>NZ_CP150324.1:3247500-3767500 GCF_051527405.1 Sorangium sp. So ce295 | reverse complement strand
TGGCAACCAGGGAGCGCGGAGGATACTCAGGAGACCGGCCAGGTCAACAGGATTTTTCCGACCTGTTCTCTCCGGCAGAGTCTGCCTTGTTCCTCGGGGCTTTCAGTACCCGGGCCCGCTTCTCGGTCCGTCGCCTGCGCCGCTGCGCGCCGCCTCGCTCGTGCTGACGTTCAGGTCTCCGGGTGCTCGTCTGCGAACCAGCGGCCCATGCGCTCGCGGATGAGCAGCATCTCCGCGCCGCTCGGCAGACGGATCCGGAAGCCTTTCTCGCGCGGCCCGAGGCCCACCATCGAGCCCATCACCTCGACGGGCTGCCAGCCACCTGCGCCGCGGAGGCGGGCGGGGCGCCCGCGATCCGAGGCCTCGGTCTCGACGTCGACGCAGTACCACCGCGTGGTGCGCGACGTGCTCCAGCCGGCCTCGGCGCAGAGCCGCGCCTCGGCCTCCTGCAGCGCGCGGTGGGACGCGGCAAAGGCCGCCCGCGGGTGCAGCACCAGGACCAAGGCGTACTCCGGTTGCAGCTGGCGCACGATGTAGCTCTTGCGGTGGGCGCGCACCGTGATCTGGCGCGACACCCCCAGGCGCGTGCCTGCGACCTCGGCCAGCACGATCTGCCAGTGGGCCGCGGTCACCTTCACATCGTAGGGGTCGAGCCCGCCGGCGTAGTCGATCGTCTCCCCCTCGAAATCCACGAGCGCGGCAGCGTGCGCGCCCGGGATCGCGCACAGGAGATCCTCGAGGATCGACGTGAAAGAGGACGGCGCCTGGTCACGTGGAAGCCGGCGTCGGATCCGGTTGCGCCCTCCGTTGCGCGATGTGGTCATGGCTCGATCCGCACGAGCTCGAGCAACGCATCGACGGCCCCCGCGATCTTCGGCTCGCGCCGTGCCACCTCGAGGAACCTTGCCTGGGCGGCGCGCGCGCGGTCCGCCACGACCTCGTCGCGCACCAGGCCGCGTCGCTCCTCGACAGGCACCACCTGCGCCGGGATGCGCTCGAGGAGCATGATGACATGCACGCCGAAGGCCGATGTGACCGGTGCGGTGAGATCTCCGCGCGCGACCAGGGACGCGGCCGCGCGGGAGAAGGTGGGGTCAAACTGCTGCGGCTCCGGCGTGAGCACGCGGCCCGCCTCCGTCACCGGCGCGAGCGCCTGCGCCACGACCTCGAGGCCGTCGGCAGGGACGCCCTTCGCGGCGCTGATGAACGCCTCTGCAGCCGGATCGGGGGGCGGTTGCGGCGTCCCCGCGGCGCGGGGCGGCTCGGTGCGCTGAGCGACCTCGCGCGAAGACAAGACGGCGGTCCGGATGGCGTCGGCGATCGCCTTCGCCTTGTCACGGGTGGCCTCGCCAGCGTCTTCCGAGAGCTTCACGACGGCGTGCACGGTGCGGTACCCCTCGGGACGATCGAGATCGAGCCAGTGGCGCTCGGTGGCGACGCGGAGCTCTTCGTCGGTCACCGGTCCTGCGTTCGCCGCCTCCTCTTTCAGGCGGTGGAGCATGCGACGGGCGAGCACCAGGCTGATCTCGCGCCGCACGTCGGGCTCCTGGTCGAGGCCGCGGGCTCGTGCCTCGGCGGCCCAGAGCGCGTCGCGGACCGCCGCGTCCCGGGCCTGCGCAGGCGGGATCTGCTGCGCCGCCGCGATGCGCGCTACCGAGTCGACGGCGACGTCGCTCGCGCCCACGCGAGCCGCCACGTCGGGAGGCAGCGGCGCCGCCCCCCTCGCGGACGTCGATAGAGCAGCCCAGGCCGCGCACGCGCACAGACACACGATGGCCGCGATCGTTCGGCGCCCAGGGCTCACGCGCTACCCCCGCGGGGACGAAGGATCTCCGTGGACGCCTTGAGCGAGAGGCCGCCGATCACGAGGAGGTAGATCGCCTTGAAATCCTGGCGATCACCGAGCGCGTGAACCCCGAAGGCAAAGGAGAACGCTGCGGCGACGAGGAGCAGAACCGCGAACACATCGACTGCGCGGGACACGCCCATGAGTGTAACGCGATTTGGTGAGGAACCGGCGGGGATGCGGGGACACCAGGGAGCGGCGGCAGCCGGGAGGCCACGGCCGCGCCGCCGCTCACCGCAGCGTCATCGCCACCGCCCCCAGGACCGCAAAGACGATGAGGACCACCAGGTGCCGAACGGCTCGGTGGGGGAGCCGCCGTCCGCCGCCCGTGTGCCGGCGGCCACGAGCCACCGCGACGCCGGACGCCGCCGTGATCAGCGCGACAGCGCAGGCCACCGCGACGGCCTGGGCCAAGAGGGCGCGCTCCGGGTCCCGGATGCGCCAGGCGAGCACGAGGATCGCGAGGCTCACGAGCGCCCCGAAGGCGACGATCGCCGTCGCGAGCGGAGGGAGGTGGGCTCGGGCCTGCAGGAGCGGGGCGTCTGGCTCCGGCTCCGGCTGGCGCCGCACATCCCAGCGATCGCGCCAGGAAAGCGCGAAGATACCCCAGGCGATCGCGCCGATCGCCGCGCGGACCGGGTCGAGGCGGGATGGCTGAAGGGAAGGAGAAGCCAGCAGCCAGGTCAGCGTGACCAGCGCGAGGAAGACGGAGATGCCGAGGTGCCGGGCGACCCGGCGGTGCGTGGGGGCGAGCAGCGGCGCAGCGACGCCGCACAGGAAGGCGAGCGTGGCGGCGATGCTAGCGAATACGGGCGCGCCACGACCGAAACCCGCGGGCGCGACCGTGATCATCCAGGCGACGACCGCGGCGAGCAACGCCTGCGGGGCGCGCCCGCCGCCCGGACCCAGGTCGAAGCGCGCCGCCCCCGGCAGCGGCGCCTCCGGGTGGTCCGAGCCTGACGCCCCGTCGACCCCGCGCGTCAACGCACCGCCGCGACCGACGGAGGCCGACGCGGTGGACTCCTCTTCGCGCGGAGCGCCGATCGAGATGGCGCCGGGGGCATCCGTGCTCATGAGCGAGCGCTAGGCCAGGTTTCTCAGGAGGTTGCCCACGGGCAGCACGTCCGGCGCTGGCGCACCCACGCCCGCCTCGTCGCCTGCGCTCCCCTCTTCCCGGGCGACCTCGAGCCCGAGCCGCTTCCAAAGGCCCGTGTCAAAGAGGTGGCTCGGGCGCACATTGCCGAGGGCTGCGAGCATGTTCTGCCGCGTTCCGGGGTGGCGCGCGTCGAGATCCGCGAGGAGCTGGCTCACCGCCTTGCGCTGGAGGTTGTCCTGGGACCCGCACAGGTCGCAGGGGATGATCGGGAACCGCTCCTCCGCGGCGAACGCGGCGAGCTCGGCCTCGGCGCAGTAGATCAGCGGACGGATCACGATGTTGTCGCCGTCGTCGGAGATGAGCTTCGGCGGCATCGATTTCAGCTGCCCCGCGAAGATTAGGTTCAGGAGCAGCGTCGTCACGGCGTCGTCACGGTGGTGGCCGAGGGCGATCTTCGAGCAGCCGAGCTCGCGCGCGATGCGGTACAGGATGCCCCGGCGCAGGCGGGAACAGAGGGAGCAGTACGTCTTGTTCTCGGGGATCTTCTCGGTGACGATCGAGTAGGTGTCCTCGGAGATCATCCGGAACTCGTGGCCGCCCGCCGCCATGTAGTCGGTGAGGAGGTGTCCCGGGTAGCCAGGGTGCCCCTGGTCGATGTTGACCGCGATCACGCTGAACCGGACCGGCGCGCGCCGCGCGAGGTCGACGAGCAGCGCGTGCATCGCGTAGCTGTCCTTGCCCCCCGAGACAGCACAGAGGATCCGATCGCCGTCGGCGATCATGTCGAAGTCGGTGATGGCGCGCCCCATGGCGCGCGCGAGCTTGCGGCGGAGTTGCACGGTTTAGCCGGTGAAGCCTTCGATGAGGCGGAGGAAGGTAAGCACGCCGTGGCCCGTCCCGCCCTTGGAGAAGATGCCGTACGGCTTGTTCGCCATGGATGGGCCAGCGATATCCACGTGGACCCAGGGGACATCCCCCACGAACTCGCGCAGGAACAAGGCCGCGGTGATGGCCCCTCCCCAGCGGTCGGCCGTGTGCTTGATGTCGGCCCAGTCGCTCTTGAGGCCGTCGCGGAGCTCTTCGATGAGGGGGAGCTGCCACATCGACTCGCCCGCGGCCTTCGCGGCGCTCCGCAGGCGCTCCGCGAGCTCCTCGCGGTTCGAGAAGAAGCCGGACACGGTCGGCCCGAGGGCCACGACGCACGCGCCCGTGAGGGTCGCGTTGTCGACGATGAGGTCCGGCTTCAGCGCGCGCGCATAGGCGAGGCAGTCGGCGAGGACCAGGCGCCCCTCTGCGTCGGTGTTGATGATCTCCACCGTCCTGCCGTCCAGAGAGCCGAAGATGTCGCCGGGCCGGTATGCCGCGCCGTCGGGCATGTTCTCTGCCGCGCCGATGACGCCGTGCACCTCGACGTTCGGCTTGGCGGCCGCGACGGCGGCCATCAGCGCGATCACGTTCGCGGCGCCGCCCATGTCGCCCTTCATTTCTTCCATGCCCGGAGCTGGCTTGATGCAGAGCCCGCCGCTGTCGAAGGTGAGCCCCTTGCCCACGAAGACCAGCTTCCCCTTCGGCTTCCCGGGAGGAGCGTAGATCATGTGGACCAGCCGGGGATCCCGCGCGCTCCCCTGCCCCACCGCCATGATGAGCTTCATGCCCCGCTTGGTGAGCGCGGCCTTGTCGAGCACCGTCACCTTGAGCCCGTGCTGCTTGCCCACGTCCACCGCGACACGCGCGAGCGCCTCCGGATAAACCTCGTTGGGCGGCTCGTTGACGAGGTCGCGCGCGACGCAGATCGCCTCGCCGACGTGCTGGCCGAGCGCGACGGCATCGCGCGCCGCCTTGCCCACCTTGCCCTCGATGACCACGGTGCCGCGGGAGAGCGCGACCTTGGGCAGACGATCGCCCGTGAAGTAGCGGGTGAACCGGTAGGCCCCGAGCACGAGCCCCTCCGCGGCGGCCCGCTCCGCGCGCTCGACGCCGGGAGGCACGACGACCGCGATGCTCTCGGCGCGCACGCCGTTCGCGAAGCGCGCCCCCCTCGCCGCGAGCAGCCTGCACTCGACGTCGGTGACCTTGCCCGACCCGAGCCCGAGCAAGAGCACCCGGCCGGGCTTCAACGCGCCGTGCGTCGCGAAATCGATGCTCTGATCCCTCTTCCCCGTGAAGTCGTCACGCTTGACCTGGTGAGTCACCGACTCGCCCAGCGCCGCCACGAGCCTCGCCAGCACGCCCTCACCCGTCGAAGCGCCTTCAGGCACGCCGATGACGACGACGTCGACGGCGATGCTCAGCGGGTCGGACGAGGCGAGGTTCACTTTGATCGGCATGCGGTCTCCTGAGCCCGGGATGTGGAGGGGTCCAGCGCGGCATCTAAACACGAAGGGCTAACCCCGTCGACGTGGACGATGCCCGCAGGCGGTCGGCCCGAGGTGCGGGCGGGAGAGCGCTCGCGCTCCCAGGCGCGCAGCCCCGCGCAGCCCTGCGCGGTTCCGCACGGCTCCGCGCAGGCTCCGCGCTCGGCGGCCCGCCGTCGGAGCGCCTCGCGCGACGCTGCCCACCGGACTGCGGGTCCGAGCCGGCCCGCCCCGAGCGCCGGATGGAGGGGCGTCAGCGCGCCGACCCGTAGATCTGGATCACGTCGGCGAGGAGCCGAAGCGCCTCGACGCGAGGGCGCTGGAACGCATTCCGCCCCATGATCGACCCGAAGGACCCGCCTGCGGCCATCTCGCGCACCTCCTCCAGGACGGCGTCGGTCGCCTTGGACTCGCCGCCAGAGAAGATCACCACGCGCTTGCCGCCGAACGTCGCCTGCACGACGTGCCGGGTCCGGTCGGCGAGCGTCTGGATGGGAATGTTGTATTTCTCGTACATCTTTCTCGCCTCCTCCTGCTCGATATGAGCGGTCGGCGGCTTGACCTTGATGATGTGTGCGCCGAGCTGGGCGGCAATCGTCGCCGCATAGGAGCAGACATCGATGGCCGTCTCGCCCTGCTTCGACAGTCCGGCGCCGCGCGGATAGCTCCAGACGATGACGACCAGGCCCCTGCGCTTGGCCTCGAGGGCGATCTCGCGAAGGTCCTCGTACATCCTGTTTCTCGCGCCGGACCCGGGGTAGATGGTGTAGCCGACGCCGACGCAGCCGAGGCGGAGCGCGTCCTCGACCGAGCCGGTCACCGCCGACACGGGCTGCTCCACCTTCGCCAGCGTGTCGCTGTTGTTCAGCTTCAGGATCAGGGGCACCTGCCCCGCGAACCTGGCCGCGCCAGCCTCCAGCGATCCGAGCGGCGCCGCGTAGGCGTTGCACCCGGCGTCGATCGCGAGCTGAAAGTGGTAATCGGGGTCGTAGGCCTCGGGGTTCGGAGCGAACGATCGCACTGGACCGTGCTCGAAGCCCTGGTCCACCGGCAGGATCACCATCTTTCCGGTGCCCGCGAGCGCGCCATGGGTGAGCAGCCGGACGAGGTTCGTCAGCGTGCCTGGGTTCTCGGAGGTGTACCAGGAGAGGATCTGCTCTACACGGGTGGTGAGCGCCATGAATCACTCCGTCGAAGGTGCTGCTGCGCCAGGAAGCGCGTGGCCCGCCCGGGGCGTGAACCCACCCCGTCATGCCCGCGGCGCCGTGTCAGGGTGCTCGGGCGAGCGGACTCGGGCCGCATCTTCAGGACTTGGACGAACGTATCGAGCCCAACGCGCGGGCGGTCCAGCGCCCCGAGGATGTTGTACGAAGCCATCGGATACGCAATTCTCGAAACTGCGCCGGTCCGCCCTCGGGGCCACAGCGGCGGACGCGAGCGCGAGCACGTGGCGGGGCGGTAACGTCCTCGCCGACAACGCGGAGGGATCATGTCGGACCAACGGGATCTGAGCTGGAAGCCGCCGGAGGCGCCGTCACGCATCGGGATCACGCTCGAGACATACATCCTCGAAGGAATGCTCGGGTTCCCCGCGGCGACAGGGGCGTTCACCTCCCTCCTGAACCAGCTCGGCCTGGTGGCGAAGCTCGTGACGTCCAAGGTCCGGCGGGCCGGCCTCGCCAACGTCCTCGGATACACGGGACAGACCAACGTCCAGGGCGAGGTCGTGCAGAAGCTCGACGAGGTCGCCAACGAGACGCTGCTCAGCGTGCTCGGAAGGCGCGGGCACTGCGCGGCCGTGGTGAGCGAGGAGCTCGGTGAAATGAGGCTCCTCTCCACGGACCCACGAGCGAAGTACATCGTCGTCGTGGACCCGCTCGACGGCTCGTCCAACATCGACGTGAACATCTCGATCGGCACGATCTTCGGTGTGCTCCGGAAGAGCGACGCCAAGATGGGCGCCGATCCCTCGGACTTCCTTCGCCCCGGCCGCGATCTGGTCGCGGCCGGCTACGTGCTCTACGGCTCGTCGACGCTGCTCGTCATCACGACCGGCCTCGGCGGCGTGCACGGCTTCACCTACGACCCGACCGTAGGAGAGTTCTTTCTCTCTCACGAGAACATCCGGATCCCCGAGCGCGGCTCGACGTACTCCATCAACGAAGGCCACAGCGCGCGATGGCCGGAGGACGTGCGCCGCTGGAACGCGTGGATCAAGGAGGACAGCAAGCACGAGGGGCGGCCGTACGGCGCGCGCTACGTGGGCTCGCTGGTCGCGGACGCACACCGGACGCTGCTCAAGGGCGGCATTTTCGCGTACCCCGCCGATCGAGGCGGCCAGGGCAAGCTTCGGCTGCTCTACGAGGCGAACCCGTTCGCGTTCATCTTCGAGGCCGCAGGCGGAAAGGCGAGCACCGGGGCCGAGCGCATCCTCGACAGGGTCCCGAGGTCGCTCCACGAGCGCGTGCCGCTCGTCCTCGGCTCGCCCCGCGACGTCGAAGATTTCGAGCAGTTTGCGCGCGGCGAGCGCTGAGGCTGCGAGAGAAGGGCGCCGCCCTCACCGGCACGAGCCGCAGCGCGGGGGCGACCCGCGGGTCAGACCCCCTGCGCGTCGGCTCCCCAGATCACCTTGTGGAGCTGGACCTGCACCCGGACGCGGAGGCCATCGTCGAGCACCCACTGGACGAGCTCCTTCGGCGACAGCTTGCCCCACACGCATGAGGCGAGCAGCGTCACGCCGCGCGCGTCGAGGCGCCGCTCGCGGATGGTGTCCCGCATCCACGCATAGTCCGCCCGATCGGCGAGCACGAACTTGATCTCGTCGCGCGGCGTCAGGTGATCCAGGTTCGACCAGCGGTTCCGGTGGGATTCCCCCGAGCCAGGCGCCTTCAGGTCCATGATCTTGTGCACGCGCGGATCGACGCGCGAGACGTCTGCCTCGCCGCTGGTCTCGACGAGGACCGTCCGGCCCGCGTCGCAGAGCTCCGCGAGGAGCGGGAACGACCCGGGCTGAAGGAGAGGCTCGCCCCCCGTGAGCTCGACGAGCGGCGTGCCGAGGGCGAGCGCGCGCTCCAGGACGTCGCCGCGGCGGATCCGCTTGCCGCCATAGAAGGCCTGCGACGTGTCGCACCAGGCGCAGCGCAGGTTGCACCCGGTGAGCCGGACGAAGGTGCACGGCAGCCCGGCGAACGTCGATTCGCCCTGCACGCTGGCGTAGATTTCGTGGACGACGAGGGTGTCTTCTTTCAAGGAAGCGACGCCTCCGAGGAGCCTCGGTCGGCCTCGGCGGCGCCACGCCGGCCGGCGACCGCGAGGTGGGGCGGGAGCTTTGGCCGCGCCGAGCGCGCAATGCAAGCGGCGCGGGGCGCTCAGCTGGAGATGACGCTGACCTCGCCCGCCGCCACCGCCCGGAGGATGCCGTCCGCGCCGCGGACCAGCAGGTGCCCCTCCGGATCGATCCCCGCCGCGACGCCGACCACGCCGGCGACCTCGACGCGGCGGCCGCGCAGCCAGTCCATCCGGGCGAGATCCTCCGCGAAGGGCGCGAGCTCTCCTGCCTCGAACCTCGCCGCCGCGTCGCCGATCGCCTGGAGCAGCTCCGCGGCGAGGCGCTCGCGCGGGACGTCGTCGATCCCGAGCATCGCGAGCGACGTGGCCCGCGCCGACAGATCCGGCGGGAAGCTCGACGCATGGACGTTGAGCCCGACGCCGACGATCACGCTGCTCACCGACTCGCCGCGCAGCTGGGCCTCGACGAGGATCCCCGCCAGCTTGCGGCCCCCGGCGAGCACGTCGTTGGGCCACTTGAGCCGCACCTCGACGACGGAGCCGCCGCCCGACGCGCCGCGGGGCGGAAGAGGCGCGAGCCGTCGCTCGATGACGGACGCGACGGCCAGCCCCATGACGAGCGCGATGGGGGCCACTCGGCTCGCCGGCAGGCTCGGGCGCAACACCACCGACAGGTAGAGGTTCTCGCCGGGCGGAGAGTGCCAGGAGCGCCCGCCGCGCCCCCGACCCTGGGTCTGCGCGTCGGCAAGGAACGCAGCCCCGTGCGGCGCGCCGTCCGCGGCCGCGCTCCGCGCGTCGTCGTTCGTCGACGCGGTCTCGGCCGCCACGGCGAGCGGCCGCCCGAACGACGCGCCCAGCCGCGAGAGCTCGCGCTCTATCGCCTCCCCGTCGAGCCGCCTCACAGCGAGAGATCGAGCGCGATGTCGGCCGCGCGCGCCGAATGCGTCAGCGCCCCGACGCTGATGACGTCGATGCCCGCCGCGACGAGCTCGGGGATGCGCTCCAGCGTGATGCCGCCGGAGACCTCGAGGAGAGGCCGGCCGTACGGCGCCGACCGCACGCGCGCGGACGCGGCCTTGACGTCGGCCAGCGTGAAGTTGTCGAGCATGATGATGTCGGCGCCGGCGGCCAGCGCCTGATCGAGCTCCTGCAGCGAGGCCACCTCGACCTCGACCTTCGTCGTGTGCGGGGCGCGCGCCCGCGCACGAGCGATGGCGGTCGCGATGCCGCCCGCCGCGACGATGTGGTTGTCCTTGATGAGCACGGCGCTCCCGAGGCTGTCGCGGTGGTTGTGCGCGCCGCCCACGCGCACCGCGTAGCGCTCCAGCCCGCGGAGACCGGGCGTCGTCTTGCGGGTGTCGGTGATGCGCACGCTCGACCCAGCCGGGATCGCCTCGGCGTAGCGACGCGCCTCGGAGGCGACGCCGCTCATCCGCTGCGCGAGGTTGAGCGCGGTGCGCTCCGCGCTGAGGAGCGAGCGCGCGCGACCGCGCACCGTCCACAGCACCGTGCCGACGCCGACCGCGGTGCCGTCCGCGACGAGCACCTCGCCCTCCACCTGCCGATCCAGGCGCTGAAAGACGCGCAGGAACACGTCGCCCCCGCACGCGACGAGCGGCTTGCGCGCGACCGCCTTCGCCGTCGCGCGCGCGGAGGCCTCGACACAAGCCTCGGTGGTGAGATCGCCTCCCGCGAGGTCTTCCTCCAGAGAGCGATCGATCAGGGCATCGAGCAACGGCGCAGCCAGCACGGGCATCTCCTCGGCGCCGCTCCCACGCGGCGCTCCCAGGTATACTCGGTCCCGCACGCGCGCATCAGCGCTGTCGCGCCCACACGAGCCACGACGACGCATCGCGTCATCGCACATCCTTGTGGTGGCACGTGCACCCCGGAGCGTGCGACCTCAGCCTTATGGGCGCCCTGGACGGGACGCCGGCGGAAATGGTTGGGGCTCGCTGCGCCGAAAAGCAGGGCGGATCGCGATCATCGCGACGCTGTGTCGCACAAATGGGGCTGACGTTCGTCTACCAGCCTGTGAGACTCTCCGAGCAACTCCAGCGCCCTCAACGGAGATCGATGCGTCCGCAGGCAGGCCAGGTCATCAACAACAAGTACCGACTCGTGCGCCTCATCGGCGATGGCGGCATGGGGAGCGTCTACGAAGCCCGCCACGAGGTGCTGGGGACGACGGTCGCCCTCAAGTTTCTCCACCCCGAGCTGTCCCGCCGCTCCGGCCTGGTGCAGCGCTTCCTTCAGGAGGCGCGCGTCTCCGCGCAGATCCAGAGCGCGCACGTGGTTCGCGTCAGCGACGTCGACCAGACGGCGTCCGGCCTGGCGTTCATCGTGATGGAGTACCTGGAGGGAAAGACGCTCCAGACCCTGTACGAGGAGCTCTACCGGGCAGGCATCCGCCTCGGGTACCCCGACGCGCTCGAGTACACGATGCAGATGCTCGAGGGCGTCGAGGCCGCCCATCGCGCGGGCGTCGTCCACCGGGACCTCAAGCCGGACAACGTGATCATCACGAAGTCCGCCAAGGGAGAGCCGCTCATCAAGCTGCTCGACTTCGGCATCGCCAAGCTGAAGGTCACGGGGGAGCTCGATCGCGGGTTGACGCGCCCCGGCGTGATCATGGGCACCCCCGAGTACATGGCGCCCGAGCAGGCCTACTCCGCGGACTCCGTGGACGCGCGCGCCGACATCTTCTCGCTGGGCGTCATCATCTTCGAGATGCTGGCTGGCCGCCGGCCGGTCGGCGGCGATGAGCCCCAGCAGATCGCGGGAGCCTACCTTTCGGGCCAGATCTCGCGGCTCTCCGACCTGGCGCCGGAGCTCGCGCCCGGCCTCTGCGCCGCCGTCCACCGCGCCATGGCGGCCTCGCCGCCGGATCGCTTCGCGACCACCGCCGAGTTCCGCAGCGCCCTGGAGCCGTTCGCCCGAGCCGCCCGCGCCCCGTCGGCGCTCACCCCCGCGCCGTCCGAGGTCAGCCTGGCGCGGTCATCCGGGGCCGCCCTGGCGGCAGCCCTCGCGGCGCCCGGGATGCTCGCGCCTTCCGCGGCGGCGCCCGCGACCAACGCGATGGGGGACGGTCGCGCCAGCTCCGTTCCCAAGACGATTCCGCCGGAGGACGGCGGCGCGCAGCACGCGTCCAGCGGCCCCCCGGGAGGCCTCGGGCCCTCGACCCCCATGGGCGGCTTCTCCTCGGATGCCCGAGGTCCCTCGGCGTCAGCGCCAGGGTTCACGCCGAGGCCGGAGCCCTCCTCCGGCCCGTACTTCGCCCAAGGGGGCTATCCCCAGATCGCGCAGCCGGCGACCGTGAGCGCCGCCCCCTACGCTCTCCCCCAGGGGGTGCCCGCCACGAGCCACGAGCCGGGGCCCTTCGATGCGTCGCCACGCCCGGGAGGGACGGCGGTCGGAGGCGCGCCGTTCATGGACCGGAGCGCGGCCCCGGGTGGCGGATTCAACGGCGGCCCAGCGCCCGGGTATGGCGGCGCGTATGGCGGCGGCGCGCAGGGCTACATCCCTGGGACGGCGCCGATGGATCCGCTGCCGAGGATCTCGCAGAGCGCCTCGGCGCACGGCGCGCAGCGACCCGCGCGAGGCGGGACTTCGCTGTTCGCCATCCTGCTGCTCGCCACGGGGATCACGGGGGCCGTCGTCGGCGGTCTGTACATCGCCAACGAGCTGAGCCGGAAGGAGCAGGCCGACGTGGCGCCGGCCCTGCCGACTTTCCAGCCGGCCAACACGGTGCCTTCGGATCCTAGCCCGCCCGCGACGACGCCCCCCGCCGTGACTCCCCCGGCGGTGACGCCACCTCCCGTCGAGCCGCCCGTGGTCGCCAAGCCGCAGCCCCGGCCGACCACGACGGCGAAGCCGCCGGCGACGCCGAGCACGACGGCGCCGCCGACCACGACGGCGCCGACGACACGCCCCAGCGGGACGACGATCATCCCCCAGCTTCCCTGGGTCATCCCGTCGACGCTGCCGCCGTTCCCGTTCCCCGCGCCGACCAGCGCACAGCCGCCGGCCAACCCCCAGCCGAACACGACGAGCCCGCCGACGACGAGCCCGCCGACGACGAGCCCGACCACCACCACGCCGTCGGACAGGCCTCGACGGCGCGTGATCATCGTACCCAACAACTGACGCGCCAGGCGCGTACGGTAGGTAGGATGCGATCTCGATGAGCAACCAGAATAGCGGTCCGCCGCCGGGATGGCCTGCGCCCCCGAGCGGCATGTACGGCCCTGGCAAGACCGTGCCCGGCGAGCCTCCGCTCGCAGGGCCCAACTCGCCGCAGGGCGCCTTTCCCGTGCCGCCCGGCACCGCGCCGCACGATCCGAGCGCCGCTGGCGCAGCCGTCCCGCGGACCCTCGTCGAAGGCGGGACCAACAGCGCGCCTCCCGGAATGCCCGGCCCGTACGGCGCTCCCGCTGGCCCGTACGGCGCGCCGCCACCTGGTGCACCGGGTCCGTACGGGCCCGGTGCGACAGCGAATTACGGCGGGCCACCTGGAGGAGGCGCTTACGGGCAGCCGCCCCAGCCTCCCAGCCCGTACGGCGGCGCGCCGTTCGGGGCCCCAGGTGGCCCCGGGGTCGCCGGAGCGCCGGGGTTTCACGCCGGCGGCGCTCCCCAGCCGCCGGGCAGCGGCGCGCTGTACCCGGCGCCGATCCCCGCGCGGCCTCGCGCGAAGAGCTCCGGCGCGACGCTCGCGCTGATCGGGATCGGCGCGTTCGTGGTCATCGGCGGGCTGACGACCGTCTTCTTCGTGATGCGCAGCCGAGGGTCATCCGAAGATGCTGCAGCGCTGACGCCCATCGAGGCGCCCCCGGCGCCCGCGTCGGTCGCCGGCGATCCGGCGCCTCCCCCTCCGACGGCCGCCACACCCGCGGCGACCGCACCGGAGCCGCCCGCGCCTGCCCCCGTGGCGGCCCCGAAGCCGACGGCGCAAGCGCAACCCAAGCCGACGGCGACGACCCCTGCGCCGACCGCCACGGGGACGACCCCTGCGCCGACCGCCACGGGGACGACCCCTGCGCCGACCGCCACGGGGACGACCCCTGCGCCGACCGCCACGGGGACGACCCCTGCGCCGGCCCCTTCTACGTCCTCGACGGGCCGTCGAAGGATCGTCCTACCAGGCAGCCGCTGAGCCCTCCTGCACCGCGCGCTGTGCCGCTGGCCGCGGCGCGGCGGGTCCATGCCCAGGTTCCCCCAGCCCGCTTGACAGGGCGGTCACGGTGATCAGGTTCCGATGCCATGAGCAAATCCGGGATCGCCGCAGTGCTTTCGTTCCTTATTCCGGGCGTTGGGCAGCTCTACAACGGCGCGTTCCTGCGCTGCATTTTCTGGCTGATCGTCACCCCAGGCCTGTGGATCGGCTCGGGCGGCTGGCTCGGCTGGATCTGCCACCTTATCTCCGCCTATACCGCGTACCAGTACGCAAAGCGCGCCGGCGGCTGAGCCACGCTCCCCGGGACGGCGCGCCGGTTCGCGCGGCGCGCCCGCTCACGTAGCCTTCGCGAAGATCCGCTTCAGCACCTCGCCCGTCGCCGTCGGCTGACGCGCCACCTCCCGCGGGGTGCCCTCCGCCACGATGCGCCCACCGCCGGCGCCGCCCTCCGGGCCGAGCTCGACCACGTGATCCGCGCACGCGATGACCGCCGGGTGGTGCTCGATGATCACCAGCGTGTCGCCGCGCTCGACGAGGCGATCGAGCACGCGGACCAGGCGCGTCACGTCCGCCAGATGCAGGCCGGTCGTGGGCTCATCGAGCACATAGAGCGTGGGCTTCGGCCGCGCGCCGGCCGTCAGCTCCGCCGCGAGCTTGAGCCGCTGCGCTTCGCCGCCCGAGAGCGTGTGCGACCCCTGGCCGATGTGGAGATAACCGACGCCGAGATCGCACATCGTCGAGAGCGGGGCGCGGATCTTCGGGTGGGACGCGAAGACCTCGACAGCCTCCTCCGCGGTGAGATCCAGGAGCTCGCCGACGGACAGACCGAGGTAGCGCACGTCGAGCGTCGCCGGCTCGAAGCGCGCGCCGCCGCACGCCTCGCAAGGCGTGGTCACGTCCGGCAAGAACGACATCTCGTGCGCGATGACGCCCTGCCCCTCGCACGCGGGGCACCGCCCGCCGGAGGCCGTGTTGAAGGAGAACCGCGCAGGGCCGTAGCCGCGCACCTGCGCGTCGGGGCAGGCAGCGTAGAGCTTGCGGACCTCGTCCCAGACGCCCAGGAACGTCGCGGGGATCGAGCGCGGCGTCCGGCCGATGGGCGACTGATCGACGGCCACCGCCCGCAGGATGCTCTTCGGCAGCCGCAGCGCCTTGTGCGGGCCCGGCTCGGGCGCCTCCAGCTTCAGCGCGCGGCGCGCGGCGGGGTAGAGCACCTTCTGGATCAGCGTGCTCTTCCCCGAGCCGGACACGCCGGCGACCACCGTCATCCGGCCCGCGGGGAGCCGGAGAGTGTCCCCCTGGAGGTTGTGCGCGCGGGCGCCGAGGAGCTCGATGTGCTCGCGCACGGGAGGGCGCGCCGGGCGCGCGCTGAGCAGCGCATCCTCGCCGGCGAGCGCCCGGGCGGTCGGCGAGTCGGGGTTCGCGAGCACCGCGCGCGACGGCCCCGCCGCGACGATCCGGCCGCCTTTGCGCCCGCCCGAGGGGCCGAGGTCGATCAGGTGATCCGCCGCGCGGATCGTGTCGGCGTCGTGCTCCACCATGAGCACGGTGCTGCCCATCCCGGCGAGCCGCCGGAGGTTGCCGAGCAGCCGGTCGGTGTCGCGCGGGTGCAGGCCGATGGTCGGCTCGTCGAGGACGTACAGCGCCCCGGTGAGGCCGCTGCCGAGCTGCGCCGCGAGCCGCAGGCGCTGCATCTCGCCGCCCGAGAGGGTGGCAGCGCGCCGATCGAGCGTGAGGTAGCCGAGGCCGACCTCGCAGACGAAGTCGAGCCGGCGGCAGAGCTCCTTGTGCGGCGCCTCGGCGATCAGCGCGCGGTCGCCCGTGAACTGTAGCCCCCTCGCCCACGCGGCCGCGGCCGCGACCGAGCGGCCCGACGCCTGGTGGTAACGCTCTCCCGCGAGCCGGACCGCCCGCGGGATCGGCGCGAGGCGCGAGCCGCCGCAGGCCTCGCACGGGTCGGGCGTCGCGAGCGCGTCGTCGTCGAAGTCCGAGGCGCCGGTCCCCTCGCATGACGCACACCGGCCCTGCTTCGTGTTGAAGGAGAACCAGCGGGGATCGAGCTCCGGGACACCGACGCCGCAGCGCGGGCAGGTGCGCGTCGTGGAGAGCAGCTGCTCACCGCCGCGGCCGCCGACGAGCTTGACCGCCCCCCGCCCGAACGCGAGGGCGCGATCGAAGACGGCGCGATCCAGGCCGTCCATGCGCCCCTCGTACATCACGAGGTCGATCGAGTGCTCGCGGCGCTTGTCGAGGCGAGGAGGGCTGTCGGTCGCGCACGGCTCGCCGTCGGCCAGCGCGCGGGTGATGCCGGCCCGGGCGGCGGCGGTGAACACGTCGAGGTACGTCCCCTTGCGCGCCACGACGGCGGGGGCGAGCAGCGTCCGCGCGCCGCGCGTCGAGACGAGCGAGCGGTAGACGTCGTCCGGCGAGCGCGCCTCGATCGGCACGTCGCAGTCCGGGCAGTGCGCCTCGCCGACCTTGGCGTAGAGCAGCCGCAGGTAGTGCGCGATCTCGGTCACGGTCGCGACGGTCGAGTTGGCGCCGGAGCGCGTGGTGCGCTGCTCGAGCGCGATCGAGGGGGGGACGCCGGTGACGCGATCGACGTCCGGCCGCGGCAGCGTGGGGAGGAACTGGCGCGCGTAGGGGGTCAGGGTCTCGAGGAAGCGCCGCTGGCCCTCGGCGAAGACCACGTCGAACGCGAGCGTGCTCTTGCCAGAGCCGCTCGGGCCGGTGATGACGACGATCTCGCCGTGCGGGATCACGGTCGAGACCTCGGCGAGGTTGTGCTCGCGGGCGCCCTCGACCTCGATCCGACCCCGGTCGAGCGACGCGCGCGCGACGCCGCCGCCGCGCTTGCCGGGCTTCGGGGCGGCAGGGGCCGATGCCGTGCCGCGACGCGGGCGCCGAGCGCCGCCGTCGCCCCGCTGCGCGAACCACTCGGCCAGCGAGACGCCGGTCCGCGTCGCCGTCCGGGCCACCTCCTCGGGCGTCCCCTCGGCGACGACGCTCCCGCCCTCGCTGCCCGCGCCCGGGCCGAGATCGACGACCCAGTCCGCCGCGGCGATGACGTCGAGGTCGTGATCGACGACGATCACGGAGGCGCCCTCGGCCACGAGCACGGAGAGCGCGGCGTTGAGGTGCGTCACCTCCGCGGGGTGCAGGCCAGCGCTCGGCTCGTCGAGGAGGAAGAGCGCGCCCGCGCAGGGCTCGCCGAGCGCGCGCGCGATCTTCAGCCGCTGCGCTTCGCCGCCGGAGAGCGTCGAGAGCGGCTGGCCGAGCGTGAGGTAGCCGAGGCCGAGCTGCTTGAGCGGCGCGAGCGCCCGCCGGATCGCGGGCTGCCCCACGAAGACATCGAACGCCTCGTCGATCGAGAGGTCGAGCACGTCGGCGACCGAGCGGCCGTCGAGCTTGACCTCGAGCACCTCGTCGCGGAACCGCTTGCCCTTGCAGGTCGGGCAGGTCAGCGACACGTCGGCGAGGAACTGCATCTCGATCGTCTCGCTCCCCTCGCCCGCGCACGCCTCGCAGCGCCCGAGCGCGACGTTGAACGAGAAGTGGCCGGGCCCGAGATCCCGCGCCGACGCCTCCGGCTGCTCGGCGAAGAGCGCGCGGATGCGGTTCCATGCGCCGGTGTAGGTCGCAGGGTTGCCCCGCGAGGTGCGCCCCAGCGGCGCCTGGTCGACGAGCGTGACGGTGCGGATGTCGGCCGTGCCCTCGATGCGCCTGTACAGGCCGGGCGCCTCGACGTCCTTGTAGCCGCGCGCCCTCGCGATGTGCCGGTAGAGCACGTCGTTCACCAGCGTGCTCTTGCCCGAGCCGCTCGGCCCCGTGATCGCCACGACGACGCCGAGCGGCACGGCGACCGTGACGTCGCGGAGGTTGTTCTCGCGCGCGCCGTGGATCGCGATCTTCCCGCTCGGCGCCCGGCGCTCCCCGCGCGCCGACGGCAGCGGGCCGCGCGCGGCGAGCCCGTCGGGCGGGCCGTCGAAGGTGACGCGCCCGCCCTGCTTGCCCGCGCCGGGGCCGAGCTCGACGACGCGATCGCTCGCCCGGATGACGAGCGGCTCGTGCTCGATGACGAGCACGGCGTTGCCGCGATCGGCGAGCTCGCGCATCGCCGCGATGAGCGGCGGGATGTCCGTCGGGTGCAGGCCGACCGTCGGCTCGTCGAGCACGAAGAGCGCGCCCGTCAGCGACGTGCCGAGCGCCGCGGTGAGCGCGACGCGCTGCGCCTCGCCGCCCGAGAGCGTGCGCGCCTGGCGGGCGAGCGAGAGGTAGCCCAGCCCGACCCGCTCGAGGTACCCGAGCCGCGCGATGAGCTCGCGGCGCGCCATCTCCCCCTGGCCCGTCTGCGGGCGCTCGGCCTCGAGGCGCGCGCGGGCGTCGCGGAGCTCGAGCTCGTGCCACGCGGCGAGATCCAGGCCGCCGACGCGGTAGAGGAGCGACTCGGGGGCGAGCCGCTTGCCGTTGCACGCGCCGCACACGTCGTAGGTGCGGTAGCGCGCGAGCAGCACGCGGACGTGCATCTTGTAAGTGCGCGTCTCGAGCCAGCGGAACCAGGCCTTCACGCCGGGGTACTTCCCCTGGGTCCATGAGCCCTCCCCCTCGAGCACGAGCGCGCGCTGCGCGTCGGAGAGGTCGCGCCACGGCTTGTCGGTGCGGATGCCTTTCCGCTCGCAGAACGCGCGGAGCAGCTTCCGCTCCCACGTCGTCGAGCGGCCGTTCCAGGGCCGGATCGCGCCGCCTGCGATCGACTTCGAGGGGTCCGGGATCACCTTGTCGTAGTCGATGCCGAGGGTGCGGCCGAAGCCGCGGCACGAGGGGCACGCGCCGGTGGGGGACTGGTACGAGAACAGCCCGGGGCGCGGCGGATCGAAGGCGCGCGCGCACGAGGGGCAGGCGAGCCCGCGCACGAGCCGGAGCCGCGTGGGCCCCGCCCCCTGGCCGCCCTGCTCGTCGGCCTTGCGCTGCAGGTGGAGCGAGGCGTCGCCCCCGCTGCCCTTCCATGCCTCCTCGATGGCGGCGCCGAGGCGCCGGCGCTCCCGGGGGGCGACCCGGACGCGATCGACGATGACCTCGACCTTGTCCGCGCCGCTCATCGCCTCGGACGGCGCCACGGTGTCGATGTCGCGCGCCTCGCCGCGGACGAGGAGGCGCCGGTAGCCGGCGGCGAGCAACGACTCGCGCACGTCGAGGAACCGCTCGGTCCCGGCGACCGCGATCGGGTACGTGACGAGCGCGGTCGCCCCCTCGTGCGCGCTCGCGGCGAGGTCGGCCGCGCGCGCCGGGTCGGTCCGCGCGGCCGGCGCCTCGCAGGACGGGCAGACAGGCACCGCCTCGCGCGCGAAGAGCGCGCAGAAATACGGTTCGAGGTCGGCCATCGTGGCGACGGTCGACCGCGAGCTCTTGACCGGCGCGCGTCGATCGACGGCGACGCCGGCCGCCACCGGCTCGAGCGCGTCGATCGGCGGCCGCTCGAGCCGCTCGAGGAACTGGCGAGCGTACGGGCTGAAGCTCTCGACGAACCGGCGCTGTCCCTCGGAATAGAGCGTGTCGAGCGCGAGCGACGATTTGCCAGCGCCCGAGACGCCGGCGATGGCCACGAGCTCGCCGGGCCGGAAATCGAGGTCGATGCCCTGGAGGTTGTGCGTGCGGGCGCCGCGGAGACAGATCGAGTGCATAGGACGCGCGGTAGGGTGAACCCGCGGGGACGCCGTCCGGAGTGGACACGGCCGCGTGTAAAACCGCGAGTGTTTAGCCCCCTTTCAGCCCATCGTCGCGAACGATCGTACGTGGGCGGCATGCCGACCCAGCGTGCTGCGGCATTGCGTTCTGCGTCGTCGAATTATCACGGTCCGTGGCGAGGGGTGCGCACGGCGCTCGGGCGACCCGGCAAGCCGAGCGCGGCGGGCGCGCCCGGCAGGCGCGGCGGCTAGCCGTTGACGAGGAGGATCGAGAGGTAGCCGTAAGTCGTTGCTGGTCCAGTTCGGGCTCAAGGTCTGGCCGCACATCCCGATGTTGTAGGTGCCCGCGGTGAGGCCGGTGATGACGGCGCTGAGCCCGAAGGGGACGCGGGTATCCGCGGGGACACGGCCGCCGGCCATACCAAGGCCGACCGCCTGGACCTCGTCGAGCACCGGGCCAGACGGCCCGGAACGAACCCGCTGGTAGCACATGTAGAGCTTGAGGCTGTCCGCAGGCGAGCCGTCCGTGCCCAGGTACCGATGCGCGGTCGCATAGATCGACTGGCTCGTCGATGAGATCGCCACCAATGCTGTCGGCCCGAAAAAGTCGACAGGCCTCCCGGCCGGCAGCGCGGTGTGCGGGCCGACACCCTGGACCGTCAGTGTCAGCACGACCCCCTGGGGCCCGGTCGGACCAGCAGGGCCGGTAAACCCACGTGGCCCCTGCGGACCGGTAGGGCCCACTGGTCCTGTCGGACCGGTAGAGCCCGCTGGCCCAATGGGACCGGTAGGGCCCGCTGGTCCCATGGGACCCTCCGGTCCGAGCGCGCCCACCGGGCCTTCTGGCCCCATCGGACCTTCTGGTCCCATCGGGCCCTCCGGTCCGATTGCGCCCACCGGGCCTTCTGGCCCCATGGGCCCTGCCGCCCCTGCGGGCCCTGCCGGGCCCTCCGGCCCCCTAGGTCCAGCCCCGCCTTCCGGCCCCGCGGGTCCGGTGGGGCCTGCGGCGCCCGTCGGCCCGATCTCCCCGATCGGTCCGGCCGGCCCTGTCGGACCAGCAGCACCCGCAGGCCCAGTCGCACCGACCCCCCCTCCGGCCCCGTCGGTCCAGGCAGCCCCTGCGGACCCTGAAGCCCCGTCGGCGAGCCGACCCACTCGCCGTTCTCGTCGATCACGAGGACGCCGTTCACGATGATCCCGCGCTCGCCGAGCACCAGCGTGTTGCCGCTCGTGGTGTTGACCGTGACCGAGGTCGGCGTGATGTCGCCGTTCACATTGCCGGCGAGCAGCGCGTACGGCACGCTCGCGACCGTCGCGCGCGGCTCCAGCTCGACATCGTCGCCCACGGTGATGCCGAGGTACCGCTCAGCACCGTCGAAGATCGCCTGCTCGAACGGGACGATCGCGCCGAGGCGCACCGAGAAGAAGCCGTCCTCGAACGTGATCGAGTGGACCTCGCTCCACAGGGGCGTCGAAGCGTCGCGCTCGTCGTAAAGGGCGAACACGACATCGAGCGTCGCGCTGATGGGCACATCGCGCTCGTCGTAGAGCCGGCCTTGGTGGGTGATGGTCGCCGGGACCGCCGCAGCCGCGGTCCCCGCGACCACGACCGCGCTCGCCGCCAGGGCGGATGCCGTCATGCATCGCGCGATCATCGACGTCCTCATCGCCAGCTCCTCGTCATGGCAAGCTCCCGTCGGCTCCGATGAGCCCTCCTCGCATCCGCACCTTGGGTGAGGTCGACGTCCCCTGGTTCTGCGTCGGCTGCCCGAGCGTGAACACCATGCGGTAGCGCGAGCTCCTCGCGACCTCGCCAGCCGTCACCGTCTCGGTCGCCCCGACGCGCCTGGGAGTCGGCGCGCCGCCGCCCTGCCCGCTGCCGCCCTGTCCCTCACCGCCCTGCCCGCCGCCGCCGTGCCCATCGCCGCCCTGCCCGCTGCCGCCCCACCCGCCATCGCCGTCCACGGTGCCGGAGTCCGTGGCGACGCCGCAGCTGCAGCTGCACCCGGGCATCAGCGCAGAGCTCACCACGATCGCCCCGAGCCAGGCCGAAAAGCGCAGTCCGCGATTCACTGAGTCCTCCAGGCTGACGGCACGTCGTGCGAAAGGACCATTGGACGAGCGGCGGCGATCGGCGTCAAGCGATGACGCCGCCACCGCAGCGGACGCGCCGCGCGAGCTGCGCCCAGCAGCGGCGCCGCGCGGGCGCAGCCCGGTGAAGCGGTGTGGACAGGCGGCGGCGCGCGCGCTATGCGGCCGCGTGAGCCGCGCTGGCAAAGAGAAGGAGCGAGAGGGGGAGAAGCTCATCGTGCGCAACAAGCGCGCGACGTTCGACTACACCCTCGACGATCGGTTCGAGGCAGGGTTGGTGCTGCTCGGCAGCGAGGTGAAGATGCTCCGCGACGGCGCGGCCGAGCTCACCGACAGCTGGTGCGCCATCGAGAACGGGGAGGCGTTCCTGAAAGGGGTCAACATCCCCGTGATGCCCGGCGCCGCCTTCGGGCACGAGGCGAAGCGCCCGCGCAAGCTGCTGCTGCACGAGAGCGAGATCGAGGCGATCCGCAAGAGCGTGGAGCGGGAGGGCATGACCGTGATCGCGACCCGCCTCTACTTCAAGAACGGGCGCGTGAAGGCCGAGATCGCCCTCGCGAAGGGGAAGAAGACCGTCGACAAGCGCGAGAGCCTGAAAGAGAAGGATGCCACCCGCGAAGCCCGCGCGGCGATGGAGCGGGCCCGCGGCGGCGCCGCCCGCGCGCGGAGCGCCGGGCTGCGGAGGCCGGAATGACGTCGCACCTCACCTGGTCCAAGGGCGGCGAGGCAGAGCTCGTCGAGATCGACGGCGATCGCGTGCGGCTCCACTCGACCGCCTCCTCGGCGCCAGGAGCGCGCGTGGAGGGCTCGCTCCAGCCGACAGGGACGGCGATCCGCGTGAAGGTCGCCCGGTGCCGCCTGCGCACACCCACCGAGCCCAACGACGCGGCGCCCGGTGAGCGCACCTACGAGATCGAAGGCCGGCTCATCGATGCGACGCGCGAGGTCCGCGCCGAGCTGGCGCGGCTCGTCGGCGGCGAACGCACGGGCTGAGCCGCGACGTTCCGTCCCGCAGCGAACGCCCAGGCTGTTCTACAGCGGCTGCGCGGCGCGGCTCGTCCGGCGGCGAGTGTTGCGATGGCCCGGCGCGGCCCATACGCTGTCATTCTATGAAAATTACGTCGCGCCCTCGTGTAATTCTGCGCCGCTGCTCGACGTATGACGTGGCGAAGATCCGCGGCATCGTGCGCAGCGGCCTCGAGGAGCTCTCGCTGCGCCCGCACGGCCGGACGCTCATCAAGCCCAACGTCGTCGCGTCGGGAGCGCACTTTCCGCACGCGTACACGCGGCCCGAGTTCGTCGAGGGGGTGATCGGCGCGCTCAAGGATCGCGACGACGGGCGCGTGAGAGAGCTCGCCGTCGGGGAGCGGTGCGGCATCACGCTCCCGACCCGCATGACGTACGAGAGCGCCGGCTACTACCCGATGTTCCGCAGGACCGGGGTCAAGCACTACCACTTCGAGGAAGAGCAGCAGGTCGAGATCCCGCTCACGCACGAGGGCCGGCTGCGCGACTACGTGTTCACGCCGGAGCCCGTCGCGAAGGCCGACTTCTTCGTGAACTGCCCCAAGTTCAAGTCGCACCCCTGGACCACCGTGACCTTCTCGATGAAGAACTACATCGGGATCCAGGACGATCGGCACAGGCTCATCGATCACGATCATCGGCTGAACGAGAAGGTCGCCGATCTCCAGTACATCGTGCAGCCGCAGTTCATCGCGATCGACGCCATCACCGCGGGCGAGGGGCGGATGCTCACGCCCTCGCCGTTCGACCTGGGCCTCATCATCATGGGGAACAACCAGGTCGCGTTCGACTCGGTCTGCTGCCAGATCATCGGCGTCGATCCGAGGAGCGTCGATCACATCCGCCTGGCGTCGGAGCGCGGCTTCGGCCCGATGGACCTCGGCGAGATCGAGATCACGGGCGACGTGACGCTCGAGGAGGCGAAGCACAAGGCCAAGGGGTTCAAGGTGGGCCTCGTCCGCGTCGAGAAGTACTTCGAGGGCACGAACATCACGGCCTACGCGGGCGCGCCGCCCGAGCCCGAGCACACCGACTACTGCTGGGGCGGCTGTCCAGGGGCCATCGAGGAGGCGATCGAGATCCTGCGTGAGTACGACAAGGAGTGCGACGCGAAGATGCCGCGGATGCACGTCGTGTTCGGCGCCTACGAGGGCCCCATCGACGCGAAGCCGGGCGAGAAGGTGATCTTCATCGGCGACTGCGCGACGTACAAAGGGAAGATCGGCGATCAGCTGGTCAGCGTCGAGAGCCTGTACCGGGAGCGGAGCGCGCGGGACCCCTACACCGCGAAGCACGATGACGTCCTCGCGAAGATGGTGAAGGTGACGACCAAGCTCGCGATGGCCCGGAACGAGACCACCCTCCGGCTCGAGGGCTGCCCCGTGAGCGTGGCGGAGCAGGTGCTCACGCTGGTCACGCTGGGCAAGACGAAGAACCCGTACTTCGCCCCCGACCAGCTGCTCGACTTCAACAAGGCGTACGTCGCCTGGCGCGGGGCTTCGCTCGCGAAGCGGCTCGCCGGCAAGCCCTACCAGGTCCACGGCGCCTGCTCGCGCGGCGACGCGGCGCCCGAGCTCCCGTCCGAGCCGCCTAGCTCGCAGGCCGCAGAGTGAGATCGAAGAGGACGTCGAGCTCGTCCCGCACCTTGAAGGCGCCGAGCGGCCCCTTGACCTCGCGCACGCCGAGCGCAGCCATCGACAGCTGACAGGTACCCGTCACCCCGATCGCGCCGTCGCCGCGATCGCGCGAGGAGAGCCGCGCCACCAGCGAGGCGCTCCCCGAGGCGACCTGGACGCGCACCTCGGCGCGGTCACGCGTGGCCCCCGAGGCGCGCACCGCCACGATCTCGGTCCCCGCGAGCACCTCGCCCCGCAGGCGCCGCTCGATGTCGCCGCGATCTCCCGCGGACAGCGCGTCGGGATCGACGCGATCGCCGCGCAGGACCCCCGCGACGGAGAGCTTGGCCACGGGGACCTCGAGCTCGGCGGTCCATGACTCGCCGTCGAGCCGCGCCCGACCGCGCAGCTCGGACGCCGTGATCTCGAGGTCGTGCGCCAGGCGCGCGAGCATGCCCACGGCTCGGGTGTGGATCGTCAGGCGGGACGCGTTCGGATCGAGGTGCAGCTCGCTCATCGGATGGAGCTCCTTTTCATCATCATGCAAGGGCGCGCCGGTCAGCGACGCTTGGAGCGGCGGGGGCCGTCGGGCACGAGCACGTAACGGCTCGACGACGGCTCGGGCTGCCGGAGGAGTTCGGCTCGGAGCAGCGCCTCCGCGAGCCGCGCCTCGATGACCTCGTCCGTGACGCCTGGCTCGAGGGTCACCACCGCGGCCTGGATGTCGCGCGCCAGGGCGTCGAACTCCGCGCTGTCGAAGGCGTAGATGTCGTCGGGGAACAGGAGCGCGAGCGGCTTCCGCTCCACCGCCGTGTTCGTCAGCGCCGCCAGGTCGCTCTCGACGATGAGCATGACGCGAGCGCGCAGGCACATCCCCCTGCAGCGCGCCGCCAGCGCCTCGGCCGAGCCGACGAGCAGGACCGATCGAGGCGCGTTGACCGCCTTGGTGGCCTCGTCGTCCCCGTGCTCCTGAGTCATTCCCTGAAGAGTACGTGAACGAGCGGATGAAGCCATCCCTCTTGCGCCGCTCACGCCATCACCGTGAACGTCAAGCAGCCGGTCGGGGCAAGGCGAGCCGAGCCGCCGCGGCCCAGGCGCGCTACTCCCTGCAGCGAGCCGCCGCGGCGAGCGCGAGGACGAGGGCGCTCGACGCGAGCAGGGCGGCGCTCGCGGGCTGCCCGAGCCCGAGCGGCGACGGGCCGCCGAGGAGGTTGACGGCGTTGCCCCGGGGCAACAGTGCGCCGATCACCCCGGCCGAGCCACCGAGCAGGAGATCGGCCGCGAGCGGCACGAAGCGGCCGAGGCCGCGCCGGAAAAAGGTCGCACCGAGCGAGAACCAGCCAGCGTAGGCGGCTCCGGTGAGCGCGCCGATCCACCCACTGACGAGCATGTCTCGGACGAATGGCGCAGCGCCGGGACCATGGGCGGCGGCGACGACGACGACGGCGAGCAGCGCTCCCACGAGGGCGGAAGCGAGGGCCGTGGCCAGGGCGATGCCGAGCGCGACATGGTGGGACGAGGCGCCGAAGCGGGCCACCGGCCAGGCCGCGTCGCGCAGCGTGGTGCGATCGGCGGCGTCGGCGGCGAGGGCGAAGATCGTGAGCGGCGTGGCGAGGCGGAACGTGGAGAGCAGCGCCCGGTCCACGGCCCCGGAAGACCCGAACGCTATCTCGATGACCGCTGCCGCGACCGCGAGCGCGGCGCCGAGCCCGAACGCCAGCAGCGGACGCCGCGCGCGGAGGCGGCTCAGGGTCATCTCCATCCCGAGGCGGACGCCCGTCAGCGCGCGCCCACCCCGCTCGGCCCCCCCTTCCGCGGGAGGAAGCGGCCGCGCCGCGGCGCTCGATGCGCTCTCACCCACCATCGTGGCGTCCTGTCTCCGCGGCGTGCGGCGAACCGTCGGCCCCCGCCGGGTCGGCCCCGATCCGTCCGCCGGCAGCGGCATCGCCGTGCGCCGACAGCGGCACACCAGCGGGCGGGGACGGGCCGTCCGACGGCCGGCTGAGCGGCGCTGCCTGGACGAGCGGCGCCGGTGCGTCGAACGCCGCCACCGCAAACGGCCCCTCGGGCGCGCCCGGCAGCGGGGCAGCACCCTCGACCGCAGGTGCGCCGAAGGGCCGGCGCGAGCGAACGGCGGCCAGGTGCAGCGCGGTCGCCGCCCGCACGTCGTGCATCGACGGGGGCGGCGAGGAGATCGCGATGAGCGTGACGTCCTCCCTCGCGGCCGCATCCAGGATCGCGAGCGCGGCCGCCTCCCTGTCCGCGGCCCGGATCCGCAGCGTCGACGACGCCTCCGCCGGCCCCTGCTCCCACGCGCCCGCGCGCACGGCGGGAGCGCTCGCGAGCGCCGCGGCGAGCGCGCGAGCGCCGGGCGCGTCGGGCGCCCGCTCGTGGACGAGCACGTGGATCTCGACCTCGGGCCGCCCAGCGCCCGGCGGGGTCGCGCCCGGCGGGGCCGCGGCGAGGCGGTCGCCGGCGCCGGGCTCGGTGCGCGCGATGACGCCGCGATCGAGCACGTGGATGCGATCGGCGAGGGCGCTCGCGTCGGCGGTCGAGGACGTGACGAGCACGACGCAGGCGCCAGCTGCAGCCAGGGCGCGCAGGCGCTCTCGGACCGGCTCCGGAGACGGCACGGCGACGTCGGCGAACGGCTCGACGAGGCAGAGCAGGAGCGGCCGCGGCACCCCGAGGGCGAGCGACAGCTCGACCGCCCGGGCCTCGGAGAAGCTCAGCGAGGCCGTGCTGCGGGCGAGGAGCGGCGCGACGCCGAGCGGCTCGAGGAGCGCCGCGGCGCCGCTCGCGGGCGCGCCGCGGGCCCGGAGCGCGACCGACATGAACGACGCCACCGACGCGCCGTCGGGCAGCTCCGGGGTGGCGGCCAGGACGCCGATCTGCGCCCGCGTCGCCGCGCTCCGGCACGGGTCGCGCCCCGCCACGAGGACGCGACCAGCGAGGGGGGCTGCGCGGCCTGCGAGCACCTCCGCGAGGGCGAGCGTCCCGTCCTCCGGGGCGCCGAGCACCGCGTGCACGCCCGAGCCGAGGGCCAAGGACAGGCCCGAGAGGCCCCCCCGAGGGCGCCCCTCTTCGCCGGCGCCGTCCCGCGCGCGCACGCCCTCGAGCACCACGACAGGAGCGCCCGGGCTCATCCCGCAGGGCCTCCCGCCGAGCGGGCCGCGAAGGAGAGGAACGCGCCGAGCGCTCCCGGGATCGACCACCTCGAGTCGCCGGCGAGATCGGCGAGCCCCCAGGGGACGAGGGTCAGCACCAGGAACAGGGCGCGCCCTCGCGCCCCGGCGACGCGGCCGCTCGCCGCCGCGAGGCCGCCGAGCGTCACACCGGAGACCGCGCCGAACAGGGCGAGCGCCGCGCCGTACGCGAGGTGCTGGAGGCCGAGCAGCAGCGAGCCGGAGAGGAGCGCCGCGAGCACCGAGAGCGCGGCGAGCGGGAGCGCGACGACGCGCGCGACCTCGAGCATCGCGGCGAGGCTGCGCACGCCGTGGAGCGAGGCCCGCGAGATCCCCCGGGCGGCGGCGAGCGCCTCGACGCCGTCGCGGCGATCGGCCCCCGGGCGATCGTGCGCCGCGGCGAGGGCGATGGGGCCGGCGGCCGCCCACGCGAGCCCGCGCGCCGCGGACCCGAGCAGCGCGTCCAGCGAGGTCGTCCCGTCGTCCAGCCCGAGCACGAGCGCCATGACGCCGCACCCGAGCGAGATGAGCGCCGCCATGGCGAGGCCGAGCCGCCCGCCGCGCGCGCCGCGGAGCCGCGCGCAGCCGAGCGCGACGGCTGCGCGCAGCGAGCGCCGCGCGGCCGCGCGCCGCCGCGCGGGATCGTCCGGGCGCTTGCTCGGCGCGTCGCGCGGTTCGGGGTCGTGCGGGCGGGTCATCGGAGGAGCGTGCGGACGGCGCGGCGGCGACGCGCGCTGCTAGCGCTGCCCTTCCAGGCGCCCGGGCGCAAGGTGAATGTGCCGCGGGCCGGAGCGCGCCGCCGGAATGTGGTGCCGCCGCGCGCCAGCGCCACCCGTTACGACGGCGTCGCGACCGCGAGCCCCGGCGCGCTCGTCGCGACGCCGAGGGGGCCTCAGTCGTACGAGAGCCCGCGGCGGCCCTTGTGCTTGCGCTTGCGCTCCTTGTCGGCGACGCCGATCTTGCCCCACTCGTAGGTGATTCGACGGCGGAAGGCGCCCAGCGCATCGCCGCCGTGCAGGAAGAGCTCGCGCGGCGAGTCCGTCTCGCCGATCGTGGGCTCCCAGAGATCCGACGGGACGAACGCGAGCAGCGCCGGTGCGCTCATGCGCATCCGGCTGATGAGGAGCCCGCACGTCGTTCCTTCGCCCGGGCGCGAGCGCTTCGCGCGCTTGGCGCGGCTGCGCGGCGCCCCGTTCACCCCGGCCGGCCGCGCGCAGCCGCCGCCGAGCACGAGCTCCTCGTTGCCCCGGGGGTGCCAGGTCCACATGCGCTCCACGCTGAACGCCCCCTCGGCCGACCCGGCCCGGGACGCGTTGCGCACCTCCTCCGGCGCGAGCGCCGCGAGCTGCGCCGCCGCGCGCGCGTCGACGAGCGGCTCCAGCCGGAGCGGGCGATCGCGCGTCACCTCGAGCACCACCTCGAAGCTGTTCACCTCGCCGGCACAGCAGCGGACGCCGACCTCGGGGCGGCGCGTGTCCGGCTTGACGCCGCGCCCGTGAGCGCATCGCCCCACGAGCTCGCCCGTCGGCCCGTTGCCTCCGCGCAGCGTGACGAGCCCCTGCTTGCCGCTGTCCCGCTGCCACTGGCTCGAGGTCCAGGTCCATACGCCGCCATGGAGATCGTGCACCCCGAACGCGCTCACGCACCCGGCGTTCACCCCGTTGGGCGTCAGGACCCGGCTCTGCCCGGTCGCGCAGACCGGCGCCTTGTACGTGTCGCCGTACTCGTACGTGGTGTTGTCCGGCCCCTTGCAGGCCCGCTCGATCTCGAGCTCCGTGCAGAGGCGCTTGCCCTGCGCCTCGCACAGCGCGCGCGCCTCGTCTTGCGCGATGTTCGTGGTCGGGATCGCGCCGACCTCGTTGGGGTACGAGAAGATGTCGATGTAGAAGCCGTGCATCACGACCTGCGCGCCCGCCATCTCCTCGTCGGCGATGCGCGGCAGCCGGTCCGGCGGCGTGCCCGCGATGAGCACGCCCTTCGGGATCCACGCCATGCCGGGGCGCGGCTCCGGCTCGGTCTGGCTCACGTCCCAGGGCGGGGCGGCGTCGAGATCGGCGTCCGTGCCCTGCGGGGCGCCGCCGCGATCGCAGCCGGGAGAGGCCGCGAGGAGGCCGGCGAGCGAGGCGGCGACGGCGAGGGCCTTCCCCCCCGGCGCGCGGCCCTGTGCGCGGACTGAGCGCTGCTCGCCGAGGCCCACGGGCTCACTCGGCGTCGCGCTCGCGGAGGTTCAGCTCCTTCATCTTGAGCTGGAGCCCCTTGCGCGAGATCTTGAGGAGCCGCGCGGCGTGGGTGACGTTGCCGTGCGTCTGCTTGAGGGCGCGCTCGATGAGGTCGCGCTCGAGCTTGCTCATCGCCGCCTTCACCTGCTCCTTGAGGCCGTCGGGCGTCGAGGGCGCGGCGGAGGTGTCCGCGGCGGCGGCCGCGAGCGGCAGCGTCGCGCCGGGCGACGACGTGGCGCCGCCGCGGATCTCCTCCGGCAGGTCGTCGAGGCGGATGCGCGCGCCGTCGGCGAAGAGCAGCGCCCGCTCGACGACGTTCTCGAGCTCGCGGATGTTCCCCGGCCAGGCGTGCGAGGCCAGGCGCTCGAGCGCCTCGGGCTCGATGCTCTCGATGCTCTTCTTGAGGCGCGCGTTGAACTTCGCGACGAAGTGGGTGCAGAGGTGGGGGATGTCGCTCCTCCGGTCGCGCAGCGCGGGGAGCGCGATCGGGACGACGTTGAGCCGGTAGAAGAGGTCTTCCCGGAACGTGCCCGCCGCGATCTCCCGCTTGAGGTCGCGGTTGGTGGCGGCGACGAGCCGGACGTCGACGTGGATGGTCTTGATGCCCCCGACCCGCTCGAACTCGCTCTCCTGCAGGACGCGCAGGAGCTTCACCTGCATCTCGTTCGGGATCTCGCCGATCTCGTCGAGGAAGAGCGTCCCGCCGGAGGCGAGCTCGAAGCGCCCCGGCTTGGAGGCGACCGCGCCGGTGAAGGCCCCGCGCTCGTAGCCGAAGAGCTCCGACTCCATGAGGTCCTTCGGGATGGCCGCGCAGTTGACCTTGATGAACGGCCGGTCGCGACGGCTGGAGTTCTCGTGCAGCGCCCGCGCGACGAGCTCCTTCCCGGTGCCGCTCTCGCCGCTGATGAGCACCGTGGTCGGCGTGTCGGCGACCCGCTCGAGGATCGCGTAGAGCTCCTGGATGGGCGGGCTCTCGCCGATGATGCCGAAGCGGTCGGAGCCCCCCCGGGGCTGCGCCGCGGAGACGTCCCGCGTCGCGTCCGCGCTCGCGAGATCGCGGGTGCGGAGCGCCTTCTTCACGACGACGCGCACCTCGTTCTGATCGAACGGCTTCGTGATGTAGTCGAACGCGCCCGTCTTGAGCGCCTCGACGGCGTTGTCGACGGTCCCGTGCGCCGTGAGCAGCACCACGGGCCGCGACGGGTCGTCGCGGAGCGCGGCGCGGAGCAGGTCCATGCCGTCGACCTTGGGCATCCGGAGATCGGTGATGACCAGATCGATGTGGTGCTCCTTCAGGAACGCGAGCCCCTCCTCGCCGTCTTCCGCGGTGTGGACCTCGTAGCCATCCCGGCCGAGCTGGGCGCTGAGGACCCGCCGGAGGTTCGCCTCGTCATCCACGACGAGGATCTGCTTCTTTTCGGGGAGCATCACCGGGCGAGACTAGCAGAACCGGAAACCAAGCAAGCGCCGGGACCGCCCCTCGACGCTCCGGCCGGTCGCCCTCGCGCCGCGCGGGCGCGCCGGCGGCGTTCCCGTCCCGCTCCCCGCGGCCGCCGCCTCGCTCGGCGCTCCCATGCCGTCCCCCGGCTGTCGCTTCGCTCGACGCTCCTGTCCCGCTCCCCTGGCCGCCGCTTCGCTCGGCGCTCGCCACGCCGGTCGGCAGGCCGAACGCATTGCCTCGAGGTCCGTAATAGTTCCTTTTTCTCGCTGCCGGCGAAGCGGATCAGTATGCTGCGGCCACTTCTCGGAGGGCGGCTCGGATGCGTGTGCTTCGGACTTGGCTGGTCGGTCTCGGCGCGGGGATATTCCTCGCCGCGGGGTTGGCCTTAGCAGGAGATCCGGCCATCGAATATCCCGAGTGCTACCGCACGGCGACCCCCGCCGACCTGGAAGGCGCCAAGGGGGCGCACAAGGCCGCCACCCAGTTCTACGAGCGCGCTGACTACGATCGCGCCATCCAGTACTGGAAGGACGCTTACCAGCTCGACTGCTCGGCGCACGGCGTGCTGATCAACATTGCCAACGCCTACGAGAAGAAGGGCGAGCGGGCCGAGGCGGTCACGGCGCTGGAGACCTACCTGGCTCGCACGCCGGACGCGAGCGACGCGCAGACGATCCAGGACAAGATCCAGAACCTCAAGAACGCCCTCCGGCCGGCGCCGAGCGCCAGCGCGAGCGCGTCCGCGTCGGCGCCGGCGGTGCTCCCGACGGCCCCCACCGCCTCGGCGATCCCGGAGCGCCCCAAGGAGGAGCCTCCGCCGCAGCCTCCTTACGGCTATTCACCGTGGGTCGCGACGGGCGCTGGGGTCGTCACGCTGCTGGTCGGCGGGATCTTGACCTCGAGCGGCTTCGCGGACATTGGCGCCGCCGAGGACCGTTGCCCGTCGCGCAAGGGCTGCACGGAAAAGGTGGCCGAGCGGGGCAATCAGGGGCGCACGCACGCGACGGTCGGCGGCGTGCTGCTCGGGTTGGGCGCCGCCGGCGTCGCCGGTGGCCTCATCTGGGAGCTCGGGTTCAACCAGCCCTGGCCCAGCAAGATCCAGCTGACCCCGGTCGCTGGACCGGGCGCGGCCGGGCTCGGCATGGCCGGCCGCTTCTGAGGGCCGGCTTCCTGACCACCCGCTGCCTTTCGCCGGGCGCGACGGCGACGTCGTCGGGCGCCCCGGCCGCACGGGACGGCGGGGCGGCAGAGGCTGGCAAGCGAGCGCCGCCTCGCGAGCGAGCGCTCACCGGCGCATCGTCTACTCTCCTGTCGTGCGTCTCAGCTCCTACGCCTGCTCGCCCCTGACACGGCGCCGCCTGCACAGGATCGCGCTCCCCTGCGCGCTGCTCGCCGCGCTCACGGGTACGATGACGGCTGTGCTCGCCCATGGCGACGCCCCTGCGCCCGCGATCTCGCGGGTCGGCCGTCTGCTCGTGCCCACGGCCGTCGCGGCGCCCGCCGATCCCTCCGCGCCACCCAGCGTCGCGATCCTCGCGACGCCTCCGGGGGCGGCCCGGACCACGCTCCACATCGCGCCGATCGGCGGAGCCAAGGCCGGTCCCGCGCTCGCCACGCTCCGGCACCTGAGCGACGCCGTGGTCCGCGCCCGCGTCGTCCCGAGAACGCGGCTCGTGGTCGCGACCGCCGAGACGAGCCCGTCCAGCGACCGCTCGTTCAACGCGAGCCTCTTCCGGATCCAGCCGGGCGCAGAGCCCGTCGCGCTCTGCGACGGCGTGGTCCACGCGAGCCGCCCGCTCGTCACCGCCGACGGGCGCGTCTTCGTCTCGCGCGGCGTCGCCGGCCCGGAGCCGCAGCCCGACAACGAGCCCGCGCAGCTCCGGGTCGACGCGCTCACCATCGACGAGGTCGACCTCGCCACCGGCGCGATCCGCACCGTGCACCGACACACCGGCCACCTCGCCTTCCTCGCCGGCGCGTGGAACGGCGAGCTCGTCCTCTACCGCGTCTCCCCGGCGTCGGCCGACATCGTCCTCGTGGACCCCGACTCCGGCGCGACGCGGGTGATCGCCCCGTCGATCCCGCCGTTCGCGCGCGATTTCTCGATCGACGCCGCGGTGGGCGCGCTCGTGTTCCAGGAGCGGCACGAGACCGACCCCGGCCTGTGGGTCATCGATCGGCTCGACCTCGCCCGGGGCAAGCGCACCCGGCTCGAGGCGAGCGCGAGCCACGCCCTCGCCCCGTACGCCTGGCCGGGCGGCGGGATCGCGTACACGCCCGAGCGCGCCACCGGCTTGTTCGTCGTCGGCGCGCGCGCCGCGGTCCGCAGCCCGCTCGGCCCCGGCATCGACGTCATCCAGGCCGTCTCGCAGGACGCGGCGTGGGTGGCGGCGCTGCACGCGAAGCCGTCCGCGTTCGCCGTCCCCTTCGCGATCCGGGTGGAGAGCGGCGAGGTCGCCGCGATCCCTGCGCCACCCGGAGCGCGCATCGCGGTCGCCGGCTTCACCGCCGCGAAGGAGGAGCCGTGACGGGCCGCCTTCTCCTGGTCCCGGCGGCGCTCTCCGCGGCCGCGCTGGTCGCGCCGGCCGCGCGCGCCGCGTACTGCCCCTGCTTCACCGCGTCGAGCGCGTACAACGATCGCGGCTGCGCGATCGAGGCCGTGCCCGGGATCAACCCCTCCGTCGCGGAGTGGAACGCCATCTTCGACCGCGTCTCGCGGGGCCCCGAGGCCTGGGGCGACGCCGGACCGCCGGCCTTCAACCTCGGTCAGGGCTGCGATCTGCCCGAGGCGCGGCGCGACGTTCCCGCCACGTTCCCCTGCGAGCTGCTCAAGGCGATCGCCATGCAGGAGTCGGGGTGGCAGCAGTTCTGCGCGCCGGACCGGCCCATGGATCAGGCGGGGGAGAGCTCGCGGACGATCATCTCCTTCGACTGCGGCTACGGCGCCTCGCAGATCACGAGCGGCATGCGGCGCGGCGACAGCCCGGATTTCGATCCGCGCCGCGTGGCCGCGGAGCCGACCTACAACGCGGCCACCGGCACCCAGATCCTGGCCTCGAAGTGGAGGGCCACGCGCTGCGTCGGCGACCGGCAACCCGCGTTCATCGAGCACTGGTACAGCGCCGTCTGGGCCTACAACGGGCTCGCGTACGTCAACAACCCGAACAACCCCAACTACGACGCGGGGCGCGGCGTCTACGACCCGGCGATCGGCGGCGCCGCTCCGTACCAGGAGCGGGTGTTCGGCTGGATGGAGCACACCGGGGGGCGCTGGGAGAGGACAGAGGCCGCCTACCCTGACCTCGGCGAGATCGGCGGCACAGGCGCGCCGCCCGCGCTCTCGGATCCCCGCTGCGCGTCGCCGACGGACTGCACGCGCAAACGTCCCCTCCATCTCACGCGCTGCGCGGACGAAGGCGGCGAGACGGGCGGCGGCGGCGCAGGCGGCGATGGCGGCGCTGGCAGCGGAGGCGGAAAAGACGGGAGCGGCGGTGAAGGCGGCGGCACGGGCGGCCGCGGCGGCACGGGCGGCCGCGGCGGCACGGGCGGCCGCGGCGGCGCAGGCGGGAACGGCGGCGACGCCGGAGACGCCGGCGGCGCGCCCATCACGACCGCAGGCCACGGAGGCGCTGGAGGCCCGCTGGGCAACGACGACGACCATGACGACGAGACGACGGTCGGCATCTACGGCCGATGCTCCTGCGACGCGCCCGGGAACGGCGCAGCCGCGGGTGCGGCGTCCTGGCTCTCGCTCGGCGCCGGGGCGCTCGCGGTCGCATCGCGCCGGAGGCTTCCGAGGCGACGCCGCGCCGACTAACCTCGCCATCCATGCCTCCTCCGCTGGGATCCGACGAGCACATCGCGGCGTGGGCTGCCCGGCGCGGCCTCGCCTTCACCGCGCGCCCTGACGAGGCCTGGTTCCGCCGCTGGGAGCCCTACGACACGATCGCGCCGCCCTCCGCGTACCTCTTCGCGTGCACGTGGACGGCGAACCCCGGGCACGCGGTGATCGCCGAGCCCTGGTACGCCGAGGGCGAAGCCGAGCCCCTCGAGCGGACGCTGCTCGGCTTCGCGGCGCACCCGGCGCTCCAGCGCCGCGCCTCGATGCGTGTCGGCGAGCATTTCCTGACGCGCGTCGCCTTCATCGAGAGCGCTCCCCCGCCCCGGGTCACCCTCGACGATGCGCTTTGGGACGCCCACGTGACGACCTTCGCCGCCTCCCAGCGCGAGGCCGCAGGCGCGTTCCATCCGCGGCTGCGCAAGCTCCTCGCCCGCCGCGGTTTCCAGGGGCACATCGAGCTCCGCCCCGGCGGCCTCGTGGTCCACTGCGCCGGCCTGCGGCCCATCGCGGAGCACTACGAGCGGCTGCTCGGCGTCGTGCGCGAGCTCGTCAACGCGGCGATCCCCAGCGCCTGAGCGCGCACGAACGCGGCGATCGGGACGCCCGCGAGCCCCCGCAGGGGCGGGGCCGGCCAGGCCCGCTGGCCAGCCCTGTCGACGCGTCCGCGGCGCCGTTCTAGGCTCACCGACCATGGCCAAGGTCCTGGTCGTCGAGGATGAGCCGGCCATCGCCGAGTCGATCGCCTACTTCCTGCGCCGCGACGGGTTCGCGGCCACCGTCGCCACCACGCTCGCGGCCGCGGAGCGGGAGATCGACAACGCCGACCTCATCATCCTCGATCTCATGCTCCCCGACGGCAGCGGCTTCGACCTGATCGGGCAGGCCCGGCGGAGCGCGGCGCGCGCCGCGATCATCGTCCTGTCGAGCCGCGACAGCGAGGCCGACCGCGTCGCCGCGCTCGAGACCGGCGCCGACGACTACGTGACCAAGCCGTTCTCCCCCCGGGAGATCGTGGCGCGGGTGCGGGCCGTCCTGCGCCGCGCCGCGCGGCCCTCGCCGTCCGCCGGCGCGCCGGCGCCGCTGCCGCTCGTTGTCGACGAGGCCACGCGGCGCGCGTACGTGAGCGGCCAGAAGGTCGACCTCACCCGCGTCGAGTTCGATCTGCTCGCCTGCATGCTCGCCGCGCCGGGCAGGGTCTTCACGCGCGCGCAGCTCATCGATCGCGTCTGGGGCGACGGGTTCGCGATCACCGACCGGACCATCGACTCGCACGTGAAGGGGCTCCGCAAGAAGGTCGTCGAGGCCGGCGGCGACGCCGACCTCATCGAGACGGTGCGCGGCGTCGGCTACCGCGTCGCGGACAAGCCGGGCCCCGCGGAAGGCGGAGGCTGACGGGTGCTGCGCCTCGTCGTCACCGCGGCGGCGGCGGTCTCGCTCATCCTGCTCGTCGCGCTGTTCGCCTCCCGCCTCGTCCGCGCCCGGACGGCGGGGATGAGCATCCGGATGCAGATCTTCATCGCGCTCGGCGGCATCGTCGGCGCGTTCGCGTTCGGGCTCGGGCTGCTCGTCATCGATCGCATCGAGGCGCGCGCGACCCTGCTCGCCGAGGGCAGCGCGCGCGACGAGGCGGCCGCGTTCGCCGCCGTGGCCGCGATGGAGATGGAGGTACGCGGCGTCGATCTCGCGGCGGTGCGCGCGCTCGACGGCGAGGCCGAGGGCCCGACCGCCCAGAGCATCGCGCTGCTCGATCCCGAGGGCCGCGTGCTCCGGGCGCGCGGCGCCTCGCCGGGCGAGCCCGGGACCGTCTTCGTGACCGCGCCCATCCAGGTCCGCGGCCAGCACGTCGGCAGCGTGCAGGTCGTGAAGCCGACCATCGTGGTGCAGCGGATGGTCGCCGATTTCGCCCCGCCGATCCTCGTGCTCAGCACGGTGCTCGGCGCCGCGGCGGCGATCTCGTCGTTCCTGATCGGCCGCACCATCGCGACGCCGATCGAGGCGCTCACCGAGTTCGCGGTGCGCGTGAGCGAGGGCGAGGTGCGCGCGGCGACGCCGCCGGCGCAGGGCCGCGAGGTCCAGCGGCTGACGCGCGCCATCGACTCGATGCGGCGCCAGATCGAGGGCCGCCCCTTCGTCGAGACGTTCGCCGCGGATCTCTCGCACGAGCTCAAGAACCCCGTCGCCGCGATCCGCGCGAGCGCCGAGGTGCTCTCCGAGGGCGCGCTCGACGACGCCGACGAGGCCGCCCGCTTCGTCGCGCGCATCCGCGAGGCGACCACGCGCATCGAGGCGCTCCTCGGGGAGCTGCTGTCGCTCGCGCGCCTCGAGGCGCGCGGCGTGGAGCACGCCGCGGTGGTCGATCTGGTCGCGATCGCAGAGGCCGCCGCGGCGCGGGCGCGAGAGCGCGGCAGCCGCGTCGAGCTCGACGCGCCGAGCTCGGCGACGGTGCGCGGCGACGAGCAGTGGCTCTCGCGCGCCCTCGACAACCTGCTCGACAACGCGCGCACGCACGGCGACGCCGCGGCCCCCGTCCAGATCGCCGTGTCTCGCATGGGCGGACAGGTCGCGATCTCGATCCGCAACCGCGGCGAGATCGGGCGGCACGTCGCGGGCCGCCTTTTCCGCCGTTTCGTGACGACCCGCGCCGACCGGGGCGGCACCGGCCTGGGCCTCGCGATCGTCAAGGCGATCGCCGAGGCCCACAGCGGCTCGGCCGAATGCACCCACCGCGGGCCGCCCGAGGTCGAGTTCAAGCTCTCGCTGCCGGGGGCCTGATCCTGTGAAAGGATGAGCTCTCTCGCCATGCCGCCCCGGCGACCCTCTTGGTTTCCGGGAGGTTTCCTCGGTTTGACAGCGCACTGGATCGGTGGTGCGAAGGCGCGGCGGCGGTCTTCGGCGAGCGGGCTGGAGAGCTCGCGCACCCGTCAGCGAGCAGAGCGTCTTGAGCTCTCCCGCGCCATCCTCCACAGAACCTCCACAATCGCATCACCGTCGGCCCCCCCACCGCGCCCATGCTCGGCGCAGAGTCTTTCGTCGTCCCCACCCAGGAAAGCCCATGACGTCCAGCAATCTCCCCAAGCACGTCGCGATCATCCTCGATGGCAATGGCCGCTGGGCGGCGGCGCGGGGGCTCCCCCGCATGCAGGGGCACCAGCACGGAGCGCAGGCCGTGCGCCTCTCGGTCCGTGCTTGCCGCGATCGCGGCATCCCGTACCTCACGCTCTACGCGTTCAGCGTGGCGAACTGGTCGAGGCCCAAGGACGAGATCGACGCGCTGATGCGCATCTGCCAGGAGTTCGCCGAGGGGGAGCACGACGAGCTGATCCGTCGAGGGATCGCGGTCCAGGTGGTCGGCGACCTCGAGGACATCCCGACGCCGACGCGGCGCGCGATGGAGAAGCTCGTGGAGGACACCGCCGGGGGCACCGAGATGACCCTGGCGCTCGCGCTGAGCTACGGCGGTCGCCGCGACATGGCGAACGCCATGCGCGCGCTCGCGGTCCGCGCGCGGGCCGGGCTGGTCATCCCGGAGGAGATCAACGAGAAGTCGCTCCGGAACTTCCTGACGACCAGCTCGATGCCGGATCCCGATCTCATCATCCGCACCGGCGGCGAGAAGCGCCTCAGCGACTTCCTGCTCTTCGAGGCCGCGTACGCGGAGCTGTTCTTCACCGACACGCTCTGGCCCGATTTCACCGAGGCGACCTTCGACGAGGCGGTCGCGACCTACTGCCGGCGACAGCGGCGTTACGGCCGGACCGGCGAGCAGGTCCGCCGCCTGGCCGCGTCGACCTGAGCGGACCTCGCCGGGGCGCTCCCCGCGCCCACGGCACCGGTGATGCCTGTAACGCTCGCAACGCTTGTAACGCTCGATTCCGCGTCCGCGATGCAGTACGAGAGATGCGCTTGTCGTCCAAGCGCCCGTAGCTCAGCTGGATAGAGCAGCGGCCTTCTAAGCCGCGGGTCGCAGGTTCGAATCCTGCCGGGCGTGCCCAACGTCCTCGGAGCGTCGCTTGACGGTGCTGCCCGGCGCGGACCACCATGTCCCTGACGCCATGGACAAGAGGGTCGTGCTCGTGCTGGGCGGTCTGGTGCTGGGCGCGGCCGTCGCGCTCGCGGCGGGGCGGGTGCGCGCCCAGGGGCTCACGCCGAGCGTCCCCCCACCGCGGTGGGATCAGGACTGCGAGCAGGCGCACGGCGTGGACGAGGCGCGCGCCATCGCGAAGGCGCGGGGCGAGGGCGGCTGGGAGCTCGTGGCGCTCGACGCCGGCGTGATGTGCTTCAAGCGACCGGTCCCGGCGCCTCCGAAGCCGGCAGACCCCTGGCCGGGCTACTGACGCACCGCCGCTCCCCTGCCCGCCGTTCGAGGCGGAGGAGCGCGCATGGCGGCGCAGCGACGGCCCTTCTCGGCCCGCGCGCTGCGTGTCAGCGTTCGGCATGATCGAACTCGGCGATCGGCGCTATGCGCTGCCCGCGCGCAAGACGGTGGTGTTCTGCGTCGACGGGTGCGGGCCGGAGTACCTCGACCAGGCGCTCGCGGACGGGCTGATGCCGCGGCTCGCGGGCACGCTCGCCGCCGGCGGCCTGTACGTGCGCGGTCGAGGCCAGGTCCCGAGCTTCACGAACCCGAACAACGTGTCGATCGTCACCGGCCAGCCGGCGCGCGTGCACGGCATCTCGGGCAACTATTACCTCGACGCCGCCACGGGGGAGGAGGTGCCGATGAACGATCCTCGGTTCCTGCGCGTCCCGACGCTCTTCGAGAAGATGGAGCAGGCGGGCGTCAGGACCCTCTGCGTCACGGCCAAGGACAAGCTCCGCGCGCTCCTCGGCGCCTGCCGCGAGGGGGGCCCTCGCCCGATCTCGCTGTCGGCGGAGAAGGCGCACGAGCAGGCGATCCCGGAGCACGGGATCGGCTCGATCACCGCCGCGGTAGGCCGCGAGAACCCGTCGATCTACGACTGGGACATCTCCCACTACGCCATGGAGATGGGCCTCGCGCTGCACGAGCGGCTCTCGGCCACGCTGCTCTACGTGTCGCTGACCGACTACGTGCAGCACAAGGAGCCGCCGCGCGGGCCGATGTCCGATCGGTTCTACGCCCGCTTCGACGCCCTCTTCGGCGAGTACCTCGACGCCGGCTTCGTCTGCGGCATCACCGCGGATCACGGCATGAACGACAAGACCGCGTCGGACGGCTCGCCGAACGTGCGCTACCTGGACGACGCGCTGCGCGAGGCCGGCCTCTCGGGCTTCCGCGTGCTCCTGCCGATCACCGACCCGTACGTCGTGCACCACGGCGCGCTCGGGTCGTACGCGACCGTGTACCTCGGCGCGCCGGACGACGGCGCGCGCGCCGCGCAGGTCCTCGATCGGCTCCCGGGCGTGGAGCTCGTCCTGACCCGGGAGGAGGCCGCGCGGCGCTTCGCGCTGCCGCCGGATCGGATCGGCGACCTCGTGGTCCTCGGCGATCGGAGCACGGTGCTCGGCAAGAGCGCGGCCTACCACGACCTCTCCGCCGTGCAGCGCGGGCTCAGGTCCCACGGCGGCCTGCACGAGGCGGAGGTGCCGATCCTCGCGAGCCACCCGCTCCGGCCCGGGGAGCGCGCCTGGCTCCTCGGCGCGGAAGCGGCCAAGGCGGACGCGGGCGCCGCGCACGGCCGGCCGAGCGCGCTGTCGAACGCGGACGTCTTCGATCTGGTGCTCAACCGACTCTCGACCGCCATGGCCTAGCGCCGACGATCGAGCGCCTGAAGGGGGGACAGGGATGGGCTCGATGCTCTCAATCGATCGACCAGCGTTCCATTTTCCGTGCCTGATCGGGGGAAGACCGGTGAGCCGGGACGAGGTCATCCTCGTGCGCTACCCGTTCACGGGCGAGGTGATCGGCAGCGTGCCGAGGCTCGACGAGGGGGCGGTGCTGGAGGCGCTCGCGAGCGTGTCCTCCGGCCCGCCGCGGCTCTCTCGCCACGAGCGCAGCGAGATCCTGCTCCGCGCCGCGGCGCACATCGAGGCGCAGGCGGGGGCGGTGGCGCGGCTCATCACGTGGGAGAGCGGGCTCTGCCTCAAGGACACGGCCTACGAGGTGCGGCGCGCGCTCGACGTGCTCCGCTTCTCCGCGTACGAGGCGCTCCGCGACGACGGCCAGTGCCTCGCGTTCGACATCTCGGCGAACGGCAAGCCCCGGCGGGGGTACACGCTGCGCGAGCCGCTCCGCCTGGTGACGGCGATCACCCCGTTCAACCACCCGCTCAACCAGGTCGCCCACAAGGTCGCGCCGAGCGTCGCGAGCGGCAGCTCCATGGTGCTCAAGCCGTCGGAGAAGACGCCCCTCTCCGCGATCTACCTCGCGTCGGTGCTGCACGAGTCGGGGCTGCCGCCGGGCATGCTCAGCGTCGTGACCGGCGATCCGGCGGAGATCGGGCGCGCGCTCGTGACCCACCCCGCCGTGGAGCTCGTGAGCTTCACCGGCGGGGTCGAGATCGGCAAGCGCATCGCCGGCCTGCTCGGCTACCGGCGCGCGGTGCTCGAGCTCGGCGGCAACGACCCGCTCATCGTGCTCGACGACGCGGATCTCGACGAGGCCGTGCGGCTCGCGGCGTACGGCTGTTACAGGAACTCGGGGCAGCGCTGCACGGCGGTGAAGCGGCTCATCGTGAGCGAGCGCGTCGCCGACGAGCTCGCCGGCCGCCTCGCCGCCGCGTCGGCGCAGATCAAGGTGGGCGATCCGCTCGATCCGGCGACGGACATGGGGACGGTGATCTCCGAGGCCGCGGCGCGGCAGCTCGAGGCCGCGGCCGAGGACACGCTCGCGCGCGGCGCCCGGCTGCTGTTCGGGAACGAGCGCCGCGGGGCCCTGTACGGCCCCACCGTGATGGATCATGTCCCGCGGGACGCCCCCTCCGTGCAGCACGAGACCTTCGGCCCGCACGCGCCCATCCTGCGGGTGAGGGACATCGACGAGGCGATCGCCGTGGCGAACGGGACGAGCTACGGCCTCTCCGCCGGCGTCTGCACGAACGACCTGCGGCGCGTCCACAGGCTCGTGCGGGAGCTCCGCTGCGGCACGGTGAACGTGCGCGAGGTGCCGGGGTACCGGTCCGAGCTGTCGCCGTTCGGGGGGATCAAGGACAGCGGCATCGGGGTCAAGGAGGGCGTCGTCGAGGCGATGAAGGCGATGACCAACGTGAAGCTCTACACGGTCCCCTGGGAGTGAGGGGGCGCCGGCGCTTCCCCGTACCGCCTCGGCGCGCGCCGTTGTAAGCGGATCGGCATGAGCGGAGAGCCCCTATCGGAGCGAGAGTTCGACGACGTGGCCGATCGGTCGCTGCGCGCGCTGGATCGAGCGATCAACGAGATCCCCGACGGCGTCGAGGCCGACCTGCAGAGCGGCATCCTCACCCTGGAGTTCGAGGACGGCATCAAGTACGTCGTCAACAGCCACCGCGCGGCGCGGCAGATCTGGATGGCCGCCGAGCGGGCCGCGTGGCACTTCGACTACCGGCCGTCCGAGGACCGCTGGGTGGCCCAGAAGTCGGGCGAAGAGCTCTGGAGCACGCTCGAGGCCGTGCTGTCCCGGAAGCTCGGCCGCGCCGTGAAGCTCGCTCGCTGAGCCGCGCGGCCCGCGGGGCGAGGTGCATCACAGGGCGAAGCGGACGCCGAGCCCTCCGAGCAGGCCGGTCACGGAGGCGCCGACCCGGAGGTCGAAGGCGACGCGGTCCCACGGGCGAAGGGCGAGCCCGATTTCGGGCAGGACGAGCCACGGATAGACGAGCGGCCGCAGGCCTTGAGGCCGCCCCTTGGGACGGGTGAACCAGCTCGGCTCGACGTAGCCAGGGTAGTGATCCGCGTCGTAATCGAGCTGGTTGCAGTACCGGAAGCTCCCGACCGGGTTGTTGGGTCCGCGGCATTTCACATAGCGGTACGGGTCCCCCGGCACGAACGAGCCCGGGTCGCCGGGCACCGCGTCGCCGGGATATGCCTGGGTCCGGTAGAGGTCGCCCATGAACGTCCAGCCCACGCCAAGGCCGGCCCCGACGCGGAAGGCGAACAGCTCGTCCCGATCGAGCGGGATGTTCCAGACCAGTCGGACGCCCGCCTGGAGCGCCTGGAGATCGCTCTCGACGATCTCGTAGTCGGTGTCCGGGTGTCCCTTCGGCTTGAACGGCGTCTCGTCCATCCAGAAGCGCGCGTAGGCGACCGAGAACACGAGATCGAACCGCCGCCCGAGCCGCGTGGACAGCGAGATGTCTCCGCCGGGGACGAGGACGTCCCGCCCCCCTTCTCCGAGGAGCCCGAACATGAGCTGAGGGATGAAGAAGCCCTGGAAGCCTGCGCCGAGCCACACGTCGCGCTGCCTGCGCGGGCTGGGCGGCGTGGGCTCGGGCATCTCGACGGCGGGCTTCGGCCTCTCGTCGGGGCCCGTCGCGACGCGCGGCGTGTCCTCGGCCGGCTTCTCGGCGGCGCGAGGCGGCTTCTTCTCCGGCGGCTTCTTCGCGACAGGCTTCTTCGGCGGCTTCTTCTCCGGCGGCTTCTTCGCGACAGGCTTCTTCGGCGGCTTCTTCTCCGGCGGCTTCTTCTCCGGCGGCTTCTTCTCCGGCGGCTTCTTCTCCGGCGGCTTCTTCGCGACAGGCTTCTCCGGCGGCTTCTTCTCCGGCGGCTTCTCCGCGACAGGCTTCTCCGGCGGCTTCTTCCCCCCGGGCTTCGGCTTGAGGCGGAGCTTGATCTCGCGCCGCTGCTTCTCCTTCAGCGTGACCTTCTGCGACGTCTCCTCGTGGCCCTCGGCCCTGACGACGATCACCAGCACCTCGCCCGGATCGAACCGGTGCGGCGCCGACGGCTCGCTGATCACCTCGCCGTCGATCTCGACCACCAGCCCTTCGTACGGCTCCGCCGGCGTGACGACGAGCGTCGGGATGCGCACATCGAGCTGAGCTGCCTTCTTCTTGGCCGATGTGATGGCCGCGACATCCCGCGCGTTGTAGCCGGGCGCCTTCTTCTCGCTCGCGACCTTGTGATAGATGTCGCTGGCCTTCAGCAGATCGCCCTGCTTGACGTAGCAGTCGGCGAGCGGAACCGCCGAGCTCGGGCGATGCCGCTGGCTCTCGGCGGACTCGAGCAGCGGGATCGCCCGCTTGCAGAAGCCGCCTCTGGCTGCGTTCATGCCCTGGTTCGCCTCCTTGTCGCCGGGTCCGGCGAACACCGGAGGGGCGAGCAGCACAGCCAGGAGGCCGAAGAGAGAAGCGATCGAAAGACGCAAGAGGCGCTCAGTCTACCACTGCCCCCGCGAGGCGCGCGGGACGGACCGGGCGCTGCGACGCTACGACCGCGGATGTCGCGAACGGCGCGGCCCGAGGTAAGGAACAGCGCCAGGGATCGCCCACATTGGCCCCTGCGTTGCCTGGCGGCTGGCTCGACGGAGCGAGCGGGGCCTGAACCGCCCACCGTCCGGGCAGATACCGCAGACCCCGGCGAAAGCGCGGGATCTCGTCAGGACCCAAGAGCGCTCCCCGGCGCGCCGAGCGCCGCAGACGAAAAGCTCGACGGATTCCGCTTTACACCTTCGACGCTGGCCGAGAGCCCCTGTAAGCTCCCCCGGAATGGCTTCCGGCGCAGGTATCGAAGGACCGCACGGGCTGGGCGAGAGCACCAGCGCAGAGGGATCGGGCGGCGGTGTTTTGTCCGGGCCCGTGCGACGCACATTGAAGGCAGGCGAGATCCCGAACACGCTGATCGAGTGCACGCACTCGGTCGAGTGCGCGGGCTGTCCGCTCATCGCGGGTGATTACGCGGAGCAGCTCGGCACCAAGCGTGCTCGGGTCGTGTCCGCAGCCGCGCACTACCCATCGCTCGGGCTGCTCCAGACGAGCTCGGTCATCCCGGCCGATCCGATCACCGGCTATCGCGGTCGAGCGAAGCTCATCGTCGCCCCCTCCGGCGCGATCGGGCTGTACGGCCGCACGGGACATCACGAGGTCGTCGACATCCCGGGCTGCCGGGTCCTCACCCCGGCCCTCGCCGCGGTCACCTCGCGGCTGCGCGAGCTGATCGCGTCGCCGCCGCCGGAGGTCCGGCCGCTGCTCCTCCCGTACGACCCGGCGAGGGGCGGCGTGCTCCGCGCCCTCGATCTGCGCGAGGTCCACCTCGCGCCCGGGACGCCGCTCTTCGCGGAGGTGGGAGCGACAGAGGACAACCCGGCGTTCGTGCTTGTCACGTTCGTCCTGCAGCGCGAGCGCGCGTGCACGCGCGACGAGCTGCGGGAGGCCGGCCGCGCCATCCGCCCGATGCTCCCGCGCGTCATCGGCGTCGCGGCGAACTTCCACGACGCGGAGGCGCCGCAGATCCTCGGGCCCGAGACGATCGTGCTCGACGGCACCGCGCACGCGGAGGACCGGATCGGGCAGACCTACCACATCGCCGCGTTCGGCTCGTTCGTGCAGGCGCACCGCGCGCAGGCCGCGCGCGTGCACGCCCTCCTGCTCCGCGAGATCGCGTCGCTCGAGAACGACGGGCCCGTCATCGAGGGGGAAGCCGCGCTCGGCCCCGCCTCCCGGCGCAAGGAGCCGCCGCGCATCCTCGATCTGTACGGCGGCTCGGGCGCGATCTCGCTCGCCCTCGCGCAGGGCGGCAACCGGGTCCTGATGGTCGAGTCCTTCGCGCCCGCGGCGGCGAACGCCCGCGCCGCGGCCGAGGCCCAGGGCCTCAGCCAGCGCGTGGAGGTGCGCACCGGCGACGTCGCGGAGATCGTCAGCTCCCTCGTCAACAGCTCGGAGAAGTTCGACGGCATCGTGGTGAACCCGCCGCGCCGCGGCGTCTCCCCGACGGCGCGCGAGGCGATCGCGCGCCTCGGCGCGCCGCTGCTCGTCTACGTCTCGTGTGATCCCGACACGCTCGCGCGCGACCTCGATCACTTCTGCCGCCTCGGGTACTCGTCGACGGAGCTCACGCCGCTCGACATGATCCCGCTCACGGAGGAGATCGAGACGATCGCCGCCCTCCGCCGGACGCCCCCGCCGGCGCCGAAGGTCATCTACGACGACGACGGCGTGCTGGTCGTCGAGAAGGGCCCCCACGAGCCGGTGGCCACGCAGCCGGAGTACCTCGGCTCGCTGCTCGCCCGGTGCGCCCGCATCCCGGGCAGCACGACGACGCCCATCATCGTGCACCCGCTGGATCCGGGCACGAGCGGCCTGGTCATGCTCGCGCGGAGCGAGGAGGCGGCCGCGCGCTGGGGCGAGGCGCTCGCGAAGACGGGGCGCCTCATCTACCTCGCCGCGGCCAAGGGCGTCACGCCGGGCAAGGGCGCGATCACCCGCGATCTCCGCGAAGGGACGCGCACCTACACGGCGCGCACGCGGTACCGCCGCCTCGCGGTCGCCTCGGGCCACTCGATCCTCCGCGTCATCCCGGACGGCGGGCGCACGCACCAGATCCGGCGGCACCTCGCCGCGATCGGGCACCCGATCCTCGGCGACGAGCGCTACGGTCACGTGCCCACGAACCGGTATTTCGAGGAGAAGCACGGGCTCGATCGCTCGTTCGTGCACCTCGTGCGCATCGAGATCGAGCACCCCCGCACCGGGGTGAAGATGATCATCGAGTCGACGCTGCCCGGCGATCTGCGCTCCGCGCTGGAGCGCTCGACCGGCCCCTCGGTCCTGCGCTTCCTCGAGCAGAAGCACGCCCTCGGCGAGCAGCGCGCCGTGCCCGTGCTGACGACCGCGAGCGACGAGCCCGCGCCGAGCAGCAGGATGATCCCGCTCCGCCCCGAGGACGCGGAGTCCGCGCCTCCTCCCTCCATCCGCAGCCCCGGGCCCATCTCGATCCGCGTCCCAGATCTGGACGAGTCGCCCCGGACCATGCGGCACCCCATCATCTCGACCGGCGACGAGGACTGAGCGGCGCGCGCGCCGTGTGGATCGGCCGCCCCGGCGAGGCGGGTCCGCTCCTGTGCCCGCCCCGCCCACCTTGGTGCGATGCGCTGCGAGCGGATCTGGTAGGCTTACCGGCCGCATGTCCACGTTTCCAGAAGACCGCCCTCGCATCCTCGTCGTGGACGACGAGAAGGTGATCCGCGACATGCTGGCCGACTTCCTCGGCATGGAGGGCTACTACGTCCGCACGGCGGAGGACGGCTCCAGCGCGCTGAACGAGCTCACGAAGGGTCACTACGATCTCGTGATCAGCGATCTCAAGATGCCGCGCATGGGCGGCATCGCGCTGCTGGACGAGATCGGCAAGACGGCGCCGAACGCGCTCACGGTCATCATGACGGGCTTCGGCACCGTCGAGACCGCGATCGACGCGATGAAGCGCGGCGCCTACGACTACGTGCTCAAGCCGTTCAAGCTGGACGAGGTGGTGCACGTCGTCCAGCGCGGGATCGAGAAGCAACGGATGGCCGCCGAGAACATCCGGCTGCGCGAGGCGGTGTCGCTCTACAAGGTGAGCGAGGCCATCGCGGCCAGCCTCTCGCTCGACCAGGTGCTGGAGACCGTCGCGGACAGCTGCCTCCACGAGGTGTGCGGCGATCTCATCTCGACCTGGCTCGACGACGGCGAGGGCGGCTTCTTCGAGCGCCAGCACCTCCGCGGCCCGTCCATGCCGGCGGGCGCCGACCTCGGGCGGCTCGACCCCGCGCTCGTGCTCGAGCACTTCCGCCCCGACGCGCAGCTGCTCGAGCAGGGAATGAAGGGGCTCAGGTTCTTCGCGGCGGAGCCGGCGCTCCCGCTCCAGTCGCTCGTCGCCGTGCCGCTCCGCATCCAGAAGCGGTTCATGGGCTTCCTCGCCGTCGCGTCGTTCACGCGGACGAGGCGCTTCGACGAGGGGCAGCGCAAGCTGCTCAGCATCATCGGCTCGCGCGCCGCCGCGGCGATCGAGAACGCGCGCCTTTACCAGGATCTCCAGGCGACGTTCCAGCAGACGATCGAGGGCCTCGCCAAGGCGATCGACAAGATGGACCGCTACACCTCGGGCCACTCGGATCGGGTCGCCGTCTACGCCGTGCTGCTGGCGCAGCGGCTCGGCCTCGGCCCGCACGAGATCGAGATCGTCCGGCAGAGCGCGCTCATGCACGACATCGGCAAGATCGGGTGCGTGCTCAACCTGAACAAGCCGGGCAAGCTCACGAACGACGAGTACGAGGTGTTCAAGCGGCACCCCGCCTACGGGCGCGACATCCTCGACCCGATCAAGTTCCTGCACCCGCTCATCCCCGGTGTGCACCTGCACCACGAGCGCTGGGACGGGCGCGGCTACCCGCTCCGGATGCGGGGCAACGAGATCCCGATCATCGCGCGCATCATCTCCGTGGCCGACACGTACGACGCCATGACGAGCGACCGCTCGTACCGCCGCGCGCTCCCCCACGAGGTCGCGGTGACCGAGATCGAGCGGTGCTCGGGCTCGCAGTTCGACCCCGAGGTCGCGGCCACCTTCACGACGCACATCGAGGCCTACCGCGAGGAGCGGCGGGCGCGGGGCGAGAAGGTCCCGGAGTAGCCATGCCGACCACCTCGCTCCGCGACCTCCTCCAGCCCGCGAACGGCCAGATGACGGCCGTCGAGGCGCCCCGGCCGAGGCGCGCGCGCGCCGTGTGGATCGGCCGGCGCCGCTACGCCCCGATCCACGATCTGCAGAAGCAGCTCGTCGAGGCGCGCGCGCAGGGGCGGATCGGCGACACGATCCTGCTCCTGGAGCACGATCCCGTGATCACGCTCGGCCCGCGAGCGAACCCCGAGAACGTGCTCCTCGACGCCCGCGCGCTGGACGAGCGCGACATCGACCTCGTCGCGACGGGGCGCGGGGGCGACGTCACCTACCACGGCCCCGGCCAGCTCGTGTGTTACCCGCTGCTCGATCTCAGGCCGGACCGCTGCGACGTGCGCAGGTACGTGCGCTCGCTCGCGGAGGTGATGATCCTGCTCGCGCGCGAGCACCACGTCGAGGGCGGCGTGGTCGACGGCATGATCGGCGTCTGGGTCGATCGCGCCGCCCCGGAGGCGTGGGGCGGCGCCGAGTGGGCGCGCGAGATCGCGAAGCTCGGCGCGATCGGCGTGCGCCTGTCGCGATGGCTCACGATGCACGGCTTCGCGTTCAACATCGCGGTGGACCTCAAGGCGTTCGAGCTGATCGTGCCCTGCGGCATCCGAGACCACGGCGTGACGTCGCTCCACCAGCTCACCGGGCGGAAGCTCACCGTCGCCGAGGTCGCCCTGGCCAGCGCGCCGCAGCTCGCCCGCGGGCTCGAGCTCGACGTCGCCTGCGTCGAGGATCTGTCGGCTGTCTCGGATCTCGCGGGCGCGCTCCTGGCCCCGGACGCCGGCGCCGCCGAGGGCCGGAGCGCGCCCTAGCCGCGCGCGCCGGCCTCCGGGGAGAGGAGCGCGCCGACGTCGCACGTCGCGCGCTCCGCGGGTGACGCCGGCTCCCGGGACGTGGGACACGCTGCGTCGCGGAGGCAGTGTCGCTCGGCCGTGCCGTGGGCTAAAAGCCGTCCCGTGTGCGCGCAGCCCACCCCACGGCCTCGTGAGCGCGACGGGAGCTCCCCGCTCCACCGCGACGCCTCGCCCGCGCGGCCGCCCTGGCGGCGGCCCCTCGCCCTGGCGCTCGCGGCGGCCGTGGCCTTGTCCGCGCTCGCTCTCCTTGGCCCTGTCGCGGCGGTCCTCGTGGGCACGCGCACCGCCGCCGCGTGCCTCGCCTCGATCGAGGCGCCGCGCGGCCCGGCGCTGCCCGACTGCAGGCCCGAGATCCGCTGGTTCGCGCTGCCCTCGCGGCTGCCCTGGACCTACAGGACGGCGAGCGCGCTGGCCGAGGAGCTCGGCGTGCGCGCAGCGGTCGCCGACTACACCGACGCCGCGGTCGGCCGGCCGGATGGCGCGGCGCTCGCCGGCGCGACCGAGGCGGTGGTGATGGCCCAGGCAACGGTCGCCGCCGGGACCGGGCGCGTCACGTTCGATGAGCTCGGGCCCGCCTGCGGCGTGCCGAGCCTCGGCCGCGAGGCGGCGAGGCTCGGCGATCGCCGCACGCTCCTCTCGCAGCCGGATCGCTGGACCGACTGGCACGTGCGCGTGCACACCCTCCGCGCGGCGCTCACCGAGGGCGACCTGCAGCGCGCGCTCGCGATCGCCAAGGGGTACGCGGCGATGGAGCCCCGCGACGAGGATCTGCGCACGACCACCGGCGCGATCCTCTGCCTCGGCGCGAGCGCCGAGGCGAAGCGCGGCATCGAGCTCCTGACGCTCACCCAGGACGACCGGGCATCGAGGCGCTACGCCGGCATGGCGCGCAACTGGGGCGAGGTCCGCGCCGTCCTCGTCGCCTGCGCCGCCCGGGTCGGCGTGGAGCCTCCGCCGATGCCAGGAGCCCCCGAGGCCGGCGTGGCCGACGCCGTGGAGGTGCGGCTCGCGCAGCGCGCCCGCCTCGCCGCCGCCCGGAAGGACGCCGCCGAGGCAACGCAGCGCGCGACGCGCGCGATCCGCGACCTGCTCGGCACCTCGGCCGCGCTCGATCCAGAGGCCCGCGGCGATCTGCTCGCCGTCGTGCTGGCGGAGGACGAGGCGCTCGACGCAGCCGAAGCCGCCGCGCTCGCGCGGCTGGACGACGATGGGGACGAGCCCGCGGCCGGAGAGGCAGGCCTCGACGGCGCCCCGGCGCGCTCGGGGCCCCGCGCGCCGACGGGGCTGCCTGCGAGCTCGCTGCGCGCGCTCGACTGGCTCCCGGAGCGCGGGCTCGCGAGGCCCGCGATCGCCGGGTCGTTGCGCGCGCGCGCCGCCGCGCGCGCCGCCGAGCTGGCCGCCGCCCCCCAGCTCTCGCCGTCCCAGGCCGACGCGCTGCGCGCCGCCGCGGGCGCGCTCGCGCTGCGCGCCGCCCGCGAGCTCGCGCTCGAAGGCGACGCGCCCCGGGCGGTCGACGCGCTGGATCGCCTTGGCCCGCTCGCCCCGGAGCTCGCGCCGGAGGCGGCCCGCGCGCTCGCGCGATCGAGCGCGTGGGCCCTCGTCGGCGAGCGCGATCGCGCGCTCGATCTCGTCGAGCGCGTCGACCTCGCCGCCGCGCCGCCCGCGCTCCGCGCGGCCGTGCTCCTGCAGCGCGCCGAGCTCCTCGCCTCGCGCGGGCGCCGGCGCGACGCCGCGCGCGCGGCCGTGCTCGCCGACGAGGAGGCCGCCGCCGCGCGCGCGGTGGACCCCGCCGGCGAGGCGATGCCTTCCCGCGCGGAGCTCGCCGAGCTCGACGCGCGATCGCGGTGGACCCGGCTCTCCCTCGCGCTCCCTCCGGGCGACTCGCCGCTCCGCCAGGGCAGCCCGCCCGCCCAGCTGCCCGCGGACCACGCCGCCGCCTGGCCGTGGGTCGGCTTCGCGAGCCTCGACGCGCCCTGGGCGCGCGACGGCCAGCCGGCGCTCTCGCGCGCGCTCGCCACCTGGAGCGCCGCGCGCGACGCGCCGCCGCCCGCGCGCCGCGCGCTCCGCTACGCCGCCCTCCGCCGGCGCGGCGACGCGCCGCCCGCGCTCGTCCCGTACGCCGCGCTGTCGGCCCAGCTGCTCGGCGACGGCGAGGGCGATCCCGAGGTGTGGCTCGACGCCTTCCTCGCGCTCGACGCCTCGCGCTTCTCGCTCCGGCGCTACGCCTTCGCCCGCGCCGAGGCGGCGCGATGGCGTGGAGATGAAGGCAGCGCGGCCGCATGGCAACGCCGGTACGACGCCCTGCGCGCCGTGGCCTCCGACCCGGACCGCGCCGAGATCGCGCGCTACCTCGGAATCTGACGCTGCTCGACGCTGCCCCGCGCGGCGTGCCCGCGAAAAACCTGGAGATCCCGCGGCCGCACACCTGGCGGCGGAGGGGCTTCATTCCTACGCTACAGCCTGGCTCGCGAAGATCTGCTCGCGGGGGAGTCCTCATGTGTCCTCATTGCGGAAAGAACGCGCCCGTCATCCACCGCGGGCTCGCCGCGTACTGCACCGCGTGCGGTCGAGAGCGCCTGCCGTTCGCGGGCAAATCGGTCAGCCTGGCGGGGCAGCCGTCCAGGGTCGGCGGCGTGGTCGCCGGCGTGCTCGGCTGGCTGGTCCTCGTCGGCGGGCTCGCGCTGGCGCTCCTCCTCGGGCTGGGCGCGGCCGCGCTGTTCCCGGGGTCGATCGCCGGCCTCGCGATCGGCCTGCCGATCGGCTTCGTCGCCCTCGCCTTCGGCCTGCTCCTCCTGCTGGGCGGACGGAAGCTCTCCCGCTCCGGGGCGAAGGCCTCGCGCGACGCCCAGGTTCAGGCGATCTTCTCGCTCGCGTCGCACCGCCGCCGCCCGCTCACGGCGCAGGAGGTCGGCGTCGCGCTCGACCTACCGGCCCCAGAGGCGGACGCCCTGCTCACGGAGCTCGCCAAGGAGCGCCCCGGCGACGTGGGCGTCGAGATCGGCGAGCGCGGCGAGATCCTCTACACCTTCCCCGGGATCCCGGGGGCGGCCGCCGTCCGCTTTCCCCAGCCGTCGCTCCGCATCGATCCGGGCGAGGGCACGGCCGATCCCGCGGCGCGCATCTACGCCGACGATCTCGAGGACGAGGACGCGGGGGCGTCGCGGGCCCCCCGTCGCCGCGAGCAGCTCCGCTGAACATGTCCTGCGGCGCGCGTGCTAGCCTCGCGCCGCGCGCCCTCATCGAGCGCCCGGCGCGCGCCGTCGCCCTCGATCCATGGTTCGTCGCGGGGGCGCTCCGGGCTGCTCGCCGCAACCGACCATGAGATGCTCCCCTGTCGCCCTGCTGACCTCCGCCGCGCTCGCGCTCCTCGCGCTCCTGGCCCCCTCGCGGGCCGACGCCTTTGAACGGCAATGGCATGCCGGCGCCGGCGTCGGGTACGCGCTCCTCGCGGACGGCGGGACGTACCCGGGGATCGGCGGCAGCCTGCACCTCGCCTACGGGCTCACGGACGCCTTCAACGCGGTCGCCGAGGTCAACACCGCGTCCCACCCGGGGGGCGATCTCATGCTCCTCGGCGCATCCGCCGGCGCCACGTACGTCATCGATATTCTGCAGTGGGTCCCCTACGTCGGCCTCATGACCGGCGCATACGACAGTGTGCGCCTCGCGCCCTGCGGCTCGTCTGGCCAGCCGGGCTGCCACCGGGGGCAGTTCGGGGTCTCCATCCCGTTCGGCATCGACTACGCGTTCAATCGCGAGTTCGCCGCCGGCTTCGCCGGCAAGTACACGCTGCTCCTCCCTGGCGCGGGCGACGGTCCGGGGAGCTATTTCACGGCGTTCGCCCGCGCGGAGTTCCTCTGGGGATACTAGAGCGGGGTGCAGGCTCGTAGGATACGGGCTCAGCCGCGAGGCAGGCGAGCGAGGCGCACGAAAGTACGCCGCAGCGAGCCGAACGACGCGGATGATCCCGTAGCGCACGACGATGCGCCCCGCTCTGGGCCGTGTGCGCCCGGAGAGAGGAGGAGCGGACCGTGGAACAGCTCTGGCAGCGCATTTCCGAGGGCCGGCACACGGCCTTGCTGAACATCGTCCCCGGGGATCCGCCGGCGCGGCTCGGGCTGCGGATCGTGCGCGTGCGCTGCGACGTCCCCGAGATGACGCTCGGGCCGCTGCGCGACGCGCGGACCCAGATCGAGCGCCTCGCCGGCGGCGCGCAGCCGACGCTCGATCAGGCGCGCAGCCGCGCCGCCTCGGGGCTCCGGCGCCGCCTCCTCGGCGACGTGCACGAGCTGATGGTGGACGCCGAGTTCATCGAGACCGCCAACCGCCTCGCGCAGCAGGCGGATCGCACGTGGGCCATCGTGTTCGACGCGGTCGAGCACGCCGATCCTGCCACGCTCGACGTGCTGCGCCGGGTGGTTTCCCGGCCCGACGCGCTCCGCGTCGCGCTGGTCCTCTCCTTCCGGCTGCACGCGCCGACCGGCCCCGCAGGCGGCCTGGTCGACGCGATGCGCGCCGCCTGCGGAGCCGACGCGCTCCTCCGGCCGGCCGACGGCGCGATCACGCTGACGAGCGCGACCACGCCCCCCCCGCCGCCGCCGCAGGTCGCGGTGCGCGAGCTGCCCGGCGAGGTGCTCCGGGTGCTCCGGGCCGGCGCGATCGTCGGCTCGGGGTTCGAGAGCGAGCTCGTCGCCGCGCTCCTCCGCGTCGACGCGCTCGACGTGCTCGAGGCGCTGCAGCGCGCCGCGGACGCGGGTGTTCCGGTCGAGGACCGCGGCGACGGGCGCTTCCATCTTCCGCAGGAGACCGTCGAGGCGCTCCGCGGCTCGATCCTCCCGTCGCTCGCCCGCGTGTGGCACCGGCGGCTCGCGACGCTGCTCATCGAGGAGCGGACCGAGCCGGACGCCCCGGCCGCGCGCGAGTCGGGCGTCGTCGCGGCCGATCACCAGGCGACCCATGCCGCAGCGGCGCCAGCTTATGCCGCGGCGGCGCCAGCCCATGCCGCGGCGGCGCCGGCCCATGCCGCGGCGGCAGCTCATGCCGCCGCGCCGCCGACGCAGAGCGCGGCCATCCTCACGTCGACCGTCGAGCGGCACGTCATCGCCGGAGCGAACCTCGGCGTGCCTCGCGGCGACGACCCGACCACGAGGGCCGCCGCCGCGCAGGCGAAGGCCGGGGCGCCGCCGCTCTCGACCGCGCCGCCGTCCGCGTCGTTGCCCGCCATGGCGACGCCGCGCACGATGGCCGCCGCGCCCCCGCCGGCGGGCCCGCCGGCGGCGACGGCGTCACCAGCGGCCGCGTCGCCCGGCGCGCCCGTCGCAGGCGGGCCGACCCCCGGAGCCGGCGGCGCGTCGAACGTGGACGAGTGGGAGAAGACCGCCGACCCCACGCTCTCGGTGGCGCGCGGCGGGGTGCCGCGGGCGGCCGAGACGCTGAGGCCGCCGCCGGCCGTGGCCCCTGCAGGCGGCGCGTCCATGAGCAACACGCGCCGCGCGCCTCCGCGCGTCACCCAGGACAGGCCCGCGCCGATGGCCCCCGCAGGGCCCGGCAATCCCGCGTGGTCCTACGCCGATCTGTTCCATCGCAGCCCCGAGAGCCGCCGCGTCTCGGAGCCGCCCGAATCCCTCATGTTCGACGCCCCGCCCGACTCGCTCGACGCGCCCATCCCGGGGCCGATGAGGGTGCCCCGCGATCTCGCGTCCCTCGGCGGCGCCTTCCCGGACGAGCCGAGCCGCTCGGCCCGCGGGGCCTCGCTGCGCGTCCCTGCCGCGCTGTCCGAGCGATCGTCTTCCGGCTCCCGCCACGCCTTCTCCTGGCCGGCGGCGGCCGACTCCGTCGCCGGGCGCACCGCGGCCGAGTCCCTGCGCGCCGCGGCGCCGCTCGGCGTGTCCATGTACCCGGCGCCCGCGGCGCCCGATCGCGCCGAGGCAGCGGGCGCGGCGGCGCACGGCGCTGGGCGCCACCTCCACGACGTGCGCGCGGCGGCGCACCTGACCGAGGCGGGCGAGCACGAGGAAGCGGCGCAGCGCTACTGCGCGGCCGCGGTCGAGGCGGCGGCCATGGGCGCGTACGCCCAGGCCCTGAGCTACGGGCGGAAGGCGCTCTCGCTGCTCGACGGCATGCCGGCCACGCCCGCGCGCCGCCGGCTCCGCATCGGCGCGCTCGCGGGCATCGCCCGGGTGCAATGGCACGCGGCCGGCCCGGACCCCGCCAGCACGCTCGCGGGCGCGCTCGAGGTGCTCGACGCCGCGCGCGCGCTCCTCGCGCAGGGCGACCCGCCGGAGCTGCACGCCGAGGTCGCCACCCTCATCGCCGGCGTCTGTTACGACATGGGCGACGCGCGCTCGCTGGAGCGCGCGCTGGAGGAGCTCGCGACCGCGAGCCGCCTGCTGCTCGACGCCGGGGACGCGCTCGGCGCGGCCCGGCTGCTCAACGATCAGGCGGCGGTCCACGTGCGCATGGGCGATCCCGTCCGCGCGACGCACCTCCTGATCGAGTCGCGCCGGACCTTCGAGGAGCGGGCCCGGGTCGATCCGTCGGCGCGCGTCGAGCTCGCCGAGACCGATCACCTCTTCGCGCGGATCCCGCTCCACGTCCCCGCCCGCCCCGGGCGCGAGTCCGACGCGCTGTCGATGGGCCTCGACCACGCGCTCGCCGCGGAGCGCGCCTACAAGCAGCTCGGCGACACCCGGGAGCTCGCCCGGGTGTGGGAGACGATCGGCCGGCTGGAGCTCCGCAACGGCCGCCTCGACCGCGCGACGCAGCGCCTGACCGCGGCGATCGAGGCCGAGGAGGCGCTCGGCGACCTGCTCGGCCTGGCCCGCTCGACGGCCGCGCTCGCGGAGGTGCTCTCGGCGAAGGGGTTGCACCGGGAGGCGCTGGCGGTGCTGGCCGAGTCGATGGTGATGAACCTCGAGAAGGGCTCGCCGCTCGGGCTCGCGTACAACCGCCGCGCCCTGAACGCGCTCGTCCCGAACATCTCGCTCCAGGGCGAGGAAGCCGAGGAGCTGCGGAAGCTCGCGGCGCAGCTGGCGGCGGCGGAAGCGGCCCTCGGCCGCGCGAAGCTCCCGGGCGAGCCGGACTGAGGCGGGCCCGCGCCGCGCGGCCTTTGACCTTGCCGGCGTGCGTCCGCTCCGGCGAAATGCGCCGCATGTCGTCCTCCTCGACGCGGCGCCGCCGCCATGGCGCCGCGCGGCGCTCCTTGCTCGGCTTGCTCGGCTCCCTCGTCCTCTCGGCGGCGTGCGCGCCGGCCCGGCCGGCGCCTCCGGCTGCGCCTCGGCCTGTCACGTCCGCGCCTCCGGCGCCGCCTTCACCCGCCGGACCGCCGCGGCCTGCGCCCGCGCCGGAGCGGCCCGGGTACGCGGGGCACGGCGCGGCGAGCGTCTCTCCGGAGATCCTGGCGCGCTACGCGCCGCCGCCGCTCCCGGACGACGTCTCGCGCCGGATCCAGGCCATGCTCGACGTGCGCGCTCCTTCCGGAGGCGTCCTCGGGCCGGATGGCAAGGCGCTCTACTTCACCTGGACGATCACGGGGACGAGGCAGGTCTTCCGGCTCGACGGGCCGCAGCGCTTCCCGCTGCAGCTGACGGGCGGCGAGGATCCGACGGTTGTTGCGGACGTCACGCCGGACGGCGCGCGCCTCGTCCTCTCGCGCGACCGCAAGGGCGAGGAGAACCCCGGGCTCTACCTACAGGACGCGAAGGGCGGCCCGCTCGTCGCCATCCAGCACATGCCCGGCGTGCAGACGCAGCTCCAGTTCATCTCAGACGACGGGCGGCACGTTTACTATCGGGCCAACGACGTCAAGAAGGACGCGTACGTCATCTACAGGTACGACATCGCGTCGAGGCAGCGAGAGGTCGTGTTCGATCGCGAGGGCATCTGGCGCGCCGTGGACGCCACGGGCGACGGTCGCCTGCTGCTCGCGAAGGACGTGGGCTCCAACATGAGCGAGCTCTTCGAGTGGGCGCCTCTCGCGAAGGCCGCTCCGGGCGCCGACGCGCTGACTCCCCTCTTCGGGCAGGGCGAGCGCGAGGACTACAGGGCCCTTTACGGCGCGGCCCCCGGCGAGGTCCTCGTGCTCACGCCGCGCCTCGGGGAATATCGCCGGCTCTACAGCTGGAAGGCGGGGAAGCTCACGCCGATCTCGCCGGAGATCCCGTTCGACGTCAGCGCGTTCTCCGTCGATCGGGCGAAGAAGAGGATCCTCTACACGGTGAACGAGCGGGGCTACACGCGGCTCCGCGCGCTCGACGCGAGATCGCACCGCGAGATCAAGCTGCCCGCGCTCCCGGCGGCGGATCACGTGACCCCGGTCTCGACGACGCGGGACGGCCGGTTCACGACGCTGCTCCTGGAGACGTCGACGTCGCCGGCGACGGCGCATGTCCTCGACTGGACGACTGGCAAGCTTTCGCAGTGGCACGCTCCGAGCATGCCCGAGGTGGCGCCGGGCGCGTTCTCCGCGGCCACGCTGGAGTCCTATCCGGCGCGCGACGGCGCGCAGATCCCGATGTTCGTGCGCCGCCCTGCGCGGTGCGAGCGGCCTTGTCCTGTGATCGTCCATTTCCACGGCGGCCCGGAGGTCCAGACCAGGGCTGGGTTCAGCGCGCGGGCGCAGATCTTCGTGGACGCCGGGTTCGTGTTCGTCGAGCCGAACGTCCGCGGGAGCGACGGTTACGGCAAGACATGGCTGCACGCCGACGACGGCGCGAAGCGGCTCGACGTCATCACGGACATCGAGGACGCCGCGAAGTTCGTCAAGGCGAGCTTCGGCCACGAGGGCCGGCCGCCGAAGGTCGGCATCTTCGGCGGCAGCTATGGCGGCTATTCTTCGCTGATCGGCATGACCATGTTCGCCGGCGCGTACGACGCGGGCGCCGCCGTCGTCGGGATGAGCAACCTCGTGACGTTCCTCCAGAACACGGCGCCTTACCGGCGCATCCTCCGGATCTCCGAGTACGGTGATCCCGAGAAGGATCGGGACGCGTTGCTCAAGCTCTCGCCGATCACCTACCTCGATCGGGTGAAGGCGCCTCTGCTGATCGTGCAGGGCGTGTCGGATCCGCGGGTCCCTGCGGGCGAGTCGGTGCAGATCCAGCAGGCGCTGGAGGCAAGGAAGATCCCGTCCGAGCTCATCCTGTTCGCCGACGAGGGGCACGGCGCGCAGAAGCGGGACAACCAGGTGCTCCAGTATGGGCACCTCGTGCGTTTCTTCCGGGCGCACCTCGGGGGCGGGTAGAAACGAGCGGATTCGGGGGGGCCCGGCCCGAAGCCACGTGTCGGCGCGGGTCGAGTTCCGGCGTGAGCAGCGGAATCGTCACGCGTGCGCGGGCGCGCTGGCCGGCGGGCGTCGCGCGGCGGCGGCCACCGCGGCGGCGCGGGGAGCGCGCGGGAGATCGCCGAAGATCTCCGGCATCAACGACGTCTTGCCGTGGAGCCGGAGCACACACTCCACGAGGAGCTTCGCCGCGCGATAGGTGTTGATCCACTCGTCGCGGGCGGCCTTCATCTCCGGGGTCACGGTGCGGCGCGCGAGCCGGGTCTTGCGCACGCTCCTGATGAGCGGCTCGATGGCGTCCCGGGAGCGCTCGAGGTCGTCCGTCCACGCCTCGCGCTCGGGCAGCTGCCCCTCGTGCTGCTCGAGCACCTCGATCGCGTGCGTCAGCGCGGCGGCGAGCGCCGCGGGGCGGCGGCGCAGCACGGTGGCGAGCGACTGGCCCTGGAGGAGCTCGCGGGCCAGCGCGACCCCGTTGGGCCGCGAGGCGGCGCGCTCCACGAGGCGGCGCAGCAGGCCGCGGCCCGCCGCGACCGGATCGGCCCGGACGCCCCTCGAGCCGCGGGACGCGCTGGGAGGCACGGGAGCGGCCGTCGCGTCCAGCTTCGCCTTGCGCAGGGCCTCGGTCGCGGCGTCCAGGCGCGCCGTGACGGTGCGCAGCGCCTTCCCGAACCCCGCGTCGACCGGCAGGACGAGCTTCTGGATCTGCGACGCGGTGAAGCTGCCGTACGTCTCGATATCACGCTGGTAGATGTGGGGATCGGGCATGGAAGCGACTCCACCGCGCGCGGGCGCGTTCAGGGCGGGCGCCATCATACCTGTCGCCGGCGTTGACGAAAGGAGTCGACCTCGCGAGAGTGGGAACGATGGGGCGGCGACGGCGATGATCACGAAACAGCTCAAGAGCCTGCTGATGATCCCGTCGCCGAACGCGCCGCGACCCCGGCCTGGCGCGCCGACCTCGGCGGCAGCGGCGCGCGCCCCCTCGGAAGCAGCCGGCGCTGCTCGCGCGGACGCGCCTGCGCCGCCCGAGCCGAGCGAGGCGCACGCGCCGCGTCCGACCGGCGAGCAGGCCGCGAGCCGCGCGCCGGCGGTGCCGAGCTACCTGCGCGCCGCAGCGGACGCGCCCTCGCCCGCCGCCGCGTCGATTTCGCCCGCGGCCGCGTCGATTTCGCCCGCGGCCGCGTCGATTTCGCTCGTGCCGGAGGGGATGCGGCACTTCAAGCTCCACGGGACGGAGCGCTCCTCGGACGCTCCCAGGGGCCCGGCGCTGCCCTTCAAGTCGGGCGACGCCTCGACGTCCACGGCACATGCCGAGCCGCGCCGCTCGCCGCCGGCGCCGGTCGACGCAGCGTCGCTGGTGCCGCCGGGCATGCGGGGGTTCACCGAGCTCCGTGGCACGCAGCCCACCTCCGCGGCCGCTTCCGGCGCGCCCGTGCTGCCGTTCGGCCCCCCTGCCCCGCCGGAGCCTGCGCGCCCCGCCTCGCCGACCGCGGTCCTGCCCGCCCTCCCTGCCCCGCCGGAGCCTGCGCGCCCCGCCCCGCCGACCGCGGTCCTGCCCGCCGTCCCTGCCCCGCCGGAGCCCGCGGATCCCGCCGTGGCGATGGCCCTGGTGCCGAAGGGCATGCGCGGCTTCACCAGCCTGACCGGTACGCACCCGACATCCGGAGCGCCCTCAGGCGCGCCGTTGCCGTTCGCATCCGGCCCCCGCGCCGCGCCGGCCGCTCCCTCGGCCCCGCCGCCGACGCCGGCGCTCTCGCTGGAGCAGTACGCATCGCTCTGCGCCGATCTCGCCGCCTCTCCTGGCGACGCCGAGGCCCTCTTCGCGCGGTACGGGCTCGGCCGGCCCGAGGAGCGCGCCGCGGTGGACGCCTTCTGGCGCGATCGCCTGGCGCGCGACCCGGCCGCGCACCGGCGCTGGCAGGAGCTTTACTCGCAGCACCGTTCCCGCTCCGCTCCCGCAGGGGAGAGCCGCAACGAGCCAAGATGAGCGCCGCGCGGTGTCGTCGCGCGCGCGCCACCCGAGGAGACCCGACCATGGCCATCGACGTGAGCCTGACGTTCCCCCGTTCCGGAGTCACCGGCTTCGAGGTCCACCAGATCGAGTACCGGGACGCGCTCAACGAGCTCTTCGAGCTGACGCTCGACGTGGTGAGCACCGATCCGGAGCTCGATCTCTCCAGCGTCGTGGGCGAGGAGATCGTCATCGAGCAGAGCACCGAGCCGTTCCTCAAGAAGGTCCACGGCATCGTGCGCCGGGTGCGGCAGGTCTCCGCGGAGCCCAGCGGCGTGTCGCGGTACGAGTTCGCCGTGGTCCCGCCCCTCTGGCTCGCCACGCGGAGCGCGGATCACCGCATCTTCCAGGGCCTCACGGCGGACGGCGTGTGCAAGGTCGTGGCGGGCGCGTACGGCGGACGTATCCCGGCGCCGAGCTCGCTCGTCGCGTCGCCGGACCGGCCAGCGCGCGAGTACCGCGTCCAGTACGGGGAGACCGACTTCGATTTCATGTTCCGCGCGCTCGCGGAGGAGGGCCTCGTCTCGTACTTCGATCACGGGCCAGGCGGCAGCGACTGGGTCCTCTCCGAGGACACGGCGTTCACGGACGACGGCGCGCCCCGGGTGCCGTTCGTGCCGCCGGTGGACGCGGGCATGAACGCGGCGGGCCCCGCGGTCTCGTTCATCGCGATCACGTCGTCGATCGAGACGTCGATGGTCACGGTGCGGGACTACGACTTCAAGAAGCCGGAGTACGTCCTCGATCAGCGCGCCGAGACCTCGCAGCGGGCGTTCGTCCGCGAGGCGACGCTCGAGCGGTACGAGTTCTCGACGAACCGGTTCACGGCGGCCTCCGAGAAGCGGGGCGAGGCGCTGGCCAAGCAGTACCTGGAGGAGGCCCGATCGGAGCGGCGCACCTTCGAGTGCCACACGAGCTTCGCGCTCGGCGCTGGCGCCCGCTTCACGGTCGAGGGGCACCCGCGGGCCGACGTGAACGGCCAGCTGCTCGTGATCCGCTCCCGCTGCGCCGTCACCGAGGGCGCCGACGGCCGTCCCGCGCGCCGGAACGTCCTCGTCTGCGTCCCTGCCGGCGATCCCTGGCGCCCTGCGCGCCGCCCCAAGCCGCGCATCTTCGGCACGCAGACCGCCTTCGTCGTCGGCAACAAGGCCGGCGTCGACGAGATCGACGTCGACGAGCACGGCCGCGTCAAGGTCGAGTTCCGCTGGGATCGCCGCGATCTGCACGAGGGCAACCCCACCCGCTTCGTCCGCGTCTCTCAGGGCTGGGCGGGCCTCGACTACGGCTTCGTCATGCTCCCCCGCGTCAACGAGGAGGTCATCATCGCCTACCTCGACGGCGACCCCGACGAGCCCGTCGTCGTCGGCCGCCTCCACAACGCCTGGAGCGTCGCCCCCCTCAAGCTCCCGGCCGAGAAGACCCGCTCGATCTGGAAAAGCAAGACCTCGCCCGGCGGCGAGGGCTTCAACCAGATCATGATGGAGGACAAGAAGGGCGAGGAGCTGCTCGAGCTCCACGCCCACCGCGACAACCTCGTCACCGCCGGCGCCAACCAGACCGTCGATGTGGGCGGAGACCAGAAGGTCCACGTCGCTGGCAAGCGAGAGGACCATGTCGAGGGCGCGGTCAAGGAGGACTACGACACGTCCCTGACCACGACCATCGGCGGGAAGCAGGAGACGACGGCCCAGGACGTGATCGAGCGCTACGCCAGCCAGGACACCGAGATGGCGGGCAAGAAGCACACGAAGGCCGGCGCCGTGGACGAGGACTTCGCGAGCCTCAAGACGACCATCGCGGGGCTGCACGAAGAGAAGTTCGGGACGACGGAGCTTTCGGGCGGGAAGGTCCAGTGGAGGGTGGGCGCGCTCGACTGGGAGACGAAGGGGCTCAGCTGGACCCTCAGCGAGAAGGGCTACATCAAGGCGCCGAGCTTCGTCATCGATTCGCCGGAGTTCAAGGTCACCAACGCGGGGAGCCACAAGGAAATCAAGGGCGTGTGGGAGACATTGCAGGCAGCCCGGAAAGACACCGCCTCGCACAAAGCCGCGTTCATCACATCAGACACGAAAGGGGTGGTTGTAGAGCACAAGTTCTTTGTCTCGAGCCTCAACTTTGGCGCGGAGAAGATCGACGTCACGATCATGAAAGTCGATCTGGCAGGCTTCAAGCTCCAGAACAATGCCTTCAACCTGAAGAAGCTTGGAGAGGTAGCGGACATAGCCGGAGTCAAGACAACGATCGCCGGAATTTTCTCCATTGCATAAGCACCTTCCCCGCTGGCGACATATCATTCAAGCAAAGAAGGCATGGGGGCGACGTAGGTCAACCTAGGATTTCCTGGAACCATCCAGGCGCGCACCTTGCCCCCCTCACCGCCAAGCTCATCGAACCGCTTCCTGTCGAGAGCCCAAAGAGAAGCGCGCGCGAGCACAATGGCTGGTTGATTGGCTCGAGTGATCAGCACTTTAGTACCGAACCCCGAGCTCCAATGGGTGGACAAGCGACCGACGACTTCGTTCTCAGGGCGGCAAATATGCCAGTAGCGCAATCTCATCCGAAGCCACAAACACAGGAAGATAGCAGCAGGAACGACGAAGCAACCAGCGATCGCCAACTCGATGCGCTCGAATGCACCTGGTGCAACGACAAAAAATCCTAGCGCCCCCAGGACCCCTAGACCGCCACCTATCGTAACGGCAGGCGTCTGAAAGCGCATGAGGTTAGCCGGCTCCCGCCGCGGGTCGGCTGCGACATGGATGACGAGCCACCAGCGCTTCTTGATCCTCGGCGGGTGCAGCGCAGCCCACACCGCATCCGGCAACGCGACCCGCGCCGAGCAGTAGCCGCACGGCACGATCCGGCTCGACCCATCCGCCACGAGCGGCCCGCCGCACTGGGTGCACGCGACATGCACCGGCTCGCGCGGTCGCTCCTCGGCCACCGCCGGCTCATCGCTCACGAAGCCTAGGACAGGGCTGTTCTCCGGAAGCCACGGCGGCTTCGGCAAGATCGCCCGCCCAGCCCCACACGCGGGACAGACGCAGCCCCCCTGCGGCGCGAGGCGCATCGTTGTCTGGCAGCGCGGGCACGGCGGGGCGTCGTGGCCGCGCTGCCACTCGACGTGCGGCCCCGGTGGAGGGCCGCCCTCGCCCCACACCGGGCCGTGGCGCAGGTACCCGGTCGCGAACTGCACAACGTCCTTCTCGACGCCGCCCAGCGCCTCGTCCCACACCGACGGCGGCAGCGCCGACTCCATGAGGCAGCTCGAGCAGCGGGACCGGTCGGTCAACGTGTTGACCGCCATCGGCGCGCTGCAGTGGGGGCACGGGCTCAGCAGCTCGATGCCGGCAAACTCGACGGTCGCGGTGCTCATCCTGTCCTGGGGTCGGCGGCGCCTCGGAGCGCGTTGCGTACACTCTATACCCACTGCACGCCGCGCGGTCCGCACCTTCGAGTGCCACACGAGCTTCGCGCTCGGCGCCGGCGCCCGCTTCACGGTCGAGGGGCACCCGCGGGCCGACGTGAACGGCCAGCTGCTCGTGATCCGCTCCCGCTGCGCCGTCACCGAAGGCGCCGACGGCCGTCCCGCGCGCCGGAACGTCCTCGTCTGCGTCCCTGCCGGCGATCCCTGGCGCCCTGCGCGCCGCCCCAAGCCGCGCATCTTCGGCACGCAGACCGCCTTCGTCGTCGGCAACAAGGCCGGCGTCGACGAGATCGACGTCGACGAGCACGGCCGCGTCAAGGTCGAGTTCCGCTGGGATCGCCGCGATCTGCACGAGGGCAACCCCACCCGCTTCGTCCGCGTCTCTCAGGGCTGGGCGGGCCTCGACTACGGCTTCGTCATGCTCCCCCGCGTCAACGAGGAGGTCATCATCGCCTACCTCGACGGCGACCCCGACGAGCCCGTCGTCGTCGGCCGCCTCCACAACGCCTGGAGCGTCGCCCCCCTCAAGCTCCCGGCCGAGAAGACCCGCTCGATCTGGAAAAGCAAGACCTCGCCCGGCGGCGAGGGCTTCAACCAGATCATGATGGAGGACAAGAAGGGCGAGGAGCTGCTCGAGCTCCACGCCCACCGCGACAACCTCGTCACCGCCGGCGCCAACCAGACCGTCGATGTGGGCGGAGACCAGAAGGTCCACGTCGCTGGCAAGCGAGAGGACCATGTCGAGGGCGCGGTCAAGGAGGACTACGACACGTCCCTGACCACGACCATCGGCGGGAAGCAGGAGACGACGGCCCAGGACGTGATCGAGCGCTACGCCAGCCAGGACACCGAGATGGCGGGCAAGAAGCACACGAAGGCCGGCGCCGTGGACGAGGACTTCGCGAGCCTCAAGACGACCGTCGCGGGGCTGCACGAAGAGAAGTTCGGGACGACGGAGCTTTCGGGCGGGAAGGTCCAGTGGAGGGTGGGCGCGCTCGACTGGGAGACGAAGGGGCTCACGTGGACCCTCAGCGAGAAGGGCTACATCAAGGCGCCGAGCTTCGTCATCGACGCGCCGGAGTTCAAGGTCACCAACGCGGGGAGCCACAAGGAAACGAAAGGCTTCGTGGACACGGTGATCGCGAGCTGGAACGACAGGACCTGGTACAAGTCGGCGGTCATCGGCATTGATATGAAAGCAGTGATCGCCGAGAACAAGAATTTCGGCCGAAGCATTAACATCGGCTATCAAAAGCTGGACATAACTGGCTTCAAGATCGACTTCGCCGCATTCAAGATGCAGAACAACGCCGTCAACATGAAGACCATCGGCACCGTCAAAAAGGAAGCTCTCCACTCGACGCTCGCGGGTATCTTCTCGATCGCATGAATCAGCATCTCTCGACGCAGCGAGCCGCACTCCATGGGTAACGACCCGAACAAAGGTACCTATTCCAGCACAGAAGGCACTGCCTCAACGTGAGTCCGATCAGCTCTTCCCGGCACCATCCATGCGCGGACTTTGCCGCCCGCCCCGCCGAGTTCAGCAAAGCGCTCGGCGCTAATGTACCGTAGAACGGCACGTGCCAAAACAACCTCCGGCTGATGCGGCTTCGCGAGGAGCACGCCGGCCTTGTGCTGCAAGTACCAAGGGTCTACCAGACGGCCTACGATTTCGTGTTCAGGACGACAGATCGTTCCGTATAGCCAGCGCCCTCGGAGCCACAAGGCGACGATGACGACAATCACCGTGAGGAGAGAGGCGACAACCACTTCGATTCGCCAATCAAATAGTGCACAGAGAAGGCCAATGGGCCAGGGTCCCCCCCAGCACCGCGAGGAGGATAGCCCAGAGCGCTGGTTCGCTAAACAGGTCGGGCCGCGCCGGCTCCCGCCGGGGATCGGCCTCTACGTACACGGCGAGCCACCACCGCTTCTTGATCCGCGGCGGGTGCAGCGCAGTCTACACCGCATCGGGCAACGCGACCCGCGCCGAGCAGTAGCCGCACGGCACGATCCGGCTCGACCCATCCGCCACGAGCGGCCCGCCGCACTGGGTGCAGGCGACGTGCACCGGCTCGCGCGGCCGCTCCTCGGCCATCGCCGGCTCGTCGCTCACGAAGCCCAGGACAGGGCTGTTCTCCCGCAGCCACGGCGGCTTCGGCAAGATCGCCCGCCCCGCCCCGCACGCGGGGCAGACGCAGCCCCCCTGCGGCGCCAGGCGCATCGACTGCTGGCAGCGCGGGCACGGCGGGGCGTCGTGGCCGCGCTGCCACTCGACGTGCGGGCCTGGCGGCGGGCCGCCCTCGCCCCACACCGGGCCGTGGCGCAGGTACCCGTTCGCGAACTGCACAACGTCCTTCTCGACGCCGCTCAGCGCCTCGTCCCACACCGACGGCGGCAGCGCCGATTCCATGAGGCAGCTCGAGCAGCGGCACCGGTCGGTCAGCGTGTTGACCGCCATCGGCGCGCTGCAGTGGGGGCATGGGCTCAGGAGCTCGATGCCGGCAAACTCGACGGTCGCGGTGCTCATCCTATCCTGGGTCGACGGCGCCTCGGAGCGCGTTTCGTGCATCGTACACGAAGCGCTGCTCCGGCGCACAAAGCGCTGCCCCGGAGCACGAAATGCTGCCCCTGACGCGATCGATGGCTCCAGCCGTCAGCTCGATCGCAGCAGCCGCCGGCGCCTCGACGTGGCCCAGCCGTCCTCTCGCGCCCGCCCTAGAAGCCGCGACCCCGACCGAGCCCCCGTCTCACAGCCCTGCTTTGGCGAGCCGCGCCGGCAGGCGCTCTCCGAAGCTCGCTGGCGCGAGCCGGCCGGCTTGCCGGTCCCTCCTGCCGGACGCCTTCGCGACCGCTGCTCATGGGCAGCAGGTGAAGAGCGCGCTCGCGGCCTCGCCATCGAGGCAGGCCGCGTTGCCAAAGCCGTACCCGATATGGAAGAGCGTCTGGTCGGTGCGCGCGCACAGGACGCTGACTTCGGCATCGAGCACCGGTAGTGCCTGGCACAGCTCCCCGTGGTCGAGCTTGCTCGTCCAGCACCGGGACGACGGCAGCGGCTCCGCCGCCGGGCAGCACGTGTAGGCGGCCCTCATGTTCTCGCTGATCCCGCAGCCAGAGCTGTCAGAATCGTAATCGAGGGCGGCGAGATCCCCTCCCTGGTTCCTGCACGTGATGTAGGCCTCGTCCTTCAGATCGATGCTGTCACGGCAAGTGAAGCCGTCGCCGAGCTGACCGCTCCAGCACTCGGTCGGCTCGCCGTCGAGGCACGTGTGCTCGATACCGCGGTAGCCGCCGTCTCTACAGGGCTCGAGCAGCCTGACGTTGCCAAGGATGAGGCCCTGCGCGTCGCACATCGCCTCGACCTCGCTCGTCAAGTCATCCGCCGTCCGGCAGCCCGTCTCTTCCTGCGGAGACGTCGACTCCTCGCTCGGCTTCGCCGTTGCAGGTCCGTCCGGCCCCTGGGCGCTGCTCTCGGCGCTTCGTTCGTCCTTTTGCCCAGCCACCCCCGCTGGCACGCCGGCGCCGCCGGTGCCTCGGCTCGACGAGGGGAGCTGGCCGCGCGACGGCGACGCCTGGACCGGCGGACGTTCCAGGGCGTCGACCCACCCGGGGGTCGACGGGAGCGCGACGTCCGACGGCTGGGCGCGCGCGCGCAACGACGAGGCTGGGGGGGTGCGGCCCTCGGGGAGCTCGCCGCTGCGCTGGCTTAAGGGCGCGTTGCGCGCGTCCGGCGGCGCTGCCGAGCTGTGCGGCGCAGGGGGCGAGGCCTTCGGCGGCGGAGCGAGCCGGCGGGGCGGCTCCCGGAGGAGCGGGGCGAGGATCCGGGGCGGCGCCGGCGGGTGGCCCTCGGCCGGCGTGCGCTCCGGGATCCCGCCGTCCGTGCGGGAGCGATCGCCGACGATCTCGATCGCCGGATCGACGGCCGGGCTGCTCGCGGAGACCTCGGGGGTCGCGGGGCGCTGGAGAGCGGCGCCGAGGGCGACCGCGGCCGTTCCGGCGGCGAGGGCCAGCGCGAGCGGGCGCCCCACGCGCCGGGCGAGGGACGGGCGCGCCCCGCGCAGCTGCGCGCCGAGGCTCGCCGCGAGCCGGGGCGACGGCGCCGCCGCCGCGAGCCGCGCGTCGACCTCGTGCAGCAGCGCGAGCAGGTCGCGGTCTCGCGTCATGGCCCCACCTCCCACCCGGCGTCGCGGAGCCGCGCGACGGCCCTTTGAATCAGCTTGCACACGTACCCTTTGGAGTGGCCAAGGACGCTCCCGATCTCCTCCTGCTCCTTGCCGTCGAGATAGAACATCGAGAATGCCACCTGCTCCTTGGGAGGCAGCGTGCCCAGCGCCTTGAACGCCCGGCGCAGATCGTCGCGCGCGATGGCCACCTCTTCCAGCATCGGGCGCGGATCGGCCTCGTCCTGCCCGAGCAGCCAGCGGATGGGCGCGAGGTCGAGGAACCGGTCCCGCCGCAGGCGGTTCAGGCAGCGATTCGAGGTCGCCCGGTACAGCCATCCTTCGAGGTTGTCTCGATCGGTCAGCGTCGCGAGCGCCTTCATGAGGTCGAGAAACACGTCCTGCGTCACATCCTCGGCCCAGGCCACGTTGCCGCGGCCGTAACGGAGGGCGAGGCGGTACACCAGGAGATGGTGGCGGCGGTACAGCGCCTCGGCGTCCAGCGCCGCTGCGCCCGAGGCCCGCCCCCTGGACGCCGGGAGATCCTGGGACGACATGGGGGCGATGTGCTCGGGCGGGTCGTACCGCTCGCCGTCTGCGGGACGGGGGAGCAGCTCCCCGGCCCCGGCCTGCGGGCCGAGCCGGGATCGCGCGGCGAGATTCACGGGAGCCTCGGCGCGAGGGACCCGTCCGCCGCGATGCACCATGAGCCGACCACCAGCACCGTCATCTCGCACACTACACAACCGAGATCGCCGCCGGTTTCCTCTCGGCGCGCCGCGGTGACGATCGCGCAGGCCCGGATCTGGGGGCTCCTTGAAAATTCTACCGAGCCCTGGATCGTGCCCCTCTCACCTCCACGGTGATGAGCGCGCGCCACGGCCGCGACGTTCCGGATCCCCACGCTGCGCTTGGGCGACGCGGCGCTGGTTCTGAAGCTCCTGGCCTGTACGCAGCCGAGGTCCCCGCCGCAGCCGCCCCCATCCCCACGTCGTGATGCTGGTTGCGCCCCCTGCATCACGCCTCCGCGAGCTCGCCCAAAGAATCGACGCAGCGGAGCTACGGCGCAGCGAGCAGAAACTCCCAGATCGTCTTCTGTGAGTCCTGAGGAAGCGTGTGACCGAGCTCGTGTTGCCACCACCACGTCGGCTTGGTGCAGCCCTCGTAAGCGACGCACGAGCCCGCGCCTGCGGGCGAAGTGCCGGAGCCGCATTGATTCAAGGCCACGAACCTGTCCCGGGTCTGGATGCCGGAGTCGAGCGGCTCGGCGTTGTCCGCCGCGCCGTGGACGATGAGAGCGCTCACCGGTCCGGCGCACGGACCTTCGGGCGGCCCACCCGCGCCGGAGACCAGCGCGCGCACCTGATCGCCCAGCGCGCAGCCCGCCTGGGCCGACATCCAGCCACCCCAGCTGAAGCCCACCAGGAAGACGCGCGAACGATCGATACAGTGCGACGCCGCGGCCTCGTCGATGAGCGCCTTGGTGAACGCAACGTCGGGGGACGTCGTGCTGCGATTGTCCCATCCCACGGCATCGCCGTACCAATCCTGCGGCACGCCATCGGGGAACATCAGGACGGCTTGCCCCCCGGTGGTGTCGCGGAGGGCGAAGGTGGACACGTCTCCCTGACCCGTGCCGCTGTGCCCGTGAAAGCTGATGACGAGCGGCGCGGGCGACGTCGTCGTCGCGGGGACGAGATAGTAGCGGCGGGTCGTGCCGCCCACCTCGATCGACCTGTAACCTTCGGTTGCCTGGTCCGGCGCCGCGCAGCCATCGCTCGGGTCGCCGCCGCCAGCGCCCGTCGCGCCAGCGCCCGTCGCCGGGCCGCTGCCGCCGATGCCGCCCGAGCTTGTCGAGCCGCCGGTCGACGCTCCTTGGCCGCCCGAGCTGCCGTTGCTGCCGCCGCTGCTCTGGCTGCCGGTGCCGCCCTCCGCCCCCGAAGTCCCTCCGGAGGTCGAGCCCCCGCCGCCAGCCTCGCCGTCGCCGGAGCTCGCGCCGCCGCTTCCGCTGCACGCGGCCACGCAACCGCCGACGAGGGCAGCCAGCGCGATCGACGAAACGACGCCTTCACCATATTGGTACTTCAAGAGCCACCTCGCCCCTTCCACACGCTGGACATGCCCCGCATCACCCGCAGGCTGTGGAGTGTACCACTGTCCATTCGATGGGGACCCTGAGGTGCGGGGCGGCCGGAGCTCGGCGCCCTGGGTCAGCTCCGTTGAGCCGAGGGGCTCAATCGCAGGCCATGTTCGCGCAAGGGTCGCAAACAGCGGGCAGGCAGCGGCCGTCGACCACGATATTCCTCGCGCAGAGCGCGTCCAGCACGCCGCCGAACGAGCTTTCACCGGGGTTCCCCGAGAGCGAGACCCGCGCGCAGCGGTCGAACACGACGTCGTTCAGCGGAGACGCGTCCTCGATCAGGTTGTCCGACAGATCCAGGACGCCGATGCGCTGTACGCCCAGGAGGGGCGTGAGGTCGGTGATGGAATCGGAGCGCGCCTCGATCCAGGTGAGACCCGCGAGCCCCGTGACCCAGCTCAGATCCGCGCCGCTCGCGCCGATCTCGCTGATCGTCACCCCCCTCAGCTGCGGGTACGTGGAGAGCAGGGACGTGTCCGCCAGCGGATTGCGAGCGAGCCCCAGGTGCTGCAGGGCGGGCACGCGCGCGGGGTCGAGCCCGGCGATCGACGCGATGTGATTGCCGCTCAGGTGCAGGTTCGCGAGGGCCGGAAGGACCGCTCCGAGGCGCACGTCCTCGACCTCCGCGTCATCGAGGATCAACGTCGTCAGGGAGTGGAGGCCCGGCAGCGTCGCGAGGCTCGTCACCTTGGTCTCGGTGAAGTTCGCGTTGTCCAGCGCCGGAAACCTGGAGAGGCTCGAGAGCTCGGCGACGTCGGTGTGGTCGACCGAGAGATGGAACAGGGCGTGTGTACCGTCCAGCCCTTCGAGGGCCTCGAGCGGATTGCCCGACAAGTTCAGGTTCTGAAGCTCCGGAAGGTCGTTGAGGTCCCTCGTCGACGACACCAGGTTGTCCTTCGCGGAAAGCGTCATGAGCCCCTGGTGCCCGGAGAGCGCGCCCAGCGAGACGATCCGATTCCCGTCGAGGTGCAGGTTGTAGAGCCGCGGCAGGCGCGCGAGGACCGAGATGTCCTCGATCCGATTGCCCTGGAGGAACAGCTGCTCGACCGATCTGGCGCACTCGAGGCCGCTCAGGTCCTCGATGCCGAGGTCGGCGAGGAAGAGGATGTCAGGCGCGGCGACCGCCGCCCCCGGGATCGGTTCGCCGGCGCCGAGGCCGAGCTGCTCGCGCAAGCCCGCGGCGAGCGCCGGATCCGGCACGTCCAGGGTGCCGTTGCAGCCCTCCGGAGCCGGCCTGGGGTCGATGCTCGGGTTGCCCGGAGCGCCGCCGGTATCGCTCGACGCGTCCCCCGTGCCCTCCACGCCCCCCGGAGGACCGTTCGACGCGCTCCGATCGTCGACGATGGTGGCGCAGCCGACGAGGGAAAGGCACGTGGCCAAGGCAAAGAAGCCCCGCGTTCTGGTGAGCATGAGGCGGCTCCAGCAAACCCGGTGCCGCCACGGAACACAGCCAGCTTCCGACGATCTCGTTCATCGCCCTGCCCGATGAGCCAGCCTGCGCCAACTCCCCTGTGCCACGTCGCAGCCTGCTCACGCTACCCGCGCGGTCCTCGGCGACGCGCCCCCCCCTTCTGGCGCGGCGACCACGGCGATCGCCCTGATCTATCGTATAATCTATGATTTTATCCCATGGGATAGACCCCAGACCGACGGGAGACGTCAGCGGCCCTTGCCGCCGTCCGCTTCCCCGGGGTTTCTGCGGCCGGCACCGGCGGAGACCGCCTTGGCATCCGACCTGCAATACCCCCCAGCGTCCACGCCAGAGTAGCTCAGCGGTTAGAGCGCGAAAACAACTCCGGACGGTGTTCTCCGGCGCGATGAGCGCCGGCAGTGAGCTCCGGGGTTACTTCCCTTCTCAGGACGAGGTCGCGGGTTCGAGTCCCGCCTCTGGCACCAGGGCACAGCGCGGCAGTGAGCGTCACGGTTCCTTCGTTTTGACACGACCAACCCCGTGACCACCATCCTCCGCGCTGCGCCCGTTTTCTACGAGCGGGGCGCAGCTTCAATCTGCGCCCCGCTCTCGACCCCTCGCCGCGCGTGCGTCGAGGATGGAGGTGTCATCATGGCGTTCTTTCAGCATCTCAAGCGTCAGGACAAGCGCAGCGCCGACTCGCACCTGAACTGGATGGGCGGCCGCTCCTTCGATATCGCCGATCCGCTGACGCGCCTCCGCCTCGCGGCCTCGTCGTGCTTCTTCGGCGAGCCCATGTACTACCACCGCGACCCCGCGGATCCGCGCCCGGCGAAGGCCGTGAACGCGGCGAAGGCGAAGGTGTCGGCGAAGTCGTCGGCGAAGGCGGCGAAGAAGGCGGCCGCCCGCGCGCGCCTCTCGGACGCCGAGGTGCGGCGCCTGCGCGAGACGCTCGGCGCCGTGGATCCGGCCGAGTGGCGCAAGCTCTCGCCGGCGGCGCTGATCGAGAAGGCCATCGACGAGGCGCTCGCGGCCGATCCGGAGGCGACGCTCGCCGAGGCGGTGCGGCTGCGCGAGGAGGAGCATATGCGCACGACGCCCCAGGTCATCCTGGTGCGCGCGGCGAACACCGCCTCCGTGCGCGGGACGGGCCTCGTGCGCAGCTACGCGCCGCGCATCCTGAAGCGCGCGGACGAGCCGGCGGTCGCCCTCGCGTACCAGCTCTACCGCTTCGGCAAGCCGGTGCCGAACGCGCTGAAGCGCGCGCTGCGCGACGCGCTCGAGCGCTTCGACGATCACGCCCTCGCGAAGTACCGGCTCGAGGGCAAGGGGAGCAAGACCGTGGACGTCATGAACCTCGTGCACCCGAAGAGCCCCAGCGTGGACCGCCTCGCAAAGGGCGCGCTCCGCGCGACCGGCCGCACGTGGGAGGCGATCGTCTCGGCGCGCGGCTCGAACCGGACGGCGTGGCGCAAGGCGCTGCCGGTCATGGGCCACATGGCCCTGCTGCGCAACCTGCGCAACCTGATCGAGGCGGGCGTGCCGTTCGACCAGTTCCTCCCGAAGCTCGTCGAGACGGCCGCGGAGGGGAAGCAGCTGCCGTTCCGGTACTACAGCGCTTACCGCGCGGTGAAGGGCTGCGCGCCGGGCGCCGTGCTCGACGCGGTGGAGAAGTGCCTGAACCGCTCGCTCGGCCAGGTGCCGTATTTCCCCGGCCGCGTGATGGTGCTCTGCGACAACAGCGGCTCGGCGCAGGGGACGACCACGAGCAGCCTCGGGACGATGCAGATCTCCACGATCGCGAACCTCACGGGGGTCGTGGCCGGGATGCGCGCGAGCGACGGGCACCTCGGCGTGTTCGGTGACCGGCTGGAGACCTTCGCGGTGCGCAAGCAGGAGAGCGTGTTCTCGCAGCTCGAGAAGGCGGAGCACATCGCCCGCACGATCGGGACGGCGACCGAGAACGGCGTGTGGCTCTTCTGGGATCGCGCGATCCGCGAGCGGCAGCGCTGGGACTCGGTGTTCGTGATGAGCGACATGCAGGCCGGCCACGGCGGCCTGTACGGTACGCGGCCGAAGGACTACGCGGACTTCGCCTGGAACGGGCACTACATCGACGTGGCGAAGCTCGTCGCCACGTACCGCGCCCGGGTGAACCGCGACGTGCGCGTGTTCCTGGTCCAGGTCGCCGGGTACCAGGACACGCTCGTGCCCGAGTTCTACGACCGCACGTACATCCTCGGCGGCTGGGGCGAGGGGCTGCTGCGCTTCGCCGCGGCGATGGCGCAGCAGTAGCAGTAGGCGCGCGATCGGGGCTGGCGCGACGAGCGTCGGCGGCCGTGAGCGTTGACTGACGCGAGTCGCTCGGAGACAGTGCGCCGCGGCCCCGGGCGACGTCGTCCCCGGGGCCGTGGACCCGCGCGCTGGCGGCGCGACCCCCTCCCGATGAAGACGATCAAGCCCCAGAAGCTCGGCCTCCTCCACAGGGTCTTCGAGGACGGCAGCGACTGCTATCTGTCCGTCACGGTCCTCGCGTTCTTCTCGTTCGGCCCGCCGGCAGCCCTGCTCTCCGAGATCGATCTCTGGAAGTTCACCGCGGCCGAGCTCGGCAAGGACGCGGTGCTCGACATGGGGATGCCCAAGCCGCGGGGAGAGCTCCTGATCTCGGGGCGGGCGTACCCGCCCGGGGGCCGCGCGCCGGCCTGCGCGGTGCGGGCGCGGCTCGGCGCGGTGGACAAGACGCTCTACGCCATCGGCGACCGGATCTGGCGGCGCGGGGTGCCCACCGAGCCGGAACCGTTCACCGAGATGCCCATCGCCTGGGAGCGCGCCTTCGGCGGCCCGGAGTTCGCCCAGAACCCCGTGGGCAAGGGGGCCCAGCCGGTCGAGACCGAACGGGGCGAGATCCACCCGCTCCCGAACATCGAGCTGCCGAAGCCGCTGATCACGTCGCCGAGCGACCAGCCCGCGCCCGCGGGCTTCGGCCCGCTCGACCTCATGTGGCCGCAGCGCTTCGGCAAGATCGGCACGTACGACCAGAAATGGCTCAAGGAGAGGTTCCCGGGCTTCGCCGAGGACACCGATCTCGGCATGTTCAACGCGGCGCCGGAAGACCAGCAGATCCAGGGGTTCTTCCGGGGCGACGAGCCGCTCTTGCTGGAGAACATGCACCCGGAGAGGCCCGTCATCGAGGCGGCGCTGCCGGGCGTCGCGGCGCGCGCGTTCATCAACCGGAAGAGCGGAGGCGAGGAGACGTTCGGGGAGGTGGCGATGCGCCTCGAGACCGTGCACCTCTTCCCCCACGCCGAGCGCGGCGTCCTCCTGTTCCGGGGGATCGCGCTCGTCGACGAGGACGACGCGGCCGACGTGCTGCAGATCGTGATCGGCGCGGAGGCGCTCGGCGCGCCGAGGCCCGCGGAGCACTACCGCGAGGTGCTGAGGCAGCGGCTCGACCCCAAGGCAGGGCACCTCGCGTCGCTGCGCGAGAGCGATCTGCTGCCTGCGCTCCCGCCCGGAGCGCGGCCGCCGCGCGACAAGTCCGACGTGGAGCGGCTGCTCGAGAGCGACGATCTGCTCCGGAAGAACCTCCAGGGCGGCGCGCGGCGCAGGGCGGAGGAGAACCGCCAGAAGGCGCGCGCGACCGTCGTGGAGCTCGGGCTCGACCCGGCGCAGTTCGGCCTCGAAGGAGAGGAGGAGCCCGTCGTGGAGCCGGTCATCCCCGACATCGAGGAGCTGGGGCCCTTCGTCGAGGAGCTCGAGGCGCGCGCGGAGCGGGAGCAAGCCGAGGCGGAGGGCCGCCGGGCGAAGGCCGAGGCCGAGGCGCGCGCGGCCTACGCGGCGGCCGGGATGGACTACGACGCGCTCCAGGAAGAGGCGATGAAGCAGGCCGCCGGCCCGCCGAGGTTCTCGGCGAAGGCCGAGCGCGAGCGGCTGGAGGATCTCGCGACCCTGCTCGCGAACGCGGGGTACCCGAACGCCGAGCTCGAGGAGACGCTCGCGGATCCGGCCCTCGATCGGAAGCTCGCCCGGATGGAGGCGCAGGTGATCGAGGGATACCGGCAGACCGCGCACTTCGGCCCCGAGGCCGGCCGGCTCGCCGGCGAGGCCGCGCGGCGCCTCCGCGAGGAGGTGATCGAGGCGCACCGCGCGGGGCGCTCGCTCGCCGGGCGCGACCTGACCGGCGCGGATCTCTCCGGCCTCGATCTCCGGGGCGCGACGCTGACCGGCGCGCTGCTCGAGGGCGCGAGCCTCGCGGACGCCGACCTCACGGGCGCCGACCTGGAGAAGGCGGTCCTCGCGCGCGCCGACCTCTCGCGCGCCGCGCTCCGGGGCGCGAAGCTCGAGGAGGCGAACCTGGGGCGGGCGAAGCTCGCGGGCGCCGATCTCTCTGGCGCCGATCTCTCCGGCGCGGTGCTCTACCAGGCAGATCTGACGGGCGCGTCGTTCCGCGGCGCGGAGCTCACGCTGGCCGACCTGTCCGAGGCCACGCTGCGCGACAACGACCTCTCCGACGCGCTGGCGCAGCTGCTCACGCTGCTCCGGGTCGACCTCGCCGGGTCGAAGCTCGCCGGCGCGGATCTCTCGCGGTCCACCTTCATCGAGTGCAAGCTCGGCGGCGTGGATCTCTCGGGCGCCCGGCTGATCTCGACGGCGTTCTTCTCGTCGGAGGGCCGAGGCGCCGTGCTCCGGGGCGCCTTCGCGGAGAACCTGCGCATGGTCAAGGAGTGCGACTTCGACGGCGCCGACTTCCACGGCGCCACGCTCACGGGCGCGAACCTCCGCGGGGCGAGCCTCGCCGGCGCCGATTTCACCGAGGCGTGGATGAACGGCAGCGATCTCGGCGAGTGCGACCTGCGCGGCGCCAGGATGGCGTGGATCGCGGCGCGCGAGGCGCGGTTCGTCCGCGCCGACCTCACGGACGCCGATCTGACGTGCGCCGATCTGATGCAGGGCGTCCTCCAGAAGGCAAAGCTCATGGGCGCAGACTTCACCCGGGCCAACCTCTTCCGCGCCGATCTCGCGAAGGTGATCGGCGACGATCGGACGCGCTTCGAGGAGGCGAACCTCCGGGAGGTGCGCTTCGTGCCGCGGAGGCCGCGTGGACAGGGCTGAGCTCATCGCGAAGATCAAGGGCGGCGAGACGATCGAGGGCGCCTGCCTCGACGGCGAGGACCTCGGCGGCGCCGACCTCTCGGGCGGGCTCTTCGAGCAGGTGAGCTTCAAGGGGGCGCGCCTCGCCGGGGCCACGTTCAAGGAGTCGATCCTCACCGCGTGCGACCTAACGGGGGCGGATCTGACCGGCGCCAACCTGCACCACGCGGCGATGCACCGGTGCGCGCTCGCGCAGGCGAAGCTCGCACGGACGACCTGGGCGGCGGCGCAGGTCGCCGAGTCCGATCTGTCGCTCGCCGATCTCTCCGAGGCGGACCTGGTCATCGCGGCGTTCGCAAGCTCGCGCTTCGCGGGCGCGAGGCTCGCGCGCGCGAACCTGGATCGCACGGTGCTCGTCGACGCGAACGTGGAAGAGCTCGATCTCTCGGGCGCGCGGCTCGAGTTCACGCACCTGATCCGGGCGGACATGACGTCGGTGGCGCTGGCCGAGGCGCGCTGCCGGAGCGTCGTCTTCATCGGCGCCCGGTTCGCGGGCATGGACCTCTCGGGGCTCGACTTCACCCTGAGCCAGTTCACCGACGCGGATCTCTCCGGGGCGAACCTGACCGGCGCGAACCTCACGCAGTGCGGCTTCAAGGGCGCGAAGCTCGCCGGCGCTCGGCTCGACGACGCCAGGGCGGCGAACGCGATCTTCGTCGAGGCCGATCTGACGGGCGCGAGCCTGCGCGGAGCGCAGCTGACGCAGGCGATCTTCGTGGACGCCGCGCTCGGAGGCGCCGACCTCGCGAGGGCCAGCCTCGAGCAGAGCATCTGGCACCGCGCGCGCTGCGAGCGCGCCCGCTTCCCGGGCGCGGAGCTCACCTACGCCGACTTCTCCCACGCCGACGTGCGAGGGGCGGACTTCACGGGGACGGCGCTCTTCCGGGCGCGCTTCCACCGGACGCGGGACGAGGGGGCGATCTTCACGAGCCGCGCGCTCGCGCTGGGCGACGACGAGCCGCTCGCCGAGGCGGAGGCGTGGCAGGACAGGCTTCGAGGCAAGGCCGGCTGAGCCGGCGCGGGAGGCGCGGTGCGAAACAACGTTGCGAGGAAGATCGAGACGATCGAGCCCGAGGCCGCGAAGCAGGAGGCGGGGCGCGTGGTGCGCGCCGCGGGCGGCGCGTTCGTGGTGGCCACCGGCTCCGCCGAGCTCGAGGCGCGCCGCGCGGTGAGCTGCATGGTGGAGCCGGCGGCGGGCGACGTGGTGCTCGTCTCGGTGCTGCCGGAGCGCGGCGCCTACATCCTGGCGGTGCTGGAGCGGCAGGGCAGCGACCTCTGCGTGGTGCTGGACGGGGACCTGCACGTGAAGCTGCCGAGAGGGCGGTTCGTGCTCGGCGCCGCCGAGGGCGTGACGCTCGCGTCGGGCAAGGAGGTCGGGGTGGTGGCCGGCGAGCTGAAGGTCAACGCGCGCCGCGGCAGCCTCCTCGTGGAGAGCCTGTCGTACCTCGGGACGGCGGTGCAGGCCGAGATCGAGAAGGCGAAGGTCAAAGCGGCGGCGTTCGACGCGTCGTTCGAGCGAGTGACGCAGCGGCTGAAGCGGGTGTACCGCTTCGTCGAGGAGCTCGAGCAACTCCGGGCGGAGCGCGTCGACTACGTGGCGAAGAAGAACATGAGCCTGCGCGGCGAGAACACGCTCGTGACGGCCGAGGAGCTGGTCAAGCTCGACGGCGCGCAGATCCACCTCGGCTGAGCCTCACGAGAGGAACGGGAGGAGAACAGCGATGTTTGCCAATTCGCAGATGATGGGTATCGACATGGGGCTCCCGGACGTGTGTTTGACGCCGACCCCGGCGCCGGTGCCCGTGCCCTACCCCAACATCGCCGCCGGGCCGATGGGCGTGCCGGCCGTGTACAACGTGCTCTTCATGGCCGCGCCGGCGCACAACCTGGCGACGACGATCCCGCTGACCAACGGGGACAACGCCGGCGTCGCGATGGGGGTCGCGTCGGGCACGGTGATGGGGCCGAGCCGCCACCTGACCGGGGCATTCTCGGTGCTGATCCGCGGGATGCCGGCGAGCAGGCTGACGAGCATGTCGCTCCAGAACAGCACGAACTGCCCCGGGGTGCGCGTCGTGCCGAGTCAGGTGAAGGTGCTGATGCTGGCGCCCTGAGGGGCCCGCGCGGCGACCGCACGGGCCGTATCAGGGGCACACGCCGCGAGCAGCCTCACCGACCGGGTCGGGGGCCGCTCACGGCGAGCGCATCACGACGGTAGAACGGGTTCGGTCAGGCCTTGCCGCCGAGCCCGAAGCCATCGTGCAGCGCACGGACGGCCAGCTCGGCGTACTTCGTCGAGACAAGACACGAGATCTTGATCTCGCTCGTGGAGATCGCCTGGATGTTGATCCCATCCGCCGCGAGCAGCTGGAACATCCGCGCCGCCACGCCCGCGTGCGTCCGCATCCCGAGTCCGACGATCGACACCTTCACGATGTCCTCCTCGTAACGGATGCTCATCGCGCGCACGGCGCTGGCGACCTTCTCCATCACGAGCTTCGCCCGCGGGAGATCCGCCTTGCCGACGGTGAACGTGACGTCGGCCTTCACCTCGCCGGACGTGCCGCGCGTCTCCAGGCCGTAGCTCGGCGCGTTCTGGATGATCATGTCGACGCTGATGTTCTCCTCGGCCAGCGCGCCGAAGATCTGTGCCACCACGCCCGGCTTGTCGTCGACGCCGACGAGCATGACCCGCGCCTCGTTCCGGTCGAGCGCCACGCCCGTCACCGTCACGCTCTCGAGAGACTGCTCCTCGCTGACGACCCACGTGCCCGGCACGTCCGAGAACGATGACCGCACATGCACCGGGACACCGTACTTCATCGCAACCTCCACGCTCCGTATCTGAAGGACCTTCGCTCCCAGCGAGGCGAGCTCCAGCATCTCTTCGTAGCTGATCCGCTCGATCTTCCGCGCCGTCTTGCAGATGTTCGGGTCCGTTGTGTAAACGCCGTCGACGTCCGTGTAGATCTCGCACTCGGCACCGACCGCCGCCGCGATCGCCACGGCGCTCGTGTCGCTGCCGCCTCGGCCGAGCGTCGTGATGTTGCCCGCGTCGTCCACGCCCTGGAACCCGGCGACCACCGCGATCTTCCCCCCGGCGAGCGCCTCGTGCAGCCGCTGGGCGTCGATCGCCTTGATCCGCGCCTTCGTATAGGCGCTGTCCGTCAGGATCTTCAGCTGGTGGCCAAGGAAGCTCCGCGCCTTGCCCCCCTGCGCCTGGATCGCAATCGCCATCAGCGCGGCCGAGACCTGCTCGCCGGTCGCCGCGAGCGCGTCCATCTCCCGCGCGTCGGGCACGGGCGCGATGTCCGACGCCAGCTTGAGCAGCCGGTTCGTCTCGCCGGACATCGCGCTGACGATGACCACGACGTCATGACCGGCCTGCTGTGTGGCGAGCGCCCGCGCGGCCGCCCGCTGGATGCGCTCGATGGACCCGACGGACGTGCCGCCGAACTTCTGGACGATGAGGCTCACGCGAGGTGTGGCCAACTAGTCCAACACAGACGCCCAGGTCAAGGACAAATTCGGCAGCCGCGCGCCGGGCGAGCCCGTCCCACGCACGACACGCCGCGGAGGAACCGCGGCGACGCCGTCAAACCGGGGATAGCCCGGACAACCGTGCCCGGAGCAGCCGCGATCGCCGGGAATAAACCCCAGGTTCAGCCGCTTCGGGTCGGCGCTGTTGACAGAGATCCACCCGCCGCTACGATGGCGCCGCCTTTCGCCTGGGTAATGGGTGATCCAGGGTGCCACAACGGCGCGCCCTCTGGTCAGTGCGGGGGGGATCGCCAGGGGCGAACGACGGAGCCGGGCGCTCCGCTTCTCAAGGAACCATCTAAGGAGGTCATTTTGGCTAGCGATGTGATGATCGAGGCGAGCTCGCTGACCAAGCGCTATGGGTCGCTGCGCGCGCTCGACAAGGTGAGCTTCGAGGTCCATCGCGGCGAGGTCGTCGGCTTCCTGGGACCGAACGGGGCCGGCAAGTCGACGACGATGCGCATCCTCACCTGCTTCCTCTCGGCGTCGGCCGGGACGGCGCGGGTCCACGGGTACGACGTCTTCGACGACCCGCTCGATGTCCGGCGCAAGCTCGGGTACCTGCCCCAGCGCGCCCCGCTCTACGGCGAGATGAACGTCTGGGAATACCTCTCGTTCGTCGCCGACATGCGCGGCCTCGATCAATCGCTCTTCCAGAAGCGAATGAAGGGGATCGTCGAGGTGTGCGGCCTCGCCCAGGTGCTCGGCAAGGACATCGGCACGCTCTCTCACGGCTATCGCCAGCGCGTCGGCCTCGGCCAGGCGCTCGTCCACGACCCCCCGATCCTCATCCTCGACGAGCCGACGAGCGATCTCGACCCGAACGAGAAGGCGGAGGTCATCCGCTACATCAAGGAGATCGGCAAGGAGCGGACGATCCTCCTCTCCACCCACAACCTGTCCGAGGTCGAGGCCGCCTGTGCCCGCGCCATCGTCGTCTCCAAGGGGCGCGTCGTCGCCGACGGCCCGCTCGACGAGATCCGCGCCAAGAGCGGCAAGGTCCGGTACGTCGTCACCGTCCACGAGAAGAAGGTCTTCGAGGGCGGCGACGGTTACCGGTCGGGCGCGCGCAAGCCCCCGACGGCCCAGGAGGTCCAGGAGGCGCTCTCCGGTCTGCCCGGGGTCACCAGCGTCACCGAGCTGCCGACCGGCGACAGCGCCCACAGCTTCCAGCTGCTCGGCGCGCTCGGCGGCGACATCCGGCCCGAGCTCTTCCAGCTCGTCGTGCAGAAGGGCTGGCTCCTCCTCGAGATGCGGCGCGACTCGCAGAGCCTCGAGGACGTGTTCAAGGCGCTCACGCGCGGCGACGAGCGCAAGGACCGCGGCCGCAAGCTGATCACCGACGACCTCGACGACGAGGACGAGGCGAGCGCGTCGGCCGACGACGAGGACGACGAGGACGACGAAGACGACAGCGCCGGCGACGAAGCCAAGGACGGCGGCGACGGCGGCGAGGACGAAGGCGCAGAGGAAGAAGCGCCCGCCAAGAAGAAGGGCTGAACGGTATGAGCACCACCCTGACCATCGCGAAGCGGGAGTTCCGCTCCAACTTCGATTCCCCCCTGGCCTATGTCGTGATCTGCTTCGGGCTGATCGCGCTCGGCGTCATCTTCTTCCTGATGAACGGCGGCTTCTGGCAGGCGGACCGCGCCTCGCTCGTGCAGCTGTTCAGCTGGGCGCCGATAGGGCTCTCCTTCCTCATCATCCCCGTCATCACGATGCGGCTCCTCGCCGAGGAGAAGCGGAGCGGCACGCTGGAGATGCTGATCACCCTGCCCGTGCAGGATCACGAGGTCGTCCTCGGCAAGTTCCTCGGCGCGTGGGGGCTCGTCCTCGTGCTCGTCTTCTCGACGATCCTCTACCCGCTGATGATGTTCGTGTGGCCCTGGCACCTCGGCGCGCTCGACAGCGGGCCGGTGCTCTCGGGGTACATCGGCCTCGTGCTCTACAGCGCGGCGGCGGTGTCGATCGGCCTCCTCATCTCGTCGCTGACCGACAGCCAGGTGATCGCGTTCTTCATCACCTTCCTGGTGCTCGGCTTCCTGCACGGCGTGGACAACCTCGCCGACTACGCCCCGTCGCTCTTCCGCGACGTCCTCTCCTTCATCAGCTTCGACACCCGCCTCACGCCGTTCGCGCGCGGCATGGTGTCCACCCGAGACATCGTCTTCTTCCTCTCGATCACAGCGGGCTGCCTCATGGCCTCGTTCAGGGCGCTCGAGCGCAGGAAGTGGGCGTAAGGACCAACCATGGAACGGAAAGCCAAAGCCGCGACGCAGACAGGCGTCTACCTGGCCATCGTCGCCGCCATCCTCGTGGCGGCCAACGTCATCTCGTACGGCGCCTACAAGCGCTTCGACATGACGAAGACCGAGAGGTTCACCCTCTCGAAGGGCTCGGCCCACCTCGTCCGCGAGGGGCTCAAGCAGGATCTCCAGATCGACGTCTACGTCACCCGGGGGCTCCCGAAGCACGAGGCGTTCATCCAGGACCTCACCGACCTCATGAACGAGTACGAGCAGGCCTCGAACGGCAAGCTCCACTACGCGATCATCGAGGCGAAGACGGACGAGCAGCGCGCCGCCGCCAAGGAGGCGGGCCTGCAGGAGGCCGCCTTCGGCGAGGGGAGCGAGACCGGCCAGGATCAGGCCACGATCACCCGCGGGTTCATGGGCATCGCCTTCAAGTACGGCAGCGAGAAGGAGGCGATCCCGATGCTCTCGCCGGACCAGGCGCAGGGCCTCGAGTTCTGGATCACGAACACCATCCGCGAGATCCGCGACAAGGCGGACGCCATCGACACCAAGATCGGCGTCGTGACCGGCAAGGATGAGATCAAGCTGACCGACGCGAACCTCGTCGCGTCGCAGGGCGGCCGGGGCGGCGGCCCGTCGATGCGCGCGCTGCTCGAGCACCACTTCCCGTTCTACAAGTTCGAGGACGTCGACCTGAAGGGCGGCGACAGCGAGATCAACAAGGAGCTCGCCGGCCTCGTGATCACGCAGCCGGGCAAGGAGTTCACCGAGAAGGAGCTGCGCCGCATCGACCAGTTCATGATGCTCGGCAACAAGGCGCTCGCCGTGTTCGCCGGCGCGGTGAACCTCAAGGCGTCCGACCCGGCGATGAAGGCGTCGCTCAACACCTGGGGCCTCGAGAAGCTGCTCGACGGCTACGGCGTCGAGATGAAGAAGGAGGCGATCCTCGACTGGAGCCGCTCGATGGCCATCCCGGTGCAGACGCAGTCGGGCCAGATGATGTGGTTCCGCGCGCCGGGCATCCTCCAGCTCCAGGAGGACAGCCGCTTCGACGAGAAGGAGCAGATCCTCGACTCGTCGTTCCCCGGCTTCTTCCGCCTCCCCGAGCTCGCCTTCCCCTTCCCGTCGACCCTCGTGCCGCACCCGGAGAAGCAGCCCGAGGCGACGATGAAGGTCGTCGCGCGCTCGACGCCGAAGACGACGGTCGACGTGTCCGAGGCCATCGACATGAAGTTCTCGGCCGACTGGAAGCCGAAGGGCGAGTACGCGCAGCGCGCGATCGCCGTGACGGTCGAGGGCAAGCTCAAGAGCGCCTTCGGCGGCCAGGAGGGGCTCGGGATCAGCGCCCCCGCGGAGAGCGCGGACAAGGGCCGGATCCTCGTGCTCTCGGCGTCGCAGTTCCTCGCGAACCCGTTCGCCCGCTCGGGCAACCCGCCCCCCATGCCGCCGCAGATGGCGATGATGGGCGGGATGGGCGGCGACGAGGATCTCCTGATGCTCTCGCAGCCGTACGCGCAGAAGTACCTGACCGCCACCATCCTGGCGTTCAAGAACACCCTCGACTGGATGGCGGGGGACAGCACGCTGCTCGCCGCGACCGCGAAGATGTTCGGCGAGACGAACCTGACCTACGCGGGCATCGAGAAGCCGAAGCAGGAGGCCACGGACGACGAGGCCACCCTGGCCAAGAAGGCCGAGGAGTACCGGGCGGAGCGCAAGACCGTGCAGCAGCGCGTGCAGTGGACGCTGACGCTCCTTCCGGCGGCGCTCTTCGCCGTGTTCGGCCTCATCCGGTGGCGGCGTCGCGAGAGCGCCCGCGAGAACATCACGCTCGACTGAGCCAGAGCCCCATCGGGTGAAAGAGCCATGAAGACCGAGCACAGAATCTACATCGCCCTCGCCGTCCTCGCGCTCCTCGGCCTCGGCGTGTACTTCACGCAGAAGAAGCAGAAGGACGAGCTCGCCGCGCACTCGGCGACCGCCGCCACGGCGGATCTGCCGAAGGTGGGGGTCTCGAAGGAAGACGTCGAGAAGGTCACGAAGATCTCGATCAAGAACGCCGACAAGTCCGACGTGACGCTCGAGAAGAAGGGCGACACGTGGGAGGTCACGAAGCCCGTCAACGCCAAGGCGAACGCGGCGAACGTCCGGAGCCTCCTCGACAACCTGAAGGAGCTCAAGCTGAAGGAGGTCATCGACCGGACGAGCGGCACGTACCCTCAGTACGAGCTCACCGACGAGAAGGCGGTCCACGTCGTCGCGTACAAGGGCGAGGAGAAGGCGCTCGACCTGTACTTGGGCAAGAGCGGCTCGCGCGGGCAGATGGCGCGCGTCGACGGGCAGGACGGCGTCTACGTCGCGGGCGGCTACTCGAGCTACCTCTACACGCGGGAGCCGAAGAACTGGCGCGAGACGTCGATCCTCAAGTTCGAGGACGAGAACGCCATCCAGGTCTCGGTCGAGAACAAGAACGGCCTGTTCAGCTTCTCGAAGAACGACGACAAGTGGGCCGGCACGTTCGCTCCGCGCGACAAGGGCGGCAAGCTGGGCGCGGCCTCCGCGAAGTGGGAGAAGTTCGACGAGGCCAAGGTGAAGGACCTGCTGCGCGCCTACAAGAACCTCGGCGCGGAGGACTTCGGCGACGAGAAGTCGGACACCGGGCTCGACGCGGCGGCCTCGAACGGCGGCATCATCACGATCAAGCTGAAGGACAACGCGGGCGACTTCACCGTCAAGGTGGGCAAGACCGCGAAGGGGTCGAGCCGCTACGCCACGAAGGAAGGCGGCGACGGCACGATCTACGTCCTGTCGTCGTGGTCGGCCGACTGGGCCCTCGCAGAGCCGAAGAGGTTCGAGAAGACCGAGAAGAAGGACGACAAGAAGGGCGAAGACGCCCATGAAGATGAGGCGGCGGGCCACATGGGCCTGGACGACGGCGAGTAGCAGGCGACGTCGCGTGTGAGAGCGGGAGGCGCTGGGAGACCGGCGCCTCCTTGCATTTTGTGCGCCCGCCTCCCGAAGCCCCGCCGGCGAGACAACCTCAACCTGGGTCGGCGCCGGCAACCTCAACCTGGGTCGGCGTCAACCTCAACCTGGGTCGGCGCCGGCAACCTCAACCTGGGTCGGCGTCAACCTCAACCTGGGTCGGCGCCGGCAACCTCAACCTGGGTCGATGCAATCCAATCGGCCCGGTGTGGCTCTCGCGTCACGCGAACCTCGATTCGCACTCAGGGGCCGATGTGACGAATATTCGACGCACTCTGCGCACGATTTTTCGTCACCTATGACCCTCGCGCCCGGGGGAATCAGAGGCGTTCACGGCGGAATCAAGCCCAAACCCTGGATTCCCGTGTTTTCTGTTTGCCCTGGCTCGATTTTCGCTTATGGCTGCGCTCACTCAGGCCCCCCGCTGTCCTTAGCGGACGGATCACTACGTCCGGCCGACCTGAGCCGCCAGAGAGCCTATGCGCACGTTCGTCGAAGTCCTTCAGCAGAATTCGGTGCACGCCGACCGCGCAGTCACGTTCGTTCGCAGCTCCGGGGAGGAGCGGGCGATCAGCTACGCCGAGCTCTGGCTCGAGGCGAAGCGCCGAGCGTACGCGCTTCGCAAGCTCGGGCTCCGCAAGGGCGACCGCGTCGCGCTGATCCTGACGGAGGCCGACGAGTTCGTCCTGACCTTCGTGGGCGCGCTGACGGCAGGCATCGTCGCCGTCCCGATGTACCCGCCGCAGTCGCTGGCCAAGCTCGAGGCGTACGGCGAGACGGTGCAGCACATCCTCGAGGCGTCAGGCGCCAGCGTGCTCGTCACGAACGAGCAGCTCAAGGAGATGATCGACGCCTACCTCGCGGCGAACGGAGAGAGCCGTGAGGCCCTGCCAGGCCTACGCGTCGTCCTCGAGCGCGATCTGCGCGCTGGCGATGGGTTCGACGCGTCCGAGGCATCCCACGCGGCCGAGCCCTGGCGCGTGTCCCTCGACGACCTCGCGTTCCTGCAGTTCACTTCGGGGAGCACCTCGCGGCCGAAGGGCGTGATGGTGACCCACCGCAACCTGACGGTGAACAGCCACGCCATCATGTTCGACGGGCTGCGCTCCACGCCGGAAGATCGCGGCGTCAGCTGGCTGCCCCTCTACCACGACATGGGGCTCATCGGCTTCGTCATCGCGCCGCTCTACGCGCTCGTGCCGGTGATGTTCCTGCCGACGACGGCGTTCATCCGCCGCCCCTCGCTCTGGCTCGACGCGATCCACAGGTTCCGCGGCACGATCACCTTTGCCCCGAACTTCGCCTTCGCCCTCGCCACGCGCGCCGTCACCGACGCGCAGGCGGGCAACTGGGACCTCTCCTGCGTGCGCGCGCTCGGGTGCGGCGCCGAGCCGATCCAGGCCGACGTGCTCCGCGCGTTCCTCCGCCGCTTCAGCGAGCGGGGGCTCCGCCCGGAGAGCATCCTTCCCTCGTACGGCATGGCCGAGGCCACGCTGGCGATCACGTTCAGCGACCTCAAGGCCCCGCTCACCACCGATCGCGTGGACGCGAAGGCGATGCAGGCCGGGAAGGCGTGGCCGGCGAACGGCGGCGCGTCGCTGGAGCTCGTCTCCTGCGGTCGCCCCCTCCCCTGCCACGAGCTCATCGTCGCGGGCCCCGACGGATCGCCGCTCGGCCCGCGTGAGGTCGGGGAGATCTGGGTGCGCGGCCCGAGCGTCGCCGCCGGCTACTTCAACGAGCCAGAGGCGACGGAGGCCGCGTTCGGAGGGGGCTGGCTGCGGACAGGCGATCTCGGCTATACGGTCGCCGGCGAGGTGTACCTGTGCGGCCGCTCCAAGGACCTCATCATCCTGGGCGGCAAGAACTACTTCCCCCAGGACATCGAGCGCATCGCGTCCTCCGTCGAGGGGGTGCGCGACGGCCACTGCGTCGCGTTCTCGTGCCTCACCGCCGAGGGGGCCGAGCGCGCGATCGTCGTCGCCGAGGCCAAGCGGAGCGTCGCCGGCGTCGCGCAGGCGATCACCCAGGCCGTGCGCTCCCAGCTCGGCGTGCAGCTGTCCGAGGTCGCGCTGATCAAGCGGGGGACGCTGGCGAAGACGTCGAGCGGGAAGGTGCGGCGCCGCGAGATGAAGCGGCGCTTCGAGGCCGGCGAGCTCGAGGTCGCCTCGGACATTGACGAGGGCGCGACGCCCTCTCCCCATGGCGACGTGGTCCGCGCGGGCGGCCCTGTGTCGCGAACCGAAGGGGGCCGCGCGGGCGGCGCCCCGGCACGTGTCGAAGGAGTCATCGATGGGATCCAGTAAGGCCGAGGTCGAGGTCAGCTACGACGTCTCGAACGAGTTCTTCAGGCTCTGGCTCGACGAGCGCATGAACTACACCTGCGCCGTCTACGAGTCCCCCGAGCAGTCGCTCGAGGCCGCGCAGCTGAACAAGCTCCGGATCCTGTCGGACTTCGCCAAGGCGGGGCCCGGGAAGAAGGTGCTCGACATCGGCTGCGGCTGGGGCGCAGCGCTCGAGTACGTGGCCACGGCGCGCGGCGTGACGCGCGCGGTCGGCGTCACCCTGTCCACCGCGCAGGCCGCCGAGGTGAACGCCCGGAAGATCCCCGGCGTCGAGGTGGTCGGCGGCGACTTCCGGACCTTCGCGACGGCCGAGCGGTTCGACAGCCTCATCTCGATCTGCATGATCGATCACCTGTGCTCGCCGGAGGAGGCGCGCCAGGGCAAGGCGATCGACATCTATCGGGCTTACTTCAAGAAGGCCTGGGAGCTCACGAACAAGGGCGCCTGGTTCGGCCTCCAGACCATCCTCCGCAACCGGACGCCGCGGATGACGCCCTGGGGCGGGCTCCCCGCCGGCACGAGGAAAGAGCTGGAGGACATCTACTTCGTCACGAAGGAGATCTTCCCCGGCGGCCTGAACCCTCGGCTCGAGGACATCATCCAGGCGGCGAACCCCTACTGGGAGGTGATGCAGGTCAACACGCGGCGCGAGCACTACCAGCGCACCACCGCGGAGTGGCTCCGCCGCCTCAAGCTGAACGAGAAGACCATCCGGTCGACGTGGGGGGACAAGGTCTTCGACGACTACGATCGTTACCTGTCGACGTGCGTGAACGCGTTCGACAAGCACTACAGCTCCCTCGCTCAATACGAGCTTCGCAGGATCGACTGAACCATGACGGACAAGACCAATCTGCTCGAGATTTTCAAGACGGTTGCCGCCCGGGTGGACAAGCGCGAGTTCCCCAATGTCACCGCGGCGTCTGTGATCACGGAGCTCGGCATCGACTCGCTCTCGATGATGCAGATCGTGGGAGAGATGGAGACCGAGCTCGGGATCATGATTCCGGACGAGGATCTGGTCGAGCTCATCACGGTGGGCGACCTCTGCAAGAAGGTCGGAGAGCGGCTGGAGGCGATCGTATGAGCCGGCTGGAGGAGAAGATCTTCCAGGAGTACATGACGTTCTTCGAGAAGGCGGAGCGCGAGCGCCGCTGGAACGTCTTCCAGGACATCCCGTGGGAGCGCGTGAACAAGGAGGCGAGCGAGGAGCTCGCCCTGTGCGCGGAGACCTTCTGCTCGGTCGAGATGTACCTGCCCGACTACGTGGCGAACGGCATCAACCTCGTGCGGAAATACTTCGGCCAGGCGTGGTTCCAGGCCAACTGGGCCTACGAAGAGTCGAAGCACTCGCTCACGCTGATGCAGTACCTCCTGCGCTCCGGAAAGCGCACGGAGGAGCAGCTCAGCGATCTGCAGCACCAGATCTTCGCGAAGAAGTGGGACCTCCCGTTCCACACGCCGCGGCAGATGACGTTCTACGGCTGCGTGCAGGAGATGGCGACGTTCGTCATCTACGTGAAGCACCGGGAGCGGGCCGCGACGGAGGGCGACGAGTGCCTGCGGACGATCTACGACTACATCGCCCGCGACGAGATCGCCCATTGCCGCTTCTACCAGAGCGTCGTCAAGGTGCTGCTCGAGGAGGACCGGCCGGGGACGCTCGCGGACATGGCCCACGTGTTCGCGAACTTCGAGATGCCCGGCGTCGGGATCGTCCCGGACTACGACTCGCGCATCCTGAAGATGCGCGAGGCCGGCGTCGACCGGAACGTGTTCATCCAGAAGGTCTACATGCCGATCCTCAAGTACCTCGGCGTGAACCGGCACGAGATGCTCGCCGCCCAGCGCACCGCGCTCGATCTTCGCCGCGGCGGTGAGCGCCGTGACCCCTCGATCGAGGGCCTCGCAAGCGCTCCCAACCTGGACAACACTGCGCCCCAGGCGCTGTCCGCCTGAACCTTCCACCTCCCCCCCAACGAGCAAGAGCAGTCCGATGCGAAGGCGCGTCGTCGTGACCGGGATCGGCGCCGTTTGCCCGCTGGGCAACGACGTCGCGACCACCTGGCAGAACCTCCTCGCCGGCCGATCCGGCGTGGACTACATCCGCGATTTCCCCGTCGACAGGCTCCGCAGCGACATCGCAGCCAGCGTGAAGGGGTTCGATGTCGGGAGGTACCTGTCGCCCAAGGAGGCGGACATCTATGGCCGCGTGACCCACTTCAGCCTCGCGGCCGCGGTGGAGGCGCTGCGCGAGGCCGGCATCGTGCCGATCGAGCGCGCCTCAGGCGCGGAGGACGAGGCGGCGGAGCGCGCGGGCGCGCGGGCACAGGGCGCGCCGCTCGCCGCCGCGGCGCCGGCGAGCGGCATCGACCGGACCCGCGTCGGGTGCCTGATGTCCACGGGCATGGGGTCGGTCGAGATCTTCGAAGAACAGGTCGGCAGGAGCGCGGCGCGCGGTCCGCGGGCCGTGTCGCCCTACTTCATCCCGGGGGTCATGCCGAACGGCGCGGCAGCGCTCATCTCCATGCGCTACGGGCTCATGGGGCCGTCGTACAACCTCGCGAGCGCGTGCGCGACGGGCACGCACTCGATCGCGACCTCGGCCCTCATGATCGAGGCGGGCGAGGCCGACGTGATGGTCGCGGGGGGCGCCGAGGCCGCGACGCGGCTCAACACCGTCGCGGGGTTCGGCAATGCGAAGGCGCTCGCCAGGGCCGTCGACGGCGACCCGGCGCGCGCGAGCCGCCCGTTCGACCGGCGCCGCCAGGGCTTCGTGATGGGCGAGGGAGCAGGCGCGCTCGTGCTCGAGGAGGAGCAGCACGCGCTCGCGCGCGGCGCGAAGCCGCTCGCCGTCGTGGCCGGCTTCGGGATGACCACGGACGCGGAGCACCTCACGCGGCCGCACTCGGGGGGGCTCGGGCTCGCGCTCGCGCTGGAGCGCGCCCTCGCCAGGGCGGGCACGGCGCCGGAGGCGATCGGCTACATCAACCCGCACGCGACCTCGACGCCGCAGGGCGACGCCGCCGAGGTGCTCGCGCTGCGGCGCGTGTTCGGCGAGCGCCTCGCGCGCATCCCGATCTCGGCGACCAAGTCGATGATCGGGCACCTGCTCGGCGGCGCCGGCGCCGTCGAGACGATCGCGGTCGTGTGCTCGCTGCGCGACCAGCTGCTGCACCCGTCGATCAACGTGGATGAGCTCGATCCGGAGTGCTCCCTGGACGTCGTGAGGGAGCGGCGGGCGGTCGATCTGCGTCACGCGGTGAAGTGCTCGGCGGGCTTCGGCGGGCACAACTGCGCGCTGGTGCTGGAGCGGGCGTAGCGCCGGCGACCGCGCCACGGCTGGCGGACGGCTGGCGGCCCCCCGCGCCCGGCCCTACGTGGGGCCCATGGCAGCCCACAAGAACAGGCTCGCGAGCGAGTCGTCGCCGTACCTCCTGCAGCACGCGCACAACCCGGTCGCGTGGTACCCGTGGGGCGCCGAGGCGCTCGATCTCGCTCGTCGAGAGGACAAGCCGATCCTCCTGTCCATCGGCTACGCCGCCTGCCACTGGTGCCACGTGATGGAGCGCGAGTCGTTCGAGGACGAGGCGATCGCCCGGCACATGAACGACCTCTTCGTGAACATCAAGGTCGACCGGGAAGAGCGGCCCGATCTCGACCACATCTACCAGCTCGTCGTGCAGCTCATGGGCCGGAGCGGCGGCTGGCCGCTGACGGTGTTCCTCACCCCGGATCAGCGCCCCTTCTTCGCGGGCACGTACTTCCCGCCGAAGGACGCGCTCGGCATGCCCGGCTTCCCGAAGGTGCTCGACAAGATCGCCGACGCCTTCAGGAACCGGCGCGACGACGTCGAGCAGCAGGCGCAGGAGATCACCGAGGCCATCGAGCGCGCTCAGCGCGCGCCGGCGCGCGCTGCAGGCGTCGTCGCGCCCGCGTCGTCCGATCTGCTCCGGCGCGCGTCGCGGCAGCTGCTCGCGCGCCTCGACCCCCGCCACGGCGGCATCGGATCGCGGCCGAAGTTCCCGAACACGATGGCGCTCGACGTGCTGCTCCGCCGCGGCGCGCTGGAGGGCGATCGCGTCGCGGCGGAGGGCGTCGAGCTCACGCTGGACAGGATGCGGGACGGCGGCATCTGGGATCACCTGCGCGGCGGCTTCCACCGCTACTCGACGGACGAGCGCTGGCTCGTGCCCCACTTCGAGAAGATGCTCTACGACAACGCGCTGCTCCTGCGCCTCTACGCCGACGGGTTCCGCGCGTTCAAGAAGCCGATCTACGCCGAGACGGCGCGCGAGATCGTCGGCTACCTGTTCGCCGAGATGCGCGACCCGGAGGGCGGCTTCTACGCGTCGCAGGACGCCGACTCCGAGGGGCGCGAGGGCAAGTTCTTCGTGTGGACGCTCGATCAGCTCCGCGACGCCGTCGGCGAGGATCAGCTCGCGTACGACGTGGCCCGCCTCGTCTTCGGCATCAGCGAGGAGGGCAACTTCGAGGACAGCGGCGCGACGGTGCTCTCGCAGCACCGCACGCTCGAGCAGGCCGCGGCGGTCATCGACGACGGCGCGGCAGGTGCCGCCTCGACCCACCTCGATCGGTGCCGCGATGCGCTCGCGCGCGCCAGGGTCGCGATGCTCGCGGCGCGCGACGCGAGGGCTCGACCGGCGCGCGACGACAAGGTGCTCGCGAGCTGGAACGGGCTGGTCATCGGGGCGCTCGCCGACGCCGGCCGCGCGCTGGACGAGCCCGCCTGGGTCGACGCCGCGGCGCGCGCCTTTGCGCTGCTCGAGCGGAAGCTCATCCGCGGCGGCCGCGTCGGCCGTTATCTCAAGGACGGCGCGCCTGCAGGCGCGAAGAGCGAGCAAGGCGGCTCCGGGGCGGCCGTGCGCGACGTCCGGCAAGGGTTCCTCGACGACCAGGCGTACCTCGGGAACGCGGCGCTCGACCTGTACGAGGCCACCTCCGACCCGCGCTACGTCGACGTCGCGCGCGCGATCGCCGACGCGATGATCGCGCACCACTGGGACGAGGCCGCGCCCGGGTTCTTCTTCACGCCGGACGACGGCGACGCGCTGATCGCGCGCACGCAGGACATCTACGACCAGGCCGCGCCCTCGGCCGCCTCGATGGCGGCGCTCCTCTGCCTGCGCCTCTCCGAGATCGCCGACGAGCGTTACCGCTCACCGGCAGAGCGGCAGCTGGACGTCCTCGCGCCGACGGCGCTCGAGAACGCCTTCGGTCTCGGCCAGACCGTGTGCGTGCTCGACCGCCTGACCCGCGGCGCAGTGACGGTCGTTGTGGTCGGCGAGGCGGGCTCGGCGTCGGCGGCCGAGCTCGCGCGCGAGGCGTTCAAGGCGTACCTGCCGAACCGGGCGATCGTGTTCGTGGACCCGGCTCGGCCGGAGAGCGCCGCGGCGGTGAAGGTCGTCGCCGAGGGCAAGCCCGCGCGCCCTGACGGGGCGGTCGCCTACGCATGTCGCGGGCGGACGTGCTCGGCGCCCGTCAGGACGGCGGCCGAACTCAAGGCGCTGCTGGCGTAACGCGGCACGCGCCGAGCTCGCACGGGCCGCGATCCGGCGCGCCTCCGCAGGTGCATCCAGACACCGGGCCCGGCGCATGGGTCTGCGCGCATCCACGTCCGACGCCTTCGGCGCGGGCGTCGCTCGGAGCGCAGACCTCCACGTCGAGCCTCGAGTCATCGTCGAAGTCGGTAACGAAGGTGCAGCTGCAGCGGTAAGGCGTGCCCTGCTCAGGGCGGCACGCCGACGAGAGCACCACGCACAGCAGGGCTCCCGCGCGCGCCGCCCGGATGGGCCACCTACGGCGTGACGGTACCGCCACCCTTGTCGCCGCCAGCCTTGTTCCCGCCCGTGTTGCTCTCGCGGATGTGGAACTCGACGCGCCGGTTCTTCTGGCGCCCGGCCTCGGTGTTGTTGTCGTCGATCGGCCGCTTCGGACCAAAGCCCGCCGCCGTGAGCCGGGCGGGATCGATGCCGCCCCGCTCGATCAGGTACGTCCTGACCGAGTGAGCGCGATCGTTCGAGAGCTTCTCGTTGAGCTGGTCCGAGCCCCGGTTGTCGGTGTGGCCCTCGATCGCGACGAGCGTGATCTCGGGGTTCACCTTCAAGAGCCGGACGACCTCGTCCAGGATGCTGTAGCTGTTCTGCAGGATCCTCGCGCTGCCGGTCGCGAACTGCACCTGCTTCAGGATCTGGATCTCGCTCGACCCCGTGATGCGGCGGATGAACTGCGGGCAGCCGTTCTTCGTCGGCTCGGGGCTCGGCTGGCCCGGCTCCTTGGGGCAGGCGTCCTTCGCGTCCGGGATGCTGTCCTCGTCGGCGTCGTCCTCCGGGCAGCCGTCGGCGTCGTTGATCTTGTCGAAATCCTCGGGTTGATCCGGGCACTTGTCGCTGGTGTCGGGGATGCCGTCGCCGTCCCGATCGGGCAGCGCCGGGCAGCCGTCGTCGGCGTTCGGCGGCTTGCCGTCCTCGGGATCGGTCGGGCAGAGATCGATGTCGTCCGGGAGCCCGTCCTTGTCCGTATCCGCGGCGCGCGGCGGGACCGCCTGGAAGCGCCTGCCGGGAGACACGGGCTCGACATCCTTGATGCCGAACGAGTAGCCGACGACCGCGACCATCCGGAAATCCGGCGCGTAGCCGCCCGACAGCCGCGTCCCGGCGCCGACCCCGAGCCACCCCTTCTTCCGCTGATCGAGCGCGAGCCGCCCCTCGGCCATCCACTCCAGCGGCGTGTTGTCGCCGGTGAACGTCGTGTCGCGGCCGAGGCCCGTCGATCCGAAGATCTGCGCGCCGAGCCGCAGCGCCCCGTTCCGCAGCGGGAGGAAGCCGCCGATCCCCCACCTCCACTCGTTCGTCACGGTGAAGTCGTTGAGCGATGAGTACGGACGGAAGTGCACCCCGGTGTTCAGGACGAAGAACATCGACTTGAGATCGATCTCACCCGAGAGCCCGATCATCGCGCTCGCGGCGTTGTCGCCCGAGAACGAGAGCTTGCTGCCGGTAGGCACCCACGCCGTCGCGTTGGCGCCCAGCTTGAAGAAGCGATCCTCGGTGCGGTACAGGATCGCCCGCCCGTCGAGCCGGATGTCCATGAGCGCGGCGGTCGACGGGCTCGCCGCGTCCTCCGCGCCGACGACGCTCGGGTCGTTCGTCGGGTTGCTCGTCTGGAGGGCGATGATCGGCAGCCCCACCTGGAGCGAGAAGCGGTCGAGCAGCTCGACGCCCCCGTTGAAGTAGCCGATGAGCTGCGAGGACACCGGCGAGCCGTGTTCCCTGCTGAACCGCCCCGCGGCCTGCTCGTCATTCAGCATGTTCTCGACCCGGAAGGGATTGAGGCCGAGGCCGAGCCCGAACTGCCCGAAGAAGCGCGTCTCCGGCGCCACCTGCGGTCGCCAGAGCGCGATCGAGTCGTCGGGAGCGCCGGCCATGTAGAGCCGGTCCAGGTAGAACGTTCTCGTCTGCGCGCTCACAGGGAGCGCGCTCAAGAACAAGGCTCCCGCCGCAGCAGCCGCCAGCGCGCGTCGCTTGACGCCCCGTGCGGGCGCGTGCTGCTTTTCCCCCTCATGTCCTCCGGTGCGCGTCAAATTCCCTCCTGTGACCCGCTTTTGAACGACCGTTGCGGTCGATCGGAGGCTACACGCTAACCCAGGCCTCTAGAAAGGTGAGAGAGAACGGCGAACGTGGGCAACGCGCGTAACCGTGCGCGCAACCGTACGCGTAACCGTACGCGTAACCGCGCATCACCACGTCGTCTGGTGTTGACCTGGGCCAAATGCCGTGCTTTCTTGCGCGCCCGCTTGACGTGCGGCCAGGATGCCGCCGTTCGCGCTCCAGACCGAAGGACCACCAGCCATGAAGCGCACCTACCAGCCCCATAACACCCGCCGCGCCCGGACCCACGGCTTCCGTGCGCGTATGGCGACCGCCGGCGGTCGCAAGGTCATCAACAACCGCCGCCGCAAGGGCCGCGCCCGGCTCGCGCCCAGCATCTACAAGAAGTAACGCGGCGGTGATGGCGCCAGCGCAACCGCGCTCGTCGGCGTCCTCCTCCACGTTCCCGCGCGAGCGCCGCATTCGCAGGCGGGCAGAATTTGTCCGCATCCAGAACGGTGGTCATCGCGTCAGCACCCGCCACCTGCTGATCCTCGTGGCGGCCCCCACCGAGGGCGCTGCTCGCGGCGAGGCCCCCCGCGGCACGAAGAGCGCTGCCGCGCCTGTCCCATCGGGGGCGCCTCGCCTGGGCCTCGTCGCCTCGCGCAAGGTGGGCGGCGCTGTGGCGCGCAACCGCGCGAAGCGCCTGCTCAGGGAGGCGTTCCGGAGATTCCCCGAGCTCTTCCCTGAGCGCGTCGACATCGTGGTGATCCTCCGCACTGGCGCCGGCTCGCTCGGCCTCGATGACGTCCTCACGGAGCTTCGTGGCGTGGTTCCGGTGCTCCGCCGCCGGGCGAAGGAGGCGCTCACCGCCGCGTCGCGCGCGCGAACGGAGGTCATGGCCGAGCGCAGCGCAGGCGATCCGCCAGCGCCCGCGCCAGACCAGACTGACCCGACCGACGGCTAGAAGGAAGATGGCGCGGCATACCTTGCGCCGTGGTGCGCTGGGCCCCAAGCTCCTCGCTCTCTCACGGCTCACCGCATGCTGGCGACGCTCCTCCTCGCGCTGATCCGCGCCTACCAGATGACGCTCTCCAGGCTCATCGTGGCGTTGATGGGCCCGGTCTGTCGGTTCGAGCCCTCCTGCTCGCGCTACGCCGCCGCCTGCATCGTGGACCATGGGGCGCTCCGGGGGAGCTTGCTTTCGCTCAAGCGACTGTGTAGGTGTCACCCGTTTCATCCAGGCGGGTTCGACCCTCCGCCACCACCTCGTCTTCGCCGTGCCGCGGCTGCCCGGATGCCGCGTCAACGGGACGCTGACCCGCGGGATACGACACGCAGTTCGTCTACTGGCGCGGAGCTCGCCTCGCGCGCCTCATCCCCTTGTCGAGCGGGCTTCAGCGGCCGGGTCACCCTCATGGACTAATCCCGCTCGGCCATCGACAAGGCCCCCTGCGGCACGGCGCCCGACACGCCGCGGAGCGGAGCCCGCACGGAGCGACCCTGGGCAGGCTCGTGAGGCGTCACGAGACGCCCGCAGCGAAGGGCGCGGCTCGAGATCCTGGGATCGACGAAGGACTTCATGGAACGCAGCAATATCGCCAAATGGCTGTTCCTCGGCCTCGCCATCATCCTGTTCTTCCAGTTCGGCAAGCCGCTCCTCTTCGGTGAGGGCGCGCCGCAGCTCCAGCCGCTCGACGTCAACGACAGCACGGCCCCCGCCGAGCGCGCGCCCGCGGAGACGTGCGTCATCGACGGAGATCGCTTCAAGGCTGAGCTGTCGACGCAAGGCGGGTCGCTCCGGCACCTCTGGATGACGGACCCGAAATACACGACGGGGAACGGCGAGCGCAGGCCGATGGACCTGGTGACGACCTCGCTCGAGTCGCGGATGCCTCTCAGGACGGACCTGCACCTGCCTGGCGGCAGCGCGCAGCAGGTGCCGTTCGACGACCTCGACTGGAAGCTCTCGGCGCAGGACGGCAAGAGCTGCACGTTCACCTACGCCGACAGCGCGACGAGGCTCACCAAGGTCGTCGCGGCCACGGGGCGTCCCTTCGAGCTCTCGGTGCAGATGACGGTCGAGAACCTCGCGCAGGAGCCGCGCAAGCACCGGCTCGCCGTCGAGCAGACCGCGTGGCGGACCCAGAAGGAGACGGAGGGCCATCTCGGCCTGATCTCCGAGTGGATCACCGAGACGGTCGCCGCGACCGACCAGAAGACCGAGCGTCAGCTCCCCGACGCCTTCGAGCCCGGCGACTTCAAGGACCCGGAGTTCACCGCCGAGCGCTGGCGGCGCACCCCGGGCAACGCGCGGTTCGCCGCGGTCTCGAGCAGCTACTTCAGCAAGATCGCGATCCCGCTGGAAGGGCCAGGGCAGCCCACGGCCGAGACGCAGATCGAGGACGTCTGGGATACATCGAAGTTCCAGGACAAAAGCAAGGACCCGAGCTTCGGGCACGTCTATCGCGCGCGGCTCGCCTATCCGGAGCACGAGCTCGCGCCCGGCGGCGCGGTGACCTACAAGCTCCTGTCCTTCACCGGGCCGAAGGAGCGCGAGCTGCTCGCCGCCGTGGACCACGGGGCGAGCGAGGTCATCAACCTCGGCTGGTTCTCGCCGATCGCGAAGCTCCTCGTCTCGTACCTCTACGTCCTCTACGGCGCCGTGGGCAGCTGGGGCTGGGCGATCGTCCTGCTCACCATCACGGTCCGGCTCCTGCTCTTCCCGCTGAGCATCCAGCAGATCAAGAGCGCCGCGGCGATGCGCAAGCTCAAGCCGGAGATGGATGAGATCAACGCGAGGTACAAGGACGACGCCGCCCAGCGCGGCCTCGCGATGCAGGAGCTCTGGCGCAAGAACAAGGTCGCGAACCCGGTCGTCGGCTGCTTCCCGATGCTGCTCCAGATGCCGGTATGGTTCGCCCTCTACACCGCGCTCCAGACCGCGGTGGAGCTCTACCACACCCCGTTCGGCCCCGTGATTCCGGACCTGTCGGCCCCGGGAAAGTACTTCATCATTCCCATCGTCCTCGGCGGCTCGAGCTTCATCCAGCAGAAGCTCATGCCCCCGCAGGGCGACCCGGCGCAGCAGAAGATGATGCTGTACCTGATGCCCGGCATCTTCACCGCGATGATGCTCTTCCTCCCGGCCGGCCTCGGCGTTTACATGTTGACGAACACCTGGCTCGGCATCGGGCAGCAGGTGCTCGTCGAGCGCTACCTGAAGGCGAAGAACGAACGGGCCGGCGGCATCCAGGTGCGAGAGGTCGCGAGCGCGGAGCCCCAATCCGCGATGAAGAAGACTCCGGGCGACGACGACAAGTCGGCCCCTGCTCTCGGAAAGGGAAAAGCACGTGTCCGTGGATAGTGAAGTTGCCGAAAGGGGAATCGACGCAGCGGACGTCGATGTCGATGCCGAGGCGCAGGGCGCTGGCGACGCGGCCGAGTTCGAGGAGGATGGGCGCGCCGACGTCGCGCTCGACTTCGTCATCGATGTGCTCGCGGCGATGGGCATGGACTGCACCGTCGACCTCCTCGAGAACGAGGAGGAAGATCCGCCCGAGGAGATCCGGCTCGAGATCGAGGGGAAGGACGCGGGCCGCGTGATCGGCAAGAAGGGGCAGACGCTCTCGGCGCTGCAGTTCCTCGCCAACCGCGTGATCAACCGGCCCGGCAAGAAGCGGCGTCATGTGATCATCGACGCCGAGGGCTACCGGCAGCGGCGCGAGGACACGCTCTCTTCCATGGCGCGCAGGCTGGGCAAGCAGGCAGTCGAGGAGGGCAAGATCATCACCTTCGAGCCGATGAACCCGCAGGACCGCCGCGTCGTCCACCTGGCGCTGGCGAAGTTTCCGGGCGTCGTCACCAAGAGCGACGGCGAGGGAGAGGCCCGCCGCGTGCAAATCATCCCCGTTCGCCGCTGAGGCAGTAGGCCCGGCAGGAAACGCGCACCAGACGCGCGCATCAAGAGCGACTGCGCGACTGCGCCGCTGCCGGCGTTGACACCGGATCGCCCGCATGCATAATGCCGCACCTCTCCGGTACCCCCCGGGGAGGTGCGCGGGCACGCGCTCGCGCCCATGTTCTCCCGGAACCGCAACCGGGTTCCATCTGCGTTCATCGCGTGAAGCACGAGGGCCGCGCGCGGCCCCCGCTCCGCCGGACGCAGCCCACGAACGGCGGCGGCCCAGCCCCCCTTGAGCACGGGCACGGGACCGCGAAGACGGATCCCCGACCCTTTGAAGGATTGACCGACCATGCAGACCTCGAACATCCTCGCGAAGATCGAAGCTCCCCTGTTCCGCGAGGGGATCCCGGATTTCCGGGTCGGCGATACGGTGCGCGTCCACTACAAGATCGTCGAGGGCGAGAAGGAGCGCATCCAGGTGTTCCAGGGTGTCGTTCTGAAGCGCCACCGCGCCGGGGTCCGGAGCACCTTCACCGTGCGCAAGGTGAGCTTCACGGTCGGCGTCGAGCGCATGTTCCTCCTCCACAGCCCCCGCATCGACAAGGTCGAGATCGTCTCGCGCGGCGTGGTCCGCCGTTCGCGGCTCTTCTACCTGCGCAACCTGGCAGGCAAGGCCGCTCGCGTCCGCGACGCAAAGGATTGATCCCGCCGGCCGGCACACCGGCCGCGAGGAGAGCGCTCCCGCAGCGCAGATTGCCAGGGGGACAGCCGGCTCCCTGGCTCGATCGCGCGCGCGCAAGCATCCATGGCACAGCGCGGAAGCAGCTGCGCGCTGGGCGGTGACGCCTGCATGCGTGCGCACGCGCCGCGTTGCCGGCCTGTAGCAAGGGTTCCCGCATACTTCTTCCTTGATCCTCGGCCGAGCGGCCACGGTATGCTCGCGGCGGCGGTGCCCCGGCGCCGCGAAACCCGAGAAGGATCACCATGCTCTGTCCGCGTTGCGGTGCGCCCGCGACCCCCGCCGATAAATTCTGCGCTGTGTGCGCCTCGCCGCTCACCCCGTCCGGGCCTGGAGCGTTCGGGGCTCCTCCGCCGCCTCCTCCTCCGCCGTTTCCTGCTCCGGGCTTCGGGGCGCCCCCCGAGCCTCCCCCGAACTATGGCTCGCCGAGCGGCGGTTTTGGTCCGCCCCCGCCGGCGCCTTTCGGGGCTCCTCCAGGCTCGCCTCCCGGGTTCCCGCCGGCGCCCGAGGGCGGCCCGGCCGGCTTCGGTCCGCCTCCGCCCTTCGGGCCGCAGCCTGGTGGTTACGGGGCGCCCCAGCCGCCTCCTCCGGTGCCGCTGAAGCCGCCGCCGTTCCCGCCGGAGCCGCCGATCTACGGCGCGCCGGGCGGCGGCTATGGCTCGGCCCCGAGCTTCCCGGAGCAGCAGGGCAGCTATCCCGGCCCTCCGCCCCCGCGGCCCGGCTTCGGCCCGCCCCCGCAGCCCGGCTTCGGCCCGCCCCCGCAGCCTGGGTTCGGTCCGCCCCCGCAGCCGCAGGGCGCGCGCTGCGTGCAGGGGCACGCGATCCCGGCGGGCGGCTCGTTCTGCATGGAAGGAGGCCACCCGATCGCCCTCGACGGCATCCAGATGAGCGGCGATCCCTTCAACCAGACGGCCTATGCGCCCAACCAGCAAGGGGCATCCGCGCCGCCGCCGATGCCGCAGGCGAGCGGCAGCGGAGCCTACGGCGAGCCGCCGCAGCCACAGCAGAACATCGCCCCGCCGGGCCCGCCGCCCGCGTACATCCCGCCTCCTCCCGCGGTGCGCCCGCCGACGCCGGCGCCGCCGAGGGCCGCGGGGCAGGAGAGCCGCCGCACCCTCGCCGGCTTCCTCGTCAGCTTCCAGGACGACGCGCTCGGCAGGTTCTGGCCGCTCTGGCAAGGCAAGAACATCATCGGCCGCGCCGAGACAGGGCAGAAGGTCGACATCGAGATAGCGCATGGGACGACCTCGACGCATCACGCGACGGTCGAGATCGACGGAGGTCGGATCGTCCTCGCCGACCTCGGCTCCACCAACGGGACATTCCACAACGAGGAGGCGATCGGCTTCCAGGGCCGACGCGAGCTGCGCGATGGCGACAAGATCCGCTTCGGCGGGTTCAGCGTCATCCTGCTCAGCGTGGCCGCGCGGGCCTGACGGGCCCATCGCACGAGGAGAGGCGTTGCCGAGCCTGGCCCCCCTTCCCCCGCGACGTTCGACCGGCACCTGGCGCCCCGCCAGGCTGCGTGAAAACCAACCGGATAGCCGCCGCCAGCGCGCGGCGGCCGCCCCGCTCGCGCAGGGAGCGCTCCTCGGCTCCCTCGCGCCCGCTGGAGATCCCCACGCATGACTCCCTCTCATGACGCGACTCGCCCGATCCACTCCATGAGCGCCTCCGCCCGTCGCGGCAGGCGCGAGGGCAAGGCCCTGCGCTGCGCGAGGCTCCTCGCGCTCGCGGCCGCTGTCCTCGCGCTCCTCGCCGGACAGCGCCGCGCCGAGGCCGCGCCCGAGGCGCACGTGCTCCGCATCGACCCGCGCGCGAGCACCGTGGACGGCTCGCCCGTGCTCACGACCGTGCTCGAGGTCGTGCAGAACAAGCGCCTCAGCGACCTCACCCGCAACTGCGCCGCGCTCACGGGCAACGCGAACCTCGATTGCGTCGCCGATGCGATCGAGCAGCCGTCGGCGCTCTACTCGTCGTTCGACTTCCCGGACAAGAACGCGATCCTCTCCGTCACGGTCGACGGCACGGATCTGCCGGCGAAGTTCGAGTCGAAGGCGCGGTGGGGCGACAGCGCCGGTCAGCCGGGCGTCGGGACGGCGTGGCTCATCCTGATCGACGCCGCGTCGAGCATGGGCAACCGCTTCGACGAGGCGAAGGCGGTCGCGAGCGCGTTCGTCAACGCGATGCAGCCGAACGACATCGTCGACGTGATGTTCTTCAACGATCGCGGCATCGTCGAGGACTCGAAGTGGGTGAGCAACAAGCAGGCGGCGGCGCAGGCGATCGCCGGCGTCGCGCGCACCTACCCGACGCAGGGCCGCACGCGCCCGCTCTTCACGATCATCAAGAACGCCGCGACCGACGCGTTCAAGGAGCTCGGCAACGCAGGTCAGGGCGTCCAGGTGCCGATGCACCAGGCGATGGTGGTCCTCTCGAACGGCTCCGCCGGCGCGGATCCCAGCTCGACCGCCGCCGCGTCGAACCTCCTCCGCGAGTACCTGACGAAGGGGCGGTTCCCCGAGAACAACGACGTCCTGCCGAAGACGCCGGTGCCCGTCATCTCGATCTGGTTCCCGAGCCAGCTCGTCGAGGAGTTCACGGCGAACGCCCGCGAGTTCATGGAAGGGATGGCGAACACCGAGATCGGCGGCTTCTTCAGCGTGGTGCGGGACGGCCAGCAGCGGCGCGCGGCCAACATCGTCAACGCGATCCGCACCCGCTTCAACAAGATGCACATCGTGAAGTGGCGGGTCTCGTGCGTCGCGCCGAGCATCACGCAGACGTTCAAGCTCGCCTTCATCAACACGGATCCGCCGATCGCGGGCGACGCCACCTTCCAGAACGTCCCCGTCGGCATCGATCCGACCGCGTGGCCGCTCGACATCGACCGCGACGCGACCGACCGCGCGGCGAAGAAGACGCCGATCTACCCCGGCGGCACGGTCAAGATCTTCGGCAACTTCTGCTGGGGTGGCAACGCGCAGCGGGCCGAGATCTACATGGTCCCGAAGAACCAGGCCGCGCCGCAGTCGCTGCAGGGCGGGAGCCTCGAGGACGCGAAGAAGGCCCAGCGGACGCTGATCGAGGGCGGGATGCGCGGCAAGGCGGTCTCGGCCGGCGACAGCGTCGTCGAGTTCGAGCTCCCGGACACCGACAAGTTCCTCGTCGGCAAGGGCGACCAGATGACGGCGCGCCTCATCATCTACGACAACCAGGCGCGGCGGACGAGCGCGGTCACGGCCGACAAGATCGTCACGCTGAAGGCGAAGGAGGCGCCGCTGCCGTACCTGCTCATCGGCGGCGTGACCTTCGGCGGCGTCGTCATCGTGCTGCTCCTCGTCTCCATCTTCCGCGGCGGCGGGAAGCGACGCGGCGGCACGGTGGCGGCCGCGCCCCCGAGGCCCATCGTGGCCGGGAGCGGGCCGCCTCCGCCCTACGCCCCCGCGCCGCCGCCTCCGGGCGACTTCGGCTATGGCGGCGGGCCGATGATGGGCCCTCCCATGGGCGGGGCCAGCCGGGCGACGCTCTCGGGCCCGGCGGGCATCTTCACCGTGCACCCCGGCGCCGAGGTGCGCGCCGGGCGCGACGGCGCCTCGTGCCTGATCGCGCTGTCGGAGCCGCGCGTGTCCGGCACCCATGCGAGCGTGAAGCTCGAGGCCGGCCAGCTGTTCGTGCGGGACGAGAACTCCAACAACGGGACCTACGTGAACGGCCAGCGCATCGCCGCGGCCGTGTGGACGCTCGTGCCACCCGGCGCGTCGTTGCGGTTCGGCCCCGTCGAGTTCAGCGTCCGTTTGGAGTAGCGTGTCCGGGGCCCGTTCTCGCGCCCCGAGCGACGCCCCCCCATGATGCCCCCGACCGAGTCCTCCCCGCACCTCAAGATCGAGTTCGCCCAGGCCAGCGATGCTGGTCGGGACCCGAACAAGCAGGTCAACGAGGATGCCTGCGGCTACGCCGAGACCAAGTTCGGTTACCTGTGCGTCCTGTGCGACGGCATGGGCGGACACTATGGCGGCAGCGAGGCGAGCCGCACCGCCATCACGACCATCTTCGAGATGATCGAGCGCACGCCCGCCACCGTGGATCCGAGCGGGGCCCTCAAGGCCGCGATCGAGGAAGCGGGGCGCCGCGTCTACCAGCTGGGCGGGCCGCCGGAGAACCGCGTCCGGCCTGGCTCGACCGTCGTCGCGATGGTCCTCCACGATCGCGGCATCGACGTCGCGCACGTCGGCGACAGCCGCGCGTACGTGATCCGGAGCCACCAGATCTACCCCCTCACGCGCGACCACTCGATGGTGCAGGGGATGATCGACGCGGGCATGATCACGGAGGCGCAGGCGATCGGCCACCCCGACGCGAACAAGATCACGCGCGCGCTCGGGATGAGGCCGGAGGTGGAGGTCGAGGTTCGACCCGAGCCGATGGAGCTCTACCCGGGAGACGTGCTGATCCAGTCGAGCGACGGGCTCACCGATCTCGTGCTCCCCGGCGACATCCTCGGGTGCACGCGGCAAGCGCTCGCATCGGGCTCGGTCGATCACGCGTGCCGGATGCTCGTGCAGCTCGCGAACCACCGCGGCGGTCACGACAACATCACCGTCCAGATGGTCCGGGTGCTCGAGACGGGCAGCCGCTCGCTGACCATCGCGCACGGGCCACCAGGGGCGGCTGGCCCGGGCGACGGCGTCAATCCTGCGCGCGCTTCACGCCCTCAGGAGACCGTCGCGATGACCCGGTCCGAGGCGGCGGCGATCGGCCAGCAGCTCGCCACGAGCACGCCGCTCCCCCACGGCCATGGCGCTCCTGCGGCAGCGAGCGGCGCGGCGGCCGCGGGAAACGCCCCGGCGCCGTACCCGGCGTCCATCAACAACGCGATCACCGTGGTCCCGACGGGCTCGCCCGACACGCCGCGCCCTGCGTCCACCAGCGACGCCGTCACCGTGATCCCGGCTGGCTCCACCGGCGCGCCGGGGCTGCGTCCAGCGTCCCCCCGCTCCGCGGCGAGCGCGGCCTCGACCGGCTCCGACAACGTGCCGGCCGTCGGCGCGACGGCCACCGACAACGTGCCGGCCGTCGCGCCGACGGCCACCGACAACGTGCCGGCCGTCGCGCCGAGCGCCGCCCATGGCGCGCCGGCGCTTCGCCCCACCACCGTCGACAGCGCGCCGGCCGTGAGCCCCACGGCCACCGACGAGCTGCCTCCCGTGGCTCCGGCCGCTGCCCCCAGCGCGAAGGCCGTGAGCCCCACGGCGGCCGACGGCGGGTCGGCCATGACGCCCACGCCGATGGACTCCGCGCTGGCGCTGCCTCCAACCGTGCCAGGCGCCCATCCCCCGGTGGCTTACCCGAACGCGCCCGACGCGCCCGCCGTGCTGTCTCCCCTTCCCCTGAGCGCTCCTGCGCCGGCTCCGATGGGCCGCGTCGCGGCCCTTCAGCCTGGTTCGTTCGGAGCGCCGCCTCACCCAGGCGCCGCTTACGGCGCTCCGCCCCACCCCGCCGTCCCCTACGGCGCTCCGCACCCTCCTGGCGCCGCCTACGGCGCGCCACCCCCTCCTGGCGTCCCTTACGGCGCACCGCACCATCCTGGCGCCGCCTACGGCGCGCCGCCTCACGTCGGCGCCGCCTATGGTGCGCCTCTTCACGCGACCGAGCAGGATGTTCCGCCGCCTTCGGTGGCCTTCCCGGGGCACAACCCAGCAGCGCCCGGTGGTCCCCCGGTCGCCGCCGCCCCGCCCCCCCACCTCGCGCCCGCGCCACTGCATGCTCACGCGTACGCCGCGACCGGCCCGCGCCCCGCGCCAGCACCGAGCTTCTCCGGACCCGTCTCGTCCTCCGGGGCATCGAGCGTGCCGAGCACCGTGCGCGCCCCGCGCGGCGTCTACATCGCCCTCATCGCCTCGGCCTCGGCCGTGATCCTCGTGCTGGTCGTCTTCCTGCTCTGGAAGCTCCTCGGCAGCTGAGCGCGAAGCGGAAAAGGCCGCCCCCACCCACCGCCCCGCACGGATGAGCGGAAACCGCGACGGAGACGAGAACGAGGACCGAGCTCGGCTCACTCGGCTCACTCGACCCAGATGACCACCGCGCAACGGCCCCGCTCGCGGAATGCGATTGAAGAAAGATCGGATTCCGGATTAGCCTAATTTTCCGGAGGTCCCTCCATGCCTGGCGACCAAGAGCTCGAGCACGGCGACGACATGGATGGCGCGCCTGAGGATCTGGAAGAAGAGGTGCCGGAGTCGACCCGTACACCCTCTCTCGAGGAGGCCCGCGCCGGTTTCATGCTGCTCGATCTGTGACCCGCTGAACCACGTGGTTCCCGGAAGTCACGCCCCTCCGCGCCGACACTCCGTTCGTCCAGCGGGCGAGAGCCTCCGCCGAACGGCGCCCACCGCCGCGCGCGTGCAGAAGCGCGCTCCTCTCCCGCGAGCGGCACCGCGCCAGCGCGGCGCGAGGCGGCGCACGGGACGCGCCTCTTCCCTTGCCCTCCCCGACGGCCTGTGGTGAAACGCGGCCCGCATGATCCCGGGGCTAGGCAAACAAAGCATCACGATCGGCAGCGCCCCCACCTGCGATGTGGTGCTCGTCGCTCCCGGCGTCCTGCCCGAGCACGCGCGCATCGTCAACCAGGGGGGTGGCAAGCTGCTCTTCTCCTGCGGGCAAGGGCCGGCGTCGGCGAACGGGCGGCCCCTCTCGCCGGGAGAGCAGGTCCCGTTCGACTTCCGCACCCAGTTCGTGGTCGCGCAGACGCCGGTCCCGCTGAACCATCCGGCCATCACGCTGATGCTGGCGTCGCCCGGGAACCTCGCGCCCGCGCCCGGCCAGGTCGTGATCGGACGAGACCCCGGGCGCGCCTCCTTGGTGCTCCAGCACCCGAGCGTCTCGAGCCAGCACGCGACCGTCACGCTCGATCGCATGATGGTCATCGACCACAACTCGACGAGCGGCACGTACGTGGGCGCGCAGCGCATCGCCGCTGGCTCGCCGACGCCCATCGATCCGCAAGGCGCCATCGCCTTCGGGCCCGTCCCGGTCCAGATCAGCCTGCTCGTCCAGCTCGCGCAGGCCGCCCGGCAGTCCGCGCTGCCGGCCGCCTCCGGCGCCCCGCCCGCGGCGAGCGTCCTGCCGCCGCAGCCTGCCGCTTCCGGCTACGCGCCGCCGCAGCAGCCCGGCGCCGGGGGCTACGCGCCGCAGCAGCCCGGCGCCGTGAGTCACGCGCCGCCAGGCGTCGCCGGCGGTTACGCGCCGCCGCAGCAGCCCGCGCACGCGGCGTCCTCGGTGCCCGCCGCCGGCGCGCCCGGGCGGAAGAACAAGACGGTCCTCGGCCAGCTCGACTTCTCCGGCGGCGGATCGAACGTCAAGAAGATCGGCCGCACGCCCGACAACGACATCGTGCTCGCCCACCCCCAGGTGTCGAGCCACCACGCGCTCCTGCACTCGATCAACGGGCAGCTCTACGTCGAGGACCGCGGCAGCGCGAACGGGACCTACGTCCGCGGCAACCGCATCGCGCCCGGCCAGAAGATCGCCGTGCAGAGCGGCGAGAAGATCTACATCGGGCCCATGCCCCTCCAGATCGAGATGGGGGGCGCGGGCGCCGTCGAGGTCGTCCAGGAGGAGTATTCCGCCGATCGGTGGGCAGGGCGCCCGCTCTACGAGATCGAGGCGTGGAGCCTCGCCCTCCAGGTCCCCGACCGGGACAACCCGAACGAGCAGAAGACCCTGCTCGACAACGTGTCGTTCAAGGCGCTGCCGGGCGACATGATCGCGCTCATGGGGCCGTCGGGCGCCGGCAAGACGACGCTCCTGCTCACGCTGAACGGCTACCTGCCGCCGACGAGCGGCGTCGTCCGCATCAACGGCGAGGACCTCTACAACATCTACGACACGCTCCGCGGATCCATCGGCTACGTGCCGCAGGACGATCTCGTCCACCCGGAGCTCACCGTCTTCGAGGCCGTCCGCTACAGCGCGAAGTTCCGCCTCCCGCCCGACTACACCGAGGCCGAGATCGACGCCCGCGTCGAGCAGACCATCAAGGATCTCGGCCTCGAGGGCGTCAAGAACCTCCAGATCGGCAAGCCCGAGAACAAGATCCTCTCGGGCGGGCAGCGCAAGCGCGTCAACATCGCGCTCGAGCTCGTCACCGATCCGGTCATCCTCTTCCTCGACGAGCCGACCTCGGGCCTCGCCGCCGACGACACGACCGCGCTGATCAGCCTGCTGCATGACCTCACGAAGGCCACCGGCAAGACGATCATCATGACGATTCACCAGCCGGCGAAGGACGAGTTCGAGAAGTTCAGCCACGCGCTCATCCTGGGCTACGGCGGCATCCCGATGTTCTTCGGGCCGACCCGGCCCGACGCGTACCGCTTCTTCGGCAGCTGGAAGGAGCGGCACGGCCAGCAGAACGACGTCGACAACCCGCGCGACATGTTCGAGATGCTCGCGCTCCGCGAGCGGCCCATCTTCGATCAGCTCCGCGCGCGGAACCCGAACGCGTCGCGCGGCGACGCCAGGAAGCTCGCCGCCATCGAGTGGCGCAAGGAGTTCTTCAGCGACGGCAACCCGACGTACCGCCGGATGTACTCCGGCCGGCGCGAGATCGGCACCGGCCAGGGGCAGCGCGGCATCCCCGCCGGGCGCGCCACGACCAAGGGGCAGCTCGGCCTGCTCCTGTCGCGCTACTTCAAGGTGAAGAAGCGCGACATCGGCGGCACCCTGATCATGCTCCTCCAGGCCCCGATCATCGGCATCCTGCTCGCGATCGTCTTCGGCGGGCAGGAGAAGGCGATCCCGGCGTGGTGCCTCGGCGCGCTCCAGGAGCTCGGCCGCCGCGCCGGCGGCGCGGACAAGAGCACCGACGTCATCAAGGGCATGGAGGTCACCACCGACCACACCGCGGCGATCTTCTTCCTCGTCGTCGCCGCGGTCTGGTTCGGGACCTCGAACGCGGCGCGCGAGATCGTCAGCGAGCGGGCCATCTACCTCCGCGAGCGCATGGTCAACCTGGGGCTCGTCAACTACGTGCTCTCCAAGTACCTGCTGCTCGCCGGCTTCTGCCTCGTCCAGTGCACCGTCCTGCTCGCGATCGTGTTCTTCGCCCTCGGCTTCCACGGCGGCATGCAGGCGTTCGGCATGCAGCTCGCCGCGCTGACCGCCACCTCGCTCAGCGCCGTCGCGATGGGGCTCCTCCTCTCCACGGTGGTCGCCTCGTCCGAGGCGGCGATGGCGCTCACGCCGATCGCGCTCATCCCGCAGGTCGTCCTCGGCGGGCTCATGGTGCCGATGACGACCGTGCCGCACCTCCGGCCGCTCATGTACATCATCCCGGCGCGCTGGGGCTTCGAGGGGGCGATCGCGCCGGAGCGGCTCGCGACCGCGGAGGATCCAGCGTGGGTCATCGATCTGCACCGCACCGACACGAGCGCCGCGGACTTCATCGAGGGCGGCAAGTTCAAGTGCGCCATCGCGCAGATGGCGGCCGACAACTACGCGGGCGCGTGGGGCTTCACCACGTACGATCAGACCTGGATGCCCTATGCGGTGCTCGCCGGAATGACCTTCATCATCCTCGTCACGCTCTGCGCGGTGCTCAAGCGGCGCGACCCGGTGTGACGTCGTGACCGCGCAGGAGCCCGCCGCTTCCATCCGCATCGTTGACCGGCGCCCGCGCCGGCGCCCGCGCGCGCGAGGCCACCGCAGGCCGGCCGCCGCGGCGCTCCTCTCGCTGCTCGCCGCCCTCGCGCCCTCCCCGGCGCGGGCGCAGCAGCAAGGCCAAGAGGGGCAGGCGCCCGAGGGCGGGGCGGCCGTGCCCCGAGGCCCGGGCGGCGCGATCGTCACGCCGCCTGCCTCCACGGCCGCGCCGGCGGGGAAGGCGACGCCGCCGCGGGCGCTCAACTACACGCCCCCGGAGTACCCGCCGGAGGCCGAGAAGCAGGGGCGCGAAGCGTCGGTCACCCTGCAGCTCGACATCGACCGCGACGGGCGCGTGAAGCACGCCGTCGTCGTCGAGAGCGCAGGGCACGGGTTCGATGAGTCGGCGCTCACCGCGGCCCAGAAGCTCGATTTCGAGCCCGCCCGCCGCGCCGACGGGACCCCCGCCCCGGCCCGCATCCTGTACCGCTACTCGTTCACCCTGAAGACGGCCTCGCCGCCGCCGGCCGCCGGCGAGCCCGCGAAGCCCGCCGAGAGCCTCCGCGGCACCGTGCTCGCCAGCGGGGGCGACGTCCCGCTCGCAGGCGCCACCGTCTCGGTCGCGCGCGTCGCCAGCGCGGGCGCGGGCGCAGCGACGGCCGCCGCGCCGCCGGGGCTCACGACCGACGAGGGCGGCGCCTTCGCCTTCGCCGCGCTGCCGCCGGGGCGCTACCAGGTCACCATCGCGGCGCCCGGCTTCGAGCCGCTCTCCGTCGAGGAGGCGCTCGCCCCCGGGGAGCAGCTCGAGGTGAAGTACCGGCTCCTGCCGCAAGGCGACGGCCTCGAGGTCACGGTCCGCGGCAAGCGGCCGCCGCGCGAGGTCACGAAGCGCACGATCGAGCAGCGCGAGATCAACCGCATCCCCGGCACGAACGGCGACGCCCTGCGCTCGCTGCAGAACCTGCCGGGCGTCGCCCGCCCGCCCAGCATCGCGGGGCTGCTCATCGTCCGCGGCTCCGGCCCGCAGGACACGCAGACCTTCGTCGACGGCACGCAGGTGCCGCTCATCTACCACTTCGGCGGCCTCTCCTCGGTCGTGCCGACCGAGATGCTGGATCGGATCGACTTCTACCCCGGCAACTTCAGCGCCAAGTACGGGCGGGTGCAGGGCGGCATCGTCGACGTCGCCCTCCGCTCCCCCAAGGAGGACGGCAAGCTCCACGGCCTGGCGCAGATGGACCTCATCGACGCGCGCGTCCTGCTCGAGGGCCCCGTGCCGTTCCTCGAGAACACCCGCTTCATGGTGGCAGGACGGCGGAGCTACATCGGCGAGTCGTTCGGCCCCGTGCTCGAGGCCGCGGGCGCAGGCGTCACGCAGGCGCCGGTCTATTACGACTACCAGGTCCTCCTCGAGACCGAGCCCACGCCCTCCGCGCGGCTCCGCCTCACGTTCTTCGGCTCCGACGACGCCCTCGAGCTGCTGCTCAGCGACCCGGCGCCGAACGAGCCGGCCCTCTCCGGCAACGTCGGGCTGCACACGGCGTTTCAGCGGCTGCAGCTCCGCTACGATCACGAGCTCACCGACAAGGACCGGCTCGACGGCGTGCTCGCGATCGCGCGCGACGACGCCGATTTCGGGATCGGGCCGATCTACTTCCAGCTCGATCTCAAGACGATCTCCGGCCGCCTCGAGTACGCGCGGCGTGTCTCGAAGGGCACGGTGTTCAACGCGGGGCTCGACGTCTTCGCCGGCCTCTACGCCGTGAACCTCCGCGCCCCCGGGCCGAACCGCCCCGGCGAGCCGCCGAACCAGCCGTTCTCGACGCGCACCCTCCAGGAGGTCTCGCGCGACGGCGAGTTCTTCTACCCCGCGGCGTACGCCGAGCTCGAGCTCGCCCCGACCCCTCGGGCGAAGATCGTCCCGGGCCTGCGCGTCGACTACCAGGACCTGAACCAGCAGGTCACCGTGAGCCCGCGCGTGAACGGGCGCTTCGACGTCGTCCCCGGGTTCCCACGGACCACGGTGAAGGGCGGCCTCGGGGTGTTCCATCAGCCGCCGCAGTTCCAGGAGGTGATCCCGCCGCTCGGCAACCCCGGCCTGAAGTCGACCCGCGCGCTGCACTACGCGGCCGGCGTCGAGCAGGAGCTGACCCGGCACATCGAGGCGTCGGCGGAGGGGTTCTACAAGCAGCTCGACGAGCTCGTCGTCGGCGTGAACCGACCCGGGTCGATCCAGCTCGACTACCAGAACGTCGGATCGGGCAGGGTCATCGGCGGCGAGTTCCTGCTCAAGTACAAGCCCGACGATCGCTTCTTCGGCTGGGCCGCGTACACGCTGTCCCGCAGCACGCGGGTGCCGGAGCCCGGCGAGCCGGAGCGGCTCGTCCCGTTCGATCAGACCCACATCCTGACCGTGCTCGGCAGCTACCGCCTGGGCGACGGCTGGGAGTTCGGCGCCCGGTTCCGCCTCGTCTCCGGCAACCTGGTCACGCCCAACGTGTGCAACGTCAACGAGCAGAGCTGCGACCCGTACCGCACCAACGCGCTCTTCTACGCGCCCACCGGGACGTATACGCCCATCCCGTTCTCCGGCCCGAACAGCGAGCGGCTCCCGGCGTTCCACCAGCTCGATCTGCGCCTGGACAAGACGTGGAAGTTCAAGACCTGGCGGCTCTCGGCCTACCTCGACGTGCAGAACGTCTACAACAACGCGAACAGCGAGGCGATTCAGTACAATTACAACTACACAGCCCGACAGTACGTCACGGGGCTGCCCATCCTGCCGAGCTTCGGGATGCGAGGAGAGTTCTGAGATGCGCGGGGCGCAGGTGATGAACGGCGCGGCGAAGCGCGAGCGTCCCGAGCGCCGCGGGCGCCGGTGGCGGCGCGCGGTCCTGGGGGCGCTCGCGCTCGCGGCGATCGCGTCGCCGGCGATCGCCTCGGGGTGCGTCGCGGGCTTCGATGCGCCGAGCCTCGTGAGCGGGCTCCGCGTCCTCGCGGTGGTCGCCGACAAGCCGTACGCCAACCCCGGAGACCAGGTCACCTTCCGGATCCACTACCAGGACGGGCTGGGCGGCCCCGAGGACGGGTCGCGCCCTGTCTCGGTCTACTGGTTCGGCGGGTGCGAGAACCCCGTCGGGGACGACTACTACGGCTGCTACGCGCAGCTCGAAGGCATCGCCTCCGAGATGGAGGCGTGGGTGGAGCGAGGCGACCCGACGGTCCCGCTGCCCGACCTCAACGGCGTGCGCCCCGGCTTCGGGGACACGTACACGATCACGATCAGCGACGACATCCTCACCGGCCGCACGCCGCCCACCACCGGGGGTCCGGCCTTCGGGAGCGCGTTCGTCTTCTTCGTCGCCTGCACCGGGGAGCTCGGTCTCGTGGAGGACCAGGGCACCGGCCGCGCCGGGACGTTCCCCGCCGCCTGCTTCAGCGGCGGGCGCCGGCTCGGCCCGGACAGCTTCGTGCCCGGCTACACGCAGATCTACGCCTTCGAGGGGGGTCGCGAGAACGCGAACCCGGAGATGCAGGGGCTCACGCTCGACGGCGAGCCCCTGCCAGAGGACTTCGCCGACATCCCCACCGTCTCGCGCTGCCGCGTGAGCGCGGAGGCGCGGCGCGAAGCCGGCTGCAGCGCGGAGGATCCGTTCGTCGAGTGCGACGCCTACGAGCTCGACGCGATCGTCGACCCCGACACGGTGGCGGAGGACGATCCCAGCGCGCAGCAGCAGGCGCTGAAGGAGATCGTCTGGGTCGACTACTTCGCCGATCTGGGCGATCTCGACGGGAGCATCAAGCTCGTGAGCGACGCGAATAAGGGGTACATCAGCGATCACGCCGTGAGGTGGATCCCGCCCGCCGAGCCGGGCGTCGCCACGATCACCGCGGTCCTGCGCGACGCGCGCGGCGGCTCGTCCGTCGTGCAGCGCCTCGTCCGCGTGGAGTGACGGCGGCCCATCGGCCGCCGCGGCGGGGGCCGCGGCGATCAGCCGCAGCCCGCTTCGATCTGCGAGAGCTGGTCGATGAGCTGCGCGGGGTCGCGGGCTGCGCACAGCGCGTCGGCGGCCCCGAGCCTGGCGAGCCTGGCCGCCTGGGCGAGCAGCTCGAGGTGCGCGCGGCCCCCCTCGGCGCAGACGAGGACGACGAACAACCGGAGCGGCGCCCCGCCCGGCGTCGGCACCGCGAGCGGCTCGGCCAGCGTCGCGAGCGCGGCCGCCAGGCACGCGCCGGGGACGATCGCGTGCGGGACCGCGACGCCGTTGCCGAGCGCCGTGGGCGACTCGCGCTCGCGCCGCAGGATCTCCTGGGCGAGCGCGCTCGCCGCGAGCACGCTGCCGGGAGGCGCCAGCCGGGACGCCGCGACGTCGATGACGTCCTCGATGTCCGCGCACGAGAGGTGCAGCACGACGCGCTCGGGCGTGAGCAGCTCGCAGAGCCGCCGCGCGGGCCGCCCCCCGAAGGCCGCGCTCGCCGGGAACTCGGCGTCGATGAACGCCTTGACGCGCGCGAGCTGCGGGCCGGTGAGGTTGCGCCGCGCGAGCTCCACGCAGAGCGCCTTCGCCGACGGGACGCGGTCGAGGTAGCGGGAGACGAGCGGCTCCACCTGGTGGCCTAGCTCGAGGAGCACCGCCGGCGGGAGATCGAGCGCGCCCGCGATCGCCGTGAGCCGGTCGGGCGTGGGGATGGCGTCGTGCCCATGCTCGACGCGGCTCAGGTAGGCGCTGGAGACGCCGATGCGGTGCGCGAGCGCGCGCAGGCTCAGGCCCGCCTCGACGCGGAGGAGCCGCAGCGTAGCCCCGAACTCGGCGACCGCGCGGGCGCGCGCGGCGCCGTCAGCGTCGGACATCACTGGCATGGGGCTTCAGGAGCGATCGGGCTCGACCGCGAGGGCGGTCGGGAGGACGTTCGGGACGGGCGCCGTGGCCGGGGCGGACACGGCGGCGGGCTCGTAGTGGCGCACGACGAGCAGCGAGGTCGGGCACCCCTGGATGATGTGCTCGGCGCGGATGCCGAACCGGCGCTGCGCGAGGCCCCACTCGGGACCGACGCCGACGAGGACGAGATCGTAGCCGCGCCTCGCCTCCTCGAGGGCCGCGTCCGCGGGGGAGTCGTGCTCCACCACCTTGAGAAGCACCTTGGACTTCTGCAGCGCGCCGCCCTCCTCGCCCTCGAACACCTCGTCGACCGTCTGCTGCGCGCCGAGCGCGTCGTCGGACCTGCGCTTCGGCTTGACGACGTGGAGGATGGTGACGTCCGCGCCGACCTGCTGCGCGAGCCGGCGGGCGAGCGAGAGCGCCGCCTTGTCGTGCAACGTGCCGTGGAACGGCACGAGCAGCTTGCGGACCGCGGCGAGCCCGCGATCGATGAGCACGCCGACGTCGGTGTGGGCGCCGCGCATGACCTCGTAGACGGTGCCGCCGAGCACGGTCTGGCTGAGGAGCGGCTTGTGCCAGCCGACCAGCACGAGGTCGGCCTGCTTCACGTCGGCGACGTTGCAGATGTCGTTGCTCGGCTTGGGCGAGACGAAGGAGAGCGGCCGGACCTCGGCGCCCAGCTCCTTGGCCCGCGACAGGAGCGGCGCGAGCGCGGCCGCCCCCTGCCGCTCGGGCCCCTGGTCGAGGTAGAACGAGCCGCGATCGGTCGGCGGGATGAGGCGCAGGGCGTAGAGGCGCCTCGCCTCGGGGCCCGTGCCGGCGAGCGCGCTCGCGAGCGTCACCATGCCGGGGCCGGAGCGCTCGTAGGAGACGCACATGAGCACGGTGAACACCTCTGCTGCCGCGGGCAGAGGCGTCCGCTCCGGCGCGTCGGCGAGCTCCTTGGCGAGCTCCTCCGGAGGGTAGATCCAGCGCAGGAGCGGCGTGGTCATGAAGGTGGTGACCAGCGCCATGAGCACCATCATCGTGAACAGCTTGGGCGAGATGATGCCCAGATCGAGCCCGAGGTTCAGGACGATGAGCTCCATCAGGCCGCGGGTGTTCATGAGGATGCCGAGCGCGCTGGCCTCCCGCCAGCTCTGGCCGGTGAAGCGGGCGGCCACGGTGCTGCCGCCGAACTTGCCGAGGCAGGCGACCAGGATGATGAGGCCGCACATCATCCAGCCGTCGACCGAGTTGAGCAGCCCGATGTGCGTGCGCAGGCCGCTGTAGGCGAAGAACAGCGGGAGCAGGAAGACGACGGCGAAGTCCTCGAGCTTCTCGGCGAGGCTCTTCGCGAAGCCGGTGCCCTTCGGCATGATCGCGCCGAGCATGAAGGCCCCGAACAGCGGGTGGATGCCGATCATCTCGGTCATCCAGCTCGAGACGATGAGCAGGAGGAGCGTGACGGCGACGAGGTCCTGCGAGAGCCCTTCCTTGCTGGAGCCGCGCTCGCCGAGCCGGGCGAGGAAGGGGCGGACCACGAACAGCATGCCGGCGATGTAGGCGACGGCGAAGACGGTGGTCCAGACAGCGCCCACGAGCCCCGTGGCGCGCGCGATCGAGACGACGAACGCGAGGATGCACCAGGCGGTCACGTCGTCGACGGCGGCGCACGTGATGGTGAGGGCGCCGACCTTCGTGCCCAGCAGGCGCCGCTCGGTGAGGATGCGCGCGAGCACCGGGAACGCCGTGATGCTCATGGCCACGCCCATGAACAGCGTGAACGACGAGAACGGGACGGAGCTGTCGGAGAGCCGCGGGTACAGGTAGAGCGCGAGGAGCCCGCCCAGCGCGAACGGCACGACGATGCTCGTGTGGCTGATGATGACCGAGGCGTGGCCGCGCCCGCGCAAGAGCTTCGGATCGAGCTCCAGCCCGATGAGGAACATGAAGACGATGAGGCCGACCTCGCTCACCAGCTTCAGGAGCGGCAGCGACTCGTTTGCAAACAGGAGCGCCGACGTATCGGGAAAGAGCCAGCCGAACAGCGACGGGCCGAGCAGGATGCCCGCCGTGACCTCGGCGATGACCATCGGCTGCTCCATCCGGCGGGCCACCAGGCCCACGAGCCGCGCGCAGGCGATGATCAAGAACGCCTGGATGAGGAAGCGGCTCAGCGGGTTGTGAATCAGGCTCTCCATGCGGAGCGCTCCCTCCCGGTGGTAAGTGTTAAGTTATCGCTTATCAGCGGGCTGTCTCGACTGTCAAGAAAGGGATGCGCAGCGTCAAGCGACCTGAACAGGACGTCGGCGGCGTGCAGACAAGGAGGAGCGCGCCCTGGCGCGGGCGGCGGCGGCTACCAATCGGTCGGCATGTAGTCTTTGAAGAACTGGCCGTACGCGTGCTGGCCGCTGAGCAGCCCGGAGAAGATGGGGTCGCAGATGCGGGCGGCGCCGTCGACGATATCGAGCGGCGGATGAAAGCCGTGCTCCTCGAGCTTTCGCGCGGCGAGCGCCGCGGGGTCCTCGTCGGTGACCCACCCGGTATCGACGCTGTTCATGAAGATGCCGTCCTTCACATAATCGGGCGCGGACGTGCGCGTCATCATGTTGAGCGCGGCTTTCGCCATGTTGGTGTGAGGGTGCCTGTCCGTCTTGTAACGACGGTAGAACTGCCCCTCCATCGCCGAGACGTTGACGATGTGCCTGTCGAACGTGGGCCGTCGCGTCATGAGCGGCTTCAGCCGGGAGTTCAGGACGAAGGGGGCGACCGCGTTGACGAGCTGCACCTCGAGCATCTCGACGGTCGGGACCTCGGCGAGGGTGAGCCGCCAGCTGTTCAGCGTCCGGAGATCGACCTGCTGGAGATCGGCGTCGTAGCGCCCCTGGGGGAAGAGCAGCTCGTCGAGGCGCTCATCGCCTGGAGCCGGGATCTGGGAGAGCAAGGCGGGCTCGCGCAGGCCCGCGGTGGGGTCGGCGCCGGCGACGAGGGGGAGCGTGCCGCACGCGCGGAGCGCGTCGTACTCGCGGAGCGGAGCCTGAGCGCCCTGCGGGAGAGAGTGGACGGGCGCGGTCTCGCCCTCGATGAGGTGGCCGTAGAAGCCCGGCGGTCGCCGCACGGTCTGACAGGCGTTGTTGATGATGAAATCGAGCCGGTCGAGCGTGTGGAGGAGGTGGCGCGTGAAGAGCTCGACGCTCGGCGTGTGTCGGAGATCGAGGCCGTAGATCGCGACCCGTGATCCCCAGGCGTCGAAGTCGCGCTCGGCCGAGAAGCGGCGGGCGGCGTCGTGCGGGAAGCGGGTCGTGACGATGACCCGCGCGCCGGCGCGGAGGAGCATGATCGCCGCCTGATAACCGATCTTCACGCGCGCGCCCGTGACGAGCGCGACGCGGCCGTCGAGCGGCGCGGTCTGGCTGCGTTTGCGGTAGTTGAAGTCGCCGCACGCGGCGCACATCGCGTCGTAGAAGAAGTGGACTTTGCGGAACTCGGCCTTGCAGACGTAACACTTCCGCGGCCGCGCGAGCTCCGGCGCGCCCGGCTCGGCCGGCGGCCCGGGCTCCTCGGTGGCCTCCGGCGACGCGGGCTCCTCGGCGGGGTCGGCCCACGACAGCGGGGGCGCGGCCGGGGCGAGCGCGTCCGGCGTGCGGAACACCGGCTCTCGACGGGCGACGCGGATGCCGACCGCATCGAGCAGGGCGGCGTCGGCGGACTTCTGCGCGTGCCGGTCGCGCTTGCGGAACGCCCTGGCGAGCTCTCGCTGCTCGGCGCGCTCGGGGCGCGAGACGCGGCCGGCGGCCAGGAGGAGCCGGCGGCGGTCCTCGGAGCTGATGGCGGCGAGCTGCGCGCGATCGAGGGCCAAGGCCTCCAGCACCTTGAGGCAAGCGTCGAGATCGGCGGCAGTGAACGGCCGGCCTGCGCCGGCGGCTTCGCGGTCGGGACTCATCGAAGCGTGCGTGCATAGCACGCGGGAGACCGCGCGCGAACCGCAGGGGCGCTTCGGGTCCTGCCGGCACGCTTCTAACCGCGCCGCATCGCGCCCCATCGTGCCGCGCCGCGCCGCGCCCAGAGCCCCGCGGACGAGTCGCGCGAGCCGCATCCTGTTCGCCGGCTGACGATTGTACACTATGCCCGCACATCCCCCTGAGCCCTCGGAAACTCAAGCAGAGGATCTTATGCTCGAGTCGGCACACAGTCTGTTCGCGACGGAATTCATGCCCCATGGCCATTGCTACTTCTGGCAGCCGGGCATGGTCTGGCTGCAGGTCATCACCAACCTCGCGATCGGCTTCGCCTATCTCTCGATCTCCCTGACCCTCGCCCACCTGGTCCGGCGCATCCGGGACATCCCCTTCCAGTGGGTGTACTTCGCGTTCGGCACCTTCATCGTTGCCTGTGGGTTCACGCACTTCATGGATGTGTGGGTCATCTGGCAGCCGCTGTACTGGCTGGATGGGGCCCTCCGGGCCATCACGGCGATCGCCTCCGTCGGCACCGCGATCCTGCTCGTTCCGCTGTTCCCCAAGGTGGTCGCGCTGGCGGGCGCGGCGCGTGTCACACGCGAGGACGAGCTCCGCAGGGAGGAGCTGAACCGCCAGCTCTCGGCGCTCTACGAGAGCACGCGCGAGGCGCTCGCGGAGGCCATTCCCCAGCTCGTATGGACCGCGACGCCTGACGGGGAGTTCGACTACGTCAACCGGCGCTTCGCGGAGTACGTCGGCGAGCGTCGGCCCAGCGGCGCGGCCTGGACGGCCGCCATCCACCCCGAGGACGCGGATCGGGTCGTGGCGCGCTGGAAGGAGAGCTTCGCCAGCGGAGACGCCTACGAGATCGAGTACCGAATTCGGCGCAGCGACGGGGTCTACCGCTGGTTCCTCGTGCGCGGGTTGCCCCTGCACGACACGACCAGGCGGATCGTGAAGTGGTTCGGCACCTGCACCGACATCCAGGAGCAGAAGATCGCGGCCGAGGAGCGCGAGGTGATGCTCCAGCAGGCGCGAGAGGCCGTGAGGGCGCGAGAGATCTTCCTCGCCGTCGCGGCCCATGAGCTCAAGACACCGATCACGCCGCTGCGCGCCGAGGTGGAGAGCGTGCTGCGCGCGGCGCGCGCCGCGCGCGCAGACCGCCTCACGCCCGAGCGCCTGGTCGTCAAGCTATCGGTCGTGGAGCGCCAGATCGATCGCCTGGAACGGCTGGTCTCCGACCTGCTCGACGTCTCGCGCATCGCCGCTGGACGGATCGAGCTTCAGATACAGGAGGTCGACCTCGCGGAGGTCGTGTGCGACGTGGTCGAGCAGCACAAATACGACCTCGCCAGGAACTCGATGTCGCTCCACCTCGCCGCCGACGCCACGGGCGGCTGGGATCGCAGGCGCCTCGACCAGGTGGTGAACAACCTCCTCACCAACGCGCTCAAGTACGGCCGTGGACGTCCGATCACGATCACCGTGTGGTCAAGCGATGTCCGCGCGTGGCTCACGATCGCGGACCAGGGCATCGGCATCGCGCCCGAGCACCAGGCCATCATCTTCAACCAGTTCGAGCGCGCGGTCTCGGAGCGGCACTACGGGGGGCTCGGCCTCGGGCTGTGGATCGTGCGGGAGGTCGTCGGGGCCATGGGTGGGACGGTGTCCGTCGCGAGTGAACCGGACGTCGGCTCGACCTTTACTGTGGAGTTGCCTCGACAACGTGGGAAGCTCGATGACACCGAGACCAAATCTCCTTAAGCTGACACGATGAAGCACATCCTGTTGGTGGAGGACAACGAGGATATTCAGATCTCGCTCCGCGACGCGCTGGAGGAAGACGGTGCTTACAGCGTCATGACGGCTGGAAACGGAGCGGAGGCGCTCGCGCTGCTCGAGCGCGGCGAGCGGCCGAATATGATGCTCATCGATCTGTTGATGCCCGTCATGGACGGTGTGGAGTTGATCGACCGGATGCGGCGCGACGCGCGGTTCGCGGGCATCCCGGTCGTCGTCCTGTCGGCCGCGTCGATCACGTCCCCGCCGCCGGGAACACCGTTGCTCAGGAAGCCGATCCGCTACGAGGCCCTCCTCGGAGCGGTCCAGAAGGCGTGCGGGTGCTGAGCGCGGTGCGCTCGCGCACAGAGGAGGCTACTTGCCGGCGGGCGCGTAGGGGCAGGGAGCGCCGCCTTCTCCGGTCTCGGCGAGGACGCCCGTCGAAGGATCGATGGTGAGCGCGGTCGGGAACGGGTGAGCGCCCGGCCCCTGCGACCCTTCGGAGACCGAGAGCAGGATCGTCCTGTCGGCGCGCTTGAACGCCCCCTTGCGATGGACGATGCCCGACCAGACGCACGCCACATTCGGCGGGCAGGGAGAGACGCGATCCTCGGCGACGAAGCTGCCGTCTTTCGCGAGGGAGAGCCGGCGCTCGTACTTGCGCGGACCGCACGCGGCGGAGCTCCACGTGCCGAACAGCGCTTCCTCGCCGGGCGCGGTGGTCGCGGTCCGCCCTGTCGTGGCCGGCGCCTGGGTCGTCGCGGTGACCGTGGCCGAAGCCTGCGGCGCGGGCGTGCCCGGCGCCGCGGTGGACAACGGCTCCGCGGGTGATGACGGCTCGGGCGCCGGCTCGCGCGGACCGTTGACGGTGCACGCAGCGAGCGGCGCCAGCAGCGCGGCGAGGGGGAGGATGAACGTTCGCATCACACCCGCTCATCCCATGGCGGCTCAACGCGCGCAACGCATGCACCGCCGGAGGCCGCGGCGATGCGCCCGCCCCGCGAGCGACACACGGGGAGCACCGCGCGGAAGGCCGCGATCGACGTGCGCTACCCCAGCAGCGCGAGCAGATCCTCCCGCGTCAGCGAGGCCGCCCTGTCCGCCTCGCCAAGCGCGGCGCCCGCGATCGCGCGCTTCCGCTCCTGCAGCGCGAGGATCCCCTCCTCCACCGTGTCCTTCGCGACGAGCCGGTGGACCATCACAGGCCGGTGCTGTCCGATACGGTGGGCCCGATCGGCCGCCTGATCTTCGACCGCGGGGTTCCACCAGGGATCGAGCAGGAAGACGTGATCCGCCGCCGTCAGGTTCAGGCCGGTGCCGCCCGCCTTGAGCGAGATCAGCATCACCGGCGGGCCGCCCGGCGACTGGAACTCGTTGACCACCCCGGCGCGGTCGCGCGTCCCGCCGTCGAGGCGGCTCCACGGGATCCCCGCCGCGTTGAGGTGCGGCTCGACGAGGTCGAGCAGCGAGGTCCACTGCGAGAACACGAGCGCCTTGTGGCCGTCCGCGACGCACTCCTCGAGCGCCTCGATCAGCCGCGTCACCTTGGAGGAGGGCGTGGTCCGCGCCGCCGGCGCCGCGCCGCCGGCGCTCGATCCCGGGATCAGCGCCGGATGGCAGGCCGCCTGGCGCAGGCGGAGCAGCGCCTCCAGCGCCGCCATGACGCTCGCCCCCTCCGCGAGCTTCTCCACCACGTCCTTGCGGGTGGCCGCGCGCACCGCATCGTAGAGCTCGCGCTCCGCCTCCTCGAGCTCGCAGTAGAGCACCATCTCCGATCGCGGCGGCAGCTCCGGCGCCACCTCGCCCTTCAGCCGCCGCAGCACGAAGGGGCGGATCTTCTGCCGCAGCTCGGCCGCGGCGCCCTGCACGCCCTCGGCGATCGGCCGGCCGTAGCGCTCCTGGAAGGCGCTCCGCCCGCCGAGAAGGCCGCGGTTCGTGAAGTGGAGCAGGCTCCAGAGCTCCTCGAGCCGGTTCTCGACCGGCGTGCCGCTCAGCGCCACACGCAGCTCGGCGCGGAGCGCGAACGCCGCCCGCGCCGCCTGGCTGTCGGGGTTCTTGATCGCCTGCGCCTCGTCGAGCACCACGGCCTCCCAGGCCTGCGTCGCGAGCAGCTCGGCGTCGTTGCGGAGCACGGCGTAGGTCGTCAGCGTGACGTCGGCCGAAGGATCGAGGGCGCGCCGCGTGCCGTGGTAGATCGCGAACCGGAGGCCCGGGCGAAAGCGCCGTATCTCGTCGGCCCAGTTGTGGACGACGCTGCGCGGGCACACGACGAGCGTCCGCCCGCGCAGCGAGCAGAGCGTCTGCAGCGTCTTGCCGAGCCCCATGTCGTCGGCGAGCACCGCGCCGAGGCCGGCGTCTCGCAGGAACGACAGCCAGTCGACGCCGCGCCGCTGGTAGGGGCGAAGCGTCGCGGTCAGGTCGGAGGGCAGCGGCGCCTCCGGGAGCGACGCGAAGCCGTCGAGCAGCGGCATGAGCTTGTCGAAGCCCGACGGGCGCGGGTACTCGATCTCGTCGCACAGCGCGGCCAGCGCCGGGAGCGCCGCGGGCGGCACCTCCTTGTCTTCGCGCCGCGCCGCGAGCAGATCGGCGACGCGCGCGCCGTACCTGTCGAGCCACTCCGAGGGCAGCGGCGCCCACCCGCCGCCGAGGAGCGGCACGAGCGGCAGGCCGTCCTGCCACGCGCGGATCACGGCCGTCGCGTCCGCGCGCTTCGGGGGCGCGCCGGCGCCGTCGCCCTCGTCGCCCGCGCCGTCGTCGCGCCCCGCCGAGAGCTCGAACTCGACGTCGAAGGCCCGGTCCTCGATGACGAAGCGCGGCACGAGCGCGGCCTTGCCGAAGATCTCGCCGCGCGCGTCGGCGAAGGCGCGGGCGTCCCACGACTCGAGGCGCGAGGCGAAGCGGATCGCCTCGACGCCGTCGAAGTCGACCCGGCGGCCCGGGATGAGGTGGAGCTCGTCGCGCAGCCGGACCAGCAACATGCGCTCCGCGGGCTCGTCGCGGACGGGCACGGCGCCGGACAGGTGCACGAGCCGGCCGTTCTCGATGCGCGCCTCCGGCGGGTCGCCGTACACGAGGCTGGGCACGACGGAGAGCGTGTGCTCCTTCTGGCTGAGCTCCAGGAGGATCCGCGGCCGGGACGCGCCGCCCGCGCGGGGCAGGCGCTGGCTCTGGATCGTGACCGGGACGCGCTTGGTCAGCTCCGGGAGGACGTCGGTCACCAGCTTGCCGAGGTCCCCCCGCGGGAACACCCGCCGGAGCGGCAGCCGCTCGAGCTTCGGCCCCGTGAGGTCCATCTCCCGGAGCAGGTGCAGCGTGCCGCCGCACCGCACGACGCCCGACGCGATCACCTCGTCGACGCGCGGGTCCCGCTCCACGACGAGCGCCGCGCCATCGTCGTGATCGCGCACCGCCGCGCGAGGGCCGATCGCCTCGCTGGAGACGCGCACGGGCGCGCCGTCGAGCTCCACGTCCGCGACGCCCGCCAGCGCCGCGAAGAGCTCGGGCTGGCGATCCGAGGGGAAGTAGCCGTGCTGCTTCGTGCCCACGAGGCGGTCGATCGCCAGGTCCTCGTGCGTCGGGTAGAGCTCGGGCAGCCTCGGCCCCGGCCGCTCCGGGCTCGCTGGAGCCCGCACGGCGCGGCCAGCGAGGCTGGCGAGCGAGAGCCGGAGCGGCTCCTCGGCGCCGCTCGCGTGCACGACCATCCGCTCGAGCGCGAGCACGAGCCCCTTGCGCCGGAGCCGGTACCGCAGCCGCGCCGGCGGCGCAGCCGCGCCGGTCGCGCCGCCCTGCGCGGCCGGGTGCCCCTGCGCCGCTGGCTGGCCCTGCGCGGCCGGCTGGCCCTGCGCCGCTGGCTGGCCCTGCGCAGCCGGCTGGCCTTGCGCGACCGGTTGCGAGAGCGACAGCGTCGCCGCGACAGCGTGCGCGCAGGGGTCGATTTTTCCACCGCAGTCGCAGGTCCACTCGGCGTCCGCTGGGTAGAGGGTGACGGTTGGCGCAACGGGCTGCCCGGCCGCCTTGATGCGGACCACGATGGCATCGCCGCGATCCTCCCGTCCGAAGGCAGCGCCCTCACGGGCGAGCTTGACGCCCTGGGACCAGAGGCCCGGAAGACAGGCTTTCCTGATGGCTTCGAGAAGACCCTGCACTGAGACTCCAGACACCGACGGCTGGCCGCGGTAGCTCGCGCGCTCTCCCGGGACCAGCGCCACTTCTTGGGATGTTCACAGAAAGACGAGGATGACGGAAAGAGGTTCAGGCGTCTTCTTCCGCTTCTTCCGCTGCCTCGTCCTCCAGATTCCGGGAGCTTGCCCGGCATGAGCGGGGCGCTGCTGTAGCAGGTATCCGCGCCGCATCACGCGGCGAGCTTCACCGACGCGTCAGGTGCTCGCGGTAGCGCGTCGTGAGCTCCATCCAGCGCAACGTGAGGATCGGCTCGCGCTCGAGCCGATCCTGCCAGCTGCGATCGACGGCTTTCCACAGGTCGCGGTCGGCGATGCCGTGGCGCAGGAGCGCCTGGTCGAACGACGAGGCCGCTCCGATCGACGACTCGGCGCAGAGGACCGCGTACTGCTGAAGGCTGAGCGAGGGCAGCGCGCTCCGCGCGCCCGGAAGGTCGCTCCGCGAGGCGGGCGCAGGGGCCGCAACGCTCGGCGTCGCCACCCCGGCCGCGGCCGGCACGGCGCCGCTCGCGTCGAGCTCGCCGGGAGATCGCCGGAGGGTGACCCCCGACCGCGCGTTGCCGCCATCGAGCTCCAGCGGCTCGGCCTCCAACGGGAGCTTGATCGAGGGCAGCGGCAGGGCCCGCGGCACCTCGACGGTCTCGTCGGCCTCGCCCTCCGAGGGGGGGCGTTTTCCGCTCGACATGGGGACGATCACCGACTGCGGCGACGAGGCCGCGCGCCGCGGCGGCGCGGAGGAGGCGCTCCCCCGACCGCCTCGCCGTGAGCCGGCGCGCTCGCCGTCGGGCGCCGCGAACGACAGCACCGGACCGGCGTCGGTGATCTCCATCTGCAGGATGATCTCACCCGTCCTTCCGCGAACGACGAGCCGATCACCCGCGGGCGTCACCTCCATCTCGTAGCGCCGCCCGGAGGAGAGCGAGACGGTCGCCGAGGGGACCGGCGCGCCGCTCGCCGCCCCCCGCGAGGCCATCTCTTCCTGAGGACGGAGCCCGGCCTGATGCAGCCCGCGCTCGCTATCGGGTGGATCCCCGCTCATCAGGATCCGAGCCTAACGCAGCAAGCGCACGCCCCGCGAGCGCTTTCTGCGCCTGCGACGCTTTCGACGCTCTCGACGCATGTTCAAGCGTCTGAGCCCGGTCCCAGTACGCCGCCTGGGGACACGCGGCTCGCTTTCCTGCGATCGGGCGCGGGCGCATCCGAGCCGAACCGACCCCCTCCGACGCGGTGCGCCCGGTCGGTCGCCTTGGCTCGCGCCTGAGCGCCGCGGCCTGCGCTCGGTCGCGCAGGGTTGCGCAGGAGCGCGCTCGGTCACCCAGGAGTTGGGTCGAGGGTGCACTCCGACACAGAGCGCTTACGTGGCCCGGCGTGTCTTCATTTCACGAGGTGCGTCGCTGCGCTCAGGCCCGGGCTGCGCTGACAAAAATCGCCGCTGTTGGCGTTCTCTTGGAATTCGCCGGCGCTGATCGCAATGCGTCCAGAGAGGTCATTCCTTGTGTACTCCGGCCCATCTTCGCTTGGAACGGTCGCCTCTGTAGTAAAGCGGGCTGCGAGCTCTTCCCGACAGGAGGTCTATGAAGACTACCTCTCTCGCCCTTGCGCTGCTGTTCACCGCGTGCATCCCAGGCTGCTTCTACACCAAAGTAACTTACGAGACATGCGACACCGAGTGTGAGAACGTGCCCAACCAGGACGCATGTCTAGCGGAATGCGGGACGTGCGTGGATCAATGTGAAAGCGAGCCCTACGGACCCGAACGCTGGGATTGCATCGCGGAATGTCGGACGTGCGCGAAAGTGTGTAGAAACCAGCCTGACCGCGACGCGTGCATCTCGGCATGCGACGACACGTGCAGCGGCGACCAGTGTGTCGAGCCGGCTCCGGAGGGCTTCTATGGCCCGGCGCTGCTCTGGGTCGGCAGGACGGTGGACGAGCCGAACTGCCCCGGCAGCGCCCCCACCAGGGTGTACAGGGGGTACGAGACCCCTGACTTCCCCTTCGCGTGCAGCCCATGTCGGTGCGGCGAGCCAGCCTGCGCCTTGCCCGACGATCTCCGGACGGCCGCCTCGCTGAAGTGCGGTGGCCCGGCGGTCTCGGTGCATGAGCCCCGGGACATGCTGAACGGCACCTGCGTGGTGCCCGGCGACGCCCGGGTGAACGATCATCAATCGATCGTCCTCGGCGCGACCCGAGTGACGCCTTGCGAAGCCAGCATCGAGCCCCCCCCGGTGCCACAGTTCACCTTGCGGTGGTCTCGCTCCGGCGTGGCGTGCGGAGGCGTCCCCCGGGAACCCACGTGCGCCTCTCCGTCGGAGACGTGCGTGTCACCCGATCAGGGGCGCGGCTTCGCTCAGTGCATCATGTACCTCGGCGAGGGCGAGGTGACCTGCCCGGAAGATTACCCGGAGGACGTCGTCCTCTACGACGGCATGAGGGACGAACGCCACTGCACGCCGTGTGAGTGCGGCCCTCCGACAGGCAGCGAGTGTTCCCTGGCGCTCCTTTCCTTCCGGGACGGCGCGTGCGGCGAGCTGATCACCGCCGGCACCGCTTCGAGCCATGCCCCGGGCTGCGTCGCCGCCGTGCCCGGGAAAACGCCCAAGAGCATGAAGGCTATCTGGCAGGTCAACCAGCCCGGAAGCTGCGAGCCGAGCGGCGGAGAGCTGCGAGGCGAGATCGTCCTCACCGGCCCGAGCACGTTTTGCTGCCAAACACGTCCAGGCGAGAACGGGTGACGGTCACGCGCCGCGAAGGGTGGCGCAGCGCCGCCCGAGCCACACGATTCGGGCTTCTCCTGAACCACGGTCGGGCTTGACCAGAATCTACGATGTCAGGCAAAGGCGCCAGGTAGATGGATCCGTGGGCATGACGGAAAAATCTCTCGATAGGGAGAAATCGACGAGTCAAAACGCAATGCGACCCGCGCGCTCGAGAGCGCACACAAAAGCCTTTACGTGCGCTCCAAAGTCAGTATCTACAGGATCACGACGTGGGAGCGGCGACGTCGAGCCGGCCTCCGTCACGCGGCAGAGGTGCACTGTCCTACGGGCGCCGGAGACGTTGAAGAGGGGGGCCACATGGCGGGGTGTTGCGGCCGGACGGGAGACAGCGGCGTGCATCGGGTCGAGGTGTCCACTCCGCTCCGTACCGCACCGATCCCGCCCTAGCCGGGACGCCGATGCGACGCGCCGGTTGTGCCGCCGTGCTCGTTGTTTTGATGGCGACGACCCCGGTGCACGCGGATACGCCTCGGTCTGAATCGGGACGGGAGACTCAGGAGGACGACCACATGTTCCGCGGCGAGATCTCCGCGTCACCGCTGCTCGCCGTGGGCCTCCTGCCCGCGCTCGGCGGAGGGGCCTCTTTCGCCACGGCGTTCCGCTGGCCCAGCCTGTCGATCGGCGTCGAGGCGCGGATGTTCACCTCCCTGGCAGACACCTTCGCGGACGGCGTCCTGGTCCATGCGAGCCTGGCGATGCCGACGCTCGACATCTGCGGTCATCGCGGGGTCCTGTCGGTGTGCGCCGTCTTCGACGCCGGCGAGCTGCGGATCACGAGCGACCCCGGCGTCAGCATTCAAGCGCGCCAGCCGTGGGTCAGCTCGGTCGGCCTGCGGGTCGCGGGCGACTGGCGCTTCTCCGAGCAGCTGTTCCTGCGCGGGTTCGCCGAGCTGCACACGAACCACAGCCGTCCGTCCCTCTGGGTGAACAACAGAGAGGTATGGCGGGTCCCTCCGCTCTCCGGCGTGGTCGGCGTGGGGCTCGTGCTCCCCGTGGATGCCTTCTGAGCGAGTCACCCTGGCCGCCCCCTGGACGGGAATGCGGCCGATGACACCTGGCCTGAACAAGCGGTCACCACGCCGCGATGAGCACCATGTCAGCAGCATCAGCAAGAGACACCGGGGCTGACGCGGCGCCGCACGACCGACCCGGCTCCGCGCGTCGGCGATCCCTGGCCGGACTTCGGGCGGGCGGAACCAGCGTCCGAGCGCCGTGGTGGCTCGTCGCTGCGGCCGCGGCCCTGCTGTCACCCTGGCGCGCCGGCGCCGCGCCGCCCCGCGCCGCAGTGCAGCTCGAGTACCGGCGCGCGCCAGGGGCCGAGCGCTGCCCGGGCGAGGCGCTCCTGCGCGAGGAGATGGCCAGGCAGCTCGGCTATGACCCGGTGGAGCCCGAGGCGGCCGCGCAGGCCAAAGCCCTTGTCTTCCGCGGTCCAGGGAGGGAGATACACGCCACCATGGATCTCTACGACGCCGATGGATCCATCGCATGGTCACGGCACCTGGTCGTCTATCACGACGACTGCAAAGAGCTTGTCATGAACATGGCGCTCTCGCTCCGGGTCGCGCTCGATCCGAGCCTCCACGTGCCGCCCGCCGCGCCCCCACCGCCGCCCTCCCCCGCCCCGCCCGACGCCGCTGCCGCCGCGCCCGCGCGGCGGGCGTGGCCCGACGTCAGGGTCGGCCTTGCGGGGTCCGCGGTGCTCGGAACCCTGCAGGGGACGACCGCCGGGACGGCGCTCCATGTCGCGCTCCGCTATCCATCCTTCACCCTCGGCGTGGAAGGCCACGTTCAATTGCCGGTCACGATTCAGCTCGACGAGGCGACGAGCATCTCGACCTGGCTCGCGGCGGCGAACGTGATGCCGTGTTCGCAGCGCCGTCACCTCTTCGCGTGTGCCGTCGCGTCGGTCGGGGTCGTGACGACCTCCAGCACCGACGCCAGGATCATCGACACCTCGTCGCTCTGGCTCGCCACAGGGCCGCGCGCAGGCATCGAGATGCCGATCTCGGATCGGCTCGCCATCCAGTTCTATGGCGACATCCTGCTCCGCCTCTCGGAGTTCCGCGTCGAGAGCCAGGAACGTGTGCTCTGGACCCCGCCCGCCTACGGCGGGCTCGTGGGCCTCCGCCTGGACGTCAACCTCGATCCGCGGAGCGAGGCGCCCGCGCGTCGCGCTGCCCTCCCTCGGGGTGCCGAGGCAGCGCATTGACAAGCTTCGCGACGACGACGCCGTCGCCACGCTCGAGGGGGGAACAGAGATGGGGTCACAGTCACGCAAAAACACATCCGCAGAGCCTTCCCACGCCCGCATGGCGGAGATCGCCGACGAGCACTTCTCGTTCATCGCCCGCTACCTCGCCCGCCTCGGGGTTCGCGCGCAGGACATCGAGGACGTCACCCAGGAGGTCCTCGCCGGCGCCTACCGTGCGCTGCCGCGGTTCGATCCCAGCCGGGGCACCGTGCGGTCGTGGCTCATGGGCATCGCGACCCACCAGGCGTCGAACCATTTCCGACGGGCCCACCGCCGCCACGAGCGCCTCCGGCCGTTCGACGATCTCGCGGCGCTGCCCGACGTCACCCCCGACTCCGAGCAGCACGCCATCGCGAGGGACCGGCGCTGCGTGCTCGACAAGCTGCTCCAGGAGATGCCCATGGAGCGCCGCTGCGTGTTCGTCGCCCATGAGCTCGAGGAGATCGACATGGCCGAGATCGCCCAGCAGCTGTCGATCCCCCTGAGCACCGCGTGGAGCCGGCACCGGCTCGCCTGGGTCGACATCGAGGCGGCGATGCGTCGCTGGCAGGCGCGGCAGCGCGGCCGCGGGCTCGCGCTCATCCCCTTCAGCGCCGGCGCGCTCGTCCAGGAGGCGCGCACGGGAGGCGAGGGCGCGCCGACGTTGCTCACGAGGCTGTACCGCAGCGTCCGCGGGGTGTTCTCTCCGTGGCCATGGAAGCTCCCGATCGAGGGCGGCGCGCCGACGCGGACAGGCTCGCTCCATATCGCAGCGAGCATCGCAGTCCCGCTGGCGAGCGCCGCCGCCGTCATCGCGCTCACCCTCGGCGCGCTGCGCGCCGCCTCGACGCCGGCCGCCGCCGGCACGCGCGCGGCGACCGGGCTCGCCATGGCGGTCATCCGGACGCCGCCCCCCCCGCCCGCGCTGCCGCCGCCGTCCCCGGCCGCGCCATCGCTGCCTTCCCCGGCGGCGGTGCCGCCGTCCCCGGCCGCGCTGCCGCCGCCGCCCGGCGCAGCTGCAGCGGCGGACGCTCCACAGGGCGGCCGGATCGCGGCCGCCGGGAACCCGCGAGCGACAAGCGCGGCGCTGCCCGCGCAGAAGGCCGCGCTCCGTCCGTCGGGCGGAGCGACCTTGCACTCCGCGGGACCGTCTGGGGCGTCGAACGATCAGGAGATCGCCGCGGAGCGCATCCTCATCGACGGCGCGATCACGGCGTTGTCGCGGGGTCGTTATGCGGAGGCGAAGCGCAGCCTGATCGAGCACCGGATGAGGTTCCCAGCCGGCCGCCTCACCGCCGAGAGGAACGCGGCGCTGCGCGCGCTCCGCGCGAGGACGGCAGCCGCCGGGCCCCGCCCGCTCCTGTAGAGCGGCGGTCACCCGCTTCGGATACGGGCCCACCTCGACGTTTTCGGTGCTCAGCGCACAGGAGTGCGCTTGCGCGCCGAAAACGCCGATCTGGGCCCGTCTCCTGTGCGGGAGACCGCCGCTCTGCTCTCCATGTATCTGCATGGTGCAGAGGTGGGCGGAAACCGCTGTAGCACTGCGCGGATGGCGAGGATTTGAACCGCCGAGGACACCAGGAGACTGGAGCCCTGGCCCCTCTAGACCCCTCGTCCGCCTCTCCTATCGGCACCGCCGGGGCACGGCGAAGCCGAAGCCCGGTCGAGAGCGATTCCCCTGTTCAGCTCTCCACGACGTCAGTGCTGCTCTCCTGCACAGGAGACGCTCCATACCGAGCGCTGCTCTCCCGTCCTTGGCGCTCGGGGGCGAGATGCAGGGGATCGCGCGCGCACAGAAGATCATTTTTCAGAGCCGATGGCTTTTTTTTGAGATGGGAGATCAGGTCCTCCTAATTAAGCGAGCATGGGACAACCGCATCGCACTCTCGCACCGTCGATGCCGCTGGATAGACAGCGGGCCTTCGTCCGGCTCTTTCGGGGGAAGACCTACGACTCCGTATGGAATTGGCTTAGGCGGCTCGGGGTCCCACGCCGTGATCGGCGAGACATTCTCCAGGATGTGTTCCTCGCCGGATACCAGAGCTTCCCATCGTACGACCCGCTCCGCGCGCGACCGGAGCGGTGGCTCAACAGGATCACGGTCCACGTGGCCGCCCACTACCGCGACCGCGCGCACCACCGGCGCGAAGAGCTGTCCTCCGGCCACGCCCCGCGCCGCGTCGCCGACGAGCGCCCGAACGCCGAGGAGCAGATCGACGCAGAGCAGACGCGCTCCCTCATCCTCTCGCGGCTCAGGTCGCTGCAGGCCGAGGAGCAGCAGATCCTCATCGCGCACGACATCGAAGGCGTGCCGATGGCGACGGTCGCCGAACAACACGGGATCCCGCTGTCGACGGCGTACAAGTGGCGCACGCGCGCGCTCGCGTCGCTGCGCGCGCTGCTCGAGGAGCCCCGCGCAGAGCGCAGGCAGCAACGACCGCCGCGACCGACGGCGAGCGACGTCACCGAGGCGGCGCGCTCGGCGAGCGCCGCACGCTCGGCGACCCCCCCGCGCCGGACGGCGCTGGCAGAGCGACCCGTCCGCTCGACCACAGCGGGCACGAAGCGGCCGGCGGCGCCCTGCCGCACGCAGCCGAAGGGCGCCCCGTTCCTGCGGCGACCGGGCGGGGAGCGGCCACACTCGCCAGCGCGCTTATGACCGGCGGAGGCCGCCAGCGCGTTCGGGCCAGCGCTCGCCCGAACGCCGGCGTCAGCCCGGATCCGACGGCCCCCCATGACCCGATAGCCCGCCCGCGCCTGCGAGACAAATCTTCAGGCCGATCGCAAGCCGCACGGGACACGGGAGTACGGGGCGCCGTACGCCGACCAGAAAGCGTCTCCGGCCCACGCGCGGGTAGTCGGGGCGGTTGTCGTCGCGCTATGCTGGAGCCTCAACGATGTACTACTCGACCGACGACCTTCGTATTGCAGGGCTCAGGCCCTTGATCCCCCCCGCGATCCTTATCGAAGAGATCCCCGTCAGCCCCGCGGCCTCCGAGACCGTGGCCTTCACGCGCAAGGCCGCCGAGCGCGTGATCTCGGGCGACGACGACCGGATCATCGTGGTGGTGGGCCCCTGCTCCATCCACGACCCCAAGGCCGCCCTGGAGTACGCCGCGCAGCTCCGGGAGGCGCGCGACCGGCTGAGCGACGATCTGCTCGTGGTCATGCGCGTGTACTTCGAGAAGCCGCGCACCACGGTCGGCTGGAAGGGGCTGATCAACGATCCCGACCTCGACGGGAGCTTCTCGATCAACAAGGGGCTCCGCGTCGCCCGCGGGCTGCTCCGCGACATCGCCGAGCTCGGGCTCGCGAGCGCGACCGAGTTCCTGGACACGATCTCGCCGCAGTTCATCGCGGATTTCATCTCCTGGGGCGCGATCGGCGCGCGCACGACCGAGAGCCAGATCCACCGCGAGCTCGCCTCCGGGCTCTCGTGCCCCGTCGGCTTCAAGAACAGCACCGAGGGCGACGTCCAGATCGCGGTCGACGCCGTGCGGGCCGCGCGCGAGGCGCACCATTTCCTCTCCGTGACGAAGCAGGGGATCTCGGCGATCGTGGCGACGCGCGGCAACGCGTCGTGTCACGTGATCCTCCGCGGCTCGCAGCGCGGGCCCAACTACGCGGCCGAGCACGTCCGCGAGGCGGCCGACCGCCTGACCAAGGCAGGCCTGCCGCGCCGGCTGATGGTCGACTGCAGCCACGGCAACAGCCAGAAGGATCCGGCGCGCCAGAGGATCGTGGCCGAGAGCCTGGCCGACCAGCTGCGCTCGGGCTCGCGGGACATCCTCGGCGTGATGATCGAGAGCCACCTCGTGGGAGGCCGGCAGGATCTCGCGCCGGGCAAGCTCCCCACCTACGGCCAGAGCATCACCGACGCCTGCCTCGGGTGGAACGACACCGTTCCGGTGCTCGAGCTGCTCGCGCAGGCGGTGCGGGACCGGCGAGCCAGCAAGGCGGCGTGAGCCCTCCGCGCAGCGCCTGCGGCCGTGCGTGACGGCGCGCCTGGCGACGCGCCGGCCGCCGCGCGTGGCGGATCCCTTCAGAAAATTTCATCATAAGCGTAATTCACGGCCCGCGGCACGCTGCAGCCACGGCCGCCTGGGTTTCGTGCGCCGCGGGCTCGGCGCCGCTGCCGTCCGGGCGAGCGACACGCTATGCCTGCACCCGGGAACGCCGCGGAGGGAGCCGCCATTCTCTCGGAAATCCTCATCATCCTGGCCCTCGTGCTCGTGAACGGCGTCTTCTCGGGCGCCGAGATCGCGATCGTCACGGTCCGCAAGACGCGGCTCGACCAGCTCGTCCAGTCGGGGAGCCGCCGGGCGTGGGCGGTGAAGCGCTTGCGGGGCAACCCGGAGCGCTTCCTCGCCACCGTGCAGATCGGCATCACCGTCGTCGGCGCGACCGCGAGCGCCTTCGGCGGGTCGACCCTCGCGAAGGACCTCGCGCCGGTCCTCCGCGCGGTGCCGTGGGTCGGGGACGCGGCGGACGAGCTCGCGTTCGCCGCGGTGGTCGCGCTCGTCTCCTTCCTGTCGCTCGTCCTCGGCGAGCTCGTCCCGAAGTCGCTCGCGCTCCGCGCCTCGGAGCGGTACGCGATGCTCGTCGGCCCGCCGCTCCGCGGGCTCTCGTCGCTCGCCCGCCCGCTCGTCTGGCTGCTCACCGCCAGCTCCAACCTGGTGCTGAGGCTCTTCGGCGACCGCACGAACTTCGTCGAGGCGCGCCTCTCCCCGGAGGAGATCCAGCAGATCGTCGACGAGGCCGCCGAGGCGGGCTCGGTCGACAAGCGCGCCGGCGAGATCGCGTCCCGCGCCATCGATTTCGGCTGGCTCACCGCGCTCCAGGTGATGCTCCCCCGCGGCCGCGTCGTGGCGCTCCCGCGCGACGCGGCCGCCCCGGAGGTGCAGCGCGCCGTGCTGGAGCACGGCCACACGCGGATGCCGGTCTACGAGGGGTCGAACGACAACGTGATCGGCTACGTCACGATGCCGGAGGTGCTCGCGCTCCTCTGGGGCGACGGGCAGTTCTCGCTGGAGAGCATCCTGCGCCCGGCGTACTTCGTTGTCGGGTCGATGCCGGCCGTCGATCTCCTCGCCGAGCTGAAGCGGCGCCGGCTCCAGCTCGCCGTCGTCGTGGACGAGCAGGGCGGCATGATCGGCATCGTCACGATGGAGGACCTCGTCGAGGAGCTCGTCGGCGAGATCTTCGCCGAGAACGAGGCGCACCCGCCCCACGCAGAGACGATCCGGCGCGAGCCGGACGGGTCGGCGCTCGTGCCCGGCGACATGCCGGTCCACGAGGTCAGCCGGCAGCTCGCGATCGCGCTGCCGGACGACGTCCGCTGGTCGACGGTCGCGGGGCTCTGCCTGGGGCTCGCCCGGCGCATCCCCGCGCCCGGCGACGTCGTGACGACCCCGGACGGGGCGGAGCTCCACATCGTCGACGCGAGCCCGCGGCAGATCCGCACGGTGCGGGTCCGCATCCCGCCCGCGCATCCGAGCGAGCCCGAGGACGAGGAGCGGCACGGCGAGGGCTGAGCCGGCGCGACGCGTCAGGACGCAGCGGCGGGCGCGCCCGGGGGCCTCCGCTGGAAGTAGTCGACAACCACGTAGCGCCGGGCGAGGAGGCCGAAGACGACGGCCGCGATCAGGATGAGCGCCGCGAAGAAGAGGTATTGAAGCGCGCCCGTGAACACGTTGAGCGCCGCGACGCCGGCGGTGATCAGGTTGCCGACCGTCACGGTGAGGTTCCAGAAGCTCATGATGGTGCTCTTCATCTCCCGCGGCGCCTGGGAGTAGGCGAACTCGAGGCCCGTTGTGGACACCAGCACCTCGGCGAGCGTGATGAGCAGGTACGGCCCGGCCTGCCAGAGCACGCTCGGGCGCTCACCCGAGGTCATGGCGAGCTCGATGGCGGCGACCGCCACGAACGAGAGCCCCGCGATCGCCATGCCGGCCGTCATGCGGCCGAGCGCCGCGAGGCGGACGCCGCGCCGCTCGAGCGCGGGGTAGAGGATCATCGTGTTGAAGGGGATGATCAGCATCACGAGGAGGGGGTTCAGCGCCATGAGCTGCGACGGAGCGAGCTTGTGGCCGAGCACCTCGAGATCCATGCGGGTCGCCTGGACGATCCAGGTCGACCCCTTCTGGTCGAACAGCGCCCAGAACACCGGGATGGGGGCGAAGATCGTCATCACCCGCAGGACGGCCTTGGCGCCGTCGATCGCGCCCTCCGGGTGCCTGCCGAGCGCGGCGTCGAGGAAGTGCCCGCGCGCGGCGCTGCCACGCGCGTCGCGCCCCACCCGGACAGCGTCCCAGAGGACGCGGAGGAACGAGTGGGGGTTCTTGCCGGTCGGCGGCACGTGCACATACCGGTCGCGCCCACTCCAGAACACGAGCGTCGCGATGAACATGAGCGCGCCCGGGATCCCGAAAGCCACCCTCGGGCCCCACCACTCCAGCGTCTTCGGGATCAGCGCCGACGCGAAGAACGAGCCGAAGTTGATGATCCAGTAGAAGAGGGCGAACACGCTCTTGACGAGGTGCTTGTTCTCCTCGGAGAACTGGTCACCGACGTGCGCCGAGACACAGGGCTTGATGCCGCCCGAGCCGAGCGCGATGAGCGCGAGCCCCGCGTAGAAGCCGGCCGGACGGCTCTCGAAGACCGCGAGGCACGCGTGCCCCGCGCAATAGACGAGCGAGAGCCAGAGGATCGTCCGATACTTCCCGAGGAAGCGGTCGGACAGGAATCCCCCGAGGAGCGGGAAGAAATAGCAGGCGCTCACGAACAGGTGGTAATTGGCCTTGGCCACATGCTCGTGGATCAGCATGTAGTTGATCATGAAGAACGTTAAGATGTTCTTCATCCCGTAAAAGCTGAAGCGCTCGCACCCCTCGTTTCCGATGATGTACTTGATCTGAGGGGGAAATCGGTCGGTGCTAGTGCTAGGAGCGGTTTGCGTCATGGCAGGCCCTCGCGCGCGCCATCCCTCCGTAGACCGCCTCCCGCGCCAGGGCAATCCGCGCTGCCTCCATCCCCTCCGGAGAGCGCCGGCGCGGGCTGGCCTGGCCACGCGCGGCTAGGCCAGCCCGAGCAGCGCACCCTGTGGTCAAGGTGTGCGACGGTGGCAAAACGGCGCGCGCACGCGCCGGCGCAGATGACGATCGACGATCCACGCGCGGGATTCAGGCTGCAAGCATTGACATCCTGGAAGGCCATCGTCGTATCCTCCCGGTAGCTCCGCGTTACGACCCCCGTCGTCGGCGACTCTGCCGAGGGAAGGTTCATGGAAAAGCTCAAATCGCGCTTCAGGCTCGCGCCGACGTATACCCTGCTCTGGCTCGCTGCGGCGGCGCTCGCCTCCGTGGCATCGTGTTCGGACGGCGGCCCCAGCACGAGCGCGTGCGTCGCGCCGGAGACGGAGTGCGACGGCATCTGTATCAACACGGGCACGAGCACGAGCCACTGCGGCGCGTGCGGCGTGGCGTGCGACGGCGATCAGACCTGCCGCGACGGCGAGTGCGTGGCCGTGGCCGCGTGCGACGAAGGCCTCGCCGCGTGCGGCGACAGCTGCGTCGACCCCCAGAGCGACGAGGCGAACTGCGGCCGCTGTAACAACGCCTGCGAGGAGGGGCAGACCTGCGAGGCCGGCGAGTGCCAGGACGAGGGCGGCTGCCCCGTGGGGCGCACCGACTGCGGCGGCACGTGCGTCGACGTCGCGTCCGATCCGGACAACTGCGGCGAGTGCGGCGCGGCCTGCACGGACGGCCAGACCTGCGAGTCCGGCGAGTGCCAGGACGGCGAGTGCTCGGAGGGGCTCACCGACTGCGACGGCGCCTGCGTCAACCTCCAGAACGACGCCGGGAATTGCGGCGCGTGCGGCACCGCGTGCACGGACGACCAGACGTGCGTCGCCGGCGAATGCCAGGACGGCTGCGGCTCCGGGCTCACGGCCTGCGACGGCGTCGAGGTCTGCGTCGATCTCCAGACCAGCGCCGATCACTGCGGCGAGTGCGGCGCCGCGTGCAACGACTCGCAGGTCTGCCAGGCCGGGGCGTGCGCGTGCACGGTGAGCCCGGGCAACGATCTCGGCAGCGCCGTGCCGCAGATCGTCAACGGCACGACCGCGGGCCAGGCGAACACGTATTCCCCGACGTGCTCCGCCACGAGCTCGGGCGAGCGCATCTACTCGTTCACCGCCGCGACCGCGGGCGTCTACTCGTTCGACAGCACGAACTCCGGCTACAGCGTCGTCCTCGCCCTCCTCGACGCGACGGGCTGCTCCGAGCTCGCGTGCAGCGCCGACCCGAGCGCGGTCATCACGGCCGACCTCGCCACGGGCCAGACCGTCTACATCGTGGTCGACGGCGCGGAGGACCAGGCGGGCACCTTCGAGCTGAGCGTGACGCGTGCGAGCGCGCCGAGCTGCCCGGCGGGCACCCTCGCCTCGTCGGTGCCGCAGACGATCACCGGCAGCACGATCGGCCGACCCAACAGCGTGCGGCCGACCGTGACGACGGACTGCCGCCAATCGAGCAGCCCCGACGCGGGATACGCGTTCACGGCGCCGGTCGCCGGCGACTACACCTTCGATACGTTCGGATCGGCGTTCGACACGATGCTCCACGTGCACGAGGCGACGTGCAGGGGGGCTCAGCTCGCGTGCAACGACGACACGGACGTCGAGCAGTCGGAGGTCACGGTGACGCTCGCGGCGGGTCAGACCGTCGTGGTCGTGGTGGACGGCTCGACCGACACCAGCGACGGCGCGTTCACGCTCAACGTGAAGAGGGCCGTCCCGCCGCCTGTATGCGACAACTCGGGCACCTGCGGCGACGGCAGCTCGGGGTGCACCCGGTGCGCGCTCGAGACCAGCTGCGCCGACGAGCTCTCGGCGTGCACGGACAGCATCCCGTGCATGGAGTACGTGAGCTGCTTCCGTACGTGCGACACGGCCGCCTGCAAGGCGGCCTGCAGGACGGCAGACCCGGCCAGCGCGGACCTCTACGAAGCGATGATCCAGTGCGCCCACTGCGACGTGTGCCGGAACGATTGCAGCGGCTCGTCGGAGGTCGTGTGTCGCTGAGCGAGCGGGTGAAATAGAAACGCTGCGTCGCCCGTGTTACGAACGGGATGATGCAGCGCATCCTCCACGGCCACTTCTGGACGGTCGCTCCCTGGCTCAAGCATCAGATTCGCGCCCCGCGGCTCGCTCCGTCTTCCCCCTTCTCGGTCCACGTCGATGAGACTCCTGCCGGGCCCGTCCGGTTGCTCGGCAGGATCCGCCACCGAGAAGGCGCGGGCGCGATCCTCGTCGTCGTCCACGGGCTCGGCGGAACGAGCGAGAGTCATTATGTGGTCGAGGCCGCCCTGAGGGCCGAGCGCGCCGGGCTCGCCTGCCTGCGCATCAACCTGCGCGGCGCCGGGGGCGACGGAGACGACATCTACCACGCTGGCCTGTTCTCCGATCTCCACGCCGCCATCACCTCCCCCGAGCTCGACCGGTACGAGCGCGTGCTCGTGCTCGGCTACTCGCTGGGCGGGCATATCGCCCTCCGTTACGCGGCGTCGGGCTCGCTCGACGGGCGCGTCCACGCCGTGGCGGCCGTCTGCCCGCCGCTCGACCTGGAGCGAGCCGTCGCCGCCATCGATCAGCCCGAGCGGTGGGTTTACCGCAGGCACGTGATGGCCGGGCTGAAGGAGATGTACAGCGCCGTCGCCTCGCGCCGCGCCGTGCCCGTGCCCCTCGACGAGGCGCTCGCCATTCGCACGATCCGCGAATGGGACCGGCGCATCATGACGCGACGCTTCGGCTACCGGAGCGCGGAGGCCTACTACGCGAGCGAGAGCGCCGCCCCGCGCCTCCGCGACATCGCCGTCCCGTCGCTGATCGTCGCGGCGGAGGCCGACCCGATGGTGCCCCTCGACACGGTGCGGCCGGCGATCGAGGCCTGCCCGCGCTCGCCGCTGCTCGACGTGCAGTGGCTCCGGCACGGCGGGCACGTGGGCTTCCCGCGGACGCTGAGCCTCGGGTTCGGGGCGGCGCCGGGCCTCGAGTCCCAGGTCATCCACTGGCTCACGAGGCATTGACGCGCGGCCGCGGCGCGGCGGCGTCACCCGCGCGGCGCGGCGGGCGTCAGCGCGTAGACGTCGACGTCCACGCCCGGGCTATAGAGCACGTGCGGCGCCCCCGCCGGGGCGGGCAGGCCGGCCGCAGAGACGACGCTCTCCTCGACGTGGGTGACCTCGGCCCGGTGGAGCGGATAGGGCGCGTGGTGCACCTGCCCGATCCTGAGCGCGCCGCCGCTCGCGGCGAAGAGCAGGTAACGCTCGGCCAGGAAGTGCTCGAAGGTCCCCGGCGCCGCGGCGCCGCCGTCGATCGCCGCGCCGACGCGATAGCGCGCCTCGAAGCGCGCAGGCACGGGGCCCGGCCAGCGCCGCTCGCTGCGGTAACGGACCTCTCCGTCCCTCGATTCGAGATCCATCGAGGCGTAGTGATAGGGCAGGTGCCAGCCGACCCGGGCCGCGACGACCGCGATCGCCTTGGCCGCGTCCAGGCTGAAGAACCAGACGCCCGGCGCTCGCCCCTCCTGGTGAACGTAGGTGCGGACGTTGAGCTCGTGGAAGTTCGAGATCCCGGGCACGCTCGGCGACCACCAGGGGCTGACGTCGCGCATGGTGAAGGCGACGACGCCGACGTAGGCCCTGCCCTCGAAGGTGTCGAGTTCGAGCGCAGGCGGCACGACGGCGCGCAGCGCGGCGATCGGCGTCTCCCAGTGCAGGAAGAGCAGCTCTCTCCAGCGCTGGAAGCCTGCCGGACGGCCAGGAGGGCGGAGCGTGGGGGCGATTCGATCCACGGCGACCTCATCTTAGGATGGCGCGGGCCGAAGATCTCCTCTCGCGGCGGGCAATGGCATGGGGATATCCTGCGCGCGGGCCGAACGGGTACGGAGCGGAGGCAGGATGAAGAAGCTCATCAATGCGCCGGACGATCTCGTCGATGAGGCGCTCGAGGGGATGGCGCTCGCGCACGCCGAGCTCCTCCGGGTGAACGCCGCGCCGCGCTTCGTCACGCGCGCGGAGGCGAAGGGCAAGGGCAAGGTCGCGCTCCTCTCCGGCGGCGGCAGCGGGCACGAGCCGCTGCACGCCGGGTTCGTCGGGCGGGGCATGCTCGACGCCGCCTGCCCCGGCGCCGTGTTCACGAGCCCGACGCCCGACCAGATCTTCGAAGCGACGCGGGCAGTCGACGGCGACGCCGGCGTGCTCCACATCATCAAGAACTACACCGGTGATGTGATGAACTTCGAGATGGCCGCCGAGCTCGCGCGCGAGGCGGGAATCCCGGTGGAGGGCGTGCTCGTGAACGACGACGTGGCGGTCGAGGACAGCCTGTACACGGCCGGACGGCGCGGCGTGGGGACGACCGTCCTCGTCGAGAAGATCTGCGGCGGCGCCGCCGAGGCGGGCCGCCCGCTCGAGGAGGTGGCGGCGCTCGGCCGACGGGTCAACGCGCGCGGCCGCAGCATGGGGGTCGCGCTCTCCGCCTGCACGGTGCCGCACGCCGGCAAGCCGTCGTTCGAGCTCGGCCCTGGCGAGATGGAGGTCGGCATCGGCATCCACGGTGAGCCCGGCCGGCGGCGGGCCAAGCTGGAGCCGGCCGACCGGGTGGCCGAGATCCTGATGCAGCCGATCCTCGACGACCTGCCGTTCGAGCCGGGCGACGACGTGCTGCTGTTCGTCAACGGCATGGGCGGGACGCCGCTCCTCGAGCTCTACGTCCTGTACCGCAAGGCGCGCGCGATCGCGCAGGGCCGCGGCCTCAAGGTCGCGCGCAGCCTCGTGGGGTCGTACATCACGTCGCTCGAGATGGCCGGCGCGTCGGTGACCCTGCTCAAGCTCGACGACGAGATGCTCCGCTGGTGGGACGCGCCGGTGCACACGCCGGCGCTGCGCTGGGGGACCTGAGCCATGGACGCCTTGAACGGCGCGCACATCGCGGCGTGGATCGAGCGCGCGGCCGACGTCATGGAGCGCGAGAAGGTGCTCCTGACCGAGCTCGACGCGGCGATCGGCGACAGCGACCACGGCGTCAACATGGCGCGCGGCTTCACGGCGGTGCGCGCCCGGCTCGGCGGCCTCGATCACGGCGACGTCGGCGCGCTGCTGAAGGGCGTCGGGATGATCTTGCTCTCGACCGTCGGCGGGGCGAGCGGCCCGCTCTACGGCACGCTGTTCCGCGACGCGGGCCAGCGGGCGGCCGGCGCCGCGGCGCTCGATCTCGCGGCCCTGGCCGGGTGCCTCGAGGCGGGCCTCGACGGCGTGAAGCGGCGAGGCAAGGCGTCGCCCGGCGACAAGACGATGGTCGACGCGCTCTCCCCTGCGGTCGACGCGCTCAAGGCCGCGCTGAGCACGCCGGCGCCCACGGGCGATCCGGTGCGCTCCGCGCTCATGGACGGGCTCGCTCGCGCCGCCGAGGCGGCGCAGGCCGGCGCGCTCGCGACCGTGCCGCTCATCGCCCGCAAGGGCCGGGCGAGCTACCTCGGTGAGCGCAGCGCTGGGCACCAGGACCCCGGCGCCACGTCGTGTTCGCTCTTGCTGCGGAGCCTGGCCGCGACGGCAGGCGTATGAGCGGGGCGGCGGGCCGCGTCGGGCTCGTCCTGGTCTCGCACAGCCGCGTGCTCGCCGAGGCCACCGAGGCGCTGGCCCGCCAGATGACCGGCGAGGCGGTCGCCATCGCGTGCGCGGCGGGCGCGGGCGACGGCGGCACGGAGCTCGGCACCGACGCGACCGCGATCGCCGCGGCGATCGAGCGCGTCTGCGGGCCGGCCGGCGCCGTCGTGCTGATGGACATCGGCGGCGCGATCCTGAGCGCCGAGACGGCGCTCGAGCTCATCGATCCGGCCATCGCCGCGCGCACGCGCCTCACCGGCGGGCCGATCGTGGAAGGGGCGGTCGCGGCGGCCGTGCGGGCTGCAGCGGGCGGCACGCTCGATCAGGTCGCCGCGGAGGCGCGGCAGGCGCTCGTTCCGAAGGCCGAGCAGCTCGGCGAGGCGGAGCGCCCCGCGGCGGCGGTGGCCGCGACCGATGCGGCCGCCGCGGTGGCGGTGGCCGCGACCGATGCGGCCGCCGCGGTCGCGGCGGTCGAGCTCGCGATCGCCGATCCGGGCGGCCTGCACGCCCGCCCCGCCGCGCGGCTCATCACGCGCGCGGTGGCCTTCGACGCGGCGATCACCCTGGAGAACGTGACGGCCGCGCGCGGTCCGGTGCCGGCTTCGAGCCTGATCGCGCTCGCGTCCCTCGGGGCGCGCCGGGGCGACGTGCTGCGCTTGCGCGCGACCGGGCGGCAGGCGGTCGAGGCGGTCGACGCGCTCGCTGCGCTCCTGCAGCGCGACGCGCCGGCGGCCGCGCCTGCGGCGCCCCCCGCGTCGTGCCACGCGATCCCCGTCGCGCCCGGCGTCGCGCTCGGCCCCATGGTCCGGCTGGTGCGGTCGATGCCGGAGGTCCCCGAGACCACGGTCGACGACCCTGCGGCCGAGGCCGAGCGGCTGCGGCGGGCGCTCGTTCTGGCGGCGCAGGACCTCGGCAGCGCGCTGCGCGGCACCGACATCCTCGACGCCCATCAGGCGCTGCTCTGCGACCCGGCGCTCGTCGACGAGGCGATCGCCCGGATCGAGCGGGAGCGCTGCAACGCCGCCTGGGCCTTCCGCCAGGCGATCCACGCGGCGGCCGCGATCTACCGGCGGCTCGACGATCCGTACCTGCGGGCGCGCGAGGCCGACGTCCACGACGTGGGCGACGCCGTGATGCGCGCCCTGCTCGGCGGCGCCGCGGCGGTGCTGCCCGACGGCCCGCCGGCCGTCGTCGTGGCCGAGGACCTCACGCCGTCGGAGGCCGCGCGGCTCGATACGAGGCGGGTGCTCGGCGTCATCGACCGGCGCGGCGGTCCCACCTCGCACGCGGCCATCCTGCTGCGGAGCGCCGGCATCCCCGCGGTCGCCGGGGCCGCGGCGCTGGTGCCGGACGCGGGCGGCGCGCGAGCCGGCCTCGACGGGGCGACCGGCGAGGTGTGGCTCGACCCGGATCCCGAGACCACGATCGAGATCGAGCGGCGACAGGCGGCCCTCCGCGCGTCACGGCGACCGCCAGGCGCCCGGGACGGCCGGTTACGCCTCGCCTGCGGCCGCGAGGTCGAGCTCTGGGCGAACGTGGCCGGCCCCTCGGACGCGCGCGCCGCGCGCGAGGCTGGCGCCCTCGGGATCGGGCTCCTGCGCACCGAGATGCTGTTCCTGGACCGCGTGGACGAGCCTGGCGAGGACGAGCAGGCGGAGCTGCTCGCGGAGATCTTCGCGGCGTTCGCCGGCGCTCCCATCGTGGTCCGCACGCTCGACGCCGGCGGGGACAAGGCGCTGCCGTACCTCGAGCTCGACGCCGAGACGAACCCCAGCCTGGGCGTCCGCGGCGTCCGCCTCTCCCTCGCGCGGCCGGCGCTGCTCGAGGCGCAGCTCCGGGCGATCCTGGTCGCGGGGCGCGGCCATGACATCCGGGTGCTGGTCCCGATGGTCTCGACCGCCGCGGAGGTGAGCGCCGTGCGCGCCGCGCTGGAGCGCGCGCACGCGACGCTCGCGGCGACGGGCGCGGCGCACCGCTGGCCCGTGGCCACGGGCATCATGGTCGAGGTGCCGTCGGCGGCGCTCATGGCGGAGCGCCTCGCGCGCCAGGCCGACTTCTTCAGCATCGGGACCAACGATCTGACGCAGCACACGCTGGCGGCCGAGCGCGGTCACCCGCGGCTGCACGCGCTCGCGGATCCGGCGCACCCGGCCGTCCTGCGGCTCGTGCGCGGGGTGGTGGAGGCGGGGCACGCCGCGAAGCGGCCGGTCTCGGTGTGCGGCGAGGCCGCCGGCGATCCCGGCGTCGCGCCGCTCCTCGTCGGGCTCGGGATCACGCGCCTCAGCATGTGCGCCTCCGCGTTCGACGCGGTGGAGGACGCGCTCGCCGGCGCCTCGTTCGCCGATCTCGCCGCCGTCGCCGAGGAGGCGCTCGCGGTCGACGACGCGGCGGCGGCCCGCGCAGCCCGCGCGGCGGCGCGGCGTCCGGGCTGACGTCGGTGCGGTGACGGGGCGGGCAGAGGCCTGGCAAGGGACCGCCAGACGTCTGGCCAGTCCGGCGCCCGACCTCCCGAGCGATCCGGCCCGCGACCGTCGATGCGCCGCTCGCTACAGCGCCCCCGCCGGCGCGGCGCCCTCGTGCGCGGAGCGCGCGGTGGTGTCGCCCGAGGGCTGATTTGCCCGCACCGGGTGTCCCAGCAGGCACACGCCTTCTTCGGGCAGCTCCGTCGCCGCATCGCACGCCGCGAGCTCCCAGCCGGTCGCCTGTTCGGCGTCGGTCCCGGTGAGGTCTGCACCTCGGAGGTTGGCAGCGGTCAGATCGGCGGATCCGAAGGTCGACTCCATCAGCGCGGCGCCCGAGAGGTCCGCCCCGGCGAGGCGCGCGTTCCGAAAGCTGCTCTGGCCGAGATCGGCGCGGGAGAGATCGAGTCCCGACAGATCCAGCCCGTCGAAGCTGCGGTGACCGCTCCGCGCGAGGAGGCGTACGGCGGTGGACCGTTGCGCGGCGTCGCCCGAGACGAGCGTGGCGCGCAGCCGGAAGACCGCGAGGCGCGACGGATCGAGCCCATAAACGAGCGTCGCGGCGAACGCGGCGAGCACGAGGCGGGCGCCCAGGGAACGCGGGGCGTTGCGCTCGGCGCCGACGAGAGGCAGCGCGAACGTCAAGAGCGCCGCGCCCAGCGCGCTGCCGGCGTGCGCTGCCAGGAGGAGGCCGCGCGGAGGGATCTTCGCCAGGGCGACGGCGGCCGCGAGGACGAGGAGCAATGCGCCGCCGGCGAGCGCGAGGCGCAGCTCGGTCGACCGCGCGAGCTGGGGCGCGTCCGGCGCCCTCCGAGGGCCACCGGACACGGCGGCGCGGCGGACCGCCGGAGCCTCGCGCTCACCGGCCGCGCGGCGCGAGGCGCTGATCGCCACGCCCTGGCGGGGAACGTCGGTCGCGGGGGGCATCCGCTGCGACTCGGGTATCCGCTGCGACTCGGGTGGCGCCGAGATCCGTTGCGGTGACCACGCCGCCTCCATCCGCCGCGAGTCAGGCGCCGCCTCCACCCGCCGCGACTCCGGCGCCGCCTCCATCCGCCGCGAGTCAGGCGCCGCCTCCATCCGCCGCGACTCCGGCGCCGCCTCCATCCGCCGCGAGTCAGGCGCCGCCTCCATCCGCCGCGAGTCAGGCGCCGCGGGGCGACGGCTCCGCGCTGCGCTCTCGGGGACCGCGTCGGCGCTCGCGAGGGCGTCGCGCAGCGGCGAAGGGAACGACGCGACGTCGTCGAAGGACGCGCCCGCGCTCGCCAGCGCCAGGATGGCCTCCTCGTCGAAGCCGGAGCGCGCGCACGCCGACGGATCGACGCGCGCGCCCACGAGCGACCCCGCCGAGGAGAACGAGCGCGGGAGCTTGGCCCCGCGCAGATCCGCGGCCGCGAGCAGCGCCCCGCCGAGCAGCGCCCCCGAGAGGTCGGCCCAGCGCAGGTCGGCCCCGGTGAGGTCGGCGTTGATGAGCGACGCGGCGTCGAGCCGCGCCCCCCCGAGGTTCGCGCCGGTGAGCTTGGCCCCGTCGAGGCGCGCGCCCGCGAGGTTCGCGCCCTGGAGGTCGGCGCAACGCAGGTGCGCGGCCGCGAGGTCCGCGCCCGGGAGCTCGATGGCGGTGCTCTCGCCGCCGCGGCGCGACGAGAGGGCACCGAAGAGCGTGTGGAGAGCTGCGGTGTCCATGGCGGCGCCGCCTACTCGTCCGGGTCGATGGTGCCGATCGTGCTGGCGAACACCACCTGCCCGTCCTTCATGTAGCCGTCCAGCGCGAACCACGCGTGAATATTGTCCCCGTCGAGGTCGCCTCGCGCATAGGCGGCCCACCTGCGATCCTCCGGCACGTCCGCCGGAAAGTGGTTGACGGAGACGGGCATCGGAGAGCCGCCGAGTCGATATCGATACTGGTACGACTGAGGGTGGCTGATCGAGAACGCGAGGCACTTCCAGCCAACGGTCGGGCTGCCGGTGTTGTAGTCAACATTCGGGCTGGGGTCGGGCTGATATTTCTTCCCCTGGACACGAGAGAACCCGTTGGGCACCGTGACCGCATCGCTGCAGAGCGGCTGGGTCGCCGTGGTGCCCGACATCGCCTGGAGGCGCTCGGCCGAACCGACGACCGCCCTGGCGATGCCGCCGATCGTCTGCTTGGCCTCGGCCGATTTGGCGAACACGAGGTACTTGGACACCCCCTGGGTCCCCAGGGCGGCCAGGATCGCCACGACCCCGCCCGCGACCATCACCTCGACGAGCGAGAAACCTCGTTGACCTCGCCCTCGAGCCGCCCACTCCACGCCAGGTCGAAAATTTCTTGCCACGATACAACTATATACCGGGGCTGTTCATCGCTAAACAAGCACAACCCAGAGCGCTCTGGGCCATGGAACGCTGTTTGGTCGGGGGTTGTGGGGAGTGTGGTCGTGCGGGCGGCGCGACTCCCACGTAGGCCACGGAAGAAGCGATGTGGCGGCGCGGTGAGCGCCCGTGGTGCATCCTGCGCTCGGCGTCGTGTCAGTCGCGCCCGTCGCGCCCGTCGCTCCGGCACCGCGGCGAGCGAGGATGGGCGGTGAGCTCAGGCGCGCGGGCCAGCGGTCTTGGGCGGCGGATCCCCGGCGAGGAACGCTTCCAGCGCGTCGGCGATGCGCTCGCCGGTCTTGCCGTCCCACCCCTCGGGCACGGAGCCTCGCTTGGCGCGGCCGTCGAGGATGGCGTCGACCTCGCGCGCGATGAGCGCGGCGTCGAGCCCGACGACGATGTTCGTGCCCTGCGTCACGGTGATGGGCCGCTCGGTGCCCTGACGCATCGTGAGGCACGGGATCCCGAGCGCGGTCGTCTCTTCCTGGATGCCGCCGGAGTCGGTGGCGACGAGCAGCGCATTGCCCATCACGGTCACGAAATCGTCGTATCCGAGCGGCTCCATGATCCGGAGCCCCTTCGTCTCGCGGAGGCGCGCCGACAGCCCGAAGGACTCGGCGCGGGCGACGGTGCGCGGGTGGACGGGGAACACGGTCGGCAGGCGCTGCGCGATCGCCTCGAGCGCGTCGAGCGTCTCGGCGAGCCGCTCGGCGCTGTCGACGTTGGCCGGGCGGTGGAGCGTCGCGATCGCGTACTTCTTCGGCTCGAGCCCGAAGCGCGAGAGCGCGTCCGTCTGGCGCTTGAGGGCGTAGTGCACCGAGTCGATCATCACGTTGCCGACGAACCGGATTCGCTCGGGCGGGATGCCCTCCGCGAGCAGGTTGGGGTGGGCGTCGTGAGAGGGGGTGAGCAGGAGATCGGAGAGCTGGTCGGTGAGGATGCGGTTGATCTCCTCGGGCATCGTCCAGTCGCGCGAGCGCAGCCCGGACTCCACGTGGACGACGGGAATTCCGAGCTTGGACGCCGCGAGCGCGCCCGCGAGGGTGCTGGTGACGTCCCCGACGACGACAACCACCTTGGGCCGGTGCTCGATCATGTCGGCCTCGGCGCCGACGAGGACCGCCGCGGTCTGCTGGGCGTGCGAGCCGCCGCCTGCCTTAAGCGTGTGATCCGGCGTCGGCAGGCCGAGATCCCGGAAGAACACATCGCTCATCGTCGTGTCGAAGTGCTGCCCCGTGTGGAGCAGCCGCATCGGTAGACGGCGCGCCTTGAGGGCGCGGCAGATGGGGGCGAGCTTCATGAAGTTCGGGCGCGTCGCGGCGACGAGGTAGATCATCTCGACCGAGGATGATGCCGTGGTACTCGGCGCAGCACCAGCGTTTTGACGGAGCCGCGGGCGCGGCGCTCGGTATCGTCTCGGTATCGTCACTGCTTACGATTACGGTGACGACACCTACGCGCCGCGGTTCGCCATCGCGCCCGCGACGCCGCTCACGTCGGACGCGTCGGACCTGCGCTCGCGCTCCGCCGAGCGCCGCGCCCGGCGTGTGCGCCACCACCGCTCGGCGCTCATCACGGGCAGGATCGACATCGCCACCAGCGTCGACTTCACCCACGCGTCGAGCGAGAGCGGCGCGGAGCCGAACAGCGTGTGCATGAACGGCGCATAGACGAAGCAGAGCTGCAGCGCGAGCAGCGCGCCGATCCCGACGTAGACCCAGGGATTCGAGAAGAGCCCGATCTTCAGCATCGAATCGCGCAGCGACCGGCAGTTGAGCACGTAGAAGATCTGGAACAGCACGACCGTCGTGACCGCCGCGGTCTGGGCCTCGCGGTAGGCGATCTCCGAGACGACGCCGCCGCGCACCTCCGTGATGTACTCGTAAAAGAACAGCCCGATCGCCCCGGCCGTCATGAGGACCGCGACGATCGCCGTACGCACGAGCACGAACCGGCTCAGGATCGGCTCGCCCGGATCCCGGGGCGGGCGGCTCATCACGTCCTTCTCCATCGCCTCGAACGCGAGCGGCAGGGAGAGCGCCACCGTGGCGACCAGGTTGACCCAGAGGATCTGCACGGCCGTGATCGGCATGAGCGGCGCGCCCCCGACGATCGGGAAGGTCATCACCGCCACGAGCAGGATCAGCGCCTCGCCCAGGTTCGTCGGCAGCACGAACGCGAGCGCCTTGACCAGGTTGTCATAGACGCGGCGCCCCTCCTCGACCGCCGCCCGGATGCTCGCGAAGTTGTCGTCCGTCAGCACGACGTCGGCGGACTCCTTCGACACCGCGGTCCCCGTGATCCCCATGGCCACGCCGATGTCGGCCTGCTTGAGCGCGGGCGCGTCGTTCACGCCGTCGCCGGTCATCGCGACGACCTTCCCCTCGGCCTGCAGCGCCTTCACCAGGCGGAGCTTGTGCTCCGGCGCGACGCGGGCGAACACGTGCGTGGACGTCGCCGCCGCGCGCAGCTCGCCCTCCGAGAGCCGCGAGAGCTCGGTGCCGTTCATCGCGCGCGCCCCGTCGGGCACGAGCCCGAGCTGCCCGCCGATCGCCCGCGCGGTCGCCAGGTGGTCGCCCGTGATCATCTTCACGGTGATCCCGGCCGCGTGGCACGCCTTGATCGCGTCGATCGCCTCGGGCCGCGGCGGGTCGATCATCCCCTCCAGGCCGAGGAGCTCGAACCCCTCCGGGAGGTGCTCCTCGTCGAGCGAGGCCACGTCGCGGCCCGCCGGCCGCGAGGCCACGGCGAGCACGCGCATGCCCTGCGCCGCCATCTGCTCGACCTGCGCCATCGCCTGGGCCCGCCCCGCCTCGCCGATCGCGGCGCGGCCGAGCACCGCCTCGGGCGCCCCCTTCATGAAGATCACCCGGTCTCCGCCGGGGGCCTCGTGGAGCGTCGCCATGAGCTGCCGCTCCGACGAGAACGGGACGACATCGACGCGGCGGTGCTCCCGCCGCGTCCCCTCGACGTCCACGCCGAGCTTCTGGGCCGCGACGACGAGCGCTCCCTCCGTCGGGTCGCCCTCGATGCCGCAGGCGTCCCCCTCGCGCGTCATGCGGGCGTCGTTGCAGAGCAGCCCCGCGCGGAGCAGCGCGCGCACCGCCTCGGGCACCTCGCCGACCGGCGCGCCGTCGCGGCGGAGCTCGCCTTCGGGCGCGTAGCCGACGCCGGTCACCTCGAGCGCGGCTCCGGCCTGCTCGATCGCCGCCTCCCCTTGCGCGCCGGCGGCGGGCGTCCACAGGGCCCGGACCGTCATCTCGTTCCGCGTCAGCGTCCCGGTCTTGTCCGAGCAGATGACGCCCGTGCTGCCCAGCGTCTCGACCGCGGGCAGCTTCCGGATCACCGCGCGGCGCCGCGCCATCCGCTGCACGCCGATGGCGAGCGAGATGGTGATGATCGCGGGCAGCCCCTCCGGGATCGCGGCGACCGCGAGCGAGATGCCCGCGAGCATCGCGTCGACCGGCGGGTAGCCCCGGAGCAGCGCGACCCCGACGATGAGCAGCGCGACCGCGACGATCGCGACGGTCAGCACGCGGCCGACCTTGGCCATCGAGCGCGTGAGCGGCGTCTCGATCTCGGTCGCCTCGTGGAGCATCGAGGAGATGCGGCCGAGCTCGGTCGCGGCGCCCGTGGCGACGACCACCGCGGTGGCCGCGCCGCTGGTCACGAGCGTCCCGCCGAAGGCGAGGTTCTTGCGGTCGCCGACGCCGGCGTCCTCGGGGACCGGCGCGACGTGTTTGTCCGACGGCACCGACTCCCCGGTGAGCGCCGACTCGTCCACGTGGAGGTTCTTCACCGAGAGCAGCCGGGCGTCAGCCGGGACCTTGTCGCCGGCGTCGAGCACCACCACGTCGCCGGGGACCACGTCGGCGGCGGGGATCACGCTCCGCTGGCCGCCGCGCACGACCGTGGCCGTCTGGGGCACCATGTCGACGAGCGCCTCGATCGCCTTGCCCGCGCGGAGCTCCTGGACGAAGCCGATCGCCGTGTTGAGCACCACGACCGCCAGCACGACCGCGCCGTCGATCGCCTCGCCCATGGCCATCGCGAGGGCCGCCGACGCGAGCAGCACGTAGATGAGCGGGTCGTTGATCTGACGGAAGAGCAGCTTGAGCGGGCCGTCGCCCTTCGCGCGCTGGATCACGTTGGGCCCGACGTCCTTGAGCCGCCGGGCGGCCTCGTCGCCCGCGAGGCCGACCTCGGCGCTCTCGATCCTGGAGAGCACATCGGGGGCAGGCAGGCTGTGCCAGGCGATCGCGACCGACGGGGGGAGGACGCGTTGGGACATGGAGTCATCTCCTGCGGTGGCAGCCGCGCTGTGCGCGCTGTTCCGACCGGCTGTGGCTGCTCATCACGTGGTCTGCACGTGGCTGGCGCTTGGTTTCCCCTGCCATTTGGCACGTCTCATGCCAGACCACGCCAGGGCGGAAGCGGGCTGTTCAGCGCCCTGAGCGGCACGCGCGCCGACGTTCCGCGGGACCTTTTCACCCGGGTGGGGAAATTTGTCTCGCCAGCGCTCGCCCGCGCGCAGCACATTCGACCGGCGAGCACGCTGGCGTCACCCCACGACGACCAGCGCGTCGTGGGTAGTCGTGGGTAACCGAGCACCGGCGCGACGCTTTACGCGGGCGGGGCCGTCCTGTACACGCGCCGCGTGCGTCTGACCGTGCTCCTCCACGGCGATCCAAGGGCCCCGCAGCAGGCCCGCCTCGGCGCCGCGCTCGCCGCCCGGGGCCACCGGGTCATCGTCTGCGACGCGCCCGGGGTCGCGGCCGCCATCCAGCGCGAGTACGGGGAGCGCTGCGAGGAGCTGAGGCTCGTTTCTTCCCTGATCCCACAGGCGATCCGGCGCCTCTGGGCGCGTCGGCGCGTGCGCGAGCTCGGCGTCGACGTGGTGCACCTGAACTTCCTGCGCCCCTGGCACGACCTCTGGTCGAGGATGCGCGGGGGCCCGCCGATCGTCGCCACGGCGTGGGGATCCGACATCAACCCGGAGGTGCTCCACAAGTCGCGGCGGACGGTCCGGAGGGTCGACCACGTGCTGTCCCACGCCTCGGCCGTCAGCGCCGACAGCGTGCCCCTGCTGGCGAGGGCGCGGGCGCGCATGGGTGAGCGCGCCGGCGCCGTCCCCTGCGAGATCGTGCTCTGGGGCGTGGATCTCGCGACGTACGAGCGGCAAAGGTCGCTCGCCGGGGCGGCGCGCTTCCGGCGCGCGCTCGGGATCGAGCCCGGCAAACGCGTCCTCCTGAGCCCGCGGCAGACGAAGCCGCACTACCACGTCGATCGCATCCTCCGCGCCTTCGCCGCGAGCCGCTGGGCGAAGGAGGGCGTCCTCGTGATCAAGGTTCACGGCCGACCCGAGGAGCTCCCGTACGTGCAGACGCTCACGTCGATGATGCGCGAGCTCGGCGTCAGCGACAGCGTGAGGTTCGCCGAGCCGTGCCTGTACAGCGAGCTCCCTGGCCTCTACGTGATGGCCGACGCGGCGGTCTCGCTGCTGGAGGTCGACGGCGTGCCGTCCACGTTCTGCGAGCTCGCGGCGCTCGGCGTGCCGATCGTCGCGAGCGATCTGCCGGCCTACGAGGGCGTGCTCGCTCACGATCGCGCGCTCCTGGTCCCCGCCGCGGACCACACGGCGCTCGTCGCGGCGCTCGACCGGCTGCTCGACGAGCCCGAGCTCGGACCGCGCCTCGCGGAGCGCGGGCGCGCGTGGGCGGTGGAGCGCGCGGACTGGCAGCGGTGCGTCGACCAGTTCGAGGCGCTCTACCGCGCCACCGTCGCCACCGCCGCGGCGACCTCGGGCCAGCACGCGTAGCGGCCGGCGCGCGCTGCGCTCAGCGCGCCTGCGCCCCGCGCCGCCCCTCGGCGAGGCGCTCGAACAGCGCGACGATCTCGGCGACCTGCGTCTGCCGCGTGAGCTTCGCGATCTCGTCCTCCCGCCGGGCGGGCAGCTCCCCGCGGCGGAAGCGATCGTAGGCGCGCTCGATCGCCAGCGCCCCCAGCTCGACGTCGTCCGTGGGGACCGCCTCCCCCGCCCCCGTCCGCGACAGCACGAGCGCCGCGTCGGTCCCGGGCACCACGAAGGCGAGCACCGGCGGGCCTGCGGCGATGTACTCGTACAGCTTGCCGGGCGTCGAGAGCGGATCCAGCGCGCACAGCACGAGCGCGTCGGCGTCCCGGTAGCGGGCCACGATCTGGTCGTGCGGCACCGGCGCCTCGATCCGGAGGTGCGGCCGGAGGTGCGGGTACTTCCTGCCCTCCCGCTCCGCCCACGCGACCGCGCGGCTCACGATGGAGAGCTCGAAGCCCGGCAAGGCGCGCCGCGACAGGAGCCGCTCGGCCGCGCGGAACACCGGGGCGAGGTTGTAGTCGCCGTACATGTTGCCCGCGAACAGGAGGCGGAAGCGGCCGCCCCGGTCCGGCCGGGGCGCGTACGGCTCGGCGAAATCGTCCGCGTCGAAGCCGTTCCGCACGAGGCGCACCTTGTCCTCAGGGAGGCCGCGCCGCTCGACGAGCAGCGAGCGGAACGGGTCCGCCGTGACCAGCACCGCGTCGGCGCCCGCGAAGATGCGCTCCTCGACGCGCCGATCCACGCGCTGGCGCATCCGGGCGATCGGGCCCTCGCCGCGGTAGAGCGGCAGGAAGCTGTTGTCGGTCCACGGGTCCCGGAAATCGGCCACCCAGGGGACGCCGAGCGCGCGCCGCGCGCGGTCCCCGAGGAGGTGGGCCGTGAAGGGCGCCGACGTGCTGAACACGAGATCGAACCGCTCCTCACGGAGGATCGTCGAGAGCCGCTGCAGGGCGAAGGGAAACCAGCCGAGGTAGGCGTCGACCGGCAGGGCGCCGAAGAGCGTTCCGAAGCCGACCGCAGCGCGCGTGCGCTCCACGCGGACCCCGTGCGGGACCTTGGAGAGGAGCGAGCGATCGATCGCGGTCTTGCCGCGCTCGCCGGACGCGAGCACCACCGGCTCCCACCCGAGGGAGGGCGCAATCCGGCTGAGGTGCAGCGCGCGCTGCACGCCCGCGCCGCCGTGCGGAGGGTAGAAGTAGCTGATCAACAGGAAGCGGCGCTGCGGCATGTCGGAACCGCGCGCGTGATAACACACGGCCCCGCCCGATGGCGCCGCTCTCGAGGTGCCACGTCACGGCTCGCCACTTTGCCGTGGCGCCCCCGGCGCGCCGCGCGCCCGGGGCCAGCCGGACCTCCGCCGCGCAGCGCTGCCCCACCCCTCGATCCGGTGGATCAGCCGCGCATATAGGCAAAGGTCCCGTCGATGTTGAACAGCCGGGTCGCCTGGACGAGCTCGGTCACGGTCACGCCCACGCGCGGCAGGAGCCGCTCCGCGACGCCGCGGCTCAGGAGATCTTTGCGGAAGTAGCGCAGCTTTCGTGGGGCGACGTACCCCTCGAGCTCCGCGAACGTGAGGCGCTGGTACTCGGGCGTGCCGGGCACGTGGCGCCGCGAGATCACGTCGTAGAAGAAGAAGATGCCGCCAGGCTTGAGCTGGGCGATCGCCTTGTCCATGAGGCGCCGCTTGAGCTCTGCGTTGGTCACCGACGACAGCACGGCGAGCATCATCACCATGTCGAACGGCCCGCCGACATCGGCCTTCAGGAAATCGCCCGCCATGAAGCGGATGCCGGCGAAGCGCGATCGCGCGACGTCGGTGCGCTGCGCGATGAGATCGATGCCGGTGAGGCGCGAGGGGTCCGCGCCCAGCTCGACCAGCCACGCCAGGTTGGAGCCCGCTCCGCAGCCCACGTCGAGCACCGACATCTCGCGCAGCGCCTCGGGCGTGCGCACGCCGCACGCGACGAGCGCCTCGCGCATACGGCGCTGCCGCTGGCGCGCGACGAGGTACGGGTACGTATTGAGCAGGCTCGCCCAGGGGTTCGCCGGCAAGAAGCGCTCGGCGTAGTATCGGTTGATCGCCTCGAGATCCCGCTCGAAGCCGCCGCCCTCCCGGTCCTGGAGAAGTTGATCAGGCATCGCGGCACGCATGCCACGGCGGCCGCCGCGCAGGCAAGGATGTGCTACCGAGCCGCCATGCAGCACCAGCAGCCGGCCCGGGTGGATCCAGGCGCGCCGTCGAGCGCGTCGCAGGCCGCCCGGGAGGCGCCGGCGCCCGCCGAGGCGCAGGGGACGTCGCTCGCCGACCGGATCGGGATGATCGTCGGAGGGCAGTTCGTGAGCACCCTCATCATCCTCGTGCAGGGTGTCCTCGTCGTGCGCCTGCTCGGCAAGGCCGAATACGGCACGCTCGCGTTCTCGACGATGCTGTTCATGACGGGGCGCGATCTCGCGCAGCTCTACCTGCCGGAGTCGTTCCTCTACTTTGCGCCAAAGGTAACCCGCGCCGAGCTCCGTGGGCTGGTGCGGCAGAGCATGCTGCTCTTGCTCGGCCTCGGAGCGCTCTCCGCGCTCGCGTTCTCGGCCTTCGCCCTGGTCCCCAGCGTCTTCCTCGACGGCCGCGAGGGCGTCACGCAGCTCCTCCTGCTCATCGGCCTCATGAGCATGATCGCCTACCCGGCGAGCGTCTTCGGCCCGCTCTTCATCGCCACGAACAACCACCGCAAGTCCGCGGGCGTCGCGCTGGTCGTCACGCTCTCGAACGCCGCGGGCGCGATCGTCCCTGCGGCGTTCGGGTGCTCGATCGCCTGGATCTTGGCCGCCCAGTGCGCGGCCCAGGCCCTCCGGCTCTGGCTCTCGTACCGGCTCTATGCGCGGCTGTTCCAGGACGTCGCCGCGGCTCCGTTCCCGGGCGGCGTCAAGGCGCAGCTCGCCTACGCGTTCCCGCTCTCGGTGACGCGCTTCGCCGGCCTCTTCAACCAGAAGCTCGACAAGTTCGTCATCGGCCTCTTCTTCAGCGCGGGGCTCTACGCGGAGTTCGCCGTCGGCGCGCAGGAGCTCCCGCTCGTCAGCGTCCTCGCCTACTCCGTCGCCTCGACGATGCTCCCCGACCTCGTCGCCCGCGTCGAGAAGGGGCGGACGCCCGCGGAGGGCGCGAGGGCGGCGATCGACCTGTGGCACTCGGGCATCCGCAAGACGACGCTGATCATGCTCCCGATCGCGGCGTTCCTCCTCCTCCTCGCCGAGCCGCTCATGCGCACCATCTACGGCGACGCCTACGCCGGCGCCGCCGTCCCGTTTCGCATCTACTCCGCGCTCCTGCCGCTGCGCGTGACGGCGTACGCGATCCCGCTGATGGCGTTCGGAAAGACGTCGATGATCTTGCGTATCCAGGTGCTGTCGATGGTGTTCAACGCCGCGGCGAACCTGGCCCTCCTGCCCACGATCGGGATGGTCGGCGCGCCGCTCTCGGCCGTCCTGACCCAGGTGGTCGTGATCACCTCGACCGTGGTCTGCATCGCGCGCTTCTCCGGCGTCGGCCTCCGCGGCGTCTTCCCGTGGGGCCACTACGGGCGCGTCGCGGCCACCGCGATCGTGGCCGCCGCGCCGCTCGCCGCGTTCCTGCTCACGGGCGCGGCCGACAGGCGCCCCGCCCTCTGCCTCGCGCTCGGCGCCCCGCTCTATACGGGGCTCTACCTCGTGGCCGCTCGGATCACCGGCCTGCTCGCCCCCGAGGACCGGGCGTTCGTCGCGCGCTGGCTCCGCCTCGAGCCGCTGCGCGGCCGCCACGGCTGATGCGTCCGCGCGCGTCGCACCCTCGCTGTCTCGGGCGGCGACACGAGGGCTGCGGACGCGGAATCCGCGCATGCCGCTTCAAAGCGCGGCTCGGCTGGAAGGCCTCGCCTGGAACGCGGGAAATGCTTGATAGTCTTCCGATCGTCCATCGCGCGGCTCCCGCCTTCGTGTGGATTTCCCGCCGAGCGGTGTTCTACGCTTAGTTGCCGGCCTCATCGGCGCCTTGTGCGATGGAGACGACCATGAGCGAAGACCAGGAAGCAGGGTTCGTCCTCCGGGTCATCTCCGGCCCCCTGGCCGGGCAGAGCGCCCGCATCCCTGGCGACCGTCCATTGCTCGTTGGCCGCGCGCCTGAATCGGATCTCTCGATCACGAGCGACGGTGAGCTCTCTGCCCTGCATTTCTCGGTGGAGCAGATCGACGGCAGCTACCTGCTCCGCGATCTGGGCAGCCGCAACGGGACGCAGGTCAACCGCGAGCCGGCGCGCGAGGTGTCGCTCCGTGACGGCGACGAGATCCGCGCGGGGGCGACCCTGTTCGCGGTGATGCACCGCGAGGCGAACCGCCGCTGCGCGCCGACCGAGCCCGCCCCGCCCTCGCGCCGCACGCGGAGGACCGCGGCGCGCGCGACGGGGGCGCCGTTCGCTGCGTCGGCGCGGGCGCGGCTCCGGCAGGAGCGCTCGCCCCTCTTCGCCGTGGTCGACGCCGCCCGGGACCCGCGCATCCGGCTGCTGCTCGGCGAGGCGGGCGAGCAGAGCGCCTCGCTCTATACCGGCTTCCAGGGCGAGATCCTCGCCGACGTCGGCCCCACGCTGGTGCGCCTCCCGCACGGGTCCAGGCTGCTCGACGCCCTGGTCGACGGCGGCTGGGGCGACTGCTGGGGCGTCTTCCTGACGAGCGACCGCCCGTTCAGCGACGTGCGGAAGCACCTCCACAGATTTCTCCTGGTCGAGAGCAGAACAGGCAAGCAGCAGTATTTCCGGTTCTACGATCCACGCGTGCTCCGTGGCTTCCTGCCCACGTGTGGTCCGCGAAAGCTCGAGGCGCTGTTCGAGCAGGTCGAGGCCTTCGCCATGGAGGCCGAGGATCCGGGGAAGCTGCTGCGCTTCACCGCCCGAGGCGGCAAGGCGCTGCGCGAGGAATCGGCGCTGGAACGCGAAGGCTGACGGCCCGCGCCGGCGCGGCGCGGGCCAGCGTGGATCAGCGCGGCGGCGCGCCGGCGGGGCCGCCTGGCTCCGGCGCAGGGAGATCCCAGGCGATGATGCGCAGGAGCTCCGCCACGCTGAAGGCCTGCGCGAAGCTGCCACCAGGGTGGTGCGGCGGCTCGCCGGAGGCGACCTCGGGCACCTGGCCGAGCGTGATCTCGTTCGCGGCCGCGGAGGCAGCGAGCCGGTGCAGCAGCGGGATCACGTGCTCGCCGAGCGTGGAGAAGCGCCGGGCGGCGCGCGCGTAGAACCCGAGCAGGAACGGCCAGGCCGTGCCCTGGTGGTAGGCGCTGTCGCGCGCCTCGGGGCCTCCCTGGTACCGGGGCGCGTAGGCCGGATCGGCCGGCGAGAGCGTGCGCACGCCGGCGGGGGTCACGAGCTCCAGGCGGACCCGATCGAGCAGCGACGCGGCCCGCTCCGGCGTGAAGCAGGCGGGATCCACGGCGACGGCGATCAGCGCGTTGGGGCGGATCGACGCGTCGCGGAACGCGCCCTCCCCCGCCGCGTGCTCCGAGATGACGTCGTACGGGTAGCCGGTGTCCTCGCACCAGAAGCGGGCGGCGAAGCCCCGGCGCGCCGCGCTCGCGGCCGCCTCCGCCCGCCCCGCGAGGCGGGCGTCGCCGGCGGCCCGCGCGAGGCGCGCGAGCGTCTCCGAGCCCTTCGCCCACAGCGCCGTGAGCTCGACCGGGCAACCGGCGCGCGGGGTCACCGCGCGGCCCGCGACGCGCGCGTCCATCCACGTGAGCCCGTCGACGGCGCCCTCGCCCGGGCGCCCGGCGGCGAAGAGGCCGTCGGCCGTGACGTGGATCCCGTTCCGGGTCCCGCGCACGGCGGCCTCGAACGCGTCGCGGAGCGCGCCGAGCAGCTCGCCCGCCACGAACGGGTGCGTGTCGCCGACCACGTCCGCGAGCAGGCGAGCCGCCTCGAACAGCCAGAGGGTCGCGTCGGCCGCTTGGTAATCCGCCGGCTCGCCCGCGTCGGGGAGCCGGTTCGGCACGAGGCCGTCCTGCATCGCGTCGATCATCGCGCGGAGGACGCGGATCGCGGCCTCGGTCTTGCGCGGCACGAGGTAGAGGCCGGGCAGGGAGATGAGCGCGTCGCGGCCCCACACCTCGAACCAGGGGTAGCCCGCGATGACGCTGGGCCGCGCGGCCGCGTCGGCGCGGAACGCCTCGGCCGCGATGGAGAGCTTCCGCTCCAGCAGCGGGCGCCGGGGCCCCGGGTCCTCGGCGCGGATCGCCGCGCTCGCCGCCGCGAGGAGGTTCTCCGGCTCGTCGTCGGGCAGCGCGCCCACCGCCACGAGGAGGTGAACGGGCTCGGCGCCGATCACCGTCTCGAAATGGCCCGGCGTCCAGAGATCCTCGAGGAAGTCGAGGCCCCGATCCTGCTCGCCGAGGTACTCGAAGCGTCGCCACCAGTCCTGCGAGCCGACGAACGTGCCCTGGTAGCGGAAGCAGATCCTCGGCAGCGCGCGGTTCGGCTGCACCCGGACCTCGCCCATCACGGGGCGGTCGCGCCCCGAGCCGGGCTCGCCGCGCGCCGCCCCTGCGCGCAGCTCGACCTTCTGGGAGATCCCGCCGTTCTCGCGGAGCAGCTGGTGGATGTGGCGGGCGGCGAGGAGCGGGCGCAGCGTCAGCATCACCGGATCCGCCCCGCTCCAGGCATAGCGGAGGACGGCGGCGTTCTCGCCGCGCACGAGGCCGAGCGTCACCTCTAGCTCGCCGCCCGGGACGGCGTACGCCCAGCGCGGGAGCGGATCCTGATCGAAGCGCTCGAGGTAGAACGAGCTGCTCTCCGGATCGATGCCCGGGAACTGGTGCTTGGCGAGGTCCCACCGCGGCCACGAGGCGCGGCGCTCGGACGGCGCGCCCTGCTGCCGGACCGGGCGGACGCAGGCGTCGACGTGCGAGAGCATGACGTGCCGGCGCCGCGGAGGGTCGAGGGCCGCGACGAGCAGGCCGTGGTAGCGGCGGGTGTGCATGCAGGCGATCGTCGAGCTCGCGTAGGCCCCCGCGCCGTTCGTGTGTAGCCACTCCTTGCGCGCGATCGAGAGCTGGCCCCGCACCTCGACGTGCGGCCACGGCGAGGCGTGCTCGAGCGCGGCGCCCTGCCCGCGGGGCGCCGCGGGCGTGGACGAGAGCGCGTCGTGGGTCGGAAAACTCCGTCGGGATCCGTCCGAGCTCATCGACCGCCGGTTGCCTTCCTGAGCGAATCCTCGGCGGCGGCGCGCATCACCTCGACCGGCGCCGGGAGGCCGGTCCAGAGCGTGAAGGACTGCGCCGCCTGGCCGACCAGCATCCCGAGCCCGCCTGCGGCGCGGAGCCCTCTCTCGCGCGCCGTCCGGAGGAAGGGCGTCACCGGGGGGTTGTAGACGAGGTCGTAGAGGCACACGCTCGGCGAGAGCGCGTCCCACGGGATGATGCCCGTGACCTCCTCCCCGGCCGGCCCCCCGAGCATGCCGGCGCTCGTGGCCTGGATGATCAGGTCGGCGGCGACGGTGAACTCGCTCCAGTTGAGCCGCAGCGCCACGGAGGACTTGCTGCTGATCGACCTGTCGGTCGGGATCGGCCAGGGCGCGGTGAGGGCGCCGAGCTCGGACGCGCGCTGCCCCGCGGGCGACTCGAGCATCGCCTCGGTGCCGGTCCACGAGCGGGTGGTCACGCTGATGAGGTGATAGCCGAGCATCTTGCACGCGGCGATCGCCGCGAACGCCGCGCCGCCCGCGCCGATGATCACCGCGCGCTGGCGCGGGCTCGAGCGCGCGCCGTACGGCCCCTCCGGATCGTCCACGCGGGGCGGGGCGGATCCCAGGAGCAGCGCGAGCTCGTCGCGGAGCGCGACCACGTCGGTGTTGTACGCCGTCACGCGCCGCGCCTCCGTCGCGCAGAGGACGTTCGCGGCGCCGACGTCGGCCGCGCTCGCGTCCACGTCGTCGACCATCGACATGATCGCGCGCTTGTGCGGGATCGTGACGTTCGCGCCGGAGATAAGGCCGCTCCGGATGTCGCTGACGAAGCGCGCGAGCTCCGCGCCGGTGGGCACGTCGAACGCGCTGTAGATGTGCGGCAGGTGGTGCGCCCGAAACGCGGCCGAGTGCATCGCCGGCGAGACCGAGTGGCCCACCGGGTGCCCCACGAGACCGAACATTCGCCGCTCAGCGTTCGACATGGTGCCTCTCCTCAGGGCCGGCCTCCGCGCCGCCCTGCCCCCCCACCGAGACCTGGCCGGCGGCGCCCGCGCGACCGAGGGTCGGGGCGTGCTCCTCGGCCGCGAAGCCGAGCCCGAGCTGCTCGCACGCGGGCGCGCCGGGCTGCGTCCTCTTGCGCCTCGGCGCGCGGCCGGACGCGGCGCGCGGGCCGCCGCCCTGGCGCGAAGGCGGCGCGGGCGCCGCCGCGGCCGACGCGGCCGCCGCTGCCGGCGCGTGCGCGTGGCCCTCGACGAGCGGCTCGTCCGGACCTGCCGTGACGACGACCCGCGCGAGCAGCGCGCCGTGGTGCACGCGCACCGCGATCGGATCGCCCGGCGCGACCTCGCGGTGATCGCGGACCGCGCGCCCCGACGCGTCCGTCGCGATGGCGTAACCGCGCGCGAGCACGCGGAGCGGCGACATCGCCTCGAGCCGGGCCACGTCGCCCGCGAAGCCCTCCCGCAGGAGGGCGACGTGGCGGTGCGCGGCGGCAGAGAGGCGCACCGACAGCGGCCTGAGCGCCCCGCGGGCGCCCGCGAGCACCGCGCGCGGGTGGCGCGCGGCGAGCCTCCGCTCGGAGCGCTGGAGCGCGGCGCGGTCCTCGACGAGGATGCGTTCCATGCGGCGCCGGAGCCTCGCCATCGCGTCGTCGATGCGCTGCTGGGGCTCCGCCAGGATCTGCGCGGGCGAGCCGAGCCGGGCGCGCTGCCGGTCGAGATCGGCCCGAGCGCCCCGGAGCCGGTGGGCTATCGCGCGGCGCATGCGGGCCTCGAGGTGCTCCAGCGCCGCGCGGCGCGCGGCCGCGTCCGCGACGAGCATCTCTGCAGCCTGCGAGGGCGTGGCGGCGCGCGCGTCGGCGGCGAGGTCGGTCAGCGCGACGTCGATCTCGTGCCCGACGGCGCTCACGATCGGCACGCGCGCGGCCGCGACCTTCCGGACGACGATCTCCTCGTTGAACGCGCTGAGGTCGTCGGCCGAGCCGCCCCCGCGCCCCACGATGATCACCTCGATGCCCGGGAACTCCTCGAGCAGCGCGATCGCGCGCACGATCCGCTGCCCTGCGCCCGCGCCCTGCACCGGCGTGCGCGCCAGGATCAGCCGTGCGCCGCCGCGGCGGAACGCGACGGTCACGATGTCGTGGATCGCCGCGCCGTCGCCGCTCGTGACGACGCCGATGATCTGCGGATCGACGGGCAGCTTGCGCTTGCGCTCCGGCGCGAAGAGCCCCTCGGCGGCGAGCTTCTCCTTGAGGCGGAAGAGCGCCTCCAGGAGCGCGCCGCGGCCGGCGAGGCGCGCGTCGTCCGCGGAGAACTGGAGCCGGCCCCGAGGCACGTAGACCGTGGCGCGGCCCGTGAGCACGACGCGCGCGCCGTCGGCGAGCAGCTTCCGCGCGCGCGGCGCCGCGGTCCTGTACATCACGCAGTCGATGGCCGCCTCTTCGCTCTCGTCCTTGAGCGTGAAGTAGGCGTGGCCGCTGCCCACGACGCGCAGGCCCGAGATCTCGCCCTCGACGCGTACGTCCGCGGTCGACCCCTCGAGGATCCGCTTCAGCCGGCGATCCAGCTCCGCGACCGAGACCACCTCCGGCTCGGCGCCCCGCTGGCGGCGCGAGGGCGGCGGGCCCGTGAGCTCGCGAGGCTCGGCGACGGGAAGGGCCGCGAACGAGAGCTCGGGCGGGATATCGCGGCGCTGCACAGGGCAGACGTACCCTTTTGCTCGGCCTGTGGAAAGACTCTCGCGGGCCTGATCCCGCGTCAGGCGAGCCCGCCGTCGGGCGCGCGGCGAGGCTCGGCGCGGAGCGGCGGAGCGACGAGCCGTTCGCGGAGGCGATTTCGCGTGAGAGGGCCGGCTCGTGATCCGCAAGGTCCTCTTCCCCGACCGCGGCGAGATCGCCGTGTGAGTCCTCCGATCGCTGCATGAGGCCGGCCTCCAGGGCATCGCTGTCTACAGCGACGCTGGCGGCGACAACCTCCATGTCCGCCTCGCGAGCGCGTCGTACGCCATCGGCCCCGCGTCTATGGCCGAGAGCTACCTCCGCTTCGACCGGATCCGCCGCGTCACCAGGCGTTCCGGGGCGGGCGCTATCCATCTCGGGTACGGAAAACCGCGAGTACGAGGAAGTATGCGAGCGGACTTCGTCGGGTTCCTCGTCGCCGAGGAGGGGTCGCCACGCGACGTGACACGTCGCAGCGCGCGCCATCCGCGACCCGCCGGGGACGTCATCGGCAGGTCGTAACCGGTCGTAACCGGTCGTAACCAGTTGTAACAGAGCGGGCCGTCAACAACGCGCAGCACCCTACGCAGCGCGTTGTCCCAAAGTCCCCTCGCTCCGGCCTCGGTCAATGCTATTCTACCGCCAACTTTCGGCCGGGGTGGAGGTGCGATGGGACGCGAGGCGAAGGGCCAGAAGGACCCGCTTGGGTCCGTCGCGATGCTCCCGTCGATCGAGGTCCGAGCCCACGAGCCTCCCTCTGCGACAGGCAGGCCGGCGACGCAGCGCGCGGGCGAGCCGGCGAGCGACGCCGCCGTGACGCCTTTCCCACGAGCCCGGTGGTTCGACGCGACCGCTCCCGACGTGACGCCGGCGAGGGGCACGGACACCCGGCGGCGCTGGGCGATCCCGCTCTTCCTGGCCGCGCTCGTGCTGGTCGTGACCGCGCGCGGCCTGATATTCCGTGCGCTGTTGCCGGTCGCCCTCGTGACGGCGGCGGTCGCGCTGCTCGCGCGGAGACGGCGCCAGCTCGTGCCCCCTCCGCAGGTGAGCCGGCGCGGGCTGAGCCTCGAGGGCGATCAGCTGCTCCTTCGAAGCCAGGGCAGCGCTGCTCCGCACGTGCTGCTCACCACCCGCGAGCGGTTCGGCGTCACGCTCCTCGCGACGCCGCGCCGGGATCGTATCGTCGCTCTGCTCAGCTCCAGCGCCGGGATGTCCTCCATCGGGGCCGGCTTCGACGGCCCCTCGCGGCGCACCTTCGCCGCGCTGCTCGACCACGCGTCCGTCGTGGGCTCCGACGAGGTCGGGCTCGAGGCGATCGGCCCGGACGGCGAGCCGATCTCGCTCAGCCCCGCGGCGCTCGCCGCGCTCCTCGAGGAGCTCACGCTGCGCTCTCCTGGGTGCCTCGATCGCTTCCTCCTGACCGACGCGCGCGGCGCCGCCCTCGGCCTCGACAGCCGGGAGCTCCGCGCCGGCGGCCGCGTCTTCGATCTGACGGCGCCGCTCGAGTGGCGCGCGTTCGTGTTCCAGGAGGCGCTCGGGCAGGCGATCGCGGTGTACCAGGGAACGTGGGTACGCCAGGGTACCAACGAGATCTCCCTCGTCTGTCTGCTCCCCGCGATGACGCCGCCGCTCGACGGGCTGGGGGCATCGCTCGGCCCGCTCGATCGCGGCGCGCTCCGCGACCTCCGGCTGATGCAGGGCATCCCGGAGAGCCCGCCGCCCGCCGATCAGCGCGTCGCCATCGATCGCCTGCTGATGGTCCCGATCCGATCCGCGCTGGACAAGGCGCCCCGGCCCGCCGCGCAGGCGCCGCGCGCGCGCGCATGACGCATCCACCGTGAACCCAGCGCCAGGGTTGTCCTGATGGGTCGACGAGACGGCGCGCCAGGGCTGCCCTGACGGAGCGAGGAGACAGCGCGCGGGCGTCGTGCTTCGCTTGACTCCCGCGCGCGGGCACGGGTAAACCGCGCTCGGTATCCAGGCGATTTCGAGTCACCACGTCCCACACGACATCCGGAGGCGATCCATGGCCGTCGATATCCAGAAACTGTTCAACGAGGAGCTGCCCGCTGCGCTGGTGAAGCATTCGGACGCGGCCAAGCAGATCGGCGGGAAGTACCAGATCAACGTGACGGGCGAGGGCGGCGGCGAGTGGCTGATCGACCTGTCCGACAGCGGGCCCAAGCTCTCCTCGGGCAACCCTGGCAACGCGGATGTCACGATCTCGCTCAGCAGCGAGGATTTCCAGAAGCTGCACGAGAACCCGCAGGCCAACTCGATGCAGCTCTTCTTCGCGGGCAAGCTGAAGGTCACGGGCAACCAGATGCTCGCGATGAAGCTCCCGAAGCTGTTCCAGCTCAACGCGGGCTGATCCGGGCGCCGGCAGAGACAGGGCGAGCCCACCTGCGCCGCCGTGCGCCCCCTCACCGACACGCGCGTCCTCGATCTTTCGAGGCTCTTGCCAGGCCCCTTCGCGACCCTCGTGCTCGCGGATCTCGGCGCCACGGTGGACAAGATCGAGGACGTCGCCGGCGGGGACTTCCTGCGCCAGCTCCCCCCGCAGGTCGCCGGAGAGTCCGCGGCGTTCCAGCTCTTGAACCGCGGCAAGCGCAGCGCCCTGCTCGACCTGAAGACGCCTGAGGGGCGCGACGCCTTCCGCCGGCTCGTCGCCAGCTACGACGTGCTCTTCGACCAGTTCCGCCCGGGGGTGCTCGATCGGCTCGGGCTCGGTCACGCGGCGCTGCGCGCGGAAAACCCGCGGCTCATCGTCTGCGCGCTGACCGGCTACGGTCAGACGGGCACCCTGGCGGCGCGCGCGGGGCACGATCTGAACTACATCGCGCGCGCGGGGATCCTCGGCGCGCAGGGGCCCGCCGAGGGGCCGCCACAGGTACCAGGCTTCCAGGTCGCCGACATGAGCGGCGGGATGTGGTGCGTGATCGCCATCCTCGCCGCGCTGCGTGAGCGGGAGCGGACCGGACAGGGCGCGGTGCTCGACATCGCCATGACCGACGGCGTGCTCGGCTTCGCCCTTCCCACGCTCGCCGCCGCGCTCGCGAGCGGCGACGAAGCGGCCAGGGAGACAGCGCGCGGGGCGGGCGGCGAGCCGCTCACCGGCGGGCTCGCGCTGTACAACACCTACCTCTCGAAGGACGGGCACGCGATGGCCCTCGCCGCGCTGGAGCCGAAGTTCTGGGCCTCGTTCTGCGAGGGCGCCGGGCTCGATCCCGACCCGAGCGCGCTCGTCCCCGGGCCGCACCAGGCCGAGCTCAAGCGCAAGCTGGCCGCCGTCGTTCGGGAGCGGACGCGCGCCGAGTGGGAGACCTTCGCCGCCGAGCGCGACTGCTGCTTCGAGCCGGTCCTCGATCCGCGCAGCGCCGCGGCGGATCCCCACCTCGCCTCGCGCGATCTCCTGTTCGAGATCGCCTCGCCACGCGGCCGGATCCCCCAGCTGAGGACGCCGGTCACGCCGACGGGCGTCGCGTTCGCGCCGGCGCCTCGCGCCGGCGAGCACACGCGCGCCGTGCTCCGCGACGCGGGCTTCTCGGAAGGGGACATCGACGCGCTGATCCGCGCTGGCGCGGCGCGGGAGGCGCGCTGACGGCCGCCGTTCGCGAGCGCGCCACGCGCCACGTGCCGCGTCGAAGATGCGCGCGGCGCGCCGGCAGCGGCGCTCGAGCTCCTGCTTCGCGTCAAATCTTCTTCAGCTCGTCGACGAACTCCCAGTCGGCGATGAGGTGCTTCTTCAGCATCAGCGACAGGAGCGCGGCGAACATCGCCTCCCAGCGCACGTTGTTGCCGAGGATCTCGCTCGCGTCGGCGCCGTGCGACACCGCGCGCAGCGCGGAAACCAGATCGCGCGCGGTGAGGCCCGAGTCGTCCGCCGTGGGAGGCGGAGGCGGCTCCGACTGCGCGGTGGCGCGGGGGGACGGGGCTTCTTTCCGCTGCTGCGGTTGCTGCTGCTGCGATTTGGACCCGCGCGCGGGGAGCGTGATCGTCGTCCCGTCGAGCAGGGTGAGCGAGACCATCCGCCGGCGACCGCGGCCTTGCGGCGCGGGGATGTTGCGCACCTCGCGCTCGCTCGGGGGCTCGTCGCCGTAGTCGGGCACGCTCTCCGGGATGGTGCGCGCCGCAACGCTGGCGCGTCCGAGCACCGCGCCGAGGAGGGCCGCGGCTGGCGTGCTCGACGTTGGCGCCCCGTCCATGCTCGGCGCCGCGTCGCCGGCGGACGCCGAGACGGGCCCCGGCGCGGAGCTCGGGCGCATCGTCTTCCGGCGCTCCGGCTGCGCTGCCTGCGCCTGCGTGGACTGCGCCTGCGCCGCCTGCGTGAACTGCGCCTGCGCTGGCTGCGCAGGTTGCGCGGGCTGCGCGGATCGTGCTGCCTGCGCCGCCGCGAGCAGCTCCGGCGTCGGCGCGACCTTCAACGTCGGCCGCGAGCGCTCGTCCGGTCGGCCGCGGATCTGCCGCTCCTCCGGGGAGCTGCGGACTTCCTTGGCCGCGGGGCGAGGCGCTTCCCACGCCAGCTCGTCATCCATGACGCCCACGTCGGAGGGGTCGACATCGGAGGTCTCGATCGCCGGCCCCGCGTCCTCGACCAGCCGCGCCCCGGATCGCATCGCGGGCCTGGTGAGCAGCAAGGGCTCCGGCGTCGATGGCGTCAGCGGCGTGTCCTCCGCATGGCGCGCGGTCTCGGGCGCTCCGGAGAGCTCGGACGAAGGCGGCGGGTCGGCGGGGCGCGCCCGCGACTGCGGCTCGCTCACCTGGACCTGCTTCGCCGCGGGCGCGGGCGGCGGCGCCGAGCGGGCGCGCGCCCCGTAATAGACCCGGATCGCGTTCCGGATGTCGCTCGGCGGAGCGATCATCGCGCGCACGGGCAGGCCGGAGAACGCCATGCACTCCTTCATGCCGTCCTCGTTCGTCGGATCGTCCATCGCGACGTACAGCGTCTCGCCCTGGTTGCGGACGTGGCGAACGTAGATCGGGACGAGGCAGTACCGCTCGGCCACGTCGTGCGGGACGAGGTTGAGCAGCTGCCGCGAGAACTCGATGTGCAGGAGCGACACCCAGGGGACAGCGAGCTGGTGCGACAGGATCTGCGTCAGCTGGGTCTCGTTGATGAGCCCTTGCTCGACAAGGAGCGTCCCCAGCCGCCGGCCATCCGTACGCTGCTGCTCCAGGGTCCTCTCGAGGGCGTCCTGGGTGATCATCCGCGCGTCGACCAGGAGCTGACCGAGACGTAGGCGAGGCGTAACCATCGCGCCCGAGGTTACCCCAAGAAGGATCCAGGACCTAACAGACGGCTGGACGAGCCCCCCCGCCCCCTCCAGACGGCGCCCCCGCGGGCCGAGGGAGACCTCGACTCCAATCGTTATCGCGAACGTGGTAAGGTCCCGCGCGTGTCCACAGTGGTCTGCCCGCAATGCGCGAATCCGTGCGAGCAGGCGCACAAATTCTGCCCGGTGTGCGGCTTCCCGATCTCGGAGTTCAACCGGACGTCCGACGATCCGCTGATCGGGACGACGCTCCCGGGCAACTACGTGATCCTGGAGCTCGTCGGGGTGGGCGGCATGGGCCGCGTGTACAGGGCCGAGCAGAAGGCCCTGGGGCGCACCGTGGCCGTCAAGATCATCCATCCCCACCTGCTCGGCGACGAGAGCGCGTCGGTCCGGTTCATCACCGAGGCACGCGCCGCGAGCCGCCTCAACCACCCGAACTCGGTCGGGGTCATCGACTTCGGTAAGAACGGCGGGCAGCTCTACCTCGTCATGGAGTTCCTGCGCGGGCGCGACCTCGCCCGCGTCGTCTACGAGGACGGCCCGCTCCCGTTCCGCCGCATCGTCGACATCCTCTGCCAGGTGCTCGCGGCGCTCGCCGAGGCGCACCACCTCGGCATCATCCACCGCGATCTCAAGCCCGAGAACATCGTGCTCGAGCCGATGCGCTCGGGCGGCGACTTCGTGAAGGTCGTCGACTTCGGCCTCGCGAAGCTGAAGGGGGAGGTCGCGACCACGAACATCACGAGCCCGGGCATCGTCTGCGGGACCCCGGACTACATGGCCCCCGAGCAGGGGCGCGGCGATCCGATCGACGCGCGGAGCGACCTCTACGCGTGCGGCGTCATCCTGTTCCAGCTGCTGACCGGCCGGCTCCCGTTCGAGGCGGAATCGCCGACGCAGGTGGTGCTCATGCACCTCTCCTTGCCGCCGCCCGATCCCGCCCTGCTCGCGCCGGAGCGCGAGATCCCCGAGCCGCTCGTGGAGGTCACGCTCCGGGCGCTCGAGAAGGACGCCGCGCGGCGCTACCAGTCGGCGGACGAGTTCGCGGCGGCGCTGCGCGCGGCGCTCGGGACGTTCGACACCCCCTCGGGGCGCTTCTCGTTCGCCGACGCGACGGTCATCTGCGGCTCGTGCCGGGCCATCGTGCCGCGCGGCCAGAAGTTCTGCGGCGAGTGCGGCGCCAGGATCGCGCAGGCGCACTCGCCCGCCCCTGCGCCGCGCGCGGCGCCCCAGGCCGCCCGGCGCGATCGCGCCCCCTCGGCCCCCACGCTCCCGCTCCCGTTCGCGGCGCGCGAGGACGACCTCGCGTGGCTCGACACCTGCCTCGCCGACGTCGAGGGCTCGGTCGTCGCCGCGCGCATCGTCGGCGAGCACGGCGTCGGCAAGACCCGGCTCCTCCGCGAGTTCCTCGACGTCGCCGCGAGCCGGGGCGACATCGTCATCCAGACCGGCCCGGACCCGTGGGGCGCGGAGGTCGGCTACTACGCGCTCCGCTGGGCGATCGCCGGGCTCGCCGAGCTCCCGCCCGACGGCGGCAACGCGTCGAACTGGAGCGGCGCGACGCCGGAGGCGCGGCGCGGGCTGCTCGAGATCTTCGGCAAGGGCGAGCGCGGGAGCGACGTGCGCAGGCACGCCTGGAACAAGCCGACGGCGGGGGGCCTCTCGCCCGACGATCGCCGCTTCATCGCCGCGGAGGCCCTGCGCTGGGCGCTCTCTCGCGCGCAGCAGACCGCCTTCCCGCACCGGGTCCTGCTCGCGATCGACGACCTGCACGCCGTCGACGGCGCGAGCCGGAACGCGTTCGCCGACGTGATCGCGGAGCCGCCGCTCGCGGCGCTGCTCATCGTCGCCAGCCACACGCCGGGCTTCGAGCCCGAGTGGGGCGGCGCCGTGCGCGCGCTCGGCGGCCTCCCGAAGGACATCGCGCTCTCGCTCCTCCGCAGCAGCGTGGGCCTGGACCACCGCGCCGCCCGCAAGACGCCGCCGAGCATGGGCGGCCTGCGGCTGTCGCCGCGGCGCGACCCGTCGGACGGCGCCGCCGATCAAACCCCGCTGGCCCTGCCGCCGAGCGCGGCGAGCCCGGCCGTCCTCGGCGGCGAGGCCGCCACGGTGCCGCCGCTCTACATCGACCAGCTGGTCCGCTACACGCTCGAGGGGGGCAGCGATCCGCCCGCGCGGATGGCCGACCTCGTCGCCGCGCGGATCGAGCGGCTGCCGCAGGACGCGCGCCGCACGCTGCAGGCGCTCGCCGTCATCGGCGACGCGGCGGACCGGGCCACGCTGCAGCGCCTGCTGCCGGACATCCGCGCCTTCGACGACCTGCTCGGCAAGCTCGCGGCGGCGGGCATGATGGAGGAGCACTCGAGCGGCATCCGCACGGCGCACCCGCTGCTCCGCGACGTGACGCTCGCGACGATCCCGGCCGGCGTCCGGCGCGATCTGCACGCCAAGGCGACGTTCGACAGCGCGGGCGACCCGCTCGCGCTGCCGCTCGAGGTGCAGGCGATCCACGCCTACCACGCGCAGAACGCGTTCGTCGCGCTGATGCTCCTCGAGCAGGCGGCGGACCGCTCCGCCGCGCGCGGGGACAGCGCCGGCAGCGTGCTCGCGCTGCGCCGCGGCCTCGATCTGGCGCGGCGGGAGATCTTCCGGGGCGAGCTCGACGATCCGGTGCGCGCCGTCCTGATCTTCAGCCGGAAGCTCGGCGAGGCGCTCGCGCGCGCCGGAGATCTGACCGACGCCGACGGCGTGCTGCGCGAGGCGCTCGACCTCGCCGGCCCAGGCGGGCCTGATCGCGCGCTCGTCCTGGGCGCGCTCGCGCACGTGGCGCACCAGCGCGAGCGCACGGGCGAGGCGTCGATGTACCTCCGCGAGGCGATGGACCTCGCCCGGCAGGGCGCCGACAGCGACGTGGTGCAGTCGCTCGACAAGATGCGGCGCGAGTGGATGGCGCGCTGAGCGAGAGACGGTGAACGACGAGGAACGATCGCGAGGGCCCGGATCGCCGGCGAACGCAGCGGCATCGCCGCCGCGCGCGCCGTTCATCGCGCGGTGGGACCTCGACAAGACCTACCTCCGGACCGACTTCGACACGCTGCGCGACCTCGTGCGGACCGCGATCGAGCGGCCGGATCAGAAGCGCACCGTGCCGGGCGCGGGGTCGCTCCTGCGCGAGCTCGGCCGCGCGGGCGTCGAGACCCACATCCTCTCGGGCAGCCCGGAGCAGCTCCGCTCCCGCATCGAGCAGAAGCTGCGGCTCGACGGCGCGCGCTGGGCGTCGCTCACGCTGAAGCCCAACCTGCAGAACATCCTCCGGCTGCGCTTCCGCGCGCTGCGCGGGCAGCTCGGCTACAAGCTGCCCGCGCTGCTCCAGCGGCGCTGCGAGCTCGCGGATCAGCGCGACCCGAGCGGCGCGCTGATCCGCGAGGTGCTGCTCGGGGACGACGCGGAGGCCGACGCGTTCGTCTACTCGCTGTACGCGGACGTCTGCGAGGGCCGGGTCACCCCGCTGGAGCTCGGCGAGGTGATGCGGCTCGGGCACGCGTACGACGACACCATCGTCGATGCGATCCGGTTCGCGAGCTATGTCGAGAAGGGCCCCGTCGTCGAGCGCATCCTGATCCACCTCGACCGCCAGTCCTCTCCCTCGGATTTCCGGATCTTCGGCGACCGGGTCGTCCCCTTCTACAACTACCTTCAGGCGGCGTTCGTCCTCCACGAGGACGGCCGGATCGCGGCGCACGCGGTGCTCCGCGTCGCGCAGTCGCTGGTCGTCGCCCACAACTTCGACAGCGTCGCGCTCGCGCGGAGCTACGTCGATCTGTCGCGCCGCGGGCACGTCTCCGGCAAGGGCATCGCGTCCCTCGCGGCCGCCTACGGCGAGCTCGCGCAGCGCAGGGCCGCGGGCGCGAGCGATCTCGGCGCGATGGTCGCGGAGCTCACCCGGCTCTGCAGCGATCTGCGCCCCGCCGTGAGCCGGCCGCACGCGGACATCGACTACCGCGCGCTCGCCGCCGGCCACAACCGCCGCTCGAAGCGCGGCCGCTGACAGCGGGCGTGCGCGGTGGCCGCGCCGGCCACGGCGTCGGCGCGGGGCGCCGCCGCGGGGCGCCGCCGCGGGGAGGCCCTCGCGCTCACAGCCAGGCGTTGTTGAGGATCTCGCCGACGCCGCCGGCGCCCGGGACGATGTACTGGATGCTGTTCAGGCCGCGCTCCTCGTCCCAGTGCGTGCCCGGCTCGGTCTTGAGGACGCGCGCCGGCGAGAGCCCGCGATCGAGCCGGAGCGCGTAGATGATCGCGTCCGGGTGGGCCTCGGTGACGCGGCGGATGTACTCGGGCGTGACGATGAGGTGCATGGCGATGCACTTGGCCGGCCGCCCCTCGAGCGCGGTCTTGTAGTACGTCATGGCGCTGACCATGGACGAGCCGGTGGCGCCCATCGGGTCGGGGAAGAGCACGTGGCGCCCCTCGACGTCGCGGCCGATCTTGGCGTCGTGCCAGGTCGCGCCGACGACCTCGCCCTGCTCGTTCGTCTGCCGGCTCATGAACAGGTGATCCTGCCGGACCAGCGCGGGGTCGAGGACCTCATTCAAGAGCTCGTAGACCACCTGGGAAGGCATCGTCCCGGCGCGCGCGATGCCCACGGTGACGGCCTTGGTCGCGCGCGACAGCGCGGCGCCGCGATACACGGCCTCCGGGTGGGAGGAGATCATCCGGGTCGGGATATCGACGCGCGCGCGCCCCAGCTCGGCGGCGAGGACCGCGCGCGCCAGGTTCTGGTAGAGAACGCCGACGAGGCGCCCGACGTCGGGCTGGACCGTCTCCGGGGAGCAGGCTCGAGCCAGCAGAGTCCATGCGAGCGGGTCATCGAGCAGGTGCACGCCCGGACCGTACCGGTGGGCGATTTCGGGGGGCCGGAATCGACTCTCAGCGTACGCAACGTCGACCATCGTTTTTCTGTTACACTACCTGGCCCGGCGCGGGGTATTCCTCCGGGTGCGCGCCGGTGCTCTCCCCGGGAGCGGAGTGGTTTCGAAGCGATGAGGGCGCCCGCCCAGCGGGCTGTCCCGGTGGACTTGCAAAGGAAGGGATGTTCGGTGGATAGCGACCTTGCCGAGTCGGTTGCGGCGCTCAAGGATGCCTTTGTCCGAAGAGGCATCCCTGCGAGGTTCGGAAAGGCGGCTCCAGCGGCGGTGGAAGAGCTGCGCAAGACGCTGCGGGTGCCCGCGAGGTACCGCGCTTTCCTGCAGGAGGCCGACCCGCTCGACGTCGAGACGGTGACCCCGGTCGAGCGTGTACGCCTCATCCCCTCCGAGAAGCTCGCGGCCGAGCAGCTAGCGAACGGCGGCGACAGCTCCCTCCCGGGCTGGCGCAAGAGCTGGATCCTCATCGCTCGCAGCGCCCTGCTGGGAGATCCCTATTTCCTCGACATCTCGAAGCTCGACGCCGAGGGGGACTGCCCCGTGTTCACCTGTATGACGGGGACCGAGTCGCTCAAGCCGGAGCTCTGTGCGTCGAGCTTCCAGCAGTTCCTGCGCATCCTCGCTACCTCGATGGAGGTCGCGTCCGGCTTCGGAGAGAGCGGCCTCGACGACGACGATGAGGCCATCTTCCGCGAGGCGCTCGCGCCGAAGATCAAGACCATCGACTCCGCGGCGCTCCGCGCGGGCCACTGGACCTGACGTAACCTCCACGGCGCGCTGCTCACCGGGCGCGCCGCGGATCGAGCTGACCGCGCCATGGCCAGGTGCCTCGTATGCAACGCCGAGAACCCGGGCTCCGCCCGGTTCTGTGTGGCGTGCGGCGCGTCGCTGACCGCGAACGAGGCGGGCGTCGGCGCGGCGGCCTCGGCGCCTCCTGCGCCCGGCCCGCGGACGACCGTCCCTGGGCAGCCGCTGCTGGGCGCGCTGGTGCCCGAGGATCCGGCGCACAGGGCAAGCCTCTCGGCCCTCGCGGCCGGCGGCGCGAACGGGCCCGCGGCGAACGTCCACGCGCCTCACGTCGTCCCCGCGCCGCTGGCGGGCTCGCTGCCGCGGCGCGCGCCGGGCGGCCACCTGCCGGCGGGGACGCTCGTCGATCAGAAGTACGTGGTCGAGCGGGTGCTCGGCGAGGGCGGCATGGGCGTCGTCTATCTCGCTCGGGACGTCCACACCGGCCTGCACGTGGTGCTGAAGGCGGTGCGCCAGGAGCTCGGGCACCGGCCGGACGTGCGCGCGAGGACGCTCGCCGAGGGCCGCGCGCTCGCGCAGATCGATCATCCGAACGTCGTCCACCTGAAGGCGGTGGTGGCGGAGCGAGACGACCTCTGGCTCGTCATGCAGTACATCGACGGCGAGAGCCTGGAGCAGACGCTCGCCAGGTACGCCGAGGAGCGCCGGCGGATGCCCCTGCCCGAGGCGCTCTCGATCTTCGGCCAGATCGCCTCCGGCATCGCGGCCGCGCACCGCGAGGGGGTGATCCACCGCGATCTCAAGCCGGCGAACGTGCTCATCCGCGGCAAGGACGGCGTCGCGAAGGTCACCGACTTCGGCATCGCCAAGGCCGAAGCGGACGCGCTCGCGGGGCGCGGGCTGACCAAGGGGATCATCGGCTCGCTCTATTACATGTCGCCGGAGCAGGTCCTCGGGCGCCGCGACCTCGACAAGCGGGTGGACATCTACGCGCTGGGCGTCGTGCTCTACGAGATGCTGGTGGGGCAGGTGCCGTTCGACGCCGAGAGCGACATCGAGATCATGCGGCAGCACGCGGAGGTGCCGCTCCCCCTGGTCAGCGCCGTGCGTCACGACGTCCCTCCGGCGCTCGACGCCTTCCTCCAGAAGGCGTGCGCCAAGGAGCGGGCGGATCGCTTTGCCAGCTGCGAGGAGCTGCTCGCCGCGCTCGACGCGATCGCCCACCCTGCGCCGGCCGCGGCCGCCGCGCCGCTCGGCGCGTCGAGCCGCCCGCCGCCGCCCGCGGCCACGACGGTCGACGAGGTCCGCGAGGGGCTGCGGTCGCCGTCGGGCGCGCCGCTGGCGAGCGGGCCTCGGGGGCCACAGCGCGCGCGCGGCTCGTGGCTCGCGATCGGCGCCGGGGCCCTCGTGATGTTCGGCGGGGCCGCCGCGCTGCTCGGGCTGGGCGTGCTCGACAGGCCGCGCGATGGTCGCCGGCGGGCCGTCTCGTCGAGGGAGCAGCGCCCGGCGGCCAGCGCGAGCAGCACCACCCCGGCGGCGAGCGCGGAGCAACCGCAGCCGTCGCCGCTCGCCGGCCTCACCGGGCTGTGGGTCGGCAACGGGCGCGAGCTCGAGGCCGTCCTTGCCGGCGAGTCGCTCGAGTTCCGGGTCCGCCGCCCGGAGCAGTTCGCGCCGCAGGACTATGCCGAGGGCGAGGCCCGCTTCTCGCTGCGCGAGATCCCCGGCGAGACCGGGGTGTTCGCCGTCGAGGACCGGCTCCGCTTCATCGCCCCCGAGTCGCGCAAGTTCGATCCGGCCCGCTCCAGGGGCACCTGCCAGGACGTCCGTAGCGCGGTGGAGGGCCACCCCCTGCGCGCGAGCTTCGACGGGGCCCGCCTGAGCGTCGAGTTCGCGAAGATCGAGCCCTCGACGAGCAACTTCGTGGTGGAGCGCGGCAAGGTCGTCAGCTGCGTCGGCCTCAGCGCCCTCCCCGCCACGCGCGTCGTCAGCACGCTGTCGAGGATGTGACGGGCTAGACCGCTCCAGAGCGGCGGTCACCCGCACAGGAGACGGGCTCAGCTCGGCGTTTTCGGCGCGGAAGCGCGCTCAGGTGCGCTGAGCACCGAAAACGTCGAGATGGGCCCGTATCCGAAGCGGGTGGCCGCCGCTCACAAGCCGCCGACCGCGGGCACCGGCTGCGGCTTTCCGGCGTGGATCACCGCGCAGCGGACGGTCGTCGACGAGGTCGGCGCGCTCGCCCGCCCGCCACCCAGGACGAGCGTGCCGAAGATGTTGCGCGCCGCCGCATCGACCTCCGCGGCGCCGCGCGGCGGCACCGGGTTCCCGCTCGCGTCGAACACCGTCACCGCCTGCACGACGCCGCGGGCGATCTCGCCCTCCGGGAAGGACATCATCACCGTGGCGCGGACGTAGGCCGAAGAGCCCTCGACGATCCCGAAGCTGTATGGCTTCTTCGCGAAAGCGCCGCAGAAGCCGCTCGTACCCATGCCACCGTCGGGCCCGTAGTTCGCCGATGCCCACTGCCCGACGTTGACCGTGAGCCCGCTCTCACCCGAGCCCTGCGCGTACTGGACGCACTGGGCGAGCGCTGGATCCCACATCGCGCCCGTTGGGCAGCGCCCTACCTTCGCGCACGCCTGGCCGGTCCAGACCTCGTCGCGCGCGCAGGTCTGCGAGAGGGGCACGCACGCGGCGGTCGGACCGTCGACGACGAGCTCCTGGCCGGGCGGGCATCCGAGCTTCTGCCCGGCGCCGACCGCGACGCCGATGTTGGTCGCCACCTGCTCGCGCGACACGCAGTAACCCGTGCTCTGGTCGATCTCGTCGCCGGGCCGGCAGCGATCGGGAGCGCACCCGCCGGCCTCGTAGTGGCGACCCACGCCGCAATAGGCGTTCGCCGCCTGGGGCGTGAGGCACTGGCCCGCGACCGAGAGGTAGCCCTTCAGGCATCGGCAGCGGTTCTGCTTCGTGTCGAAGCCGGCGCCGTCGCTGCACGACGAGATCGAGCAGCGGCAGCTGCTGCCCTGGCAGATCTTGAGGAAGCAGGAGTTCTCCGGGCAACCGACGAGCACGGCAGGCGCCAGCGCGAGGAGCACGACCGAGAGCGCGGTTGAGGCGAGACCAAACGAGCCGGACCGCATCAGGCGACCCTACTCGATCCGCTCAGGCCGGGGAACTCGGGGAGCGACGCGCGGCAGCCGCCGCAATGCGCGGCAGCCGCCGCGATGCGCTGACGCGGCCGCGGCGCGCGCCGCGCGGCCGACGTACCGGCGGCCGGGGTGGTGTGGTACGGGGTGTCGCCGTCGACGCGGAGATTCCACCGCGCCGGTCCATATCAAGCCATGCTGCCCATCTACATCGAAGGTTCGCCTCAGTTCGAGTCCACCCTGTCAGCCCTGCGCACCCGCGGCACGGGCGACCTCGCGAACGTCACGCCGGCCGTGACCGAGATCATCGACAACGTGCGGCGTGGGGGGACGTCCGCCGTGCTCGGCTACATCGAGAAGTTCGAGCGGAGAACGTCGAAGGCGCTCGTCCGCCACGCAGGCCCCGAGGCGGAGGGCGGCTTCGGCGGAGCCGAGGCGCTCGCGAGGCTCTCGCCGGAGGTCCGCGCCGCGCTCGAGACCGCGGCAGCGAGGATCGCGCGTTACCATGAGCGGCAGCGCGACGCGGGCGACCTCGGCCCCGCGAACGTGGCGGCGAACGGGCCCGCGCTGCAGGCCGGCTTCAGCTACGAGGAGGAGGGCGTCCTGCTGGGCATGCGCGTGCGCCCGCTGCGCCGGGTCGGCGTCTACGCGCCGGGCGGCAAGGCCCGCTATCCCTCCAGCGTGCTCATGTCGGCCATCCCCGCGCGCATCGCCGGCGTGCGGGAGATCGTCCTCGCGAGCCCGTCGGCCGACGACGCAACGCTCGCCGCGGCGCACCTCTCCGGCGTGACGACCCTGCTCGACGCGGGCGGCGCGCAGGCGATCGCGGCCATGGCCTACGGGCTCCCGGAGCTCACGCCGGTCGACAAGATCGTGGGGCCCGGCAACGCCTACGTCGCCTGCGCGAAGAAGCTGGTCTTCGGGGATGTGTCGATCGACGGCATCACCGGGCCGAGCGAGATCCTCGCGCTCGCCGACGAATCCGCGGATCCCCGGCTCGTCGCCGCCGATCTGCTCTCGCAGGCCGAGCATGACGAGGCGTCCTACGCCCTGCTCGCGACGACCTCCGCGAAGCTGGCGGAGGCGGTCGCGCGCGAGCTCGACGCGGCGCTCCCCGAGCTCACGCGTCGCACGATCGTGCAGGCGTCGCTCTCGACGCACGCGGCGGCGCTGGTCGTCGGCTCGCGCGCCCGCCTCGCCGAGATCGCCGATCAGCTCGCGGTCGAGCACGTGGCCTTCCACGTCGCCGACGCCGAGGGGTTGTTCTCGGAGATCGGCACGCTCGGCGCCGCGCTGCTCGGCGACCTCACCCCGGTCGCCGCGGGCGACTACCTCGCGGGGCCGTCCCACGTCCTCCCGACCGGCGGCTCAGCCCGCTTCGGCGCGCCGCTCGGGGTCTACGACTTCGTGACGCGCGCGAGCCTCATCCGGTACTCGGGCGCGGCGCTCCGGACGCAAGGCCCGATCATCGAGAAGCTGGCCCTGGCCGAGGGCCTGCAGGCGCACGCCCGCGCCGTGTCGCTCCGCCTCGCGAGCAAGGCGATCGACCCCGCGAAGCGCGGCACGTCGCAGTCCTGACGCCGCGCTGCCGCCCTGCGCGCCGCGCCCTCGGGAGCGCGGCGCGCGAGGACGCGCTGTCGACCGCGCTCCCCTGACCTATCGATCTCGGTTCAGCCGAGCACCGCGCGCGCGCCGCCGCGATCGGCCGCCTTGCGCGGCCTCGCGGCGACGTGCGCTCCCGCCAGGCTCACTCGGCGCGGAGGTAGCCCGCGTTGATCATCTTCAACACGGACTGCGCGGTCTCCAGATCCGTCGCGGGGCTCTTGTTGAGGACCATCGCGAGGTGCCCGTGGTTGTAGACGACCTGGAGGACGTCGAGATCGACGGGCGAGAGATCGCGGAGCTGCGGCTTGAGCGGCTGGGGGATGACCAGGCGCGCCGACAGGTCCGGGAGCTGGTGGCGGATGTTGTTCAGCTCGTCGATCTGCCGGAGCCCCTCCATGAGGAGCTCCTGCACCGTCGCGCTGATCTCGCCGGTCATGACCCGCTCCTCGGCCGCCTCGAGGTCGAACGTCCCGCCGGCCCAGGTGAGGATCCGGTAGACACTCTTCAGCGGCGGGACGTCGGTCAGATCGTTGATGGTCGCAAAGGTCACGATGCCCTTGCGCAGGTAGATCTTGCCGACATCGTCGTCGGAGCGGACCACGAGGACGCCGCTCTTCTTCGATGTGCCGAAGAGCTGCAGCAGATCCGGGAGCGGGATCTCGTCGATCGACCCGGACATCGACCGGGTCTGACCGCTCCTCAGCGATGGTTCGTCCATCCGTTTCCGCGCCGGCGGCGCGCCCGGGTCGGTGGAGACGACCTTGAGGATGCTGGTGCCGATGAGCACCCGATCGCCCTCCTTCAGGGTCGTCTTCTTGATCTTCTCGCCGTTGACGAACGTTCCGTTCGTCGAGCCGAGATCCTCGATCACAATCGACTGTTCGGTGCAGGCAATCCGGGCATGGCGCCGGGAGACCATGTCCTCGACGAGGACCATGTCGAGGTCGCTGGAGCGACCCACGACGATCTCCTGCTGCTCCCCGAGGGGGAATTCGCCGCCTTGGTACTTCCCGGAGATGAAGCGCAACGCTAGTTGCCGCGTTGCCGACACCTTGGGAGCGTGGTTATCCATCGCAGGGAGTAAAAACCTTCGTGCGCTTACGAGAGCGCCAGCAGGGGGCAAAGCTTAGTTTCACCGAGCAAAGGTGGTCAAGAGATCCGGTCCGTTCTTTCAAATGAGTCGGCTCGTCCGATCCTGACGCAACGCGCCGGCCCCCCTCCCTCGGCCGCCACAGAGGCGCGCCGCGGGGGTAGGGGCCAACGTACCCGGCGCACGCGAGTGTATCCAATTTGAGGGAAAGAGGGCGATTGGCTCCGTCGAAACGGTCGGCACCGCCATTTTCCGAGGCCACCGGGCCCCGGGCGGTGCGCCGGGCCGCCTCAGCGAGGAATCCTGCGGTCGTTCGGCTCATTGCCCTTGCTTTCGAGCCCGGCATGTTGAACGGCCTCGGCGTGAGCTCCGAAGCGACGCGACCCACCCTCTCCGCAGGCGATCCGCTGGGCACGCACCGCGTGCTCGATCCACCGGGGGCCATGCCGCAGCCGGCGGAGCGGCTGGACGCCGACGCCTCGCGCCACTTCGAGACCGAGATCGTCGTCGATGTGCAGACGCTGAACATCGACGCCGCGAGCTTCCGCCAGATGGAGGAGGCCTCCGGCGGCAGCCCGGACGGCGTGGCCCAGCTCGTCCTCGAGACGGTGGCGCGCCGGGGCAAGCAGCACAACCCGGTCACCGGCTCGGGCGGCATGCTGCTCGGCGTCGTGCGTCGGGTCGGCTCGCTCGCCGAGCACCGCGGCGTCGCCGTCGGCGATCGCATCGCGACGCTCGCGTCGCTCTCGCTCACGCCGCTCTCGCTCCGCCGGATCATCACCGTGCGGCCCGCGTCCGCGCAGATCGACGTCGAGGGCACCGCGATCCTCTTCGGGTCGGCGCCGCTCGCCCGGATGCCGACCGACATGCCGGAGCGGCTCGCCCTCGCGCTGCTCGACGTCGCCGGCGCCGCGCCTCAGGTGGCGCGCCTCGCCGGCCCGCGCGACAGCGTCGTGGTGCTCGGCGCGGGCGGGAAATCGGGCCTCCTGTGCGCGGCCGAGGCGCGGCGCTGCGTCGGCCGCGCCGGGCGCGTCATCGGGATCGAGGCGTCGCCGGGGCTCGCCGGCGATCTGCGCTCGCTCGCGATCTGCGACCACGTCGCGGTCCTCGACGCGCGCGACCCCCTCGCCGTGCGCGACGCCGTGCTGCCGTTCACCGGCGACGCGGGCGCCGATCTCACGCTCTCGTGCGTGAACGTCCCGGGCGTGGAGCTCAGCGCCATCGTCGCCACGCGCGATCGCGGCAAGACGTACTTCTTCGCGATGAGCACGAGCTTCACCGCCGCCGCTCTGGGGGCCGAGGGGATCGGCAAGGACGTGGACCTCTACATCGGCAACGGCTACGCCCACGGACACGCCGAGCACACGCTCGCGCTCGTGCGCGAGCATCCCGCGCTCGAGCGGCTCATGACGTCGCGCTACGGCTGAGCGCCCTGCTCGACGCGACGCGCGCAGCGCGCACGCGCCGAGACGCTGCGGGCGCTTCCGGGGTCACCCGCTTCAGCCGGGCCGCTCCTGAGGGGCCGGCTCGGCGGGCGCCAGCGCCGCGGGCGACGGCTGCGGCGCGCTCAGCTTGTCGACGGCGGCCGGGAGGATCACGGCGAAGGTGCTCCCCTTCCCCTCGTACGACCGGACCTCGATGCGACCGCCGGCGCTCTGCGCGATGCGCTGGCTGATGGACAGGCCGAGCCCCGTCCCCTTGTCCTTCGTCGTGAAGAACGGCAGGAAGATGTTCGCGAGCACCTTCTGGGAGATCCCGGGGCCGTTGTCGGTGACGTTGAGCTCGACGAACGGCTCGTCCGAGCCCGAGCCGGGCCGCGTGCCGCGGCCGAAGCGGACGCGCGTCGAGATCACCACCTTGCCCCGGCCCTTCATGGCCTGAACGGCGTTTCGGAACAGGTTCATCAGCACCTGCCGCAGCTGCTCTGGATCGATGGCGACGCGGGGGAGGTCGGGATCGAGCGTGACCTCGACCTCGAGCTGGTCGTTCCTGCGCTCGATCGAGAGCACCTGCAGGGTGCGGCGCACGATCGCGTTCACGTCGGTCGGGACGGCCGAGCCCTGCGCCGGCCGCGCGAGATCGAGCACCGAGCCCACGACGCGATCGAGCCGATCGACCTCCTCGAGGATGATCCCGAGGAACTCGCGCGACGCCGCGTCGATCTGCGCTTCCGGTACGGGATCGGCGAGCAGCTGCGCCGCCCCCTTGATCGCGCCGAGCGGGTTCCTGATCTCGTGCGCGAGCCCGGCCGCCATCTGGCCGAGGAGCGCGAGCCGGTCGCGCTCCTTCATCTGCGCGTAGAGCCGCGAGTTCTCCAGGACGACGCCGATCTGCGCGGCGAGCGTCTCGAGCAGGGTCAGCTCCTCGGGAGAGAACGCGTCGCGCACGCGCGTGTCCGCCACGACCAGGAGCCCGATCGGCTCGCCCTGCTCGTCGCGCGCGCACAGCACCACGCCCGAGCACAGGCTGCCGAGCACCTCGGCCGCCGCGAGCACCGCGTCCTCGGGGACCTGGGGCCGAACCTCCGTCCGCCGCGCGAAGTTGCCGTCGTCGTCCGCGTCGCTCTGGCTGCGTCGCGCCCGCCGCTCGCGCGCCTCCCGCTCCAGCTCCTCCATCGCGAGCGGCCCCCGGTCGAGGCGATCGAGCAGCGCCCTCGCGGTCGCCACCTCGATCCGCTCGGGGACCCGCGGCCCGAGCGAGGCCAGCCGGTCGAAGCCCGTCCCGTCCTGATCGCGCAGGTAGAGCGCCGCCGCGGTGACCCGGCGCGACTGCTCGAGCGCGCTCATCACGATCGAGCCCATCTCGTCCACCTCGAGCGTGTGCACGAGGCGCCGCCGGGCCTCCGCGAGCGAGCGGTCGAGATCGAACCGCTCCCGCAAGAAGAGGCGCTGGAGCTGCTCCTCGACGCGCTCCCGCAACGGGTCGAACAGCACCAGGATGACGATCGCGGCGAGCACCGCGTTCAGGTACATCGTGTTGAAGCCGCCGATGAACGTGAGCAGGAGATAGAAGATCAGCGCGATCAGGAACGCGACCGCCGTGGCGACGAGCAGGCGCGCGAGCATCTCGTAGGCGTCGAGCAGGCGCTCGTGACGGAGCGCCTGGGCGAGGACGAACAGGAACACGATCGAGAGCGCCGCGCCCACGGGCGGCGGCTCCGCGCCGAGGAACCAGGCGAAGTCGGCGACGCTGGCGAGCCCGGCGAGCGCGCCGATCACCACGAGGAACCGCACGCGGCGCTGCGTCGCGCGCGAGGAGCTCTGCTTGCCGCGCTGGCCGAGCGTGTACAGCCCCGCGGTGAGCAGCGCGAAGACGTAGAGGAAAATGCAGCCGCGCGTGAGCCAGTCGAGCCACGAGCCCGGCTCCCGGCTCACCAGCACGAGGACGAACAGCGGGATGACGAGCACCCCCGCGAACCGGAGCAGCCGCGAGCGCCGATCCGGGTCATGGGGGATCATCGCCTCGAAGAGCTGCAGCGCGAACTGCGGGAGCAGCACGGCGAGGATCGCCGTGAAGCGCTCCCAGATCGAGGCCTGAAAGAAGCCGAAGAGCGACTGCGAGAGGTACCAGAGCCCGACGTCGGCGGCGAACGCGGCGAAGAAGAGGTGGACGCGGCGGACGCGACCTCGCAGCAGCGTCGACGCCGCGATGGCGAGGGCGAGGGCCCCGCAGACCAGGGTCGTCCGTGTGCGGAGATCGATCCCGAGCGGCGCCACGCGCGAAGGCTACCGCGGCGAGCCGCGCGGCGACCGCAAAACGCGTCGGGGAGCGGCGCCGGGCGGCGCCGGGGCGCGGACGCGCTCAGGCCGCCCGGGCGCGCGGCTCAGCGCGTCCCGTCGCTCTCGGAGGGAGTGGCGTCGCGTCTGTCCGCGCTGCTGGGGCTCCACGGGAGCGGGTCCGGGTTGCAGCGCTCCTGGGATCGCACCTCGATCGTCGTGGGCGCGCCGTCACCGCTGGACGGCGGCGCGACGTCGCGCGGCGGGAGCGACGCAGGCGTGACGAAGTCGGAGACGGGTACGACGACATCGCCGTCGGCGCCCTCGCTCGATCCGGACGCTTCTTCGGAGATCATCGGGTCGAGATCGCTCCACGCTTCGACGCTCTGCTCCTCGTGCTCAGGGGACGCGATCGCGCAGCCCGCCAGCAGCAGAGGCGCCGCGAAGCCCCCCGAGAGCCAACTCCTCCAGCAACCTCGCATCACTTCAATCCTCCGAAGTCCCGCCAAAGCCATACTGTTTGACAAGCTGGGAAAGCCGCGGGCGCTTCATGCCCAGGAGCACGGCGGCGCGCGTGATGTTCCCACGACTTTCGTCGAGCGCCCTGGCAACGCACTCGCGCTCGATCTCGCGCTTCATGTCGCTGAGGCTGACCCCTCCGCGGACGTGAGCGTACGCGAGCTCCAGCGGCGTGCGATCCACGGGCATCGACGGGGGATGTGCCATCAGCGTCGCCTGATCGGGCGCCGACGCGCGTGGCCCGCTGGACGGCTCTCTGGGCGCGTCTCTGGACGACTCTCTCGACGATTCTCTGAACGATTCTTTCAACGATTCTTTCAACGAGTCTTTCAACGAGTCTTTCAACGAGTCTACGGCAGGGTGCATGCCAGCCCTCGGCGTCATCGGAGCGCTCACCAGCTCCACGGCGTCGAGCTCCCGCAGCCCTTCGACGTTCGTCGTGAAATCCTCGAGATCGATCACCTCGCCGTCCGCGAAGATCGCCGCGGCGCGCAGGGCGTTCTCGAGCTCGCGCACGTTCCCCGGCCAGGAGTGCCGCGACAGCGCCTCGATGGCCCGGCTGGACAGGCGCTTCGGCGCCACGCCACGCTCGCCGCCGATCCTCTCCAGGATCGCGGCCGCGATCGCGGGCAGATCCCGCGGCCGATGGCGCAGCGCGGGGACCTCCAGGACGACCTGCCGGAGCCGGTAATAGAGATCTTCCCGGAACTCGCCCCGGGCAACCATCGCACGCAGGTCGCGGTGGGTCGCGCAGAGGATCCGTACGTTCGCGCGCAGCGGCGTGACACCCCCGACCCGCTCGAAGGTCTTGTCCTGCAGGACGCGTAGCAGCGCGACCTGCGTGCGCGGCGAGATGTCCCCGATCTCGTCGAGGAAGAGCGTTCCCCCCTCGGCGAGCTCGAAGCGCCCGCGACGGCGCGACGCCGCGCCGGTGAACGACCCCTTCTCGTGGCCGAACAGCTCCGAGAGCAGCAGCGTCTCGACCAGGGCGGCGCAGTTGACCTTGATCAGCGGGCCCGCGCGCCGCGCGCTCACCTCGTGGATCGCCTCGGCGACGAGCTCCTTTCCGGTGCCGCTCTCGCCGTGGATCAACACGGTCGCGTCGCTCGCGCCGACCTTCTCGATCTGGTGGATGAGGCTGAGCAGCGCCGGCGTCGTCCCGACCATCCGCTTGATCGCGGGGCCGGCGCTCGCCGGCCTCGGGGCGCGAGCCGCCCCCCTGGCGCACCCGGCGCACGCGCTGGAGCCGCAGAGCTCGCAGCCCCTCGGCTCCGCCTCGGCGGCGCTGCGCGCGCACGCCTCCAGCCGGGCGAGCTCGGCGAAGCTCCGGCGCGCGAGGAACTTGCGCGAGATCTCGGGCGGGAGCGACTCGGCGATGCGATCGCGGAGGTCGATCGCCGCCTCCAGGTGCGAGCGCCCCGCCGAGGGCTCGTCCTCGGAGGCGCGCGACGCGCGGTCCCCGGCGGACGACGCGTGGTGCAGGAGCACGTGCGCCTCCAGGGCGCACTCATGGCTGTGGGCCCGGCGCGACAGCGCGAGCGCCTCCGCGGCGATCTTCCCGAACGGCGCGCCGGCGGCGCGGGAGCACATCGCCTCGAGGAGGGCGATCTCGGCGCGGTGCCGGTCGGAGGTCGCCTCGGCGCGCGCCCGCTGGATCATCTGGCCGGCCTGCAGGAGGTCGCCGTCGTGCAGCGCGATGCGGGCGGCGATCGCGTAGCACTCGCCGAGCTTCGAGCCGGCGCCGCAGGCGAAGGCGGCCGTGAGCTCGGACCAGGCGTCCACCGTGCGGCGGCACTCGAGGTGGATCTGCGCCGCGACGTAGGCGACGTGCGTGATCCGAACGCCAGGGATGACGTGGCCGCAGGCCTTCCGCGCGAACGCGAGCGCCTGCTCGGCCTCCTCGATCAGCCCGAGCTGCAGCCGGATCTCGGCGAGGTTCGTGATGAGGTTCACGAGCGCGACCTTGTCGCCGATCCTCCGGAAGATCTCGATCGCGCGCTCGAAGAGGCGCAAGGCCTCCGGGTACTCGTGCTTCAGGTGGGCGATGACCGCGAGGTTCGTGAGCGCATAGCCGGTCGCCGCGCGCTCGCCGCGCCGCTCGCCCTCCTCGAGCACGCCGGCCAGCATCGTGCGCGCCTCGTCGAGGCGGCCGCTGGAGAGCAGCGCGATGGCGCGGTTCAGCCGGGCGCGCAGCTCGCTCACGTGCTCGCCCGCGCACGCCGCCTCCCACGCGTCGGCCGCGAAGTGCAGCTCCGCCTCGGCCCAGGCCTGCTGCGCGAGCAGCAGCTTGCCGAGGATGTTGCGCGCCTGGAGGCGCGTCGCGATCTCCCCCGCGCCGGCGAGCCCTTCCTCGGCGCGCGCCTTGGCCGCCGCGAGGTCACCCGTCTTGCAGCAGAGCTCCGCCATCTCCACGGCGCCGCGCGCCCGCTCCTCGGGCGTGGCGGCGAGCGAGAGCGCCCGCGAGAGCACCATCGCGGCGGTCGTGAGGTCGCCGCGCGCGCTCGTCGCGCGGCCGCGCACGAGCAGCGCGGCGAACGTCTCCCGCTCGCGCTGGGCCGCGGAGGAGAAGTCGATGGCGAACTCGATGTCGCCGAGCCGGAGCGCGAGCTCCGCCGCGCGGAGCAGCCGCTCGCCCGACGCGGCGCTCCCGCCGGAGAGCGCCCGCATCGTCCGGGCCCAGCGCTGCCAGAAATCGGCGCGCGCCGACGGCTCGCCGACCGAGGAGATCGCGAGCATCGCCGCGGCCTCGGCGCGGTCGTCCTGGCCTAGCGAGGCGAAAAGCTCGCTCGCGCGCGAGAGGCTCCACGGGTCGGACGACTGCTCCTCGAGCGCCTCCGCGATCGCGAACACATCCTCGCGGTCGACGTTGGCCGGGTCGACGACCGCGCGCCGCGCGGCGACCCACCCTCGATCGTCGACCTCGATCAGGCCGAGGGCGGCGAGCTCCTCGGCGACCCCCTGGCACGCCGCCTCCCCCGGCCCGGGCTCCGCGCGCCGCGCCGCGAGCTGACGGAGCTGCGCGCACGGCCAGGGCCGCTGGCTCAGCGCGAGCCGGTCGAGCAGGCGCGCGGCCTCGCGGCTCGGCGGCTGCCGCGCGGGGCGCTGCTCGGGCGGCGCGGCCAGCACGGCGGAGCACCAGCCCTCCAGCGCGTCGAGCCGCTCGATCTTCGCGACGACCCGGCGCTCCGCGTCCGCCGCGAACGCCTCCCAGAAGCGGTGCAGATCGTCCGGCGACGCGATGCCGTCGATCGTGAGCGCGCTCGTCCAGGGCCGCATCGCGCCGTCGCTGCACACGATGACCAGCGCGGAGCACGACCCCTCCGCGATGAGGCGCGTGACCTCCTCCAGCACCAGGCTCCCCCAGCTGGTGGCCTCTCCCTCGGCGACCAGCAGGATCGCGCCTTGCGCGGCGGCGCTGATGCCCTGCGCGGCCGCGGCCGGATCGGCAGAGGTGACAGCGCAGCGAAGCGCGAGATCGCGCCAGGGATCCCGATCCGCGGCGTGCGCGGCCGAGATCAGCGAGCGTCCCGCACCTCGAGCGCGGCGCGCGAGGTGCGAACAAACGGCGTCCAGGACCGGCCGCTGTCCATGGACGTGGAGCACACCACGTGACGCGGCATCACGGACGCGCTCATCGAGCGCCCGGAACCCCCCGGAGTCGCTCGTGATGACAGAAGAAACGCGGGCTGCGGCAACGGATCCCAAGGCAACAAAAGCGTACCTCTCCGCCGGACCTCGCATCAATGGATCCCGCCGTTGAATATAATGAGGCGCCTACCTCACCATAAGAAAATTACAGTATTATTGCCGTGTTCCGTCCAGGACCCGCTGGATGGCGTCGAACGCATCCGCAGGTGCTTCGCCCAGGGCGCGGGCCAGCGGGAGCTGCGTCGCCGCGGCGGCGACGTAGAAAGGTACGAGGTGCGGCGCGAGCCGACAGAGCGTCTCGAGGTGCCGCGCGACGCCGACCGCGTCGCCGCGGCGCACCGGCCCCGTCAGCGCGTCGGGCACGCCGAGGACCTCGACGTTGTCCGCGACCGTGCGGAGCAGCGGGCCGAGCATCTCGGCCGCCGTCCTCCGATCGATGCCCGCGCGCTCGAGCAGATCGACGCCGGCGGCGGCGAGCGCGGCAGCGCCGTTGGCGACCAGGCCCGCCGCCGCGTGGTAGGCGACGCGGTCGAGACCGGAGAACGTGCGCGGCGTCATGCCGAGGCACACCCCGAGCGAGCGAGCGGCGCGCACGGCGGTCGGATCGCCGTCGATGTGGAGCTGGCCACGCTCGAGGAAGGGCGCGAACGAGGGCGAGGCGAACGAGATCATCGGGTGCATCTGCGCGACCGAGACGCGGCCGCCTCGCGCCGCCGCGAGCGCCTCCGGGCCGAGCGCGCCGGCGCAGTGCACCACCGCGACGTCCCTGTGGCCGACGAGCCCGCGGTCGCGCAGCGCCTCGGCGCACGGCGCGATATCCCGATCGCGCACGGCGAGGATCACGAAGTTCGCCTCGATGCGCTCCGACGGCAGGCCGTCCCGCGCCGGCCGAAGGGTCACCCGTAGCCCCGCGTCGCGAATGGCGCGCGCGAGCCCTCGGCCCACCTTGCCGCCGCCATAGATGAACACCTCCAGGAGGGCGTTGTCCTCCGGGTGCACCGGCGACGGGCGCGTGCTGTCCATCTCGCTCATGGGCCGCTCCCGTAAAGGCGGTGCGCGAGCACGTAGTCCAGCACGGCGCGCGGCACGCGCTGGTGGACGGCCTCGAGATCGCCCGCCGCGAGCGCCCGGCGGATGTCGCTGCTCGAGATCCTAGGGAGCTCCACGTCCGCGGGGCGCAGGTGAGGACGATCATCGGCCGGCCCCGCATCGAGGCGCTCCGCGGCGGGCGCGACGACGCCGGAGCGGCCGAGGACGATCGGCGGGGCGAGCTGCTCGATGCGGTCGAAGCGGTGCCACCTCGGTAGATCGGAGAGCACGTCGGCGCCCACGAGCAGGCGCATCGCCCAGTCCAGGTGCGCCGCGGCGAGGTGCTCCAGCGTGCGCAGCGTGAGGCTCTCGCCGCCGAGATCGCGCTCGACGGGCGACACCGACACGCCCGGGAGCCACCCGAGCGCGAGGTGGCACATCGCCAGACGATGCTCGAACGGCACGAGCTCCTTCGAGAAGGGGTGGCGGTAGACAGGGACGACGAGCACCTCGTCGATCGGCGCGATGGAGATCGCGTAGGTGGCCGCGAGGACATGCGCGACGTGGGGCGGGTTGAAGCTGCCCCCGAAGATGGCGACGCGGCGCGCCTCGGGCGCGCGCGCAGCCGGGACGCGGGCGGGCGCATCAACCGTGCGAGCCACCTTGAACCCTCAGCCTGGGGCCAGCGGCGGACGGGCCCACGATCTCGCGCGCCGTCACCGCGCCGCTCGCGTTCATCACCTCGATCCGCACGCCGCCCTGCCCGTCGTCGAGGAGCGCCGTGCCGCCGTCGGAGCCGATCGGCCCCGGAGAGAAGAACGTCCGCGAGCCGACCTTCTTGATGAGCGGCTCCGGGCTCTTGCCGAAGACGAGGAGCGACGCCGCCACGATGTCCTCCTCGTCGAGCGCGGCCTTGTCGAACACGAAGAGCGCGACGCGCCCGTCCAGGATCTCGATGGTGCGCCGGCCGGACGGCAGGCTCATCAGCACCCGGAGGCGCAGCCGAGCGCGCTCGGACGCCACGAAGGCGTCGATCTGGTCCGGGGTCGCGGCCGCGCACCGAGCGGCCCGATCGAACAGCGCGCCCTCGGTGGGGTCCGCGCCGACCAGGCGCTGCGCCCAGCCCACGACGACCCGGTCGAGCGCGTCGTCCTCGGCGACGTAGATGACCCGCTCGGCGTGGCCTTCGTCGAGCAGGTGCTGCGCGCCGCGAGCGAGCGCGGGCAGATCACCCTGAGCAGGGCCGAGGACGCCGAGGCGCATCGGAGACAGCATAGATCACCGCGCGAAGGTGAGGACACCTTCTCCACTCCGCCCGCTCTGGGCTTCCCTCGCCTCGGCTCCCCCCATTGCGTCCCATTGCCTCCCATGATTCCCGCGCCTCCCGCGCCTCCCGCGCCTCCCGTGATTGGGCGCCTCCGCGCATCGGGCTCCTGCCGCCGGCGCTCGTCTGTCTTTCCCTGCTCCGGCCTCTCTCCGTCTCTCTCCTCCTGCTTGCTCCCGCGCCCTCCTCTGCCGGCGCGGCGCGCGTCTGCTAGCGTCCGCCCATGTTTCGGCGAGCTCGCGCGCTCCAGCACCCGGTCACCATCACCCTCGACGGGGCGGACGTCCCGGCGGAGCGGGGCGAGCCCCTGGCCGTGGCGCTGATCGCCTCCGGGCGCGTGACGCTCGCGCGGAGCCCGAAGCTGCACCGTCCCAGGGCGCCGACCTGCCTGCGCGGAGGCTGCGACGGCTGCCTCGCGCGGGTCGATGGCGTGCCCAACGTCATGACCTGCCTGCGACCGGCGGCCGGTGGAGAGCGCATCGAGGTGCAGAACGTCGTGGGCTCGCGGCAGGCCGACCTGCTCCAGGTGACCGACTGGTTCTTCCCGCAGGGGATCGACCACCACCACCTGATGGCCGGCGTCCCCGGCCTGTCCGGGGTCATGCAGTCGATCGCGCGCAAGCTGGCGGGGCTCGGGCAGCTGCCGAGCGCGGCGCTCCCCCCCGAGCGCGCCGCGCGGCTCGACGTGGACGCGGCCGTGATCGGCGCCGGGCCCGCGGGCGTGGCGGCCGCGTCGGCGCTCTCGGCGCGCGGCCTCCGCGTGGCGCTTGTCGACGACGGGCTCGCCCCCGGCGGATCGCTCGCCGGCGCGCCGCGCCGCGCGGCGGAGCTCCTCGCGCGATACCCGCTCGACGGCGTCCGCGTGCTCCGCCGTCACGTGGCCGCCGGCGTCTACCTCGGCGAGCTCCTGGTCGCCGGCGACGCGGGCGCGACCGTGATCAGGGCGCCCGCCAAGGTCTTCGCCACCGGGGCGCACGACGGCGTCGCGGCGTTTCCGAACAACGATCTGCCCGGGGTCTTCTCGGCGCGCGCGTTCTGCCGGCTCCTCGCGTGCGGCGTCGAGCCGACCGGCCCCGTCGCTCTCGCGGGCGAGGGCCTCTGGGCCGACGAGCTCGCGAGCGCCCTCGGCGACCGCATCGCGGTCCGGATCCCGCTCGCCGCGCTCGCCGCGGTGAACGGGATCTCGCAGGTGAAGAGCGTGACGGTGCGCGACGCGCCGTTCGCCCCCGACAGCCCGACGAGCGACGTCCGGGTCGTGGCCGTCGCGGTGGACGCGCCGGCCGCGCCCGCGTTCGAGGTCGCCGCGCAGGCGGGCGCGCGCGTCGAGATCGACCCGCGCGCGGGGTACGCGGTGCAGGTCGACGCGCGCTGCAAGGCGGGCGACGGCCTGTGGGCGATCGGCGAGTGCACCGGCGCCTCGCTCGATCTCGCCGGCATCGAGCGGGCGGCGACGATCCTCGCCGACGACGTGCTCGCGGCGCGCGGCGCGCCCGCGTGAGCCCGCGGGCGCGCGCGTCGAGATCGACCCGCGCGGCGGCTCAGCCCTCGATGATCAGATCGAAGAGGCCGAGCCCGCCCGCGAGGAACACGACGTCGAACACGCCCATGAGCGCGATGTAGTCGGTGAGCTCGCCGATCGACGCGCCGCCGAAGAGCTCCCGCGTCCCCGCGACCGCGGCGAGCAAGGTGGGCGCGAGCAGCGGGAAGAGCACGCTCGCGAGCACGAGGTCGCGGGCGCGGGTGCGCACGGTCATGGCCCCGAAGAGGGTGCCGCTCGCGGCGATGCCCGGCGTCGCCGCGAGGCAGAAGAGCGCGAGCCCCGGGCCCGTCTTCACGAGATCCACCGCGAAGAGGAGCGCCGCGACCGGGATGATGATCACCTCGACCGCGATCACGAACGCGCAGAGCCCGAGCGCCTTGCCGGCGAAGAGCGCGCTCCTCGCGATGGGCAGCACGAGCAGGCCCGAGAGCGCGCCGTCCTCGCGCTCCCGCTGCCACGTGCGGCTCAGCGCGAGCACCGACGCGAACGCCACGCTCACCCAGATGACCCCGGGCGCGACCCGCTCGGCCGCGTCCTGGCCCGCGTAGAACGCGAGCGACGCGATCACGGCGACGAGCACCGCGAAGAACCCGCTCGTGGTGACGATCTCGCCCGTGGCGAGCTCGATCGCGAGATCCTTCCGCGCGACGAGCGCCGCCTGGCGCGCCCAGCCGGGCCGGCGCCGGGGGAGCGACGCGCGGACCGTGGGCGCCGTGCTCTCCGAGATCACGGCGCGGAGGTGAGGCTCAGGTACGTCTGGTCCTTGAGCCCCCGCTCGTAGTCGGCGAGGAGCCGCATGCCCTCGGTCGGCTTGAGCAGGTCCTGCTTGATCGCGCCGTCCACCTGGGCCTTCACCTTCCCCACGAGATCGCGGTTGTCGTACTGGGTCAGCGCCAGCACCTCGTGGATCTTGTTCCCGGCGATCGTCTCCTCGATGTAGTACCCGCTCTCCTCGTCCTCATCGAGGAAGACGTGCACCTCGTTGACCCGGCCGAAGAGGTTGTGGATGTCGCCCATGATGTCCTGGTACGCGCCGGTCAGGAAGATGCCGACGTAGTACGGCTGGTCGCCCGAGATCGGGTGCAGCGGGAGCGTGTCCTTCACGTCGTTGAGATCGATGAACTTGCTCACCTTGCCGTCGGAGTCGCAGGTGATGTCGACGAGCGTGCTGTCCGCCGCGGGGCGCTCGTTCAGCCGGTGGATCGGCACGATCGGGAAGAGCGCGCCGAGCGCCCAGTGATCGAGCAGCGACTGGAACACCGAGAAGTTGCAGATGTACTGGTCGGCGAGCTGCTTGCGGAGCTCGCCGAGATCGTCCGGCACCTCCTCCGGCTCGAGCGACGACGCGATCTTCTGCATGCCCTCGGCGATCTCCCAGAAGAGGATCTCGACCCGGGCCTTCACGTCGAGGTTGAGGAGGCCGAGCTCGAACATCTTCTGCGCCTCCTCCTTGATCTGGAGCAGGTCGTGCCACGACTCGCCGAGGTTCGGCCCGGAGATGTTGTCCTTGATGTAGAGGAGGTTCTGGATGAGCTTGTGCTCCTCGGTCTGGATGTCGATCGGCGACATCGGCGTCTTCTCGATCGAGCCGAACGCCTGGACGACCAGCACCGAGTGGTGCGCGACGATCGCTCGCCCGGACTCGGAGACGATGTTGGGGTGAGGCACCCGCTCCTCGTCGCAGATGTCGGCGATGTTGTGCACGATGTCGCGCGCGTACTCCTCGACCGAGTAGTTCATCGAGGAGTGGAAGGTCGAGCGCGAGCCGTCGTAGTCGATGGCGAGCCCGCCGCCGACGTCGATGTACTCGATGCGCTGCCCCATCTTGCGGAGCTTGGCGTAGTAGCGCGTCGCCTCGCGCACGGCGCGCTTGATGATCAGGATGTCCGGCACCTGCGAGCCGATATGGAAGTGGAGGAGCTTGAACGAGGAGCTCATGCCCGCCTCGTCCATGATCCTGATCGCCGCGAGGATCTCGGCGGTGGAGAGCCCGAACTTCGCGTTCTCTCCGCCCGAGGTCTTCCACTTGCCCGCCCCCTCGGTCAGCAGCCGCACCCGGAGCCCGATCATCGGCTCGACGTTCATCTCCTTGGCGACGCGGGTGATCATCCGCACCTCGGAGAGCTTCTCCGCGATGAGGATCACCTTCTTGCCGAGCTTGCGCCCGATCAGCGCCGTGCGGATGAAGTTGTCGTCCTTGTAGCCGTTGCAGACGATCAGCGACTCGGGGTCGGTATGGACCGACAGGCCGGCGAACACCTCGGGCTTGGAGCCGACCTCGACGCCGTAGTGGTAGGTCTTTCCCGCGTCGAGGATCTCCTCCACGACCTCCCGGAGCTGGTTCACCTTGATCGGGAACACGCCGCGGTAGGTCCCGCGGAACTTGCTCTCGGCGATCGCCCTGTTGAAGGCCTCGTTGAGCGCCCGCACCCGGTGATGGAGGAGATCCTGGAAGCGGATGAGCAGCGGCGTGCGGAGCCCTTGCTCGAGCGCCGCGTCGACGACGTCGCGGATCGCGATCTTGCTGCCGCGCTCCTGGAGCGGCGCGACCGTGAGGTTGCCGTCCGGGCTCACGTCGAAGTAGCCACGACCCCAGCGGTCGATCATGTAGAGCGACTTGGCGTCTTCGGTCGTCCAGACGTCGGTCTCGGTCTCGTGCGCGCTGCTCACGGTCGTTCTCCTTGGCGGGGGCCGCGGCCGGCGGCGCCCACACCTTCTCTGGGAGTGCCCCCACGAGGGGGCTTCTGGCTCATCAGGGGGACGTCAGATCGTCGGTCCGACGCAGGACGGCTGGACGCCGCGCGCTGGCGACGCGGCTCATTACGATAGGAACGCCTGACCTTCAAGGGCAGGCAGCCCGGTCACAACCGGCGGGAGGGGGGCTCCGAGCAGCGCGCGCTCAGGCCTGGGCCTTCGAGGCCGCCTTCGCCCGCTTCGAGGCCGACTGGTAAAGGTCGTAGAGGCGCGGGACGGGGTACGCCTCGAGGCGCTTCCTGTACCCCTGGTCCTTCGACCGGTTCAGGACGGTCAACGTCTCGTCGATGAGCTTCGCCCGCGTCCCGAACTTCTCCTTTACAACGCTGAACGTCGCGTGGAGGCGGAGGAGCTTGGCGTTCGAGACGTGATCCAGGCCCTTCGTGCCGCCCCGATCGGAGCTGACGCGCCCGAGCCAGAGGTCCTCGGTCGCGAACCCTTTCACGGCCTCGACGAGCTTCGCCTTGTCGCCGAAGCGCTCCTTCACGATCGCAAGCGGATTTTTGCTGGCCATTGCTGAGACTCCCACGGGCAGGCGAGGCCTGCGCCGGACATGCGCGAGATGACTCGCGCGGCTTTGAAGAGGGGCGCGATCTAGCAGAGCAGGGCGGGGCGCCGCAAGGCCGCGCTGCGGAGGGGCGGCGCCGGCGGCCTTCGAGATCCCGCGTCGCCCGAGTGTCGCCGCTGTGCTGGGCCGCAGATCGTGGTACACGGCGCGCCGATGCTCAACCTGGGGAGCTGGCTCGTGGCGCACGTCGACCGGCTCCGACCGTTGAAGCCGCCCCTCTCGGACGTCAGCTCGCACCTCGCCGCACCCTCGTCGGCCCTGGGGAGCACCGTCCTCAAGGCCCTGTTCCCGGTCGTCGCGTTCATCGCGCTCGCGCCCGTCCTCTGGCTCTTCTTCCGGCGCACCTGGCGGGAGCTCGACGTCGAGGCCCACGAGCACCAGCGGCGCACCCTCGCCGCCGGCGGCTACGACCGCCGCCCCGCCGTCCTGTTCACCATCACCGCGGTCGTGCTCATGCTGCAGCAGTACTACGGCGGCCGCGCCGTCTACGACGAGCACATCCGGCCGTGGCTGCGCGAGCTCGAGCTCGCCCAGACGCTCTCGCCGGCCGGGACGCTGCTGCCCATCTCGATCCGCCGCTACGACGAGCTCTATGGCTACGTCTGGTGGTCGTTCACCCGCGTCTTCGGCTACGTCGCCATCCCGATGGTCGCGTGGAAGGCCTGCTTCCCGAAGGACAGCCTGCTCGACATGGGGCTGCGCGTCCGGGGCCTCGCGAAGCACGCGTGGATCTACCTGCTCTGCCTCGCCGTCGTCGTCCCGGCGGTGTTCGTCGTCGCGAGCGCGCCCGACTTCGGGACCTATTACCCCTTCTACAAGCAGTCCTCCCGCTCCTGGTTCGACCTCATCGCCTGGGAGACGATGTATTTCGCCCAGTTCTTCGCGCTGGAGATCTTCTTCCGCGGCTTCTGGCTCGCCGGCCTGCGGCACACGCTGGGCTCCGGCGCGATCTTCGCGATGATCGTCCCCTACTGCATGATCCACTTCGGCAAGCCGTACCTGGAGGCGGCCGGCGCCGTGGTCGCCGGGATCGCGCTCGGCTCGCTCGCGATGCGCACGAAGAGCATCTACTCGGGCTTCCTGGTCCACGTCACGATCGCGCTGCTCATGGACCTCGTCGCGCTGTCGAACCGCGGCGCGCTGCCGCGATCGTTCTGGGGGACGTGACGTCGTCTGACGTTTCGCACGTCTTCGCGGCCGGCCGGCGGCGCGCCCGATGGCGCGCCCTCGCGCCTTGGCTCAGCCGAGCGTCCGGGTCAGCTTGCGCATGATCTCCGCCCGGCTGCGGTCACGGATCCCGCGCCGGTAGAGCGCCTCCAGCCCGCCGGCGGCCGCGCGCACCGCGTCGCGGTGCTCGCCGTCCCAGGGGAGCACCGCGAGCCTCCGCCAGAGGATCTTCTCGAGGAGCCGGGGCTTGCGCCTGGCCAGCGCGCCGCTCGCGAGCTCGATGACCCGGGCCGAGGTCGGGTCGGCGCGCATCGCGCGCACGAAGAACCCCACGGCCGCTGTCACGCGGCGGCCGCCGTGCATCGCCTGTACGCCAGCGTCGCACAGGGCCTCGGCCCGCTCGCGCGGGGTCGCGGCGCGCCGCGCGCGCTCCCGCGCGGCCTGCACCTCGGCGCTCAGCGCGTCCCGGCGCCGCCGGGCAGGGCGCATCTTGACGACGAGGAACAGGATGAAGAGGGCCGCAACCCCCGCGAGCACATGCCGCCAGCCGATGTCCATGGCGCCCGCCTTACTACAGCGCCCGGGACGTGCTCACCAGACCGAGCTTCCACGACGGGGGGGCGTCGCGCCGGATCGCCTCGCGACGACGTCCTCGGGATGACCGCGCGTGCCCGGAGCGTTGCTCTCCAATCCAGCTTCAGCTTCCTCCGATTCCATCGGCACGATTTCCGCCGATACGGTGCGGTTTGCGCGAGCGGACGATCGCAACCTATGCTGAACCGAGAGATGCCTGCCCCGTCGACCTCCGGGCCTTCCCTTCGCGTGCCCCTGCGCGCCCTCGCCGCCGCGCTCGGGCTCGCCGTCCTCGCGCTGCACCCGGGCAGCGCGCTCGCCGACATCTTCACGTACACCGACGCGGATGGAACGGTGCACTTCGCGAACCGCCCCACCGGCGACGCGCGGTTCAAGCTGTACATCAAGGGAGACGGGCGCCGCTCTTCGACGACGCGCGCGGGGGTGACGCCCGTCGCGCCGAGCGACAAATCGCTCGAGCGCTTCAGCCGCTACGACGCGTGGATCCGCCAGGCCGCCGCGCTCTATCAGATCCCCGAGGAGCTCGTCCGCGCGGTGATCAAGTGCGAGAGCGACTACGATCCACGGGCCGTCTCGCCCGTCGGCGCGCAGGGGCTGATGCAGCTGATGCCAGAGACCGCGCTCCGCATGCAGGTGCGCGACGCGTTCGACGCGCGAGAGAACATCTTCGGTGGAACGCGGTACCTGCGCATCCTGGCCAACCTCTTCAACGGAGATCTCGATCTCACCATCGCCGGCTACAACGCCGGTGAAGGGGCGGTCATGAGGCACGGCGGCATCCCGCCGTACGAAGAGACCCAGGCCTACGTGACGCGCGTCCGGACCTACTACGCGCGCTACCGCACCACCCGGGACACCACGGTCGCGTCGATCGAACCCTGACCGGCTCGCGCGCCCGCCAATCACGCCCGCGCGCCCGCGCGCCCGCCAACAGCGAGCGCGCTCGCCAACCCCCCGCCCGCCCGCCAGAGGCGCCGCTCGGCGACAAGCGGCGCACATCGCCCCCGACGGGGTACCGCGATGCTACGCTCCCAGGAACCGCTGCCGCAGCCTCTCCCGGGCAGGCCCCGAGACGCGCAGGCGCAGGCACGCGGCCATCCATCGACGCTCTCTTTGCTCCGCGCGAGCAAGGGTCCACGACATGACGACCACCTCGAGCCTCATCGAACTCAGCAAGCGAAGCCACGACATCGCGCCCCTCAAGCCGCCGGTGGACCCGGCGTCCCTCCATCACGCGAACCTGCTCGAGCTGCCCGATTTCCGGAGGATCCCGGCCTACGCCGACGTGACCGACGAGCAGTTCAATGACCACCGGTGGCAGGCGAAGAAGTCGATCACCCGCCCCGACAAGCTGCTCGACACGCTGCGCGGGATGGTGTCGGACGACTTCATCCGGGACGCGACCGAGGGCTTCGCGCGCGCGCCGATGAGCGTCCGGGTCTCGCCGTACATGCTCTCTCTGATCGACTGGAACGATCCGTACGGCGATCCGCTCCGCACGCAGTTCATCCCGCTGGCCTCGCGCTTCCTGCCGGATCACCCGAAGCTCGGGCTCGACTCGCTGCACGAGCGCGCGGACGCGCCCGTCCCCGGGCTGACGCACCGGTACGCCGACAAGGCGCTCTTCCTGCCGCTCGACACGTGCCCCGTGTACTGCCGCTTCTGTACGCGCAGCTACGCGGTGGGCATCGACACGGAGGAGGTCGAGAAGACCCACTTCAAGGTCGACGAGGAGCGCTGGAAGCGAGCGTACGCGTACATCGCGTCGCGCCCCGAGCTCGAGGACATCGTCGTCTCCGGCGGCGACGCGTACAACCTGCGGCCGGAGCAGCTCGGCGCGATCGGCGAGACGCTCCTCAGGATGCCGAACATCCAGCGCATCCGCCTCGCCACGAAGGGCCCGGCCGTGATGCCGCAGAAGATCCTGACCGACGACGAGTGGATCGACGCGGTCACGCGCACGGTCGAGCTCGGCCGGAAGCTGCACAAGGAGGTCGTGATCCACACGCACTTCAACCACCCGAACGAGATCACGGGCGTCACCCGCGACGCGATGAACAAGCTCTTCGAGCGCGGGATCACGGTCAGGAACCAGTCGGTGCTGCAGCGCGGGGTGAACGACACGCCCGAGACGATGAAGCTGCTCGTGAAGCGCCTGGGACACGTGCACGTGCACCCCTATTACGTCTACATCCACGACCTCGTCCGCGGCGTGGAGGACCTCCGGACCACGCTGGCGACCGGACTCACGATCGAGAAGTATGTGCGCGGCTCGACCGCCGGGTTCAACACGCCGACGTTCGTCGTCGACGCGCCCGGCGGCGGAGGCAAGCGCGACGCGCACTCGTTCGAGCACTACGACCGCACGACCGGGATCTCGGTGTTCGAGGCGCCGAGCGTCAAGCCGGGGCAGCGGTACACGTACTTCGATCCGATCGATCAGCTCCCGCCCGAGGGGCGCGCCCGCTGGGCCGACCCGGCGGAGCACCAGAAGATGATCGACGAGGCGCTCCAGGCCTCGCGCTGAGGCGGGCCAGCTCCGTGGGTCAGGGATCCCACCCGGGATCGCTGAACTGCGGAGCTAGGCCTCGGCCGGCGGCTCCGCGTAGCGAGCGAGCGCGCCGGCGAGCTCGCGCTTCACGCGGTCCACGAGGTCGGGCGGCTCGACCACGCGGGCGGTCTCGCCGAAGCCGAGGACCCACGTCGCGAGCTCCGTCATGTCGCCGATGAGCATCGTGAGCCGCACGCCGCCGCCGGAAAGCGGCGTGATCTCCTGAGACGGATGCACCTTGCGCGTCCGCACGAACTCGGTGACGCGCTCGTCGAAGTCGATCACGACGCGCCGGGGCTCGCCCCCGCGCCAGATGCCGAACTGGCCCTGGAAGTAGTCGTCGATGGAGAAATCCGGGGGCAGCTCGAACCGCTCGGTGACCGCGCACTCCGTGTCGCGCATGCGATCGAGCAGGAACGTGCGCACCTCGCCTCGCCCCACGTGGAGGCCCACGCAGTAGATCGCGTCCTTGTAGAGGACGAGCGCGTACGGGTGGATGAGCACCCGCTCCTCGCGCCCGTCCCGCGAGCGGCGATAGCGGCACCGCAGGGGGCGCAGGTCGGCGACGGACTGGAACAGGTCGTCGAGCTCCTCGGTGCGCGCGGCGTAGTCCTTCGGGGCGAACGGGAGATAGAGGAAGCGCTCCTCCAGCCGCGCGTCGGCGACGCCGGCGTTCGGCCCGCGCCCGGGCCTGCGCGCGACGCCGAGGAGGCGCTGCGCGGCGAGGTCGATCTCCTCGAACAGGGTCGAGCCGCGCATCGGCTCGAACAGCCGGCGGGCGGCGAGCAGGGCGTACGCCTGCGTCCGCCGCACCTCGACGCGCCGGGGCGCCTCGCTCGGAGACAGCCGCCAGAGGCGAGGGCCCCCGGGGCGCGTGGCGACCGACACGAGATCGAGCTCGCGCTTGACCTCGACAAGGTAGCGCCGGAGCGAGCGCGGCGTGACATTGAGCTCGCGCGCGAGATCATAGATCGTCAGGCCAGCAGGGTGCTTCTGCAGCAGGCTGCGCAGCGAGTCGAGCCGCCGGTGCTGGGTGAACGGGCCGCGCGGCCGGCCGCGCTGCGCGCCGCCCGGCACGTCATCATCGTCGTCGTCGTCCTCGTCCGGCGGAGGAGGCCTCTTCGAGGCGGCCGCAGGAGCACCCGCCTCCGCCCGCGGAGGGCCCGCTGGAGGGCGCACGCTCGGCGCGGACGGGGCCGCTGGAGGGCGCACGCTCGGCGCGGACGGGGCCGCTGGAGGGCGCACGCTCGGCGCGGACGGGGCCGCTGGAGGGCGCACGCTCGGGGCCGCCGTGCTCGACCTGACGTCGAGGGCCGCGTCCCCGGTGAGCCGCGGCGCCGCGCCCGCGCGCGGCTTCGGGGGCGGCGTCGCGCCGCTCGAGAACGGGTCGGCGGTCTGGCCGACGCGCGGGCGCGGAGCAGCCGCTGCCCCGCTCGATTTGCCGGCCCCCCGCGCGCGAGTGGACGCGGTGGCAGGCGCATGGGCACCCCCAGGGCCTGTGCGAACAGCGCGCGCCATCAGCTCAGCGCTGTATCGCATCACCCCCTCCCGTCCAAGATGTTTGTCCCGCGCCCTGCCGACCGAGCAGCGATCCCCGACCGGGCGCGCGGCGGCGGCGCTCGCCGCTCGCGGCGCTCCAGGAAGCGGCGCTCGGCGCTCGCCACGGCGCCGTGGGCCCGCGAAAATGTCGTTCGGTTACGGGAATTTCGCCGCGGCGACCCGCGGGGACGCAGCGGCGAGCGGCGCGAGCCGGAGCGGATCCGACGCGCCGCCGGCGGGCGGCTCACCAGGGACGATCGCGCATCGTCTTCTTGTACTGCTCCTTGTAGAGGTCGTGGCACTGCTTGCAGCTCGCCTTCGCGCCGTCGACGTCGCCGGCCTTCGCCTTGGCGATGCCGGCCTTCGTGATCGCCACCCAGCTGCCCATGCCGGGCGGCGGCTTGCTGGCCACGTACTGCAGCGCGGTCGCGATCTTCGCGGCGTCGCCGCTCGAGGTCGCGGAGGCCATCGTGCTCTTCATCCAGGCCTGCATCGGGCACATCTTCTGGCCCTTCGCGCCGCACTCGAACTTCTTCTCGCCCGCCTGCGCGGCGCCGGTCGACGCTGGCCCCGCGGCCGCGGCGGCAGACGCAGCGGCCGTCGCCTTCGGCGCGGCCGTCTCCGCCGGCTCGGCGGTCGCCGCGGCCGTCTCCGCCGGCGCAGCCGACGCAGCGGCCGTCGGCTCGGCGGTCGCCGCGGCCGGCACGGCCGCCGTCGCCACCGGCGCGGCCGTCGTCGCCGCAGGCGCGGCGCTCTCGGTCGGCTTGCCCTCGGCCACCGCTCCGGGGGCCGTCGCGTCGCTCCCCTTGCTATCGCAGCCGAGCGTGGCGAAAGACAGGCTCGCGAGCAACAGCGCGAGCGGCGTGATCGTTCTCCTCATGCAGTCTCCTTGGGTGATGAACGGAAGCGCTCCTGACGAGCGCGAGGCCGCGGGATGCGTGCCGCGGTCCTCTGTGCGCCGCGCAGTGTAATCGGGTCGCCGTCCGTCCGCTGCGGTCGCGCGCCTCGGTCAGGGCGCGCTGCGCGGCGCTTCAGTCGCGCGTGCCGGGCGTCGAGGCAAACGGCGACCACTGGAAGTTGTCGAGGAGGGCCACGGAATCGTTCCAGGGATCGCCGGTGTCCCAAAGTACGAAGCGCAGCTCCATGATCTCACCCGGGGTGACATTGCCGTTCATGACCAGCCATCCGGTCCCGCCGCCCGCGCGCTCGCTCGATCCGCACCAGCCGGGCTCACCTTCGAACTGGGCGGGCGGCCTCGTGGCATCGAACCCCGTCCCGCGGAGCTGGGTGATGCTCGTGCAGGTGGTCGTCGTGCCGGGGGTGGCGCCGCCGCCGCACCCGGTCGGCCCGTTCACGCACTGGGTGAAGAGCCCGGTGCCGCCGAACGCGAGGTTCGTGCCCAGCGGGTAGACCGGCGCCCCGGCGGGCGGCGGGTCATAGAAGGCCAGGTTCCCGTCCGCAGGATTCGCCACCTCGCCTGGAAAGGGCTCGAACGTCGAGTCGAGGAGCGCCAGAAAGAAGTCGTTGAACCGGCTGCACACCCACTCCGGATACTCGGACGAGAGGAAGAACGTCGAGACGCTGAACGCGCTCGCGTTCGTCGGCACGCGGACGCGCAGCTTCAGCATCACGGGATCGTGGGCAATCGCGCCGCCCTGCGGGTCAGGGCACCCGGGCGCGTTCGGGAGGTTGTCGCCGTTCGCGTCGAGCCAGTCCGCGGGCACCCTGCTCGACGTCCCCATGTCCTGGCCGCCCTGGAACGGGGCGAAGCTCGGCCTCGTGTTGTTCGGCGCGTCCTCGGCCGCGGCGACGCCGGTCGAGAGCACCGCGAGCCGCGCGCCCTGGAGCGGCGTGATGCCGGAGCCGAAGCCCTGGCGGATCGACCGCTGGGCCGCGGCCGGCGCGCTTGCGCCGTCGGCGCGGTGGAAGCTCGCGGAGAGGACCCCCCACGTGCGCTGCGAGCGCGACGGCGGGCTCGCCGTCGTGGTGACGCAGAGGTCGATCGCCTTGGCATAGTCGAGCGCGGTCGGCGAGTCGCTCGTGAGCCCGGCGTCGCAAGGCGCGATGTTGTCTGCCACGCCGTCGCAGTCGTCGTCGATCCCGTTGCCCGCCACCTCGAACGCGCCGCGGTTCACGAGGGCCGGGGTGCCGCACCCGTCCGAAGGCGAGTCGCAGCAATCGCCATCGCAGATCGTCCACCCGTCGCCGTCCTGATCGGGTGGGTTGTCGACGGTGCCGTCGCAGTCGTTGTCGACATCGTCGGCGCACACGTCGAGCGCCGGCAGCACCTGGTGGAGGCATGGCCCCCACGAGAGGCCGCTCGACCTGCAGGTGGAGACCCCGGGGGCGCAGGGAGCGACCCCCTCGGTGCCCGGCGATCCCTCGTAACACACCCTCGTGTCGCCCGGCGCGCACGAGCAGGGCCCGCGCTCTGCTTCGTCGTGCTCGCACCCGTCCGCCGGGTCGTGGTTGCAGTCGAGGAACCCGTCCTCGCAGGCGGTGAGCGCGCACGCGCCCGAGACGCAGGCGATCCCGGCGTGCGAGAGCTCCGGACAGGCGCGACCGCAGGCGCCGCAGCTCAGCGCGTCCGTCTGGAGATCCCGACAGACACCATCGCAGCACGCCGCGCCGCTCTCACACGGGTGCGCCGCCGAGCAGCCCTGAACGCACTCGCCCTCTCCGGTGCACAGCGCGCCCAGGGGACAGTCGCCGTCGACGAGACAGGCAACACAGGCGTGCTTCGCGGGATCGCAGGTGAGCGGAGCTGCGCAGTCGGACTCGGCTTCACAGCCCGGAAGACAGCGCTTCGCCTCGGGATCGCAGTACTGACCGGGCGGGCACGCCAGAGGGCCAGGCAGACAGGCCACGCAGTCGCCCGTCTCCGGGTCGCACAGCGGGGCGCTCGGGTCCGCGGCGCAGTCGGCCGGACAGCCGGAAGCGCCCTCGCCTCCATCACCCCGCGGGATGTCGGGGCCTGCCGCGCCGGCGCAGGACGGCGCCACGCCGGACGCCAGCGCGAGCCCGACCACGGCGGCGAGCCCTCCGCTCCAGGCCAGCGGGCGGCGACGGACTGCGCGGGTTCTGATCGGCATCGGCAAGCGGCTCCCCTCCTCGGCGCGACGCACCCGACGGGTGGCCGACCGCGAGGATCGTAGACTACCCGGTCGGTGGCGTCGCTCAACGCGTGTGCTCGTAGAGCGTGAAGGCGCCATCGCGCTCGATCCGGCGAAACGAGGGGTGCGCCGCGGTGAACAGCGGCTTATCCGGCCGCTCGTTCCGGAGGATCACGTAATCGTACGCGACGCCATGGACATCCGGCCTGAACCACTCACCGCGGTTCGACGGCGGCGCGGGGAGGCGACGCTTCAGCGTGAAGGGGAAACCCACGTTGTGCCAGCCGTCCGCGCTGAAGCCCCCGTGCATGATCTGCACCCACGAGGAGAAGTGGTTCGTGCCCTCGATGATCAGCGATTCATCGGTCCGCGGAGGCAGCGTCACGAAGAGGACCTCGGCGCCCGGCGGGATCCGCTCCACCATCCGGGCGAACGGCGCGACCCGCTCGTCGAAGCGCGCATATTTCTCCGAGAGGTGGAGCGGCAGCACGAGCGCGGCCACCACGGCGGGGGCCATCAGGAGGCGCGAGCGGCCCTGGAGCGGCGCGGTGATGGCCAGGAAGCCGAAGAAGCAGATGAACGGCGAGAAGCGCCCGCTCACGAACCACCAGTCGAAGGGGCGAGCCAGGTGCAGCGGCACGAGAAAATAGCAGATCGCCATCGCAGCGCAGAGGGCGAGAGAGCGATGGCGATGCAGCCGGTCGAGGAGCGAGCCGGCAGGCGCAGCTGGCTCGCGCGCGGGAAGGCTGCGGCCAGGGAGGAAGCGCCGGGCGACGCGCGCGACGCCAGAGAGGCCCAGCAGCGACGCCACCGCGAGGAGCACCCAGAAGAGCCGGGTGTCGAGATCGCCCGATACCGAGTCGAGCGTGTACTCCGGGAACGATCGGAGCATCTCGTGCCATGGCACCCAGACGCCCTGGAACCGCGGGCCGCTCCGCAGATCGACCATGGGGCTCTTGAAGGCGACGAGCTGCCACAGGACGAGCGCGACGGCGGGCGCGAAGAGCGGCAGCGCGACGGCGATCCGCGACCACCGGGGCAGGTGGCAGATCATCAGCACGGCGACGCAGACGTAATAGCCGAAGAGGATGAGCGGATGGCTGAGGCCGCAGCCGACGCTGAGCAGCGCGACGGCGGCCCCGCGCAAGGGGCTCGGCCGATCGAGGTAGACGTCGAGCGCGAGCACGCCGGCGAGCAGCAGCGCGACGCCGACGAGGAACGGCAGGAAGCCGCACGCCCAGGAGAGGGTGAAGGCCAGCGGGAAGGTGAGGACCGAGAGCCAGGGGCTGCGCCGCGTCCGGCGCGCCCAGCCGAGCGCCGCCGCGGGGATGGCGAGCACATAACCGGAGAGCACGACGCGATTCGCGTTCTCGAGGCCGACGCCATAGGCGATCACGTGCGTCAGGATGTGATAGGCGCCGTAGGGGGCCGGACGGAGGCTGAGCTCGTAGAAGTCCCTGAAGCGCGTCCACGGCTCGTCGAAGCTGTGCCAGATATGGACGGCCGCGAGGTGGTTCGGCAGATCGAGCAGCGGCAGGAACCGCACCCGCCATATCGGCACGATGGCTGCGACGGCGAGGAGCACGAACGTCGCGACGAACGCCCTGTCGCAGGGCCAGCGATTCCCGCTCTCGACCGCGGGAGGCGCCTCCGCGCCAGGAGGTCGAGGCGGCGGGGCGACGGACGCGCCGGCCCGGGGCGTGGGATCACTGTCGGACGGGCTCGAACCGGGCATTTCCATGAGAAGTGTGGCGCTCCCCTTCCCTCCGCTGCTGCGCGAGGAGCGGGTAGGCCGCGAGCGTTAGCACAGGGCGCCGCGCGGATTGCAGCGCCGCGTGTCTTCCTCTAGTTTCCCGGGCACCTCGCCGGGTGGACACGGCACGAGGTGACGACCACTGGCCAGCCGGAGCGGCAGGGGCGCTCCAGGCAGCCCTCCAGGAGACCCGAATCCATGAGGCACCTCGCTCGCGTCGCAGGCGGCGCCGCAGTCCTGCTCGCCGCCGCCACGCCGCGCGCGCAGGAGCCCGAGCCCGCGGCAGAGGAGCCCGCCGCCGCGGTCGCGAGCCCCGGCGACGCGCAGACAGAAGGGGTCGGGGCGGCCGGCGAGCCGGAAGGCGCAGCGGCGCAGGCCGATCGAGCGAACGCGCAGGCGCGGGAGCTGCAGCCGCGCGACGCGCCCGCGCCCGTGTCGCCGGCGCCCGCGAGCGGCGACCGCGGCGACCTCTTGCCGCCGGGCTTCCGAGAGCAGGTGCGGGTCGCGCTCGGGCCGCTGGAGATCGCGCCGATCGCGCTGCTCGCGCTGCAAGCCGCGCCCTACGTGGGCGACGACGCCCTGGGCCAGGCCGGCGACAGCGCCGAGCAGCCCGGCTTCCGCCTGCGCCGGGTCCGCGCCGGGCTGCGCGGCGACGTCGCGGGGCTCGTGCGGTTCGCCATCTCCACGGAGCTCGCCGGGGACGACGCGGGGACGGCGCGCATCCACGAGGCGTGGGCCGGCGTCACGGCGGCGCGCGCGCTCGAGGTGATCGCGGGCGCGCGCACGGTGCCCTTCTCTCGCTCGGCGATGACCGGCGCCGGCGATGGCGCCCTCGCCGAGCGGCCGCTCGCCGTCCGCGCGATCGCCCCGTTCACGCAGGTCGGGATCCAGGCCGAAGGGCATTTCCAGGACCGCGCCTTCAGCTGTCACGCGGGCGTCTACAACGCCTTCCAGCGATCGGATCAGTTCTACGCAGGTCCCTCCGAGAGCCTCGCTCCCCTCGGCAACCGCTTCGAGGGGATCGCCGTCGTCGGCCGGGTCGCCACCGAGCCGCGGGGCCCGCTCGGCCGTACGCTCCAGGACGTCGCCCGCTCGCCCTTCCGCCTCGGGGTCGGCGCCGACGGCTTCTTCAGCGACGGCGGCGCGCGCACGCTCTATGGCGCGAGCGCCGATGTCCTGGTGCACGCCGCGGGGCTCCACGCGCTCGGCGAGGTGCTCTGGACCGGGGCGAGCCCCAAGGCGGTGCCCACCCAGCCGATCGCGCAGATCACCTCGGTCTCGTCGCTCGCGCTCGTCTTCGAGGCAGGCTACATGCTCATCGCCCGGAAGCTCGGTGTCTCGGGTCGCGTGGAGTGGATCGACCCCAACCTGGATATCGACGATGAAGGGGACAACCTCGTGCTCACCGGCGGCGCGAGCTACCACGCGGTCGACGATCTGGTGAAGGCGCAGATCGAGGTCACGCACCGGGAGGAGCTCGGCGGGCTGTCGCTCTCGAACGACGTGCTCCTCCTGCAACTCCAGCTCTCGCTGTAGGAGAGATCGCTGTGCGACCAACCCACCGCTGGCTCACCCGGGTAGCGCTCGTCCCGCTCGCCGCCGCCGCGCTCGCCGCCCCCGCGCTGCCGAGCTGCGGGGGCGATCGGCTGCTCCGCGCCAAGCGGATAGAGCAGCGCGCCGAGCTCGTCGGCGGCCCTGTGGCGATGGCGGACATCGGCGACTTCCTCCTCGAGAACGACCAGATCCGCGTGGCGATCCTGGGCGGGCGGGACTCGCCCGGGCCGGGGATCTTCGGCGGGGCCATCGTCGACGTCGACCGGCGGCGCGGCCGGATCGGCGAGGAGGGCGGACAGGGGCGGGACCGGTTCGCGGAGATGTTCTCGCTCGCCAACCTCATCGTGCCGGACCCGACGGCGACCGACGTCTCCGTGCTCGCGGACGGCTCCGACGGCGCGGAGGCCGGGATCCGCGTCGAGGGAGACGGCGAGTTCCTGTTCGAGGCGATAGGCCTGCTCCGGGCGCAGGAGGATCTGCTCGGCCTCTTCTTCCCCGACGTCCGCTCCAGGATCCGCTTCCGGACAGACTACCTCCTTCACCCGGGCGATCGGTTCGTGACGGTGCGCACGGTCCTCCTGCTCGACGACAGGCCGCCGCCCGGCTGCGAGCCCCAGAGGAGCTGCGAGCCGTGCCCGAACGGGTATCGGCAGGACCCGGGCGGCTGCCTGACCTGCGCCTGCAGCGACGTCCTGCCGCTGGACAACGCCACGGCCCCGGTCTCGGTGTTCGGCGGCGTCCTCGGCGATCCGCCGGAGGCCGCGCAGGAGGCGTCGTCGCGCCGCGCCGGCATCGTCGCCGGAGACTTCGTGTTCTTCGGCAACCAGAACGACGTCTTCGCGCCCGGCGCGGGCTTCGACGAGGACACGGCGGTCCAGGACGCGTGGAACGCGGGGCGGAACTCCTTCCAGGCGCCGCTCACCTTCGATTTCGTGGCCGCGGCGGGCGGCGACGTCAGCTACGGCTACTTCACGAAGGCAGCGGAGGGCACGGCGCCATCGGTGGTCAACGTGCCCCTCTTCGCCAGCGCGGCGACGGCGTTCGTGTCCGCCAGCCGTTCGTGCCTGTTCAGCGAGGAGGACGACGCGGCGTGCGACGCCCACCGCGCGTTCAGCTACGAGCGCTACCTGGCCGTGGGCGACGGCGACGTCTCGAGCGTGACGGGCGTGATGCACCGGCTCCGCGGGACCGCGACCGGCGCGGTCAGCGGCCACGTGCTGTGGGAGGACACCCTCGAGGCCGCGCCGAACGCCCGGGTGTTCGTCTTCGCCGATCCCGATCCCGCGCGGCCCTTCGCCTCGCTGGACGAGCTCGTGGCGGCCAACCGGGAGGCGCGCGGCGACGTGGGCCTCGTCGACGAGATCGACGCGGATCTCGGCCTCGACCCGTCCGAGGACGGCGATTTCCGCGGCGCCTTGCCGCCCGGCAGCTACCTGCTCGTGGCGAGGAACGCTGCGGGGACGGCGACGTCGGCGCCCCTCCGGGTGAGCCTGCGGGCCGGACAGGAGGCCGTGGTGTCGCCGCGCCTCCCCGCGCCGGCGAGGGTGCGTTACCGGGTCGCGGACGAGGCGGGCCAGCGGGTGCCGGCCAAGCTCGCCTTCGCCTCGCTCGACGAGGCGGGGCGTAGGCTCCCGGGCGACGGCCGGCGCAGGGTCTACCTCGGCGACGGCCGGCTCGGGAACGGCAACCGGGCCGTCGAGATCACGGCCACCGGCGAGGGAGAGGTCGAGATCGAGCCGGGGCGATACCAGATCACGGTGTCGCGCGGCATCGAGTACGGCATCTACGTCGAGCGCGACGTCACGCTCGCGCCGGGCCGCACGTTGCAGCTCGACGCCACGCTCGTGCGCGAGGTCGACACGAGCGGGTGGATGTCGGCCGACATGCACCTCCACTCCGAGCCGAGCTTCGACAGCGGCATGGCGCTGCCGCGGCGGGTGGCCGCGGTGGCGGCCGAGGGCGTGGAGCTCGCGGTGTCGACCGACCACGACGTCGAGACGGACTACCAGCCGACAGCGCGCGCGCTCGGGCTCGCGCCTCACCTCGCCACGGCGATCGGGGCGGAGATCACCACGCTGGAGCAGGGGCACTTCATCGGGTTCCCGCTCGGGTACGACGAGCTCGACGTCCCGGGCCACGGAGCGCACGACTGGACGTGCGAGCCCGGCGGGGCGATCCTCGACGCCCTCCGGGCCTCCGGCGACGGCACCGTGGCGCCGCTGACGATCGTCGCGCACCCGCGCGACGGCTTCTTCGGCTACATCGACCAGCTCGGCGTCGACACCTACACGATGGGCCGGACGCCGACGTTCCTCGAGGAGAACAACCCCGTCTTCCGGACCGCGAGCTGCGCGTTCGACGCGATGGAAATCATCAACGGCAAGCGGTTCGATCTGGTGCGCACGCCGAGCGTGGCCGAGGTCGTCGACTGGAACCGCTGCCTCGCGCGGCTGAACGCCGCCGGGAGCGCCGCCGAGATCGAGGCCGCGTGCCCCGAGGAGGCGGGCTGGCTGCGCGCGCCGTGCGCGGCGACGTCCGCGCCGGGCGGCGCCCCCCGCGCAGGCGCGGCTGCCGTCGCTCTTGCTGTCTCCGATTGCAAGCGCCGCGCCCGCACCGAGCTCGCGTGGGCGCTGATGAAGCGCATCCTCGCCCGGACGCCTGACGAGCAGGCGAACGACTGGGGCTTCTCCGGAACGACCTCCGACAGCCAGGAGCTCTGCGGGCCCGCGGCGCTCGGCGGCGATCCGGTCCCCGAGGACGCGCGCGACGCGCCGTGCACGTACCGCGCGGGCCAGGTGGACGACTACTTCCGCTACCTCGAGCGGGGCTTCGCCCCGGCGCAGATCGCCAGCAGCGACAGCCACGACGGGTCGAAGGAGCCGGGCTTCCCGCGGACCTATTTCCGGAGCGCGACCGACTCCCCAGCCGCCCTCGAGATGCCGGCCGCGGTCGAGAGCCTGCGGGGCGCGCACGCCTTCGCGACGTACGGCCCCTTCATCCGCGCGACGATCCGCGGCAAGACCTACGGCGAGGTGGCGGCGGCGAGCGCGGGCGAGTCGCTCGAGCTCCTGTTCGATGTCCAGACGGCGAGCTGGTTCGGCGTCGATCGGGTGGAGATCTACCTGAACGGCGGGATGGTCCGCTTGCTGGAGCCGGCCATGCCGCCGAGCGCGATCGTGGACGTGCGCGGCAAGGTCACCTTCACGGCGCCGGATCGCGACTCCTGGGTGGTGATCATCGCCATGGGGCTCGAGGACAGGAACCTCATGAGCCCTGTCTCCCTGGACGTCCCCTTCGGTGAGATCCAGCTCTCCCGGCTGGCCGGCGACGCGTTCGGCCGGATCCCCGCGCTCAGCGCCCTGTTCGCGCTCACGCCGACGGTGCCCGACTGGTCGCCGGTCCCGCCCTACGCGATCACCAACCCGATCACCATCGATGTCGACGGCAACGGCCGCTACGACGCCCCGCTGGCGAGGCCCGATTTCTGCTCTCGTCCCTGCGATCCCGGCGTCCTCGATCCGGAGCAGTGTCCCGCGGAGCAGGTTTGCCTGACGGAAGAGGCGGTCTGCGGCTTTCCGATCCCCGGCAAATGCGACCATCGTCGCCCGGCGCTCGCGCACCGCGACGACTGAACGCCGATCCCCGGGAGCGCGCCTGCGTGGGACGCGCCCGCGTGGCCGGGCCGAACCCGGCCGGCTCTCAGGAGATGACGTTTGCGTGCCCATGCCGGGGCACGTGCACGCAAACGTCGCTTGATCCCGGGGGGAGGATCGGCCAGCCGCTCCGGCTGGAGCTTACCGGCCCTCGATCGTCTGCGACTTGATATGGAACTCGACGCGCCGGTTGCGCTGCCGGCCTTCCGGCGTGTCGTTGGACAGGAGCGGCCGGCGGGAGCCATAGCCGACGGAGGTGAGCCGCTCCGACTGAACGCCCTTGTTGATCAGGTAGACCCTGACCGCGATGGCGCGGTTGTGCGCGAGCCGGTCGTTGTAGTCGATGGTGCCCTGGTTGTCGGTGTGCCCCTCGATGCTGAGCAGCTTGATCTCGGGGTTCGCCTTGAGCAGGCGCACGACCTCGTCGAGGATCGGATAGCTCTGCGGGAGGATCCTGGAGCTGTCGAACTCGAACTCGACCTGCTTCATGATCTCGATCTCGGCGGAGCCCGTGATCCTGCGGATGTAGAACGGGCAGCCGTTCTTCTCCGGGTCTTCGACGACGACCTGCCCCGGCTCCTTCGGGCATTTGTCCTGCGCGTCGGGGATGCCGTCCTGATCCGCGTCCTCCTCGGGGCAGCCGTCGCGATCGTCGATGCCGTCCTTGTCCTCGGGGTCGTCCGGGCACTTGTCGACGACGTCGGGGATGCCGTCGCCGTCGCGGTCGGGCATGTCCGGACATCCGTCGCTCGGCTTGGGCTGCTTGCCGTCCTCGGGGTCCTCCGGGCAGAGGTCGATGACGTCGGGGTAGCCGTCGCCGTCGGTGTCCTTCTCCGCCGTGATCACGTAGTTGAAGCCCGGCGAGCGCGCGTCGGAGTCGGCGATGCCGAACGAGCCGCCGACGAGGGCGACCCCCCGGAAATCGGGCGCGTAGCCGCCGCTCATGCGGGTGCCGACGCCCGCGCCGACGTAGACCGCCTTGTCCTTGGTGAGGAACATCTTGCTGTTGAGCTGCCACTCGATGGGCGAGGCATCGAGCTCGCCCGCGGTCTCCTTGAGGAGGCCGAACGAGCCGAAGATCTCGGCCCCGAGGCGGAGCTTGCCGTCGACGAGCGGGACGTAGCCGCCGACGCCGTACGTGAGCTCGCTGCCCACGACGAGCTCGTTGAGCGCCACGCGCGGCCGGATGGCGACGCCGGTGTTCAGGGTGACGAAGAAATCCTTGAAGTCGTACTCGGCGCCGAGGCCGAACGAGCTGCTCACGCCCCGGTCGCCTGCGAACGAGTACGTGTTGCCGATGGGCACGAAGACCGCCCCGGTGAGGCCGAGCCGGAAGCGGCGCTCGTCGAGCTCCAGGGCGACGAAGCGCGCGTCGACCCGGAGGTCCATGGGGGTGGCGGTCTTCAGGTCGACGCTCTGGTTGAGGCCGAGCTCGCGGTGGTAGGTCTGGTTGCCGTCCTGGAACAGGACGATGGGGAACGAGACCTGGAGGGCGCCGCGGCCGAGGATCTCGACGCCCGCGTTCAGGTAGGTGATGAGCTGGGAGGTGACGGGTCCGTCGCCCTCGACCCGCTCCTCGATGGCGAGGTTGTCAACGTAGTTGTCGTCGCGGAGCGGGTGGACCGACATCCCCAGCCCGAGCTGCCCGAAGAAGCGCGTCCGTTCCCCCATGTGCGGGCGCCAGACGCCGATCCCGTCGTCGGGGGCGCCGGCCATCCTGAGGCGATCGAGGTAGAAGGTCCGGTCCTGCGCGCGGGCGGCGGAGGGCGCCAGCGCGGCGAGGGCCGGTGCGGCCAGGGCCGCTGCGGTCAGCGCGCAGCGAAGGCGCGACGGGCGTCGCGGCGCACGGCCCGGCAGGTTTCGTCGATCCATCACGGTGAGCTGTCCTCCAAGCAACGCTCGAAAAACGAGGTTGACGCGGGCGTTCCGCCGCATGCGGGCCGGCGTCCGGGCGGGAGCCTACTCGGGCCGGGGGAGGATGTCTCCTGGGTCGAACCAGGAGGTGCGAGGACCGCCGCGGAAGCGGGCGGCTGTGTCCGGGGCGCGCGGGTCGGAGCGGCGGGCTGGCGCGCGGTCCTTCCGCGACCTCGGCACGCTGTGTAGCTTGGGCCGCATGTCGACAATGAAAAGGCGGCGCACGGGCCACGGCGCGGGCGCGCGGATGGCTCCGCTGGCGATTGCGGCCGGGATGACGAGCTGCGGCCTGGTGCTCGGGCTCGACGACTTCAAGGACGCTCCGCGGGCGAGTGCTGGGGAGGCGGAGCCGGCGGCGACAGCGACTCGAGCTCCGGCGCAGGAGGTTGCGAGCACGGCAAGCGCGACTGTGTCGGCGATACGCCCAGGCAGTGCGCAGATGGGGAGTGGGTTCCCCAGCGGCCTTGCAGTGGAGAGGCGCCAGTCTGTGCAAAGGGCCGATGTGTCCCATGCACCGAGGGGGAGCGCTGGTGCGCAGGCGGCAAGCCACGGAGATGCGAAGGGGGCGCGTGGGTCGAGGAGGCGCCGTGCGCGCCGCCCTTCCCGGGGCGCCGCGACGGCGTGTGCGTCCCGACGAGCTGCCAGGGCGGCGACGCGCCTGGCACGGGAGTGAGCTGCGGGCCCGACGGAGACGCGGATTGCTGCGCCGCTGACGTCGTGCCGGGAGGCACGTTCTACCGGAGCAACGATGAGAGCTATCCAGCGACCGTCAGCGACTTCAGGCTCGACAGATACGAGGTCACGGTAGGACGATTTCGTGCGTTCGTGGAGGCGCTGAAAGGGACGCGGAGGGATCCCCCGGCGCTCGGAGCCGGGGAGCGCCCAGGTGTGACCGATAGCGGGTGGCAATTCGATTGGACATCCTCGCTCACAGCAAACACCGAGCAGCTCAAAGCACAGCTAGAATGCCAGTACTACCCGACACGGACCGCCGAGCGGGGCCCCAACGAACACCGGCCGACGCATTGCATCACGTGGTACGAGGCCTTCGCATTCTGCGCATGGGACGGGGGCTACCTGCCCACCGAGGCCGAGTGGAACTACGCCGTCGCCGGCGGTGAGGAGCAGCGGGTGTATCTTTCAAACCCCCGAGGCCGCCCAGCAAAGCGCACTACAAAACCCGCGCATCCGCTGACTGCTGCGGCATACCGCACATCTTCCGCATCACAGGGGATCTACAGGAATCGTGATCTGGTTAATTGGCTGGAATCCCGCGCCTGCCGGGTATGCATATGAGACCTCGAGAGAACCTGAAATGGCGCCCCATCCCCAGACAGTGACGCCAAATGGAAGCTCGCTCGACATCACGTGGCGCCCGTTGATGCAGTCGCCGGAGCCCTCAAAATTCCCGCTCACCAGCTGAACACGTGTATACTCGTAGTCTCCAATCGGCTCCCATCCGGAGAGCTTCCCCATGCAGTCCAGGGTCACATCTGCGAACTTGCCATCACGCTTCGACTTGGTACGCACAACATTCAAGCTGGTCTGCGGGTATGAGGGGTCCGTAAACAGAACATAATAATCCAAGAACTGAGACGGAGGAATAACATTGACCCATTCCGGATCACCCACCCGCTGAAAGTTCTCGCCTCCAGTCATGTAACCACCAAAGTAGAACGGATGCTCGCCGTTCTGACTCCGCACAACGAAGGGACCGGCTGCGCTGAATTCGACAACGTCACCGAGTTTAAGCGTGTCAGGAGCCCCCTCTGGCTTCGATGGCTCCCAGTTCAACTCTGTACCGTCGACCATGCCGACCAGGCGCCACGGAGGCGCTTCTTCGACGCCCTCCTCCCGCCCCTGATAACGCACCGCCACATACTCGCTTCCTGTCGCTCGTACTGGCGCAATCTGCTGATGCGCCGAATCGCAGTCCGCGACTTCAAGCGGAACATTCATACAGGAAGAGGCCCCAAACACACCAACGGGCTTATCCGACGAAATGGGGCTGCCTGTAAGCTCAGCATCCTGAGAAATCTGCAAAAACTCGCCCTTGTTCAGCGTATATGTTACTGGCATTCCCTTCGTAGCCGGAGCGACCACTGGATTATCGACGGGCCCTGCACCTTTGATATCTTCCCTGGGAAGGATGGTAACCGATGTATTGTCTTCGCGGGCCACGATCTCCAATGACGGCAGCCCCTCCGTATTCAAAGGAGACACCGGATAGGCATTAACGGCAACATAGTTCGTATCCCACGAGCTCGTGGGCAACAGCAGGGTCGCCGAAGTGTAGCTGGTCGGGCCTCCACCATAGGGGGCGATCTGGTACGCAACCGCGGGGTAATCCGTGGTTATATGGAAACCCGAACCGCGCCCTGTACCGGCGACGCCAGTCTCAGCCCTCATCGCAGGTTCTTTTGGGCAATCCAGCAGACCGCCGCTACTGCGTGACAAGAACAAGACAGCGACCTCGCCAACGCCAAGCCCCACATCAGGATTGTATGGCTGGTATACGATCTGGCTCCCTTGCCCCTGTGGGATGAAGGCAAAGTCCTCAACGGGCAAGGTCTCGCCGTTTCGTTGCACCGTAAGCTTTACCTCCTTTTCCCACGTATTGGCGATAACCGCCGCGAAGCAGGCTCCCTTCGCCTCCGCCCGCTGCGCGGTCTTCACCGCCCAGAAGTCGCACCCGTACGAGCTCTTCGACTGCTCCGCCGCCTCGCACGGGTTGGGCACGCACTCGGCGTTGACACACCCCTCCTCCGGCTTGCAAGTCGCCAGCGTCACCCCATTGCAGCTGAGGATCTTCTTCAGATCGTTGGAGCAGATCGGATCGCACCGCCCCCCCTCCCCGAACGTCCCCGTGCTCCCCGCCTCCCCGCCCGCGCCGCCGGTGCCGCCGCTGCTGCCGCCGGTCCCGGTGGGGCCCGAGCCGGAGCCGGTGAGCCCATGACGGTACGAGTCCGTGCACGCGGCGAACGAGCCCGTCACACCGGCTGTCGCTGCAAGTAACCCCACAATCGCGTGTCGACGGTATCTAGCCATGTTCGCCATCTCTACAGGGCTCCTTCCCCCACAAGCATCCTGAAACTTCGCGCCTTCGAGCGTAACACGGTTCGACCGCCGTGGGGAGGCCCGCGAAAGCGTTCGCATTTTTTCGGGGGCGCAGCGAGAGCGGGTTGCAGGTCCCAGGAATGCAATGGGCGACCGGCATCGCGCCATCGGCCCCTGGCGCCCGGACGGACACAGAGCCGCTGTTCAGCCAGCCGTCCTCACGCCTCTCCTGCGGGTAGGTCGAGGTGGTGCATCAGATTTGGCCACCGCGACTTCCACGTACGTCGGCCCCACTCCCGCTCAATGGTCGTCGTCGCCGTCCGACGCAGCCCCCGCCCGGCCGCTGCCGAAGACGCGGAAGAGCACGTACAGCGATGGGAACAGCAGCACGGATCCGACGCCGAGCACCCAGACAAGCAATCGCAACGTCCTCGGGTTCGCCGCCGCGCCCTCGAGCGTCACGTCCGGCACCACCAGGAACGGGTACTGCGAGGCCGCCCAGCCGAGCAGGATCAGCGTGACCTGCGCCGCCGCCGCGAAGCGCGCCAGACGGAAACGGCGGGTCCACAACGCGAAGAGCGCCGCGGTGGCCGCGAGGCCCGTCGTGACGTGGAGCGGCCACGTGATCGGATGATCGGTCAGCCCCTCTCGAATGAGCGGCGCGCCCTGGAACGACGCCGCGAACGACGCCAGCGCGAGCGCCGCCACAACGCAGCCCGCGGCGAGCGCGCGCCGCCGGAAATCGTCGACCAGCGCAGGCTCCTTCGCCTCGTTCGTCAGGTACACCGCCGCCAGGAACGCGAACAGCGCCAGCGCGAACAGCCCCACCACGAACGGAAACAGCGAGAGCCACGGCGCGAAGAAGCCGCTCGTCACCACCCCCGACACCACCCGGATCCGCCCGGACGCCACCGCGCCGACGATCATGCCGAGCAGCACAGGCGCGATCACGCTCGCGAGCGAGAAGACGAACCCCCAGCGCTTCTGCCGCCGATCGCCCCGGGAGTCGTAGCTGCGGAAGCTGAACGCCGAGCCGCGAAACACGACGCCAACGAGGAACAGCGTGAGGGGGACGTGCAGCGCGATCGAGATCGCCGCGAACGCGGGAGGAAACGCGGTGAAGAGCAGCACCACGACCAGGATGAGCCACACGTGGTTGGCCTCCCAGATCGGGCCGATGACCCGCTCGATGAGGGCGCGCTGCTCCCGCTTCCGCGGGCCGGAGGCGAGCAGATCCCACACGCCGCCGCCGAAATCGGCGCCCCCGAGCAGCGCGTACAGCACGAGCGCCGCCATCATCACCCCGCCGATGAACCACTCAGTGCGCATCGGCCTCGCCTCCCCCGGACGCGCGCGGCGCGCCGCCGCCCGTCCCCTCGAGCGGCGCGCCGCCGCCTCCCGTCACCCCGAGCGGCGCCGCGCGGAGCTGGCGCACGAGCAGGTAGACCACCACCACGCCGAGAAAGACATAGAGCGCCGTGAACGTCCAGAAAGGCGCCGCGAGGTGCGGGAACGGGGTCACCGCGTCGCGCGTGCGCATCGCGCCCCGCACGATCCACGGCTGGCGACCGAGCTCCGTCACCAGCCAGCCCGCCTCCATCGCCACGATGCCGAGCGGGCTCGCCAGGATCGCCGCCCACAGAAACGGGCGCTGATCCGGGATCCCCCTGCGGCGCCACGCGAGCACCGCCCCGACCACCGCCAGCAGCGCCATCGCGGAGCCCGCGCCCACCATCACCTGAAACGAGAGGTGCGTCGCCGTGACCGGCGGCCACTCGTCCCGGGGGACCGCATCCAGCCCGGGCACCACCGCGTCAGGATCCGCGTGCAGGAACACCGAGAGCCCCGCCGGGATCTCGATCGCGTAGTCGACCTCGCCCCGCTCCACGTCGGGCAGGCCGCCGACGAGGAGCGGCGCGCGGGCCGAGGTCTCGAAGTGCGCCTCCATCGCCGCGAGCTTGGCGGGCTGCCCCCTCCCGACCTCCACCGCCGCGTAGTGACCGACGAGCGGCTGCGCCAGCGCCGTCACCCCGGCGACCGCGAGCGTCACCGCGAACGCCTTGCGGAACAGCGGGCTCGACGGGTGCCGCAGGAGCACCAGCGCGTGGATCCCCGTCATCACGAACGCCGTCGCCTGATAACACGCGAGGATGCCGTGCAGCGTCTCGTGCTTCCACGGCGGGCTGAACATCGCCGCGACCGGGTCGATGTTCGCCGGGCGCCCGTCGACCATCGTGAACCCGGCAGGGTCGTTCATGCACGCGTTCACAAGGATCACGAAGAACGCGGACAGCGCGCCGCTCAGCGCGACCAGCGCGCCCGAGAGCAGGTGCAGCCTCGGCGAGAGCTTGCCGCGCCCGTAGAGGTAGATGCCGAGGAAGATCGCCTCCGTGAAGAACGCGAACCCCTCGAGCGAGAACGGGAGCCCTATCACCTCTCCGAACGTCCCCATGAAGCTCGGCCACAGGAGCCCGAGCTCGAACGAGAGCACCGTCCCCGACACGGCGCCCACCGCGAACAGGATCGCCGTCCCCTTCGCCATGCGCTTCGAGAACTCGAGGTAGTCTCGATCGCCCGTCCGGTGCCAGAGCGCGTCCGCGATGACCATGATCAGCGGCAGCGCCACCCCGGCGGCGGCGAAGATCATGTGAAATGCCAGCGACAGGCCCATCTGGGCCCGGGCGTAGAGGAGGCTGTTCATGAGGCCCTTTGCGGCTCCCTTCTCCCGCGCGACCGTGACCGGCGCCGTGTCCGCTCTCCTGCGGGGACGGTCCGCGCGCTCCCGCCGACCATAGGGGGGCCCGCGCCAGGGACAAATAGGGGCGAACCCGGGTAAGCTCGACGCCGATGCAGACCCTTGTCGAGCTCGTCGCGAAGAAGCGCGACGGCGGGCGGCTGTCCGAGGACGAGATCGCGCGGATCATCCGCGCCCTCAGCGACGGCGAGCTCGCCGATTACCAGATGGCCGCGCTGCTCATGGCGATCTTCTTCCGCGGCATGGACGACGCCGAGACCGTCGCGCTCACGCGCGCGATGCTCCACTCGGGCGACGTCCTCGATCTGTCCGGCGTGCCCGGACGGAAGGTCGACAAGCACTCGACCGGCGGCGTCGGCGACAAGGTCTCGATCTGCCTCGCCCCCCTCGTCGCCGCCTGCGGCGTCCCCGTCCCGATGGTGTCCGGCCGCGGCCTCGGCCACACCGGAGGCACCCTCGACAAGCTCGAGGCGATCCCGGGGTTCGACGTCGCGCTCGACGCCGACGCGTTCGCGCGCATCGTCCGCGAGGTGGGGACGTGCATGATCGGGCAGACCGCGCGGATCGCGCCCGCGGACAAGCGCATCTACGCGCTGCGCGACGTGACCGCCACGGTCGAGTCGATCCCGCTCATCGTCGCCAGCATCCTCTCGAAGAAGCTCGCGGAGGGCATCGACGCGCTCGTGCTCGACGTCAAGGTCGGGCGCGGCGCGTTCATGAAGACCCTCGGCGACGCCCGCGCCCTCGCGACCGCGCTCGTGCGCGTCGGGACCGCGGCCGGCAAGCGCGTCTCCGCGCTGCTCACCGACATGAGCGCCCCGCTCGGGCGCACCGTCGGCAACGCCATCGAGACCCGCGAGGCCATCGAGGTGCTGCACGGCCGCGGGCCGGGCGACCTCGTCGCGTGCACGCTCGCCCTCGGCGAGGAGATGCTGATCGCCGGCGGCGCAGCGGCGAGCGCGGCCGAGGCGCGGGTGAAGCTCGAGGCAGCCATCGCGAGCGGCGCGGCGGCCGAGGTCCTCGCGCGGATGATCGCGGCGCAGAAGGGCGATCCGGCCGTGGTGCAGGACGCCGGCCGGCTGCCCAGCGCCCCCGTCGTGGTCGAGGTCGCCGCGCAGGACGAGGGGCACGTCGCCGCCGTCGATCCGCTGGAGATCGGCCTGTCGGCGGTCGCGCTCGGCGCCGGGCGGACGCGCGCCGACCAGCGCGTGGACCCCGCCGTGGGGATCGAGCTCGCCGCGGTGCGCGGCGATCGCGTGGACCGCGGCGCGCCCCTCGCCCGCATCCACGCGCGCCGGGCGGACGACGCGCGGGCCGCGGCCGATCGCGTCCGCGCCGCCTTCCGGCTCGGCCCGGCGCCCGCCGAGGCGCCCGCGCTCGTGCTGGAGCGGATCGAGGCGTAGCCGCGCGCGGGCGCTCGCGGCGGCTCGCCGGCGGCGCGGGGCCCCACTAAGCTGCCGGCATGCGGACCCCGAGGCGCGACCTCACCACGCTCGGCTACCGGCGGATCATCCAGCTCCTCGTCTACCTGGTGATCATCCCCGGGGTGCTCCTGTCGGGCGTCGGCTTCCTCCTGCTCGTCCTCGGCGAGGCCCAGTACAACCTCATCATGGGGATCATCGTCCTCACGTTCTGCGGGACGCTCGCGACCGGGGTCATCCTCGTGTGGGTCTTCCTCCGGCGCGAGCGCAACCTGTCCGAGCTCCAGGCCGATTTCGTGTCCAAGGTCTCGCACGAGCTGCGCACCCCGCTCACGTCGATCCGGATGTTCACCGAGACCCTCACGCTCCGGCGCGGCGACACGATCAGCGAGGATCGCTGCATCGAGGCGCTCACCAAGGAGAGCGCCCGCCTGCAGCAGCTCATCGATCGGCTGCTCGACTGGGGGCGGATGGAGAGCGGCCGGCGCGTCTACGAGCTCTCGGAGCACCACCTCGGGGAGATCGCCGACGAGGCGATCCACGCCTTCGAGCCGACCCGCGAGAAGCGCAGCGTCGACCTCGACGTCTCCATCGACGCGAACCTCCCGCCCGTGCTCTGCGATCGCAGCGCGCTCGTCGACGCGATCGTGAACCTCCTGTCGAACGCCTACAAGTACGGCGGCCAGCCGAGGAAGATCAGCGTCTCCGCCCACGTCCTCAAGCGGTCGGCGCTGCTCACGGTCCGCGACAACGGCAAGGGCATCGCCCGCGCGGAGCACAAGCGGATCTTCGAGAAGTTCTACCGGGTCGACGATCTCCTGGCCCGGCAGCAGGAGGGCTCGGGGCTCGGGCTGTCGATCGTCAAGCATGTCATCCGGGCGCACGGCGGCAAGATCCTCGTCGACAGCGAGCCCGGGAAGGGCAGCACGTTCACCCTCGTGCTCCCGCTCCGGAGCGCGCCCAAGGCGAGCGCCGAGCGACGCCCGCAGGTCGCGGCGCCCGCGGTCGCCGCGGCGCACAACGACGCGTCGGATCACGGCGCCGACGCGAGCGCGCCGCCGTAGCGCGGCCGCCGCCGGTCAGGACATGAACATGCTAGAGGACCTCCTCAGCATGACCCGAACCCCTCAGACACCGGCGCGGACCGTCCTGCTCGTGGAGGACGACCCCAGCATCGCGATGGGTCTCGAGATGAACCTGACCGCCGAGGGCTACCGCGTCCTCGTGGCCGAGGACGGGGAGCGCGGGCTCGCGCTGGCCCGCGGCGGCGGCGTCGATCTCATCATCATCGACGTCATGCTCCCCCGGCTGAACGGCTTCGAGCTGCTCCGCATGCTCCGGAACGAGCGGCGCACCCTGCCGGTGATCATGCTGTCCGCGCGCGGCGCCGAGATGGACAAGGTGATGGGCCTCGAGCTCGGCGCCGAGGACTACATCACGAAGCCGTTCAGCCTGGCCGAGCTGCTCGCGCGCGTGAAGGCCGTGCTCCGGCGCGACGCGATCGCGCGCGCCGACGGGGCGCAGCTGCGCGCCGGCGACATCGTGATCAACGCGGCGACGCGCGAGGTCCGCCGCGGCGACGCGCTGATCGAGCTCACGGCGACCGAGTTCGACGTGCTGCTCTGCCTCGCCGAGGCGGGCGGCAGGGTCCTGTCGAGGGAGCAGATCCAGGCCAAGGTCTGGGGCCCGACGCACCACGGGACCCCGCGCACCATCGACAATTTCATCCTCCAGCTCCGCAACAAGCTGGAAGAGAACGCGACGACGCCGCGCCACCTGCTGACGGTGCGCGGCGTCGGCTATCGCTTCGTCCCCTAGAGCGGCGGTCGGAGGGCGAGCGCTCCGGGGGGTGCGCCCGTCAGGGCGCCTGACAGAACTTGTTGATGTTGTCGACGAGGGGATCTTCCTGCTTGATCGCCTTCTCGATCGACGCCTGGGCGGCGTTGCTCTTCTCCGCGTCGTTGGCGTCCGCCGCGGTCGCGAGATCGCGCGCCGCCTTGGCGACGTCCTTCGCCATGGCCTGGTATTCGCCCGAGAACTTCTGCAGCTCCGGGGTGGTCAGCTTCACCTGCGCCGCGTCGGCCGCCACCTTGTCCATCGCGTCGGCCATCGCCTTCAGCTCGCTCGACCCGCCCTGGTCGGTGCCGGCCTTGGTGCCTTTCTCGATGCTCTGAACGCCCTTGTTGATGACCTCGATGAGCGCGTTGCACTCCGAGACCTTGTTCTGGCCGCAGCCGCCAGCGCCGGCGACGAGCCCGAGCGCTGCGACGAGCGCTGCGAGGGTGACCTGGGTGCGCATTCTGCTGTGTCTCCTCATGTGGTGAGCGAGGCCGGTCCGCCCATCCCTAAACGCCAAGGCATGAACCCACATTTTGCGGGTACGTTTCAACATGGAATCGGCGATCCGCGTCCACGGCCGCCGCGTGGGTCAGGACCGCACCCGCCAGTTCCCCTGGAAAGTTCGGCCGATGTCGTCGGCTGTCGGATCGGTGATGATGAGCTCCGGCCGGCCGCCTTGCGCGAACACGATCGTGTTCTGCCGGAAGACGCGGCCGAAGGCGATCGCCTCGTCCCGGTCCATGCCGTGGACGAGCCACGCCGGCTCGCGCCAGATGCCCTCCGGCTCCGCCTCGGAGCCGACGCACGGCTCCACCCGGTAACAGCCGAGGATCAGGAGATCGCGGAGGACGTGGTGGCGCTGATCGTTGACCCGGCGCGGGATGAGCATCGAGCGCGGGTTGTAGGCGGTGAGCACCGCGAACTTGCGGGTCAGGAGCTCGGGAAGCCCGGCCTGATCCTGGACGATCTCGCCGTCCAGCGAGACGCGCAGCGTCCCCGCCGGGGTGGGGAACTCGTAGATGGTCGAGAAATACGACCGGAGGAGCGTCTGATCCATCGTGCAGCGGTGGTGTGAGGGGGCCGCGGCGCTCGGCGCACCGGGTGCGTCGCCTTGCAGAGGGGCCCGTGGCGTGAGCGCCCGGGCCGCCGGGCGCGACGGCGCAGGGTTACCAGAGACGCGCGGCTCTGGCTACTCGCCGGCGCGCTCGTCGTCAGACCGCCGCCAGACCACGCCAGACCGGCGCGCGCTTCCCCTGCCCCGCCCGGTGCGCTAAGCGTTCCGCGCGATCGACCGGCCTGCCCGCGCGCACCGCGCCGGCGGCCCTGACCCCCTGCGCCCGATGCCACGATGATCGAGGTCGAGCACCTCTCCAAGTCCTACGGCCCCCACCAGGCGGTGAGCGACCTCTCGTTCCAGGTGAGCCAGGGGGAGATCGTCGGGTTCCTCGGGCCGAACGGCGCAGGCAAGAGCACGACCCTCCGCATCCTCGCGGGGTTCCTCGGCGCGACGTCCGGCCGGGTGCGGATCGCCGGCCACGACATCACGGAGGAGCCGATGCGCGCGCGCGCCTCGCTCGGGTACATGCCCGAGACCTCGCCGCTCTACCCGGAGATGCGCGTCTCGGAGTACCTCGCGTTCCGCGCCGAGCTGAAGCTCGTGCCGCGGCGCGCCCGCGGCGAGGCCGTCGCGCGCGCCCTCCGCGACGCGCGCGTCGAGGACGTCGCGAGCGTCCTGATCGGCCACCTCTCGAAGGGCTACCGCCAGCGGGTCGGCCTCGCGGACGCGCTCGTCGGCGACCCGCCGCTGCTCATCCTGGACGAGCCGACGGCGGGCCTCGATCCGAACCAGATCCGCGAGGTGCGCGCGCTCGTGCGCCGGCTCGGCCGCGACCGCACAGTGCTCCTCTCGACGCACATCCTCTCCGAGGTCGAGGCGACGTGCACGCGGGCGCTCGTGATCGCCCGCGGGAGCCTCGTGGCGGAGGGCTCGATCGACGAGATCCGCGCGATGCGCCGGTCGTCCGGCGCGCGCGTCGTCGTGCGCGGGGCGGCGGACGCGGCGCTCGCGGTGGCGCGCGGCGCGGCGCAGGTCCGCTCGGCCGAGGCGGAGGACGCCGGCGAAGCGGCGCGGCTCACGGTCGAGTTCGACGCCGGCGCCGACGCGGGCGAGGCCGCCGAGCGCCTCGTCGCCGCGCTGGTCGCCGCGGGCCTCGGGGTGCGCGAGCTCGTCCCCTGGGCCCCTTCGCTGGAGCAGGTCTTCTCCGAGCTGACCGCGGCCGACGACGCCGGCGCGCGGGGCGGCGCCGGAGAGCCGGCCGAGCCCGGGGCGGGCGGCGGCGAGGCGCCTCGGCCGGCGGCCGGCAGCCGGAAGAAGAAGGGCAGCGCGGCCCGGCGCGGCGAGGGCGGCGCGGGGAAGGAGCGGCGGTGAGGGGCTTCTGGCCGATCTTCAAGCGGGAGCTCTTCTCGCTCTTCGTGACGCCGCTCGCGTGGGTGCTGATCACCACGTTCCTGCTGGTGCAGGGCGTGCACTTTTTCCTGATCGCGACGCAGTTCGCCGGCGAGGTGGAGCTCTCCGCCGACACGGGCCCGGTGCAGGTCTTCTTCGGCCAGACGATCCTGATCTACCTGCCGCTGCTCTTCGTCTGCCCGCTGCTCACGATGCGGCTCTTCGCGGAGGAGCGCAGGAGCGGCACCATCGAGGCGCTCCTGACGGCGCCGGTCGGCTCCGCCGGCGTCGTGCTGGCGAAGTACGCCGCGGCCCTCGTGACGTACGTCGCGATGTGGGCGCCGACGGTGCTCTACGTCGTCCTCATCGGCAGGACCGGCGAGCTCGACTGGCGGGTCGTGGGGTCGAGCTACCTCGCCGTCTTCGCGGTCGGCGCCGGCTACCTCGCGATCGGGACGATGACCAGCGCGCTCACGAAGAGCCAGCTCATGGCCGCGGTGCTCAGCACGATGGCGGTGATGGGCATGTTCATCCTCGGCATCGGCGAGTTCATCTTCCCGGACGGCCCCGCCCACGACCTCTGCGCCTACGTCTCGGTGTGGACGCAGATGAACGACTTCTCCCGTGGGATCGTCGATCTGCGCCGCCTCGTGTTCGACGGGACGGTGGTCGCGCTGCCGCTGTTCGTGACCGTGCGCGCGGTCGACGCGTGGAGGTGGGGCTGATGTCCGGAGAGCGGCCCGCGCAAGCCGGGGCTCCGCCGCCGGGCACCTCGCTCGGCGAGAAGCTCTCGACGAGCGTCGGGATCATCGCGGCGATGGTGCTCGCGGTGCTCGTCAACTTGCTCGTCGCCCGCCACTACAGGCGCTGGGACTGGACGCAGGGCGGCCTGTACACGCTGAGCGACGCGACCGTCTCGACGCTGCGCTCGATCGAGGAGCCGATCCGCGTCTACGTCCTGCTCTCGGAGGGCGACCCCCTGACGCTCTCGGTGCGGCACCTGCTCGACGCGTACCGGGCCGAGAACCCGCGGATCGAGGTCGAGGTGACCGATCCCGACCGGCGCCCGGCGGAGTTCCTGGCGGTGCAGCAGCGCTACGGCGTCGTCGCGGGCAAGACGGACGACGGGCGCATCGTCACGGACGCGGCGATCATCGTCGCGCGCGGCGATCGGCCCCATTTCCTGACGGCGAGCGACCTGGTCGAGGTCGAGGACGAGGACGACCTGCGGTCGCGCCCGCGGCTCGAGCAGGCGCTCACCGGCGCGCTCCGGAGCGTCCTGCGCAGCGAGCGGCCGCTGATCTGCTTCGCGGCCGGGCACGGCGAGAAGTCGATCGAGGCCGGCGGCGCCGGCGGGCTCGCGGCGCTGAAGGACCGGCTCAACAAGAACAACTACGAGGTCGTGGCGCTCGGCGGCGGCCGGGGCGCGGATGGCCACGGCCACGACGACGAGGAGGAGGCTTTCGCCGCGCCGCCGGAGCCCGCGCCGGAGGTCGATCTCGACCGCTGCCGGGTGCTCGTCCTCGCCGGGCCGAGCCGGCCGGTGCCGGCGAGCGACGTGGCCCGCTACCGCGCGTTCATCGAGAAGGGCGGCAGCGCGCTGATCGCGCTCGGGCCCGTGCCGGACGAGAGCGATCAGCGGTACGTGGACCTCGGGCTCTCGGGCCTGCTGGCCGTGGCGGGGGTCGAGCTCCGGTCGGACTTCGTGTTCGAGCTCGACCCGAAGCTCCGGTCGACGCAGGGCTTCGGCGAGACCTTCGCGCCGATCGTCAGGCCGCACCCGATCACCGAGGGGCTCATCAAGGCGGCCGATCTCGGGCTCGGCCCGGTGCTCACGGTGGCGAGCTCGCTCGCGCCCACGGCGAGCGGGCCGGTGGTCCCGGCGCCCCTGCTCGTGACGAGCGACCAGGCCTTCGGCATGGTCGATTTCTTCAGCTGGGCCCGGGATCCGTCCGACCCGAAGCCGCGCGACGGCGACCACCCGGGTCCGCTCACGATCGCCTGCGCCTCGGAGCTGCCGAAGCCCGCGGGGTCCAGCGCCGCGCACGGGCCGCGCGTCGTGGTGGTCGGCTCGCCCGGCGTGCTCTACGGCGCGAACTGGCAGAGCCCCGAGCTCCGCGGGACAGCCGTGCTCGTCGAGAGCGCGCTGTCCTGGCTCGCGGCGAGCCCGCCCATGCTCGACATCCCGGACAAGCCGGCGTTCACGGCGGGCCTGCGGATCAGCGAGGACTCGCTCGCCGGGATCTTCCGCTACGTCATCGTGTACATGCCGCTCGCCGCGGCCCTCCTCGGCCTCGCCGTGTACCTGGCGCGGCGCGGCTCCGAGCGCCGCCCCGGCGACAAGGGGGGCCCCGGCGCGCCGGCCGGACGCGGCGCGCGCGGCGCGTCGGCCGAGGCCGAGGCCGAGCGCGAAGGATCGCCGTGATGCGGCCGCTGCGCCGGCACGCGACGACGCTGCTCCTGGTCGCGCTCGCCGCCGCGGCGGCCGTCGCGTTGCTCGTCCTCGACCGGGGCTCGGTGTCCACCGACGAGGCCGAGCGCCGCAGGAGGCACCTGATCGAGGCGTGGCGGCCCGACGAGATCACCGAGCTCACCGTGACGATGGCCGCGCCCGGCGCGCCGCAGACCGCGCGGCTCACCCGCGGCGAGGTCGACGACGCCGGCCAGCGCCCCTGGAACGTCGAGATCGACGGGCAGCGCTACCCGGCCGACGAGCCCACGGTCGACCAGCTCCTCGGCACGCTGGAGTTCGCGACCGCGGAGCGGCGCGTCTCCGCGGAGGCGAGCGACCCGGCCGCCCTCGGCCTGGCCTCGCCCAGGCTGTCGATCGCGCTCGCGATGGGCCCGCGCCGCGAGCGCCTGCTGCTCGGCGGCGGCGCCCCGACGCCGCCCGGCGCGGTCTACGCCGAGGTCGCGGGCCGAGGCGTCTTCGTCATCACGAAGCAGCTCGCCTCGGCCCTCGACGTGGCGCCGGATCGCTTCCGCTCGCGGAGCTTCGTCCCCTACGCCACCGCGGATCTCTCGGGCCTCACGCTCGACGGCGACGGCGGATCGCGGCGGTTCTCGCGCGCCCCCTGGGGCGGCGGCCGCGGGGCCGGCTTCCGCTTCGCGGAGGGCTCGCCCGAGGGCAGCGGCGTCCGGGTCAGCGCGCCGGCGCTCGACCTCGTGCTCTCGGCGCTCGGCCGCATGCAGGCCGAGGCGTTCCTCTCCGAGGCGGAAGCGCGGCAGGCCGCGTCCTCCGGCGGCCCCCGGGTCACGCTGACGCTGGAGCCGAGCGATCCCGCGGCGAAGCGCGGCGTGATCGACGTGGGCGGCGCCTGCCCGGGCCGGCCCGACCACGTCGTCGCGGCGCGGCGCGAGCCCACGCGCGCGGCCGCCTGCGTGCCCGCGAGCGTGCTCGATCCGCTCTCCGAGGAGGCGTCGCGCTTCGTCGATCTCGCGCTCGTCGCCGCGCCGCTCGACGAGGTCGTCGAGGTGAAGCTCGCCGCCGGCGAGCGTTCGCTGGAGCTCGCGCGCGCCGGCACCGAGTGGCACCTGCGGGCCCCGCAGGACCGGCCTGTCCCGACGGAGACGGGCCGCGCCCTGGTCCAGGCGATCCTCGACGTCCGCGCGACGCGCCTCCTGCCCGGGGCGAGCGATCTCGCGGCGCTCGGCCTCGCCTCGCCTCGGGCCACCCTCCGCGTCGTCTCGACGCCGCCGGGCGCAGTCGCCGAGGGCGAGCCGCAGGAGCGGATCGAGACGCTCGAGATCGGCGCCGAGCAGGCCGGCGTGGTGCACGTCCGGCGGCTCGAGGACGGCGCGATCGCCGAGATCCCTGCCCTGGCCGCCGGCGCGCTCCTCCCTTCCGAGGTGTCGCTGCGCTCCATGAAGGTGTTCGATTTCACCCCCGATCGGGTCAGCGCGCTGCGGATCGAGCGCCCCGGCCTGGTCCAGCGGCTCCGCCGGACGGGCGAGGGCGCCTGGCGGCTCGTCGAGCCGACCGGCGAGGGCCTCGCGGCCGACAGCGGGCTGGCGGACGAGCTCGCCGAGCTGCTCGCCGGCCTCCAGGCCGAGCGCTGGATCGCCGAGGATGCTGGCCAGAGCTACGGGCTCGGCGCGCCCCGGCTCGTGGTCGAGGCCGAGCTCGACCCCGCGCCGGAGCCCGGCGGCGGAAGCACCGGCGCGGCGACGCGCGCGGCCCGGGTGGCGCTCGGCGCGCGCAGCGGCGCGGGCTCCTTCGCGCGCGCCGGGGACGGCGCTGCGGTGTTCGTCGCGCCGCCGGCGCTGGAGGCCGCGGCCGGTCGCCTGCTGCTCCGCCGCGACGTCTTCCTCGTCCCGCCGCACGAGATCGCGCGGGTGACGCTGGCCCCTCGGGGCGCGAAGCCGGTCGTGATCGAGCGCTCGCCGGAGGGCTTCACGATCGCGGGAGCGGCCGATCAGGCGAGCGCCGCCGCGCTGGCCGCGAGCGTCCGGGACGCGCTGGCCGATCTCCGGGCCGAGGGCGCCGTCGCGCTGGGCGAGCCGGAGCGGCGCCATGGCCTCGGCCCGCCGCGCCTCCGGGTCAGCGTCGAGCTTTCCCGGCCGCAGGCCGCCCCGGCGGAGGAAAGCGACGCGGTCCCGCCGCGGGCGCCGGCGGGGTCGTTCACGATCGCGATCGGCGCGGGCGACGCCTTCCGCGGCACGAACGTCGTCTACGCCCGGCGCGACGGCGTGCGCGCGGTCTACGCCATCGCGCAGTCGCGGGTGCGACCGCTCCTCGAGGCGGCGGGCATCGCGGGCGACTGAGCGGTCCGCCGCCCGATCGAACGGACTATTTCGTTCTGATGGCTCACCTGTGCTAGGCGACGTGCTGGACATGGCGAAGGCGGACATGGCGAAGAGGCAGCGCCCGCTGACGGTCGACATCCCCCGTCCCGGCGATGAGCAGCCGGTCTGGTCGCGGGTGGGGGTGATCGCGCTGGTGGGGTTTGTCGTCGGCGTCGCGTGGCCCAAGCTCGCCGGCGTCCGCATCGGCCCGACCGTGCCTTCCGACGTCAAGGCGACGGCCGAGGCCACGGCGGCGCCGGCGTCCCCTCCCCCCGCGGCAGCGGCGCCCGGGACCGCGGAGCCCGAGGCCAAGCCTCCCGAGGCCGCCGCGAAGAACCAGCAGCAGGTCGTGGTCGGCCCCGGCAGGATCACGCGCTGCTCCGACAAGAAGAACAAGAAGGTCGAGGACTGCGGAGAGCTCCAGTTCGATCCGATCGCGCTGCCCCGGCTGAAGGAGCTCGCCCAGTGTCCGGCGGCGCTCGGCGTGGACGGCAAGCTCCCGATCGGCTTCGAGCTCAACTTCGAGAAGAAGGAGGTCCAGGTCGTCAAGGGGAAGAAGACGAGCCTGCCGGCCTCGACGGTCAGCGGCATTCTCCAGTGCGCAGCGCGGGAGTTCTCGAACGTGTCCCTCGAGGAAGTCCCGCACAAGTACCGCCGGTACTCCCTCGTTTACACTGCCACCTTCTATCCCCCTGGCGCGCAGGCCGACCCCGCGAAGGCAGAGGCCGGCGGCGGCGAACAGGAGCAGGCCGCCGGCACGACCACGAGCGAGACCGCGGTGAGCGGCCTGGCCACGGTGAGCTGGGATACTGCGCTCGTCCGCGGCGCGCCCAAGGAGGGTGATGTGGTGATGCGGCTGGTGCGTGGCACTCGGGTCAAGCTCGTTGGCCGGCAGAACGATTGGTACAAGATCGAGCACCGCGGCAAGACGGGGTGGATGTACCGCGGCGCCATCGGCCTGTAACCGGGGGCAGCGAGCGTCAGCCTGACGGGAGACACGCAGGCGGCTTCAGGCGCGGATTCCAGGGCCGCGCCCGAGCGAGGGCGCGTCGGTTCGCGTAGAATGGTTGGGGCCGATGACGCGCAAGTTCTCGCTCCCCCTGCTCCACCTGGCCCGCGCCGACCGCGCGACGGCGCCTGCGTCGGCCACGCCCACGGTGGACGCGGTGCGTGAGCGCCTCGGCGGGCGCGCGCCGACCGAGCCCGGCGTGGGCGAGCTGGTCCTGCTGACCACCGCCACGGGCAAGGCGCTCCCCGGCGTGGTCCTGTACAGGGGCGGCACCACCGTCGATGTGTGGATTGACACCACCACAACGGCATCATCCACCCCGGACGAAGCGCGAGGCCTGGACCTCGCGAACGCCGTGACCCGCCGGGGCGTGGTTCACCGAGCGCGCCCTGCCGACCTCGCGCCGTTGCGCGTCGCTGCGCCCGAGTCGCTGATCGCCATCGCGGCCGACGCGCGCGTCTTCGCGGCCCTGAGCGAGGGCCAGCGCATCCGGTTTCAAGACGGCGGCGATCTCGCCGAAGGCACGCTGGTCGAGAAGTGCCGCTTCGGCGGCCTGGTGCGGCGCGACGACGGCACCCTCCTCGGCGTCGGCTTCCGCCGGCTCTGGCCGGCGCGGTCCGAAGGAGCGAAGCGGGGCCAGCGGAACTGAGAGGGAGGCGGTATCGCACACTGGCCAGCTCCCTGGCGCACGTGCGGCTTGTGCCTCCTCCGCGGACGCGATAAGAGGGCCACCGTCATCGTAGCTCGCGCGCTGCGCGTCCAGCTCGGAGGATACCCCTTGAAGCTCGCCCCCTCGTTCACGATCGCCCTCGCGCTCGCCATGCTTCCGGGCTGTGGTGCTTCGCTGTCCGGCCTGTGCGAGGACAAGTGCGATTGCACTGGCTCGTGCAGCGACAGAGACCAGGTGGAGTGCGTGGACGCCCTCGAGGACGCCGAGAGATCCGCGGAGTACGACGGCTGCGAGGACCAGTTCGACGAGGCCATCTCCTGCATCGACGATGAGTTCAGGTGCGACGGCAACGACGTCGCCATCGCCGGGTGCAACACGGTGATAGAGAACCTGCGCAAATGCGCCGGGCTGCCGGTGTCCGGCGCCCTCGTGGGCCAGTTCTTCCTCTGATCGACGGCCGGCGCCGAGCCTGTCGCGCGCGCCCGCGTGGCTGCTCTGCGCCCCTCGTGACAGGGCACCTCCCGCGAGGCGCGCTCGCGGCGCTCGCGTATGCGTCGCGGCAGGCCTCGCGCGGCACCTGCCGTCCCATCTTCCTGCGAGCTGCTCCCGCGCGCGGAGGGCCTTTCCGGTCGCCAGGGTTCGGTCGAAGCAGCGCCTGGCGCGCGCCGAGAGGGCGAGATCGCTTATTCGCCGAGGTGGGTGCGGACCTTCGTGAGCAGCGTATTGCTGTCGAAAGGCTTGATGAGGTAGTCGGTACACCCGTTCGCGAAGCCGATCTTGATGCTCGTCTGATCGCTCCTCGTCGTCATCATGATGATCGGCACGGTCTTCGTCGCATCGAACGCGCGGAGCCACCTGCAGGCCTGGAAGCCGTCCATCGCCGGCATGACGACGTCCATCAGGATGAGATCGGGGCGCTCCGCAATCGCCTTCGCGATGGCCTCCTTGCCGTTGCGCGCGATGATGATGTCGTAGTCGTCCACGCCGAGCGTCAGCTGCTGTGACAGCAGCGAAGTCAGCGAGTCGTCGACGACGAGGATCTTCTTCTTTCGAGCGGTCTCGCTGGCCTGGCTACTTGGCGCTGACGGCCGGCTCCGCGGCGCCGAGTCGGAAGCGGAGGCCGTTTCCGGAGAGCTCTTTCGCGAGGAGTCGACACGACGATCGGCCATGAGGGAGCCTCCATGAGGAGGCGCCGTTCCCTGGGGCGCCTCCGGAGTGTTCAGGTTGCAACGAGTGATCCCCCCGTCACCTTATCAGGATCGCTACCGCACCGGAACCAAGTTCCACTGTCACCCGATGTGGCCAAACCCGCGAAAGTACTCCTGAACAGACCGCTGCGCGCTCACCCGCAGCGAGCTGCCGAGGCCAGCTGGCGAGAGGAGGAGTTCAACGCAAGCCTTCGAACCCACGACAAGCGGCTGCGCCGTGCGGAACGGCTGCTCACGCTAGCGTGTAAGGACGACGACGGCGGCGTTTGCTCGCCGGTCCAAGCAAAAGAACGGTAGTGCCCAGGGACGGAATCGAACCGCCCACACGAGGATTTTCAATCCTCTGCTCTACCAACTGAGCTACCTGGGCTTGCTGCGGGCCCCGCGCTTACGCTGGAAGCGTCGGTCACGGGCGGGCTACGTTACGCGGATGTGGCTGAATGTCAAGGAATTCTTCGGCGCTCCGCCGCGCTCCTCGCGGGCCGGGCCCCCCGCCTGCGGCGGGCGCGGAGCGATCACCCGGCCGCGTCGTCGGGCGCGCTGTGCTGGTCGCGTTCGTGCCAGGGCGCGGAGCGATCGAGCAGCCGGAAGGCGGCCGCGAGCCACGAGGCGCGCAGGTAGGCCGCGGCGGCGAGCGCCGCGAGCTGCGCGGCGAACGCGGCCGCGACGCGCGGGCCGGTGCTGACCCCGGCGAGATGCATGCCCCACGCCCCACCGGCGAGCGCGACGACCGCGAGGGCGCCTCGGGACGCACAGGCCCAGACGGCCGCGAGCGGAGCGCCACGCAGCGCGTCGAGCCCTCTGGAGACGGCGGTGTAGAAGCCCCGCTGCTCACCGACCACGGCGACCCGCGCGAGATCGTGGAGCAGGGCGATGGCCGCGACCGGTACCAGCGCGACAACGGCGACGGCGATCGCCGCAAGGTCGCGGCCGCGCGGCAGGATCGGGAGCTCCGCGCAGAGCTTCGTCCCGGGGAGCAGGACGAGCGCCGCAGCGGCGACCTGCGCCGCGAGCGCGACGCCCCAGAGCAGCGCGAGCGGGCCCAGGGCGCGCGCCGCGCGGCCTCCCAGGTCCTGCGCGGAGAGCGATCCCTTCTGGCTCAGCGCGGCGAGGAGCACCGCGAGCGGGAGCAGCCCGAGCGCGGCGGCCAGCAGGGTTCCCAGGCCGAGCTGCGTGGCGAGGGCAGCGGCGGCGTGCGCCGAGAGACGCGCGAGCTCGCTGAGCATCAGGCCGCCGGGATCGAAGAGGATCGCGTCGCCGCGCGGGTATCCGCCGACGATCTGGGCCACGAAGACGGACAGCGGCGCCGCGACCACGAGCGAGGCGAGCGCCCGGTAGCCGAAGTACAGCGCGACCGCCGCTGGCCGCTCGTGCGCGGCGGGGCGCCCCGCCGCGCGCCGCGCGCGCCCTGGCTCGGCCACCGCGGCCCCCTGCGAGCCCGCATCGCTCGCGCCCCGCTCCGCCGGCGCGCTCATGGCCCGAGGAGCGTGAGCGCGAGCCCCACGGCGAAGCTCGCGCGCGAGAGCACGCCGGGCGCGAGGAGGTCGGGGCGCGATCGGCGCGCGTTGTTCGCGAGGTCCTCGTCGAGCAGCACCCGGTGGTCGGGGTCGATCACCACCGCGGCGAGCGGAGAGGCGCCGGCGTAAGGGATCGCGGCGGTGCTCTCGCGCGCATCCCACCGCGCCCGCTGCACGCTCCCGTCCTCGCCGTGCAGCGCGACGTCGACGGGGAGCACGAGCGAGCCGCGGCGCCGCACGACGGCGCGGCCGCGGTAGCCCGCCGCCTCGATCCCGGCCTCGGCCGGCGCGGGCGCCGCGCCGTCCGCGGGCCATGCGTCGAACGCCTCGACGGTGTAGTCGACCCACGCGCGCTCGAAGAGCCCGGCTCGAAGCGCCTCGGCCGCCTCGTCGCCCACCTCCCGCCGCACCGCGTCGAGCAGCGCCTCGGGGCCAGGGTGCCGGAACCGGTTCTCGCGCGCGTAGCGGCCGACGGCTCGCCGCACGAGGTCCTCGCCGTACACGCCGGCGAGGGTCGCGAGGAGCACCGCGGGCCTCCCGTACACGAGCCCGAGGTAGTCTTTCCCGTCGACGAAGCCCGCGGCCGGCTGGGCGACGGCGCCGTTGTGGCCCGACGTGAGCGCGTCGGCGCGGTACTGCGGGTGGAGGTCGATCTCGAGCCCGAGCAGGCGCGCCCACGAGCCGTCGCCGTAGCGCGCGCGCAGCGCGTCCGCTTCCGCGTAGGTGGTGAGGCCCTCGTCGAGGAACGGGTAGCGGTGCTCGTTCGTCGCGACGAGGCCGTAGAACCACTGGTGCGCGAGCTCGTGCACCGTGACCGCCTCGACGAAGCGCACGCCCACGGCGGGCCAGAGCCAGCTGCCGCCGGTCGTGATGAGCGTCGGATACTCCATGCCGCCCGCCTCCTCGGCGCCCTCCGGCGGATGCACGATCGTGAGCGTGCCGTACGGGTAGCGGCCGAACGCCGCGCCGAAGCGCTCGAGGCCGAACCGGACCAGGTCGATCTCCAGCGCCGCCTCGCGCTCGCTCCCTTCGGGGAAGAGGCACCGGATCGCGACGCCGTCGCCGGTGGTGGCGCGCAGCTCGCGAAAGCGGTCCCACGCGGCGAAGGCGAAGTCGTGCACGTCCTCCTGCACGAACCGGCGGATCGCTCGCCCGTCGGCCCGCCGCTCCTCCACGAGCCGGCCGGTCGCCCCGACCACGAAGCGCTCGGGGACGTCGACCGTCACGTCGTACGCCCCGAAGTCGGCGTAGAACTCCGAGAGCCGGTGGTAAGGGAAGTGCGCCCAGCGCCCGTCGGGCTCGAGGCGGGCGATCTTTGGGAACCACTGCCCCACCATGTGGAAGCTCCCGTGGTGACCCGTCCTGAGCGCGAGCGACGGGAGGTCCGCGTCCCACGCGAGATCGATCGTGATCGCCTCGCCCGGCGCCACGGCCCGCGGCAGCTCCACCCGGATGTCGGTCTCGTCGTCGGGATCGCCGGGCGTCGTGGGCTTGCCGCGGGGCCAGACGTCCGCGCCGTCCATCTCGCGAACCGCGAAGCGGGTCACCTGGATATGCCCGTAATCATAGAGCATTTCTCCACCGCGAAAGCCGTCGATGGACGACCGGAGGAACACGGTGCGCGGGTCCTTGAAGGCGTTCAGGTAGAGGTGGACGAACAGCTCGCGCTGCGGCTCGCGCGACGCGTTCCGCCAGACCAGCGTGCCCTCGCCGTGCATCGTGTGCTGCGCCGGATCGAGGCGCGCGCGCAGCGTGTAGCTCGCGATCGGATCGGCGTGGGCCGCGAGCTCGGCGTCCGGCGGAGGCGCGGGCGCCGGAGCTGCCAGCGCCGGCGCGGCGCTCGCGCCGGAGGGAGCGGCCGGCGACCGCCGCGCCGGAGCGTCGGGCTCGATCGGCTGGATTGTCGAGAGGAGCGACGCGCCCATGCGGCCGGCGAGCAGCGCGAGGAGGAGACCGACAGCGGCCTGGAGAGCCGTGCGCACCGGTGCAACCTAGCGAGCTTGCGGCATCACGGAAAGGCGGGTCTGGGGACGCGGCGGTCCGCTCGGAGCGATGAGGCGGCGCCGCGACGTCAGGCGAGGCCGGCGCCTAGACGCTGCAGACGATCCCCTCCTGCACGAGCTCGTACAGGAGCCGCAGGGCCTCGAGCGACTGCATGCCCGACACGTCGAGGATCTCGTCGATCGAGCTGTAGCCGTCGATGCACGAGAGCAGGAAGCCCGCGCGGTGATCGAGGTTCAGCGAGCGGAGCTGATCCGGCGACACCGCGAGCCGCAGCACGCGCGAGCCGTCCCCGAGGCGCGACTGGTACATCTGCCGGAGCATCTCGACGCAGCTGTCCGCGTACTGCCGCGCCATCCAGTCCTTCGGGTTCTCCTCGAGCAGGCCCTCCGCGAGGATGAGCGCGCCGCCGAAATCGCCCTGATCGAACCGGTGCTGCATCTGCTCCCGCGGCCCCTGGGCGCTCAGCTGGGGCTCGGTTGCGCGTGAATGAACCCCCTTGTCGACCTTCGCGACGGCCGCGGGCGCGCGCTCGGTCTCGGATCGGCGCGGAGCGCGCGCCGCGCCCTGCGCCTCGCCCGAGACCCTGTACGAGGTCGAACCGGCGAGCGCCCCCGTCCCGCCGCGAAAAGCGGGCTCGTCGTCCTCCACGAGCAGGCCGTAACGGAGCGTGCCGGGCGGCGGCGTGATCGGCGGCTCGTCCATCGGAGGGCCCGGCTCCTCGAACCCGAGATCGAGGCGGAAATCGATGCCCAGCGGCCCGCCGTCGTCCGGACGAGGGACGCGCCCCTTCGCCGCCGGGGGGACGTGGACGTCCCGCGCATCGACAGGCGGACCGCCGAAGACGTCGATCTCGCCAAAGCTGCGCGGGTACGACGGGCTCGGCTCGCGCAGGAGATCGTCGTCGAGCTCCGACCCGAAGTCGCGCTCGGCGTCGAGCGATCCGAACCCCATCCGCCCGCCGGGCCGCGACGGGACCCCGGGCTCGTCGCACTCCAGGCCGAGCCGCGCCGCCTCTCGGCCGGAAGCGCCGTGTTTGCCCGAGAACGAGGAGCCTGGCGGCGGCTCCCAGGGGATCGTCCTGCGCGGCGGCGGGACGGGCGGATACCCCTCCGGCGGAAAGGCCTCCGGAGGGCGCTGCCGCTGGGCGGTGATCTCGGAGCTCGAGTGAGAGCGGCGGGTCATCATCTTTGCCACGTAGTCGCTGACCGGGATCGGCGGCGGGAGCGTGATCTTGCCCTCGCCGTCCGGCTGGAGAGGCGTGCCGGCGGGCGGGGTTTCCATGCGGGGTGAGCCCCTCTCCTCGCGGGCGAGCTCGGCGAGCGCGAGGAGCTCCTCCGAGGCGACCGGTTGGGTGTCCTCGAGCTCGTCCACCTCGTCGAGCCCCCAGGAGGAGTCCAGGGTCTTGGAGTCAGGCGGCACCGACCGCATCGTCTTCCCTCATCGCGGCCATCCCTCACCCCTGTGGCCTGGCTACGACACCCTTGAACATCCGGTGGGTGCGCGAGAGCGCCTCCATCTGCTCCTTGACCGCGGCAGCGTCGCGCCGGCCGATGGCCTGACGCGAGCGCTCCACGATCCCGCGCGCCTTGCCGATGGCGTCGCGGCCGAAGTCGCTGGACGCCACGATCTGCTCGACCTGCGGGAACATCCGCTCGATCTCGGCGATGAGCTTCTCGGCCTCCTGCCGGACGCCCTCGAACTGGTCGCTCGCGCGGCGATCGACGAGGTACTCCTTCGCCGCCTCCATCATCTCGCCGACCTCCTCCTTCGTGAGGCCGCTCGACGCGGTGACCTGGATCGACTGCTGCTGGCCCGTCTCCAGATCCTTCGCGCTCACCGAGACGATGCCGTCGCTGTTGATCTCGAACGTGACCTCGATCTCGACCTGCCCCTTCGGCGCGCGGCGCAGGCCGGTGAGGATGAACTCGCCGAGCAGCTCGTTGTCCGTCGCCTTCTGGTGCTCGCCTTGCATGACCAGGATCTTCACGGCGGTCTGGTTGTCGCGGCTCGTCGTGAAGATCTTCGACCGGCTCGTGGGCACCGTGGTGTTCTGCGGGATGAGCTCCTCGAAGTTCGACCCGAACGTCATGATGCCGAGCGCGTGCGGCGTGACGTCGAGCAGGATCATCTGCTTCGTCTCGTCCACGAGCGCGGCGCCCTGCACCGCCGCGCCGAGCGCGACCACCTCGTCGGGGTGCACCCCCTTGCACGGCTCGCGCTCGAAGAAGTCGCGGACGGCCTCCTGCACCCTCGGCATGCGCGTCATGCCGCCGACGAGCACGACGTCCTCGATCTCGTCGCGGTCGAGCCGCGCGTCCTCGAGCGTCTGGCTGCAGATCTCGATGCACCGCTCGACGAGGTCCTCGCACAGCTCCTGCAGCGTGGCCCGCGAGAGCGTCCGCTGGAGGTGCAGCGCCTCGTTCCGCGCGCTCGAGATGATGAACGGCAGGTTGATCTCGGTCTCCAGGACGCTGGACAGCTCGCACTTCGCCTTCTCGGCCGCGTCCTTGAGCCGCTGGAGCGCCATCCGGTCCTGCCGCAGATCGACGTCGTGCTGCTCCTTGAAGCCCTGCACCAGCCAGTCGATGACGCGCGCGTCGAAGTCCTCGCCGCCGAGGAACGTGTCCCCCGCCGTGGCGATGACCTTGAAGACCCCGCCCGCGCCGATCTCGAGCACGGAGATGTCGAAGGTGCCGCCGCCGAGGTCGAAGACGGCGATCGTCTTCTCGACGTTCTTGCCGAACCCGTACGCGAGCGCTGCAGCCGTCGGCTCGTTGACGATGCGGATGACGTCGAGCCCCGCGATCTGGCCCGCGTCCTTCGTCGCCTGCCGCTGGTTGTCGTTGAAGTAGGCGGGGACCGTGATGACCGCCTTCGAGACCGGTTCGTTGAGGTAGTCCTCGGCGAACAGCTTCATCTCCTGGAGGACCATCGCGCTGATCTCGGGGACCGAGTACGTCTTGTCGCGCAGCTGGATGCGGACGTCGCCGTGCGGCCCCTCGACGATCTTGTACGAGGCGGTCAGGATCGCGTTCTTCACCTGCGGGGACGACCACTTCCGGCCGATCAGCCGCTTCGCGGCGTAGACCGTGTTCTCGGCGTTGGTGATCGCCTGCCGCTTCGCGATGTGCCCGCAGAGCCGCTTGCCGGCCTCGGTGATCGCGACCATGGACGGCGTCGTCTTGTACCCACCGCGATTCGGGATGACGGTCGGGACGCCCTCCTCGACGATGGCAACGCACGAGTTCGTGGTGCCAAGGTCAATGCCGATGACACGCTCCATCGATGCCGCTGCTCCTCTTGTGATCTTCGGCCCGAACGGCCGCTGAGGCCACGATGCTAGACCGTTTCGCGGAGCCGAGCGGGGCAATCGTGCGCCGCCCATGCGGAAGGCGCCGCCCCGGGCCTTCCCGAGGCCGGCGCGCCTTCTGTAAGGGCCGGCGCTAGACTTGCTTCCCCTGCTGTTTGGCCTGCTCGCGCGCCTGCGCGACGAGACCGCGCAGCCTACCATCGTTCCCTGCGAGCTCGGCGGCGCGCTCGAGCTCGCCGGCCGCGCTCTTCGCGAGCCCCGCGGCCGCGTACGACAGCGCGAGCGTGATCCGGTACTCCACGGAGGTGGGCACGAGCTCCACCGCCCGCCGCGCAAACTCCACCGCCCGCCGCGAGCTCTCCCCGGCCTGGAGCGTCGCGTGCGCGACCCGCTCGTGCGCGCCGGCGTCGTCCGGGCGGCCGTTGCACACCTTCACGTAGCTCAGCGCCGCCTCGACCCAGCGGCCGTTCTGTGCCTCGTACTCGGCCTGCTTGAGGTACCCGTCCGCCAGCGCCACCGCCGCGAGGCGCTCCACCTCGGCCGACGCCCTCTGGAGCTCGGCGTCCTCCGGAGCCAGCGACGCGGCGATCCGGTACGCGTTGGCCGCGCTCGCGAACTCGCTCCGATCGAGCGCGGCCCGAGCCACGTCGGAGTACCGCGCGATCTGGCTCCGGAGCGCCTCGTTGCGGGCGTTCTCGTAACGCGCCTTGAGCGCCTCGACCGCCCGTATCGACTCCGGCGAACGCACGCCGGAAGGGGTCTTCGGCGGCGCCCCAGGGGCGCCTGCCGACACAGCCGGCGCGACGGCCGCTCCAGGCGCAGCCGTCGCCACAGGCGGCGGGGTGGCCACCCGAGGCGCAGCCGTCGCCGCGGCCGGCGTTGCAGCCGCCCCGGACGCAGCGGCCACCGACGCAGAGGGCGCCCCCGGCGGAGGGCGCCTCAAGCCTCCGGTGAGCTTGCGCGCGAACGTCTCACGCCGGTCCTTGGCGATGGGAGCAGGCGCGGCAGGCGAGGCCGGCGCTGCGCTCCGCGCCGGCGCGCCTCCGCTGTCGGGCGAGCCTCCTCCTGCGGGCGGCTGCGCCGGCGACGGCTGAACCGGCGCGGCGGCGCCGGAGGACACAGCGGACGCGCCCTGCCCTGCGGGCGCGCGCTCGGAGGAATAACGTCCGGGCGACGCGCCCATGTCGCGCGGATCGGCGAACGCGGCGCGCACCGTGGCGTCGACGGCGGTCGTTATCGTGGCGATGTCGCGCGGCGTCTGCTCGATCAGCGCCGCCATCGTCCGGTTCTTGTGGGACTGCTCGAGGTACGCGTCGTACTCGGCGCGCCGCTGCTTCGACGTCAGCGTGTCGTGCGCCAGCGTGATGCGCGTGAAGATGGCCTCGATCTTCGGCTTGTAGGAGCCGAGCTGCTTCCGGAAGTAAGTGTCCGGATGGAACTCCGGCGCGAGCTGGTAGTAGGCGCTCTTGATCTGCTTCTTGTCCGCCTGATCCGCGACGCCGAGCAGCGCGTAATAGCTGAGATCCTCGAGGCGGTAGTAGAGGTCGAGGATCCGCCGCTTCCGGTCGGGGGCGAGCTCGACCGGCTCGTCGAGCTCGGCGGGATCGTAGAGCGGCAGGGACTCCATCTGCTGCAGCGCGTCCCGGCCGAGCGGAGCGGACTCGGACCCGGACGGCATCGTCTTCTCTGGATCCACCGCGGCCGCGCGCCGCGCGGCGTCCCGCGGCGGAGGCTGTCCGGAAAGGTCCCCGTCCAGGAGGATCGCGCCGAGGTCGCGCAAGCGGCGCAGCACCTCGACGGTATCGACGTGCGACATTCCCGTGATCAACGACAGATCCCGATCCGTCAGGACGCCGTCGATGCGGGACAGGAGGAACGCCTCCGCGGGTTTCAGCGGGAGCGATTTGAGATCGTACCCGGGCTTCGGCCTTGGAACACGGAACGTCATCGGGTCGAGCAGCGGCCCCCTCGCGCTCGAGTCTAGCGACGAACGCGCGCCCGTCGCAATTGCAGACCACGGCGAGCGCGCCCTTCAGCGCGGCTTTTCCCCGGGGCCCGCCAGCGCCTCGGTGATCACCTGGTCCTGGATCGAGATCGCCCGCTCCAGCAGCCCGACCGCCCGCGCGCGGGCCTGCGTCGCCGCCTCGCGATCCCCCTTCGCTTCGAGCGCCTTCGCGCGGCGCTCCTCGACCACGCCCGCGACCTCGTAGAGGTGGCCTTGATAATGAGAGGGCGCCGGCGCCAACCGGAGGCCCGCGTCGATGTCGCGCGCCGCGGCGTCGAACTCGCCGGCCTCGCTCCGGAGCTCCGCCAGCCGGGCGTAGGTATCCGCCGTCACCTCGGCGACCTCCGGCGGCGCCCCCGGCGGCCTCGGCGCGGCGATGATCCCCTCCAGGGCGCGGAGCGCAGCGGCGCGATCGCCCGCGCCGAGCGCGACGTCGGCGGCATGGTGCGCCGCGCGCGCCCTCGAGAGGAAGGCGAGGAGCGTGGGATCGACGACCTGGGCCGGGGCGCACGCGCACGCCGGATCGCCCTGGCCCCCGGCAGCGCGCGCCCGCTCGTCGCCCGGGGCGCACCCGAGGTGCGCCGCCGCGAAGAGCCCCAGGCAGACGGCGACGAGGCGCGGGCCCCGCATCAGCGCACCCCCCACGCCGCGTAGCGGTTCTGGCGCAGATCGGACGCGCGCGCGGCGGCGATGCGATCGATCCGCTCCGTCTGACCGCCCTCCCGCGGAAAGGGCGCGGCCGGATCGAAGAGCGCGGCGGTCGAGCGCGCCTCGATCAGCAGGGGCCGCTCGGCGAGCGCCGCGGCCGGAGCAGCGGCCCCGGGCGCGCGCGCGACGGAGGCGCGCTCCTCGCTGATCTGGCCGACGATCAGCGCCACGGCCGCCGCGGCCGCGGCGAGCGTCGAGAGCGCCGCCATCGTCACCGGCGCGATGCGCCGGGGGCCGCGCGCGGGCGAGGCGCGGAAGGCCCTGTCGATGAGCGCGCGCCCAGGGAGCTCCGGGAGCGCCGCCGGACGCCACGCGGCCCGGAGCGCGACAGCGAGCTCCGCGAGCTCGTCGCGCGCGTCAGGCGAGCCGAGCGCGCCCTCGCCGCCGGAGCCGCCGCGCCCCGGTCCGCCGCCGGACGCGGCCCGGGGCTCCAGCGCCTCCCGCAAGCGCTCGGCGGCGCGCAGCTCGGCCTTGGTCGGCGGCGCGCCCTCGTCGCCGAGCGCGCGCGCGAGCAGCGCCTCGTGGTCCGCCCTGTCGAGCCCGGCGGGGCGGGCCGCCGCCCTGAGCGCGTCCGCGAGCGGGACCTCGCCGCGATCGAGCGCCTCCGCGAGCGCGCGCGCCGCGCCCAGCTCGTCGTCGGACGCAGGCGCGACGGGCTCCGCGCCGGGCACGACGAGCGCGAGCCGCCGGCCGCGATCCGCGCCGGCGCGGCGCTCCAGGGGCCCGTCGCCGGCCGGCGGCGAGCGCGGATCCGAGGGCGGCCGCGGCTTCATCGCGCTCCTTCCTTGCGCTCCGCGCGCGGCGCGGCGAGCGCCTTCTTCAGCGCGGTCATGGCGCGGTGCAGGACGACATCGAACGTCGCCACGCTGACCCCGAGCGCGAGGGCCACCTCGTCGCGGGGGCGCTCGTCGAGCACCCGTAACCGGATCGCCTCGGCGTAACGGGGGTTGAGGCGCCCGAGCGCGTCCTCGACGCGCGCCCGCGCGTCGGCGAGATCGCGCTTCTCGCAGAGCTCGGCCTCTCCGCGCGCGGTGAGGTCGGTCTCCGCGGCGTCGATCTCGCGCTGGAGATCCTCGGGCTCGAAGAGCGCCTCGCGGCGGCGCGCGCGGAGCATGTCGAGCGCGATGCGCAGCGCGATGACGCGGAGCCAGGGATAGATGCCGCAGCTCTGCCACTGGAACTGGTAGAACCGCTCGATCACGCGCGCGTACGTCTCGGCCAGAGCGTCCTGCGCGGCCGCGTCGGAGCCGAGGCGGGGCAGCAGCACCGCGCGGTACAGCGCTGGCCCGTACTTGCGGAGCAGCTGCCCGAGCGCGAGGCGATCGCCCTGCGCCGCGCGCTCGCACAGCAGGCGCTCCGCCTCGAGATCGGGCCTCGCTGCTGCCACCGCCGTCACAGCGGCGACGATACCCGGACGCAGAACGGAGCGCACCGGTGTCCGCCTCGCGCCCCTCTCCGGCCGGCGCGCCCCGCGGGGAAGGAGCGCCTGCGCGCCGCCGGCGAGCCGCCGCGGGCCCCCCGCGAGGAGGGCGCGCGGCGGCTCGCCAGCGACAGGCGGAACCGAACGCGGGAGGGCCACGGCATTCACCCCTCGACAACGGCCCAAACCCGTGGACCTTACGGCCAGGAGCCGCCACATTGTGCCGGCCTCCACGCCGAGCGTCCGGCGTGAAAGGAGCCCAGGTGACCCTCGATACAGCGTTCAGGTCCCCCCCACACCCCGGCGCCGGGCAGCGCTTCGGGGCCGCCCTGTGACGGCGGGGCCGTCCGGAGAACGGAGGCGCTCGCAGCACTGCGCGCGCTGCGGCGCCCTCAACGGCGGCGACTTCAGCCGCTGCATCCGCTGCGGCGCGCCGCTCCTCGCGCCTCCCGCCCACGCCGCGCCCGCCCGAGGACGCCTCGACGGGCGAAGCCTGCTCGCGACCAAGATCCTGGGCGGGCTCACGGCGTTCGTGTTCGTCGGCCAGCTGATGGCCGCGCACTCCCGCGATCTCGGGCTCCTCTCGGCGTGGGACACGTCGAGCTACCTCCGCTTCGGCGCGCTCCTCCTCGCGCCCGGCGTGCCCTTCGAGCCGTTCCGGCTGCTCTCCGCGGTCTTCGTCCACATGGGCGTCCTCCACTTCGGCATGAACATGGTGACGCTCGGCATGCTCGCCCGCGCCGCCGAGCCCGCCGTCGGCTCGGCGCGGTTCGCGATCGCGTACGTGCTCACGGGCCTGTTCGGCTTCGGCGCGAGCGCCGCATGGAACCTCTTCGTGCAGCCCGAGGTCGTGTGCACCGCGGGCGCGAGCGGCGCCGTGTTCGGCGTGCTGGGCCTCCTGCTCGGCTGGCTGCTCCGCCGCCGCGACCCGCGATGGAAGGACCTCGCGCTCCAGGCCGTGTTCTACATCGTCCTCTTCGGCTTCGTCGTGAACGCGTCGAGCACGGGCATCCGCATCAACAACGCCGCGCACATCGGGGGCCTTGTGAGCGGCGCGCTGCTCGGGCTGACCTACGCGGGCCCCGCGCGGGGCCGGTACGAGGGCGTGATGAACGCCGGCGCGCTCGCCAGCGTGCTCGCCTGCCTCGCCGCGCTCGCGCTCGCCCAGCGCTCGCCGGTCTGGCGCGCCGCGGAATCGCTCGACGGGAACGCGCGGCAGGAGGCGCCCGGGCCCGCGCTGCACGGCCAAGCCAACGGGCTCCCCGAAGACGCGCTCGACGCGCTCGGGGCTCGACCGGCTGGCTCGCTCGTGCCGGGGGCTCCTGACGCGACGTGACGCTGATTGCGGCGCACGGCTCGAACGTCTAAGCGCCATCCTCGCATTCACGTGGGGGCGGGCCAATCCGTCCGTTCCCTCTCAGGAGACGTCATGGTCCGAACCTCGTCGCACATCGCCTCGTGCGTGCTTGCCGCGTCTCTGCTCAGCGGCTGCCATGTCACCATCCAGAGCGGCAACACGCCGGCAGAGGCCTCGCCGCCGCCCCCGCCGCCCGCCAAGAAGACCTCCCGGACGCGCAAGCCGGCCAAGCCCGACCCGGAGCCCGAGCGGCGCAGGACCCCGAAGTGGCGCCTGCCCACGAACAACGCGCCGCGCATCACCGCCCCGAACGCGTTCGGCAACGGGGAGGGCGGCGCCTTCCGGGGGCTCGCGTACGTGATCCCCGAGAACACCCAGAAGCTCCCGACCTTCGACGGGCTCGTGCCGTTCGCTGTGCTGTTCACGGACAAGTTCGAGGTGAAGTCGCAGGACTTCGCCGGCGGCTTCCCGGGCGCGCTCGCGCAGAACGAGTGGTTCGCGATCCGGTTCGAGGGCGAGTTCAAGGCGCCCCAGGAAGGCGTGTTCCAGCTGAGGCTCACCTCGGACGACGGCGCGGTCCTCTACATCGACGACAAGCGCGTGGTCGCGAACGACGGAGTCCACAGCGCGAAGACCGTGGACGGCGAGGCCCGCCTCACGGAGGGGACGCACCGGCTGCGGCTCGATTACTTCCAGGCGCAGCGCGGCCAGGTCGCGCTCATGCTCCAGATCGGCCAGAAGGACAAGTTCGAGCCGCTCGTCGGCCTCCGCTGACGGCGCGCCGCGCCAGCCGCGCCTCCAGTGCCCCGCCCTGGCGGGCGCGCGGGGCGCGCGGCCGGCTTTCATGTGCCCGCGCACACCCCGGCGCTCTCGTTCGCCTTTTCGTGTATCGTCGCCGCCGCCCATGGCGTCGGTGAACCCACTGTCGCGCGAGCTCGTCTTCAAGGTCGTCTATTACGGGCCCGGCCTGGGCGGCAAGACGACCACGCTGGAGTACTTGCACGCCACGGCGAAGCCCGAGTACCGCGGCAAGCTCGTCTCCCTCGCGACGCCGGTCGATCGAACGCTCTACTTCGACTTCTTGCCGGTCCGGCTCCCGCAGCTGCGCGGGATGAACGTGAGGCTCCAGCTCTTCACGGTGCCAGGGCAGGTCTACTTCAACGCGACCCGGAAGCTGGTGCTCACGGGCGCCGACGGCATCGTGTTCGTCAGCGATTCGCAGGCCGTTCGCGCCGACGCCAACATGGAGAGCATGGAGAACCTGCGCGAGAACCTCGCCGAGCAGGGGCGGGCGCTGGAGCATGTTCCGCACATTTTCCAGCACAACAAGCGCGATTTGCCCGATTTGCTGCCGCTCTCGGAGCTCGACGCGATGTTGAACCCGTCCCGCGTCTTCTCGCTGGCCACGTCGGCGAAGACGGGGCTCGGCCTCTACGAGGGGCTCGAGGAGATCAGCGCCGCGGTCCTGCGCGCCTTCGAGAGCCGCCTGCCCGACGCGATGGGGAGAGGTCTGGGCGGGTTCGACGCGATCGAGGGCGGGCTCGCCACCGCCCTGCGTGACGCGTCGCCGCCGCCGTCGGCGCCGCTCGACGCGGTGATCTCGCGGCTCGCGCCGCCCAGCAAGCCGTGGTCGACGATGCCGCCGGACTCGACGATCGGCGATCCGAGCGAGGGCGCCGCCGCGCCCGGCGTGGCGGTGTCACCTGGCGGCGAGCTCGCGCCGCGCAGCGCCGGCGTCAGGGATCCGGCGAGCCGCGGGCTCCCGCCGTCGCTGCGGCTCGCCGCCCGGAGGCTGGCCGCGCCGGCGGACGCCCCGGCGACCGCGCGCGCGGACGGCCCGTCCGCGGCGACGAGGCACCTCGCCCAGCCGGGCCTCTCGTTCGTCGCGCTCTGGCCGACCGCCGAGCGGGAGGCGATCGCGGAGATCGAGGCGACGATCGCCGCGGAGCGGTATGCCGTCGCGCTCGAGCGCTGCGACGCGCTCGTCGCAGGGATCTTCGACAAAGCGGCGGAGCTCGCGGGATCGAGCGGCGCGGCGCGCGATCCGGCGACGGTGCCGGCGCTGCTCGGCCTGGACGGGCGCCGCTACCTCGGCTTTCGCGCCGTGGTCCGCAGAGCGCGCGCGGGCGGCGAGATCACCGAGCGCGACGCGCTCAAGGCCTTCGCGTTCGTCCTCGAAGCGCGGCTCGCAGAGAGCGCGATTTGAGCCCACGCGGCGGGCGCACGCTCGCCGCGCCGTCAGAGCCGATCGAGCGAGGCGACGCCGGAGTAGCGGCGCATCGACACGCTCATGAGCAGCGCGATCGCCACCATCACCGTGGTCACGCTCGATCCGCCGTACGAGAACAGGGGCAGCGTGACGCCGACGACGGGCAGCACGCCCGACGTCATGCCGAGGTTGATGACCGCGTGCCAGAAGATGATCGCCGCGCAGCCGACGCCGAGCACCGCGCCGAAGCGATCCTTCGCCATCGACGCGATGCGGATCCCCCACACGACGAGGAACGCGTAGAGGCACACGAGGACGATGCACCCGACGAACCCCCACTCCTCGGCGAAGACAGGGAACGGGAAGTCCGTGAACTGATCCGGCAGGAAGAGGAACTGGTTCTGGGTGCCGCGCAGGTACCCGCTGCCGAACAGGCCGCCGTTACCGATCGCGACGCGCGAGTGGTGGGCGTGCCAGCCGCGGTGCAGGAGATCCTCCTCGGGGTGGAGGAACACGAGCACGCGCGCGCGCTGGTAGTCGAGCAGCACGTACTCCCAGACGATCGGGATCGCCACCGCGATGGACACGACGAACAGCGCCGCGCTCCTCCACCGCACGCGCGTGACCGCCGCGATCGTCAGGAAGACGAACACGAGGATGAGCGCCGTCCCCAGATCGGGCTGCTTGAGCACGAGGAGCGCGGGGACCGCCGTCAGCGCCGCCGGGATCGCCAGATCGCGGAGGGTGCGGCCCTCGTTGCGCGGATCGTCGTGCAGGAACTTCGCCAGCGCGATGACCAGGAACACCTTCATGAACTCGCTGGGCTGGAACCGGAACGCGCCGAACTCGATCCACCGGGCGGAGCCGCGCACGTCGCGCGCGAGCACGAAGACGAGCGCCAGCGAGAAGACGCCGAACGTGTAGAGCACGTAGCCGAGGCGCTCGAGGTGCCGGTAGTCGACCGCGATCAGCACGCCGCCGATGATGCCGCCCATGAACAGCCAGTACACCTGGCTGATGTAGAGCTCCGCGCGCGCGCCGGAGTAGACGCTCGTCGCGCTGTAGAGGTTGACGACGCCGAGCACCGCGATGGCCACCGCGGCGATGAAGAGCGGCCAGTCGAAATGATCGCGATCGCGCGCAGAGAGAGAGTCACCCCGGATCATGGCGTGCGCCCCGACGCGGCGGGCGCGCGGCCCGCGCTGCTCTTGCCCGCGCGCGGCCCCTCGTTCGGGCCGCCGCGGCGCTCCTTCGCGAGCTCCTGGTACGCGCGGACCACCTCGAAGGCGACCGGCGCCGCGTGCTTGCCGCCCGTGCCGCCGTGCTCGACGAGCACGACCACGGCGACCTCGGGCGAGCGCGCCGGCGCGTAGCCGGCGAACCAGGCGTGCTCGCGGTTGAAGTACCAGACCCGCTCGGCCTCGACGCCGCGGGTGAGCCGGTGCGAGACCTGCGCGGTCCCCGTCTTGCCCGCCATCTCCACGCCCGCGACGCGCGCCTTGAACGCCGTGCCGCCCTCCTCGTTCACGCCGGCGACCATCGCGCGGTGCACGAGGGAGAGGTTCTCCGGCCGGATGTCGATCTGGCGGCGCACGCGCGGCGTGAACTCCTGGACGACCGTGCCGGCGCTCGTCTCGACGGCCCGCACGATCTGCGGCTGGTACAGCGTGCCGCCGTTCGCGAGCGCCGCATACGCGAGCGCGAGCTGGAGCACCGTGACCGTCGTCGCGCCTTGGCCGATCGCCGCGTTCAGGCCGAACCCGAGGCGGAACTGGCCCTTGTTCCGGAGCGTCATCCACGCCCGGGTGGGCATCCTGCCCCCCGCCTCGGCGTTGATGCCGAGCCCCGTCCGCGCGCCGAGCCCGTAGCGCTGGCCCATCTCCGCGATGACGTCCATGCCGACGCCGTACTCCGCCGCGAGCCGGTAGAAGTAGACGTTGCACGACTCGGCGATCGCCTGCTGCATCGCGACCGGCCCGTGCACGTGCGTGCACCGGAAGGTGCGCTTGCCGAACGTCAGCGCGCCCCGGCACCGCGAGGACTGGCGGGGATCGATGAGCCCCTTCTCGAGCGCCGCCAGCGCGGTGAACGGCTTGAACGTCGAGCCGGGCGGGTACGCCCCGGACAGCGTCTTGTCGAGCGCGGGCTTCAGCGGATCGGAGTAGAGCCTCCGGAACGCGTCGCGGATGACCTGCTTCCCCGAGCCGCCGGAGAGCGCGTTCGGGTTGTAGCCGGGCTTCGAGTACAGCCCGAGGATCCGCCCGGTGCGCACGTCGATGACCGCGACGCCGCCGGCGAGCTCGCCGCGCATCGCCTTGTCGATCGCCTTCTGGATGTCGGCGTCGAGCGTCAGCCGGAGATCGCGGCCGGGGATCGGGTCCACCCGCCGCGGCTCCTCGATGATCCCGTCGCCGCCCGTCCTGCGCCGCCCCTTGGCGTCGACGAGCACCTTCTCCCAGCCGCGCGTGCCGCGCAGGTAGCTCTCCCAGGCGCGCTCGATGCCGGTGACGCCGATGCGATCGCCCTCGATGTACCCGACGCTGCGGAGCGACGCGAGCCGCTCGGCGTCCACCTCGGCCATGTAGCCGAGGACGTGCGAGCCGACCTCCTCGTACGGGTAGTAGCGCACCGGGACGGGCACCACGTCGACCCCCGGCAGCTCGGCGTCGTGCGTCGCCAAGGTCGCCACGGCGTCGCGCGAGATGTCCTCCTTGAGCAGGATCTGCTGGTTCTTGCGCGGGCCCTCGTCGGCGCGGATCGAGGTGATCAGCGCCTCCAGCCGCGCGCGCTCCTCGATCCCGATGCCGAGGTACTCGACGAGCTTCGGCCAGATCGTCTCCATGTCGAGGCGCCGCGGGACGACGTAGACGTTGTACGACGGCCGGCTGGCCGCGAGCACCTTGCCGTTCTTGTCCCGGATGATCCCGCGCGTGGTCGCGAGCGTCACGCGCCGAACGATGTTCTCGCGAGCGATGGCCTTGTTCTCGTCGACCTCGAGGATCTGCAGGTAGAACAGGCGCCCGAGGAGCACCATGAATCCGACGACCATGCCGAGCGCGATCCACCGGAAGCGCCGACGGAACTCGCTCACGTCGGAGCGCTGGACGAGCAGGCTCACCGCGGGCTCTCCCCTGGCCGCGGGACGTTGATCGTCGCCTGGTGCACGCGCTCGGCCAGCCGGAAGACGAACGGCGCGAACAGCGCCGTCGAGATGGCGTGCGGCGCGACGAGCCGGGCGAGCGCGCGGGTGCGCGCCGCGTCGCCCCCGAAGATGGCGGTGAGGATCACGATGAGCACCCCCTCGACGAGGCCGAAGACGAAGGCCAGCGCGATCTTCGTGAGGAGCGTCTGCGCGGCGAGCCGCACGCCGGCCGCCCGCGAGACGACGAAGGTCGCGACGGTGATGAAGGTGAACAGGCCGACCGGCGCGCCGGTGAAGAGATCGAGCAGGTACCCGAGCAGGAACGCGAGCGCGGCGCCCCGCGCGATCGAGTACTCGTGCACCCCCATGAACACGACGAGCGGCAGGAGCAGGCTCGGCGTGGAGCCCGGGATGTTCAGCTTGCCGATGAGCCGGAACAGGTTCGACTGAAGGATCAGCAGGGCGGCCCCCATCGCCAGGAACGCGGAGTTTCTCATCGCGTCACCTCCGCTGCGCCTGGGGGGGCGTCTCCTCCGGGGGCGTCGTCGTCACGATGAGCACCTCCTCCAGCCGGGAGAAATCGACCGCCGGCGCGACGTACACCTGCTGGTAGATGCCGAAGTCGCGGCGGACGACCTGCGTCACGGTCCCGACCGGGATCCCCTTCGGGAAGCGCCGGCCGACGCCGCTCGTCACGAGCAGATCGCCGACCTCGATCTCGTCGGTGCGCTGCACGTACTCGACGCTGCAGGAGTACTTGCTCTCGTCGCCCGTGCCGCGGACGAAGCCGCGCGCGCCGGTGCGCTCGACCACCACGTCGACGCCGCTGCCCCCGTCGACGACGAGCCGCACGTCGACCGTGTCGCCGGCGCTCTTCAGCGTGGTGCCGACGACGCCGTCCGCGGAGAGGACCGGCAAGTTGGAGCCGATGTCCCGCGCCTCGCGATCGAGCGTGACGCGGACCACCCGGAAGAAATCGTTCGTGCTCTTGCCGACGACCTGGGCGCTCACCACGTCGGTCCGGAGGCTCTGGCGCAGGTCGAGCAGCCTGCGCAGGCGGCGGTTCTCTTCCTCGAGCGCCTCGAGCTTCCGCACCCGCTCTCGGAGGCGGGCGATCTGCGAGGCCTGCCTGGCGTTGTCTTCCTTGACGTCGACCAGGTAGATGTAGTCGCCCCAGAGGTTCGAGAGCCCGCGCGCCAGCGTCGCGGCCGCGTACTGGATCGGCGCCGCGATGCTGATGATGATCCGGTCGGCCCCCGTGTTCTGCTTGGGGTCGCGCATGCTGGCGCGCAGGAACCAGAACGGCACCGCGAGCGCCAACAGCACGATCACGAAGTCGCGGTAGCGTTTGAGGTTCACCGTGGCTCCCGGACCCAGGTAGTACGAGGCGCCCCGCGAGGCCACCCCTCTCGACGCCGCGCGCGGCGCCCACCCCGGCGCGGGGCGGCTCGCCGCGCGCCGCAAACACCCCCGCCGGCGTGCTCACGGGCGGGACACGAAGACGACCCTCAGCTGATCGTGACCTCTTTCAAGAGCTCGAGGTGATCCAGCGCCTTGCCGCTGCCGAGCACCACGGCGCTGATCGGGTCGTCGCACACCATCACGGGCAACCCCGTCTCCTCGCGGAGGAGCACGTCGAGGTTCTTGAGGAGCGAGCCGCCGCCGGTGAGCACGATGCCCTTGTCGACGATGTCGGCCGCCAGCTCGGGCGGCGTGCGCTCCAGCGCGATGAGAACGGCGTCCACGATGGCGTTCGTCGGCTCGCTCAGCGAGTCGCGGATCTCGTCGGAGTTGACGACGACCGTCTTGGGGATGCCCGCGACCATGTCGCGCCCCTTGACCTCCATCGTGAGCTGCTGCTCGAGCGGGTACGCGTTGCCGATCGTGATCTTGATGCGCTCCGCGGTCTGCTCGCCGATGGCCATGTTGTACTTGCGCTTCATGTAGGCCATGATCGACTCGTCCATCTTGTCGCCGCCGACGCGGACGCTCTGCGAGTAGACGATGCCGGCGAGGGAGATCACGGCGACCTCGGTCGTGCCGCCGCCGATGTCGACGACCATGTTGCCGCTCGGCTCGGTGATCGGCAGCCCGGCGCCGATCGCGGCCGCCATGGGCTCTTCGATGAGGTAGACCTCGCGCGCGCCAGCGCCCTCGGCGCTCTCCTTCACCGCCCGCTTCTCGACCTCGGTGATGCCGAACGGGACGCAGATGATGATGCGCGGCTTGACGAGCGTGCGGCGGTTGTGTGCGCGCGCGATGAAGTACCGGAGCATCGCCTCGGTGATCTCGAAGTCGGCGATGACGCCGTCGCGCAGCGGCCGCACCGCCTGGATGTTGCCGGGGGTGCGACCGAGCATCTCCTTCGCCTCGCGGCCGACGGCGAGCACCTTCTTGCCGCCGCGAGCATCGCGCTGGACGGCGACCACCGAGGGCTCGCATGACACGATCCCCTTGCCCTTCACGTAGATGAGGGTGGTTGCGGTGCCGAGATCGATCGCGAGATCGTTCGAGAACAGGCCGTAGAGCCAGTCGAAGATCATCGCTTCGCCCTAGAAAGGAACAAGGTTAAGCCGAGCACCGCGGAGGACGCAGCAGCCCGACCAGACGCCCGCTCGAGCGGGTCCGGCGGCAGCGGCCAGCGGTGCAGCGTGGCCTAGCCCTTCGAGATCTTGCCTTCTTTGTGCTCGGTGTGCTTGCGCTCGGTCGGGCAGAACTTCTTGATGACGAACTTGTCCGTCATCGTCCGCTTGTTCTTCGTCGTGTGGTAATTCGCGCGGCCACAGTTGCCGCACGTCAGCTTGATTATGTCGCGCATCGGAGGTCTCCGAAGACAGGGCCGACCTGTTTCAACAGGCGGCCCTGGTTGAACCTAGGCACGGGCAGCACGGGAAGCGCTAGCACCGCAACCGGCGTGGGGCACCAGAGGACGTATGTCGGATCAGCGACGCCCGACCGCCCGTCTGGAGGGCGCTACCCTACGAGAAACGATGCAGTTGTCAACCGGGAGCGCTCATTCGTCATCCCAGTCGTCACCGGTGCGGCCGCGATCCCAGTTCTTGTTGTTGCTGCGCCGGCCACCACCACCAGCGCCGCCACCGGCCCCGGGAGGACCGTCCCCGTCGTGAGCGCCGCGCCGACGGCGATCATCGAACGTCTTGCGCGCAGGCGGCGGAGGAGCTCCACCACCGCCGCCGCCGCCGGCGAAGCCGCCGCCACCACCGCCGAAGCCGCCGCCGCCGCCGGCGAAGCCGCCGCCACCGCCGCCGAAGCCGCCGCCACCGCCGCCGAAGCCGCCCGGACGGTCCTCGCGCGCCGGCCGCTCCCCCTTCGGGTGAGCGAGGTTGACGACGAGGCGCCGGCCGCGCACGTCCACGCCGCGCAGGGCATCGATCGCGCCGCGCGCCGCCTCGGCGCTCGCCATCGTCACGAAGCCGAACCCGCGCTTGCGACCGTCAGGATCCATGGGGAGGTGCACCCGCACCACCGGACCGGCGCCGGTCGAGCCGATGAGCCCCTCGACTTCCTCGACGCTCGCGTCATAGGGGAGATTGCCGACGTAGAGGGTGCGATCGGGCGCAGCAAGCCCGCCGCCGCCCATACCGCCACCGCCGCCAGGGCCACCTGGACCGCCGCCGCCGGGGCCACCGCCGGGGCCCATCGGGCGCCCCTCGCGCCGCGGCGGCTCGGCCTGGAAGGGGCGGACCGAGATGGACTTGCCGCCCTGAAATGAACCGTCGAGCGACTCGCGCGCGGCGTTGGCTTCGCCGGTCGTCGAGAGTGTGACGAAGCCGAACCCGCGCGGACGACCCGTCGCGCGATCTTTCGGAAGACTGACCTCGACGACGTTGCCGCCGGTGGCCTCGAAGAGCTGCCGCAAAACGTCTTCGGTGATGGAGTCGGGCAAGCCCGCCACGAACAACTTACGCGAATCTTCAGCCATTGTAGAAAAACCTGGGGTTGGCCCCTGCGTTCCCTCTTATTTGGTCCACTCGCTCCGTGATCGATGTCGATGACGCGGAGCCTTTCGCGAGCGCGCCTCGGTCGCTCCTCCATCGGCGGAAGGAGCGGCCGAGCTCAATCGAGCGAAGGTCGGCAGGCCGACCCTCTGGTGCAAACTCCACCCCACGATATCTGGCGCCCCTGGCGCGTCAAGGGACCCGCCACGGGCGGGCGAGCCAAATGAAGGCCCGGAAGGAGCCGTCAGCCGACCCTCCGCGCCCCTCCGCGCCCCCTCCGCGCCTTCGCCCCTCACGCGAACGCCGGTCCGGAGGACCCGGGCGCCGGTCCAGGCGACCAGGGACCCCGCAGCGCGCGCTCCGTCACAGGCGGGCGTCGCCGGACCGGCGCTCGGGAAACCCGGCGCTCGGGAGGGCCGAGCGGTCCAGCGCCGCCCGGCGGATGAGCGCATCGCGCGGCGTGGATCTGCCCGAAACCCGAAACGACCGGTCCAAGGCGCCCAGGTCCGGGATCACCTCTCGGCCCGGGCGCGGGAGGCCCGAGGCGCCTCGGCCTCATCGTCCTCGTCGGACGGATCGTCGTCCGCGACGCGCGAAGCGCCGTCCAGCGGGCTCGCCCCGGCGCTCGACGGCTCGCCGCGCGCCGCCATGCGCAGGAAATAGAGCCCCACCGCGAACAGACCAAAGCATGCCCACTGCGCGGGAGTGAGACCGGCATAACGCGGATCGCCGCCGACGACCGTGCCCTCCCGCTCGCGCAGGAAATCGAGCGCGAAGCGCACCGGAGCGTACGCGATGCACATGATCCCGGTATAGAAACCGAGAGGACGATGGGGGTTCCGGCGCCAGAGCACCGCGAACGCGATCGCGAGCGGGATCGCGAGCACACACTCATATAGGCCGAGATCGAACCGGCCGACATGCCCCGTCCCGAGCGGGTATTGGACCGCGAACCATGCGTCGGAGATACGGCCCGGATGATCGTGGACCGACGCGCAGCCCGCGCGCCCGAAGACCCACGCGAGCGGAAACGCGCTGTTGACGACCTCGCAGTAGGGCATGATCCGCTCGCGGCGATAGAAGCGCCACGCGAAGGCGCCGATCAGCGCGCCGGTGAAGCCGCCGAAGCTCGACAGGCCGTCCCAGAGCGCGAAGAGGTAGAGAGGATCTCGGGCGACCCGCTGCGGGTGATAGAAGATCGCGTCGAGGACGTGCCCACCGATGAACCCGGCCGCCACGACCCAGAAGATGAACTCGCTCATCTTCTTCTCGTCGAGGCGCCGCTCGCGCGCGTGCCGCGTGGCGACCACGGCGCCGATGTAGACGCCGAGCGCCACCAGCGTTCCGAACGGCTTGATCGAGGGCGGCTTCGCCGGATCGATGAGCTGCCCCACGAGCGGGATGTGCTCCAGGAAAGCGAGCGGGATCTCGGGGAGCTCGATGTAAGGGATCAGAGGGCCTGACACGTCGCTCCCCTAGCGCAGCGACGAGGCGAAAGCCATCCGCCGTCGATGACGTCGGAGCGACAAGGCCGCTTCACGCGCCGCGGGGGCGCGCTGAGCGCGGCGGGGGCGCCAGGGACGCAGCGAGGCCGCCTTCGCCCGGTCGAGCGCCGCGCCGCCGCGCCGCGAGGCCACCGCGCCCGCGCGAAGTCCGCCGCGACGTCGCGCCGGCGTCGTCAAGAGTTCGCCAACCGCGGGAAGAGTTCGCCAACCGCGGGGGACAGGCGTAAACCTGCCGCATGAGCCGCTCCCCCGTGCGCGTCGCCACGCTGACGCTCAGTGACACCCGCACCCTCGACGATGACGAGGGCGGACAGCTCCTCGGCGAGCTCCTGAAGCGCGCCGGCTTCTCCGTGACCTCCCACGCCGTCCTCCGCGAGGAGCCCGAGCTGCTGCGCGCGGCGATCGCTCAGATCGCGGACGCAGGCTCGGCCGACGCGGTCGTCACCACGGGCGGGACCGGGATCGCACCGCGCGACCGGACCCTCGAGGCGCTCGCGCCGCTCTTCGAGAAGACGCTCGACGGCTTCGGCGAGGCGTTCCGGCGCCTGAGCTGGGACGCGATCGGGCCGAACGCCATCCTGTCGCGCGCCGCGGCCGGCGTCGCGCGAGGGCTCGTGGTGATCGCGCTGCCCGGCAGCCCGAAGGCGGTGGAGCTCGCCGTCACGCAGATCATCGGCCCCGTCCTCGCGCACGCGGTCACGCTGGCGTCCGGCAAGGGCGGACACCACCACCGGCCCCCGCAGCCCGTGCAGGGCGAGGAGCAGCGCGGATGATCCCCTTCGAAGAGGCGCTCGATCGGCTGCTCGCGACCGCTGCCCCGGTCGGCCCCGAGCGGGTGCCGCTCGACGACGCGGCAGGGCGCGTGCTCGCCGAGGACATCGCGGCGGCCGACGCGATGCCCGCCTTCGACTACAGCGCGATGGACGGCTACGCCCTCGCCTCGGCCGACCTCGCGGGCAGCGGGCCCTTCAGGCTGCCCGTCCGCGGCGAGAGCGCGGCCGGCCGCCCGCTGCCGGCGCTCCACCCGGGCACGGCGTGCCGGATCTTCACCGGCGCGCGGCTGCCGCCCGGCGCCGACACGATCGCGCCGCAGGAGGACGCCGCGCGCAGCGGCGACGAGATCACCCTGCAGGAAGCGCCGCGGGCGGGCGCCTGGGTGCGCCGCCGGGGCGCGGACCTCGCGGAGGGCGCCGTCCCGCTGCGCAGAGGAGCGCGGCTCACCCCGGGGAAGGTCGCGCTCGCGGCCGCGCTCGATCGCCCGAGCGTCCTCGTCGCGCGCCGCCCGGTGGTCACGGTGATGTGCTCCGGCGACGAGCTGCGCGCGCCCGGCTCGCCCGGCCCCGCGGGCACGATCCCGGAGTCGAACAGCTACTTCATCGCCGCGACCGCGCGAGCGGCGGGCGCCGCGGTCCGCATCGCGCCGTTCGTCCCCGACGACGCGGCGCGCGCCGCCGAGGCGGTGTCGACGGCGCTGCGCGGATCCGATCTCGTGGTGACCGTCGGCGGCGTGAGCGTCGGCGACCACGACATCGTCCGCCCCGCGCTCGAGGCGGCCGGCGTATCGCTCGATTTCTGGCGCGTCGCCATCAAGCCGGGCAAGCCGCTCGCGGTGGGGCGCGCCGAGCTCTCGCGGTGCGGCGTCGTCCACGTGCTCGGGCTGCCAGGCAATCCGGCCTCGGCCTCGCTCACGTTCGTCCTCTTCGGCGTGCCGCTGCTCCGCGCGCTCCAGGGCGACGCGGCGCCGCGGCCGCCCCGCGTGATCGTCCGCGCGGACAGCGCGCTCCGGCGCCAGACCGGTCGCGCCGAGTTCCTCCGCACCCGCCTCGACGCCTCGAGCGGCGAGCTCGTCGCCCGCATCGCCGCGAACCAGGCGTCGGGCGCCGTCACGAGCTTCGCCGAGGCCGACGCGCTCGTCCTCGTGCCCGCCGATCGGGAGCGCATCGACGAGGGCGATCGCCTCGAGGCCATCCGCCTCGCGGAGATCTGATCGCGCGCCGCGCAATGCCGCGCATTGCCGCGCATTGCCCACGGCGCGCGGCATTGCCTCCAGCGCACAGCATTGCCACGCGGCCGGCGAATTTACGTCACGAACCCGCGCTCCATCACGCCTCGCTCGGGCGGAGGGCTCACCTTGACCCTCGCGCGGGGGCGCCGGAAGATGGCGGAGCCATGCTCATCCTCGGGATCAACGCCTACCACGGCGATGCGTCGGCAGCCCTGCTCGTCGACGGCCAGCTCGTCGCGGCGGCGGAGGAGGAGCGGTTCAGCAGGATCAAGCACTGCGCGGGCTTCCCGCGGCTGGCGGTCGAGTACTGCCTCGGCGCCGCGGGCGCGCGGGTCGAGGACATCGATCACATCGCGATCAGCCGCGACACGAGGGCGCACCTCGGCGACAAGCTCCTCTACGCGCTGACGCGGCGCTCGCCGGCGGGGCTCCTCAAGGGCTCGCTCGGCGCGAGCGACCCGAAGGTGCACCTCGGCGCCGCGCTCGGCGTCGACCCGAAGCGCATCCGCGCCGCGTCGCACAGCGTCGAGCACCACCGCGCGCACCTCGCCTCCGCGTTCTTCCCCTCGGGCTTCGACGAGGCGGCGGTCCTGTCCATCGACGCCTTCGGCGACTTCGTCAGCACGATGTGGGCGCGCGGCCGCGGCAACAAGCTGGAGATCCTCCGTCACGTCGGCTTCCCCCACTCGCTCGGGCTGTTCTACTCGGGCCTGACGCAGTACCTCGGGTTCCCCAAGTTCGGCGACGAGTACAAGGTCATGGGGCTGTCGGCCTACGGCCAGCCGGATCTGCTCGACAAGCTCCGGCAGGTGGTGCGCGTCAAGGACGGGGCGTTCGAGCTCGGGCTCGAGTACTTCCAGCACCACACGAAGGGCATCGCGATGACCTGGGAGGGCGAGCCCCGCTACGGCCCCATCCACTCCGAGCGCCTGATCGACCTGCTCGGCCCCGCCCGCAGCCCGAAGAGCGGGATGGAAGATCGCTTCATGGCGGTCGCCGCCTCGACGCAGGCGGCGTTCGAGGAGGTCTACTTCGAGCTGCTCGCGACGGCGAAGCACCTCACCGGCTCGCCGCGCCTCGCCCTCGCGGGCGGCTGCGCCTACAACAGCGTGGCGGCCGGGAAGATCCGCCCGAAGGGGCTGTTCGACGACGTCTTCATCCAGCCCGCGGCCGGCGACGCGGGCACGGCGTTCGGCGCGGCGCTCTACGTCCACCACCACAAGCTCGACAACCCGCGCGGCTTCCACCAGACGCACAGCTACTTCGGCCCGGCCTTCTCGCAGGAGACCATCGACGAGCTGCTCCGGAAAGAGCAGGTCGCGTTCGAGACGCTCCCCGACGAGGACCTGATCCCCCGCGTCGCCAGGGCGATCAGCGAGGGCAAGGTGGTCGGCTGGTTCCAGGGGCGGATGGAGTACGGCCCGCGCGCGCTCGGCAACCGCAGCATCCTCTGCGACCCGCGGCGGCCGGACATCAAGGACGCGATGAACGAGCGGATCAAGCGCCGCGAGATGTTCCGCCCCTTCGCGCCGGCGCTGCCCCTCGAGCGCGTCGGCGACTACTTCGAGCAGACCTCGCCGGACCCGTTCATGGTCAAGGTCTACAAGATCAAGCCCGAGCGCCGCGCCGAGATCCCCGCCGTGACCCACGTCGACGGCACGGGGCGCCTCCAGACGGTGACCGCCCAGGAGAACCCGCGCTACCACGCGCTCCTCAGCGAGTTCGGCCGGCAGACGGGCACGCCCGTCCTCCTGAACACCTCCTTCAACGCGAGCGAGCCGATCGTTTGCACCCCAAAGGAAGCGCTCGACTGCTTCCTCCGGACCAAGATGGACGTGCTCGTGCTCGAGCGGGCCTACCTCGAGCGCGCGCCGGCCCTCTAGGCAGACCGCGCGCGCTCCGGGCAGGCCGCGAAAAGCCCGCCGGAAGCGGCCGTGGAGGCGCGGCCGAAAGTTCGTGGTTGACGTGGAGCGAGGGGACGGCAAATGGGCGTCCCCGGCATGTGGAAGAACGGGACGCCGGGCGCCCTGCCCCACCTCGACGGAGCGCCGGAGCAACCGGCTCCGGCGACCGGGGGTGCTTGGACGCCTTGCCTCGAGCATGATGCCGGCCCGCCGCGCGGCGTGCGCGCGGACCTGGTACCCCATGGGCCCACGGCGCTGCATGCGCTCACGGCCCCTCCTGCGTAAGGGTCCGCGCCGCGGCGGCCCAGGCGGTCAAAGAGGATGGATGCGAATCGGATGAAGCTCGTACTCGAAGACGGGACGACCATGACGGGCCGGTGCTTCGGCGCCCCGCGCGCGGTGAGCGGCGAGGTCGTCTTCAACACCGGCATGACGGGGTACGTCGAGACGCTCACGGATCCCTCGTACAGAGGCCAGATCCTGACGATCACGTACCCGCTCGTGGGCAGCTACGGCGTGCCCGCGCCGCGGAAAGCTGGCAGCGTCGACGGGCCCTACGAGGCCGACCGAATCCAGGTGCAGGGGCTCGTGGTCCAGAGCTACGTGGAGCGCTACAGCCACCACGCCGCGGTCCGCTCGCTCGGCGCCTGGCTCGCCAGCGAGGGCATCCCGGCGATCACGGGGATCGACACGCGCACGCTGACGCGGCGGCTCCGGGAGGCCGGGACGATGAAGGGCTGGCTGTTCCCGGCCGAGATGGACCTGGAGCGGGTGAAGCGCTCGGCCGAGGCCGTGGACATGCGCGAGGAGGTGTTCCGCCTCGTCTCGCCCCGCGAGCCCATCACGTACGAGGGCGGCCCCCTGAAGGTGCTGCTCATCGACGCGGGCGCGAAGGACAACATCGTCCGCTCGCTCCTGCGGCGCGGGGTCACCGTCATCCGCGCCCCCTACCACGCGCCCATCGCCGAGCTCGCCGAGAGCGCCGACGGCATCCTCATCGGCAACGGCCCCGGCGACCCGAAGGACCTCGGCCAGCTGGTCGCCGCGCTGCGCGGCTTGCTCGGGACCTACACGAAGCCGATCTTCGGCATCTGCCTCGGCAACCAGATCCTCGCGCTGGCCGCCGGCGGCGACACCTTCAAGCTGCCGTACGGCCACCGCGGGGTGAACCAGCCGGTGCAGGACCTCCTGAGCCGCCGCTGTTACGTCACGAGCCAGAACCACGGGTACGCGGTGAAGCACGAGTCGCTGCCCGCCGAGTGGGAGCCCTGGTTCGTCAACATCAACGACGGCACCAACGAGGGCATCCGCTCGCGGCTCCGCCCCTTCTTCAGCGTCCAGTTCCACCCCGAGGCGACGCCCGGGCCCGAGGACGCGGGCTACCTGTTCGACGACTTCCTCCGCCTCTGCGGCGCGATGAAGGGGTCCTCCGATTCGCGACTCAAGACCGCGGGGGCCGCTGCCGCGGAGCCCCGCGCCACCCCCACCGCAGGAAGGAGCTGAGCCATGTACGGCGCGTATCTCCCCAAGAAACCCCGGCGCGTCCTCGTGCTCGGCTCCGGCGCGCTCCAGATCGGTCAGGCCGGCGAGTTCGACTACTCGGGGTCGCAGGCGATCAAGGCCCTCAAGGAAGAGGGGATCGCCACCGTCCTCGTGAACCCCAACATCGCCACCATCCAGACGAGCGAGGGGCTCGCCGACCGCATCCACCTCTGCGCGGTCACCCCGGAGTTCGTCGAGCGGATCATCGTGAAGGAGGAGGTCGACGCGATCGCCCTCTCCTTCGGCGGGCAGACGGCGCTCAACTGCGGGCTCGAGCTCCACGATTCGGGCATCCTCGACAAGTACGGCGTGCGGGTGCTCGGCACGCCGATCAAGGCGATCCGCGACACCGAGGACCGGCGGCTCTTCATCGAGCGCCTCGACGAGATCGGCGTGAAGACGGCCCGCAGCCGCGCCTGCCGCTCGGCGGCCGAGGCCATGGCGGCGGCGCGCGAGATCGGGTTCCCCGTGATGCTCCGCGGCGGCTACGCGCTCGGCGGCAAGGGCAGCGGCATCGTCGAGAGCGAGCGCGACCTCGAGGACGCCGTGCGCCGCGGCTTCGCCGGCGGCGTGCCCCAGGTGCTCGTCGAGGAGTGCCTCCGCGGCTGGAAGGAGATCGAGTACGAGGTCGTCCGCGACGGGCGCGACAACTGCATCACCGTCTGCAACATGGAGAACCTCGACCCGATGGGGATCCATACCGGGGAGTCGATCGTCGTCGCCCCGTCGCAGACGCTGAACGACGAGGAGTACCAGCTCCTCCGCTCGGTCGCGCTGAAGACGATCCGCCACCTCGGCATCGTGGGCGAGTGCAACATCCAGTACGCGCTCGACCCGCACAGCGCCGATTACCGGGTCATCGAGGTGAACGCGCGCCTCTCCCGGTCGAGCGCCCTCGCCAGCAAGGCGACGGGCTACCCGCTCGCCTACGTCGCCGCGAAGATCGCCGTCGGCTACACCATGCCGGAGATCGCCAACGCGATCACCCGCAGGACGACCGCGTTCTTCGAGCCGGCGCTCGATTACCTCGTCTGCAAGGTCCCGCGCTGGGATCTCGGCAAGTTCCGCGGCGCCTCGATGCGGATCGGCAGCGAGATGAAGAGCGTCGGCGAGGTCATGGCCATCGGCAGGACGTTCCCCGAGGTCATCCAGAAGGCGCTCCGCATGCTCGACATCGGGGTGAAGGGGCTCGACCCCGACGCGTTCACCTTCAAGGACCTCCGCGACGAGCTGCAGAACGCGACGCCGCTCCGGATCTTCGCCGTGGCCCGCGCGCTCCAGGAGGGGATGTCGGTCGACGAGATCCACAACCTCACCAAGATCGACCGGTGGTTCTTGAACCAGATCGAGCCGATCGTCCGGATGCACCGGGACCTGAAGACGCTCAAGGTCGCCGTCCCCGCGCAGGCCGACAAGGCCGCGCAGGAGCCGGCGCTCGAGGAGGCGACCCTCCGGGAGGCGAAGCAGCTCGGCTTCAGCGACCGGATGATCGGCACGCTGACCGGCGCGCCGCGGGGCTCGATCCGGGAGGCCAGGAAGCGGCACGGCGTCGTGCCGCACCTCGCGCAGATCGACACGCTCGCGGCGGAGTTCCCCGCCGAGACGAATTACCTCTATTCGAGCTACCACGCGTCGGCCACGGACGTCGCGCCGTCCTGGCGGAAGAAGATCATGGTGCTCGGCTCCGGCGCCTACCGCATCGGATCGAGCGTCGAGTTCGACTGGTGCTGCGTCAACGCGATCCGCGCGGCCTCGGAGCTCGGCTACGAGACCATGATGCTGAACTACAACCCGGAGACGGTCAGCACCGACTACGACACGTGCGACAAGCTGGTCTTCGACGAGATCAGCTTCGAGACGGTGCTCGACATCTACGAGCGGGAGCAGCCCTACGGCATCGTGGTCAGCATGGGCGGGCAGGTCCCGAACAACCTGGCGCTCCGGCTGCACGAGGCGGGGGCGCGCATCCTCGGCACGAGCCCGGGGAGCATCGACACCGCCGAGGACCGGAAGAAGTTCAGCGATCTGCTCGACCGGCTGGAGATCGACCAGCCGCGCTGGGCGCACGTCGTCGACGCGGGCCAGGCGGGCGAGATCGTGAACAAGCTCGGCGGCTTCCCCGTCCTCGTCCGCCCGAGCTACGTGCTGAGCGGCGCGGCCATGAGCGTGGCGCACGAGCCCAACGAGCTCGATCGCATCCTCGCCCGGGCCAAGGCCGTCTCCCCCACCTACCCCGTCGTCGTGTCCAAGTTCGAGACCCACGCCCGCGAGGTGGAGATCGACGCGGTCGCCGATCGCGGGGAGATCATCCTCTGGGCGATCAGCGAGCACATCGAGAACGCCGGCGTCCACAGCGGCGACGCGACGCTCGTCCTGCCCCCGCAGTCGCTCTACATCGCGACGATCCGCAGGATCAAGCAGATCGCCCAGCAGGTGGCGCGGTCGCTCTCGATCACCGGGCCGTTCAACATGCAGTTCTTGGCCAAGCACAACACGGTCAAGGTGATCGAGTGCAACCTGCGCGCGTCGCGGAGCTTCCCCTTCGTGTCGAAGGTCACGGGGAACAACTTCGTCCGGGAGGCGATGCGCAGGATGCTCGGCGTGTCGCAGCCGGTCGAGAACCGCGGGCTCGACCTCGATTACGTCGGGGTGAAGGCGCCGATGTTCTCGTTCTCGCGCCTCGTGGGGGCCGATCCGATGCTCGGCGTCGAGATGGCGAGCACCGGCGAGGTCGGCTGCTTCGGCGACGACATGCACGAGGCGCTCCTGCACTCGCTGCTCGCGACCGGCTTCAGGTTCCCCAAGAAGGGTGTGCTGCTGTCGCTCGGGCCGCTCGAGGACAAGTACTGGTTCGCCGACGAGGCCCGCGTCATCGCCGAGCACCTGAAGCTCCCCATCTTCGCGACGCCGGGCACGGCCGAGGCGCTCCGGGCGCTCGGGCTCGAGTGCACGAGCCTCGCGAAGCAGCCCGACGAGGGGGAGACGGCGATGAGCGCCATCGAGCAGGGGAAGGTGGATCTCGTGATCAACATCCCCCGCGAGTACGACCAGCTCGGCCGTCCGGACGGCTACCTGATCCGGCGGCGCGCTGTCGACGCGAACATCCCGCTCCTCACGGACCTCCAGCTGGCGCGGGCGGTCATCGGGGCGATGCGCGCGAAGAGGATCGAGGATCTGCGGACCCTGTCCTACGACGAGTACCTCGCGCGGAGCCCGGTGGCGCTCAGGTGACCTGAAGCGCTAGCGCGGCGAAGAGCGGCTCCGGGTGGCTCGGGAGGTTGTACCGAGCCGCCCGGCCCCGCGACGGACACTCCCCCACGGGGCCGGCTGCCCTCCCGAGAGCAGAACCAACACCGGCCCTCGCCGCGCCCCGCGACGGATGCCCCCGCACGGGGCCTGCCGACTTCATCAGAGCAGAGGTAGGTGCACGAACCCAGACGGCGGGCTCGCCTTCAGTCGTTCGTGACGATGAACCAGCCGTTCACCATGCCGTTGCCGGTCGACGAGGTCGATCCCTGGATCGGGCTTGTCCCCTCATTGCGGAGGCACATGCCGACATTCCATTCGCCCTCTGGCAGCACCGTCGTGGCAGAGACCGAGTAGGTCGTGCGGGTCGGCGTGAAGTAGTGGCTCGCGAAGGTGCCGCCGAAGAAGTTGACGAGCTCGCCGGTGCCGCCGCGCCGCTGGTAACAGAGGCCGAGCGGGGCGACGAACGCAGCGCTGGACGCCCGCAGCCCGAGCGGCGCAGAGGCCGATCCGGTCACGCGCTGGCTGCCGGTGATGGTCACCGACCCCGGGGGGCCGACGAAGACATACGCGGCGCTGCCACCATCAAAAAGGGGAGCAACGTTGCCAGCAATCGCGATCGTCGCGACCACACCCGTCGGCCCCTGAGGCCCTGTCGCGCCCACTGGCCCGGTCGGTCCCTCGGGCCCCATCGGCCCCTCGGGCCCCATCGGCCCCTCGGGTCCCATCGGGCCCTCGGGCCCCGTCGGCCCCTCGGGTCCCATCGGCCCCTCGGGCCCCATCGGTCCCTGGGGCCCCATTGGCCCCTCGGGCCCCATCGGTCCCCTCTCGCCGGGCAGGCCAGCCGGCCCCGTCGGCCCCGCCGGCCCCTCGGGCCCTGTCGCGCCCACGGGCCCCTCTGGCCCCTCTGGCCCCTTCGGCCCCTGGGGCCCTGTCGGTCCCTCCGGCCCCTGGGGCCCTGTCGGACCCGTCGGTCCCATGGGACCCGCGATTCCGCTCGAGTTGCCCACCCAGTTGCCGCTCTCGTCGATGACGACCCTGCCGCCGATCTTCACCAGCTTCGGCGTGATCTCACCAACAGCGTTGTTCGCGACCATCGCGTACGGGACGCTCCCGATCGAAGCGCGGGGCTCCATCTCCTGATCGTCCCCGACCGTGATTCCGATGTAGCGAACCGAGCCGTCAAAGACCTTCGCGGATTGCTCCTCGGTGAAGTCGAGCACGGTGGAGAAAAAGCCTTCGTCGAACGAGAGCGCGATCTCCTCGCTCCAGAGCGGCTCGTCGTCGTCCTCGGCGGCGTAGATGGCGAACGTCACCGAGAGGACGTCATTGACCGGCTCGCCGTTGGCCGTGAAGAGCCGCCCCTGATGCGAGATCTGCATCGGCACGGCGGCGGCGGCGCCGCGCACGAGGCCGACGGAGGCGGCGAGAAAAACACCCATCGCGAGGACACGCCGTCCCATCCCGTTCATGGCACGCTCCCGTTCGCCCCGACCAGACCGCCCTGCACGCGGTAACTCGGTGAGGTCGTCTTTCCCTGATTCTGCGTCGGCTGACCGAGCGTGAAGACCATGCGATAGCTCGGACTCCTCACGACCTTCCCCGCGCTGACCATCTCGCCCGCGGCGATGCCCCGATCCCCCACCTCGGGACGCCCACCTGCCCCACCCCCGCCCGCCGAAGCCACAGGATCGCCTGCACCGGCCCCGCCAGCCCCCCCGAGACCTTCACCCCCCGACCCGGCCCCAGGCACGGACACGTCGGGACTGCCGCAGCTACAGCCCGGAGACACGGCGAGCGATGCAACAGTCAAGCCTAGCCACACCGGGAATTGCAGTCGCGCCATCAACGTGTTCCCCTCTGCTTCCGGGGCTTACGATCCGGACCAGGAAGGTACGCGCCCGGCCACCAAGGTTCAATCTATTCCCGAGCCATTGTGATACATCGCCGCTTTACGTCGGGGTCGACAGGCGGCGCCACGGGCTCGAAAGCGCGCCGACACTCTCACGCCGCGATCGCAAGGCGATGTCCGAGGCGAGCTGAACGCCGAGAATCCTGGCCCCGCCGGCGGAATGCCCTCGTCCCACGCTCTCCTGCCCTCCCCGCGCGCGGGGGCATCTCCCGCCGAGCGCTGCCCCAGCGCGCCGCGCCGATGGGCCCGCCTTCGGCCGCTCCCGGAGCGCCCCGAGGCGGTGCGTCCGCGGAGCGGACATGCCTTTCTACAGCGGTTTCCGCCCACCTCTGCCACGTGCAGAGCGGCGGTCACCCGCACAGGAGACGGGCCCAGATCGGCGTTTTCGGCGCGCAAGCGCACTCCCGTGCGCTGAGCACCGAAAACGCCGAGGTGGACCCGTATCCGAAGCGGGTGCCCGCCGCTCTAGAGATCGTCGCAGACTGGACCTGCCTCGCCGGGCCCCTCGCCCGCGACGCCCGGCTGGCCCTGCGCCCCGCCGCCGCTGTTCAGCTCCTCCGAGATCGCCCCGGGGTTGAACGTCATGAACCACCGGAGCGACCACCAGAGCAGGTTGAACCAGGCCGGCACAGGCAGCCTGCGCGTGGCCCCGACCTCGGCGAGCCCCGCCGCCGCGAAGACGACCGGCAAGATGGTGCCGAGATCCGCACGGTAATCCATCGCCTCGCGCACATCGGCGTTGATCCCGGCAAAGGCGTGCGCGACCGCGCGGGCGACGCGCGTCGGACCAGGATGCCCCTCGGGCCGCGGCGCGCCGAGCGGGTGGCCGTCGTCCTCGCGCGCCCCGTCGACCAGCCCGGCGAGCCGGGCGCGGAGCCGCTCCGGATCGAGCCCGCCCTCGGAGCGCTCGACGATCACCGAGCCCGTCATCGGACGGATCGAGACGACCTCGCAGGCCGGATCGGCCGCGAGCTGCTCCGCGATCCGCTCGCACACCCGACGATGGCCGGCCAGCGCCGGCGCGCGCAGGCGGACGCGCCGCTCCAGGGCGTGGACGACGAGGACCGCCGGCGACATCATGACGACGGCTCGCCGTGGAGCGCCGAGGCGCCGTTGCTCTTGCGCGCAGCCCGCTCGCCGCGCGCCCCGCCCGCGGCCTTCTGGCGCACCCGCTCGGCGACCTCGGCGAAGAGATCCTCGACGTGCTCCCGCTGGCGCTCGAGCAAGCCGACGCCCAGCCTGCCCAGGTGGAGCCCGAGCGCCGCGATCTCGACGACCACCGGCCGGAGGTGCTGCTTCTTGCCCATCAGGAGGACGGCCGTGCCGACCCCCAGGGCGAACGACGGTGGATGGAACTTCATGATGCCATGTCTCCCTTGCGCAGCCCGGCGACGCGCGCGGCGCGCACGCCTTGCTTGCGTCTCGCGGCCGCCCCCGCATCCTCGCCTGCGCCCTGGTCCGTTTCCGCTTCCGCTCTCGCGCCTGCTGCTTCCGCTTCGGCTGACGCGTCCGATTCCGCTTCTGACGCCGACTCCGAATCCGACTCCGATTCCGCTTCCGACTTCGATTCCGATTCCGACTCCGATTCCGATTTCGATTCCGCGCGCCTGCCGTTGACGATCACGATCTCGCGGCCAGCGCTCGCGGAGCGCCCTAGAGGACCGCGGAGCAGCGCGGGCAGCGCGCCGACGGCCACGGCGAGCGCGATCTCCCCGGCGCGGAGGCGCTGCGCCCCCAGCAGGCGGCCCAGGGACCCGGAGCCGAGCGCGAGCGCCTGGAGCGCGGACGTGGCGGCGAGCGCGCGGGCCACGTGCGGGCTGTCCCGGCGGAGCGCGGCCGCCGCTGCGCCCTCCCCGGCGCCGGCGCGGCAGGCCAGGATGTGGAGCAGCTGCGCGGTCACCAGCGCCGTGAACGCCCTCGTCCCCGCGGTGGCCCGGCCCCCGAGCGCGTACGCCGACAGCGACGCGCCGGACATCGCGGCCGCGTCCACGCCCAGCGCGCGGAGATCGGCCGCGCCGAGCAGCCGCGCCGCAGGGTCGCGCGGGGGACGCCGCATGACGCCGGCCTCGGCCGGCTCGAGCGCGAGCGCGAGCGCCGGCGCCACGTCGGTGAGCAGGTTGATCCAGAGCAGCTGCAGCGGCGTGAGCGGAGAGGCGCCGCAGAGGGCGCCGACCAGCATCGTGAGGACCTCGCTCGCGTTCGTCGCGACGAAGTAGGCGATCGCCCGGCGGACGTTGTCGTGCAGCCGCCGCCCCTCGCGGACCGCCTCGGTGAGGCTCGGCAGATCGTCCTCGGCGAGGACCACGTCGGCCACGGCCCGCGCGATGTCCGTGCCGCGCTTGCCCATGGCCACGCCGACGTCGGCCGCCTTGAGCGCGGGCCCGTCGTTCACGCCGTCGCCCGTCATCGCCACGATCGCGCCGCCCTGCTGGAGCGCCCGCACGATGTCGAGCTTGGCCTCCGGGGTGACCCGGCTGTGCACGGCGTCCGGCGGGATGCCGAGCTCGACGCCGATCGCGCGCGCGGTCCGCTCCTGGTCGCCCGTGAGCATCAGGGTGCGGATGCCGGCGCCGGAGAGGGCCTCGAGCGCCTCCCGCACGCCGGGGCGCGGCGGGTCGCGGAGGCCGATGAGGCCGGCGAACTCGAGCGGAGCGTCGTTGTCCGGCCGGCCGTTCTGCCGCCACGCGAGCGCGAGCACGCGCAGCCCCCGCGAGGCCATCGCGTCGTTGTGCCGGAGCACCTCGCCGCGCTCGTCGCCGGCCCCCTCGCGCCGCGGCGGCGCGTCGCAGCGCGCGACGACCTGCTCGGGCGCGCCCTTCACGAGCTCGATGTGCCCGAGCTCCGGGTGGTCGTGGACCGTCACCATGAACGCCCGCTCGGCCGAGCGCCGCGCCTCGCTCACGCGCCGCGCCGCGAGGCGCCGCGCCGACACGGGGTAGCCGGCGGCGAGCGCGAACTCCACGAGGGCGCGCTCGGTGCCGCTGCCCTGGACGACCTTGCCCGCCTCGCTCAGCTCGACGTCGGCGTTGAGGGCGGCGATGCGCGCGAGCGCGTGCACGCGCGGGGCGGCGGCGTCGACCTCCCGCCCGTCCTCGCCGATCAGCGCGATCGCGCGCCCAGGCCCCGCGCCGCCGCCCCGGCGCGCGGCGCGCTCCACCCGCAGGGCGCCCTCGCCGGGGAGGAAGATCTCGGCCACCTGCATCCGGTTCTCGGTGAGCGTGCCGGTCTTGTCGGCGCAGACGACGCTCACGGCGCCGAGCGTCTCGGCCGCGGCGAGGCGGCGGATCACGATGCCGGAGCCGCGCAGGCGGCGGCTCGCGAGCGCGAGCGCCGTGGTGCCCACGGTGGGGAACCCCTCGGGGATGGCGGCGACGCCGAGCGCGACGGCGCTCCGCAAGAGCGCGCGGAGCGGCCTCCGGCGCGCGAGGCCGACGACCATCACCGCCGACGAGCTCGCGAGCGCGAAGGTCGCGAGGCGCCGGCCGATCCAGGCGAGCTCCTGCTCGAGCGGCGGGGTGCGCTCGGACTCGCGGGAGAGCGCGCGCTGGATGTCCCCGAGCGCGGTCCACCGGCCGGTCGCGACGACCACCGCCGCCCCCTCGCCCGAGGCGATCGTGGTGCCCGCGTACACCATGCCGCGGCGCTCGGCGAGCGGCGCGCCGCCGTCGACCCTCGCGGCGCACTTCTCGGCGGGCTCGCTCTCGCCGGTCAACGTGCTCTCGTCGGCGGCGAGGGCGCGCGAGGTCAGGACGCGCGCGTCCGCCGCGACCGGCTCGCCGGCGCGCAGCGCGAGCACGTCGCCCGGCACGATCTCCGACGCGGCGAGCCGCTGCTCGCGCCCGTCGCGCACGACGCGCGCCCACCCGACGCGGAGGTCGCCCCACGCGTGCAGGAGCTCCTCGGCGCGCGACTCCGTGTACGTGCCGATCGCGGCGTTCGCGCCGACGACGAGGAGGACGGCGCCTGCGTCGATCGTGTCGCCGAGCGCGAGCGACACGCCCGCCGCGCCGAGGAGCATCGCCGTGGGCACCGTGAAGATCTGCCCGGCGAGGATCTCGATCGACGAGCGGGTCGCGACGCCGGCGAGCTCGTTCGGGCCGACCGCGCGGAGGCGGCGGCGCGCCTCGGCGGCGGTGAGCCCCTCGCGCGGATCGACGCCGAGCGCACGGGCGACCTCGCCCGCGTCCTCCGCGTGGGCGCAGAGCGCCACGTCGACGCGGCGGGCGCGCTCGCCTCCCCCCTGCCCGGCCGGCGCGCCTCCACCCTGCCCGGCCGGCGCGCCTCCCCCCTGCCCGGCCGGCGCGCCTCCCCCCTGCCCGGCCGGCGCGCCTCCCCCCTGCCCGGCCGGCGCGCCTCCACCCTGCCCGGTCGGCGCGACCTGGCTGCCCCAGGCCCGCGCCTGCCACGCGCGGCGCTCGTCCTCGCCCGCCGTGCCCTCGCGGGGGCGCGCGCAGCGGCGCGCCGCGCGCACGAGCGCGCCCACGCCCTCGGCCATGGCCCGCACGGCGCGGCGCGCGGACGGCGGCGGCGGGGCGCCGGGCACGGCGTGGGCGCCAAGCACGAGCGCGGCCTCGTCGGCCGCGTCCTCCCCCACGCGCACGAGCACCCGCCCGGTGCGCGCGCTCGCCCGCGCGGACACGACGCCGGGGATCGCCGCGAGGTCGCGCTCGATGCGCGCGGCGCGCGCAGCGTCTCCGAAGAGGCCGGCCACCTCGGCGCGCACCCGCGCGATCCCGGCGGGCCCGTGCAGATCGCGCGCAGGCGTGCGATCTGCACGGGCCCGCCGCCGCGCGCCGCCGCCGCGGCCCCTGCGCCCGCCACGAAGATCGATCCAGCCCCTGCCCCGACGCTCCATGATCCTCCGCGCTGAGGCGGAGGCCTTTTCAAAGGTCGAGCCAGCGCCTGTGTGCGAGCGAGCCACATCGAGCCGCCGGGCCGGCGCGGCGGCGCCCTCGCGCCCTCGTCGCCGTCACGCCCGCGCCCTCGTCGCCGTCACGCCCGCGCCCCCGTCACGCCCGCGTCGCCACGGAGGCCAGGAGGCTCTGCAGCGAGCCCGGATCGATCGGCTTGACAAAGTGCATATCGAAGCCGGCCTCGCGGACCCGGCGCTGGTCGCGCTCCTGGCCATAACCCGTCAGCGCGATCATCAGCGACGGGGCGACGTCCGCGCTCTCCTCCAAGGCCTTCAAGGTCCGCGCCACGCCGCAGCCATCCATCCCGCCGGGGAGGCCGATGTCGCACAGGATGACCTCCGGCCGGAACGAGCGGGCCGCTTCGACCCCCGCGGCCCCCGACAGGGCCACCTCGACCTGATGGCCGTTCATCGCGAGGAGCGCCTGCAGCATCTCGGCGGCGTCCTCGTTGTCCTCGATGATCAGGACGCGCAGCGACCTCACGGCGCCCGCCGACATCGAGTCGGGGCCCGGCGGCGGCCCGGCGCGCTCCGGGGACGACTCGGGCCCGCGCGCGAGCGGCAGGCGGAGGACGATCTCCGTCCCGTGGCCTACGCCGGCGCTCTCGGCCGACGCCGCGCCGCCGTGGAGCTCGACAAGACCCTTTACGAGCGCCAGCCCCAGTCCGAGCCCACCCCGGTTGCGATCCAGGCTGCGCTCGGCCTGGCTGAACGGCTCGAACATGCGCGCCAGCGTCGCCGGCTCCACGCCGATGCCGGTATCGCGGACGCGGATCACGGCGGAGCCGTCCGGCGTCGCCGACAGCGCGACCGTCACCCGACCGCCGGCGTCGGTGAACTTGTTGGCGTTGTGGAGCACGTTGCTGACCGCCTGCGACAGACGCGTGGGATCGCCGGAGACCCAGAGCGGCTCGATCGGCACGTCCAGCCGGAGCTCCAGGCCGCTCGCCTCCAGCGTGCTGCGGTAGTCCTCCGCCGTCTGCCGGAGCAACCGGGGCAGGTCGCAGCGCTCCGCCCTCAGCTGGATCCTCCCGCGCGCCACGCGGGACACGTCGAGCAGGTCGTCCACCAGCCGGGCCATGTGCGCGACCTGCCGCTCGATCACGCCGCACGCCCGCAGGAGCGACGGCTCCTCGATCCCGGTGCTCCGCAGGATCTCCACCGCATTGCGGATGGGCCCGAGCGGATTGCGCAGCTCGTGCGCCAGCATCGCCAGGAAAGCATCTTTGCGCTGGTCCGCTTCCCTCAGCGTCGCCTCCCAGGCGTCGCCGGCCCGCTTCCGCGCGGTGATGTCGTAGGCGATGGTGACAAGGAGCCGCCGGCCCGCCGCGTCCCTCCCCAGCCGAGCGGAGCTGAAGACCCACGTGCGCTCGGCGCCGCTCGCCGTGGTGAGGGTGAGCTCGTTCTCGCCCGAGGCCTCATCCATATCGAACAGGGACGCCACACGGGCGTGGATGGCGGCGCTCCTCGCCCCGAACGCCCTGTCGAGCCACGCCGTGACCGTGGGGATCTGCTCGCGGGTATAGCCGCTGATGTCCGTCCACGCGCCGTTGACGCAGACGACGTGCCCGTCCTCCGCGTAGATCATGATGGGGAACGAGGTCGCCATGATGGCGCGGCGCAGCCCCTGCTCCCGCTCCCGCAGCTGGAGCTCGGCCTCGGCGCGCCGCTGGGCGGTGCTCTCGCGCCCGGTCTCCAGGACGAGCGGCCCGCGCTCCGCCCCTTCCACGAGCCGCAGGCGGCTCTCGACGAGGATCTCCCGGCCGTCGCGGGTCGTGCGACGGATCTCGCCGTCCCAGAGGCCGTCGCGCGCGAGCGCCGCCTCGATCTGCGCGAGCGGCGCCGGCAGGACGGTGCGCAGGAGCTCGTGGCTCGACCGCCCGAGGGCGTCGCGCGCCGGGAAGCCGTAGAGCTGCTCGGCCCCGGCGCCGAAGTACACGACGACGCTCGCGCCGCCGAGCTCCCACGCGAGGGCCGCCTCGCCGAGCCGATCCAGGAGGGCCGCCTTCAGCTGCAGCTCCCCCGCGGCCCGCCCCCTGTCGCCGCGGCCGTCCTCCGGCGAGGCCGCGTTCGGGACCGGCGAGGGCGCGCAAAGGAGGGGGCGCACCGCCTGGCCAGCCAACCCGCAGCGACGCTCCGACCGCACCGTCAGCGGGCATCTCCGTCGAGCGCGCCGGCTCGAAACCCAGGCCAGATGTCCCCGATGATCACACGCAGCATTTGTCCGCCTCGAGCGCGTGCTGCAAGCGGCGCGAGCGTGAATCGTCACGCGAGATCCGAGGAATACCAGGCGATCTGCGCGTACCTGGCGAGCGCGAGCAGGCGGCGCGCCGGTCGAGCGTCGATCGTTAGCCGCGCCGCTAACCGCGCCGCTAGCCGCGGCCGAACCGCTCCACGAACCGCCGGTGCGCCTCGAGATCGGGGCCCTCGCCGCCGACGAGCTCCTTCTCGCGGTAGCCCGTCGCCACCGACAGCACGTCGATCCGCCGCCCCTCGGCCCTGAACCGCACCCGCCACGACGTCACGGCGAGGCGCATCGCGTCCCCGTCGGCGCGGATCCGGCGGTAGGGGTGCGGCTGCGGGCCGAGCGCGAGCACGCGGTCGACGCGCTCCCGCAGCGCGAAGCCGTGCGCCTCCTCGATCCACGCGGCCTGCTCGGCGGCGCGCGCGCCCCACGCGACCTCGAAGCCGGGCTCGGGGTCGACGGGCGCCCCGCCGCCCGGCTCCTCCGCGAGCGGCGTGAGCCAGCCGGTGCGCGCGTGCGGGTGGGCGTCCGCGTACGGCACGTAGGGCTTGAGATCGAGCACCGGCGTGCCGTCGACCATGTCCACGCCGCCGACGCGCAGGGTGAGCCCGTCCACCGCGAGGAGCCTCACCGCGCTGAGGCCGATGGGGTTCGGGCGGTGCGGCGAGCGCGTCGACAGCACGCCGCGCCGCTTGCCGGCGCTCCGCGGGGGCAGCACCTTCGGGCGCCAGCCCTCGTTGAGGTGGAACCAGAAGACCACCCAGAGGTAGTCCCACCCCTCGATGTCCGAGAGCGCGTGCTCCAGCCCGAGGCCCGGCACGAGCTCGATGGTCCCCTCCGCGCCGCCCGCGGCGTGGGGCTGCCGCGGCGCGCTCACCTTGTCGGAGAACGGCGTGCGCACCACGCCGATGGGCGTGAACGTGACGGGCTTCAGCATCGCGCCCCGGAGGTATCGGGCACCTCGACGATCAGGACCGACGGCCCCTCGAGCTCCACCCAGCCGCGCTCGATCGGGGGCCGCCGCGCCGCGCCGCCGAACCGCGGCTCCTCGCTGAACGCGAGCGCCCGCGCCTCCGGGCGGCCGAGGTCGAGCGAGAGCGCGCCCCGGAGCGCGCAGAGCGCGATCACCGCGGCCCCGCCGCCGCGGCGCTCGATGCAGATCGCGTCCGGCGAGAGCGCGTCGGCCGAGAAGGCGCCGCGCGCGCGGCTCTGCAGCGCGGGGTGCGAGGCGCGGAGGCGGAGGAGCTCGCGGTACCACGCGAGCACGCCGGCGTGCTCGGGCCGCTGCCGCTCGGCGTGGTCGAGCTTCGAGCGCTGGAACGTCCGAGGATCCTGCGGATCCGGCACCTCCGCGCCCGCGAACGCCGCGAAGTACTGGAACTCGCGCCGGCGGCCCTCGGTCACGAGCCGGCCGAGCTCGGCCTCGTGATCGGTGAAGTACTGGAACGGCGTCCGCGCGTTCCACTCCTGGCCCATGAACAGCAGCGGCGTGTACGGCGTGAGCAGGAGCAGCGCCGACATCGTCCGGAAGGCCGCCGGGCTCACCTTGTCCCCGAGCCGATCGCCGACGGCGCGGTTGCCGATCTGATCGTGGTTCTGGATGCAGTGCACGAAGCGCGGCGGCGGCACCGGATCGGCGGGCGTGCCCCGCGGCTTGCCCGTGTGCTTCGAGATCTGCCCCTCGTAGAGCCACCCCTTGCGGATCGTCGCCGCGATGTCCTCCGCGGTGCCCGTGTGATCCTCGAAGTAGCCGTCGCGATCGCCGGCGAACAGGACGCGCAGCTCGTGGTGGAAGTCGTCGGACCACACCGCGTCGAGGCCGTACCCGCCCTGCTCGACGGGCGTCACGAGGCGCGCGTCGTTGTGGCTGTCCTCGGCGATCACGAGGACGCGCCGCCCCTCGCCGGCCGCCCGCGCGCGCTCGCCGATCTCGCGGAGGATGTGGGGATCGGAGTCGTCGACGATCGCGTGGGTCGCGTCGAGGCGGAGGCCGTCGATGTGGAAGTCGCGGATCCACAGCTCGACGTTCTCGAGGACGAGCGCGCGGACCTGCTCGGCGCCCGCGCCGTCGTAGTTCACCGCGTCGCCCCAGGGCGTCTTGTGCCGATCGGTGAAGTAGCGCTTCGCGTACGCGCGAAGGTAGTTCCCGTCGGGGCCGAAGTGGTTGTAGACGCAGTCGAGGATGACGCCGACCCCCGCGGCGTGGGCCGCGTCGACGAGGCGGCGCAGGCCCGCCGGGCCGCCGTAGGCGGCGAGCGGCGCGAAGAGGTCGACCCCGTCGTAGCCCCACCCGCGCTCGCCCGGGAAGCTCGCGACCGGCATGAGCTCGATCGCCGTGATCCCGAGCTCCCGGAGCTCGGCGAGCCGCCCGATGAGCGCGTCGAACGTGCCCTCCGGGGTCGCCGCGCCGACGTGGACCTCGTAGAGGACGAGATCCTCGAGCGCGACGCCCCGCCACCCCGCGTCGGTCCACGCGAACGAGGGGTCAAAGACCGCCGACGGGCCGTGGACCCCGAGCGGCTGCGCGCGGGAGTACGGGTCCGGGAACGGGCCCTCGCCGTCGATCCGCACCTTGTAGAGCGCGCCGGCCCCGAGCCCCGGCGCCGTCGCCTCGAAGTAGCCGTCGCCGGTCGGGGCCGCAGGCAGCGCGCCCGTGACCTCCTGGCCGTCGACCCCGTAGGTGACGATCTCGATCCGATCGTGGTCGGGCGCCCAGACGCGGAAGCGGACCGCGCCGCCCTCGAGCCACGCGCCCATCGTGCGCATCGCCTTCATGTCACTGGCCTCGCTGCGCCGCCCGCAGGAGCAGGGCGACGGGGAAATCGGAGAGCACGCGGTCGAGCGGGAGCGACGCGCCTTCGCCCGGCTCGGGCGGCGCGTCCGAGCCGCGCGGCGGAGCGGAGGACGGCGACGCCTCGATCTCGGCGCCGGTGAAGAGATCCGTGTAGAGGCCGGGCTCCACGTCGACCGCGGTGCCGGCCCACGCCGCGCCGATCGGCGGGGAGCAGGCGCCGCCGAGCAGCCGCGCGCTGAACCGGGGCGCGACGACGACGATCGAGCGCCCGTCCGGCGCGCGGCGCGCGAAGGAGACGACGTGGGCCTCGCGCTCGCCGATCACGGCGCGCGGCACATAGTCCCCGTCGGCCCCGAAGAGCGCCGGGTGGCGCCGGCGCAGCTCGAGCGCGACGTGGGTGACGAACAGCTTGACGCGGCCGTCGCGCGCCTCGGCGCAGAGCTCGCGCGCGAGCGCGCGGCCCCCGCCGCTCGATCGCCAGCGCGCGCGGATCTCCGCGAGCGCCCGCTCGCGCACGGCGTAGTCGACAGGGCGGCGGTTGTCCGGGTCGACGAGGCTGAAGTCCCACACCTCGTTGCCCTGGTAGATGTCGGGCACGCCCGGCGAGGTGAGCTTCAGGAGCGTCTGCGAGAGCGAGCCCCACATGCCGTGGTACGCGACAACGCGCGCGAGCGGCAGGAGCGCGCCCACGACCTCCGCGGACGAGAGCGCCTTGCGGACGAACGCCTCGACGGCGGCGTCGTACTCGGGCTGCGCGTCGATCCAGGACGTGTTGACCTTCGCCTCCTTCGTGGCCTTGCGCATGTAGTCCACGAGGCGGTCGGCGTACGCCGAGAGGGCGTCGCCCTCGGGCGCGCGCGGGTCGCGTGGCTCGCGTTCGCCGCCGAGCAGCGGCTCGATCGGCAGGCTGCCGAGGAGGGTCTGGTAGAAGAGGTACTCCTCGTTGCTGTCCGGCGCGAGGCGGCCCTCGATCTCGGCCTTGAGCGGCGCGGCGGCGGCGGCGGCGCGGTGGAGCGCCTCCTCCCAGGCCGACGACAGCTCCGAGAGCACGCTGATGCGCGCCCGCACGTCCTCGCTCCGCTTCGTGTCGTGCGTCGACGTCGCGAGCATCGAGTACGGCCACGCCCTGTGCCGCTGCACGTTGCCGCGGTGGAACGCGAGGACGCTCGATCCGTAGCGCTCGGGCTCGCCCCCGACCTCGTTCAGCGACACGAGCCGGTTGTAGATGTAGAACGACGTGTCCTCGAGCCCCTTGGCCATCACCGGCCCGGTGAGCTGCTGGAACTTCATCACGAAGTCGCAGAAGAGGTGCCGGTCCTCCTCGGGGAAGAGATCCGTGCCGTCGAGCATGAGGACCGAGCGCACGAACGTGAAGATGGATCCCTCCATCGTCGGGTTCTGCCGGCGCGCGAGGGCGACGGCGCGGCCGATGGCGACGCGGTCGTGATCGGAGATCGCCGGCGTCCGGTCGTTGATGTAGGTGCGGTAGACCGGGAAGCACGCGATGACCTCGCGCAGCGCCTCGTTGAGCGAGCCCAGGGTGAAGTCGCGGAAGCGGCGGTCGCGCTCGGTGAGCCGGTTCAGGGCGTGGGTGAGGACGTTGAGCTCGCTCGCCAGGGCCGTCCGGAGGATCACCTTCTTCTTCTCGTAGACGAGCGCCTCGAACGGCACGTGCTCGTCGATGAACCGCTCGTAGATCGCGGTCATCTGCGCCTCGCTCGAGGCGTCGACGAAGAGCTCGCCCACCAGCGCGGTGAAGTCGTAGCCGCTCGTCCCGTGGACGGGCCAGGCCTCGGGCAGCGTCTCGCCGCGCGCGAGGATCTTCTCGACGACGACGTAGAGCGGCGTGTTCAGCGAGCCGCGCGCGCCGCGCTCCGAGAGGGCCGCGCGGAGGGCCGGCTCCAGCCGGGCGAAGCGGGCTTCGGGGCGGCGGCGCGGGTCGAGGAGGCTCTTCTGCTCGGGCTCGTCCGAGGCCTCGGCGAGGAAGCGGCGCCGGCAGCGCTCGATCAGGTAGCCCTGCTGCAGCTCCTCGAAGTAGCCGATCGGGTCCCAGAGGCCGTCGGGGTGGTCGATGCGCAGCCCCGTGACCTGACCCCGCGCGCAGAGCTCGAAGACGAGGCGGTGCGCCTCGGCGAACACCGGCCGGTGCTCCATCCGGATCGCGGCGAGGTCGTTGATGTCGAAGAACCGGCGGTAGTTGATCTCCTCGGCGGCGGTGCGCCAGAAGCTGAGGCGGTAGGCCTGCTCCTCGAGCAGCGCCTCGATCGGGTCGAAGCTCCGCGGATCGCCCGGCTTGCCGTTGATGCGCAGGACGCCCTCGGCCACCGCCGCCGCGATGTCGGGCGAGTCCGCGACGAGCGACGCGAGCCGCCGCCTGAGGATCTCCTTCTCCCGGCGCCGCTCGATCACCTTGGCCCGCTGCGTCTCGGTCCGCGGCGGCATGTTGCGGAGCCCGGTCAGGATGCTCTGCAGCTCGAGGAGCGCGTCGTGCTCCTCGCCGAGCGCGGCGACGAGCCCGGGCACGAGCGGCCCGATGATCATGCCGTACGTCCGCGGGTTCACCGGGAAGACGTGATCGAAGTACCGGAGGACGAACGCGCCGCTGTCGAACTCGATCTTGAGCTCGCCGCGCTCGAGCACGCGCCCGAAGTGGTCGCCGAGCACGGGGAGCAGCACCTTGTGCTTGAGCTCCGTCTTGAGCGGCGCCCAGTCGATGTCGAAGAACGGCGCGTAGAGCGAGCTCGGGCCGTTCTGGAGGACGTCGTTCCACCAGGCGTTGTCGGAGGTGCCGACGCCCATGTGGTTGGGGACGAAGTCGAGCAGGAGGCCCATGCCGTGCGCCGCGAGCTCGCCGGTGAGCCGGTCGAGGCCTTCGCGCTCGCCGATCTCCGGGTTGAGCGCGTTGTGGTCGACGAGGTCGTAGCCGTGCATGCTCTCCGGCCGCGCCTTGAAGAACGGCGACGAGTAGAGATCGCTGACGCCGAGGGCGTCGAGGTAGGCGACGACCTGGCGCGCCTGCTCGAAGGTAAAGTCCTTGTTGAGCTGCACGCGGTAGGTGGCGCGCGGCAGGCGAGGCGCCACGCCCTCGCACGCCGCGTCGGCGAGCCGCGCGGCGTTCGCCTGCAGGCCAGCGCCCTCCCCATGGCCGCTCGTCTGCTGATCGTCCGACGTTCCGGTCATCCCTCAGTTGCCTCCGGCGGCAGAATCTACTGCGAACGAAGCGATGAGCACCCGCGGATCGGCGCAGCTCGCGCGGCTCCTGTCGTTTCGGCGTGCGGCACGAAGGAATGGCCTGATGCGCCTACGGGGAACGCAGCAGCGCTGGCATCGGGCATAGAGGGGTGACGGGCTCAGCCGCTGTCGGGCGCGCGCCAGGCTCAGCCGTCGTCGAAGGAGTCGCCGTCAGCGCGCTGCGCTTCCCAGGGGAACGCGGAACCCCCTCATCGCCGCCGTTCTCCTTTGCTGTTCCACCCCTTCGTGCATGGCCGCACCGATACCCGACTAGCAAGCGTCGTTCAGGCGGCCGACTGCATGTTTCCGGAGCCGCGCCCCGCGAACATCACGGCGCGCGCATTCCTGCTCCGGTGTTCGTTTGCACCGCCCGCGCGCGCTCGTCGCGTGTCCCCTGAAGCCCGCCGTCGAGATGGCTCGGCCGGCGCATGCGCGGCGGCGCGCGGCCGGAGGCGCGCGCTCGGGAAACGATATGTTGCCAAATGCCCGTACTCGCGGGCGGAGTGAGACAACAACCGTTTCCGTCATGAAGAATCAGGAGAGGTATTGATGACCAGCTCGTGGAGATTCGTCGCGCACTCGGAGGCGCGGCGCAGGGCGCTCGGGTTCGCCAAACAGGCAGCGTCCGCAGACTGCTCGGTCCTGATCGTCGGGCCGACCGGAGCGGGGAAAGACATCCTCGCGCGCGACATCCATCAGCACAGCAAGCGTTCGAAGCACCGACTCATCACCATCAACTGCGCGGCCCTCACGCAAACGCTGTTCGAGAGCGAGCTGTTCGGCCACGCGCGCGGCGCGTACACGGGGGCGACCGTATCGAAGCGCGGCGTCGTGGAGCTCGCGTCCGGAGGCAGCCTGTTCCTCGACGAGATCGGTGAGCTGCCGGCGGAGGCGCAGGCGAAGCTGCTCCGCTTCCTCGCGGACGGCTCGTTCTGGCCCGTGGGCGGCAGCGAGGAGAAGAGCGTCGACGTCCGCGTCCTCGCCGCCACGAACCGGGACCTCGCCGCCGGGCTCGACAAGACGTTTCGAGCCGACCTGTTCTTCCGGCTCAGCGTGCTCACCATCGTCGTGCCGCCGCCCAGCCGGGAGGACCTGCGCAGCCTCTCGAGGGTCCTCGCCCTGGAGCTCGGCGAGCGCTACCGCACGCTCCTGCCCGCGCGCGAGGTGAGCGCCATCGGCGAGCTCGCGAGCTGCGGAGTGTACAGGGGCAACGTCCGCGAGCTCCGCAACGCCGTCGAGCGGTACTTCCTCGTGCGAGACCCGGAGCGCACCGTCGAGCAAAACTGGCGGGCCGGGTGCGCGCTCGACCTCCTGGCCCAGCAAGGCGCGCCCCCACACGACGACGCTGCGGCGATATCCCAGGTACACCCACAAGAGGTCGAGAAGCTCTACGACCTCCTGTTCCTGACGTGGGCCAGAGAGACGAGGAACGCGCGCGAGCTGTCGCGGCGAATCGATCGCTCGTTGCCGTACGTTTACAGCCGCCTCGCGAAGCTCGGTATCAAGCCGAAGGACCTCCAGAGCACCGAGATCCTCGAGCGCGCGTCGGCGAGGATCCGCGCCGCGCTCGCCCCCCATCGCTCCACATTTCTCCAGCTTCTTAAAGAATCTTAACAAAACGGTTCACCCCCTCCCGAGGGCGCCGCCGGAACCGTCGCGTCGTTCGATGGAACGACCCTTGCGAAACGGCCGAGACGGAACCCGGGAGGGCGGTGGACGTCCCGACCGAGAAGGATGGAGGAGCGCATGCTGACTCTGGGCCTCGCAGGAGGCTTGGATCCCGTCTACGACTGCCGCTACGACTCGCCGCAGTTCTTCACGTACGACGCGGCGGCCGTGCTGGTCGAGGACGGGCAGGTGGTGGCCGCCATCGAGGAAGAGCGGCTGAACCGCGTCCGGCGGACGAACAAGTTCCCGTTCGACGCGCTGCGCGCCTGCCTGAGACAGCGAGGCGTCGCGCTCTCGGACGTGGACCGGATCGCCTATTATTCAGGCGAGGAGACGGCCAATCTGCTCGTCGGGCGCCTGCGCGCGGCGTTCCCGGAGCTCGCCGGCGTGCCGGACGCGCGCGGGCTGCTGCACGCGGCCATCCAGCGGGAGATGAGGTGCGCGATCGATCCGGCGCGGCTCGTCTTCGTGCCGCACATGATGACGCACGCGGTGAGCGCCATCGCGTTGTCGGGCTTCGATCAGGCGCTCGTCTACGTGATCGACAACGAGGGCGGGGTCCTCGCCGGGACGTCGGCGAGCGGGAGCCGGTCGTGCCTCACGTCGCTCGCGGCCTTCTCACCGTACAAGTCGCTCGGCGAGCTGTGCCATCGCACGATCCGCGCGCTCGGATACAGCCCGTTCGAGGAGGCCGAGGCGATGGAGCTCGCCCCGCAAGGCGACCCCGCCGCGCTCCGCGGCGCGATGCGCGAGGTGTACAGGCTGCTGCCGGACGGCGACTACGATCTCGCCTTCCAGAACCTCGCGGCCGTGCTCTCGAGGGCGCCGGGCAGGCTGCGCGGCGATCCGGTGGAGCAGGCGCACAAGGACGTGATCGCCGCGCTGGAAGAGGCGATCTCCGAGATCGTGCTCCACGTGCTGCGCCACCACCGCACGAAGAGCGGGCTCCGGCGGCTGTGCCTGGCCGGCGGGGGCGCGCAGATCTGCGCCGTCAACTCGCGCGTGCTCGCGAGCGGCCTGTTCGACGAGGTGTTCGTGCAGCCCGCGGCGCACGACGCGGGCTGCGCCCTCGGGGCCGCGCTCTTCGCGAGCGACGCGCCGCCGCGCCGCGCCCCGCTCGACCACGTGGCCTGGGGCACGGACATCGGGAACGCGGACGCGGTGCTCCCGGCGCTCAGGCGCTGGGGCGCGCTCGTGACGGCCGAGCGCCCGGCCGATCCGGCCCGCGAGGCCGCGGAGCTGATCGCCGGGGGCGCCGCCGTGGGCTGGGCGAACGGCCGCTCGGAGATGGGGCTCGTGGCGCTCGGGCGCCGCGCGATCGTCGCCGATCCGCGGGACGAGCGGCGGCGGGAGGCGCTGAACGAGCTGAAGCGGCGCGCGCCGCACAGGCCGCTGTCGGTCGCGATGCTCGCCGAGGACGCGGCCGAGTGCCTGATGCTGCCGTGCCCGGCCGAGCAGCTGCGCTGGAAGAGCTTCGCCCTGCGCGTGAGGCGCGAGCGCCGCGCGGCGCTCGCCGCGGCGCTGCACGCGGACGGCACGGTCCGCGCGCAGGTGGTGCTGAAGGAGTCGGATCCCCGGCTGTTCGCGCTGCTCTGCGCGTTCAAGGAGATCTCCGGGGTCGGGGCGCTGCTCGCGACGTCGCTCGATCACGGGGCGGAGCCGCCCGCCGAGACCGTCGACGACGTTGTCGCGCTGCTCGTCACGAGCCGCCTCGAGGCCGCCTTCGTGGACGACGTGCTCGTCCGCGGGAAGGGCCCGTCGCTGGAGGCCAGGCTCGGCATGACCGTGGAGATCCCGCGCTCGACCCAGGTGTGCCGCACGCGCGGGTGGCTCGACGGCGCGCGCATCGGCGACGCGTGGGAGCTGCGGACGAGCTACGACCGCGGGATCCGCCGGAAGATCTCGCGCTCCGCGTACGAGGCGCTGGTGAGGGCCGACGGGAGCCGGCCGCTGTCGTCGCTGCTCGACGGCGCGGGGGCCGATGTCGCGGGCGAGCTCTGGGCCCTCTGGACAGAGCGGCTCGTCCGGCTCGCGCCGCCCGAGCGCGGGTGAAGAGCGAACCAGACGCGCATGAAGGGCGCGCGCCGGCCTGACGGACGTGCAGTGAGCGCGCCGGCCGGGCGCACAGGGAAGAGACGACGCGGGCCTGCGTGGCCGCGGGGCTCGGGACACGACGGGTGCAAGGAGAAGAGCGCTGTGAGCTCGGATGACATGACCATGAGCGCTGGACGCAAGGCGCGCCCCAGGATCGACCTCGAGCGGCAGACGCAGCTCGCGGCAGAAGCGCTGAAGAAGGCGCTCGCGGACCGGGATCTGCCAGCCTTCTACCGGGTGTTCCGGTCGACGGATCTGCCCTTTCTGGGGCGCATCCATGAGGGAGACGCAGCAGGCCTGTTCCGCGCGTGCGCGCACGTGCTGCACCGGCTCGGGGGGATCTCCCCTGCTGTAGCGCTCGCGGTGGAGAACCATTTCTACGTGACCTCCGCGATAGCCACCTTCCCCATCGCGGACGACGCGCGGCTCGACGCGCGGCGGCGCGCGCTGCTCTCGGAGGTCGTCGAGGGGCGCCGGCTCGTGGCCAACACGAACTCGCGGGTCCACGCGGACCGCGTGAACGCGGTGGGGACGCGGGCGCGAAAGGTGCCCGGAGGCCACGTGGTGAGCGGCGCCGCGTCGTACACGTCCCTCGCGACCGAGGGAGATCTCCTGATCTTCACGACGGCGCTGGAGGAGGGTTTCCCCGCGGTCTTCATGGTGCGGCCGCGGGGCAACCCGGCCGTCGAGATAGGCCCGTACCTGTTCCCGGACGCGATGCTCGACTCCGATACACGCCGGATCGTGTTCCACGATCTCTTCGTGCCGGAGGAGGACCTCCTGCTCGGCGGCCCCGGGCCGGAGGTGGTGCAGCTCCTCCTGTTCGAGATGGTGTGGCACCAGGTGCTGATTCCATCGCTGTACCTCGGCGCCGCGGCGCAGGCGATCGACGAGTCGCGCCGGTTCCTCCGCGCGGTGCGCGGCCGGGACGGGGCGCCGCTCGCCGAGCTGGACGGCATGGTCGTGGATATCGGCCGCCTCGTGATCCGCTACCGCGCCGCGTGCGCGGCGGTCCGCGAGGCGGGCGAGGCGATGGGCACGATCGCCTCCCCGAGGGACCGCGCCGAGCGGCTGCCGCGGCTCTACGAGCTCGCCGGGGCCGCGAAGTACACGGGGACACGGTGCGCCGAGGAGACCGTCGCGGCGGCGCGCGGCATCGTCGGCGCGCGCGCGTACGCGGGGGACGGCGCCCTGGAGCGCCTGTGCAAGGAGGTCGTCTTCGGCCCGCTCGGGCCGGAGGTGAACGCCGTCATCGAGCGCGCCCACGGGCGACGAGCGCTCGGAGAGGGCGAGTTCGACGGCGCGGCGTCGTCGCCGTGGCTCGATGGCGCGATGAGCGCGAGCGGCAAGGAGGAGACATGCTGACGCTGGGCCTTTCCGGCGGGTTGAGCTTCGCCCACGAGGAGATGTACGACATCCCGAAGAGCTTCACGCACGACGGCGCGGCCGTGCTCGTCGACAGCGGGGAGGTCATCGCGGGGATCGAGGAGGAGCGGCTCAACCGCATCAAGCACTCCAACAAGTTCCCCATCGAGGCGATCCGCTTCTGCCTCGCCCGGGGCGGCGTCGACATCGATCGTGTGGACCGGATCGCGTTCTACGCGAGCGAGGAGTACTGCAATGCGCTCCTCGGGCGGGTGCGGCTCCTGACCGGGGGCGCGCTGCCGCGGATCGACGCGCGCACGCTGCTCGCGGCGAAGCTCGGCCAGGGCCTGGGGCGCCCGATCGACCGCGACAAGATCGTGTTCGTGCCGCACCACCAGGCGCACGCGGCGAGCACGTACCTGCTGTCGGGGTACGACGACAGCCTGATCGTGGCGATCGACGGGTCGGGAGACTTCCTGTCAGGCCTCGTGGCCGTGGGCTCGGGCGACAGGATCGACGTGCTGAAGACGATCCCGGAGTCGAAGTCGCTCGGGAACTTCTATGTCTCCGTCATCGCGCTCCTCGGATACGGGGTGTTCGACGAGTACAAGGTGATGGGGCTCGCGCCCTACGGCGATCCGGCGAGGTACCGCGCGCTGATGAGCTCGCTCTACACGCTCTTGCCGGACGGAGATTACGAGATCCACCGCGACCGCGTGGGCGCGCTGGCGCAGGCGATCGAGGTGCGCAGGAAGGGCGGGCCCTTCACCCAGCAGCACCGCGACGTCGCGGCGTCGCTGCAGGAGGCGCTGGAGGCGCTCGCGCTGCACGTGATCCGCCACGAGCGCGAGGCCACGGGCAAGACGCGGCTCTGCCTGGCGGGCGGGGTCGCGCACAACTGCACGATGAACGGGAAGATCCTCTATTCGGGGATGTTCGAGCGCGTCTTCGTGCAGCCGGCGGCGCACGACGCGGGCTGCGCGCTCGGGGCGGCGCTGCACACGACCCTCGCCGCGGGAGCGCTGAAGTCGCGGCGTCGGATCGAGCACGTGTTCTGGGGCAGGGACGTGGGCGGCGAGGCCGAGATCGAGCGAGAGCTCTCGGGGTGGTCCCGCTTCCTCCGCCACGAGCGCGCCGAGGATCTGCCGGGGCGCGTCGCCGAGGTGATCGCCGCCGGGGCCGCCGTCGGCTGGGCGCAGGGAGGATCGGAGTTCGGGCCGCGGGCGCTCGGGCACAGGAGCATCCTGGCCGACCCGAGGCCGGCCGCGAACAAGGACCTCGTGAACGCGATGGTCAAGAAGCGCGAGGCCTACCGGCCGTTCGCGCCGGCCGTCCTCGCGGAGGACGCGCGCGAGTTCTTCGAGCTCCCGCCCGGTGAAGACGAGTTCCCGTTCATGATCTTCGTGCTGAAGGTCCGAGAGGACAAGCGGAGCGTCCTCGGGGCGACGACGCACGTGGACGGCACGGCCCGCGTCCAGACGGTGGCGCGGGGCTCGAACCCGCATTTCTGGGGCGTCCTCAAGGCGTTCAAGGACAGGACGGGCGTGCCGGTGCTGCTCAACACCTCGTTCAACAACAACGTGGAGCCGATCGTCGACTCCGCGCACGACGTGGTAACGAGCTTCCTGACCACCGGGCTCAACTACCTCGCGATCGGCGGCTTCTTCGTCGAGAAGCGCGCGTGGACGTGGGAGGACGTGGCGACGCTCGCGGTCGACATCCCGAGGCACGTCCGCGTGGACCAGATCCGCCGCTTCGTCGCGATGGATCGCGCGGCCACCGCCTTCGAGCTGCGGAACACGTACGACGCCGGCGTGCGGGTGGGCGTGTCGGCCGACCTGGGCGAGGCGCTGATGCGCGCGGACGGGGCGCGCTCCCTGGCCGAGCTGCTCGCGGAAGCCGGCGTGGACGAGCCCGCGCGCGCGCAGAAGGCTGCCCAGGAGCTCGAGGGGCTCTGGGCGGAGCGGCTCGTCTCCCTGCGCCCGCGAGGAGCCTAGGGCGAGAGCGCCTGTCCGTCGTCTCGTGATGAGCCTTTGGCGCGAGCGCCCTCGTCCGCCCGCACGTCGCCTGTCCGCTGTCTTGAGGTGGTGAAGCTTGCATGCTTAAACAAGAGCAACTCCTGGCGCGGGCGGCCACGCTCGTCAGCATGCTCCGTGAGACGCCGGTCGTGAAGCTCGATCACGAGCGGCTCGATCTCTCCGTGAAGCTCGAGTACTGCAACGCGGTCGGGAGCATCAAGGACCGCCCCGCGCTCTGGATCCTGAAGACGGCGATCGAGCGCGGCGAGGTCGACCCGCGGACGACGATCGTGGAGTCGTCGTCAGGCAACTTCGCGATCGCGCTCGCCGCGTACGCTCAGCTCCTCGGGCTCGACTACATCCCCGTGATCGATCCCCACATCTCCGCGGTGAACGAGCACGTGCTCCGCTCGCTCTGCGCGAAGGTCGTGAAGGTGGAGGAGCCCGATGACACGGGCGGATTCCTGAAGACGCGGCTCGCCCGGGTGCAGTCGCTCTGCGCCGCGCTCCCGCGCTCTTACTGGCCCAACCAGTACAAGAACCCTGACGGGATGATGGCCCATTTCCACACGACGGGGCGGGAGATCTGCGAGGCGTTCACGGCCCTCGATTTCGTGTTCGTCGCCGTGAGCTCGGCGGGGACGATCGCGGGGCTCTCGCGGCGCCTGAAGGAGCACTTCCAGGGCGTGAAGATCGTCGCGGTGGACGCCGAGGGCTCGGTCATCTTCGGCGGCCCGCCGCGGCCGCGGCGCATCCCTGGTATCGGCGCGGGGGTCGTCCCGGATCTGCTCCGCGAGGCGCTGATCGACGATGTGGTGATCGTGCCCGAGGTCGAGTCGATCGCCGCGTGCCGGACCCTCCTCGACCGCCACAAGCTGCTCGTCGGCGGCTCGACGGGGACGGTCTACGCCGCGATCCAGCGCTATTTCAGCAGGGCGACCGGCCTCGTGAGGCCGAAGGTCCTGTTCCTCTGCGCGGACCGCGGCGTGCCTTATCTGGACACTGTTTACAACCCTGCTTGGGCGTCGCGTTACGCCGAGGGATGAGCGATGCGCTTTGGTGTGGTATCTGGCAATGTCATCCGCCGCCTCATCGAGGAGAGCCCCGAGGAGTGCGTCAAGGCGGTCGAGGACGTGTACCTCGCAGGCCACCGGGGAGAGGTGGTCTGTCCCAACAGCTATTTCCTCCGCTTCCCCGACCGACCGGACGCGCGGATCATCGCGCTTCCGGCCCACCTCGGCGGTGGTGAGCCCGTGTCTGGGATCAAGTGGATCGCCAGCTATCCGGCGAACATCCGGCAAGGCATCCCCCGGGCGTCGGCGGTGATCGTCCTCAACCGGGCGGACAACGGCTATCCGTTCGCGTGCCTCGAGGGCTCGATCATCTCGGCGGCGCGCACCGCGGCGTCGGCGGTCTCGGCCGCCGCAGCGCTCTCCGGGGGGCGGCGCGCGGGCACGCTCGGCATCGTCGGGACGGGGCTCATCGCGCGGTACGTGGTGTCCTTCCTGTCGCGCCTCGGCTGGGAGATCCCCGAGGTGCTCCTGTTCGACACGAACCCCGCGGAGCCGGAGCGGTTCCGCGAGGCCGCCTTCGCGCCGGAGCGGCGCCGCGACGTGCAGGTGGCAAAGGACCTGGAGTCGGTGGTGCGGCGGAGCGATCTCCTCGTCTTCACGACCTCGGCCGCCACGCCGCACGTCCACGATCCGGGCTGGTTCTCGCACGCGCCGGTGGTGCTGCACCTGTCGCTGCGCGACCTGTCGCCGCGCATCGTCCTCTCCTCGTTCAACGTGGTGGACAGCGTGGAACACGTGATGAGCGCCGGGACGTCGCTGCACCTCGCAGAGCAGGAGTCCGGCGGGCGCGAGTTCGTGACGGGGACGCTCGCCGAGGTGCTCCTCGGGCAGCGCGCGGCGCCGCGGACGAAGCCGATCGTGTTCTCGCCGTTCGGCATGGGGACGCTCGACCTCGCCGTGGCGAGGTGGGCTTACGCGCGCGCCGAGGCGGCGGGCGACGTGGCGTGGATCGACGACTTCTTCGACATGACGCGCTGACGCCGGGCGGGCTTCGCAGAGCGCGACAGGGCGCTGGAGAGATTCGATGAACGGTGATGTGTTGTTGGGCGATCTGGATCGCTGCGAGACCCTCGTGGATCTCCTCCGGCTGCGCGCGGAGGCCCAGGGCGACGCCCTCGCCTTTCGGTTCCTGACCACCGGAGACGTGGACGGCGGCTCCGAGGAGTGGACGTTTCGAGATCTCCACCTCCGCGCGATGGGCATCGCCGCGTCGCTGCAGGCGGCGGGGGCCGCCGCGGACCGCGCGCTGCTCCTCTACGCGCCCGGGCTCGACTTCATCGCGGCGTTCATGGGCTGCGTCTACGCCGGCGTCGTCGCCGTCCCGACGTACCCGCCGAACCCGGCGCAGCTCGACCGCACCCTGCCGCGCCTCCGGGCGATCGCCCGCGACGCCGGCGCGAGGTTCGTGCTGACGACCGGGCTGATCGCCTCCCTCTCGGAGGCCCTCCGGGCGCAGGCGCCCGAGCTCTCGGAGCTCCGCTGGATCGCGACGGACGCGCTCGAGCCCGGGGCGGCCTCGGCGTGGCGCGCGCCGGACATCTCGGGGGAGACGCTGGCGTTCCTCCAGTACACGTCGGGCTCCACCGGGCACCCCAAGGGGGTGATGGTGAGCCACGCGAACGTGATCGCCAACGAGCGCGCCATCCGCGCCGGCTTCGAGCACGACGCGGGCTCGTCGGGCGTGGGGTGGCTGCCGCTCTTCCACGACATGGGGCTCATCGGGAACGTGCTGCAGCCGATCTTCGTCGGCTTTCCGTGCACGCACATGTCGCCGCTCGCCTTCCTGGAGAGGCCGCTCCGGTGGCTCAAGGCGATCTCCCATTTCCGCGCCACGACGAGCGGCGGGCCGAACTTCGCGTACGACCTCTGCGCGCGCAAGGCGACCCGCGAGGATCTGGCGGCGCTCGACCTCCGCTCGTGGACGGTGGCGTTCAACGGCGCCGAGCCGATCCGCGCCGAGACGCTCGACCGGTTCGCGGCGGCGTTCGCGCCCTGCGGCTTCCGCCGGGAGGCGTTCTACCCGTGCTACGGGCTCGCGGAGGCGACGCTGTTCGCCTCCGGGGGCCTCCGCGCCGCGCCGCCCGCCTGCGTGAGCGTCGACGCCGGCGCGCTCGCGCGAGGGGTCTCGCTCCCGGTGGAGCCGGCCGCCCCGGGGGCGCGGCGGCTCGTGTCGTCCGGGGCGCCCCGGGCGCGCGTCGCCGTCGTGTCGCCGGAGCGCGGAGCGCGCGTGGCGGACGGGCAGATCGGCGAGATCTGGATCGCCGGCCCGAGCGTCGCGGGTGGCTACTGGGGCCGCGCCGAGGAGACCGCGCGCGCGTTCGGCGCGCGCCTCCAGGGCGACGGCGAGGCGTCGTACCTGCGGACGGGGGATCTCGGCTTCCTCTCGGGAGGCGAGCTGTTCGTCACCGGGCGCATCAAGGACCTCATCGTCATCCGGGGGCGGAACCTGTACCCCGACGACATCGAGCGGACGGTGGAGGCGGCGCACCCGCGCGTTCGCCCGGGCTGCTGCGCGGCGTTCTCGATCGAGGTCGGCGGTGAAGAGCGGCTCGGCGTCGCGGCCGAGCTCGACGGCCGCGGCGGCGATGCGCCGCCGGACGTCGTGGAGGCGCTGCGATCGGCGGTCGCCAGGGAGCACGACGTGCAGCCGCACGCGGTGCTGCTGCTCCGCCCCCGGACCCTGCCGAAGACGTCGAGCGGCAAGGTCCAGCGGCACGCGTGCGCCCAGGGCTTCCGCGAGGGGACGCTCGACACGCTCGCGGTGTCCGTGGCGCAGGAGGCGCCGGCGCCCGCGGGGGCCGAGGGCGCGCGCGCGGCGGCCGATCCGGCGCGGGTGCTGCGCCTCGCGCTGCGCGCGGTGCCCGCCCCGGGGAGGGTGGGCCTGCTCGTCGAGGTGGTGCGCGAGGAGCTCGCCCGGCTCGCGCGGGTGGATCTCGGGAGCGTCACCCCGACCTCGAAGCTGATGGCGCTGGGGCTCGACTCGCTCGCGAGCGTCGAGCTCCAGGCGCGCTTCGAGGAGCTGCTCGGCGCCGCGGTGCCGCCGCAGCTGCTCTGGCAGGCGACGACGGTCGAGGAGCTCTCGGCGGCGCTCTCGGCGGCGGTCGACGCGCCGGCCGCCGGGCCGGCCCCCGCGCCAGCCGCGGCGGACGGCGAGCCGGCGGAGCTCTCGTCGCACCAGCTCCGCCTGTGGTTCTTCTGCCGGTTCGCTCCGGAGAGCCCGCTCTACCACGTGGTGTTCGGCGCGCGGATCGTGGGGGCGCTCGACGAGGCGCGGCTCGAGGAGAGCCTCGCGGCCGTCGTCCGCCGGCACCCGGCGCTCCGCACGGTGTTCCGCGAGATCGCCGGGGAGCCCCGGCAGATCGTGCTGCCGGAGGTGGCGGTGCCCCTCGCGCGCGCGCGGGTCGTCGACGACGTCGACGCCGCGCGCGAGGAGGAGCGCGAGGAGCGCCTGCGCGAGCTCGCCGCGGCGTGGGGCCAGGCGCCGTTCGCGCTCGAGCAGGGGCCGCTCCTCCGGGTGTGCCTGGTCTCGCTCGGCGAGCGCCACCACGTGCTCCTCTTCGCGCAGCACCACCTCGTGACCGACGGCCGGTCGATCGAGGTGCTCGTCCGCGATCTCGCCGCGATCTACGCCGGCCGCGCGGGCGCGCCGCCGGCGCTCGCGTACGGGTACGCCGACTACGCGCGCGCGCAGCGGGCCTCGCTGGCGCGCATGGACGCGGCGCGGGCCTACTGGAAGGCGAAGCTCGAGGGGCTGCCACGGCTCGAGCTGGGCGCCGAGCGCCGGCGAGCGGCGGCGTCGCCGTTCGCGGGCGGGACGGTCCGCTTCGCGCTCTCCGCGCCGCACGTCGAGGCGGCGCTCGCCGTCGCCCGGGCGGAGAACGCGACGCTCTTCGTCGCGCTGGCCGCCGCCTACGCGGCGCTGCTCCACCGCACGACCGGGCAGGAGGACCTCGGGATCGGCGTCGTCGTCGCCAACCGGAGCCGCCCCGAGCACCAGGGGGTCGTCGGCTTCTTCGCGAACACGGTCGTCCTGCGCGTGGATCTCGGCGGGAGGCCGACGTACCGCGAGCTCGTCCGCCGCGTGCGCCGGACGATGGCCGAGGCGATGGAGCACGCCGAGCTGCCGTTCGACGAGGTCGCGCGCGCCGCGGCCCCGGCAGCGGGGCGGGACGGGGAGCGGGACGCGCTGATCCAGGCGAGCTTCGTGCTGGAGAGCGCCTCGGAGCCGCCGGCGGAGGTCGAGGGGGCGCTGTGGCGGCCCGTGCTCTGGGCCCCCGACGGGGCCGTGGAGGGCACGGCGAAGTTCGATCTGGGGCTGAGCGTCGCGCGCCTCCACGGCGAGCTCGCCGCCGCGCTGGAGTTCCGCGCGGACCGCTTCGCGCGCGACGAGATCGAGCGCATGACGGGCCACCTCGGGGAGCTCCTTCGCTCGGCCGGGGCGGAGCCGGACCGCCCGATCGACGAGCTCCGGCTGCTCCCGCCCGAGGAGGAGCGCTACCTGCTCGCGGGCTGCAACGACACCGCGGCGGCCTTCCCGCGGGACGCCTGCTTCCACGATCTCTTCCGGGAGCAGGCCTCCCGGACGCCGGGGCGGATCGCCGTCGCGTGGGGCGAGCAGCGGCTCTCGTACGCGGAGCTCGACAGCGCCACCGACCGCGTGGCGCGGGCGCTCTCGGCGCGCGGCGTCGGGCCCGATCGCCTCGTCGCCCTGCTGACGCGGCGCGACCTCGACTTCATGCTGCTCGCGCTCGGCGCCTTCAAGGCGGCGGGCGCGTACGTGCCGCTCGATCCCGCGCACCCGGCGCGGCGCAACGCCGACATCCTGGCGCGGGCGGGAGGCCCTCCCCTCCTCGCCGGCGCCGCGATCCCGGGCGCGCTGCTGGACGAGATCGCCGCGGCGGGCGCCGGGGCGCTCGAGGTGCTCCCGGCCGGCGCGCTGCTCGCCGACGCCGCGGCGGAGCGCGGGGCGCTTCCGGCCGCGCGCGCGGAGCACCTCGCCTACGTCATCTTCACGTCCGGATCGACCGGCGCGCCCAAGGGCGCGATGGTCGAGCACCGGGGGATGCTCAACCACCTCTTCGCGAAGGTGCGCTCCCTCGGGATCGGGCCCGAGGACGTCGTCGCGCAGACCGCGCCGATCACCTTCGACATCTCGGTGTGGCAGCTGCTCTCCCCGCTGCTCGCCGGCGGGACGTGCCGCCTCGTGCCGGACGAGATCGCGACCGACCCCGCGCGGCTGCTCGACGCCGTGGGGGAGCTCGGCATCACCGTCCTGGAGATCGTGCCGTCGCTCCTGCGCGGGGCGCTCGACGAGCTCGAGGCGCGCCCGGCGTGGCGGCCGCGCCTCGACGGCCTGCGGTGGCTCGTGCTCACCGGCGAGGCGCTCCCCCCCGATCTCGCGCGCAGGTGGCTCTCGCTCTACCCGCGGATCCCGCTGATGAACGCGTACGGCCCGACGGAGTGCTCGGACGACGTGGCCCAGCACGTCATCGCCGAGCCCCCGGCGGAGGACGCGGCGTACGTGCCGATCGGCCGCGCGATCCAGAACACGCAGCTCTACGTGCTGGATCGACGGCGGCAGCCCGTGCCGCTCGGCGTCGCCGGCGAGCTGTACGTGGGCGGCGACGGGGTCGGCCGGGGGTACCTCCTCGACCCGGAGCGCACGGCGGCGGCGTTCCTTGCGGATCCGTTCTCCACCGCGGCGGGGGCGCGCCTGTACCGGACCGGCGATCTGGTGCGCCGGCTGCCCGGCGGCGAGCTCGTGTTCCTTGGGCGCATCGACCACCAGATCAAGCTCCGCGGCTTCCGCATCGAGCTCGGCGAGATCGAGGCGGTCATCGCGCGGTGCGCCGGGATCCGCGATGTCGTCGTCGTCGCGCGCGAGGACGCGCCGGGGGACCCGCGGCTCGTCGCCTACGTGGTCCCCGAGGCGCCGTCCTTCGAGCCGGGCGCCCTCAAAGACCAGCTCTCGTCGCGCCTGCCGGGCTACATGATCCCGGCCGCGATCGTCGCGCTCGACGCGCTCCCGCTGAGCGCGAACGGCAAGGTGGACCGCAAGGCGTTGCCCGCGCCCGCGTGGAGCGCCCCGGGCGAGCTCGCGGCGCAGACGGCGCCGCGCACCGGCCTGGAGCAGGCGATCGGCGACGTGTGGCGCGCCGTCCTCGGCCTCGATCGGGTCGGCGTCCACGACGACTTCTTCGCGATCGGCGGGCACTCCCTCTCGGCCACGCGCGCGGCGGCCCGCCTGCGCGACGTGCTCGGCGTCGACGTCGGCGTCCGGTCGCTCTTCGAGGCGCCGACCATCGCCCGGCTCGCCGCGCATATCGAGCGGTCGACCCGCGGGGAGGCGCGCCGGGGGCGGGCGCCCCTCGCGCCGGCGCCGCGCGTCGGCGAGGAGGCGCCGCTGTCCTTCGCGCAGCAGCGGCTCTGGTTCCTGGATCAGCTCGAGCCCGAGAGCGCCACGTACAACGTGCCCGCGGCGCTCCGCCTGCGCGGCGCGCTCGACCTCACGGCGCTCGCGCGCGCCATCGCGGAGGTCGTGCGGCGGCACGAGGTGCTGCGCGCGACGATCCACGCGGTCGACGGCCGCCCTGTCCAGCGCTTCCAGGGCGCGGGCCAGACGCCGGACGCGTGGCCCCTCCCCCTCGTCGACCTCTCGGAGATCCCCGCGGGCGATCGGGAGGTGGCTTTACAAAGCGACGCATCGCTGGAGGCCGCGAGGCCGTTCGACCTGGAGAAGGGGCCGCTCCTGCGCGTGACGCTCTTCCGGCTCGCGCCCGACGAGCACGTGCTGGTCGTCACCCTCCACCACATCGCCTCGGACGGGTGGTCGCTCGGCGTGCTCGCGCACGAGCTCACGGCGGCTTACACCGCGTTCGCGAGAGACGCGGCGCCGGCGCTCCGCCCGCTGCCGGTCCAGTACGCCGACTACGCCGCCTGGCAACGGCAGGAGCTCGCCCCGGAGGTGCTGGAGGCGGAGCGGGAGATCTGGCGCCGGAGGCTCGAGGGCGCGCCGCCGCTCGATCTCCCGACGGACCGTGCCCGCCCCGCGGCGCGCTCGTCGCGCGGGCGCACGCACCGGTTCGCGCTGCCGCAGGACCTCGCCGCCGCGCTCCGGCGCCGGAGCCAGGAGCTCGGGGCCACGCTGTTCATGACGCTGCTCGCCGCCTTCGAGGCGCTGCTCCACCGGTACAGCGGCCAGCAGGACTTCTGCGTCGGCACGCCGGTGGCCGGCCGCGGGCGGACCGAGCTCGAGCCGCTCATCGGGCTGTTCGTCAACACCCTTGTCCTGCGCGCGCGGCTCGACGGCGACCCGACCTTCGCGGAGCTCGTCGGCCGCGTGAAGGCGGACGCGCTCGAGGCGTACGCCCACCAGGATCTGCCGTTCGAGGCCGTCGTCGACGCGCTCGCCGTGGAGCGGGATCTCAGCCGGAACCCGCTGTTCCAGGTGATGTTCGCGCTCCAGAACGTGCCCCCGCCGGCGCTCACGCTGCCGGGCGTCGAGGCGTCGCCGGTCCCGCTCGACGTGGAGCGGGCGCGGTTCGATCTCACGCTCTTCCTCACCGAGTCGGGCGACGCCATCGAGGGCGCCCTCGAGTTCGATCTCGATCTGTTCGACCCCGAGACCGCCGCGCGGCTCGCGGGGCACTACGAGACGATCCTCCGCGCCGTGGCCTCGGACCCGGGGGCGCGGGTCGCCGAGCTCCCGCTCCTCACGGCGGGCGAGCGGCGCGAGCTCCTCATCGCGTGGAACGCGACGAGCGCGCCGCCGCCGCCCGCCGCGTGCCTGCACGAGCTCTTCGACGCGCAGGCCGAGCGGTCGCCCGGCGCCGTGGCCGTGGCGTCCGAGGCCGGCGAGCTCACGTACCGCGAGCTCCGCCGCCGCGCCGACGCGCTCGCCCGGCGGCTGCGCGCGCTCGGCGTGCGGCCGGAGACGCGCGTGGGCCTGTGCGTGCGGCGGACGCTCGACATGGTCGTGGCCCTCTGGGCCATCTTCAAGGCCGGCGGCGTCCACGTGCCGCTCGACCCGGGCTACCCGCGGCAGCGGCTGCAGGTGATCCTGGAGGACGCGGCGGCGCACCTGCTCGTGACCGAGCGCGCGCTGTCGGGGCTCGTGCCGGGAGGGTCGGCCGAGGTGCTCCTGCTCGACGAGATCGTCGCGGGCGCGGACGACGTGGAGGACGCGCAGGGCGGGCCAGCCGACGCGCTGCCGGCGGGGCGGCCGGACCAGGCGGCGTACCTCATCTACACCTCCGGCTCGACGGGCCGGCCCAAGGCCGTCGTGATCGAGCACCGCCAGGCCGTCGCGCTCGCGTGGTGGGCCAGGCGGACGTTCTCGGACCAGGAGCTCGCGGGCGTGCTCGCGTCCACGTCCACGTGCTTCGATCTCTCGGTCTTCGAGCTCGTCGTCCCCCTCTGCTGGGGCGGCAAGATCGTCCTCGCCGACGACGCGCTCGCGCTGCCCGCGCACCGGCGCCGCGACGAGGTCACGCTCGTCAACACGGTGCCCTCCGCCGCGGCGGCGCTCCTCGCGGTGTCGGGCATCCCCGGGTCGGTGCGGACCGTGTGCCTCGCCGGCGAGCCGCTCCGCGCCTCGCTCGCGCGCGACGTGCTCGCGCTGCCGCACGTCGAGCGGCTCCTGAACCTCTACGGCCCCAGCGAGACCACGACGTACTCGACAGGCGCGACCGTGACCGCCGCGGCGCGCCCGACGATCGGCAGGCCCATCGACCACACCCAGGTCTACGTGCTCGACGCGCGGCTGCAGCCGGCGCCCATCGGCGTCGCCGGGGAGCTCTACATCGCCGGCGCGGGCGTCGCGCGCGGCTACCTGGGGCGCGACGAGCTGACGGCCGAGCGGTTCGTCCCCTGCCCGCTCGAGGAGGCCCGCGGCGCGCGGATGTACCGCACCGGCGACCGCGCGCGCTGGCTCGCGAGCGGAGAGCTCGAGTACCTCGGGCGGCTCGATCATCAGGTGAAGATCCGCGGCTTCCGCGTCGAGCCGGCGGAGACCGAGGCCGCGCTCGCGGCGCACCCGGACGTGCGCGAGGCGCTCGTGCTCGCGCGGGACGACGGCCCCTCGGGCCGCTGGCTCGTCGCCTACCTCCTCGTCCGGCGGCCCGTGGACGCGCAGGCGCTGCGGGCGCTCGTCGCCGAGCGGCTGCCGGAGCCGTTCGTCCCGTCCGCCTTCGTCGAGCTCGACGCCTGGCCGCTCAACGCCAACGGCAAGGTGGACAGGAAGGCGCTCCCGGCGCCCAGTCGACCGGAGATCGCCCCGGAGATCGCGGGCGAGGCGCGGCGCGCGCCGGCGACGCCGACCGAGCAGGCCCTCGCGGGCGTCTGGGGCGAGGTGCTCGGCCGCGGCGGCATCGGGGCGACCGACGACTTCTTCGCGCTCGGAGGGCACTCCCTCCTCGCGGTCCAGGTGATCGCGCGCGCGCGGCGGCTGTTCGGCGTCGATCTGCCGCTGCGCGCCGCCTTCGACGCGCCGACGGTCGCGGCGCTCGCCGAGCGCATCGATCGGGCGAAGCTGGAGGGGCGCCGCGCCGCGCCCGAGCCGCTCCGCCCGGCGCCCCGGGGCGGCGACGCGCCGCTGTCCCACGCCCAGCAGCGCCTCTGGTTCATCGAGGCGCTCCAGCCGGGCACCGCGGTCTACAACATGCCGATCGGGGTCCTGCTCCGCGGGCCGCTCGACCGCGCCGCCCTGGAGCGGAGCCTCGATCGGGTGGTCGCGCGCCACGAGGCGCTGCGCACCCGGATCGAGGCGCGCGACGGCCAGCCGTTCCAGGTCGTGCTCCCCGAGGCGCGCCTCGATCTGCGGCTCGTCGACCTGTCCGCCGTCCCCCGGCACGAGCGGGACCGGGCGGCGCAGCGCGCCGCGGAGGAGGAGGCGCGGCGGCCGTTCGATCTCGCGTCGGGCCTGCCGATCCGCGCGGCGCTGATCCGCCTCTCCGACGAGGCGCACGTGCTGCTCGTCACGGCGCACCACATCGCCTGCGACGGCGGCTCCATCCCCGTCCTGTTCCGCGACCTGTCCGCCTTCTACGAGGCCGCGCGGGCTGGCCGCGCGGCGGATCTGCCGCCCCTCCAGGTGCAGTACGCCGACGTCGCGATCTGGCAGCGCGCCCAGGCCGACGCGTGGCGGGGGCAGCTCGAGTACTGGAAGCGGCAGCTGTCCGACCTGGAGCCGCTCGAGCTCCCCACCGACAGGCCGCGCGGCAGCGCCCTCTCCCACCGCGGCGACACCGTCCCGGTGAGCCTGCCCGCGCCGCTCGTCGAGGCCCTCCGCGCGCTCGGCAGGCGCGAGGGCGCGACGATGTTCATGGTGCTCCTCGCCGGCTTCGTCGCCCTCCTGCACCGCTACACGGGGCGCGCCGGCGTGGCCGTCGGCTCGCCGGTCGCCGGCCGCACGCAGGTCGAGGTGGAGCCGCTCGTCGGCTTCTTCGTCAACCTGCTCGTCCTGCGCGTCCGCGTCGACGACGACCCCACGTTCGTCGAGCTCGTGCGGCGGGTCCGGCAGGCGACGCTCGAGGCCCAGGAGCACCAGGACGTCCCGTTCGAGCAGGTCGTGGACGCCCTTCAGGTGAAGCGCGACCTCGGCCGCACCCCGCTCTTCCAGGCGGCCTTCGCGTTCCAGGGCGCGCCGGAGCGCCCGCGGAAGCTCGGCGAGCTCGACGCCTCGCCGTTCGAGGTCGACACGGCGACCGCGAAGTTCGACCTCCTGCTCGCGCTGGAGGAGGACGACAAGGCCGTCTCCGGCGGCATCGAGTTCAGCGCCGACCTGTTCGACAGGGCCACGATCGAGCGCTGGCGGGGCCACCTCGAGGCCCTGCTCGCGGCGAGCGCCGCGCAGCCCGGGCTGCGCGTCGGCGACCTGCCGCTGCTCGGGCGCGACGAGCGCGACCTCGTGCTGCACGCGTTCAGCGGGGGCCGATCGGCGCAGCCCGCCCCGGAGGCCGCGTGCGCGCACCGCCTGTTCGAGGCGCAGGCCAGGGAGGCGCCCGGGCGGGCCGCGCTCCTCTTCGAGGGCGCGACGGTGAGCTACGGCGAGCTCGACCGCCGGGCCAACCAGCTCGCGCACCACCTCCGCGCCCGCGGCGTGCGGCGCGGCGCGCTGGTCGGCGTGTGCCTGCCGCGCTCGCCGAACATGATCGTCGCGCTCCTCGCGGTGCTGAAGGCCGGCGGCGCGTACGTGCCGCTCGACCCGACCTACCCGCGCGATCGGCTCGCCTTCATGATCGAGGACGCGCGCCCCGCGCTGCTCGTCGCCCAGCCGGAGCTCCTCGCCGCGCTGCCCGCGGCGCTGCCGCCGGTCGTGCGGCTCGGGGAGAGCGAGCACGCCTTCCCGCACGAGCGGAGCGACGCCCCCGACGCCGGGTCGCTCCCCGAGGACCTCGCGTACGTCATCTACACCTCCGGCTCGACAGGGCGCCCGAAGGGGGTGCTCATCGAGCACCGCTCGCTCTCCGCGTTCGCCGTGGCGCAGCGCAAGCTGCTCGGCGTCGAGCAGGGGACCCGCGTCCTGCAGTTCACGCGGCTGAGCTTCGACGTCTCCGTGATGGAGATCTTCGTGCCGCTCTCCGCGGGCGGCGTCGTGTGCCTCGCGCGCGCCGAGGCGCTCATGCCCGGGCCCGGGCTCGTCGACCTCCTGCGCGAGCAGCGGATCCAGGTGGCGTCGCTGACCCCCTCGGCGCTCATGGCGGTCGGCTTCGACACGCTCCCGGACCTGCGCGTGCTGTGCGTGGCCGGCGAGGTGTGCCCCGCGGAGCTGCCGCGGCGATGGGCGCGCGGCCGGCGGTTCGTCAACGGCTACGGCCCCACCGAGGCGACGGTGCTCGCGACCGCGGCCGAGTACGCGCCCGACGTCGCGCGGCCCACGATCGGCCGCCCGCTGCCGAACACGCAGACGTACGTGCTCGACCCGCGGGGCCAGCCGGCGCCCATAGGCATCCCCGGCGAGCTCCACATCGGCGGGATCGGCCTCGCGCGGGGCTACCTGAACCGCGACGACCTCACCGCGGCGCGCTTCGTGCGCGCGGCGTTCCCCGAGGCGCAGGGGGCGCGGCTCTACCGCACGGGCGACCTCGTGCGGTGGCTGCCGAGCGGGGAGATCGACTTCCTCGGCCGGCTCGACGAGCAGGTCAAGATCCGGGGCTTCCGGATCGAGCTCGGCGAGATCGAGGCGGTGCTCGCGTCGCACCCCGACGTGACCGAGGCGGCGGTGGTCACCCGGGAGCACGCCCCGGGCGACGTGCGGCTCGCGGCCTTCTTCATCCCGCGCGGCGGGCGCGCCGCGGCGAGCGACGCGCTGCGCGGGTACCTCTCCGATCGGCTGCCCGACTACATGGTCCCGCCGGTCATCGCGCCGGTCGAGCGGTGGCCGCAGACCCCGAGCGGCAAGATCGATCGCCGGGCGCTCGCCGCCTCCGTGCCCGCGGCGCTCGCGGCGCTCGCGGGCGGAGCGCGCGTCCCGCCGAGGACCGGGCTCGAGCTCGAGCTCTGCGCGCTGTTCGAGGAGCTCCTCGGCGAGGGCGGCGTCGGCGTGACCGACGACTTCTTCTCGCTCGGCGGGCACTCGCTGCTCGCGGTGCGGCTCATGGCCGAGATCCGCGGGCGCTTCGGCCGCGATCTGCCGCTCACGAGCCTGTTCCGCGCGCCGACGGTGGAGGGCCTCGCGGCGCTCCTGCGCGAGGATGGGGGAGCGCCGCGGGGCCGCGCCTCCGTCGTTGTCCCGCTCCACGAAGGGGGCGCCCGCGCGCCGCTCTTCTTCGTTCACCCCATCGGCGGCAACGTCCTCTGCTACGCGGATCTCGCGCGCGAGCTCGGGCGGGATCGTCCCTTCTACGGCATCCAGGCGTTCGGCCTGGAGACCCCCCCGCGGCCGCTCGCCAGCGTCGGCGAGATGGCCGAGGCGTACTGCGAGGAGCTCCGCCGTGTCCAGCCCGAGGGGCCGTACCTGCTCGGCGGCTGGTCGATGGGCGGCGTGGTGGCGTTCGAGATGGCGCGCGTCCTCGAGCGCGGCGGGCGCAGCGTGGCCGCCGTCGTCCTCGTGGACGCGTACCTCCCCCCGTTCGACGAGCCCGGCGACGAGCTCCCGCCGATCGCGCAGTTCGCCGCGGATCTCGCGAGGATCGCGGGCGCCCCGGCCGCCGCGGCCCTCGCCTGGCCGGACGGCGGCGCGGCCGACGCCGCGTGGCTGCTGGAGCGCGCGCAGGAGCTCGGCGCGCTGCCCCGCGGGACGGCGCTCGGCGAGCTGGAGGCGCTGCTCGACGCGTTCCAGCGGAACGCGGCGCTGCTCGCGCGCTACGCCCCCGGCGAGCTCTCGGCCCGGGTCGAGCTCTTCCGCGCCGAGGCCTCACCGCGGAGGGATCCGCGGCCCGCGTGGGCGAAGTGGGCCCCCGGCCTGCGGAGCCACGTCGCGGCCGGCGACCACTACACGCTGCTCCGAAAGCCGCACGTCGGCGCGCTCGCCGAGCGCATCCGGGCCGCGCTGCTCGAGGCGGACCTCGGCGCGCCGCCCAAAGGCGCCGGAGCCGCCCGGCCGCCGGCGTGATCGGCGCTCGCGCCGCCGCGCTTCACCGCCCTGCCGCGCTCGTTGCCAGGCAAGGGCCTTTGACTGACTCGTCTCGAATCCATCAACCGAATCCAAGAGGAACATCATGCCCAACATCGCAGTGCTCACCAACGACCTTCAGTACGAGTTCATCGACAAGATGCCGGGAGGTCGCGAGCTCCTCAACAGGGTGGCGCCGCAGTTCAACATGTTCCTCGGCGCCATCCGCGCCCTGGGGCACGTCGTCGTCCACCTCCAGCTCATCAACGATCCGAACGATCCGCAGATCCAGCGCCGCTTCCGCGGGAAGGAGATCCCGGCGATCAAGGGCACGCCCAACGCCGAGCTGATCAAGGACTTCGTCCATCCGTCCGACATCGTGATGGTCAAGCACCGCGACAGCGGGTTCTACGAGACGCCCCTCGACGACAAGCTGAAGGAGCTCGGCGTCAAGACGATCCTCGTCACGGGCATCCAGACCCAGATCTGCGTGCAGACCACCGCGGCGGACGGCTTCTTCCGCGGGTACAAGGTGTGGGTCCCCGAGGATGGCGTGTTCTCCCTCAAGGAGGAGGACAAGAAGCGCTCTCTCGAATGGATGGCGTCGTACTGCGCGGCGATCGCCCCCGGCGCGGAGATCATCAAGCGCCTGCGCCAGAGCGACGACCTGCCGAGCCGGGAAGAGCTGCTCGGCTGACAAGGCACGACGAGGCCGCGCAGCCGGGCGGCCTCGTCTCTTTCACGACCCTCACCGCAGCGCTGCGGTGCCAACGCTGGAGCCTCACATGACGAAAGAACACGCGAAAGAGAACGAAGAGGTCGTCCTCGACCACGGGACGGGCGCCCGCCTGAGCCGGGAGCTCGTCGAGCGGATCGCCGCGACGCTCGGCGACACGTACATCGGCGCGATGGAGGACAGCGCCATCCTGGAGGTGCCCACCGGCCGGATCGCCGTCACCACGGACTCCTTCGTGGTCACGCCGCTGTTCTTCGGCAACGGCGATATCGGCAAGGTCGCCGTCTGCGGCACCGTCAACGATCTCGCGGTCAGCGGCGCGAGGCCCCTCTACCTGACCCTGGGGCTCATCATCGAGACGGGCTTCCCGATCCCCTTGCTCCTCCGCGCCCTCGAGTCGGCGCGCGACGCGGCGAGGGAGGCCGGCGTGAAGATCGTCGCCGGCGACACCAAGGTCGTCGGCAAGGGCGAGGCCGACCGGCTCTTCATGAACACGGCCGGCGTGGGCGTCTTCGAGCGCCCGCCGCTCGTGAGCCGCGCCGTGCGGCCCGGCAACAAGATCATCGTGAGCGGGTATCTCGGCAACCACTCCATCCACCTGCTCTCGGTCCGCGAGGGGCTCGGCTTCGAGAAGCGGGTGCAGAGCGACTGCGCGCCGCTCAACGGGCTCATCGACGCGGTCCTCAAGGGCGTGCCCCAGGGCGCCGTGGCGGCGATCCGCGACGTGACGCGCGGCGGCCTGTGCGCCGTCCTCCACGAGTTCGCCCGCGCGTCGGGCGCCGAGCTCTCCTTCGCGCGCGCGGCGCTGCCCGTGCTGCCGGAGGCCGTCATGGCGGCCGACATGCTCGGCATCAACCTCATCCACCTCGCCAACGAGGGGTGCCTCTGCCTGTTCGTGGAGGCGGACAAGGCGGGTGACGTGCTCGGGATCCTCCGCGCGCACCCCTACGGCCGCAACGCGGCGGTCATCGGGGAGGTCAAGGCCGCGGCGGAGCCCGTCGTGTCCATGACCGAGCCCGATGGGACTCAAACCCTGCTCGAGGAGCTTTATGGAGCCGAACTCCCCCGACTCTGCTGACGCGCGGCCGGCGCTCGTGACCCGCCGATTCCGGGTCTCGGGCATCGTCCAGGGCGTCGGCTTCAGGCCCTTCGTGCACCGGCTCGCCCGCGCCGTCGGGGCGCGCGGCTGGGTCCTCAACGACTCCCGCGGCGTGCTGCTCGAGCTGCAGGCCGGCGACGAGGCGATCCAGGCGTTCCTGCGCGCGCTCGTCGAGTCGCCGCCGCCGCTCGCCCGGATCACGGGCGTCCGCGAGGAGCCGCTCGCCGAGCCCGCCCCTCGATACGACGACTTCCAGATCCGCGGCAGCGTGGATCTGCGCAGCACCGACACGCTCATCCCGCCCGACTCGGACGTCTGCGCCGACTGCCTGCGGGAGCTCAGGGACCCTTCGAACCGCCGTCACCGCTACCCGTTCATCAACTGCACCCATTGCGGGCCGCGCTACTCGATCATCTGCGACATGCCGTACGACCGGCCGCAGACAACGATGAAGAGCTTCCCGATGTGCCCCGCCTGCGCGGGCGAGTACGAGGACATCGAGGATCGGCGCTACCACGCGCAGCCGAACGCGTGCCCCGCGTGCGGCCCCCGGCTCACGCTCACCGATCGGCTCGGCGCGCCGATCGAGGCCGACGATCCGGTGCGCTTCGCCATCGCCCGGCTGCGCGAGGGCGCGCTCTTCGCGGTGAAGAGCCTCGGCGGCTTCCACCTCGTGGCGGACGCGCGCAACGAGGCGGCGGTGCGGGAGCTGCGCCGGCGCAAGCGCCGCGACGCCAAGCCGTTCGCGATCATGGTGGCCGACGCCGAGGCGGCGCGCCGCCATGTCTCGCTCAGCGACCCGGAGCGGGCGCTGCTCGAGAGCCGGCAGCGCCCCATCGTCCTCCTGCGCAGGCGGCCAGGCGCCCTGTCCGAGGCGATCGCCCCGAGGAACCCGAGCTTCGGCGTCATGCTGCCCTCGACGCCGCTGCACTACCTCCTTCTCGAGGACCCGGCGCTCGACGTCCTCGTCATGACGAGCGGGAACCTCTCCGGACACCCCATCGCGTTCGACAACGACACGGCGCTCTCGCAGCTGCGCGACATCGCGGATTACTTCGTCCTTCACGACCGCGATATCCGCACCCGCGTCGACGACTCCGTCGTCCGGCTCACGGAGGCGGAGGGGCTCGACGCGCCGCTCGTCTCGTTCATCCGCCGCTCGCGGGGCTATGCGCCGTATCCGATCCACCTCCCGCAGGACGTCGGTGCGGTCGTCGCCCTCGGCGGCGAGCTGAAGACCACCGTCGCCGTCGGCAAGGACAACCAGGTCTTCATCAGCCAGCACATCGGCGATCTCAAGAACGACGCGACGTTCGGCGCGCACATCGACTGTTCGTCGCACGTCCAGCGGCTCCTGTCCGTGCAGACGGACACGGTCGCTTGCGATATGCACCCGGCGTTCCGCTCCACGCGGGCGGCGAAGCGCCAGGCCGGCGCGGAGGTCGCGACGGTGCAGCACCACCACGCCCACATGGCCGCCTGCATGGCCGAGAACGGGCTGAACGAGCGGGTGATCGGCGTCATCTTCGACGGCTCCGGCTACGGCCTCGACGACACCGTCTGGGGCGGCGAGTTCCTTGTCGGCGACTACCGTGAATTCGTGCGCGCCGGCCACCTCCGGCCGATGTACCTCCTCGGCGGCGACAAGGCGGTCAAGGAGCCCATCCGCGTCGCGATCTCGCTGCTCGTGGAGACGTTCGGGGAAGAGCTCGGCGGGGTCCGCGTCCCGGCGCTCATGGACGTCGCGGAGGAGCGCCGCGACGTCTTCGTGAAGATGGCCCAGCGGAGGCTGAACGCGACCGCCACGACGAGCATGGGCCGCCTGTTCGACGGCGTGTCCTCGCTCCTCCGCATCTGCCACGAGGTCGAGTACGAGGCGCAGGCCGCCATCGAGATGGAGGCGCTGCTCGACAGGGACTTCCGGACGGCGCCGCCGCTCCAGTACGGGATAGACGAGCGGGACGGCCGCCTCGTGGTCGACTACCGGCCTCTCGTCCGGGATCTCCTGCGCGCCCTCGACCAGCCGGACGCCACGCCCGCGCACCTCAGCCGCCGGTTCCACTCGACGATCGTGGACGTGATCGCCGCGGTGTGCCTGCGCCTGGCGGAGAAGTTCGACGTGCGCCGCGTGGTCATGAGCGGCGGAGTCTTCATGAACGAGTTCGTCCTGATCAACGCGCTCCGACGCCTCGAGAGCGAGGGGCTCACCCCGCATTGCCACCGGCTGGTCCCGCCGAACGACGGCGGGATATCGCTCGGCCAGATCCTCGTCGCGGCCGCCCGCGCCCCGTCGGCGCGAGGGGAGCGCCCCACCACCACCGATCGCCCATGAAGCTCCTCGCGTTCGTCGCCGGCTACTCCCGGCGGATCCTCGTCCTCGCGATCCTCGCGGGGACGCTCTGCGGCGCCTGCAACACGGCGCTCCTCGTGCTGATCAACGAGGCGCTGCAGCGCAAGCGCGGCGCGGTGATGTGGAGCTTCGCCGCGGTGTGCCTGCTGCTCCCGTTCGCCCGCTACCACTCGGAGATCCTGCTCACGCGCCTCAGCCAGGGGGCGCTCTTCGATCTCCGGGTGAAGATCTGCCGGAAGATCCTCGGCGCGCCGCTCCGCCAGATCGAGGAGATCGGCCCGTCACGGGCGCTGACCGCGCTCACGGACGACGTCCCCGTGATCACCACGGCGCTGATGCAGATCCCGATCGTCTGCATCAACCTGGTCATCGTGGTCGGAGGCCTGCTCTACATGGGGTGGATGTCTCCTGTCATGCTGGCGTCGGTGCTGACGCTCATCGTCCTTGGTATCGTCGGGTATCAGCTCCCGATGAGCCGGGCGACACGGCACTTCCGCCGCGCGCGCGAGGCGACCGAGGAGCTGATGAAGACCTTCCGCGCGCTCACGCGCGGCGTGAAGGAGCTGAAGCTCCACGCGCGGCGCCGCGAGGCGTTCCTCGCGACGTCGCTCGAGGGGGAGGCCGGCGTCGTCCAGGCGAGCAACCTGCGCGGCATGGTCGCGCTCACCGCCGCGAACGGGTGGGGACAGGCGATGGTGTTCACCATCATCGGCGTGACGCTCTTCGTCGTGCCGCTCTTCCAGGAGGCGAGCTCCGAGGCGTCGGTCGGCTACGCCCTCGTCCTCCTCTACCTGATGACGCCCATGCAGGTCCTTATCGGCGCGCTCCCGGCCCTGAGCCGGGCGGGCATCGCCGTGCAGAAGGTCGAGGACCTCGGCGCGAGCCTCATCGTCGAGGCGAGCGGGGCAGAGGCAGGGGCCCCGCTCCCCGAGAGGTGGAAGCGGCTGGAGCTCGCCGGGGTCACGCACGCCTACAGGTCCGAGGGAAAGGACGACACCTTCACGCTGGGCCCCATCCACCTCAGCGTGCGGCGCGGCGAGCTGATCTTCCTCGTCGGAGGCAACGGCAGCGGCAAGACGACCCTCGCGAAGCTGATCGCGGGCCTTTACGCGCCCGAGTCGGGCCAGATCCGGCTCGACGGCGAGGTGATCACCGACCGGAACCGGCAGGCGTACCGGGAGCTCTTCTCGGTGGTGTTCTTCGATTTCCACCTGTTCGAGAGCCTGATCGGGCTCGACTCTCCCGAGCTCACCCAGCGCGCCCGGGGTTACCTCTCTCGCCTGCAGCTCGACCACAAGGTGTCTGTCGAGGGCGGCGTCCTCTCCACGACGTCGCTGTCGCAGGGGCAGAGAAAGCGCCTCGCGCTGCTCACGGCCTACCTGGAAGACCGGCCGGTCTACCTGTTCGACGAGTGGGCGGCGGACCAGGATCCGGTGTTCAAGGACGTCTTCTATCGCCAGATCCTCCCGGAGCTCAGGGCCAGCGGCAAGACGATCCTCGTCATCAGCCACGACGACAGGTACTTCGGGCTGGCGGATCGCGTCCTCAAGATGGACTTCGGCCAGCTCGTGGGCGACGCACAGGTCACCGCGAGATCGGACGAGACATACGCCAGCGCCTGAGTTAGAAGCCGGCGCGTTCGTCGTCCGACGGCGAGCCGACGGGAGGTGTCATGGAACCGCTGGTGCTGTATCTTGGTACGAAGACGTATTCGACCTGGTCGCTCCGCGCCTGGCTCGCGCTGAGGCACACCGGCGCTTCGTTCACGGAGGAGGTCATCGCCCTCTACCAGCCGGGGTCGCGCGAGGCGCTCCTCCGGCGCTCCCCCTCGGGGCGCGTGCCAGCGCTGCGGCACGGTGACCTTGTCCTCTGGGACTCCCTCGCGATCTGCGAGTATGTCGCCGAGCTCTTCCCCGAGGCGCGGCTCTGGCCGGGCGATCGTGCGGCGCGCGCGCTCGCCCGGTCGGTGTCGAGCGAGATGCACTCCGGGTTCACGGCGCTGCGCAACGCGATGTCCATGGATCTCCGCCGGGAGATCGCCCCGATCGCGCGCGACGCCGCCGTGGACGCGGACATCGATCGTGTGACGTCGATCTGGACCGAGTGCCGGCGGGCCCATGGCCAGAAGGGGGAGTACCTCTTCGGGCATTTCACGATCGCCGATGCCATGTTCGCGCCGGTGGTCACGCGCTTCCGCACCTACGCCGTCCCGCTCGCGGGCGCCGCGGCAGCGTACGCCGAGACGATGTGGCGGCACCCTGGCCTCGCGGAGTGGGTCGCGGCTGCACGGACGGAGTCGCTGGCCGGCTAGCACCCGTCGCCGGATCAGCTCGAGGACGTCGAGGCTGAACCGCGACGATCGCGCGCGGCGGCAGACGATCCCTCCAGCGCCGCCCAGCGCGGCTGCGCTCCTCCGGCGCCGGTGAGCTCCGTCGCGCTCGACGTCCCGTCCGAGCGCACCTTCGAGCGCTGGTCCGACGCCACGTGCGGTATCCAGGGCGCAACGGACGGCGGCGACTCCACCCTCGACGAAGGCTGACGCCACAGCGGCTCTCCGTAGACTGGATTGCGGTCCATCCCGACAGGTGCGTTGATGTCGCGTCGCCTACCCTGGCGGGCATTGTGATGGCGCGATCGCCGCGAGTGTTCGCGACGATGCGCCGCCGCGAGGAGGCAACCCATGCCCGCGAACCGTTCTCCGCTCGCCGCGATCGCGCTCCTGTCGCTGCTCGTGCTCCCTGCCTGCTCCGCCGACGATCCGCCTGACCGCGCGGAGGATCCGCCCGCCGCTACCCCGCTCTCGCACGGCGATGCCTCGGGCGACGGTTGCCTTCGCTTCCCGCGAACGGTGGGCGGCCTGGACGCCGGCTTCGAGGCGCCGGAGAGCGCCTATTGGGACGAGGGGACGGAGGCGTGGTACGTCGCCAACATGGCCGGCGTCCCTGACGAGATGCTCGAGAGGCCCAGGTTCAAGGACGGTCGCGGCTGGATCAGCAAGCTCGACCGGTGCGGCAACATCGTCGAGGCGAAATGGCTCTCGGGGATGAACGCGCCCAAGGGCATCCGCGTCGCGCAGGGCAAGCTTTACACCTCCGACATGGATGAGCTCTTGATCATCGATCTCGCCACCAAGGACGTGCGCAGGATCCCGGCGCTCGGCGCGATCTTCCTCAACGATCTCGCGCTCGCCGAGGATGGCACAGTCTATATAAGCGACAGCTTCACCCGCACCGTGTGGCGCTGCAAGGACGAACAATGCGCTCCGTTCTTCTGGTCCCCGCTCCTCAACGTTCCAAACGGCCTGCTCGTGGACGGCGACAAGCTGGCCATCGTCACGCTCGGCACCTTCAGGGATCCCGCCTCGCTGGGCAAGGTCTGGATGCTCGATCTCGAGAGCAAGGAGCTCACGCGGTTCGGGACGCTCGAGGCAAAGCTGGACGGCATCGAGCGATATAGGGATGGATACCTCGTCTCGGTGAACGCGCCCCCGGCCATCTACTGGGTCACGGCGACGAGCTCGACCCTGGTGCGTGATTTCAGGGACGACGGGCTCACCGCCATCAACGATCTCGGGCTCGATCCGGCCCGGAGGGTGGTCGCGGTGCCGGCGTTCTTCCAGCATACGGTGACGTTGTTCCGGCTGCCGAGGAACCTTCAGCCGCGCTGAGCTCGGTCCGGCAGACGGATCGGAGCGACGATGTCCTCGCCTCGACGTGGATCCCGGAGACCGCAGCCAGCCTGCAGGCGCGGCGCGCCTCCGTCAGGCCCTGTCACGCCGTCGCTTCGTACCAGAGCACGACGTTCCCGTTGCTGAAGCTGCGCGTCTTCGTCAGCCGGAGGTTCGCCCGCTCCTTGACCCCCTCGAACAGCGTCCTTCCGCTGCCGAGGACGATCCCGTTCAAAACTATCTGGTACTCGTCGATCAGACGCGCGTCGGTCAGCTGGGCGACGATGCTGCCGCTTCCCATGACGACCATGTTCGGCCCGGGCTGCGCCTTCAGCTTGCGCACCTCTGTCGCGAGATCGCCCTTGATGAGCCGCGTGTTGTTCCACGCCGCGCCGTCGAGGGTCCTCGAGAAGACGACCTTCGGCAGGCTGTTCATCCGCTCGGCGACGGCGGGAGCCCGCTCCAGCGCCGCGGGGGTGGGCCAGAAGCTCGCCATGAGCTCGTAGGTCACGCGGCCGAAGACGAGCTCACCCCCGCCGCGCGCGTTCTCCGCAGCGAACGCGCCCCACTCCGCGTCCGCTTTGTGTGCCCAGCTCATGTCGCCGTGGCCGTCCGAGAAATAACCGTCCAGCGAGATCTGGTTGAAGACGGTGAGCTTGCGCATGCTGTTCCTCCTGATGTCCGCTTCTTCGTTAGTCCTATTCTAGGACTATTTGGTCCTCTTTCGCAAGTGCTGCGCAAGTGCGGTAGGATGTGGCCGCCATGACCGGCCTGAGAAGCTACGGGGATCCCTGCGGCATCGCGCGAGCGCTCGATCTCGTCGGCGAGCGGTGGGCGCTCCTCATCGTGCGTGAGCTCCTGCTCGGTCCGAAGCGGTTCACGGACCTCCGCGACGGCCTCGCCGGCGCGAGCCCCAACGTGCTGTCGCAGCGGCTCCGCGAGCTCGAGGGCGGCGGCGTCGTGCGGCGGCACAAGGTCGGCGCGCCGACCTACGAGCTCACGGACTGGGGCCGCGAGCTCCATCCGCTGCTCGTGCAGCTCGGCCGCTGGGGCGCGCGATCGCCCGTCCGGCCCGCGGGCGCCCTGAGCGTCGATGCGCTGATGATCGCGCTCGAGGCGACGTTCGTCGCGGGCGAGGCGGCTGACCTCCGCGCGACCTACGAGCTCCGGCTCGGCGAAGAGCGGTTCTCGATCGAGGTCGATCGCGCGACCCTCACCCTCGCGCGGGGCGCTCCGCGCACGCCGGACGCCGTGATCGCGACCGACCCAGCCACGCTGCGGGCGGTCGTCTTCGGGGACCAGAAGCTCGCCGACGCGCCGGTCGAGCTCCAGGGCGACAGGCGGCTGGCTCGAACGTTCTTCCGCCTCTTCGCTCGGCCGCGATCGACGCCGTCGACCCCGGGCCGCGCGCCCGCCGGATGACGGGCCAGCGTGGACTCGCGTGGCGAACGATCTGTTGCGCGCATCGACGCTCAGAAGATCGCGCTCTTCTGTGTGCCAGCGTCTCGCTTTCGCGCGGGCGCTTTGCCTGTGCTCGCCGGCGCGCCGGGCGCACGGACGGGGCGCGCCGCGGCTGGCCGCAGCGCGGGCGCCGGAGGCGTCGCGGCGGCGCGCGCCGCGGCTGGCAGCGGCGCGGGCTCCAGAGGCTGCGGGACGGGGGGCGGCGCCGTCGCGGGCCCGGCCGCGGGAACCGCCGAGGTCGCGCCCGCCTGGGGCGCCGCGGGCGCCTGCGCCACGAGAGCGCCGCGGGCGGCGGAGAGCACCTCGCCGCTCATCACCCGCAGCTCGGCGGTGGCCTCCAGGCGCTGCGAGGACAGCGCGGTGGTGAGCAGGAGCCCCAGCCCGAGCGCCACGACGAGGCCAGCCGCCGCGAGGTGCAGCCCGGTCCGCCGCGCCGGCGCAGCGGGCGCCGGCGCGATCGGCGCAGCCGAAGGGCCGACCGCGGCCACGAAGGCGGAGATCATCGGCTCGATCGAGGGGAACCGCTCCGCCGGATCCAGCGCGAAGGCGCGCGCGAACCACGTCTCCAGCTCCGGCGGCGCGCCGGGGCACAGCGTCGACAGCGGGGGGCGCGCGCTCCCCAGGATGGAGGCGAGCACATCGGCGATGGTGCGGCCGGCGAAGGGCTGCTCGCCGGTGAGCGCCACGTGCGCGACCACCGCGAGGGCCCACATGTCGAGCTGCGGATCCGCGTGCCCGTCGCACGTGTGCTCCGGGCTGAGGTAGCCCGGCGTGCCCAGCACCACGCCCTCCGCGGTCTGGCGGGGGAAATCGGCCGCCAGATCCTGGCGGATCCACTTGGCGATCCCGAAGTCGGCGACCTTGGCGCGCAGGCGCCCGTCGCGCCCCTCGCGGAGCAGGATGTTCGACGGCTTGATGTCGCGGTGCACGATCCCGAGGCCGTGCGCCACCGAGAGGGCCTCTCCGATCTGACGGAGGAGCGCGGCCAGCTCCGGCGCGGGCACCGGCCCCCGCTCGTGGATCAGCTGCCGGAGGGACCGGCCGCGCACGTACTCCATGACGAGGTACGGGCCCGCCTCGGGATCCTCACCGGCGTCGTGCACCGTGACGATGAAATCGGTCTTCCGCCCGAGCTGGGCCGCGACCTGCGCCTCGAAGCGGAAGCGCTCCATCGCGTCGATGGCCAGGTTCTGGCGCGGGAGCACGAGGAACTTGAGCGCGACATCGAAGCGCCGGACGCTGTCGTGCGCGCACCACACCTCGCCCATCGCGCCCTGGCCGAGCGGATGCACGAGCCGGTACCGCCCGGCCACGACGCGGCCCGGAAGGAGCGCGCAGCGCGCCTCGTCCCGCCTTGCGCCGCTCGGAGGAGGAAGACCGAGCGGCCCAGGCTGTCCGCCGAGCGTGGTGGCGTCGCGCGCGGCGTCTCTCGCCGAGGAATCGGGCGGTCGACCCAGGGAGGGCGGCTGCAACACGCCGGTGATCTTCGTGCCGCCGCCGTTCCCCGGACCGGTCGATGCGTCCATGGGACAACGACCTGAGGAGAGAGGCGACGACATGATCTCAACGTATCGCGAATGCGGATGCCTTTGAACGGCGAACCCCCGCCCTCCTCGCGCACTTGCACGTGAAGGCCCACGCGGCAGCGTCGCGAGGCGCAGCGGTGCTGTACTTGTTGATGGTCGGCGCCGAGGGTGCGGGCTACCGGACGCCGCGCGCAGCGCCGAAGCAGCAGCGCCCCCTCATGCACCCCGGTCCGCCACCGATGTGCGCGTCCGGGCCGCGACACGACATCGGTCGCGCCGCACGACGCCGGTCGCGCGGCACGGGTTCGCGTGGCTTGAACGTGCTCGAACAGCGCTTCAGGGGTGACATCGACGCATCGCCGTCCGAGAGAGAGAGCGCGCGCGTCGGGACGACTACGCCCGCTGCGCCTTCACCCGCTTGACCTTCTTCTTCTCCTTGCGCTCCAGGAGCCGCAGCACCGCCACGGACCGGTCGACGAGCAGGTAGCGCTCTCCCCCTGCCCTCGCGGGCACCGTGCGCGCCGGCTCCCCGGCGGTGCGGGTGTCGATGAGCACCTCCCACCGCTCGCCGAACTCGATCGCGGGCAGCACGAACTCCAGCGGCGAGTGGTTCGCGTTGATGAGCACGAGCAGCGTGTCGCCGGAGATCGGCTCGGCGCGCGGACCGAGCGCCGAGAGGGCGTCGCCCCCGAGCAGGTAGCCGACCGCCCGGGCGTTCGGGTGGGTCCAGTCCTCCGGCGTCATCTCGGCGCCGTCGGGGCGGAACCACACGATGTCCTTGAGCCCGCTCCCGTGCACGTAGCCGCCCGAGAAGAACATCCGCCGGCGCAGCACGGGCTGGCTACGGCGCAGGGCGATGAGGCGGCAGGTGAACTCGAAGAGCTGCTTCCGCCGCTCGTCGAGGTCCCAGTCGTGCCAGGAGAGCTCGTTGTCCTGGCAGTAGGCGTTGTTGTTGCCGAGCTGCGTCTTTCCGATCTCGTCGCCGGCGTTGATCATCGGCACCCCCTGCGAGAGGAGGAGCGTCGCGAGGAGGTTGCGCTTCTGGCGCTCGCGCAGCTCGACGACCGCGGGGTCGCAGGAGGGGCCCTCGACGCCGTGGTTGTAGCTGTGGTTGTTGTTCGTGCCGTCCCGGTTGCCCTCGCCGTTCGCCTCGTTGTGCTTCTCGTTGTACGAGACGAGATCGTTCAGCGTGAAGCCGTCGTGCGCCGTCACGAAGTTGATGCTCGCGTACGGGCGGCGCCCGCTGGACGCGTACAGATCGCTCGACCCGGTGAGCCGATAGCCGAGGTCGGCCGCCAGCAGATCGCCCTTCCAGAAGCGGCGCACCGAGTCGCGGTAACGATCGTTCCACTCCGTCCAGAGGACCGGGAAGTTGCCGACCTGATAGCCGCCCTCGCCCACGTCCCACGGCTCCGAGATGAGCTTCGTGCGCGAGAGGATCGGATCCTGATGGATGATGTCGAAGAACGAGCTGAGGCGGTCGAAGTCATGGTGACCGCGGGCGAGGGCCGACGCGAGATCGAAGCGGAAGCCGTCGACGTGCATCTCGGTCACCCAGTACCGCAGGCTGTCCATCACCAGCTGGAGCGTCTGGTAATGGCGCGTGTTCACCGTGTTCCCGCAGCCCGTGAAGTCCATGTAGTAGCGCGGGTTGTGCGGCACGAGCCGGTAGTAGGTCCAGTTGTCGATCCCCTTCAGGGAGAGCGTCGGGCCGAGGTGGTTCCCCTCCGCGGTGTGGTTGTACACGACGTCGAGGATCACCTCGATGCCGGCGGCGTGGAGCGCCTTCACCATCGCCTTGAACTCGGTCACCTGCTGGCCGAGCCGCCCGCTCGACGAGTAGCGGCCCGCGGGCGCGAGGTACGCGAGCGTGTTGTAACCCCAGTAGTTGACGAGGCCGCGCTCCCAGATCTCGCGCTCGCTCGCCATCTCGTGCACGGGGAGCAGCTCGATCGCCGTCACGCCGAGCTTCTTGAAGTGGGCGATCGCCGCCTCCGAGGCGAGCCCGGCGTAGGTGCCGCGCAGCTCCTTCGGGATGCCCGGGTGCCGCTGGGTGAAGCCCTTCACGTGGACCTCGTAGATGATCGTGTCCTGCCAGCGCGTCGCCGGCGGCCGGTCGCCGTCCCACGCGAAGCGGTGGTCGACGACGACGGACTTCGGCGCGCCCCAGGCGCTGTCGCGGTGGCAGATCTCCAGGTCGTCGAGCGGGGCCGGCGGGGGCGGCGGCGTGGAGTCCTTCCCGCGCGCCTCGGCGGCGCGGCGATCGCTCGCCGTCTTGCCGCCGCGCCCGCCCTCGCCCTTCTCGGGCGCCGCGCCGTCCCGGCCCGCCTCCTTGGGCCGGCCAGCGCCGCCCTCGCCGCGCTCGGGGTGCCCCCCGCGGTCGTAGGCGAAGAGCGGCGCCTTCCAGTTCGGCTCGCTGGAGAGCGCGTACGCGTAGGGATCGACGAGGAGCTTCGCCGGGTTGAAGCGCTGCCCGGAGCGCGGGTCGTAGGGCCCGTGCACCCGGTAGCCATAGAGCTGGCCGGGCTTGAGCCCCGGCACGTAGCCATGGAAGACGTGGGCCGTCCGCTCGGGGAGCTCGATGCGCTCGCGCTCCACGACATCGTCGACGGCCTCGAAGAGGCAGAGCTCGACCTTGGTGGCGGACTGGGAGAAGAGCGTGAAGTTGACCCCCTCGCCGTCAAAGACGGCGCCGAGTGGGGTGGGGGTGCCGGGCCATATGCGTCTGGTCATCTGAAAAACCTGTGAAGCCGCCCTATTCGCGAGATCGGCGCCGCTGTCGAGACACAAGCGCGCGCGGCTTGATTTTTCGGTCGCCGCCCCCGGGATCGCCGGCCCCCCCGGCCGCACGGCGGGCCCGCCCCCGCGCCGCGCGCGACGTCGCGGCCCTCCTCGCGAGCTCGGCAGCGGCCGCGGCCTCGACGGCCTCGACGGCGGCGCGGCGGCGCTACCGCACGGTCGCAGAAGGAGCATCCAGGGCGGCGCGACCCGGGATAGACTTCGCCCCCGAACGCCTGGAGCCAAGCGAAAAACGCCCATGTCTTCCCCCTCTGTTGAAAATCAGTCCCAGAGCTCACCGTCCCCTTCCGGTCCCGGTTCCGCCGCGCGCCGCCGCATCGCCGGCGTCACGGTGCCGCTCTTCTCCCTGCGCAGCGATCGCTCGTGGGGCATCGGCGAGATCGGCGATCTCCCCGAGTTCGCCGCGTGGATGCGCGCCGCTGGCCTGCGCCTCGTCCAGCTCTTGCCGCTCGGCGAGGTGTCGGGGGGCGAGACGTCGCCGTACATGGCGCTCTCCGCGTTCGGGATCGATCCGATGTTCATCTCGCTGTCCGCCGTGCCCGAGCTCCCGGCGGAGCGCCTCGGCGAGGCGCTCGGCGACGACCTCGGGGCGCTCGATCGCGCGCGGAACAGCGCGCGCGTCGACTACGATCTCGTGCGCCGCGTGAAGGGTCGGGCGCTGCGCTTCGCCTTCGACGTGTTCGAGCGCGAGCACCACGCGAAGCAGACGCCGCGCGCGGCCGAGCTCGGCGAGTTCGTGAAGCGGCAGTCGGACTGGCTGCCCGACTACGCGCAGTTCCGCGCGTTCAAGGACGCCTTCGAGGGCAGGGCGTGGTGGGACTGGCCCGAGGCGATCCGCGAGCGCAGGCCGGAGGCGCTCGAGGCGCTGCGGCGCGAGCGCGCGCGGGACATCCTCTATTACGAGTACGTCCAGTGGCTCGCGCACGCGCAGTGGGAGGCGGCGCGCGCGGATCTCCGGGGCAAGGGCGTGGAGATCATGGGGGATCTCCCGTTCATGGTGTCGCGCGACAGCGCCGACGTGTGGGCGCACCAGGGCGAGTTCCGGCACGACATGACGGTCGGCGCGCCGCCCGACCAGTTCGACACCGAGGGGCAGCGGTGGGGGCTCCCGCCGTACTTCTGGGCCCGGATGCGCGAGAACGACTTCGCGTGGCTCAGGCGCCGCTGCCGCTACACGGGGCTGCTCTACGACCGGTTCCGCATCGATCACCTGGTCGGCTTCTACCGGACGTACATCTTCCCGGAGCAAGGGCAGACGCCCCCCGGGGGGGAGCGGCCCAGGGCGACCTTCGATCCCGCGGAGGAGGCGGAGCAGCGCGACCACGGCGATCGGGTCGTGCGGGCGATGCTGGCGGGGGCGGCGGAGACCGGGGCGCAGCTCGTGGCGGAGGATCTCGGCGCGGTGCCGGGGTGGGTCCGGGAGTCGCTCTCGGAGCTCGGGGTGCCTGGCTACAAGGTGCTGATCTGGGAGAAGAACGACGTCGTGTTCCGCGATCCGGCGGAGTATCCGGCGCTCTCGGTGGCCTGCTTCGGGACGCACGACACCGACTCCGTGGTGGTGTGGTGGGAGTCGCGGGACGACCGGGAGCGCGCAGGGGTCCTCGAGCTGCCGCAGCTCGCGCCGCGCCGGCAGGAGCTCGGCCCGCAGTTCACGAAGGAGACCCACCGCGCGCTGCTCGACCTGATCCTCGGCTCGACGAGCGAGCTCGTGCTGCTGCTCCTCCAGGACGTGCTCGCCACGCGCGACCGGATCAACGTCCCGGGGACCGTGGGGCCGCAGAACTGGTCGCTCCGGCTGCCGGCGCCGCCCGCTGCGCTCGATCGCGATCCCGAGGTGCGGGCCGCGCTCGATCGGGTGCGCGAGAGCATCGAGGCCAGCGGGCGCGGATAACGCGTCATCTCCCGCCGTTTCACGGCCCCTCGGGCCCACCGGCGATATAGCCTCACTGCAAATCCATCGACCCGCTGTAGGAGCGAGTCCCCCGGCCCGCTGACCGCGGAGGCGCCCACGCGCTGACTCGCTGCGTCGTCGCGGTATGTTTCGTGCTGTCGCGAAGTATATGCCGACGAAACATTCCGGAAAACTGCGTTCTCTTAGTGTCGCCGTCGAGGAGGCCACCAGTGAACGAAATCAACGCCTCGGACACCACCTGGCTCCTGGTCTCGTCGGCAATGGTTCTGCTGATGACGCCAGCGCTGGCCCTGTTTTACGGGGGCATGGTCCGAACGAAGAACACGCTCAGCACATTCATGCACAGCTTTTTCGCCATGGGTATCGTGACCCTGGCGTGGGTGACGCTCGGGTACTCGATGGCGTTCGCCGAATCCAAGGGCGGGTTCATTGGCGGCTTCGACTACGCGTTCCTGAACAACGTTGGCACCGAGCCGCGCGTCGGGACGACGGTGCCTCACCTCCTGTTCATGGCGTTCCAGATGATGTTCGCCATCATCACGCCGGCGCTGATCTCGGGCGCCTATGCGGAGCGCATCAAGTTCTCGTCGTATGTGGTGTTCACGCTGCTCTGGTCGCTCCTCGTCTACAGCCCGATCTGCCACTGGGTCTGGAACCCGGGCGGGTGGCTCCTCGCGCGCGGCGCGCTCGACTTCGCCGGCGGCACCGTCGTTCACCTGGCCTCGGGCGCGAGCGCGCTCGTGATGGCGATCATGCTCGGCAAGCGCAAGGGTTACCCGACGCGCAAGATCGTGCCGCACAACCTCACCATGACGCTGCTCGGCGCCGGCCTCCTGTGGTTCGGCTGGTTCGGCTTCAACGGCGGCTCCTCGCTCGCGGCGAACGGGCTCGCCTCGGTGGCGTTCGTGAACACGCACATCGCCGCGGCGATCGCGGCGCTCGCGTGGGCCCTGATCGAGGCCGTGCGCTTCGGCAAGCCCTCGCTCCTCGGCGTGGCGTCGGGGCTCGTCGCGGGCCTCGTCGCCATCACCCCGGCGGCGGGCTTCGTCGGCCCGATGGCGTCTGTCGCGATCGGGCTCGCGGCGGGCGCGGTGTGTTACGGCGCCGTGATGCTGAAGGGCAAGCTGGGTTATGACGACAGCCTGGACGCGTTCGGCATCCACGGCGTGGGCGGGCTGCTCGGCGCGCTGCTCACCGGCGTGTTCGCCTCCAAGGTGTGGAATTCGGCCGGCCAGGACGGCCTGATCAAGGGCAACTCGGCGCTGCTCACCGAGCAGGCGATCGCGGCCGCGGTCGCGGCGGCTTACGCGGCGGTGGTCACCTTCGTTCTCGTGAAGGGCATCAGCGCGGTGATGGGCTTCCGGGTCGACGAGGAGATCGAGGACGAGGGCCTCGACGTCGCCCTCCACGGCGAAGAGGCCTACTCGCTCGGCGAGGGCGGCGCTCACGCCGTCGAGAGCGAGCCCCCGGCCAGGCCGGCGCCGGCGCCTGTGCTCGCGCGCGAAGGCGCCTGATCCAGCGCAGCGGAGGCTCGTTTGCGGAGGCCGTCTGGCGGGTGCCAGGCGGCCTTCGTCGTTTTGTCCCCTTGGCCCCCTGCCCTTCCCGGCAGGGAGCGGTCACCTGCACGTGAAGGCGGGCTCGCCGGTCTCCTCGCAGCCGTTCTCGCACGTGACCTTGGCGCACCCGCAGCGGCGCAGCCCTCCGCGGTCGCCGTCGGCGCGCCGGCCGCAGTCCTCGCTCAACGTGCGGCACTCGTCCTGACAGCGCTCCTTCTGGGCGGGCGACGGCGCGCAATCGACGACCGCTGCGCTGCCGGAGGAGCCCGTGCTGCTGCACAGCTCGACGGACGCGACCTGCTCCAGCAACGGGATGATCCCCCCGATCATGCATTGAGCGTGCGGCTCGCAGACGTGGTCGCGCAGCACCGCCAGCACGCGGACGCGCTGCCCGGCCAGCGCGCGCCACTCGGGGCCGAGCCAGCGCTCGGCGTCCTCGCTCGACAGCATCCTCCCGGCGATGAGGGGCTGCGAGCCCTTCGTCAGCTCCAGCGTACCGACCCAGCGCTCGCGCGCCGGTGCGTCGCCAGATGGCGCCCCCGCTGTCGGCGGAGACGCCGGCGGCGTGCCGGCGGGCGGGGCGCTCGCGGCGCTCGCGGCGGGCGCCGGCGCAGCGGCCCGCGCCGTCGAGGCGACCCGCGGCGCCGGAGACGTCGAGGAGGGAGCGCGCTCCGCGCAGCCCATCGCCCAGGCGCAGCACGCGCCGGCCAGCGCCCGGGGAAGCCATCGCCGCAAGCCCGCCGAGGCGGGGTGGAGCCGAGGGGAACGCACCGGGTTCATGGAAGGCACACGACATTTTTACCATACGCCGGCGTGCCTGCGCGCCAGGGCGCGAGGGCGCGGCGGTCCGGCGGAGCGAGCCGCCCGCCGGCCGCTCCTTGGCGCCCGCGGCGAGCAGGATCGAGGACAGCAGCGCCTTCGCCCACGTGCTCCCGGGTAGCGGAACTGTTTCGACCCAAGTCCACACGACCGAGAAGAGGCACATGTAGATCGTCGCCTCGCCCATCAACACCGTGTCCATCGCCACATCCGGCACCACCTCGTTTCCGAGTTGCGCCGGGATCGGTCGGTAACCGGGGTAGGTGGCCTCGATCTCCCGAGCGATCTCGCGCGCCACCGGCTCCTCCTCGGGGATGCCGGAGAGGTGGATACCGACGTATGGCCCGAGCAGGGATACGTGGAAGCTGAGCGCTGTTTGTCCCTCGCCCTTCGTGGCCGCTCCAGGTAGACACCGGCGAGTCCGCCGCGTTCGCGAGCTCAGACGTCAAGGCGGAAGGAGGAGCGGAGTAAAGTACCATCAACAATAGCCAGCCTGTTTCATTTCGACTTCACCTCGAATCTCCGAGTCGCTGGCGATACGCCCGAACTCGACCAGCTGGACGGAGGTCGCGCCGCGCTCGCCGATGTCCGTCCACCTCGACCGCCCCACCCCGCCGCGGGGGCTGCGCCGCGCTCACGCTCGAGACCTCCCGCCCCGGGCGTCACAACGCGCGGAGCAGGCTCAAGGCTCAAGGCCGCGTCGACGTGCGCCTCGACCTCCGATGGTCCGCGCCGAACTCGGCCGCGACGATGTGCAACCCGCTTCGCTCAGCTCGAGCTCGGCTTCGGACCGGGGCAAGGTTAACCAGCCGTAGCGGCAGGAACGCAATCCATGCCCTGAATCACAGTTGACGCGGCCCCTCCGCACACGCATCTGGAAAACGTGGAGGATGAACATGCGCCACCGACTGAAGTTGAAGGCGATCCCTGTTCTTATTCCTCTCGGTCTCACGGTGTGGGCGTGCAACTACGACGTGGGCGAGTGCTATCTTAGAGGGACGGAAGGCACAGGGGCCGGAGGACCATACCCACCGGGGTCAGCAGCTGCGGGAGACCGGTTCGGAAATGGTGACGACGTGGGGAGCGGCGCCACTGAAGAGATGGCAGGGTGCACGCCCGACAAGACATGCACAGACATGTTCGTGGATTGCCAAGAGATCGGCGGCAAGTGCATCACGGGATATCCAGGCTGCGACAAATGGGGCCACACACCGTGCGAAAGCTGCCGCGACGCCTGCCAGAATGAAACACAATACCCGCCAGCATGCAAATGCAGATCGTGCGGATTCAGATGATGAATGTTCCGATACAGGGCGCAATACATGTTGCCGTTGGCAGGATTGCCGGAGCGGCTCTAGCCAAGGTTGCATCCCCGGTCGTGGCCGACGATGACAATCTCCTGCTGGGTCCATCAAGAGTCGATCCGAAACGTCATCGTGCTGCGCGCGTCAGATACTGGGGGGGAGAGCCGTCTACCGATCTCAATGAAGAGCTTGCGCGTTCTGATGGGCCGCCGATCTGCGTGGCGCTTCCACCGACACCAGGCGGCCTGATGAGCCTCTGTCGAATCTGTGCTTCCGTAGTCGAGCGCGGGCGTACGGTGTTCGTCGTTGATCTCAGCCCAGAGACCGCCGGAACATTTCCGCAAGGGCCCGGCCCAGGCATGGCTATATCCATCTATGTCGCGGATGCTCTGCTACGCAAGCCGCCCGTGGTCCAATGGTCGAAGCTCGAGACAACTTTCGCGGCTACGCTCTGGAAATTGTGGTGCCGCCGCTCGCCCGTTGCCTTTTCTAGGTTCTGTGCGTCTGGGAGCATGTTCCACCCGCAGTTGGCCAACCTTGGGCGTTATCATGCCGGACTCTTTCCCCGACGGGCAGGCAATGGGCTATTACCGTCGCTCTTTGACGAGCTCCTCCTGCGACAGCTATCGCAAGAGTGGCTCTCGCCAGTTAAAGTGTACGCCAACGCACTCAACGCCGGATCTGAGCTCGCTGCATGGTTTCCACACACAGGAGATCTGTACATAGCCAAACGGCTCAATGAGTGGTATCGCCATACGCGAGGCCGCATCATCGAACGTCGGAACGCGCATCACCCGAGACCTTCCGAGATGACGAGATGGTCCTTTCGATGGCGTGCGGGGAGCGAGGAGATCCTCGACGCGCTGCCGAGTGTGCAAGCGGCCCCACCTGTATCTATTGGAGGTGCTACCGCGTATGATCCTGACCACGTGTGGGTATGCCAATTTGATGCACGAGGCACACCTTACCTGAGCCGATTTGACACCGCATCGTCGGGCGACAGGCTGGAATAGGGCGTATAGGATAGCGCCTGCGACGATGCGAAGTCCTTCGCCAGTGCGTCCGTTGTTGCTGGAACGCTTCTCCCCCTGGCTGTTCGCCAACCAACCGGTGGACGAACGGCCAGTCACCGGCGCCCGATGTGTATACCTCGACCTCCGCGGACCGCTCGCACCCCGGACAGGTGGACATCGACGGCCCCGGCCCGAAGATCGCGGGCGTTCACCTCGACCCTCCCCCGGTTGCTCGAACAGGCGGACTGCGACATCGCCGCGGCCTCGTGCTCGCGGACCTCGCCGGCGACGAGCTCGGCCAAGTGGACGACGACGGCCCCGAGCTCGGCACTGAGCACTGGCGTCCAGTCACCCGCGCCCGACGTGGCCCTCGACCTCCGCGGGCCGGTCCACGCCGGCCAGAGCATCGAGGGTCCCGAGTTCGACGGGCGCCATCTCGACCCCGCGGCCGCTGGGTGGCCGACGGCGGCGCGGCCATGGGCGTCCAGGAGGACGCTGGCGAGCGCGCTACGGGTGTCGAGGGCCACGTCGGGTGCTGGCGACTGGACACCGGTGCTCAGCGCCGGCGAGCCCGGCCACGTGGCGGGCGAGCTTCTCGAGCGCGGGCTCGGCGCCGCAGCTTTGTCTACCGTGGCAGCGGCGGCGGGGTCGAGGAGGACGTCGGCGAACTCGGGGCTGTCGATGTCCACCCGGCCGAGGCGGAGCGGGCCGCGTCGATGTTCACCAGATCGAGGGCGGAGTGGCCGCGTCCACTTGGTCGAGGCGGAGCTCCGCCGTCGCTCTGGCCGAGCTCGTGTCGCGCCACCCGGCGAGGAGCCCGAGGCGAACGCGGCGGCTCACCCGCGCGGCAGGGCGGGCGCGGAGGTCGAGGCGCGCGTCGGAAAGCTCGGGGCTATGGCCCTCGATCTGATCGAGCTCGGCCACGCCGCCCCGACGGCGGAGCGGCCGGCGTCGGCGGCACGGGTGCGCCGCGGGGGCGCCCCTCGGCCAGGGGATCCTCGACAGGAAGTTACCCCCAACGCTGGCGGCCTGTGCGCAAGCAGAGCTCGATCGGGAGCGTCACCCAGGCGCCGAGGCTCTGGAGCGTGAGCTCGGAAGCGTGCGCCTCAACGTCGTAGCCACGCGCCCAGAAGGCGGTTTCGCGAGGCGCTCCGCCGATGGCGCGTGCTGAGACGCCTCAAGGGGTCGAAGTGCGGCCGCACGGGTTGAGCCCCATCGGCGCGGGCATACCCCGCTGTCAAACGCGTGAGCCTGGCGCCCGACGAACGGCGCGGCCCCTGAAAGTCACCGGGCGGCCGGGTCCCCCCCGGCGGCGCTTGCCGCTTCGACCTGTTCCCGGTGATACTTGCGCATGGCCGAAGGAGAGCAGCCTCGTCTCCGGATCTTCATCAGCTACAGCCGTAAGGACCAGCGGCTGAAGGACCAGCTCCTCGAGCACCTCAGCAGCATCGGCGGTGTTGACGCCTGGACAGACGACCGGATCCTGCCTGGTGACGAGTCGCGCAGCGAGATGAAACGCGCGCTCGATGCGGCCGACGTGGTGCTCCTGCTCGTGAGCCCGTCGTTTCTGGCCTCCGACTTCATCGCCGATGCCGAGGTGGCCAGGCTCTTTGAGCGGCGCGACGAGGGCCGGGTGCGGGTCATCCCCGTCCTCCTGAAGACCTGCCTGTGGGGCGACCACCCTTTGCTGGCGAAGCTCGGGGTGCTCCCGAAGGGTGCGTTGCCCATCGCGTTCCTGAGCGGCGATCGCCGGAACCAGGCCATGTCCGAGGTCGCCGGCGAGATCGCGCGGCTCGCGCGGTCGGCGGGCGCGAAGGATGCACCACGGGACGTCAGTCCTCCCAGGAAGTTGCTTACCCAGTATCACCTTCGGCCGTCAGAGCTGCCGTCCGACAAAGAGGCCCCGAGGGGCGCCGCTGCGTCGCCTCCGCTCGGCACGAGCAGCACGCTCGAGCTGTCGAACCCGACGCCGCCCAGGGTGGATGGGCCGACCGAGGGCTCTATCGAAACGCCGACACTCCATCCACCTGCTGCGTCCCCCGCGGGCGCACCTGCCCCGGGCCCCAGCGTCAACCCTCTTCAGAAGGCGAGAACGTTGATCTATGCCCCGGGCACCCCCGCGAGCGTTCCGCGCAGCGACAGCTGCGTCGTCGTCGTCTGGACGTCGGACGACAAGCAGCGGGGAAAGCGGTACGTCGTGCGCGGGGCAGGGATCTCGATCGGGCGAGATCCGGAGAATGACATATCCATTGATGATCCGACCATCTCCGGCCGTCACTGCTGTATTCGGGGCGAAGGAAAGGAGGTCGTGGTTCAGGATCTGGGATCGACCAACGGGACCTACGTCAACGACGTGAACGTCAGGCGGCAAGGGCTGGTCGGGGGGGAGCAGCTCTGGCTGGGCGCAACGGTCCTCAAGTACCTTACCGGGACGGACATCACGGCTCACTTCCACGAGATCGTCAGCGAGCTGGCGACGACCGACGCTGCGACCGGCGTCTATAATGCACGTCATATGCGCGACGAGATCGCCCGGCTCGTGGAGCGCGCGGTCCAGCGGAGTGAGCCCTTCACGATGGTGGCGCTGGCGGTCGACCACGCGCGGCAGATCGAGGCCAGCTATGGGGACACGGCCACGGACGCCGTCCTCGTGGAAATCGTGCGTCGTATCAAGGCGGCGCTGCCGCAGGTGGACACCGTCGGGCGCGACGGGAGCGCCTGCTTCCTGCTCGCGCTGCCGCGGACGGGACTCGCCGAGGGCAAGGAGATGGCCGAGCTCGTCCGCCAAGCGGTGGAGGCACGCGACGTCTTCTACAAGGAGTACGCGATCCGGACCACCGTCTCAATCGGCGTGGCCGAGCTCTCCGCGGGTGTGCCCGGGCCTGATCTGGTGCGGCTGGCTCGCGAGCGCAGGTACGCTGCCGAGCGGGCGGGCGGCAACCAGGTGGTCGAGGCTGCGGTGATACTGCACCGCCTCCAGGACGCGGAGTGGATGATCCGCAGGATGGTTGCAGCCGAATCGTTCGGTGCAGTCGCGGCCTTCGAAATGGAGGACGAGACCTCGCTCATCAGCCAGCTAGGGCGGCGCGTGCGCGATGAATGGTTCAAAGAGCTCGTGGATGATGTCGAATTTGCCCTGCACGAGGCCGACATGATCGCGACGTGGCAGGAACGGTACGTCCTAGCCGGCCTTGTGAACCGCCGCGCGGGGGACGCGGAATCGTTCCTCGCACGCGTTCGGGAACGCTGGACCACCCGTCCGGTGCCCGCGAAAACCCAGCACGTCGCCGTGAGAGCATTGCGGTTGGCCGCCCTGGGTCCGGAGGAGCTGCGGACGTATCGGGAGGCGTCGCTCGACGAGATTCTGGTCCGGCTCGTCCACCGGAATGACTTCAGCGCGGAGGGGGGCGACGAGGAACGCCTGCCGTTTCCCATCGCCGTCATCCCGGCGGTCGTCCGCACGCGCCCCACGGCGTTGTCGCGGGCGCGCGCTCTGAGCAGGGGCATCGAGGTGATCCTCCGGCTCGCGGTCGCGCTGGAGCTCTCCGCGCTGCTCCTGCTGAACGATCCGGCGGTCCGACAGAAGGTGGCGAGCACGCTGCGTCCCTACGTCGAGAGCAGGCTCTCGGGGAGATCGTGGGAGAACCTCGCATATAAGCTAGGGATCCTCGGCAAGGCGGCTGGGCTGGGCGAGCGTTCGGTCGCGCGGCTGCTCATCGGCACCGAGGCGGGCACAGAGCGGCGCTCTGACATCGGCAAAGCCATCCTCGAGGTCATCCTGCGTGCAGATCGCCATGCCCATGGGCTCGGCCTGCCCGAGGAGGAGCACAAGAAAGAGGACGCGAAGCTGCGGAGGGTCTTCGACGATCTGCTCGGGCTGCTCCGGCCGCTGGGCGGCTATCGGCTGGTCAGCCGCGAGAGGGTGGAGGATTTCGAGGACGATGAGAGCGGGCAATACGAGTACCTGCTCCGGGAGCTCCGCGGGAGCTCCGAACATTTCGCGGTGGAGAAAGCGAGCCTACCCGTCCGGCTCCTCCGGGATTGGTGTTACTTGCTCACGCCCGGAGGCCAGCCGATGAACCTTGCCCCGCTGTTCTGTGCTCAGGTCTGTCCGCGGTGCATGCGGGTGGAAGTTTTCGTCGCGGACGAGCTCAAGTTCGGTCCACCCGGCGCGGAGATCCAGGCACGCGGAGTGACGTCAGATCATGACGTGATCCTGAACGTGCCCAGGCACCGGCGGCTCGCGGAGCTCCACGAGCTCATCTCGACCACCGCGCCGGCTGCGAGGGAACAAGCTGCGCTCGATCGCCTGTTGGGGCGGTGATCCGCTGCGGCCGGCGGGCGCCGCGCTCACCTGACGATGCGGCGCGCGACCGGCCGGGGCCCGCTCGAAGCCCTGCGTGCCCCGGCAGCGTAGCAACCGTGCAGGCGTCGCGGTATCCGGCCGTGGAGCGAGGGTGGGCAGGATCTGGCGCGCCACGCGGGCGGTCTGCTGGTTAGGGTGCCCGCAGGCTGTGGACTGAACGCGGTCCCTTCAATGCATCGATACGTTGTTGACAGCGTCACTTTTCCAGGAGGGATGTGGATCGCATAAGGTTCTATACGTTAACCAGCGCATGCAGCGTGGCTGTACGGGGGTGGGATGGCCGCTATGAAGAGCTTGACTTTCGGATCACGTTTGGATTTTCTACCCCCACATGCTGCCGGTCCTGCCCCGGGACATCCTGATCGATCGCGCGGCGGTGGCGCCCGCGATAACCAAGGACGCGCTCGTCGAGGCGGCGCCGCAAGCGCTCGGCCAGGCGCTGCTCTCGATGGATCGCCCGGACCGCCAGCTCCGCGGCCGGCCTTTCCTGCTGGGCGACGCCTTCTCAATCGCCGACGCCGCGTGCTTTCACCCGGTCTGGTTCCTGAAGAACAGCGCCCGGCTGTTCGGGGCGGTGGCCGCGCTGCCGGCACTCGCGGCGTGGTTCGCACGTGTCGAGCGTTTCGGCCCCGCGACGTGCGACCGATGGCCGCCGCCGGGGTGCTCGCGGTCGCCCGCGAGGCCGAGCCGGCGGACGTCGCCGGCGGGGAGCTCGCGACGCGCACGGCGCTCTCGTCCGACGACGGCCTGTCGCCAGGGGACGTCGTGGCGATCACGGCCGACGCCGACGGCCGCGAGGAGACCCGCGGCACGGTCGTGCGCCTCTCGGCGGAGAAGATTGCGAGCCGGCGAGAGGACCCGACGCTCGGGGAGATCGCCATACACTTCCGGCGCGCACGATACCGCATCGTCAAGCAGTGAGCCGAGCCCTCCCGCATACGCTGTCGCTATGCCCACGAGCGCCGACCGCTCGCCGCGCGTCCATCGAATCACCCCGGCATGCGGAGACCAGTACGATTTTCAGCTGTTCGCCACCGGGCCGCATGTGCAGAATGAACAGCTATGACCTCGTTCGGTTGGCTGCACCTGAGCGATCTGCACCAAGGGCTTGAGGGCCAGGGGTGGCTCTGGCCCAACGTCCGGGAAGTGTTCCTGGAGGATCTCGCCAAGCTCCACCGGCTCTGCGGTCCGTGGGACATCGTTCTCTTCACGGGCGACCTGACCCAGCGCGCGGGGGACCAGGAGTTCACGCGGCTCACCAAAACGCTCGACGGGATCTGGGAGCACCTCCGGGACCTCGGCTCCGACCCGATACTGCTCGCCGTCCCTGGTAATCACGACCTGGTCCGGCCAAACCCGAAGAACCCGGCCGTCAGGGTGATGGGAAACTGGAACAGCGACGCGGACGTGCGCAATGAGCTGTGGCACGACCCAGGCTCGCCGTACCGCAGTGTGATCGCGGACGCCTTCGCGCACTACACGCAATGGTGGAACGCTCACCCGCTGCCGCGCGCGCGGAGCTACCGTCCAGGCCTCCTGCCCGGCGACTTCGCGGCCACGATCGAGAAGAACGACGTCCGCCTGGGCGTCGTGGGGCTCAACTCGGCGTTCCTGCAGCTCACCGGCGGCGATTACGAGGGGAAGCTCGCCCTCGGGCTGGGGCAGATCCAGGAGGCCTGCGGCGGGGACGTGGCCGATTGGGCGAGGGCGCACGACGTGTGCTTACTCCTGACCCATCACCCGCCTGGCTGGCTTGGCCAGGCTGCGCGGCAAGCCCTCCACGGGGAGATCGCACCGCCGGGGCGCTTCGCGGTGCACCACTTCGGCCACATGCACGAGGGATGCACCCAGACGCTCTCGGTAGGCGGCGCCGAACCGTGGCGGAGCTGGCAGGCCGCCTCGCTCTTCGGCCTCGAGTCGTGGGCGGACGGGCGCGTCGAGCGGCGGCACGGCTATGCGGCTGGACGCATCAAATTCGAGGCCGACGCAGCCTACCTGCGGATCTGGCCCCGCATCGGCCTCCAGCGCAAGGAGGGATTCTGGCGTCTCGTGCCGGACCTGACGTCGTTCGATCTGGAGGAAGACCAGGGAACGCGGCCGGAGCAGCTCAGCCTGCGACGCCGGCCCAAGGCTATGCCGGCGAGGGGCGCGCCGAAGAAGGCCGCACCGGAGCCGGTGCCCTCGACGGCCGCTGCGCGGAGCGCTCGACCGCCCGGCGCTCCGGTGCGGGTGCTCATGTCCCATGCCGCGGAGGACAGCACGTTGGCCGCCGAACTCCGGCTGCACCTCAGCCCCCTCCGGCGCGAGGGGCTGATCGATCTTTGGGACAGCTCTCGCGTGGAGGCCGGCCTGGAGGTTGCCGCCGAGTTGGAGCGGCAGCTCAGCGACACCGACGTCGTGATCGTCTTGTTGAGCTCGAGTTATCTCAGCTCTGCGTACGACGAGACGGAGAGAATGCTGGCGCGGAGCGCCGACGGCGCGCTCCGCGTCATTCCCATCATCGCGCGGCCATGCGACTGGAGTGAGTCCCCGCTCGGATCCATCCAGCCGCTTCCGCGCGGCGGCAAGCCCATCACGAAATGGAGCGATCGTGACGAGGCGTGGCTGGACGTCGCCCGCGGGCTCCGCGGCGTGTTGGCGAGCTTCAAGCAGCGTCGGACCGCGGCTGGGGAGGCTGCCCCCGCCGAGATCATCTCCATCGGCGACATCTTTCGCACGACCGGGCAGCCGGACGTCACGTTCGTCGAGCCGTCGCAGATGACGCAGCTGGAGATCTACCTCCGGATCATGGGGCAGGGCTTGGTCGTGGAAGGCCCCTCCGGCATCGGCAAGACGACGGCCACCAGGAAGGCGCTAGAGAAGGCGAGGCAACAGTGGCCGGAGACGTACCTCACGAGCAAGGCTCGTGAGGACGTCGAGCGGCTGGATGCCGCCGTGAGGACCGGGTTCACGGGGCACCTCGTCGTCGACGACTATCACCACCTCGACGACCACCGGAAGCGGCAGCTCGCCGATCTCATCAAGACGATGGCCGACAAGAATCGCCGCGACGCGAAGCTGACGATCATCGGGATCAACCCGGTCGGCGACTCGCTCGTAGCCGGATTTCCGGACCTGGTGGGGCGTTTCGTGACGGTGTCGATGGCGACACAGCCACGGGAGAAGCTCGACGAGCTCGTGCGCAAGGGAGAGGCGGCGGCCCACGTTGTGTTCCTCCGACGCTCGGAGTTCGTCGAGGCGGCCGCGGGCAGCTTCTTCACGTTGCAGCAGCTCTGCTTCCAGGCGGCGATGACCCAGGGCATCGTGGAGACCCAGCCGGTCAAGACGGAGATCAAGCTCGGGCCGCGCGACGTGCTCAACGCCGTGCTCGATAACCTTAAGTTCAAGTACTACAGGCCCCTGTCGGCGTTCGCGTCGACCGACGAGAGCTCGCCGCCGCGGGGTGCCGTGCTAGCGCTGCTGTGGCTCCTGTCGGAAGAGAAGGAGGGCCACGTCCTCCTGCACGACGCGCGGCTCCGGTACCCCACGCTCGCCCTTGCGTTCGAGTGGCTCGGCAGTCACATGCAGCGCTGCCTCGAGGAGATCCCGCAGCTCTCGAGCCTCTTCTGTTACCAGCCCGGCGCGGGCGTGCTCAGCGTGGAGGACCCGCAGCTCAAGTTTTACCTTGCCCAGATGTCGTGGCTCGACTTCGCGAGACGCACAGGGCACCACGGCGTCCGCCTGGATCCGAGGAGAGGTCTCGTATTCGGAGCGAGCGAAAACGGGTGAGCTCTGGATCTAGCGGGGAGGGCAGACTGAGCAGAAGCTCCAGCATGTCGGAGAGGCCAGGGAACACTAGCTGGGACCAGGCGTCGAGCCCGCGCAGACCCAGCTCCGGCGCGAGCAGCGAGCGCGGCGTTCCGGTGTGCTACTTCGCCCAGAGCACGGCGCGCTCGAGCTCGGTCGCATCGAAGCGCGCGACGCGGACGCGCGCGCCGCCTCGCGGTGGGTGGAGGCGGGGTTCCAACCGCGACCGGGGGAGCCTACGCGCAAACCAGAGCGCGGTCGGGAGCGCGGCCCCGGCGCCGCGCCTGCGGGCGCGACCCCGACAGCGTGCGCCTTGACGCCGCCCCCCTCGCTGTGGGCTCGTCCTTGATGACCTCCGTGCGTTCTCGAGCCGGCGCGCTCCCGAACTCGCCTCCGTCCACCTGGACGCCAGCCGCGCCGAACTCGGCAAGGTGGCCGCCTGCGCCGCCCAGCGGCAGCGTGGACGCGCTCAGAGACGCCTCGGGCGAGTTCCGGCGGCTTGTGTCCGGCAGGTGGACCGCGTGACCCGCCGCCTAGCGGCGGCATGGGAGCTGCGCGCGAGTTCGGCCAGTCTGGCTGCCCATCGGAGTCCCCGACGCCCGAAAGGCAATTTTTGCGCGCTGCCTGGCGACTGGAAAACCCGCGGTGCAGCAACATGCATGCCGCCGCTTGACGGCGCCTGAAAATTCGTTCAGCCTTCCGCGATGGGATCGAAGTACCTCCTCGTGCATCAAATGGATTTTACTTCGCTCTTCAACTCCCTTGATCCCTTTCGAGGCGCCTTCAGCACCGTGAATTCACTCACGAAGGCGCTGGAGCCGCTCCACGCCTCGGTCGCAGCAGGTGCGTCGCTCGCGAAGGCGATGGAGCCGCTCCACGCCTCGGTCGCAGCAGGTGCGTCGCTCGCGAAGGCGATGGAGCCGCTCCACGCCTCGGTCGCAGCAGGTGCGTCGCTCGCGAAGGCGATGGAGCCGGTTTATGGCATTAGTAACATGTCGGCGGCCGCCAAGGTGATCGACGTGTTCGGCGCAGACAAGATGCCAGCAGCTGCCAGGGTGATCGATATGCTCGGTACAGACAAGACACCAGCAGCTGCCAGGCTGATTAATGTGCTCGGCGCAGGCAATGTGTCAGCGGCTGCCAGCGTGATCGATGGGCTCAACGCAGGCAAGACGTCAGCGGCTGTCAGGATGGTCGACATGCTCGACAACGTCATTAGCACTACCGCAGGCATCAAGCTCGACTTCGGTCATTCCATCTGGCGCCACGGGAATAGCGTCGATATTCTAGCGATCCTTGACCCTGGGGCGAGTCGCAATGCTGTGGCTCGCAGCATCGACCTCATTATTGAATCGATCGCCTCGGTTGCCCGAAACGCAGATGTCTTAGACGTTGAGGATGCCACCCCTGATGCGCCGACAGACCGATCGGCGCGGCAGGACGGTCGACGTGTCACGAAGGAAAGCCGACTGTGGACCCCCGAATCCGCGTCAGGGGCAGGGGTACACCAAGACGCTGGATATGACGATTTCCCAGGCGAGGCCATTGATCCTGTGACTGTGTTCTGCGGCAGCGCCGATGTGGACAAGCAGCACAGGGACGCTCTGATAAAGCATCTCTGGGCACTCCGAAGCAGCGGCGTGATCAAAACTTGGCACGAGGGCGACATCACCGCGGGAGACAATCGAGAAGCATCCATTTGGCAAAATCTGGACCTGGCACGACTTATCCTGCTGCTCATTAGTGCGGATTACCTCAATCACCTGTGGGAGAACAACATGCTTCGGCGCATCGAAGCGCGAGCGAGAGCAAGAAAGGCCATCATTGTTCCAGTTCTAGTGCGTCCGACTTATGCTGAAGGAACTCTTGTTGAGCGTTTACCCTCGCTTCCATCCAATGGGATACCAGTAACAACGTGGGTAAATTCGGATGAGGCCTGGGTCGATGTTGCGCGCGGCGTTCGAGAAGTCGTCGCGTCGATTAGACGTGCGAGTGCCCGGTACCATTGAGACCAGGCGGCGCTATGCGTCACCGCGCGCCTGCGCTTCCACTGCTTGAGCAGCAGGGCCCGGAAGCGGCGCCGGATGTGCACGTCCGCGTCGAGGTTCAGCCGCACCGCGCGCCACAACGGGACGGCGTCGAGTTCTCTAGGGCTGCCGGAGAGGTCGAGGCGTGCACCTCCAACGAGGCGGCCTCTACGGGCGACGTGGGAGCGCGCACCTTGCGGGCGCCCACGGGGAGTTCCGGGCGGTTCCCCTCCGCGAGGCGGCTCGCGTCATTTCCAGCGGCCGGGGAGCGCATCATAGCGGAGCTCGGCAGCTCACCCTCGGCGAGGGGATCTTCTCCTGCGTGTCAAGGCTCAGCCTCATGCGCCACACGTGGGTCGGCCAAACGAATCCTGAGATCGCGAGCACCGCCGTCACCGCGATCACGACCCAAGTACTCCCACACCCTCAGACCGACGACAGACCGCCATCACGCCCCCGACTGAGGCCGACTCATCGGGCGCGATGGCGATCGGCCAGCCGGAGGGCGAGAGCCTCGGCCAGCTTGCTTTGGCACACGGCCAAACGCTGCGGCCGTGATCCCGCACCTGCGCCGTCGGACGTCGGAGCGCCGGGTCGGTGATATCCGGCGCAGGTGGCCCTGATGCGGGACCGACGTTCGGACAGGCCTGCGTCGGCGTGCGTTCGCAAAGCTGCGCCCAGCGGCGCGCAGCTTGCCGAAGGCGCAGCCAGATGCCTGTGCTCGCGCCGTTCCATCGGTCGCGGCCGCCGCGGCCGGACACAGCATGTAAACAATTCATATTATTGATAAATATTATGCACCTACGAATCGTTTCCCCCTTGCAGAAGACGTCGCCGAACACGCTCGCCGCGCGCAGCACCCTGCGCGCCTCGCCGTCCAGCGCCGCGAGCCTCGCCTGGACCATCGCAAGCACCGTCTCCGCGCGCTCAGCGCGACACGCGGAGCGTCACTCCGATCGTCCGCGACGCCGCAACTCGGAGATCGCGTTGCGCGACGAGCGCGGCGGCGCTTCCGCCGCGTCACCCCGTCTCGTGCGGAGCGATGGGACTCCTGTCGACACGAGGTCCTCGAGCGCCGACGCCAGCGACTGGTGGCTGGAGAGATCGCCCAGCTGGATATCGAGGGCGACGAGGCGCATCGCGAGCTCGGGGCGCACGCCGACGAGGCGGACGCGGGCGCCGAGCAGGGAGGCCGCGCGCTGCGTCTGCCCGAGCGCGTGGGCCACCTGGGCGTCGATGCTCGGGACGCCCGTGATATCGAGCAGCACGCAGCGCGCCCCGTGTCGGCTCACCCCCTCGACCACCCGCTCGAGCATCTGCCGGGCGCGATCTCCATCGAGCTCGCCGACGAGCGGGACGAGCAGCACGCCGGGCATGAGCGGGATGAGCGGGCAGCCGAGCTCGCGCACCGCGGCCGAGAGGGCGCGCTCGCGCCGATAGGCCTCCTGGAGGCTCGCGTGCTGCTCGGAGAGCGACTGCACGAGCGCGTCCCGCTCGAGGGCGGCGCCGAGGAGCGCCCCCCAGATGGAGATGGTGCCCTCGTCGCCGGCGACCTCGATCGAGCTCGGGCCGACGATCGCGAGGACCCCCCAGTCGTGGCGGAGCGTGCGGATCGGCAGGAGCGTCACCATGAACGGGCCGCCGGCGGTCGACGCTGGCAAGCGCTCGGCGGGCGGGAAATCCTCCCGCGCGCAGACGGCGCCGAGCGAGGGAGTCGGGCTGCCATCGCGGCTGTAGGCGCCGGCGATGACGAGGCGCGCGCGGGTCGCCGGGTCTTCCCAGAGCGCGAGGCAGCCCCAGACAGCGGCGGTCGAGTCGAGCCAGGAGAGCGAGCGCGAGTCTTCCTGGGTGCCGCCGAGCAGCGCGAGGCTCACCTCGTGATCGGAGCGCGTGAGCGCCCCGAGCTCGTCGACGAACTGCCGCTCGGTCTCGACGCGAGCCAGCATGAGCGAGAGGCGCAGCCGCTCCTGGAACTCCTCGGCTCGCTCCTCCGCGGACTCCGCTGCTTCCCTGTCCAGGCGCGCGCGGCGTCGCTTTCCGGACCGGCCGAGGAGGCGGGCGATCCCCATGAGGCTCTCCACGTCAGGCGTGAGGCGGACGGCCTGCTGACAGGCCTCGTCGATCTCGGCCGCGGGCGGGGGCGCGGCGCCCTCGAGCGCCGCGGTATATCCAGCGATCACGGCGGAGACGCCGGGCCAAACGGCCGTGGGGGGCGTCTCGGGCGGGAGCGGCAGGCGGAGGAGCAGCTCGACCATCTGCCGTTCGATGGCGCCGAGGTCGTCGTCGGGCGCCGCGCCCTTCCGGTGGAGCAAGCCATGGAGCGGGTCGCACCCGCACGTCCGCCGCCTGACGAACGTGGTCGGCGCGAGCACGGGCCCGGACGGCACGACCTGGCCTGCGCGCCGCGCGAGCACGAGCTCGTACGCGAGCGCTCCGAGGGCGTCGAAGCGCTGGCGCACGGTCGTCAGCGGAGGGGTCGACCACTGCGCATCGGTGATGTCGTCGAAGCCGATGATCGCCAGATCGTCGGGGATGCGGTATCCGGCGGCCTGGAGGGCCGACATCATCCCGAGCGCGTTCTTGTCCGTGGCGACGACCGCGGCCGTGAGCTCTCCCCTGCGCGCGATGAGCGCCTCTGCGGCGCGCTGGCCGCCGGAGTGCCAGTTGTTGTCGGCGTCGAAGACGAGGCCGGGATCGAAGGGGATCCCGCTCTCGACGAGCGTCTCCATGTAACCGTCGAAGCGCGCGCGGATGTCGTCCTGATCCATGCAACCGACGAACGCGATGCGCCGGTGTCCATGCTCGATCAGGTGGCGCACCGCGCTCCGGACGCCCTCGCGGTTGTCCGGCATGACGGTCGGACAGCCCGCCTCGGGGGCGCAGGAGCTGACCGTGACGAGCGGGACACCCGCCTGCGCGAGGCGCTCGATGCCATCGGTGGCGAGCACGACGATCCACCCGTCCACCTGATCCCGGGCGAGCGAGGGCGCCTGGACGTACGCTGGCGTGCCGCGCACCACCAAGACACGATGGCCGCGCTGCTGCGCCGCCTGACGGATCCCCCTGAGGACCGAGGTGAAATAAAAGCCGTCGAGGAAGGGCGTGAGGACGCCGATGGTGGTCGGGCGGGAGTGCATGGGCTGCGGGCTCGCGGATGGATGAATACCGGATCTCCGTCTCGCTCACCGACGGCGTTCACCGCCACCCGCCAGAAATTCCTGTGACTCGCGAATCGTCCGGGTGTACAGCATCGCCGATCCGTTTGGCCCTCGATCGAACCCTTCTCGCCGTCATGGCGCGCCCGCCGTTCGAGCCCGCGTCTTTCCCCGGAGAGGGATCGAGCGGGCGAAAGGAAGGGAGCGGACGGTGAGCGCGCCGGTCGCGCGTGCGCTCGTCTCCGCGCTGGGCGCCTGCGCGGCGCTCACGCTCATTGGCGTGCCGCGCGCGCGGGCGGAGTGCGATCGCGCGGCCGCGGACGTGTCGTGGGTGCGCCTCGCGGGCGCGGAGGGGCGGTGCCCGTCGGCGTCGCGGTTCCGCGCCGAGATCTCGCGGCGGCTCGGGCGGGAGCTCGTCACGACGGGCAAGGCCGCCTCGATCGAGGCTGTGGTGCAGGGGCAGCCCGGGGCCTGGTCGGCCACGATCCGGACCGAGCTGTGCGACGGCGCCCCGCCGACGGTCCGCGAGCTCTCCGACGACCGGCAAAGCTGCGATGGGATCGTGGCCGCTGCAGCGGTGCACATCCTGCTCGCGACCGATCCCGAGGCCGGCTTCGCCCCCCCGACCGCCGAGGCGCCGCGCCCCCCGCAGGCCCCCGAGGCGCCGCGTCCCCCGCCGCTGCCTGCGCGCCCTCCGGCGGCGGAGCGGGCCCCGGAGCCGCCGTTCCCCTGGCCGGCGGAGGCCAAGGCGACGCCGCCCCCGGCCGAGGCCCCGCCGCCGCCCCGGCTCTCGGTCTCCTGGCGTGGGTTCGCTTCCACGGGCATCGTCCCCTCGCCCGGGTTCGGCGTCGCCTTGTCGGGCGAGTGGTCGATCCTGCCGCGGTGGACGCTCGAGACAGGCGCGCTGTGGCTCCCGGAGCAGCACGCGACCCGGCGGACGTTCGCCTTCGGGCTCACGGCGGGCTGGCTCGGCGCGTGCTTTGAAATGGTCCGGAGCCGCTCGGTCGCCTTCGGGCTCTGCGGCAGGGCGGTGGCGGGCGCCATCTACGCCGTCATCCACGGAGACGACGACGTCCCGCCGACGATCCTGCCGACCGACGTCGGCTCCCGCGCGTGGCTCAGCCTCGGGGCCGGCACGCGGCTCGGCGTCCGTGTCCTCGGGCCATTGCGGCTCGAGACAGGCATCGATCTGTTCGTTCCAGTGACACGGTACGATTTCCAGATCGAGGGCGGGCTGCCGACGGGCCTGGAGCAGGCCGCGCTCGCCGCCGCGGTGTTCGGGGGGGTCGGCCTCACATTTTGATGAAGGAGCCCCGGGCTGCCGGCATTCAGTTTTCCGTGGAGCAGTGCTTACGAGCCGACGTCCTGCGCGACGCCAAGCAGCCGCCGCGGAGCCTCGTCGCCCTGCACGCCGAGCACGGCAACTTCGTCTGGGCGACCCTCCAGCGGTTCGGCATCCAGCACCCTGACCTGGAGGATGCCTTCCAGGACGTCTTCGTCGTCGTCCAGCAGCGGCTCCCGTCCTTCGACTGGGCTTGCCCGATCACGACCTGGCTCTTCGCCATCTCCCGCCGCGTCGCCTCGTCTCACCGCCGCCGCGCCCACACGCGCCGCGAGCGGCTCGGCGAGGTGGTGGACGACGTGCCGGACTCCGCCCGCGGCCCGGAAGAGATCACCTCCAGCCGCGAGGCGCGGCAGCAGCTCGAGGGCATCCTCGAGGCCATGGATCTCGATCGCCGGGCCGTGTTCGTCATGTTCGAGATCGAAGAGATGCCGTGCGACGAGATCGCGCGCCTGGTCGGCGTCCCCGTCGGGACCGTCTACTCGCGGCTCCACGCGGCGCGGAAGGAGTTCGCGACGCTCCTGAAGAAGTCCGAGGCCGAGCGCGCGCGCAGGGGGGCCAGATGAGCGATCCGAAGCGATGGAACCAGGAAGGAGGAGGCGCCCCGCCCGGCGCGCGCGAGCTGCTCCGCGCCGCCGCGCCGATCCGACCGATGACCTCCGCCGAGCTCGCGCGCACCGCGGCCCGGGTGGCGCCGCTCGAGACGGCCGCGGGCGCGGCCGCCGGCGCCGGCGCGACGATGCCGGCGTGGATCAAGGGGATCTTCCTCGTGGCGGGCATCGGGGCGGGCGGGGCAGGGCTCCACGCTGTCCTGGGCGAGGCCCCGAGCGCTGCCGCGCCGATCGCGCCACCTCCGGTGCTCACCGCTCTGCCGCTGGAGCGGCTGCTCTCCCGCGCGGAAGGCCGCGCGACGGCCGGGTCGCCGGCGGCCGACGCGCCGGCGGCCGACGCGCCGCGCCCGACCCCCTCGGCCCTCCGCCGCGAGGCGCCGCGGAGCCTTCGACCGGCGGCGCCAGCGCCGGAGGCGACCGCCGCGGCCGACGGCGACGACCTGGTCCGGGAGTCCAACCTCGTCGACGCGTCCAGAGCGGCGCTCGCGCAGGATCCGGAGGCCGCCCTCGCCGCGCTGGAGAGGCACCAGGCCGAGTTCCCGAAGGGGCGGCTCGCGGAAGAGCGGGAGTTCATCGCGATCCGCGCGCTGGTGCGCCTGGGGCGCGCCGACGAGGCGCGGGCGCGCGCGGCGGCGTTCTTCGCGCGGTATCCATCGAGCTCCTTCGCCGACCCGCTGCGCCGGATCGTCGGCGCGGCTCGGTGATTGCCTCCACGACCGCGGCTCCGCCAGCGAGACCAGCAAACTCCACACCACGTTCGAGCACACGAGCGGGAACACCTCGCCTGCGCCGGCGGCGACGACATCGACGCTCGCGCGGACGACATGAAATAGACACGAAAACTACGCTCGCACGGACCGCGAAAAATTAACGCGAGCACAAACACGAGCGTTCATATCGCTTGCCCTGTACGTAAACAGTATTAACATACGACCCGCGTTCACGGGCGGCCGCGCCGAGAGGCGGCGGCGCCGGGGCGTTTCATCGCAGAACGGTGGATTCAGCGGCTCGATGAGGCCAGGCTGCCGTGGCAGCGTCGGCCTCGGCGAGGCACGTCGCCCACGCGGCGCGCGCCGGGCGTCGTCTCTTTGCGGACCGACGCGGGCGCTCGCCGGCGGTCGTCCTCCTCGGGCCGCCCCGTCCATCCGCGAGCGCGCGATCGCGCTCTCGCGCGGCTCCGCCGTTCTTCGGGGTCATTTCAGGAGGTTTCATGTCGTCGAAGCAGTCGAGTTCGAGCAGTCCGGTGCGCTCTCATTCTGTTCCTGCCTCCCCCGGCGCGTGGCAGGGGGCGCGGCGCGCCGCGCTGGCCGCGCTCGCGATACTGCCGGTTTCTTGCGCGGATCTCGGGCCCACGGACGGCGCTCCGGCCGATCTCTCCGAGGGGGAGATCGCGGAGGCCGGCGAGGCGCTCTCGCTTCCTTTCCCCATCAAAGAGCGGAAATCGCTCGTCGTCACGAACACCGACATCCTCGGCGCCTTCAAGCTGAAGGACGTGTTCCAGCAGCTCATCGATCAGGCGGGCGTCAGCCTGACGCCCCTCCAGCTCTTCCGGCAGTTCATGGACACGAACCGGAAGGCCGCGGACGGGATCGGCCTCGGCCCGCACTGCGATGACGTGGTGATCCCCGGCTCGGCCGGGTCCATCAACGGGTGGCCGGTCGACTGCCCCCGCGTCGTGGGCGAGGAGGCCGACAGGGATCCTTTCGCCGACGAGGAAGCCCCGAACGCCTACGTCGCCACGACCCTGGCGAACCGCTTCGACCTCGCCCCGCCGGACGGCGCCAACTGCGGTGAATACCGCGTCGTCTTCGCCAGGCGCTCGGGCATCCCGGAGAGCGCGTTCCAGATGCGCAACTTCATCATCTTCGAGGGCAGGCTGCCCAACCCGACCCCGAGCCTTGGCCGGGAAGGGTGCCGCCCGGTCGTCGACTTCTGGTACAACCTGTCGGATCCGGCGAAGAGCCTGGAGCAGCGGAGGGACGAGCTGCTCGCCTTCTACTTCGACGGCCTGCCCGGGGGGTTCGAGCCCGCCATTCACATCGATCACTACGGCCAGAACGCGGGCCCGCTCGGCGGCCAGATCCGGACCAACGAGTTCCTCTTCGCCCCCGAGGTCGACGGCGATCCGCCCGAGCCCTTCACGACGTGGAACCTCCGGGAGTTCAGGCTCCTTCACAGCGGCTCGGGGAGCAGCGCCACGCTGGTCGTGACCCCGTCGTTCGTGAAGGACAACCCGGCCGCGCCGCTCTTCGATCCTGCCTCGACCGACGCGCGCGCCGTCGCCTTCAGGAACACATGGTTCCCGGGCCTGGTGGAGCGGCTCGCCGCGGCGGACGACATCAACCGCTTCGCCCTGGAGCCGAGCTATCCGACGACGATGAACGCCGGAGAGAGCCAGATGATCGGCCTCCAGAACAACTACTTCACGACGTTCGGCGCCGGGCCCTCGGCCCTCAGGACCAGCGTCCAGAACAAGCTCACCGCGATGGGCAGCGCGCTCACCCCGGATCAGGTCGTGGGGCGCGCGTTCTCCCTCTCGTGCAGCGGGTGCCATGAGCCGATCGGCGACGCCACGGGCTCCCCGACCGTCGAGCTCGATCTCGGCACGACCGCGACGCTGGCGAAGCTGCGGCCGTTCACGCAGACCTCCGAGCAGCTGGAGGCCGATCCGGACGAGCCGGGCGGGCAGCGCTTCAAGATCTCGGAGGCCCTCACGGACGTGTTCATCCCGTTCCGGAAGAACGTGATGGCGGAGTTCCTCCTCAACAACCCGATCCTCGGGTTCGAGAAGCCGGGCGCGTGGACGTCGGCGCAGGCCCAGCTGTCGGTCCACACGGGCCGGGTGGTGGAGGGCATCTCGTCGCTCCAGGTGCAGACGCCCTCCTCGTTCAACGCGATCGTCAGCCCGAGCTTCAGCTCGGCGAACCTCGCGCCGGTGGGCAACAAGATCACGCTCGATCTCTTCGTGTCTCCCGTCCAGCCGAACCCGAGCTGGGTCGGGAACATCGAAGTGCTGATCTCGATCCCTTCGGCCGGCATCCACAACCAGTGGGCCGGCAACGTCCCGCTCACCCCGCTCCCCCGCGGCCAGTTCGTGAGGATCCAGTTCGCCCAGCTGCAGACGGCCACCAAGAACGCGCTGAACGCAGGGGCAAGCGACGTGAAGCTGCAGTTCAACCTCAACGTGAACAGCAACTCGGGTCCGTACTACCTCGACAACGTGCGGTTCGAGAACTGACCGCGAGCTCAGCGCGCGCCGCGGCCGGCCCTCCCTCGCCGTGAGCTGCGCGGTGCTGTCGCCCGCGCTCGCGGAGAGCGAGCTCTTCGGCCACACGCAGGGGGCGTCCCCGAAGGCGCTCACCATGAAGCACGGCCTGCTCGAGGCCGCCGAGGGAAAGCCCGCGCCTCGCGCCAGACCAGCGAAGGTGCGAGATAGAGCGACAACCCCCCCTACGCCCCCTACGCCCCCGGTGCGAGCGAGCCTCGAGCGGCACGGACCGATTGCGTGTCCTGCACAACAGATGCACCGATTGCGTGTCCTGCACAACACATGCGCACGCGATGCGTGCTCCAGACTCGCCGAGCACGTCGGGTCGCTCTTTTCACGTTGGCGCGCAACGTGCGAGTCTGGGGATCGTGCAGGCCCGGACGGCAAGGCGAGGAGGGTGTTTGTATGAGCTCAATCCATCCCGGTGCGGCAACGAACGCAGTCGCAGCGTCCCTGGCGCGCCCCGCGGCGAGCGCCGGCGCGAGCGTTAATCCCGGCGCAGGGGCGCCGGAGCTCTCCGGAGGGGAGCTCGAGCCGCCACCCAGCGTTACGCGCGCGCTGGCCGCCACGGCGGAGTCGGAGGGCACCGAGCGCGCCGCGTCCTGGGAGCTCTGTACCGCGATGCTCGCGATCGCCACCGGCTGGCTCGCGTGGACGCTGCCGGAGCCGAGCGCCCGCGACGTGCTGCTCGTCGCGCTCTGCCTGGCGCTCGTCGCGATCGAGCGCCGCAGGGCCGGCGCGCACTTCAGGAAGGCGATCGCCGCGGCCGCGGGCGCGCGCGGCGCGACGGCGGGCGAGGCGACGCGCGCCGCCTGGCGGCTGGACGCGGCGTTCTGCGCGGCCCGCGCCACGGGGCGAGGCGCGATGGGCGAAAGGCGCCGCTGAGCGAGCTCGCCCGCCGGAGAGGCCTCGCGCCGCCGGGATCACCGGCACATCACGAGCACGTCTCCCCTTTCGCTGACCCGCGCGCTCCTCCGGGCTCGGCGTCGAACGGCGAGCCGGCCTGTCCGCACCGCGCGCGCCATCCTCCACCCACGTCGCGCTCGCGGAACTCGGGGCGCAGCTCGCTGCGCGCGTCGGCCGCGAGCAGCTCGCACGGATCGAAGTAGTGCGACGTCCGCGCCTGCGCGGCGATGGGCGGCAGCTCGCCAGAGAACTCCGGCACCCCGGGGCAGCGATGGTGCCAGAGGGCATAACGCTCCGGGACGTCGCCCAAGCAGAGCACCTCCTTTACGCCGCCGTTGCAGTTCGTGCTCACGACGAGCACCGGCGCCGGCAGCGGCGCGAAGCGGTGCACCCGGAGGACCACGTCGTGGTGGAACTCGCCCTGCTTCCAGTGGGCGAGGAGATCGAACTCGCCATGTCGATCCCGGATTTCCTGCAGCAACGACCCGAGATCCATCGCATCGGCGAGGGCTTGAACAGACGCATCGGTCATGGCGCGCGCTCCTTCGACGGTGAGCTGCCGTTGGTGTAGCACGGCGCCCGCGCGGCGCCGGGACGCGGGGCCCTCCGCCGGTGGCGGAGAACTCGTGTCCTTGCACCGCACCAGCGAGCACGCCCGATGCGTCGCTCGCCGGGAGATCTTCACAGCGACATGGTCGCGTGAGGAGACTCGACACGAGGGGTCGTCACCGCCGACTCCCGCGCTTGCGCCCGAGCGACGCGCCGCGTATCGTCCGTTGCCTGAGAGCCCTCCGCGGCGGTGAAGGCGCGCGGGCCAGTCGAGATGACGCCCGTGCAATCGTCCTGGCCTGTCTCCGTCGTCGCCCTGACACCGGCCTCTTGCGGGGCCGTCCTGTGGCGCGCGCAGGGCGCGGAGCGGCTCACGGTCGTGGTCAAGGCCACGTTTGCCCTCGTCCACGACACGAGCGCCGAGCTCGCCGCCCCGTCGGGCCTGATCCGCGCCGATCGGCTCCGAGACGGCTGGGGCAGCCTGGAGGAGGCGAGCGAGACAGCCCCTTACCTGCCGTGCGCAGGGGTCCTCGTGCGAGGGCACGCGGCCGCGCCGGCGGGGACGACCGCGACGGCGCTCTCGGTGCGGGTCGCGCTCTTCCGCGAGGATCGCTGGGTCCTCGACAAGGTGCTCCACGTCTACGGCGACCGCACGCGAGAGGCCCCGGATCCGCGTCCGTTCGGCCTCATGCCGCTCGCGTACGAGCGCGCTCACGGCGGCCCCCACATCGACGCGAACCCGGTGGGCGTCGGCGCCGGGACGGCGCTCCCGAACATCGTGGATCCGGCCGATCCCACGAGGCCCGCGGGCTTCGGGCCGGTCGCGGGGCACTGGGCCCCGAGGAGAGCCTTCCTCGCGCGGGATCAGGCGCCCGATCTCCCGGCTCCGGAGCTCGGGGGCAGCTTCGACTTCCGCTATTTCGTCGCCGCGCCCGCGGACCAGCAGATCGAGTTCCTCCGCGGCGACGAGTGGATCCTCCTGGAGGGGCTGCACCCGCACTGCCCGCGGATCCAGTCCTGCCTGCCTTCGGCCCGCGGGCTCGCGCGGCTCCACCGGCTCGGGCCTGGAGGCGACGACCACGGGCAGCCGATCGAGCTCGTCGCCGACACGCTGACCATCGACGCGGACCGCCTGCTCTGCTGGCTGATCTTTCGCGGGAACGTCGCGCTGCTGCCGGGCGACGAGCCGGCGCGGATGCGGGTGGTCGCCGGCGTCGAGATGGCAGGGCGCCCCGTCCTGTGGCCCCCGGCGGCGGAGGGCTCTCTCGCGATCGCGGCGCCGGAAGGCCCGCCCGCCGCCGGGGAGACGGCGCTCCCGGCGGGGCACTGGAGCGCCGTCACGCAGCGGGTCACGCCGCTGCTCTCGCCGCCTCCCCTGCCCTTCTCGCGGCCCCAGGAGGCGCACTGGAGCGTCGTCACGCAGCAGGTCGCGCCGCTGCTCGCGCCGTCTCCCCTGCCCTTCTCGCGGCCCCAGGAGGCGCACTGGAGCGGCGTCACACAGCAGGTCGCGCCGCTGCTCGCGCCGCCTCCCCTGCCCTTCCTGCCGGCGCCGGAGCCGCCGCCGCGCCCGGCGCCTCTCCCGGGGTCGGTGCCGTTTGCGATGCCCTTCGCCCATGCCGGGCCCGAGGGCTCTCCGCCGGAGCCGCCGGCGCGCGTGCAGCCCCCGCTCGGCGGGCTCGACGAGGCGACCCTCGTTGTCGACCTGCCCCCCGCGGTCGACCCGCCCGCCGTGGTGGACCCGCCCGCCGTGGTGGACCCGCCCGCCGTGGTGGACCCGCCCGCCGTGGTGGACCCGCCCGCCGTGGTGGCCTTGCCCCCCGTGGTCGACCTGCCTCCCGTGGTCGACCCGCCGCCGCCAACCGCGCCCGACGAGGCCGCCGCCGTCGCGGAGCCGCCGCCTCCGCCTCCTCCGGCCGCCGCGTCGCCGGAGCCGGAGCCGGAGGCTCGCGGCCTGCGCGGGGCGGTGCTCGCCCGCCTGAGGAGCGGCCAGCCGCTCTACGACCTCGATCTCGCGGGCGCCGATCTCGAGGGGATCGACTGGAGCGGCGCCTCGCTCGAGCGCGTCAACCTCGCCGGCGCCGGGCTCGCCCGGTGCAACTTCGCGTCCGCGCGCCTCGCCCGGGCGAACCTGAGCGGCGCGGATCTCACCGGCGCGAGCTTCCAGGCGGCCGACCTGACGCGCGCCGATCTCTCCCGCGCGACGCTCGACCGCGCGGCGCTCTCGTCGGCGATCCTCACGAGCGCGGACCTCACCTCGGCCAGAGGCTCGCACGCGCGCTTCGACGGCGCGGCGCTCGACGGCGCCGACCTGCGGCAGGCGCGCCTGATCGAGGCGGTCTTCGACCGGGCGAGCCTCACCGACGTCAACGGGAGCAAGGCGGACATCTCGCGATCGAGCTTCGCGAACGCCAACCTCGCCGGCGCCATCCTCCGCGCGGCGAAGCTCAAGGAAGCGAGGCTCCCCCGCGCCAACGTCGATGGCGCCGATCTGCGCGAAGCGGATCTCACGGGCGCCAACCTCTACGGCGTCACGCTCGCAAACGCGAAGTCGAGCGGCGCGATCTTGCGCGACATCGTCGAGACCCCACCGCCCGAACCCGAAGAGGAGTTTAACGTTTCTTTACAAGGTTGACGCCCAGGCTCTCTTTTGCCTAACTCCACAGGACGGGCCGCCTGGGTATGTTCAAGGCGGATTGATTCACCTCCTCGCGCCAGGAAGAGACACCACCATGAGCGACCTCATCAACTTCTCTTCGAGCATCCTGGAGGGCCCGGCGCGCGTCGTCGGATTTCGCGGCGTGGAGGCGATCTCGCGCCCGTACAGGTTCGAGATCTTCCTGTCCATCCCGAGCGAAGGCGACGATGACACGGACTTTGCGGAGATGGTCGGGGCCAAGGCGCGGCTCTCGATCGATCGCCAGTCCGACACGACCCCGCCCTACGTGTTCGCCGGCATGCTCGCCGGCGTCGATCTCCTGCACGAGTTCGGCGGGCGCGCGCTGCTGCGCGCGGTGCTGGTGCCGCGGCTCTGGGGGCTCACCCTGTCGAAGCACAGCCGCATCTTCACGAAGAAGAGCGTGCCCGACGTGATCAGGCTCGTGCTCGAGGAGAACGGCATCACGGGCGGCGATGTCGAGCTCAACCTCGGCAGCTACGAGGCCGAGGAGCACATCTGCCAGTACCGCGAGAGCGACTTTGATTTCATCTCGCGCTGGATGGAGCGGGAGGGGATCTTTTATTATTTCGAACACACCGAGGACGGAGAGAAGCTCGTCCTCTGCGACGACAAGAGCTACCCGGCCGAGGCGCTCGGCGCGCCGGTCCGCTACCACCCGCAGACCGGCGAGGACAGGAGCGCCTCCGGCTCGTTCCGCACCTTCTCCTGCCAGCACGGGGCGCTGCCGTCGCGGGTGAAGCTCAAGGACTACGACTATGTGCGGCCGCAGTTCCCCCTCACCGGCGCGGCCCCGGTGTCCCAGTACGGGACAGGGGAGATCAGCCTCCACGGCGAGCGCTTCTTCAGCGCCGACGCCGGCAAGCGGCTGGCCCAGCTGCGCGCCGAGGAGTACCTCGCCAGGGAGGCGGTCTACCAGGCCGCAGGCGCCCGGCTCCACCTGCGCTCGGGGACCACGTTCGAGCTCGAGGACCACCCGCGCGCGCGGCTCAACGCGAAGTACCTCGCTGTCGAGCTGCGCCACCACGGCAACCAGTCCGCCGGGCACAGCGACTTCGCGGAGCTCGCCGGGCTCGCGCACGAGGAGGTCTATTTCGTCGAGGTCTCGGCCATCCCGGCGGCGACGCAGTTCCGCGCGGAGTCGCGGACGGCGTGGCCGCGCATCTACGGTTACGAGAACGGCACGGTCGACGGCTCCGCGTCGAGCGAGTACGCGCAGATCGACGACCACGGGCGCTACCTGGTGAAGTTCAAGTTCGACGAGGCGAGCCCGCGGGACGGCAGCGGGTCCACGTACGTGCGCATGATGCAGCCGCACGGCGGCGGCGTCGAAGGGTTCCACTTCCCGCTGCGGCGGGGGACCGAGGTCGTGCTGAGCTTCCTCGGCGGCGACCCGGATCGGCCCGTGATCTCCGGCGTCGTGCCCAACGTGCTCACGCCGAGCCCGGTGACGAGCGGCAACCACACGAAGAACGTCATCCAGACCGGCGGCAGGAACCGCCTCGAGCTCGAGGACCAGGCCGGATCGCAGCGCATCACGCTCTCGACGCCGTACTCGAACACGTACATGCGCATGGGGTCGCCCAACGACGGGCACGAGCTCATCGGGAAGACCGATGGCAACATCCTGCTCGACAGCGGGGTGAACATGGACTTCCTGGTCGGCGCCAGCTGGACGAGCATCGTGACGAACGACATCACGACGACCGCCGCCTCAGGCAACATCACGACGACGGCCACCACGGGCGACATCACGACGACGGCCACAGCGGGCGACATCACGACGCAGGCCGTCGCCGGCACCCTCACCGAGAAGGCCAAGGGGGACGCGACGTTCGTCTCCGAGGCCGGCCACGTCCATGTGAAGTCCCTGGCCGCCGACGTGAACGTCTTCGCCCAGGGCCACTACAACATCAAGGCGATGGGAAACAAGAACGAGACCATCGCGGGCGACCACAACACGACGAGGCTCGGCAACTTCAACCTGAACACGATCGGGAGCGTCCGCGCCCTCGTGCTCGGGAAGAGCACGTCGATCACCATGGGGAACGGCCTTGACATCAAGATGGGCTCGTTCGAGTCGCACACCTCAGGCTCGACGAAGGAGTTCAAGCACAGCGACGCCGAGAGCTTCACCAACGGCAGCACGTACGATCACAAGGTGGGCACCTTCAAGACGATCACCGAGGGGACGTCCCTCGACGTCAAGCTGACGCAGGCCTACGAGTTCACCTTCGGAACCAAGCTGTCGCTGTCGCTCAGCGCCACCGCGGAGGTCGTCGCTGGGTTCAAGTCGTCGGCGAACCTCGCAGGCACGCTGGACCTCAAGCTGGGGCCCGTGGTGACCATCAAGAACGGTCCGGAGCTCGTCATCCAGAACGCCATCTTCAAGGCCGATACCGTCACCATCGAGAACGAGAACTTCAAGCTGAAGAACGTCGTGGCCGAGATCAAGAAGAGCGGCATCTTCATGATCACCTGACGCTCGGGACGGTCACCTGACGCTCGGGCGAGGCGCGCGGCGCTCGCCCACCTCTCGCCGGCGTTCGCCCTCACAGGCGTTCCGGCCACAACTCACGATTCGAGCTCCATGCGCGTCATCAAGCCCCTTCGCCTCTCCGTCATGCAGCGCGTGCTCACGATCCGGCGCAGCCATCACCTGAGCGTCGGGCTCCTGGTGTTCTTTCCGCTCGACGCCCCGGAGGTGCCGCTGCCCGAGGTCTCGATGTGGCAGCGGGTGACGCCCGCGCTCGGCAAAGACGGTCTCCTGGACGAAGGGTTGCCCAAGCCGCGGGGCGAGGTCCTCGTCTTCGGCAAGGCGTTCTCTCCCGGGGGGGAGCCCCGGCCGGCCTTCGCCGCGAGCCTGACGGTCGGCCCGGCCGACAAGCCGCTCGTCGACAAGACGCTCGCGGTCGTCGGCAAGCGGCGGTGGCACCACGGCGCGCCGACCGAGCCCGAGCCGATCACCGAGATGCCGCTCGTCTGGGAACATGCGTTCGGCGGCCCGGACTACCCGCTGAACCCGAAGGGCATGGGGCTCGGGCCGATCGAGGACGAGGAGGCCAAGGTGCACTACCTGCCCCACCTCGAGGACCCGCGGTGCCTCCTCAAGTCGCCCGGCGACAGGCCGCCGCCCGCGTGCTTCGGGGCGCTCGATCCCACGCTCGCGTCGCGGCTCGCCAAGCTCGGCACGTACGGCGCCGAGTGGCTGCAGCACGATTTCCCCGGCTACGCCCGGGATCTCGACCCCGAGTACTTCCAGGTGGCCCCGGAGGACCAGCGGCTGCCGGACTACTTTCAGGGAGGAGAGCCGATCAGGCTCAAGAACCTCCACCCGACGCGGCCGCAGCTCGGGACCCACGCGCCGAGGCTCCGCGCCCGGTGCTTCGTGCGCCAGCGGGGCGCCGCAGAGGCGGACGGCGAGGAGGACCTCCGGGAGGTCGCGACGCGCCTGGAGACGGTGCTCCTCTTCCCCGACCTGGAGCGCGGCGTCGCGATCTTCCGCGGGGTCGTCCCGGTGGCGGAGGACGACGCCGACGACGTGCGCCTGATGATCGCCGGCCTGGAGCGGCTGGATGCGCCGAAGCCCGTCGAGCACTACCGCGCCGTGCTGGCGAGGCGGCTCGACAAGGACAAGGGGCACCTCCACGCCCTGAACGACAAGGAGCTCCTGCCCAAGGCCGAGCCCGACGCCCCGTCGTTTCCGGACGAGGCGATCAGCGACATGGAGGCGCTCATGCGCCGCGAGCGGACCCTGGAGCAGCGCTCGATCGCGCGGGCGCAGCGCGAGCTCGATCAGGCGCGCCTCACCTTGCGGATGCTGGGGATGAACCCGGACGAGAAGCTCCCGCGGGAGATCGAGCGCCCGGAGGAGCCGAAGCCCGACGAGCTGGCGGAGCTCGCCGACCGGATGGATCTCGAGGCCGCGGAGCTCCAGAAGCAGTCCGATGCGCAGCGCAGGAATGCCGAGGACGAGGCGCGGAAGCTCTGCGCGGAGCAGGGGCTCGACTTCGATCAGGTGGTCGCGAAGAGCAAGCGCGAGGGGGGCGGCCCGCCGAAGTTCAGCGCCGACGAGGAGCTCTCCCGCCTGCGCGAGCTCGCCGAGGCGGGGCGCAAGGCGGGCGCGCCGATGGATGACCTCGAGGCGAAGCTCGCGGACCCGGCGTTCGCCGCGAGCCTGCGCAGGACCGAGGAGAGGGTCGTGGGCGCATACCGCGCCTTCGCGCACCTGTACCCGCCGACCGAGCCCGCGGAGGAGCAGAAGAAATCCGATCTGCGCGCGGAGGTCGAGCGGGCGCTCGCCGCCGGCGAGCCGCTCGCGCGGCGCGATCTGACGGGCGCCGACCTCCACGGGCTCAGCCTCGCCGGCGCCGATCTGCGCGAGGCGCTCCTCGAAGGCGCGGATCTGTCGGCGTGCGATCTCGGCGGGGCCGATCTGACGGGCGCGGTGCTCACGCGCGCGAAGCTCGAGGGCGCGCGGCTCGGGAAGGCGACGCTGCGCGGGGCGAACCTCGGCGAGGCGCGCGCGGCGCGCGCGAGCTTCGACGGGGCCGACCTCCGCGGCGCGGTGCTCCACAAGGCGTGGCTCGAGGGGGCGCAGCTCTCGGGGGCCGACCTCGCCGGGGCCGATTTCCTGGAGGCCAGGGTGCCCGGCGCGGATTTCAGCGGCGCTGCGGCGGACGACGTCCTCTTCTTCGAGCTCGACCTCGCGGGCGCGCGCTTCGCCGGCGCCAGCCTGCGCAAGGCGACGTTCTTTCAGTGCGCGGGGGCGGGCGCGGACTTCGGCGAGGCCGAGCTCGAGGACGCGGCCTTCGTCGAGTTCAAGGGCGAGAAGGCCTCGTTCCGGAGGGCGAAGGCCACGGCCCTGCGCATGGTCTCCGCCTCCGCGCTGCCGGGCGCGGACTTCTCCGGGGCCGAGCTCGCGCGGGCGAACCTCCGCGGGGTCGACCTGGAGGGCGCGATCTTCGAGGGCGCCTCGGCGGACGGCGCGGACTTCAGCGAGGCGAACCTCCGCAAGGCGCGCCTCGCGCAGATCTCGGGCAAGGGCGCGCGGTTCAACCGGTCGGACCTCACCGAGGCGGATCTGACGGGCGCGAACCTCATGGACGCCATGCTGCAGAAGGCGAAGGTGCCAGGCGCCCGCTTCGAGAACACGAACCTCTTCCGCGCCAACCTGCTCGACGCGAAGGGCGATCAGCGGACCTCCTTCTCCGAGGCGCACATCAAGCACGTCGTGTTCACGGGGCAGGGCAAGTGACCCGCGACGAGCTGCTCGCGAAGGTGAGCGAGGGCGAGGTCATCGCCGGGGAGGACCTGTCCGGGCTCGACCTGTCCGGGCTCGACCTGTCGGGCGTCGTGTTCGAGAAGACGACGTTCCGCGGCGCCCGGCTGAAGGGCGCGAAGATCAGCGAGTCCATGTTCAACGGGTGCGATCTCTCGAGCGCCGACCTGTCCGGCGCGCGGGCCCGCCACGCCGTGTGGAGCCGGTGCGCGCTGCTCCACGCGCGCCTCGACGAGAGCGACCTCGTCTCGGCGAGCTTCGCCGAGTGCGACGCCTCGCGGGCCAGCTTCGACCGCGTGAACCTCACGATCGGGAGCATGGTCAAGGGGCGCGCCGACGAGGCGAGCTTCCGCGAGGCCAACCTGGACCGGTTCTCGCTCGTGGAGACCGAGGCCGCGCGCCTCACGCTCGACGGGGCGAAGCTCAGGCAGGCCTGCCTCATCAAGGCGGATCTGTCGACCGCGAGCCTGCGCGGCGCGACGCTCCACCTCACGGTGCTGATCGGCGCCCGCCTCCGCGGGCAGGACCTGTCGGGCATGGACCTGACCCTTTCGCAGCTCACCGACGCCGATCTCGCGGGGTGCGACCTGCGCGGGGCCCGGCTCGTCCAGGCGAATTTCAAGGGCGCGGACCTCACCGCGGCGAAGCTCGACGGCGCGGACGCCGAGCGCGGCCTGTTCCTCGGCGCGCGGCTCGCCGGCGTGTCGGCCGCGGGCCTCAAGGCGCGGCAGGCGATCTTCTCCGAGGCCGACCTCGAGGCCGCGGACCTCACCGGCGCCGACCTCTACCAGGCCATCTTCCACCGGGCGTCGTGCCCGATGGCGAGCTTCCGCGACGCGGACCTGACGTACGCCGATTTCTCGCACGCGAGCGTCGAGAAGGCGGATCTTTCCCGCGCGAAGCTCTTCCGCGCCCGCTTCCACCAGACGCGCGACGCGGGCGCGACCTTCACGAGCCGGTCCGCCGCGCTCGGCGACGACCCGGAGCTGCTCGAAGCCGAGCGCTGGACGCCCTGAGGGGATGCCCCTCCCGACAGCAGGAGAGACACGATGCGAGACAATCTGGCCAGACAGCGGGTGGAGACCTTCGCGATCCAGGAGGTCGGCGCGGTGATCGGAGCGACGGACGGGTCGTTCCAGGTGCGGGTCGGGTCGGGCGACTACGCGGCGAAGCGCGCCGTGAGCTGCCTCGTCGAGCCGGCGCTCGGCGACCGGGTGCTCGTCGCGCTGCACGACGCGGGGTGCCACGTGCTCGCGGTGCTCGACCGCGAGGGCGACGCGCCGACGCGCCTCGTGGCCGAGGGGGACCTCGAGGTGAGCGCCCCGCGCGGTCGCGTCACGGTGGCCGCGGCCGAGGGCGTGCGCCTCGTGACGCCGGCCGAGGCCGCGGTGGCCGCGGGCAAGGTGCGCGTCGCGGCGAGCGAGGGTTCGCTCGCGGTCGGGGCGATGACGTACGTGGGCGAGCACCTCGTCGCGCAGGTGGACCGCGTGAAGACGGTCGCGCGGTCGGTCGAGTCGATCGCGGAGCGCTGGGTGCAGCGGCTCGACCGGGCGTACCGGTTCATCGCCGAGTCGGAGCAGGTGCGGGCGCAGTACTACGAGGTCACCGCGAAGTCCGCGGTGAACATCAAGGCGCAGGCGACGCTCGTCTCGAGCGGCGAGCTGACCAAGATCGACGGCGGGCAGATCCACCTCGGCTGACGGGAGGCACAGATGTTCGCGAACACGCAGATGGGAGGCATGGCCCTGGGCGGACCCGACGTGTGCCTCACGCCGCCGGCGCACCTGCCGGTGCCCTACCCCAACCTGGCGGCGCAGCCCATGGGGGTGCCGGCGGTCTACAACGTCCTGTTCATGTGCACGCCGGCGCACAACATGGCGACCCAGGTGCCGCTGACGAACGGCGACAACGCCGGCCTGGAGACGGGCGTCGTCTCGCACACGGTGATGGGCCCCTCGCGGCACGTCACGGCGGCCTTCACCGTGCTCGTCGGCGGCGCGCCGGCCACGCGGATGACGAGCGTCACGATGCAGAACTCCGTCAACGCGCCTGGCGTCAGCATCGTCCCGAGCCAGCTCAAGGTGCTCCTTCTCGCGCCGTAGGCGGCCCTTGAAAGAGCACAACCGGCTCCGCATCGAGCGCCTCGCGGCCCGCTATGCGCGGCGCCTCGAGGAGGCGCGCGCCCCCGCGGAGGCGGATTTCCTCCGCGAGTTCGACGACCTGCGCGAGCGCCTGCTCCGCCCTCCGATGGAGGAGTTCGCCGCCGAGCTCCGCAAGGCGGGGCACGCGCCGCGCATCGTGCTCGACGAGGGGCACGACACGCCGAGCGTCGAGCTCGCCCTCGGCCTGCGCGAGGCCAGGGCGAGCCGCAACGTGGTCGGCTTCTGCGTCATCCGCTGGGCCGGCCACCCGCTCCAGATCCTCGCCTACCTCGAGGTCAACCCCACGCCGTTCGATCTGGAGCGGTTCGCCCGCGCCGCCGACGTCGGGCCCGAGCGCGTCGAGCAGCTCCTCGTCGAGGCGATCGAGCACATCATGGTCTGCAACGCGCCCTGAGCGCCGGCGGCGCCTGGCCGCTCGCTCGGCGACACGGGCGGGCCTCGGGGGTATGCTCCGCCGATGAGTACCATCGAGCTCAGCGCGGAGAATTTCGAGAAGACGGTCGAGTCGAACGGCATCGTCCTCGTCGACTGGTGGGCGCCCTGGTGCGGCCCCTGCCGTGTCTTCGGGCCCGTCTTCGAGAAGGCCTCCGAGAAGCACGCGGACATCGTGTTCGGGAAGATCAACACGGACGACCAGAAGGACCTGGCGCAGGCCTTCAACATCCGCTCCATCCCGACGCTCTTCATCTTCCGCGAGAAGGTCCTCCTGTTCGCGGAGGCGGGCTCGCTGCCCGCTTCGGCGCTCGATCAGGTGATCGAGAAGGTGCGCTCGCTCGACATGGACGAGGTGCGGGCGAAGATCGCCGAGGACGAAGCGAAGGAGGCCGCCGGCGGAGGCGGCGTCGACGAAGGCCCCTGAGGAGAACGCTGCCTGCAGGGGCGGCGCCGACGCCGCCGCCCCGATCCCCGTGGCGCCCTTGTCGATGGCCTCGTTGACGCTGGGGGCGCCCGCGCGGCCGTTCCAGGCTGAGTCCCCGGCGCCGTCGTCCACGTCCGGTCAGGACGGGGCGTGGAGCCATCGGAGTGACTCGATGTCATCGATGTTCATTTTGATCGACCCAGAGGCGTCTCCCCGCCACGTTGTACCTCCCGTCACATCTGCCATGCGGCGCCGAGAGCGCGCTGAAGGGGCGATGAGGCAGCGGAGGAAACCATGTCTATCGGTGAAGTGACTGGCGTGCCGGGCGGCGGTCGCTGGGTCGTCCCGCTCTGCTGGGCGGCCGTTCTGCTCGACGGATTCGATCTCGTGGTGCTCGGCACGGTGCTGCCGGTGCTGCTCCAGCTCGAGGTGTGGGACCTCGACCCGGACGGCGCGGCGATGCTGTCGACGGTCGGTCTCATCGGAATGGCGATCGGCGCGATGACCATTGGCACCGTCACCGACGTCATCGGCAGGCGCAAGGCGCTGCTCCTGGCCGTCCTCGAGTTCTCCCTCTTCACGCTCCTGTGCGCGTTCGCGCCGTCCGCGTTCGTGTTCGGGCTCTTCCGCTTCCTCGCGGGCCTCGGGCTGGGCGGCTGCCTGCCGACGGCGATCGCCCTGGTGACCGAGCACGCGCGCGCCGGCAAACGCGGCAGCGCGACGACCACGATCATGACCGGGTACCACGTCGGCGCGGTGTTGACGGCGCTGCTCGGCATCGTCGTCATCAGGCCGCTGGGGTGGCGGGCGATGTTCGTCATCGGCGCGGCGCCCGCGCTGGTCGTGATCCCGCTCATGCTCCGCTACCTGCCGGAATCCGGATCGTTCCTCGAGGTGGCGCGGCCGCGCCGGTCGCTGCGCCACGTTCTGGGCCCGGTCGCCTCGCTGTTCCGGCCCGGCCTGATGCGCCCGACGCTGGCGTTCTGGGTGACCTCGTTCATGGGCCTGCTGCTCATCTACGGCCTCAACACGTGGCTGCCGGCGATGATGCGGCAGGCCGGATACGAGCTCGGCGCGGCGTTGAGCATGCTGCTGACGCTCAATGTGGGCGCGGTGATCGGCCTGGTGCTCGCCGGCCACGTGGCGGACTGGCTCGGCGTGCGCCCGTCCGTCATCGGCTGGTTCAGCGCCGCCGCGGTGTTCCTTGCGCTGCTCAGCGTCCGGCTCCCCGGCGCCGGCGTCTATGGGGCCGTGCTGCTCGCCGGCTGCTTCGTCTTCAGCGCGCAGGCCCTGGTGTATGCCTATGTTGGGCGCGTCTACCTGGACGGCAGCAGGGCGACCGGGCTTGGCTGGACGGCCGGCGTCGGGCGACTCGGCGCCATCTGCGGTCCGATCGTCGGTGGCACGCTGCTGGACGCCGGGGTGGCGTACCCGTGGGGCTTTTATGCCTTCGCCATCGTCGGGGCGCTCGCCGCCATCGCCGCCGCCGCCGTGGGGCGGGCGAGCCCGCGACGGGAGCCCACGGGCGCGAGCCTGCCTGCGCCCACGAAGTGCTGAGTCGAGCGAGAATCGAACTCGCTCTGTCCTTGGCGTCTCACTTCACTCTCGATCAACGCGATCGAGGCTCTCCTAGACGGTGGTCTTGTCGGCGCGGTGCTCGGTGGCCCCCGGGATGGCGGGCAGCCACGGCACGCGGTGCGCCGTCCAGAGCTGGAAAGACGGCGGCGGCAGGTCGCCCGGGCGGTCCATGGTGCCGAGGAAGATATCGAGCTCCCGCGCGCCATCGCGGCGCCAGAAGAGCGACGAGCCGCAGGTCGAGCAGAACTGGCGGACAGCGAAGCTGGACGACCGATACGTCGCAGGCGAGCCGGAGAGCAGCTCGAACTGCTCGTCGGGATAGGTGGCGAACGCCGGCATGGGCGCGCCGGACTGGCGCCGGCACTGGCTGCAGTAGCAGATGTTGACGCTCACCGGCGCGCCACGCGCACGGTAGCGGATCGCGCCGCACAAACAGCCGCCGGTGTGGTGAGCCTCGGACATGGCCATCGTCTCCTGGTTCCTGGAGTTCGCGATCGCCAGCCTGGCCTCTCGCGGCACGCGCGGCAACTGGCGCACGCTCCCGGCGCGGCGCAGGCATCAGGCGGAGGCCCGGAGCGGCCGGCACAGCCCATAACCCAGCACGCAACCGAGGCCATACAGCGCGAAGTCCGCGGGATCGAATCCGCCGTTCGCGCCGAGCAGGAGCCGCCCCGGGGTGGTGTTGCGCGCGGCCCACAGCCACGGCGCCTGGCTCAGCTGGAGCAGCTCGATCCCACACGTCGCGGCGAAGACCGCGAGCGCCAGCCGGTGCGTGCGCGCGTAGATCCACACCATCTGCGCCGCCGCGATCCACACGACCTCGTAGAGCACCGCGCCGGCGCTGTTGCGCAACCAGACCGGACCGCCGTGGAACCGGGCGATCAGGCCGACAGGGACGACCGCCACGATCAGGAGGGCCAGCGCGAGGCGCTTGCGAGCGGCTTCCGTCATGAGCAGAGCTCAGCGTAGCGAGAGCGTGGAAACGCCGGGATGCCCGGATGCCAGGAGAGAACGCCAACCTTACCTCTCCTGGTGCCTCCGGCGCTTGCCGGTCCTCCTCTGTCGTCGGGCGTCTGGTCGCGAGACGGCCCTATCACGCCACCACCCCCAGCACCAGACGCGCCGCCGGCGGCATGCCGCTGGGCTCGTCCACCACGGTGCACGACACGCCCCGGTGCTCCCGCGCGACGAAGCCGCACTGGAGCGCGCGCCGCGGGGCGCCGCTCCGGTTGCGCGTCCCGGAGTGCCAGAGATGGCCGTTGAAGACGAGCACCGAGCCCGCCCCGGCCTGGACCGTGATCTCTTGCGGGTGGCGGTTGGCCGGCTCCGCGAGATCCTTCGGCGGCCTCCGCCGCAGCCTATGAGACCCGGGCACGACCCGCGTCGGGCCATTGTCGGGCGTGACGTCGTCCAGGTACCACAGCGCGGTGACCACGTGGAACGCGCCCGGATCGCCCTGCGAGCTCCAGTCCATGTGGAGCCCCTGCTGGCCGAGGCCGTGGCGCGGGCAGCGCCACGCCACCGCCCCCAGCGCGAACGACCGGCGGAGCACGTGCCACGTCGCCGCGAGCAGCCGGGGCCACTGCACGACGCGCAGGACAGCGCCGTGGCGCTCGCCGAGGTGGCCAATCTGCTGGTTGCCGCCCTGGGCCGCGTCGCGCTCGCCGTCGTCACGCCACCCGTCGCACTCGGCGCGCAGCGCTTTCAGCCACGCGGGATCGACCGCCGAGCAGAACAGGACGTAACCTGCATCGTCCAGCGCGCGCTTCTCGTCGGCCGAGAGGGCAGATGGCCCCGCGCCGAGCGCTGCAAGAGCCGCCTCGAACGCGGCGTCAGGGCCCTGCCTCGTGTCTTCCACGGGGTCCAGCATACACCCGCTCCATCGCGGGCCGCGCGGCCGACCAGCCGCGGCCGTCGATTCAGCACGTCCCGCTCGCCGACGCGATACGGCGCCTCACGCGCCGCGCGCAGGGCGGAGCGCGAGCGGCGCTGTGCCGGTGAGCAGCCCCGCCGCGAGGGCGACCACGCCGCCGAAGCCGATGCAGGCGCAGCCGAGCGCGCCCGTCAGGGCGGCGACGCCGCACGCCGAGGCCCAGGACGCCCCGAGCCGCTCCGACCGGCGCAGCACCCGCGAGAGCAGCACGCCGGCGGCGACCCCGCCCGCCAGGCAGGCAGGGACGCAGATGGATACACACCCTTCCGGGGTGCACAGGTGACCGTAAATGCGCGCCGCGTGCGCCGCTGCGAAGGGCACGAGCCCCGCCGCGACGCCGGGGAGCACGCCTCGCCCGAGCTGCTGCCCGCGCCACGAGAGCAGCGCCGCCGCGATGTAGAGCGCCGCGCCGAGGATCGCGGTGGTGACCGGGCGGTCGCTCATCAGCGTCGCCACGAGCGCCACGACGATCGTGGGCGCCGCTGCCCAGGCGGCCCTCCTCGCCCTCCCCCGCTCGTACGCGCGATAGGCCCTCTCCTTCAGGCTCAGGCCCGCAAGCGCCTCACGTTCCATAGATCCTCCTCCACGCCTCCCGCAGGCGCGCAAACGCGCGCTCGCGGCGCTTGCGCAGCGCCGCGCTCGACACCGACGGATCGCGATCGACCTCCAGCAGGGTCGCCCTCAGCGTCTCGCGATCCGCCTCGGCCAGCGTGCCGAGCACCTCGCGCGCCGCGTCGTCCAGATCCCGGGCGATCGCCGCCTCCTCCGGCGTGGGCACGTCGGCCGCGATCGACGGGACATGCTCGTCCGGAGCCTCCCTCGACCGGGACCGCCGCCGCCGCGTCGTGCGGCACTCCCACGTCGCGATGGCGAGCGCCCAGGTCAGCGCGTCCCCGTCGGGATCGAACGAGCTGGCGCGGTCGAATACCTTGAGCAGCGCCTGCTGGGCCGCGTCCTCCGCGTCCGCGCCGCCCCCGAGCATGCGGCGGCAGAACGCGCCGATCGCCGGCCAGAGGGCGGCGTAGACAGGCTCGAACGCCGCGCGATCGCCGTCGGCGAGGCGTCTCATCGACGCGTTGAGCAGCGATCGCGCGCGCGGTTCCAAGGGCGCTGGATGCTCAGCCGCAGGGGCAGTCGGGACAGGGGCAATCGGCGCACGGACAGCCGCCGGTGAGCTGCGTCCCAGCATAGGCCACCGCCGGGATTCCGAGGACGGCCGCGATCAGGGTCACCTTGAGCCAACGACGCATGGGATCTCTCCTTGTCTTCTCTGACCGGCTGTCCTCGCCGGCCTTCCTCGGCTCTAGGCGCGAGCGGGGCGAGCGTGACACCCGCGGCGATCGAAATCCTGGCGCCGAGGCGCGATCGCCGCAGATCGCCGCACGAGCGACGACCTCCGCTCCGTTCGCGGCGCGAGCGCCTTCGTCCAGACTGGCACGTCGTTCCGCCGGCCGGGCTCGACGTGCTAGGGTCCCGTGCCTATGTCTGGCCGCCCGTGGTTCGCTGCGCTCGGCGCCCTCTGGCTCGGGTGCACGCCATCGCGGCAAGACGCCGGCTCGCGCGCAGACGCGGCCGGGAGCGCGGGCGTGGCGGTCGCGGAGCCCTCGCCCTCCAGCGCGCCCTCCGCGCGCTCCAGCGCGCCGGAGCCGCCGCCGGAGGCGCTGGCCGCCTCGGCCCCGGCCGCGCCGGTCCCGGAGGTGGAGGCGGCGCGGGCGCGATCCGCGCGCGTGTACTCCAGGGGCCGCGAGGTGTGGATCCGGTCCGCGCCGCGGCCCAAGGCGCAGTGGATCGGCATGCTCTCGATCGGCGGCTCGGTCCGCCTGAAGAGCCTCGAGCCCATCCGCGGCGCCGGCGGCTGCCCGGCGTTCTACGCGGTGGAGCCGCGCGGCTATGTGTGCGTCGACGGCAAGCGGGCCACCCTGGACACCGCCGATCCCGTGCGCCAGGCGCTGATCCCCCATGCCCCGCTCGCCGATCGGCCGCTCCCGTACCGCTACGGCGAGTCGCTCGGCCTCAAGCGCCTCCTCCGCGTGGACGGCATCGACGCGCCGGCGTGGCCCGAGGGGCTCCACGATCTGCGGCACATGCAGGTCCGCCCGCGCTCGTCGGTCGCCTGGACCGAGGAGGTCGAGGCCGGCGGGACTACCTGGCTCTGGGCGTCGGATCTGACGTTCATACCGAAGGACAAGGTCAAGCCGTACGAGCCCGCCACCTTCGAGGGGGTGCACCTCGGCGCCGAGGCGCGCCTGCCGATGGCCTTCTTTCGCCGCAAGGCGCGCCCGAAGTACCGCCTCACGGAGGGAGGCCCGCCCGCGAAGACAGACGCCGCGTGGGAGCGCCTCGGCCGGATCGGGCTGACGGGCCGATCGAAGCGGGTCGGCGAGCTGACGTATCTCGAGACCCGGGACGACGGGCACTGGGTGCTCGAGCGCGACGCGGTGGTCGTCCAGCCGCGGAGGGCGCGGAACCCGTGGGGCCGCCCGATCCGGCTCGGCGGGGAGCCTCCCTCGGCGCCGGCGGACGGGCGCAGGAACACGTGGGTCGAGATCGCCGCCCTCGACGGCTGGCTCATCGCGTACGAGGACGACCGCCCCGTGTTCGCGACGCTGATCTCGGCCGGGCGCAACGGGGCCGAGGAGCCGGAGAAGGTCGAGCCGTTCGTGCCGCCTTCGACGACCCCGCTCGGCCAGTACAGCATCGGCCGCAAATGGGTGACGAAGACGCTCATCACGCCCCACGTCGACGCGGACGACTGGATCGAGGCGGAGGTGCCGTGGAGCCAGCACTTCTTCAGCAAGTACCTCCTCCACGCGGCCTACTGGCACGACCGCTGGGGCGAAGGGCAGAGCGGCGGGTGCGTGAACCTCTCGCCGGTCGACGCGAAATGGCTCTTCCACTGGACCGAGCCCGCCGTACCCGATGAGTGGTACGCGGTCCAGGCCACGCGCGACGACCCGTCCACGCGCGTCGTGATCCATCGCTGAGCCGCCGCCGCCCGGCGCGTGCGGGAGCGCGCCCGCGCCTCGCGCGCGCCTGCCGGAAGCCGCTATTTCGCCGGCGCGCTGGCCGCCTCGGCGCGCTCGCCCTCCCCGCCCGCCGCGGCCATGCGCCGCATGCAGAGCTTGAGTCCGGCGCGGAGGTTGCCAACGGTCGTGACGCCGGAGAGGTCGAGTCCGAGCGCGATCATCGTCTGCGCCACGTTCGCCCGGATCCCCGTGATGATCCCCTCCGCGCCGAGGAGCCGGATGGCCTTGATCATCTCGATGAGGTACCCGGCCGTCCGCGTGTCGACAGCGTCGACGCCGGTGAGATCGAGGATCGCGTACCGCGCGTCCTTGCTCACGATCGCCGAGAGCAGGTTGTCCATCGCCTCGGAGATCCTCAGGCTGTCCACGACGCCCACCATGGGGAGGGTCAGCACCTTGTCCCAGACCTCGATGATGGGCGTCGAGAGATCGCGGATGACCTCCTGCTGCGTCTCGATGAGCTCGATCTTCGCCCGGAGCTCCTGCTCACGCCGCTTCGCCGCGGAGCCGTCCAGGCTGAGGGTGATCATGCCGTCGGGCTCCCCGCTGCCGTCGCGCACGGGGATGTGCCATGTCTCCCAGGCGGCGCCATACGCCTCGTAGATGTTGTATGCGCCCTTGCCCGCGAGCGCCTGCCGATTGGTCTCCAGGGTCGCCTGGTCGTTCGCGAAGAGCTCGAGCACGTTCGCTCCCAGGAACTGACCCGGCTTCGCGCCGACGGCCTCGAGCCCCTTGCCGTCGTGAAACGTGAAGACGCCCTCACGGTCGTACCGGCACACGGTGATCGGAATGTGGTCGAGGATCGCGCGGAGGAGCAGCCGCGCCTCACGGAGCTCCGCCTCGAGCTCCTCGCGCGTCTTCGCTCCCGCCGTGCCCGACTCCGCGTCCCCCTTCATGGGAGCCTTCTACCGCGCACGCGCGCTGGCCGTCGAGGGGCTGTCGGTCGGTCGATGACGTTTCCCCCGCGCCGAGGAGCCGAGCTCCGCGGCGCTGGTTGACATGGTGTCCGATCGACACCAAGATTCGTGTGCAAATTACACGGAGGGTTGAATGTCCGTCTCCTACGAGCACCCGCGGCCGGCGCTGACGGTGGATTGTGTCGTGTTCGGCCTCGATGAGGAGGACCTCAAGGTCCTCCTCATCCGGCGGGAGCTCGAGCCGTTCCGCGGCAGGTGGGCGCTCCCGGGCGGGTTCGTGCGCGTCGATGAGGCGCTCGACGACGCCGCGCGGCGGGAGCTCGCGGAGGAGACGGGGCTCTCGGGGGTGTTCCTGGAGCAGCTCTACACGTTCGGCGCCCTGGGGCGGGACCCGCGCGAGCGCGTGGTCTCGGTGGCGTACTACGCGCTCGTGAAGCTCCGGGATCACCGGGTCAAGGCCGCGACCGACGCGCGCGAGGCGGCGTGGTTCGCGGTGGACGACACCCCGGCGCTCGCCTTCGATCACGACGAGATCCTCCCGGTCGCGCTGGAGCGGCTCAAGGGCAAGGTGCGATACAGGCCGATCGGGTTCGAGCTCCTGCCGCCGAAGTTCACGCTGTCGCAGCTCCAGCGCCTCTACGAGGCGATCCTCGAGCGCCCGCTCGACAAGCGCAATTTCCGGAAGAAGGCGCTCGGCACCGGGCTGCTCGTGGAGCTCGACGAGGTCGAGCAGGACGTCGCGCACCGCGCGGCGCGGCTCTACCGGTTCGACCGCCGGAAGTACGAGCGGCTCGAGAAGGACGGCTTCAGCTTCGAGATCTGAGGCGGAGCGCGGGCTGGCCGTCTCCTCAAGGAAGCGCGACCGGAACGCCGGCGCCCGGGTTGACAACGTGTACTACGAACACTAAGCTTGGTGTGTAAGATACACGAACGATCGGGTGCTCGCCGGGCGCGGGCGCTGACGGTCGGCGTTGACCGCCGCGCGGACGGTGGAGCTCCGGCGCCGGGAAGGACCGCGCGCCCCGGCCTCCGTCTGCCCGGGTCCGGCCGCAGCGCGCCCTCGCCGGGCGCAGAAGGGAACTCCATGCTTCGCGACGTCGCTTTCTTGGCTGACATGGGAGGGGGCTCGGCCTTCGAGGTCGCCGGAGGGACGGTGACCGGGACCGATCACCTCGTCGCGGGGCGGCCCAACCAGGACGCCTGTGCCTTCCGGGCCGAGGGCGGCGCTCTCGTCGCGGTGGTCTGCGACGGCTGCGGCAGCGGCGCGCGCAGCGAGGTGGGCGCGGCGCTCGGGGCGCGGATCGTGACCGAGCAGGTGCTCGGCGCGCTCCGGCGCGGCGGAGACCTCGATTCGCCCGCGACGTGGGAAGAGGTGCGGCGCGGGGCGCTCGCGCCGCTCCGCGACGTGGCCGCCGGGATGGGCGGCAGCTTCACCGAGGTCGTGTCGACCTTCTTCCTCTTCACCGTGGTCGGCCTCGCGATCTCCGGCGACAGGGCGTGCGCGTTCTCCCTCGGCGACGGGCTCATCGCGCTCGGCGACGAGCTCCTGCGGCTCGGCCCCTTCCCGAGGGACGAGCCCCCGTACCTCGCGTATGGCCTGCTCGATCGGCCGCCCGGCGGCGAGGCGCCGCGCTTCACCGTGCACCGCGCCTTCCCGTCGAGCGCGCTCCGGACTGCCCTGCTCGGGACCGACGGCGCGATCGATCTGCTGGAGTCGTCTTCACGGCAGCTCCCGGGGGGAGGCGAGGTCGGCCCGCTGTCGAGGTTCTGGGAGGACGACCGGTATTTCCGGAACCCCGACGCGGTGAGGCGGCGGCTCGCGCTCATCAACCGGTCGGTGACGCGGCCCGTGTGGAAGGAAGAGCGGATGGAGCGCGAGGGCGGGCTGCTCCGAGACGACACGACGGTGGTCGTCGTGCGGAGGGCGCAGGGCGCCCGCGATTGAGGCGCGGCCCTGCGCGGGATCGCAGGAGTCGCGGAGGGAAACGACAGGGCGTCTGCGCGTGTTTGCGCTCGATTGCCCTCGATTGCCCTCGATTGCCCTCGATTGCGCTCGATTCGGTTCGATTGCGTCCTGAGGAGGCGACTGTGGACGTTTATCTTGGTTCAAAGCGGGTTCGGCTCGACCCTCGGGCCTCGATCGGCAAAGGCGGGGAGGCGGACGTGTTCGACCTCGGCGACGGCCGCGCGCTCAAGGTCTGGAAGACGCCCGATCACCCGGATTACGCCGGGCAGGACGCCGAGCAGCGCGCCGCCGAGGTGCGCATCGAGCGCCACCAGGACAAGCTGCGCGCGTTCCCGCCGGCGCTGCCCGATCAGGTGATCGCGCCCCTCGAGCTCGCGACCGATAAAACCAGGAAGCGCGTCGTGGGCTACGCCATGCGCCTCGTGCGCGGCGCGGAGCCGCTCCTGCGCTACGGCGAGCCGTCGATGCGCCACGGCGGGCTCTCGTCGGCCGCGGTCTCCGAGGTGCTCGCGCGGCTCCACAGGGCGGTCGCGGCGATCCACGACCGGGGCGTGGTGATCGGCGACTTCAACGATCTCAACGTGCTCGTCGCCGGCGGCGAGGTGTTCGTCATCGACGCCGACAGCTTCCAGTTCGGCCCGTACCTCTGCCAGGTGTTCACCGAGCGCTTCGTGGATCCGCTGCTCTGCGACCCTTCGCTCCCCCGGCCGCTCCTGTCGAGGCCGTACTCGCAGGGCTCCGACTGGTACGCGTTCGCCGTGATGGTCATGCAGAGCCTGCTCTGCGTGGGGCCTTATGGCGGCGTCTTCCGGCCGCGGTCCGCGTCGGCGCGGGTGCCCGAGAGCGCGAGGCCGCTCCGCCGCATCACGGTGTTCGACCGCGAGGTGCGGTATCCGAAGCCGGCCATCCCGTACCGCGTCCTGCCGGACGATCTCCTGGACGCGCTCTACCGCGTCTTCGTCGAGGACCGGCGCGGCGTGTTCCCGCGCCGGCTGCTCGACGCGCTCGCCTGGACGAGGTGCCCTTCGTGCGGCGTCGAGCACGCGCGCCCTGCCTGCCAGGCCTGCGCGGGCGCAGCGCCGGCCGTCGTGAAGGAGTCGACGGTCGTCCACGGCGAGGTGCTGGCGACGCGGATCCTGAGCACGCGCGGGGTGATCCTGGCCGCGGCCCTCGGCCCGGGCGGGCTCTCCTATCTCGTGAACGAGGGCGGCCGCTTCCTGCGCGAGGACCGGTCCGTCGTGATGTCCGGCGCGCCGCACCCCGCGACGCGCTTCGCGGTGCACGGCAAAGCCACGTTGATCGGCCGGGGCGGCGATCTCGTGGTGCTCTCGCCGGGGGCCGCGCCCGAGCGGATCCAGGTGGACTGCGTCGGGACGAGGCCCATCTTCGACGTCAACGCGCGCGCCCGCTACTGGACGCGCGGCGGGCAGCTCCTGCGCAGCGGGAAGCCGGGCGCCGCCGCGCTCTCGGGCGAGGCGGACGCCGTGCCGATGGGCGAGGTGCTCGCCGGGCAAACGCTGTTCTGGGTGGGTCCCACCTTCGGGCTCGGCTTCTACCGCGCGGGGAACGTCTCGATAGCGTTCGTCTTCGACGCCGATCGGCCCGGCCTCAAGGACACGGTCAAGCTGCCTTTCCCGGGCGGCAAGCTCACCGCGGCGACCTGCGTCTTCGACGCCGGCCCGAGCTCGTCGTCGAACGACGGCCGCGGGTGTCCGAACGACGGCCGCGGGTGTCCGAACGACGGCCGCGGGCGCCCCCGCGCCGGGCGCGCATGGCTGTTCCTCGCCGCCGAGCAAGCCGGCCGGACCGTGCACCGGTGCGTCGTCGTGCGCGAGGACGGCGCGGTCGAGGCGGTCGCCGACGGCGACGGGGAAGGCGGCTCGTGGCTCGGCGCGCTGACCGGCAAGTGCGCGGCTTCCGGGTTCCTGCTCTCGGCGACCGACAGCGGCGTCGTCCGCGTCGAGGTCCGCGGGGGCGCGCTCGTGGAGACGCGGCAGTTCCCCGGCACCGAGCCGTTCGTCACCCAGGCTTCCCGGCTGCTCGTCGGCCCAGAGGGCCTGTTCGTCGTCGACGCACAGGCGATCACCTTGCTTCGTATCTCGTGAATCCACGCTGAGCTGACGGCCCGCGCTCGCGGGCCGATCGAGAGGAGAGAGAGACCATGAAATCGACAGAGCTCCCCCTGCCCGCCTTCTACGACGCCAGGAACGCCGAGCGGTGGGGCTTTCACCCCAATGAAGAGGCGCTGCACGGCGCCGCCGCCGCGTGGCGGAAGGCGCATGGCGTGAAGCCGTCGGCCGCGGACGCGCAGAACGTCCACCTCCTGCTCATCGACGTGCAGAAGGACTTCTGCTTCCCGCAGGGCTCGCTCTATGTCGCCGGCCGGAGCGGCACGGGCGCGGTCGACGACAGCCGCCGCATCGCCGAGTTCATCTACAGGAACCTCGCGTCGATCACGAACGTCACCGTCACGATGGACACCCACTTCGCTTACCAGATCTTCTTCCCGGCCTTCTGGGTGGATCGCGAGGACCGCCCGCTGACCGCGCACCGCGAGATCACGACGGCGCAGATCGACGCGGGGGAGGTGCGGCCGAACCCGGCGGTGGCGAAGTGGCTCTGCGGCGGGAGCTACCCGTGGCTCATGAAGCAGGTCCGGTATTACTGCGAGGAGCTCGAGAAGGCCGGGAAATACAAGCTCTACCTGTGGCCGCCGCACTGCATCCTCGGGAGCGACGGCCACGCGCTCGCGGGCGTCGTGCACGAGGCGCGGATGTTCCACGCGTTCGCGCGCGGGGTGCAGTCGTGGGTCGAGGTCAAGGGCGGCAACCCGCTCACCGAGAACTACTCGGTGATGCAGCCCGAGGTGCTGACGCGGCACGACGGCCAGCCGCTCGCGCAGCGGAGCACGGGCTTCCTGAGGACGCTGCTCCACGCCGACGCCGTGATCATCGCCGGCCAGGCCGCGAGCCACTGCGTCCGCAGCTCGATCGAGGACATCTTGACGGAGATCGCGCTCACCGACCGCGCGCTCGCCAAGAAGATCTACGTGATGACCGACTGCATGTCGCCGGTCACCGTGCCCGACGGCAAGGGGGGCTTCGCCGTCGATTTCACCGCCGAGGCGGACAAGGCGCTCGCCCGCTTCGCCGCCGCCGGGATGAACCTCGTGAAGAGCACCGACCCGATTCCGTGCCTGGGCGCATGACCGTGGAGGATCCGATGAGCAAGAACAAGGAGAACAACAAGGGGACGAGCCGCGATGGCTCGCTCGACATCGAGCAGCTCTTCGAGGCAGCGCGGGACGACGGCGCGCTCTCGCCCGAGGCGATGCAGGCGCTGCACATCACCGACCTGGGCGCGCAGATCCAGGCCGGCTTCGGGGTGCAGGTGGACGACGTCGCGTCGTCGGAGGTGGTGCTGGTCACGGTGATGCCCGACGACTCGGGATCCATCAAATTCGCCGGCAACGCCCCGTCGGTGAGGGACGGGCACAACCTCGTGGTGGGCGCCCTCTCCGACTCCAGGCAGCGTGACTCGATCCTGGCGCACAACCGTTACCTGAACGGGGCGGTGCTGTATCCGTACTGCCCGATCGCCCAGGCCGTGAAGATGGACACGAAGAACTACGATCCCATGCTCGGCACGCCCCTCTACGATCAGACGGTGGTCTTGCTCGGAACGGTGATCGCGAAGGCGCAGGAGTTCGCGCTGAGCGGCGTCCCGGCGCGCACCGTCACGCTGATCATCTCGGACGGCGCCGACGCGGGCTCGACGTGGGCCAAGGCCAAGGACGTGTGCGCCCTCGTCCGTGACATGCGGCGGGCCGAGGCCCACATCGTGGCGGCGATCGGCATCGACGACGGGAACACCGATTTCCGCGCCGTCTATCGCGACATGGGGATCGAGGACCGCTGGATCCTGACGCCGAAGAGCGACGCGGCGGACATCCGCAAGGCGTTCGCGCTGTTCTCCCAGTCGGCGGTGCGCGCCAGCCAGGGCGGCGCGTCGTTCTCGAAGACGGTCGCGGGCGGCTTCGGCGGGTGACGCGCGCGCCCCCGGCTCGCCGCGCGCCTCCCCGCGCGGCGGCGGGCCCTCTTCACCTCTCGGCTGCTCCGGCGGAGGACCCGGATCAGGCCGCGGCCTCCCAGGGGACGACGCCGTAGCGGCGGCGCAGCTCGTCGAGATCCACCGCCATGTCGGACCAGAAGTCCCAGTCGTCCATCAGGTCGACGCTCATCTTCGTTCCGCGAACGAACGATCGCACGAGCTCGTCGGCGAGCCCGGGCGTCGCGAGCATCCCCTGCTGCGACGGCGCCAGCACGGTGAGCTGGACGCCCTGCTGGAGCTGCACCAGCAGGAACACGAGGATGCCGAACGGGTTCTCGCGGCGATACCCCGCCTGAAAGGCGATCGTCATCGCCTCTCCGCGCAGGTCCGTGCCGTAACCGGCGAGGATGTGGCTCAGGTCGTGCGTGAGCACGCCCTCGGGCACGCCGCGCTTCTCGCCGGGGAACGAGAAGCCGTTCTCTCGATAGAAGGTAAAGAGCGCCTTGCCGAGGGTGCCCTCTCTGTACGCCTCGAGCGAGCGGTAGCGCGCGGCGACTGGCTCGTTCTCCAGGATGCCCGCGAAGCTCGCGACGTTCCTGGCGAGCCCATACAGGCCGCCCTCATCGAGCATGCGCCGCACGTTCTTGCCGAGCAGCGAGCTCCGGCTGATGTCGATGCGCAGGAGGAGCAGCCGCCGCTCGTACAGGTGGTGGAGCTGGCGGACCGCGTCCGGCCGCGCCCCGAGCGCCGCGGCGAAGCGCTCGACCTCGAGCAGCTCGCGCTCGTCGACGCGCTCGCCGCACAGGGTCATGGCGCAGAGACCGTTGATGAGCTGCTCGCGCAGAGCAGGGTGCTCGACGGCGCGCGCGAGCTCCTCGGGCGCTATCGGGGCGAGCGCGTCGATGTCGACGTCGGTGCGGAGGAGGTGCCGCTGCACCGCGGCGATCGCGTCGCGCCGCGATCCGTCGAGGGGGCCGGCCGAGGTAAGGACGACCTTGATGGCACGCAGACCCGCGTGCGCCTGTTCTTGGCTCGGGATGAGGTAGGTCATGCCAGAGAGGATGGTGCCGAGCGCGCGTCCCGTCCTTGACCGGCGACGCCAATGTCTTGACCGAGCGCGCCGCCTGGCCGAGCAGCAGGTCCGCGGCGGCTCGACGCCGCGGGCGCCCGGCTCCGATCCACCTGCCATGCGCTGCGCGAACAGCGTCCGGGACATAGCTCATCTCGATCTCCCGCTGTGCCCGAGGTTCTCGCTGGCCGGCCACTCGCCGCTCAACTATTTGCGGGTGTGTGAGCCCGAGGGCGTCTCGCGGAGGTCTCATGCAGCTGAGATTCGTGGAAGCAAACCGGAAACGTCTCGGGAACGTCCAGCTTCCGAGCGCGATCACACAGGGCATCAGGAGGTTCTTCGCCACGTCCAATGCGCTTCGTCCGGATGGAACGTGGCGGAACTGGGGAGCCAACCATCAATGCAAACCCGAGAGCTTCCATGAGCCCGGGTCGATCGACGAGCTCGTGGCGATCGTCGACAGCGCGAGGGCCAGGTCCAAGAAGATCCGGATCGTCGGCGCCGGACATTCCTGGTCCGACATCGTGTGCACGGACGAATGGATGGTCAGCCTCGCGCGCATCAACGAGCTCATCGGGCTCGATCGGAAGAACAGGACCGTCACCGTCCAGGCAGGGATGCGCGTCGCGGACCTCATCGATCACCTCGACGCCGCCGGCCTCGCGCTCGTCAACCTGGGAGAGGTCGACGCGCAGCACGTCGGAGGTGTCATCGCGACCGCGACCCACGGCTCCGGAAGCACCGGCTCGTTCTCCAGCGCCGTGCTCTCCGCGAAGCTCTTGCTGTCGTCTGGCAAGGTCATCGAGATATCCAGCGCGCGCAACGCACAGTACCTCGATGCGGTCAGGACCAACCTTGGCTGCCTGGGGATCGTCGTCGAGGCGACGCTCGCGGTCCGCGAGTCGTTCAACGTGCTGAAGCACCAGAAGGTCTTCGAGACCGAGGCGGCGATCGCGAACGCCGCCCACTTTCTCTCGCTCTCCGACCCGTACGCGATGAACAAGGTGTTCTTCTTTCCGTACGGCAGGCAGCACATCTACGCCGCGAAGAGGGAGGAGCTGTCAGCGCCGTCCCTCTGGGACAGGCTGCGCAACCCGCTCCTCGCCGTGGGCGACAGGCTCACGTTGAGCGTCTTGATGAACGCCGCGCGGCGGGTCCCGATCGACCTGAAGCCGCGCTTTCTGAGGGCGGCGCTGGCCGCGGTGAGCACGAGCTCCTACCAGGTCGGAAAATCGTACGATCTCCTGCTCTTCGCGCACGATCCTCGCTTCAAGGTCGTCGCTGGCCACATCGAGTCCGAGATCGCGATCCCGATCGAGGGCCTGGGACCGGCGGTCACCTCGCTGTTCGAGCTCATGGAGCGGAGGACGTTCAAGATCAACGGGTACATCCTGGCGCGGACGGTCACCAGGGAGACGGCGTGGATGAGCCCCGCCCACGGTCGCGACTCGGTGTTCCTGACCTTCGCGCACTTCCCTTCCGAGGCGGAAGACTGGAAGGCCATCTTCGCCGAGATCGAGACCTTCATGATCGAGCGCCATCAAGGCCGGCCGCACTGGGGGAAGATCAATTTCACGAATCGAGAGTACGCGGAGAAGGCATATCCTCGGTACGTCGACTTCGCCGATGTCCGGAGGGAGCTCGACCCGATCGGCATGTTCGCGAACGACTTCATCCGGCGGCACTTCGCCGTCGCGAGGGAGGCCGTTCCCATGAGCGCCCGGCCGGCCCCCGCCTGAGCGAGAGCGGCCAGAGCGGCAGAAGCCCGGACGGGCTCGCGCGATGAGCGCCCTCGGATGCGCCCTCTTGATGTCGGCTGTCGCGCCTGGTAGCCGTGCTCGCCGCGCGGCCGTCCGTGCGCCTCGCCCCTCCGCGTGGCGGCGCCGGAGCGGTCGCGGCTCCAAGGTGGTTGATCATGACGGTCGTACGGTGGAAGGCGTTGGAGCGGCGCGTGGTCCAGCACTCGCCGTGGCGGAGGATCGAGGACGTCACCTTCGAGCTCCCGGACGGGCAGGTCCGCACGTTCTCGCTCAAGAAAGAGGGGCGAGTCGTCTGCGTCCTCGCCATCTCGCGCGAGAAGAGGGTGATCCTGGCGCGCCAGTACAGGCCGGGGCCCGATCGGATCCTCGACGAGCTCCCGGGCGGCGGCGTCGAGCCTGGCGAGGCCCCGGAGGCGGCGGCGGCGCGCGAGCTCCTCGAGGAGACGGGGTATGTCGCCGGGCGGCTCGTGCCGCTCGGCCGCCCGCTGGAGTGCGCTTACTCGACCATCGAACGACACGCGTTCCTGGCGGTGGACTGCGCGCGCGACAGGGCGCAAGCGCTGGATGAGACGGAGTTCATCGACGTGGTAGAGAAGCCGATCGAGGACTTCGTGGAGCAGCTCAGGGAGGGCGCCTGCACCGACCCGGAGGTCGGGTGGATGGGGCTTTACGAGCTGGGCTGTCTGAGAGCGAGCGCCTGAGCCTCGCCACGCGGTGGAGGCGCGCGGACGCCGGCGCCGCGATGCCCGCCGGTCGCTGGGTGCGCTAGGATGGAGCTCATGCGCAGGCACGATCACGTCCTCCTCGCTCCCGGTGCCGGCGCCTCCGGTCGTACGGTCCACGCGCCTCCGGCCGGCAGGGCGCGCCCGCACGTGGACGACCGGCTGGCGCCGCCCGAGACGCGGGTGGAGTACCTCCACGGCGTCGAGGTCTACGCCGCCCCGGCCGATCCGCCGCACGCGACGCAGCATTTCGATCTGACCTACGTCCTCGGCGCCCACGTCGCCGAGGGCTACCGGGGCGCCGTGGACATGCTGACCCGGACCGACCTCGGCAGCGACTACGCGGCCGACGCCAGCGTCTTCGCGCAGAAGCCCGACCGCGCGGGCCGGCGGCGGCTGGAGGAGCTGGCGTTCGAGGTCAGCGACAAGCAGGCCCTCGCCGTTCCGACCACCAAGGCGCGCCTGCTGATCGCCCGCGGCGTGCGGCGGGTGTTCTGCATCCTGGTGAAGCAGCGCCGGGTGATGGAGTGGTCGCGCGAGACCGACGGCTGGCGCCCGCTGCCCAAGGATGCGGTCATCGAGGATCCCTGCCTCGTGCGCCCGCTGCCGATCCAGGCGCTCCTCGAGGCCACGTCCTCGGACGACGCCGTGGCACGCGCGCTGCTCGACAAGCGCGTGCCCGCGCTCGAGGCGGCGCTCGCGGAGGGCGAGGCCCGCGGCGAGGCCCGCGGTGAAGCGCGCGGCGAGGCCCGCGGCGAGGCCCGCGGTGAAGCGCGCGGCGAGGCGCGTGGCGAGGCGCGTGGTGAAGCGCGCGGCGAGGCGCGCGGCGAGGTCAGGATGGCGCAGGAGGCCATCCTCACGGTGCTGGAGTCGCGCGGGGTCGCCACGCCGGCCGAGGTGGCCCGTGCGATCGCCGGCTGCGAGGATCTGGGCAAGCTACGGCGATGGATCAAGCGCGCGGCGACCGCGACGACCGCCGCCGAGGTCGTCGCCGGCTCCCGGCGCAAGCGCTGAGCGAGGGCCGCCGCGGCGCGGGCGCGCGCTGGACGCCCTCCCCCCCCCGCGCGCGCCCCATTACTCGTGATCGCCCCCGCTGCGGCGCACGTGCTTCTTCTCGCCCGTGCGCCGCTTCTCGTCGAGCCGCCGCGCCTTCGACGCACGCGTAGGCCGCGTCGGCCTTCGCTGCACCGGCACCTCGAGCGCGCGCAGGATCAGCGCGCGCAGCTTCTCGCGCGCGTCGTCCAGGTTGCGCAGCTGGTCGCGCGTCAGCTGGCTCACGATGAACAGCCGCCCCTCGGCGTCGAGCCGACCGCGCGCCAGCACGCGCAGCCTCGCCTTGGCGTCGTCGGCGAGCTCCGGCCACGCGCCGAAGTCGAAGCGCAGCTCCACCTTGGAGGCGACCTTGTTGACGTTCTGACCGCCGGGCCCCGACGCGCGAACGGCGCTCCAGCTGAGGAGCGCGGCCGGGGCGGTCAGCGCATCGTTGACGACGAGGGGATCGGACACGGCGGCTCTCCTGCCCTGCGGGCGGCGCGAGCGCCGTGCGGAGCGGCTGACGCCTAGCACGCGCGCGCCGCGCCCGCCGCGCCGCGCGCAGGGCGCGGCCTGCCGGCGAGGAGCGCGTGTGCGATAGAGTCGCCATGCAGGGCCCCCCTGATCACGCCGCCGCGCCGCCGGGCGCCCCTCACCGAGGCCACCCCCCTCCTGCGCGGCTCCGCCTGCTTCGCTGCCTCGGCGTCGCCTCCGGTCCGGCCGCCGCCCTCGCGATCGCGCTCATCCCGAGCGGGCTCCACGCCGTCCCTGGTTACGGCCACCGCCCCGCATACGCGGCCGCGGTCGCGGCGTGGATGGCGCTGTGGTGGCTCTTCGAGGTGCTCCCCGTCGCGCTCACCGCCTGCTTGCCGCTCGTTCTCTTCCCGTTGCTCGGCGTCTTCGGCCGCGGGCTCGCGGGCGACGCGGCCCGCGCCGCCGCGCCGTTCGTCGACGCGTACATCTTCCTCTTCCTCGGCGGCATGGCGATCGGGGCCGCCATGGAGCAGTGGAGCCTTCACCGCCGGGTGGCGCTCCACATCATGCGGGCCGTCGGCACGGACCCGAAGCGCCTCCTGCTCGGCATGCTGGTCGCGACGAGCTCCATCTCGCTCTGGATCTCCAACACCGCGACCGCCGTGATGATGGTCCCCATCGGGCTCGCCCTGCTCGCGCAGCTGGAGTCGGCCGCCGGGGGGCGCAGGCTCACGCACTACGGGACGGCGATCATGCTGGCGGTGGCCTACGCCTCCAACGTCGGCGGGATCGGCACGAAGATCGGCACCGGGACGAACTCCATCTTCTGCGGCTTCCTCGCTGACAAGCTGGGCCACGATCTCGGTTTTCTGCAGTACATGGCGATCGCCCTGCCGTTCGTTGTCCTCTTCGTCCCGCTGCTCTGGCTCGCCCTGTGGCGCGTCGGCAAGCGGGACGGGCTCGGCCCCGGCCGTGCGCGCGACGCGCTCGACCGCGAGCTCGCGGCCATGGGCCCGATGAGCCGCGGCGAGAAGACGGTCGCCGCCGTCTTCGCGGCGGCGAGCGCGCTCTGGATCCTCGGCGATCCGCTGCGCGCCGCGCTCGCGCCGCGCGTCCAGGCCGCGCTCGAGGGCCTTGGCGCCGCGCTGGGCTCGGGCGCCGCGGCCGGCTTCAAGGTGCAGGGCAAGCACTACGAGGCGACCGTGGCCGTCCTGGCGGCGCTCGGCCTGCTCGCCTTGCGCGCCCTCTCGCTCGCCTCCCTGCGCAGGATGCCCTGGGGCACGCTCGCCTTGCTCGGCGGCAGCTTCGCGATGGCGGCCGGCATCGAGGGCGGCGGGCTCTCGGCGTGGATGGCCGCGGAGCTCGCGGTCGTCGCCGAGGCGCCGCTGCTCGCGCAGATCGGGCTCGCCAGCACCGGCACGATCGCCCTGTCGGCGCTGGCCTCCAACACCGCCACGGTGAACGTGGCGCTCAACGTGCTCCCGCAGGACCTCGGCGTGCTGTTCGCGGCCACGATCGCCGCGTCCTGCGACTTCATGCTGCCGACGGGCACGCCGCCCAACGCCATCGTGTTCGGCAGCGGGTACGTGCGGCTCCCGGCGATGATCCGGACAGGCTTCCTGCTCAACGTGGCTGCCGCCGCGATCATCACGGTCTACGTGTACGGCTACGCGCGGCACCTTATCGGCGGCTGAGCGCAGGGGCGGCGCGGTGCGGTTTTGTGTATAAGCGCCGGCGCAACGAGTCACCGGATACTTCGCAAGCGGAAAGAACGCCGATGAAGGAGAAGGTCATGAACGCGACAGACGGCCTGTGGAGCCCACCGGCGCCGGCGGCACGGACCGCGGGCACGGGAGGGCCGCGGGGATGAAGATCGCCACGTCGTCGTCGACCGCTGCGGGGGCGAGCGCCGCGTTCGCCGAGGCCATGTCGGCGCTGCGCGCGGGCCTCGGCGCGGAGCCCGATCACGTCTTCCTGAGCTACACGGCCTCCTATGACGTCGACGAGCTCGCGCGCGCCACCGCGGCGCTGCCGCCGTCGGTTCGCGTCCACGGATCGAGCTCGTGCCAGTCGGTCATGACCGCTGCCGGCGTTCATGGCGCCCCCGGCCCCGGCCTCGCCCTGCTCGGGGTCGCCGACGCGCAGGGCGCCTATGGCGTCGCGGCCGAGCGGATCGGCGGCGCCCCGCGGGCCGCCGGCGCGCGCGCCGCGGCGCGCGCGATCGAGGACGCCGGGCGCTCCGGCGAGCTCCCGGCCCTGCTCTGGCTCAGCGTGCAGACCGGCGCGGAGGAGGACGTCCTGCTCGGCATCGAGGACGTCGTGGGCCCCAACGTGCCCGTGTTCGGCGGCTCCACCGCGGCGGACTCCATCGTCGGCAGGCAATCGCAGATGGATCGCGGGCTGGCCCACGAGGGCGCGGTGCTGCTGACCGCCCTCTACCCGTCCGGGGAGATCTCCTATGCGTTCAGCAGCGGCTATGCCCCCACCGAGCACCGCTGTCGCGTGACCCGCGCCGAGGGCAGGCGCCTGCCCGAGATCGACGGGCTCCCGGCCGCCGAGGTCTACAACCGCTGGACCGGCGGCCTGATCTCCGCGCAGCTCGGCGGCGGGACGATCCTGGAGCACACGGCGCTCCACCCCCTCGGGCGGCCCTCGGGCTGGATCGGCAAGGTCCCCCAGTTCTTGCTCATCCACCCGGACACCGTGCAGCAGGACAACTCCATGACGCTCGGCGCCAACATCAACGAGGGCGACGAGCTCGTGCTCATGCAGGGATCGCGCGAGAGCGTGATCGGCCGGGTCCGCTCCGTCGTCGACGCCGCGCTGGGGGCCGCGCCGCCCTCCTTCCGCGCGCAGGGCGCGCTCGTGATCTTCTGCGCGGGGTGCATGCTCGCCGTGCGCGGCGAGCTCGATCGCGTCGTCCAGGGGGTGGCCGCGTCGCTCGGGGAGACGCCGTTCCTCGGCAGGTTCACCTTCGGCGAGCAGGGGTGCTTCACCCGGGGCAAGAACCAGCACGCGAACCTCTCCATCAGCGTCGTCCTGCTCGGAGACTGAGATTTGATGGACGAGGCTGCCCACGAGACGATCGCCGAGCTTCGGCGCGCGCATGAGGAGGAGCGAGCGCTCCGGCTGGAGGCCGAAGGGCTGGCGGAGGTGCTCCTGCGCTTCACGGAGCCGGGCAGCTTCACGGAGACGCTGGCGCGCGTCGTCGAGGCGACCGCGCAGCGGCTCGGGGCCGCCGCCGGGCTCGTGATCGCGTTCGATGAGGGGGCGGACGGCCGCGCCCTCGTCGCGACCGATCCGGGCCTCTCGGCGACCGAATGGGAGGCCGGGCCCGCGTTCTCGCGCGCGCTCGAGGGCCGGCCGGTCGCCAGCTTCGACCTCCGCCAGCTCGCCGAGTGGCAGCGCCAGCCGGAGCCCGTGCTCGCGCGCTACGGCTCCGCGCTCCACGCGCCGCTCCACGCCGGTCCCCTGCGGTCGCTGCTCGTGCTTGTCCATCCGGACCGCGCCTTCTTCGACGCGCGCCACGTCAGCCTCGTGCGCCGCCTCCTGCCCGCGGCGTCGCAGGCGCTCGCGCGCGCCCGCGCCGAGGAGGAGCTCGCGCGGGCGCGCGACCTCGCGTACGAGCGGGAGATCACCGAGAAGCTGACGCTCATCGAGCACCAGCGCGCCGCGATCCGGGCGCTGTCCATGCCCATCATCGAGGTCTGGAGCCGGATCCTCTGCGTCCCCGTGATCGGCTTCGTCGACGAGGAGCGGTGCGCGCTCCTCATGGAGCGGCTCCTCTCCGCCGTGACGGCCAGGCGGGCGCGCGCCGTGGTCATCGATGTCACCGGGCTCGACCGGATGGAGGCGAGCGCGCTCGCGCTCTTCCTGCGCGTGGCGACGGCGGTGAGGCTGCTCGGCAGCACCTGCGTGCTCGCCGGCATCGGCCCGGAGGTCGCCCGGGATCTCGTGCGCGAGGGCGTGGCGCGGGGCGACGTCGTGACGTACCGCCGCCTGCACGACGCGCTGAGGGAGCTGCTCCCGCCGTCGAAGCGGTGATCCGGTCGAGGGCGCGGCTCAGGAGACCTTGCGCCGCGCCGAATCCCACCCGCGCCGCACGGCGCTCTTCGCCTCGTCCCAGGTGCGCCCGCTCTTGAGGTCGTTCCACTCCTCCTTGAGCTTGCTCTCGACCCGATCGTCCCAGTCGGTGTGATCGCTGTAATGGCCCGCCGCGCCCCAGCCGTAGCGCAGCCCCGGCTCGACCTGGTCCCAGTCGGTGTTCGGCGCGTAGCGCGGCGGGATCGGCTGCTTGCCGAGCGCCTGCTTCACCGTATCGCCGACGTCCTGGTTGAGCTCCTGCCCCTTGGTGCTGGTGAAGTCCGCCTTGGTCTGCTCCCAGTCGCGGCGCAGCGCCTCCTTCACGCGGTCCCAGCCGGACGTCTTGTGATCATCCCACCACCTCGGATTGACTGCATGGTTCATCGGTACCTCCATCGACTCCGTTGAACGAGCGCCGGCGCGAGGGCCGAGCGCTGCCATGAGCCCGGCGATACACGAACGGTGCCGCCCCGAGCCTTTGCCGGAAACCGATGGGAATCGGGCTGTTCGCAGCGATGTGCGCCGTCCCGGCGTGACGCTCTCCGCCGCCCCCGGCGGAGGCTCGCCTGCGTCAGGCCGTCACACGTGAGACAAGGTGCCTCGGAGGTGTCAACCGGGCGCCGAGCCCCGTCCACGTCACCGACCGGCGGAGGCGTCCGGGGAGAGGGCGTTCAGGTCGACGCCGCTCGCCTCGATGGCCCGGTAGCTCGCCGCGAGGCGCTGGGCCCAGGCCTCCACGCCCTCGTCGCTCAGCAGGCCGTCCTGGCGGATCTCGAGGAGCACGCAGGGCAGGCCGCGGGCCTCGCCGTGCGTGGGGATCCCGTAGTCGCCGCCCTCGGTCACGCGGTAGGGCTCGTTGTCGCCGACGCAGAGCCCGGGCTCGCGCCGCAGCGCCTCGAGGAACGGCGCGGCGAGCCTGCGGTCGCGCCCGTAGAGGACAGCCGCGTGCCACGGCCGGTCCTGGCCGGGCATCGCGGGCGTGAAGCTGTGCACGCTGAGGATCGCCGTGCGCTCCCGGCGGTCCCGCCGCGCGTCGAGGAGCGCGGTGATCGCGCGGTGGTAGGGCCAGAAGCACGCGTCAGCCCGCGCGCGGGCCTCCGCGGCGTCGATGGCGTTGCCGGGGATGGGCACGCCGCAGCTGATCTCGGGGATGGACGTCGGCGAGCCCAGCGGCCGGTTGCAGTCGATGACGAGCCGCGAGTAGCCGGAGAGCACGAGCGGCGCGTCGAGGAGCGCGGACAGGCGGCGCGAGAGGCGGGCCGCGCCGATGTCCCAGCCGGTGTGCTCGCGGAGCGCCTCGTGCTGCCTGCCCAGCTCGGGGAGGCTCCTCGGAACCGCGTTGGACGCGTGGTCGCAGAGCAGGACCGCGCTGGAGCGGCCCTCGGGGTTCACCACCTCGAACGCGGGCGGCTCATCGGGCGCGAGGATGCGCAAGGCTGGCGAAGCGGACGAAGAAGAGCTCATGACGTCTCGCCCAAGACATAGCAGACACCGGCGCGCCCGCGCCGCGCGCGCACTCGCGAGGGCGCGCGGCAGCACGCGCGGCGCGCTCAGTGCGGCGACGTCATGCACGCGCGCAGCGCGAGCTTGGCCCGGTGCAGGAGCACCGCGACGTGGCCGGCCGAGATGCCCAGCGCGCGCGCCACGTCCTCTCCGGGTTGCTCCTCGAGCATGCGCAGCGTCACGACGGCCTTCTGGATCTCGCAGAGCTCCTCGACGCACGCGCGCAGGCGGACGTGCTCCTCGGCGCGCGCGATCGCCTCGTCGGTCGCCGGCACGTCCCCCGCGGCCTCCGGGTGCGCGTCCACGTCGTCGTGCGGCCGGGCGCGGAAGTGACGGCGGCGCCGGTTGCGCGCGGCGTTCCGCACCGTCCCGGCGAGCACGCCCCCCCACGCGCCGACGTCCTCCGGGAGGGCGCCCCGCTGCGCGAGCGTGAGCAGCGTGCAGAGGCCCTCCTGCACGCAGTCGACCGCGTCTTCTGGTGTCACCCCCTCCGCGCGCGCCAGCGCCGCGAGCGCCGAACGCTCGGAGCGCACAAGGTGCGACACATGGTTGAGGAGATCGTCCGCGTCCTTGATGGCGCCCATGGTCCAGGAGGTCAGGTGTCGAGCCGCGACCACATTACAACGGGCGAGCGCTGTAATGGAGGCCGCCCTCGAGACCTGCCAGGGCATGGAGGTTCACGCCATGTCCACGAATCCTGTCCGCGAGATCGATGAGGCGAGCTTCGACGCCGAGGTGCTGGAGGCCGGGGTGCCCGTCCTCGTCGAGCTCACCGCGCAGTGGTGCCCGCCGTGCCGCGCGCTCGCGCCCATCCTGCACAAGCTGGCGGAGGAAGGCGCAGGACGCCTGAAGGTGGTGGCGGTCGACGGCGATCGGTGCCCGGCCATCGCCCGCCGCCTCGGCATCCGCGCTTTTCCGACCGTCGTCGCGTTCGCCGGGGGCAAGGAGGTGGCTCGTCACGTGGGGCTGACCACGAAGGACAAGCTCCTCCGGCTGATCGAAGGGGGCGGGCTCCCCGGCAGCGCGGGGAGGGACCGAGCGCCCTCACCGTCGTGAGGGCGGCTCGATAGCGCTCCTCCGCGGGCGGGCGGCCGCCAGCGGTGCGTGAAGGGGCTCGGGCGCGCGTGGCGCGATTCGCCTGTGGCCTACCGCCGCGGCCTTTCGGGCTGCCGGTGCGTGCCTCGCTGCCGCTCGGCGGCGGGGAAGCTGATCTTGCGGGTCGTCGACTCGTCCCCGGAGACCTCGAACGGCCCCACCGCCTGCGGATCGCTGACCGGCCTGCCGTTGTCGTCGACGAGCGAGAGCGTCCCGACATAGTCGTCGGCGACGAGCTGCACGCTCGCGTCGAACCGCTCGCAGGGGACCACCTGCCGCGTGACCTCGTTGCTCTTCGTGTTGATGAGGACCAGCTCGACCGCGGTCGCGCCGCGCGCCTTGCACTGAGCGGCGTCGGTCTTGTCCTCGATGGACCACTGGACGGTCACGAACCCCATGTCTTCAGGCTGTGCGCCTCCAGGCCGCGTCTCGCCGGTCGTTTCTCCCGTGCACGCGACCATCATCGCTGCACATAGCCCTGCTGAAGCGTAGACACTTCGCATACCCACCTCGCTGTGCTCGCTGCGGACTCAGCGCCGCGCCCCGCGTCCAGCAACGCGGATGCCATGCGGCCTCGCGGCGAGCCTGCGAGCCCGGCGCTCGCAGGCAGGGCTTGAAATGGCCGAGCAGGTTCGCCATGTTCGCCGTCCGATCGAACGCGAGCGGCGCCTCGTAGCAGCGGCGCCGGGCGGCGGGCGGCGTCGAGCGACGCCGCCGAGGAAGCACGACCCCGATGCCCACGCCCGAAGATGCTCGCGACAGCCGAAAGGAGGCCGCGTGGGGCGTCGCCTACGGGATCGCGGCCTACAGCTCCTGGGGCGTCGTCCCCGTCTTCTGGAAGCAGCTCCGGCACGTCGGCGCGGTCGAGCTCCTGGCCCATCGCACCGTGTGGAGCCTGCTCTCGTTCGTGGCGCTCACGCTGGCCACAGGGCAGGGCCGCGCGCTCGGCGCCGCCCTGCGCGACCGGCGCGTCGTCGCGGCGATGGCGGTGACCGGCGCGCTCGTGTCGGCGAACTGGGTCCTGTTCATCTACGCCGTCGCGGTGGGGCGCGTGCTCGACGCCAGCCTCGGCTACTTCATCAACCCGCTGCTCAGCGTGCTCCTCGGCATGCTCTTCCTGCGCGAGCGGCTGCGGCCCGCCCAGTGGCTCGCGCTCGGCCTCGCCGCCTCGGGCGTCGTGTACCTGGCGGTGCGCGCCGGCTCGATCCCCTGGATCGCCCTGGGCCTGGCGAGCACGTTCGGGGTGTACGGCCTGCTGCGGAAGGTCGCCGCCGTCGGCTCGCTCCCCGGCTCCACCCTGGAGACGTCGTTCATCGCCCCGCTCGGCGCGGCCTACCTGGCCGCCCTCCACGCCGATGGCGCCGGCGCCGCGGGCCGCGCCGATCTGCGGACCCACCTCCTGCTCGCCGCGACGGGCATCATCACGGCCCTGCCGCTCGTCTGGTTCACGAACGCGGCGCGCCGCCTGTCGCTGACCACCGTCGGCTTCCTCCAGTACCTCGCGCCGAGCGGCCAGTTCCTGCTGGCCGTGCTCGTCTACGACGAGCCGTTCAGCACGGCCCAGGCCGTGAGCTTCGCCTGCATCTGGACGGGGCTCGCGGTGTTCAGCGCCGACGCCGTGCTCCGCGCGCGCCGCTCGGGAAGGGCGAGCGCGTCCTGAGCGCACCGGAGGCGAGGCAGGAGGGATCAGAGCCGCCGAGAGGCCAAGGGCGCCAGGAGAGCGGTCGCGTCCACGACCGCCCGGGGGCGCTCACGGCTGCTCGTCCGGAGGTCCCCACGTGAGCTCCTGCTCGCCGAGAAACTCGGGGGTCCCCACCACCGAGAGGAGCAGCTCGCGCAGGTTGCGCCCCGACCGGCCGAAGGCCGCTGCCAGCGAGGCGACGCGCGGCGCCAGCGCCTCCGGGACAACCGCGTTGGGGTGAGAGAGAGGATCGGTCGCGTAGTGCATCAGGAGACTCGCGATGCACCCGTGGACCTCCGGGAGCTCCTTCAAGATCTCGAGCAGCTCGCGGACATCTCCGTACCTCGGCTCGCCGGGTACGCCGGTGATCCATCCGGAGGTGTCGAACGGCTCGCCGCCGTCGTCCGCGAGCTCGCGGCCCATGCTGTCGAACCGGAGAAAGGCGAACCCCGGCGGGTTCAGCTCGCCGTGGCACGTGGCGCACGACGCCGGAGCGGTCAGCTCGATCATCTGCCGGCGGATCGAGCGCCCCAGCGCGGGCTCCTCGGGCGGCGACATGTCGGGGAGCGCCGTGCAGAGGAGCGCGGAGCGGACGAGCCAGCCTCGCCTCACGGGCCAGGTGACCGGGTAAGCGCTGCTGAACGTCCGCATCACCGAGGCGCTGGTGAAGAGCCCCATCCGGTTCGGGGAGCCGTACGGCACGCGCGTGGGCTCCTCGCCCTCGACGCCGCTCATCCCGTAGTGCTCCGCGAGGCGCGCGTCGACGAAGGTGTACGGGGCGAACATCAGTGTATCCAGGGTGCCGTCCTCGTCGAGGACGACCGCGCTCCCGTAGGCCTCGACCTCCTTGCGCATCGACGCGAGCAGCGGATCGTCGACAGGCTCGCCTTCGGGGGTGAAGCCCAGGAGCAGCTTCGAGCGCAGCCACCAGCCGAAGAAGCGCCCGACGCCGCTCCTTGCGCGCGGATCCTGGAGCATCTCGCGCGCCAGCTCCTGGACGGCGCGCGCCTGCACCGGGGCGCGCAGCCGCGCGCTGATCTCGCCGGCCAGCGCCTCGTCCCTCCAGAGGAGCCTGGTCAGGCGCTGCGCGATGACGCCCGGCGCAGCCGGCGGGATCTCGGGAGGGGTGGTGTCCCCGCCGCCGCCCGACCCGCCGCCGCCCGACCCGCCGTCGACCGGCGCATGGTTCGCCGGCACACCGTCGACCGGGGCCCAGCCACACGCGACCAGAGCGCCCGTCGAGAGGGCGACCAGCAGCGCGACCACGGCCCTCGGACCAGGACCTGTAAAATTCCCGCCATGAAGCTTGTGGTTGTTCAAGGAAGTCAACTCCGTTGATACCCCACCTACCTCGGGTGGCCTTTGAGGGACGAGGACGATCTGTGCCTGACATCTCGCCTCTCGGCTCGCCCGCGCTCCGCGTGGCATCCCGCCGCGTGCGCGCGCTGCGCGCTCCGAGCTTCTGCGCTCTGCGAGATACCTCACCGCCGCGTGCGCGCCGCATGCCCACGGCGCGCGCGCTCCGCGAGGCAGCTCACCGCCGCGTGCGCGCGCTGCATGCCCACGGCGCGCGCGCTCCGCGAGGCAGCTCACCGCCGCGTGCGCACGCTGCACCCACACGGCGCCGGCACGCTCCTCGCAGCACCTCCCCTTCCCATGGCTCTCTTGCCTCCGGCCCGAGCGGCAGAGGAATGCGCCGGAAGCGATCCCAGGCCCGCGCCCGGCGGCGACGCGCGCGTCCCTGCCGCTCTACCCGCCGCCCCGGACGCGCCCGCCGCCCGCCGCGCGCGGCGAAAGGCGCTGCTCCACGCGGCGCTCGGCGGCCTCGGCCTGGCCGCCCTGGCCGCGCTCATCCGCCACGTCGGCGCGGCGGAGATGCTCGCCGCGGTGACCCGCGCCGCGCCGTTCTTGCCTTTCCTGATCGCGCTGGAGGCGGCCCGCATCGGCTGCGAGGCGCTCGCGACCGGCGTGCTCTGCGCGCCGCGGCGTGTCCCGATTGCAGAGCTCCTTCGCATCCACGTCGTCACCTACCCTGTCATCACGCTGATGCCGGCCGGCCGCCCCGCGGGCGAGGCGGTCAAGGCCGCGCTGCTCTCCCCCCACGTTGGCGCCGCGCGCGCGGCCGCGATCGCCACGGCGAACCAGTCGCTCGCGCTCCTGTCCTCGGCCCCGCTGTCGCTCCTCGCGGCCATCGCCCTCTTCCACATCGGCGGCGCCTCTCCGCTCGCCCTCGGCGTGCTCGCGCACGCCGCCCTCCTGGTCGCGAGCGGCCTCGGCGTCGCCTTCGCCGCGCGGCAGCGCGCCGCCTCGGCGTGGATCACCCGGCGGTTCGCCCGCGCCGGTCAGCTCGCCGCCGCCTTCCAGGAGGCCGTCCACGAGCGCCCGCCCGTCCCGGCCTGGCCGTTCGCCGCCTGCCTCGCGGGCCGCGCGCTCCAGGCGGTGCAGTACGGCGTGCTGCTCGCCGTCGTCGGCGCCGAGAGCGGCCCCCTCCGCGCGCTCGCCGCGTACGGCGTGGGCGCCGCCGGCACGGCCGCCGGCGACCTCATCCCGGGCCAGATCGGCGCCACCGACGGGGCCTTCACGCTCGCCGCCTCGCTGCTCGGCCTCACCGCGAGCTCCGCCGTCGCGATCTCGTTGCTCGTCCACCTCCTCCAGGCGGCCTTCGCGCTCGCGGGGATCGCCGCCGCGCTCGTGTGGCGCCGCAGCCCTCCGGCGCCCTGAGCCGAGATCGGCTGGGACCAGGGGGAGCCGCGCGCCTCCGGCGTGCGCTCAGCCGCGCTCGCGCTTGATGCGCTCCAGCTCGGCCAGGGCCTCGGCCAGCCGCCGCTCGGCCTCGTCGGCGCGCTGCCGCTCTGCATCGAGGCGGCGCCGCTCTTCGTCGAGGCGGCGTCGCTCTTCGTCGAGGCTCATCTCGGTCTCCTCGATGCGCGCCTCGAGGTCGCCCACCATCGAGCCGAGCCGGGCGAGCAGCTCGTGCGTCTCCGGCAGCGGCGCCAACCCGTGGAAGAAGCGCAGCCGGTCCCCCTCCAGGCTCAGGTCGAGGTCGAGCACCGTGCTCGCGAGCCGGCCCTCCTGCGGGACGATCGGCTGGTACCGCGCGCTGCCCTCGGCGAGCCGGAAGCCGCGCAGCCGCCTTCGCCTGCGATCGAACACGAAGTACTCGGAGATGCCCAGCGACGCGTAGCGGGTGGCGTTGTCCTCGAGGTCCTTCTTGCTCTTCCCGCGCCAGAGGATCTCCAGCGCGAAGTCGATCCCCTTGCCCTCGGCGCTCACCGACCAGTGGGCGCGTTCCTTCACCTCGACGTCGAGCACCGCGATGACGTCGGGCGCGAACATCCGCTCGGCCGGGTAGTACACCGGCAGCTCGCATGCGAGGTACACGCGCCGGCCGATGCGCTGGAAGTACCCGCCCAGCGCGTCCCTGGCCGCCACCTTCGGGTTGAAGTGGAAGTCACCCTCGGGAGGGCACGCCTCGGAGACCTCGAACTCCGACGGGAGGGTATCGAGGACGCGCTGCCGTTCCTCCGGCGTCATGCGGTCCCAGAGCTCCTGCGGAGGGGCCCGCGGATCGTCGGGGTCGATCACCCAGGACGTCGGCGCGCGCTGCATGATCCGAGCATAGCGAGCCCGCGCAGCCAGAACCACGGCACACGCACGGCGTCGACCCCTCGAGGGCGCTCCAGGCCACGCCGAGCCGCGCTCCCCCGTTCGCGCGCCTTGCGCCCGGAGGGCTCCGGCACCCCGCGCGCTCCGCTCTGCGGTCCGGAAGGGTCCGGCCCCCTCTGGCACAACGAGGAGGGCTCAGGCGGGGGTTGTGGGCACAGAATTTCGCTGAGAACGCGTTCTCTGACACAAAATTGCCCTGAAAATCGCTCGATCTGGCGTTTTCTAGGGGTCCAGACCCGGTGCGTCGCCCGTGCAGGACGGCCCATCCGCCCGGTCGTCCGCTCCCTCGTCCCTCGCCCGGCCGCCTGGCAGGCGCCTCCCTCGTGCGCCTCGCGGCCGCGCGGCAGCCGGACACGCGGCGCGGTCGCCCGACCGCGCCACGACCGCGACCGCGGCAGATCGCTGGCCTCCCTCCGGCGGTTCGTCCTACGGTGTGCCGTCATGACGGAGAAGACCGGCGGCCCTGGAAGGGACGTGCTCACCCAGAAAGAGGCCGAGGAGCGCGCCGCGCGCATCGGCAGCGCGCGCTACGAGCTCTCGCTCGACCTCTCGCGCGGCGAGAGCGGCTACCGAGGCGAGGCGGTCGCGTACTTCGACGTCCGCGGCCACGGCGACACGTTCATCGACTTCCGCGGCGGGCGCATCGAGCGGCTCGAGATCAACGGCGTCGAGATCGAGCCCGCGTGGTCCGACTGCCGCATCCTCCTCCCGGGGAGGCTGCTCGCCCCGGAGACGCGCGTGCGCGTCGTCTACGAGAACGACTACGATCACACCGGCGACGGCTTCCATCACTTCCGCGACCCGGAGGACGGCGAGGACTACGTCTACTCGGACCTCGAGCCGTTCAGCGCCCACCGCGTGTTCCCCTGCTTCGATCAGCCGGACATCAAGGCGAGCTACCGGCTCTCCGTCACCGCGCCCGAGGACTGGGAGGTCATCGGCAACGCCCGCGTCGCGCGCACGTTCGGCTCCGGCCTCGGGCGCACGACGCGGGTGTTCGAGGAGACGACCCGGTTCAGCACCTACATCTTCGCGCTGATCGCCGGCCCGTACAGCGGCGTCCGCGACGAGCACCGCGGCATCCCCCTCGGGCTCTACTGCCGCAGGTCGCTCGCGAGGCACCTCGACGCCGAGGAGCTCTTCACGATCACGAAGCAGGGCTTCGACTTCTACCCGGAGTTCTTCGACTACCCCTACCCCTTCAGCAAGTACGACCAGGTCTTCGTCCCGGAGTTCAACGCCGGCGCCATGGAGAACGTCGGCGCCGTGACCCACAGCGAGCGCATGATCTTCCGGGACCCGCCGACGGACCACCAGCGCCTCACGCGCGCGGAGGTGCTCCTCCACGAGATGGCCCACATGTGGTTCGGCAACCTCGTGACCATGCGGTGGTGGAACGATCTCTGGCTGAACGAGAGCTTCGCCACGTACATGGCCTTCCTCGCGATGGAACAGGCGACCCGGTTCCAGCCGGCCGTGTGGAAGGCGTTCAACGTCATGAAGAGCTGGGCCTACCGGCAGGACCAGCTCGTGACGACGCACCCCATCGCCGGGGAGCTCGCCGACACGGAGCACACGTTCCTGAACTTCGACGGCATCACGTACGGCAAGGGCGCCGCCGCGATGAAGCAGCTCGTCGCGGCGATCGGCCTCCCGGCCTTCCGCGAGGGGATGCGCCGGTACTTCAAGCGCTACCAGTACGGCAACGCGACGCTGCGCGAGTTCCTGTCCGCGCTGGAGGAGGGCTCCGGCCGCGACCTCGGCGCGTGGTCGCGCCTCTGGCTCGAGCAGGCGTCCCTCAACACGCTGACGGCCGAGTGGGAGCCCGACGGCGACCGCATCGGCCGGCTCCGCGTGCTGCAGACGGCGCCCGCCGACTACCCGACCCTCCGGCCGCACCGCATCGACGTCGCGCTCGCGCGCGAGGAGAACGGCGCGCTCGTCGTCGACTCGGTGCCCGCGGAGATCGACGGCGCGGCGACCGAGGTCGCGGCCGCGCGGGGGCAGCGGGCGCCGCTCCTCGTGTTCCCCAACCACAACGACCTCACGTTCGCGAAGATCGCGCTCGACCCGGCCTCGCTCGCGTTCGTGCGCGAGCACATGGGCCGCGTGGAGGATCCGCTCCTGCGCACGCTGCTCTGGTCGTCGCTCTGGAGCATGGTGCGCGACCAGAAGCTCGCCTCCCCGGCGTACCTCGCGCTGGTGAGGGACAAGCTGCCCGCCGAGCCGGACCTCTCGCTCGTCGACCCGGTGCTCACGAACGCGGTGACGGCGCTCGCGCGCTACGTGCCGGATCCGCTGCGCGAGGCCGAGGCGAGCGCGTTCACCGGCCTCGCCCTCGCGGCCCTGCGGTCGGCCCCCCGCGGCGACGCGCAGATCGTGTGGGCGCGGGCGCTCTTCAACGCGGCGTACTCCGCGCCGGATCTCGCGCTGGCCGCGCGCCTCGCGGACGGCGAGATCGAGGTGGACGGCCTCGAGATCGACCAGGAGATGCGCTGGACGGTCGCCGTGAAGTGGATCGCGCGCGGCATGGAGGGCGCGGAGGAGCGGCTCGCCGCCGAGCGCGAGCGCGACCCGTCGGACCGCGGCCAGCGCGCCGCGCTTCGCGCCGAGACGGCCCGCCCGGATCCGGCGGCGAAGGCCGCGGCGTGGGCGCGCTTCCACGAGGACGGGTACGGCTCGCTGCACCTCACCAGCGCGGCGATGTCGGGCTTCAACTGGTCGTTCCAGCGCGCGCTGCTCGAGCCGTACGCGCAGGCGTTCTTCGAGCGGGTGCAGCAGGTCTTCGAGACGCGGACGCACGAGCTCGCGTCCGCGTATTTCACGCATCTGTTCCCCTCGTACCGCGTCGAGCGGGACCTCGTCGCCCGCGCGGAGGCGCGGACCGCGGCGCTCGGGCGGGCCCCGGACGGCGCGCCGGCGGCGCCGCGGCTGCCGATGCTGGTCCGGATGCTCCGCGAGGCGAGCGACGACCTCGCGCGGGCGATCGCCTGCCGGGAGCTGGCGGCGGCGAGCGCCGAGGGGCGCCGCCCGGGGGGCGGGGGCGCCCCCGGCTGAGCGAGGAACCGGGGAGAGCGGCGCTCGAGGCGACGATGATCGTGCAGCTCGGGAAGACGTCCGTCACGTGGACGCGCGCGGACCTCGAGGCGAAGCTCGCCGGCCACGCGCGCGTCCTCATCGACGTCGGCACGGGCGACGGCCGCTTCGTGTACCGCTCGGCCGGCGCCAACGCCGATACGTACTGCATCGGCGTCGACCCCGCGGGGGAGCGGATGCGCGAGGTGTCGTGGCGCGCCAGCCGCAAGGTCACCCGGGGCGGCCGGCCGAACGCGCTCTTCGTCGTCGCGTCCGTGCAGGCGCTGCCCGAGGAGCTCACCGGGCTCGCCCACACCCTCACCCTCAATTTCCCCTGGGCCTCGCTGCTCTCGGCCCTCGTGCTGCCCGAGGCGCCGGTGCTCGAGGCGCTGCGCCGGCTCGTCCGACCGGGCGGGGAGCTCATCGCGCTGCTCAACCAGAGCGTCTTCGACGACCGGCCCTACGCGGCGCGGCTCGGGCTCCCCGAGCTCTCGGACGCGTGGGTCGATGACACGCTGCGCCCCGCCTACCGCGCGGCGGGCTTCGAGATCCGGGCGAGCGAGCTCGTCGAGGGGGACATGCCGCACCAGACGAGCTGGGGACAGCACCTCACGCTCGCGTCGGGCCGGAGGACGCGCCTGCTCACGGCCGAAGCGATAGGCGCGATCGGCGGCGAAGCGCCGGGGTAAAGCGTCGCGAGGCGCTCAGGCGAGCGCCCGGCGAGCTATCGCGTGCTGTCGTGCTGCACCGCCTCCCGCTCGGTCACCCGGCGGATGGTCTGCGCGGTGTGCCTGTCGTCCTCGCTCTGTGCGATATCCGACAGGCTGATGATGCCGACCAGGCGGCCGTCCGCCTCGGTGCACAGGACGCGCGACTTGTGGTGCTGCCCCATCAGCTGCTCCGCGCGCTGCACGTCGTCGTCGGGCCGGCACGCGACCACCCCGCGCGTCATGACGTCGCCCGCCTTCGTGCTCAGCGGCCGGTTGTGGGCCAGCACCCGGATGGCGAGGTCGCGGTCCGTCAGCGCCCCGAGCACCCTCCCGGCGCTGTCGCAGACAGGAAGGAAGCCGATGTTCGCGTCGCGCATCTTGCACGCGGCCGTCTGGATGGTGTCGTCGGCCAGGACGCTCTGGATGTCTTGCTTCATGATCTCCTTGCACAGCATGGTTCCCTCCTTCGGTTCCGTTTGCAGCGCTCGGCAGCGTCATCGCGCACAAAAGGACCTTAGGGGACGATCGCGGGCGAGGGATGGAGCATCATGATGAATGCGGCGTCGGGGACCGCTTGATGGCGCCTCCGGCGGGCGAGCGCGCCGGGCGGCGCGCCGGCGGGGCGCCGCGGCGAAAGCCAACCTGGGGTGCGAGACACCATGTCAGAGCGGATCACAGGGGCGGTCATCCGCCGGGCGCGGCCGGCCGACGCGGCCGTCATCGCGCGCATCGAGGTCGACTCCTGGCAGGCGGCCTACCTGGGCCTGGTGCCGGCGGCCGATCTCAACGCCCTCTCCGTGCCGGCGCGCGAGGTGAGCTGGCAGCGCATCCTGAGCCGCGACGGCGCGACCGGGACGCGGACCTGGGTGCTCTGCGCCGAGGACGCCGGGCTCGGCTTCGCGAGCGCCGGGCCGACGCGCGACGACGACGACCCGGGCGACGTCGGCGAGCTCTACACGATCTACCTCCTGCCCGCCGCGTGGGGGCGCGGGCTAGGCGCCGCGCTGCTCGACACGGCGCAGGCCGACCTGGCCCGGCGCCGCCACAGGACCATGACGATCTGGGTCCTCGAGGGGAACACCCGCGCGCGCCGCTTCTACGAGCTCTCCGGCTTCACCCGCGACGGCGCGCGGCGGTGGGCGCGGGTCGGCGCCGGCAGCCTCCCGGAGATCCGCTACCGGCGAGCGCTGTAGCGCCCCGGATCCCACGCCGAGGGCGGCGGCGCCCCGGGGTGCCCCGCCGAGGGCGGCGCCGGCCCGTGCACCAGCGACGGCATCGAGCTGCGGCGCCCCGGCGCGCTAGCCGAAGCGCACGACGATGCTGCTGTAGCCGCCCCGCGGATCGTGCTGGGAGGTGATCTTTCCCCAGGGATACTCGTACGGCGGCGCGCCGAGGAGCGACGTCAGCCAGGCGTCGTGGCTGGCCTTGCGCTCCGCCTCCTCCTTCTCGGACCAGTCGTTCCAGAACGCCTTCGACTCGGCGCCCACCTCGAACAGCTCGACCCACGCGATCTTGCCGCTGCAGAAGTGCAGGGTGATGCGGAAGGTCCTGAAGCCGATGCGCTGGCGTGACATCCGGTATCCGCTCCACGGCTGCGTCTGGCTCAGGGCGTTGGCCATCCGCGCGAGCGGCGACGACAAGAACTGCGCTTCCGAGTACGAGGGCCCGATGCGAAGCCCGGATGTGAGCTCGATCTCGCCCGTCTGTCGATGGATCATCCAGCCCTCCGACCGCTCGGAACAGCATACACCACAGCTCGCGGACCGGCGCGGCTCAGCCGAGCCCCGCCGACGTCCGTGCGCGACAGTCACGCGCGGCCCCGACTCCGCCTCTCCGAAGGTGGGTGTTCGACGGAGATTCACCCCTGCCGATCGCTCGCACAGCTGCTCGGAGGACAACAGCCGCGATCCCTCTCGCGCAGCGCGAGGGACGCCGCTGTCCTCCGGTGTCGACACGACACCCACGATGTCGCGGGTGACCGAGCAGACCGAGCACCCACTTTCGCCATGGGCATAAGGAGGTGTCGCGCAATGCGGTTTTCCTGCTCGTGACAACCCGCAACACCGGTAATATCGGTCACGGATCGCGCCGGGCCCCACCCGAGGTCATCCGAGGTCTTCTTGCCGCGTTGCCCTTCCTGCCATCGCCGACTCGCAGTGCTCACCTCCTGCTCGACGGACGGAGCCACGGCGCCGTCCCGCCCGGCGCCGGTCGATCTCGACGCCGAGACGCCGCCGTCCGTCGCGGGCTTCCGCGTCGGCTCGCCGCTCGCGGCGGGCGCCTTCTCGGTCCTCTGGGCTGCGACGCGGTCGGAGGACGGCGCTCCCGCCGTGCTCAAGATCAGCAGGGCCCACTCGCTGCTCGCGCGCGAGCGGTTCCGCAGCGAGGCGTGGGCCCTCGAGCAGCTCGGTCCCCCGGCCTCGCCTCGCCTGTTCCAGAACGGCGTGCTCGAGGACGGCCGCGCGTACATCGCGATGGAGCGGCTCCGCGGCGAGACGCTGGCGGCCCACCTCGAGGGCCTGCCCGCCGCGCCCGACCTGCGCTCCGCCCTCGACGTCGCGCTCGGCGTGCTGAGCTGCCTCCAGGTGGTGCACGAGCGCGGCCTGGTCCACCTGGATCTCGCGCCCGAGAACGTCTTCCTCGAGCCTGACGGCGGCGTGCGGCTCCTCGACTTCGGCCTCACGCAGCGCGAGCGCGGCGTCGTCTGCCACCCGGCGGACAGCGCGCTCACCACGCTGGGCGCCATGCTCGGGACGCCCGAGGTCGCGTCGCCCGAGCGGCTCCGGGGCGAGCCGCTCGACGCGCGCGCGGATCTCTACGCCTTCGGCGCGCTCCTCTTCGAGCTGCTCACGCTGCGCCCTCCGTTCGCGGGCGATCCCGCGGACGTCGCGCAGGGGCACCTCGGCCGGCTCCCCCCCAGGCCGAGCGAGATCGCCCCGGTCCCGCCGTCCATCGAGGCCCTCGTCCTCGCCTGCCTCGCCAAGGAGCGCGCGCGCCGCCCGGCCGACGCCGCGGGCCTGCGGGCCGCGCTCGCGTCGGCGGGCGCCGAGGCGCTCGCCCTGACCGGCGGCGCCGCCGGCGCCGCGGCGATCGCGGGAGACGACGCCGCCACCGGCTCCACGGACCGGCACGACACGGTGGTGCTCGCCCTGGAGGCCCGCGGCGCCGAGGCCGAGGTCCGCGCCGCCGTGGCCCGCCACGGCGGGCACCTCGCGCGGCAGCGCGGCTACCGCTTCGTCGCGATCTTCCCCGGCCCGAAAGAGGCGGCCGCGGAGCGCGCGCTCCTCGCGGGGCGGGAGATCGTCGCCTCGGTCGGCGCGCCCCTCGCGATCCACGTCGCGCCGTTGAAGCTCCGCCGCGACGGCGAGGGCGTCCACGCCGCGGGCATCGCCGTGGAGCGGCCCGAGTCGTGGCTGCCCTCGGATCCGTGGCGCGGCATCGCGCTCAGCGCCGAGCTCGTCACCGCCCACGCCGGGTTCGACGTCGCCGCGGCGAGCGAGGACGGCCGCTACTTCTTCGCCCCGGACGCGCCCCCGCCCTCGGGCCATCGCGGCGCGGCGCGCGCCGCGCCGCCGCTCGTCGGGCGCGGCGAGGCCCAGAGCGCCGCCGAGGAGAGCCGCGAGCGCGCGCTCGCGGGCCTCGGGCCCGGCCTCTGCGCGCTGATCGGCGAGCGCGGCGCCGGCAAGTCGCGCCTCGCCGAGGAGATCGCCGAGAGCAGCCGGCGCGCGCACCCCGGCGCGCTCGTGATCTCGCTGCGCGCCGAGCCGGAGCTCGGCGCGCGCCCCGGGGGCGGCTACGGCCGGACCGCGGCCGCCTTGCTCGCCGAGGTGCTCGGCGCGAGGGACGGCGCCCTCGCGGCGCCGGGCGACCCGCGCGCGTTCTGCGTCGAGCGGCTCGGAGAGCCGCTCGGCGGCGAGGTGTGGCCCGCCGTGGCCGCGATCCTCGGCTGGCCGGGCGGCTCCGCAGGCCGGCCGCCGCCGCGCCGCGGGAGCGTGATCCGGGCGCTCGCCGAGGGGCTCCGCCGGAGGGCGATGGAGCGGCCCGTCGTCGTGATCGTCGACGACGCGCACCTCGCCGACAGCGCCACGCTCGACGCGCTCGACCTCGCGACGCGGCGCGAGGCGTCGGTCTCGCTCTGGGTGCTGCTCGCCGGCACGCCCGCGCTGGCGGCGCGGCGCCACGCGCTGAGCGCCCGCGGCCACGCGCGCGATCACGTCGCGCTCCCGCCGCTCGACGACGCCGCGGGGCTCCTGCTCTGCGCGGAGCTCCTCCGGCCCGCGGAGCCTCCGCCGAGCGCGACGCTCCGGCGCATCTGCGCGTGGGCCGGCTACAACCCCCGCGCCCTCGTGGAGCTCACCCGGGCGATCAAGCGCGCGGGCCTCGTGCGGCTGCGGGCGAGATCGAGCGGCCACCAGCTCGCGACCGCCGAGCTGGAGAGGCTCCCGCCGTCGCCCGCGTGGCAGTGGTTCGCCGCGGGGCAGCTGGAGGCGCTCCCGCCGGAGCTCGCCGCGTGCGCGAGGCTCTGCGCGGTGCTCGGCTTCGAGCTCTCGGAGGACGTGGCGGCGAGCGTGCAACGCGCGCTCGAACGCGAGGGCGAGCGCGAGGACGCGGCGGCGGCGAGCGTCGACCACGTCGATGTCCCGAGCGCCCTGCGCGCGCTCGTGGCGCGGGGGCTCCTCGTCCCCCGCGGCGCGCACGGCGCCGCGCACGGCGAGGGCACCCTCTGCGGCGGCGCCAGCTACGCCTTCCGGAGCGCGCTCTTGCAGGAGGCCATCTACGCGCTGCTCGCGGAGGACCAGCGCGCGGCGATGCACCGGCACGCGCTCGCCGTCTGGGAGCTCATGGCCGAGGCCCGGCCGAGGGCGCCGGATCTGCTCGAGCCGATCGCGCGCCACGCCGCGGCCGCCGGGGCGCGCGCGCGCGCGGCGCACGCGTACCTGCTCCTCGGCGATCTCCAGCGCGACCAGCACAACAACGCGGTGGCGGAGGGCCACTACGCGTCCGCGCTCCTCTGGGCCGACGGCGACGATCAGCGCCAGCGGTACCTCGCGCTCCTCGGCCGCGCGCGCGTGCGCTACCGCGTCCTGCGCACCGGCGAGGCGCTCGACGATCTCCGCTCCGCGGGGGCGCTGGCCCGGACGATGAAGGACCCGCGGATGATCGCGGAGGCGCTGCTCGAGGAGGCGACCGCGCTCGACTGGGCGGGCGCCTGGGAGGAGTCGGCGGCGCGCGTCGAGGAGGTGATCCCGCTGCTCGACGCCCGCGAGGGCCGCGCCGACGCCGCGCTCGCCGCGCGCTTCGAGGTCGCGGCCGGCCGCTCGGCGTTTCGCAAGGGCAACCTGGACGACGCCCTCGAGCGGCTCACGCACGGCGTGGAGCGCGTCCGCGAGGCCGATCACGACACGCACGTGACCGGGCTCACGCTGCTCGCCTGCGTGCTCGCGCGGTCCGGCCAGCTCGAGGAGGCGGAGCGGCGCTTCGACGACGCCGTGCGCAGCTGCGAGGAGCGCGGCGACCGGGCCCACCTCTGCGCGGCGCTCGTCCGCCGCGCGGAGCTCTGGCCGGCGCTCGACGCCCCGGATCGCGCGATGGCGGACCTCCGGCGCGCGGTCCAGCTGGCCCGCGAGGAGGCCAGCGCCCTGGCGGAGCGCGACGCGACGATCAAGCTCGCGGAGCTGCTCTACCTCTGGGGGCACGAGGACGAGGCGCTGCCCCTGGTGCGGCAGGCGCGCTCGCTCGACGAGCAGCTCAAGGACAGGCCGGCCTACAGGAGCGCGCTCCTGCTCGCGCGGATCCACGCGATGCGCGACGAGCACGCGGACGCGAGCCGGCAGCTCCGGTGGCTCAGGGCGCAGGGGGCGGTCGCGGATCTGCCGCCGTACGCCCAGGCTCTCCTCGGCGTCATGCAGCTCGCCGTGAAGGACCCGAGGTCCGGCATGGAGAGCACGCGCACGCGGGCGACGGCGCGCGAGGAGGGGGAGCCGCCCGGCGAGCTGGGCGGCGTCCTCAGCGCCGATCAGCGGGTCGAGCTCCTCTACTGGCGGGCGCGCGCCCTGGTCGACGCCGGCCGCCCCGAGGATCTGGCGCTGCTCCTCGCGCGCACCGCGCCGCTGCTCGCCCAGAGCCGGGCCTGGCGCCCGCGCTTCGCGAAGCTCCGGGCGGGCGACGGGCAGCTCGCGGGATAGCGCCGCCGGGGCGCGGGGCCTTCACCTCGGATCGACGCGGAACACCTCGCCGGTCAGCATGACGACGTAAAGCTCGCCCGCGGCGTCCTCGCCGAACGAGGCCGCGGGCAGGCGCGACTCGAGGTCCGCCGTGATCTCGACGTGATCCCGCGCCCTCGAGCCGTCCCACCGCAGCGTCCAGAAGCGGTGCGTCCCGTAGTCGCCGTAAACGTACCTTCCCCGGAGGCACGGGATCGCCGAGCCGCGATAGACGTAGCCGCCCGTGATCGAGCCGCCCTCGCCGCTCGAGTGGCTGTGCTCCACGGCGGGCGCGACGCCGACGCGGGAGCACCCGGCGGCGACGCAGTGGTCGCCCTCCATCGCAGGCCACCCGTAATTGCGCCGCCCGGTGCGCGCGGGCTCGATGTCGAGCTCTTCCCAGGCGTTCTGTCCCACGTCGGCGATGTAGAGATCCCCCGTGCTCCGGTCGAAGCTGATGCGCCATGGATTGCGCAGTCCGTAGTCCCAGACGAGCGGGTTCACGCCCGCGCCGGAGAGGTTGCCTGGCGGGCCGAGCCCGCTGTCCACGTCGATCCGCAGGATCTTGCCGAGCGGGGACGAGAGATCCTTCGCCGGAGAGGCCGAATACGGCGTGACGGCCGAATCGCCGACGGACGCGTAGAGATAGCCGTCGGGGCCGAACGCGAGCGTGCCGCCCACGTGGTTCCAGCCGCCGTGCCTCGCGTCGAGGAGCGTCCGGACAGGCACGCTCCCCGGCGACGTGTCGGCGACATCGGGGTTCGAGGCCGAGCGGCGGAACTCGGCGATCGTGACGTTGCCCCTGGGCGCGGCGGTGTAGAAGAGCCAGAACCTGCCATTCTCCGCGTAGCCCGGGTGAAACGCCATCCCGAGCAGCCCGCCCTCCGCGGTCGGGCTGGGCGCGCACACGAGCGGGTTCGCGCTCGCGGGCGGCGAGGGCGGACACGATGTCCCGCCGCGGATGTCGAGGAACGGGGTGGACCGGAGGACACCGTCCTTGATCAGGCGGACGACGCCGTCCTTTTCGAGGACGAACATCCTCGATCGGTCGCCCGGCGGGCTCGCGAGGAAGACGGGTGTCGCCAGGCCGGCCGCGACTTGGGTGAGCTTCAGGCGCGGCACCCCGGCGCACGCAGCGCCGGAGCCGTCGCTGCCGGAGCCGTCGCTGCCGCTGGTACCGCTGCCGGAGCTCGCGCTCGTGCCGCTGGCGCCAACGCTCGCGCCGCCTGCGGCGCCGCCCGCGCTGCCACCGCCGCTCCCTGCCTCGGGCGGCGGCCCGAGGCCCTCGATCCACGAGCGAACAGCCGCCAGGCCCGCCGCGTCGGCGGCGTCCGACGCGATCGGCGGCATCTGCGCCCTGGAGCCGCGGTGCTCCATCCGCCGCACGACGGCGCTCGACTCGGGCTCTCCCGGCGTGATCCGGTAGTGCGCGCCGGGCTCCCAGAAGCTGGGTGTCACGCCCACGCCGGTCGTGTACGTATCGGTGCTCTCCACCGTGGTGTTCGCCGCGAGCAGGCGTGTCCGCAGGGTCGCGACGCCGGTGCTGTTGTGGCAATTGCCGCAGTTGGCATGGAGATAGCCGAGCGCGGCGGCCGCCCGGGCGTCTCCCGGCGGGCGCACCCCTCCCCGCCTCGGGACGGTGAGCCACCCGGCGTCGCTCAGGGACGCCATCGTCTCGCCCGGTCCATCGTGGCTCAGCTGCAGCGCGCTGAAGCCGAGGACGCGCTCCGGGAGCTTTCCGTGGCACTCCCAGCAGTCCGCGGTCCGCGGGATGTCGTGCGCGGTCCCGCGCGCGTCCTCGACGCCCGCCTCGACGAGGAACGCGTCGTTCCTCGCGGGATCCCACGCGTACGCGGCGAACAGCCAGTCGTCGATGCCCGGCCCGAACCGGTGGATGAACCGCGTCTCCACGGCCACGCCCTCCGCGCGGAACTCCTTCCAGAAGCGCGCGCCCACCGGCAGCGACCAGTGATCCATGTCGCTCGTGTCGACGGTGGAGCAGGGCGGCAGGTACACGAAGCGCCGCTTCGCCGCCCCGTCCGACCAGAGCTCGTAAGCAGGACGAAACTCGCGCGTGCCCGCTGCCCGCGATCGCGTCGTGATGTCGGCGTAGAGCCCGGTCTGGGAGAGCCGCGCGGGCGGCAGCGGATCGGGCGGCAGCGCGGCCCCGTCGGCGCACGGATCATCGTCCGCCGCGCTCGACGTGCCGGTCGAGCTCGACGCGGCGGCGCTCGACGCGGCGGCGCTCGATGCGGCGGCGCTCGACGTGGCCGCCGCCGGGCCCGCGCAGGGAGCGCAGCGCGGCCCTCCGCAGTCGAGGCCCACCTCGAGGCCGTTCATCACCCCGTCCGAGCAGGTCACGTAACAGACGTCGAGCCTCGGGCGCTCCTGCGCGCTGCCGATCTCGCTGCTCCTCAGGTAGGTCGTGTGCGCGCGCTCCTCGTCGAGCAGCAAGCCGTCGTTCCGCGCCGTCCCGAGCGCCCACGACTGCACGAGCGCCGACACGTCCGTCGCGCGAGCTCCGACGCCGGCCTCGGCCGCGAGGGTCGCCGCGCTCTCGCCTTCAAAACCGCTGTCCCCGATGCTCCACCAGGTGACGGTGCGCTCGTCCCACGGCACCGTGACGCGGTGTACGCTCACAGCGCTGCTCTCCACCGCGTACGTCTGATGGAAGACCAGCGAGGCAGAGAGGACCGTCGCGCCGACGGGCACGGGAGAGAGCCCGAAGTACACGACAGACCGGCGGCGGCCGGCGCCCGCGGCCCACCCCGTCGAGAGGTTCGGAGATGCGGAGTCGTTCCACCCCGGAGCGTTTTGCCACAGTGTCGCGTCTCTCACCGTGCCGAGCGTTCCACGCTGGATGGTGACGCACACCGCACCATCGCTCGACAGCGCCGCCGAGCCCGCTCCGAGCTCCGCCGAATCCCCCTCTCCGACGCCGGGAATCGCGCCGGAGGGGCGCCCGGGCTCGCCCTCCGTCCCGGGCGCGGTGCTGCAGCCGATCGCCGCCGCTGCAGCGGCGCCGGCCAGGACGCCGCGCATCACGAGAAAAGGGACGCCCGTCATCGCCGCCAAGCGACGTGGGCGGCGGCGCGACGGCCCGAGTGGCCAGGGCGGCCCGAGCGAGAAGCATCGTTGTTCCATACAGCAATACCCTCCTTGCTGGGTCGCCCGGCCGGATGTTTCCCTCAGGTGAAGGCGCATGTGCGCGAGCCGCGCGGTGGCCGCACCGGATCCATGGACACACCTGAGCACCGATGGACGCCACGTTCGTCATCAACGAGCATGCCACTCCGCCGCGGGCGACGCGTCGCGTTATGCCCTGGAGGAAAGCGCGCTCGTCGCGCGAACTGCGAAGCGCATCACATTCCGAGGTGAGAACCGCATCACATCGGAGGCGCGATGGCGGAGCTCGCTCCGGGTGCCCTGCTTGTTCCGCGCTCGTCGCCCGCGCTCACGCTCTCACGAGAGGGGAGCAAGAAGGCGCGCCGCCAGCGGAACTAGTGGTTGGATCCTGCGCGAGGGCGGCGTAACATAACAGATTGTGTCATCCCCCGAACCGACGCAGAGCGCCTCGCTATTCCTCTGCATCACCTTCTTTCCGAGCGAGCGCCTGGCGACGGCGGTGCTGCGGCTGGTGTCCAGCTTCTGCGGCGCCGTGCTGGACGACGCGAATGTGAGCTCGCGGTTCTACATGGCCGCGCACGAGCTCGCCGAGAACATCACCAAATACTCCACCGGCCCTCGCGTCAGCCTCGAGCTCGCGCTGGAGGAGGACGAGCGGTCGCACATCATGAAGATCCGCGCGCGCAACGAGGCGTCGCCGGAGCGGCTGCGAGAGGTCGAGAAGCGGCTGCTCGACCTGAAGACCGCGAGCGACCCGCTGAAGCACTACGACGACCTCATCACGGAGACAGCGATGGTCGAGGGCGTCTCCGGCCTCGGCCTCGCGCGCGTCCGCGCCGAGGGAGGGCTCGACGTCGACTACAAGATCGAGGGCAACGAGCTCACGATCATCGCGCACGCGCCGCTCGAGCGGTGGAGGATGAATGGACAGCCTAAGGGTTGATCGCATCACCACGGACAGCTTCGGCATCGAGCCGGCGCTGCTCGGCGATCGCCTGAGTATCAAGCTCACCGGGACGGGCGACATGGCGGCGGCCGCCCCGCTCGGCGCCTATTGCAAGGAAGTCCAGCACGAGGTCCGGCGCCTCTCGCTCGCAGCGGTAGAGTTCGACATACGCGCGCTGTACTTCCTGAACTCCAGCTGCCTGAAGGCGTTCATCGCCTTCATCTCCGGCGTCACCGGCCAGGGCCCCAGCTGCAAGATCCGGTTCGTCACGGACGCGAGGCTCGGGTGGCAGCGGCGGAGCCTGGCGGCCCTGGAGCGCATGTCCCCCGGCCTCGTCTCCATCCACGACAAGTGAACGGGGAGCGATAGATCATGGCGGCGAAGCGCCACACGATCGCCCTCCTGACCGACTACCTCTGCGGCGAGTACCAGTCCGAGGCGCGCTTCGGGGTCGAGCGCGCGGCCGAGGCGCACGACGTCAACCTCATCGTGGCCTTCGGCGAGACGCGCGCCCGCCAGGGCTACACGCTGGACGCCCGGGGCGGGATCTATTCGCTCATCGGCGCGACGACGGTCGATGGGGCGGTGATCATGTCGTCGGCGCTCACGAACCACGTCGGCCCCGACGGAGCGCGCGAGTTCTGCCGATCGCTCGCGCCCTTGCCCGTGTGCAGCGTGGGGCTCGCGCTGGACGGCATCCCGAGCGTCATCGTCGACAACGCGGTCGGGGGGGAGGCGGCGGTCGCGCACGTGCTCGACGACCACGCGTGCAAGCGCGTCGCCTACATCAGCGGACCGGCCAACAACGAGGAGGCGAAGCTGCGCGCCGTGGCGTACCGGAGGGCCCTCGAGGCGCGCGCGCTCCCCTATGACGAGCGCCTCTTCGTGTACGGCGACTTTCTGATCGACGGCGGCCGCCGCGCGATGCGCGAGCTCCTCGGGCGCAGGGTCCAGTTCGATGCCGTCGTCGCCGGCAACGACAACATGGCCCTCGGCGCGATGGACACGCTGAAGGCGCACGGCATCGACGTCCCTGGCGACGTCCTCGTGTGCGGGTTCGATGACGTCGCCGTCTCGCGCGTCACCAGGCCGTCGTTGACGACCGTCCGCCACCCGATCAAGGAGCTCGGGGCGCTCGCCGTCGAGACGGTCGTGCGCCAGCTCCGCGGCGAGCGCGTGCCGGAGTGCAGCCTCCTTCCCGTCGAGCTCACGCGGCGCGAGTCGTGCGGCTGCGGCTACTACGCTGCCCTCCCGCGCGCGACCGCGGCGCCTCCGCGCCGCGAGCCGCTCTCCATCGCCGCGCAGCGGGAGCCGCTGGAGCGCGCGCTCGCGCGGTGCGTGACCGTCCCGGCGGCGTCGCGCGAGGCCTGGCCCCGGGAGCTGCTCTCCGCGCTCGAGGAGGAGCTGAGCGGGCGGGAGGGCCGCTTCCTGACGGCGCTCCAGGACCTCCTCGACGCGGCGGGGCGCGAGGGCGTCGCCCTCGACCAGTTCCAGGGCGCGATCACGCTGCTCCGCTCGAAGATCGGCCGGGCGCCCGGCGGCGCCTCCGAGGACCGCCTCGAGCGGCTCTGGCACACGTGCCGCATCCTGATCAGCCACGCCTCCATCCGCGCCGAGGGCGAGAAGCGGCTGTACCTGGAGCGCGCGTCGGTCAACCTCAGCTGGACGGGCATGTTCTTCTCGACCTGCCTCGGCATGCCCACGCTCCGGCGCACGCTCGCGGCGGAGCTGCCGAAGCTGGATCTCACGCACGTCGCCATATCGCTCTTCGACGATCCCCAGGGCGCCACCCTGCAGTCGCTCTTTCTGATGGAGAACAGCCGCGAGGTGGAGCCGCCGCCCGCGAGCTTCGCGTCCTCGCGCCTCGCGCCGCCCGGATTCCTGAGCTCGTCGGAGCGCTGGAGCGTCGTCGCGATGCCGCTCACGTTCGGCGAGACGGAGAACTACGGCGTCGCGCTCGTCAACAGCGGCGCGAACGAGATGGTCTACGACGCGGCGCGCCTCCAGATCGGCTCCGCGATGAAGGCGGTGTCGATGCACCGGGAGATCGTCCGGCACGTGGAGGTGCGCGAGCGGCTGGAGCAGGAGAGGGTCCACCAGGAGACCCTGGTCGCGAAGCACATCCAGACCACGCTCGTCCCGGCGCACCTGCATGTGGAGGGGCTCGATCTCTCCGCGATGATGCGGCCGGCCGCGGAGGTCGGCGGCGACTACTACGACGTGCTCCCCACCCGGGACGGCGGGTGGCTCGGGATCGGCGACGTCGCGGGGCACGGGCTCGTGGCGGGCCTCGTCATGTTGATGATCCAGAGCATGGTCGCGGCCATGACGCGCAGGGATCCGCGCGCCCGCCCGGGCGAGGTCGTCTCGGCGCTCAACCGGGCGATCTACGACAACATCCGCGACCGGCTGAAGCGCGACGAGCACGCGACCCTGCTGCTGCTGCGCTACGAGCGCGACGGGCGGGTGACGTTCGCGGGCGCGCACGATGACATCCTCGTGTGCCGCGCGAGGACGCGGAGGAGCGAGTGCATCCCGAGCTCCGGCGTGTGGGTCGGCGTCCTGCCGTCCATCGACGCGATGACCAGGGACGCCGAGCTCGTCCTCGAGGACGGCGACCTGCTCGTGCTCTACAGCGACGGGGTGACGGAGGCGCGCAACGCGCACCGGGAGCAGTTCGGGCTCTCGCGGCTCTGCGCCACCGTCGAGGCCGCCCAGGACGCGCCGGTCGACGACATCCGCGACCGGATCCTGCGGGAGGTCGACGGCTGGTGCCCCAGCCCGGACGACGACATCACGATCGTCGTGGGCAGGTACCGCGCGCCGGCGGCCGCCCTGTAGCCGCGGCGGCTCACCGGGCTCGTCAGCCGGTGACGCGGCCCTCGATGATCCCGCCGTCCGCGGTGATGGCGACGACCACCTCGCCGTCGACGAACAGCGACACCACCGGGCCGACCCAGGCGTCGTTCTCCCAGACGCACTCCCACACCCCGGCCATGGGCGGGATGCCGCCGCGCCGCACCCAGATGCGCCCCGCGCTGCCCGCCCAGGCGCGCCCCTCCGCGTCGATCGTCGCGGCCGACAGGGCGCGCCGCGGCTCGATGATCTCCGTGAAGACGCTCTGCCCGTACCGCCAGACGACGCTGCCCTCCGCGCCGACGGCGATGCCCACGCCGAGATCGGGCCGCCCGGCGCACGCGACGAACGCGCGCGCCGGCGGCGCCGGGATGCGCTCCAGGTGCCAGTCGAGCGGCGCGTAGAGCGCGACCAGCCCCTCGCCCTTGGTCGAGCGGCCGACGACCAGCCACCGCTCGTCCTCGACGCGCGCGACCGCGGCGAGGAGCGCGACGCCGTCGGCCGGCATCGGCCGCAGCCAGCGCTTGGCGATGAACGCGTGGAGGAGCGGCCGCGGATCGTTCGGCGTCGTCGAGACGAGGATGCCCATGTCCTCGAGGTCGCCGCTCAGCGCGACGTGGCTCTGCGGCTCTCCCGGCAGCTGGAAGACGCCCGTCACGCCGCCCGTCGTGTACACGGCGAGCGTCGAGGCGTCGCCGCCGATGAGCCACCGGCCGGGCCCGATCCGGTGCACGAAGCGCACGCCCTGCGGGCTCGGGAGGCCGCCGGACGACGCCTCGCTCCAGCTCGTCCCGTTCCAGAAGAGCAGCCCCCCCGTGGCCGCCGCGAGGCACCGGCCATAGCCGTCCCAGGCCACGCTCCGGATGACCGAATCGAGGCTCGGGTGGTGGAGCACGCTCCACGTCCAGCGCTCGACGACCGCCGACAGGCGCGGCGCGGGCTCCCGTGAGGCGCGCGGGGGCGCGCTGATGATCTCGGCCTCGATCGGGCGGTCCTGGCTCGGGCGCTCGGCGGCCTTGGCGTTTCGCGGCGACAGCAGCGTCTGGCCGAGCTCCCCCTTGAGCTGCACCGGCGCGTTCATGTGCGTGGACGGGACGGTCATCGGACCGACCTCCTCCGCGGCGCGCACGCGCTGCTCCCCCGCGCTCGCCACGATCCGCTGCTCCAGCGCGGAGATCGGCGACGCGGGGCGGAGGTACGGCGAGAGCATCGCGGCCACGGCCACCGCCTCCTGGAGGCGCTCCTGGGCCTCGCCGGTGGACGCCCAGCGGAGCGCGAAGTCGATCGACTTGCACGCCTGGTCGTTGCCGCGCAGCGCCGGGTGGAGCCACCGCGTCTCGACGATGCTCCGGCGCGTGCGCGCCATGGCGGCCATGAGCGCCTGCGCCTGCGACTCCGCGATGATGTACTCCTCGCCCGTCAGCAGGAAGAAGATGACGGACGCGAGGTTGAAGATGTCGGTCCACGGGCCGATCGTGCTCGGATCGGCGGACAGCATCTCCGGCGGCGCGACCCCGGCGTTGCCGACGACGCCGGCCATGATCGTCTCGCGGATGCCGCGCGGCCGCGCCATGCCGAAGTCGCTGATCTTGAACAGCTCGTCGTCGCCGGAGCCGCAGCAGAGGATGCTCTCCGGCGTGAGCTGCCGGTGGACGACGCCGACGTCGTGCACCGCCGACAGCCCGCTCGTGATGCACTCGATGGCGCGCGTCGCGCGCGCCGGATCGAACGCGTGGCCCGTGGCCTGGATGGTCCCCTGCACCCGCTGCCGGAGCGTCACGCCCTGCACGCCGCCGTGCACGTACTCGATGGTGATCCAGGGGAGGTTGAGCGCCTTCGTGCCGCGGCGGACCTCGAACGTGCCGGTGTCGATGAGCCGGACCACGAAGGGGGTCGGAGGGACCTGCTCGTTGAGGCGGCCGAGGGACACCGCCTCTTTCTTCACGATGACGGCCGCCGACGGACCCATCTGCCTGAAGAGCGACGGCCGGAGGATCTTGACGACCACGGGCGTCTCGCCTTCGGGCGCGGTGCGGACCGCGTAGAACGAGACGAACATCGTCCCGGCCCCGGCGCGCGACACGATCCGGTAGCCGATGCTTGGCGAGAGGTCGCTGCCGATCGTGGCACCCTGCAGACCTCCGAGGGCCTCTTCATCGCTGGGTATTGTGAGCACGTGAACGACCATAGCGCACCCGGCGCGGCGTGGAACAACTTGCCGGGGGGGAGCCACGCCGCCGCCTCGGGCATCGCCGGCGCGCCGCCGGAGCGGCTCGGCGAGCGGCCCGTCGGTCTGCTCGCGGCGGCGAGCGCGCGGGCGTCGAAGCGCGCGCCCCCTGTAAGCCGACCTGGGCGGCGCGCGTTGCACGGGCATGAAGAACCAGCGCTCCCTGTCCCGCGCGTACCTCGCCGGGCTCATGCTTTCCGTCACACCGCTGCTCGCCGCGTGCGCGGCGCAGGCGACGCCGGCCGTGGCCGCCGCCCCGGAGGTCAACACCATCACGGTCGTCGGCCGCGGCGACGTCAGCGCGAGGCCTGACATCGCCCGGGCCCAGATGGGCATCGAGGTGATGGCGCCGACGGTGCACGAGGCGACGAAGCTCGCCGCGGCGCGCATGACCGAGATCCTCGCCGCGCTCAAGAACGCCGGCCTGGCCGAGAAGGACATCCAGACCAGCAACTACTCGATCCAGCTCGTGCGGCAGCCCGACGTGCCGCCCTGGATGGCCATGGGCTACGCGCAGCCCGCCCCGGCGGTCGCGCCGGCGCCGGCGGCCCCGGCCGCGGCGCCCGCGGCTCCCGCGGGGCGCGGACCGAAGGCGCCTCAGCCGCCCGCGCCGAAGCCGCCGCCTGCCGACCTGGCGCCGGCAGCGCCGCCTCCGCCGTCGCACGTCTATCAGGTGAGCAACACCGTGATGGTCGTCATCCGCAACCTCGATCAGGTCGGGGCGGTGCTCGACGCCGCCGTGGCCGCCGGCGCGAACAACGTCTGGGGCGTCTCGTTCGGCCTCGACGAGACCGACCCGCTCGAGGCGCGCGCGCGGGAGAAGGCGATCGCGGACGCGCGGGCTCGCGCCGAGGCGCTCGCGAGGCTCCAGGGCGTCTCGCTCGGCCGCGTCGTCTCGATCAGCGAGGTCGTCGAGCACGGCCCCATCTACGCCCCCCGCGCCGCGCTCGCCTCCGGCGGGTACTCCGCGGACATGGGGACGCCCGTGTCGTCCGGCGAGGTCCCCTTCGGCACGCAGGTGAAGGTCGTCTACGCGCTGGAGAGCGCGCCGGCGAGCCCGCGCAAGTGACGCCGCCGCGCGCGTGGAGGGGCCGCGGGCGCGCCTCCGCGGGCGGCGGCCGCCAGATTCCAGCTAGATCGACCGCGCGTCGCCCCAGCGGGTAAAGTCCCAGCATCCAGCACGGCCCCCGACCCGATCGGCCCCTGCACAGCGCCACCATGATCGCCCCGTCCCGCCCTCCCCTTCGCCGTGCCCCTGTCCTCGCGGCGCGCCCGCGCTGTTCCGCCGCGCTCGTCCGCTCGTTCGCGGCGGCAGCGCTCGTCACCTCGACCACGGGCTGCCTCGTGCTCGAGCCGCCGACGTACGAGCATCCCGAGCAGACCGCGCCGGTGCTCTCTGCGGTCTTCCCTCCTCCCCACCTTCCCATCCACATCATCCCGGGGCGAGAAGGTATCCTGAGTTTAAGCTTGACCGTTCTGTCCGAGGACAACGGCGACCCCGTGCAGACTGCCCAGTACATCGATTATGGGAGGCGCAGCCGCTTCGGGAGGCCGTACCGGAGAGGAGAGGTGTCCCCGGGGTCGATCGCGGCCGGGACCATCGAAGGCGGACAGCGCGCCTTCACGATCGAATTGGACTTCGACAGCTTCACGCTCCCGACAGACGGGGTGACGCCGGAGAAGGAGTGCCACACGCTCACCCTGACTGCGTCGCACGCCTTCACCGGGTGCCGTTGCCCGGCGGACCCGGAGGACATGAGCTCGCTCACATGGCAGCTCATCCACTGCGACCCGAATGACCCGGCCTGCCCCGCGTCGTGCCCCGCGATGGATTGCAAGGCCACCCCCTGCCTCTTTTGCGATGATCCCTCGCTTGATGACGGTTGCGTGACCCCGCCCCCGGACGACTGACGCCGCGAGGCCGCCGCGCTCCAGCGGCATTGCGCGCGCCCCCGACGCCGCAGGGGCGTGGTACACGGGGTCGATGATCGCTCCTCCTGATGTCCAGCCCTCTCTCGCGCCGAGCGGCGGGGTCGTGCGCCCTGCGCGCCGGCCGCCCGGGTGGGTCGCCCCTGGGCCGCGGCCGGCGACGCCGGATCGCCCGGAGGTCTGGCCCGGCCCCGGCGAGGATCTCTGCTATCTCTCGGGCGATTTCCGGATCCTGCAGCGGCTCGACGGGCACCGCTGGTCGGCCGACGACCTCGTGACCGCCTGGTTCGCGGCCGAGCGGGTCGCGGACGCGCCCCCGCGCCGCACGGTCGACCTCGGCTGCGGCATCGGCACGGTGCTCCTGTTCACCGCGTGGCGCTTCCCGGAAGCGCGCTGCGTGGGCGTGGAGGCGCAGGAGGTGAGCGCCTCGATGGCGCGGCGCTCGGTCGCGTGGAACGGCGTCGACGCGCGCGGCGAGGTCCGGTGGGGGGACCTGCGCGATCCGGCGGTGCTCGACGGGCTCGCGCCGGCGGAGCTCGTGACGGGGACGCCGCCGTACCTGCCTGTCGGCACCGGCATCGAGTCCTATCGCGTCCAGTGCGGGCCGTGCCGCTTCGAGCACCGCGGCGGCGTGGAGGACTACTGCCTCGCGGCCGCGCGGCTGCTCGCCCCCGGCGCGCCGTTCGTGGCCTGCGCCGGAGCGCGGCAGCGGCCTCGCGTCGAGGCGGCGGCGGCGGCGGCCGGGCTCGCGCTCGAGGCGTGGCGCGACGTCGTGCCCAAGGAGGGCAAGGCGGCCTTGTTCTCGGTCTATGCCCTGCGCCGCGCCGAGGCCGTGGCGTCGTGCCATGTCGAGCCGCCGCTCGTGTTGCGGGGCGGGAACGGGCGCTTCACCGAGGAGCTCGACGCGCTCCGCCGGACGATGGGAATACCGGTATAGCCCGGGCTCCTGCGCGGGTGTGTCGGCGGGGGCTCACCACCTTGTCGCGGAGCGCACGACTCTGCACCCCGCGACACGACAGCCCTCGTTCCAGCGGCTCTGCCTCGTTCGCGGGCCGTCAGCTCGGCTGTGACACGAGCGGAAGGGTCATCGTCTGCGCGCGGACCAGCGGCCGTCCGTCGCGCGACAGGAGCGCATCCTTCGCTGGCTGGCCCTGTGCCGCGCGCGGTCGCGCCGGGCGCGCCGGCTTGTCTCCAGGCTCGGGCGCAGGCGCAGGCGCAGGCTCGGCGGACACGCGCTCGACCGGGGCCTCCCATGCGTGTCGGGTCCCGCCGGCCTCGTTGGCCTGGAAGAACACGGCGCGGAGCGCCCTCCCCTCGACGTCCGTCTCCACGGCCATCATCCAGAACCACGGGCCATCCGGCTCGGTTTCCTGCCCCATGAACGAGAAGGCCATCTGTCGCGACTCCGAGCGGCGACCGTGCTCGCTGCGCGCGGCCTCGAGGTGCCGCTGCGAGGGTTTGTCGGCCGGACCGCGGTACACGCGCACGGCGACGCCCTCGATGTGCGGCATGAAGTACAGCCCGTCTCGATGGACGGACAGCCAGGGATGTTTTCCGCTCTCTGCCAGCTTGCAGAGGGAATGACCGAACCGCTCGTGCGCCTTGCAGCCGATGCCCCAGCTGGTATCGCCCTCCTCGCGGTTCGCCTCGCTGAACGCCTTGTTGCGGACATCGACCGCCGTCTGCGCCAGGAGGACGAGCCGGCTCTGCTGGAGGACGGGGTTCAACTCCCAGGGCAAGGACGCATCCATCGTGTCTGGCACGGTACGCGTGTTCACTGAAAAGTCAATCGGTACCGGCGCTTGCATATGCGCGAGGTGGCTCCGTGCGCGGCGCACGCAGGCGGCGGGGCTGGCGCAGCGGGTGTACCCGGCGCCTTCCGAGACCTTCCGAGACCTTCCGAGACCTTCCGAGCGGCGCCGCTGCGCGCCGTGCTAGAGCGCGCTCCACGCACGGCGGCGTCGCGTGCGGGGAGGTGTCCTTGGGAGAGGCGATCGTCGGAGGGAACGCCGCGGAGCGACCGCTGGTGGGCGTGGGCGTCATGCTGGTGCGCGACGGGCGCGTGCTGCTCGCGCGGCGCCGCGGGAGCCACGGCGACGGCAGCTACTCGTGGTGCGGCGGCCACCTGGAGCTCGGCGAGTCGTTCGAGGACTGCGCCATCCGCGAGGTGCGCGAGGAGAGCGGCCTCGTCGTCAGGAAGCTCTCCTTCCTGTGCCTCAGCAACATCCTCGCCTACGACAAGCACTATGTGGACATTCAGCTTTTCGCGGAGGAGTTCGACGGCGAGCCCGAGGAGCGCGAGCCCCACAAGATCGCCGGCTGGGGCTGGTACCCGCTCGACGCGCTGCCCAGCCCGCTGTTCCGCCCGGTGGAGCTGGCCATCGCGAGCTACCGCAGCGGCCGCCGCTACAATCCCTGATCCAGGCCTCATGCGCGCGGGACGGCGCCGCCCCGCGCCGGTGCGTGGCCTCGTCCTCGAGAGGCGCGGAGGCTGCGCGGTCGTGATCTTCATCGTGATCTCTCCTTCGCGCTCAGCGGTCGTCGAATCGGCGGAGCCACGCCTCGCTGCGGTCCAGATCGAAGCGGAGCCCTGGGCCTCCATCCTGGAAGGGCCGGTGCTCCGTGATGCGGATCGGCTTGAGGTATTTCGACAGCTTGACGTACAGCTCCGGCCAGACGTTGCGACCAGCGTCGCCGAGCTGCGGACGGGGACCTGCCTGAATCATCATGCCTCCGTCGAACCGGTGGACAACGAATCTCCGATCCAACGCGCGCAATTCAGCCTCGATCTTGTCTGCCCCTCCCATCTCCACGACCCACCGCTCCCCGAGCACCGTGAGCCAGTTGACCCCCTTGATGCCCTCCTTGCCACCCCTCCCCTCGAGCAGCCGGATGGAATGAGATATCGGGTAGTCCGCCTCCAGTCCGGGAACCTTCTGGGCCCAGTCATAAACGACAGGCTCATACAGGTTACTGACTGAGCTGTCAGGGGACTCGATCACCCCGATGCCGCCGTGGCCGCTCACCGGCTCGAGCTTACGGCACACATCGAGCATCCCCTCCGGCAACGACTCCGACGAATCCGCGAACCAGAGCAGCGGAAACGCCATCCGGAAGAATCCTAGCTCGACAAAGGGCCGTTTCTCGCCGCCCAGCGCATGCGCAAGGAAAGGGCTCGCGCCTCGGTCGTATTCCGCGCCGTGGTGGATGAGCGAGAAGCTCTCGTCTTCGCCGACCCCCAAGAGCCATGCGCGAGGGTTCGAGCCCTTTCCACTGCCATACGACTCCATCAGCCTCTTCTCTGGGTGAAGTGCCCAGCGCAGATGAGGACCACAGCGCCGGATCATGATGGGCTCCGGCGGCCGCTTGCTCATGTCGTAAGGCACCTCGGCCTCGAGCGGGCTCGTGTGCGCCGATGCGTCCTCGAGCGCCCGGAGGTGCTGGGATTTGTACGCAAGCCGCGGGTGCTCGGCCGCGTCGATGCGCCAGCTCGCCTCGATCCCCCACGCCCAGCGCACGTCACCCGCCTCCCAGCCGCGCCAAGACGCACGTCACGTTGTCGGGCCCCCCGTGCTCGTTCGCGATGTCGATAAGCAGGCTCGCCGCAAGGCTCAGGTCCCGGTGCCTCCCCAGCACCCCCTCGATCCGCGCCTCCGGTACTGGACCCCACAGCCCGTCAGAGCACACGAGGAACACATCCCCCGGCTTCGTCGCCTCGACACGCGACTCGATCTCCACGCTCTTGTCGCACCCCAGCGCCCGCGTCACCGCGTCCGCTCGACCGCTCAGCGCCTCGATTGCCGAAGGTGAGCAGCTCCCATCCTGGAGCAGCTCCTCCAGCAACGTGTGATCCCGCGTCAGCCGCTCCAGCTTCCCCTCGCGCATCCGGTAGACACGCGAGTCGCCCACGTGCGCGATGTACGCCATCCCCGCCCCGAGCAGCACGCCCGCGAAGGTCGTCGCCATGCCACGCACCTCTTCTCGCCGCTGGCTCGCCTCGTAGATCGCCCGGTTCGCGCGCCGCACGCTCAGCACCAGCCTCACCTCGTCCCTGTCGTGCGCGCTCCCCGTGCCGTACGGCCACGTCTCCTCGAGATCCTCGTCCACGTCGAAGCAGCTCTTGACCACCTCGATCGCCATCCGCGACGCCACCTCGCCGGCCGCGTTGCCACCCAGGCCATCGGCCACCATGAAGAGGCCCACGCACGGCAGCGCCGCGAAGCTGTCCTCGTTGTGGCTCCGCCGCCGCCCCACGTCCGATAGCGCTGCCGCCTCGATGGCGAGCTGTGGATACACGATCGTCCTCCTCGCACGCTCGTCGACAAGACGAGCCGAGCCATGGCGCGCCGCGCTCTGCGGCGCGCATTTCCCTGGTTGATGAGGCCGCGCAGCGCGCGGCCGTCTCGTTACGTTGCTACTTCGTCACGGCGCGGCGCCACGAAGCAGCGGCACCGCTGCTTCGCTGCCTCAGCGCAGCGACACGATCGCGATCACCGCGCCACACAGCAGCGCCAGCGCCAAGACCACCGCGCCGATCCCCAACCAGCGCCGCTCGCCTCCGCTCTCCACCATCGCCGCGCTCATCCATGCCCCGGCGACCTCTTGCTCCATGGCCTCCATCGCCTCCGCCTGGGCTTCGATCTGCGCGAGCTCCTTCCGCACGTCCTCGCCCCGCACGATCCGGAACAGCAGCGAGCCGCGCGCTTGCGCTCTTCTCAGGAACCGCAGCTGCTCCTCCCTCGCCTGCGGCGTGTCCGAGTACCAAACCGGATCGAGCCCCAGGGGCGGCCCCTCCGGCGGCTTCTTCGGCGATGCCATCGCGTCATCCTTCGCACGGCGACTGACCTGCGAAGTCCCAGCAGCTCCCTTCGCTCCCCGGCGCTCCGGCGTTTTCCGGGGCTCCACCAGGACCGGCGTTGCCGCCGGCGCCAGGTGTGCCGGCCGTGAAGTCCACGGCCGGCGCTTCGCTCGGCGTCACCGCATACGCAACGCCTACGGCATAGCCGCCCCGGCCGCCACCTCCAGCGCCACCTGGACCGCCGAGACCGCCGTTTCCTCCCTGGCACCCCGGTCTGGAAGGCGCCGTCCCCGAAGCCGTGCCGCCGGCAGCCCCATTGCCTCCGGCAGCTCCACTTTGCCCCGCTACCCCGGCACCTCCGTTACCGGCCTTACCCACCGCGATCGTCACCCCGGTCAGCTTCAGCCGGTTGCCCAGGCTCACGATCCCGATGCTCGAGCCGCCCGCCTGCCCGCCGCCACCTCCCTTCCCACCGCAGCCCCCGGCTCCGCCGCCTCCGCCGCTGGCCCCAACGCCATCGACGGTGTCCGGTCCGACCTGGCAGAACAGCCCCGCCTTCGCTCCGCCGCCTCCTCCTCCGCCTTGACCACGACCGCCCGTCATGCCGGGAGCGCCGTCGCCGCCGCTCAGGCCCGTCAGCACAAGCGTCGCGCCGGTTCCGCCGGCGCCAGCGGGACCGGCGGTACCGTCTCGCCCGTTATTTCCTTGCCGGCATCGCCCGTTGGGATCCGACAGGTCGGTCTGTCCTACGCCGCCTAGGCCATCGCCAAATGGATTCTCCTCCGGCACCGGCCCGCCATCCGTCCCGACCTGTCCGTTGCCTTCGTCCGTCGCCGTAATCCCGCCCAGCCCCCCGCTCCCGCCGGCCGTCTCCCCGTCCTCGCAGCTCGTCACGGCCCCGGGCCCGCCCAGCACCGCGTTATCCGCAACGCACGCGTTCGACGCGCTCCCGGCCTCCGCGCTCGCCCCGGCCACCGGCGCCTCGCTCGGCGTCGCCCCCTTGGCACCATCCATCCCATCGCCCGCGGTCACCTCCACCTCCGCGAGTTCCGCTTCCACGTCCGCCACCACCACGCCGATTGACGACCCGCCCGGCTCCGTCGCGTTCGCCGCCCGGATCGCGAACCCCTCCACCAGCGCCCCGTCCGCGCCCTCGCCGATCGTCAGCGCCACCGCGTCCGCCGGCCCGGCGATCCCGCTCTTCCTCCCCTCCTCCAGCGTCCACCCCGCGCACGCGAAGCTCCCGATCACCTCGATCCCCGCTTCGACCTTCACGCTCTCCTCGAACGCCGCCTCCGTGTCCGCGTCCGCGCACGCGTACACGCGCTTCCCTTCCGCTGCCGCCTTCTCGATCGCCTCCTGTAGCGACCCGTACGGCCTCTGCCGCGTCCCCTCGCCTTCTCCCGCTCCCCCGGCCCCCGCCTGCGCGAACACACCGCACGCCTCGTTCACCACGCTCGGGTCTTCCCGCGGATCCGCCTCGCAGGGATCCGGCGGTTCCTGTCCCCCGCTCCCGCCGGCGCCGTCGCCGCACGCCGCGCCCGGGAAGAGCGTGCAGTCGTTGTAGTCCACGCCGAACACGCACCCCGTGCCGGGCACCATCGCCGCACCGGCGAGCACCGCCGTGATGCCCATCAGCCCGCGCCACTGACGCATGCGTCGAACCTCCTCGCGCCTTCCTTCGTCCTTCACCACGCCCCCTGGATCACGAGCGCGCCGCCGCCGGCCGTCACGACGGGCGCCGCCACGACCGCCGGGCGCGACGCCCTGGGAGCCCAGAGCGCGTACGCCCCGGTCGCGAGCCCCATGGCCCCCGCGCCCACGAAGGTCCAAAGCGCGGCGCTCTTCAGATCCGCCGCGCCTTCCAGCTCGTCGCGCAGCGCCGCGCACCGGGGCGAGTCCGACGCGCACGCCGCCGGTCCGTCGTCGCGCACGAGCGCCTCGCGCTGGGTGTCCGCGTCGCCGTCCCGTCCGACCGCGAGCACCGTCAGGACCACGCCCGCGATCACGCCCGCGCCCGCGACCGCCCCGCCGGCGATCAGCACCTCCGGGCGCGGGCCGCCCGCGTCCGCCCCCTCGCGCGGCGCGGGCGCCGGGGCCTCGACGCGCAGCGGCGGCGGTGGCGCCGGCGGCGCGGGCTGCTCCCGCTGCGGCAGCAAGACGAGGTTCGCGGTGTTCGTCTCCCCCGCGGGGACCTCCAGCGTCACCCGCGACGGCTCGTGCCCGGCGAGCCGCGCCTCCACGACGATCGACCCCGGCTTCACGAACACCTCGTGCCGGAACGGCGTGCGCCCCACCGCGGCCCCGTCGATGGAGACCGCGGCCCCTTCCACGTTCGCCTGGATGACGATCGACCCCACCTCCTTGCGCACGGCGCGGAACTGCGACCGGATCTGCTCGTGCTGCGCCGCATTGCCGGTGGCGGGGAAGCTCCGCAGACAGAACGCGAGGTGCTCCGCCGCCTCCACCTTCATCCCCCGCTGGAGCTCCGTGTTCGCGAGGTTCGCCGCGATGTCGTAGCTCTGCTTCAGCGACCACGCCGTCCGGTACGCCTCGTACGCGGCGTCGAGCTTCCCGAGCCGGTACAGCTCCTTGCCCCGCGCGAACGCCGCGTCCGCGTCGCGGGAGGCCTGCGCCGCGTCCGCGCTCGCCGTCGCCGGCTGCGTCCCCGCCGGCGCTCCCTGCGCGCTCGTCGTCGCCGGCTGCGCCCCCGCCGGTGCTCCCTGCGCGCGCGCTGCCGGCGGCGCCGCGACCACAGCGCCCGCGACCAGCACCAGCCAGCCCGCCGCGCGGGCCCTCCTCGCTCTCGCCTTCATCTCAGAACACCTCCGGTGGCAAGGAACCCGCGCCCGCGCTGCTCTCCTGCGGCGCCCCTGCGGGCGCGGAGCTTACTCCGGCGGGCGCGGCCTTGGGCACGGCGACATGGCCCGGCGGGCGAGGCGCGGCGGCGTCCGCCGTTCGCTTCGGGGGCGCCGGAGCCGCGGGCGCAGGCGCGCTCGACGGCGCAGGCGCGCCGCTGCTCGCGCCGCGCCCTCTGCCCTCGCTGCCAACCGCGGGCGCGCTCGACGGGCCAGGCGCCTCGCCGCCCGCGCGCCGCTCGGTCCCCTCGCTCCCCGCAGGCCTCGGCGCGGACCCCGACCCCGCCGCCGTCGGCTCGATCGCAGCGGCGACCGCGCTCGGCGCGCTGCTCGCCTCAGTCTGCCGCGGCGCCGGCTGCGCGCCGGTCGCCGCGCCCGCGGACGGCTTTCGCTCCGGCGACAGCCCCGACGCCGGCGCACCGCCGCGCGGCGCGCGTGCCGCCGACCACAGCGCGATCGCGCCGCCGACGGCCACGATGGCGACGAGCAGGAGCGCCGCGCCCCACAGCCGACCGCGCGGCGCGCCCGCGGCCGCGTGCGACGGCGCCAGCGCCGCCGCGCCGCCGCCGCTCCCCTCCCCGCTCGCCGCGATCGCCGCGGCCGCCGCGGGCCGGACCGCCTTGCGCGCCGCCCTGCCGAACCACCGCCGCGCGACCGGATAGAACGGATCGCCGCCCTGCCCGTCGTGCCGGAGGTCCTCGATCATCCTGTCGAGCCTGGGGTCGTCGCCGGGCTTCACCACCGGCCGCTTCGGGTCGTCCATACGCATCGCTTCCCTCGCCCTGCGCTCATTCGCGCGGCGGCATCTCCGTAACGCCGCCCTCGAGGAGCGCCGCCGCCATGCGGTCGAGCAGCGCGTCGTGGCGGCGCCTCGCCGTCGACAGCGACACGCCGAGCCCCGCCGCCACGGCGTGCATCGGCAGCCCCTCCACGTAGCGCAGCGCGTACAGCCGGCGATCCTCCTCGCCCAGGGTGTCGTAGGCGCCGCGGACGATCGCGATCGCCCGGCGCCGGTCCTCCGTGTCCACCGCCGCGTCGTCGAGGGTGTCCCCGGCCTCGACCACGCCGAGGACCATCACCTTGACGAGGTGCCTCGCGTACCTCGCGAGCCGGCCGCCGTTCGTCGCCTCGTCGTCCCAGGCCACGTCGAACCGATCGGAGGTCTCCGCGACGAACGAGCGCGCCGCCCAGCTCGCCGCGCGGTGCAGCCGGCGGTGCTGCCGCTCCCGGTGGAGACCGTCGCGGATCTCGCCGTCGATGAATGCATACGCATAGGTGGTGAAGCGGACCCCGTGCGCCGGGTCGAATCGAGACGCCGCCATCACCGCCCCGGTGTACGCGTACGCGAGGAGCTCCTCCTGCTGCTCGGGCCGCACGTGCGGCGCATACACCGCCACCCGGGCCCGGACCAGGCCGATCGCCTCCGCCACCAGCGCCTGCTGCTCCGGGGTCAGCGGTCCCCCGGGAGGCGCCGTGCCGCTCCGGCTCATCGCTTGCTCGCGGCGCGGCGCCGCCCCTTGCCCCGAGGATCCCCGCGCTCCGCGCCGTCCGCCGCGGCAGGCGCGCCGTCCCGCGCGAGCTCGTGGCTCTCGTCGGGCGGGGGCCGCTGCTGCAGGGCCCGGAGCAGCGCGACCGGATAGGGGTGCGCCGACATGAGCGCCAGCGCCTCCTCGCGCATGTGCTCGATCAGCTCCGGGGACAGCTTGCCCCGGTACGGCGCGAGCGCGCGTTCCACCGCCTCCACCAGCACGGGATCGAATTCGCGCGACGTCGTCTTCATCGTGAGCCTCTCTCGAGACCGCCCCGTGGGCCGCCTCCCCGCCGGGACGCGCCGTCCCGGCCTCTCTTCCAGTTATCCAGCGATCCTCTCGGGATCGCTCATGAACACCCGGCCGGGGGGCCTCGCTCGCGGCGCTCCCCGGCCGGCCTCGGCGCTCCGCCAGGCCGCTACTCCAGGAACTCGTCATAGAAATGGGGGTCTCGAACGACGCGCCGCCGCTTCGGCTTGGCGACAGGCGGCGGCGCGGCCGGCGCGACGGCCGGAGCGATCGTCGAGGAGGCCGGCGCTGGCATCGCGGGGGCGGAACCCGGCGTCGCGGCGACGGGCGCCGGCGCCGTGGCCGAGCCTCGTTCGCTCCCCTGAGCTCCGGCGGCGCCTGCCACCGGGGGCTCCTCGGCGCGCGCGCTCGCGGAGGAGGCCCCGGCGGGACGGCCGGCGCTCGCTGCCTCCGCGGCGCTCGTGGCCGCGGGCGGCTCGGATCCCGCGGCCATCGCGGCGCTCGCGGGCGGCTGCGCCGAGGCCGGCGCCGAGGCCGCCTGCGCCGGCGCCGGCACCGCCGGCGAGGCGTCCTGGAGCCGGAGGATGACGTCGAGGAGGAGCAGGCTCACCAGCGCCCCCAGAGAGAGCCCGATTGCCGCCGTGCGCAGGGTGACCCACGCCCGCGGCCGCACTCCGGCCGCGCCAGGCGCGCTCGGCGCCGCCGGCCGCGCAGCGACCGGCGCCGCCGCGGCGGCGGCCCGCCCCGCTCCGGCGTGAGAGCTCCCGGCAGGCAGCGCCGCGCCCGCGCGGGAGCCCTCGGCCGCCGGCCCTGCGCCGGCGCGGAGCGTCCCGGCGCCCATCGCCGCGCGCGCGAGCGGCACGGTGTTCTCCACCGGGACCCACGCCGCCGCGGCCTGCTCCGGCGGCGGATCCGGCGCTCGCTGCGCGAGCGCTGCCACGCAGCTAGGGTCGCGCAAGCGCTCCGGCAGGCGCTCGGTCATGGCCCACCCGACGCCCGCCTGACCCGGATCGGCATCGCCGCCCGCTGGATGGCCTCCGTCCAGTGGGTCGCGCGGCCCCGCCCCGCCCGGCGGCCCCGACAGAGCGGCCGCCGCCACGCGGGCCCCCTCGACGCGCCCCCGAGGTCGCTCCGCCGCCGAGGGCCCCGTGGCCGCGGCGACCTTCTCGTTGCCCCACCGCAGGACCTCGGACATCTCGGGCTCGCCCGGGTTGGTGTCGCGCGCGCTCGGCGCGCCGCGGGTGGCGAGGAACGCGCCCCACAGCGTCTCGGCGAACGCCACCCCGTCCCGGTGCCGCTCGCGCGGGACCTTGGCGATCGCCCGCGCGATCACCTCCGAGATCGGCTCTGGCACACCGATCCGCGACAGCGGCGGCGGGACGTCGTTGAGATGCCTGGCGAACAGGGCGTCGATCCGGCCGGCGGCCCGGGCATCGCCGAACGGGTGGAACCCGGCGATGGCCTCGTAGGCGATGAGGCCGAGAGCGTACACGTCGGTCGCCGGCGTCGGCACCTCGTCCCGGATCTGCTCGGGCGCCATGAAGAGCGGCGAGCCGTGGGTCTGCGCGTCGAGCGTGTCGGGGGTGCCGCTGAGCCGCGCGAGCCCGAAGTCGAGGAGCTTCACGTCGCGCGGCTCGCGCAGGATGAAGAGGTTCTCCGGCTTGATGTCGCGGTGGACGCCGCCGAACGCGTGCAGGTGGCCGGCGCCGAGCGCCGCGGCGCGCACCGTGGCGCACGCGAGCGGAAGAGAGAGCGCCCCTCGCCGGCGGAGCTCCTCGCGGAGCGTCACGCCGTCGAGCAGCTCCATCCGGTACCAGGCGGTGAGATCGTCGGCGAGGCCGACCTCGTGGACCTGGACCACGTTCGGGTGCCGCATCCGCGCGAGCACCTCTCCTTCCCGTAGCAGCCTGCGGCGCTGGCCCGGGTCGTCGAGGAACTCGGATCGCACGATCTTGAGCGCCCACGTCTGCCCCTTGTCCTTGACGGCGTACACCGCCCCCATGCCGCCTTGGCCGAGGAGCCGCTCGACGCGGAAGCGCCGCAGGAACCAGGTGCCCGGCGCGAGGAGCGGGGGACGGCTCCGGCCAACCACGCGCGGGAGCGCCTCGCCCCCGCACGCCTCGTCGTCCTCGTCCCGTGACCTCCGCTTCACCGTCTCCCTCCGCGCCCCGCGCCGGACGCCGCCAGGACCGCCCGGCGCCGCGAGCCGTGCCCTCCCACGGTCCCGCGTCGTTTTCATGCCTGGTTATCCGGAAACGGTTCGCGATGTGCTCACGCCGCGGAGAGCCCGCGCGAGGCTCCGAGGCAGCGCTCCAGTGCGTCCAGGCATCGGGCACAGACACGGCATGGGCGGCCATGGGTCCCGGGATGCCTCCGGCACCCGGGATGCCTCCGGCGCAGGGCGACCTCGTCGCGGTGATCGACCCGGCCGGCGCCATGACGCGCTACGCCTGCGACGGCGAGCAGCACGTGACCGAGATCGTCGATGCGAACGGCGGCGTCACCTCCTTGGTCTGGGGCGGTTACCACAAGCTCTGTTTGCGCCGCGACGCGAACGGCCACGAGGTGCGCCTCGGCTACAACCCTGAAGGCGAGCTGGTCGAGGTGCGCAACGAGAAGGGCGAGGTCCACACGCTCCGGCGCGACGGCAGCGGCAAGGTGCTCGAGGAGGTCACGTTCGACGGGCGGGCGATCCGCTACGGCTACGACGCGGCGTGCGACCTGATCCGGCGGTCGCACGGCGAGCGGGATCGGGTGCTGCTCGAGTACGACCTCGCCGGCAGGCTGATCCGCCGGGAGTGCTCGGACGGTTCGGCCGAGCGCCTGGAATACGACGAGCTGGGCACGCTGATCGGCGCGACGTGGCCGGGGGGCGAGATCCGGCTCGACCGCGACGCGGCTGGACGCGTGGTGCGGGAGATCCAGATCGTCGACGGCGTGGAGCACCGGGTCGAAAGCGCCTATGACCGGGAGGGCGAGCGCGTCCTGCGCAAGACGTCGCTCGGCCACAGCGAGGCGGTCGAGCGGGGGGCTGTTCGGCGCGCGGCGGCGGACGGTGCTCGACGGGCGCGTCGTCGTCGACCACGCGAGCGACGTGCTCGGGCGAGAGGTCACGCGGGCGCTGCCGGGCGGCGGGCGCGTCGAGAGCGCTTATGACCTCCTGGGCCGGCTCGAGCGGCGGCGCGCGGTAGGCCTGTCTCGCGAGGTGCACGTGCGGCCTGGAGAGCCGGCGTGGGTCGGGCCGCGGCGGGAGAACGTCACGGTGGACATGGCATATCGCTACGATCCCGTGGGCGAGCTCGGCGCCTCCTGGGATCAGCGGCGGGGGTGGACTTCATATCAGTACGACCCTGTCGGCCAGCTGCTCGCCCGGGTGCCGGAGCAGGCGCGCGCCGAGGTGTTCCGCTATGACCCAGCGGGGAATAGCCACGAGGCCGGCCAGTACGCAGCGCCGAGGGAGTACGGGCACGGCAACCAGCTCGCCCGCAAGGGGAACACGCTCTACCGGTGGGATGCCGAGGGGCGGCTCGCGGAGAAGCGGGTGGAGGACCCCGAGACCGGTGCGCGGCAGGCCTGGAGCTACACGTGGAACGTCGCGGGGCTCCTGGAGAGCGTGACCACGCCGGAGGGCGAGCGGGTCGAGTTCCGGTACGATCCGTTCGGCCGGCGGGTCGAGAAGCGGGTGGGCAAGGCGCCGGCGAGCTCGCTACAGGCCTTCAGGCCGCGCTCGGTGACGCGGTTCGTCTGGGACGGCGACGTTCTCGTCCACGAGATCTCCCGCCGGGCGCGAGCCGAGGGGGACCCGGTGGTGGAGGTCAAGACCTACTGCTTCGAGGACGACGGGTTCGCGCCCGTCGCGCACCGCGACGACGGCGGGTGGTTCCACTACGTCAACGACCCGATCGGGACACCGGAGCGGCTCGTCGACGAGCGCGGCGAGGTGGCCTGCGAGCTCCGGCGCGACGCGTGGGGGCGGACCGATGCGGCGCCGGGGGCGAGGACCTCGACGCCGATCAGGTTCCAGGGGCAGTACGAGGACCCGGAGACGGGGCTTTGCTACAACCGGTTCCGGTACTACGACCCGGACGCGGGGAGGTTCATCGGCAGCGATCCGATCGGGCTCGACGGGGGCATCAACTCCTTCGCATATGCGAACAACGCCACTGGCTGGGTAGATCCGTTCGGGCTTTACAAATCAGGGCCACTGAACCCGCACCTGCTGGGCAAGGACAAGGCCGACAAGAAGACCAAGAACCTGACGGAGTGGCGACGCTGCGTCTCGAAGGCGAGCATCAAGAGCGAGCGGGACAAGTTCTTGGGAGAAGGCCATGTCAAGGTCGGCGAAGGGAAACGGCGCAGTCGGGATGGCGCTCGCCAATTCCGCGTCAAACCCGACGACTACCAGGGGAAGCACGAAATAGGGCAGCCCACGGCCCCCAACACACCACACGTACACTACGAATTCCTAGCACCAAACAAGTCCGGCACCGGGCTCAACGTAACAAAGAACGTACATGTCCCGCTAAATAATCTACACTACCATGATACTACTGAGGAAGTCCGGAAAGAAATCGATTCGATTTGAGTTCGACCGAACTGGCGCGCTCGATCTGGAAGCGGCGTTCGGAGAGGACAGGCGCACGGTTGGAATTCTCGTGGAACGGGCGCTCCTCGGAGGACGGCAGGCAAGACGAGGAGGCTTCCATGAAATCCCATTGCGCGTGTCATCCGACGACGAGGAAGAGGATACGATCATCATTCAGCCCGATAGGATCGTGCTACAGATTGACAATGATTCGGCGACCTACGTGCGACATCGGCTTCAGACGTGCGCCACCAGCGGCTTCTTTCCCGCCGAGATCGGCGAGGTATCCTTAGGCACAGAAGGAGACGTCGTCAGTCTATGCGGAGATTACAAGGATCCATTGAATCTCCAACAAATCCTCGAGTAACGCGCCGCTCAAAAGATCCGCGCCCAGTACATCGGCGATGCGGTCCACGGCCATCCCCTACCCCCAACAATCGGACGCATGGAGACGAGTGCGCTTTACACACTGAATGCCGAATTCGAGGCAACCAAGACAAGCCTCGCGCCCCGTGTTCATCCTCGACGTTGGCAGACCATTCACGTTTCCGTACATGACCGAGTGGCGGTCGAGGCAGACTTTGACGCGCGCGCTGTCGCTTGCGAGTACGCGGAGTCCCTGCGGTTGCAGACAGAGCAAATATCGTACTTCTGCGAGACATGCCGCAGCGTCGCAGAGAATGTCTGTATGACCGTGGCGGAGTTCGACGTCGTCATGCCTGGCCGCCAGATGCCTCGTGATGTAGCGACCGAACTGGCGACAACATGGCTTGGCCAGTTTGGCGAGGAGACGGTTTTCTTGGCCAATGGCAACGTCTCGACATCGACGGCGCGCGACAAATACTTCAACCATCTCAATCGCAGCCTGTTTTTTACCGATCGTGAGGCTGGCGTGCTCGCGGTGTCGCCCGCGCGCTGTGGCATCTTCTGGTCTGCCGAGAATTCATGACAACCAAAGCATGCGTGCTCGCCGCAGCTCGCAGCGAGGCAGCTCCGCCGCGACGCCGGATCCGGATAGCGGGGCGTATGGGCGGGGTGTGGGCTCGCCGTCCGGGCAAGCGTAGCCGGACCCGCCTTGCCTGGTCGGCTGCTTTTCCTTTTTTTATGGAACGCAGGCTCATGACGCCTGCGACGTGAGGCACAAGATCCACGCCCATGTCGACAGCGCATGGCATCACGGTCCGTCACGTCTTCACAGGGTCCTGCCGGCGCGGGGCGCTGAGCCCGGCTGGTATGGGTTCGAGCCCGCGTGATGCGCTCAATCACGTCCTCGGTCCGGCTCGGCGGCCCGGCCGACGACGCCCGAGCCCCGTGGAGCACCGCGCACGCGGCCTCATCGCCCTCGCCGAGCGTGTCGCGCATCAGGAACCCTCTCCATGCCCCTCGCCTCCCCGTACACGATCACCATGCCTCTCTCCCTCGATGGCAGAGCCGTCGTCTATCGTGCAATCAGGAGCGCCGATCGCTGCCCGGTCATCCTCAAGGTGCTCGATCCGCGGCGCAGCCGCCCGAAGGACCGCGAGCGGCTGAAGCACGAGTATGAGCTCGGACAGCTGCTCGATGCCCGGGCCGTCATCAAGCCGCTCGCCCTCGAGACGTACCAGGGCATGCCGGCCCTCATCCTGGAGGACTTCGGCGGCCAGTCCCTCGATCACCTGATCGGGACGCCCATGGGGATCGAGCGCTTCCTCCCCCTCGCGATCCGCATCGCGGCGGCGGTCGCGGACGTTCACCAGCAGGACATCATCCACAAGGACCTGAAACCCGGCAACATCCTCGTCAACCCCGCCTCCGGCGAGGTCAGGATCGCCGACTTCGGGTTCGCGTCCCGCCTCCCCCGCGAGCAGCAGCGCGCGCAGCCCCCCAGGCTCATCGAGGGCTCCTTGCCCTATCTATCGCCGGAGCAGACAGGTCGGACGAGCCGGGCCATCGACAACCGCACCGACCTCTACTCGCTCGGCGTGACGTTCAATCAAATGCTCACCGGCAGGCTCCCCTTCGAGGCGCGCGACCCGGTCGAATGGGTCCATTGCCACGTGGCCCGCGTCCCCACGTCGCCGTCGGAGCTCGTCCCCGAGGTGCCCGAGACGATCTCGCGCATCACCCTGAAGCTCCTCTCCAAGATGCCCGAGGATCGCTACCAGAGCGCTCGCGGCCTCCAGCGCGACCTGGAGAGGTGCCTCGCAGCGTGGAGCGCGAGCGGGCGGGTGGAGCCGTTTGCGCTGGGCGAGCAAGACACGACAGGCCGGCTCCAGATCCCGCAGAAGCTCTATGGCAGAGAGGCGGAGGTCGCCACCTTGCTGCAGGCCTTCGGCCGCGTGGTCGCCACGGGTACGCCGGAGCTCCTGCTCATCTCCGGATACTCCGGGATCGGCAAGAGCGCGCTCGTCCATGAGCTGCATAAGCCGATCATTCGGGAGCGAGCCTTCTTCCTCTCGGGCAAGTTCGATCAGTACAAGCGCGATATCCCCTACGCCACGCTCGTCCAGGCCTTCCAGGAGCTCACGATCGAGCTCCTCGCCGAGAGCGAGGAGCGGATCGCGGCGTGGAGACGGCAGCTGCTCGACGTCCTCGGGGTCAACGCCCAGCTCATCGTGGAGGTGATCCCGCAGGTCGAGCTGATCATCGGACGGCAACCGCCGGTCCCCGAGCTGCCGCCAACCGAGGCGCAGAACCGCTTCCGCATGGTGCTCCGGCACTTCATCGGGGTGTTCGCCCAGAAGGAGCACCCCCTCGCGCTCTTTCTCGACGATCTCCAGTGGGTCGACGCGGCCAGCCTCGGGCTGCTTAAGGACCTCTTGGCCCACCCTGAGATGCGCTATCTCCTCGTCATCGGCGCCTACCGCGACAACGAGGTATCCCCCGCCCACCCGCTCCTGGTGACGTTGGACGAGGTGCGGAGAGACGGCGCGCGCGTCTCGAACATCGTGCTCGGCCCGATACCGCGCGAGCACCTCGCCGCGTTCGTCGGCGAGGCGCTTCGCTGCCGCCTCGAAGACGGCGCGCCGCTCTCCGATCTCGCCTACGAGAAGACGGCCGGCAACCCCTTCTTCGCCATTCAGTTCCTCCTCTCGCTCCATGAAGAGCGCCTGATCGAGTTCGACGAGCGCACGGAAGCCTTTCGGTGGGACGTCGCGAAGATCCGCGAAAAGGGCTACACCGACAACGTGGTCGACCTGATGGTCGGCAAGCTCAGGCGGCTGCCCGCGGAGACCCAGGAAGCGCTGAAGCAGCTCGCCTGTCTGGGAAATAACGCCGAGGTCGCCCTCCTGGCGATGGTTCGCGGCAGCGTGGAGCACGACGTGCACGCGGACCTCTGGGAGGCCGTCCGCGCGGGCCTCGTCCTCCGCGTGGACAGCACCTACAAGTTCCTCCACGACCGCATCCAGGAAGCGGCCTATTCGCTCATCCCGGCGGAGCTGCGCGCCGAGGTGCATCTTCAGCTCGGCCGGCTCCTCTTGTCTCGGTTGCCAGAGCAGGGGATCGCAGAGCGGGTCTTCGATGTCGTAAACCAGCTCAATCACGGCGCCCACCTCCTCACCGACCCGCGCGAGAAGGAGGCGCTCTGCCGGCTCAACTTGCTGGCGGGGACCAAGGCAAAAGCCTCGGTGGCCTACGCGTCGGCTCGCAGCTACCTGGCCCAGGCGACATCCCTCCTGCCACCGGACGCCTGGCGCGCACGGTACGAGGATGCGTTCACGCTCCACCTGGAGCTCGCCGAATGCGAGTACCTCGTCGGCCGCTTCCAGCAGGCCGACGAGCTGTTCGACCTGATCCTCCAGAACGCCCGCTCCAAGCCCGACCGATCCAGGGCGTACCGATCGCGCCTGCGGCTCTACCAGATCGCCGGACGGCACCGCGACGCCGTGGCGGTCATGATCCAGGCCCTGCAGCTCTACGGGGTGATGCTCCCGGAGTCCGACGAGGAGATCCGGATGGCCGCGGAGGCCGAGATCCGGCAGGTCTCGATCAACCTGCAGGGGCGCCCCATCGCCGACCTCGTCGAGGCGCCTGTAGCCACCGACGAGAGCGCGCGCGCGCTCATCGGCCTGCTCGCCGAATCGTTCCCCATCGTATACACCTCGCGACCGGCGCTCTGGGTCCTGCTCACCGCCAAGGGGGTGAGCGTCTCCCTGCAGCGCGGGCACGCCGAAGAGTCCTCTTTCATCTATAGCAATTACAGCATGGTGCTGATCTCGTTCTACCGCGACATCCCGCGCGCGCTTCAGTTCTCCGAGATGGCGCTCAGGCTGAATGAAAAATTCAAGAGCGCCACGGCAAAACTGAAAGGGAAGCTGCTCTTCCAGAACGCAAGCGTCATCAGAGTCTGGTGCAGGCGCTTCGCAGCGAGCCTCCCGCTCATGGAGCAGGCCTTTCTCGCTTGCCTCGACATCGGAGATCTCGTCTTTGCCGGCTACTTGACCTACAACATGACATGGCTCGTCCTGGAGAGCGGAGAGCCGCTCGCTCATGTCATCGATGTCGCGCGGAAGCACATCGCGTTCGCCCGGCAGACCCACAATGACGTGGTATACCATGTCCTCCGGCTCGAAGAGCAGTTTGCAGCGAGCCTGAAGGGAGCGACGCAGGCGCCCACGAGCTTCAGCGACGGCACCTTCGACGAGGAGAGCTGCATCGCGGCCCTCGAGAAGGCGGGCTTCGGCCTTGGTATTACATACTACCACGTCATGAAGCAGATCGCGGCATTTACCCATGAACGCTATGCCGAAGCGCTTGAGTCCGCGACCAGCGCCACGTCGACGCTGCACCAGGTGGCATCCATGGCGATCGAGGCGATGCATCACTTCTACCACGCGCTCACGCTGACGGCGCTCCATGCGCAGGCCCCTGCCGAGCAGCAGCGGCAGTTCGCGCAGACGCTCGAGGAGCAATTGCAGAAGCTGGCGCTCTGGGCCGACAACTGCCCCGACAACTTCCGGACCCGCTACGCCCTGGTATCCGCCGAGGTCGCCCGCACCGAGGGGCGGGACCTCGACGCCATGCGCTTCTATGAAGAGGCCGTCCACTCGGCGCGCGACAGCGGCTTCGTCCACGTCGAAGCGCTCGCCTTCGAGCTCGCATCTCGGTTTTATCGGGCGCGAGGGTTCGTGCGCTTCGCCGACACCTACCTGCGCGAGGCCCGCTCCTGCTATGTCCGCTGGGGCGCCGATGGCAAAGTCCAGAGCCTCGACCGATGCTACCCCGAGCTCGTCGAGCGACCCTCGGTCGCGCTCACCGCCACGTTCGTGGCCGCGCCCGAGCAGCTCGACCTGCTCTCGGTGGTCAAAGCCTTGCAGAGCATCTCGTCCGAGATCCTCTTGCCGAAGCTCAGCGAGACGCTGCTGCAGATCGTGCTCCAGCAGGCGGGCGGGCAGAGAGGGGCGCTGATCCTGGTCCGCGACGGCGAGCTCGCCGTCTACGCCGAGGCCACGACCGACGGGACGGAGATCCGCGTCGCGCGCCACAAGGGCGTCCCGGCCTCGGCGGCGGCGTTCCCGATGTCGATCCTCCACTACGTCGCGCGGACGCGTGAGCCCGTCATCCTGGACGAGGCCGCCGCGGCGACGCGGTTCGCTTCGGACGAGCACCTCACCCGGAGACGGCCGCACTCGCTGCTGTGCCTCCCCATCGTACGGCAGGCGCGCCTGAGCGGCCTTGTCTACCTGGAGAACAACGTCGCGACGGGGGCGTTCACGGCCGGCACGATCCGGGTGCTCGAGCTGCTCGGCGCCCAGACGGCCATCTCGCTCGACAATGCCATGCTCTACGCCGACCTCGAGCGGAGCCAGATGGAGATCAAAGCGGTGCTCGACAACATGGTCGACAGCGTCTTCGTCGTCGACCGGAACGGGCGCGTCACCCTGGCCAACCATGCGGCGGCGCGCCTCGCGGGGCTCGCGAGCCCGGACGAGGCGCGCGGGCCCATCGCGGAGCTGGCGCGGCGGCTCTGCTTCGACCGCCCGAACGGGACGCCCTACGAAGCGGAGCAAACGCCGCTCATGCGCGCGCTCGGCGGCGAGACGGTGGCCCTGGATGAGGGGACGATCTCGCTCCCCGGCGCGGAGCGGACCCGCTACGTGCACACGAGCGCGTCGCCCATGCGCGATGCGGGGGGGCAGGTGGTGGGCGCGGTGGCGGTCGTGCGGGACGTCACCGAGCTCGTGGAGCTCGACCGGCTCAAGGACCAGTTTCTCCGCGTGGCCGCGCACGAGCTCAAGACGCCCGTGACGGTGATCATGGGCTATGCCGAGATGCTCTTGCGCACGGCGACGGAGCTGCCGCCGGGTCAGCGCCGGATCCTGGACGGGCTGCTGCGGGGCGCCGACCGGATCGAGCGGATCGTGGCCGATCTGCTGTTCCTCTCGCAAGTCCAGCTCGGCCGGCTGGATCTGGTGCTCGAGCGCGTGGATCTCGGGGAGCTGGCCGAACGCATGGCGGCGCGCCTGGAGCAGGGGGCGCGGTCGCGCCGCATCCGGGTCACGTGCGCCGAGCCCGTGGTGCTCCAAGGGGACCGCGAGCTCCTGGAGCGGGTCGTGGCGCACTTGCTCGACAACGCCCTGCGGTACTCTCCGGACGGCGGCGAGGTGGAGCTGGACGTGCGGATGGCGGACGCGCTCGACGCCCTGGTGTCCGTGCGCGATCAGGGGGTGGGGATCCCCGTGGAGAAGCGGGCGCGGATCTTCGAGCGCTTCCATCGCGCCCACACCGATACGCCCCACGATTACGGAGGGATGGGGACGGGGCTGTACCTGTCGCGCGCGATCGTGGCGCGCCACGGAGGAGAGATGTGGTTCGAGAGTGAGGAAGGCCGTGGCAGCACGTTCCACGTCCGCCTGCCCCTCACGTGCGAAGGTGCGACCGTACCATCCTGACCAGCTGGTCGCAGTGAAAGGGCTTCGCGATCCACCCTGCGGCGCCGATCTCCTGGGCTCGAAGGGCGGCGTGCTCGGCCGCGGTCAGGACCATGATGGGCACCGACCGGCCGTATCGGATCTGAAACTCCCGCGCGAAGGTCCGGCCGTCCATGACCGGCATCTTGATGTCGAGCAGGATGAGGTCGGGCATGTGTTCACCTATCCTCTCCAGAGCCTCTTGTCCGTGCCGCGCTGTCTGCACATGGAATCCCTCCACCGAGAGCGTCATCGCCACGAGCTCGCGCAGGTCGTCGTCATCTTCCGCAACGAGAATATTCATCGTCACCTCGATCTCCATGGCCCCCAGAGCGACCGATAGGGCTCAGGCCACCTCTCGGCTCACTCAGCGCGGGAGCCCGATGACTCCGTCGAGCTCTCTTCAATATCGATCCGCTAGCTGCTGGCCATCAACACTCATTTTCTATACTGTACTTCACTGTACTGCACAGCCGTTCCTCGCTCCTGGCGCGCCGGCACAGACGGACTCGACCGGGAGCATCCTCATGACCATTCGAGTATAGCCATTCCGATTCACGTCGGCCTTCAGAAAACCCCTCATCGCCGGACGGTTACTCCCTCGGCAACCGCCTTTCCGCGGACAGGCAGGTCCGACGGCGGGCATGCGGCCTGGCTCTGCCTGCAAGCCCACGACCGAGGTGATCGTGACGACCCTGGCGCCGTGCTGGCTCGCCCGTCGCCATGCTCGGCGGGGAAAAGGCGAAGCTCGCCATGGATCGACGAGAGGGACAGCTGCTGGACGGCTGAACCAATCGAGGCCGGCGACACGCGTCAAGGCCATCGCTTCTTCGGCGTGCCCCGAGCAGCGTGCGCCAGCCGCCCGCCCGGCCCTCCTGCGCGACGCTTCCGCGCGCCGGGGACGGGCTCCCAAGGCCCCGCGCATGCGAAGGCGCACCATCGGGATCGGCGTCCTCCGAGCGCGCGGCGGCCTGGCCGGCCGGCGAGCGCGGCGCAAAGCCACGGTCGCCGCGCAGCGTGGCATCCTGCCACAGCTCCGACATCCCGCCTGACCGTGACGCGCCCGCGACACGCCGTCAGACCGCCGCGTGCACCGCGCTTCGCAGCTGGAGCGCATGTCGCTCTCCGTTGATAGGCATGCGCAGGGCACGTATCATGCGCACCATGGCAGACGCGGCGGACGGCTCGCCCAGCTTCAGCTCTGGAAGCGCGAACGGCGGCGATCCCCCCGCGCCGCTCGCGCCCGACGCCGCGGATACGCTGCAGGGCGTCGACACCGTGGTGCGCGACCGTCCCCCCACGCGGGCGGAGCCGCCGGCCGAGCGGAACGGCGACGGCTCGACGCTGAGCGACGAGGACCTCTGGCAGGCCGCGGCGCGCTCGAGCCTGCACGAGGGAGGCAGCCCGGTTCAGGTGCCGCCCGAGGGCACGTTGCTCGGAGGGGTCTACCGCGTCGTCGGTCGCCTTGGAGAGGGGGCGATGGGCGTCATCCTCCTGGCGCGCGACGAGCAGCTCCAGCGGGACGTCGCCATCAAGCTGCTCCGGCCGGAGCAGCTCGACAACGCGCAGATGCAGGCCCGCCTGCTGGCGGAGGCGCGGGCGATGGCGCGCGTCCACCACCCGAACGTCGTCGAGATCTATGCGTTCGGCGAGTACGAGAACGCGCCGTATTTCGTCATGCAGTACGTGCCGGGGGTCACGCTCGACACCCACGTCCACAGCAAGGGGGGCCGGCTCGGCCTCGACGAGGCGCTGAGCGTCCTCGACCAGGTCTGCCTCGGCGTCTCGGCGATCCACGCCTCGGGCATCGCCCACCGCGACGTGAAGCCGAGCAACATCCTCGTCGGCCAGGCCCTCCGCGTGGTGGTGGCCGATCTCGGGCTCGCGAAGCGGATCCCCCGCGGCGATCGGATCGAGCTCGCCTTCTCCGGCACCCCGGCGTACCTGGCGCCGGAGGTGGCGCTGGGCCGGCAGCTCGATCCCGCGCTGCTGCCGCGCATCGACGTCTACGCCCTCGGGGTGGTCGCGTACTACCTGCTCGCCGGCCGCCTGCCGTTCCAGAGCACGAGCACGGTGGATCTGGTCATGCAGCACGCGTATCAGCCCCCGATCCCGCCGAGCGAGATCTGCCCTGATCTGCCGCCGTCGTTCGACGCGCCGGTGCTCGCGGCGCTGGCCAAGGAGCCCGACGAGCGCACGGCGAGCGCGGAGGCGCTGCGCGAGGCGCTGCTCGACGCGCGCGGCGCCCTGCCGGCGTACGCGCGCACGACGCGCGTCCTGGTCGCCGACGACAGCCCGTCGTTCCGCAGCTTCCTCGCCAGCGTCCTCGCGGAGGCGCTGCCCGGCGCGGCCATCGAGACCGCGCCCGACGGCGCCGCGGCGCTGGAAGCCATCGAGGCGAACCGCCCGTCGCTCGGCGTGTTCGACCTCGACATGCCCGGGCTGGACGGCATCGCGCTCACGGCGGCGGTGCGCAAGCTCCCGCAAGGGGATTTCCCGATCATCGTGGCGACCGGGACCGGGGGCGCGGCCGACTGGCAGTGCCTGTCGCGCCTCGGCGCGTCGGCGTTCCTCGTCAAGCCGTTCGACGCGGGGCAGCTCATCACCCTGGCGCGCGCGCTCGTGGGCGTCGCCGAAGAGCAGAAGCGCCGGCCATGAGGGGCGGGGCGAAGACCCTGGCCTCCGCCGCGGCGGGGGTGGAGCAGGCGGCGTGGCGCGAAGCTTGCCGGCGGGAGAGCGCCGATGTCCGGCGTGGTCGAGGCTCCCGATGAACGACAGCGTGATGAAGGTCCTGCTTGTGGATGACGACGAGGTCGACCACCTCGTCACGCGGAGGCTCCTCCGCGACGCTCCCCGCACCCGGTACGACGTGACGTGGCTGAGCAGCTCGGACGAGGCGATCCGGGCGCTGCGCGCCGGCGGCTACGACGTCTGCCTCCTCGACTTCCGGCTCGACGCCCGGACGGGCCTCGACGTCGTGCGTGAGGCCAACCACCTCGGCTGCGCGATCCCCATCATCATGCTGACGGGGGTCGGCGACGAGGAGATCGACATGGCCGCGATGACCGCGGGCGTCGCGGATTACCTGGTGAAGGGCAGGTTCGACGCGCAGATCCTCGAGCGCACGATGCGCTACGCCATCGAGCACAAGCGGAGCCAGCTCAAGCTCAAGCAGTACGCCGACACGCTGGAGGAGAGCAACCGGCAGCTCGTCCAGATGCACGAGGAGCTCGCGGCGAAGAACGCGGAGCTGGTCCGGCTGAACGAGGAGAAGAACCGCTTCGTCGGCATGGCGGCCCACGACCTCAGGAACCCGCTCGGCGTCATCCTGGGCTACAGCGATTTCATGCTGATGAGCCACCGGCGCGGGGAGCCGTCGTCGCTGCTCAAGGAGGGTGGCGTCGAGATCGTCAACATGATCAGGAGCTCGAGCAAATTCATGCTCTCGCTCATCAACGATCTGCTCGACGTGTCGATGATCGAGCTCGGCAAGCTGAACCTCGACAGGAAGAGCACGGATATCGTCCAGCTCGTCGAGTCCAACGTGGCGCTCAACCTGGTGCTGGCGGGGCAGAAGAACATGAAGCTCGTCGTCGAGAGCGACGAGGGCGTCCCGCGGGTCGAGGTCGACGTCCACAAGCTGGAGCAGGTGCTCAACAACCTCATCAGCAACGCCATTCACTACTCGCCTCCGGGCACGACCATCCGCGTCCGGGTCGAGGGGAGCCGCGGGGGGGATGTCGGCGGAGGGGCCGAGGTGCTCCTGTCGGTGAAGGACGAAGGCCCCGGGATCGCGGCGGAGGACCTCGGGAAGCTCTTCCGGCCGTTCGGGCGGGCGAGGACGGTCAGCACCGGGGGGGAGCGCTCGACGGGCCTCGGGCTGGCGATCGCGCAGCGGATCGTCGAGGGCCATGGCGGGCGGATCTGGGTGGAGAGCGTGGTCTCGAAGGGGTCGACGTTCTTCGTCGCGCTGCCGGTGGCGCGGGCGGAGGAGAAGGAAGAGGCCGCGTGACCGGCGCGCGACGAGCGCGGGTCACGCGCCGCTCGACGTCACGATAGAAGGCGTCGAGCGCCCCGCAGACCGGCGCGAGCCGACGGCAACCAGCGCTGTTCGAACCGTCGTGTGGGCAGACGCCGCCACGTGTGAGCGTTCGGCGCTCCGCTCCACCCAAGAACCCATCCTGCGCCACGCAGAGCGATCCGCTCTGCCGCCGTTCCGTAACAGCATTCCACATTGAGCGGCTCCTCCAGAAGGTGGATACTCCGCTGGATGCAAGCTCACGGTCCGCGGTAGTGCGAAGCCGCGAAGACCGGCTCGATCGCGGGATGCGCCGTGCCGGACGCGCCCTCGATCGCTCGCCGGGGACTCGCCGCACCGCCGCCCCCGGACCGCGACGTTCCGACCACGTTGAACCGTGTAGGACACATCGATGTGCGCCGTCTCCGCACCTCATGCGAGGTGCCAGGGAGGAGTAGCTGTGGCGAAGAGAAGAGCACTATTCAGAGGTGTGCTGTCAGCGCAGGCCAGCGTGATGGCCGCGCTCCTCTTGCTGCTCGGACAGGGATGCGGGAGCGACGACAACAAGCCCGAGCCCCAGGAGCAGACCCCACCCGAAGAAGAGAACGAGAACCCTCCGCCCGAGGAGGAGGAGCCCGATCCTCCCAAGGAAGAGCCCGAAGAGCCCGAAGAGCCCGAGGAGCCAGAGACCCCGGAGGGGCCCACCGACTTCGTGTCGGCCGATGATCCGTTCACCGAGGGGTACCTCGGCGAGGAGGAAGAAGAAGAGGAAGAAGAGGAGGAGGAAGAAGAAGAGAGCCGCGAGCTCGAGGAAGGCGACATCTACCGCGTCCTCGGCGGCGGGCAGCTCCTCAACCTCAACACCTTCCGCGGCCTGCAGGTCATCGATATCCAGGACCCGTCGGACCCGAAGTTCCTGGGCCAGATGCAGATCGCCGGCACCCCGGTCGAGATGTACGTCGTCGGCGACCGCGCGGTGGTGCTCCTGAACGACTGGGCCGGCTACCAGCTCAAGGCCGACGGCCTGACCGTGGAGCGGCGGACCGGCGGGACCGTGCTGTTCATCGACATCGCCGACCGCGCCGCGCCGAAGCTCCTGTCGCAATACCCGGTCACGGGCGCCATCATGACGAGCCGCCTCGCGCGCGGCGACAGCGCGAGCTCGCTCTACATCGCCTCGAACGGCTCGGAGCTCGAGGAGATCAACCCCGGGCAGTTCCAGTGGGTCAACAAGACCCTCGTCCAGAGCTTCGATGTCGGCGCCGACGCGCTCATCGAGCGCGGCGAGATCGAGCTCGGCGACGCCGTGACCGCCATCCACGCCGAGGCGGACGTGCTCCTCGTGGCGCGCAACGGCGGCAGCTGGTCGCAGGATCCCAGCGAGATCTCGATCATCGACATCTCGAACCGCGACGGGTCGATGGTGCTGCGCGACAGCGTGAGCACGGCCAGCTACGTGCGCTCCCAGTTCCACATGGACTTCCGCGACAACATGCTGCGGGTCTTCTCCGGTCCGCAGTGGGCCGACGGGACGCCCAGCTACCTCGAGACGTGGAACGCGGCCGATCCCGACAACATCGTGCCGATCGACAGCGAGGAGTTCGGCGCCCAGCAGTCGCTCTACGGCGCCATCTTCCTGGACGACAGGGCGTTCGCGGTCACCTACCGGCGCCAGGATCCCTTCCACGCCTTCTCCATCGATCCGAGCGGGAACGTCACCGAGGAGAGCGAGTTCATCGTGTCCGGGTGGAACAACTTCTTCCGCCCGGTCTTCGGCGCGACCCGCCTGATCGGCATCGGCGTGAACGATCAGAACGGCCGGCAGCTCGCGGCCAGCCTCTACGACATCACCGATCTGACGAGCCAGGATCCCCTGGTGGCGCGCGCCGAGATCGACGGCGGCGCCCAGGGCTGGAGCTGGTCCGAGGCCGACTGGGATCACCGCGCGTTCACCGTGCTCGACGACGCGGTGGACGCCGTGGCGGCGACCGGAGAGCCCGAGACGGGCCTCGTGCTGCTCCCGTTCTCCGCGAGCAGGGTCGTGGACAACACCCGGCGGCCGTTCTCCGGCGTGCAGATCTTCACCTTCTCGGACACCACGCTGACCCGCCGCGGCGTGATGGAGCACGGGACCCCCGCGCGCCGCACGTTCCGCGCCGAGGACATCGCCACCGCGAACGTCTCCGATGAGGAGCTCACCCTCTACGCGCAGGACAAGCTCGACACGCCCGAGAAGCTCGGACACCTCGATCTCGCCCCGGATTATGTGAAGGTCTTCGCGTTCGGCGAGCACCGCGTCCGCGTGAAGATGCCTTACGATCTCTACTGGACCCCCGCCGAGAACCGGAAGGTCAAGGCGGAGGTCGTGCCGAGCGCCGGGCTCACGCAGCTCGCGCGGCCGATCGCCACCTTCGATCTGCCGGCCGACGCGGAGCTCCATCAGGTGGGCGATCTGCTCGTGTCGCTGACCACCACCTTCGAGAACTGGGTGGGCAAGGTGACCCACCTCGAGGTGATCGACCTGTCCGATCCGACCGCGCCGCGGCGGGCGGGCACGCTCGACACGAGCGATCTCCCCGCCACGGGCGGCTACCACGGCGGAGCCAGCTCGTTCTCGACGGTGCACCCCGCGCGCGATGCCCTCGCCTTCCTGCGCGTCATCGGCCACTCCGAGGACCTCGGGGTCGGCTGGGCGTGCCGGACCAGCTCGGTCGAGGATCCGGGCTGCTTCGGGCAGGAAGGCTGCACGTACATGGCCGGAGAGCGGACGTGCCGCAACATCGGCGGCGAGGAGTACTGCAACGGCGGGTTCGCCGAGTGCACCGACCACCCCGGCGCGGACACGAGCTGCACGCCGGTCGAGGTCGACCGGAACGACATCGTGGGGATCACGTCGACGTATTGTTATGAGTACGTCCCGCGCCGCAGCTGGGCACAAATCGAGGTCCACGTCGTCGACCTCTCCGACCCGGACCACCCGACCGTGGCGCCCGCCGTCGCGCTGCCGGACGACAACGAGACCGTGAACGTCCTCAACGACGACGGGGAGCTCTACTTCAACATCAAGCGCTCGATCAGCGGGCTCGCGCCGGACGATCCGCGCCCGCGCACGCAGTACTTCCTCACGCACCTCGACCTGACCAACCCGTCGCAGCCGGCGCTCGATCCGGGGATCAACGTGCCCGGCGAGGTGCTCGCGATCCAGGGCGCGTCGATCTTCGCGAGGGACAGGGTGTGGGGCCAGCAGTTCATCGAGACGGCGATCGCGCGGCTCGAGGTGCACGAGGGGCTCGCGTACCTGCAGGAGTACCAGAAGTTCCCGGACCGCCAGGTCAACGCGATCTCCATCGACGGCCGCGGGCTGCCCGTCCTGTCCCACAGCCTGATCTGGCGCCCGAGCAGCTGGTGGTACGCCGGCTGGGATCCCAACCAGAAGCTGACAACGCTCTCGCCGGCGGGTGAGGCGCCGCCGCCCGAGCCGGAGAACGAGAACGAGAGCCCTGCGATCCCCGAGTTCGACGTGCTCTCCACCGTCCGACTCGCCTCCTGGGCGTCGCTGCGCCACACGGCCGACATGCGGGCGCTCTTCGAGGTGCCGGGCGGCGCCCTGGCGATCTCCCTCGAGGAGCCCGAGGCGCCGAAGGCACAGGCGTTCTTCCCGCTCTGGGGCTGGCCCGAGAGGTTCGTGACCAGCGGCGAGGAGGTCCTGTTCGCCGCCCGCCGCTTCGGGATTCACCAGCTCGATCGCGAGACCGTCAACCTCGTCCCCTACCTGGGCGAGTAGCCGGGCCGCTGGGCAAGCCGGCCGGGACCGAGCGCACCGGGCCGGCTTGCCGCAATGGCGCGCGGCGCGGAGCTCCGCCCGGCGCGGCCGCCTCATCCCTCTTTTCCCTCTTCGAACGATACGCACCGCGCGGGCCGCGCGTGGGAGGCGGTGAGATCCGGTTTCGCGGAGCGCGCGACAACGCTATGGAGGAGCCCCATGGTCGAGCAAAGCACAGCGGAAAACGGGGAGGGGCAACCGGAGAGCGCGGGGCCCGTCGAGGAGCGCGCGACGGAAGCCGCCGGAGGGCCGGCGGAGGCGGGCGCGGAGGCCTCTTCCGGCGGCACGACGACGACCACGACGGCGGGCGCAGCGAGCGCGGCAGACGCCGTGGTGGCGCCGGCCGCCGATTCGCCGGCCGCCGCTGCGCCCGCCGTCGCTTCGCCGGCCGCCGCTGCGCCCGCCGCCGCTGCGCCGGCTCGATCGCGGCCGCCGCGGGTCATCGACATGCGCCGGCCGCGCACGCCAGCGCCCGCGCAGGAGCCGCCGCCGCGGCGCCCGGCGTGGCCAGCGGAGCGCGGACCTGCCGACCGTGGAGCGCGCGAGCGCGGGCCGGCGGCGCGCGCAGGACGCGACAGCGGCCCGGCCGAGCGCGGGGCGCGCGACGGCAACGCGGCCGGGCGCGGGGCGCGCGACGGCAACGCGGCCGGGCGCGGGGCGCGCGACGGCGACGCGGCCGAGCGCCGCTCGCCGGACAAGGCCAGGGGGGCGCGGGATGGGGCGACGCCGCGCGGCCGGACAGGCGCCGGAGGCGCTGCCCAGACCCGCGCGCCCGCGTCCCATCCAGCGCCGGGCGCCGCCACGCGAGAGCAGCGCGCGGCCCCCGCCGCGGACCCCGCGCAGAGCGAGGCGGAGCGCAACGCCGCGCTCGCCGAGGCGAAGCGCGCGCCCGCCGCCGGAGAGGCGAACGCCTCCAAGGCGTCGCGGCAGCCGCAGCCCGCCGAGACGCGCGGCGTGGCGCCGGCTCCGGCGCCGGAGACGACGGCGACCCCCGAGCCGCGCCGGGACGCTGTGTGGGTGCCTCCGCCGAGCGCCGCATTCCCGCGGAAGAAGAAGCCCGCGCTCACCGCCAAGGAGGCAATGAAGGCCAGAGTCCAGGCGCGGGCCGAAAAGAAGGCAGCGAAGCAGGCGCCGAGCCGCGCGGCCGAGCCCACCGCGGACCAGGGCGTGGAGGCCGCCCGTGAGGAGCCTGGAGCGCCCCCCGCTGCAGCAAAGCCCCGTGACGCCGCCGTGGCGAAGCGCCGCGACGCGGCGCCAAGGTCAGCACGCCGCGACCAGGCGGCGCCGGCGCCGGCGGCAGACGCGCCGACCCCGAAGCCGGGGCTGCTCAGGCGGTTGCTGGGCCTGTTCCGGCGCTCCGGCTAGCTCCGCCCTCCAGAAGCCCGGCCAGCGAGCTGGGGAGAGATTTCAACGCAAAGCCGCAAAGCCACAAAAAAGAACAGATAGGGGTCGCCGGCGGACGGGCAGCCCGAGCCTCCGAGCAGCCGAGTCCGGGCTCGGACACCAGCTCTCCGCCTCCGCTCCGCGCGCTCCCGAGCTGGCCGTCAGTGCGCCTCCCGCGCACCCCCTCGCCGCCTTGCGGACACATCCTCAGCAGGAGCCCCGCAGTCATGAGGTTCACACCGCACATCGCATGTGCCTCGCCTCACTTGTTCTCCAGATCAGGTGGGCTCGCACACGCTCGGCCCCTGCCGGAACAGATGAACCTGCGCGTCACCTCGATGATCAGCCCGGGTCGTTCACGCGAGGCGCGACATCGGCGAGGCGAGTCGCTAGCATCGCTCTGGGGCATCACCGCTGTCGCGGAGCAGCGACGTCGTCTCGACGCACGCTTCGCGCGGACGAACGGAGGAGAACCGCCGTGAACCATCAGAAGGGTCTCTGGGAGCTCGCATGTGCGGCGTTCACCATGCTGTCGATGGCGTTGATCGCAGGCTGCGATCAGGGAGGTGGGGGCGAGGTCAGCAGCAAAGGCAACGGCAAAGAAGCCACGGCCAAGGTCATCAAGGTCGCGTTCGTGACGAACGGCTCCAGCGACTTCTGGAAGATCGCGTTCGCCGGTGTGCGCAAGTACGAGCAAGAGGCTAAGATTCAAGTCGACCTCAAGGTGCCGCAGAACAGCACGCCCACGGAGCAGAACCAGATCCTCGAGAGCCTCGCCAGCCAGGGCTACGACGCCGTCGGCGTGAGCGTCCTGGCGCCGGACGATCAGGTGACCGTGCTCAACAAGGTCGCGCAGAAGGTCAAGCTGATCACGTTCGACTCCGACGCCCCGAAATCGAACCGGCTGCTCTACATCGGCACGAACAACTACGAGGCCGGGAAGGTGCTTGGCAACGAGATCGTGAAGCTCCTGCCGAACGGCGGGAAGATGGCCGCCTTCGTCGGCATGTTCGCGGTCGACAACGCGGCCCAGCGCCTCAAGGGCATTCAGGACGTGGTCACTCCCCACGACATCCAGCTCGTCGACAAGCGCGAGGACAACACCGACCTCGCCAAGGCGCGCACGAACGTGGAGGACATCATCAACGCCCACCCCGACCTCGACGTCGCGACCGGCCTCTGGTCGTACAACGGGCCGGCCATCGTCGCCGCCGTCGAGGCGCTCGGGAAGAAGGGCAAGGTCAAGCCGGCCGTGTTCGACGAGGAGGACGCGACGCTCGCCGGCATCGAGAACGGCACTGTCGCCTGCACCGTCGTGCAGAAGCCGTTCCAGTTCGGCTACCTGGGGAGCAAGTGGCTCCACCGCCTCGCGACCGAGGGCGACGCGGCCATCGCCGCCATCCCCCCGAGCAAGGTGATCGACACCGGGGTCGACGTGATCAACAAGGACAACGTCGCGCAGTTCAAGGCCACGCTCGCCGAGATGAAGAAGTAGCCCGTTCGCACGGCGGTCCGACGCCTGGTCGCCCCGGTTCGGCTCGGCTCAGAAGGGCTGGGGGTGCGGTGAGCGGCGATAGACGATCTGGCCGCCGGTCTTCGACAGCGCGTGAGCGAACCCGAGCTCCAGGGTCGAGCGGGTGATGACGCTCCCGAGGTCCACGCCCTGCTCCACCATCAGCCGCGCCGCCGCCGGCGTGACGCCGACGAGCACGACCTCGGCGCCGAGCAGCCGCGCCGCCCGCGCCGCCCGCAGGAGGTGCTCCACCGACGCGGCGTCGACGACCGCCATCCCCGTGACGTCGACCAGCACCACGCGCGCGTGGTGCTCGGTGATGTCTTGCAGCATCGACTCGATGAAGCGGCCGGACCGCTGCGCGTCCATCGTCCCGACGATCGGCATCACGAGGATGTCCCGCGCGATGGGCACGACAGGGCTCGAGAGCTCGCGGATCGTGTCGAGCAGCGACTCCTGGTGCCGGTTCGCGCGCTCGAGCTCATGGGTCCGCTCGGTGATCCGGTGGACGAGCCGCGTGTTCTCGATCGCCACGGCCATCGTGTCGACGATGCGCTCGATCGTCGTGAGATCGTCGAGCGAGCACGCCGCCCGGCGCCCGCTCTCCAGGACCAGGGCGCCGAAGGCGGACCCGCCGGCGAGCAGCGGGACGCCGACAAGGGTATGCGCCCCCCTCCCGCGCGCCTCGACGACATCGGGCGCGTCGTGGAGCTCGCTCGAGTGCGTGTCGACGATGAGCGGCCGGGCGGTGCTCAGCACCCGCCCGACCATCGACCTCGCGTCGAGGGGGGCTCGCTCGTCGCGGTACCCCTCGTTTCCCGCGTCCACGGTGACGAGGAGGAGCTCCTTCGAGCGGCTCTCGTAGGGGAGCTGCTCCCTCCGCTTCGCCGCCTTGCGGTTGGCGTCCAGAGGCAGGTAGTCGGAGAGGGGGAGCGACCAGGGCGTGCGCTCGATGGTCACGACGTCGATGCCGGTGTCGATGAAGCGCAGCGCGGACCCTCCCCCGGAGCCGGCGCGTGTGGGCAGCCCGGCCAGGGTCGCGTCGATGCCCTTCGATACCATGTCGTGGAGCACCCGCACCGCGCGATAGCCCATCTCGTGCTCGCGCTGGACCAGGACGGCGTGGATGGTCCCTTCCCGGAGCATCTCGAGCGTGTCCGTGAGCAGATCGAAGGCGACGATCTTGAGCTCCCCCGACCGCCCCAGCGCCCTCGCGGCCGCGCCCCACGACACGCCGTTCGCGGCGCAGACGCCGAAGGCGCCGGCGATCCCTCCGGTCTCCACGGCCTCCCGGGCGTTCCGCATCCCGAGCTCGATGTCGAACCGGTCCTCGGCCGGCGGCTGCAGGTCGAAGGGCGCGCGCGTGCCCGAAAGCGCCGCACGGAACGCCTCGATGCGCTCGCGGCTGTTCATGGCGCTGAGCCAGAACGTCAGCGCGCCGATCTTGCCTCCGCCCGGGAGCAGCCGGGCCATCATCTCCGCGGCGAGCCGCCCTGCCGCCACGTTGTCGGTGCCGATATAGGCCTGAGCGCAGCTGCCCTCGGCGGGCGGCGTGTCGATCGTGACCACCGGGACCCCGGCCCGCGCCGCCCGGCGGATGGCCGGCTCGAGGACCTCCGGGGTGATCGGCGCCACCGCGATACCGTGCACGCCCCGGTCGATGGCGTCCTCGAGGATCCCGCGCTGCTCGACGGCGCTGTGGGCGGGGGCGTTGCGGACGTCCACGTGGATGCCGACGCTGCGCCCCGCGATGAGGGCGCCGTCACGCACATTGTTCCAGAACGCGAGCGGCGATCGGTGCGGGACGTGGTAGACGCGGATCTCGCGGGCCGCGGCGTCGCCGCGCGCGCCCCCGGAGGGAGCGTCGCTCAGCAGGACGAGGTGCACGGAGCGCCATTGCGGCCCGAGCTGCACGCTCTTGATGCCTTTCGAGATCATCCCGACGAGCTCATGCGTGCTGGTCCGCGCGGCCACCGCGTTCAGCACCCCCTCGAGCACGCGCACCTCCTGGGCCGACCGCGCCTTGTCGTTGTAGAGCTCTCGCCGCTCCAGCGCCGCGCCGGCGCTCGCGGCCAGCGCGCGGAGCCGCGCCCAGCCCTCGGCGGAAGGCGCCTGCCCGCCCGGCTGCTCGACGGCGAGCACGCCGATCGTCTGTCCCTGCACGTGCACCGGGGTGAGGATCACGACCGCGCCCGCGGGCACGAGGTGCAGCGCCGACGCGCCCGGCAGGTGCTCGCGGTACCAGTCGGCGGCCGCCATGACCCGAGGGCTGTCCGCGGAATCAGGCGTGGAGAGCGTGGAGAGCGTGGAGAGCGTCGCGATCACGGTGGCCGGCACCGCGCCGCCGGCGACCTCCTGCGGGCTCGCCAGCACGCCAGCGAGGCCGACAGAGGCCTTGTGGACCAACTGCTCCCCGTCACGGGCCAGGAGGCTCGCTCGCTGCGCGGACGGCACGGCACCCACGGCGTCCGTCACGATGCGATGCAGCGTTGCATGAAGATCGAGACCGGTGATCATGCGCCTCACGTCCGCGCAACACCCCCACGACGGCGCGGACGTTACACCAGTGGGCGTGATCGAACGGCACCTTGTCAAGGGATGACCGAGCCGCCTCGGGCGCCAATCGTCTGCGCGTGGGCTCGCTAACGGAGCGGCGCCGTCAACCTACACCTCCACGCCCTCCAGTCGCCAGGCTCCAGCGAGGCCGTCGCGCCAACCTTCTTCGATGACCTCGGCGTGCCCCACGATGAGACGCTTGGCCGGTCGCTCCAGCATGGCGCGGATGGAGCGCGCGGCCGCGCTTTTGTCCGGAATTTTCTTTCTGGCGTCGGGAGGCACGCGCACCTGCTCGTAAAAGCCAGTAATGCGCGCGGCGTAACGCAAAGTCCAGTGGTCCTTGGCGCAAGCGCAAATGACGATGTCTGCGCCCAGCAGGGTTTGCGTTGGCCGATGGTAGAGCACTGTCTCGTCCCAGAACGGCACGCCCCGGAGCGGCAAGGCCTCGAGCTCGGGGACCTGCTCGCCGAACTGGGCGTCGTGGATATCCATGTCGAGTCTCAGCGCCTTGTTCCTGCCCCGCGCCGACGCCGGTCCCACCACGCGCGCCTCGGGGAAATGAGCCGCCGCCGCGGGGGTCCCGAGGTGATGCCAGCAGTTGGGTACCAAGAGCCAGCGAAAGTCAATTTCCTCGTAGCGGCCGTTCCACAGCACAGCCACGGCGCGCGCGAAGCAGTCGGGCCCACTGGCCTCTTGCGCGCCGGGATCGAGCTTGGGCGCTGCGGGCGCTCAGGCGGCGCGGGGGCGCGCGTCGCCGGTCGGCGCTTGCCACGACTGGCCGCATAGCGCATCGTGCGAGGGCGGCTGGCCATGATGCACGAGCTGAACGACTGGAGCCCCGGCGCGGAGATTGACGGCTTCACGCTCGGCGCTCGCGTGCGCGCGGGGGGCATGGGCGTGCTCTTCCGCGTCACGAGGCCAGGCATCGAGCGGCCGCTGGTCATGAAGCTGCCGCGCCTGGGGCCGAACGAGCCCAGCGAGAGCGTCGTCGGCTTCGAGACGGAAGCGATGATCCTCCCGACCTTGAAGGGACCTCACGCGCCGGCCTTCGTGGCGGCGGGAGACCTCGCGGGTACGCCGTACCTGGTCACGGAGTGGATCGAAGGCCGCACGCTCGCTGACCTGCTCGGCGATGGACCGCTGAACACCGCCGACGTGGCCCGGATCGGCGCCGCCCTCGCGGACGCGCTGCATGGCATCCATCAGCAGGGCGTCGTCCATCTGGATGTGAAGCCCGAAAATGCCATCGTTCGCGCGGACGGCGCGGTGGTCCTCATCGACTTTGGCTTCGCCCACCACGCGCATTACCCCGATCTGCTGGCGGAGGAGACGCGTCTCGGCGCCGGCTCTGCGCCGTACGTCTCGCCGGAGCAGATCCTCGGAACACGCGCAGACCGGCGCAGCGATCTGTTTGCGCTGGGCGTGGTGCTGTACGAGCTGGCGACGGGGGAGCTGCCGTTCGGCGAGCCCGACACCGACGTGCGCAACCGGCTCTGGCTCGACCCCCTGCCCCCCTCGGCGATCGCGCCCGGCATACCGCCGTGGCTGCAGGAGATCATCCTGCGCTGCCTGGAGCCGCGCGCGGAGCTGCGCTACCAGTCGGCTGCCCACGTGGCATTCGACCTGCGACACCCCGAGCAGGTGCCGCTCAGCGCGCGCGCCACGAAGACCAAGCGCGCCGGCCTGGTCTCGCAGCTGCAGCGATTCCTGAGGGCTCGCGCCGAGCACGGCGCCCGCCTCCGCGCGCCCCCGGCGCTGCTCAGCCGCACACCGATCGTCCTGGTCGCCGTCGACACTACCCATCTGGAAGACGAGCGACACCAGGCGATCCGCTCTGCGGTCTCGCAGTTCCTCGCGCTCAGCACGGAATTTCGCCTGATCTGCCTGACCGTGATCGCTCATTCCGGAGCGTCCCGCGAGCATCTGGTGAAGCTGCGAGGCTGGGCGGCACCACTCGGCCTGCCCAGCCAGCGGCTCTCGTTGCACGCCGTCGCGTCCAGCGCGCCGGAGGACGTGATTGTCGAGCTGGCTCGCCACAACAACGTCGATCTCGTCGTGATCGGAGCGCCGCCGCAGAGCGGCCGCGCCTGGTCCCAGTCGGTCGCGTCGACGGTCACCGCTCGATCCGGCTGCAGCGTGCACGTCGTGCGAGTGAACGCGGCCCGGCGATCGCCGCGCGACGAACGCGCGTCGTGACGCATATCGGCCCCGCTCGGTCGGCGGGTGGGACGCGATACCTCCACGTAGGCGGCGCTCCGGAGGGGGATGCGGTCATTTGCCCCGAGAGGGTCCACATGAAGACGGGAAGGCGGGAAGATCATTCAGGTTTTCTTCCCGCCTTCATGTTCAAATGACTGCACTACCCTCCGGAGAGGGCGCGCAGCACCTCGATCACGTCATCACGGCGCGCAGCGTCGCCTGGCACACCACCGCCTGACATGCCATCGACTCCGGATGCATATCTTACGATTCGTTTGCCCCGAAGAGGTCGTCGCGTGCCCTCCCTGCGCGCCCGTGGTTCCGGAAGGAATGACGGCGGTGTGCTCGGAGGGCAGGTGTACACCGCGGCTCTCCGAGGCGCCCTGACCGACCGTTATTCGTTCCTCTCCTTCGCGCCCGTCCAGGCCGGGAGACGGCGGCGCCGATCTCGAACGATCTCCGCGAGCGGGTGGTCGCGGCGTACAAGGCGGGTCCGCCGCGGAGAGCCCCCGCTCGGCGCCGTGGTAGCCTCGACCCGATGTCGCACGGCCAGCCATCGCCCTCCTCGCCCGACGAGACCCGCGCGCTCGTGTCCCGCTCCACGGAGCTCGTGTTCAGGCGCTTCCGGCTCAAGGTCCTGGAGGGCCCGGAGCGCGGCCTCACGCGGGACTCGGACGAGCCGGAGCTCGTGATCGGCACCGCGCCGGGCACGCACCTCACGCTCACCGATCCGACCGTCTCCCGCCATCACTGCGCCATCACCGCCACGGCCGAGGGGTTCCTGCTCCGCGACCTCGACAGCAAGAACGGCACGACCATGGCCGGGTACCGCGTCCGCTCCGCCTACCTCAAGGCCGGGACCGTGCTCGGCGTCGGCGAGACCTCGCTGCGCTTCGACCACCTCGACGAGGAGGTCCGCCAGCCGCTCAGCGACGAGGAGCGCTACGGCCGCGCCCTCGGGCAGAGCGCCGCCATGCGCCGCCTGTTCGCCCTCCTGCCCCGGATCGCCGGGAGCACCTCCACCGTGCTGATCGAGGGCGAGACCGGCACCGGCAAGGGCCTCGTCGCCGAGGCCATCCACCAGAGCAGCCCGCGCGCGAGCGGGCCCTTCGTCGTCGTCGACTGCTCCGCGATCCCGCCGAACCTCATCGAGGCCGAGCTCTTCGGGCACGTGAAGGGCGCCTTCACCGGCGCGGTCGCGTCGCGCCCGGGCGCCTTCGAGGCGGCGCGCGGCGGCACCGTCTTCCTCGACGAGATCGGGGAGCTGCCGCTCGACATGCAGCCCAAGCTGCTCCGCGCGCTCGAGGAGCGCGTCGTCAAGCGCGTCGGCAGCCTCGATCCGGTGCCGCTCGACATGCGCGTCGTCGCGGCGACCCACCGCGACCTCCGGAAGGAGGTCAACCGCGGCCGCTTCCGGGCCGATCTCTTCTACCGCCTGAACGTGGTGCGGATCCGCATCCCGCCGCTGCGCGAGCGGATCGAGGACATCCCGCTGCTCGTCGCCCATTTCTACGAGCAGCTGGTCACGGACGGCGATCCGAGCCCGCCCGCCGAGCTCCTCGAGGCGCTCGCGCAGCAGGACTGGCCCGGCAACGTGCGCGAGCTGCGGGCCGCCGTGGAGCGCGCGGTCCTCCTCGGCGACGCGGCGCCGTGGCGCGACGGGGCGGACGACGAGGGCGGCGCGCCGGACAGCGCCGCGCCGCCCGCAGCCGAGGACGCCTTCGACCCGGCGCTCTCGTTCCGCGCCGCCAAGGAGAAGGCCACGTCGCGCTGGGAGCGCGCGTACCTCCGGGGGCTGCTGCGGGCCCACGGGGGCAACCTCTCGGCGGCCGCGCGCGCGGCGCGCATGGACCGGAGCCACCTCCACGAGCTGCTCCGCCGGCACGACCTGTCGGGGCGCGAGGAGTAGGCGCGTAGGCGCGCGCCTACACCTGTGGGCGCGCCCCTACAGGGACAGGGGCGCGATGCGCGGAGAGCGCCGCCCGAAGCGCCGGGGATCCGCGAGGCCCGCCGCCCGGCACCGGCGCACGGCGCCCGGCACGGGCGCTGCAATGGAGATCCGCGACACCATGACGATGCAAGGCACGCCCCGGTACCTGCTCCTGGCACTCCTCGGATCGAGCCCCGCTGCGCTCGGCTGCGTCGCGGCGGCGGACGAAGACCCCCCCGCGCTCGGCGAAGCAGCGCAAGCCGTGCTCAGCGGCGATGAGCCGCCGGCTCCGGCGCCGGCGCCCGATCCGGAGCCGGGCGGCAGCGCCCCGGAGCGTGACGTCATCTCGCTGAACGGCCTCAAAGCCAGCGTCACGCGGGACCCCGACTTCCTCCGCCTTCTCGACCGCCTCAAGCGCGCCCGCCTCGCCGACGGGTCCGAGTTGATCCTCGAGAGCGTGACCGGCGAGAAGGGCGCGCTGCTCAGCAGAGCGATGGCGTACGTGGCGTCTTGCGCCCTGAGCGAGGGGCAAAAGCTCGTCGTAGAGGATCTGCGACAGAACGCGCGCTATCAGTTCGACGGTCTCCACGGCCTTGCCCCGTCCTGGAGCGACAGCGCGCTCACCGATCAAGAGCAGCGCTGGGTGAGCGCTTGCCTGCTCGCGCACGCAAACAAACTCGGCAGACCGGTCCGCTTCTCGCTGCGCGCGCCGCGCGGGACCATCACCCCCGAGGAAGCGATCGACTACACAGCCCAGGAAGCCACGTACTTCGGCGACCTCTTCGGCCTGGAGCCGAAGAGGTTCGCGTGCATCGGCGCGACGATCAACCAGACGGCGATAGAGGAGGGGCGGACTTGCCACAAGTCCGACGAGGAGTGCGAGTTCCACGTCCTTGGCCTCTGCGCCGATACTTGCTCCAGCGACGGGGACATCTTCGGGCAGTGCGGGGACGACGACGTCACGTACCGGGAGGTCGTCACGGTCCACAACCTATCGAAGAACGATCGCCCCCCGACCACGCCTGGGGCGACCGGCGTCGGGATCTTTCGCGCGGGCGCCTGGGCGCTCGATCGCAACGGCAATGGATACGACGGCGACGCCGGGATCAGCTTCGCCGTCACCGGCAACACGCCTGTCGTGGGCGACTGGACCGGCAACGGTCACTCGAAGCCCGGCGTGTTCCGCGACGCCGACGGGATGTGGTTCCTCGATCTGGACGGCAACGGCTGGTCGCCCGGCGTCGATCGGCAGATCCAGTTCGGGCTGCCCGGCGACGTGCCCGTGGTCGGCGACTGGACCGGCTCCGGGCAGACGCGCGTCGGCGTCTTCCGGGCCGGCGTCTGGGTCTTCGATCTCGACGGCGACGGCTACGACGCGTCCGATCGCGTCCTCCACTGGGGCAGTCCGGGGGACACCCCGGTCGTGGGGAGCTGGGACGGCAGGGGCAAGACGCGCCCCGGCCTCGTCCGCGTGCTGCCCGATGGATTGATGTACTGGTACCTCGACGCGAGCGGTACAGGGCTGAACGGCACCTACCGCGCGCTCCAGTTCGGACTGCGCGGCGACGTGCCCCTCGTCGGCGACTGGACCGGCACCGGCCAGACCCGCGTCGGCGTCTTCCGCAACGGGGAGTTCCACCTCGATCTCAACGGCAACGGGTACGACGGCGAGCTGCCCATCCGCCTCGGCCAGGCAGGCGATATCCCCGTGGTCGGGCGCTGGAGCGGCACCGCACGCAGCCTCGTCGGCGCCTTTCGGCCATCGAACGGGACATGGCTCCTCGACATGAACGGCAACGGCTGGGACGGCGCCGACCGCGCCCTCCAGTTCGGCCTCCCCGGCGACGTCCCCCTCACCGGCTCCTGGTAGAGCGGCGGGCACCCGCTTCGGATACGGGCCCATCTCGACGTTTTCGGTGCTCAGCGCACCGGAGTGCGCTTCCGCGCCGAAAACGCCGATCTGGACCCGTCTCCTGTGCGGGTGACCGCCGCTCTGTGACGCCGTGGGCCTGGGCGGAGAGATAGGCGCTTCAGAACAATTGATTTGGGACAGCTGGTCTCGGGGCCGCGCGGAGGCGGGGCGATCGCTGTTCGCAGATGGGCGTGTGTCGTCATGCCGGCGATCCGCGCCATGACCGATGGACTGTAGAAAATGAGGATGAGATCTATGAATTCGTTGTCGGCCAAGTCCACTACGCTGCTCCTCCTGATCGCCGCTGTCACCGCCGCGGCGGGCTGCGGGGAAGCGCCGATCGACGGCGGCGACGCGATGGAGGACTCCGTCGGCGAGGCGGACGGCGCGCTCGAGGGCGAGAGCGATGACGGCAGCGACAGCCGGATCTTGCCGCCCATCTCGCGCGTTCCGACCGGCGTCGGGGTCTTCCGTGGGCCGAGCACCTTCGTGCTCGATCGCAACCGCAACGGGTGGGACGGCGACGCCGGGATCAGCTTCTCCGTCGCCGGCAACACGCCTGTCGTGGGCGACTGGACCGGCGACGGCAGCTCGAAGCCCGGCGTGTTCCGCGACGCCGACGGGATGTGGTTCCTCGATGTGGACGGCAACGGCTGGTCGCCCCGCGTCGGTCGGCAGATCCAGTTCGGGCTCCCCGGCGACGTGCCCGTGGTCGGCGACTGGACCGGCGAAGGCCAGACACGCGTCGGTGTCTTCCGGGCCGGCGTCTGGTACTTCGACCTCGACGGCGACGGCTACGACTCGTCCGATCGCGTCCTCCAATGGGGCAATCCAGGGGACACCCCGGTCGTCGGGAGCTGGGACGGCAGCGGCAAGACGCGCCCCGGCGTCGTCCGCGTGCTGCCCGATGGCATGATGTACTGGTTCCTCAACCTGAGCAGCGATGGACTGGACGGCTCCTACCGCGTGCTCCAGTTCGGCCTGCGCGGCGACGTGCCCCTCGTCGGCGACTGGACCGGCTCCGGCAAGACGCGCGTCGGCGTCTTCCGCAACGGGGAATTCCACCTCGATCTCAACGGCAACGGATACGACGGCGAGGTGCCCATCTACCTCGGCCAGGCCGGCGATATCCCCGTCGTCGGGCGCTGGAGCGGCGCCGCGCGGAGCCTCGTCGGCGCATGGCGGCCGTCGGACGGGATGTGGCTCCTCGACATGAACGGCAACGGCTGGGACGGCGCTGACCGCGCCCTCCAGTTCGGCCTTCCCGGCGACGTCCCCATCACCGGGAGTTGGTGACCGCGGGGAGGGCGCGCGCGTAGAGCCGCGCCACGGCCCCGGCCGGCGCCGCCTCGATCCCGAGCCCGTCGAGCAGCGCCGGCGTCGCGAAGAGGCCGGCGGGCAGGCCGTCCGGGAGCCACGCCGCGACGTCGAGCAGCGGCCCCCCTGCCGGCGCGGCGCCGTCGAAGCGCGCCGGGGCGGCGTGAAGGCACAGCGCGACATGCACCCGCGGATCGCGCGCGGACCGCGCCTCGAGCGCGCCGAGGAGCGCGCGCGCCGCGTCGATCGCCGACCGCCGCGCGGCGCGATCGCCGCCGGGGAGCGCGCCCGGCTCGGCGACGTAGAGCGCGGCGTGGCCGGCCTCGACCGCGGCGCGGAAGCCGTGCTCGGCGAGGCACGCCTGGGCGGCGGGGAGGATCGTCTCCAGGTCGTCGAGCAGGCCCGGATCCGCGTCCTCCAGCGCCGCCGCGTCGGCGCGCGCCTCGACGTGGAGGGCGATCGCGAGCCGCTCGGCGCCGGACGGGAGGCCTGCGCGGCCCGCCGCGTCCCGGAGCTCGGCGAGCAGCGCCGCCGCGCCCTGCTGGCGCCGCCCCGGGTCCTTGCTGAGCGCCCGCAGCAGCACCTCGTCGATCGCGGGCGCGACCGGCGCGCGCGCGCTCGGGCGCGCCGGGCGGGCGTGGAGGTGCAGCTGCGGGAGCAGCGTCGACTTCGCCGGGAAGGGCGGCTCGCCGGTGAGCAGGGCGTAGAGGAGCGCGCCGAGCGCGTAGACGTCGGTGCGCTGATCCGTCGGCAGGCCGCGGATCTGCTCGGGCGCCATGAACGCCGGCGTCCCGACCATCTGCCGCGAGCCGGTGATCCCCGGGCCCGGCTCGTCGAGCAGCTTGGCCACGCCGAAGTCGAGGAGCACGACGCGACGCGCGCCGCCTTCGTCCGCGAGGAACACGTTCGAGGGCTTGATGTCGCGGTGCACGATCGCCTGCGCGTGCGCCGCCGAGAGCGCGGCCGCGAGCGGCTCGAGGATCGAGAGCGTCTCGTCGAGCGACAGGCGCCCGGCGGCCGCGAGGTGCGACCGGAGGTCCACGCCGTCGAGCAGATCCATCGCGAAGTACGGGTTCCCGTCCGGGAGCTCGCCGACGTCGTGGACGGCGACGACGTTGGGGTGCCGGATGCGGCCGATCGCGCGCACCTCGCGCGCGAAGCGGAGCGCCGCCTCGCGGCTGGAGACGAGATCGGCGTGGAGCACCTTGAGCGCGCGCGCGGCGCCGCCACCCTCCGCCGGGACCACGCGATACACAGCGCCCGCGCCGCCGTGGCCGAGCAACGACACGACGATGTAGCCGCCGACGCGATCCCCCGGCGAGAGCGCGCGCCGGTCCCCGGAGGAGCACCCCCGCGCCACGACCGTGGTGATCGGCACAGGCTCGGCGGCGTCGCACTTCACAAGAGAGACAGCGTAGCATGCGGGCCGCGGCCGGGGCGCGCGGAGCACCGCCGGGCGCGCTCCGGACTCCGCTTCTCCTGCTCATCTCATCGCTCGCCGCCCCTCGCCCCTCGCCCCTCGCCGCGCTGGACGCCGCCGCTCGAGAGGTCCTTTGCCTCGCTGCCCACGTTGCCACATCCGGGTGTCCGCCTCGCGCCCGTGTCCCCGCGACGGCTTCACGGCGCCCGCGGCCGCGGTCACGGAGGCGAGCGCCGGGGCGCCGTCGCGCATCGAGGACTTCGCCGTGGGCGGCGAGCTCGGCCGCGGCGGGTTCTCGGTGGTCTGGGAGGCGACGCGCCACGGCGACGGCGCGGCCGCCGCCATCAAGGTGGCGCGCGCCAGCACCGAGCTCGCGCGGGCGCGCTTCGCGCGGGAGGCAGCGGCGATGTCGCGCGCCGGCGCGCCGCCCGCGCCCGCGCTCCACGCGCGCGGGCAGCTCGACGACGGGCGGCCGTACCTCGCGATGGAGCGGGTGCGGGCGCCGACGCTCGCCCGATGGATCGAGGAGCGCGCAGCGCGCCCAGGCCCGGCGGCCGACCCCGACGGCGCGCCCGCCGTGGCCGCGGCGGTGCTCGAGGCGCTCGCCGCCGTCCACGCGCGCGGCGTCGTGCACCGCGATCTCACGCCGGACAACGTGGCGATCGACGCGACCGGGCCCGCCGTGCGCGCGACGCTGCTCGACTTCGGCCGGGCCTGCGCGCTCGGCGGCGGCGCCGCCTCCGCGACGGGCGACGGCGCGGCGTGGGCCGGCGCCGAATGGACCGGCGCGGGCTTCGCGGTGGGGACGCCCGAGTACATGGCACCCGAGCAGATCCGCGGCGAGGCGGCGGCGGACGCGCGGACGGATCTCTATGCGTTCGGCGTGATCCTCCACGAGCTCCTCGCGCTGAAGCCGCCCTTCGTCGGCGATCGCAGCGCGATCGAGCACGGCCACCTCCACCTGCGCCCGCCGCGCCTGCCGGAGGAGGCGGGCGTCCCCGACGCGGTGCAGGCGCTCGTCCTCGCCTGCCTGGCCAAGGATCCGGCCGAGCGCCCGCCGAGCGCAGACGCCCTCCGGCGTGCGCTGGAAGCCGCGTGCCTGCGCGGGCTGGGCGATGCGCGCCGCCCCGCGCCGGGCGCCGCGTCCGTGGCCGCTGCCGCGCCCGTGGCCGCTGCCGCGCCCGTGGCCGCTGCCGCGCCCGCGCTGGCCGAGATGCCCGCCTCGGCCACAGCGAAGGCGCCGGCCGCGGCGCTCATCTCGGAGGGCCGCCGGCTGATGGCGCTCGTCGCCGTCGAGACCACCGCCGACGCCGCGCAGGTGAGCGCCGCCGTGGCGCGGCGCGCGGGCTTCGTGGCGCGGCGCCGCGGTCGGCGCTTCGTCGCGGTCTTCTCGGGCGCCGACGTCGAGGCGCCGCTCGCGGCCGCGCTCGCCGCCGCCGAGGACCTCACCCGCGGCGGGGAGGCGCGCGCCGCGGTCCACCTCGCCCCGCTCCGCAGCCGCCCGCGCAGCGACGGCCCGCCCGCCGTCTACGGCGCGGCGGTGGAGCAGCCCGAGACCTGGATCCCGGCGGGCGCGGGGGATCCCGTGGTGCTCACCGAGGCAGCCGCCCGCGCGCTCCCGCCGGCCCGCGCCGGCGCGGGCGCGGACCTCCTGCGGCCGCGCGCGGGACCGCCGCTCGTCCTCGTCGGCCGCGACGACGTCCTCGAGGCGCTCGCAGGCAGCGCCGGCGCCTGCTTCGCGCGTGGCGCGCCGGGGCTGTTCACGCTCCTCGGCGAGCGCGGCCTCGGCAAGTCCCGCCTCCTCGCCGAGACGGCCGCGCTGGTGCGCCGGCTCCGGCCGGACGCGGCGGTGATCGCCGCCGCCGCGGAGCCGCCCGCTGCGGGGGACCCGGCGCGGCCGCTGCAAGAGCTCCTGCGCCAGGCGCTCGCCGGGGCGCCGCCGGGCGACGAGCACGGCCCGCGCGCGCTCGCCGCCGCGCTGCGCGCGCGGGCGCGCGGCGGGCCGATCGCGGTCGTCCTCGACGACGCGCACTGGGCGCCCGACGGCCTCCTCGACGCGCTCGAGGTCGCCACCCTGGACGGCGAGCGCGGGCTCTGCTGGGTGCTCGTCGCCGCGGATCCGCGGCTCGCCGCCGCGCGCCGGGGGTTCGGCGCGCGCGCCGCCCGGAGCGACGCGCTCACCCTGGCCCCGCTCGACGCGGCCGCCGGCGTCCGGCTCGCCGCCGCGCTCCTCGCGCCCGCGGAGTACCCGCCCGCGGCCGCGCTCGAGCGGCTCCACGGGTGGGCCGGCGGCAACCCGGCGGCGCTCGTGGAGCTCGCGGCCGCGCTCAAGGAGGCCGGCATGGTGCGCCGCGCGCGGACGGGCAGCTTCTACCTCGCCACCGCGGCGCTCGACCGCATCCCGCCCTCCCCCGCGTGGCAGTGGCTCGCCACCCGCCAGCTCGACCTCCTGCCGCGGGAGATCTCGGCGTGCGCCCGGCTGTGCGCGGTCCTCGGCGTCACCTTCAGCGCCGCCGAGGTCGAGCGCGTCCAGCGCGCGCTCGAGCGCGGCGGCGGCGCGACCACGCCCGTCGACGCGCGCGCCGGCCTGCGCGCGCTCCGCGACCACGGCCTGCTCGAGCAGCGCCCGCCCGATCGGTTCGCCTTCCGGAGCGCCGCGCTCCGCGACGCGCTCTACGGGATGCTCGACCCGTCGCACCGGGATCGCGTCCACCAGGCCGCGCTCGAGGTGTGGCGGGACGCGCGGGATCGAGGCGTGGACGCGCTCGAGCGCCTCGCCCTGCACGCCGCTGCGGTGGGCGCGCGCGCGGAGGCCGCGGCGGCCTCGATCCGGCTCGCCGAGGCCGCGCTCGCGGCGCACGAGCACGTGGCCGCGGACGCTCATGCCACGCGCGCGATCGAGGCGATCGACGTGATCGACGTGATCGACGCGCGCGAGGCGCCAGGAGAAGCACCGGGAGGTGTGCCCGGCGAGGCGCTCGGCGGCTCGGGCGGCCTGGTCAGGGCGCGCGCGCTCACGCTGCGGGGCGCGGCGCGCTACCCGATCTCGCGCACGCGCGAGGCGCTCGAGGACCTCGCCGCGGCGGCCGCCTCCGCGCGCGCGATGGGCGCCGAGGCGCTGCTCTGCGAGGCCCTGCTCGAGGAGGCCGCGGCGCTCGATTGGGACAACGACTTCGCCGGCTCGGCGGCGCGCGTCGAGGAGGCGCGGCCGATCGTCGCGCGCCTCGGCGACCGCCGGCTCTCGCGCCGCTTCCTGGTGGCCGAGGGGCGCTGCTCCTGGCGCCACGCGCGCGTGCCCGAGGCGGTCGAGCAGCTCGGCCGCGGCGCGGCGATGGCCGAGGCGGACGGAGACTACGAGGCGCGCGTCGTCGCGCTCCTCCTGCTCGCGTGCGCGCTGGTGGTGGCCGGTCGGCTCGCGGAGGCCGAGGCCCGCTTCGACGAGGTGATCGCGCTCGCGGCCGGGGCGAAGGACAGCGTCCACCTCTGCGTCGCGTACTGCAACCGGTTCTTCCTGTGGACCGCGATGGAGGCGCTGGACCGCGCGATCGACGATCTCCGGCGCGCGGTCGATCTGGCGCGCGAGGTGGGCAACCCGTGGCCCGAGCGCGCGGCCACCGGCAACCTCGCCGAGCAGCTCTTCTGGAACGGGAGCGACGACGAGGCGCTCGATCTGGCCCGCCGGGGCCGCGCGCTCGAGGAGCGCTTCATGGAGCGCCCGGTGGTCGAGCTCTCGCTGATGCTCGCCCGGCTCCACGCCGCGCGCGGCGAGGACGCCGAGGCCGCGGCGGCGGTCGCGTGGATCCGCGCGAGCTGCCCGCCCGGCCCGGCGGCGCCGAACGCGCAGGCCTTGCTGGACGCCGTGGCGCTCGCGATCGGCGCGCCCGGCGGCGCGAGCTGGGAGGAGACGCTCGCGCGGTCGCGCGGCCTGCTCCCGATCGAGCGGCTCGAGGCGCTCTACTTCCTGGCGCGCGCCGCCCGCCGCGCCGGCCGGGAGGCCGATGCGCGCGCGGCCTTCGCCGAGGCCCGCCCGCTGCTCCCGTCGGGCCTCTCGTTCGCCCGGCGCTTCGCCGCGCTGGGCATCGAAGGGTGAGTGAACAGGCCCGGCTGCGCTGTGGCATCGCCAGTTCGCGACCCATCGTCCGCGTGGATCCTCCCTGTCTTCCCGGCGGAGCCCTTTTGCCCTCTCGCTCCGCCCTCGGACGCCCTCCGCGCTCGCGCGGCCACTTGCGACCAGGGGGCCATCGCTCAACTTGTTCAGCGTCGATGAGGCGCGCTCGTCGCTGAAACGCGGCGTTTATCAACGTTTCCCATCGCGCGCACCGATGAGCGACAAACGCCGTGCACAGGAGATCTGACCATGAACACGCGATGGATCATCTCGATTGTGGCGCTTCTCTCCTCGACAGGGATTGGCGCCGCGGGCCGCGCAGCACACGTGGAGGAGCCTGCGACGAACAATCTGGCATCCGCCGAAGCTCGGGCGAACGGCGCATCGGCGGACACCTCGAGCATCGATTCGCCGTTCGAAGCGCCAGACCAGTCGTGCAAGCTGGACAACTGTCTCCGCCCTCATGACCCCTGCACGTGCAGCAATACCGGGTGGGCTGGATATTGCGGAACCGGTCCGCACCACCCTGGGTGCCTCTACTGCCGCTGCGATTGACAGAGGCCGGCGGGAACCGTGGTCGCCGGGGCGCGGGCGGTGTCGTGCTAAGATGCCGTCGTGCCGAAGGAAAAGGCCAGGCCTGGCGAGACGCTGATCGCGCGCAACAAGCGCGCAGGCTTCAATTACGACCTCGGCGACCGGTTCGAAGCGGGCATCGTCCTCAAGGGGAGCGAGGTGAAGATGCTTCGCGCCGGCAAGGCCGACTTGACCGACTCGTTCTGCACGGTCCTCCGGGGCGAGGTGTTCTTGCAGGGCGTGAGCATCGCCGCGATGGCCAGCGCCGCCTTCGGCCACGTGCCGAAGGGCGCGCGCAAGCTGCTCCTCCACCGGCGCGAGATCGAGCGCATCGACCTCTCGATCGCCCGCGAGGGGATGACCGCCGTCGCGACCCGGCTCTACTTCAAGAGCGGCCTGGCCAAGGTCGAGATCGCGCTGGCACGGGGGAAGAAGAGCCACGACAAGCGCGAGACCATCAAGGAGCAAGACGCCGAGCGCGAGATGCGCGCCGTGGTGGTTCATGGACAACGAGGGTACGGACGCGCGTGACGCTCCGGCGAGCTCGCGGAGGGCCCAGCTCGGGCGTCGATCGCGGGCCGGCGCCCTCCTGACGAGCCGGCTCGTCTCGCCGGACGTTTTCGCGACGTCTTCGCCCCGAACGCCGCCCGCCGTGGAGCGCGCGATGACGTAGGATGGCGCGCGTTGGCCCGCCCGAAACGCCCGCCGTCAGGCCCCCACCCGCTCGAGCTGCCGGGCGACGCCATGCGCGAGATGGTCGAGCTCGCGATGGACCGCATCGTCCAGCACATCGAGACCCTGCCGGAGCAGCCGATGCACGCGACGCGGGGAGGCAAGCGGGTCGCGCGCTCGCTCCGCGAGCCGCTGCCGGAGCGCGGCGTGCCTTATGAAAAGCTCCTCCGGAAGCTCTTCGGCAAGCTCATCCCGATGAGCCTGAACACGGCGTCCCCCGGTTACATGGGGTACATCCCGGGCGGCGGGCTCTTTCACGCGGCCGTGGCCGATCTGATCGCGGACGCGGTGAACAGGTATGTGGGCGTCTTCCAGGCCGCCCCCTTGCTCGTGCAGATCGAGGCGAACGTCATCGCCTGGTTCTGCGCCATGCTCGGCCTGCCCGAGGGCTCCGGGGGGATCCTCACGACGGGCGGCTCGCTCGCGAACCTCGTCGCGGTGATCACCGCGCGCCGCGAGCGCCTCCCGCCGGACTTCCTGCGAGGGACCCTCTATGCCTCGGAGGAAGCGCACCACTCGGTGACGAAGGCCGCGCTCCTCGCCGGCTTTCCGCCGGAGGCCGTGCGCGAGATCCCGGTGGACGGGCGCTTTCGCATGCGGCCCGACGCGGCGGCGGAGGCGGTCGCGCGCGACCGGGCGCGCGGGCTCTCGCCTTTCCTCCTCGTCGCCTCCGCGGGCACGACGGGCACCGGCGCGATCGACGATCTGCCCGCCCTCGCCGGCCTCGCCGAGGCCGAGCGCCTCTGGCTGCACGTCGACGCGGCGTACGGCGGATTCTTCGCGCTCACCGAGCGAGGGCGCGCGGCGATGCGGGGGATCGAGCGCGCCGATTCGGTGACGCTGGACCCGCACAAGAGCCTCTTTTTGCCGTACGGGACGGGCTGCCTCGCGGTGCGCGATCGCGAGGCGCTGCGGCGCGCGCACGCGCTCTCCGCGTCGTACATGCCGCCGATGCAGGCAGAGGACGATCTCGTGGACTTCTGCGCGATCAGCCCCGAGCTGTCGCGCGACGCGCGCGGGCTGCGCGTGTGGCTGCCGCTGAAGATGCATGGGGCCTCCGTCTTCCGGGCCGAGCTCGACGAGAAGCTCACGCTCGCGCGCGGCGCCGCCGACGCGCTCCGGCAGATGGCGCACATCGAGGTCGTGGCGGAGCCCGAGCTGTCGCTCCTCGCCTTCAGGGCGCGCCCGCCCGGCGTCGACGACGGGCCGGCGCTCGACGCGCTGAACCGGCGCCTCCTCGCGCGGGTGAACGCGAAGCAGCGGGTGCTTCTCACGGGGGTGGTGGCCGGGGGGCGGTTCCTGCTGCGGATGTGCATCCTGAGCTTCAGGACACACGCGGACCGGGTGAACGCGGCGCTCGCCGACGTCGCGTCGAGCCTCGCGGAGGTGCTGGAAGAGCTCCGCGACGGGCCTCTTTCGCCCGCGCGCGGTGGCGATCAGCCCGGAGGAGCGGACGACGACTGAAGGGGCGCAACAGACGCGCTCGCCCGGCGCCGGCTCAGCTCGGTCTCGTGTACTCGATCTCCAGGATCGCTCCCGAACAGCCAACTATCTCGACCTCCCGCCGGCGAGACGATTCCCGCGCTCGTCATGGGACTCATGCTGGCCTGGCTCCGGCGATCCCTTTACGATCGGGCCAAGGAGGTTCTTCATGCGCAAGCATCGATCGGTCTTGCTCGCGACGCTCCTATCGACCGTCGCGGTCGCGATGTCCGCCGTGCCAGGATGCGGGGACGGCGAGGCGCGGGCGCCGACAGGCAGCGATTTCCTCTCCAGCTATGCAAAGGCCCTCTGCGACCGCACGTTCACGTGCTGCGACGCGGCGACCCGGGCCGCGCATGGCCTGGACGCGAGCTCCGCCGACGCGTGCGCCTCGCAGCTCGAGGCGATCCTCCTTGCCGTCAGCAACGGAGGCGAGGTGAAGGGCACCTTCGTCCCGGAGAAGGCGGAGGCGTGCCTCGCCGAGGTGGACGCCGCCCCCTGTGCCGAACTTGAAGTACTGGGCGTGCTTCTGGGGGTGGACGCCGAGTTCACGCCGTCCTGCCGCGATGCGTGGGACGGCGCCGTACCGGAGGGCGGGACGTGCGGCAACGACTGGGACTGCGCCCGGGACCGTTGCGTGCGCACCATCGACGCGAGCGGGCAGTCGACGTCGGCGTGCAAAGCGAGGGCGGCGGCCGGAGAGCCATGCTCGTCGAGGTTCGACTGCGACGAGGCGCTCCGGTGCGACCAGCCCTCACCGCCCGACGCGGGGGCGTGCGCGCCACGGCTCGCCATGGGCGAATCGTGCAAGGGAAGCCTCGACTGCCAGGAGGAGCTTCGCTGTAGCCAGGACGGGACGTGCCAGGCGCGCGAGCAGGCGGGCGGCCCATGTGCGTCGGACGAGGACTGCGCGGCCGGCACGGCGTGCGAGGGCGATTCGTGCGCGCCGCTCGGCGCCGCCGGCGCGCCCTGCTCCGCCGATTCGGACTGCGCGTCCTTCGCGTGCAGTGATGCGACGGGCACCTGTGCCGACGTCTGCAAGGGCGAGTGATGATCAGGATCTCACGGGGATAGAGCTCCGGGCAACGCCGCCTGGTCGAGGAGCGTGAAGGCGCGGAGCACCTCGCTGACGCTCCACGCCTGGGCGATGCAGCCGCGCGGCGCGAAGGGGGCGTCACCATCGAAGATCTCGCTGATCGAGCCGAGGCCGGCGGCGTTGATGTGGTCGCCCATCGGCGCGAGCAGCCGGCGGGCTGCGTCGCGATCGCCATAAACGCGGAGGTGCGCCTCGATGAACGGACCGATGAGCCAGGCCCAGACCATGCCCTGGTGGTAGGCGGCGTCGCGGCGCTCCTGATCGCCGCCGTAGACCCCCTGATACGCTGGATCCGACGGGGCGAGCGAGCGCAGCCCATACGAGGTCAGGAGCGCCCGCGCGCACGCGTCGACAACGGCGCGCTGTCGCTCGGGGGAGAGTGTGCTCTCCGGGAGCGACACGGCGAATATCTGGTTCGGCCGGAGCGCCGCCTCGGCGCCGGCGGGCCCGTCGAGGACGTCATAGCAATAGCCCGCAGCTTCGTTCCAGAAGCGCTCGAAGGACGCCAGGGCCCTCGCCGCCATCCCCTGATACGGCTCGGCGGGCTCGCCGAGGCGGGCGGCGAAGGCGACCATCGCCCGCAGCGCGTTGTACCAGAGGGCGTTGATCTCGACCGGCTTGCCGATGCGCGGCGTGATCACGCGATCGCCGACCTTGGCATCCATCCAGGTGAGCTGGACGCCGTCCTGTCCGCCGCGGAGCAGGCCGTCGCCCGGGTCAACCTGGATCCCATAACGCGTGCCCCGGATATGCCAGTCGACGATGCCCCGCAGCACCGGGAACAGATCGCGCAGGAGCCCGTCGTCGCCTGTCGCCTCGTGACAGGCGCGGATGGCCTGGAAGTACCAGAGCGTGGCATCCATCGTGTTGTATTCGGGGTGCGCGGCGCCGTCGGGGAACCGGTTGGGCAACATCCCCTGATCCACGAAGGCGGCGAACGTGCGGAGGATCGGCGCGGCGATGCTCGCCTGTCCCGTCGAGAGCGCGAGCCCGGGGAGGCTGATCATCGTGTCGCGGCCCCAGTCCTCGAACCAGGGATAACCGGCGATGACGCTCTTGCCGGGGGTGCCGCCGGGGGTCAGCGCGCGGTCCACGACGAACTGGTCGGCGGCGAGGACGAGCTGCGAGACCCAGCCGGGGGCGGCGGCCGCGCCCGACGGCCGCGCCCCGCTCCACGCCGAGAGGAGGGACCGATCGCGCGCGCGGCGGCGCGGGAGGGCCTCCCGATCGACAGCGGTGGTGCCGTCTCCGGCGGCGGCGAGGAACACCACCGTCTCGCCCGGCAGGAGGGTCGCCTCGAAGGTCGCGACGTGGAGGTGGTCGTCGCGGTCGAGGAGCCCGCGCGCCGTCTCGGCCGGGAGCGCGAAGCCGCGGTAGAGCTCCGTCGCGGGGGTGGCCGCGCCGCCTTCCAGCTTGAGGAACAGCGGCAGCGCGTCGCCGGCCGTGACGACGCGGACGCCGCCCGAAGCGGCGCTGACCTCGGCCGGCCACGCGACGGTGCCTGTGTTGTGGAAGACGCGGTTGTTGGCGATGGCGCGCGCGGTGAGGCGCAACGGCTCGCGGGCCTGGAGCGCGGTGTAGGCGACGTAGGTGGTGTTCTTGCCGTGCTCCATCCAGACGCGCTTCTCGAGCAGCGCGTCGGCGCAGGCGTAGCGCCAGCAAGGGATCGAGCCCTCGAGCGCGAAGTGCTCGATGTTGACGAAGCCGCTCGGCGCGACGGCGCCGCTCGCCCAGCGGTTGGTCGCGAGGTCCCAGGCCGCGTCGCGGTAGGTGACGGTCTCGTCGAGCTTGACGAGCATCAGCCGCCGATCGACGGGCGGCCGCAGGGCGGCGACGAGCAGCCCGTGGTAGCCGCGCGTGAGCGAGCCGGCCACCGTCCCGGAGCCATAGCCGCCGATGCCGTTGGTGACGAGCCACTCGCGCTCTTCGGCGATCCTCAGGTCGCCGCAGATCTCCCTCCCCATCCCGACCATGCGCTCCTCCTCCGGGACTTCTATCGCCTACCGAACCGGCTCGACGCAACCCTCGAATTCGCCGACGGGCCCTCGGTCGGCCTCGCACTCGGCCGATCCCTCCCGACACCACGTTGCCCCCCCCGCGGCGCGCTATCGATCGCCGACGACAGGCAGCGACCGGCGCGCCGGCGTGTCCTCGGAGGACGGGATGCGCGGCGGATCGGCCCACGACCCGAACCCCTGCGGCTTGGCTCCGGCGGGGTGACCGCCGATCGCCGTCCACAGGAGCCCCTCCACGTACGAGGACGGCGAGACGACGAACGTCACGTCCTTCGGCGCGGGACCGTAGGCCTCGGTCCAGGCGGTGGGCAGCTCGTACCAGACGCCCGAATACCACATCTTGATGATGTTGCGGGCGATGGGCCCGAGCTTCTCGTGGCCGAAGATCTCCCGGCGCAGGAAGGCGTCACGCGCCTGGCGGTCGCTCCCCTGCCCCGCCCCGCCGTGGATCGCGAGCAGCTCGTCCACAACGCCGGCGCCGACGACATCATCGGCGGACTTCAGATACGCCTCGGCCTGCCCTGTCCCATGCAGATCGAAGACGGCAAAGGCGGTCACCTCCGCGGAGAAGGCGAGGAATCGATCGAGGCGGCTCGACGCCGCGCTCGCGCCGGAGACCGCGGCAGGGGCGTCCGCGTCCGGGTAGAGCTCGAAGGTCGGCGCGGCGGTGAACTCGCTGTTTGGCAGCGGGTTGCGGATCAGCTGGGTGATCAGGTTGCGGAACTCGAACATCTGCGGCACGGCGCTCATCAGCAGCGCCGGCTCGCCGTTGTAGGCCCGCGTCAGGGTCTCGAGGAACTTCGCGTAAGCGCGGTTGAAGGCCACCGCCATGTCGTGCAGCTCGGAGCCGGCCGGCAGCTCGGCCAGCTTGACGTCCGTCTTGATGGGATACGCGCCCTTCCAGTCGACGGTGAACGCCGGCCCGGTCGGCTGGCCCGGCTGGTCCCCTGGCTGGTAGTAGCGTCCCTGGGTGAGCTGTTCGAAGCGGTAATAGTGCGACAGCTCCTTTTCCCGGTCGTAGATGCTGGACTCGGTGCCCTCGCCCTGCTCCATGATAAGGCGGATGGCCCGGCGCGCGCTCGCCAGATCGACCACGGGCAGCAGCTCGCCGCCGCCGGAATAGTAGTACTCCGGGGTGATCTGCCGCCCGCGATCGCCGACGAAGATCGTCTCGCCCCGAGCCTGCGCCTCCGCCTCCAGGCGCACGAGGCCGTCCTCGATGGCGGCGTAGAACTCGCCGATGCTGTAGTACTGCATCTCGGAGTCCTCGGGGTGCGCGCCCAGCACCGTCGCGCCCGCCGGGGCGGCCTTGCGGACGAGCCGCCCGCCTGCCTTCTTCGGCCGCTCGATCTTCTTGAAGGTCTCGATGGCCTCGATGCCAAAGGGGGCGATGTGGACCTGGAAGTCGGTCTCGCCGTCCGGCAGGTAGGCGGGGTAGCTGGGCACGAAGCCCTTGACCGTCAGATCGGGCGCGCCCTTGACGGCGTTCAGCAGGTTCGCCGCGAGGGTCAGGTGGAGCATCTCCTCCACCGCCACCACGCGCAGGATGTGGACGGCATCCGGGTTGGTCCCCGGCTTGATCGAGTAGAGCGCCGCGAGGTACGGCGGGATCGTGGCGTGCTCCAGCTGGAGCGCGTGCTCCAGGTAATGGTGCAGCTCGGTGAGGGTCTCGATCTTGTTGCGCGGCGCGGGAGGTTCGGATCGTCTGGAGTTGATCATGGGCGGACCTCGCGTCAGTGGAGCTGCTTGAGCATCGCGCGCGTGCTCCGGTAGCAGAGCGCGGCGAGGGTGAGGGTCACGTTGGCGGTGCCGACCGAAGGCATGCTGCCGGCGCCGACCAGGTAGAGGTTTTCATGATCCCAGGAGCGCTGGTCGGTGTCGACGACCGAAGTGCGCTTGTCCGAACCCATGATGTGTGTGCCGGCCAGGTGGTTGCCCCCCCGGATGGCGTAGCCCTCGCCCTCGTAGGCGACATAGCCGTAGTCGCCGGGGTCGTACCGGGAGAAATCCACGACGCCCAGGCGCGCGAACATGGTCCTCGCGAACTGCCGCGCGTAGGCGGCGCCGCGCATGGTGTACTCCGGCACCGTGAAGGAGACCACCGGGCGCATGTTGCCGAGGCGGTCGGTGTAGCGCGGATCGACGGTGACGCGGTTGCTCTCGCTCGGCAGCACCTCGAGCATGAACGCGAACAGGAGCTGGCGCGAGATGCGGTCGACGAGCCCGCGGCGCAGCTCGTCCCCGAAGTGGTTGTGCTGGTCCACGAGCTCGGCCAGATCCGTGAAGGGCGAGCCCGTCGCCCACCCCCAGCCGTCGTTGTGGATGTCCACGCTGAAGGCCGCCTGACTCCGCCGGAATGGCCCCGTGCGCAGGTCGATGATGCCGCCGGTGCAGCTCGTGCCGCGCGTGGTCCCGCAGACCTCGGGCATCAGCCCCCAGCTCAGCAGGTAGGAGTGGTCCATCAGGTTGCGGCCCATCAGCCCGCTGCTGCTCCTGACGCCGGAGGCCAGCAGGAGCCGCGGCGTCTCGATGGCGCCGGCGGCGAGCACGAAGATCTTGCCCTTGACGGTCACCGTCTCGTGCTCTGACGACTGCGGGTCCTTGTAGACCTTGACCTCCAGCGCGGTGACGCGCCCGCTCTCGGGATCGATCACCACCTTCGAGGCGACCGCCTGGACCATCAGGTCGACCCGCCCTGTCTCGAGCGCCTTCGCCAGCGTCTTGCCGGCGTGATACCGCGCCTGCACCGGGCAGAGCGGCACGCAGTTGGTGTTGCCCTGGCAGCGCTCCCCCTCCTCCACCTGATGGGTGTTGACGGCGCCCACCGGCACGTAGCCCTTGCCGCCGTCGTAGGCGGGGTTGGGAACTCCGTTGCGGGCCTGCGGGTACGCGCGGATCCGGATGGAATACGCCTGGTCGTGCAGCTTGACCTCGGTGCCGTCGATGCCCTTGCCGACCCGCTGATCGAGGTAGGACAGCGGCAGGCCCTTCATCGGGTACACGTAGCCTTCGGGGAAGCGGAGCCCCAGGTACGTCTGCTCCCCGACGTCGGCGGAGACGCCGACCTCGCGCTCGGCCACCTGGTAGTCGGGCTCGATGTCCTCGTAGCTCAGCGGCCAGTCGATGCCCTGTCCGAACAGCGTGCGGACCTTGAAGTCGTCCGGCAGCATGCGGGGGGTCTTCGCCTCCCAGTGCATGGTCGTCCCGCCGAACACGCGCGTGTAGTTGGTGTCGGTGACGTAGGGGCCTGATTGCACGACGTAGGGAGCCGCGTCGGTCTCGCCGGGCTGGAGCTTGCGGAGCTCCGGGCTGCGCGGCATCCGCGCGTTCGGGTTCTCGGGGAACGGCGCCTGGTTGTCCTTCGACGACGCCGCGAAGAAGTTGGCAAGATAGGACTCATAGCCGGAGATCGACCGGTTCGTCCCCGCCCCCGCCTCCAGCAGCAGCACCCGCTTTCCTGCTCGGCTTAGCTCGTTGGCCACGATCGCGCCGGCGATCCCGGAGCCCACGATCACGGCATCATAGCCGTCATCGGCGGCCACCGCGCCGGCGTCCGTCCGCAGCGCCGTGTCAATTTTCAATAGCACGTCCCGCCCTCCCTATGTGAACGATGCCCCCGATGTCCTAAATCAGAAGAGGTCGGTCGCTGTCAACCACTTCATTGAATCGATCGCGTGACACCGGGATCGGCGCTTCTGTCGCTGTCATGAGCGTGGATCGCCGCACGATGTGGGCGCACCGCGGCCTTCACGTCCGCGCCTGCGCGTGGATGCAGCGCGTTGAGGCCGGCTTCGGAGCGCGCGGCGCCTGGTGCACGAGCCAAGGCGGCGCCGGGACGGACGCCGGGATCTTCCATCGCCGGGCCGACTCAGGGTGCATTCAAGGCTGTCGCCACCGTGAATCCCAATCTGGCCTGGGGAGCGGCGATGGTGCTTCTGGTGCTCGGCATCGTTGGACTGTACTTGAAGCGCACAAACGCGGAGAGCCACGCGACGCTCGTGACCGTATACGCACGTCAGGCGCGGAAATTTGGCCGGCACGTCGAGGATTTCGCCGAAGAGATTGCGTCCTATGGTGACTTCGATTGCGTGTGACCGTTCGTCGGAAGGACGGCAACGAGCTGGTCGTCCGGTCGCTTTCGAGCGCGTTGCGCGACTTCTATGGCGTGGGGCCGGCCCCGGCGATCTTTCACGCGATTCAAAAGATCGAGGAGAATTAGCCGCGTCGTCCACCGCAGACACCGGCCCCGCGCGGTCCTCTCCCGGCGCCCCCCTTGGACGCCACGCCGCACACGCCGAGCCCGCGGGCGTCGGCCCCGGCGCTGGCCGCGGCGGGAGATGGTGGGACCCGAGCGAGGTGCCTCGCCACCTCCGCAGGCGCCAGCGAGGAGCGCCGTGAGGAGCAGGCAGGGGGAAGCCTTCAAGGTGCGACAAGCATACGGTGCCCCAGCCGACAGAGGCAGGCGAGCTCGCGGCATGCTCGCTCGAACGCGCTTCACATGCGCGATGGGCCTCTGATAAGTACCATGGGATGTTGCCGGCCCTAGGGCGGGAGGTCATGTGGCAGACCCGGAATCTCCTGTAGACTCGCTCCAGGCGTTCTTCTCGTCCTGTCCCGACATGCTGTTCGTGGCAGAGCTGGATGGCCGGCTGCGGCGGATCAGCGGCGCCCTGGAGCGCGCCCTGGGGCCGGTCGCGGCGCGGGGGGCAACGCTCGCATCGCTCGTCGACGACGAGGCCGATGCCAGCTCGTTCGAGGCCGCCTGGGGCCGGCTGCGGGCGTCCGGCGATCCCGTGCAGCTGGCCGTGTGCTTCCGCGACGCGCACGGCGGCCGCAGGACGCTCGCGTGCAGCGCGACCCGGTCGCCGTCGGGCGACGCGGTGTACGGCTCGCTCCGTGGCGTCCTCACCCGCACCCCGGAGGCGAGCCCGCGGAGCAACCTCAAGGCGCGCGTCCTGGACCACCTCGCCGAGCACGTGTCCATCGGCATCTGGACGACCGACCGGGAGGGAGTCCTGCTGTTCAGCGAAGGCAAGGGCCTCAGGCAGTGCAACATCGAGCCGAACCAGTTCGTCGGGATGAGCGTCTTCGAGCTGTACAAAGGCTACCCGATCACCGACAGCGTGCGGCGTTCGCTCGTCGGAGAGCAGACTCACTCCTACGAGGAGGTGCACGGCTATCACTGGGAGAGCTGGGTCGTGCCGTTCCGGGGAGACACAGGCGACATCGAGGGGGTGCTCGGGATCTCGCTCAACGTCACAGAGGCGAAGAACGCCGAGGCAGAGCTCCGGTCGCAGCTCCAGCAGATCGAGAACCAGCGGCAGGTGATCCGCACCTTGTCGATGCCCATCATCGAGGTGTGGAGCGGCGTGCTCACGCTCCCGATGGTGGGCATCATGGACAGCGTGCGGACGGCCGATATCATGGAGAGCCTGCTCGGGCGCATCGTCGAGAAGCAGGCGCGTTTCGCCATCCTGGATCTCACCGGCGTCGAGATGGTGGACACGCAGGTCGCGAGCCACCTCATCGAGCTCGTCACCGCGATCCGGCTTCTCGGCGCAGAGGGCATCGTGGCGGGCATCAAGCCGAACGTCGCCCAGACGATGGTCGCGCTGGGGCTCGACCTCTCGCAGATCAACACCCAGCAGAACCTTCGGGCTGCCCTCGGCCATTGCATCCGCAAGATGAGCGCAGAGAGGCACCTCTCGCCGGTGCGTGCCGACGCGGCCGCCGGGGGAGCGCCCTCCCGCTAGCCGAGGAGCGCTTCGCGGATCGCCGCGCGACGGGCAGGACCGGCGCGATGGGAGCGGTCAGATCATCGACACGCGCAGTCGACCGAGAGGGTGTAGCTGCCTTCGGCCCCGGCATAGCCGTCCACCACCAGGTAGGATGTCTGGCCTGGCGCGCTCGTCCAGCTCACGGTCTCGACCGTCTGTAGATCCAGCGGGGTCGAGGAAACCATCTCGTTCGACCGGATGGGGTCGCAGGCGGACAGCAGCAGGAGATCCAGGTCCGTCGCGAGGTTCTCGAGCTTTGCGACCACCATGCACTCGGTCGTCGAGGAGAAGGCATAGACCGTCTCACGCCCCGATTCGGCACGAGCGGTCCGGCTGTAGGCCGTCCACACGTTCGCGCGCCCCTGGCTCGTCGTGCTGTGATTCAAACGATCGCCACACGTGATCGGTAACGCTGCCCCACACGGGTCGGCCGCACCGTCCATGCCCCCGCCCGCGACGCTGCCTCCGCTGCCGCCCGGGTCGCCGCCGGCGCCGACCGTTTCCGCCGAGCCGACGGCGCCGCCCTCGCCGCTGTTCGCGACGGATCCGCCGGTGCCGCTGGCGCCACCGGTGGCGCCAGCGCCATTGCCGGCAGCACCACCCGTCGCGCCCGGCTCGTACACATCGTTGCCGCACGCCGCAACCATGAGCACCGCGTAGCCAAGCGTTGAGTGAAGTCGAAGCACGTTGCCCCCTTTCCGTCCACCTGCGCTCCGCAGCATATCATGCCGAGAGCCGCCTCCTGCGCGCTATGCTCCGTCATGCTCGCGTCCAGAGGTCGCTTCATGTCCAGCGCGGACATCGCAGCGCTCATGCTCGTTCTCCTCCTGCCAGCCGCGTGCGCTCACGGCCCGGCAGCGCCGTGCGCGGCGCCGTCGCGGCCCGCCGACATCGGGGCGCTGCGGCTCGCGGACTGGCAGCCCGTACCGCTTCTGGCGCTCGAGCGCACCGCGATCACCCACCTGGCCGTGCCCGCCATCGATGTCCACACCCACCTGCACCGTGTCGTGGACGTGGCGGCCGAGGTCGCGCGCATGGACGCGTTCCACGTCGAGACCCTGGTCAACCTCGATGGCTCCTCGGGCAAGCGCCTGGTGCGCGAGCTCGAGCGCTTCGACCGCGCCTATCCGGGGCGCTTTCTGACCTATGCCAACCTCGACCTCACGCTCGTGGGCGCGCCGGGCTGGGGCGAGCGTGTGGCCGCGCAGCTCGCGACCGACTTCGAGGCCGGGGCCAAGGGATTGAAGATCTTCAAGGAGCTCGGGCTCACGGTGCGCACGCCCGAGGGCCGGCGCGTCGCGCTCGACAGCCCGGAGCTCGAGCCGGTCTGGCGCACGTGCGCGCGCCACCGCCGGCCCGTGCTCTGGCACGTGGCCGACCCGGCGGCGTTCTTCGCCCCGCTGGACGCGAAGAACGAGCGCTGGCACGAGCTGCACGAGTTCCCGAGCTGGTCGTTCGCAGACCGGACGCGCTTTCCAACCCGCGCGCGGCTCTTCGAGGAGCGCAACCGCGTGATCGAACGCCACCCCGACGTCACCTTCGTGGGCGCGCACATGGCCAGCTCGTCCGAAGACCTGAAGCAGCTCGCGGGCTGGCTCGATCGCTTCCCCAATCTGCAAGTCGACATGTCGGCCAGCATCAGCGAGCTGGGCCGGCAGCCGCGCGCGGCGCACCGCTTCTTCGTGCGCTACCAGGATCGCGTGCTCTTCGGCACCGACCTCAAGAGCGCCAAGACGGCGGGCTACGAGGTCTATGCGCGCTTCCTCGAGACCGAGGACGACTACTTCGACACCGAGGCCGCGAACGGCCGCCAGGGGTCCTGGAGGATCTACGGTATGCACCTGCCCGCGCCCGTGCTGCAGAAGATCTACCGCGACAACGCGCGCCGCCTGCTCTGGCCTGCAGATCCCGCTCGGCTCGCGGCGCACCCGTGACGCTCGGCGCCCGGCGCGACACACGATGTTCCGTCCGGCGCGACGCGCGTCGTGCGCCGTTCCGCCCGTCACAAGCGTTGTTTTACTTGCCGTTCATTCGGTCGTCTGCTCGCTTGTTTCGCCCCTCGCCCTGGCCGAGGCGAGACGCTCGATCGCCATGCCGGCGGCCATCGCCGCGACGAACGCGAGCACGGCGCGCGATCCGGTCGCCAGCGAGACGAGCGCCGGCCCCGGGCAGTACCCGGCGAGACCCCAGCCGACGCCGAACAGCGCGGCGCCAGCGACGAGGCGCGCGTCGATGTCGGCGCGGGTCGGGACGTCCGCGCGGTCGGCCAGGAGGGGAAACCGCGGCGCGCGGGCGGGGCCGGCCGCGTCGGCGCCGCCCCCGCGCCGCCGCCAGCGAAGGACGCGGTAGGCCAGGAAGTGCACGGAGACCGCGCCGGCCATCACGAACGCGAGGCTCGGGTCCCAGCCGCCGGCCACGTCGAGGAAGCCGATGACCCTGGACGGCTGGGTCATGCCGGAGACGCCGAGCCCCACGGCGAACAGCAAGCCGGCGAGGAACGCCGCTGCGCCCTGCTTCATCGCGCCCCCCCGAGCAGGTGCCGGCTGACATACACCGTGATGGCCGCGGTCGCGATGAACGTCAGCGTGGCGACGAGCGACCGGACCGACAGACGGCTGAGGCCGCAGACTCCATGACCGCTCGTGCACCCGTTGCCGAGCCGCGCGCCCCAGCCGACGAGCAACCCCGCCACGATCACGAGGCCGAGCGAGCCTCCGCCCCCCGCCGAGGGGAAGGCGACCGGATGCGCGGCGACGAGCGCGAGGCCGCCGACGAGGAGGCCCGCGACGAACGCCGCGCGCCAGGCGGTATCTCCTGGCTTCCGGAAGAGCAGCCCTCCGACGATGCCGCTGACGCCAGCGACCCTCCCGTTGAAGAGCAGCAGGAGAGACGCCCCCACGCCGATGAGCGCGCCGCCGAGGAGGGGGCCTATCACGGTGAATTCATTCACGATGAGACCTCGCTGAGAGACCGGTGGCCAGCATAGCAATGCGCGTCATCCACGGAAGACGAACCACCACGCGGTGCGCAATGCCGGAGCCCGCTCGGCGTATTTCGGCCGGCCCCGCCGGCTCGCGCGCCCCCTGCCGCGTCCGCCACCGCTCGCCGCGCCACCGCTGCTGCGAGCGCGCGGCGCCACACCCCGCCTGGATCGCCGCCCGACAGCGCGGGTGGGGCTGGGAGCGGGCGTATCACACACGGCGCCGGCGGACGGCTGAGATTGTGCCGGGTCCCAGAGGTGCTGGTGTATACTGACGGCCGATGGCCCACGCAGGCTCGGACGCGGCGGAACCGGCTTCATGGCGCAGGATTCCGCGCGTCGGGGATGTCGTCGGCGGCAAGTACCGCGTCGAGCGCGTGCTCGGCCGCGGCGGCATGGGGATCGTCGTCGCGGCGCACCACATCTCGCTGCGCCACCGCGTCGCGCTGAAGTTCCTGCTGCCCGAGGGGCGCACCACGCCCGGCGCCACGGAGCGCTTCTTCCGGGAGGCGCAGGCCGCGGCGGCGATCGCCAGCGAGCACATCGCCCGCGTCATCGATGTGGGGCAGACCGACGACGATCTGCCCTATTTCGTGATGGAGTACCTGAATGGCATCGATCTGGAGGCGCTGCTCGAATCGCGGGGCCCGCTGCCCGTGGAGCAGGCGGTCAGCTACGTGATCGAGGCCTGCGAGGCGCTCGCCGAGGCGCACTCGCTCGGGATCGTCCACCGCGACCTCAAGCCGGGCAACCTCTTCCTCGCGAGCCGCAAGGACGGCTCGACCCTGATCAAGGTGCTCGACTTCGGCATCTCGAAGGCGTCCGAGGAGGGCGTGCTCGGCTTGAACGCCCAGCTGACCGCATCCGCCGTGGTGCTCGGCTCTCCCCGCTACATGTCCCCGGAGCACATCCGCAGCACCCGGACGGTGGACGCCCGCAGCGACATCTGGGCGCTCGGCATGACGCTCTATCAGCTCCTGACGGGACGGCTGCCGTTCGAGACCGAGTCCGTCTCGGCGCTGTTCGTGAGCATCGTGACCGACGTGCCCGTGCCCCCGCGCAGCCACCGGCCGGAGATCCCGCTCGCGCTCGAGTGGATCATCCTGATGTGCCTCGAGAAGGATCCAGCGCGCCGTCCCCAGACGATCGCCGAGCTGGCCACGCTGCTCGAGCCGCTCGCGTCGGAGTCCGCGCGCCAGACGGTGGCGCGCATCCTGCGCAGGGCGATGGGGAACGAGGCCGTCGACGCGCCGCCGCCGCCGGATCGCCCGCGCGCCATCGACGAGGAAGCCGAGACCCTGACCGGGCCGATCGGCCCCACGCGCGGGTCCCGGCACAGCTTGGGCGAGCAGGCGAAGGAGCGCGCCTCCTCGATGCCGCCCACGCAGGCGTCCGTCGCTCCACCCTCCTTCGCGACGGCGGCCTCGCCATCGATGCCGCCTGCGCGGGTGTCCGTCGCGCCGCTCACGCTCACCGCCACGGCCTCGCCGTCGGTGCCGCCCGCGCGGGTGTCGGTCGTTCCTCTCACGCTCACCGCGGCGGCCTCGCCGTCGGTGCCGCCCGTGCAGACGTCGGCTGCCGGACCTCCCTCCGTGCACGCGTTGCCCCCGGACGAGTCGCTGGCGCCGACGGCGGCGCCGTCCAGACGGGGCGAGCGCGTCGCCTCGGGGGATCCGCAGGGGCGGCGCCGGCGAAGCCTGATCGCGCCCCTCGCGGCGGCGGCGCTCGTCGCGCTCCTCGGGGGCATTGCGGCGACCGCGTGGCTCGGGCGCGGCGCGGCGCCGGCCGCGGGCGCGCCGCCCGCCGTCGAGGCGGCCTCGCAGGTCGCGCCGGCGCAGGACGAGCCTCCCGCGCCCTCGAGCGAGGATCCCGGGCCTTCGTCCCTCTCGCCGTCGGAGGTCGCCTCGCCGCCCACAGCGGCGGCCGCCGCGGCGAGCGGGTTCGCCACGGCCGGCGCCGCGCTCGCGCCGCTCGGCTCGGCGAGGGCGGGCCGCCCGCGCGCGGTGCTCGCGCCGTCGTCGCCGTACCCGGCCAGCAGCGAGCCGGCGCCGACGAAGGCGACGCGCCTGCGCGAGCACCGCTAGCGGCATGCGTCGAGCGCCCTCGAGCACGCGCGCTCGCCGGTGGAGGCTCGCCGCGGTGCCCCTCCTCGCGGGCGCCCTGCTCCAGGCCCCCGCCGCCCGCGCCGACGGCGAGGGCCAGGCCGACGAGGCCGACCTCCACTTCGACCTGGGCCGCGACCTCTACAAGCAGGGGCAGTTCCAGACGGCCCTCGAGCACTTCCTCGCGTCGAACCGGCTCGTACCGAACCGCAACGTCGTCTTCAACATCGCGCTCACCTACGAGGAGCTGGGCCGCTTCGCGGACGCGCACCGGTACTACGACGACGCGCTCGAGGGCGAGGCCGACCCGGAGGTCGTCGCCGAGCTCCAGGCCGCGCTCCAGCGGATCGCGCCGCGCGTGGCCGTGCTCCAGATCGTCACGTCGCCGCCGGGGGCCAGGATCTACGTCGATCGCAAGGACCTCGGCGCGCGCGGCACCGCGCCGCGCCGGCTCGCCATGTCCGAGGGGCGCTACCGGATCCTCGTCGAGCTCGCGGGCTACGAGCCCGTGGCCGTGGACGACGTCCCGGTGAAGCTGGGGCAGAGCAAGGAGGTCCTCATCGTGCTCCGCCGCATCGTCGGCACCGTGCGGGTGGACGTGCGCGGCGCGAGCGAGGCCACGGTGCACGTCGATCACGACGGCGCCCCGCCCGCCTGCACCGCCCCGTGCGATCTCGATCTGCCGCCGGGCCGCCACGTGCTCCATTTCTCGCGCCCGGGCTTCGAGGCGGCGCCGCAGCCGCTGACCGTCGCCGCGCACGAGACGGTGCCGATCACGGCGACGCTCAGCCCGCTCACCGGCTCGATCCTCGTGCGCGCCGACGAGCCCGACGCCCTCGTCGAGATCGACGGCCGCCCCATGGGCTTCACGCCGTCGGTGATCCAGGGCGTCCCCGTGGGCCGGCGCCGCGTCCGCGTCAGCCTGCGGGGCTTCGCCCCCGTCGAGCGGACGATCGACGTGACGGCCGGCCAGCAGGCGGAGCTGCGCGACGTCACGCTGGCGCCGCTCCGGGAGGTGTCGTCGGCCTCGCGCGTCCTCGAGCGCCTCGAGGACGCGCCCGCATCCATCAGCGTCATCGAGCAGCACGAGCTGCGCGCCTTCGGGTACCCGACCATCGCCGAGGCGCTGCGCGGCACGCGCGGCATCTACCTCTCGAACGATCACGTCGTCTACTCGGCGGGGATCCGCGGGCTCGGCGAGCCGCTCGACTACGGCAACCGGCTCCTCGTCCTCTCCGACGGCCACTCGACGAACGACAACGTGCTGAACGCCTCGTTCGTCGGCTCCGACGCGCGCGACGACCTCCACGACGTGGATCACATCGAGGTCGTCCGCGGCCCTGGCTCGCTGCTCTACGGCACGGGCGCGCTCTCGGGCATCGTCAACCTCGTCCCGCGCGGGCGCGACGAGCCCACGAGCGCGCACGTGGCGGCCGGCACCTACTACGACGGCGTGGGCCACGCGCGCGCCGGGTTCCACTACAACGCCCGCAGGGACGCGGGCGTGCAGGCGAGCGTCTCCGGCGCGCGCTCCGACGGGTTCGACGTCCCGGTGGCGCTGCGGGATCCCGGCGAGGGCCGGCGCGTGCAGATCGCCGAGCGCGCCGAGACCTTCCGGGCCGGCGGCACGTCCGGGCGCGCCTGGTACGGGCCGTTCACGGCGCAGTGGATGTACCACGCGCGCGAGCAGCTCGTCCCGATCGGCTACGTGGGCACGCGGCTCAACGACCTCGGGACGAGCTACGAGGACGCGCACATGATGGCCGAGGTGCGCTTCGAGCCGCGGCTCACGCCCGACCTTCAGCTCATGGCGCGCGCCCACGTGAACCGCTTCGTCTGGCACGGCGCCTACGCGTTCGAGGAGGGGACGATCTTCGAGCAGCAGCACGGCACCTGGCTGGGCGGCGAGCTCAGGGCGGCGTGGACGCCGCTCCCCTGGCTGAGGGTCACCGGCGGCGGCGAGGTGCAGGAGCACTCCGAGGCGACGCTGAGCAGCGTGCTCGCGGACGGCCGCGCGCACACGAAGCCCGTGCCGTACCGCTTCGGCGCCGGCTACCTCATCCTCGACAGCTCGCCGGCCCCGTGGGTCCGCCTCTCGTGGGGCGCGCGCCTCGACGTCTACAGCACGTTCGCGCCGATCGTCGTGCCGCGCGCCGCGGTCATCCTCCGGCCCGCGCCGGGAGGGGTCCTGAAGATCATGGGCGGGCGCGCCTTCCGCGCCCCGAGCATCTCCGAGCAGTTCTACACCGACGGCAAGACGCAGGTGCCCGCCGTCGACCCCGAGCGCGGCCTCGTGCTCAAGCCGGAGTCCATCGCATCCGCCGAGATCGAGTACTCGCAGCGCCTCGGCGACGACTGGACGGCGCTCGGCGCCGTTCACGCGAGCAAGCTGTCGGACCGGATCACCTCCGCCCAGGACAGGCCCGGCGTGCCCGGCGTGGTGCGCTACGTGAACAGCCGTCGAGACGCGTTCGTGGCGGGGTGTGATGTCGAGCTCCGCCGCGAGTGGCGCCAGGGCTGGATGCTCGCGGCGACGTACGGCTACCAGCGCGGCGAGCTCAGGCGCGGCGAGCGGCTGATCAACGCGCCGGAGCACCTCGCGTCGTTTCGCGGCGTCGTCCCGGTGGTGGAGCGGCTCGCCGCCGCGGCGCTCCGGATCAACCTGGAGGCGCCCCGGCGCATCGGCCGCAGCTCGGCCGACGAGACCGCGGGCGCGATCGTCGCGGACCTCACGGTGTCCGGGGAGCTCCAGCGCTTCCACAGCCGCTATGTGATCGGCATCTACAACGCGATGGACACGCGGTACGACTACCCGGCCGCGGAGAGCTACCTCTCGGCCACGAGCCGGCAGAACGGCAGGACCTTCCTCGCCGAGATCACCGTCAGCTATCCATAGCTCCGCGCGTCCAATGTGCTGCTGCGCGCGGGTCTGCAGCGGCCCGGAGATGCTGACCACGCGGACACGCTCGAGCCACGCGGAAAAGAGCAAACAGTCTGCCAGACGCCGCCGTCACGGGGTGCTGTACTCGTGCCGGAAGCGGCGGAACAGGTTCCTGACCGCGCTCGCCGAGGGGACGCCGGAGACCGCGAGCGCCTCCAGGATGGTGCCGTCATGCGGGAAGCTGCTCTGGCTGTCTCCGCCGAGCGTAAGCCCGGTCACCGTCACATTGTTCAGCGACACCGTGGTCGAAGCGCCGTCGATGAGGATCGCTGAGCTGGCCCCATTCACGATCACGCCCACGGCGTGCGCCACGAGCGGGTTGTACCCGGCGACCTGTCTGGTCACCGCGCCGTCGCTGAAGGCCAAAGAGGTGGCCGTGTTGTTGTAGAGCAGCGCCCCTGAGCTAGCGCTCGTCCTTCCGATAATGGCACCGAGAGCCGTGGAGTTCTTCTTGAACACGGCGAACAGGGCATAAGGCGCGGCGAGAGAAATCCCGTTCAGTCGATACTGCTGCAGGATGTTAGAAAACGAGATTGCCGGTGCGTGGTTGAGGCCGTCGATCTCGAACGCTGCGGGGCTCCCTGGGAACTGGATCGTCCAGTGCCTCGAGTTCCCGCTCCGGTCAACGGCCTGGCCAATCCCGAGCGGCAACCTCCAATAATGCAGGTTGCTGTACGTGGCAGAAGGGAACGTGAGCGTGATCCCGGTCGTACCAAGCGCAACAACGCCGCTCGACGGCACCAGGACATGATTCTCTGCCCACACGCCACCGCCGTGGACGCTCCAGTCGAACCTCGCGGTACCGCGCGGCCCCCCCAGGACCATCTCGACATGCAGCAAGCCAGTGACCGTCGACGTGCCGGCAGCGGTCAGGGCAGGCGGTGCGGAGCCGAACCCGGTGGGCGTCCCGGTCACGGCTCCACCGGGGAGGTCAAACCCGGCTTTGACCCAGGTAAAGAGCCCCGGAAGATGGTTCGGGCTGAACGGGAAGGCGTCCCCGGCGCATATCGCCGTCATCTTCTCCTGCCCTTTTTCGTTGGGATGAACGGTGTCCGCCGCGTTGTGCGCAGCCGCCGCCTCCGCCGTCCACGCGGAATCGGCATGGATCACCTCGCCCCACGGAGCGAGCGCGGCGACCGCCGCAGCCTCCGCATCGCGCTGCGAGTCCCAGGACGTGCCGGCGACGTCGTTCTCGGTCACCTCGCGCGTGTAGGTCATGGCGCGCACCACCACGCGCGGATCGGCCTCTTTGATCGCGTTCGCGAGGTCGACCTTGAACTGAACCAAGTTCGCGGCCGTCGTCTTCTGGTTGGCGAAGTCGTTCCTTCCGATCTGGACAATCACCTCGTCGGGACGGTTCGCCAGAATCTTTCTGGCGAGCGCGCGGCACGCAGCAACGGAAGGCGTCGCCGTCCCGGTAAGATGCACGAGGCCATCCCCACCGCTGCCTTGGGTCATGAACTCGAGGCCCTTGCGTTGCATCTGGAGCTGCCACGACGTCATGCCAGAGAACGCGGTGTACGCGCCCGCGCCCTTCGAATCGACGATGGCGATGATCACGCGAGCCCGGGGAGGTGTGACATCGAAGATCGATGCGCCTGGCACGTAGATCCCACCAGGGAAAACGCCGATGTTCTCGCCACGGATGGCGACCAGCGACGCCGTGTACGGTGATGCCATCTGAGGACCAGAATAGACTCTGATCTTGCGCGGCACGGCGCTGCGTGCGGCCGGAACGCTCACCCTGCTGAACGTGGTCGAGTTCCACGCCACGGGGAGCACCGGATCGATGGGCTCGCCGTCGGCCCAGACGGACGGATACGACCGGTTTCCGTTTCGTCGGTTCACCGTGTCGTAATACTCGACGTCAAAGACGTCGGCGTCGGTGGACAACGCGTAATACGCCAGGTTGGACATCTGGAGATGTCGAGGGTTGCGCCAGGCAGTGAGCTTTTCGTACCCCGCCTCGCTGGAGCCGTGGAGCAGCGCCGGGTGCACGTCCAGACGGTAGAAGTCGGGGTAGAGGACCCCCGTGGCGTCCACCGGGCGAATGCGGAGCCTGCCGCACAGGAACGTGGCCTGCGTCGCGCCGCTGCGAACGACGACCCGCGCGCGGTACGACAGCCCCGCGGTGACCGCGAGCGATGGCGTGATGCAGTCCGTCGGGGAGCTCGTGGGCGTGAACGACGCCGACATCAGGACGGAGGAGCCCACCGCGTCCAGGATCTGGAGCTGGAACGCGCCGGAGCTCCCGACCCCGGACGGGAGCGACACCCTGTCGAGCTCGAGGCGCACCGCGGGGACCTCGGACGGGACCGCGAACCAGCGCTCCTTCATCGCGCCGTCCGGCGCAGCCTGGTCGTGGTTCACCCAGATCAGGCTGCGTTGCCCGTCGGCGTCGACCCCCGCCAGGGGCAGGCACCGCGGGGCCAGGTGCGGCCGCTCCACGTGCCAGGCCATCGACTCGAGTCGCCCGGGGCCGAGCGAGTTCCGATCCACGTGCAGCCCGGCCGGATACGCGAGGCTCATGTGGTGCTCCGCGCGAGCTGACAGGCGTGCTCCCAACCCGGGCCGACATGGGTCCACGTGCGCGTCGCTCCCGCAGACGCCTCGGTGATGACCGCCAGGACTCCGAGCTGCGGACCTTTGACGATCTCGATCGTGCGACATCGAGCATCAACACCCTCCGCCGGGATGGGATCGGGGAGCTCGAACTCCTCCCCATCCGGCGGCACACCGATTGAATCAGGATCTGCCATGGCATGTTGTCTACTATACAGTGCCAATCCTGTCGAGGTCGCCCGTCAGGCGTCCGATGCCGGGACGCCGGCGTGGCGGGGGTCGGCGGAGGCGGCGACGGAGAGGGCCTCTCGAGCGCGCGGGGGCGGAGGGCCGCCCTTGCTCAGGTTCGGCGCCACGACCCCATGGCGTGTGGCCATGTCGTCCGCCTCCTCCTGGTCCACGTCGACCCCCGCAGCGCAATCTCTCTTCGCTCGCGCGACAGATCCATGGCCGGATTTCTGACACGCGGAGAGAGCGATCAAGAGCGCAGAGGGCGCTGGCCCAGGTCGGTGAAGAACCTCAGGAGATAGCCGTCGGGGTCGGCGACGACGAACTGGCGGTTGCCGAGCTCCGTGTCGCCCTCGCGGTACCACCTCTCCTCGAAGGGGATCACGATCTGGAAGCCGCCTGCGCGCACGCGCTCGTACAGCGGCGTGACGTCGGAGACCTCGATCTGAAAATTGACGCCGCGTCCGTAAGGATGCTCCAGCGGTGCGGTGCGGAACCTGCGGCCCGGCCCCGCCGCCTCCTGCAGCATGAGCTGCGCGCCCTCGAGGTCGATGAAGGCAAATCGCTCCTCGGGCCTCTCGTACCGCAGCGTGCAGCCGATGACACCAACGTAAAAGCCGAGCGAGGCGTCGAGATCCGCCACGTCGAGCTCCGGGATGAGCTTCTGCCCGCTCATGGTCCTTCCCCTCGAGATCGACCGATGGATCGAGCGGAGCGGCGGGTCATCGGGCAGAGCCTAGAACACCGAGCACGTTGAAACCCGGAGAATTTTCACAGGGAGGCGGGGAGGCGGGGAGGAAGAAAAAAAAATGAATTTCTCCCTCTTGCCGTCTCTCGCTCCCCGCCTCCCCGTCTCCCTGTGAAATTCTTGCTTTTTCTCGTGGTTTCAACCCGTTTGTCGCTCTAGCTCACAACGGAGACATCCACGCTGGGTTGGATCACCGACGAGGTGCTGCCATGCCCCGAAATCGCTGCCCGCCCGCGCCGCGGCGGCGGCGCGCCGGGGCCCCCCAGCTGCGTCACAGGCTCGCCCGTCTCGAGGTCGATCTCCTTCTTCGGCCCGTCGGGCCAGGGCGCCCTCGAGTCGAGCAGCGTCGCCCGGCGAACCCCGAGCGCCACGAGCTCGCGCGCGGCCACGGCGAGCTCGAGCCCCAGGGTGACGTCGGCTCCCGCCGATGTCGGCTCGGCCGGCGGGGGCACATAGACGACCGCGCCGGCGCCGGCGGCCTCGATGTCTCGCAGGGCGTCGAAGAGATGGGCGTCGCCGAGGAGGTCCGAGACGAGCGCGGCGCGGTGGGTGTACACGATGGCGGGGTCGCCGGCGTGCGCCGGCGCGCCGTGCGTCAGGAGGAGCAGCTGCCTCTCGCGACGTAGCGTGTACGTGTGCGCCCGCCACTCGCCGCTCAGGCCTGCGGGCCGGAACGGGGCGCTCCGGACGCGCGCGGCGACGTCCTCGCTCCGCACCCGGTGGCGGATGAGGTCGTCGATGGAGACGAGCGGCAGCCCCTGCCGCGCCCCGAAGCGCGCGAGGTCCCGGCGGCGCGCCATCGTCCCGTCGTCGTTCAGGATCTCGCAGATGACGGCGGCCGGCAGCGCCCCGGCGAGCCGCGCCAGGTCGACCGCGCCCTCGGTGTGCCCCTCGCGCTCGAACACCCCATCGCGGCGCGCCCGCAGCGGGAACACGTGCCCTGGCGACACCACGTCCCGCGGCGACGCGTCCGGCGCGATGGCGGCGGCGACGGTGCGCGCCCGGTCGCGAGCGCTGATCCCGGTCGTGACGCCCTCGCGCGCCTCGATGCTCACCGTGAACGCCGTCGACCGGCGCTCGCCGGGCCGGGTCGCCATGAGCGGCAGTCCGAGGCGGTCCACCTGGTCCTCGGCGAGGGCGAGGCAGATCAGCCCCCGGCCGTGGGTCGCCATGAAATTGATGGCGGCCGGCGTCGCGCGCTCTGCCAGGACGACGAGATCTCCCTCGTCCTCGCGCGCCTCGTCGTCGACGAGGATCACCATGCCACCGGACCCGAGCTGCTCGACGGCAGCCTGAACACGCAACGTGGATGTCGAAACGGCCATGGATTCCTCTTCGCTCAGCGGGCCTGGAGCGGCGCCAGTCGATCGATCTCTTCCAGATCGGCCCCGGTCAGCCGGAAGCCCGGGCCGTCAGCCCTTCGGCTTGCCGTTCGCGTCCCACTCGGCCCAGAAGCGCTCGAGTCCGGTGTCCTTCAGCGCCCGGTTGAGGAAGCGCCGATCGGTCCAGGGCTCGACCTCGAACGTGCTCCTGATCAGGCCGTACTTCTTCGAGTCGGCGACCGCCGACTTGTACCGGGCGATGGCGTACTCGTCGAGCAGCGGGCTGGCGTTCTGCTTCATGTCCTCGCCCTGCTGCGCTTCCTTGTAGTTCGCGAAGGGCGTGCCGGACTTCGACCAGAGCTGGAATGCCTGCGTGCGGTTCTTCTCATCCGCGAGCCACGCCGCGGACTTCACCGCGAGCGTGATGATCTTCTGCACGACGTCGGGGTATTCATTGATGAAGTCCTCCCGCGCGATGATGCCTGAATTGCTCGGGTAGGTCGGGGAATCCCCCTTCGTCGTGTAGACGACCTTCCCGATCCCCTGGTCGCGCAGCGAGAGGTAGTCCGTGCCGCCGAACACCGCGTCGATGTCCTTCGTGGCGATCGCCGCCTTCGCGGTGGAGGCATCCATGCTGATGGACCGGATGTCCTTCTCGCTCAGCCCGTGGCCCTCGAGGATCCGGTTCGCGGACAGCTGCGAGGCCGTGCCCTTCTGGAAGGCCACCTTCTTGCCGCGCAGATCCTTGACGCCGGTGATCGGCGAGTCGGCGGGCACCACGAGGTAGGCGTGTCCGCGCCGGCTGGCGCTGGCCAGGAGCCGCGTCTTGAGGCCGCTCGCCCGACCGACGACGGAAGGCAGGTGACCGTGGGTCCAGATGTCGAGCAGGTTGTTCGCGACCGCCTCGTTCACGGCGGGGCCGGCGCCGCGGAAGAAGCTCCACTTCACCTCGATGCCGTCCTTCTTGAACTCCTCGGCCAGGGTCCCCTGGAGGTGCAAGAGGGAGAAGAAGCTTCCTCCGGTGACGGGGCGATTGCCCACACCGACGCCGGGCACCCCGACGCGGATCACGCTGGGCCCGGCGGCCCGGGCCCTGCCTGCCAGAAGCGCTGCCGACACCGCCGCAGCGGCGCCTCCCAAGAACTGACGTCTTTGCATGGCGCCGTGATGTGCACCGTGCGTGCCATTCCACGAAACGCTTGGAATCCAGGGGCTGCCGCGAGGCGCTGTTGCCAGGGAAGCACCCGATCCGCAGGGGTGCTGGCGAGCGGCCCACGCGGCCCACGCGGGGCCGCCTCAGCCGCCGAGACCTCCCAGCCGGGCGCTCGCGAAGATCGCGACGTTCCTCGGCGTCACCTCGGGCTCGAACACGATGGCCGCCTCGACCTCGTGCCCGCGCTCGCCGAGGGCCATCGCGCGATCCAGCGCGACCGCGACCTCCGTGAGCCGGGCCAGGAGCGCGCGCGGCAGCGTGAGCCGGCGCATCTGGCCGAACGCCGCGCGCGCCGCGACCTCGCGCTCGCGGAGCTCGGCCTCGGTCGCCGGGCCGAGGCCCCGCAGCGCGAGCGCCCTCGCCGCGAGCTCGCGCAGCCCGCCGTGCGCGCGCCGCCGGTTGATCCCGCGCATCTCCTCGCCCAGGGCGACGTCGAGCCCGCGGCCGCGCAGCAGCGACAGCAGCGCGTGCCGCCGTTCGCGGGCCAGAAGCTCCTCGTCCAGGCTGGCCTCGACCCCCGCCGGGCGCGCCGTCAGGTTGGTGAGCCCCAGCGCCTCGCGCCGAAGGACGAGCCCCGCCGCCCTGGCCGCGGCCGAGAGCGGGGCGCGCGCCGGCGCGCCGATCTTTTGCAGGCAGCACGAGACGAGCGCCAGATCGCAGGGCGCCTCGGCCGCCGCCGTCACCGTGCGGTCCCCGAGCTCGCCGCAGGCGTGCAGGCCGACCGCCAGGTCGTCCGGAGCGAACGCCAGCGCCTGCTCGAAGGCGTCGAACGCCACGAAGCGCGCCCGCCCCCCGGCGGCCAGCGCGGAGGCGGTGGCCACGCGGTCGGGCTCGCGCTCCAGGCCGATCGCGTCCCGCTCGAAGCGCGCGGCGGCCAGGCGGGTGAAGTGGCCGTGCCCCGCGCCGACGTCGACCAGGCGGCGGGCGCGCGCGGCCATGGGGGCCACGGCGCCGAGCAGGGCCTCCAGCTGGAGCCGCTTGCGCGCGGGCACCGCCCGGAGCTCGTCCAGCGACGCCGGCGGGAGCGGCTGGACCGGCCGCCGAGGCAGCCTTGCGGCCTCGTCCGCGGCCCGCGCCAGGGCCACGAGGCTCGGGGGCGCGCCCTCGAGGCCGTCGATGCACGCCGCGAGCCCGCCGGCCTCGCAGCGGGCGAGCTCGGCGTCGGAGAGCGACAGGAGGAAGCCCGTCCAGCCCCGCGCCTCGCACCAGGCCGGCGGCGGCCCCTCGTCGACGCGGGCCTCGACGATGTCGAGCGCCGGCACGAGCACATCGAGGGCACGCGCGAGGCGCTGGGCGACGGAGGGAGGCGTGATCGACGGGGGCATGCGAGAGCCGGAGGCCGGGCGAGGACTACCGGATCCGCGCCGCGCCAGGAAGGCGCCTCGGGATCGATCCTCCGGCGGGGGTCAAGCGAGGTCAACTCTGGGCCTTCGTCGGAGCGGACCTGGTAGCATTCCTGTATGCACCGGGCTGGAGGGCGAAGCATCCAGCATAGTGCCGCATCTACCCCAGTGGGTTCACGGGCTGCATCTGCCGCTCGCCCCCGGCACGCCGCAACTCATACGCCATCGACCAGGAGGCCGCGTGGCAGCGGTGGTCACCTTCACCGCCGCCCCTTGGCAGGGCTGGAAGCCCTCGTTCCGAACTGTAGTAGAGTGCCCTGAGGAGGGTTCCGAGGGACTACGCAAAACTCGGACGGACCGGGCTGGATGTGTCGAGGATCTGCCGGTCTTGGCCGCTCGGAGCGCGCCGCGGCGCACGGCATGCTCGCGGTAGAACCGATCCGTGTTTACCGTTCCATCACTGCCTCAGGGCGGGAGCGCGGCGATGAAGTCGCGGATGCACGCGATCTCGGTGTCGCTGAGCGCCGCGCCGCCGAACGGCATCCGCTCGTTGCACGGCGGGTCCGGCGTGACCTTCGTGTAGATCGCGCTGGCGTCCGGGTCGCCCGGGACGAGCACCGAGCTGCCTTCGCCGCACACGGACGCCTGGCCCCGGAGCGTGTTCTCCCACCCGGCGGCCAGCGAGAGGCCCGCCAGCTTGGAGTTCTCGTCATGGCAGCCGGCGGTGGCGCACTTCATCGCGACCAGGGCCGGCGCTTCGGCGCATCCGCTCGCCCCCCCGCCCGTCGTGGCGCCGCCGCTGCCGGTCACCGCGGCGGAGCCGCCGCCGGCCCCCTGGTCGTCCAGGGGGAACTCGTCCTCGTCCAGGGTCCCAGCGCAGTTCGGGAGGAGCGCGCCGCCGGTCAGCAGGGCGGCCGCGGTGAGCGCGGCGCGCCCGTAAAAGGAAGTCATGAACGTCACGTGCTACCTCTCTCAATAGACGTAGGCTCCGGCGAGCCGCAGTCCCAGGTATTGGTCGATGGCCCCGCCTGCGATGTACGCGTCGCCCTGCTCGGGCTGGAACGACGAGAAGAACCGGGCGTACTCGACGAGCAGGCGCGCCTCGATGCCGGTCGCGACCGGGATCATCACCCCGGCCAGCGCGCCGACGCCCTGCACGCTCGCCCCGGTGAACCGCTCGTAGACCGGGCCTGACGAGAGCGGCAGGATGTACTCGGCGCCCAGCGCCAGCGCGATCGGGCCGACCGGGAAGCGCCCGTCGAGGCCCGCCCGGAACAGGGTGTACGAGACGTTCGGCACCGTCCTGGCGAGGTCCGCCGACGCGTCGATCTCGAAGGTCAGGAACCGGAGCCCGGCGGAGATCCCGAGCACGGACGCCTCGCCGAGCGACAGCCGCTCCCGGAGCCCCAGGTTGATGCGCTCGTAGGTGGTGCTGATCGGGTCGCCGCTGCCCACCGCCGAGTCGAGGCCGAACGCCCGCGCATAGCCCGCGGTGACCCCGAGGCCCTTGAGCACCGCGATGTCCGTCGACGCGAGCGGGTACAGCTCGCCCGAGACCGACAGCGCGGGCTGTCCGAAGACGCTGTAGGGCGGGAGGTTCCGCGTGCGCGGATCGGAGTAGTCGAACCAGCGGCCGACGAACTCGACGCCGAGCTCGATCGAGAAGAGCGCCGAGCCGGCCTCGTGCGGCTCGCGCTCGCCGCCCTTCCCGCCCTCGTCAGCGTCCCTCTCCTCGCCGCCTTTTTCCTTCTCGTCCCCCCCGTCGCCATCCTCGCCTTCGCCTTCCCGGTCGCCCTTCACCCCGTCCTCCTCGGCGGGCGGCGCGGGCGGCGGCGCGACCTGCGCCAGCGTCGGGCCGAGCAGCTCTTCCAGCGCCCTCTTGCGGTCGTCCCGCGAGCCGCTCAGCGGCACCGCGCTGTCCACGGCGAGGTCGCCGGCGTTCTCGTCGACGTAGACGAGGTGGACCTCTTTCTTCTTCTTGTTGGTCCGCGAGACGCCGTAGATCACCCCTTCTGCCTTCGCAGCCCTTCCTGCCTTGCGGATGCGGTCGATGGCCTTCTTCCGCTGAGCCTTCGACACGAGCGCGTCCCCGACGGGCTTGGTCTGGCCGGCGCCTTTCAGCGACCTCGAGAACGCGTCAGGGTCCACGACCCCCAGCGTCTCCGGCATGATGGCGAGGATGTCCTCGCGGATGTCATCCGCGTTGGGACCTTCGATGCGCACCGCGATCGACTTCGACGCCTTGGGGGCGGCGAGCGTGGCGGGCGCGAGCGCGAACGTCGCGGCGGTCGCGGCAGAGAGCCCGAGCAGGATCCGCCCGCAGAGGCTCATGGAAAGGAACAGCGTTGTAGTTCTGGCGGGTTTGCGCACGGGCCTCTCGCTGGCGGCAGAGACGTCAACCGGGGCTTGCACGCGCGTCAGCCTACAGGGGACCTGGACGAGCTCCCGCAGGCTGTGGAGTGAAGGCGGCCCCTTCGATGCACGGATAAGTTGCTGGCGTAGCGTCGCTATTCCAGGGGGGTCGTATAGAAAAGTTGTCTGTCAACCCAGAGCAGGTCCCGCAGTGTGACGGAACCTGGAGCGCCTGATCCCGGACGGGGCCAATGTGATGACACCGTGCACCCGAGGAGGGGCCGAGCAGAGCCCGCCGCAACCCAGGTCACGCTGCACCCGAAGTTGCCGTCCGCCCGCCTTGCCGGATCTCGGAGAACTCCGGTGGAGAATACCCTGGATCTCACGACAGCCGAACCGAGGCTTGCCGTGGTCTCCAGTGCATTCAACCTGGCAAAACGCCAAGCACCATCGATCGGCGATCGCTTCCGTGATGACCGACCGAACGGGATCGGTGCCGAGACCGATCAGATGACAAAAGTCTCGGCGCGCATGGCGACCCACCCGAGGCGAAGCAAAAGGAACCCTGTCGAGGGGAATGTGAACGATCACATGGCCGATGTCAACGCCAATTGATGGGCCGCGGGGATATCCCGGAGCCCGATGGAGGGCGAGGCTGGCGGGGCTCCTCCAGCGCGCCGCGTCAACATGGGCGGACGCCGGACAGCGTTGATCGCCGGCCCGCCCGACGCGCTCGAAGCCGAGCAGCGCATCGCCGGTCGGCGCTCGACGCTGCGAGCCCGCCGGTGCCTGGGCGCCGCCTCTCGTGCGCGGCGATCTGGTGCGCGGTGACTCGAACGCGCGGTCCAGCGCGAGCTCGCCCGCTGCTCCTGCGCTCGCCGGACCTCTCGGAGCTCGGGCGCCGCGGCCGGCCGCCGCTGCGCGCCCACCGGGATCGAGGAGAGCCGCGCGTCAGCCGATTCTGGTTGACGTCAGTAATGTGAACGTTCACAATTTGATGCTCCGAGCTGCGATAACTTGGCTGAGGTTGCTTCTTACATGACAGGAGACGTCGGATGTCGATGAGCATGAAGCTGATGAGCGCGGTGTTGATGAGCGTCGGCATTGGCTTTGCAGGCGCAGCATGGGCCGCGAACGGGACCGCGGACCTCCCCGGTTCTGTCGCCGAGGGGAAGGATTTTGGCTGCGGTGCAAAAGGACAGAAGGCCTGTCCGATGCAGGGCTGGATGAAGACGGTGATGCAGTCGGCGACCACGAGCGGCGACGGCGCGAAGATCGCGTCGGCGCTGGAATACGTGGCGTCGAAGCCGCCGCCCGGGATGCCCAAGTGGGTCGCGATCTCGAAGGATGGCGTGGAAAAGGCCAAGAAGGGCGATATCGACGGCGCCAAGGCGAGCTGCAAGGCCTGCCACGATCTGTACAAGGCGGAGTACAAGGCGAAGCTCCGCGACGCCGCCTTCTGAGGCGCCTCCCTCTGCTATCTCCCTCTCCGGTCCTCGCGCCGGGCGCGCGCTCTCCTGGCAGCCCCGGCCGTACCCGCCGGGCCGAGGCGAACACCGGTCCGGAGAGCTCGACGTATCCCACGGGCAGGCTCGCCGCCTCGCCGGGCCGTGGTACGAGCCGAGCGCATCGGAGAGCTCCCACGGGCGCCGCTGCGCCCCCTCGGGATCGAGGAAGCCCGCGCCGTTCCATTTCCGGTTGACACCGAAATGTGACCGTTCACAATGCCTTCTAGGGGTATCCTTCTGTTTTGCCCTGGACAGGCCGACGTGCGCGCCGGCCCTTCGTCCCCGGGATCGGGATCGATCTCGGCACCGGGTACGTTCGTTCGGTCGTCGAGCACGCGTGCAGCGGCGCGTTTGCGGGTACGCCACGGGAGGTCCGCATGGCCAGTGGACGCCTTTCACGCCGACGATTCCTCGCTCCTGCTGGGGTGACCATAACCCTTCCTCTCTTGCCTTCCTTGTTGCACACGCCGAACGCCGCGGCCGCGCCGTGCGCGCCTGTGAGGCGGTTTCTCGAGTACGCCACCATGAACTACAAGGAGCTCGATGTTCGGATCGCGCTTGGATTTCCTGGCCTCACCCAGCTTCCTCTAACATTCCATCCTAGCAAGAGCGTTCCATGCCAATCGCAAAACGAATCGGTGTACTACGTTCACTCATGAGCCGCTCGTTTGGCCTTGCGGCGCCGCTCGCGGTCGTCGTGGCCAGCGGGTGCACGGGCGTCTTGGGAGTCGAGGGCGAGGCGCCGCCGGCGACCGAGACGCCGCCGGCGGCCGAGTGTGGCGCCACCCCTGCGCTGGCCAAACCGCGCATCTGGCGGTTGACCAACACCCAGCTTGCCAACACCTTGCGCGACGAGTTCGACGTCCAGCCGGCAGCGCTCGCGAACTTGCCGAGCGAGGCCAGGCTCGACGGCTTCGCCAACCAGGCCTCAAACCTGCGAATCGCGCCGCTCCTCGCGGACGTATATTTCGCCGTCGGTGAAGAGCTCGGGGCGCACGCGCTCCAGAACCCCGACAAGTTCGGGATCGCTTGCGACGTCGACAGCTTGGCGCCTGGCCCTTGCCTGGACGGCTTCGTCACCGAGACGGGGCGAAAGCTCTGGCGCCGCCCGCTCTCGACGACGGAAGTCACCTCCTTGAGCGCGCTCTTCGCCAAGACCGCCGCGCAGGGCGAAGGTGCTGCCGGAGGCGTCAAGAGCGTCGTGCAGGCGCTGTTCATGTCGCCGAACAGCCTGCACCGCACGGAGCTCGGCACGGTGAAGGACACCGGAGCGGTGACGGCGCTGACGGACCACGAGGTCGCTTCGGCGCTCTCGTACCTGCTCTGGGATAGCGCGCCGGATGCCGAGCTCACCGCGCTCGCGGATCGAGGGGAGCTGCGCGACCGTACAGCGCTCTTGGCCCAGGCCAAGCGCATGTTCGAGGCGCGCGACAAGGCGGCGCCCGCCATGAACCACTTCTTCGAGCAGTGGCTGGAGCTCGAGAATCTCTCGACTTCGGTGAAAGAGGCCAGCGTCTTTCCGATGGTAACGCCCGAGTTGGCGCCCGAGTTCACCGCCGATTTGAAAGAAGAGCTGCGCCTGCTCACGAACAGCGTGCTCTTCGACGAGGGAGCGGATCGTCGCTTCGACTCGCTGTTCATGGGCACGTACGCGTTCGTGAACGAGCGCACCGCTCCGCTCTACGGTTTGAGCGGGGTGACCGGCGACGCCATGGTGCGCCGCGAGCTCAATCCGACGGAACGCCGAGGCATCTTCACCTCGCTGCCGTTTCTCTGGGGCCACGCGCACAGCCAGGATACGGCCCTCGTCGGGCGCGGCGCCTACGTCCGCGCAGAGGTCCTGTGCCACCGCGTGCCGCTGCCGCCCGGCGGTGTTCCGAATGCCGGCCGTTTTGCCCCGGAGGACGCCACGGGTCGGCAGAGACTCGGCGTTCATGCGAGTCCGGGCTGCGCCGTCTGTCACGATCTGTTCGATGGAATCGGGTTTGCGCTCGAGAACTACGACCCCATCGGTCGCTACAGAACGACGGAGCACGACCAGCCGATCGATGCAAGCGGCAGTCTGCCGCTGCCGAGCGAGGAGAATGCGCTTCCCGGAATCGTGTTTTCCAACTTCGTGGAGCTCGTGGACGAGCTGGCGCAAAAGCCGGATGTCTACAGCTGCTTCGCACAGCAGTTCGCCGCCTACTCTTCAGGATACGACTTTCCGGAGCTCGACGCCTGTGAGAAGGAGCGCCTCGTGGACGAATTTGCGCGCTCACAGCACGCGATTGATCAATTGGTGCTGGGCGTGATCGCGTCGCCCAGCTTCATCGACCGGAGGAACTAGGAGCTCGCCATGCGCAACGTAAAATTTTCCCGGCGTACGATGCTTCGTGGCCTCGGCTACGGAACGCTCTTCTGTTCTGGGCTGGCCGACAACCTCTACGCACAAACCGTCCCGCGGATCACGCGCGTCGCCATGTTCGGCTACGCAAATGGCTCTCAGTATCAATCGGAGCCGACCGGCGGCGAAAGAAATTTCGTCCTCAAGCCGCACATGGCGCCGCTCGAAGCGGTGCGCGACGACATCCTGGTGTTCAAGAACCTGACGCTCAAGCGCGACGGCGGTAACGCGCACCGCTCGGCGTCGTTTTCGGTGTTCGGCCTCGGCGCGCGGACCAGCATCGACCAGGAGTTCGCCAGGTTCCTCAAGGACACGACCCCCCTGGCATCGCTGGAGATCGCGGTCGGTCAGACGTCCGGCGACGGCGGCGTCATCCCCGGACTGTCTCAGGTCGATGGGAAGTTCATCCCCAGCGTGAAGAACCCGCTGGCTGCGTATCAGCGCATCGCCGACCGCATCAGCGGGGGCGGCATGTCCATGAACACGCCGAACGCCGCCGAGCAGGCGCTGCTCCGCCGTCAGAGCGTGCTCGACTTCATCAAGGACGATGTCCGGTCCTTCCGCGGGCGGCTCGGGCCGGAGGAAGCCACCAAGATGGACTTCTACCTCGAGTCGCTGCGCACGCTCGAACGCGATGTCGGCGGCAGCATCCCCACAGATGGCTCGTGCAAGCAGATCGGGTCGACGCTGCTCAGCAAGGACACCATGATGAACGACATGCCGGAGCACAGCCGGCTCTATCTCGACATCATGGCGATGGCCTTCGCCTGCAACATCACTCGCGTGGCGACCATGATGTGGGGCGGCGGCGAGAACAACGAAGCCGTCAAGTTCGGTGACATCGATATCTCGGCCTGGCACTCCGTCTCACACGGCGATCCGGACGGCGCTCCTGGACAACAAATCACCCGGCTCCAGGCCTATTTTGCGGGAGAGTTCCGCTATTTCATCGAAAAGCTGAAAGGCCTCTCCGACGGCGAGTTCTCGGTGCTCGACAACACCGCAGCGGTTCTCTGCACCCAGAACGGAAGCAGCCAGTTGGGCTCCGGCCAGAACTTCGCCGAGACCGACCACCCGCCCCAACACGCACCTTTCGTGGTTGCCGGCAGATGTGGAGGTGCTTGGACGACCGGGCGCATGCTCGACGCCGGTGGGCGCAATCACAACGACGTCTATGTCAGCATTGCCCGGGCGATCGGCATGAACGTGACGTCTGTCGGCCGCGCTGACTGGTGCAAGGGTCCGCTCATCACCTAGCTGGCGGCCGATCGCGGCGCGGCAACGGCAGCGCCGCGCCGCTCCGCGGGTTCCCGATCCCGTGACCGAGCCCCGCAGGCTATGGAGTGAAGGCGCGCGCGACGACCACGCCATGGCGCATGGGCGCCAGAGGTCCGGAAGGACGGTCCTCTCGGCGCGCTCCCCCTCCCCTCATCGCCGCGCCGCCCCTACAACGCCGCGCGACGCGGCAGCACGCGGTGGCGCTGCGCCAGCGACAACGGCCGCATCACGCCGAAGTTTCACCATTTCCTTCTACGGAACGTGGTGTCAAGGTGGATCCGGGTCCCCCTGACGCCTCGCGGGTCAGGCGCCTGGAGAGACGACGAGAGGAGAGGAAATGAGCGGCGGGCTGTTCTCGAATGACGCGATCGCGACCGCACCGGGCTGCGCCGCCGCGGCCATCGCTTGGCGCTATCGGGGCCGTATCCATGCGACGATCGTGGTGAAGGCGACATTCTGCCTCGTGCCCGACGGCACCATGCGACGGGTCGAGCCCGAGCGCATCGTCGAGCACGACGTCCCACATCACGACGACCCGAGCAGCAGCGCCCGGATCACCCGCGATCTGGCACCTCATTTGACCAAGGTCGATGTCGTCCTGACGGGACACGCCTACTCACCCACCGAAGCGCCTGCGCGGTCGGTGCAGGTGGGGCTGGCCGTGGCCGACGAGGGGCGCACGCTCCTGCAGAAGTCGCTGCTGGTCCGCCACACCGCGGCATTCCAGAGAATTCCTCTCGTGTACGAGCGGGCGTTCGGCGGGGCGGGGTATTTCGACAACCCGGTCGGTCTGGGGGCGCTCCCCGGTGACGGGCAGCCCAACCTCGTCGCGCCGGCCGAGCCGCGCAGGCCCGCGTGTCTCGGCCCGATCGGCGGGACATGGCCCTCCCGGCGCAAGCTCCTCGGCGCGTGCCAGAGGACGAGCATCGAGGCTCCGTTCGCGGATATCCCCGATGATTTTGCGTGGGAATACTTCCAGGCAGCGCCGCCCGATCAGCGGCTCGACCGCCTGCGCGGCGGGGAGTGGATCGTGCTCCACGGGGTGCGCCCCGGCGTGCCGCGCCTCGCCACGAGGGTGCCGCGCGCGCGCGGCCTCGCGAGCGTCTCCGGATTGACCGAACACGGCATCTCGGATGGGACGCTCGTGCTCACCGCGGACACGCTCCGTATCGACGCCGATGAAGAGCGGTGCACGCTCGTGTGGCGCGGGCAACTCGCGCTGCCCAGCCGCTCGGCGCTCGCGTCCATGCGGGCGGCCGCGTCCGTGGAGGTCGAGGGGGAGCCGCGGTCATGGCCCGAGCGCTCGACGCCGGCTGCGAGGGCGCAGCCGGCGCCGATCCCCGCGGTCTCCGGCAAGCCGGAGGCCGGGGCCACCGCCGGCGCCGCGCGGCACGGCGGTGCGCCTTCGAAGGCGCGCCTGCTCCACACCGTGCCGCTGGAGGATGAGCCCGAGGGGGCGCCGCGCCCGAAGGCCGCCACGCTGCCGTTCCGTCCGGACCTGCCGCCGGCGATTCCGCCCGCGCCGGCGCCTCGACCTCGGGGCCGAGGACGCGACGACGTCCTCCTCACGCAACCGTTCCCGACCGCCACGGGAATGAGGTCGCAGGGGCTGGAGCGCGACCCGCTGCCGTTCGTGGTGAATCGTCCGTCAGACGACAGCGCGCCGCACCCCGTTCGCGGCGCATCTCCCGCCGAGCTCGAAGAACCAGCGCACCGCGCGCCTGCCCCCGAGCGCGACGGCGCTGCCTCGGCGGCCGCGGAGCCTCCCCTGCCCGATGGCCCGCCGCGAGCGGCGCCGGGGCCCGAGGCGTCGCCGGCGGGCGCGGCGGTGCCCCCGAGCCCCGCGGAGCCGCGGGCCGCCGGGGCCGCGCCCAGGAGGGTTTACGCGGCGGAGCCGCGGGCCTTCTCCGAGGTCGAGTCGCCGCAGCCGGCGCCGCAGCCACCGCCGCGAGCGCCGGAGGCTCCAGTTCGTTCGGTGGACGTGAAGCGCGTGCTCTACGGCCGCTTCACCCGGTGACGGCCATCGCGGCGTTACCTCGGGCGAGCATTGCCGTGTCGCTTGACGTGGTCGGCATTCCGCGGTCTCTTGAACTCCATGTCGGCAAAACACCCGCTCACCATCCGCCTGGAATCCGCGGCGTTCCGCTGCGATCACGTGCGGGTCCGCGCGCTCCGCGGCCGTGAGGCCATCTCGCAGCTCTTCTCGTTCCAGATCTCGATCCTGTGCCTCGATCCCGAGGGGCTGCCGAGGGACGAGGTCGTGGGCGCCGAGGCGACGATCGTCATGGAGCGGGACGGCGTGGTGCTCAGGCGTGTTCACGGCATGATCGCCGAGCTCGTGGACCGCCTGGAGGTCGATGCGGAACACCGGAGCTACGATCTGCTCCTCGTCCCGCGCGCGTGGCGCCTCACGCTGGTCGAGACGCAGGAGATCTTGATGGATCTCACCATCCCGCAGATGATCCAGCAGAAGATCGAGCTCGTGGGCCTCGCGTCGGATGTCCAGCAGCGGCTCCTCGAGGCCTATCCGCCGCGCGAGTTCGTCGTGCAGTACAGGGAGAGCGACATCGCCTTCATCTCGCGCCTCGCGGAGCACCTCGGGATCAGCTTCTTCTTCGAGCACGGCGAGGAGCGCGAGGTGCTGGTGTTCACCGATCACATGGAGGGGTTCGGCGCCGTGGGCGACGGCGGCGACGTGGCCTTCCGGTCCAGGGGCGAGCGGCGCGACGTCTTCTCGCTGGAGGTGAAGACACGCCTCATCCCGGCCGGGTACGTCGTACAGGACTACAACTATCGACATCCGCGCATCGATCTGACGGCGCATCACGAGCTCCCCGCGGCGTACGCGGGAGGCGTCGTGGAGTACGGCACGCACTTCAAGACGCCGGAAGAAGGGAAATTCTTCGCCCGGGTCCGCGCCGAAGAGCGCCAGTCCACGCGCGATGTCTATGTCGGGGAGAGCGATATTCCCGCCTTCGGCGCCGGCCTGCGGTTCACGCTGGAGGGACACCCCCACGTGCAGGAGAGCGGGCTCCTGCTCGTCGAGGTCGAGCACGAGGCGAACCAGGTCGTGGGGGGGCACGGCGGCGTCGAGAGCGCGCCTTCCTACAGGAACTCGTTCCGCGCGATCCCCGCGGGCCGCGCGTACAGGCCGCCCAGGATCACGCCGAGGCCGCGGATCCACGGGCTGCTCAGCGGGGTCGTGGAGTCGAACGCGGTGGGGCGGCACGCGCGGATCGATCCGAAGGGCAGGTACACCGTCCAGTTCCATTTCGACACCGCGGCGGGCGGCGGCGCCAAGGCGTCGCGGCCGGTGCGCATGGCGCAGCCGCACGCAGGACCGGGCTACGGCATGCATTTCCCTGTCAAGCCGGGGACGGAGGTGCTGCTCGGGTTCATCGACGGCGATCCTGACAGGCCCATCATCGTCGGGGCCATCCCCAACGAGTCGGCGCCATCCCCGGTCACGGCCTCGAACGCGCACGTCAACCAGATCAGGACCGTCTCGGGCATCGTCGTCGAGCTCGACGATTACGTCTGATCGCAGCGCGGAGCCCAGCGTTCGGCGCCTACCTCCTCGGAAAGAGCGACGACCTCCGATAGAGGACCGGGATCAACCGACGAGGTTGTGCTTTTTACCTTTGAAATTCAGGCCATCGGCGGCCAAGCGGAGCCGATTGTCCTTGGTGTGTTGCAGCACGGCTTTACCCTGCGAGAGAATCACCGCGCCGGCGCCGCCTCGCTCCAGAGCGGCGCTCTCCTGGTTCAGGACCAGCTGGCCGCCGTCCTCGAAGTTGAGCGTCAAGTCCTTGTCGGAGAGCTCCAGATAAGATTTTCCGGCAAAGACGGCGAGCTTCTTGGCATTGATCTCGATGCCGTCATGAGTGATGCGGATGTTGTTGTCGTCCGTGCCGATCTCGATGATGCCCGCGTCATTCCCAGTGCCGACGTTGATCAGGAGCGTCTCTTTCGCCTGGAGAAAGATTTGCTTCGTGCACGGCACCTTCCCTGAACCCGTGAGGTCGCCGATCCCGATTTGCTCTCCATTGAGCTCGATCGTGCCACCGGCCTGGTGATTGTTGGTCGACGCCTCGATCGAGACCTTTTCCGCGGAGTGCACGTTCACCGACTTGCTACCGAACACCTTCACGGAGCCCGTCGAGGCCGTGATGCCGACGTCGTCCCCCGCCCAGATCGTCGCGTCGATCAGGCCGAAGATCGCCGGGTAGGTGGAAACGAGGGCGAGCCCCGCCACGCCGTGGACGACGGTATACGCGGGGCTGAAGATCGAGATGCCGCCCGCCCCGAAGAGCGTGACGCCCGGGACCACGGCCGCGGCGCCCAGCCCACCGAAGGCGACGGCGCTGCAGGCCACGGCCGCGCCGGCGATCTCCAGGAACTGCTTCCTGCGCGGCGTCTCGGCGCGATCTTCCCGGTAGCTCTGCACCGCGTCGTAGGCGAGCTTGCTAGCGACGAGCATGTCGAACACGGTGAAGGTGATTGCAAGGGCGTCAATCGCTCCGGTGTCCGGCGTGCTGTCGAACGTTGCACCGTCGTCCCGCTTGACCTTGAGGCCGGCGCTGATGGTGACGCCGCCCTTTCCCGCCACGTACGCCGTGCCGTTCGAGCTGAGGATCGCTTTCCCGCTCGATCCTTGCTGGTGCAGCTGCGCGAAGCCGTCTCCAGCTTCGCCGCCGTCGGCCTGGAGGAAGACGTCAGTGCCCGCTTGCGCGAAGATACGGCCGGTGCGCGCGCTGAGGTAGATGTTCGAGTCGGCGTCGAGGCCGCAGCCGTCGACGTTCGAGAAGGTGCCCGCCGGGCTGCTGGTGACGCCGGCCCCGAGGAAGAGGCGCGCGTGGTCGAACGGCACCTCGACCTTGAAGCGCTGTGCGTTCGCGTCCACGAACTCGATGTCGCCAGGGTCGACACCGGCTCCCGAGAGCGATGCGGAGAGCGGCGAGCCCGAGAGGCGGAGCGTGGCCTGGGCGGGGCCGATCGCATCCGGCACGTAGGTGACCGCGATCACCGTCGGCACCGACGTGCTCGGCACCCTCGCGGGGGAGATCGTGAACGTGCCCCCGACCTCCGGGCTCAGCACGAGCTCGACGTCGCTGCCGGTCGCATTCGTGACGAAGAGCACCTCCACGCGGGTCTGCCCGACCGGCACGTCTCCGAAGGCGATCGCGCCGGGATCGATCGTCAGGCTCGGGATGGTCGTGCCGGAGAGCGCGCAGCGCCCGAGCTCGCCCGACAGACCCGTCGCCGTCAAGGTCGCCCTGTGCGTGCCTTCGGCCGCCGACTGGTATTGCAGGAACAACTCGGCCTCTTGCCCGGCGTCGACCGTCGTCGTGTCACCCAGGACGCTGAACTCGGCGGTGCCGGGATCGAGCGCGAGGCTTACCGCCTCGTCCGTGCCGTTCTGCACCACGACCACGCGCACGTCGGCCGCCCCCGCGGGCACGGGCCCGAAGCGCAGCGCGGCGGGGGAGAAGGTCAGTGAGCTCGAGCTGCCGGTGGAGGGGAAATTCGGCTGGGTCGACGTCATGGGTGCGCCCACTATGCCGGAAAGACGACCGTTCCCATACCCCCAAGCTCGGCATTCTGCTATGCCGCCTGCCATGAGCAGCCCCGACGAAGCCGAACGCGCGCTCAAGGTGATGCAGGAGGCCATGAAGATGCAAGAGGCCATGAAGGCGAGCGGCGCCGCGACCCCTGCCGAGCCGGGCGCGATGCCGATCGACTGGTCCACGGAGGCGACGCCCGCCGCGGCGAACGGCGTGCAGGTCCTGCACTCGCCGCGCCAGTTCGCCGTCGTGTTCACCGAGCACGCGCCGTTCCCGGGCCGCAACGCGCCCGATGGGCGCGCCGGAGCGGAGCGCGCGCGTGTGGTCTCCTCGCTGCGGCTCGACCCCGAGACGTATTTCCAGGCCCTCTGCGTGATGGCGTCGAACTGGAACCGCTTCGTGGAGGCGCATATCCCGCCGCAGATGCGACAGCCGCGCTTCAAGCTGCTCGACGCCGGCGACGGGCAGCTCTACGGGATCAAGCGTCCCAAGGAAGAAGACGACGGCGCGTGACGCGGAGGAGGGCAATTTCACGCTGGAGGGGCACCGCCACGAGCAGGAGAGCGGCCTCCTCCTCGTCGAGGTCGAGGTCGAGCACGAGGCGAGCCAGGTCGTGGGGATGCACGGCGGCGTCGAGCGCGCGTCTTTCTACAGGAACTCATTCCGCGCGATCCCGGCGAGCCGCGCGTACAGACCGCCCAGGATCACGCCGAGGCCGCGGATCCACGGGCTGCTCAGCCGAGTCGTGGAGTCGAACGCTGTGGGGCGGCGCGCGCGGATCGATCCGAAGGGCAGGTACACCGTCCAGTTCCATTTCGACACCGCGGCGGGCGGCAGCGCCAAGGCGTCGCGGCCGGTGCGCATGGCGCAGCCGCACGCAGGACCAGGCTACGGCATGCATTTCCCTGTCAAGCCGGGCACGGAGGTGCTGCTCGGGTTCATCGACGGCGATCCTGACAGGCCGATCATCGTCGGCGCCACGCCGAACGAGTCTGCGCCATCCCCGGTCACGGCCTCGAACGCGCACGTCAACCAGATCAGGACCGTCTCGGGCATCGTCATCGAGCTCGACGATTACGTCTGATCGCGACGCGGAGCCCAGCGGTCCAGATCGTCGGGAAGAGCGACGACCACCGCTAGATGTCCGGGTTCAAAGGCCAAGCTTCTGCTTTTTTCCAGCGAGGTACGCGCCCTCCCTGTCCAAGTGAAGCCTGATCGTCGATCTGTATTTTATCACGGCCTTGTCTTCCGCGAAGTACACCCCGTTGTCACGGTCCTTGTACAGAGAGGCAAGGTCCCGGTCGATGGCCAGCTTGCCGCCGTCCTTGAACTCGAGCAGAGTTTTCTTGTCGGAGAGTTCGAGCTTGGACGCGCCGCCGCTGGCAGTGACGCGATTGGCGTCGAGCTTGATGCCTTCGGGACCAATGGTGATCTTGTTGTCGCCCGTGCCGAGCTCGATGTGGCCCTGGGCGTTCATCGTGATGAAGCCAACGCCGATCCGGATCTCGAGCGACTGCGCCCCCATCTTGATCTGGCTCGTTTCCGGCACCTTCGCTGAAGCCACGTCGCTGCCGATCGAGATCGATTTCCCCATGAGCTTGATCTCGCCGCCGTCCTTGTGCTTGTTGGTCGACGCCTCGATCGACACCTCTTTCGCGGAGTGCACGTTCACCGACTCGCTACCGAACACCTTCACGGAGCCCGTCGCGGCCGTGATGCCGACGTCGTCACCCGCCCAGATCGTCGCGTCGACCATTCCGAACATCGTTGGGAAGAGGGAGACCAGGGCGAGCCCCCCCACGCCGTAGACAGCGGTGTACGCAGGGCTGAAGATCGAGATGCCGCCCGCCCCGAACATCGTGATGCCCGGGATCTTGCCGGCGGCGCCCAACACACCGACAAACGGGGCGGTCGAGGCGATGCCCGCGGCGAAGAACTCGATGCACTGCTTGTAGGGCGGCGTCGATTTGCGATCGTCCAGGTAGCTTCTGATCGCGTCGTACGCGAGCTTGGTGGCGACGACCACGTCGACCGCGGCGAAGAACTTGGTCCAGTTGTCGATCTTGTCCGTGTCGGGCGCGCTCTCGTCGAACGAATCCCCGTTCTTCCGCCCGACCTTGACGCCGGCGCTGATGACGACACCGCGCTTTCCCGCGACGTACGTCGCGCCGTTCGAGCTGAGGATCGCCTTCCCGTCCGATCCTTGTTGGTGCAGCTGCGCGAAGCCGTCTCCGTCGATGCCGCCGTCGGCCTGGAGGAAGACGTCAGTGCCCGCTTGCGCGAAGATGCGGCCGGTGCGCGCGCTGAGGTAGATGTTCGAGTCGGCGTCGAGGCCGCAGCCGTCGACGTTCGAGAAGGTGCCCGCCGGGCTGCTGGTGACGCCGGCCCCGAGGAAGAGGCGCGCCCGGTCGAACGGCACCTCGACCTTGAAGCGTTGTGCGGCCACGAGGTTGACATCGTCCGGCTCCTCCGGGACGATCCCGTTTCCCGAGAGCGATGCGGTGAGCGCGTCGGAGAGACGGATCGTGGCCTGGGCGGCGCCGACGTCGTCCGGCACGTAGGTGACCGCGATCAGCGTCGGCACCGCCGTGCTCCGCACCGTCGAGGGCGAGATCGTGAACGTGCCCCCGACCGCAGAGATCAGCTCGAGGTTCACATCGCTGCCGGTCGCGTTCGTGACGAAGAACGAGTCCACGCGGGTCTGCCCGACCGGCACGTCGCCAAAGGCGATCGCGCCGGGATCGATCGTCAGGCTCGGGATGGTCGTGCCGGACAGCGAGCAGCGCCCGAGCTCGCCCGACAGGCCCGTCGCCGTCAAGGTCCCCGCGTGCGTGCCTTCGGCCGCGGACTGATACTGCAGAAACAGCTCGGCCGTTTGCCCGGCGTCGACCGTCGTCGGGCCGCTCAGGATGCTGAACTCGGCGGCGCTGGCATCGATCGCGAGGTTTGCCGCCTCGCTCGTGCCGTTTCGCACCACGACCCTCTGCACGGCGGCCTCCCCCGCGGGCACGGGACCGAAGCCCAGCGCGGCGGGAGAGAAGGTCAGCGCGCTCGAGCTGCTGGTGGAGGGGACATCCGGCTGGGTCGACGTCATGGGTGCGACGATTATGCCGGAGAGACGACCGTTCCCATACCCCCCAAGCTCGGCATTCTGCTATGCCGCCTGCCATGAGCAGCCCCGAGGAAGCCGAACGCGCGCTCAAGGCGATGCAGGAGGCCATGAAGATGCAGGAGGCCATGAAGGCGGGCGGGACCGCGACCCCTGCCGAGCCGGGCGCGATGCCGATCGACTGGTCGACCGAGGCGACGCCCGCCGCGGCGAACGGCGTGCAGGTCCTGCACTCGCCGCGCCAGTTCGCCGTCGTGTTCACCGAGCACGCGCCGTTCCCGGGCCGCAACGCGCTCGATGGACGCGCCGGAGCGGAGCGTGCGCGTGTGGTCTCCTCGCTGCGGCTCGACCCCGAGACGTATTTCCAGGCCCTCTGCGTGATGGCGTCGAACTGGAACCGCTTCGTGGAGGCGCATATCCCGCCGCAGATGCGACAGCCGCGCTTCAAGCTGCTCGACGCCGGCGACGGGCAGCTTTACGGGATCAAGCGTCCCAAGGAAGAAGACGACGGCGCGTGACGCCGAGGAGGGCACTTTTCCCCCCGGGCACCCGGCGTCTCCGGTAGCATGGCGCGTGCGCCGGGCCGGCGCCGAGGAGCCTCGATGACAGCAACCACCGTCGTCACGAACCGCGCTCAGCTGATGGAGCTCTGCGCTCAGGGCAGGGCGCGGGGTGTGCGCGTCGAGGCGGTGGACCTCGCCGGCGTCGATCTGCGCGAGATGGACCTCCAGCGAACGCAGTGGGTGAGCGTGTCGCTCGCGGGGGCCAGGCTCGCCGGGTCGCGGCTCACCGGCGCGCAGTTCTCGGGGGTCGAGCTCGCCGGGGCCGACTTCACCGGCGCCGACCTGGCCGATGCCCGGCTACTCGGCGCAATCCTCACGCGGGCGCTCCTCGTGGAGGCCAACCTGGAGGGAGCCGACCTGACCGGCGCCGATCTGCGCGAGGCGCGCTTCCACCGCACGAACCTCTCGGATGTCACGCTCGCTGGCGCGTCGCTCGCCGGGCTGGATCTCACGACGTGCCATGTGGGGACCTCCGCGCTCGGCGCCGCCGATCTTCGGGGAGCACGCTTCTTTCTGGCGGACTTCAGCGGCGCGGACCTCACGGCGTGCAAGCTGGACGAGCGCACCGAGCTCCGCCAGTGCCTGCTGGAGCGGGTCGAGGGCTCGGGAGTGAGCTTCCGCGGCGCGAGCCTCGAGGATGCCAATCTGTCCGACGCCAGGCTCGAGGGCGCCGATCTGCGCGGGGTCAAGGCGGGCCAGAGCTGCTTCGCGCGGGCCGATCTGCGGCGCGCCAAGCTCATGGGCCTCCAGGGCAAGCGCGCGGACTTCACCGAGGCGAGGCTCGAGGGGGCCGATCTCTCGCAGGCGCTCCTCGAGGACGCAGAGCTCGTCCGCGTCATGGCGCCGGGGGTGCAGCTTCGAGGCGCAAAGCTGGGTCAGGCCAGGCTCGCCAAGGCCGATCTGCGGGGCGCCTCGCTGGAGGGCGCATCGCTTTCGTGGGCAGACCTGTCCCACGCGGACCTGAGCCACGCCACGCTGGCCGATGCCATCCTCGATTTCGCGAACACGCATCGAGCGAACATGAGCCAGGCGCGGCTATCGGGCGCGAGCAGAAATGGCCTTCGCGGGACCGATCCAGACCGGGCGGCGGCGGAAGATTTCTCTACGAGCGGGTGACGTCATGAAGACAGGACATGGGGCAGCGCAGCGAGGAGCAGTGTCCGTCCAGCCCGTGGTCGAGGCGCTCGTGCTGGGCGTGGAGGAGGGGCGCGTCCGACTGCGCGGCGTTTCGCGCTCGGAGACCGAGTGGACGGCCCGCATCGCGGTGCCGGGTTATCGCCCCACGACGGGCGATCGCGTGCTCGTTCAGGAGGCGGACTCGGGCACCGCCTACGTGACGGGCGTCGTGCACGCCGCGCAGCCATCCCAGCTCGTGGCGCCTTCCGGGGCCAGGGCGACCGTCGAGGGGCAGGTGCTCGCGCTCTTCGATCCCGGAGGCGCGCTGGTCGCGAGCCTGGATGGTGCCACGGGCGAGCTGAGGATCTCCGCGACGTCCGATCTCGAGCTCTCGGCGCCGGCCGGCCGCGTGATCCTCTCGGCAGGCGTGGACGGGAGCAAGATCGAGCTGACGCAGGATTCGATCGCGCTGGCGAGCGAGAAGGCGCGCGTCTCCGCGGGAGCGCTCGCGGTCGATGCCGTCAAGGCGGACTGGGCGGTGGGCCAGTGGGAGCTGCGCGCCGGCCGCGTCATCGAGCGCGCCATGGATGTGTTTCACGACGTCGAAGGGCTCCTCGAGACGCGCGCCGGGCGCCTTCGCACGCTGGTGTCGAGCACCCTCGAGCTGCTCGGGCGCCGGACGACGATCACGTCGGAGAAAGATACGCGCATCGACGGCGAGCGCGTGCTGCTCGGCTAGCGGCAGGAAAAAGGAGCGAGCGCGATGATGCCAGCGGGATCGAAGGGTGGGGGCACGTGCATGGGCATGCCCGACGTGTGCAAGGTTCCGGCGCCGCCGGCCCCGCCCATCCCGATACCGTTTCCCAACATGGCCATGGTGAGCAACGCCACGGCGACCTCGACGAAGGTGATGATCGAGAACAAGCACGCTGTCGTCGAGATGTCCGAGATACCGACCAGCACCGGCGATCAGGCGGGGACCGCGGGGGGTGTCGTCTCCGGGACGGTGGCGCAGAAGGTGGTGTTCAAGCGCGGCAGCTCGAAGGTCAAGATCGAGGGGAAGGGCGCCGTATACCTCACGGCGCAGACGGCGCATAACGGCGCCAACGCCAACATGCCCGCGGGGCTCCACGACTCTCCCAGCCAGGCCAAGGTCCTGGTCGCGCCCTGAGCCATGGTCGATCTGCCGGTTCGCCCCAGGGAGACGGTGCCCGTCGTCACCGATGGATCCATCGCCGCGGCCGTCCGCCCGTGGCAGCTCCTGCCGCCTCAGGACGCGCTCGTCGTGGTGGTGAAGAGCTCGATGACGATCGTCCCGGACGGGCTGGCCGAGCCGCTCCCGCCGGACGATCAGGAGCCCCCGACCGGAGACGCGTACTTCGACGAGGATCCACAAGGGACCCTCAGGTACGCGTCCGACCATGCGCCTTTCAAGCCGACCGCCGATGTATTGATGGTCGGGCACGCGTACGCGCAGCCGCAGCGATCCGGCGTCACGAACGTGCAGCTCGCCTTTGGCCAGGCGTTGCGGCTCTCGCTGGCGGCGATCGGCGATCGGAGGTGGCAGACGAGCGGGCCGTCGGCGCCGAGCCCGTTCGATCGCATCCCGCTCCGCTACGAGCGGGCCTTCGGCGGGCCGGGGTACGAGGAGAATCCCGTGGGCAGGGGTGTCATCCAGGGGGTCGCCGGACCCTGGCTGCCGAACCTGGAGCGAGGGGACAAGCTGCTCCGCAGCGAGCAGGATCGCCCGGCCCCCGTGTGCTTCGCGCCGGTCCCCGCCGCCTGGGCGCTCCGGGCTTCGCGGCTGGGCACGTACGACAGCACCTGGCTCAAGGAGCGATGGCCGTACTTCCCGCGGGACTTCGACTGGAGGTACTTCAACGCGGCGCCGCCCGAGCAGCAGATCGCCTATCCGCGCGGCGACGAGGACTTCTATCTGGCGGGCGTGCACCCCAGGCTCTCGGTCATCAACGGCAAGCTCCCTGGCCTCGCGCCCCGGGCCTTCGCGCAGCCGTCCCGCGAGGCAGGCGGCAAGCTCAGGGAGATCCCGCTGAACCTGGACACGGTGTGGTTCGACGCGGACGCGCTGAAGGTCTGTCTGGTGTGGCGTGGCCTCCTCAACGTCACCCGTGAGGACGCGCCCGAGATAGCGCTGCTCTATGCGTGCATGGATGATGTTCATGCCAAGACGGACATCGAGACGATACAGCAGCGATTCCTTGCCCAGATCGAGGGCGAGACGGCTCCTCGGGTCTCGAACGCGCCTGACCCCGAGGCCCCGCCGCCCGTCGGCAGCGCCAAGGACGGGTTCCTGGCGGGGCCGGTAAAGCTACCGCCCGCGATGCCGAGGGAGGAGGCAGCGGCGCTCGTGGCGTCCGGGGCCGTCCTGTCGGGCGTGAGCTTCTTTCATTGCGACCTCACCGACATGGACTTTCGCGGCAAGGACCTCACGGGCGCGCGCTTCAGCGGTGCCAGGCTCGAGGGGGCGCTCTTCGACAGCGCGGTCCTCGCGGGTGCTGCTCTCGACCGGGTCGCTGCGGCGCGCGCGAGCTTCAAGGGCGCAAACCTCACCGGTGCGAACCTCTCCGGAGCGAACCTGACGAATGCGATCTTCTCCGGCGCGAGGCTCGCCGACGCGACGCTCGCCGATGCCAGCGCTTCCGGGGCATCGTTCGACGGCGCGGAGCTCGCGCGAGCCAACCTGGCCGACGCGACGCTGATCGGCGTCGTCTTCGACGGGGCCAGCGCCGCCGGCGCGACGTTCTCGGGCGCGGCGCTGCGCCTCGCGACGTTCCGGCGCGCGGTCCTCGACGACGCGCAGATGTATGAGTGTTCGGCCGAGGAGTCGACCTTCGACGACGCGTCCATGGTGCGGCTCAGGGCGGATGACGCGAAGCTGTCGAAGGGCTCATTTCAGCGCGTCAGGGCGTCCGGGTGCTCGTTTCAGGCCGCCGAGCTCCGGTCGGCGAACTTCACCGAGGCGGATCTGAGCGCAGGGATCTTCTCGTACAGCGAGCTCGATCATGCCGTGCTCCACCGGGTGACGGCCAAGGGCGCTCGTTTCCGGCACGCCAGGATTCACCGGGCGCATGCGGTCAAGGCGAACTTCATGGAGGCCGATTTCGAGAGCGCCGATCTGAGCCACGCCGATCTTCGTGGCGCGAACCTCTACTCGGCGGAGACGTGGAAGGCCACCTTGGATCAGACGCGCCTGGATCAGGCCCTCTTGGCAGGCTCGAAGCTCGCCAGGAGCTAGGCGGAGGGCGGGGACCTTCGCCTTCGGAGCATCATCAGGAGGCGCGTGATCTCAGAGCCCGCGGGTCTCGCCGACGTCGAGGATCCAGAGGCGCTCCAGGTCGCCGCGGCCCTTCAGGAAGGCCTCGCGCGCGAGGACCGGCGGCTCGCCGATCGGCTCGTCGGTGAGCTTGTACGTGCCCCAGTGCATCGCGACGAAGGTGCGCGCGCCGAGCAGCTGGGACGCCCGCACGGCCTCTTCCGGGCCCATGTGCTGCGGCTCCATGAACCAGCGCGGGGCGTAGGCGCCGATGGGCAACATGGCCCAGTCGATGGAGCCGCCGCTGCGCTCGCCGATCTCGGCGAAGCCGTCGAAGAAGCCGGTGTCGCCCGAGTGGTACGCGGCGCCCTCGGGGCCGCGGATCACGAAGCCGCCCCAGAGCGCCTCGTTCCTGTCCCAGGGCATGCGCATCGACCAGTGCCGCGCGGGCACGAGCGTGATCTCGACCTGGCCGACGTGGACAGACTGCCACCACGCGAGCTCGTCGACCGCGCCCGCGCCCAGCTTCGCGAGGAGCGCGCCGTTGCCCTGCGGCACCACGAAGCGGGGCCGGAGCGGCGCGCTCTTCTTGCCGAGCTTGCCCGGGTGCACGGCGTGCGCCGCGAGGATGCGCGACAGCGTGGGCGTGTCGAGGTGATCGCGGTGGTTGTGCGTGATCAGCACCAGATCGATCTCGGTGAGGTCCTCGAGCGGGATGCCCGCCGGGGCGAGCCGCCTCGTGGTGCCGAGGCCCGCCGCGAGGATGGGATCGATTAGGATGCGCAGGCCGCCCAGCACGAGCAGGAACGACGCGTGGCCAATCCACGTGAGCGAGGCGCGGCCGCTCTCGACGAGCGAGCGGTCGTACGTGCGGTGCGGCGTGACGAAGCCGTCGGCGACGGCCTTCTCGCGGGCGCCGAGCTTCCACTTGAGGACGTCGGCCGCGCCGCGCGCGGGCGTGGTGGCGAGATGATCGAAGCGTCCCACACCCGGCGGTATACCACGCGGAGCGAGGCGGCGAAGAGGGTCAGCCCGCGCTCGCGAGAGACACAGGCGCCCGCCGCAACGCGAGCTTCCTCAGGAACGTCACCGGGTCGAGGTAGTACGGATTCTCGTGCACGTGTCCGCCGATGATCACGTGCGAGTGCGTGGCGAGCACATCGGCGATCACCCGGCCGCTGAAGCGATTGACGTCGTAACAGCAAAGAAGCGTGCAGTCGTGCTTGAGCGCCAGCGTGTTCAGCTTTGCTTCGTAGACCATCAGGTCCTCGGTGCCAGGCAGGTTCTTCAGCGCCCATTCCATGTCGCCGCAGGTGCGAACGGACTTGAACTCGCCTTCGGCCGCGCCCTCGAGCACGCCCTCGACGGTCGAGTACATGCGGTCCGCGACGAACACGTTGTCCTGGATGTACGTCTGCTCGGAGGGCACGACCTTGAGCTGGCCACGCTGAATCGCATCCTGCACGGGCACGCCGCCCTTTTGCATCCGATTCACATGGTCCTCATGCACGCTCGACTCGAAGATGGTCACCACCTCGTCGCCGGTATCGATCCCTTCCTGGAAGTACGGATTGAGTACGTCGTACATCTCCTTGCGTGAATCGAAGAACGCGCAGATGTGTTGCAGGCCGTGCAGCTCCTTGCCGCAGAGACTCACTTTTCGCGTACGTGTCGGCGTCATGTTGCACTCCTGGAGATCGCACGTCTACCACCTCGTCGCGTCGGCGTCGACCCATCCTGGTACAGCATCCTTCCCGGAGCTCGTCCCTGAATTGACGCTGCGTCCGCCTGGCGACGATCCGGGCTGGGCGGGTTACTAAAAGAAGCGAGCTCGTCGGGGGACAACGCCGCAAAGCGAGTTACTCGATGGGCGCGAGCGTCCAGGGGAAGTCGGTCAAAACGGATTTCGCGCGAGCTCGGGTCACCTACGCGCGTGTGGGGGTGCCCCCGCACGTCGGGCCGATCGCGCGCACGGTCGGTGACGCAGCGGTGCTCCTCTCGGTCCTCTCCGGTCCTGACGACCGCGATCCGTTCCGGGCCCCGCCGCCGCGCGAGGACGCGCTGTACCTGGGCGCGCTCGACGCCCCCGGCGCGTCCGACACGCTCGACCCGTCCGACGTACGCTTCCTGCGCCGCGTGCGGGTCGGCGGAGGTGGCGCCGCCGTTCGCGGACCCGGGGGGTGTGCTGCGGACGCTGTTCGCGGCGCGCGCCGCGCACACGGTGCGGGAGCTCGGGCCGGCGCAGCGCGCGCTGCTCGATCCGGCGGTCCAGAGCGCGGCAGCCCAGGGAGAGGCGCTGAGCGCCGTGGCGTATCTGGAGGCGGAGCGGCAGCGCGCGGAGCTGGCCCTGGCGATGGCCGTGTTCCATCGCCGCTTCGATCTGCTGGTGACGCCGACGTCGGCCGGGGCCGCGCCCCTGATCGAGGGCGGCGCGCTCCCGGCCTCCTTCGCCGCGCCCTTCAGCCTGACGCGCCAGCCGGCGATCAGCGCGCCGATGGGCCTCACCAGCGCCGGCCTGCCGCTCGGGCTGCAGATCGTGGGGCGCCACTTCGAGGAAGCGCTGGTGCTGCGCGCCGCGCTCGCGCTCGAGCGAGAGAGCGCCCCGCTGCGGGCGCCGCCGCTCCGCGCGGGCTGAGCGCATGCAACGGCGGCCATTTCATCGCGGCTGTTGACACACACCGCGGGGCTGGGTGTGGTCCCGACAGCATGGCGGCAGGTCTCGCTCTTCCTTCTTGCAACTGGCCAGCGAAGGTGGCCTCCTGAATCACGGGGACGAATCGCCTGGTTGATGCTGGTTCAACACCACGAGAGGAGCGCCCCATGCAGCCTCGAACGACAGCGAGCGAAGCACTCGACGCCCCGGATCGCCGGGCCGGCGCGCCGCCCATCGACATGGCGCTGAACCACGGCACGTACTGTTCCGACCGGTGCGCCGACGTCCTGCGGCGCCACGCCGGCAACATCTCCCTGCGGAGCTACCCGGCCGGAGACAACGGAGATCTCCGGCGCGCGCTCGCCGCCGACGCGGGCGTCAGGCCGGAGAACGTGCTGGTCGCCAACGGGAGCGGCCCGCTGCTCAAGACCTGCATCCCGTTCCTGATCGAGCGCGAGATCAGGCGTTCGGCGATGCGGACCCTGCGCCATTTGCTGAAGCGCACGGCGTATCCCATCATCACCACCCGGCTCACCTACTCCAAGGTGCCTGCCTCCGGCGTCCGCGTGGGGCTGCGGTGCGAGCTGCTCCCGCTCCATCCGGAGAACGGCTTCGCGCTCGACGTGGGGAGGCTCGAGTCGCGCCTCTCGCGGCAGGACGGCCTGGTTTACCTCTGCAACCCCAACAACCCCACGGGCAACGTCCTCATCACGCGGCAGGAGCTCGGTCCGCTGCTCACCCGGTTCCCGGACTCCCTCTTCTTCATCGACGAAGCGTACGTGCACTACCTCGAGGAGAGCCCGAACACCCGGATGGCCGACCTGGTGCTGCGCCATCCCAACCTGATGGTGCTCCGTAGCTTCTCCTTCGCCTACGGGCTCGCGTCGGTGCGCGTGGGGTACGCCATGGGGGACGCGAAGGTGGTGGCGCAGATGGAGGCCAAGATGACGCCGCACCGCGTCGGGCAGCTGGCCGCGGAGCTCGCGATGGCGTCGCTCCAGGACGGCGGACACCTCGGATTCGTCCGGCATCAGACAGCGAGGGAGCGGGCCAGGCTCATGGCGGCCATCGGAGCGCATCGCGCGCTGGAGGCCTATCCGTCGCAGACCAATTTTATCCTGTGCCGCGCGCGCGGGGCCTGGTCCGGGGCGAAGATCCACGACGCGCTGCTCGCCCGAGGCGTGAAGGTGAAGGCCTTCGAGCCGTTCGGCGACGAGCGATACGACGACTACTTCCGCGTGACCGTCGGCCTTCCGGCGGAGAACACCTGCTTCATCGAGCAGCTCGACGCCCTGATGAGCCCGCACCGCAGGGAGGAGCCCTCCAGGACGGCGGCGCCTGCGGTCCGCCAGGTCGAGCTCTCGGAGCTTGCTTAGCCGAGAATCGGCTCAAGGTTCAGGGGCATGGATCCCAGAGGACCGAAGCCCTTCCCAGCCTGCCTGACCGGCGCGCAGCGGCAGATCCTGGAGCCGCTGGCACCAGCGCCTGAGCCCGCTCCCCGGCCTGTAGGAAACATGCAGAGCAGGTGACGCTCCCACGGCGCACGTTCGATCGGCTCCCACCTCGGCTACCTGGCTCCGTCCGGCTCGTGTTTCTCCTGGGGGGCCTTGCGGGATCCATGACAATGGCCAGCCGCGCCGGATGACAAGGCGCATCGACATCGATGGGGGGAGAGCGCACGTGAGCCACACGTTGTCGCGCATCACGGTCCTGCTCCGTGAGCGAAGCGAGGAGATCATAGGCCAGTGGATGGTGCGCGTCCGGAGCGCGCCGAAGATCCCACGGGCCCGTGAGCACACCGATGAGGACTTGAGAGATTACACGCCGAAGCTCCTCGACGACCTCATCGACTCACTCGCGCAGCTCGCGCAGCCGGGCGCGCCGGACGGGGCCAGCGGCCCGGAGATCGGCAGCTCGGAGGCCGCCAAGGTGCACGTCTCGCATCGCATCGCCGAGGGCTACTCCCTCGCGGAGGAGCTGCGCGAGCTCGGCCTCCTTCGCGCCGTGATCGTGGACCTGTGCGCGCGGGAGGGGGTGGTGCTCGGCGGCGAGGAGGCCCAGCTCGTGCACTCGGCGCTCGACGAGGTGATGATCACCGCGGCCGTCGAATACGAGCACACGAGCTCGGCCGATCTCCGCCGTGACGTCGCGCTCCACGAGCTGTTCATCGCGGTCCTCGGGCATGATCTGCGCAACCCGCTCTCGGCCATCCGGTTCGCCACCGCCGCCCTGCTCAAGCGCGAGGACGTCACGACCGCCGCCGCGAGGCTCGCCCAGCGCATCGCCGCGAGCACGGACAGGGCGGTGCGGATGGTCGAGGAGCTGCTCGACCTGACGCGCATCCGCTCCCATCATGGTCTTCCGGTCGAACCGGAGCCCGTCGATCTCCGCGCGATTTGCCAGCGCGTGGTCGAGGAGCTCGAGCTCGCCCACCCGGAGCACACCATCCGCTTCACGGCCCACGGCGACGGGCGGGGCACGTGGGATCCGGGCCGCATGGGGCAGCTCCTGTCGAACCTGATCGGCAACGCCGTCGACTACAGCCCGCCGGAGGAGCCGGTGCAGGCGGAGCTGCGCGGGCACAAGAAGGACGTCGTGATCGAGGTGACGAACCGCGGGACCCCGATCCCGCCCGAGCTGCTGCCCGTCCTCTTCGATCCGTTTCGCCGGAGCGAGCAGAGCCAGCGGGTCGTACAACGCTCGAAAGGGCTCGGGCTCGGGCTCTTCATCGTCAAATCGATCGTCGACGCGCACGGAGGCTCCATCCAGGTCACGAGCACGCTGGAGGAGGGCACCACGTTCCGCGTCACGCTCCCCCGTTCGTCGTAGCGCGGTCGCTTCGCCGACACACGCCGTGGCGCGGCGCTCAGACCGGCCTCAGCGCCGGCCAGGCCAGCTCGATGCCCTCGCGGACCAAGAGCGCCTGGAACTCTTCGCAAAGCGAGCTCCGGGCGCGCACCTGCCGCGGCAGCACGCGGCGCTCCAGGCAGAACGTCGCGAGCAGCCCCGCCGCCTCGCCGACGCTCCACTCCACGGGGTGGACCCGGTAGGCGCCGTTCGTGATGTGCGTGACGCCAAGGTTCTTCCCGCCCGGCAACAGGTTCTCCACCCGCACCGGGATGAGCGCACCCAGCGGTATCTGGAAGGGCCAGCAGCCGAGATCGAGGTACCCGGCGCCCCCGACGCGCGGGTGCAGATCGATGCGATAACACCCGATACCGACGCTCTCCTCGAACGTCGCGGGGCCGTCGGGCCGGAGCGGATACGCGATGTGCTGCTCCAGCACCGTGAGCTCGGCCCGGATCCGGCGGGACTCGCGGATGTAGGGCGCTGGCGCGAGGCCGTCGACCGTGCCGCCGACCACGTCCCCGCGGAGGCGCAAGCCTGGATATCCGACCCCGCCGTCCGGGCGAGGCGCCTCGGTCTGCATCCAGTACAGAAGGCTCAGGCTGAGGTTCCGCGCTGCGTCCAGGTTCCGCGCGGCCTCCGCCTCGTCGACGCCGCAGACGGGCCCGAACCAGTAGTCGTTCTGTGGCCAGTTCACGATGGTGACGTCGCTCGGCGCGAACCCCGCTTCGAAGACCGTCCTGTCGAGGATCCGCCGGAAGCTCCACCAGGGATGCCGGTCTTCCGCGGCGAACAGACCTCGCGTCAGAGGCTCGAGTGTATCGGGTCGAACCGCCGTCCAGTCCAGCAGCCGACCCGGCCAGCCGGGCGGCTCGAGGGAGCGCCAGCGCTCGTACTGAGAGGGCCTGTCGATGGTATGGTCCTCTCCAGGGTGGTGCTCGATCGCAAAGCAGACGGTGATCGCCTGCTGGGCCCCCGGATCCGCGCGCTCGGGGGCGTGCGGCTCGCAGGTCTCCGCGCGAGACTCCGCCCCGAGCGCGTGCTCCACGCCAGCGAGCGAGAGGAGCTCGCCATGAGGCGTGGCGTCGATGAAGAGGTCGGCCACGAGGAGGACATCGCGCCCCGATTCAAGCCCTCGGAGCACGACGCCGGTCACCCGATCGCCGTGCGTCGACGCCGAGATGGGCCGGTGAGCATGGAGCGCGACGAGGCGCCCGTTGAGCCGGTACGGCGCGATCATCTCGTGCAGGACCGCCACCGCGACCCGCGGATCGTGGCACAGGCGGCTGACCCAGCCGTTGCCGGGGTTGAGCTCGCGGAGCGCCCTGGCCGACGCGGTGAGCGGGAGATGCCTGCGGTAATACTCGCGGATCCCCTGGCGCAGCGCGCGGTAGCTCCGGGTCGCCCCCATGTCCTCGATCCACGGGTGCTCGTCCGGCGGGACCGCCTGGTTCGTCAGCTGGCCCCCGAGCCAGCGAGTCTCCTCCGTCAGGACGACGCGGCGGCCCGTCCTGGCCGCCGCGAGCGCCGCCGCGCAGCCGCCGAGCTCTCCGCCGATGACGGCGACGTCGGTCCGGATCACGTCCATCGCCAGCTCCCCGCGCTCACGCGCTCTTCCGCGCCGGCTGCGCCGCCGGAGCTCGCCGCGCGAGGAGCTCGGTGACGAGCTGGTTGGTCTCCCTCGCCCTGGCCTTCAGGCCGGGGAGCAGCCGGCGGATCTTCGCGCGGATCTCGTGACGCGTGTCCCACGAGCGATCGAGCCTGGCGATGAGCTGCCCGGAGCTGATGGTCCCGAGGGGCGGGGTCTCCATCTCGAGGTCCTCGATGAACCCCGCGACCTTGGACGCGTAGGGCAGCGCGACGAACGGGGTCTCGCGGAGCGCCGAGAAGATCAGGAAGTGGAGGCGCATGCCCACCACGAACTCGAGGTGCCCGACGAGGCTGAGGATCTGCTGCGGCGTGTACCGTCGCCTCAAGACCTCTGCCCGCTCGGCGTTCTTCATGTGGGCGACGACCGCGTGGCTGTGCTGCACGTCCGTCCGTTCCATGGACACGAACACGACGTCCGCGTCGAGGCGCTCGACGACGAAGTCGGCGGCGTTGGCGAGCAGGCCATAGTACTCGTCAGGGTCGATGTCGGGCGCCGCCGGGCCCGGCTCCCTGACGGAGAAGCCGACGAGGTGCCGCTCGAACTCGACCCCTTCGGCCCGGATGGCCTCGATGGGCAGCGCCTCCTCGCGCAGCAGCAGGGCCGGATCGGCCGTGAGACGGATCTCGCGATTCACCCCCACCTCCTCGAGGAGGCGACGTCCCTGCTTGTCTCGTACGGTGACGATGTCCGCGGCGTTCAGCGCCGCCCGTACGGCTTGCTTCGCGCTCGGGTCCGACAGCGGCCCGGCGCTCACGGCGTAGATCACGACAGGGACGCCGCGCTCCTCCGCGATGAGCGCCTCTCTCAGATAGACCGGCGCGTCCCGATCGTACAGGATGCCTCCCCCGCCGAGGACGAAGAGATCCAGGCGCTCGATCTCGGCGGTCGATTCCATTCGTGTGAGGTCACGAACGGGGACGACGCGCTCCACCTGGTGGCGCATCTTCGTGTCCTCCGGGCACAGCGAGAACACGGTGATCTCCGCTGGTATCGACGCCCGGAGCTGCGTGACGATGCCATCGAGGATGGCCTCGTCGCCGAGGTTCATGCCGCCATAGGACCCTGAAATCCCGACCCGGAACGGCTGGTTCGCCTTGTTCATCGTGGGCTCCTCCCGCGAGCGCCTCCGCTCGATCGCCGCGCCGCCACGTCGCGTCGAGCGCGGCCCTCCGCCAGCTGCGACCCGCCCGGTCGTCCGAGATCGTCAGCGCAGCGCAGGACCTTGCCACGGCGGCGGCGAGGCGCAATGTCCGCCGGCGGAGGACGCACCATGGGACACGCGCAGGCGCGGGCGACCCGGAGTGGATCGAGAGAGCCAGGCGACGAGGCGCGCCCGGCCAAGGGGCTGCGCGCGGAGCGAGCCGCGGCGCGGGTCGCGCCGGCCGTGCCTGTAGGTGATGTCGTGGAAGAGGCCTGTCAGCAATCCTTCCCTGCCAGCGACCCGCCCGCCTGGACGCCTGCGAGAGCCGGCCTGCCGCGCGACGACCGGCCAGAATGCTCCGACCCGGGATGACCGTCCCCGTCCGCACCACCGCGCGGATCTCGCCGTCATCGTACGGATAGAGGCCGGTGTCCGGGACCGGCGCGCGCTCGTCGACGCGCGCCTCGAGAGAACGGTCATGGTAGCGTGACCTGCCGATGCTTCCGCGCCCCCTCGCCTTGCTCGCCCTGTGGACCTGCAGCTGCGCCCCGGCGCTCTCCACGCTCCAGCCGGCCCACGTGGCCGAGAAGGGCCATGTCCAGGCCGAGCTCGGGCTCGACGTCTCGATCCCGACCGGCACGCTGGCGTCGATGGTGGACGCCGGCGTCGTGCTGGCCGACGCCGCGGAGTCACGAGAGCTGTCCGAGGCCGAGCGGCAGGCGCTCTTCGAGGCGGGCGGCGCGCTCGCGTTGAACCCGCCCTCGGTCACGCCGCACCTCGGCATCGGCTACACCGCGCTCGATCGCTGGGAGATCAACCTCCGCACGACCGGCAGCGCGTTCCGCCTGGGCACCCGCTACCAGCTCCTGAAGAGCGACAGGCACGGCGTCGATCTGACGGCCGGCGCCGGCGTCGGGCGCTACGTGATGGAGTTCCCCGTCGGGAGCATCCTTGGCATCGTCGAGCTCGAGGACTTCACGCGATGGCAGGTCGACCTGCCGATCCAGATCGGGAAGGCCGGCACGTGGTACCGGGTCTGGGGCGGCCCGCGCCTGATGTTCACGACCTTCGACACCGCGCTCGTCCTCGACCTGCCCGCCTTCACCGGCTATCCGGGCGAGCGGGAGCTCGCGTCGTTCTCCGGCACCGGCTTCTACGTGGGCGGCCAGGCCGGCGTCGCGCTCGGTTATCAACACGTATTCTTCGGCTTCGAGCTGACGATGGCGGAGATCTTCTCGAGCGGCGAGCTCACGGTGCTCGGCCAGAGGGCGGTCGCGGTCGACCTCGACAGCTTCATCGTCTACCCGTCGGTAGGGCTGATGGCTGAATTCTAGAGCGCCGGACGATCGAGCCGCGTGACCTCAGCGGAGCGCTGCCGCGTGGTCCTGAGCGAACCGCTCGAAGCCGATCGGCTCACGCCCGGTGACGTCCTTCACCGCCGAGGTCACGCCGGCGCCGGCGCCGGCTCGCGGGCCCCGCACGATGCGGGTGAACGTCATGGTTGGCAATAGATCCGTGTCGGCCCGCTCGGCGCCCCGTCGCTGGTCGCCCGGCGGCACGGCGACCCTCGGCCATCGCGCGAGCCCCGCGGTGGCGCGCTCGTCCCGAAGACCCGCGTCTTTCTGGACAGGGTGGCGGCCTGGGTCACGAGGAACGGGAGCTGCGCGTAGCGCGCTGCTCCTCGCGTCGGAACGGAACCGCGCGGCGTTACGATAGCTTATCGCTCCCGAAAAGCGGCCGAAACACGCGCCGTCCGATCATGGCAGGGTCCCCGCGGCGGTGCTCGCCGTAGGGGCGCTGTTCTCCTCACCTGGAGGCATTGCGCGTGGTGACCCCTGCCGACCTCGCCATCAAGGATCTCGGCCCTTGCCGGCACCCCTCGCCCGTCGCCGAGAAGCTCGGCGAGAAGGCCACGGTGTACGTCGGCGAGGCCGACAAGGTGCTGTTCAACGATCGCCTGTCCGCCGTCCTCGCGGACGCCTCCGGCGCGCGGCCGCCGGCGTTCGAGCTGGCCGGGCCGCGCAACCGCGTCTTCTGGGATCCGAAGGAGATGCGCGCCGGCATCGTGACGTGCGGCGGGCTCTGCCCCGGCGTCAACAACGTCATCCGCGGCCTCGTGCTCACGATGGCGCAGAGCTATGGCGTGCCGGAGATCTTCGGCTTCCGCTACGGCTACGAGGGGCTCGTCGCCCGCTTCGGGCACGCCCCGATGCGCCTGGATCCCCGGAGCGTCGAGGAGATCCACCGCATGGGCGGCACCGTGCTCGGCACCTCCCGCGGCAACCAGGACCCACACCAGATGGTGGACACGCTCGAGGCCCTCGGCATCAACGTCCTCTTCGTCGTCGGCGGCGACGGCACCATCCGCGGCGCGATGTCGCTCGTCCGGGCCATCGAGGAGCGCCGCCTGTCGATCGGGGTCGTCGGCGTGCCCAAGACCATCGACAACGACATCAAGTTCATCGACCGCAGCTTCGGCTTCGAGAGCGCCTTCGCCGCCGCCGTCGACGTCATCCGCAGCGCGCACGTGGAGGCCTCGGGGGCGAAGAACGGCATCGGGCTCGTCAAGCTGATGGGCCGCCACTCGGGCTTCATCGCGTGCGCGGCGGCGCTCGCGTCGGCGGACGTGGACGTGGTCCTCATCCCCGAGGTCCACGCCGAGCTCGACGGTCCGAGCGGGCTGCTCGCGCACCTGGAGCGCCGGCTCGCCGGCCACGGCAACGCCGTGATCGTCGTCGCCGAGGGCGCCATGCAAGAACACTGCACCTCCAGCGCGGAGCCCATGGCGACGGATCTCAGCGGCAACCTCAAGCTGAAGGACATCGGCCTCTTCCTGCGCGACCGCATCAACGCGCACTTCCGGGCGCGCGGCGTCGAGGCGACGCTGAAGTACCTTGACCCGAGCTATCATATCCGCAGCGTCCCCGCGTCGCCGTCGGACAGCGTGTATTGCTGGAACATGGCCCGGAACGCGGTCCACGCGGCCATGGCGGGCAACACCGAGATGCTGATCGGCCGGTGGCACGGCCGCTTCGTTCACGTGCCCATGCCCCTGGCCGTCCGCATGCGCAAGCAGGTCGACCCGACGGACGACCTGTGGATGGCCGTCGTCGAGGCCACGGGGCAGCCGCTCTCGTTCTGTTAGCAGGATCCGGCATTTTTCCGGTATAGGTGTCGGAGATCCTGCCTCGACGAAGGCCGGCCTGAGGTGGTCCGCGATCGTGCGCCGTGGCGCCTGCGCAGTAGCCGCGAACATCGCCGCAGGTCGTCACGGTCCGCGGAGCGGACGAGTTCGCGCTGGCTTCGCGCATCGCCGCATCGGCACCGCCGCATCTGCTGCCAAGCTACGGGACGGCTCCGGAGACAAGCGAACCAGGACAAGAGCTCCGGCGGGCGTGTTGGCGCGGCAACGCTCCGCGCCGTCGTCACTGACAGCTCGGAATTGCGCGAAGGAGTGCGTCTAGCTGCTCGCCATTCCACTCAGGGTACCCATTGATGGTATTATTATGGGACGGCTCCACCAAACCGGAAAACAGCTCGACATATGCGCCAGTCGCGCGGATGCGCCCAGAGCAGACGTACACCGAGCCGCCTCTCGCGTCGTTCCTGCGCTGTAGCCGCGGCTCGGTCGTGCCGTCTGGACACCCCAAGCCGCCATGTGGGTTCACGACGACGAATCCCTTGCGCTCCAGCTCATCGACGATCATGTCTTTTCTCATCGCCATATCCCATGAACATCGTGAATTTACCGGATCCTCGTTATGCCGCCCTCAGCACGGGAGAACCTCTGGACCGCGGCTTCGGGAGAACCGTCGCGTCTATCCCGCCGCCTGGAGATCGCCGCTGGCTGAAGCCTTAATTTCTGCCTCGTGCTGTCTCTCCCACCGCTTGAGCGCCCCGCGGAGATCATTGAACACACGACGCTTGGACATGAGATCCTCGAGGCCCAAGTTCACTGAAAACACGACGCGAACAACGACTCTTCCCTCCCTAACGCACTCGACATTTGCTGGATTACGCGTCCCCTTCTCGATCGCGCTCTCGACTTCATTCAACGCCCAGTCGAGCAACTCGGACGAGTAATCACGCTCATCAAAGAAGAGATCGAGGTACGCCTCCACCCGGTTCCCGCCCCGTGGCACCTCGTTCTGATCGACTTTTTTGACCCTCGGACCTGGATCGTCCACGACCTTCCAAGGGTCGCTTTGCTCAAACACATCGGGCCGATGCAGGAAGATGTTAATGCCGCGACCTCGACTCGCGGAGTTTACACGCATCACAGTGATATACATCACATTCATATCAATTCTCCCTTTCGGCTTCCGACCTCTTGCCCGGTGCTACGTTGTCGGCATCCGCGCGTCCGCTCTCCCGCAGCGCCCGACGCCTGTATTCGTCGACCGTCTCGTCCTCAATGATCCACCGCTGAGCCTCGTCTGCGCTGGCGTCCGTACAAATAAAGACATTGGGAGCGGCGAGGTAGAAAAAGGCCACAGAGATCATCCGGGCGGGGTCCATCCCTTCTTCCTCTCGGATCGCGAGCTCGACGCTGATGACAATTCCTGCGGTCGGGAGGCCGGCGACGTCGTGGCCCGTGACGATCTTCGATACCGCGTTATCTGCGTTCCTTAGAAGCTCCACGAACAGCCCGTAAAATGGCTTGGTCCCGTGCTCCGATTCGCCGCGACGTCTCAGCAGCCGCGCGTGCAGGCAGTCGAAGCTCGTGGTCGCGTTCTTCACCATCTCGCCGCGGTCGGACTTCGTGGGAAGGAGATCAAGGTGGAGCGACGGCGAGATCAGGCCGCGGACAGCGAAGAAACCGGTAACGACGCGCAGAAAACTTGCCAGGGCACGGGTCTGGTCACCGTGGTACTCGTGAATACGCACGGCCTGTGCCCGAAAATCGTAACACGCGATGTAACTCCCGTCCTTGCCCTCGTCCATTGTGTAGGAGGCGCAATAGATCACATGTGGAATCTGAGCCTGCTCAAATTTGCTCCGGAGAGGCGATTCTTCGCCCTCGCGAGCTCTGACAGCGCCGGCCTACCACCCTTGTTCTTACCCTCAGTGTCCTGCGTTTCCTCGGGCTGTTCCTTCCCACCGCTCTCGTCCTCTTTGACCTTGGCCCTCTCCTTGCCGCGAAAAAGGACGATGGCTCGAAACGCGTTCGGTGCGAGATCGCCCAACCGAGCCGTGTGCTCGAGCGCGCCACCCGCTCCTCCGGCATTGGATAGGTCTTCTGATCCCTTATTCGTGTCCTTGACCTCGATCACCCCGAGCACGTCCGGGGCTGCCACGATATCGACATCTCCTAGGCTGAGCAGAGGTACCGCATCGGAGCTATCGTAGACGATGACATCTGTCTGAGGGGACAGCGCCCCTGCCGGCGTGATCCCCGCCAGGCTGCGGCCAGGTTCGCGGAGGAACCCCGACGTCACCGCAAGGCGCCGCGGCAGGACCAGGCGCAAGAGGTCGCGTACGCCTTTCTCGGCTGCCGAGCCCAGTGCATGCGCCTGGTCGTCTTCCCCGAGATGCTGCCGCATGACAGCGGCAGGTGCAGACATGCGATCCAGCAAGGTCTCGAGCCAACGCTTGCGCTCCTTCGGCTCCACTCTCCGAGTTTTCCCTGCGGACATTCTGGTGAGCTCCGAGTCGTAGCTACCGCCCCATGGGGCTGGGTGCAAGGGGAGCGGGCCGAACCGTTGGCCAGGGCGGACGGCAACGGACGTGGGCCACCGCCGTGTGTAGCCCGGCGTCATACCGCCGCCTTGGTGCTCCGCCCGCCCGTCGCCACCACGCCCCCTGAACTGCCGCGCGGGGGAGGATCCTACAGGAGTCCGTGGCCTCCGCGAGAGGCCAATCTGCTCATCTTCCGAGCGCGTTCGAAGCCGGTCCGCCTGGCACCAAGGGAATCGCCGACGGGTGATGCTGCCGTCTGCGGTCGCATGACGCTAGGACGGGGTTGCCGTCCGGCTTCTCGACCACGTCCCTTGCCCCCTTGGAAGGCTCTCTCTCGCTCGGTCCGCGAGCAAGGATCAGACGCCCGCTCCAGGCCGTAGCCGGCCCTGCCCTGGGCGAGGGGCAGGCCCTCATGCAGGAGCGACTGCACGGTCGAAGGGATCAGCGCACCCACGCATGCCATGATGGCCGGCATGAAGCTACTGTCGCTCTCGCGTTCGCCCGTGCTCGTCGTCCTCGCCGGTCTCCTCGGCTGCCACAAAGAAGCCCCGGCGCACACCCCGACCCCCACCGGAACCTCCGACGTCGCCCAAGCGGCGACCCCGCCGCCGGCCGGCGAGCCGCGCGCCGCGGCGTCGGAGCTTCGGTGCGAGGCCGACACCGACTGCGTGGCGTCCTGCGCGCGGGCCGGGCAGTGCTGCGACCAGCTGTGCCCGCCGTGCGACCAGGCGTTCCACCGCGACGCGCTCGCGGAGCTCCAGAAGTGGCGCGCCGCGAGCTGCGCCGCCGAAAGCTGCCCGGTCGCCAAGTGCATGGCGCCGAAAGAGGACTCGGTCGCTCGCTGCAAGGCGGGCGCGTGTGTTGTCGAGCGCGTCCCGCACATCGACCGATGAGCCGGCGCCCGGGATGAAACCTCCCCGACACCTGCGCGAAACCCAGGAAACACCCTCCCACAGCGCCCACGGCGCGTTTTGCCACAGGCTGCATCGGCGCCACACCGATCGAGCTCGACGCCAGCGGGCGGCGGTCTCCGGCCTCCTTCATGTCGAGACCGCCGTCCGTGGCCCTGCGCTTGCATTGCGCGGCGCGTAGGGCGCGGGAACATCGCGATCCCGGCGGCGAGCTCTCCTGGAGCCCACGGCGCTCGCCGTGCTGGAGGACGGACCCTCGCCGCGATCGCAGCGGGAGGTCCCTTGGGCATCGAGATCCAGCAAGACCACTTCAAGACCGTCGATTATCGGCTCTTCAAGACGCGGCTCCAGCAGAACCTCGCGGCGCTGGAGATGGTGCTCGCCCGGCCGGGGTTCGGCCACGGGGAAGCGACGATCGGCGCCGAGCTCGAGATGTTCCTCGTCGATCGCGAGGCGCGCCCCGTCCCGATCGGGGCGGAGATCGCGCGCGCCGCGGCGAGCCCGATGATCACGCCGGAGATGGGCGCGTTCGACATCGAGCTCAGCACGCAGCCGGTGCCGCTCGCCGGCAGGCCGCTCTCGGCGCTGCGCGAGCAGATGCGCGCGACCGTCGAGGCGATCCGCGAGCGCGCGGCGGCGCGGGGCGCGCGCGTGGTCCCGGTCAGCATCCTGCCGACCTTCCAGCGGCGCGACTTCAGCCCTGCGACGATCACGAACCTGCCCCGGTACCGGGCGCTCGCCGCGGGGCTCTGCAGGCTGCGCAGGGCGCCCTTCCACATCCAGATCGACGGCGCCGAGCCGCTGGAGCTCACGTCGGACGACCCCGCGATGGAGGCGGCGAACACCGCCTTTCAGATCCACCTCCGGGCCACGCCCGACGCCTTCGCGCGGCTGTTCAACGCCGCCATGATGATGACCGCGCCCGCGCTCGCGGCCTCGTGCAACTCGCCCACCTTCCTCGGCCACAGGCTGTGGCACGAGACGCGGGTGGCGGTGTTCAAGCAGGCCGGCGACGATCGCCCGCCGGCGCCCGGCGCGGACTGGAAGATGCCGGCCCGCATCGGCTTCGGGACGGGCTGGGTGCGCGACGGCGCGGCGGAGCTCTTCATGGAGAGCGTCGCGCTGCACGAGCCCATCCTCCCCGTGTGCGGCGACGAGGACGTCGTCGGCTGCGCGCGGGCCGGGGGGATACCGCAGCTCCACGAGCTCCGCCTGCACCACGGCACCGTCTGGAACTGGAATCGACCGGTGTACGATCCGGCCGGCGACGGCCACTTGCGGATCGAGCTGCGCGCCTTGCCGTCCGGGCCCACGCTCGATGACATGCTCGCGAACGGGAGCTTCCTGCTCGGAGGCATCCTCGCGCTCGCGCCCTCCATCGCAGAGCTCCTGCCATCGTTCCCGTTCGAGCTCGCCGTGAGGAACTTCTACCATGCGGCGCACTACGGCCTCGACGCCGAGCTCGTCTGGCCGGCCGTACCGGGGGCCGCGCCGAGGTGCGTCCGCGCGCGCGATCTCCTCCTCTCGCTCTTGCCGCGGGTCGAGGAGGGGCTCGTGACCGCGGGGGTCGACGGGGACGAGGCCCGCCATTATCTCCGGATCTTCGAGGCGCGGGTCGCCAAAGGCATCACCGGCGCCACATGGCAGCTCCGCGCGCTCTCGGCGCTGGAGATGGGCTCCGCGTCGCGCGAGGAGGCGCTGAGGAAGATGCTGGAGCGGTACATGGCCGAGGTCGACTCCGGCGCGCCCGTGCACGCCTGGGGGACCCCGCGCGCGGGCGCGACATGAGGTCGCCGATGAGCCAGGACGCCACGAGATCCCTCGCGGAGCAGATCGACGCCCGGCTCGCCGCGCCGGGGGCGATGGACGCGGCGCGGTTCGAGGCGTTCCTCGAGGCCCAGCGGCGGCTCGGGCTGGTCCACGGCGCGCGCCCGCTGTGCCGCTACCTGCGGCCCTACCTCATCGCCGAGCAGGACCTCGCCGCGATCGCCCGCGCGGCCGAGCAGATCGCCTCCGCGCTGGAGCGGGTCGCGCAGCGCGCGATCCGGGACGACTTCCTGGCCGAGGAGGTCGGGCTCTCCGCGGACGAGCGCGCCCTCGCCGCGATCGTGCCGGGTTCGGGGCCGCTCCACACGGTCGGGCGACTCGACATGCTGATCACCGACGGCGGCTTCTCCTTCATCGAGTACAACGCCGACTCCCCCGCCGGCCTCACCGACCAGATCCTCGTCGAGCGGACGCTGATGGCGCTCCCCCACCTCGCGCCGCTCCGCGACGGGCACGGCCTGCGCACGCCGGCGCCGCACCGGGCGCTCCTCGGCGCCCTGCGCGAGGGCTACGCCGCGTGGGGCGGGCGCGAGGCGCGGCCCGCGATAGCCATCGTCGACTGGGCCACGGTCGACACCTCGGCCGAGCTCAGGGTGCTCGCCGACCTGTTCTCGGCCGAGGGGCACCGGACCACGATCGTCGATCCGGACGAGCTCACGTACGACGGCCGCCGCCTCGGAGCGGGCGGGGAGCGGATCGATCTCGTCTACCGGCGCGTGATCACGCAGGAGCTCGTCGGGCGGCGCGGCCTCAATCACCCGCTGATCCGCGCCTACTGCGATCGCGCGGCGTACGTGGCGAACTCGTTCCGGATCAGGCCCCTCAACAAGAAGGCGGCGTTCGCCGTGCTGAGCAACCCCATGTTCTCGGGCCTGTTCACGCCCGAGCAGCGCGCGGCCATCGCGGAGCACGTCCCCTGGACGCGCCGGGTGACCGCGGGCCGCGCCGCGTGGCGGGGCCGCGAGGTGGATCTCGTCGAGCTCCTCCTCGGAGAGCAGGAGAGCTTCGTGCTGAAGCCGAACGACGAGTACGGCGGCAAAGGCGTGCTGCTCGGGTGGACGGCGACGCCGGCGGCCTGGAGAGAGGCAGTCCGGGCCGCCGCGGATCAGCCCTGGATCGTGCAGGAGCGGCGCCGCCCGCGCACAGCGCGCATGCCGACGTTCCGCGGCGGCGCCGTGGAGGAAGAGCAGGTCTATTTCGACCTTTGCCCCTTCGTCTTCGCCCGCGGCGTGGAGGGCCCGCTCCCCACCTTCACCACGCGCATGGAGGGCGCCATGGTCCGGCTCTCGGCCTCGGAGGTCAGCAACGTCTCCGCGGGAGGCGGGGTCACGGGGCTCGTGATCGTCGACGGCGCGCGCGCGCCGCGGGAGGATGCCCGTCATGTGTGAGCTGCTTGGCATGGTGTCGAACGTACCGACGGACATCGTGTTCTCGTTCACGGGGCTCGCGCTCCGCGGCGGGCAGACGGGGCCGCACGCGGACGGCTGGGGCGTCTCGCTGTACGATGGGCTGTTCGCGCGCACGTTCCTCGAGCCTCACCCGGCCTTCTCGAGCCCGCTCGCGCGGTTCATCCGCGAGAACCCGATCCACACCGCCCTCGCCATCGCGCACGTGCGCAAGATGACGCGCGGGGGAGCGGCCCTGAAGAACACGCACCCTTTCATGCGGGTCCTCCACCGCCGGCACATCGTGTTCGCGCACAACGGCACCTTGCCCACGGTCAGGGATCGGAAGCTCCACGTCGAGACGCCGGTCGGCGACACCGACAGCGAGCACGCCTTCTGCATCCTCCTCGAGGCGATCCGGAGCGCGTTCGGCGAGAGGTACCCGGGCGACGCGCGGGAGCTGGGGCGCCTTTTGTACGAGCTCGGGAACGAGCTGGGCGCCGATGGCGTCTTCAACTTCCTGTTCGCGGACGGCGAGCACCTCTTCGCCCGGTGCGGTGACCACCTGTCCTGCATCCTGCGCCAGGCCCCGTTCGGCGAGGCCACGCTCGTGGACGCGGATCTCAAGGTGAACTTCAACGACCTCCACGGCGTCGGCCCCGACGCGCGGATGGCGGTCGTGGCCACCGAGCCGCTCACGCGCGACGAGCTCTGGCGCAAGGCGACGCCCGGCACGCTGTGGGTCTTCCGCGCCGGCGAGCTCCTGGCGACGTTCCCCGAGGGCTCCGGCCCCGAGCTCCCCGGGCCGAGCACGCTCCCGGGAGCGGACGGACGGGCTCCTTAGAGCGGTTCCCTCCCCCGCCTCTGGTGCACGCGACGCAGAGCGGCGCTCTAGCCGCGCGGGCGCGCGAACAGGTCCCGGAAGAAGTCGCTCAGCGTGTGCTCCTTGTAATCGCGGAACTCGCCGGCATCGAAGTAGACGCCTCCGCAGACGCTGCAGTTCTCGTACCAGATGTGCGACTGCTGCGGGTCGACCATGCGCACCATCGGCGTCGAGCAGCGGGGGCACGGCACCCGCCGGATCTGGTTGTTCTTCCGCCCTACCGAGGGGTCGCCGGTGTCGATCTGCTGGGAGCCGTCCATGGCCTTGAGGGACTCCTTCTCGCGGCTGTCGAACCAGATCCCGCCGCACGCCGTACACCGGTCGACATCGATCCCGCCGAAGGTGACGATATCCATCGAGGCCGTGCATTTCGGACAGTTCACGTCATGCTCCAGTGCGGCAGGCGCCGCTGTCGGGAGCGATGGTATCAGACGCCCCGGATCGCGGGAAGAGCGTCGATCCCCTCGCCGGAGACGGTCGGCGGCATGCACGGTCGCCGGGCAGCGGGCAGGCTGCGTCGACCGCGCGGCGCGCGACGTCATTTCGAGCCCATCTTCTCCTTCACGATCTGCTGCAATCGATCGAAATACGGGCTGTCGCGCCGGACGGCGATCCCGAACTGGGATGTCCCGAGCTTCGACTTCGAATAGACGACATAGCCGGACATCTCGCGGTGGGCCGTCAGATCCTCGGTCATCTGCACGTAATGCGGGTGTGGCATGTAGATGAGATCGGGCTTGTAGGCCTCGAAGAACCTGTCCGCGGAGAACGGCTCGAGCGCGAAGCGCCGGTCGTTGAGGCCGGCCATGTCGATGATCGTCTTGTTGAGGTTCATCGCGCCGAGCATCCCGACCTCGGTCGTGGCGATGACGAGGTCGTCGGGGAGCTTCGAGACGCGATCGATCGCGAACCAGTATTTCTGCGGTCCCGAGGTGCTGCCGTGCTTGACGATGTTGAAATGCCCGAGCCGCTTCGCCGTGACGGCGCCGGCGAGGTCCCTGCCTGCCGCGGCGAGGGGAGTCGACAGCTGGAGCCAGAGGATCGCCAGCGCGGCCACGCCGGCCAGGGGCAGGGCGGCCGTCGCGGGCTGGCCGATCGCGTCGGAGAGCGTCCGCGCGAGCCGGGCGGCGCTCCGGCAAGCGAGGTAGATGAGGCCCGGCAGCGGCGCGTAATAGAACCGCTGCGCGAACCCCATGATCGGCACGACGAACATCCACGAGTAGGCGAGGCACAGGAGCGTCGCGGCGAGGACCCCTTTGTCGAATGCCGAGGACTCCGCCCAGAAGGCCCGGGGGCCGCTCCTCCGCCCCTCGCCTGCCGGCGCGCCGGGCCTCGCCTGCCGCGCGCCGAGGCCCACGAGCACGTCGAGCGCGATGACGGTGAAGAGCGGCCAGAAGAACTCGAGCCAGTCGACGAGATCGATGGTCGGCCGGCCGCGGTAGGCGCGGAGGATCCCTGATCCGTAGAGGTTCGTCGACTTGGCATAGAACGGGAGCGGGAGGGGCGAGCCGAAGTACAGCTTGGCGGCCGCGAGGTGGAGGGCGAGGACGCCCGCCGTCGTGGCGAGGGCGGCGAGCCCGAAGCGCCGGCGGTCGCGGTCGCGCTCGAGCGCGACGAGCGCGAGCGGGACGAGGACGGCGAAGGCCGTGAGTTCTGGCCGCACCGAGAAGGCGAGCCCGCCGAACGCCCCGAGCGCCACCCCGCCGGCGAGCCGGGCCGTGCCGAGCAGCCGCAGCGTGAGGAGCAGGTACGCGGTGAGGAAGCAGAGGCCGAACGACGTGTCCATGCCGCTTACGAAGTGATCGGTCAGCGTGGACCGGGCGGCGCAGAACGCGACGAGGGCGAAGCAGGACAGGCGCGCGACCTTGCCGTCGCCGGCCGCCCGCAGGACGAGCAGGGCGAGCAGGACGAGCAGCACTGGCCCCCAGACGAGGCTCTGGAGCATCGCCGCGAGGCTCGTGTTGCCGCCGGCGATGAGGTGGAACGGCACGGCGGCGACGATGAAGGCGAGCGAGGTGAGCCCGTAGGACGGCGGCCCCTTCGGGTTCCACGCGATGCTGTGGTCGGTGAGGATGTTGTGCGCGTACCGCTGGAACATGTACGCGTCGTCCCAGAGCGTCGTCAGGTCGAAGCGCACCACCGTCTTGAACGCGAGCAGCGCGAAGCAGAGCGCCATCGTGATCCAGAAGCAGACCGAGGCGAGCCTGCGCACCGCCTCACGTGGCAGCGACGGAGCGCGCTCCACGGCGTCCTCCGCCGCGCCCTGCCCTGCCGGTGCATCCGCGGACGGTTCAGTTCGCTGCTCCTCCGGCAGCGTGGTTTCTACGTGCGTCGTCA
>NZ_CP150324.1:0-3240000 GCF_051527405.1 Sorangium sp. So ce295 | reverse complement strand
CCGCGGCCCATGGCGTTCGCGCTGCCCGACTCCGGGACCGTCATCGGCCGCGCCTGGCTCGCCGAGCGCGGCCTCGCCGACGAGGAGGTGTCAGGCAAGCACCTGCGGATCGATCGCGCCGGCGGCGCGCTGCGCGTCGCGGACGTCGGGTCGCGCAACGGCACGTGGGTGAACGGGTCCAGGCTCGCGCCGCGCGACCTCACGCCGCTCGACGACGGCGCGGTGCTGAGGCTCGGGCGGGTGCTGTTCGTCTTCCGCGAGGAGCTCCTCGGCCCGCTCGATCCGGCGCCGCCCGTGGGCGGGCTCGTCGGGCCGTACGGCCTGCGCGGCGTCGCGCAGCCGCTCGCGGGCCTGCCGCGGAGCCGCCCCGGCAACGTGCTCATCGAAGGGGAGACGGGCGTTGGCAAGGAGCTCGTCGCGCGCGCCACGGCGGCGGCCCTCGGGCGCGCGGCGCCGTTCGCGGCGGTGAACGTGGCCGGCGTCGCCCGCGGCGTCTTCGAGTCCCAGATGTTCGGCCACGTGGCGGGCGCGTTCTCCGACGCGCGCAGCGCCGCGCCCGGGATCGTCGTGGCCCACGACGGCGGGACGCTGTTCCTCGACGAGATCGGCGAGCTCGATCCCGATCTCCAGGCGAAGCTGCTGCGGCTCCTGGAGAACCGCGAGGTGCTGCCGGTCGGGGCGCAGCGGCCGGTCCACGTGAACGTGCTGGTCGTCGCCGCCACCCACAGGGACCTCGAGGAGATGGTGGAGCGCGGGGCGTTCCGGCGCGACCTGTTCGCGCGGCTCGCGATGGCCCGCATCCACGTGCCGGCGCTCCGCGAGCGGCGCGAGGACCTCTTCAGCGTGGCCTGCGAGCTCGCGCGGCGCGCGGGCGTCGCGCTCCCGGCCGAAGCGGTCGAGGTCGAGGCCATGGAGCGGCTGCTGCTCGATCCCTGGCCGAGCAACGTGCGCGGGCTCGACGCGGCCCTCGCGGAGGTGCGCCGCCTCGATCACGAGCCCGGGCTGCGGCTATGGGCGGTCGAGGAGGCGCTGGGGAAGGCGCCGGACGAACAGAAGACCGCGCTCACGCAGGAGCGCGTCGAGTCCGCGCTCGCGGCCGCCGGGGGCAACGTGACGTCGGCCGCGGAGCGGCTCGGCGTCTCGCGCGGCAAGCTGCTGCGCTTCCTCAAGCGCACTCAGCAAGGGGAGTGAGCGCGCGTGGCTCCGCGCGTCGGAGATCCCGCCAGAGAAACCGGTCGATGACGAGCGGTCGCTAGAAACAGTAGCAATTCTCATGACTTCCGCCTGTTTCGCCGCCGAGGGCGGCTCTGGTGTGGCCCAACGGGACGCCCTCCTCCGTCGCGCCGCCCGCGGTTAAGGGCCCGCGGCATCACCGATCGGGGTCGGCGCCTGGCCTGGCGGCGCAGCGCCCCGGGATTCTCCTTCGCTCGCCGCCCTGTTGTCGGGCCCCTCGATGCGCTGCCGCCTGTTTCGGGATCGTGCCTGCATGCCCACACTCTGCCAGCCCAACGTTGAATTGACCTGCGGCGCGAAGCGCCGTCAGGTCCATTTCTGTGTCGGGCGGTGCCTGGTCGCACATCATGGGATCAGACATCCGAGAGCCGCCTCTTGCCGGGCTGAGAGCCGCCGCTCGCCGCAGCAGCGGTCGTGGTCGCGCCCTACCTCTCCGCCATGGCGCCGCCAGGTCCCGCCGGCTTTCGTCCCGCTGAATCCCCCGCGGAGCACGAGCGGCCGTGTTGGTCCTCAATGGCTCTCGCTCTGCTGTGCTGCGAGAGCTCGAGCTTCGTCCATCGCTTGCTGCAAAACCTCATGATGTGGCCAAGGCGCCGCACGCCAATCTGCCAGGAGCGCCGCGAATTCGCCGTATCATCCGGCAGGAGCCAATCGTCTGGCGGCCGCCAGGTGTCGACACGTGAAACCCTCGAGAAAACGGCAGCAACCGGCTTTGGCACGACGAGCGCATGACGCGCGAGCGTGCTTGCGTCGGAGCGACATGCGGAACACGCGGGGCGCGGATCGCCCCCGGAGTCAATCGCGTCTACCTGCTCCAGTACACATATCAAGACCGCGGAGCGTGCGCCCTGACCTGCTTCGAGCAGCGGCAGCGCGCCGCGGCATCGAACAGCAGCGCTGTCCCGAAGCGCCGCTCGAAGACTGAGCCGAACTGACGACAGCACGAAAGCCCGGGACAGTGTCCCGCCCGTATCAGGGCGTGGGCGCCGCGGTGAAGACGTAGCGCTCGCCCTCCGGCATTGTCGCGGTAACCTCGTGAAGCACGGTGTCGCGGAAGCGGAGCTCGAGCGCCACGGGCAGCTCGGGATGAGTCGCCGGTACAGGACCGATCGTGAGGGTGGGCTCATGCCATGCCATCTCGCTCGCCCAAAAGGCGCCCAGATCGCCAAAGATGAGCGGCGAAGCGTAGACACCCAGACTCAGCGCGTAGGAGCGATCGGTTGAGAACGCGTCGCCCGGTGCGCTGCTCGGATCCAAGGTCAAATCGTAGCTGCCTTGGTGTTCGCGCAGCGCGGTTCCGAGGCGCTTGTCGTGCGCGAGCCACTGTTGCGAAGGATCGATCCGCAGCCACGCCGTCGGCCCGTGCCACGCTGAAACGCCGTGAAAGCGGCCCGCCATGCGATCGCCGGATTCTGCGACAAAAGCGTCCGCGGCATAGCGGTATTCGAGGGCCATGAACGCGAACTCGGCGCGCCCGTTCACGATGCGCCCGGTGAGCGGCGTGCACGGCCCCAAGGCATGGGGCACCCCGTCGACCTCGAGCCCCGAGAAGCAACCCTTCCCGGACAACACGCTGCCGCGCTGCTCGATGTCTACGGCGACCGGGTCTTCAAACCCGAACATGGCCCATGTACCGCTGATGTCCAGCTCTGGTGTTGCGCCAGGGCCGGAGCCGCCGGAGCCGGACGCGCCGGAACCAGAATGCCCAAAGCCGCTCTGGCTGGAGGCGCCCGCGCCCGAACCCGCGCTGCCGGCGTTATCGATCGCGCCCGCAGCGCCCTCAATGGACGAGAGCTCGGTCACTCCGCAGCCGGCGAGCATCATCGCGCTCAGGGCCGTGGCCCACCGCGCACGAGATCCGCTCGATACAACTGTCGAACGCATCGCTCAAAGCTATACGTGATCCGTGCTCGCGTCAAGCTGACCCGGTTCAGCGTCCCGCGCGACGCAATAACGGCGAGACATGACGAGCGGTATCGCTCAGTCGCGCCCGGAACCGGCCGCTGACGAGAACCGTTCTGCCGGAACGCGCTATCCCGATGTAACAAAACCGTCCAACTGGATGTCGTGCGGTACCCTGTGAGCCTGCGAGGGCTAAGAGCACCTAACATTACCCCGCTGACGCCGCTCGTTTGCCCGCTCGCTTGAGCGATGCGGAACGTGCGACAGAATAGAGCGTGGGTAAGCTGCTGGTGCCGGACGAGCTCTGGGAACGAGTCGAGCCTCTATGGCCGAAAACGGAGCCGAAGCCCCAGGGCGACAGGCCGCGTACGTCTGATCGGACCGCCCTGAGGTCGCGTTCGGCGACCCGCATGCTGTCTTGGAGCCTGCGTTGTGGTGGGCGCTCCGGCGTGCTCGCCGGGCACCACGCTGGAGATCGTGTTTCCGGACGGGGCGTTCGTGCGCGTGCCGCCGACGTTCGACGAGGATACGCTGGCCCACGTCGTTCGTGCGCTCGGAGGCATACGATGATCCCGGGCCGCGATGGTCACTTTCCCGCGGAACTTCGCGGCCAGATTTCTGCGGATTTCCGAGGCGACCTACAGGGGCTCCGAGCTTCCGCTCCCTAGCCCGCGCGAACGGACGGCTACGCCGGCTTCGATGACGCCAGCCTGAGCGTCCCCGATCGCGTTCCCCTCCTCCGAAAGCACTACCGATTTGTCCAGGTGCAATCGGGGTTGCTCGGCTGGCAACCGTTGTGAAGCTTTAGCTCTGCTCCTTGGACCGCGCCTCCCCATGCATTCATGGCCAGGCTTGGGTCCCTGTCGCTGACCCACATTCCGTCTCGTCGTCTGGCTCGCCTTCGGCCTGCTAGCGCTGGTTCTCGCCTGCTCCGGTCCTGCGCCACCTCGGCTGCCATCTCCGACAGTGTCGGCCCAGGCAGCCCGCGCGGCCGCCTCTCCTCACGTCGGCCCGGCGGGGACTCGCCCCGACTCCCCCTCGCCTCCTCCTCGACTCCCCCTCGCCTCCTCGCCTCGACTCCCCCTCGCCTCCTCGGGTCAGGTGCGCGTGTGGGCGAGGAGCCGCCGGCGGTGGCCGAGGCCGACGCCGACGCCGACCTCGCCGGCTTCAAGGCCCGGATCGAGCGCACCATCGCCTACGTCGAGTCCGTCGCGGCCGACCGCTACCGGGGCGCGGAGACGCGCACGATCGCCTTTCCGCTGGCGACCGACCTGTCGGTGGAGTTCACAGGCGAGCAGTTCCTGCGCGACTTTGCGTTCCCCAACTTCTATTTCCACCTGGTCACGGCCTACGACATCCTGCGCAACCAGGGTGTCCAGATCGGCAAAGCCGACTACATGGCTCACATCGGCTACGCGCTGCGCGGCACCCCGCCTGCCGAGGGAAGCGGACGGCAGTGACCATCAACGGTCGCCCCTCCGGCGGGCGCACGACGAGGCGCCCCCCTGTGCCACCGGCGCGATACCGAGGGTCGCATCGTCGGCGTCGAGGGCTCGATCGTGGGCCCGTTGACGCTCAACAAGGCTCCGGCAGCGAGTCCACGCGAGGGGCGGGCTCGACGTTCGGTCCAAGCTTGCTCACCCCTCCGGTGCCACCGGCGGCCCACTTCGACGCCGCTCCTGTTCCGCAGCTCGGACGCACCACGTCCACGCTGCCCATCGCGCCCCTCCCGTGAGACCCCTGGCCGCCAACGGGTGCGCCAGGCGCCCGGACTCCAGGGGGCGTTCGGAGTGTCCTGACGACCTCACGCGCCTGCACACCCAAGAGCCGCACGAGCTCGTGGGCCAAACTCCGCCGGTGCCAAGTCACACCCGTTGGAATATATAAGTAGCTGGTCGTCGTGCGTCGCGTTGACGTGCGAGCGAGCAAGGTTTTCGATGATCGTCGAGAGAGGCTACGCGCTCCGCGAGAAAATCGAGGAAACTGCCGATTTTGCCCTGTACCGCGCATACCACGAGGGCGACGGCGTCCCGGTTCTGCTGAAAGTCCTGTGCGCGGAAAGATCGACCGGCGCCGAGGTCGTGCGCTTCAAGCACCAGTACGAGCGCATCGCGCGCCTCGCCTCGCCCCGCCTCGTCGCCCTGCGCGGCGTCGAGGCGCTCGCCGGCTCCTTGATCGTCGTCCTCGAGGACTTCCCGGGCCGCGATCTCGCGCGGATCCTCGCCGCGCGCCCGTCACGCAGGATGCCGGTCGGCGAGGCGCTCGATCTCGCGGCCGCGCTCGCCGAAGGCCTCGCCGCGGTGCACGTGGCCGGGCTCGTCCACCGCGATCTGCGCCCGCAGAACGTGCTCGTCGGCGCGCGCGGCGCGGTCAAGATCAATGGCTTCGGCGTCGACGCCGAGATCACCCACGCGCACGAGCGGCTCTACGCGCCGGCGGTCATCGCCGACGTGCTGCCCTACGTCTCCCCCGAGCAGACAGGCCGCATGAACCGCGGCGTCGACTACCGGACCGACCTGTACGCGCTCGGCGTCATTCTGTACCAGATGCTCACGGGCCGGCGCCCCTTCGAGGCCCTGGACCCGATGGAGCTCATTCACGCGCACCTCGCCCTCGCGCCCACGCCGCCGTCCTGCGTCGATCCGACCATCCCCGAGGCCGTTTCCGACATCGTGCTCAAGCTGCTCGCGAAGAACGCCGAGGAGCGTTACCAGAGCGCCGAGGGCCTGCTCGCCGACCTCGAGCACTGCCGCGAGGCCCTGCGCGGCACGGGGACGATCGAGCCCTTCGTCGCGGGCCAGCGCGATCGTCAGGACCTCTTCCGGATCCACCAGAAGCTCTACGGCCGCGAGCAGGACATCGAGGCGCTCACCGCCGCGTTCGAGCGCGCGCTCGATGGGGGCCGTGAGATCGTCCTCGTCTCCGGCTACTCGGGGATCGGGAAGTCCTCGCTCGTACACGAGATCTTGAAGCCGCTCGCGCGGCAGAAGGGCTATTTCACGAGCGGCAAATACGACCAATACAACCGCGGCGCGCCCTACAGCGCGGTGATCCAGGCGTTCGACGACCTCGTGCGGCAGATCCTCACCGAGAGCGATGCGCGCATCCTCCGCTTTCGGAGCGCGCTCCTCGAGGCGCTCGGGCCGAACGCGCAGGTCGTCTGCGACGTCATCCCGTCGCTCTCCCACGTGATCGGCCCGCAGCCGCCCGTCCCGGCGCTCGGCCCGATCGAGGCGCAAAACCGCCTGAACCGGTGCTTCTTGCTGTTCGTCTCGGTGTTCGCGCGGCGCGCGCACCCGCTCGTCCTGTTCCTGGACGATCTTCAGTGGATCGACCCCGCGAGCCTCGGGCTGCTCCGCGCGCTCCTCGCCGACGACTCGCTCGATGCCCTCTTTTTCTGCGGCGCTTACCGTGACAACGAGGTATCGCCGGGGCACCCGTTCATCCTGGCGATCGAGGAGCTCAAGCAAGCCGGGCTCGTCGTGCGCAACATCGTGCTCACCCCGCTCGCGCGCCCGCACCTGATCGAGATGCTCTCGGATAGCCTCAAGCGCAGCGACTGTGGGCCGCTCGCCGATGCGGTGCACAAGAAGACCGGCGGCAACCCGTTCTTCGTCAAGGAGCTCGTCCGGCCGCTGCACGACCACGGCGTCCTCACGTACGCAGCCGGATCAGGCTGGCGCTGGGACCTCGCCGCGATCGACGCGCTCGGGTACACGGACAACGTCGCAGACCTCATGGTGCGCACCATCGCGCGCCTGCCGCCGGCGACGGTGAAGGCGCTCAACCTCGCCGCGGCGATCGGCAACCGGTTCGACCTCGACGTGCTCGCCGCGGTGAACGAGTGCTCGCCGGAAGACGCGTACGCCCGCCTCGATCCCGCCGTGAGCGAGGGGCTCGTGATCGCCGGACGCGGCGGCTACCGCTTCGCCCATGACAAGGTCCAGGAGGGCGCCTACGCGATGATCCCGGAGGCGGACCGACCCGCCTTCCACCTCCGGATCGGCCGGCTGCTCGCGGGCAAGCTAGACCTCTCGGAGAGCCAGAGCCTCTTCGACGTCGTCGGCCACCTGAACAGCGCAGGCGACCTCGTGTCGGACCCCGCGGAGCGCCTGCACCTCGCCCGCATGAGCCTCGAGGCCGCGTGCCGCGCCGAGGACTCGGCCGCCTTCGGCGCCGCGCTGCGCTACCTGCAGTTCGGCCTCCTGCACCTTCCGGAGGACGCCTGGGCGTCACAGTACCCGCTCCGCCTCGACTACGCGAAGAGAGCCGCCCTGATGCTCTCGCTCTGCGGCCAGCATGACGACGCCCTCTCGATCCTCTCCGAAGGCCTGGAGCGGGCCGCGAGCCGGCTCGATCGCACCGAGGTGCTGCGGCTCAAGATGAACGTGCAGGTGCTCAAGAACGACCTGCCAGCCGCGCTCGCGGAGGGGCTCGAGGCCCTGCGCCCGTTCGGGATCGACCTGCCTCTCTTCCCGGACGACGCCATGCTCGACGCCCAGGTGCGGGCGACGATGGATCTCGTCCGGGAGAGGACGATCGAGGCGCTGCCAGGCCTGCCGCCGCTCGCGGACCCGGAGATCCTCGCCATGCAGGACGTGCTCCAGGAGCTCTTTCTCCCCTGCTACTTCCTGGCCTCGAACGACCTCGGCATCACGGTCGCGAAGATCCTCGAGAACACGCTGCGCCACGGGCTCTCGAAGAACTCGATCTTCGGCTGCATGAACTTCGGGATGCTCCTCTGCGCCCGCGGCGACATCGCGCTCGGCTACCGCTTCGGCCGCGCCGCCATCGACCTCGCGGACCGCTACACGGACAAGAAGTCCGAGGCGATGCTCCGCAATATGTGGGGCGCCTTCGTGCAGCATTGGCGAGAGGGCTACGCCGCCTGCAAGGCGTCGCTGGTCGCCGGGATGCACGCCGGGCTCGAAACGGGCCAGTACATCTGGTCGTTCTACAACACGGCCAATGGCATCACGAACAGCCTCCTGCGCGGCCTCCCGCTCTCCGACCTCCTCGCCGAGGCGCGGAGCTACCAGCCGACGCGCAAGCTCGACGAGTTCAATGCCATCACCTGGGCGGTCGGCGCGGTCGGACAGATCGCGCACCAGCTCTCGGTCGAGACCGAGCGCCCCGCCACGCTCAAGGGGGCGTGGGTCGATATCGACGAGGTGATCGAGGAGTCCCGCCGCATCGACAACCAGGCCTCGTTCTTCTTCGCCCACTTCTACATCGTCATCCTCTGCGTCTTCCAGGGGGCGTTCGAGGAAGCGGCGCGCGCTGCGCTCTTGCCGAACATCGGAATCCCGGCCGTGGCGGCCTGGCATGGCAACCCCGCGTTCCATTGCTACGCAGGCATCGCGTTCACGCAGGCGGCGGACGTCGTCTCCCCGGCGGAGCGCGCGCTCTTCCTCGCCCGCGCCGAGGTCTCCGCCGAAAAACTCTCGCGCTGGGCGGACCTCTGCCCGGAGAACCTGGCGCACCGCCGTGCCCTCCTCCTCGCCGAGCTCGAGCGCGTCCGCGGCGACGCGCGCGCCGCCGGGGACCGCTACGACGAGGCGATCGCTCTCGCGCAGCGCGGCGGCTATCTCCACGACGAGGCGCTCGGCAACGAGCTCGCGGGCCTCTGCTTCCGCGCGCTCGGCAAGGAGACCATCGCCGGCGCCTACCTGACCAAGGCGCACAGGGCGTACGGCCGCTGGGGCGCGACAGAGGCGATGCGGCGCCTCGAGAACGCGTACCCCGACCTCGTCCCGGGCGAGAGCCTCCGCGGCGAGAGGAGCCCGCAGGCCGGCGCCGCGCTCGACGTCGGCTCGGTGCTCAAGGCCTCTCGGGCCATCTCGGGCGAGATCGTCCTCGACCGCCTGCTCGACGCGCTCATGCGCATCATGGTCGAGAACGCCGGCGCGCGGCGCGGCGTCCTCCTGCTCCTGCGTGACGGACGGCTCGTCGTCGTGGCCGAGCACCACATCCGGGATGCGTCGGTCCGCGTGCTCGGCGCGGCGCCCCTCGAGGGCCGCAAGGACCTGCCGGCCAGCGTCGTCACGTACGTGGCGCGGACGCGCGAGACCGTCCTGCTCGACGACCTCGCGATCGACGGGCCGTTCGGGCGCGATCCCTGCTTCGCCGGTGGTGCGCCGCGCTCCTCGCTCGCCGCGCCCATCATCTACAAGGGCCGCCTCGCCGGCGTGATCTATCTCGAAAACGACCTCACCCGCTCTGCCTTCACCCCCGATCGCGTCGAGGTGATCCGGCTGCTCTCCGCCCAGGCGGCCAACTCCATCGAGAATGCGCGCCTCTATGCGGATCTGCAGCAGGAGAACGCGGAGCGACGGCGCGCCGAGGAGGTGCTCCGCCATTCCCTCTCGCTCCTCGAGGCCACGCTCGAATCGACGGCGGACGGCATCCTCGTCGTCGACGACGAGCAGCGCGTCCTGTGTCAGAACCACAGGTTCACGGCGATGTGGCGCATCCCGGACGAGATCCTCTCCACCGGGTCGGACGACACGTTCCGTACGTTCGTCTGCGACCAGGTCCTCGATCCCGAGGCGTTTCTGCAAAGGATCCGCGCTCTCTATGCCTCGCCCGAGGAGTCCAGCTTCGATGCCATCCCGTTCGTGGACGGGCGCGTCTTCGAGCGTTATTCGCAGCCCCAGCGCCTCGGCGGGCGCGTGGTCGGGCGGGTCTGGAGCTTCCGCGACATCACCGCGCGCGTGCGCGCCGAGCAGCAGCGCGATCAGCTCCTCCTGGACGAGCGGCGGGCGCGCACGGCAGCGGAGGAGGCCGTGCACCTGCGGGACGAGTTCCTTTCTATCGCCTCGCACGAGCTCCGCACCCCGCTCACCAGCCTGCTGCTCGCCATTCAATCGCTGGGGAAAAGGCTCGCGCGGGGCATGGACGTCGAGCGCGTGCGATCCGCGGTCGCCCTCTCTGGCCGCCAGGTCAAGCGCCTCACCGACCTCATCGATATGCTGCTCGACGTCTCCCGGATCCAGGCGGGGAGGCTCGAGCTGTATACGGCGCCCGTCGAGCTGCGCGCGCTCGTCGACGAGCTCGTCGCCCACCTCGGCGATCAGATCGCGCAGTCAGGCAGCGTGGTCGCCGTGCGCGCGGAGCAGCCGGTCATCGGCCGGTGGGACCCGCACCGCCTGGAGCAGGTCGTGACCAACCTCCTCACCAATGCGATCAAATTCGGGGAACGCCGGCCGATCGACATCACCATCACCCGGGAAGATCGGGTCGCGCGGCTCTCGGTGACCGACCGTGGGATCGGGATCTCGGCCGAAGTGCAGGCGCAGCTCTTCGAACGATTTCGCCGCGGCGTCTCGTCGAAGCATTACGGGGGGCTCGGGCTCGGCCTCTATATCACACGCACCATCGTCGAGGCGCACGGCGGCCGAATTCGCGTGTCGAGCGAGGTCGGCCGGGGCTCGACCTTCTGCGTCGAGCTGCCGCTCTCGACCGAGCGCGCGGGGGATCTGTCGTCGTAGCGGTTGCCTCGAGCGGCTTGCCCGGCTCGCGGCTTCGATTCCTCCCGAGCTCCGATTGTCGCGGGGCTGCGGTCATGGTGATCGCAGCCCCGCTTTTCTTTGTCGGGTCGAGGCGCCGTGAGACCCTGAGGGACATGGGAGTTCGCTTCAGGGGGTTTTGTTGCCTGGGCCTCTGGTGCTGCCTGCTCGCATGCTGTCGAGCGTGGCTGCCATGGTGAACCCCTGGATCCAGGGCGTCACCGTCGGCGACCTCTCCTACGACGCCGACGCCGCCCGGCGCTGCGTGAATCGCGTCCCCGAGCTTTGCGGAGTCTACGAAGCCGAGGAGTTCGGCGACGCCTTCCAGCTCGTGTGCAAAGACGTGTTCGAAGGGGACGTCGCGATCGGCGGCGCCTGCCGCCAGGATGTCGAGTGCGCCGGCTCTGCGGTCTGTGGCGGGGCTGGCAGCGCCTGCGGCGGCGCCGACCTGGTTTGCGTTCCGGCCTTCTGCCCCTAGAGCGCCGCTGGGTGCCGCTCTGGTAGGAGCTCGGGAAGACTCAGCCTAGAGGGCTGTCATGCGCCGCTCTCCGCATGTCACTTGGGGGAGAAACGGATGGCCGCGAGCAGGGCATCGAACGCGGCGCGGTCGAGGCGGGTGGTGTAGATCATGTACCTGCGGCGCGCGGGAGGAGGACCCTCGAAGTGGGCGACGAGGACCTCCTTTTCATGGCCGAAGAAGTGGCTGGTGCGGCTGACGGTGGCATCGGCGGAGCCCACCTGGACTTTCCACGTCTCCACGGCTTTCATGGGGCCTCGGTCGCGCGTGGGTGTACCTTCCCAGGCAAAGAAATAGAGGCCCTGTCCGGAGGCGTCCTGGTAGCTCCGGAAGTGCTCCACGGCGGGGCTCCCCGGGATGAGGGAGGAGACCTCCTCGCGGGTATCGGCCTGGAGGGTGAGCCCGGTGGGGAGGGTCAGAACGAGATCGACGAAGGTAGGTGTGCTCGAGGTCATGGTCGGGCTGGTGCCAGGGGTGGAAGCAGCGGTGGTAGGTGGAGCAGCGTGTTCGGGCGAGGTGCCGCTGGAACAAAGGCGCGCGAGCGGCGAACCAGGGACGAACCTGGGCGACACCTCACCAATCAACGAGTTGGCAGCTTCGCAGAAGGACAGAGACGATGCCCCACACGACGCCAAGGACGACCATGAGCTCGACGACGTGACCGAAGACGTGGATCGGCTTTGGTGCCTTGACCTCTCGCTCGACGTTGCTCGCCTCCACCCGGCCGGAGCGCCGCGCGGCCGTCCCGGAGGCCGAGCTCCCCGCCTCCTGCTCGCGATCGCCGCTCATGACCGGTTCTCTAGCACGCTGCGCTCCCCCACGCGCGCGGTGTTGCCGAAGCCACGCCGAGGGTTGTCCGGGCCTTGGTCCGGGGTTGACCACCGCGCCCCCGGACGGGAGCGAGGTCCGCGCCCGCATCGCCCGCGCCCGCGTCGCCGTGCGCTCCGCCGGCGCTCTCAGGGCGGATGCGCGTGCTTTCCACGAACAAGGACAGCGCCGGCGAAGTCTACGTCGCCGACTTCGGCGGCACGGTGTACCGCGTCGATCCGGAGTGAGCCCGGGCCAGCGCGCCCCGCGCCGCGCAGGAGCTCACATCGACCAGCGGAGCCCGGCGTACCCAGGGCCGAGCACGATCTCGGGCGTGGTGGAGACGCGGCGCTCTTCGGGCGGAATGGGCACCTGGCGGCCGCCGACGATGGCGAGCGGGATGCCGGCCCCGAGGCCGGCGATCCCGAGGACGAGGAACCCTTTCCCGACGGTGTTGTTGATCTCCTCGGTCCCGTAGGGGTCGTCGGCCGGGTCGCCAGCGCTGGTGTCATCCGTGATGGACACGATCCCGATGAGCGTGTTGATAACGCCGAAGAAGCTTGACACGAACCCCCCAACCAGCATCCCCGGGCTATGGGTCCGGGTCAGCGGGCGGGCCGGCGGTGTCGGCGCCGCCGCGTCCGCGACGGGCGCCAAGGCCGGGCCGCGGGCCTGCGGCACGGCGGCTGTCGGCGCCGGCGTGCCCGCGGGCAGCGGCTGCGCCGCGCCGCTGGACCGCGCGTGCGCCGCTGCCGGCTCGGCCCAGGCGTCTCGACCACCCCCCGCGAGGGCGGCGAGGAATATCGTGAGCAGCAACAGGCGCCCGAGGCGCTGCTTCGGTGGACTCATCATGTGGCTCTCCCTGCGATCGTCGAACAGGTGACCGCTGGCCGGCGCAACCGGACATCGCGCTCCCCGGCTCGGCCTCTCCGACCAAAGGCAGGATAATCGGAGCGAGGTCCACGTCGCGGACTTCAGCGGGACCGTTTCGTGCTCCGGTCTCCGATCGGGCGTGAGCTTCTGGTCGCTCGCCGCGCGCGGCGCGCCGGCATTCACATCGACCAGCGGAGCCCGGCGTACCGCGGGCCGAGCACGAGCTCGGGGGCGGCGGAGGCGGCGTTCTTCGCCGGCGCGACAGGCGGCCGACAGGCGGGAGGGGCTCGGGCTCATGTCGCGACGTTCGTGGAGGCCGGGTCGGTCAGCTCCGGGTGGCCACCAGCACCTCGGCCTCGCGCTCCCGGGTCATCCCCGTGACGACGGCGTCCGGCGTCGCCCGCAGCCACTCGAGGGTGTCGCGGGCGGTGTCCGCGACCGGTCGCAGGTTCAGTCCGGCGGCGTACGACGGGGCGGGGTCGTGTGCAGCCATGCCGTCGTAGAGCGGACGGGGCAGCCACAGCGGCAGCGAGCCCGGGCCCGCCCACGGCTCGACGCCCTGCTCCTCCAGGAGTTCCTGCGGCACCCAGGTCAGCTCCGGCGTCGCGCCGACGCCGGCAGCCACCCGGGCGAGCAGCTCGCCCGCGGGCAGCACCTCGCCGACGCCGTCGTAGTCGCCGGTCGTCCGCTGCTCGGCGCAGGTCACGATCCACGCCGCCAGGTCGCGGACGTCGATCACCTGCAGCCGGTCGTCGGGGCTGCCGCCGGCCAGTGCCTCGCCGCCGCCGGCGAACCGTGCGGGCCAGTACGTGAACCGGCCGGTCGGGTCCTCCGGTCCGACGATGAGCCCGGGCCGGATGATCGTCGCCGACGCGGCGCCCGCGCGCACGGTCTGCTCGCACGCGACCTTCATCCGGCCGTACGCCTCCGGGCTCGAGCTCGGGTCGACGTCCTCGGTCAGCGGCTCGCGCAGCGGCGACGTGGCGGGCGTGCCGAACGGCTCGTGAGGGTCCGAATAGACGTTGACGGTCGACACGAAGACCCAGTGCGCGTCGGGGAAGGCGTCCACGGCGGCATGCACCCACGACGGCACCCGGGCGACGTCGACGACCGCGTCGTACGCCGTGGCCGCGAGGTCGGCGGGCACCGGCTCGGAGCGGTCCCAACGCACGAGCGCCGCGCCCTCGGGCACTGACCCGGAGGTGCCACGGTTGGCGCACGTGACGTCGTGGCCGCGGGCGACGGCCTCCGCCGCGACCGCCTTGGACAGGAACATCGAACCGCCCAGCACCAGGATCTTCACGACGGCAACGCTGTCGCGAGACCCCTGTCGGGGCAAGCGATTCAGCCCACAGCAGAGGTCACGACGCGAGCTCGGGCGTGGTCTCGCCGAGCAAGCCGTTTGAACTGCGTGCGCTTGCGGCCAAAAGGTCCGACGTCCTCGCGGCGATGGAGCGCATCTTCGCGGAGGAGATCGCCCGCGTGACCACGCGGCTCGCGAGCATCGCCGGCGCACGGACGGGCTCGGTCGGGTTCCCTCAGAGATTCGGCTCGAGCTTGAACGTTCACGTCCATTTTCACACGCTGGCAATCGACGGAGTTTTCGAGAAGACCGCCTCGTGCGGTACTGCTCCCGCCCGACCTTCGCACTCGATCGAATCGAGCTCCTGCCCGATGGGCGTATAGCGTACTTGCTGAAGACACCTCGGCGGGGACGCACTCACCGCGTCATGAGTCCAATGGAGTTCATGGCCCGGCTCGCGGCTTTGATTCCTCCGCCGAAGATCCCGCTTGTGAGATACCAGCGCGTATTCGCGCCTCGCTCGTCGTGGCGCTCTCTTGTGAGACCCAAACCTCCGGCCCGCCTCGCAGCCCCGAACGGCAGCACCCGCGCGCGATCCAACGTGGGAACCGATGGCGTTCGGGTTCGACGCGGCGTAGGTGGGCACGACGCCGCCGCGACCCTGAGGATTACGTCCGGAGTATGCGAAGATGGCCGGAACGAGGGCAAGGGGCGTTCTGGAACGGCGGCGTTCGAGGAACGGAACATTGAGTGCACTCCTTCGTGTGAAATTCTCCTCCCCACGCTGGCGACAAGACCATGGATAACGACAAGCCCCAACCCCCCACGCCTTCCCTCACGGATCTGATGGGCGCGATGGCGGCGGCCCAGGCCGCGCAGGAGCCGTTCTTCCTCGGCCGCCTCCGCGGGCACTTCGGCGCCGACCCCCGCACCCTCCCCGTTGTCGCCGAGGAGTTCCCGGCCTCGGATCACCCGAACTTCCAGCTCGCAATCGATACCCACCTCCGCGACGGCGGGTTCACCTCCGAGCTGCTCGGGGTCTCCGGCGGCGACATGTTCCGGGGGGTGAGCCTTCCCGATCTCCTCTCGCCGCCCCCGGCGATGCCCGGGATCGGCGGACCGCCGCCCTCGCAGGGGCCCGTGCAGTACCGCAACGTCCACCTCGACGCGGAGCGCCTCATCGAGGTGTGGCTGCTCCCGCCGCTCTTGCGCGCGCTCGAGCGCGAGGCGCCACGCATGCGCGTCGTCGCCGTGCCCGCGCAGCTCCGCACCGGATGCGGCCCTCTCGCAGGATGCGCGCGGCATGCTGGTAGATCGAGTTGCCGCCTGCAGACTGGCTCGTGTAGCCTTGGACAATGCGAGCGGTGCTCTCGATCTACCCCTTGGTTATCTTGGCCATGCTCTCCAGCGCCGGCTGCAAGCGGCTCAAGACAGGCGCCGGCGAAGACTTCGCGAAGAGGTATAGTTGCCCGGAGGACAGGGTCGAGGTGCGCGCGCGTACCGACGTCAAGTGGGGCACGGTCGTGCTCGGCGGCCGATCGCCGGAGGCCCCGCCGGCCGAGGTGAAGGACGACCCGGGACGGCTCGCCAAGTGGAACGCAGACCGCGCCGAAAAGGACGCGGAGACGAGGAAGAGGCTCGACGATCTCGACGTGTTCCAGGTGATCGGGTGCGGGCACGACGAGCTCGTCGCCTGCGCCCACCCGGCGGACGGCGATGGCGTGGCGACCGACAGGGTGGTGTGCTTCCAGGGGCCGCAGCGAGCCCGCCCCTGACCGGACCGGCTCCGACGCCCCTTGCAAGCTGGGCACTCGATGTGCTCCTCGTCGTGGGATTCGTGATACCGCTCACTGTCGACGTCGAGCGCATTCGTGCGCTTCGCTGCCGGGGCATTCTACGCCGTGGCGCTCCGCTGGGTGGGCGGGCCGAACCAGGTGGTGAGGGCGTCGCGAAGGCCGTGGTCCGTCCCTTCTCCCACCCACGCGACGTGTCCGTCGGGTCGAATCAAGACAGCAGTCGGCGCAGGTACCGCGCCGAGCACCGGGAGCTCCCACACACCAGCTGGGCGCGCTTCAAGCAGGCGAACACGAGCGGCCCAGGGAGTGATGTCGAAGGCCCCCGGCTCGCCGAGGTTGAGCAAGACCGGTCTTGCCTCGTGCAGCAGCGTGAATACTCGCAGCGGTCCGCTCTCGGTGACCAGGTCGAGATCGGGCATACGACGCCCGAGCAGGGGGTGTCCTTCACCGAGGTCGTAGCGAATGTCGAGGCCAGACATCATCGCGGCGTAGCGCTTGCGAGGCTCGTCCATCTCGAGCAGCTCGGTCACGGTCTCGCGCAGGGCCTCCGTTCGATCGTCGCCGCGACCGAGCGCGGTTTGTGCCATGGTCAGGCGCAGCACGCGGGCAGCGATGGGGTGCCGCTCGGCGTGATAGGTATCGAGCAGGCTGTCGGGCGACGTGCCGCTCACCACCTGGGCGAGCTTCCATCCCAGGTTCACGGCGTCCTGGACGCCGATGTTGAGTCCCTGTCCCCCTGCCGGCGCGTGCACGTGCGCCGCGTCGCCCGCCAGGAGGACACGCCGGTCTCGGTAGGACGCCGCTTGCCGAGCCATGTCGCTGAATCGGGATAGCCAGGTCGGGTTGCGAACACCGAAGTCGGTGCCATAGACCGCGACGAGCGCATCGCGCAGGTCCTGGAGCGTCGGCTTGTCAGCTTTGCCGACGTGCGGCTCCACGAGCACGACGCCGACACGCTTTCCGTCCTCCAGCCTACCCAGCGCGTTGACGCCCTTTTCGCCGCGGCGGACGCCCCACGCGGGCTCGTCCACCATGTCCACCTCCGCGATCAGGTAGCTCGTCGACGCGTCCCATCCGGCGAAGTCGATGCCCGCCCTCTTGCGGACCAGGCTGCGACCGCCGTCGCACCCGACGAGATACTTCGCTCGTAGCGTCGCGCCGTCAGACAGCTCGACGTCGACGCCCGTATCGTCCTGCGCGAACCCCGTCACGTCACGCCCGCGATAGAACTTCACCGGCAGCTCGGAGACCCAGTCGGCCAGGATGCGCTCGATCCGGTTCTGGCGGAGCGCGAGCCCGTGGTTGTGGCGAACGGGGAAGTCGCTGATGTCGAGAGGGATGAACGAGAAGCCAGCGACCTGCATCACCTGCCCCTGTGAGAGAAAGCGCTCCGCGACGCCACGCTGATCGAAGACCTCGATCGTGCGTGCGTGCAGACCGCCCGCGCGCGAGCCGGCGAGGTCCTGGTTCTCGCGCCGCTCGACGACGGCGACGTCGATCCGCGCCAGCGCTAGCTCGGCCGCCAACATGAGCCCCGTCGGACCTCCACCCGCGATCACCACGGCGTGCTTCGGCATCTTCATGGTGCAGCATGGTGCGGCATGCCTGGGGGCTTCCGGCAAGCCCCCATGTCTGGTATACGCTGGGGCTGGAGATGGACGGGAGGCGCGCTCGTTTCCTCGCAGCACGCGCGCCTCGCCGCGCACGGCGGCGCGCCGAATTTTTGCGATCGTCGGGCGTTCGTAGGTGATCTCTGAAGACCCCTGGATGGAGGCCGGCCTGCCATGACCCGCAGCGAGGACGAGCGCGCCATCGACGCCGTCGTACACGCGTTCTTTCAGGCCTTTGGCAACAAGGGTGGAGTCCGACCGGACCTCGGCGCGCTGCGCGCGCTCTTCCTCGCGGAGGGCGTGATCATCAAGACCTGCGGAGATGCACCGACGATCTACGACCTGCGCTCGTTCATCGAGCCCAGGGAGAAGCTCTTGACGAGCGGGGAGCTGGTCGATTTCTCCGAGGAGGAGCTCTGGGGGAGGACGGACCTGTTCGGGAACATCGCGCAGCGCTTCTGTGTGTATCGCAAGTCCGGGCTGCTCTCGGGGCAGCGCTTCGAGGCGAGGGGCACGAAGTCCATCCAGCTGGTCAAGACGCCCGCCGGCTGGAAGATCAGCGCGGTTGCCTGGGACGACGAGCGGGAAGGGCTGAGCGTCCCTCCGGCTCAGGACGTCACACGAAGCAGCCTGTAGCCGACAGGCGCTCGCTCCTCGGAAGGCCATCGCGAGGTCAGGAGCTGGCGAGCATGTCAGCGATCGCGGGTGCTAGGGCAGGGTGTCCACGAGGGCGAGCGATGATGCGCGGAAACCGGCCACCTGCGCGTCCACCTCGGCCTGCGACAGGAGGACGTCCTTCGCGAAGTAGACCCAGTCGACGTCCTCGGCGTACGTCCGCGGGCCGGTCTGTCCGGCGGCGAGCTCGTCGAACCATAGATTGAAGTCGAGGTGCTGGTCCGTCTCGGGGACGTAGGTTGCGTCGTGCGTGCAGAGCCGCGCGCCGTCGATGTAGTAATGGATACCGGACGCGTCGATCTGGAGAAGGAGCCGCTTCCAGCCCGACTGGTCCCCCGCGACCTGGTTCGACTGGGTATTCTCGAGCGTGGCCGTCTCCCACGAGGTCAGCCACAGCGTGCTGGTATCGCCCTGCCCCCACCCGCCGTTGGGCATGTACTCGAAATCCTGCTCCGAGTAGTTGGGATCGACCTCGGGGTCGTTGATCCATGGACTGATCGTGAAGAACGTCTCGACCAGCTTGTCGCCGAGGTGCCGGGTCCCGGTCAGGGGCGTGTTGCGGAATCTCACCCTGGCGGAGTAGGTCCCGAAGCGGAACCTGTCGTCGTTGGACTGGATCTCCGCGTGCGAGGTGCTCGCTCCCGATCCACGCGAGGTCGCTTCGAGCCGCAGCAGCCGGTTCGAGGCGAGATCGGGATCGTCGATGAACGACACATTGGACGACAGCCATTGTGCGCCGGCGACCCCGGGCGCTCCGTCGGTCGTCCGTACCCACCACCGGCTCTTGAGACCGTCGTCGGCGATGCCGCTGTAGCTGAAGTCGTCGAAGAACTCGGCCGACACCGTGACGCCGCCGCCCTCTCCGCCAGCGCCGCTGCCCTCGCCGCCAGCGCCGCCGCCGCCCTCGCCGCTGCCACCCTCGCCGCCAGCACCGCCGCCCTCGCCCTCGCCTCCCTCTCCGCCAGCACCGCCGCCCTCGCCTCCCTTGCCGCTGCCGCCCTCGCCGCTGCCGCCCTCGCCGCTGCCGCCCTCGCCGCTGCCGCCCTCGCCGCTGCCGCCCTCGCCGCTGCCGCCCTCGCCGCTACCGCCCTCGCCACCGCTCCCTCCGCCAGCGCCGCTGCCGCCATGGCCGGCAGGGGCGTCGAGCTCGTTCGAGCAACCCACCAGCGCATGCACCGCAAGGAGCGCCGCCCCCGCGGCGTGGATGAAGCGCGCGCCGCGGGGCGCCTCGTTAGAAGCAGCGATCCTCTGGCCTTCGCGATCCGTTTTCATCGAGACTGTTCCTTTCGGGATGAGCGTCCCATCGGGCGCTTGGACTTCCTACCCGCTCAACGATCGCGGCTGGCGTTGAGCCACCGCAGCTTGTCGGGGTTGGCCATCGCCGCCAAGAAGGAAGATGGAGGCCCTGGGCGCCGTCTCCTGGTTCAACCCGTCTTTCGCTCCAGTCGCGCGGCGAGCCCTGCGGCGAGGTGCTCGGTCAGCGCGCGGACCGTCGTCGAGGAGAACCGTCCAGGGGGGCTCAGCGCAAAGACGGGAGCCGGCGGCGTCACGAAGCCCTCGAGCAGCGGGACGAGTCGGCCGCGCTTGATATCGTCGCGCACGAGCCAGTCGGCGAGCAGCGCCACCCCGAGGCCCTGTCGCGCCATGAGCGCCACCGCCTCGCTGTTGTTGGCGGCGAAGCGACCACGGACCGGGACCGGGACGCCTTTGCCAGGCTCCCTCCCGAAGCGCCAGACGGTCGACGCGTTCGCCTCGCCGTGAACGAGGCACTCGTGGGTCCGCAGGTCGCTCGGGGCGTTCGGGCGGCCGCGCGCCCTGAGGTACGACGGCGCGGCGACGAGCACGCGACCGCTGTCGGCGAGCTTCCGCCCGCGGGCGCTCGTGTCAGCGGGGACGCCGACGCGAATCGCCACGTCGAACCCCTCGTCGACGAGGCTCACGTACCTGTCGGTCATCACGAGCTCTGCGCTCACCGCGGGGTGGCGTCTCAGGAAGTCGCCGACCAGAGGGACGATGAAGAGCCGACCAAAGACGACGGGGAGGCTCACGCGGACACGGCCGCGCGGCTCCCGGTCGCCCTCGTTGAACTCGCCGCTCAGCTCGTCGAACGCCGCGAGCAGCTCCCGGGCGCGGGCCATCAGACGCTGACCGGCCTCCGTGACGCGAACCGAGCGCGTCGTGCGCTCGACGAGGCTCGCGCCGAACTGCGCCTCGAGCTCGGCGATCCACTTGCTCGCGGTCGACTGCTTGATCTTGAGGTCCCGGGCGGCGGCCGAAAAGCTGCCTCGCTCGGCGAGGCGCGAGAACAACCGCAGCGCTTCAAGTCGATCCATCCTGCCCCTTTCGGAATAAGTCCTAGCAGAAATGCGACATTTCGTCCCCTCCTGGAATGAGTCATTCCTGTCCCGACGATGACTGCGACCCACCAGGAGGCAATCCGTGGCGACTACTGTTGACGAGCTGGAGGACCCGATGGGCAAGCGCATGAGGGTGGCGTTCCTCGGCCTCGGTGCGATGGGCGGGCGGATGGCCTCCTGCCTCGTGAACGACGACATCGAGCTCAAGGTCTGGAGCCGCTCGGGAGTACCGTCGTGGGCGCCGTCGCTGGGCGCGTTCGCCGCGCGAACGCCGGCCGATGCCGCCAGAGACGCCGATGCCGTCTTCGCGATGGTCACGGACGACGAAGCGTCGCGCTCCGTGTGGCTCGACGACGATGTCGGCGCGCTGCGCGGGATGCGCAGCGGAGCGGTCATCGTCGAGTGCAGCACGCTGAGTCCAGGCTGGGTGTCGACGCTCGCCGGGCGCGCGAGGGACGCCGGGCTCGAGTTCATCGACGCGCCCGTCGTCGGCTCTCGCCCACACGCCGAGAGGGGCAACCTGACCTTCCTCGCCGGCGGAGACGCGGCGGTGCTGGAGCCGCTCCGTCCGATCCTCGGTCGCATGGGCGGCGCGGTGAAGCACGTCGGCGCCTCGCCCGCCGGAGCGTACGCGAAGCTCATCGTGAACACCTTGTTCGGCGTCCAGGTCGCGGCGCTCGCCGAAGTCCTCGGGTTCGCGGCGCGAGCGCGGCTCGACACGGCGGCGCTGATGCAAGCGCTGGAGGGGCTCCCGGTCCTGAGCCCCGCCGCCAGCGGCGCCGCGACGGGGATGCTGGCTCGTCGATTCGAGCCCATGTTCCCGGTGGCGCTCGCCGCCAAGGACCTGCGGTACGCGCTCGAGGCAGCGGAGCGAGTAGGCGGCGACCTGCCGGTGAGCCGGGGCGCGAGCGCGGTGTTCGAACGCGGCCTCGCGGGCGGACTCCGCGACGAGAACCTGACGGCCGTCGCCAAGCTCTACGACGAGGAGTGAACCTCGCGCCCCGCCGCGTCGTCGAGCCCGAGGCGACGGCGCATCGCCGCGGCGACCCGCTCGCGTGCCCAGCGGTGCGCGGGATCGGCCTGGAACCGCTCGTGCCACAGCAGCGCGAAGGGGACCGGCGGCAGGGCGATCGGCGCCTCGCGGACGACGAGCCCCAGGACCCCGGCCACCGCCTGCACGAGGGGCATCGGCGCGTTCATCAGGAGATCCGAGCTGGCGACGATCATCAGGCCGGCGAGGAACGACGGCACCTCGACGCCCACCCGGCGGACCAGCCCGCGCCCCGCGAGCTCGTCGCTGATGACGTTCGGACGCTCGTTGCCGATCCGCACGACCACGTGGGCGTGCGCCAGCCAGCGCGCGACCGTGAGCGGGCGGTCGAGCGCCGGGTGTCCGCGCCGGGCCGCCACGCCGAAGCGCAACTCGCCGAGCGGGCGGGCGATGGCGCTGTCGCCGACGAACCCCGCCGGGGCGAGCGCGAGCGGTGGATCACCCGCCGCGAGCGCCCGCCCGAGGTCGGGCGTGACGCTGGAGACCCGCAGGTCGACACCGGGTGCGTCGGCGGCGAGGTCGGCGAGCAGCCCCGGCACGAGCGGGATGAGCAGGTCCGGCATCGCCAGCGCCAGCGTGTGGCGGCTCGTGGCCGGGTCGAAGGACGACGGCGGCGCGACGGCGGCGTCCAGCGCCCGCAGGGCCGCCGCGAGCGGCCCGGCGATCGCCTCGGCGCGCGGCGTGGGCACCAGCCCTTCGTCGCCGCGCACCAGCAGCGGGTCGGAGAGCGCCTCGCGCAGCCGCCGGAGCCGGTGGCTCATCGACGACTGCGTGAGGCCCATGCGCTGGGCGGCCCGGGTCACGTGGCGCTCCTCCAGGAGAACGTGCAGCGCGTGCAGATGGCTGGGGTCGAGCCCGTCGAACATCCCATCGAGTATTACCATGATCGAGATGAAAAGCATCGATGAGCACCATGACGCCGGCCCGCTAGAGTCGAGTCCATGGCCGAAAACGTTCGCTCTCATCGCCTGCGCCCCGGAGACCTCCTCGCCCCGTCAACTGTCGAGACGCTGTGCCACGGGCCGCTCCAGATCCCGTCGGGGGGCCTCCTCCACCTCCAGTTCCGCCGCTTCGCCGGCTGCCCGGTGTGCAACCTCCACCTCCGCTCGTTCGCCCGGGGGCGCGAGCAGCTCGCGGCGGCGGCGGTGCAGACCGTCGCCTTCTTTCACTCCTCCGCGGAGACGATGCGGCCCTACCACGCCGATCTGCCGTTCCCCGTCGTCCCCGATCCGGAGCGCCGCTGGTACCGGCAATTCGGCGTCGAGCGCTCCGCGCTGGCGGCGGCGCATCCGAAGGTCGCGTGGTCGGCGATCCGCGGCATGGTGAGCGCGCGGTCCAACCCGTTTCACGGAGAAGGGGGCAAGGATGGGCTGCCCGCCGACTTCCTCGTCGGCCCCGACGGCGCGCTCCTCGATGTGCACTACGGAGCTCACGCCGCCGATCACTGGGAGCTCGAGCAGGTGATCGCCCTCGCGCGCTGAAGCGGCGGAGCCGCCCGATCAGCGCGGCGAGCCAGGGGAGCTCACAGGAGCTCTCTGGGGAGCTCGCTCCCGCTCATCACCTGCCGCACCTCGATGGCCATGTTGAGCGGCTCGCCGCCGAGCCCGGGCGCGGCGGACGCCTCCGCGGAGCGTCGCCCGTCAGCGCCAGTGGAAGTCCCACTCCTGGTTGGCCGCGTCCGGCCGGCACGCGTACACGCCGACCTGCGCGCCGGGATACGAAGCGCCGCCGAAGATATCGACGCACTGCCCGAGCGACTTGATAGGACCGTTCAGGTAGAAGTACTCGTTGTAGAGGCCTCGGCCGCAACCGTCCCACAAGATGATGGGGGAGCCCGGCACCGGCATGCCACCGGAGACGTTGAGGCAGCGGTCGACGGCGAACGTCGCCTTGATCTCGCCGGCGAGGAAGCTCAACGTCTGGTAAGATGCGGTGTTGATGCACGGCTTCAACGTCGGCCGCGTGCCGAGGGGCGGGGTGCCGGGCGGCACGTCGACGCACAGATCGGTGCCCGTCAGCTGAAGCCTGCTCGCCGCCGTCGCCGTCCAGCGCTCGCGCGCCGACGGCACCTCGCCGCAGCCGCGCACCTCGAGCATCGAGCCGGCCGTCGTGCCGGTGGCGACGACGCACATGTTGCCCATGGCCCGCAGGCGCATGCCTTCGAACGAGAACAGCTCGTTGGGCGCGCCGTCGGTCAGGCCCCACGAGATGAGCGGCGTTCCGGACGTCGGCGAGACCACGCCGCCGCCGACGTTCATGGCGAGCATCTCTCCGCCGATGGTCGCCCGGAGGTGGTGCCCGCCGGACGAGTGCGACAGCTTCGACCAGGTGTCGTTGGGGGCGTCCATGCACTGCCACGCGACGATGTCCTTGCCCCACTCGGTCGTGCCACCATCGATGTTCAGGCAGCGGCCTCCGAGCCCCACGATCGAGCCGCCGTGCTTGCGCCCATAGACGTTCTGTGCGCCGATGACGTCCCAGGGAGACAGCGTGCGATTCGTGTCGGCCAGGTTGCTGCAGTAGGTGGCCGCCATGATCGAGTCGGTGTCGGCCACCGGCGTCGCGTCGCTGGCCCCCGGGTGGGCCACGCCGCAGTAGCCGCTCGGCAGGCAGACCTTGCCGTCTCCGCTCGCGCACTGGGCATTGGACGTGCATTTCATGCATTGCCCCGTCCAGTCGTCGCGGTCGAACTCGTGCGAGAACCCGAGCGCGTGCCCGAACTCGTGCATGGCGACGACCTCGACGCGGCCGTCGGTGGTGTCGAGCGTCATGTGCTGCGCGCCGCTGGGCCCCGGATAGCCGAACCCGCTGTGGCTGCCGCCTCCCGCGGTGAGGTGGACGATGAGATAGCCGTTCGTGTTCGAGCCGCAGGGGCCCCAGTCTTCGAGCTTGATGTCTGCCGCGCGCTGCCACGAGTTGTCGACAGCGTCGCGGGCCCGGGCGAAGTACTCGAAGCGCCGCTGCCGCTCGGCGCTGGATACCGGATCGTCGATGCGATAACACACCGGCACCCAGCCGCCGGGCCAGGGGGTGCCGACCAGCTGGAGCGCGTCGTGGGTCGACGCGATCAGCTCCTCGTTCGCGGCCGCTTCGTCGCCCGGCTCGCTCGTCCCGCAGCCGGCTATGGCGGCGGAGACCACGGCGATGGAGACAGCGGAATGGCGCAGGACGAGCGATGAGAGTCTTCGTTTCATCGAATAGGCTCCTTCGTTCCAGGTCGAGTTGAATCGCACGGACCAGCGAGCGCCCGGATGCGCTGCGCGCCGCGAGCGCCTCGCCGTCGTCGAGAGAGGCTTATGCGCGCCGCCCGCCGCGGCTGACATCACGTGTCGTCTCGCGCATCGCTCGCTCCCCGGCGGCCGCGCCGCCGCAGGCCCGAGGCGCCCCGTCCGAAGAGGGGTATCCCCGGTGGGCTTGCGCTCGCAGGTCCCCTCACGGCCCCCGGACGCGCGGCTGCCGCAGGCCCCGGGCTCGCGGGTCGCAGCCAGCGCGCTCCGCGCTCCGCCGCCGCGTGGATTCGTACCGCCGGCTCAGCGATCCCTGGCGGGACGGTTCAGCGGCGTAAGTAAGGCGGCCTTCCCTGCACAGCCCGCGGGCTCCCGCTCCGCCCAGGCGAAACGCTCACGCCGCGGCGCGGACCGGCGGCAGGCGGAACGCGGCGCCCTCGGAGCGGCTGCGCCTGCGGAACGCGCCCGGCGCCTCGCCCGTGTGCCGCTTGAACGCGCGGCTGAACGCGAACTCCGAGTCGTACCCGACCTCGGCCGCCACGGCGGCCAGCGAGCCGTCGCCCTCGGCGAGCAGCTCGGCCGCCCGCTGCATGCGGAGCTCGGCGAGGTAGCGGAGCGGCGGGACCCCCAGCTCGGCGAGGAACCGCCGCGCCAGCGCGGCGCGGGACAGGCCCGCCGCCTTCGCGAGCGCCTCGACGCTCCAGCGCTCGGCCGGCTTCTCCTGCATGAGCCGGAGCACGCGCGCGACGCGACGGTCGAAGGCGCACGCCCCGCGCCGGTCGAGCGCGCGCGACGCGCGCCCCTCGCGCGCATGCTCGTGGCAGTGCAGCGCGTAGGCGAGCAGCGGCTCGAGCAGCGAGCGCGCCAGCTGGGCCTGCCCCGGGGAAGCCTCCGCGAGCGCGGCGCGCAGCAGGCCCACGACCGCAGAGAGCCCCGGCGCGCGCCGGACCTCGCCCGCAGGCAGGTGGACCACGGGCGCGAGCGCGGCGAGCCCCCCGCCGGGCGCGGCGGCGTAGGTCGCCGAGATCAGCTCCGCCTCGGCGGGAGCGCGCCCGGGCGGCGGCGCGACGCAGCGGAGGCTCTGCTCGCGGGGCCCCGCGCCGCGCGGGCCGAACCCGAGGAGCACGACGTCGCCGGCGTCGAGCTCCAGCGCGCACACGCCGTCCTGCGAGAGGCGAAAGGCGCCCTGCACGACGACGTGGAGGCTCGGCGGATCACCCGCGCCCGCGCGCCAGGGCGCGCCTGGGTGGCCGAGATGCCGGGAGACCACCACGCCGCGGGGAAGCCGCCCCTCCGTCTCGTCCGCCATGCCCCATCGTTGCCCCCGCCGAGGCCGCTCGTCCAGCGCTCGTTCGCGGATCGAGACGCGCGAGCATGACTCCGCGCCTCGCGGTCATGGCGCGCGGGCGAGGGCCGCCGGAAGCTCGGGGCCATGACGCGCCTCGATTCCACGCCGGATTCCACGCCGAACGAAGAAGCGCTCCCCCGCGCGCTGCCCGACAAGATCCAGAGCAGCCTGCTGAGGAGCCGGACCGTCCTGATCTTCGGGGAGATCACCAGCGAGCTGGCGCAGGCGACCACCGCGCAGCTCCTCGCCCTCGCGAGCGATGACGGCGAAAAGCCCATCCGGATCCTGATCCACTCCCCGGGCGGGCACGTGGAGTCGGGGGACACGATCCACGACGTGATTCGCTTCATCCGGCCCGAGGTCAAGGTGATCGGCACCGGCTGGGTCGCCAGCGCGGGCGCGCTGATCTTCGTCGCCGCGCGGCGGGAGAACCGGTTCGCGCTCCCGAACACGCGCTTCCTCCTGCACCAGCCGCTCGGCGGCGTGCGCGGCCCCGCGTCGGACATCGAGATCGAGGCGGCCCAGATCCTGGCCGCGCGCGAGCGGCTCAACCGCATCTTCGCGGCGGCGACGGGGCAGGCGCCCGCCAAGATCGCGCAGGAGACCGAGCGCAACCTGTGGATGACGGCGCGCGAGGCCCAGGAGTACGGCCTCGTGCATCGCATCGTCGAGAGCGCGCTGGAGGTCTGAGCGCGCCGGGGCGGCCCGCGCCGGCGCGATGACGCCGGGTCGCGCGACGTCCCCTACAGAGGGGCGAACGTGCATGCACCGGCGGCGCAGACGGGCCTGGACGCGAGGCACGCAGGCGTGCCGTAGGGGCAGCCCATCCTCCGATGCTCGCGACATACGGTCGCGTCGAGGTGGACGATGAGGCGCCTCATCTGGTGGACGCCCGCCCGGTTGACCACCTCACCACAGGTGCCGCCGCACTCGGTGCTCGTATCGACCATGACGCAATCGTTGTCGGAAGCGCATGCCCGGTAAGCGGCCCGGACACGCTCCACCTGGCCGGAGGCGCGGGCATGCAGCTGCTGGCAGGCCCTCCAGTCCACGTCTCTCTCGTCCTCCGTGCGTTCCGTCGTGTCGGTGAAGCCCGCGATCGCGAGCCCGAATGAAGCCATGGCAAAGAGCGCAGAGATCCCCAGGCGAGTCCGGTTCGTTTTCATGCTGCCTCCATCGCGTGCGTGCTCGTGGTCGCCGGCGACGCGGGCGCACCGCGCGGCGACTCGCCTGTCATGAGGCTCCCCCCGCGGGAACGGAAGGCGCTCGACGGCGCGTGCCACGGCGCGACCTGGGCGGTACGGAACGCAACGGTTCGCCTGCGCCGCGGCGCAAGGGCGAAGCGAGCCAGCACCGGTGCGCGCTCCGCCGCTTGCTGGACGAGGAGATCCGGGATCGGAGCGATGGCGTTGCTATGAAACGGCCCCATGCGCTCGCCCGGCGTCAGCGTGCCGGCGGGGCGCCCTCAGGTGGTCGGCCCACAGCAGCGGCACCGACTCGGCCTGCTGCAGGGCGCATGGAGGTGCCCTGCAGCAGGCCCTCTTCGCCGCGGAAAGGACCTACGGGAAGGGCCGTCAGTAGCCGCGGTGCACGTGGAAGACCAGGTTGTTCGCGACGGTGGTGCCGTCGCGGTTGATGATCGTCCACTTCTGGAGCGTCGTGTCGTAGCGCAGCGCGCTCCGCTTCGTGTGCAGGGTGCCCGTGCCGCTGAAGCTGTGCGTGAAGAAGAGGCGAGCGTCGGGCACACCGTTGATGTTCGGCTCGTCGATGACGAGGGCGTTACCGACCCGTGTCGCCGGGCTCGATGTCACCTTGAAGTCGCCGCCCAGCTTGACCGCGAACAACGCTCCGGGCGGAAGCGTGCCCTGGTCCTCGTTGTAGACGACCCACTTCTGCACGCTCGTATCATACCGGACACCCACAGGATGGTTGTTGTAAAGGCCCGGTGATCCCGGCAGGTTCCAGAGGCGGCTCACCTGCACGGCGATGGACGAGCGCCCGTTGAGCGCTGGATGATCGATGGTCGAGCTCGAGCCCGTGGGCTTGTTGGCAACCGTGACCTCATGGATGAAGACGCTGTCGCTGGGCGACATCGCGCGGACCGAGAAGCGCACGCCCAGCGGCATCGCGGCGAGGTCCTCGTTGTAGACGGCCCACCGCTGCAACAGTGTGTCGTACCAGACGCCCACGTGGTGGTCGTTGCTGACGGTGCCGGCGACGGGTGCCACGAGGAGGATGAGATTCGGCTTCCCGTTGAGCGCCGGATGATCGATGTGGCTCATGCTACCCGTCGTGGACGTCACGTCGTGGAACAGCGAGACGGACCCCGCCTCCTCGTTGCGCGCCGCCTGGCGCATCGCCTCCTTGATGGTGCTCGCCGTGTTCATGTCGACGGTCGTCGGCGTCATCTCCGTGGGATCGGGCAGGCCGTTCGGGCCGGTGGCCATGAACAGATAGGTCTGCGCGCTCTGATTGGCGGGCATGCCTCCCGTGGGGTTCTCGAATACCTGCCCGTTAGGCGCCACGACCTTGAATTTATCTCCCGCCCACAGCTCCAGGCTGTCGCCGAGCTGGAGCACCATGCCCGGCGCAGCCGGCGTGCTCTGCCCCTGCGCGTAGACGAACCGCGCCTGTCCGCTCACTTGCACGATGGTCGCCCCCTCGGCCCAGGCCAGGAAGACGCCGCCGCGCGCCGGCGTCATCGGCATCGGCAGGTCGGTCACCACACGCGGATCCACCGGCGGCGGGAGCGTCGTGAACCAGTCCGAGTCGAACGAGCAGCTGAGGCAGGGCCACGGCCGCGGCAGATCGGGCAGGACCGCTTCTCGGTAGACGCACCCCCCGGAGGGGCAGATCTTCGACCAGTCGATGTTCTGAGGGAACGACTCGTCCGCGCAGTTGACCGAGATGCCATCGAACGCCGTCTGCGGATCGACCCAGCTCTCGCAGGCATCGGAGGGCGTGTCATCGGCGAGCGTGCCGTTGTTCTGCATGTCTCCCACCTGGAGCTGCGGGGGCGAATCGAAGTCGGTCTCGGAGACCCCGACTCCGTGGGGGACGCCCTCCAGCATGAACTGCGGCGTCTTGACGAACACCTCGCAGAGATCTCGCAGGGCGGCATTCCCCAGCGCCGCCGTCGTGTACGCGCTCGCAAACGTCGCGGTCATCGATTTCCCGAGGAACGTGCTGAGGGCCGTCGCCTCGCCGGAACCGGCCGAGAGGCCGCGCCCGAGGAGGCGGAAGCGCAGCGCCTCGACGGCGCCGCGCACGGTGACCCCTCCGGTCATGGCGCGGTCGGTGAGCGCGTCGATCCAGTCGCGCGAGATCGCCGCCGGTCGATCGCAGCGGCCCGCGGAGGCCTCCCACCCGAGCATGGAGTGTTGCGATGACGTCGGGTTCGCCGTGCTCAGGCGCGAGAGATGAAGGCCCATCGCCCCTGCCTGGGAGGGCGTCGGGTACGTGGTCGATTGGGGGAAGTGAGTGACCCAGAGCTTGCCGCCGACCTTCCACTGGAGCGCCGACGCCTTCATCCGAAAGAGCAGATCCGCGGAGCGTCGATGAACGGCGTCGCCCACGTAGTCCTGGGCCGGCGTATCGATGAACGGCTCGAAGACCTTGGGCATCGTCCCCGAGGATTCAGGCAAGCGGTTGAAGTAGGGCGACGTGACGATCTCGGTGAGCAACCCCTTGAGCGACCAGCCCCGCCCGGCGACGTGGTTCTCGGCGAGGTTCCAGAGCAGTTTGTGCTCGTCCGTAGTGCGGGAGGTGAAGTTCGGGATGGTCAGCGGAGCGCCGAAGAACTCCCTCCAGACGTCGTTGGCGAAGGCGGCCGCGAGCCAGAAAGCGCCGAGCGTGCGGCCTTGATTCGCATGGTTCGCCCCCGTGTCGAGATCACCGGAGTCGTACGATTTACGAAGCGCGAGGAACCCCTCCTTCAGCCGATCATCGAGCGCCCACACCGTCGTGCTGCTCGCGTCAGGGAGCAGGAGGCCGGTCCCGCTCGGTGTCTGGGTCGACGTGTCGTTCGAGAAGCTGCCGCAGCTCGCCCCGTCCCAGCCGGCGAAGGGGACGTTCGTCCCCTGGGACCGACGGAAGGAACCGACCCAGTCGGCGTCCGTCGGCGTCTGGAACGAACCGGCGGTCGCCCATGCCGAGAGGCCCGAGAAGACGCGCCCCTCCTGCCCCATCGCCCAGTCGGAACCGGGAGTGAAATAGGACGCCGACGACGACGACACCGAGCTGAAGTGCGTGCGATGGCACTGCAGGCACTCCATCGATTTGTTCGCATAGACCTGCGTGAAATGCTCCGCGATCTGGCGCTGCTTGACGTACGTCTCTGCATCATCGGTTCCATACTGGCGTACCAGCGCGAAGACGAACCCGCGGTAGGCCGGAAAGACGTTGTCCATGAGGAGCGACCCGCGCACGACATCGGCCATGTTGTACGTGCCCGGGGACGCCGGAACAGGGGGCTCCGCCACGGCATCCGACAGGGAGGTGGCGTTCCCGAGGCGCCGCGTGTAGAGGACGACCTTCGCCGCCCTGATCTTGTCGTTATCGCTCGACAGCAGCGGCTGGGAGAAGCAGTCCGACTGGCTGCGCGCTCCCTCCCGATCCACGCGCATGCGGTCGAGCAGCACGCCGGTCCAGCGATCGACGAAGGCCGGATGCTCCATGAGCGCCTCGGCCATGCGGGCGCGGCCGACGCGCGCGGTCATGACGGTGAGGAACTTGAGCTCGCCGAAGCTGCGCACAGGCCTGCCGAGCAGCGCCGGTACGACCTGCTCGACCCAGGCCGCGTTGCCCGCGTCCACTCCACCAGGAGACGTAGGCTCCGGCGCGAGCGCCGCTTGGCTCACGCCGGGAGGGGCTTCTTGCGGCTGCGGCTCGGTCGTGCTGCAGCCCGCCAGCAAACCACCGGCGAGCAGCACGGCGAGCGCTCCCCGCGCCGACTCCAACCTCTTGAATTTCATACGATCTCCTCTCACGCCTGGAAGAACGGCTGCTCGTACGACGACGGCATCCCCGGCGGCAGCTCTTGGAACGCAAAGTTGTCCGTGACGTGCGGATCGATACCGGCCGCGGTCAGCGCCACGCACGCGAGGTTGGCCGGCGTATACCTGCCGGCCGGAGAACCCGCCGTCCAGTCGATGGAGCCGATCAGCTTCGGCTCCCCCGAGGCCGTGGGCTGGATGGGACCACCGATGAGCACGACCACGTAGCCTCGACCGTAGTGGTTGCGGCCAGTGGTTCCTTGCGGGTCCGGGGTGCGGCCGAACTCCGTGTTGAGGATGATCAGCGTGTCGTCGATGCTGACGCGGCTTGCCGCCGGCGTGGCCGTGCTCGTCACCCGAGACAGCTCCTTGAGGAGAAGAAACAGGTTGCCGAACGTCACGCCGGCGGTATGCCCGTGGCCGTCGTACGCCGCAGCGGTGTCAGTTCCGATGCCGACATCGACCATGCCCACGTAACGCGTGCCCTTCGTGTTGAAGAGCCAGGCCGCCATATCGAGGCATGCCGCCGTGGTGTTGCGCGGCGTTCCAGCGGAGCTCACGTTCGTCGAGCAATGCGCGAGCGACGCGCCCTCGCCGCGGAGGCTCGAGTTGAATACGCCCGTGAGGCTCGGGCTCCCGGGCAGGCTGTCGAGCGCGGCCCTGTAAGCGTCGTACCCGCGAGATCGAGATCCGTCGAGGTTGGTCTCATAGAGGTCGGCGTAGTAGCTCGTCAGCGCATCGGCTCCCGCGTTGACGCCGGTCCGCGAGGCCCAGTCGGCCATCTCGCTCACGCCGGAGCTCATGGGGACGAGCACGGGCCGCGCCGCGGAGCCGTGCCCGCCGACCGAGAGCCACGCGGAGAACGCGTCGTCGTCTCCGGGGAAGAAGCGCCCGTTATCGGGCATCAGGACGTAGGACGTGTGCTGTTCCGGGTAGCGGCGCTTGATCGCGGCGCCGAGGCTCGCCGCGCGCCCATCGCCCAGACGACGTCCCGTGAGCGCGAGCGGGATCGCCACAGGATGCGCGTTGAACTCGTGCGTCATCGTGACGACGCGCGTACGGGCCAGGAGGTCGGGCCGGCTCCACAGGGGGGACGTCGCGACGCTCCATTTCATCCCCCCGAGCGTCTGCACGGTCGCTCCAGTTTGGGTACTTCCGCAGTGCGTCAGCAGCGCCGTCGAATTGAATGCGCTGAGCAGGTTGGCTTTGAACAGGGTATCTCGCAGATCGACATGGAACGACTCCCACGCGGAGAGCCCCCCGTAGAGGAAGATCTCGAGGATCTTCTTCGGCCCACCCCACGTGGCCACGCTCGGATACGGGGCCCAGGACTCCCCCACCGGGCCATCTGCCCAGGCGGGCCGGCCGGGCAACGCCGCTGCGGCGGCGAGCGCGCCGGCGCCCGTCAACAGTTTTCGTCGAGAAATCATGCTCTTCTCCTGCGTCTCAACACGGTACTGAAAGAAGCGCCGCGCCCGGCCGCAATCGCGATCGACGTGCCGGGCTGCGCAGCGGACAACGCGCTCGCGGAGTTGCGAGCGCAGCGAGGCCCAGAGCAAGTTCCATTCCTGGTGGGTGAGCTCGGGACGCGGGGTGGCGATCGCTCAACGAGGGCGCGCGAGCGTGGCTCGTGCTTCGACGACGCCGCGGACGCGAGGGCACGTGCGCACGCGCACGCCGGACGAGAGATGAAGACGGGAGGAGGCGTGACATGTCACGGAGCGAGCGTGACATGTCACGGAGCGAGCGTGACATGTCACGGAGCGAGCGTGACATGTCACGGAGCGAGCGTGCCCCCATGGGGACGAGCGGAGCCCTGGTAACACTTCAGACCGGGAGCCCCGCCGGATGCGGCGGGGAGGACGGCGCAGGCGGCAGTGCGGCGGGGGCGGATCGATGCATTGGCGGTCGCGCTGCCGCCTCCGGCCCACAGGCGAGCGAGGGCGCAGCAAAACAGCGCGCGACGCGCCGCGGAGGCCGCCCGTGGGCTGGCGCGGCGAGGGCGAGATCGATTCGAGGTCCGCGCGCCGCGGATTGCCTCCCGGCGCGCGATGCGATACGCGGTATCAATGCATTTCGCTCCTTGGCTCGGACTGGCAGCAATCTGCTTCTTCGTGGCGTGCTCCGGGGAGCGGGACGACCCTCCGGACGGACGCGGCGGCGCCGCCAGTGACACGATGATGGCGGGGAGCGGCGGCGCGGGCGGCGGCAGCCCAGCCGGCGTCGGTGGGGGCGGTGCGGGGGGAAGCGGCTGTGATCCGGAGCTCGCGCGCGCGAACAAGGCCCTCGTCGGGCAGGCCCTCGACGAGCTGCTCGTCGACAAGGATGTCACGGCGGTCGATCGCTACTGGGCCGACCCGTACCTCCGGCACCATCCGGGGGCGCCGAGCGACCTCGCGGCGTTCAGGACCCTGATGAGCTATGAAGTCGCGTCGCTGGGGTTCGGCTACGAGCGCCTGCGCACGCTGGCCGAGTGCGACCTGGTGGTCGTGCATGGCCGCTACTCGGACGCCGGCGTGATCTTCGACATGTACCGCGTCAAAGACGATAAGATCGTGGAGCACTGGGACTCCAACACGGCCGAGGCTTCGGATGCCGCCGGCCCGACGGAGATCGAGGACGAGGCGCTCACGGCGCAGAACAGAGCGCTCGCGCTGAGCTTCATCGACGCCGTGCTCGTCGACGGGGAGCACGCGCGCGTCTCCGAGTTCCTTGACGCGAGCTACGTCGAGCACCGCTATGCCACGGCGACCGGCCCCGCCGCGCTCATCGAGTACGTGGAGAGGGACTACCTCACCTACTACAAGGTGCATCACGTCGTCGCCGATGGAAACTTCGTATTCACCCTCTCCGAAGTGTCGCGCGGCGGAGGCGCCTACGGTATATATGACCTGTTCCGCGTCGACGACGGCGCCATCGTCGAGCACTGGGACTCACGGCGCATCGTGCCCGCCTCGACCGACAGCGAACTCCCGATCTTCTAGAGCGCTTTTCAGCCGAGCCCAGTACGAGCGTCGCAGAGCGGCGGTCACCCGCACAGGAGACGGGTCCAGATCGGCGTTTTCGGCGCGGAAGCGCACTCCGGTGCGCTGAGCACCGAAAACGTCGAGATGGGCCCGTCTCCGAAGCGGGTGACCGCCGCTCTAGGGGTCCTTGGCGCAGCGGAAGCCGATGCTCCAGCCGCGCGCCGTCGAAGCGCTCGGGCGGCGGTGCGCGGAGCGCACATACTGGCTCTCGACCGTATCCCACCCGCCGCCGCGGAGCACACGGCGGGAGTCGTCGCAATCGTCCCTGTCGTAAGGGCAATAATGGCTCTCGGTCCACTCCCAGACGTTGCCGGCCAGGTCCAGGGCGCCGGCGGGCGATCTCCCGGCCGGCGATCGTCCGACGGGGGCGGTCGCCGGGGCCGCGTCGCCGTCGTTGTACATGCGAGGCCACGGCCCCTTCCCTACCTTCTCCAGCCGCTCCGTCAGCATCCGGCTGCACTCGGGCCCGCAGGCGTTGAGGCGCTCGCCCGAGGGCGGCGCGTGGCCCCAGGGGTAGGTCCGGGCGTCCTCGCCGCGCGCCGCGAGCTCCCACTCCGCCTCGGTGGGCAGCCGCTTGCCGGAGGCGGCGCAATACGCCTTCGCCTGGTACCAGTCGACGCAGTTGATGGGGTGGTCCAGCGCCTCGGGGCCGTTGCAGAACTGGCTCCAGAAGGAGCGGCCGCTGGGCGTGAGCCCCTCCGACTCGACGGTCTTCTGCGGGCGATCGCAGGCCTCGCAGTCCGAGTAGGCCTTCACCGTCACCTCGGTGACGTCGAGGCAGAACCGACCCACGGTCACGCCATGTCGCGGCGTCTCGTCGCTGGGCGTCTCCGCGTCCGCGTCGGAGCCCATCTGGAACTCGGTGCCTTCGACGAGCACCATGCCGGCCGGGCAGCCGCCCGATCCGGCCGACGGCTCGCGCAGGAAGAGGTACCCCCCCGCGCCCGCGGCGCACGCGGCGGCGGCGAGCGGCGCGGCGCGGCGGAGGCGCCTCTCGCGCGCGCGCTCGCCGCCTCCGCGGCCCCGCGCCGCGGGCCGCGGGGGCGGCTCGCGCGCGCGCTGGTGGAGCACGGTGTGGCCAGCCGCGGTGTCAGGGACAGGGGCCGCCGTCACAGGGTCGCCCGCGAGCGCGCCTGAGCTCGCGAGCGTGCCCGAGGTGACAGGCTCTCTCGCGAGCTCGTCGGCGCCGCGGGGCGCGCCCAGAAGAGCGACCGGCGCGGCCACGGTCGTGGCGAACGCGGCCGGGTGATGGCGGCCCGCGGGCGCGTCGACCTCCGCCGTCCGGACCTCCAGGCTCGGAAACGCATCGACCATCTCGCGCGCCGACTGGAATCGGCAGGTCGGATCGACGGAGAGCGCCTTGGAGAACCAGTCGTCGATCGACGCCGGCAGGCCCGGCCTCTGCTCGCTTGCGGGGCGGAACCTCCCCTTCAGGACCGCCGCGCCGACGGAGACGAACGAGCTGCCCTGGAACGGCTGCGCGCCGGTCAGCGCCTCGTAGAGGATGACGCCGAGCGACCAGAGATCGGAGCGGAGATCGACGTCCTTGCTCCCCTCGAGCTGCTCGGGGCTCATGTACGGGGCCGATCCGATCACCATCCCGGTCTCGGTGAGCGCGGGGTTCGCCGCCGGCGCCGCCGCGTCGCCCGCCACCTTCGCGACGCCGAAGTCGAGCACCTTGACGAAGAGCGGGTATCCCTGGCCCCCCTCCGTGATGAAGACGTTGTGGGGCTTGATGTCGCGGTGCACGATGCCGAGCTCGTGGGCGCTCTCGAGCGCGCTCCCCACCTGCCGCGCGAGCGACCTCGCGGTGGCGAAGCTGAGGCGGCCGCCGCGCTCGAGGAGCTCGGCCAGCGAGAAGCCGCGCAGGAGCTCCATCACGAGGTACGGCACGGCGCCGTCGACGACGCCGTAGTCCATGACCTGCACCACGTGCGGGTGCGCGATCCGCGCCGTGGCCCTCGCCTCGCGCTGGAAGCGCGCGACGAGGGCAGGACGCTCCGCCGCCCGCTCGGGGCGGATGAACTTCACCGCGACGTCGGTGTCGAGGGCGAGGTGCCGCGCCGCCCACACGACGCCCATCCCGCCCTGCCCGAGAGGCCTCAGCAGGTGCAGCTTGTCCGCGATGACGGCGTCGGGTCGGAGCTCCACGAGGACGAGGCGGATGGTACCACCGGCGCGCCGGCGGCCGCACCGTGGCCGGCGGGAGCCCTCAGGCCAACGTGGCTACGGCTTCGCCTTCTCGTCGAGGAAGCCGGTCACCCACGCGAGCGGCGCGTTCCAGTTGATCGTGATCTCGTTCACGCTCCAGGCCTCGATGTTGTCCACGAAGCACCGCTGCGCGACGCACCCCTTGAGGCCGGCGCTCTGGACGTAAGGATCCTGGAGCGAGGAGTTCGGGCCGCCGGAGACCGCGCCGGGCGGCGCCTTCGGGTACTTGCTGTTCGCCTGGTGCGCCCAGAACCGGTGGTGCGGGTTCTCGAGCGGCTTGTCGCCGTAGCCGGTCACGTACGACTGCCCGAGCGGGTTGCGCCCGAGGATGTAGTCCATGCCCAGCACCACGCCGTCGAGGTACTTCGGCTGCTTGGTGAAGTCGTGGGCGAGCGCCACCACGAGCATGTTGTTCAGCACGGCCGAGTTCGAGCCCCAGTCGTACTTGCCTTCAGGCGTCCGAGCGACGAGCGTCCGGTACCCCTCCTTGTCCGCGATGGCGAGGTACTGGTCGGCCGCCTTCGCGATGCGGCCGCGGATCTGCTGCTGCCACGCCGCGTCCACGTGGCCGGGCACGATCGCCATCGAGATCTGGCCGAGCCCGTCCGTGACCCCCCAGTAGATCTCCATCGGGAACCGCGCGTTGAGCGGCGAGGCCTGCAGGAACTGCTTATATTCCGGCTTCCCCGTCGTGACGAAGAGCTCCGCCGCGGCCCAGTAGAACTCGTCCTTGGCGTCCTTGTCGTCGTAGGGCCCGCCGCCCTTGTCGCCGCCGGGCGGCGCGTAGAGGGCCGGGTTCTGCTTCGCCGCCGCCCAGGCGCGCTCGGCGGCCTTCAGGCACTTGGCCGAGAACGCCGCGTCCACCGTCTTCCAGATGCGCGCGCACTGCGCCCCCGTGGCCGCGACGTTGAGCGTCGCCGCGGTGCTCGGCTTGTGGAGGAAGCGCGCCTGCTTGTCCTCGTGCGGCGCGAGGCCGAGGCCCGTCCACGACTCGTCGTGCATCTTGTGGTGGACCATGCCGGCGAGCGGCTTGCCTTCCGGCACCTGCATGCCCAGCAGGAACTCGAGCTCCCAGCGCGCCTCGTCGAGGATGTCGGGCACACCGTTCTTGCCCTCGGGGATGTTGAGCTTGCCGTCCGCGAAGTCGGCGCTCGAGGCGCCGATGTGCTTCGTGCGCTCGTACCAGTTGAGCAGCGTCCACACCGAGATGCCGCCGTTGACGACGTACTTGCCGTGGTCGCCGGCGTCGTACCAGCCGCGGGACGCGTCGAGCGAATAGTCGCAGCCGCTGTCCTTCAGGCAGGGCGTGCTCTTGTCGTGGAGGTGCCCCGCCGGGCGCGCCAGCTCGGGCTTGCCGGCGAACGGCATCTTGATCTCGATGCCGCTCCGGTTGTGGTAGAAGTACGCGAGCGCGTCGTACTTGAGCTTCTGGTAAAGGCCAGTTCCGATGTCGAATGGAAAGCTCTTGTCCTCACCCACCTTGAGCACGTAGCCCTGGCCAGGCGCCTTGGCGGCCGTGAAGTCGACGAGGTGGACGTGATCGCCGGAGGCGCCGTCCTTTCCGAAGACCTTGGTCTGGCCGTGGGCGACCGACTTGCCGGAGGCGTCGAGCAGCTCCCACGCGACCGGCGCGGTCGCCGCGCTGTTCACGGTGGCGATCTTGATGGCGCCGGGCAGATACCCGACCTGGTTCACGGCGACCTTCGGCGCCGCCGCCTCGGCCACGGGCGCGGCGGCCTTGAACTGGGGGTCGTCCAGGCGGATGTCGTCGATGCAGACCTCGAACGGCTCCTTGGCCGACGCCATGGCGCCGCCGATGTGGAACGCGAGCTCCGCCGTGGCGTCATCGGCCTTCCCCATCGTGAACTTGCCGGAGAAGGTCTTCGGCTCGGTCCCGAGGATCACGGTGTCCGACCAGTACTCCTCGTAAGGCGGCCCCGACATGCCGACCTTCGGCCGCGCCTTCGTGGGCGAGGACGCCCAGGCCTTGTACTCGAGGGTGTAGCTGTGCCCCTTCTGGATCACCATCTCCCGGTGGCGGAACTGGGCGTCCCAGTTGTTTGACCCCTTGTTCGTCACCGTGACGCAATAGGCCCCCTTCTTCACCTCGGCGCTGCCCGCGCCTGGCGCGGTGAACGAGGTGGTCCAGGGCAGGCTCTTGTTGTCGTCGAAGTTGGATGCCTTGAGCAGGTTGGTCTGCGCGGGCGTGGAGCCGCCCGCGGCGCTCGCGTCACCGCCCGCGCCGGGGCCCGCGCCGCCAGGAGGGGCGGCCCCCGCGCCGGGGCCCTGCGTGACCACGCATCCAGCGCTCAGCCCGAGCGCGAGCGCGAGCGCGGACACCCGCCCCGCTCGGCGGAGGATCGACTGCTTGAGAAAAAGGTCCTTCATAAGTCCTCGGTTCACGACTGGGAGCAATCGGCGCATAGAAAGCGGCGATTCCGCCCGTCTTGTCAAGCGCAATCCTTCCCGACGCGCGGGTTCGAGGCGTCGCGGCGGCCGTCCCGTCGACCTTCGCCAGCCGGCGGCGCGCGGCCTGCCATCACCCGCCATCCCGCGCGGCCCTGCGGCGCGCGGCGATCCCGCGCGATCTGCTGCGCGCGGAAGGCCCAGCAAGTTCGCGCTGGTACCCGTGGCGAGGCCGCACTAACCTCCGCCGCACTCGCGCCGTACCAGGATGGCGATCGAGCACCCCAGGAGACGACATGGCAAAGCACAGCTTCTCAGTCCCCTTCAGCGGATCCTCTCAAGACATCGTCGCGAAGGCCAAGACGGCGATCGAGAAGGCCGGCGGCAAGTTCACGGGCAACGAGGGCAAGGGCGACTTCTCGGTGCCGACGCCGGCGGGGACGGTGAAGGGGACGTATGCCGTCTCGGCTCAGAGCTTCTCCGTGGATATCACGGACAAGCCCTTCATCGTGCCCGGCAGCGCGATCGAGTCCCAGGTGCGCAAGTTCCTCGAGACGGCCTGAGCCCTCTCGGAGCGCCCGGCGTCCTTGGCGCGCCTGGCGGCTCATCATCCCGGCAGGGTGGGGGATTTCCTTCACCCCCCCTGCTGATGGACTCGCTGGCCGGCACAACTCTCTTGTGCGGCGCAGCCATTCCCGACCAGACCCTCGACACCAGCGCGTGCGATCGAGCTCATTCACGATAACGAGTGACAAGCGCCCTCGCGTCGTCGAGAATTCGACATGGACTACGTTACGGGGGAGGTCCTGCACACGGATACGTGCGTCGCGCGAGCGGCCGAGTCCAAGAGCGGCGCGCCAGCGATGCCGAAAGCTCCCTGCGGCGAGCCGCCGATTCCGCGCTCGCTCGCGAAGCCGGTCCCCGTGCTGGAGCCCTGGGTCGATGCCTCGCTGGCGCGCGTGCTCGACCAGGGCCCGCTGCCGGTGGGGGGCGCGCTGCGCCTGGGCGCCGCGGTTGCGCGCAGCCTGGGCGAGGTGCACCGGCGCGGCGTCCTCCACCGCGACATCAAGCCGGACAACGTCCTGGTCGACGCCGAGCGGACGCGCGCCTGCTTGATCGGCTTCGGGCTCGCGACCTGGTGGACGCCCCAGCTCGCCGCGCAGAGGTCGCCGGAGGCGGTCTCCGGAACGCTGGCGTACATGGCGCCCGAGCAGACGGGCCGAATGAACCGAGCGCCGGACGCCCGGGCGGACCTGTACGCGCTGGGCGCCACGCTCTACCAGCTGCTGACCGGCGCGCTGCCCTTCGACGCGACCGACGCGCTCGAGCTGATCCACGCGCACATCGCCCGGGCGCCGGTGCCCCCGCACGAGCGGGCGCCGGAGCGGAGCATCCCCGAGGCCGTGAGCGCGATCGTGCTCAAGCTGATGGCCAAGAGGCCCGAGGACCGCTACCAGACGGCGAGCGGCGCGGCCTGGGATCTGGAGCGGGCCGCGCGGGCCTGGGTCGAGACGGGCACCGTGGCGCCGTTTCCGCTGGCGAAGCGCGACTGGGACGATCGGGTCCGAGCCCCCTCGCGCCTGTTCGGCCGGGAGCGCGAGAGCGCCGCGCTCGCGGCGCTGTTCGACCAGGCGCGCGGCGGCGCGACGGTCCTGGCGCTGGTGGCAGGGCCGTCGGGCGTGGGCAAGTCGGCGCTTGTGCAGGCGCTGCAGGGCCAGGTGCGCGCGCGGCGGGGGATCTTCGCCGCCGGCAAGTTCGACCAGCTGCAGCGCAGCACGCCGTACGCGGCGCTGGCGCAGGCGCTGCGGTCGGTGGTGCGGCGGCGGCTGGCGGACCCGGCCGAGGTGCTGGAGCGCTGGAGGCAGGCCTTTCAGGAAGCCGCAGGGCCGAACGGGCAGATCCTCGTCGAGCTCATGCCCGAGCTCGTGCACATCCTGGGCGAGCCGAAGCCGCTGGTCGAGCTCGGGCCGATGGAGGCCAAGCTCCGCTTCCAGACGACGGTGCTGCGCTTCGTGCGGACGCTGGCCACGGCCGAGCACCCGCTGGTGCTGTTCATCGATGACCTGCAGTGGGCCGATGCGGCGTCGCTGGCGCTCCTGGGCGAGCTTCTGAACGAGCCCGCGGGCCAGCACCTGCTCGTGGTGGGGGCCTACCGGGACGAGGCGGTGAGCCCGGAGCACCCGTTGAACGCGCTGCTCTCGGCCTCCGCGGCCCCGGGCGCCGTGACCGGACGGATCGCGCTTTCGCCGCTCGGCGCGGAGGCGGTCGCGGCGATGGTGGCGGACATGCTCGATCGGCCCGAGGCCGAGGTGGAGGAGCTCTCGCGGCTGGTCAAGGACAAGACGGACGGCAGCCCGTTCTTCGTCGGGCAGTCTCTGCAGCTCTTGCACGAGCGGAAGCTGCTCTCGCGCGACGCGGAGACGGGGCGGTGGCACTGGCAGCGAGAGGCGATCGAGCGGGCGGGGATCACGGACAACGTCGTCGCGCTGCTGACCCGCAGGCTGGAGCGGCTGTCGCCCGAGCTGCAGCGGGCGCTGCAGACGGCGGCGTGCGCCGGCGACCGGTTCGACGCGGAGCTCCTGGCGCACCTTTTGGGGCAAGAGGCGGAGGCGGTCAGCGCCCTCCTGGCGGAGGCGGCGCGCGAGGGGCTCCTGGTGCACGAGGCCGATCGGGGGCACGAGGCCTATGCCTTCGTGCACGACCGGGTCCAGCAGGCCGCCTACGAGGCGCTCACGGCAGAGCAGCGGCTGTCGCTGCACCTGTGGATCGGCCGAGCGCTGCGGGCTCGGTACGGCGTCGCGTGCGCCGATGGGGAGCTGTTCGCGACGCTCTACCACCGCAACCGGGCCGCCGAGCGGCTGACGGACGCCCAGGAGAAGCGCGATCTTTCGGAGCAGAACCTGCGCGCGGGGCAGCGGGCCAAGGCCAGCGCGGCCCACGCGCAGGCCGTGGCGTTCCTCGGGACGGCCGCGTCGCAGCTGGGCGAGGAGGGGTGGACGGAGGCCCCGGAGACGACCTTCGAGGTGCACCTGGCCATGGCCGAGGCGCTCTGGCTCGCGGAGCGGGTCGACGAAGCGGAGCGGCTCTTTCAGCGCTGCCTGGAGCGATCGCGGGACGCGCTCGAGCGCGCGCGCGTGGCCAGCGTCCTGATCGTGTTTCTCCATGTCACCGGCCGCTTCGCGCAGGGCATCGAGCTCGGCCTCTCGGCGATGGCGTGGCTCGGGCGGCCGCTGCCGAGGACCCCGGAGGAGCATCAGGCGCTGTTCGACGCGCTCATCACCGAGATCGAGCCCGCCCTGCAGCGCATGACCGTCGAGGACTGGAAGGCGCTGCCGATGAGCACCGACCGCGCCCACGCGCTGCGGTGCAGGATCCTGGAGGTGCTGGGGCCCTGCGCCGCCTTCTGGATGCCCTCGCTGAGCCGGTGCTGCTCGCCGATGCTCGCGCTGGAGACGCTGCGGTACGGGCTGACGAAGAGCTCGTTCGCGGGCTGCGTGTGCACGGCGTTGCTCCTGGCCTACCTCCTGGGGAAGCTGCCTTTGGGGCGCCGGCTGAGCGAGCCCATGCTCGCGCTCGTCGATCGGTACGACGTCGCGCGCGCCACGGCGCGCTTCAACGCCACGGTGGCCGCCATGTACTGGACGCCGCCTCCGGAGATGAGGGAGCTGTACGCGCGCGCGGCGCGCACCGCCGCCGAGGAGCGCGACCTCGTCGCCGAGGCCTTCAGCGAGATCCAGGGGGCGATGTTCGAGCTGATCGCCGGAGATGACCTCGATCGCGTCACGCGCGACCTCGACCGCATGGCCTACCGCGACCCGATGGCCATGGACTTCCGGAACGTCCTTGCCCGCTCGGTCGGCACGCTCACGCAGGCCCAGGCCGCGCGCGCCTTGGAGCAGGCGCTCGAGGAGATCGCGCGACCCGCGCGGGACGCGAAATCGATGGCGCTCCTGACCGCCTCGATGGCCATCGCGGGGTGGACCGGGGTCCATTTCGGCGCTGACGCGTGGGCGGTCGAGGCGGTCCTCGTCGTCGAGCCGGAGTGGCAGGTCTCATGGGGCACTCCCATGCTCATCGCCCTGACGTTCGCGCTCTGCGTCGCCGGAGCGCACGCCCTCCCCACCGCCAGCGCCGAGCGGCGCGCGCTGCTCGAGGATCGGCTGGCCTTTCACGGCGCGCGCCTCGCCCTCTGGGCCCAGGGCTGCCCCGAGAGCTTCGAGGCCGTGCGCCTGCTGATGGAGGCGGGCCGCGCTCGCGCCCGGGAAGAGCACGAGGAGGCCGGGCGGCTGTACGACCAGGCCATCGAGCAGGCCCGCGACCAGGATCGGGTCAACACGGAGGCGCTCGGCCTGCGCCTGGCCGGCGAGCACCGCCTCGCCCGCGGGCACCGCGCCCTGGCCCGCGCCTATCTCTCGGCCGCGCACGACGCCTACCTGCGCTGGGGGGCGCGCGCGGCGGCCGCGCGGCTCGCCCAGCGCTACCCGGACAGCATCGCGGCCTCGGGCCACCCGGCGCTCGCGGGGGACGAGCCGCCGGACGGGGCGCCCGTGCCGACGAGCACGACCATCACCGACCGCACGCTCCACGCGTACCTGGAGATCGCCTCGGCGCTGCGCGCCGCGCAGGCGCTCTCCGGCGACCGCAACCTCGGCTCGCTCGTCAGCCACATGCTCCGCCTGCTCGCCGAGTACTCCGGCGCCGAGCGCGCCGTGCTCGCCCTCACGCGGGGCGGCGAGCTCGTCATCGCGGCGCTGCTCACCGTCAATCCCCAGCAGGTCGAGCTGGCGCTCGACGAGCCCGTCGCCGGCTCGACGCGGCTGCCGGCGACGCTCGTGCAGTACGTCGCGCGCGGCAAGGAGCCGGTGGTGCTCGGGCAGGCCGCGTGCGACAGCCGCTTCGACGAGGACCCTTACCTGCTCGCCCGCCGGCCCGGCTCGGTGCTCGCCGTGCCGCTCGTGCACCAGGGGCGCCTCTCCGGGGTGATGTACCTGGAGCACCCGAGCGTGGAGGACGCCTTCCCCCAGGCCCGCGTCGAGCTGGTGACGCTCCTCGGCGCGCTGGCGGCGACGGCGGTGGAGAACGCCACGTTCTCTACCGAGCTCTCGGCCTACAGCGAGCGGCTGGCGCGCGAGGTGGAGCAGCGCACCGCCGAGCTGGAAGCCGCGAAGCAGGCGGCAGACCTCGCCAGCCGCGCCAAGAGCGAGTTCCTGTCCAGCATGAGCCACGAGCTGCGCACGCCGCTCAACAGCGTCCTCGGCTATGCGCAGGTGCTCGGCCGGCTGCCCGACCTGCCCCCCAAAGCCGCCGACGCGGCCCGCGTCATCCACACCGCCGGCACGCACCTGCTCGGCCTCATCAATGACGTGCTCGATCTGGCCAAGATCGAGGCCGGCAAGATGGACGTGCGCCCGACCGCGGTGGACCTGCCCACGCTCGTCCGGACCGTGGCCAACCTCTGCCGGGTGCGCGCCGTGGAGAAGGGTCTCTCGTTCGCTTACGAGCGTGTCGGCCCCGAGCGGCTGGGGGTGCGCGCCGACGAGAAGCGGCTGACGCAGGTGCTGCTCAACCTGCTGGGCAATGCCATCAAGTTCACCGAGCAGGGCGGGGTGACATTGCGCGTCGAGGTGCTGGAGCCGCCGGAGGACCGATGGCGCACGGTGCGCTTCCAGATCGAGGACACCGGCCCCGGCATCGCCCCCGAGCACCTCGGGCGCATCTTCGAGGCCTTCGAGCAGGTCGGCGACGAGGAGCGGCGCGCCGAGGGCACAGGGCTGGGGCTGGCGATCACGAAGAAGCTCATCGAGCGACTGGGCGGGAGCATCGAGGTCGACAGCCAGCCCGGCCGAGGCACGGTCTTCACGGCGACGCTCCGGCTGCTCGAGGCGACCGCGCCCGAGGGGCGCGCGGGGCTGTCGTGGGAGGCGATCATCGGGTACGAGGGCGAGCGCCGCACGATCCTCGTGGTGGACGACAACGCCGAGAACCGCGCGTTGCTGCGCGACCTGCTGGAGCCGCTCGGCTTCGAGCTGCTGGAGGCCGACGGCGGCGAGCGCGCGCTCGCGCTGGCCCTCGACCGGACGCCGGACGTCATCGTGATGGACCTGGCCATGCCGGGCATGGACGGATACGAGGCGACACGGCGCTTGCGGCAAAGGCCCGAGCTCGCCCGAACGGCGATCATCGCCTCGTCCGCCAGCATTTCGGAGGTCGAGCGGCACAAGAGCCTGAGCGCGGGATGTGACGACTTTCTGTCCAAGCCGGTACAGGCCGGCGCGTTTCTGGAGCTGCTCCGAGGCACGCTCCAGCTCGAGTGGCGGCGCCGAGCGGGGCAGGGCGCGGCCGTGCTCACGCCCGCCATGGCCGATGCGGAGCTCTGCGCGCTCCCCGCCCCACCGGCCCAGGAGCTGGCTCGGCTCGTCGAGCTGGCCGACCGAGGGCTCGTCTCCCAGGTGCTGAACGAGCTCGATCGGCTCGAGGAGGCCGACCGGCAGCTCGGAGCGTGGAGCGGGCAGGTGCGCGCGGTGGCGCGAAGCTTCCAGATCAAGCGGCTCCGCGGTATGCTCCAGGCGCAGCTCCGGTACGGCGTCACGACAGCTCCCCCGACCGCGCAGCCCGAACGACGGCCATGCCGGGCGCGCCCAGGCGAAGAGCCATAGCGGGCGGATGTGTCAGAAGGTTGTCGCGACCGGTTCACGCTGGCGCTACGTTGCCATCGTCTCCAATGAACACAACCTCAGAGCCTGGTGCCCCGTGCATACCATCCTGATGGTCGACGATGTGCCGGAGAGCATGGCCGCGACAGCCGCTCAGCTCGAGGAGCGAGGCTTTCGGGTGGCGGTCGCTCAAGATGGTGAAGATGCGCTGGAGCGGGCCGCGCTCCTTTCTCCCGATTTGATCCTGCTCGATGTGTTGATGCCGGGAATGGACGGCTTCGAGACGTGCCGGCGCCTGAAAGCGTCTGAAAGCACCAGGGGCATTCCGGTGATCTTCATGACCGCGCTGGAAGAGACGGCCCACAAGGTGGCCGGGTTCGAGGCCGGCGGCGTCGATTACGTCATCAAGCCTCTGGAGCTCGACGAGGTCCTGGTGCGGATCAAGACACACCTGGAGCTGTATACGATGCGCGCGGAGCTCGAGGCGCAGAACGTGCAGTTGCGGCGGGAAATCGAGGAGCGCCAGCGATTGGAGGCCGCGCTGCGGTGCGCCCACGACAAGCTGGAGCGGAGAGTGGAGGAGCGCACGGCCGAGCTTGCGGCGGCCAACGATCTCCTGAAACAGGAGAACGGCGAGCGCAAGCGGGCCGAGGAGACATTGCGCGAAAGCCAGGGCATGCTGCAGGCAATCATCGACAATTCGGCGGCCATGGTCTACGTGAAGGACCTGCAGGGCCGATACCTGCTGAGCAACCGCCGTTTCAGGCAGCTGTTCCACGCGACGGTGGAGTCGAACGAGTCGATCAAGTCGATCGTCGGCATGACCGACCACGACCTCTTCCCCCCGGAGCAGGCCGAGCTATTCCGCTCTTTCGACAGGCGGGTGCTGGAGGCCCAGGAGCCCCTGGAGACCGAGGAGGTGGTGCCGCAGGGCGACGGGATGCACACCTATATCTCGGTCAAGTGCCCCCTGTTCGACGCGGAAGGCAAGCCCTATGCGGTGTGCGCCATCTCCACGGACATCACCGAACGCAAGCGGGCGGAGGAAGAGCGGGAGAAGCTGCTGGCCAGCGAGCAGGCGGCGCGTTCCAGGGCCGAGGCCGCCGACCGGATGAAGGACGAGTTCCTGTGCACGCTCGGCCATGAGCTGCGAACGCCTTTGACCTCTATCCTCGGCTGGGCGCATATTCTTCTCCGCACGGACAAGCCCGACGCAGCCAGGGTGCAGCGCGGCCTCGAGGTGATCGAGCGCAACGGCATGGCCGAGCTGAAGCTCGTCGAGACGCTGCTCGACGTCTCCGCCATCCTCTGCGGCAAGGTGGAGCTGAAGCGGCAGCCGGTCAGCATGGCCGAGGTCGTCCAGGCGATCATCGACTCTGTAACTCCAGCCTCGGAGGCGAAGGACGTCTGCATTTCGCTGTCGCTCCGCTCGACGACCGGCCGGGTCTGGGGCGATCGCGGTCGCCTGGAGCAGATCGTGAGCAATCTGCTGAGCAACGCCGTCAAATTCACGCCCGCTGGCGGGCGCGTGACCGTGTCGCTGGAGGAGATGGGAGCGAAGACTCAACTCCGCATCAGCGATACCGGCGAGGGGATAAGCGCGAGTTTCCTCCCCCATGTGTTCGACAAATTTCGCCGTGCAAACAGCTCGACCACCCGCTGGCACAGCGGGCTCGGCCTGGGGCTCTCGATCGTGCAGGATCTGGTGAGAATGCACGGCGGAGAGGTTCGCGCCGAGAGCGCCGGTGAGGGTCGTGGCGCGATGTTCGTCGTGGACTTGCCCCTGATGCCGGTGGTCGACGAGGCCGCCGCTCCGGCTCCGGCCGACGCAGGGGAAGCGCGCTCGGTCTAGCGCTGCTGCGGGGAGGCGGACGGCGCCTGGCCCGTCAGACGCCGTCGCCGGCGAGGTGGACCTTGAGGACGCTCTCTTCCGCCGGCACGCCGAGCCGAAGGGGAAACCCGTAGTGTCCTGTCCCCCGGTGGACGTAGAGCCGATCGGGGCCGCGGGCCCACAGGCCATGATCCGGCATCTTCACGAAGAGCTGGAGGGCGGTCCAGGAGCCTCCGAGGCTGACCAGGCCGAGCTGCCCGCCGTGGGTGTGGCCCGAGAGCACGAGATCGCCCTCCCCCTCGCCGAGGTGGCGGAACGCGCCCGGATCGTGGAGCAGGACGAGCCGGAGCGCGCCCTTCCTGCGCGGGTGACGGGCGCAGACCGCCGCCATGCGCTCGGCGCGATCGCGGTAATGGAAGTCCATCCCGAGGACCTGGACCGGCCCGGCGGCGGTCTCGACGAGCGCCGCGTCGTCCACGAGCAGGCGCGCCCCAGCGCGCTCCAGCGCGGTCGCGACGTGGCGGGGCGACTCGTGATCATGGTTGCCGTGGCACGCGAACACACGCCCCTCCAGGGCGCGGAGCGGGGAAAGCGCCTCGGCGAGGTGATCCGCGGTGTCCTGCGACTCCATGGTCAGGTAATCGCCGGTGAGCACGACGAGATCGGGCTCGCGCTCCACCGCGCGCTCGCAGATGCCGCGGAGCCGAGCGACCGACATGAACGGACCGAGGTGAGGATCGGTGATCTGGACGATGCGGAGGGCCCGGCGCGCGCCGGGCGCCCCGTCGCGCGGGAGCGGGTGGCGGCGCAGCCCGTCGACCGGGGCGCGGTCGATGACGAGCTCGATCTCCTCGCGGCGGGCGGTGAGCGACTGGAGGATACCGACGACGGCGAGCGCGAAGGGCACCCAGAGGCCGTACGGCGTGGCCCCGAGCCCGCTCGCGATGGCCCACGGGAACGACAGGAAGATGGCCGCCACGAAGTAGGACGCGGGGATGCTCACGAGCGCGCGGTAGGCGAGCGGCCGCATCCGGGGGCGCGAGAGCAGGAGGAAGTGCAGGTACACCGCGCCCTGGAGGTACGCGAACCCCGGCGCGAGCGGGCCGACATGGCGGAAGAGCGCGCACGAGATCAGGGTGTGGATGCCGAGCAGCACGCCGACGAACCGCGCGTAGAGCCCGCCCCGGCGGCGCCTCGCCGCTGCTACGACGACGAGCCAGGCCAGGGCGGAGGCCGCCCAGAACAGGACGATGGGGGACGGGAAACTCAAGCGGCAGCTCCAGGCGACTCAGGCGTGCAGAGCCACCGCGGTCTGCCTGCCTGGTCGGACGTCGAGTCTCCCGCGTCCCGCGCGTCCGCGCCAGACGGCAGCGGACCGCTCGATGCACGGATGAGCCGGCTGGAACGGGGCGGCCGCGCGGTCCGGCCGGCGTTGCGGGACAGGCACCTTGCTGATACGGAGGAGGCGCTCGCTGGGGTCGCCGCCCGTGGACGGTACGGCGATGCGGCCTCTCTCCACCATGGCTCCTGCCACGAGGGTCGCGCCCGATGATCCCCTACGCGAGACGCGATTGGCTCCACCTGCTGGTCTCCCCGCGCGGCTCCCTCTCGCCGGGCGTGATGCGGCGCGTGCTGATCTTCGGGGCCATCGCGACGGCGCTGTGGCTCACGGACAGGTATATCCCTCGCGTGGGCCTCTCGATCGGCCTGTACGAGGTCGCGGGCGCGGTGATCGCGCTCATCCTCGCGTTCCGCACGAACACGTCCTATAACCGCTTCTGGGAGGGCCGGACGCTCTGGGGCTCGATCGTGAACGCGAGCCGCAACGTCACGCGCATCGTGAACGCGCATGCGGCGGTGGCCCCGTCGGCGGCGCGCGAGCTCGCCGTCTGGGTGGTGGTCTTCGCCCACGCCACGCGGCGGTCGCTGCGCGGGCAAGCCGAGCGCCCGGAAATCCAGCGGCTCCTGTCCGCGGAGCAAGCCGAGGCGATGGCGGCGCACGTCCACCCGCCGCTCTACGCCGCGCAGCAGGTCTCGGATCGGATCGCGGCGTTCGCGCGGGCCGGGAGCCTCGAGCGCAACATGGCGGTGTGCGCCGAGGAGGAGCTGAACATCCTGGTCAACTGCCTCGGGGGCTGCGAGCGCATCCTCAAGACGCCGACGCCCCTCGGCTACGTGCTGCTCTTGCAGCGCGGCGTGGTGCTCTACCTGGCCACGCTGCCCCTCGCGCTCATCGATGCGATCGGCGCCATGACGCCCATCGTGACGATGATGGTCGCCTACCCCGTCCTGATGATCGAGGCGATCGGCGGCGAGCTCGACGACCCGTTCGGCCACGAACCGAACGACCTGCCCCTCACGCGCATCTGCGACACCATCGAGCGCAACCTCCTCGGGTCGTCGCCGCTCAATCTGGTGATGGCGTCGAAGCCCGAGAGCCACCAGGACTGAGCGCAGCGCGGCGATGGGGGCGCCTTTGGATCCGCGGAGGCGCCGCGCGCTCTTGGCAATCTGCTGGACAGTATCGTAGATCTGCGGCGCTCGCGGGCGTGGCCCCGCGTCGCTCAGGCCTGGACGCACCCATGACCGACCGCTACGCCATCATCGGCAATCCCATCTCCCAGACCAAGTCGCCGGCGCTGCAGACCGCCTTTGCCAGGCAGTGCGGGCAGGACATGGTGTACGGCGCGATCCTCGGCGAGCTGGATGGCTTCGCCGCCGCCGTGCGCGAGTTCCACGAGAGCGGCGGCAAGGGCATGAACATCACCATGCCCTTCAAGCTCGAGGCCTTTGCGCTGGCCGACGAGCTGACGCCGCGCGGCCGCGCCGCCGGGGCGATCAACATGTTCACCTTGCGCGCGGACGGCACCATCCTCGGCGACAACACCGACGGCTTCGGCATCCTGCGCGACATCACCCACAACCTCGGCCGCGAGCTCAAGGGCGCGCGCGTGCTGCTCCTCGGCGCGGGCGGCGCGGTGCGCGGCACCTTGCTGCCGCTCTTCGATGAGCAGCCGGCCGAGATCTTCATCGCCAACCGCACCGCCAGCAAGGCCGTGGCGCTCGCCGCCGAGCTCGGCCCGCATGCCGGCGCCATCCAGCTCGCCGGCGGCGGCTTCGCCGACATTGCCGGGCGCTTCGACGTGATCATCAACGGCTCCGCCTCCTCCATGACCAACGAGGTGCCGCCCCTGCCCGCCGGCGTGTGGAGCGAGCGATCGCTGGCCTACGACATGGCCTACAAGAAGGAGCCGACCGCGTTCGTGCAGGCCGCACGCGCGGCCGGCGTGGGTCAGACAGCCGACGGCCTCGGCATGGTGGTCGAGCAGGGCGCCGAGTGCTTCACGCTGTGGCGCGGCATGCGGCCCGACACAGCGCCTGTGATCGCTGCGCTGCGGGGAGCCTGAGCGGCGCGCCCGGCATGGAAGAGCGATGAGCGATCGAGCGCAACCCAGGACGGCGTCCTCCCGCAGTTGTGGCTTGACGTCTACGAAGCAATTGGGTTCCCTGCTCCCCGTGAACATGGGTGAGCCGCGATGACGGTGAAGGGCAATGGCTTCGAGGTCGTCTTCGGCCGTCCGGCGAAGGTCGTGGCAGAGGCGCCGGGGCGCGTGAACCTGATCGGCGAACACACCGATTATAGCGGCGGGTACGTGCTGCCGACGGCGATCCCGCAGAAGACGCGCGTCGAGCTCGCGCCCCGGGAAGACAGGCTCATCCAGGTCGCGACGACGAACGTGCACGGCGGCGCCCAGCTCTCGTTCCGCGCCGGCGAGGAGGCGCGCCGCGGGCTGTGGCTCGACTACATTCAGGGCATCACCGCGGTCCTCCGCGGCCGGGGCGCATCGATCCCCGGCTTCGACGCGAGGATCGAGTCGACAGTACCGCTCGGAAGCGGCCTGTCGTCGAGCGCCTCGCTGCTCGTGGCGCTCGCCCGCGCCCTGCGGTCGATGCTCGGCCTCGCCATCGACGACGTGGAGATCGCCCAGATCGCGCACGCCGCGGAGCACGACTTCGTGGGCGCGCCGGTCGGGACGATGGATCAGATGGCCGCGAGCCTCGCCGACGAGAGCACGGCGCTCTTCATCGACACGAGGACGCTCGCGTTCGAGCGCATCCCGCTGCCCGCGGAGGCCGAGCTGCTCGTCGTCGACTCCGGGGTAACTCACCAGCACGCCAGCGGCGACTACAAGACGCGGCGCGCGGAGTGCGAGCGCGCGGCCGCGGCGCTCGGCGTCCCGGAGCTCCGGGACGTCGACGCGATCGTGGAGCCGCGCATCGCCTCGCTGCCGGCGCCGCTCGATCGGCGCGCGCGCCACGTCGTGACCGAGAACGCCCGGGTGCTCGCCGCCGTGGCCGCGCTCCGCGCCGGGGATCTGGGCCGCCTTGGCGAGCTCTTCGACGCGTCTCACCGGTCGATGCGCGACGATTTCGAGGTGTCCGTGCCGGCGGTCGACGAGCTGGTGGAGAGCGCTCGGGCGCAGCCGGACGTCTTCGGCGCCCGGCTGACCGGCGGCGGCTTCGGCGGCGCGATCGTGGCCCTTGTGAAGCGCGGGCGCGCGGCGAGCGTTGGGCGGGCCGTCGTGGAGGCCTACGCGCGCACGCCGGGCCGCCGGGCGAAGGTGCTTGTAGGCGGGCCCGTCCCCTAGCGGCGAAGCTCGGTGTCGGCGTGAGGCTCGTCCACCACGGGGAGGGGCCTCCGCGGGGAGGCAGGGCCCATCAACCGGGGTACCACGTGACGCGCGGGTCATCGGGCGCGCGCACGTGGTCGAAGGCGGCGTCCGTGAGCCGCGCCAGGTCGTACTGCGGCCGCCAGCCGAGCAGAAATTTCGCCTTCGAGTTGTCCAGCCAAGTCGAATGGAAGGGCGTCTTCACCCTCACGCTCGGCAGGCCCCGCGTCGCCTCCAGGTAACGCGCCAGCTCCCCGTAGTCCACCGGCTCGTCCATGCAGATGTTGAAGGTCTGCTGGCGAGCCTTCTCATGATTGATGGCCTTGAGGATCGCGGCGACCAGATCGTCCACATGCACGAAGTTACGCTTCACCGGCTCGCCGCGGCGGTCGAGCATCACCGGCACGGCGCCCGAGCGGACGTACCCCTCCGCCGCCTCGGCGCCGACCAGATCGCGCCACCTCGGCCCTCCGAACACGTCGTCACCGAAGGATAGCTGCGCCTTGAAGTCGTCCTTCTCCATGATCCACGGCGCGCGCAGGCAGCATCCGTTGAGCTCATATTGAATATAGTACTGCTCGAGCATGACCTCCTCGAGCACCTTGGACAGCGCGTAACAGCCCGGGTAGGCGCTGTGCCGCTGCGCCTCCGTGACGGGGACGGGGTGCGGATAGAAGAAGTGGCCCATCCCGGCGTCGCCCCCGACCAGGATGAATTGCTCGAACGCAGGGCTGACGCGGCAGGCCTCCAGCAGCCAGAACATGCCTTTGACGGCCACGTCCATGATGCTCTCGGGGGTCTCCTTGCTGGTCGCCAGGTGCAGCACGTGGCTCACCCCCTCGGTCGCCTCGTTGACGACGGTCCTGTCCTCGATGGCCCCACGCAGCACCTCCACGCGCGCCGACCGCTCCAGCATGCGGTTATGGCACAGCGCACGGACCTTCCACCCCTCGAACGCGGGGTTCGACAGGAACTTGCGGATGAACGCCTGGCCGACCTTGCCCGCCGCCCCGGTGACCAGAATTCGCTTGGCCTCGATCATTCTATCGCTCCTCGTTCTCGAGCATCATCCACGACGACCGTACTCTACCCCCCTGGCTGCGGGGGCCGAGCGGATCAGGACCTCTTGCATGACGATGAAGACGAGCAACAGCAGCCCGATGCTGATGTGGTGCCAGGGCGACGGCAGCCGTCCATCCAGGTTGATCACCGCCCGCACCATGCCCGTGATCATCACGCCCATCACGGTGCCGACGACGCTGCCAGCCCCCCCGGTCAGCAGCGTTCCGCCGATCACCACCGAGGCGATGGCCTCGAGCTCCAGGCCGGCGCCGATGTTCGGCTTTCCGGCGCTGTCGATCAGCGCCGTCGTGACCCCGCCGAGGCCCGCGCACAGGCCGCACAGCGCGTACAGACACACCGTCGTGGCGCCCAGCGGCACCCCCATGAGCAGCGCCGCGTGCCTGTCCCCGCCGATGGCCAGGACGTTCCGGCCGAAGCTCGTGCTGCGGCCGACAACCACGCCGAGCGCGAGGACGACCAGGAACAGGAGCGCCGTCGCCGGGACCCAGGTCCGGTCCAGGCCCGGGATCGCCAGCGCGAAGCCGAGCTCATCGACGATCCAGTCCAGCGCAGGGTGATCGATGCCGATGGGCTGCATGCTGACGAGGAACGCCGCGCCGCGGGCGAAGAACATGCCCGCGAGCGTCACGAGGAACGGGGGCAGGGAGAAACGATGGATGAGGTGCCCCGTCATCGCGCCGAACGCGACCGACACCGCGAGGGCGATACAGAACGCCAGCAGCGGGTGGCAACCACCGGCCACCAGCGTGCCGACGAGGACCGTCGTGAGCGCGACGACGGAGCCGACCGAGAGGTCGATCCCCCCCGACAGGATGACGAAGGTCATGCCCACCGCGCAGAGGCCCATCGCCGCGTTCCCCTTGATCAGGTCGACAAGGAAACGCAGGCTCCGCGCCGCGTCGTAACAGACCAGCACCCCCGCGTAGAGCGCGATCAGGAGGACCGCGGTCACCACGAGCGGCAGATCCCGCCGATCCCAGCTGAGCATCGCTACTGCCCCCGCTTGAGCCCGAGCAGCTCGACGAGCCGCCGGCGCGACTCCTCCGAGACCAGCAGGCAGCTGAGCAGCATCACGCCGGCCTTGGGCATCGGCTCGATCTCGGAGGGGACGTGCTGGATGTACATCGTTGTGGAGAGCGTTTGTATCAACAACGCGCCTATCAGGGTGCCCCCCAGATAGAAGCGCCCGCCGGTGAGCGCCGTACCGCCGATCACCGCGGCGAAGATGGCATCCAGCTCCCGCAGGCGCCCCACGCGATCGGGATCGGCCGTGGAGATGTAGGAGGCGGCCACGAGCCCGGCGATGCCGGCGCACAGGCCGGAGAAGCCGTACAACCAGAGCTTGATGCGGCGGTCGCCGACGCCAGCGAGCCGGCTCGCCCGCTCGTTGTCGCCGATCGCTTCCATGAACAGACCGAGCGCCGTCCTCCGGCAGAGCAGCGCGGCGACCACGAACACGGCGGCCACCAGCACCATGGAGAACGGCAAGCCGCCGACGTGACCGTTGCCGATGAACGCAAACGTCGCGTCCGTGTGCGTCACGGGCTCGGCGCGGGTGATGAGCATGGCGACGCCGCGGACACCGACCATGCTGATCAAGGTCACGATGATGGGCTGGATGTTCAGCCCCGTCACCAGCGCGCCGTTGAACAGACCGACGCCGGCGGCGACGGCGAGGGACAGGAACGCAGCCAGGAGCGGCCCGAAGTGGGCCTCCTTCATCAGGATCACGCAGGTGGCGCCGGACAGCGCCATGACCGAGCCGACCGACAGGTCGATGCCCCTGACGGCGATCACCAGGGTCAGGCCGATCGCGAGGAGCATCACCTCCGAGCCCTGGTTGAGCAGGTTGATGGGCGTCCCGTAATAAGCCCCGTCGCGCTCGACGATGGAGAAGAAGTTCTTGGACAGGACGGAGTTGAACAGAAGGAGCGCCAGGAGGCCGAGCAAAGGCCAGGCCTCGCGGCGCCTGCGCAGGAGCAGCAGGGCGCCCGCGCACGCGGTGAAGAGGAGGATCCCGATGCCCGTGGGGTTGGCGTTGGTGGGCGCCGCTTCCGTGATCTTCTCAAGCATCGGGCGGCGCCTCCTTCTGATGGGCGATGGCCTGGATGATGGACGAAGGCGTCACGGACTCTCCCACGAGCTCGCCCTGCTGCTTGCGGTCTCTCAGGACCACCACCCTGTAGCAGTTGCGCGCGACCTCCTCGAGCTCCGACGAGATCAAGACCGTGGCGACCCCCTTCTCGCTGAGCGACTTCACCAGCGCCTCGATCTCCAGCTTGGCGCCGATGTCCACGCCGCGCGTGGGCTCGTCGAGCAGCAGGATCCGCGGCTGCATGGCCATCCAACGCGCGAGCAGCACCTTCTGCTGGTTGCCGCCCGAGAGCAGCTTGACGGGCGTCTCCGGGGACGGCGTCTTGATGCTCAGGGTCTTGATGTAGTGCTGGACCAGACGCTCCCGCTCGTGGCGCGGGAGCACCCGCAGCGCCCCCTGGGAGGCCTGCAAGGCGAGCAGGAGGTTCTCTCGCACGGAGAGGTTCGGGATGATGCCATCCACCTTGCGGTCTTCCGGGCAGTACGCGAGGCCGGCCCGGATCGCGTGCCGTGGCGTCTTGATCTCGGTCGCACGCCCGTTCACCGCGAGCTCGCCGCGATCGGCGGGCTCGATCCCGAAGAGCATCCTGGCGGTCTCGCTTCGACCAGAGCCGAGCAGCCCCGCCAGCCCCACCACCTCGCCGGGCCGCAGCGCGAGCTCGATGGGTCCGATGACCCCCTTTCTCTCGAGGCCGCGCGCGGCGAGCGCCGGCTCCGCGGCGCTCGCCCCCCCTCCCGGACCGGCAGGGCCGGCTGGCGCGGCCCTGTCTTTCGCGCCGAGCTTGACGCCCAGCATCGCCTGGACGAGCTCCAGGCGAGGCAGCGCGCTGCTCGCGTACTGCCCCACCAGGCAGCCATTCCTGAGCACCGTGATCGTATCGCTGACCGCGTAGACCTGATCCAGGAAGTGAGTCACGAAGAGGATCGCCAACCCCTGCGCCTTCAGCCCCCGCATGACGTCGAAGAGCCGCAGCGTCTCCGCTTCATCCAGGCTGGAGGTGGGCTCATCCAGGATCAGGATCCGCGCGTCCACGGCGAGCGCACGGGCGATCGCGACCATCTGCTGCAGCGCGGTGGGCAGCGCCGCGACCGATCGTGACACGTCGAGGTCCAGCGAGAGGCGCGCGAGGGCCTCACGCGCCTTCGCGCGGACGGCGCGCCCGTCGATCAGGCCGAAGCGCCGAGGCTGCCGGCCCAGCATGATGTTGTCCGCGATGGAGAGGTGCGGGATCAGGCTGATTTCCTGGTGCACCGCGCTGATCCCCAGCGATTCTGCGTGGCGGGGAGAGGTCGGCCGGATCACCGTACCGCCGAGGCGCAAGGTCCCGGCGTCGGGAGAATAGACGCCGGTGAGCAGCTTGATCAGCGTCGACTTGCCGGCCCCGTTCTCCCCCATCAACGCCTGGATCTCGCCGGCGCGCGCCTCGACGTGCACGTCGTGCAGAGCGCGAACTCCGGGGAAGGATTTGCTGAGGCCCTCGACAGAGAGCAAGGCTTTCGAGACAGGCATGCGGCTGCTGCTCCGTACGTGAGCGCCGCGGACGAGCGAGCTCACGAGCGTGATGGCGCCCGCGCCGCCCCAGCGGGGCGCCGGCGCCGATCTCTCCTCAGTAGGGCCGCGAGCCGATGGCCGCCGCCGCCTGCTCGCGTTCGAAGATCTGGCCAGGGACGATCGTGCGCTTCGGCACCTTCTCGCCACGCACGATCTTGTCGATCGTGTCGAAGAGCAGGGGGCCGTGCAGGGGGTTGCACTCGACCGTCGCGTTGAGCTTCCCCTCCATCATGGCCTCGAATGCCGGCTTCACAGCGTCGATCGATATCACCTGGATATCCTGCCCGGGCTTCAACCCTGCCGCCTGGATCGCCTGGATCGCCCCGAGCGCCATGTCGTCGTTGTGGGCGTAGACGGCGTTGATCTCGCCCTTGTGGGCCGAGAGCAGCGTCTCCATCACGGCCTTTCCCTTGGTGCGCGTGAAGTCACCGCTCTGGCTCGCGATGATCTTCATGTCCGGATGCTTCGCGATGGCCTCGGCGAAGCCGGTCTTGCGCATCACCGCCACGTCCGCCGCCGGCGTGCCCACGAGCTCGATGATCCGCGCCTTGCCGTTCGTCTGCTTTGCGAGCCACTCCCCTGCCCGCCGCCCCTCCCAGACGAAATCCGCGACCATCACCGTCTCGTACAGATCTTCCTCGGCGTCCACGCCCCGGCTCGTGAGCACCACCGGGATCCCGGCGCGCTTGGCCTCCTTCAACGTCGGCTTCCAGCCCACGGATTCTTGCGGCGCGATGACGATGACGTCGACGCCCTTGGTGATGAACCCGTTGACGGCGTTCACCTGGTTGTTGTGCACGTTCTGACCGTCTGCGAAGAGGAGCTGCACGTGGCGCTTCTCCGCTTCCCCCTGGATCGACTTGCTGTGCGCGATCCTCCAGGAGCTCTCGGCGCCCGTCTGCGAGAAGCCGACGACGATCTCGGTCAGCGCCTTCGGCTTCCGCCGCGCGGTCTCGGCGCCCGGCGCCGGCGTCTGGCCGGCGCGCGCGGCGTCGCTCTCCTCGCGGGAGCAGCCGGCGGCGACGGACGCCGAGCCCAGGATGGCCAGGAACATCCTCCGTGACACGTGGTTCTGTGGGTTCATGTTCTTCAACATAGATCACGCCGCCCCAACGGTTGTCCACCGGCAGCGTCGCCAGCGCCGCCGGATCTTTGAAGGAATCATCTCCGGTGAACAGCACTCGAGATGTCACGACAGCCGCCGAACAAGCGCGGATGCGGTGTTCTCTGGTGGAGCACCCTCGGCTCGATGCCAATCCCCACCGTTCGGCGATCGCCTCCGCGACGACCGACCCAACGGAGTTGGTGCAAAAATCGATCAGACGACGAATGCCTCGGTACGCGTGGAAGCCCGAGCAAGGCACAGCAACAAGGATGCTCCTCGGCAGCAATGTGAACGATCACATGGGCAGCGTCAATTCCAATCGACCGGTCTGCAACGAGCCCGAGCCCGAGGGAGCGCGAGGCTGGCGGGGCTCCTCCGGAGCGCCGCGGCGAGAGGCGCGGGCGCGTTACCGCCGGCCCGATCGAGGAGCGCGAAACCGTTCAGCGCATCGGCGGCGGGTGCGCGACGCGGGGTGTGGCGTCCGCATCGCCAGCTCGACGTCGCCGCGCGCCGGAGGTGGCGCTCCAGCGCCTGTGTGACCGAGGCCCGATGCCCGCCCCTCTTGACGCGGCGCTCCGGAGGAGACCTGTCTGCCATCGGGGCGCGAGGACGGTCGCTGGCGGTCGTTTCAAGTTGACATCGAGAATGTGAACGTTCACATGCCGTCTCCGGCGCCCCGCCTCGACCCGCTCGGCCACGGGCCGGACGACAAGGCGAGAGGAGGAGAGTACTCCACACGCCAAACGATCGGCGCCTCCGAAGAGCTGAACGCTGAACCCCGAGGTCGGCCCCGAGCGTGGTGTTCTCCAAGGCGTTGTTCGATCTGCAGCTCTCGTTCGCGGAGAAGGTGCGAGCCCTGTCGGGGATGTCCCTGGCAAAGGCCCTCTTCGAGTACACGAACCTCTATGTCCGGTTCGGCCTCGGGCGCGAGCTCGACGCGCAAGACGAGGCGTGGCAGGCCCATGTAGCCGGCCTGCCCGGCGCAGGAGGCGGGGAAGCGGGCCGCGATTACCCACAACCTCGGCGGCGATCCCAGGGGCACGCGCCTGCTGCTCCTCGGCGCGCTCCGGCGCGCCTTGGCACAGAACGCACCACGCGCAGCCACGTAAGCACATGAAATCACTCGTCTCTAGCCCCGGTACGCGCCGTGCATCGCGGCATCCCCGGCCGCGTCCGACGTCGGCGCGTGACGACCCTGGCGGCCGAGGAGATCCACATGCACACCCGTTTCCGCTTCGCTTTCATGGTGGGAGGCCTTCTCGCGCTGGGAGCGTGCTCGGGCGGATCGAGCTCAGCAGAGGGCGGTGACGGGGAGATCCCCGGGAGGGGCACCGGCGCTGACCCAGGCGTCGACCCCGACGCGGGCTTCGGCACAGGCGCCGCGGTCGGCTCAGCCGCTTCGGGAGGTGTGTCGGATGGAAGCGGTCCTCCGAGCGAAGGCTCCCCCGGCGGAAGCCTGGGCACAGGAGGAGGCGGCGGCGCAGGCGGCGCAGGCGGCGCAGGCGGCGCAGGCGGCGGAGCCAGCATCGAGCCTGGCACGCTCACCGCCGGCGTCTGGGACGACAATCGCAACTTCGACTTCTTCCTCTCGTACCGGAGCACGCTCTATTCGCAGCAGCTCCCGGGCCTCTTGCCCTTCACGGAGGCCGATCACCAGGCCGCGCACAGCCTCTTCGCGGCGCCTCCAGGAAAAAAGGAGACGCTCGACGTCTCGCTCGTCATCGACACGACCGGCAGCATGAGCGACGAGATCACGTATCTCCAGACGGAGTTCATCGCGCTCTCCGACTCCATCTTCGCCAGGTACCCGAACGCCCAGCAGCGCTGGTCGCTCGTCCTGTACAAGGACACCGAGGACGACTACATCGTCCGGTGGTTCGACTTCCGCTCCGATCCCGACGAGTTCCAGGAGAAGCTCGCCGAGCAGGCAGCCGGCGGCGGCGGCGACTTCCCGGAGGCGCCGGACATGGCGCTCTCCAAGGCGGCCGACCTCTCCTGGCGCACGGGCGGCGACACCGCGCGGCTCGCCTTCTGGGTCGCGGACGCGCCCCACCACGAGGAGAACGCCGCAGCGATGGCGAGCGGGATACGAGCCCTGAAGGACCTCGGGGTGGCTGTCTATCCCGTCGCGTCGAGCGGCGTGGATGAGCTCACCGAGCTCAGCATGCGCTCTGCCGCGCAGGTCACGGGAGGCCGATACCTCTTCCTGACGGACGACTCCGGGGTTGGCGGGGCGCACAAGGAGCCGACGATCCCCTGCTATTTCGTCACCAAGCTCGATCGCGCGATCCTGCGCATGGTCGACATCGCGCTCTCGGGCGTGTACCGCGAGCCGGAGCCGTCCGAGATCCTCCGCACCGGCGGTGATCCCCAGGACGGCGCGTGCCAGCTCGCGTCAGGCGGCGAGGTGCTCGTGTTCTGATCGGACCGCCGCTCGTCGCCCCCGCTTGCCCATGGCCGTTCCTCTCACGCCTGCAGCACGCGCAGCGATCCGCGCACCACCCCGTAGCTGCCCTCGGCCCGCAGCCCGCGCGCGACCTCGGCCGGCGCCACCTCCCCGGCGAGCAGCCGCCGGTACGCCTCCACCACCCGCCGCGCCCCCTCGGCGTCCTCCCGCACCAGCTCGATCCGGAACCGCCGCACGCCGCAGCTCGCGAGCCTCGGCACGAGGTGCGCCGCGCTCTGCGGCGCCGCGTGGAACACCGTGTTCCGACACCCCACGTCCGCCTCGAGCGGGTGATCCATGCCCGCCCGGTCCCGCAGCGACAGCGCGTGATGGTCGCACGGGCGGCCGCAGGTGCGGTGATCCTTGCCCTCGGACAGCGTCGCCGCGATCACGCAGTGCTCCATGTGGAAGAGCGGCATCGGGTGGTGCACAACCACCTCGGCGAACGGCCCGAACGGCGAGTCCAGCAGCGACTCGAGCTGGGCGGCGTCGAGGTCGAACGACGGCGTGAACGCGGCGAGCCCCCGCGAGAGCACCTCGCGCGCGGCCAGCTTGTTCGTGACGTTCAGCGAGAAATCGCCGATCCGGGGCACGCCCGGCGTCTCATCGAGCAGCGCGCCGAGGCCGCGGACCAGGATCGCCGCCGGCCCGAGCGAGAGCAGGTAGCGGTCGATCTTCTCCTCGCCCGGCTTGCGGATCCGCGGCGGCGCCACCCCGACGGAGGCCCCGGCCGCCATCAGCTCGCGCGCCGCGGCGCCGAGGCCGACCATCTCCAGGAAATCGAGGTAGACGCCGCTCGCGCCGGCGTCGAGCGCCGCCCGCGCCTGCGCCACGTTGCGGCACAGCACGAAGAGGCCCGGCGCCGGCGGCGGCGCGTCCGGCGGAGCGACCCCGGCGACGAGCGCCTCGGCCGAGAGCGGCGCCGACGGATGGGGGCGGTGCGACGCCTCGATCAGCGCCGCGACGAGCGCCCGGCGGGCGCGGTTGAGCGCCGACGGCGGCACGAGCGCGGGCCCGTCGAGCGACAGGCCGACGCCGCGCAGGGAAAACGGCGTGTCGCCCAGCCGATCCAGCTGCTTCCGCAGCGTGGCCTCGTCGAGCGGCGTTCGATCGGCGCGGCCGAGCGGGGTGTCGACCTCGACCGACGCCGACGCCCCGCCCTCCGTCGCCGCCGAGAGCCGGGGGCGCTCGCCGAGGCGGCCCTCGAGGCGGACGTCGATCGCCACCCGGCGCTGGGCGCGGTCGAGCGCCTCGCGGACCGCGCGCGTGGCGACGGGGTCGCTCGTGCGAAAGACCCGGCGCCCGCGCAGCCCCCGCGCGCCGCTCAGCACGTCCTCCGGCAGCCGCCGGTCCGGGCCGAGCCAGACCTCGACGTCGCCCCCCGCGGGCGCGCGCTCGACCTCGCGGCCATCCGCCCACAGGCCCCAGATGCGGCCGCCGATCTCGCCCTCGCCGGCGAACCCGCCCTCCACGAGGATCCCCTCGCCGCGCGCGAGCGGCCTGGCGGCGCGGACGACCAGCACCTCGTGGCCGCGCCGGCGCGCGGCGCCGCGCGCCTCGCCGACCTCGATGCCGCGGTGATCGCAGGTGCGGCCATCGACGAGGCGCTGGTGGTCGACGCCGCGCAGGAAGCCGGGGCCCGAGCCCCGCGAGAACGCCTGGAGCGCCGCCTCCCGGTCCGTGACCCCGGGGCCCGCCCCCTCGCCCAGCGCCGCGTCGATCGCGGCGCGGTAGAGCCGCGCGGTGGCGCCGACGTACTCCGGGCCCTTGAGGCGCCCCTCGATCTTCACCGAGGCGACGCCCAGCGCGACGAGGTCGGGGATGACGTCGGTGGCGTCGAGATCCTCCGGCGACAGGAGGTAGGCCGCGTCGCCGAGGTCGCGCAGCGCGCCATCGACGACGAGGCGGTACGGCAGGCGGCAGGCCTGGGCGCAGGCGCCGCGGTTGGCGCTGCGGCCGCCGATGGCCTCGCTCGTCAGGCACTGCCCCGAGTAGGCGATGCAGAGCGCGCCGTGGACGAAGACCTCGAGCTCGACGTCGGTCGCCCGGCGGATGGCGGCGATGTCGTCGAGCGAGAGCTCCCGGGCGAGGATGACGCGCGCGGCGCCGAGCGATCGCGCGAGCTCGACGCCGGCCGCGTCGGTGCAGGTCATCTGCGTGGAGGCGTGGATCGGGAGCCCGGGCGCGATCGCCCGCGCGAGGCGCATCACCCCGAGGTCCTGGACGATGACCGCGTCGACGCCGGCCGCGGCGCACGCCTCGATCGCGCCGCGGACCGCCGGGAGCTCGTCGTCGAACACCAGCGTGTTCAGGGTGACGTAGCCCTTCACGCCGTGGGCGTGGAGGAAGCGCACCGCCTCCTCGAGCTCCGCCGCGTCGAAGTTCGCGGCCCGCGCGCGGGCGTTGAAGGGCGACGCGGCGCCGCCGCCCGCGGCGCCCCCCCGGAGGCCGAAGTAGACGGCATCGGCCCCGCCGCGCACGGCGGCTTCCATGGCGGCGCGATCACCGGCGGGAGCGAGGACTTCAGGGCGCGCGGGCCGCGACATGCGGGCGGTTCTAGCAAGGGGTGGCGCGGTTGTCGCTCTTGTCGCTCCCTGGCGCGGGCCAGCCCTACCGAAGAGCCCGCCGGACGGCGCGCCTTGACCTCGCTTCGCGACGTGAGGCACGATCGTGAAGCGGCCTACCCGGCCGAGGTGCCGTCGGGTCGCCGGCCGGCGCAGCGAGGCCTCGACGACAGGGTCGGATGAGCGGAGCGGCCACGTCAGCCATCAACCACCAGCGCGGAGCCCGGGAGCCGAACGTCGGAGAGGCGCGCGCGTTCTCCGCCGGCTCGCGCGCGTCGACGGCGCGTGCCGCAGGGGGATCTCGATGAACAGACACGGATTTCGCTTCGGACGCGCGCTCTCGAGGGCCGCGCTCTGGCTGCCTGCCGCGATCCTCGCGGCGGCGTCCGCGTGCGGCGGCGACGACGCCCCGGCGCCGCGCTGCGAGGCTCCCTACTCGGTCTGCGGCGGGGCCTGCGTGGCGCTGCACGCCGATCCGGAGCACTGCGGCGCGTGCGGCCAGGAATGTCGGGCCGGGGAGGCGTGCGTGAAGGGCGCCTGCGAGCCGCTGGGGACCGGCGGCGGCGGCGGCGGCGGCGACGGAGGTGGCGGAGGTGGCGGTGGCGGCGGTGGCGGCGGCGGGCCATCCGAGTGCCGCGAAGGCCGCTACGTGAAGCTCTGCGGCGACGAGTGCGTCGACACGCGCACCGACCCGGACCATTGCGGCAAGTGCGGCGCGGCGTGCGCGCCGGGGCGCGCGTGCTCCGGATCCGTCTGCCGGCAGACCTGCCTCCCGGGCCTCACCGACTGCGCTGGCAGCTGCGTGGACCTCGCCGCAGATCCGCAGCACTGCGGCCGGTGCGATCGCGCCTGCGACCCCGGGCGCCCCTGCGAGGGCGGCACCTGCGCGTGCAGCGCGGAGCCCTCCCAGGACATCGGCTCCGCCGTCCCGCAGCGGGTGAGCGGCACGACGATCGGCGCCGACGACGGCCGCTGGCTGACCTGCTCGGGGCCTGGCGCGGCCGATCAGGCGTTCCTGTTCACGGCGCCTCACACGGGGACATACCTGTTCGACACCTTCGAGGCCCCGTACGACACGGCGCTCGGCGCGCTGCGGGCGGACACGTGCGAGGAGCTGGCCTGCAACGACAACGCGGGGAGCGTCCAGTCGCAGATCGCCGTCGATCTCGCCGAGGGCGAGCGCATCCTCGTGGTGGTGAGCGGCGCGCGCGACGCGCAGGGCGACTTCACGCTCCGCGTGGCCGAGCTCGGGCCGGTCCAGTGCGCGCCGACCGCCCTCGATCCCGTCGTCCCGCAGACGGTGACGGGCACGACCGTCCTGCGCGAGGACACGGTGGTCGCCGAATGCGACATCAGCGCGACCCCGGACGCCACGTACACGTTCACGGCCCCGTCGGACGGCACGTACGTGTTCAGCGGGCGCGCCCCGTCGGACCTGATCGTCGAGGTCCGCGAGGGCGGCACGTGCACGGGCCGCTCGCTCCGCTGCCGCTACGGCTCCGGCGTGTCGAACGCGTCCGCGACGCTCGAGGCCGGTCAGACGGTGCTCGTCGCGGTGGCGGATCCGGCCGGCCCGCTGGCGAGCTTCACGCTGGAGATCGTCGAGGGCCCTCCGTGCCCGGCCGTCCAGATCGGCGCCACCCTGCCGCAGACGGTGACCGGGAACAACGAGCACCTCCGCGACGTGATCTCGGCCTGCGCGACCTTCTCGACCGGGGGCGAGGCGACCCACGGCTTCACCGCGCCGCGCGAGGGCATCTACACGTTCGACGCGAGCGGCTCGAGCTTCCCCGTCCTCATGGAGGCGCGCCGCGCCTCGTGCGACGGCGATCTCATCGCGTGCGCCGACGGCCTGTTCGAGCCGGCGCGCATCACGCTCTCGCTCGCGGCCGGCGAGACGGTCATCCTCGTGGTGGACACCGCGGGCCCGACGGGCGACTACCGGCTCGAGGTCGACGAGGTGCCGTGCCCGCTCATCGATCTCGGCCGGATGGTGCCGCAGACGGTCACGGGCACGACCGCGGATCTCGCCGATCACCTCGCGCCGGACTGCGCCTCTCGCGGGGCCCCCGAGGCGACCTATCGCTTCACCGCCCCGGCCGACGCGCTGTACATCTTCGACACGGAGGGCTCGGCGCTCGATACGGTCCTGGACGTGCTGAAGGGCTCGTGCTCTGGCCCCTCGCTCAGGTGCAATGACAACGTGGACCCCGCGGGGGTCGTCACCCACTCGCGGGCGAGCCTGTTCCTCTCCGCCGGCCAGACGGTGATCGTCTCCGTGGACAGCGTGTCGGCGAGCGGCGATTACATGCTCAACATCACCCAGCGGGAGGCGCCGCCGTGCCCTCTCTTCGCGCTCGACGCCGTGGTCCCGCAGACGGTCACGGGCAGCACCGAGGGCTATCCCGATCTCCTGGCGCCCTCCTGCGCCACGGTGCCCGGCGGCGAGGCGACGTACAGCTTCACCGCGCCTGTAGATGGCTTCTACCGCATGAACACCGTGGGTTCCACGGTCGATACAATCCTGTCCGTGCGCGACGGCGGCTGCAAAGGCGACGAGATGGCCTGCGTCAAGGACAGCAGGGACTCGAGCAAGCTCGTGTGGCTCGACGCCGGCCAGACCGCCCTGATCAGCGTCGACAGCCACGGCGCGGAGGGCGACTACATGCTCAACGTGGACCTCTTCGACGGCACCGGCACGTGCGATAAGCCCATCGAGCTCGCGCCCCTCGCCTCCCAGACCGCGACGGGGACGACCAAGGGGAGCCTCGCCAAGGTGGACGCGAGCTGCGGCGGCATCGACGCGCCTGAGGTGGTCTATCTGTTCACCGCGCCGGAGGCGGGGACGTACACGATCGACACGGCCGGCTCCGACTACGACACCGTGCTCGCCGTCTTCAACGGGAACTGCTACGGCGAGGAGATCGCGTGCAGCGACGACGTGCACGGGGAGGACCTGCACCTGTTCACGTCGGAGGTCACGGTGTCGCTCGACGCAGGGCAGACCATCGTCATCGCGGTCGACGGCGCGTTCGAGGCATCCGGCGTTTACGAGCTCAACATCCATCCGTGACTGCGCACCGCGCACCGCCGCCGTCGAGCGGCGCGGAGCGCCTGGCATCCTCGGTGCAGGTCAACTACCTTGGGGCCCCATGATCAGCGGCGTGGTGGAGCCGGTCCGGCTCGGGAAGACGGCGCTTCCAGACGGCCGGCAGCTGGGCTGGGCGGAATGGGGACCTGAGGACGGCATCCCCGTGCTGCTCTGCCCCGGCGGCGCCACGGGCCGGTCGATGGGGTTCGGGGGTGACGTCGTCGACGGGCTCGGCGTGCGGCTGATCTCCGTGGATCGCCCGGGGCTCGGGGCGTCGGACCAGGCCCCGGGCCGCACGCTCGGCGACTGGGCGCAGGACATACGGCGCTTCCTCGAGGCGCGGCAGCTGTCCGGCGTGGCGGCCGTCGGGTTCTCGGCGGGCGCGCCGTTCGCCCTGGCCTGCGCCGCGGCCGGCGTCGTGGATGGCGTGGCCGTGGTCGCGGGGACCGATGAGCTGGCGAATCCGGTGTTCGCCGATGCGCTGGCGCCGGACGTGCGGCGGCTCGTGGAGCTGGTGGCGACCGAAGCTGGGCGCGCGGAGGCGTTCTTCGGCGGGTTCAGCGCCGAGGCGATGTGGGGCTTCGTCATCTCGACGCTCCCGGACGTCGACCGCGCGGTGTACACCGCCCCGGTGTTCGAGCGCGCTTACCGGCGCGCGATGGATGAGGCGTTCTCGCAGGGGCCGGCCGGCTACGCGCGCGACACGGTGCTCACGATGAGCCCGTGGCCGTTCGATCCGGCGAGCATCCGCGCGCCGGTCGATCTGTGGTACGGCGCGCGGGACACGAGCGCTGTGCACTCGCCGGACTTCGGGGCGTCGCTCGCGGGGCGGCTGCGCGCGGCAGAGCGGCGCGTGCTCCCGGAGGCGGGAGGGTCGCTGCTGTGGACGCATGCGGAGGAGATCCTGCGTTCGCTGCTCGGGCGCACGCGCGGGCGGTGAGCCCCTGGCGACGATCGGAGATGACCCTGGCCGCCGTGGCGGTCGCTGCCGACGGCGGAAGCGGCCAGGGTCAGAGGGCGGTCAGTAGAAGCACACCTCGAGCGAGGGGCGGTTGGTGAGAATGCCGTGCTCGCTCGAACGGTAGCTGGTGAGCGCCGTCAGGTCCTCCTCCAGGAGCAGACCGTGGTTCGGGTGCACGCCGTCGACCCACGCCTGGACGAGCGCTGTCAGGTCGACGGTCGCGACGCCCGACGACGCCCCGACGAACGTCGCCTCGACGGCCGGCTCGAAGCCGTCGGCGAAGCTGCTCCAGGTGACGGTGGACTCCTCCCAGGCGCTGCTGATGCGGTGCACCCGGATCTCGCCCGTGCCGGAGCTGTAGAGCGTCGTGCTGAACGTGGCCGACTCGACCGTGGCGCCGTACGGGATGGAGTCGAGCGCGAAGCGATACAGCGCGTTCTTCTCCGCGCCGCTGCTCAGCCCCGTGTGGAGGTAGGGTGAGCTGCCCTCGTTGTAGCTCGGGTACAGCGCCCAGATCGTCGAGTCCGCCACCTGGCCGTGGACGCCCCGCCGGATCGTCACGCAGGTGACGTCGCAATAGCCGTCGCCGTCCGCGTCGGGGCAGCCGACGGTGCAGTCGGCGTCGCAGCCGTCGCCGCCGTCGGTGTTGCCGTCGTCGCACTCCTCGCCGTCGTCGACGATGCCGTCGCCGCAGACAGGCGCGTCGGCGACGCTCGCATAAGCGAAGACGAACGTGTTCGGCTCCCCGAGCTCCGGTCCGCCGGCGGTGTTCGGCTGGCCGAACGAGTAGGCCTCGGCCGCGACGGCGGCCAGGGCGCTCCGGGCGTCGTCCTCGGTGCCGGCGGCGCCGTAGAACGTCTTGAAGACCTTGCTCTCGCCGGGCGCGAGCTCGCCGAAGTCAAAGTCGAAGAGCGCGCCGTGATCGGTCGGGCCCGCGTCGGTCACCGGGCCAGGCTGAAAGCTGCTGAACGAGAACGGGTTGGCGCTGTTGAATCCATTGGTGTCCGTGCGGAACAGCTCCGGGGCCGTCCCCATATCGATGGTCACGTACTCGTCGAACGGCGTGGGATAGGTGTCCCAGTCCATGACGCGCCGGTAACGCAGATCCACCGGATCCGGGCTGATGTTGTCGATGGTCACGACCACCTCGTAGAGCCAGGGGGTCAGCGCCGACGGGCGGTAGTCGTGGGTGACGATGAACGTCGAGCCCACCTGGACCGTGGAGACCGCGGTGCTCCCCGTGGACGAGAAGCTCAGGACCGTCATGTTCACGGCGCCGCCGTCCTGGGACACGTTCGCGTAACCGGTCACCCCGGAGGTGGCGTCGCCGACGCCCCACCCTTCGGCCTGCGCGCCCGGCTCGACCGACGGGTTGGTCGTGGGCAGGTAACGCAGCCCCAGGTACCCGAGGCCCAGAGGATCCCCGGGGAACGGGTGGTTCAGGTGGCCCTCGCAGTTGACGCCGAGCTGGACGCTGCCGTTGTCGATGATCGCGCCGCAGGGATCGCAGGCGTCGCCGTGGCCGTCACCGTCGCGGTCCGCCTGGTCGGGGTTGTAGCTGAACGGGCAGCTGTCATTCCCGTCGCAGAGCCCATCTCCATCGCTGTCGTACGCCCCCGATCCTGCGCAGGAGTCGCAGGCGTCGCCCACGCCGTCGCCGTCGCTGTCCGCCTGGTCGGGGTTGGTGTTGTCCACGCAGTTGTCCGCCGAGTCGCAGGTCCCGTCGGAGTCCCAGTCGGAATCCCCGGCGGCGTAGCAGGCGTCGCACGCGTCGCCTCGGCCGTTCCAGTCGCTGTCTTCCTGGCCGGGGTTCGGCGTCTCCGCGCAGTTGTCGCAGACGTCGCCCACGCCGTCCTCGTCGGCGTCGCTCTGATCCGGGTTGAAGAAGTAATAGCAGTTGTCCGCGCCGTCGCAGAGCCCATCGCCGTCGCTGTCGTACAATCCCGATCCTGCGCAGTAGTCGCAGACGTCGCCGATGCCATCGCTGTCCGCGTCGCTCTGGTCCGGGTTGTAATAGTAGTAGCAGTTGTCTGTCCCATCGCAGGAGCCATCACCGTCGCTGTCGTACGACCCCGATCCTGCGCAGTAGTCGCAGACGTCGCCGCGCCCGTCGCCGTCGCTGTCCGCCTGGTCGGGGTTGGTGTAGCCCGCGCAGTTGTCCACCGTGTCGCAGACCCCGTCGGCATCCCAGTCGGGATCTCCGGAAGCGTAGCAGGCGTCGCACGCGTCGCCTCGGCCGTTCCAGTCGCTGTCTTCCTGGCCGGGGTTCGGCGTCTCCGCGCAGTTGTCGCAGGCGTCGCCCAGGCCGTCGCCGTCGGCGTCGCTCTGGTCAGGGTTGGCGGCATAGTAGCAGTTGTCCGCTGAGTCGCAGGCCCCATCGCCGTCCGAGTCGGTGCTCCCGGCGGCGTAGCAGGCGTCGCACGCGTCGCCTCGGCCGTTCCAGTCGCTGTCTTCCTGGCCGGGGTTCGGCGTCTCCGCGCAGTTGTCGCAGGCGTCGCCCAGGCCGTCGCCGTCAGCGTCGCTCTGGTCGGGGTTGGAGACGTAATAGCAGTTGTCCGCCTCTTCGCAGAGCCCATCGCCGTCGCTGTCGTACACCCCCGGGCCCGCGCAGTAGTCGCAGGCGTCCCCGATCCCGTCGCCGTCCGCGTCGCTCTGGTCAGGGTTGTAATAATAACAGTTGTCTGCCCCATCGCAGGACCCATCGCCGTCGCTGTCGTACGACCCCGATCCTGCGCAGTAGTCGCAGGCGTCCCCGATCCCGTCGCCGTCCGCGTCGCTCTGGTCAGGGTTGTAATAATAGCAGTTGTCCGCCCCATCGCAGGCGCCATCGCCGTCGCTGTCGTACGCCCCTGATCCTGCGCAGTAATCGCAGACGTCGCCGATGCCATCGCTGTCCGTGTCGCTCTGGTCAGGGTTGTAATAGGTGAAGCAGTTGTCTGCGCCATCGCAGGCGCCATCACCATCGCTGTCGAACCACCCCGATCCCGCGCAGGAATCGCAGACGTCGCCGGCCCCGTCGCCGTCGCTGTCCGCCTGGTCGGGGTTGAAGTTGAAATAGCAATTGTCCACCGTGTCGCAGGCCCCGTCGCCATCCGAGTCGAAAACCCCGGAGGCGTAGCAGGCGTCGCACGCGTCGCCTCGGCCGTTCCAGTCGCTGTCTTCCTGGCCGGGGTTCGGCGTCTCCGCGCAGTTATCGCAGACGTCGCCCACCCCGTCGCCGTCGCTGTCCGCCTGGTCGGGGTTGGAGGCATAATAGCAGTTGTCGGCCGAGTCGCAGGCGCCGTCGCCGTCCGAGTCGAAGCCCCCGGAGGCGTAGCAGGCGTCGCACGCGTCGCCTCGGCCGTTCCAGTCGCTGTCTTCCTGGCCGGGGTTCGGCGTCTCCGCGCAGTTGTCGCAGACGTCGCCCACCCCGTCGCCGTCGCTGTCGCTCTGGTCCGGGTTGTACGCATAGTAGCAGTTGTCCGCGCCATCGCAGGCGCCATCACCGTCGCTGTCGTACACCCCCGGCCCAGCGCAGTAATCGCAGACGTCGCCCACCCCGTCGCCGTCGCCGTCGCTCTGGTCAGGGTTGTAATAGGTGTAGCAGTTGTCCGCGCCATCGCAGGCGCCATCACCGTCGCTGTCGTACGAACCCGATCCTGCGCAGTAGTCGCAGACGTCGCCGGTCCCGTCGCCGTCGCTGTCGGCCTGGTCGGGGTTGGTGTAGCCCACGCAGTTGTCGACCGTGTCGCAGACCCCGTCGGTGTCCCAGTCGGTGCTCCCGGCGGCGTAGCAGGCGTCGCACGCATCACCGCGGCCGTTCCCGTCGCGGTCTTCCTGGCCGGGGTTCGGCGCCTCCGCGCAGTTGTCGCAGACGTCGCCCACCCGGTCGCCGTCGCCGTCGCGCTGGTCCGGGTTGTAGGCGTAGTAGCAGTTGTCCGCGCCATCGCAGAGCCCATCGCCGTCGCTGTCAGACACCCCCGACCCCGCGCAGGCGTCGCAGACATCGCCCACGCCATCGCCGTCGGCGTCGCTCTGGTCCGGGTTGTAGTCGTAGTAGCAGTTGTCGCTCCCATTGCAGAGCCCATCGCCGTCGCTGTCAGACACCCCCGGCCCCGCGCAGTCGTCGCAGGCGTCGCCGAACCCGTCGCCATCCACATCGCCCTGATCCGGGTTGGCGGTCGCGCCGCAGTTGTCGCATCCCTGGCCCGCGCCCACCGCGAGGCCGTCGCCATCCACGTCCGCGCTCCCCACGGAGCCGACGTCGAACGTGTAGCTGCCGCAGAGCTCCCGATCGGCGCAGCTCGGGCGGGTGTTGGCCGGGTCGCCGTCGAACAGGCACGCTGACGCCGCCCCCTCGTCCGACGCGACGTCGACGCGCACGTGGCCCCACGCAACGGCATCGTCACCGACCGTCTCGACCTGGAAGTCGTTACAGCTCGCGGGGTTGTAGAGCTCGAGCAACGCCGGATCGGTGATGCTCACCTGGAGCGGCGTGCTGTTGCAGAAGCAGTCGTTCGAGCTGGGTACGGTGTCGAGCAGCGCGCCGTTCATGTACAGCGCGAAGCTGTTCACGCCGCAGTCCGCGTGGCCAATGGTGTACGTGATCGCGGTGGTGGCCGCGTGCGCCGCATCGGGCAGCAGCACGCAGCCGAGTAACAAGCCAAGCGTACGGAATAACAAGAAGCCAATTTTGCCGCGACGGCGCATGGTTCCTCCTGGGTCTCGGGGCGCTCGCACCGGAGCGCACGGGGGCAAGGTGCAGATCCGATCGCCCGGCAAACACGCCTATCACAGGTGCCGTCACAGCGACGATGACAAACGATTACAGCCGTCGACGACGCCAGCGGGTCGCAAAGGCGCCTTGACGACCGTCCCGCACATTCGTGACCACGGCGCACCCTGGGCACCGCGGCCGGCGCATCACCTCCTCCAGGGACCTGCGCAGACACGGGCGATATCGACTTCGTGCTGCGGGGTTGACAGCGGACCACACATGCGGCGGCGCGAGGCCCGCGCTCGGGACGGGAGCTCCGAGCGGAGCCCGGCCCCCGACCCGATCCCGGCCTTCGTGTCGAGCGGGGCGACTTTCTCCGTCGCGAGTCTCGCGCGGAACATCCTGCGCGCGCCGCTGTCCCGCCGGTCCATGCCTCGTTCCGTGGCCCGGTTCTTCGTCCTCGCGTACGCCATCACATGGCTCTGCCAGCTGCCCCTGCTGCTCCAGCAGTGGGGCGCCGGCATCCCTCCCGGCGTCGCCATGGCGCCGCTCGTGCTCGGCGCTGTCGGCCCCTCGCTCGCGGCCATGGTGTGCGCCTGGAAGGAGGGAGGTCGAGCGGGGCTCTCGGGGCTCCTGTCACCCCACCCCGCCCCGGCGGGCTGGGGCTACGCGCCGCTCGCGCTGTGCATGCCGGCGGCGCTGCACCTCCTCGGCCTCGCGCTGCTGGCGCTCGCCGGCGGGAGCCTTCCGGCGACGCTCCTATATACGCCTGTCACACCGGAACACCGCGGTATCGCCGTGCTCGCCCCGCTGGGGGAGGAGCTGGGATGGCGCGGCTATGCCCTCCGGCGGCTCCTTCCGGCGCAGGGACCCGTGCGCGCCAGCCTCGTCCTCGGCGTCGCGTGGACCTTCTGGCACCTGCCCGCCCTGTGCCTGCCGGGCGTGCCCTGGTGGTCGTGGGCGCTCAGCCTCGTGTTCATCACGTCGCTCAGCGTGCTGATGACGGCGCTGCACCTCCGATCCGGCGGCAGCGTGCTCGTCGCGTGGGCGGCGCACCTCGGCATCCACCTCGACAACGTCTCTCGCGCGCACATGTCCGGCGACGGCGCCGCGCCGCTCCTGGTCACGACGATCGCCGCGCTCGTGGCCGCGGTCATCACCGCTCGGTGGATGCAGATGCAGGCACGAGGCGCCGTATCGCGAGCCGACGGAGAGCGTCAGTTGTCGCTGAACTCACCATAAAGATCTCCTCGAGGGGCGTCCGCCTTCATGAGGTCCAGGAGCGCGGGCCAGAACGCCGCCTCCGCGTCGATGCCGGCGTCTCCGATCGCCGCCGCGTCGGCCGCGAAGCGCTCGAGCGCGGGCTCCAGGGTGGCAATCGCCGCGGCGGGGTCCGAGCCGTACGCTTGCGCCGCGTCGTGCATCGCTTGCACGAGGAGCGCGAGCGCCACCGTCTTGTCGACGCTCGCCTGCGGCATCACCACGCCGCGCTCGTCGAGCGCCTCGCCGTCATAACGCGCCGAGAGGGAGCTCGTGACCGGCTCTCCCGAGCCGTCGACGTAACTGAGCGCGACCTCCACCTCCGACCCGGCGATCTCCTCTGGCGACGCCGGCGTGAGGGACAGGAGCAGCGCCCCCTTGCGCTTGCTGAGGAACACGCTCGCCACGTCGAGCGAGGCGATCGACGTCGCGCCGGCCTCCCCTGTGGGGAAGCCATACGCGTGGGAGAGAGAGAGGCCCGGCGAAGGGGTCGCGACGAGGCTGAGATCATGGGCGATCGGCGTCGCCATCCACGGCCAGTTGTCTTCCATGAAGGGCCCTACCTCGCCGGCGTCCATCAGGCTGAAGGCGTTGGCTCCGCGCAGGTGCGACATCCGGTTCATGACCTCGACGCCCAGCCCCAGGCCCAGGCCGAAGACGGTGATCCCGATGCCGTCTTCCGCGCCCTCCGCGACCAGGCGCTCGAACTCGCTGCCGTCGATGGCTCCCACGTTCGGCTGAACGTCGGTGAAGAGCATGACGCGGACCTCGTCGGCCGTGCCCTTCGCCTCGCGCGCGAGCTCGTACGCCCGAATGAGGCCTGCCTCCATGTTGGTGGAGCCGTTCTCCGAGAGCTCGTCGATGGTCTCCTTGATCTCGGGGTCGTCCCCTTGCGTCCAGTCGAGCGGCGTGCTCACCGACGAGCCATACGTGACGAGCGCGAAGCGGTCGTCCGCGTCGAGGCTGCTCGCCACATTCCCGAGGAGCGAGCGGGCGATCGCCGCGGGCATCCCGCCTTCGCCATCGCCGTAGCCCCACGACATCGAGCCGGATACGTCGACCGTCGCGACGATCGCCATCGACGGCCGCTTGAACGTCTCGGGATCGATCGTCGACGACATGCCGACCTGCACCCACGCGGCGCTCTCGCCCTGCGCGTCCGGGGCAATCCCCATCGCCGCGCGCACGCAGAGGAGCGTCGCGCACGGCGCGCCCTCGAGCGGCAAATCGTGCTCCGAGAACATCGCCTCGACGACGAACGCCTCGGCCGGCGGCACCCTGCCGTTCTCGACGAGGCCCCGTGCGAGGCCCATATCCTTCACACCCCCCGGCGTCGCGCCGAACTCGCCGGAGCCGCCGAAAGAGGCCATGTCGCTCCCGCCGATTTCTGCGCAGCCGACCATCGCGATTCCCGACGCGACCGTCATGATGAAGCCAAAGAATCGGTTCATGCCATCCCTCCTTCGAACGCCGGGCGCTCAGGTTCGCGCAGGATCGCGACACGTCCTCGCCCCGCGTCCTGCCGCGCGGCGTGCAGCTTCAGTGCCAACGCCGCGACGCACGCTTGGTCTGGTTCGGGCGCCCATCGACGCGCCATTCCGGCACGATGCATGACAGCGGCGTCAGAGCGCAGGCGCGCTCCGGTGAGCCACCCCTCGCGACGACCGCGCCGGCTCAAGCACCCTGAATCCATCGGACTCACGCGTTTGCGGAGCCGGGCGCCGCCCAGGTCGGGCTGTGGGTGACTTCAGATTATCTGAGGCTATCGCCGACCTGCTCACGCATCGAGCGGGCCGCCTTCAGCCGACGATCAGCGGGGCGGCCGCGCTACGTCGCGGCGGCGAGCGCCCGCGCCTGGGCGAACAGGTCGGGGCGCGCCCGGTCGTGGGACCAGCCCTCGGGGTACGAGGCAACCGCCGAGGGGCGATCCCGCACGCGGCGCTCGTAGGCGTCGAGCGCCGGATGACCGGCGAGCGACAGCCCGCGCCGCTGCATGTAGGCGAGCACCGGGTAGAACGCGCAGTCGGCGAGCGTGAAGGCGTCCGACGCGATGAACCGTGTCTTCTGGGCCCGCGCGTCCCACAGCGCGAGCTCCCGCTCCACCCCCGAGAGCGCGCCCAGGATGGCTGCTCGCCGGTCCGGCGACACGGCCTCCGGGCCAGCCTCGAAGAGGCCCTCCAGCGGGTCGTAGACACACGCCGTGGCCTCGGACTCCTGCGCGAAGGCGAGCGCGCGGGCGAGCGCCCCGGGCTCGGCGAGCGGCGGGAGGAGCGGCGGGTCGGGATACCGCAGCTCGAGGTACGTCAGGATCGCCAGCGACTCGTTCATGGCGGCGCCGTCGGGCTCCACGAGCACCGGGGCCTGGCCCCGCGGGTTGAGGGCCAGGAACTCCGGGGTGCGCGTCTCGCGGGGCTCCCGCATCACGCGGAGGCGGCGCGCCTCGAAGGCGAGGCCCTTCTCGTGAGCCGCCATCAGGACGCGCCAGCTCGAGATCGAGCCGTTCACGAAGTACACCGTGCGCTGAGCGCTCATCGGTCGCCCCCGGGCTCGTGCGACGCGCGGAGCGTGCGAAAGTTGAGCGCCTCGAAGCCCGGGCGGTACGCGGCGACATCGAAGGTGGGGTCGACGTTCTCGGCGCGGAAGAGCTGCAACATCCGCTCTGCCTCGCCGCGCTCCGCCGCCTCGCGCTCCGGCTCGGGGACCGCGGCTCGGGCTCGGGCGCGCGCCTCGGCCTCGGGGCGATCGGACGCGGGCGCGCCGACGCCCCAGACAGCGCCGGTCGCCGGATCGTGAAACGTGCCGATGTGCCGGAACGTGAGCGAGATGCGCGATGGCGACACATGGCCGTCGCCCTCACCCTCCGTGTCCCCCTCCTGGCGAATGGCGTGATAGAAACGGCGGTTCGTCTCCAGGTCCATGACGAGCAGCGAGCCGTGCGGCAGAGGGACCTTCTGGACAGCATTCCCGTCCTCGGCGCGCTTGGGCCGGAGCACCATGGTGCGCTGTCGTCCGAGCGAGACATTGACGATGAACGACGGGCGCACGAGGTCGAGCGTCTTGTCGGAATGCTCGCTGATCCAGTCGCGTCCCGTGCGGTAGAGCTGGAGCAGGCAATGGTTGAGCGGGTGTCCGACGCGACGCTCGACCTCCCTGCGAATGCGGTCGACGGCGGGGGTGAAGGGGCAGAGCTCGGGCTGCTCGTCGACCGGGTGGCGATAGAGCGGCATGGCGCCGTCGGGCGAGCGCTCGCCCTGGATCGCGACCAGGCGGGGCACCTCCCCTCCGCGGTGGCGCATCGTCGTCCAGGCGACCTCGCGCTCGACAGCGGCGAAGGCGCCGGCGTCCCCGGCGAGGCGCTCGTCGAGGGCGCCGCACCACAGCGCCGTCTCGCCCGCGCCGATGCCGGCGATGTGCACCGGCCCGGGTCCGTCCGAGAGCAGGTCGGCCCAGCTGCGGCGCCGGCCGCCGAGGCCCTCGATCTCGCGCAGCGCCACGGCCTGTTTGCCCGCGGTCCCCGCCGCGGTCGCGTCCCCGAGGATGTCGACGTCATAGCCGAGCCGGCGCGCGTCGCGGGCGGCGGCGAGGACACACACGTTGGTCGCGACGCCGCACAGGACCACGCCGGTCACGCCCGCCTCCGCCAGCCGGGCGTGCAGCTCGGTGTCGCGGAACGCCGAATACCAGCGCTTCTCGACGTGCCATTCCGCGGTCCCCGCGGGGCGCTCGGCGCGCACCGGGACGAGCGCCGGGAACAGCTCGGCGCCCCACGTGCCGCGGGCGCAGCACGCGCTGCCGGTGTGCGTCTGCCCGCGGAGCGCGTCCGGCGCCGCGTCGATCTCGCCGTAGACCGACGTCACCCACACCACGACCCGCCCCTGCGCGCGCGCCGCGCGCGCGAGCCAGGCCACGGTCTGCGCGAGCTGGTGCGGATCGCAGTGGCGCTTCGAGAACGCGCCTCCCTCCGCGAGGAAGTCGTTCTGCATGTCGATGATCAGCAGCGCCGTGCGCGCAGGATCCTGGGAGGGCGCCCCAGCTCTCACGTCCATCGTGTCCTGGTACCACCGGCCGGCTGCTCGGCCAAGCTCCGCGGCCGCGACGCGGGGCACACAGCAGAGAGCGCCAGGCCGAGCTCACCCAGGATCAACGAGGCTCCAGCGTCGAACACGGTAGCGTGGGCCTCCATGACGATCGAAGAGGTCGAAGCTGGGACTCGACAGCTCGTCGAGAGGGCCAACGACACGGATGTCGTGGTCTTCGCGAGGCACGCGGCGGGTTTTGCAGCAGATGCAGCGGATACGACGCTGGCTTGGCCCTTGCTTCAGCTCGCGCCCGAGCTCTAGGATGAGGAAGTGGTGAAAACCCGACGGCGGCGCACCTCGCGAAGGGGGGTCTTCTGGCACGTGCAGTGCCTCGGCTTGATCATGAGCGCGCGGGCATTCGCTCAGGCGCCCGACTCGAGCGCCTTTGAGCCCGCCCCCGCGCCCCCTGCACCGACACAGCCAGCGCCGGCTCCGCCTCCTCCGCCACAGCTCGCGCCCGCGGAAGCTCCGCCGCCCGCCCCTGCACAGCCTGAACCGGAGCAGCCCGCGCCGCCTCCTCCGAGCGCCGCCCAGCCGTATCCATACCCGTATCCGTATCCGTATCCATACCCGTATCCGTATCCGTATCCGTATCGAACCCCGTATCCGTATACCTATCCATCGCAGCCTTACCCGCCTGGGCCTCCACCGTTCATGCCCCCGCCGGCCCCTGAGCCTCCACCGTCCATTCCCCCGCCGGCCCCCACCGCTGACGCGCCGTCGAAGCCAGCGCCTCCGGCCAAGAGGAAGCCGCGGAGCGTGCCCTTGTCCGTGTTTCGCTTCGGCTACGGCGCGTACGCGAGCGGCACGCTGAATTTTCAGGGCCAATGCGCCGGCAGCTGCCCGCTGTCCTTGCGCTCCGGGAGGGAGGACGTCGACGATCACACGCCGGTGCTGCTCGGCCTCGATCTGATGTTCGGGCCCGAGCCCGTGAGCCTCGGGTTTGGCTTCTGGTTCACCACGGGCACGACCCTCGAAGGACGAGAGCCCACCGTGCCGGAGCGGGGCATCGGCTGGGAGTTCGCGACCCCCTTCATGCTCGGCGTCGCGGTCCCCGCGACGGAGTCCCTCGCGCTCCGACTGGGCGCCTTCGCCGGTCCGGAGTTCCTGTTCGCGCACGACGGCAGCGCGCAAGGCAGGGACGGCGAGGCCTACGAGAGCTTGTGTGACGACTTGCGGGCCCGCGGGCAAGTCAGCGAGTGCGACGTGACCTATCCGACCCGCTTCAGCTGGATCTACGGGTTCCAGGTCGGCCCTGTCTTCCGCACGTCGCGCCTCAACACCATCGGCGCCGAGCTCCTCGTCCAGCACGTCGATTATCGCCTGTTCGGGGTCGACGCGGAGGGACCGAGCTGGCGAGCCAAGCAGACGTACGACTACAGCGCGTGGAGGTTCTGGCTCATGGTCACCGTCGGGATAGGGAAATGACGTTGCGCTACGGGCTCTCGGCGATGGCCCTTTCGCTGGTCGTCGGGTGTGCAGACGACGGCGACAAGGCCCCGCCGCCCGACTGCGGCGAAGGCCGCGTCTGCACCTGCGCGCCGGGAGACGACCGGCCTGGATGCAATCCGTGCCGGGAGGGATACCGGCCCGCGCTGATCGGGTCCGACTGTGTCCCGACCTGCAACGCCCCCGACGTCGACTGCGGCGAGGCGGGAGTCTGCGAGGAGACGGCGAGCGGGGCCGCGTGTCGCTGCGATCCGGGGCACGCGGGCGAAAGCTGCGAGCGCTGCGAGTCAGGGCTCACGCAGAACGACGCCGGCCAGTGCGTGGCCGCGCTCTCGGCACCATCGCTGCTGACGCTGTCCATCGTCGGCTCCGAGCGCGTCCTCGGCGCGCTCGTCCCGCCCGGCTGGTCGTTCCGCCCTCTGGCGAGCGTGCCGAGCACCGTGACCGACGTCGCCTATGACGCGGGCTCCGGTCGCGTGTTCGCGCTGAACGGCGGGCGCCTGGCGACCCTCGATCTCGCTTCCGGTGCGGTCATGGATCTCACGAGCGCCGACGTCGATCTCGGGAGCGCGCTGTCGCTGGATCCAGCCGGAAACAGGGCGCTCTCCGCCTCGGCGGACGCCATTTACGAGATCGATCTCGACACGTTCCAGGCCGAGGAGCTCTCCGCTGTGGGCGCTCGCGCGCTCGAGTACGACCCGGGCCGCGCGAGGATCCTCGGGCTGGACGAGGCGGGCGCGACCTTCGAGCTCGCTGATTCCACGCCGGAGCTCGTCGGCCAGGCGCAGGGCTCCGACTGGCTCGCCATGGCCTTCGATCCCGGAAGCGCGCGCGCCTATTTGCTCCGCAGCGACGCGGAGAGCCGTGAGGACCGACTCCTGCGTTATTGCGCCGGGGCCCTCGCGCGCTTCGGCGCCGTCCCGGCGTGGCATGCGAACCGCGTCGTCGACGCCGGCGGCGGGAGCACGGCGCCGCTCACGCTGGCGTACGAGGGCGCGGATCCGGCGCTGATCGTGGCCGATCTGAGCACCCAGCCGATCGACGCGGTGACCATCGCGGTCGACCACCCCGACGCGGCCGTGTGTGTCGTCGACGACGGAGGCGGCGGGGCGGCCGAGCTCGAGATCGCGCTGTCCCCGAGCCTCCGGGCCGGCTTCCTCCTGGTCGCCGCGCCGGGCCGAGCGGTGAGCGTCGACGCGACGGCGCGCCCCGCCGACGCCAGCTACAGCTTCATCGTCCACACCAATGAGGGCCTCAGCGTCTCGGGGCCGATCGAAGGCATCACCGGGCACGACACGGCCTCGTGGGAAGCGCTGGCCCTCGACAGCATCACGAACTTCCCCGAGCGGCGCGCCGCCACCCTCGCGCTGATGGACTGGGCGTCTCAGGCCACCCTCGAGGTCCGCCTCCCGCACGAGCCTGCGGGCAACGCGCTTGCGTGGGTAGCGGAGGTGCCATGAAGGTCCTGCGCGTCTCCTGGCCGCTCCTGCTCCTCTCCCTTCCGGGGTGCGAGGACTCGGTTTCTGGCTTTCTGAGCTGCGGCGTCGAGATGTGCAGCGCCCGGCAGGAGTGCGTCAGCGCGGCGCTGGGCCCGACCTGCGTGTGCACCGAGGGGTTCGTCGGCACCGAGTGCACGACGTGCGCGTCCGGTTACAAGCTGGTCGACAACCGCTGCGCGCTCATCCCGCTCGACTGCGCTGTCAACCCGGAGCGGTGCGGTCCGCACGGCACGTGCGTCGCGACGGCCGGCGCGGACGAATGCGCGTGCGAGGCGCTGTACGAAGGTCGGCTGTGCGATCAATGCCAGAGCGGCTACCAGGACAACGACGCGAACGGCGACTGCCGCCCCACCTGCGCGGAGGCCCAGCTCGACTGCAAGGCGCCGAGCCGCTGCTCGGACGCGGGCGGCACGGCGCTGTGCGAATGTCCGACGGGGTACACCGGCGACGACTGCTCGCGCTGCGCGCTCGGCTATCGGGACAGCGGGACGGGCTGCGTGCCCACGTGCGCCGCCTCCGGCTTCACCTGCAGCACGAACCAGATCTGCGTCGACACGGACACGGGCGCCCGCTGCGGGTGCGCCGAGGGGTACGGCGGGATCGGCTGCGCGAGCTGCGCCGAAGGCTACCAGCAGGATTCGACGACGGGCGCTTGCCTGCCCTCCTGCGACGGGGCCGGCGTCCGCTGCGGCGAGCACGGCAGCTGCGACGATTCGATCGGCTTCGCGCGCTGCGTCTGCGTCCTCGGATACACGGGGGAGCGCTGTGACCTCTGCGCCGCGAACTTCGAGCAGGGCGCCGGCGGGACGTGCGGCCGTACGCCCACGGCGAGCGAAACGCTGGTGATGGCGGGCTCCTTCGAGGGGCGTCCGGTCCTCGCCACGCTCGATCCGGGCTCGGGCAGCGCGCTGCCGCTGGCGGAGCTCGAGGTCACGGGGCTGTCGGGCGGCGCGACCCCGCGGGCGCTCTTCGTCAACCGCGCCGGGTCGATCTCGTCCTACTCGCTCGCGACCGGCGCCGTCGAGGACGCCGTGGATGGCAGCGGCGCCGTGGGTCCGCTCACCTGGGATGAGGCGACGAATCGGCTCTACGCGCTCGGTGGACCGAGGTCGTTCTCCCTGCTCAGCATCGATCCCGCCGCGAAGACGGTGGTGCCGCTATTCGACACGGAGCTGGCCGGGGCGGTGGATCTCGCGTTCGACGCCGCGAACCAGCGGGTGCTCGTGCTGCGCGACACCTTGTTCGCGGTGAGCCTCGCCGACGGCGCGGTGACCGAGCTCGCGCCGCTGCCCCCGGCCACGCTGGGCATCGAGATCGGCGCCGACGGCGCGCTCCTCGCGCTGTCGGCGACCGACGCGGACGAGGCCGCCGCCCGCGTGCAGGCCTGTCGCTCGACCGCGGCCGCGCTCGGTCTCGACGGCTACGCGGGCGCGACCGGCCGCTTCGTACAGCCGGACTCCGACGTGGACCAGGTGACCCTCGCGGCCGCGACGCCGGACAAGCTGGAGGTGCAAAGCTATCTGGGCCGAGGCGGCGACAGCGCCCCGCGGACCGTGCAGATCACCGCGGACAACCCCGACGCGTTCCTCTGCCTGGCCCTCGAGGAGGCGACCCTGGTCGGCGTGGCGGCCGGGGCGCGCTTTCGAGCGCTCGTCATCTACGCGGCGGACGACCCGATCGAGCTGCAGATCGAGGACGGATTCGCGGGCGGCGCGGCGCCCCTGATCCATCTGGGCGGCTACGCTCCCGCCTTCACGCGCCCGGATCGAGACGACATCGTTGTCTACACACCAGCGGAGTGGGCCGCGCGCGGGCTGGCCGTCGATCCGCGCTTCCACCGCCCGGGGCCCGGCGTCCTTCACACGCTGGACGGCGCGTTCGCCGTGAGATCGAGCGTGCCCCTCTCGGGAGGCGTCATTCCCGGAGGGCCGCTGGCCCGCTGGGAGCCGGTCGCGCCATGAAGCGGGATCCTTCTTGACGATGGAATGAAGAAGACCGCCTCCCGACCCATGGGAGCCCGGAGCTCTGGCGTGTCCGCCCACGTCGTAAGCGGTTGTACAACACTCGGGCCTTTGTTTCGTCACCTTCCGAAGGGTCTTTGCGCCTCCGCCAGACACCGACGCTCTCGCGGTGGCGTCCGGCCCTCGCACCCGCGCTGTCGAGGAGGTCGGGGCCGGCGCGCCGACCCGCCGGCCCGCCAGCCCGTCAGCTCAATAGAAAGATGCTGTATGTCCGAGTGTTCTTGCCTCGATTGATGTTTACTTGAGGCGTGACCCGATCGTACCTTGGGCAAAGGCGACGCCCCTTGGGGAGAGGGGGCGTGCGAGCCGCGCGGGCGAGCGCTCGAGTGGCCTTCGTTGCCTGCGAGGGGAGGCGGTGGTGTCTCGAAAGAAGATCCTGCTGGTGGACGACTCGGAGACCGTCCTGATGATGGAGCAGATGATCCTCCGGAAGAGCTATGACGTGGTCACTGCCAAGGACGGCAGCGCGGCGGTGGCCAGGGCGCTCGCCGAGCGACCTGATCTGATCCTGCTCGACGTGATCATGCCGGCCATGGATGGATTCGAGGCCTGCCGGAGGCTGCGATCGGAGGAGGCGACGCGGGAGACGCCCATTGTCCTCGTCACGAGCCGAGGCGAGGTCTCGCACAGGGAAGAGGGGTTTCGCTGTGGCTGCTCCGACTACATCACGAAGCCCATCGACTCCCTCGAGCTCCTCGAGAAGGTCAAGAGCTGTCTAGGCGAATGAGGTGAAGACCGACATGTCGCGTGATGGACAAGCGGAACGCGGGGTGGAGCAGGCGGTGCGCCGCGAGCGATCGTCACGAGCGCACGTGAGCGCGCTCGAAGGGCAGAAGAAGCGGCTCGCGCGGCGCGCCCGCGCGCTCGGCCGGCTGCTCGGCCGGCTCCGGAGGGCCCGCGGGCACCTCGAGGCCCGCGCCGTCCGCGCCGAGGCGGCGCTCGCGCTCGCCGCCGATCGATGCGCCGAGGAGGAACAGCAGCGCTCGCAGCTCGCGAACCTCTATGTCGCGAGCCGCCGGCTCCTGCCGCTCCGGACCCGGGAGGAGGCGTGCCGCGCCCTCCAGGACATCATCGCGAACCTCGTCGGCTCCGAGGAGATCGCCGTCTTCGAGATCGACAACAGCGGGGCGGCGAGGGTCGTCGCGGCCTACGGCGTCGCGCCGTCGTCCGCCGTCCTGATAGCGCCGGAAGAGGGCATCGTGGGGCGCGTGGCGCGGCGGATCGAGCCGTATTTCCGGCAGGGCGCCGCGCTCGGCACCGACCCGGCCGCCCCCCAGGCCCCCTGCGCGCGCGGCGAGGGCGACGTCATGGCCTGTGTCCCGCTCACGGTGGACGAGCGCGTGGTCGGCGTCATCGCCGTCTTCCGCCTGCTCTCGCAGAAACCCGAGCTCGGGCCGATCGACAAGGGTCTCCTCGAAGCGCTCGGCACGCTGGCGGCCGGGCCGTTCTGCGCGGGGCGGGAGCGCTGCGGCGCCCTGGAGATGCGATGACGATGCTCAAGCCCCCGTCGCAGCGGTACGGCGCTGGACGAGCGCGGCTGAGCGCGCCCCCCCCGAGCAGCCCGCAGCCCCACTACCTCACGCCGGGCAACGTCTTCGCGTCGGGCGAGCCGACGATCATCACCACGATCGTCGGCTCGTGCGTCGCGATCTGCCTCTGGGAGCCGGCGCTCGGCGTGGGCGGCATGAACCACTACGTGCTCCCCAGCTGCCCCAACCTCACGCTGCCGCTCGGGCGCTTCGGAGACACCGCCTTTCAGCAGCTCCTCGATCGTCTGGCGGCCCTCGGCGCCACGCCCCGCTCGCTCCAGGCCCGGATCGTCGGCGGCGCCTGCATGATCTCTGCCTTCCGGGAGCGGGACTCGCACCTCGGACACCAGAACGTGGCGGTCGGGGTCATGGTGCTGCGCGCCGCCGGGATCCGGGTCGTCCAGCAGGACACGGGCGGCAGCCAGGGCCGGAAGCTGATCTTCCGCACGGACGACGGCAGCGCGGCCATCCAGCCCCTGTGATCGCGATGGATGCCGAGCGGGCCGCGCTCATGCAGATGTTCGCCGCGGCCTGCGCCGGCCCGCGAGAGCGTGGTCGTGGTGGCCCACGAGGGGGCCAGGCCGGCCTCGTCGTCGACTCGCTCGACGGCGAGGGCAGGGCGGTCATCAAGCCGCTCGAGGTGAGCGGCTCGATCCAGAAGAACGCCAAGAGCAGCCAGCAGACCGGCGAGCTCGCCACCGGCGCCGCGGCCGCCGCGGAGCAGAGCCTCGCCGCGGTCCAGCGCACCGTGGCCGCGATGCGCGACATCGCCGACAAGGTCTCGATCGTGCAGGAGATCGCGTACCAGACCAACCTGCTCGCGCTGAACGCGTCGATCGAGGCGGCCCGGGCCGGCGAGCACGGCCGCGGCTTCGCCGTGGTCGCGAGCGAGGTCCGCCGCCTCGCGGAGCGGAGCCAGGCCGCCGCCAAGGAGATCGGCGCGCTCGCGTCGGCGAGCGTGCAGGTCGCCGATCGCTCGGGGCAGCTGATCGAGGAGATGGCGCCCTCGATCCGGCGGACCTCGGCGCTCACGCAGGAGGTAGCGATCGCTTCGCTCAGCCAGGCCGATGCGGTCGGCCAGGTGAACAGCGCCATGCGCCGCGTCGACGAGGTGACGCAGCGCAACGCCGCGATCAGCGAGGAGCTCGCCAGCACGGCCGAGGAGCTCGCGGCGCAGGCGGACGCGCTCTCGGGCATGCTGCGCTTCTTCCAGGTGGGCGAGGAGCTCGCGTTCCCCGAGCGCCCCCGCGTGCCGCGCGCCCCCGGCGCGGGCGGCGCGCGGCGCCTCTCGCCGCCTTCCCGGGAGGGCTCCGCGGCCTCGCCGGGCGCCTCGAACGGCGCCGCCGTGCTCGCGACGCTCGCCCGGGCCAGGACGAACGGGGCCCTGCGCTCCCCCGCGGCGCTGCGCGAGGACGCCGAGCTCGAGCGCTCTCGGCCGCGGGGCGCGGATCGGGCCGCCTCCGCGCGCGCGGAGGTCCCGTGAGCGCCGCGCCGGAGCCTCGATCGTCGCAGTACATCTCGTTCTTCGTGGGCGACGAGCTCGCGCCGCAGGGCGAGCCCGCGGGGGCCGGCGCGCTCGGCGCCGGCGAGGGCAGGCCGCGGCCTTCCCCGTAGGCGTCCGCGGTCAGGGGGGAGAGCAGCCGCAGCTGCTCACTTCACGACGCGGTGGCACGCGCGCCGCTCATCGCGAGCGACAACGTTCGCGCTCAGCGGCGAGGGCGGTGCAGAGCCCCGGCCTCGTCCGCCGCAGCGGGTTGTCCGGCCACCCCGGCCGCCGCGGCGCGCAGCTCGGACATCGCTTCGTTGTAGGCGGGGCTACCTGGGGCGCAGGGCGCTACATTCCGCGGCCCCGACAACGGATTGCTCTCCAGCGCGCGGATGGCGCTGTCGATCGTGTCGAAGTGAGCGAACCACCGCCTTGCGGCTGCCACGACCCGAGGGGCGAGCAGCCGAAGGACCTCGACCTGCTCCGATTCCGACAGGCGAAACGACCAGGGGATCTCCTCCCAGTTGAACGAATGCCCCGGCTGCGCGCGGAACTGGCAATGCCACGGAGCCGGATTGTTCCGGACGGCTGTGCGCAGCCCACAGCCAAACTCGACCTGGAAGATGCCGGCGCGAGGGCAATGAAACCAGACGACGTCGACGAAGTACGGGCGAAGCCGCCACATGGCACGGCCCGGGTTGTGGAACCCGAGATCGACCAGCCGCGGGCCGACGATCTGCGAGATCAGCCGCTTCACTTCAGCCCAAGAAAGCATCGCCTCCCCTTCCCTGCCGAACGGGGCCTCTGCCGCGAGCGGGGACGCGCGCTCACCCTCTCATCGGCAGCAGGCCCAGGTCGGCCAGCGTCGGCGACACCGAGAGCCACCGCGATCACGGGTCGTCTCCGGGCTGGAGCGGAAACTCGAGCCAATCGAAGCGATCGAGCAGCGCTGCCTCCGCGTCGTCATACTCGAGATTGAAGCAGTGATGGTGCGGGACAGGGATCTCGATCGCGCGCCGCGCCAGGCCGCGCGCCTCAGCACGACCGATGAACTGCTCGAGCGGACCGTACGCGTAGACAAGGTTGTGGTTGTCGTAAACGATCGTGCTCTGCGAGGGCAAGGATGTGACCCAGACGTGATGGCGGCCATCGCGCTCGAAGAACTCTTCGAATTCGCGAAGAAAGCCGGCCACGTCTCGCAACTGCATCGGGGCTGGTTCCTGCCGCCGCGCAGCCGCGTTGCCGCAGCGGGACACCAAGAGCACGTGGAGAACACCGAACGGCGCCGGCAACGGTCGCAGGAGATCGAGGATGAGGTCGATCTGGCGTTCGGCCGGCGCGAGCACCAGGCGATCGGGGCCCGAGGTGCGCTGGAGATCCCACGCGTCCGGGTATCGATGCTCGACCCAGCGGTCATCGGGTGCCAGCGAACCGAGCTTGTAGGGTTGTACAATCATGGATAATGGCCTCAATCGAGCACCGCCGGGGCGCTCACGTGGACGTGCTCGACCGGGATCCCGCCGACAGCATGCCGTCGTCAGGCGCTCGACCCGTCAAGTCTGTGGCTTCTGGCATCGCGGATCCCATCTTCGATCCTCTCTCCCGTCGAGGTCCGCTCTGACCTCTCCGAACTCGTCGAATTGCCAGGCTGAATATCCATAGAAGAACCACTTCTTGATCGGGATCGGCCGCATCCCGCGGAGCTCCTCCGGCGTGTGATGCCAGTGAGGTGGAATGGCCGAGAAGAAGAGGTCGTTCGCGATTCGCCTCGCTCGAAGGGACATCGACAAGAAACAGTGCTTGAACGTCCCTCGCGGCGCGACCTCATCACAGTCCGGATGAGAGTAGAAGTACCGGACGCCCTGCATCACTTGCCCGATGTTGAGCGCCGTGTGCTTCGCGTACTCCTCCAGAAAGATTGTCAGCCTCATTTCTCTGCCCTCGGACAAGCGGCGCAAAGGTCAGCAGATTCGACCGAAGCCGCGGCACCAGCGCTGTCCAGTTCGTCACCTCTTGGGACCTCGCTCACACAAAATCTCACAGACCGGCTCTGCGCCGCAAGGCGCAAATGGTGTCCAGCGCGGTGGCGTAGGTGCGCCTGACACGGGCGGCGATCGCTGCCTCTCCGGGGGCCGCGAGCGCCGGCAGGGCGGCCGGGCCGGAGGAGCCGCCGCGCGCCGAGCGCCGGCGCTGCGGCGCGCAGCGGGGGCGAACAGGGGAGCGCGCGCCGTGTCAGGGCTCCCGGTAGCTCTCGTACTCCCAGGCGAAGTAGCGCCGGAGGTTCTCGACGCAGGCGGGCCAGGTCTCGGCCTCGCAGGACGCGACGGTCTGCTCGAGCCAGCGCCAGAGATCGTCGAAGTCGTACCGGCGCATCACGAGCAGGGGGCGGGTGGCCAGGATGCCATCGCGAGCCTCCAGCCGATCCAGCCCGGCGGGCGTGGCCACCCTGAGGGTGAAGGAGTCCGCGCCCGCCCCCTTTCTGGGCCCGATGTCCAGCATCACGAGCTCGGCGAACGCGTCGGGATCGTCGGGCGCCCATGTCCGGAGATTGGGATGCCCCCAGACGCCAGCGGAGCGGATGACGAGCTTCATGGTCGGGGAAAACGAAGAGCAAACCGGTTCTCTGGTCAAGGGCGTCAAGGGCGTCACGCGTGTTTCGCCGGTGAGGCGCTCGGCTCGACCCGCGCGCGAGGCGTGGAGCGCGGCGCCACTCCGGGCGTCAGCCAGCATCGATCCACCCGCGCGCGTCGCACTCGTTGCAGGGGAGCTCGATTCCGGATCCGGGGGCCGGTTCAGCGATGCGTTTGCCGTCGCACGTCGAGCAGACCGACGACCCCGGAGGTGGCTGCGGGATCAGCTCGAGGAGCTCGACGATGCCCGTCTTCCGGGCGCCGGCGATCAGCGCGGAATGTGCGTGCAAACCGCCGACCTCGACGATCTCATCGCCGTCCCAGCCACGGAGGTCCTCGAGGACGCGGCCGTCGGAGGTCAGGTAGGTCATCGGTCCCATGCCGGGGTCGAGCAGGAACGCGTCGTACTTGTCTTCAACCTCGTCCTGCCAGGAGTTCATGGCCGCGACGTACCGCCCGGCCGCCTGATCGACGGAAGAAGCTCCAGAGAAGACGCGTCGAATGGAATCGATGAAGTTGCCGCCCGCCTGCGCGCGCGGCGCGCCGGCAGCACTGCGGGTCGCCCGCAGCTGACGTTGCTCAAGACGTCGAGCGCGCAGGCGTTCGAGCAGGGGCGGAGGGATTTCGAAGGGCATGCGGGGACCTCCTGCGGGGTTGCCGTGTCTGCCTGGCGACTGGCGTTCTTCTGCGTGGTCCCGAGCGGAGCGAGGGCCACATCAGCAGCAACGACCTGGTCAGCCGGCTTCTCGCCGTCCGACTTCGCGCGTCGGCTGCAGCGCGTTGTTTGGTCGATCAGCGGCTGCCCAACCATTCCATGAACTCGTTTGCCGTTTCCGGGGACAGTTCGAGCACCGCTTCCGCGACGGCCGGCTGGTTCTTCGAAGCGGCGAGGGCGCTCAATGCACACAAAAGGAAGTTAGCGTCCCAAGGTCTTGATGCCGCCGCCGCGACAAGAGATGGCAACTGTGACAACGCGTCGAAGTAAGCCGGGGCAAGATCCTCTGGAACTGCGATACGCTTCTTGGCTCGACAGATCTCCACCCAAGCCGGAAACTGAAAGTACGTGAAATCGGCAGAGGCCGGAGCGGATGCCAACGCTTTCACCACGTAGGGGACTGCAGCAAAAGAAGCCGAGTAAACGTCCCCTTGGTGCGCCAGGGAGCTCCAGAGTGAGAACCAGGGTTCTTGCTCTCCCTCCGCAGCGGGCAAGCCATCGAGTTTGCGCAACAACTCTGGAACATCTGAAGCAGCACCGTATGCGTGCTCCAGCTCTGACCATCGAGCACTCGTGAGACTCAGCATCTTCGCTCTCGAACGGTCAAAAGGAGCATTCCGGTGGAGATGGTCATGTTGCTCTGGCGCGGCCGTCTTGCCTGCCCAACTATCCGTCGATCGGTCAACCGAAGCCGCGGAACCAGGTCTGTCTAGCGCGTCGCCTTTTGAGGCGTCCCCCACGAAAAATCTCACAGACCGGCTCTGCGCCGCAAGGCCCAAATGCTGTGCGGCGCCGCAGGGTAGATCCGTCTAACACCGGGCGCAGTCGCCGCCTTTCCGGCGGGCCGGGGGCGCCCGGAGGGCGCCCGGCGGGCGCGCAGCCGGAGGCATCGCGCCAGGCTGATACCGCAGCCGCCTCATCAGGAGTTTCCGGACACCTGGTCCTGGGCGTCGGCGAGGGCCACCCAGACGGCGCCAGCCGCGACATCGGCGGCGTGCTGGGCGCGCACGGCGCCTCGCTCGCGCGAGTTCGTTCGGGTGAAATCGACGTGCTGCGCGCGGACCGTTCAGCCCTCGCTTGACCTTCGCGGGTCACCCGGGGAGCATCCCCGCAGCACCCGGGACGGGTGCCGGGGGCCCCGCGGATGGGAGGGAGTACCAGATGATCGACCTGTACACGTGGACCACGCCGAACGGCTACAAGCCCGTCATCCTCCTCGAGGAGGTCGGGCTCGCCTACCAGATCAAGCCGATCGACATCGGGTCCGGCGCGCAGAAAAAGCCGGAGTACCTGCGCATCAACCCCAACGGGAAGATCCCCGCGATCCAGGATCACGATCCTCCGAACGGGCCAGTCACCGTCTTCGAGTCGGGCGCGATCCTCATCTACCTCGCCGAGAAGACGGGCAAGCTCTTGCCCGCGAGCGAGCCGGGCCGGTCGCGCGTCATCGAGTGGCTGATGTTCCAGATGGGCGCGGTGGGGCCGATGCTCGGCCAGCTCGGCCATTTTCGCAGCGCCGCGCCAGAGAAGATCCCTTACGCGATCGAGCGCTATCAGAACGAGCAGGACCGCATCTACAAGGTGCTCGACGGCCGCCTCGCCGAGTCCGAGTACCTCGCCGACGAGTACTCGATCGCGGACATCGCCACGTTTCCGTGGATCTCCGGGGCCGCGCGCATGGGGGTCGCGCTCGAGCCCTATCCGAACCTCGCGCGCTGGGAGCAGGCGATCAAGGCGAGGCCGGCGGTCGCACGAGCGCTCGCGGCGAAGATCAAGCCCTGAAGGCCGCGCGCAGGTAGAACCTGCAGCAAAGCGCGCCCCGCTCGCGTACACTCCGGGCGCTCGGCATGGATCAGCCCGTCCCCGGGGACAGCAGGGCGCAGCAGGCAGACGTCGCGGGCGCGCTCGCGGAGCGGGCCTTCGACGCGCTTGGCGTCCTGCTCCGCGGCTTCGAGGACGCGGCCGAGCGCGACGGGGCGGGCGCGCTCGAGGATGCGCTCGCCCGCGGCCCGGAGCACCTCCACGGCGGCCTGCTCACCGCGATCCTCCGGCTCGTGTTCCTGCTGCACGCCGAGGACCGGGGCTCCTGCCGTTCGACCACGCGCACTACGCCGCGCACCTCACCTCTTCGTGGACCCGCTGCTCCGGAAGCTCGCGGCGGAACGCGGCGCGCGCCTGGGCGCTCTGCCTTCAGACCGTGCGAGTCCGGGGATCCTCCATCGCCGGAGTGCAAAAAGTGTCGATTGTGAGGTTTAGATGACTGTTCACGTCGCTACAAATGGAGACATTCGTAGAGCGGTCCAGCGCGGGCTTCGCCTTCCCGTGCGTCGCATTGGCGACAGCATGCTGGAGGGGCCGCCGGAGGATGGGTTCAGCCGTGGATTCGTCCATGTGAAACCGGCTGACGCGCGCCGCGGTTTGGACGACGCGCGCGCTCTATCCCGGACGCGCGTCCTGCACATGGCGCGCTCTTGGCGAAAGGTATCCGGTCGGTCTCCGGTCCTGTCGACCGAGGGGGGGCGCAAGGATCTCGAAGCGCTGGGCACCCATCAAGCGGCATTTTTCCCTCGGGTGGACGGTAGCAAGCTCACCCTATCTCGGATTGACGAGCTCTTGTTCTCGTGTCTCGGAAAAGACTGGCTGGCGCCCGTGGACGTGTTGGTGCAACGTTCATCTGCTAGCGCAGAGCTGCTGAAGATCTGGATGATACGCATCAGCGATTGCTATTTTGCCATGCGGCTGCGCCAGTGGGCCGAGCACCGTGGGGCCGAGGCCGCGCTGGAGAGTAGAAATATGGCCATATCTAAAGTTGACCGGCGAGCGTCTCCGAGCGCCGGCTAAAGGCGCATGCTAGCCGGCTGCATCATCGATCCTCGGCTTGAACAGCCAGCTTGTTTCTTCCCACTGCGGTCTTTCATACGCTTGAAGGTCGGCAAACTCCCCGAGAGCGTCGATGGCCTGTGCTTCGGACTTCGGTTTGGGGAAAAGATTGTCCGGAAGCACACTGAGCCCGACAAAGCGGCCTTCAAGGTCAAACTCCGACGTCACTGCGCGGAGCGTACATCCAGCGATATCGTCGAGATCTGCCAGAAAGCCGCCCCGGACACGAAAGCGATCAGCTCGTGATCGTTGAAATGACAACTCGATACGTGAAAGCGGCTGATGCCGCCCGAAGAAGTACAACGATGCCTCGACCTCAAGGGGACGAACGCAACACTCAAGCGTCAATCCATCCATCTCCCGCCAACTGCGGACTGGCCAGGTTATCCAGTCGCAGAGCAACATACACGGCCACCCCTCGCCATCTTCCTCGCTCTCCCGTGCGTGCAGCATCGGCGCGAAGTCGATGTTGCAGGACCAATAGATTCCGCGAGGTACGCCCGCGCTCGGATTCTCGAACAAGTGCCCACTGATTTCGGCCTTCCGAGCTTTGAACGTCGGCGCTGCAGCCATCTGTCTGCTCCCGGCGGCAAACTATCATTCGATGGGTCGGCCGGAGCCGCAGGACCAGGTCTGTCGAGTTCGCCGCATCTCGTGACCTCGCCCTCGAACAATCTCACGATCCGGCTCTGCGCTGCAAGGCCGACACGCTGTCCAGCACCACAGGGTAGATCAGCCGAACACCGGCGGCAGCTACCGTCTTTCCGGGGCGCCGGGCGGGGGAGCGCCGCGGACGCGCAGCCCGAGGCGTCGCGCTGGACGACACGGCGGCCGCCTCATCGGGAGGTTGACGTCGCGAGCGCGCTCGCGGATCGGGCCTTCGACGCGCTCGGCGTCCTGCTCCGCGGCTTCGAGGACGCGGCCGAGCGCGACGGGGCGGGCGCGCTCGCCCGCGGCCCGGAGCACCTCCACGGCGGCCTGCTCACCACGATCCTCCGGCTCGTGTTCCTGCTGCACGCCGAGGACCGCGGGCTCCTGCCGGCCTCGGACCCGTACTACGCGGCGCACCTCGGCGTGCTCTCGCTCTTCCGGGAGCTCGCGGCGGCGCGCGCCGCGCGCCGCCGCGAGCTTGCGATGACTGCCCCTGGGCGGGCCTGGCAGCGATCCCCGTCGACCGTGTGAGTTACACAGATGCGCGGTGTTTTTTGTGATGTTCCGTGAGAATTTCTGGCGCGCAAAGGCAATGCGGTGACTCAGGTCATGCGCGGAGGCAGGCAGCTTCCGCGTTCGCTCGTGTCGCAACATGGTGTAGAAGAGCACCGCCGCGCTGCTGCTATAAGCGCTGCGTCGTGGTCCCTTCATGCCGGCACGGTGAACGGTGGGTGCTCGTCTCCTCTTCGTCCATGCAGCGCGAGCCACCGCCCTGTCCGTGGTCCTTGCCAGCGCCTTGCCTCTCGGGGCAGCGGAGCCTCCCCCGCGGTCCCGCGAGGTCCAGGAGCTCATCGATGAGGCGGAGAAGGCCGCCAAGCGGCTCGAGCTCGCTCGCGCTCGCGAGCTCTGGGCGCGGGTCAACGCGATCGCTCCCTCGACGATGGCCGTGTGCCAGCTCGGGCAATACGATCTGCGCCTCGATCGCCTCGAGGAGGCCGCAGCCGAGCTCGAGGAGTGCGTCGAGAAGATGCCAGCGCCGACCGATGACGTCGAGCGCCGCCGCTACGAGGTGAGGCACGCCGATCTCGCAGCGGTGCGGCAGCGCGTGGCGGAGCTCCATGTGAGCCCCCCGCCGGGCACGGCACGGCTGCTCGTGGACGGTCGCGAGGTGAGCGCGGGCAGCCCGGTCTTCGTCGCGCCTGGGCAGCACGAGGTCACGGCGATGGGCGAGCAGGGGCAGGTCGTCCGTGCGCTCGTGAAGGTCGCGGCGCGGCAGTCGCGCCGCGTCCCCCTGCCCCTCTTCGAGGCGCCCAAGGCTCCCGTCACAAGCGCCCGCGCCCCCTGGATCATCACCGCCGGCGCCGCCGCCACGATGACCCTGCTCCTCACCGCCGTCGAGCTTCGCGAGGCCGGCAACTTCGCCGAGCACGAGACGTCCGCCAAGGTGGCCCGCCTGTCGGACGGCTCGATGGCCCCGAGCAGCGCGCAGTTCCGCGAGGTCTACGGCGAAGCCAGCGCCGCCGACTCACGAGCAAGCCTGTTCCATGGCTTCGGCACGGCAGCGCTCGTCACCGGCGCAACGCTCGGCGCCGCGACGGTCGCGTACGTCGTCTGGCCGCGGAAAGCCGAGATCCGCCCTCGATGCGCCGGCGCGGAGGTCAGGCTCGTATGGTAGCCGCCGGCGAGATCTGGGAAGGCCACGAGCTGCTCAGAGAGGAGCGCGGCATGGTCCGTCACTTCCTCGCTCGGCAGCTCGGCGACACGGGAGCCCTCGTCTGGTTGCACGTCCGCGAGGGATCGAGCCTCGATGAAGGCGCGTTCACCGAAGAAATGGCGCGCCTTCAACGCCTCTCCGACGACGTCCCGGAGGTCGTCCGCGTGCTCTACGGCGGGGTGAACGGCTCGGTGGCGTGGGCAGCGACCCCGGTGCTCGGCGGCGCGGTCCCGCTCATCGACGCCATGCGCGGGAACGACCTCGGGCCCGCTGCGCTCAAGGTGCTGATCGACATCGGCCGTTGCCTCGTGCGCGCGCATGAACGCTCTGTCATCCACGGCGCCATGAGCCCGGACCGGGTCTTCGTCGTGGACGGTGACCGGTACGCGATAACGCACTTCGGCTTCGTTCGTCTCTTTCAGCTCGGTGCGGAGGAAGCCAATCAAGATCCGTACGGGTATGCGCCGCCGGAGCTCATCGGCGGTGGACGCGTGGGACGCCGGACCGACGTCTACGGCTTCGGCACCCTCCTGTACGAGCTCTTGTGCCAGCGCCCCCTCTCGACGTGGACGTGGCCCCCGAGCCTTCCCGCCGGGATGCCTCCGCTGCTTCAGTGGATGATCAAGTTCTCCCTCGCGGAGACCCCCGAGCGACGGCACCCGAGCATCGAAGAGATGCTCGCTGCACTGACTCCCTTCGCCCGGGCGTGGGAAGAGCTCGGCGAGCCTCCGGGGCCTGCCCGTCAGGTCCCCGCGGAGCCGTCCGGCGCCCGGTGCGAGCCGGACGAGGGCGCACCGAACCCCGTGGAGGACGAGGCGGAGGCGTTCGCCTCGGGTGAGGAGGGGGGACGAGCCGTCGCGCCGCCCACACCGCGCCCTTCCGACGCGCCCGATACGGTCAAGAGCGAGATACCGCGGGACGCGCGGGCCGGCGTCACCCACGCGCCCCCGGTCGCCACGCCGCGCTCTTCGGAGGCGCCCGACACGCTCCAGAGCGCGGTGCCACCACGGCACGCGCTGGGTGACGTCACCCACGCGTCTCCGGTCGCGCCTCCGTCGCCTCCCGCGCCCGACCTGCCGGACCTCGATCCGATGCTGCCGGTACCGCCGCCGCCCTCGATCCCTCCGCGTCCGAGCGGCACGCCAGCGCGGCACTCCAGCCCACGCGCGCTCGGCGCGGTGCTCGCGCTCGCGCTCTTGCTGGGCAGCGCGGCGGCGGTCCTCCTCTGGCGGACGCAGCCCCCCCGCGCAGCCGCGCTGCACCTGGCACGGGGCGTCTTGGTAGCCGCCCTCCGAGCAAGCCAACTGCCCTCGCCTCCGCCTCCCGAGCGGCGCCACGAGCCGCCACCAGCAGCGGCTGCCGCGCCGCCAGTCGCGCCGCGGCCCCGCACGACCCGCCCCGCCGCTCCCCCACCGCAGGCCATGACGCCGCCGGCGCGGGAGTTCGATCCCTGCGACGGCATCATCCCTTGTCAGAAGGTCGATTACTGAGCAGCGGAAGGGCTTCACGATGCGATCAACCTCTTGTCTCGTTCTCAGCGCGGCCGCGCTGCTCGGCTGCGGGGATGGCATCGAGATCCCCAAGCCTCGGGCCAATGCTAACCCGGTGATGTTGTGGGTAGGCGACACGCCGGATTTCCCCATCTGTCCCGATGGTCGACTCGACTATTGGGACGGCTGGGCCGATGTATCCATGAATCCTCAGTACCAGAACGTATGCGGGCCGTGCGCGTGCGGCCCTGCCGCATGCGCGCTGCCGGACAGGATGCTGGCGCACGAGGCACCGCTCTGCGCAGGCGAAGCGATGAAGATCAACCTCGCCGGTGCAGCCGACCCGCCAGGGCACTGCGCCGAGATCTCGTCCCCTGTCCCGGGCGACGCGTTCGCCGCGATCACCATCAGGCCGCCTACGATGGCGCGCACGTGCGCTCCCGCGGTGCAGCCTGCTCTGCCGCCCCTCAGCGGGAAGTTTGCACGAGCTTGCCCGTGGACCGATGAGTATGTGGCAGACTTCAAAGGGCTCGCGTGTATTACACCCGAAGACGATGGCTCGTGCCGCCTGGGCTTCGACATTCGCTTCGAGTTCCAGAAGAAGCTCCGAGACGCGCGTACCTGCACGCCCTGCAAATGCGGCGCACCCGTCGGCGGAAACTGCGTTGCGGACGTGCTGCTGTTCAGCGACGCGAGCTGCTCGAACATGCTCGCCTCGCTCAACGAGATCCGTACGGAAGGGGAAATCTGCCATGAAGCACAGGAGGCTTCAGCTCTGGCCGCGGTGCGTGTGGTGTTCGCACAGGACGAGCCGGGCACATGTTCGCCGACAACCGAGGTCTCCCTGGTGGACGGCACGGTCGAGAGCGGCGAGACCCGAATTTTCTGCTGCTCCCGCGCGGAACTTGTGGAGGTGATTCATGCCAGTGCTGACAATTGACGAAGGCCGTGGGGTAGCAGCCGCGCTGCGTTCGGTTGCGCTCTCCATGCTGACCGCATGGGTATTCATCGGCTGCTCCTCGACGCCCCCCACCGACGATCTGCCAGAGCCAGATCCGAGCCAGCTCATCCTGCTCTATAGCGGCCCGCCCGAGTATGCTCCTCGATGCGATCCGCACAGCGACGGCAACCTCTTGTGGGAAGGGTGGGTAGGTACTCCCGGGCAGGAGGAATGCGAGCCCTGCACGTGTGGACCGTCGCGATGTGTGCTCTCGCCCAGGGTGCCCGTACACTCTTCGGCCCTTTGCTCCCTTAGCGACCTCGTAACCACGATCGATGCGGGCAGCCCCTGGGATGGTACCTGTTTTCCTCTTCCTGACCCCGTTCCGAGCGATTCCTATGCCTCTGTGGCCATCGACCCGCCGATTGCGTCGGGCTGCCAACCTATCCCCGAGGTTCCTGCGCTACGGCATACAAACATGAACTTCGTCCGGGCTTGTGGTCCAGACATGGAAGTCGTGCTCACTGGATTCAGCCGTTGTTATCCGCCGCAGCCGAACGGGGAGTGCTGGGCCGGCCACGAGATACAGTGGGAGTTCCCCCTCTACAACGACACGCGCAAGTGCAGCCCGTGCTCCTGTGGCGAGCCGAGCCTCGGCGATTGCCGCGTGCAAACCAGTTTGTACCGACAGGCAGACTGCTCTGAAGATCTCGGATCCATTCTCATCTCCGGACTGGATCGGCCGCTCTGCACGGACACGATTGAGGGGCGGATCGGCGCGGTGCGGTCCATCTTCACGAAGGACGAGCCTACCTGCGCCCCCTCGACCGACTCCACGGTGGTGAGCGGGGAAATCGTCCTCGGTGACACGCACGTGCTCTGCTGCAACCGTTGAGGCGCGCGTCGGCCATCCTTACGCCGCGTGCTGCCGCACGCCGCCGGCACTCCGGGTCCGCCTGACTATGAATCGATTGGTCAACCGAAGCCCCGGGACCACGCCTGTCTAGTTCGTTGCCTTTGAGGACCTCCTCACGAGAAATCTCACGGACCGGCTCGGGGCTGCAAGGCCGAAATGCTGTCCAGCGGCGCAGGGTAGCTCTGTCTAACACCGCCGCAGTCGCCGCCTTTCTGGGAGTCGTGTCCGAGTACCTCGCCGACGAGTACTCGCTCGCGGACATCGCCACGTTTCCGTGGCTCTCCGGGGCCGCGCGCATGGGGGTCGCGATCGAGCCCTATCCGAACCTCGCGCGCTGGGAGCAGGCGATCAAGGCGCGGCCGGCGGTCACACGAGCGTTCGCGGCCAAGATCAAGCCCTGAAGGCCCCGCGCAGGTAGAACCTGCAGCAAAGCGCGCCGCGCTCGCGTACACTCCGGGCGCTCGGCATGGATCAGCCCGTCCCCGGGGACAGCAGGGCGCAGCAGGCAGACGTCGCGGGCGCGCTCGCGGAGCGGGCCTTCGACGCGCTCGGCGTCCTGCTCCGCGGCTTCGAGGACGCGGCCGAGCGCGACGAGACGGGCGCGCTCGAGGACGCGCTCGCCCGCGGCCCGGAGCACCTCCACGGCGGCCTGCTCACCGCGATCCTCCGGCTCGTGTTCCTGCTGCACGCCGAGGACCGCGGGCTCCTGCCGGCCTCGGACCCGTACTACGCGGCGCACCTGGGCGTGCGCCCGCTGTTCCAGCTGCTCGCGGCGGAGCGCGGCGCGCGCCCGGGCGCACTGCCGCGGCGCTTCGGGGCGTGGCCGCGGCTCGTCGCGCTGTTCCGCGCCGTGTTCCACGGGCTCCGCTGCCCCGAGCTGACCCTGCCTGCGCGGGGAGGGCAGCTCTTCGACCCCGAGCGATACCCGTTCCTGGAGCACGCGGGGCCGGCGGCACACGCGGGGCCGCCAGAGGACCGCGCGAAGCCGACGAAGCACGCGTCGCCGGACGACCCCGCGGCGCCGCGCGCGCCGTCGATTGACGACGGCACGGTGCACGCGGTGCTCGAGCGGCTCCTCGTGCTCGACGGGCGCCCGCTGTCGTACCGGGCGATCGACGTCGAGCAGCTCGGCGGCCTCTACGAGGCGCTCATGGGCTACCGGGTCGAGCGCGCGGCCGGGCCGACGGTGTGCCTCCGGCCCGACAGGGTCTGGGTGGGCGCGGCCGAGGCGCTCGCGCAGCCGACGGCGCGGCGGGCGGCGTGGCTCGCCGAGCGGGCGGGCATCTCGCGGCGGGAGGCGGCGAGGCTCGGGGGGGCGCTCGTCGCCGCCGAGACCGCGGCCAGCGTCCTCGAGGCGCTCGGACCGCTGCGCGCCAGGGACACCGACGTGCTCGGGGCGGGGCGGCTGTTCCTCCAGCCGATCGCCGAGCGGCGGCGGACGAGCTCGCATTACACCCCGAGGAGCCTGTCCGCGCCGATCGTCGCGCGGACGCTCGAGCCGCTGCTCCGGCAGCTGGGCGAGGAGCCCGCGTCCGAGGCGCTCCTCCGGCTCGCGATCTGCGATCCGGCGATGGGCTCCGGCGCGTTCCTCATGGAGGCGTGCCGGTACCTGGCCGACCAGGTGGTGGCCGCCTGGACGCGCGAGGCCGCGCGCGGCGACGCGGCGGCGGCGGCGCGGCTCGCCCTGCCGGGCGAGGGCGCCGTGAGCCAAGCGCGGCGGCTCGTCGCGCGGCGCTGCCTCTACGGCGCCGACAAGAACCCCTTCGCGGTGAGCCTGGCGAGGCTGTCGCTCTGGCTCGTGACGCGCGCGCAGGACGAGCCGTTCACGTTCGTCGATCACGCCCTCCGGCACGGCGACTCGCTCGTCGGCCTCGACCTCGCCCAGCTGCGCGGCTTCCACTGGAAGCCCGCGGCGCCGGCGCCGCCGTTGTGCGAGGCGATCGACGCCGCGGTGGCGCGGGCGCTCGAGCTGCGGCGGCGGCTCGCCGAGGAGGCGGACCATCCGGCGAGCCTGCGAGACCCGGGAGGGAGGGACGTCCCGGAAGGCGGCGGCGCGCAGTTCCCGGCGAGCCTGCGAAACCCCGGTGGGCCGGGCGTCCCGGAAGGCTACGACAGCGACGCTGCGCGCCGGCGAGCGCGGCTCGCTGAGGAGGCGGACGAGGCGATCGCCCGGGCGCGGCTGCTCGGCGACCTCGTCGTGGGGGCGTTCTTCGCGCACGAGAAGGACCGTGATCGGCTGAAGGAGCGCGATCGGCGGGCCGAGCTCGCGATCGCATGGCTCCGAGGCGGCGGTCCGCCTTCGGAAGAGCTCCTGTCGATGCAGCGGGCGCTCCGCGAGGGGGCGCCCGGGGGGCCGCCGCCATTGCCTGCGTTCCACTGGCCGCTGGAGCTCCCGGAGGTGTTCCAGGGGCCGCGTCCGGACGAGCCCGGCAGCACCCGCGATCCGCGGCCGGCGCGGCTCGGCGCGTTCGTCGGGAACCCGCCGTTCCTGGGCGGGAAGCGGATCTCGACGGATCACGGCGAGCGCTACGCCGCGTGGCTCGAGCAGCTGCACGGCGCCACGAAGAACACCGATCTGGCGGCCCACTTCTTCCGCCGCGCGGCCGCGCTGCTCGGGCGCCGCGGGACGGTGGGGCTCATCGCCACGAACACGATAGCTCAGGGCGACACCCGGCGTTCGGGCCTCAGGCCGCTCGTCGAGGCGGGGGGCGCGGTCATCTACCACGCCGTGCGCAGCGTCCCGTGGCCGGGAGACGCCGCGGTCCACGTCGCCGTCGTCCACCTCGCGCTGGGCATGTCGCCGGGCGACGGCCTGCCGCCGCCGCGGCTCGACGGCGTGCCCGTGAGCCACATCAACTCGCACCTGCGCGCGATGCCCGAGCGCCCCGACCCGCGCCCGCTCGGGGCCAGCCGGGATCTGTGCTTCATCGGCTGCTTCCTCCGGGGCGACGGCTTCGTCCTGACCGACGGCGAGGCGCGGGCGCTCCTCGCGGCCGATCCTGCGGCCGGCGAGGTGCTCCGCCCGTTCCTCGGCGGCGAGGAGGTCAACTCGTCCCCTTCGCACAGCCCGCACCGCCACGTGATCGACTTCGGCGAGCGCGGGCTCGAGGAGGCCGGCCGGTGGCCCGCGCTGCTCTCGATCGTGCGGACCCGGGTGAAGCCGGCGCGGGATCGCCTGAAGGGCACCGGCATCGACGCGGGCCACCGGGCGCGCTGGTGGCAGTTCGCCAACACGCGGCCCGAGCTCCGGCGCAAGATCGCGCCGCTCGAGCGGTGCCTCGTCGCGGCGCGGGTGACGAAGCACCTGTGCTTCGCCTTCCAGCCCGCGGGCCGGACGTTCTCGGACCAGCTGTGTGTGTTCGCGATCGACGACCATGCGCGCTTCGCCGTCCTCCAGTCGCGCGCGCACGAGACGTGGGCACGGCTGCTCTCCTCGACGATGGGAGAGGGCCTCCGGTACGCGCCGTCGGACTGCGTGGAGACGTTCCCCTTCCCTCGCCCGGCGCACCTCGCCGAGGGCGGCCGCGTCGAGGCCGCCGGCGAGCGCCTCTACGCGGCCCGCTCGCGGTGGATGCTGGCGTCGCGGCTGGGGCTGACGGAGACGTACAACCTCATCAAGAACCCAAGGTGCAAGGACCCGAGCATCGTCGAGCTGCGCGCCCTCCACGAGGAGATGGACCGAGCCGTCCTGGCGGCCTACGGCTTCGACGGCATAGAGGTCCCCCCGTACGCGGAGCCCGCGACGCCGGGAGAGCGTCAGGCGCGGAGCGCGTTCGAGGACGCGCTGATCGACCGGCTGTTCGCGCTGAACGAGGCGCGCGCCGGGGAGGAGGAGCAGGCTGGAGCAGAGGGCGGGTCGTGACGGAGAACGCCAAGAAAACGGGGTATGCCATGCGTGTTCTCGGAGCGACGCTCCTGCTCGTCCCTGCCTTTGGCGCTGGCGTACTGGTCGGCAGATCCCTCCTGGACCGGAGGCCGCCAGCGAAGGAGAAGGGAGCGGATCCTGCCTCGGATCCCTCCGTGCGGAGAGACCGGAGAGCGCTCGCCGCATGTCGAGAAGAACAGGCAGCCCGTTCGGAGCCGCGAGCGACCGCCTCGGCGGCCGAGGCTCCTCCGGGGGAAGAGAGACAAGACACTCCCGAACGAGCGGCCACCGTGGATGAGCTCGAGGTGGAGCTGAAACGGTGCAGAAAAAGCGAAATCCTTGTCGACGCTGAGCTTTGCATCGCCGCGGCTCGCCAGTTCAAAGCGCTGATGGCTTTGCCCAAGGACGGGTTGATGTGCGGGCCGAAGTCCAGGTCTGCCGATCTCATCGAGAAGAACTTCGAGAGCTGCGCGGCGCTTTCGGACGTTCCCGCGGATTATCGCTCGAACGATCTGACGAAGGAAGAATCGAGCCTCATCGCGGAAGCGATCCGGGTTCGTGAGACGCTCACCGAAGACGAGCTGCTCCGCAGCCTGAAAGAGTTCGTCTGGACGTGCACGGAGACGCCCCCGAAGCTGCCTTCGATGCCGAAGCAGGCACCGAAGCCTCAGGGAGATTGACGCATGAGCGAACGCCCCAAGAGCGCTGGCCTCATGGTTCGTCTCCTCATCGCGGTGGCCGTGCTCGGCCTCGTCTTTGGTGGCGGCGTGCTGGTCGGCTGGGCGACGCGGGAGCGCAGACCTCCGGCCATGGACAAGAGCGCGGCGTCCATCCCTGAGGCGGAGGTGAAGCGAGAGCTCGGCGCGTGCCGGCGAGAGCTGAAAGCGCTCTCGAAACCCCGATCCACCCCGCCGGCGGCGGCGACCCCTCCTACGGGAGAAACGGACGACGCCGGGTTGGAGCAAGCAGCCAAGGTCGAGGCACTACGAAAGGAGGTAAAAGAATGCAGAGGACGAGAGACCTTGGCCAATGCCTACGTGTGCGGCGCGATCGGCGACCACCTGAATTTCCTGTTCGTCTTGACATACAGCGCGTCATGCGTGGACGAGGGTGGAGTTGGCGAGCTCATGGTGAACAGCTTCGAAAAGTGCGCCGAATTCACAGATCTTCCAGCACACCTGAACGAAGACGATCTGACGCAAGAAGAGAAATTTAGACTCTCCGAATCAAAACTTAACCGCGAAGTCAGGACGAGGAACAGCTTGATCCGGGACGTGCAAGAGATGCACCGCAGGTGCCGCAAACGATTCGGGCTGCCCGATGAATGAACGGACGTGTTCATAACGTCATCTCCCAGGCCGTCTGGGTGGGGGGAGCGGCTTCGATGGGTGAACGGACCAAGTCGAAGGAAGGCCGGTGCGTTTGCGTGTCGCGCGCGTGGTCGTCCAGCTTGTCGAGCGCGAAGGTCAAGGCGCCCCAGAGCCGCCACCGAACGGGTGCCGGGCCGCCAGAAAACTCGATGGGTGAGCGGAGCTCTAACCCGATCGCGACTTTATGATTCCATATCGCCAGATCGCTAACCCGGACCGAAAGAGAAGGAACGGCGTTGACGACAGCATTCTTGCCGCCGACCATGATCCCCCAATTCGCTTGCGCGTGCTTGTGATGACGAGCATAGAACCGCACACCTCCGAGATACGCGATCGAAAGGGGAACGTGGGAGGACTGCGGCATGATGGCCGCTGAGGCTGCCCCCGTGAGCTGGATCAGCGGCAGCGAGGTCCCCCAGAAATTTACATGGCCCGCGGTGGCGGGCGCGCCGGTGATGACACCGCTCACGGGTTCGCTCGGCCTCTGTGAGCCCTGCCCCTTGGCGGCCATTTGCAGAAGCCACCCGCCGCGCCGGTTGTCGAAGAGAGGTACCCCCACGCTGATGCTCGCTTCGCCAACCCCGAGAGGGAACACGCGCATCCCGCTGGCGCAAGGAGAGTATCGTATCTGCCTGTACGAAAAGCGTGTCGTGGCGAGGAGCGGAATTCCCGCGACGCGTTCTCTCACCTGGACCTGCCCACCGCCCCAGAACCCGTTGAACGGCTCGGGGGCCGTGCAGGGGCCCTCGTGGGCGAAGACCTTCGAGGGTCGGACGAAGGCGGAGGCCACGAGGATGGCGGTCGCGAGGATGCGCGCAGGCATGACCATCATTACCCCCCATCACTCCTCGGGGATGAGCTCCACATCCTCCAGGGGGTGAGCCGCTGGCTGCCCCCTCGGCGGGCAGACCACGAAGCTCAGCCCCGCGTACACGGGCTGTCCATCGGACCCAAACTCTTTGATGACGTCGGGGGGTTCAACGATCGCACAGAACCCCGATTCGAAGAAGGTAAAGTCCTCAGTGCACCAATTCTGGGGCTCCAACATCAGAACAACATACTCCGAATAGGCAGCGCTTCTTGTCCGAACTTCGTCGCACTGAGGGCCATACCAACCTCTTCCGTGGAGGAGCGGCCTCGTAGTGTAATCCCACCCCTGGCAGCATTCGAACAAGCACTCCACGGGGATGCAGTGCTGATCGAACCAGTTCCTGACGATGGGCTGCGCCCTCTGCGGGTCATCGCCGAACGTGCAGCCCTCGAGGGCGAGCGCCGCGGCAGCAGCGGTGATGACCGTGGATGCCGGCCGAACCGCCGTCCAAGTGATCCAGGCAGCCACCCGGTTCCTCAATTCATGGCGCCACATGAGAAAATCTCCTCGAGGGGACGACACGCTGGACCTTGGCGTACGTCGCGAAGGACCTCTCAACGCATACGGCAAGCGCCGGCCCCCCAGAAAGGCCCCTCCCAGACATAAACGACTGGCTCGGTCGCGGCAACGTTTGCGGCAGGTCTCGTCGAGCTCCTCAGCGACATTGCTGTCGAAGCCGAGGCACATTTCGGGACGAGCTCGCGCCGTCACGCGCCGCCGCGTCGGCCGCCACGCTCTCGGCAGCGCCGCCCTACCTCGCGGCCTGTGAAGCACAGACGGGGGTCGTGCATCACAGCCGCTCGTCTCAAAAATTTCGCCCAGATGGAATCCTGCATTGCGAATTCCGGCGTATCCGGCCGCCCGTTCCGACCTGGCCCGGCCACCTTCTTGTGGCCCCCCCTCCAGATCGAAATTCAACTCTTCGGCAACATGTCGATACCCTCCGAGGAGAGCTTCAATTCTTCCGCCAGACCCGGCGCGTCGAAGTCTGACGCTGTGTGCCAAATGCAAGCCCTTCGAGAGCTCACGAAACCGCGTAGCACGCTTCCGGCGCCCGCACTCCCGACCGTTCCGCTATCACCTCCTTCTTTCGCCCACACCACACGCACCCGCAGTCACACGTGCGCATAGCTGCGCCCAAGACACCGCGAAGGGTCGATCGCCACGCGCCTATCGCTGCTCGCGCCTGTCCGGCCGGTTGAGCATGGGGCGACTCTCACGCCGGAGCTGTCGCACAGGGAGATCGCGCGGGTGGGGCTGGAAATCAAGCAGCCTGTAGCGCTTCGGGTGGAGAGCCTCCCCCATTTTGGCTCTCCGGCCAGGCGCGGGGAGTGGTAGTCTCAGGGATCATGACAAGACTTCATTTCGCGACGCGTTGCTGCGCTGTGCTCGCAGCGCTCTGGCTTCCCGTGATCGCCTGTTCATCGGGCGGTAACGGCAACACCACGGGGAATGGCGCGGTCGGCCAGGGCGCCGGCGGCGGCAGCGTCAGCAGCGTCAGCAGCACCAGCACCGGCGACGATATCGGCGGCGAGATCGGGCTGACGAGCACGGGGCCGGGCGGCGACCCGCCGCCCGACGCCGGTCACCAGACGACCTGCGACGACGCCGGCAACTGCACCTGCATCAACATCGCGTCGATCGGCCGCGAAGGCGTCTGGGGCCCGTGCAGCAGCGACAGCACCACGGCGCTCCAGGATTGGCTCAACACGCAGAGCACGGCCCAGGTCGACAACTACAACCGGGAGAAGCCCACGCTCACGGCGGAGTTTCTCGCCAAGTACGACGTGATCCTCCTCCAGTGGATGGTGACGAAGGGCGCCCAGAACGACGACGGGGAACCGTGGCAGTTCTCGCCGGACGAGGTGAACGCGCTCAAGGACTGGGTCAACAACGGCGGCGGCCTCATCGCGCTGAGCGGTTATCAGTGCAATGGACAGGGATGCACCATCCACGACATCACGGCGACCAACCAGCTCCTCTCGTTCACCGACATCCAGTTCAATGCCGACGGTCTGATCGACCCTGCGCAGAGCGGCTGCGCGAACTGCAACTGCTGGGGCGGCTCGCTGCCGCTCGGAGGCGATCTCCCCGTAGCCGTGGGCACCTGGAACCAGGATACGCCGCTCGGCAGGAACATCCAGAGCGTGGGCGCCTACATCGCGCGCTCGATCAAATCGACGACCGCGACCGTCGACAGCACCGATGGCAGGAACAACTTCGCGGTGCACGAGGAGATCGGCAAGGGCCATGTCGTCGCGTTCGGCGACGAGTGGGTGACCTACTCGGGCCAGTGGCGCGGGACGGCCGCGTGCCTCAATCCGCAGATGTACACGGACCCGAACAGCCCCTGCTACGAGAGATCCGCGGCGCAGGTCTTCCAGATCTCGCAGTTCTGGTACAACGCGATCAAGTACGCGGCGTCGTCCGTCGAGTGCTTCACGATCGAGGACCCGGCCATCATCAATTGACGCCGCGCCGCGCGCGCGACGACGGCGGCTCATCGAGCGCGCCGCTCGTCGCGGACGGCCCGATCACACGGCGTGGAGCGTCCTCTTGAGCCCATGGCGCGGCCACCATAGGCGTTCACCACGCTTCTGGCCGCGTTCTCCTGCATCCAAACGTTTACGCGGTCGTGGCCGGCGCGCCGTGCGGCGGGCCCTCGCCGTCACGGCGCCTTCGGGCGCGCGGCGAGGACCCGCGCCTTCAGCCAACCGTCGATCGCCAGGTCGATCTCCTCGAGCCCGCTCTCCCTGGTCCGCCCCGCGGACTTGAGGAGATCGAGCGAGTGGTCGCCGCCCTCGATGACGTGCAGGCTGGCCCGCTGCCCGAGGCGCTTCAGGACGGGCCGGAGGAGCGCGAGATCACACAGCGGGTCGCGCGTGCCCTGAAGGAACAGGAGCGGCGCGGGGATCGCGGGCAGGTGCGCGTCCCGGAGCGGGGAGCGCTTGCCCGCGGGGTGGAGCGGATAGCCGAGGAACAGCAGCCCGTCCGCGCGGACGCCGCGGGCCGCGAGGAGCGACGCGATCCGCCCGCCCATCGATTTGCCGCCGATCACGAGGCGCTCCGGCCCGTCCTCGAGCACCCTCTCGATCGCCGCCTCGAACGCCTTCTCGAGGAGCGGCTGCCGATCGGGCGCCTTCCGGCCGAGCTCCTTGTAGACGAAATTGAAGCGGAGCACGGTGTGCCCGCGCGCCAGAAGCCGCCCGGCGACGTCGACGACGAGCGGCGCGTTCATGTCGTTGCCGGCGCCATGGCCAAGGACGACGGCCACGCCGGAGCGCTTCGCCCGCGTCCTCGGGACGTGGATCACGCCCGAGACAGGGCTGCTATCGACGATCGGGATCGAGATGGAACGCTCGGCCATGAGGCCCATCCATGCCATGGACCGGCACCGCTCGTCGAGGTGCACGCCGGTCGGACGCCGTGCCCCGCTGGGACAGCCTGCGGCGTGAGCGTCGCCGCGGACATGGCCTCCCCGCCGGAGGGGTGGTCCTTCAATGGAGACGCCTTCTGGGACGCCGACAGGCTGTCTGGCGTGCTCACCGACGCCAGACACGAACAGGCTGGCACCATCATCTACTGGCGTCCACTCGCCGCCGACGCCTTCACCGCGACGTTCGAGTTCCGCCTCGGCGACGGCGACGGGATGGGGTTCATGCTCCAGACGACAGGAGAGACGGCCGTGGGCGAGCCCGGCACGGGAGACGCCACCGCGCGCCAGGAGATCCGGAATGTGAGGATCACTTTCCCCTCTCCCCGCTGCCTCTGAACGCCGGCGCCAGAGGACGTTTCGCCGCGCGATCGTCGAGGTCTGCGGCGACCTCCTGCTCGTTCCGGGGAGCAGGTGCGCCCCAGCAGCAGGTGCACCCCAGGAGCAGGGCGAGCCGCGTGTGGGGCGCCCTACCGACTCGGTCTCGGGCGCACATTATCCCCATGTCAAAATTCTCAAACGGCCCTGGAATTCCCTTCCGGAGCCCCTTATCCTTCGGGTCCGCCTCGTGAAGCTGTATGCTTGGGAGACAGCGGCCCGATATACTGCCGGTTCGGCACCACCTCGGGTGCCGCCCGCGCGCGACCGTGGACCCGCGGATGATCAAGGCACCAGGTCGCGTAAGTTAGTAAATACATTTTACTTTGGAGCATGCGAGCATGAGATCAGCACCCTTTACACTTCTCCTCTCGGCGTTCCTGTGTGCAGCCGGCTGCTCGGACAGCGGTGAGGGCAATGGAGACGAGACGAGCGGCAGCGGCGGCGCGACCGGCGCCACCAGCGGCGGCACGACGAGCGGCACCCCCAGCGGCGCGACGACCGGCACCGGCGAGACGACGAGCGCCAGCAGCGGCGCGACGACCGGCAGCGGCGAGACGACGAGCGCCAGCAACGGCGCGACGAGCGGCACCGGCGGCGGCGCGACCACCGGCGGCGGCGCCGGCGGCGAGGGCACGGGCGGCAGCGATGGTACGGGCGGCGGCGCCAGCGCCAGAGTCCCCGCGGCGAGCGCCAGCACGCTGAGGGAGGCCGGTGAGAAGGCGAACCCCCCGCTGCTGATCGGAGCGGCCATCTCCAACGGTGGTCTCGGTAACAACGACTACAAGCGCGTCGCCGCCGCCGAGCACAACTACGTGACGGCGGAGAACGAGATGAAGTGGGACGCGCTCGAGCCCAGCGCGGGGAATTTCAGCTGGGGCTCCGCGGACACCATCGTGAACTGGGCGCGCCAGAACAACATGAAGGTCAAGGGCCACACCCTGGTGTGGCACAGCCAGCTGCCCGGCTGGATGAGCTCGATGACCGGGAAGGCCAACGTCGAGGCGGCCATGCGCAGGCACATCGTCCAGGTGATGGGGCACTTCAAGGACCGGCTCGACCACTGGGACGTCGTCAACGAGGCCGTCCAGACCGACAGCGACACCGGGGTCGGCAATCCTCGCATGAGGCCCACGGTGTTCTACAACCAGATCGGGGCGGACTACATCGACCTCGCCTTCCGGATCGCGAGAGAGCAGGATCCGAAGGCCAAGCTCTATTACAACGATTACAGCATCGACGCGCGCAACGACAAGGTCGAGTTCGTCTACAACATGATCAAGGGCATGGTCGATCGGGGGGTCCCGATCGATGGCGTCGGGTTCCAGATGCACATCGGTCCGCCGAACAACGAGGCCACTGGCGCGGATGTGGCGGCGAACTTTAAGCGCTTCACCGACCTGGGCCTGGAGGTGCTGATCTCCGAGATGGACATCAACCGCTGCGGCGGCGTGGTCACGGCGGACGAGCAGCTCACGTACTACCACGACATCGTCGCGGCCTGCTTCAAGGAGCCCAAGTGCACCGCCATCACCTTCTGGGGGATCAACGACGGCAGGTCGTGGCTCAACAGCTGGAGCGGGGCGCTGTGCAACGGGCAAAGCTCGCAGTCGCTGCTCTTCAACGACCAGTACGGGAAGAAGGAGACCTACAACAGGGTGATGAACGCCCTGCTGGGCAAGTAGCGTCCTCCGCGAGCGCGGCGGCCACGGCGCCGGGGCCACCAGGTCACATTGTCAGAGAAAAATTGAACAGGGAGGCGGGGAGACGGGGAGATTGATGGGATTTTACTCCCCGTCTCCCCGCCTCCCTGTGAATCTCCCCGAACAACTCGGGGGGATCGAGCCCTACGCCTCGCGACCTGAAGAGATCCGCGATCTGGCCACGGCCGTCCTCGCGACGAAGCCCGACGAGCTGACCTGCGACGAATGGCTGGAACACGCCGTCACGCCAGGAGCCCGGGCCTCTCGCGCTGCGGGCTCCCCTCCGGCGACTGGATGCGAGGACCATGACCTCGCTCGTCAGCACCTCCCTGGCGCCGGCGCGCCGGCGCGCCGGAGCCAGGGATCACCGGCTCACTGCGGGATCACGATCTGCTGGCACACCCCGCTAGCGCACACGTCGCTGTCCGAGCAGCAGTCCGTGCTGGTCGTGCACGCCTCACCCGACTCCTTGCATTCCCCGCCTCCACCCGGATCCTCACCTGCATCGCTGCCCCCGCCGCCGCCGGCGGGCGGGTCGTCGCCCTCACACGTCGGCGTGTCGCACGGCCCCCGCGTCACGGTGACCGTGTCCGACGGGTACTTGCTCGGAGAGGCGTGCACGTAGCTGATGGTCGCGTCGCCGAAGCCCGCCGCGCCGAACGCCGAGGCGCTCACCCACACGTCGTAGACAACGCGGTAATCCCAGTTCGGCGTCTCCGGATTGGGGGTGAAGTTCTCGTCCGTCTCCGGGGAGTCTTCGAGGTACGCGCCGTACCCGCACGCGTTGAGATCGCGGTCGAGCGAGGTGGTCGCCGCGACGACGGCGCCGGCGTCTCCGAGGAGCATCTTGCCCTCTCCGCCGACCACGCCGAGCGACGCATAACCGGAGGGGCTCGCCTCGTCGACCGAGATGTAGTCGACGTAGAAGTCGAGCACGAGCTCTCCCTCCCCGTTCGTCAGCTGGAACTGGGCCTTGTCGCTGCCCACGAGATCCTTGAACGTGTGGCCCCCGTGCCCCTTCGGCTTCGGCGCGTCACCGGGCTTCGGCGCGTCACCGGGCTTCGGCCCGCCGGGCTGCGGGCCGCCAGGCTGCGCGCCGCCGGGCTCCTCGCCGTCGCCCCACCCGATGGCCGTCTCGCCATACGTGTTGTCGACGAACGCGGGGTTGAGCGTCAGCCGCACGTGCACGAGCTCCTCGCTCTCGGCGATCTCGACGACCCGCTCGACGAAGGCCACCGGGGTCGTCGAGTCATTGTTCGTGTAATAGCAGTCGACCTGCGCGGTCCCGCCCACCGGGACCCCCCGCGCGCTCGCGCCGCACGACAGCGGATCGAGGTCCGCGGTGATGGAATCGCCGGCGCCCGACATGCCGGATCCCGGGAAGCTCGGCGCCGGCGCGCTGCCCTCGCCGTCCGAAGGGACGCAGTCTTCCCCGGAGATGATGCGGCCGTCCGCGTCTCCTGTGCCCGATAGGGAACAGCCCGCGCCGAAGGCCGCGAGCGACAACAGCCCACCACAGAACCACCCTGTCAACGCGAAAGAACGCATCGGGATCCTCCCAATTGGAAAGAAAGCACGACCTGGAGCGCAGCCGGCGAACCCGATCGCCGGCGCGATGATCTCCTCGATGAAGTGAAGGTCGCCGGAGGCGCCGGGAGCAGGCAGGGTTTCGTCAAAAATCGACACCGCCCCGCGCGCGGGCGCTCAGGGGCGAGCGCCGCCGGGGCGGGAGGCGGACGTGGCCTCCTCGCGCCCGAAGCCCTGCGGGTAGTCCTTGAGGTACCGGCGCGCCTCGGCCGCCGTCCGGTCCTTGTCGCCGAGCATCTCGATCGCGCGCAGGCGTTCCACGCGGGCGATCTCGGCCAGCGGCGAGTCCGGGTAGCGGCCGAGGAGGAGATCGAGCCGCTCGATCGCCCGCCTCGGCTGCCCGCGCCGCCGCGCCGCCATCGCGCCCTGGAGCAGCTCGTTCTCGGCCGTGAGCGAGGCGCGCGACGGGGCCTGGCGCGCGTCGCGCGGCGCGCGCGGCTCCCCCGCGCCGCCCTCGCCTGCCCCGTCGCCCCTGCCGCCCTCGCCGGCGGCGCTGTCCTGTCCGGGGTCGCGAGGCGGCGCCGGCGCGTCGCCCGGGCGTCCCTCGGCGGCCCGGTCCGACCGGCGCTCCTCGTCGCGGGACGACCACGTCTCGCCTGGGCTCAGGAAGCGCTCGACCTCGCCGCGGTGCACGGCGACCCGCCCTTCCACGACCGACACGCGCGTCTCGGCCGGCTCTCCCGCGGTATCGGGCCGCCGCTCGACGGAGAAGCGCGTCCCGTGCACCGTGACCACGGCGTCCGACGTGCGCACCGACAGGCTCGTGCCTGCCGGGAGCGGCGGCACGTCGACGGCGATCCTGCCCTGCTCGAGGGCGACGACGTCACCTGCGCGGTCGCGCCCGGCGCCCACCGGCGCGAACCTCACGCGCGTCGAGGGCCCGACCTCGACGGTGGCGCCCGTCGCGAGCGACGCCTTCGCCCGCGCGCCCTCGCCGGTCCGGAGCTCCTCGTCGCTCGCGAGCGGCACGAGGGCGAGCGACGGCGGCGAGCGGGTCGCGCCCCCGGCCGCGATCTCGACCGAGCCCTGGAGCGCCGTCACCTGCGCCGCGGCGGGCGGGGCGTCGCGCGGCCGGACCACGACGAAGACGCCGGCAGCCGCCGCGGTCAGGGCGGCCGCCAGCGCCGCCGCGCCCAGGGCGGCCCGCTTCCGCCGGGAGGCGCGGGCGCGCCGCTCCGCCGCGTCGGCGACGAGCTGGTCGATGCGGCCGGCGATCCGCTGCTGGAGGTACCTCGCCTGGATCCTGGGCAGCGGCGGCACCGGCTGCTCGACCAGCGCCCGCAGCGAGGCCTCCACGCCGTCCACGCCAGCCGCCGCGGCGCGATCCTCCGGGGTGGTGTCAACGTCGTCCTGCTTCATCGTGGCTCCTCGGGTCCAGCGGGGTCGCGTCGCGCCGCCGCCTCGGGTTCAAAGCGCGCCTGGAGCTCCCGCCGCCCCCGCGACAGCCGCGACTGGGCCGCGGCCACGGAAACACCGGTCAAGTCAGCGATTTCCTTGAGAGAATAGCCCATGGCGTGGAGCAGCAGCGCGGTCGCGCGGTCGCCGTCCATCGCGGCGAGGTGCCGGCGCAGGGCCTCGAGATCGCGCTGCGCGCTCACCTCGCGCTCGGGATCGGCGCCCTGCGAGGGCGGCTCGGGCCCGGCGCCAGGCTCCGGCGACCCCGGCGTGCGATCGATGACCTTCCGCTCGCGCCGGCGGGCGCGCAGCGCGCTCAGCCCGACGTGGCAGGCGATGACGGACGCCCAGCCCGCCAGGCTGCACTCCCCCGCGAACCGCTGTTTGGTAAGTGTGCTCACGATCTGCTCGAACGCGCCCTGCACGAGGTCGGCGTGGTCCTGCTCGCGGCAACCCAGGATCCGGTACAGGGTCCGGTCGACGGCCGGCAGCAGGTGCTCGTAGAGCCGCAGGCCGATCCCTCGTTCACCGCGCTGGAAGGCGAGCAGGATCTCCTCGTCGCTGGCGGGCGCGGGCGAGGGCTCGCCCCCGGCGCCCTGGCTGGAGACGAGCCTGAGCCGGCGGCTGGGGGGGTGGGGCTCGGCGGTTCCCATGCTCAAGGACAGTAGCCGGTCCGCCCGAAAGCAGGCTGAACGGCGGAGGATCTTCCTCGCTCCCGCCGCCGAGGCGCTGCGGCCAGCGTCAGAAGCCCCCTCTCGCGCCGAGGACTGCCCCCGCCGGCCCTGCCTCCAGCACCCCTGCGCTGACCCACGTCCGGCGCCCGCTGGACGCCGCGCCGGTGTGCTTCGGCTCGGTCAAGTACAGCACCGCCGCCGCCCCGAGCCCGGCCAGCCCCACCCCGAAGGCGACGGTGCTGACCTGGGCCATCGTGATCGCGCTGTTCCCGGCGTCGACCCCTGCCGCGTCGCAGTCGCCCGGGTCCTTGAACCCGATTTTGCTGCCACAGTGCTCGGCGATCACACCTTTCTCGCCGAACACGAGCGCGCCCATGACGCCGCCGAGCACGAGCCCCGCCGCCCCGAGCCCGCCCGCCACGTAGACGGCCGTCCGGCGGGCTGCCGGGGCCGCCGGCACGTCCGGCCCGACCGGGGCAGGCGCCGGCGCGATCCTGGCCATGGCAGGCGCCGGCGCGGCTCGGGGCGCGGCCGGCGGCGGGGCGGCCGTCGGCGGCGCGGGGGCGCCGGGAGCCGGCGTTCCGTTCAGCTCCAGCGTCAGCTTCCTTGTCTCGCCCTCGGCGATCGTGATGCGTCGTTCCCGGGCGGGCCCTCCCGGGGCCTCGATCGACAGCACATGCTCTCCCGGGTCCACGGGCAAGGGAATGCCGAGCGCGGCCTCGCCAAGCACGAGGCCGTCGCGCCTCACCACGGTCCCGGCCGGTGCTCCCGGCGGCAGCGAGAGCGCGAGCCGCGGGACGCGCGGCGACAGCTGGTCGCGCCGCCGTCTGGCGAGCTTCGGCCGCTCGCCCTGACGGGCCCCCTGCGCGGGCGTCATTCGCTCGAACAGCGCGAGGTACTCCCCGAAGCGCGTCACCGCGGTGGCGATGCGGCCCCAGTCGGCCTCGCACGCCGCCAGCGTGAAGAGCGTGCCTGGCTGAGGATCGAGGCGCTCGCTCTCGGCCAGGGCCCCGCAGCCCGTCTCGTAGCGGCCTGCCTGCATGTCGGCCAGCCCTCGATTGAAGAGCTCCTCGGCGGCCGCGATGTCCCGCGCCGCTGCGGAGATGTCCTGCGCCGTCGCGGGAACAGAGAGGGAGAGCAGGCCGATGACGGCGAGGAGATGCGTTGAGCGGCGGAACCAACGGGGCATGCTCTGACACTCGGCAGGTAAGGAGACCTAGAGGTGCGGGCGGAGATGCAGGTCAATACCGCCCGTAGGGGGAAGTCGATGCCGGCTTCGACGGGGGCTGCTTCTTGTCGCTCGGAGATGGCCTGGCTCCGGTCGGCGCCTTCGGGCGGAGCGCGGTGGGAGCGGGGGTCGTGGAGGCCGGCACCACCGCCGGAGGCGGCACACGCGGCGCCGCGGCGCTCGGTGCCGCCGCCGCGGAGGGCAGCGCCGGTGCCGTGGCGCTCGACGCCGGCACGGCGGCGCTCGGGTCCGGCGCGGCAGCGCTGGACGCCGGCGTGGCGGGGGTCGGCTCTGCTGGTGCCTTCTTTTCCGGCGTCGCCCGTCCTGGCTCACGCGCTGCCGCATTCGCGCTCGCGGAGGCGGCGTCCGTCGCCGCCGCCGGCTCGTCCCCGCGGCCGGCGCGCAGCGCGAGCCCGGCGCCCAGCACGCCGAGCCCCAGCACGCCGAGCCCCAGCACGGTGAGCGGCCCGCGGCCGGGTCGTTGCGGTCGTGCCGGCGCGGCGGCCACCGCGGCGCCGGTCGACGTCCCCGCGAGCCCCAGGCCGGAGGAGCGCGCGTCAGGCTCCTGGCCCGGGCTCCTCGCCGGCGCGGGCTCGGTCGTCATCAGGGCGGCGATGGGAGGCATCGGCACGGTGGTGGCGGGGTAGACACCCGGCGAGGACGGCGCGCTCGGGAAGGTCCCCCGGTTCCCGGCCGCCGGAACGCCGAGCACCTCGCCGAGGGCCTGCACCGCCTCCATGGCCCGGCCGAACCGGGCCGCCGGATCGGGCGCCGTTGCGCGGGCGAACCACGCGTCGAAGCCCGGCGGCAACACAACGCCTTGCGAGCGCGCCCGCTGCACCGCCGGCTCCTGCGGGCCGCGGGCGGCCACCATCGCGAACGCGAACACGCCGTCGGCGCTGCTCGCCTCCGGCGTCCAGTACGGGGTGCCCACGAGCAGCGTGTAGGCGATCATGCCGAGCGCAAAGATGTCCGCGGCGGCGGTGAGCTTCGTATCGCCGTGGAACTGCTCGGGAGCCATGTAGATCGGCGTGCCGATGCTGCCGGTGGCGCCGGCCCTTGTCGCGCCGTCGGCGACGAGCTTGGCGATGCCGAAGTCGAGGATCTTCACGCGGACCGAGCCGTCCTCCCGCTGCGTCAGGAAGAGGTTCGCGGGCTTGAGGTCGCGGTGCACGATGGACGCGGCGTGCGTGCGCTCGAGGGCCAGCGCCGTCTGGTAGACGTAGGTCATCACCTCGGCGGGCGGCAGGCGACCGGCGCGCGTGAGGCGCTCACCGAGCTCTTCGCCGCGGAGCAGCTCCATGACCAGGAACGGCATCCCGGTCGCCTCGTCGACGCCCGCGTCGAAGACGTCGACGATGTACTCGCTCTCGACCTTCGCCGTGATGCGCGCCTCGCGCTTGAAGCGCTCGCGCATCTCCTCGCTCTGGAAGAGGTGCGGGTGCATGACCTTGAGCGCCCGGTGGCGATCGGTCTCGAGGTGAATCACCTCGTGGACGGCCCCCATTCCGCCGGCGGCGATGAGTCGCACGACGCGGTAGCGGCGCGCGAAGACGGTCCCCTCCGCAAGTATGACCGACACGGCGGGAGGCTCTCGCGCCGGCCGGGCGGCGTCAAGGAGCCAGGCGGCGCGGGCGCCTCCGCCAGCGAGCCGCCATGCTCGCTGTCAAGGCAGGCGTGGAGGAGGCGATCGCTACCGCGTCTTCACGCACCGGGCCCCGACCACGTAGTGGCGTTCGGACGGGTACCCGCGGATGCGGCTCCAAGAGGGCAGGAACGTCGCCTCATCGAAATAGCCCCCGCCCCGGACCGCACGGGTCGAGGCGTCGGCCAAACTGGCACAATCATCGCATGGGCTGGGATAAGGTGCGTGCGAGTCCAGTACCCACTCCCACAGGTTTCCGCTCAGGTCCGCCTGCCCCCACTTCCCATCTCCCGCCGGCGACCGCGACCCGGCCGGCTGGATATCGCCGGGCTTACAATCGCCGGGCGCTGACCCGTCCCCAGTGCAGTGATACACCGCATGGCTCGGATCGGGCAGCGTCGAGCTTGCCGGCGTCGACCACGGGTACAGCCGCTGCTCGATCCCTCCGGCCGCCGCGTAGTTCCACTCCGCCTCTGTCGGCAGCCGGCCCCCATCCCACGCGCAGAACGCGAACGCCTCGTACCAGCTCAGGCAGTTCATCGGCAGGTGCTCGTTCCCGCCGGGCTCATCCGTCCAGGTCTGGTCGGACGACTTGCACCCCGCGACGGCGGCCTTCAACGCCGTCGCATCTGCAGGCAGATTGCTGTCCCAACCCGCATCCCAGCCGGTCCCCTCGATAAGCGGGTGCACCCCCTCTCCCGCCACAGGACGGCTCCCGGGATACGCCTCCACGAACCTCCGGAAACGCCCCACCGTCACCTCGAACCGATCCAGCGAGAACCCGCTCACCGTCGCTCGATACGCCGGATTGTTGTCCCGGTTGAAGGTGCCACCAGGCACCGCCTCGCTCGCGCAGCAGTCCTCGTCGCCCGCTGGCCCGCACGTCGTCGCCATCCCGACACAGCTCGGCGGTGTCGTCCTGCACGTCCCTCTGCTGCAAAGGGGCGCGGCCTCCTGGCACGGCGCCGCGTCCTGCCACTGCCCGCGCTCATCGCACTGCTGCGGCTGGTTCCCCCAGCAGCGAACGACTTCCGGGCGGCACTCCCCGATGCACGTCCCCTCCACGCATGCCTGCCCCTCGCACGCCGTCCCGCCCGGCGTGCACTCTGGGCCGCCTCCGTCTCCCCCGCGCCCGCCGGCGCCCGCGCCGCTGCCGGTCGTGCCGCCCCCCTCCCCGCCGGTCCCGCCGCCCGCGCCGCTGCCGGTCCCGCCGCCCGCGCCGCTGCCGGTCGTGCCGCCCCCCTCCCCGCCGGTTCCGCCGCCCGCCGCCCCGCCGGTCCCGCTCCCACCACTACCTCCTTCCGGCACACGATAGCTGTCCTCCAGCCCCGCCAACGTGGCACACCCGCCCGCCGTGAGCGCCCACGCCGCCCACAGCCATCTCGCGCGCTCGCTCTTCCTCTTCTCCATATCTTCCCCTAAGCCGCCGCGCAGCCGCTGTCCACCGCCGCGCGTGATCGGCTTTGCCCTGCTCCGCGAGCCGGCCTGCATGCGCTTCGCAGCGTGCGCGCTCCCCGCGCAGCGTCGATTGATCGAATGCACTGCTCGCGGAGCGCTCATGTCACTCGCGCCCGACCCCGACGTCGCCGCCTGGTGCGCAGCGCGATCGAGACCGGCTTCCTAGCGTGTCGCGCAGCGCGGCCCGAGCCCGCCCTGCAACGCGGCGACCGGCAGCCCTCCGCGCACGAGCGCCGCCTCGGACACGCGCGTGCGCCCGGCCACGGCCGCCATGAGGCCCGGGCAAAGGCGCGCCGCCGCGCCGAGCGCCGCCTGGGCGGGCCGCCGCACGAGGCCGTGAGAGAGGCCGGTCGCGAGCAGCACCTGCGCGAGCACGTCGCGCGAGAGCCGGCGCTGGAACGCCTCCGCGCTCGCCCCTTCGAGGTACGCCGTGGCCGCGAGCCGCGCGCTGTGCAGCGCGATCGACATGCCGTCTCCAGAGAAGGAGGGGATGACCGCCGCCTGATCGCCGAGGCGCCAACTCCCGTCCGCGCGGCGCTGGACATGGCCGTACGGGATCGCCGAGAGCGCGAGCGGCCGCTCCCGGCACGGCTCCGCGCCCGCGAGCCGCGCGTCGAGGTGCGGCGACCCCTCGCGCATCGCGCAAAGGAGGCGGTCCCAGCGCTGCCCGAGCGCGGCGAAGCGGCTCTTACGGACGAGGAGGCAGAGGTTCGCCCGGCCCCCCTCGACCGGCTGCAGACCGGCATAACCACCTTCGAACAGCACGAGCTCCACGTGCCTGTCGAGCTCCGCCGCCTGCCGCGGCGACAGCCGCCAGTGCAGCTTGAAGGCCACGAGATCGTCCTGCAGCCCAGAAGGCCGCCTCAGGCCCCGGACGTCGTGCTTGCCGGTCGCGAGGAACGCGGCGCGCGCCGCGATCGCGCTGCCGTCCTCGAGCCGCGCGCCCCAGCCCGCGCCCGCCCGCGTGAGCGCCTGGACCCGGACGCCCCGCCGGATCGAGGCGCCCGCCGCCGCGGCGCGCGCGAGCAGCGCCTCGTCGAGCACGCGGCGCGACAGGCTGAGCGCGGAGAACGGCAGCGCGGCGGCCGCGACCCGATCGCGCTCGACCAGGCGCACGGCCTCGATAGGCACCGCGCCGAGCGCCCGCAGATCGAGCCCGAACGAGGCAAGGTAGAGCGCGGCCTCGCGCGACAGGAACTCGCCGCAGACCTTGTCCGCCGGGCCGGCCTCGCGCTCGATCAGCGCGACCTCGCGCCCCGCCTGCGAGAGGAGCAGCGCGACCGCCGCCCCGGCCAGGCCTCCTCCGACGACGACAGCGTCGTTCACGGGACCTTGAACCTCCCGACGGTGAGCCGGAACGGCATCCACCATCGAACCTCGACGGCGCGCGGATCGAGCCCGGCCTCGGCGATGAGACGCCGCCAGTCGCTCGCCGAGAAGGCGCGGGCGATCGACACCGGGCCATCGTGCTGCACGAAGCGGTGCCAGCCCGCGAGGCGCGAGAGGTGGCGGAAGAAATGATACGGCAGCGGGTGGCGGTGCAGATCGTTGACGAACCAGCCGAGCCGCGCCTTCGCCTCCATCCAGGCGAGGAAACGGACGACCCCCGGATCGGGGAGATGATGCGTGAAGAGCGAGCTCAACACGACATCGATGCCGCCGGGCGGCTCGTACGCGAAGGCGTCGGCGGTGACCCAGGTGATCGGCCGGCCCGGCGGAGTCGCCTCGGCGGCCGACCGGCGCGACCACGGGTTGAGGTCGACGCCGGTGAGCGAGACGGCGATGCCGCGCTCTCTGGCCCACGCGTCGATCCGCCGCAGCATGTCGCCGTGGCCGCTGCCGACGTCGATCACCTCCAGCGGCCGGTTCTCGGGCAGACCGCGCAGGCCGCGCGCGACGAGGCGCTCGAGGAACGCAAACGTCGGCCGGTAAGCGAGCGTCAGCCGGTTGACCTGCGCCAGATCGACGAGGCAAGCGCGGAATTCCTCGAAGCCCACGGCCTGGGTATCCATCAGCTCGTCGAGCGTGGATCGACGCGAGAAGTCGAGGGCGCTCATCGGTCTAGGCCGTATGGAACAGCATCGTCTCGGCGGTCAAACCCGGACCGAACGACATGGCGCATCCGCGCATGCCCGGCCGCGCGCGAGCGACGATCGACTGGAGCACGAACATGAGGGTCGCCGAGGACATGTTGCCGAAGCGCGCGAGCACGTCGCGCGACGCCGCGAGCGCGACCGGCCCGAGCTCGAGCGCGTGCTCGACCGCGTCGAGCACCGACCGCCCGCCGGGGTGCACCGCCCAGAGGTCGATCTCGCCCGGCGCGGCGCCGTCGAGGATCGCACCCGCGGCGGCCTTGAGCCCCCGGTCGATCGCGCCCGGCACGCGGCCGGACAGGAACATCTCGAAGCCGAGGTCGCGGATGTTCCACGTGATGAGCTCGCGCGTCCCGGGCACCACGACGGCGTGGAGCCGGTCGAGCGCGAGCCCTGTCGGCTCGGCGCTGACCACGGCCGCGGCGCAGCCATCGCCGAACAGGAGGAACGACAGCATCTGATCCATGGCGATGGCCTCCTGCAGGTGCAGCGTGCACAGCTCGACGTTCACCACGAGCACGCGCGCCTCGGGCGCCGACCGCACGATATGCCGCGCGAGCTTCAGCGCGTTGATCGCCGCATAACACCCCATGAAGCCGATCATCGTGCGCTCGACCGATGGATCGAGGCCGAAGCGCTCGACGAGATCGAGGTCGATGCCCGGCGCGGAAAAGCCGGTGCACGACGTCACGATGACATGGGTGATCCGGCGCGCCGTGCTCCCGAGGTCGAGTCCGGAGACGGCCTGCGCGGCGAGCTCCGGCGCGTGCTTCTCGTACAAACGCATGCGGTCCGCGGTCGTCGGGAAGCTGCCGCGCAGGTAGAACCGCCCCGCGTCGATCGAGGCGCCGCCCACCTCGACGCTCGGGGCCAGCACGGAGAACCGGTGTGAAATCTGCGCCTTGTCCGCCATCCGCCCGAACAGCACGCGGCTGCGCTCGTCGCTGAACAGCGTGCTCGCGAAGCGGACAAAAGAGGAGTGCACGTCATGCGGCGGCACGGCCGTGGCAATGCGGTTGATGTAGGCGGTTGCCGGCGACCGTCCCTTTGCGGCCGAGCCTCGGCCGGCATCCTCGCCGTGCACCAGGCCTCCTCGTGAGTCGTTAAAATTGGTCACGCTCGCAAGGAGCAGGCATCGAGTATGCCACCTGCGGTGTTGCGCTGCCGACCGGCGGAGGGGGAACGTGGCGTCCGCGACGTCGACCCTGCGTGGCCGACGGAGACGTCGGCCGCTGTCATGGCGGCGCCGTCGTGAGCCCGTCTGCCGCCGTTCACGACGCCATGGTGCGCCCCGCTGCCTGTCAGCTCCCGAACGCCGCGAACCGCCCCGTCCGCGCCAGGATCACCTCGTCGAGCCAGCGCAGCAGACCCGCCAGCGGCGGCTGCTCCTGCGCCTCCCGGTGCCATCGTTGGATCTCGCGGCGCCCGGAAGGCGTCTCGATGTCGAAACCAACCTGCGTCTCCCCGGGGACGCCCATTCGCTTCGACGCCGCGTCCACCGTCGCGGCAGAGGCCAGCAATCCATCGAGCGCCGCCAGCTCCGACTCCGACAGGGGCTCCGGTCCCCGGTGGATCTCCTCCCCGAGCGCCTGGCCCGCGAGCGTCACGCTCCCCCTGGCGTCGACGCTCACCACCCACGCGCCGAACCGCCCGTTCGGGCCGTACGCCGCGCCGCCTCGGAAGACCATCCTCATGACGAGCATTGTGCCCCGTCGAGCCGAAGCTGAACAGCGTGGAGTCGACGGCGTCCCGGCGCCCCACGGCCAGTACCGGAGAGCACGTCGGCCTGATGGATCCGAGTCCTGCGTCCGCTCTCCCGGAGGCGGCCGCGGGACGGCCGCCTCCGGGCAGGTCAGCAGGCGTGGAACAGGTTCGCGAAGTAGGTCTGCGTGAACTGCGTGTCCACGAGAGACCCGCTCGCGTTGAAGCACCGGACACCGACGTCGAGCAGGTCCGGATCCGAGGCGGGAGTGCTCCAGCCGGTCACGTTGCAGTATTCGGGACCCGTGCCGTACGCGGTGGCCAGGGCCGCCCCGCTCGGGACCGCCGTGCCGCTGCCCATCTCCGGATACTTGATCAAGTAGCGCCCGGTCGAGAGCCGCTGCGCGGTGAGGATCTCCGTGATGTCGTTGCACTCGGACGTGATGCGGTGGTGCTGGAACGTGAGCGAGGGTGTGTAGCTCGTCGCGGTCGGGTCGTGCGCCCACACGAAGCCGCCGCTCTCGGTCGCTGCGTCACGCACGTCGCGGATGTACCTGAGCGAGAAGCGCGAGTCCGCCGGCGCGCCGCCCGGACCGAAGCAGCGCACCTCGACGTCCGTGTCCGTCCCCACCCGCTGCCATTCCGCCGTCTTGCAGTACTCGGCCCCGGTCCCATACGCCGTCACGAGCATGGAGCCGCCGTCCGACGCCTGCCCGGCGAGCGTGACGATGTAGCGGCCCGTGCGGGTCCGGTTGACGGTCGACGGCGCGCCCCACTGATACGTCGGCGAGGGGGTGAACACATCGGTGCTGGGCCGGTCTACCCACACATAGGCTCCGTCGCTTGAGACCGCCGTGCCCCCCGCGAAGCGAGCATACGAGACGATGAAGGGAGAGTTCGCCGCCTGGCCAGCCGCCGCGTGGCAACGGATGTTGACCTGGAGCGCCGCCCCGGCGGTCCCCCACGAGGCCACCTTGCACCGCTGGCCGTCTCCCCCCGCCGCGTTCACCTGGACGTTGCCGCCGCTTCCGCTCAGGCCATCGAACGTGGCCGTGTACACCCCGACGCCGGAGCTCACGACACGCGTCGCGCCCCCGGACGAGTTGAACGATCGCACCGGGACGAGCCCGGATCCGTTGTAGAAAGCCCAGCCGGCGGCGTCGCCCGAGCGCAGCGCTTCTTCGCTCGCATCAACGCTCTCGTCCGCGGGATCTTCCACCATGGGCTCCTCCGCCGGCGCGGCGGCGCACGCCGGCACGGCCGCCACGAGGAGCAGCGCGAGAACGGACCGGGGACCACGGCGGAGCGACTCGATCTTGAGATTCGTCTTCATGTGTTTCTCCATGGCTGCCATCGCGGCCTTCTCTGGCCGCACGACCCGAGGGCGGAGCTCCGCTGTCCAGACGACAGCTGCTCTGCCCTCCTCTACGTCGGGCGCCGTCCCCACCATTAGCAACGGGTGTACCAGCGCGATCGGGCCGAAAAGCCGGGGCATCGCGCCAGCCGTGAAGCGCCGTTGCGCGCGCCGCTGCGCAATTGCGCGGGCGCTCGCTCAACGCGCTCCATGTCGTTGCTCTCCCCGCCGCCCTGGCTGCCTGCAGCTACGTCGAGATCCCCCGCACGACCCTGCAGACGTCACGTTCGTAGGATGCTTTCCCCCCTTCGAGCCGCTTCCCGCGTTCTGCCCAGAACGAGCAACTCTTGCAGCCCGCCTCCCACGCCGCTGCGGTTCGTGATTTCGTGCTGAGCCATGGGTGCCTTCCTTTCGCCGAGCCTCGGGCTCGCCGGGAACGTAGGCTTCGTCGCAGCGCCGCGGGAGTAACAAAGCTGTCGCGATTCGCGATGCGCGCGATGTGAAGTAATGTAAAGGGTGCTTGAATCGATGGACCCCGGAAGCATTGATGGGCTGGCGGGAGCCTATCGCGATGGCTCCCGTCCTGGCGTGCTCGCGGCGAGCGCATGAATCCGACGACTCGCTCGCGTGGGTACGCCCTCTAGACGCGCACAACGAGGAACATGACACGATCGATTCATCACAGTACACGCAAGCTGCTGAGCCGAGCGAGTCTGCTGCTGACGTGCTGGGCGCTGAGCGCCTGCGCCGTCGCCGGGGAGCCCCATGAAGAGGCCCCGGTCGAGACAGCCGAGCTCGCGCTGACGCAGCAGGACTCGGTCTTCGGGTTCGAGAACGTGGCCGACTGGACGGCCTCGGACGGGATCCTAGAATCCTCGACGCACCACACGGAGGGCGCGGCCGCGCTCGGGCTGCGCGACTTCTCGTACGCGGAGCTGACCTCTTCGGCGCTCTCCACCCTGTCGGGCGTCACGGACGAGCTCGCGCTCGACATCCGGGTCCCCGTGAGCTCGGTCTGGGGTCAGGTGCACATGTACGTGAGCAGCCCGACGCTCGGCTTGAACAGGGCCTGGGTGGGCCTGGCCTCGCTGGAGAACGTGCCGGTAAACACGTGGAGCACGCTCTCGTTTGCGGTGCCGGCTCACCTCGAGAGCGCGTTTCAGCAGCAAGTTTCGGATCTCCGGATCACGCTGGCGCTGAACGTGCCGCGCTCCAGCACGGCCACCGTGCTCGACAACCTCCGCTTCGAGGGGGGCACGCCAACTCCGGCTTGCGGCGACGGCAGCCCCTACACCCTCAACGTCACCACCGTCCCAAACTTCAATGACGTCATCCTCGAGGACATGATTTGCACGTTCTACACCGTGTACCCGCAGCTCGTGCAACGCTTCAACCCGGCCGCGGCCACCACGGTGGGGCTGCACATCACCGACCAGCCCGGCATCGCCTGGGCGAGCGGCACCAACACCTTCTACAACAGGCAGTTCATGCTCGACAACCCGCTGGGCGCGGACGTGGTCGTGCACGAGACGATGCACGTCGTCCAGCTCGGGTACTGGGGCGAGGTCCCCGGCTGGATCATCGAGGGGGGCGCCGACTATGTGCGTGACGCCTACGGCCTCAAGAACGAGGAGGCCGGCTGGTCCATCCCGAGCGGGTGGACGTACGGGTCGCATTACCTCTTCGGCTACGGTGATGCGGCCGCCTTCTTCAAATGGATGGACGCGACGTACCGCGTGGGCCTGCCGCCAGTGGTCGACGCGCTCGACGACATCCTGCGTCAAGGGGAGTACTCGAGCGAGACGTGGGTCGACTTGACGGGCTACGATCTGGAGACCCTGTGGCAACAGTACTCGAACTACAACGCCCCGCCGCCTGCCACCTCGGGAATCACCGTGTACGAGCACGACGCCTTCGGCGGCAGGGCGGTCGTGCTCGACCGCGGGCAGTACGACGTTCTCGACATCCGCGCTCGCGCGATCGCAAACGACTGGATCTCCTCGATCCAGGTGCCCCCCGGCTACACGGTCACGGCGTACTACGACGCAGGGTATACCGGCACCTCGGTGCAGTACACCTCCGATGCCCCAACCCTGGGCGCCATGAACGACAAGATCTCCTCCATCGTCGTCGAGTGATGGCCTCGGGCGTTATCGCCGAAGCGCTCTCCTGAGGCTCCCCCCAGGGCTACCCCTCCACCTCGGCCGCCGCCCCCGAGCGCGCCTCGGAGCATCGAGGACGCGCGGCTCGGGGGAGTCGGCGATCCGGATCTGAAGGCCACCGCACGCGGCGAGCTGGAAATAGGGCTTGATGGAGTAGCCCGAGCGGACACGCTGCGCCTCTCCTTCGTCACCGCTTCGGTGGAGCAGAACGACGCTGGGATCGCGGCGTTCGCCGCTAACATCCGCGAGAACCTCGCGAGGACCACGCCATGCTCAAGATCGGGGCCGCACCTCCTCTATCAACGCGCGTAAGGTGGTGTTCACCGCGCAGCCGCTGCATCTGCCCTTCGAATGCATCGACGCCGGCGCAACCTTCAGGATCACGAGGACGCCGGAGTACCTGGCGCGCAACCCGAACGCGCTGGTGCCCACGCTGGAGGACGACTACTTCCGTTTCCAGCAGGTCGACTTCTTCACCGAAGTGCCCGGGCCTACACGCGCTTCTTGATTGACATGATGGCGCGGCCTGTGCGGAATGACGCCCGCGCCCGAGTGCGCCTCGTCGAGGGGTGCGCGCATTTCTTCGAGCCTACGCACCCAGCCGCCCAGGCCAGCCTCGACCCCTCGCGTAGCGCATGATCGTGAGCTCACCGGTTCATGGCAGCGCACCGGACACCTTGACGAGGTCTTGGCTGGGTACAGGGGAGTACTTCTGGAGCCCGGCCACGGCGGCGGGCTCATCACTGGCGGCTCGGCGCCGACTTCTGCAAGAGCCGTCCGCGCCTTTGCCTTGACTTCTCGCAGATCGTCCGGGACGCGCCGCGCATCGAAGAAGCCAGCACGGTACCGCTTGCGCACCACGCCGTGTTGGAGTACCCTGCCCTCCTCACGACGTCACTGGCTCTCTACACGATGCTTTCTCTCCCTCTTCGCGGGGGACGTTGCTCGCGCGGATGACTGGACGACGCACCGTGTGCCTGCGCGAGATTCGTCGCGCGGCACGTCATCGTTCGATCCGCAACGGCTTCATCGAATGACGGGCGAAGAGCGCTCACGAGCGCAACTGCAGGCCGTGAAAGCAACGTTCCATGGGTAATCGTCTTTACGTCGGCAATCTCTCGTACAACACCACGCGCGAGTCCCTCGAGAGCGCGTTCGCCGGCAGCGGCGAGGTCCGCGAGATCTCGATGCCGACCGATCGCGAGACCGGCCAGCTGCGCGGGTTTGCGTTCGTCACGATGGGCTCGGCCCAGGATGTGAACAGCGCGATCTCGCAGCTCAACGGCTTGATGCTCGACGGGCGCGCGCTCAAGGTCAACGAGGCGCAGGAGCGCCCGGCCGGCGGCGGCGGGCGCGGCGGCTTCGGCGGCGGCGGGCGCGGTCGTTACTGATCGCGCGGCTCGTCCAGTCGAAACAGGGCGGCGGACCCGAAGGTCCGCCGCTTTTTTTGCCACCCCGGGAACCTGCACGCGAGCCAGCCGAGCTCGAGCGGGCCAGCGAGCCGCGGGAGAGGGCCTCTCCGCGTGCTCGTCTCGTCGAACTTGCCAGAGAAACCAGGCTGCTCGTATAAAGTGTGGGCACACGCTCCGGCACGACCGCAACCACATGTCGGTCTGTCCGGGCGTGCGCCCACAGATCTCACCGAGAAGCCTATTTCAGGACGCTCGATCAAGGGCGTCCTGAGGCTGGAGTCATCATGCAACGACAGACCGCGTTGAAGCGCCAGAAAGAGCGCGCCCGTATCGAGAAGCAGCGCGAGAAGACGGCGAGCCGCCTCCAGCGCCGCAATGACAAGGGATCGAGCGGCGGCCTGGCGCCGGGTGAAGATCCGGATATCGCGGGCATCGTCCCAGGACCGCAGCTGCCCGCCGTCGATTGAGCCCGGTCACCGCGCCGCGCTGCTCCGCGCGACGCAGGTCGCGAGCCGGATGAACTCGGGTTTGACCACACTTTCCAGCTACGGGCCTGCCGTCGCCAATTGTTCCTCCCGAGGAGTTTGGCTTTGAAGGCCTTGACCATTCACAGCTTCAGGCTGCGACTGGAGCGTTTCGAGCGTAGTCCGCCATTTGGTCGCGCAAGGCCTTTTGGAAGGCTGGCCGCGCCTCACAGCGCTTGACGTAGGCGTCGAGCACGGGAAACTCGGTCACCAGGTCTGTGTGCCGAAGGAACCTCAGCACGGTCGTCATCAGGACGTCCGCCGCGGTGAAGCGATCGACCAGATAGTCGCGCCCGTCGAGCCAAGCGGAGAGCGCGCCCAGCCGAACTTTCACCGCATCCACAGCCGCGGGACGCCGCAGCTTCGCCCACTGTTCCTCGCTGTGCTGCAGGTCCATCGCGAAGAGGTTCTGGATCGGCAGCTCAACCGTGTTGAGCGCGGCGAACATCCAGGCGACCGTGTTGGCGCGGTCGTGCCGATCGGGGGGCATCAGAGCCTCGGAGTCCGCAGCGATGTGATGCACGACGGCGCCCGATTCAAACAGCCCCCGACCATCCGCCTCGAAGGCCGGCACCATTCCGAAGGGGTGCTTCTGACGGTATGCGTGCGAGCTCCGCTCCCCGCCATCGATCAGTCTGACCTCATAGGGAAGTCCGGCCTCCTCGAGCGCCCAGCGCACGCGCAAGTCGCGAACAAGCCCCTGCGCGAACGGCGGAGCCCAGGGCAATCCCGTAACGGTGATCTTATCCATTTGAATTCTTTGCCTCTGTGGAGCTGTATTCCTTGGAGATGGCGCCGATCCTCGGACGATCTTCGCTCATGCTCTCGAGCGAAACATCGTTCTTCGTCGTGCAGAAACCGGCATGCATCAGGCGAATCCGGATGCCGTCGTGGACTTTGGTGAGCGTCCACGTGACGACGGTCTCTCGAACAAATCGCGGAGCGACGCGCGGCCGCTCGGCCCACGAAGACGTACTCCTTGTCGATCTTCATCCAGGGGAGTTCGTGCCGCTCCGCGGAGAGCGCGTCGCGTGCTCACGCGCCGCCCGCCGGCAACGAAAGGTTTAGCGCAGGAGCAGCGCCCCGGGGAGCAACAAATCTGTCGCGAATCCGGTCAGCGGCGGCGCGAGCACGACGACCTCGTACGAGGCGAACGACGCCGGGCGCGGAGATGGGAGCGGCCTGCATTGTTGCAGGTCCCGCCGCGCTGATGAGCAACATTTCCCGCTGTAGCGCCCGCGCCCTACCTCAGGCTCGAGCCCTGGCCTTGCCGATCCGCTGCCGCGCGGGCGGTGACGCCTGCGCGGGGGCCGCGGCCCAGCGGCCGCGGGTCCGGCGGCAGGGATAAGCCGGGCGGTATGCGCCTTCGCTGCGGCCGGGCGAGCGGGGAGCTGCTGCGCCGCCGCCGTGCTCGACCGCTTACCGTCGATCTGCGTCGGGTACACGGCCGGCGGGAAGTCGAACGAGAGGGCGTTGCAGGTCAGCACGTCGACCGGCGCGCGCAGGGACGACCGGCCGGCCACGACGCCGACGTTCGCGCGCGCGACGCTCGCGGTGGCCGTCGAGCTCTCGCCGCCGATCACACGACGAAACGGTGGCTGGTATGCCGCTATGGCTGCGAGCACCGTGTCAATCCCGCCGATGACGAGGTGCGTCTGGTTCTTTCGCCAGAGCTCCGCCTGATCGCGGAAATGTGGGCTCTCGGCGTCCCAGACATTGCCTCCGGGAATGGCGTTCCACGCCTTCGGCCCCGCCGGGTCGAGCTCCACGACGAGCCGTTGCGACGGGCCGTGGACATACCGGAAATCCGGTGACTCGTCGAGCGCCCACGAGAGGCGGTAATCCGAGGAGTCCACCGCGAACTCGTCGCCGCCGCGCGGAAAGCCGCCGCTCCAGAGGGGATCGCTCGGCGGAGGGATGCTGAGGCTGCTGGAGAGGGGGACGAGCGCGTCGAAGGTGACCGTGTGAAAGGCGCCCCAGCGGGGCGCCGCAGCCCCGGAGCCGCCCTGTCGATCGAGCCAGGCGAGGGCGTCGAGCAGGGCGCGCAGCACGCGCTCGTCCCTGGACTCGACCGCTGGCGTGCCCATGTCGTCCCACAGCGCGCTGTCCTGCACGGCCGGATCAAAGGTGGCGAGCTGCTCCCGATCGGCGGAGAACAGGTGGAGCAGCGCCTTCGCCGACAGCTCCCGGGAGAACGACGAGAAGCCCATCTGGCCGAGCTCGTCGCCCAGCACCCGGCGCACCACCCGGACGAGCCAGAGGTTGAAGACCAAGGTCGCCTCCGAGGCGCGGGCGTCGATCGCGCCAGGGCCATCGCCCTCGTCCGCGAGCGGCGTGGCGGTATCGAGATCGATGCCGGCGGCCGCCTTGTAGTCCGCCTCCTTGCCCCAGCCGTCGAGGAGCGCCCGCAGGTCGGCGAGGCGCTGCGGGACGTATGCGGCGTCCGCGACGATCACGGTCAGATCGGGGTGAGTACCGGGCGTCGCGCGCTCCTCGTCGGCGCGGTCCATGGCGCCGAGGAGGTGAGGCACGAGCCTCGCGCCGAGCGCCGACTTGATGTCGCCCTGGATCGCCGCGCAATCCTCCGGCGACAGAGGTCCCTCGTGGGCATCGATCCGCTCCTGGATGCGGCCCTCGCGAAACCCGATGTCGAAGCTGCAACCCAGGTACATGGGGGTGCCGTCGGGGAGCGCGCCGTTCGATGGATCGTTGTCCAGGGAGTCCCCGATGGGGTCGTTGTTCGCCGTGGCGATGTATCCCGCCGGCGGGTTCTTCGCCCGGGGGATGAGGTGCTCGGGGAGCGTCCCGGTCCACTCCGCGGTCCCGTCGCCAGGGAGCACCATGCAGGGGAGGACGCCCGTATAGGTGGCCGCGTCCCAGGCGAACGCCTCGCGAGACCGCGTCGGGATCGCCGCGTGCGTCGTCCAGAGGATGTCGCCCGCGGCGTCGCCCATCACCCAGTTCTGCGCGCCGACGCTGAATTTCGAGAGCGACTCCTGCGCATCATCGACCGAGCGAGCGCGCAGCAGGCCGAAGATGGCCTCCAGCTCCTTCGTCGGCGTGAGCCCCGTCCAGCGGACGCTGAGCGCCCCCACGGCGGGGTCCGGATCCACCACCGCGTGGTCGACGATGGTCGGGTCCGGGCGGCGTCGAAGAACTGCTGCATGGTGATGTCCAGCTCGGCGTCGAACGACAGGAGGTAGCTCTGGAAGCGGCTGATCACGAGCGAGGCGTCCACGAGGTTCTCGGCATAGATATGGGGCCTACCGTCCCTGTCCTGGACGACATCGACGGCAGAGAGCAGGCCGTCGACGGTGAGCCGCCCGTCGACGGGCAGATCCGGCCGATCGCCGAGCGGACCGAACGTCGCGGAGGACGGCGGGCTGCCGTCGGGCGCGCCCGCGTCGGGATCGCTGGGCGCGCCAAGCTGTCTGAATCTTACCTTGGTCCCCCGGGTCGCCGAGGAGGCCAGCGACTGCGGTCGCGCTGCGGCTGATTCATGAGCGCGACCAGATCGACCATGGCTCCGTGGAGCTCGCGGAGCTTCTCTGTTTTGCAATCTGTGTATTTTGCACAAATTTTCTTGACGCCTCACGGGGACGATTATATGTACAATACACATATCCAAAACGCCGTCGAACAAACCGTGGCTCCTTACCAAGCGACCGGCCCCTTCGCTCGTGAAGGATCCGGATGCCCGGAGGTCTTATGCCTGCTTCACTGCGTTCGCGTTCCGTCGCCCGAGTCTCGCTGTCCGCCCTCACCCTCGCCCTCGCCCTGCCAGCCGCCGCCGCGTTCACCGGCTGCTCCGGGGGCGACGAGCCCACGGAGCCCCAGGCTACCGGGAGTAGCCCCACGTTCCACAAGGACGTCGAGCCCATCCTGCAGAAGAGCTGCATGGGCTGCCACTCCGCGGGCAATATCGCGCCCTTCAGCCTTACCGCGTACGACGACGCCAGGGCTGTCGCGGCGCTCATGGTCCAGACGACCAAGGCGGGCACGATGCCGCCCTTCGCCGTACGTGACACGGACGAGTGCTCGACCCGTCACGCGTGGAAGGGCGACATCCGCCTCTCCGACGCGGAGATCAGCACGCTGGAGGCCTGGAGCAAGGCCGGCACCCCCAAGGGTGATCCGAAGGACGCGCCCGCCTCGTTCGTGCCGAAGAGCCCCGGCCTGCCAGGCATGACCCTCGAGGTTCATCCGAACGAGCCCTACGTCACCTCCGGTGAGCAGGACGAGTTCCGCTGCTTCATCATCGATCCCGGGCTCACCGAGGACCAGTACCTCAATGGTCTACAGATGGTGCCCGGCAACCACAAGGTCGTTCACCATGGGATAATCTCCATCGATCCGGAGGGGAAGTCCGCGAGCCTGGCCGGCCCCGACGGGAGCTTTCCGTGTGGCGCCGGCGAGGTCCCGAATGGCGTGGAGATTGGATCGCTCCAGATGCTCACAGCCTGGGCTCCCGGCGCCGACCCGGTCGATCTGCCCGAGGGGGTGGGTCAGCTGATCCCGAAGGGGTCGCTCATCATGATGCAGATCCACTACCACCCCGCCGGCACGACGGCCGACCCGGACCTGACGCGCGTCCAGCTCAGGCTCACCAAAGAGAAGCCGAAGTACGGCTTCCTGTACCACCTGATCGGCAACTTCGATGATCCGGTCGGTCAGTTTGGCTTCGGGCTGCTACCGGGTCCGGGCGACAAGAACGGCGTCGAGTTCCTGATCCCCGCGGACAGCAAGAACCACGTGGAGACGGAGCAGTTCACGGTCCCGGCCCCGGGCTCGCCCGGATCGCAAGAGATGCCGTTCCCGCCGGGCACGCGCATCTATGGCGACTTTCTGCACATGCACTACCTGGGCTTCGACGAGAAGGTGACGGTCACGCGGGCGAACGGCTCACCCGAGCAACCCAAGGAGGAGTGCCTGGCGCACGCGCCGAAGTGGGAGTTCGGCTGGCAGCGTTCGTACTCGTACGACGCGCCCATCGAGACGCTCCCGACGCTCGAGCCGGGCGATGTGCTCCAGATCCGGTGCACGTACAATAACTCGACGGAGAACCCGTACGTGGTCAAGGCGCTCAAGGAGGCGAAGATGATCTCGACGATCGACGTGGCCTACGGCGAGGGGAGTACGTTCGACGAGATGTGCGTCGCCGGGCTCTCGCTCGTGTACCCGATGCCCTGACGGGAGCGGACGCGGAAGGAGTACAAGGCATGGCATGAGGCCGCGGATCGGGTGACGCTCTGCCGCCAGAAGATCCATGCCGGGTTGTGACGAGCGAAGGCGCGCCAGAACGCCTCCGCCTCATTCGGTGGTGCAGTCGGGCACCGAGCTCGGGTCGGCCACCCACGCCGCGAGGCGCGCGGTCCCGGCGTCGCCCCACGCATCGTGCGCGAGCTGATTGAGCCGGCACCACTCATGACGCGTCTGCTGGATGGCGAGCGACTTCGCCGCGAGGTGCTGCTCGACGCGATCGGTCAAGGAGGTCTTGTCCTTGCTGAGCTCGTCGTGGGTCATCGCCACCGGGGGCGGACAGTAGTCGCCTGGCTCGTAGTCGACCGTGCCCGAGACGAGGCCATGGGCGGTCGTCCGCCGCTGGCGGAAGGTCACGATCGCGTACTCCGGGTACGGCGCATCGTCGTCGCGAGTCACCGCAGCCCCCCTCGGCTGTCGGCCCTGCACGACGATGAAGCCCGTCGACGGCACCGCGGAGTACGGCGCGAGCGCGGGGAACGCCGTGAGCGACTGGTCCACGAGGACGTCGCCGCCGAGCTCGACCCAGTTCGTGTGTGCGTAGAAGTCCTGCACCGCGTGAAGCGAACGGGAGAACGCCAGCAATGCCAGCGCATCGCCACTCAGCTGCGCGATGCCCGGGCCCAGCGCCGCCACCGCCTCGGCTTGCTTCTCGGCGATGAAGGCGGCTCCTCCGCTGAAGTTGCAGTCATCGAAGTGCGCAGCATTGCTGAAGTGGAGCTCGGCGTCCGTCGACACATTGCCGATCTTCAGCGCGCTGATCACCGCAGGCTTCAGGAACGACAGCGCGGTGCTGGTGATCTCTTCGTGGTTCGGCTCACCCGGCGCCGCTGAGAACGCGTCGCGGCTCTCCTGAAGCGCCTCTTCCGTCCCAGGCTCGCCGGCGCAGCCGAGCGTAAGCGAGAACCCCATGACTCCAACGATGAACGCAGCGTGCTGATGTATGTCTTGCAGCATGCCTTGTATAACTGCAAAGCGCGGTCCAGGCGTGCGGGCTGAGCGTTCATCGAGAGACACGCGGAAGGAGCTTGCGTGAACGCGCTCGCGCCCGATGAGCGCACCTCATCGCCTGTCATTCCCTTTCACGCGCGAACCGCACGCGTGCCTCACTGCGGCATTCCGCCACACGCCTCCCCTTCTCCCTTACTGCAGCGTCGAGCCCTGCCGGGTTGACCAGCAGCGACATCGGGCGGAGCCGCGGCCCCGCGTGTCGCCGCGTCACGCGCCGAGCGTGGACGGGTCGTAGCGCGTCACCCAGGTCTTGATTTGCAGCTCGCAGAAGATCAGGCGAGGCGCAATGAAGCCTGCCTGGGCCAGGAGCGCGAAGACCTCGGCGTCCGAGGCCGGCATCCTCAACGACGCCATGGCCTTCCGTCGTTGCTCCGCCGCCTCGGGTGGCCGCCCCTCCGCGAGGGCCCGCCGGTCCTCGACGGCGCTCAGCAGCGGATCGTCTCCCGTCCGACAGCCGATCACGAAGGGCGCCCCCGGCTTCAGACGCCCGGCGACCTCCCGCAGGAGCTCGAGGCGCGCCTCATCGCCCGGGACGTGGTGCAGGACGCCGATCATCTGGGCGCCGTCGAACAAGGGCCCGCGCGCGAGATCGCGCAGCTCGCAGGCATGCAGGCTCGTCCGCTCGAGGAGGCCTTCCGCCGCGAGCTTCTCGCTCGCGACGGCGACCATCTCCGGCGAGGGGTCGACGCCCGTGAAACGAACGCCGGCCCCCGCGTAGCGCGCGAGCGGCTTCACCTCGCTCCCGGTCCCGACGCCGACGATCAGCAGCGACGCGGCCTCCTCGTCGGGGAGCGCAGCGGCGATCACCTCGGCGATGACCTGCTGCATGACGCCATAACCCGGCCAGAAGCGGCGCACCTGGTCGTCGTAGCTCAAGGCTCGCTCGCGCCCGAAGCTCACTGCGTGTTTCCCGTGCTCGTCCGTCTTCATCACGCCTTCTCCTCGGCGGACGGTCGCCCGGACCGCCCTCAGAAGGGGAGTATCACCCCTCGTGCAGCCTCGACATGGCGGGGGTTTCGATCCGATTGGCAGGGCTTTCTGTCGCACCCCCCGCGGCCTTGAGCCCACCCGTGCCGGCGCGAAGGTTCTCGCCCTGGCCAGGCGGGGCCCTCTGAGCGATCATGCCCTCGTGGAAGCCCTGCTCCTCTCCGCGCTGGGTGTCGCGCTGACGCTCTGCCTCGGCGGGGTCGGGCTTCGATGGGCGCTGGGGCGCGCCGAGCGAGAGCGCCTGCGCCGGGCGCGGGTCGAATCGATCGCGCAGCTGCGGCCAGCCCGCTTTGCCGCCGCGAGGGGCCGAGCGGTGCCCGTCGGCGAGCCGCTCGTTTCGCCCTTCAGCGGGCGCCCGTGCGTCGCGTTCCGGGTCGTGCGCTGGCGGCAGGAGCGCAAGGGCGGCTTCGGCCCCAACGGCATGGGCTTCGTCTGGGTCGTCGACGACGACGCCGAGTGGGCCCCCGACTTCGCCCTCGACGACGGCACGGGCCAGGCGCTCGTCCGCCCGGGCGGCCACGTGCGCTTCGATCTCGCGGACGCCGAACCGCCCCCGGACGCCGCCGACCACGTCGACACCTTTCGCAGGCGCTACGGCCACGAGCGCGCGTCGTTCTTCGCCGGCTTTCACGGCGCGGTTCGCTATCGGGAGACGGTCGTCGAGGTGGGGCAGCCCGTGCTCGTCGCGGGCACCGCCGCCGCCTCGATCGGGCTCGACGCGAACGACGAGCGGGACGACCATCGCGCGTCGCCGCGGCCCATCGAGCTTCGACCCGGCGACGAGCCGCTCTACATCGGCGACGGCCGACGACCGGACGCGTGATGCCGCAGGTCGTTGCGGGGTGGTGACAGGGCGACGACGCGGAGTGTCGCGTTATCCCGCGGCGCCGGTCCTCTCCCGGAGCGCGTAGGCGACGCCGCTCTTGAGCGTGCTCATGGTCACGATCGATCGGAGCTCCACCCCGAGATCGACGAGCGCCTGCGCGACGTTCGCCCGGATGCCGGTGAGGATGGCCTCGATGACGAGCCTGTCCTCGTCGGGCAAGATCAAGAAACCCCGCTGCGCGCCAGCGCTCTTGATCACGATCCTCATCAGCTGCTCGAGGAGCCTATCGAAGTTGAGCTCGCTCGAGATCGCCTGCGCGGCGTGCATCACCGTCTCGACGTCGAGGAGCTCCGCCGAGGCCGCCCTCGCGCCGGCGTCGGGTCCGGCGAGGCTGTCCGCGCCCGCGGAGGGCGGCGGCGGAGACGCCGTCACCCGCTCCATCGCGCCGCGGACGAGGTCTGGGTAGGACTCCTGCAGGTGCTTCATCTTCGCTATCGCGCCCCACCGCGAGTACGCCCGATACGCCGCCTCCATCGACAGCCGTGCTGCGGCGACCCGCCGCTCGCCGAGCCAGAAGCGCGCGCAGAGCTCGTACGCGAGCGCCTCGTCCGGCAGGAAATGCCCCGCGCGCGCCGCCTCGATCGCCTGATCGTAGCAGCTGGCCGCGTCGGCGCTCCTGCCGAGGGCCCGCATTCGCTCGGCTGCGATGAGCAGCCGCCGATGCTCGAAGTTCTCCGGGCACTGCCTCGCCCAACCCTCGATCTGCCGCTCGTACCGGGCGAGCGCGGCCAGGAGCTCCTGCTGCTGCGCCGGCTCCGCGGTGGGGTAGGCGGCCAGGAGGGTCAGACTCCCGAGATAAGGCAGATCGAGCGAGAACTGCTGGCCGAGCGCGCTCGCGATCCGCGCCTCGGCCTCGTTCATGGCGCGGAGCGCCCCGTCGACGTCTCCGTGGAGATACGCGAGGCGGAGCCGGATGAGGTAATACCAGCACCCGGGAAAGCGCGATCCCCCGCCTTCGGCGCGCGCCAGCGCGTCGTCCTCGTCGAAGCTCGAGCTGCGGAGCAAACGTCGATCCGACGTGCGCCCCATCAGCGCTGCCGCGAGCTGACGGGCGAACAGGATCAAGAGCTCGTTCAGGGTGTCCTTCGTTCGCCGCAGGATGAGCAGCGAGCGATCGAGCTCATCCCCGAGGGAGCCGAGGTCCTCGCCGATGCTGAACCGCGCGTAGAACAGGTGGATGATCGCGTTGGACACAGACACGAAGTCTGCGATCTCGCTCCCCTCCTGGATCGCCCGCTCCAGATGCTCGATGACGAACGTTTGGTGCCTGAAGAGGAAGCCGATGACCCCGAGGACGAAATGCAGCCGCGCGCTCAGCCCGGCGTCCTTGAACCTCTCGTTCAGGCTGAGCGCAGCTTGCCCTAACTCGTACGCCTCTTCCCTCTTCCCCCCGAGGACGGCGAGGTACCACGCCTGCGACATGTACCCGGGCGCCGACATCGGCGAGCTGCCGTGCCGCAGGGAGAGATTGGCGATCTTGAGGCCGGCCGTGATATGGAGGAGCGGACTCGTCAGGAACGCCGGAGGGATCATGCTCGTGAGGAGCCGCATCTCCACGATCTTCGCTGGGTCCGTGGCCAGAGGCAGATCGGCGAGGCTCTGGACGGGGCGCCCGGCCAGCCCCTGCTCGATGCCAGCGAGCTCCGCCGAGAGCGCCGCTTCGATCTCCGCTTCCGTCGCAGGCCAGCTCGAGCCGAGCAGCGCGAGCGCCTCCCTTCCCGCGTCCAGCGCAGAGGCGAAGTTGCCCACGGTGGTGTGACGCACGACGCGCAAGTTGTAGACTTGCGCCCGCTCGACCGCGTTCTTCGCACGGGCGAGCAGCGTCGCAATCCGCGCCTCGGCCTCGTCCGAAGCGAGGAGCACATACCGGCACTCCGCGAGGTCGACGTGAACCGCGAACGTGAGATCGTGCTGGTCTGCCCAGCCGGCGTCTCCCAGGAGCTCCGCGGCCGCTTCGAAGTACCGCGCGGCCGCGTCGTGCGCCGCCGCCTCCCGGGCGCGCCGTCCCGAGGTGGCGGCGCGGGTCGTTCACGAGGCGATCGGTCGGCTGCTCGGCCTGGCGTCAGTACCGGAGGGGCGAGCAGGATGGCGCCGATGGCAGCAGGCCGCATTGACGAGGTGCCCGGATAGGACGGATGACGCGGCTTCGCCGGGATCCCGGGCGATCGAGGCCGACCGCGAGCTCGCACACCGCGAGCTCGCGCTCTCCGCCGTAGAAGTCGATGGATGACGATCAGAACGCGAGCTTGTCGAGCATGTCGGGCGTTGCGCCGACGAAGATGAACGGAGTGAAGGCGAGCGTGCCCCGCTCAAGACCGTTCGCTGGATCGTCCCTGAGCACGTTCGACAGGTTCATCCCGACGCCGAACCGCGCCACGACAGGTCCCGCGTCCGGGGACAGATACCCGGTGAGGCGCAGGTTGAGGATCGGGGTTTGCCCGATGTCCTCAACGGCGATGCGCGCCTCCACGCCCGGAGCGGCGGCATCGATGGTCTGCTGCGGCTGAAAGACCATGGCGAGGCGTGCGTACCCCGCGGCCTTGGCATCCTCGTCTATGTTCTTCGCGAACAGCACGGAGGCGCATGACTTCGCGCTAACGTCGGTGTCGGTGCTCGGCAGCGCCACACAGCGGTCGACCTTCGAGGCCGAGAAGCCTCTCGAGATGTCGACCCCGGCGCGCAGGTTGAACGCCAGCGAGCCCTGGAGGTACACCGTCCCGCTCGGCCCGAACTGCACGTCGTACTTGGTCACATCCCTCGGCGGCGCGGCGAGATCGCTTTCATACAAGGAAGCCTGATCGAAGGACCCTGAGACGTCGAGGCCGTACGCGGTGAGCGGGCCTGAATCTGCGGGGATCACGTTGATCGAGAGGTCGCGTCGATTCCGGTTCACGATCGCCTGGTACCGCTTCCACTCGGGCCTGTCCGGGTGAGCCTTCCCCCACGCCTCGACAGCGGTCGTCGTGCAGGCCGGGATCTCGAGTACCGGCGCTGGCGCGGCTCCTTCCTTTTCGAGTGCCGCCTTGACGGCCTCGGTGATGGTCTGCTTCGAGGCGGTGAGCGCCTCCTGCACCGCGTCGCGAACGGCCACTCGGTCGAGCGGCTCGGCGGGGGCCGCGCCGGCCGCCGGCGTCGCGGGCGGCGGCGTCGGCTCCGCGGCTGCGGCGGGGCCTGTGGTGGCCGGGGCCGCGACCGGAGCCGTGGCGGCGGCCGCGGAAGGCGCGCCGTTGACCTCCTCGCAGAAGTGGAGATCGGCCAGCTGGCGCTCGGCATCGGTCAAATTCATCAGCTTGTGGGTCGAGTCGTACCCGATGTGAAGCTCCGCCCGGAAGCCGCTCGCGAGCTGTCCTTTCCTCAGAAACGCCGCTGTCCTCGTGTCTTCATCGAGCGGCGCCGAGGTCTCCAGCGAGAGGCGCACGCCGCTCTCGAACAGCGTGCTGTAGCCGAGGATGCCGCGCTTCTCCTTGGTCGAGATAAGGAAGGATGCCTTGGTGGTGGGCAGCACGGTGAGTGAATCCGCCTTCGGATCCTCGGCGCGGGCGGTCGCGGCGTGCCCCGTCACGGCGAGCCCGGCGAGCAGGGCGATGGGTGCTCGCTTCATCGCGCGAGCCTCCCGACCAGCGTCTCGCGCGCGTGGCCGACGATCCCGCTCGCCTTGTACACGCTGTGATCCTCGGGCTTGTCCGAGGACACGACCAGGCTCCACTCGTCGCCGGACGACGCGACGAAGGTGACGCGGAACGCGATGCCGTTCGTGTCGTTCGCGGCGAGCACCTTCGTGGCGGTGAACGTCCATGTGTTGGCGTCTCGCTCGACCCGGAGCTCCTCGTCGTCCTCGAGCGTCTCGCTCCGATTCGCGTCTACCCAGATTCGAGCCGCGGGCTCGACCACGCCGCGGTGCTTGTCCATCTTGAACGTGAATTTGATCTTGGCTCCCATATCATGCCCCTCGAAGCTCCGGCGCGGCCGTCGCGCAGATGCGCGTGCAGAGCGCCTCCAGCTCGTCGGGGCGCTCTGCACGGCGCATGCCGGAGCCGGCTCGGCGATCGCGTTGAGGGGCGCGGTCGACCGCGGCAGGACACGCGAGAGGCGCGACGCGAGCGTTGCGTGTGCGTGCACCACTTGCGCGGAGCTTGTCAGCAGGGTCCATGCAAACGACAGGACGTAGAGCGCGACACGCCGCGATGTGCTCGCGGGACGATTCCGCGGGGGCGAACCGTCGCGATTCGTCGCATCCCCGGTGATTTGGAGAAGGCGTGACGACGGATCGCACCCCCTCGGGAGGCATGGGCCCAACGCGGGTCCAACGGCCAAGCCCCGGCCTGGGGAGTTCGCGCCCGTCGATCCGTCGCCGCGAGCCGCCTTGGTCGCCGGCATCCTGAGATTTGTTGTGAACAGAGATGTCCATGGCTCGCCTCCTCGGGCCTCAACGGGCCGGGCTGGTATGCTGGCCTTTAAAGGGCAGCGCGCGTCGGTGCGCTTCGAGCCGGCCTGTCAGCGGATCTCTCGCGAGCTGATCGAGGAACGATTGCACCTGGAAGGCGCTCTCGAGGCCGAGCAGCCTGGCGAGGGCCTCGACCTGGTCCGCCGGCATGGGGGGCTCGACGTGGGCGCGCGCCAGGCGCCTCAGCTCGGTGGCGCCGCGCACGAAGAGCTGATCGCGACAGCGCTTCGTGACCTCTGGTCCGACGCGCGCGAGGAGCAGCGCCTGATCCTGCCAGTCACAGAGCTGATGCAGGACGAACGGCGTCGAGAGGAACAGCCTGGGGATCGAGTGGAAGGCGAGCGCCTCCACCGAGTCGACGCCCTCCTCCTGGAGCCGCTGGATGGCCTGCTCGTTCAGCCCCTGGATCTGCCGGAGATCCTCGCCAGGCGCCTGCGCCGGCGGCGGCAGTCCAAACGCGCGGCTGATCCGCTCGCTGACGGCGGTCGCCGCGTGCTCCCCGACAATCGCGATGCTCGCCCCCGCGAGCACCCAGAAATACCAGGGCTGACGGGGGCCGGGAGCGCCGATGTCCACGTGGAGCAGGACCGCGAGGAGGATCGCTCGGGTAACGATGATCACGAAACGGCGCGTGGCCCAGGCGAACATCCTTGCGCTCACGTCGCGGCGGGCCAGACGGAAGACGGCTTGACCGGCGTCGCCGAGGAAGCAGATGACGGCCGCGGTGGTCGCCGCGAGCGCGACGGCGCCGATCGCGTCGAGCGAGCCGTCGTAGCGGAGGAGCGGCGCGCGACCGAGGAGGAGGACGGCCCCGAGCGCGACGGCCAGCGTGGCGAACAGGCCATAGAAGTTCATCTGGAGCGCGATGTTGTCGTTCCGACGAGCCATCTGATCGCACTCGTACTTCCAGAGCTGCTTTGCCTCGGAGGCGTGCTGGTCCGGTACGTCGCCGCCGTCGCTCGTGGCCTGCGGGACCTGGAAACGCTCGCGGTCCTTCAGCGACTCGCTCGCCCGGGTCTGGACCCAGTACATGAGCGCTGCCGGCAGCGCGCAGCCGATCGCCAGCGCGAGCGCGGCGAGCCACAGCAGGTACTGCTGGTCGCGCTCGGCGAGCCGCGGGAACGAAAGCGGCAGCTCGTACAGACTCCGCAGCAGTACGAGGACGAGGAGGATCGCCGGCCCCACGATCGCTGGCCTGAGCGTGCCGGGGTGCTCGGACGCGTCAAGGGTCCCTCGCGCAGTTCGGCGGCTGCGCCTCCCTTGATGCGCCCTGCGCGTCCCGGCCGGCCAGGTCGCGCGGGCGATCGGCGGACGGAGCCTCGGCTGGGGCTCCGGGCACCGGATGGCCGATGACCATCGAGCCCGTGAACGACCCATCGTCCTGCCTGAGTGGTGTCCTTTGCGGCACGGCCAGGCTTCTTGTCCTTGCGCTCCTGGATAGGCCCGAGGCTGGACGGAGACCCCGGTGGCGTAGGTAGAGAGGCAGAAGGCCGTGTCGAAGGCCCCTTTGCGCGCGGCCTCGACGCATGCGCTGGACGTGGCAGTTGGGGAGAGACGGCGCTTCATGCAGCGCTTACGGAGGACTGAGGCCGCTGGCCGCGATGGTCGTGTTTTCTTGTGTTTCAAATTACATAATAGCGGTCTGGGCCGATGGGCGTTCGATTTTTCTCCCCCGCGTATTTTTCAGCGATGAGTTTCCTCGGGCAGCGGGGTCTATGGGGTACAGCCGGTCGCGATCATGACGCCGGCTGTCGCCGGGGACGGCGGCGGCGCTCGGGGCATGCGGCCTTCGTCGCCGCCGCGACCGGGAAGAGCGGTTCGAGCCGCCGGATGAGACGCTGCACGAGCTGTCACGAAGGGAGAAGGAATATGGTCATGAAGCGCGTCTTGATCGCGATGTGCCTGATCGTCGCTGCATGTGGGGGTGAGGAGGACGACGCGCCCGTCGCGTGGGAGGACATGAGCTTCGATCAGCGCTTCGCGTTCATGGAGGATGTCGTCCTGCCGGAGATGAAGGAGACCTTCGTCGCGTTCGACGCGAAGTTCGAGGGAATGACGTGCGTGACCTGTCACGGCAGCGGCGCGGCCGACGGGACCTTCGCGATGCCGAGCCCCGACCTCCCCCCGCTCCCCGCCACCGAGGAGGCGTTCGCCGAGTACGTGAAGGATCCGGAGACCGAGCGGTGGGGCACATGGATGTTCGAGACGGTCATGCCTCGGATGGCCGATGTGCTGCAGATCGCCGCGTACGACCCGATGACCAACACCGGCGACTTCTCGTGCAATGGCTGCCACACGCTTGAGGGCGTCGAGCAGTGAAACCGCCGGGCACGCCGCCGGCGGAGATGCAAACGTAGCGGATGGGTGGGTCTCGACGTCGAGCGTGAAAGGTGAAAGGCTCCGGCGGCTACAGCTCAATGCGCTCGGCAGGCAGATGCTCGGGCAGCTTTTGCCGTCCCTGCGGGCGGATGTGACGCTCCTTGTCCCCGCCTCCGGATGAGCTGCCCGGCGCTGCGCCATCGCCCTACGGCGGAGGGCGCCCCGCTCGGCCACACCGGAGCCGCCCTCGGCGTCGAAACAGGCGGAAACCATAAAAATTGCTACTGTTTCCGACGACCGCTCGTCATCGATCGGTGTTTCTGGCGGGTTTCTGACGCGCGGAATCAGCGCAGGCGCAACTGCACCGCCAGCATCCCCGTGACGCCGCCCTTCGGCAGCGCCACCTCGGGCTTCGGGTGGACGCGGAGGTCGGTCCGATGGATCCGCACGAACGCCTCGGCACCTTTCGCAAGCGCTACGGCCGCGAGCGCGCGTCGTTCTTCGCCGGCTTTCACGGCGCGGTCCGCTATCGGGAGACGGTCATCGAGGTGGGGCAGCCCGTGCTCGTCGCGGGCACCGCCGCCGCCTCGATCGGGCTCGACGCGAACGACGAGCGGGACGGCGATCGCGCGTCGCCGCGGCCGATCGAGCTCCGGCCCGGGGACGAGCCGCTCTACATCGGCGACGGCCGACGACCGGACGCGTGATCCCCTGTGCCGGGGGGCAAGCGCGGCGGCGTGCGCAGGCGACGCCCCTCTCGCCGCGATGCTGCATGGCGACGCCATGGCGAACCTGCGGACGTGAGGCACGAGGTCCGGTAGGATGAAAGTGATGCATCTTCGCCAAGGCCTTCCCACGCTGCACGCCGCAGTCACTGCGCTTGTCTTCTCCGTCTCCTCCGCGAGCGCCGGCGCGGCCCCGCTCACGGAGGGGAACCTGCTCGTATCGCAGGACAACATGATCATCGAGTGCACCACGGCAGGTGACGTGGTTCAAACGTTCGCGGTGCCCTACGGCGGCGGCGGCGCGCGGCCGGGAACCGAGTGGGTCCGCGATCTCGTGGTGGACGCGACCGGGCTGGTCCACACCTATGATGGGACGTTCGATCCGTTCCTGAGCATCCTCGACCCCGTGGGCGCGACCTGGTCCGCATTGACCGCCCCGGAGTGGAGCACGGCCAACAATGTCTCCTACGGCGGAATCGCCACCTTCCGCGGCTACACCTTCGTCACCAACATGTCGACGGCGGGGGATCCCGCAACAGGGGTCGTCCGGTTCGAGCTGGCCACCGGGACCGCAACCAGCTTCGCGAGCGGGAGCGCACCCATCGATCTGACGCTCGGGCTGGACGGCCTGCTGTACGTCCTCGCGGGGGAGCGCAGGGTCGAGGTCTATGCGCCGTCCACGCTCATGCGCGTGCGGACCTTCGACCTGGCCTTCCCCTGCCGCGGGATCGCCGTCAATGCCACCGGAGACGTCTTCGGCGCCTCCTGGGACGGGAGCATTTATCATTTCGATCCGGAGGGGGCGCTGGTGGCCAGCATCATCGCGGACCTCGGGAGCCTCTCGGATCTCGATCTCAACGATGACGGGAAGATCGTCGTGGGCAGCCGATTCAGCGGTGTCATTCAGACCGACGAGACGCTGAGCAGCGTGACCACGTTCTCCTTGGGGCGCTCGCAGACGTTCGTGACGTTTGTCAAAAGCAGCGACGGAGGCGCGGGCGGCGACGGCGGCGCGGGCGGCGACGGCGGCGCGGGAGGCGACGGCGGCGCGGGCGGCGACGGCGGCGGCGACGGCGGCGCGGGCGGCGGCGGCGGCGACGGCGGCGCGGGCGGCGACGGCGGCGCGGGAGGCGACGGCGGCGCCGGAGGACTGGATGGCGCTGGTGGTGAGGGCATGGGCGGCTCCGCCGGCCAGGGATCAGGCGGTGAGACGAGCGCATCCAGCGACGGTGCCGGTGCCGGCGGCGCTGGCACGCCCGAGGAGGACGGTGGGTGCGAATGCTCGATGCCGGGTGGCCAGGCACCTGGGCGCCCAGGTCTACTCCTCATGACGGCCGCGGGCGGACTCGCCTTCAGGCGACGCAAGCGCGCTTGATCGGCGTCCCGAGCGCGGGCGCGCTCGGCGTTGTTGAGGCGGCCGGGCGCGAGCGGCGCCGAGACGCCGGCGGCGGCCCCGATCGCGGATCAGGCGACGGAGGAAGCCGGCCGGCGGTCGGGCGCATTCGCGGGTGTGGCGCCGAAGCGCGTCGCCACCAGGTAGTCGCACCAGCGCTCCACGCTGGTGTGGAACGGCGGCATCACCAGACCGACCGCGCGGGCGTGGGTTTCGGCCGCGCTCGTGTCATACGCATCCTCGGCGAGGAACGACAGGCTCTCTCGCTTCACCCCGGTGAGCGCCTCCGGCAGCAGGCGCACCAGGCCGAGGGGCAGCATCCACGCCGGGGGGCTGCGCCTCAGGTGGGCGGCGATGCCGCGGACCAGCGCGGGCAGGCGCGGAGTCGCCTGGTCGAGGACGCACAGGTCCTGTTCCGCGGTCTCCAGGCGCTCGGGCACGCTCGCGAGGAAGCGCGCCAGGTAGTCGACCGTCACCAGCGGCAGGAAGGTGCGCTCGCTGCCGACAAGGGCCGGCAGGCGGCCCCGCCAGAGCTGCTCGACCATCTCGCCGACGCCCGTGAGCTGCGTGGTCTCGCCGGTGCGCGAGTCGCCGATGACGCTGCTCGGATGCACGGCCGTCCAGCGCAGCCCGCGCTCGGCCGCGAAGCGGCGTACGGCGAGGAACGACTCGTGCTTCGACCCCTCGTACGCGCCGTGCTGGCGGTAGAGCCGGTCCCGCGCTCGCTCGGTCAGCACGCTCTCCGCGCCCGGCCGGGCGCTCGCGTGCATCATGCGGTAGCCGCCGAGGTAGACGAAGCGCCGCAGGTGGGGCCGCCCGAGCGCCCACTCGGCCGCGTGCAGCGAGCCCTCGACATTGCAGCGCCGCGCCTCCTGCACGCCGAGCCCGAAGGCGAAGCGCGCCGCCAGGTGATAGACGTCGCGCACCTGCTCGAAGCGCTCCGACAGACCGAGCGACGCCGCCTCGACATCGCCCTCGACCACCAGGAGCCGCCGCGAATCGCCGCCGTGCGCGTCGACGAACGCGGAAAGCTCGGCGGCCCGCTGCCGCGCCCGGCGCACCGGCGCCGCCACGGCCTTCGTCCGGGTCAGCTCGGCCAACAGCCAGCGCCCGATGAACCCCGTACCCCCCGTCACCATGACCTCGACATCGCACGCTCTCATAGGCGCCCAGCATGCGCCGCTGGACCCATGAGGAAAATGGGATGTATCTCATGCCAGGCATGAGCGAGATCGATGTCCGGAGCATCAACCTGAACCTCCTCCCCGCCCTCGAGGCGCTGCTCGTCGAGGGCAGCGTCAGCGCCGCGGCGCGCCGCGCCCACGTCAGCCAGTCGGCGATGAGCCACTCCCTCGCGCGGCTGCGCGAGCTCTTCGGCGATCCCCTCCTCGTCCCGCTAGGCCGCGGTCTCACCCCCACGCCGCGCGCGCAGAAGCTCCGCGCGGCCCTGCCCGCCGCCTTCGAGCAGCTCCGCCGCGCCCTCGCTTCCCCCGAGCCCTTCGATCCGCGCACCTCGGCGCGCACCTTCCGCGTCGCCACCGTCGACTACTTCGAGCTCACGACGCTGCCCGACGTGCTCGACCACCTGGGCGAACACGCCCCCTTCGTCCGCCTGGAGATCGAGCGCTTCTCCCCTGACGTCACCCCCGCGCTGGTCCTCGGCGACATCGATCTGGCCCTGTTCGGCGCCTCGCAGCCGGTGCCGGCCGCCGGCCTCCGCCGCGCCCCGCTCTACCAGGATCCCTTCGCCGTCATGGCCCGTAAAGGCCACCCGGCGATCAAGCGCCGCCTCGATCTCGACACCTATGTCGCCCTCGGCCACGTCCTCGTCAGCGTCGAGGGCCACCGCGACGGCGCCGTCGACCGCGCCCTGGCCCGCCTCGGCAAGACCAGGCGCGTGGCCCTGCGCCTGCCTCACTTCATGTCCGCGCCCCTCGCCGTGCGCAGCTCCGACCTCCTCTGCACGATCCCGAGCAGCGTCGCCCACCGCGCCCGCGAGCTCTTCGGGCTTCGGGTGTTCGCGCCCCCCTTCGAGCTGCCCGCCGCCCAGGTCGTCGCCGTGTGGTCGCAGCGCCACGACGACGACCCGGCGCAGCGCTGGTTCCGCGACCTCTTCTTCTCGGGCCGCGCCCTCTCGCCGCGCCTGCGGGCCCTGGTCCGGAGGGGCGCGGCTTGATCCGGGGATGTGCCGGCCTCCGTCTGCTTGAATGCGCCGAGCTCCGCGTGAAGGACCTCGACCCCGAGCGCCGCGAGATCCTCGGCGACTACGCGATACGGCAGGCCTCTTCGAAATCGAGGCGGGGGTTGCGCGGGTAGAGCTTCGCCGGGTCGCCGTGGCCCAGGTTGATGAGGAGGATCGATCTCCACGGCACGTCGGCGAAGAACGCCGCGTCGACCTTCTCCCGGTCGAAGCCGCCCATCGGCCCGCAGTCGAGCCCGAGCGCGCGGGCCGCGAGGATCAGGTAGCCGGCCTGGAGCGAGGCGTTCTGGAGGAGAAAGAAGTCGCGCTGCTCCGGCGGCATCCCGGCGAGGGCCTCGCCCATCGTCGGGCGCGCCGGGAAGAGCTTCGGCATCTTCTCGTGAAAGCGCGTGTCGTAGGCGATGATCGCGGTGACGGGCGCGCTCATGGTCTTCTCGACGTTGCCCTCCGCGAGGCAGGGGCGCAGGCGCTCCTTGGCCTCAGGGCTCTTCACGAAGACGAGCCGCGCCGGCACGCTGTTGGCCGCCGTCGGGCCGAGGCGCAGGGCCTCGTAGAGGCGGTGCAGGGTCGCGTCGTCGATGGACTCGGCGAGCCAGCCATTGTGCGTGCGGGCTTCGAGGAGGACTTGCTGGAGGAGTTGGTCGCTCATGATGCTCTCTCGGTGGTACGTGGGTGAGGTGAGGCGAGTCGTGCCGTGAGATCCCGCCTCAGGTCGCGAGCGCGTGCTCGCCGACGCCGGCTGATCCAGTAGCCGATGGTGCGTGCCTTGTCGTTCATGAGCGAACATTCTGAGGCCTGGACACGCCTGCAACAATGCATCAACAATTGGAAGCACCTGCCAGGATTTGATCCAGATGGACGAACCCCTCGAGACCTCCGAGCTCCTCGCCTTCTCGAAGACCGTGGAGGCCGGATCCCTGTCCCGCGCCGCCGCCGAGCTCGGCGTCCCTCGCGCCACCATCAGCCGCCGCCTCGCGCGGCTGGAGGAGCGGCTCGGCGTGCGCTTGCTCCGCCGGACGACGCGCAGCCTCGCCCCCACCGACGCGGGCGAGGCGCTCTACCGCCACGCCCGCGTCGTGCTCGACGCCGTCCATCACGCCGAGGCGAGCGTGCGCAAGGCCGACGGCGCCGTGCGCGGCGAGCTGCGCGTCTCGGTGCCGCCGATGGTGGACACGAGCTTCAGCGCGATGCTCTGCGATTTTGCGCGGCGCTACCCCGATGTCCGCCTGCACGTCCACAGCACGACCCAGCACGTCGACCTCCAGCGCGGCGGCTACGACGTCGCGCTCCGCGCGAGCAGCGCGCTCGAGCCCGGCCTCGTCGCCCGGACGCTGGCGCGCATGCCGCTCCTCGCGGTCGCCTCGCCCGCGTACCTCGAGGCCCGCGGCACGCCGCGCACGCGCCGTGATCTGCGGAGCCACCGCTGCATGATGGGCTTCGCCCGGGGGGAGCTGCCGCAGACGCACTGGCCGTCCTCCGGCGGCAAGTTCCAGGTCGAGGGCGCGCTCTTCACGAACGACCTCCTCCTGCTCTGCGACGCCGCGCTCCAGGGCCTCGGCATCGCGCTCTTGCCGCAGCAGGTCGTGCGCCCTCACCTCGAGAGCGGCGCCCTCCTGCACGTGCTGCCAGGCGCGATCCAGGCGGACTCGCACATCGCGGTGGTCTACGTGGAGCGGGAGTTCATGCCGCCGCAGCTCCGCGCCTTCATCGACGCGGTGATGGCGTGGGGAGGGGAGAACCTCCTCCCGCGAGCGGACGCGCCGAAGCCGAAGCGGGCGGCGAAGGGCGGCCCGCGCCCGCGCTCGAGAGCGCCCGGCGGCGCCCGGCGCGCCTCCAAATAGCCTCGCCCCGCAGGCTGTGGAGGGAACGCGGTCCTTCGATATAGCCCCTCCGGACGCGGCCATTGGGATGGGCGCTCGGGTGGCTCCCCCTCGCTGTCATCGCGCGGCGAACTCGGCGAAGAGCGCGCGAACGTCGCCGCCGGAGCCGTCGAGCAGCTCGCGGACGAGCGCCGCAGCCTTTCCCCAGCCTGCGCGCGCGGGGGCGCCCGCCCCGGTGAACGCTGGCCGGAGCTGCGCCGTCACCCACGCGCGCGTCGCCCACAACCGCGCCGCCGGAGGGAGGTTTTCTTCGGGAACGCGAGGCCGGACAGGCGGCTCCTCGCCGAGCGCCGCGAGCACCTCCCGCGCCTTCGCCACGTCCCGCACCGTGATGGCGTCCACGAGTCGAGCGACGGAGGGCGGCGGAGCTCCCCGTGCGGCGAGCTCATTCCGGAGGCTCGCGGCCTCTCGGTCGTACAGATCGAGCAGAAGGTGGGCATCGGAGTCCTCCGGCGCAGGGCATGGATCGAACGCGTCCAGGGTCTGCCTCAGCCATGCGACGAACCTCTTCCCTGCAGCGCCGAGCTCGCCCTCGTGCCGCTCGAGCTCGCGGCCGAGGAAGCGGGCCCTGTCGAACGAGCGCCGCGCCTCGAGCACGGGATCGAGGCCGCCGAGCGGGCCGAATGCGCCCTCGAGCTCCGCGGCGCGCTGCTCCACGGCGCGGAAGAAGAGCGCCAGCGCCGTGTAGACGTGCATGACCGTGAGGCACCGGTGCACGCGCCAGTCATGCAACCCGTCCGGCTCGATCCGGTGCCAGGCGGGGCGGATGATCGGAGAGCTGTCGACTCGGTAGCCTGGCCGCAGCATCGAGTGCGTCTGCTCGATGTCCATAAACTTCAGGTGCAAGGACTCGTGAAGAAGGTATTCGGCAACCGACCAGGCCGTCTTCAGGGTTCGCGGAGAAAGACAGATGACCCCGAAGATGCCAGGAGCCGTCATCGAGGAGAAACCGGCCGACCAAGGCACGGAGGACTGCAGCGCATCGGCCACCACGACCCAGTGGGTATGCGCGAGCGCGCTGCGCGCGAGCCGCGGCAGGAGCGCTTCGAGGAGCCTCACGCCGTCCCGCAGGGCGAGCTGCTCCCGCTCGGTAGGCTCCTTGGGCACGACGTCCGTACGTGCGCTCTCCCAGAGCGCGGTGAAGCTCCGAGTCATGCTCGTGTCCTCGAGCTTCCCGCCGTGAATCCAGCCATGGTGATGCGCCTCGCCGAGCCGCCTGGCGCCGCGGTCGGCAGCGCCGAACGGCGTGTCGCCCCGCTGCACGGCGAGGAACGGGAGGGCGTCGCGGAACACCGCATCGAGATCGTCTGCGCGAGGATGTTCGATATCGAGCTTGTAGTGAGCGAGCGCGCCGTGGACGGCGCCGCGGACCGCCGCGTCGCCGAGCACGCGGTACCGGCGCTCCAGGCTCGCGCCGCGGACGGCGTCGAGCAGCGCCCCGGCCGACGGGACCTGCTCCTTCAACATCTCGATCCGGCGCTCGAGATGGCGCCACGTGCACCGATGGATATAGTCGCAATCACCGAAGGGGCGGCTCTCGGCCAGCGTTCCCTCGATGTCCTCCAGCGACACTGGGTTGTCCTTCTGCATGGGCAATCTCCTGAGTGCGATGTGCCGTTCGACCAGCAGGGTCGTTCCAGCTCCCGGCGCCGCCAGGCCCGGGAGAGCCTGGCGGCGCCGGGATACCGCGTTTCACCGGGGTTTGAAGCCGTAGAAGCTAAAATAGCATTTGGCGCATGTCGGCGGCCGCGCCCCGCCGGCCACGACGTCGAGATCGTCGAGCTCGAGCTGGAGCTCCACGACGTCCTCTTCAGCTTCCATCACAGCCTCTTCGGCCGCTCCAATCGACTTGTCCATCATGGTTGTTCCCTTTCTGCCGGGTCACCTCGACCCGGCGGCGGCGCCCCTAGCGAGCCGTGTGCCAGCGATCGAAGCTCGCGCCGCGCGCCGCAGATCCCCGTATTCGCAGGGCCCAGCAGGCCGGCTTACACCCGCGGGCGCTCTGGCCGGCCGAGCGCGGCGTCATCCGTGAACGTGAGCAACCCGTTGCGCAATTGAGCAACTCATGAGCTCAGCGCCCTCCACGACTGGCGCTCTCCAGCGCGCGCACGCCGGCACATGCGTTGCAGCCCCGGCCACGATGCTCTGGCCCTACAGGAAACAGCAGCTCGTCATCGCCGGCGCTGCCCTCTCGGTCCCGCTCGCCGGCGCGCTCGCCCTGGCCGGCCTGCGCGCGCCGGACGTCGCAGCCCTCCAGCCGCATCTCGGCGCCTTCCGCGCAGCGGCCCTGCCGGCCACCCCGGCCAGCACCGTATCTCCCAGGGATACCAGCGAGAGGCCGCGGCTCGCTCATCGCGGCTTCGTCGGCGTCCTCCTCTCGCATCGATCGGTCAACCTCGCCGCGCGCAACGACGGACGCCTCCGCGCCGTGCACGTGCGCCTCGGCGATCGGGTCGCCGCCGGGGATCTCCTCGCGACCCTCGATCTCCGGACCCTCCGCTCCGACACCGCCGTCGCCGCAGCGGCCCTCCGGGGCGCGGAGGCAGACGCGGAGATCCGCGCCCCCTTCGCCGGCCGGGTCGTGGCCCGCTACGCCGAGCCGGGCGAGAGCGTCAACACCACGATGCCCATCCTGCGGCTCATCAGCGACGACGGGCTGCTCGTCCGCTTCGCCGTCCCGGAGGAGCACCGGGGCGAGGTGGACGAGGGCGCCAGCGTCCGCGTCCGCGCCGGCGGCCTCGAGCTCCGCGGCACCGTCGAGACGATGGCTCCGGAGATCGACGCCCTGTCGCGGGCCCTCGTGGTCGAGGCGCGCATCGAGCCCGGCGACGCGCCGCGCGAGCTGCTCGTGGCCGGCGAGATGACGCGCGTCTGGCCAGCCGAGGACGCGCCGTGAGCCGCGCCGCCAGGATCTTCCGCCCCGAGGCGCTCGAGTTCATCGCGGCCGGCAGGAGCGCCGAGGGCGAGGTGCTCGCCCTCGCCTCCCCCTGGACCGGCTGGGCGTACTGGCTCGTGCTGCTCGCCTTCGCCGCCGCGCTCCTGCTCTGCGCCGCCGCCCAGGTCCACCAGATCGCGAGCGGGCCCGCCGTCGTCCAGATCGCCGGCCGGAGCGATGTGACCGCCGCCGTGGCCGGCTCGGTGAGCGCGATCGAGGTCCGCGCCGGACAGCGCGTCGAGGCAGGACAGCCGCTCGTCCGCCTCGAGGCCGCGCGCGAGTCGGCCGAGCTCGACCGTCTCCAGCGCGAGCTCGACCTCCAGCTCGTCAAGCTGCTCCGCGACCCGGCCGACCAGGCCGCCCGGCAGGCGTTCGCGTCGCTGCGCCCGGAGCGAGAGCTCGCCGCCGTGAAGCTCGAGGAGAAGACGATCCGCGCGCCGCACGCGGGGCGCGCCGGCGATCTCCGCATCCGCAGCGGACAGCGCCTCGAGGCGGGGGATGTGGTGCTCACGCTGCTCGGGGACGACGCGCGCGGCTCGGTCGTGGCCATGCTGCCGGGCCAGTACCGCCCGCAGCTCCGCCCGGGGATGCCGCTCCGCTTCGAGGTGACCGGGTACAGCTACGCCTACCTCGATCTCGAGATTGCGTCCGTGGGCACCGAGCTCATCGGCCCGGGCGAGGTGCGCCGGTCGCTGCGCCAGCCCATCGCCGATACGGTGAAGACCGACGGCCCCGTCGTGCTCGTCGAGGCGTGCCTCCCCTCCGGCAGCTTCCGTGTAGACCGGCGGTCGCTCGACTTCTATCCAGGGATGAGCGGCGTCGCCGAGGCGAAGGTGCGCTCCGAGAGCCTCCTCGTCGCGCTGATCCCCGGGCTCCGCCTGCTCGACGGAGGCGGCCGATGAGCACTGCCGGCGACGCCGGCGGGCTCGTGGCCCGGCTGCCGGCCTTCAAGCGGCTCCGGATGACCGCGCGACCCAGGCGGATCCCGTTCGTGCAGCAGCTGACCGACACCGAGTGCGGTGTGGCCTGCCTCGCGATGGTGCTCGCCTATCTCGGAAAGAGCGTGGCCCGCGACGATGTGCGAGGGGTCCTCGCGGCCGGGCGCGACGGCACGACCGCGCGGAAGATCGTCCAGGCCGCGCAGCACTTCGGGCTCCGCGCCCGCGCGGTGAAGCTGAAGCTCGAGGCGCTCGCGCACCTCGCCCCGGGGGCGATCCTGCACTGGGACTTCAACCACTTCGTCGTGTTCGAGCGGCTCGTCGGGCGCGGGGTGGACATCGTGGATCCCGCGGTGGGCGGCCGCCGGGTGCCGCTCGAGGAGGTGAGCCGCCTCTTCACCGGCGTCGCGCTCGTCTTCGAGCCTTCGGAGCGGTTCGAGCCGGGCGCCGCGGCGAAGGGCCGCCGCCCGGTCCACCAGGTGCTCCTCGCCTCCGGCAGCTGGGCGCGCATCTTCACCACCTCCTTTTTCCTCCAGCTGCTCGCGCTCGCCTTTCCCCTGCTCACCGGCGCCGTCGTCGACCGCGTCGTGCCCCGGGCCGATCGCCACCTGCTGCTCGTCGTATCCGCCGGGCTGGCCTCGATCGTTTGCTTTCATTTCCTCGCGTCGATGGTCCGCTCGCACCTGCTCCTGAAGCTCCGCGCGGTCTTCGACGCAAGGATGACCGCGAGCTTCCTCGACCACCTCATCTCGCTCCCCTACGCCTTCTTTCAGCGAAGATCTGCGGGCGATCTCATGATGCGGTTGAACAGCAACACGACCATCCGCGAGATCCTCACCGCCGGCGTCCTCTCGGCGCTGCTCGATGGAGCGATGGTCCTCCTGTACCTGGTCCTCTTGCTCCTGGTGAGCGCCACGCTGGGCGCCGTCGTGATCGCGCTCGGCGCGCTCCAGATCGCGGCCGTGCTGCTGGTGCGCCCGAAGCAGAAGGAGATCAACGCCACCTTGCTCACGAAGCAGGCGCGCCTCCAGGGCTATCAGATCGAGATGCTCGCGGGGATGGAGACGCTCAAGGGCATGGGATGCGAGCAGCGGGCCGAGGTCCACTGGTCGGACCTCTTCGTCGAGGTCCTCAACACCTCGTTGCGGAGCGGCCGGCTCAGCGCCCTGTCCGAGTCGGTGAGCGCCACGGTGAGCATGGGCGCGCCGCTCATCGTCCTTTTGATCGGCGCCAGCCAGGTCCTGAGCGGCGCGCTCTCGCTCGGATCGATGCTGGCCCTCAACACCTTCGCCGTCGGCCTGCTCAACCCGCTGTCGAGCCTCGTCGCCACCGCCGCACAACTCCAGCTCCTGGATGGCTACGCTGAGCGCATCGACGAGGTGATCCGGGCGCCGGTCGAGCAGGAGCCGACCGCCGCGCGCGCGCCACACCAGCTCCGCGGCGCCATCGAGCTCGATCGGGTGTCGTTCCGCTACGGGCCGCTCGAGCCGCTCGTCGTCGACGACGTCTCGGTGCGCGTGGCCCCCGGCCAGCTCGTCGCCATCGTGGGGCGCTCCGGGTCGGGCAAATCGACGCTGGCGAGCCTCCTCCTGGGCCTCTACGTGCCCTCCTCGGGCCGGGTCCTCTACGACGGCGCCAACCTGCGCGAGCTCGAGCTGCGCTCGGTCCGGCGGCAGCTCGGCATCGTCTCCCAGCGCCCTTATCTGTTCGGCACCTCGATCAGGGACAACATCGCCTTCTCCGATCCGGACCTGCCCTTCGAGGCGGTCCAGCGCGCGGCGGAGCGGGCGCAGATCCACGACGAGATCGCGGAGATGCCGATGGGTTACGAGACGCTCCTGCTCGACGGGGGCGGGTCGCTCTCCGGCGGTCAGCGGCAGCGCGTCGCGCTCGCGCGCGCGCTCGTCCGCGAGCCGGCCATCCTGCTGCTCGACGAGGCCACGAGCGCGCTCGACGCAATCACCGAGCGCAAGGTGCAAGAGCAGCTCGCGAGCCTCCGCTGCACGCGCATCGTCATCGCCCATCGGCTGAGCACGATCCGGGACGCGGACGTCATCCTGGTCATGGACCAGGGCAGGCTCGTCGAGCGGGGGACACACGCCGAGCTGCTCGCGCAGCAGGGCCTGTATGCGGAGCTCATCGCGGGCCAGCTCGGGGCGCACGAAGAGGTGATCTGAGCCGCCCGGCCTCCCCAGGGCTCTTTGAGCATGATCAAGGAGCACCCCCGCCGCCCGCTCCCATAGTTCCTCCGTCTGGCGGACATCTCCGGCGGACGGAGGATCCTATGCCCCGATCCATCATCGCTTCTTTCCTCTATGTCGTTGCTCTCGTCGCCTCCCTCGCCGCCCGCGGCTCCGTCTAGCTCGCCCCCTACGACACCTCGGGCGGTATCGGCGGCGGACCCGCCGTCACGGGGACCGGCGGCGGATCTGCCATCACGGGGACCGGCGGCGCCGGTGCCAATGGCGAGGACGCTTCCTCGACCAGCCACGGGTGCGCCAGCCGTCATCGGCGCTGCTCGTCGATGAAGAGGATAGCCCGCGCAAAGCCATTCCGACCTGTCAAGATTTCCCGCCAACGACCGACAGTCCTCCCTACGCATGCTGAGCGTTCATTGACCCTTCTGCGGGTTGGACTTCGGCGGAGCAGCTCCCTGCTGGGGGATTTCGGCTTGGGCTTTGATCCCTGGGGTCTTGTCCTTCAACTTGTCTGCATCTGCATCTGCGTCTGCGTTCGCCCGGGCGGCCTCTGCTCCAATTTTGTCGGCCTCGGCCGTACTCTCTGAGTTCTCGACTCTTGGATTATCACCGTTATCCCTGCTCTCAATCTCCTTGGCTCTCGTGAGAGCTTGGAGTGCGAACGCGTTCGAGTCGCTGCGTGTGCCCAGCCAGTCCGCCTTTGCTGCGACGCATGCGTCGTATGCATCCCTGTCATGGAGTTTCTGGCTAAGAGACATGTCGGCGGCGACCCCCATCCTCGTCCCGGCATCCGCCCGTGCAAACGCTCCGTAGGCCAGCGGCACCAGCGCCACGCCGCCCGTGGTGAGGCTCATCCCTGCAATACGGCCCGTCGTACTACCATCTTCGGCGGAGTTGACGGCTGTCAGGATGGTGCCGGTCGTGATCGCGCCGATCGCGCCAATGGCAAGACCCCAGCCGATGGAGCTCTGTAACGTGGAGAGGTCCTCCCCGCGGTCGGAGAGTTCCTGGCAGAAGCGGTAGCCCGCCATCCGGTCTGGATCGTACACCGGTGTCTGCGGTACGGCGCACGCCGAGAGCATGACGATTGCGGTGGCTCCGGTGACCAGGCTCAACCGGGTATTATTTGATGGATTCATCATGCTTCTCCTATCGGCAAGCTAATCGCAACGGGCGTGCCATCGCTGCTGCTCTGCCATTGCACGTTCCGGCGACCCTGGAGCGCATGCACCGTTTGCGTGGGCGTTGCAGCACGTGCGCACCCGCTGACGTTGCGGATGGAGCTCGATCAGCTCCGCCGTCCTCCCCGCTCCGTCCTCCTGCCGGGTTCGCTTCCTCATCTCCTCGGCGCTGCGCCGTATCCCCGCGTCCTCCGTCGCCGTGTGGATCGCGACGGCGAGGTTGCCCGCGTGGGGGGTGCGGGTGCTGATCGTGGCGGGGCCGCCGCCGCGTTTGGTGACCGCGGCCCCGGTAGAGCGGGTCGGCGATGTGAGGGATCACCGCGGTGGACCGGCGCGCGAGCAGGTTGGCTCGCCGGCTCCGGCGCGGCGTCCGTGGGTCGGTGGCCTTGCCGTCGGGCTCAGCGCAGCAGCGGAGGCTCAGGAAATACTAGTAGAGCCCTCGTCGTGCGTGTCGATCTTCGGGCGGCGCTGGTTGCGAGGTGGATACCGTTGCACTTCGTTGCATCGCGGGAGTACCCGGAGGGGAACGGCTTGAGCTCGGGGCCCTCACAGGCCAGCGTCCACTCCGACTCGGTGCAGATGCGCTCGCCCACGGCGGCGCGCTTGAGTTTTCGGCGACCGCTCGCCATCCGCCGGTTTCTCTGGCGAGGTCTCCGACACGCGGAATCAGCGCAGGCGCAGCTGCACCCCCAGCATCCCCGTGACGCCGCCCTTCGGCAGCGCCGCCTCGGGCTTCGGGCGGACGCGGAGGTCGGTCTGGTGGATCCGCACGAACGCCTCGGCGCTCCCGAAGAGGGCCACGCTGCCCTCGGCCGGCCATACGACGTCGATCGCCGTGCGGGTCCCGAGGGTCCACGCGTGCCCTGTCTCTTCGGGCTTCTTCGGGTCGACCGGGGAGGCGATCACCCAGTCGGCGGCGGCCTCGATCCTCGCCCGGACGAGCGCGTCGAGCGGCACGATGGGCGCGGCGATGCCGCCGCCGCCCCCGAGCGCGAGCCACTGGACGGACAGCCCCGGGGCCGGCTCGCGCAGGGCCGTGGCATAGGACGCCGAGAGCGTCCCGAAGAACCCCGAGCGCCGGTCGAGCGCCGTGGCCATGACCCAGGCGCCGGCGCGGGCGGGGCCCGCGGCGCCGGCGGGGCCGCTATCGAGCCCGTTGCCGACGAGCCCGCCGGCGGCGAGGAACCAGCCCAGCGGGCGCGGCGGCGGCGCGGCGGCGACCGCCGGCTCGATGTCGGCCGCCGCCGCGCCGGTCGGCTCGGGCGGCGCCGGGGCGCCGGCGCGCTCCGACGCCAGGGCCGCGACCAGGAGCCCCGCGGTGCGGTAGCGGTCGGGCAGCGGATCCTCCTCGCGGAACTCGATCTCGCGCGACGACAGCGTGCCTTCCGGGGCGCCGACGGAGGCGACGTCGACCCGCAGGCGGCGGTAGTCCGGGCCGTCCAGCCAGACGACGGCGAGCGCCCGGACCGGGGTCCCGGCGCGCGTCGGGTCGCCGAGCGCGCACCCGCCGCCGCCGGCGGCGCGGGAGCACGCCTCGACGAGGAGCGCCGGGAGCTCGCCATGCACGGCAGGGCCCGACGCGATGTCGACGACGATCGGGGCCGGCACCAAAATCTACCCGGGACCGACGCTACCGAGCGGGAGGGGCGAAGGCAAGCCGGAGGCGGACGCAGCCGGGGTGACCGACCCCACGTCGACGCGCAGGTCGAGGAAGACCCGGCGATCGTCGCGGGTTTGCTCGAGCGCATCCAGGCGGCGATCGAGGAGCTGAAGCGCGACCTCCAGACCAGGACCGGAACGGCGCTGTTCGACTTCATCGTGGAGGACAATCCGAGCTGGTGCGGCGGGCGCGCTCGCCGGTTGTCCCTGGTCACCGGATACGATAGGTTCAGCTCATGGCCACCGCCTCCCTCCGGCTGCGCTGAGCAGGACAGCGCGTCCCACGCCGCGCCCCGCGCGTTCCGCGCAGGCGCGGTGGTCTGCCGCGCTGTCGACCCGTCCCTGAACCCTTGTCGGAGGTCGGGGGCGTGATGCGCGCGCAGACGCGGGGGAGCGCCATCGGGTAGCCCTCGCCGCCATCTGCTCCTGCTCAGCGCTCGACGACCTCCTCGGACGTGTTCGCCGGAGGTCGTGTCATGCCTGCATCGAAGCGCTCAACCCGCGCGTGCCGCAATTCCCCTGTTCACAAGGCGATCGTCATCGCCGTTCAGCTCCCGGAGGCCGCAGAGGCCGATACTCATCGATCGCTCGCCGAGCTCAAGCAGCTGCTGCTCGGCCTCGACATCACCGCCGTCGCGGAGGTCGTCCAGAAGAGGAGCGTGCGCTCGTCCCCAGCGTATCTCGGCGAGGGGAAGCTCCGCGAGCTCGCCGCCCTCACGGGCGGCACAGGCGAGGTCCCGAGGGGACCGGACGCGCGCCGGGCCGACCGCGCGGCGTCCCAGCCGGCGGAGCGCCTCGTCGTCGTCGCCGACGACGAGCTCAGCCCCGGCCAGCTGCGGAACCTGCAGGCGGCGCTCGGCGTCGATGTGCTCGATCGGACCGCCGTCATCCTGCGCGTGTTCGAGTCGAGGGCCCGCACCCGCGAGGCGAGGCTCGAGATCGAGCTCGCCCGGATCGAGTACGAGCTCCCGCGGATCCGCGACGATCACACGCTCGGCGATCGCGAAGGCGGCGGCGGCCGCGCCTCCCGCGGCCACACGAACGTCGAGCTCGCCAAGCAGCGCGCCCGGGACCGGATGGCCGCGGCGCGCAGGGAGCTCGAGCAGCTCAAGGCGAGCGCCGAGCAGCGCCGCCTCGCCCGCGCAGACAGCTTCCGGGTGGCGCTCGTCGGCTACACCAACGCGGGCAAATCGTCGATCATGCGCCAGCTGACGGGCAGCGACGTCCTCGTCGAGGACAGGCCCTTCGCCACGCTCGGCACGACGGTGCGCCAGCTCTCGCCGCCGGCGACGCCGGCCGTGCTCGTCGCCGACACCGTGGGGTTCATCCACCGGCTGCCCCATGCGCTGGTCGCCTCGTTCCACTCGACGCTCTCCGAGGCGCGGGAAGCGTGGCTCCTGCTCCACGTGGTCGACGCCGCCGATCCGGCGTTCCGCTCGCAGATCCGCGTGACGGAGCAGGTCCTCGCGGACATCGGCGCCGCGGAGACGCCGGCGCTGCTCCTGCTCAACAAGGCGGACCGCCTGGGGCGCGAGGAGCGCGACGCGCTCGCCCGCGAGCACCCGGGCGCGCTCCTGATGAGCGCCCTCGATCACCGGGACGGCGACGCGCTCCGGGCGCGGATCGAGACCTTCTTCGCGCAGCACCTCGTCGAGCAGACCGTCTCGATTCCCTACGATCGTCACGGCGTGCTCGCCGAGCTGCGCGATCGGCTCCAGGTGGTCCGGGAGGAGTACGGCGACGCGGTCTCCGTCACGGTCCGCGGCACCCCGGAGGCGCTTGGCAAGCTCGCGGCGCGGCTCTCCGGCGGATGACAGCGCGATCCTGCCAGTCCTGACGAGCGACCCTGGTGAGCTCGAAGCGCTGGGGGCACCTGCCGGGAGGCGGGGAGGTGGGGGATGGGGCTCAGTCCTTCGAACCATCAGGTTGATGGTCTCCACCTCTCGCCTCTCCACCTTGGTCTTGATACATCCCTCGCCTTCCCGTCCCCCTGTGTACTCTCTCGCCTCCCCGCCTCCCCGCCTCCCTGTGTACTCTCTCTCTTGCTCTGCCTCAGACCGCCCTTCGCACGGCCGAAGCCTGGGCCGTTAGACGAGCTCACGCATGTTCTGGCCGTTCCAGGGAAGCACCTTGACGCTCGCGTGCGTCACGGGCTAGACGGAAGGTTGTCATGAACGCAAAACACCTCGTGGCCTATGTCGACGTCGACGATACGCTCGTCCGTTCCTTCGGTTCGAAACGGATCCCGATGCCGGCGGTCGTCGAACACGTGCGCCAGCTCCATGAAGAAGGATTCATGCTGTATTGCTGGAGCACGGGTGGCGCCGACTACGCCGAAAACTCCGCGCGTGAACTTGGCATCGAGCGTTGCTTCATGGGCTTCCTCCCCAAGCCCAACATCCTCATCGACGATCAGGCGCCCGCCGACTGGCGCGGGCTCGTATGCGTGCATCCGAACGAAGCGGTATCGAAGAGCGCCCATGACTACGCCGTCCTCGTCGCCGCCGGCCGAAGCGGAGCGATGCGGTGCTCGACGTGACCGGCGCTCGGCCGCGCTCCTTCGCCGAGTTCGCGCGCGAGCACGCGTCGAGCTGGCTCCCGTAGGACTGCGGCGAGCTTCCCCGGCGAGCTCGTCAGGGGCGGGCACCCTCGCCTTCTGGTCGGTCGCAGTGACGCGTCGGCGACGCCTGTGGTGCCCTCGAGAGCCGCCAGCGCTATCCTGCGGGCATGTCCGGAGCCGCTTCCGCCCGTCGCCTCGCCACCGCGGACGATCTGTTGGCCATCCCCGAGCGCGAGCGTTTCCACGAGGTCATCGGTGGCGAGCTCGTTCGCAAGGCCATGCCGAGCGGCCCGCACGGGCGCGCCCAGCTGCGGATCGGGAGCCGGATCAGCGGACCCTATGACCGGCGGCCCGGCGGCCGCTGGCCCGGAGGCTTATGGTTCGCAACCGAGGTCGAGGTCGAGCTGGAAACCCATGAGGTCTACCGTCCCGATGTGACGGGGTGGCTGCGCGAGCGCTTGCCGGAGCTGCCTCGCGAGGTGCCCATCCGGGTACGGCCGGACTGGGTATGTGAGGTGCTATCGCCGTCGAACAGCCGCAACGATCTGTTCAAGAAGCTTCGAACGTACCAGCGCTGCAAGGTGCCCCACTACTGGATCGTCGACCCCGAGACGGAGACGCTCATGGTCTACCGGTGGACGACAGAGGGATATCTGCTGGTGCTGGCGGCCGAGCGGGAGGATCGGGTCAGGCCCGAGCCTTTCGATGCGATCGTGCTGAAGGTAGGCACGCTGTTCGACGAGGACGAGGAGGAGCGGCAGCGGTGACGGACCGCGGCCCCGGGACGCGGAGACAAAGGCACCGCGAGAGCGCCGATCACGTTGGAGTCCGCTACCGATAGGCCGGCCTCGTGGCGAATATCGGCGCGCGGCCTCCGCCCACGTCAGTCGCCGGTGAGCTCGAACGCGCCTTCGTACACCGCGTCGATCGAGATGGTAGCGCCGTTCGCCAGCGTCAGTGTGTCGCCGGCCTCCAGCACCCGGTAGCGCCAGGAGCCATCCGCCTCGCGACGATAGTGCTCGACCCGCGCAGACGTCTGCGAAACGAGCACGTAGTCGGTCAGCGAGGCGAGGCGCTGGTACGCCGCCCACTTCTTGCCGCGGTCGTACGGCTCGGTGCTCTGCGAGAGGACCTCGACAAGGATGCACGGGTTCGTGAGGACATCGCTCGTGCCAGGTTCCGTGTCCATGGGGCCGCACACCACGACCGAGTCCGCATAAACGTAGCGCTGCCCTTGCTCGGCCGAGATCCGCTGATCGGACGTCAGCACGTGGCACCCCTTGCCGCGAACGGCCGCTCGAAGCTCCGCGATCATGGCGCCTGACAGCAAGTTATGCCGAGGGCTGCCACCCGCCATCGCGAACACCTCGCCGAGATGGTACTCGTGCTTCGCAGGCTGGCTCCGCTCCCACGCCAGGTACTCCGCGGCGCTCATGTTCCGCATCGCGGCGGGATCACCCATGGCGCCGAGCCTAGCGCGACCCCGCATGGGGAACCAGCCCGGGGAGGCCCCCATCACTTTGGGTCGCTTAGCTCATCGGCTCGAGCGAGGACGCGCGCGCGATGGCTGCACTCGCCCTGGTCACGAGAGCACGGTGCGTGGGCAGGGAGGACCGAGGTCGGAATGGCCCCGCCCTACGGGACCACATCGATCCACTCCGACGCTCGCACGGCGGTGTCGGACGTCGGATCCATCCGGAAGACGCTCGCTCCGAGGACGCCGGTCCGGCGGTTCCGGGCGAAGGTCACGGGCGGCGCCGGGCCCGCGTCGAAGTCTCGCAGCCGCTCGAGCGCCGCGATCAGCCCCTCTCGTGTCGCGTGGGCGCCGGCGCGCTTCAGCGCCTCGATCGCGATCTGCGCCGCGACGTAGGCGCTCGCCTGGACCCCGAGCGGCCCCGGCGCCACGCCCGCCCGGCGCAGGAACGCCTCCAGCGCGTCCTCTGATGCCCGCTCCCGCTCGCCCAGGGAGCCTGGGTACAGGAACAGCGCGCGGCCGGCGAGCTCGCGGGACGGCGCCCCGGCACTTCCGGCGAGCGATCCCAGCGAGGCGTAGATCGGCGCGGCCGATCCCGCGTCTTCCAGCGCCGCCTTGACGCTCGCGAGGTCCGCGCCGGGGCCCCAGAAGAGCACCGCCCGCGCCCCGTGCGCCCGCACCGCGCCGGCCACGCCGCGCGGCGAGAGGTGGCCTGGCTCGAAGGAGAGCACTGGCGGCGCAGGAAGATCGCGGTGAGCAGCCTCCGCGCGCGCGCCTGACGCCCAGGCCTCGCCGGCGCGGTCGCGCGTGTGCACGACGAGCGCAAGCGCACCCGCGGTCGCACGAGCGCGGGCGAGGTGCTTGATCGCCACGCGGGCCAGCACGTCGGGCCCCGGCAGCACTCGGAACACCATGTCGTCGGCCCCTGCCGCGACATCCCGCGCGCGGCCAGGGGCGCCGCCGGCCAACCCGGGTGCGCCCGCCCCGCCAGCCAACCCGGGTGCGCCCGCCAGCGCCAAGGGCCCCACGAGCGGCGCCCGCTCCTCCGAGAGGCGCGCCCGCAGCGCCGGATCCCCGTCGAAGGCGCTCCCCACCAGCGCCAGCACGCCCCGGTCCAGGAGGCGCGCCGTCGCCCCGGCATCGCCCGCCGGCCCGGCGCTGTCCTCCACGCGCAGCTCGAGCCTCCGCCGGTAGAGGCCGCCCCGCGCGTTCACCTCGGCGAACGCCGCCATCAGCACGTCGCGCGCGGCCGCGCCCATCGGCGCCTCCGGCCCGGTCAGCGGCAGCGCGGCGCCCAAGGCCACTGAGCCCGCCGTGACGCCAGGGTCCAGATCCCGGCCGACACAACCCAGATAGTCAACGAGATCCGACAGATCCGCCTCTGCCAGGCGGTACCGCGGCATCACCGGGCTCAGCCGCTGCCCCGCGGGCCCTCGCCCCTCGCGGATCGCCGTCACCAGCGCGGCGGCGGTCATCGCCCCCTCGCCTGTCCCGCTCCCCCGCCCTGCTCCCCCACCCCGCTCGCCGCTGGCCGCCAGGCGCCGCTCGGCCGCGAGCGGCGGTGCCGTGACGCCCCCCTCGGTCGTCCCCTCCCCGCTGGGGCCGTGGCAGCCCGCGCAGGCGGCCTCTCGGCCGGAGAGCGCCGCGGCGCCGCCGGCGATCGCGCCCTCGATGGCCCGGCCGTCCTCGGTCGCGCCGCGCTGGTAGATGCGCTTGCCGCGCCGGGCGGCCGGCGAGAGATCCTCGCACGACGCCACCTCGCCCGCCGCAGGCGCGTACGCCCGGGGCGCTCCCTCATCACGGCCGAGCGCCCACGCCGCGACCGCGCAGAGCGCCACCGCCGGCACCGCCGCCAGGAGGCCGAGCCGCCCCCTGCCAGAACGGGCCCTCGCCCTAGCCACCGCCCGCGCTCCGCGCCGCAGCCCCTCGCGGCGAAAGGAACGCCCGGACCTCGTCCGCGAGGCGCCCCGGCGGCGCGATGCCCTCGACCCGCGTCCAGCGGCCCTCCGCCTCGCGCCCGATGAGCGTGATCGGCGCGTGCCGCTCCTTGATCGGCGCGCGCCCTCCGAGCGCGTCCAGCACGCGGTTCACGCGCTCGCGCCGCCCCGTCAGGAACGACCAGCCCTTCCGCCGGCCGAACTTCTCGGCGTACGCGTTCAGCCGCTCCGGCGTGTCCATCGCGGGGTCCAGCGAGATCGAGACGAGCCGCACGTCCCGGTCCAGCGCGCCGCCGAGCTCGGCCTGGAGCCGGCCGAAGATGGCCGTCATCGGCGAGCAGATCGTCGTGCAGGTCGTGAAGATGAAATTGACGGCGAGCACCCGGCCCCTGGCGAGCTCGCGCAGACGGACGGGGCGGCCGTCCTGATCCACGAGCTCCTCGTCCAGCACCTCGACGCCCGTCGCCGGCGAGGCGCGCACCTCCGCCGCGCCGTCCGCGGAGAGCCCAGGCGGCCCCGCGGCCGCGGAGACGTCCAGAGCATGCCCAGGCGGCCCCGCGGGAGCGGGGGCGGCGTGCTCGCCGGGAGGCGCGCTCCCGCGGCCGCACGAGGCCGCGGCGAGCGCGCCGGCGAGGAGAACGACCAGCGCTTTCAATGCACCGAGCGACAGGAAACGCATGTCGGCCTCACCGTGGGTCGTTGAGGTGCTGGACGGCGCGCGCGAGCGCCTCGGGCTCCTCGGTGGCGAACGCCTTCAGCCACATGCCGGTCGACGTGTCGCCGACGAGCAGCGTCATCGTGTGCTCGTCGGGCCGCTTCACCTGGCCGCCGAGGCGCTTCAGCACCGTGGCGACGTTCTCGGGCGTGCCGGTCAGGAAGTACCAGCCCTCGCCCGCCTTGAACTTCGCGGCGTACTCCTTCAGCGCGGCCGGCGTGTCGTTCTCCGGGTCGACCGTGATCGTCAACATCGTCACCGCCTGCCCGCGCGCCCGCAGCAGCGCCTGCACGCGCGCGAGGTTCGCCGTCATCGTGGGGCAGACGCCCTTGCACGAGGTGAAGGCGAAGTTGATGAGCACCTTCCGGCCCCGCAGCAGCCCGTCGTAGAAGCGGTGCGCGCGGCCGTGCTGGTCGACGAGCTCGGTGTTGGTGAAGTACCGCGCCGCGGCGGCGTCGTCCTCCCGGGAGACGCCGCCGATCTTCATCCGCTCCACGCGCGGCGCCTTGCCCTCCGCGGGCGTGAAGCGCGCGGACGAGCAGATCGCGAGCGCGAGGGCCGCCGCGGCGAGGGCCGCCCCGGGCCTCATCGCGCACCTCCGCGCTGCGCGCCGGCGCCGCGCGCGGAGACGCGCAGCGGGACGAACGGGAGCGCGCCGACAGGCGCCCCGCGCCCAGGGACGGCGGCGAGGAAGCGGTACTGGCCCGGCGCGGGCGGGGTGAACGCGACGGAGAACGTGCCGTCCCCCTCGGCCCGCGGCGCGCCGCGGAAGCGGTACCCGGCCGGGAACCGGACGACCATCACCTCGATGTCTTCCGCGTCGAGCGCGTCGAGCGGAGGGCCCCCTTCGCCCGCGGTCGCGCGGAAGCGCAGCGTCGCGGGCTCGCCCGCCGCGAGCCGCTGGTCGGGCTCGAAGAGCGGCGCGATCGCGATGTCCTTCACGGGATCGCCCCCGCAGCCGGACGCGTCGGCCTCGCCGTCGCCCGGGGCGCAGCGCGCGGGCGCCACGGTCGCCTCGAGGCACACCCCCGTCCGCGGGCGGTCGAGGAGGAGCTCGACGTCGTAGAGCCCCCCCTCGCCGAGGCGCACCGTGGTCGCATACACGCCCGGGCGCACCTCCTTGAGCGACCTGTCCTCGACGAGGATCGATCGCGGCTCGCGGCCGTAGCTCGGCAAGGTGCCGATCGGGGCCATCATGCCCTCCACGTAGACGTAGAGCGCCTTGTCGGCCGGGCTCGCGACGAGGGCGCCGTTGCCCTCGGGCAGGGGCGCGATGGGCGTGGCGAGCGCGGCCGGCCCTGGCGGCGCCGCGGCGGCGAGAGGCGGGCCCTGGCCGACCGCGATGTCGACGAGGGGCGGGGTCGCCGGGCCGCCGAGGGCCGACCGGTCGACGAGCGAGACCCGCGCGGCGCCCCGGTTGCGGATGTAGGCAAAGGCGCCGGTGAAGGTGACAGCGTCCGGCGCGGCCAGCCCGGTGAGCGTGTGCGCCACCGCGCCCGTCGCGCCGTCGAGCACGGCGACCTCGTTCGCGGACGGGTTCAGCGCGAACGAGAACCGCCCGCGCGGGTCGAACTGGAGCGCGCCGAGCCCGGGCTTCAGGGCGACGCGCCCGGCGACGGCCCGGCGCGCGACGTCGAGGATCACGACCTCGCCGCGCGCGGCGTTCGCCGCGTGGACCACGCCCGCTTCATCGCTCGCCGCGATGGAGACGACCCCCTCGCCCACCGCGATCTCGCCGAGCGGCTCGAGCGTCTCGCCGTCCACCACGGCCACCGACTCCCCCTGCTGGCTCGTGATCCACGCGGCGCGGCCGCCGCCGGTGAAGGCGATCTCGTGGTGGCCCGGCCCCACCGGGAGCGTCCTTAGGACGTCCGTCGAGCGGGCGTCGATCACGCTCACCGTCCCGTCGCCGTCGTTGCCCACCCAGACCGTGCGCCCGTCGGGGGCGACCACGACGCGCGACGGATCCTGGCCGACGGGGACGTTCGTCCGGACGAGCCCCCGCCGCGTGTCGACAACGGCGAGGCCCTGCCCGCCCCGGAGCGTGACGTAGAGGCTCTCCCGGTCGGGGTGCATGACGAACGAGACGCCGCGGCCCGCGAGGCTGACCACGCTCCGGAGCTGCGTCCTGGCGAGGGCGACCTGCGGGTTGATGGCCGAGAGGGAGTTGTCCTGGTTCAGCGTCCAGAGGAGGTAGGCGTTCATGTCGACCTCGGGGCGCACGGACAGGAGGCCCGCCATGAAGCTCTGGATCTTCCCCCGGCACGCCGCCTCGTCCGGCGCGGCGTCGACCGCGCCGCTGGCGAGGCTCGCCGCGGGCGCGCCGCCGGAGAAGCTCGCCGCGGCGGCGCCGTCCGCCCCGGCGCGGCGCGACATCCAGCCGAGGGGCGTGAGGCCACGGACCGGCGCGCCCGTGGACGCGTCGGTGATGGTGAACTCGGCCACGACGTCGGAGCCCGCCACCGCCGCGGCCGGCGCCGCCCCGGGGCCGGTCCCCCCGCCCTGCTGGCCGCGATCCAGCGGCCGCAGGGCGAACGCGATGGAGAGCCCATCGCGCTCGACCCGGCTCTCCTGCAGGGGAGCCGCCGGCTCCTCGGGCTGCGCCGGCGGCGCGAGCTGCGCCGGCTGCGCCGGCCGCTCGGCCCCCGGGTCCTGCGAGGCAGGGAGCGCCTCTCTCCGGCCGCAGCCGAGCGCCGCAGAGGCGCTGAGCCAGGCCAGCGAGAGCCAGAGTCCGCGCGCGCCCATCGAGGCGCCGTCCATCGAGATCCGTCGCATCACAGGCCCCTCCTCCCGCTCACGGCGTGACCCGCCAGATGCCCCAGAGCCCGCCGGTGAGCATGGCGTTCGACTGGTCCATGTAGAGGCGATCGCCGGGGACCTCGAACATGCCGCCCGACCTGAAGTAGGGAGTCACCGTCCACGCGGTCATGGGGCCGATGCCGCTGTGCGCGCTCACGGCGAAGCTCTTGCTGTTCCGGCCCTGGTACCGGGATCCCGAGCCTTGCGCCCACGGGTTGTACGCCCACTCCGTGTTCGAGAGCCCGAACGAGTGCTGGCGCCGGTGCCCCGAGGCCTGCAGCACCCGGAAGCGCACGCGGTCATAACGCCCCGCCGTGAAGACCGGCGTCGCCGGATCGCCGCGCCCCGCCGAGCTGAAGACGCCGCTGACGTCGAGGCCCTGGCGGGCGCCGAGCGGCGCGTCCGGCCCCGCGCCGAGCCGCGCCCAGATGGGCTCGGCGCGGTAGTTGAACGCCTTGTGGCCCGTGAAGTCGGGATCGGGAGGGCCAGCGACGTTCGCGAGGGTGTGGCCGCAGCCCAGCGCCCGGTTGAGGCAGTGGAAAGCCTCCTGATCCGACTGCAAGGGCACCTCGTCCTGGTAGAGGAGCACGAACTCGCGGAACCAGATCTCGGAGCCGTTCTCGTCCCTGTACTTCACCTGGGCGGCCGCGCGGGAATTCCGGCTCGGGTACCAGACGGCGCCCTCCGGCTCGACGATCAGCGCGCCGATCCCGCCGTGCATCGGGTGGTTCACCACGTCCGCCATGTCCTTGAGGTTCACGGCGCCGAGCTCGATGGGCTGCCAGCGGACGTCGCCCCGCGCCGTCACGGAGATGTCGCCGGCATACCAGGTGTACGTCCGCTGCTTCCCGCGCTCGACCGTCTGATCGGGGTTCTGGCCCACGCTCGCGCCGTCGCTCGCCGTCACGTCATACGCCACGAGCTGCGGGTGCAGCGAGACGCGGTTCGACGGCTTCACCTGGTTGACGTTGAACCCGTCGACGATGGGAGCGTTGTAGTTCCAGTGAGGCGACTTCGGCAGCTCCTCGGGCAGGTCGTTGACGAGCGTGACCTCGACGCACTCGCCGGCCGCCGCGCGCAGGACGAGCGGCTCGGGCGGGCGCGCGCCCGAGCGCAGGGCGGCCAGATCCTCCTCGAGGACGAACAGGATGGCGTTGGGATCGTGGAGCCCGTACGTCGCGTTGTACGTGAGGCGATCGTCCGGCAGGTTGCCCTTCGCGGTGATCGCGTGGACGACATACGGCCTCTTCTGCGCCTCCGGCGGGCACACCTCGACCTCCCGGCGCCTGCCCCTCGGCAGCGACGCGCCCGAGAGCGGCAGGAGATCCGCCTGCCGCTCGCCGTGGACGCGCAGGATGCCCCACCGCCCCTCCCAGAGATCGTCCGTCGGCGCCCCCGCATAGAGGTAGTCCGCGCCGCCCGCCGCGTTCTTCCGGAAGAGGGGCGCCGCGTCGAGCGCGAGATCCGCCTGCTCCGAGACGCCGATGACCTGCCCGTTGGCGTAGCCGCTGTCGGGATCGGTCGACTCGTTCAGCCACTTCTTCCCGTGCACGGTGAACACGTGCTGCTCCGCCTGCGCGCCCTGGGTGAGGCGGATCAGCGTGCGATCGCCCTCGTACGCGCGGAGCAGCGGCGTCGCGGGATCCCCGTGGACACGCGAGCTGAAGACGTTGTGCATGGCGCCGGCGTCGCCGCTCTTCTGGACGACCGCGCGCGTGCTGCAGTTGCGCTCTGCGATCCGGAGCGGGATCGGCTCGTTCCGGTAGTTGATGAGCCCGACGCCCGAGTCACGCCACGAGATGGCGTCGGGGGTGGAGGGCCCATGGGTGATGGCCACCGGCAGCGGCGCGGGCGCCTGCGACGACGGGTTCACCGGCCGGCCGCACTCGTCGTAGACGGGGCCATAATCGGCGATGCTCAGGTTGAACTCGCGGAACGGGCTCCGGGGGTCGCCCGGCGGAAACAGGATGTCGGCGCGGTAGCTCGTCGGCCCGCCGTCGCTGCGATCGCCGAAGAGCGCTCCGGTCTCGGGATCGCGCCAGATCGAGCCGGCCGGCTCGACGACGAGGCCGCCGTAGAGCCCGTGGTGCTGGTGCGATGAGGCCGAGAAGTGATCGTGGGTGAAGGCCGTGCTCAGCGCGCGGTCCTGGCCGGCCTCGCTCATGATCGGATCGGCAAACCAGCGCTGTGTCGTGGTCTGCGCCCCGAGCGACGCCGTGGTCATGCGCGGGTGGCGCGTCGGGTCCTCGAGCCGCACGCGCGCCCCGGGCTCGCCGCTCCTGACGCCGGCGGCGAGGGCCCCGCCGAGCGCGTTGGCCGCCTGGATGCGCGCCGCCACCTCCTCCATCGCGAGGGCCCCGTCCTCGTAGTTGAAGCCGTTCGCGCCGCCGTCCGAGGAGGTGACGTCGAACTTCACGAGGTGGATGTGCTGGCCGATGACGTCGGTGGGCGAGAAGACCTGGAAGTCGTCCGCCGCGAGCGCCGCCGGGATGAGGTTCGTCGCGTGGAACACGACGCACTCGCCGGATTGCGCGCGGATGAACAGCGGCTCCGGCGCCCTCGTGCCGTCGAGGGTGGCCTCGACGTCCTTCTCGAGGACGATCATGCGCGCCTGCGCGTCGTGCCAGCCGGCCCGGTTCACCGGGGCGTTGGTCTGGACGTAGGCCGCGCGGTAGGTGCGCACCGGCGCGTTTGGCGGGCACGGGTCCGCGAAGGGGGCGCCCGCGGCCGGCGGCTGGCCGTTCACGAGGAAGAGCGCCGGCTTGCCGTCCGCCGTGAAGGCGGGGTAGCCCTTGACGGGGAAGCCGTAGCGCTCCGGCGCGCGCACGGCGCCCGGGAACGCGCCCGCGTGGAAGTTGGCGGCCGCCACCTCCGACGGGGTGCCGTCCTTCGGCAGGAGCTGCACGTCGGCCCTGGAGAGCTGCACGTCGAAGAGGCCGCGGCCGCCGACCGCCGCGCCTCCCGGCGGCACGTTCGCGATGTAGTGGCGCGGGAGCCCGCCGTCGTGCTCCATGTCGCGGGGCGGCTGCGACGGCCGGTGCCCCGCGACCGCGGCGACGTAGAACGGATAACCCGGCATCGGGTCGCGCTCCACGGTCTTCCCGTCGGCCATCCTGACCGGCGTCCGCTCGTAGGTCGGCATCGGCGCCAGCGCGACGCCGGGGATCGGCACGACCGCGGGCGTGGGCGTCCCCGCCGCGAGCTCGCCGTCCGGGAGCGCGCGGTCCGGCGTGCCCGCCTCGAAGACGTCGTGCGTGCGCCAGAGCCCCCACATGCCCTGCGCGAAATGGGCATACAGGTGGCAGTGGTAGATGGCGTCTCCCACGGAGAGGTTGCGGTTGCCGCCTCCGCCATAGGTGATGTCATACGTGTAGGCGGCCCTCGGGCCGATGGTCTGCGAGTCGATGTACGCGCTCTTCTCGTTGCCCGGCGACCGCAGCCACTGGTGGCCGTGGAGGTGGAAGACGTGCGTCTCGCTGGGGCCGGCGTGGAGGTTCCTGACGCGGACGGGATCCCCGAGGTAACCGTGGGATACGTTCGAGGGGTCGTCCGGATAGAGCGCCTCTGTCGCGTTGCCGGCGTCGTCCCGATCGATGTTCAGCGCCGGATCCCCGTTGACCCACGAGCTCAGGAAGAACTCCTCGAACTTGCACTCCTCGCAGCGCTTGCTCGGGCCGATCTTCCGCTTGTTGGCGAAGACGGCGCTGCCCAGGCTGGCGGCGCCGTAGTTGATGCCGAAGCCGGTGCGCACGCCGTTGTAGCGCGGGTCCGCCTGGTACTCCGCGATGGGCTGCACGACGCTCAGGATGTCGTGGAAGAGCACCGTGAACTCGCGGAAATAGCCCATGTTCTCGGAGGCAGGGGACCCGGCCTCCGTCTCGTCGAAGCCCGCGATGATGGCGTTGACGTCGCCGTGCACGATCTCGCCGGCGTCGTCGATCATCTTCAGGATCGGCTGACCGGACGCGTCGACCGCGTTGTAGTCGATGCGCGGCGTGCCGTCCGGGTTCGACGGGTTCAGGGAGGCGGCCGAGAGCTCGGCGGCCGTCACCTGCGAGCGGTACGCGACCGCGCCCGGCGGCTCGACGGTGACGGCGCCGTACAGCGTCTGGGAGATCCGCCGCCCCGGCCCGGGCTCCGAGCCGACCATGGCGCCGCCGCTGTGCATGAGGAACGTTCCCTCGCGGCCGGCGAAGAGCTCGTACGTGCGCGTCTCGCCCGGCGCGGCCAGGGAGCTCTCGTTCTTCCCGACGTCGCCCGCCAGCGCGTCGAGGTTCCGGATCTGGAGCCCGACCACCTGGATCGAGGCGTCACGGGTCGACGCGGAGGTGCTCGGCAGCGGGCCGGTCGCGGGCGTGAGCCAGTTGGTGAACGAGATGGAGAGCCTGTCGCCGGCGTTGACCCGCAGGACGAGGGGCCTCGGGCGCTTGCCTGGACGCAGCGTCGCGTTGCCAGGACCGATGGACTTCGACGGATCGGCGGCCACCACGTCCCGGCGGAGCGCATACACCATGCCCCCGGGGTTGAACGCGCCGAGGCGATCGTAGACGAACATCTGATCGATGGCCACGACGTCCGCGAACACCGTCCTTCCAGACGCGGGTGCATGGAAGTCGTAGCGCACCTCATCTTGGCTCTCCAGGACGCTCTCCTCCTCCGGAGGAGGCCCTTCGGAGCCGGAGCACCCAAGGACAGCCACCATCGTCATGGCCCATCCGGGCCGCCAGGGAAGCCTCATCAGCACGGGGATCTCCTTGCTCCGGGTGGAGCCGAGCAGGAGCGCTCGCGTCGAACGCTTTTTGTATGAACGCCAGGCACGAGCACGCCGACGGATGCGCGCGATGCAATGCGCGGCCATGCGCCGACCGAAGCCTGGCAGTTGTAATAAAACTCTGTCTCCCAGCCCCCCTCGGGTCAAGAATCTTCGCGATCAGGGGCTCGTCGAGCCGAGAGAACAGGCGCTGTTCCGAACAGACACGCGCGGGACATGCGCTGTCCCCGCGGCGGGCGGAGCGCTGCCTTCAGCGGCGGTTCCAGGCGTCAGAAGCCGACGCAGACGGGCTCGTCGATGCGCAGCACGGATTCCTGGTTGAAGCGAACCTTGTATTCCTTGCGGATCGCGTCGATGGCGTCCGAGGCGACCTGGCCGCCGTCGTGGAGGAGCATGATCAGCCGGCTGTCCTCGCGGATGAGCTTCCCCGTCGTCGCAAGGTACTGGCCGTCGACATCGAACTGGGTCAGCCCGTCCTTGAAGCGCGGGGTGATCGCCGTGTCGACGAACCCCTGCCACTCCGCCTGCGTCACGGGGGGCAGCTCGAACCGGTCCAGGCCGAAGAAGAGCTCGGTCCGCGTCATCGGATCGCCGCGCCCGCAGGCGGCGCCGGCCCGGCCGGGCGAGGGGTGCGCGGCGTCCTGGGGCGCGCCATGGCACGCGGTCGTCGCGAGCGGCGTCGCGAGCGGCGTCGTGAGGAGCACGGCGAGCAAGGCACGCGGGAGCGTTCGGCTGCGCATGGCGGCGGTCTCCGGGGTGAGGGCGTTCGGGCGCGAGGCGCGCGCCACCGTACCACGGCCCCACGCCGAGGGCGGGCGGACCGGCAGGTCGGTTTGGCAGTCCGGCGTCGCGCCGCGGAGGCCGGCCGGAGGCCTAGGCGATGTTGTACGCGAGCAGCGCGATCCCCGCCGCGATCAGGACGATGCCGCCGATCTGCAGCGCCGTCAGCGTCTCGTGCAGGACGTAGACGGAGAAGACCGAGATGAGCAGGAAGCCGCCCGACGACATGATCGGATAGGCGATCGACAGGTTGATGCGCTTGAGCGCCAGGACGTAGAACAGGATGTTCGACGCGAAGAGCACGAGCCCCAGCACGAGGTGGTAGTTCGTGACGAGCGCGAGGCACTTCTCGACGAGGGACAGCCCCTCCATCGAGGGGACGCGCCGCGACGCCAGCTTCATCAGGATGTTCGCTGTCGCGTTGAAGACGAGGGCGATGATGAGGAAGAGGTAACCTTGAGCCATGGCTGACGTGCGGCGAGCGCGCTCCCCGGGGGAGCTCGCCGTGCCCGGGAGGGCACCGGCGCGGCGCGCAGCAGTAGCAGATCCGGGAGGGTGGCGGGAACGACAAAGGGTGGGGCGAGGCCGTCGTGGCGCGGCCCCTCGGCGCCTCAGGCGGGCGGGGCGCCGCTCTCGTCGCCGAGGAACGCCATCACGGAGGCCACGTCGTACGCGTTCTCCCAGTGCTCCGTGATCAGGCCCCCGCGGAAGCGCCAGACCCCGCAGAACGGCATCGCCAGGCTCGCGCCGCCGAGGTGGGCGCGCAGCACGCCGAACGCGGCGCCGAAGTGATCGTTGGCGAAGATGTGCTGCACGTCCATCAGCAGCGTGCCGCCGGTCATGCGGATCAGCTCGCGCTCATGGGTGGTGGCGGCCGCCTTGCCGACGACGCGGCCGGCAGCCCTGTCGCGGCAGAGCTCCCGGTGCGCTGTGTGCAGGACCATGTCGTCGGCGACGAACTCCCCGATGCGCGACAGATCGGCGTAGAGGGTGCGCAGCTTCTGGACGTTCGGGTGGGCGGCGCTGGTTTGCAGCTGGGTGCTCATGGCATCTCCTTCGTGTGGGTGGACCCCGATTCCGACGCCGATGGACGCCACGTCTTCGCGGCGGCGGCGGCGTCCTCGATGGCGGCCAGCTCGCTCTCGTCGAGCTTCATGTCCGCCGCGCGGCAGTTCTCTTCCAGGTGCTTGATGGACGAGGTGCCGGGGATGGCGAGGATGGACGGCGACCTGTGCAGCAGCCAGGCGAGGGCCAGCTGGGCGGGCGTCGCGCCGCGCTCCTTGGCGAGCCCGGAGAGGACGCTGCCGGGCTTGGCGAGGTCGCCGTGTCCCATGGGGAACCACGGGATGAACGCCATGCCGTGCTGCTCGGCGTACCGCAGGGCCTTCTCCCCGGAGCGGTCCGCGACGTTGTACAGGTTCTCCACGGCGGCGATCTCGGTGATCTCGCGCGCCTTGGCGAGCTGCTCCACGGTGACCTCGGGCTGCCCGGAGAGGCCGATATGGTGGATCTTGCCCTGCTCCTTGAGCCGCGCGAGCTCGCCGAGCTGATCGGCCAGCGGTACGGCAGGGTCGATGCGGTGGAGCTGATAGAGCTCGATGCGCTCGAGCCCGAGGTTTCGCAGGCTCATCTCCACCTGCTGGCGGAGGTACGCCGGACGCCCGCACGGGACGATGTACGGGCGCCCCTGGACGGTCCAGTCCTCCGGTCCGGAGCGCAGCAGCCCGCCCTTGGTGGTGATCACGAGCCCCGCCGGGTACGGGTGGAGGGCGCGGCGGATGATCTGCTCGTTGGTGTCCGGGCCGTAGGCGTCGGCGGTGTCGATGAAGTTCACCCCGAGGTCGACGGCGCGCCGCAGGAGCCGGACGGCCGCGTCCGGGTCGGCCGGCGGCCCCCAGTAGCCCGGCCCGGTCAGGTACATGGCGCCATAACCCATGCGGCATACGGGACGGTCGCCTCCGAGCATGAACCTCAGCGACGGCGTCTTGAGCGATGCGTTGGTCATCAGCCTTCCCTTCCTCTTCTCACACGATTTTCATGGCAGGAGCGACAGGGTCGCTGTCACGCGGCGGAGGACGAACGCGCTCCGCCCCTGCTCTGGCCGTGATCGTTCACCCAGGAACCGACGGCCATCTCCGCCGTGATCCCCGGGCCGAACCCCGCGATCACGCCGCGCGCGCCGTCGGGCATCGGCCTGTCCGCGAACAGGCGTCCTAGAGAGTCGAGCACCACCGCGCTCGCGATGTTGCCGTATTCCGTCAGCGTGGCCCTGCTGTACCGGAACGCCTCCTGCGGCACCTCCAGGTACCTGCACAGATCGTTGAGGATGCGCGGACCGCCCGCGTGGACGATGTAGAAGTCGAGGTTGCCCACGTCCCAGCCGTGGCTCGCGACGAGCCGGCGCATCACGGGGGCGAGGGGCTTCATAGTCCCGGGGACCCGCTTGTCGAGCCGGAAGTGAAACCCCGTGTCCTTGACGGCGTACGAGATCCACTCCTCGGTGTCCGGGATGAGATACGCCTCGTTCCGCTCCAGCCGGATGCCGGTGCCCCCGCTGCCCCGGACGACGACCGCGCCCACCGCGTCACCGAAGAGGCCGTCGGACAGGAGCGATCCGACGTCATCGTCCGTCGGCTGGTAGCAGAGAGAGCAGAACTCGCAGGCCACGATGAGCACGTTGGCCTCCGCGTGAGCCGCGCAGAAGTCGTGCGCGCGGCTGATGGCCGCCGCCCCGGCCGCGCAACCGAGCTGCGCCATGGGGATCTGGCGCGTATCGTGCCGGAAGCCCATGGCGTTGATCAGATAGGCCGTCATAGACGGCATCATGAAGCCGGTGCACGAGACGAAGATGATGGCGTCGATGTCCCGCGCCGTGAGCTCGGCGTTCTCCAGCGCCTGCCGTATCACTGGCGGCACCCGTCGCTTGGCCTCCCGTTCGTAAATCCTATTTCTGATCTCGAAACCAGGGTGAGCGAGCGCCTGCTCCAGCGGCTGCACGATGTGCCGCTTCTGCACCCCGGTGCCGTTGATGAGCCGCAGTACGAGCTTCAGCTGCGGGTTTCTCGCGTGCAGCCGCTCCGCCAGCTTCAGCGTGTCTTCCCGCGTGATGATGAACTCCGGAACCGCGACCTCCGGCCTGCACAGTGTGGCCATACTTCCCCCCTACACATGATGAACTCGGAACGTCCGGCGTCGGCCGAGCCGCAGCGAACGGCGCCATGGAGCGGCACACGGAAGCAAGGACGTCGCGTCGATCGACCGCCTACCGCGCCGCCGGCTCTACAAAGCCCGGATTTCCCTCCGGACGCCCATGGCGCCGCAGCGTCGGGCCGCCAACGATTCCATCGAATACCGCAGGAAACACACATCGTCAATGGAAGGCGTGCGATTCCTAACAAGCCCTGTCCGACCAGCGAACATCCGACTCGCCATCCGTGCTCAACGTCGATTGTCCCTCATCCGCGCGCGCGTGCGTCCGCGCTCCCCGGCGGAGCGCAGCGCGGGCGGCGGCGCCCCGCGCCCCGCGGCGCGAGCGCGCCAGACGCACCGGGGTCTGCCCAGGGCAAGCCACCTCTCGCGCTCGCACCGCGGACGGCGCCCCCCGCGGGCGGAGCATTGGCGCGCACACTCAGAGTTGCAGTCTCGCGAGAGCGCCCCCTCGGCGTCGACCGGCGGCGCGCGCGAACATGGGTGTTCGCGCGCGAACGACCGATGAAGTGATGCCCTTTATCGGAGCCCTGCTATCGTGGGGTCAGGGGCCGATGTGGTCCGCCTCCACACTCCCCTGGCAGGTGCCATTCCTGCTTTTTTGCCGTCAACTTCGTCTCGCGACGTAAATCCACCGATGCCTGCCGCGGCGACGCGCGGCATGAGCTCGAGATGAACAGCACCTCTCGCGCGGGAACGAAGGACGAAGGCGAGAAAACCGTTAAACGACGACGGGGATCCACCGTGAGTGCGCACAACATGACATCGCTGCATACGGACAGCACGACGAGCACGACGACGCCCGCATCGGCCGAGAACCACGAAAGCCACGCGATCGATCGGCCATCGCTCCGGAGCGCAGCGCCTCCGGAGCGCGAGGCGACGCTGCACCGAGCGCCCGAGGACGGCCAGGGGCGAGGCGCCGACCCCCGGATGACCGCGAGCCTCTTCTCGACGTCGACATCGAAGACGCCGGGAGAGATCGACTCGGCGATGAAGATCCTGGCCAAGTCGGTCGCGCGGGAGCTGAGCAAGCATGGATATGGCCCTCGGGAGGCGATCGTCCTCTCGACGGAGCTCGTGCGGCTCATCTCTGCCGAGCTCGAGCACCGCAGGAAAGTGCATCAGGCCTCGCCGCCGAACGGCGCCGGCCACGAGCGGCTGTCGTAGGCAGGCTCACCCGCATCGCGAACGAGCGCGGGACCGCGCCCGGGCGGATCGATCCCGGAGCGGATCGGTCCCTCAGCCCGGTCCCTCAGCCCGGTCCCCTGCCCAGGTCGTGGAGGCCGGGGCTCGCCCCGGCCCGGCCGCGCCTTGTGGGATCACGGCCGCTCGGATAGGCTCCCGCCCGCTCAGCGCACCGGCGCGAGAAGGATGGATCCGGATGATCCGGCGAGAAGGAGCCTGCAAAGTGCAATTGCCTGTTTCGGGTGTCGCAGAGGTGAGCGCGAAGAGGCGCGCCGAGGCCTCCCCTCCCCGCGCCCTCCGGGCCGCTTTGGCCGGGCGCGGCCTGGCCGCGCTGGTCGCGTCTGCGCTCCTCGCCGGGTGCGGTTACACCGAGTTCGAATGGCAAGCTCAGCTCGACCGGTCCGAGCGCCTCCAGCGCGAGCTCGCGACCAGCCAGGCGCGCGTCCGCCAGCTGGAAGAGCAGGGCCCGCGCGGCGGCGCCGCGGCCGATCCACACTGGGCGAACGATCCGATCTCGGGCCTCGACGTCGGGCTGGGCGCGACGCCGCCGCGCGGCGAGCCGGCCGGGGCCCGCCCGGCGTCGGAGCGCGACAGCGACGTCCTCAGGGCGTTCTTGCCGGTCGCCGCCGGAGACGTCACGGTCGCGCCGCGCGACGGCCGCGTGGTCATCTCGATCCCGAGCCGGGTCCTGTTCAAGGGGAACCGCGACGCGCTCTCCCCGGCGGGGGAGAAGGTGCTGAGGGACATCGCCGCGATCATCCGCAGCAACGAGCCGCTCAAGGGCCTCGGCTACCAGGTCGTCGGCCACACGGCGAGCGGCACGCCCGGCGTGGCGTGGCGCAACGGCTGGGACGTGACGGTCGCCCAGGCGCGCGCCGTGCTGCTCTTCCTCGCGCAGCCCAAGGAGGCCGGCGTGCCCCTCGCGCGGCTCAGCCTGGCGAGCTTCGCCGATCTGCCGCCTGCCGACGCAAGCGGCGGCGCCCCGGCGCAACCGGCGGAGCCGCGCGTGGAGATCGTGATCGAGGGGACAGCGCAGCTCCCGGAGGGCCCCGCTCGCCCGGCTGGCGCGGCACCGGCTGGCGCAGCCCCCGCTGGCGCAGCACCGGCTGGCGCAGCCCCCGCTGGCGCAGCACCGGCTGGCGCAGCACCGGCTGGCGCAGCACCGGCTGGCGAGCCTCGTCCAGGCGGTGCGTCCCGCCCGACTGGCGAGACCCGCCCGGGAGCCGGCACGAAGGGCGGGGACGACACGTACCCGTGAAGGCTGCGCGAGGGCTGCCGCGGCCGTCCGGCCGCGGGGAGCCTGTCATGCGCCGTGCAGCTCCTCGACCCTTAGCCTGAGCAGCTCGGCGTCCCCGAGCTCGCCCAGCAGCGCGCGTACCGCCTCGGGCGCGGCGGCCGCCACGGCGTCGCGGACCTGCGCCCGCAGCCGCCGGCCGCCCGCGACGAGGTAGGCCGCCGCGAGCGCCGCGGCCACCTCCCCGTCGGCGCCGCCGCGCTGGAGGAGCGACGCGGCCAGCGCGCAGAGCGCCTCGATCGCCTTGGCGATCTGGGCGCCGTAGATGGGGTGGGCCGAGTCGACGCCCTGGTCATGGCACGCCGCGAGGCACAGGGCCGTGCTGGAGAGCCGGCTGAGATCGGTCGAGTCGCCGCGCTCCCAGAGCCCGGACGCGAGCTGCTCCTCGAAGACGCGCCCCAGGCCGTCTCCCTGGGACGAGACCCCACCTGGAACGGCGCTCGGCGCCGGCGCGGCGGCCGGGGCCGGCGGAGGCACGTGGTGCGGCGACGCGGGGCCGCCCGGCGCGGCGGCGGCCGGGGGCGCGACGGAGCCCGCCGCCCGGTCGGCCGAGCCGCGCGCGGCCGCGGCCCCTTCGGGCTGGAAGAGCTGCTTGGCGCGCGCCAGCAGACCGCCCGCGGCGGGCGCCGACCTGGGCGGGGCGGCGGCCGCCATGGGAGCAGGCGCGGGGGCCCTGGATCTCATGACGACGGGGCCGCCCGGGCCGCCCTTCCTCGGGGCGCGCCCGTCCGTCGCCCTCACCATCATCGCGTCGATCATGGGCCCGGACGCCCCCGGACCGCGGTGGCTCGACATCCCCCACCCCCCCGGCGCGCTCACCGGCACGGGCCGCGCCTCGGGTTGCCCGTGGGCGCGCCTGTCGCCCGTCCGCCGCTCGATCACCACGAACGACGCGTGCTTCGACGCCACCCGATGCCGGACCGCGAGATCCACGATGCGCTTTCGCATCGCCTCGGCGCGCTTGCCGGAAAGCCCGCGCTCCGACTCCTCCAGCTCCCGCACCCGCGCGCCCGCCCACAGCGCCTCGAGCCCGGGCCGCGACGCCTCCGCCGCGAGCTCGACCGGCACCTCGAGGTGGAACCGCTCCCCGCGCAGGGTCCCGCGGAGCGAGAGACGCCCCGTCCCCGGCTGCCCGTAGCGGCCGTAGAGCACCCACGGCTCGCCGTCGACGAGCGCAGGGCGCTCGGCCGGCGCGAGCTCGCCGACGTCGACCCCCTCGAAGCGCGCCTCGAGCCCGGTGACCCGGACCGCCGTCGCCCGCGCGAACTGGGCCGTGACCTTCTCGTCGATGCGCTCGCCCGGGTGGATGAACTCCGCTGCGCCCTCCGTCCGGCGCGCGAGATCGCTCACCAGCACATCGCTCACGTTCGTGCCGATGCCGAACGAGTAGATCCGCACCCCCTTGCCCCGCGAGACGACGCGATCGACGATCTGCGCCTCGTTGCCCACCTGGCCGTCCGTCAGCAGCACGACAACGCGGTCTCGCTCCGCGTCGCCGAGCATGCTCATCGCCGCGAGCAGCGGATTCAGCATCTCCGTCCCGCCGTCCGCGCGGAGGCCCTCGACGAACGCGTCCGCGGCCTTCAGGGTCGCCTGCGTGAACGGGGCGAGCGAAGGATCGAGCGACCGGAAATCGCTGGAGAACGCGATCACCCCGAACCGATCCCCCTCGGCGAGGTGGCGGAGGCACAGCCGGAGCGCGCGCTTCGCCTGGTCGAGCGACTCGCCCTGCATCGATCCCGACACGTCGACGACGAACACGACGTCGCGCCGGGAGGACGCCCGCTTCGCGTGTGCATGCGTGTCGAGCGTGTCGAGCGTGTCGAAGAGGTCCGGCACCACGGTGAGGGCGAAGGTCCCCTCCTGGCCTTTGGTCCTGTCGCACACCACGCCTGCCTGCACGCCCGGCGCGCCCGCCGCGAGCAGCACGATGTCCCGATCGAGCGCGGCCTTGTCGTTCCGGAGCGAGACCCGCTGGCGATACCCCTCTTCGCGGCGCACCGAGAGCGCGTGCGACGGGCTCTCGATCGCGACGTCGCGCCCGAGGTCGAAGACGATATCCACGGTGATCCCGTAGTCGACCCGCGCGATCTCGGGGGAGATGCGGTCGGCGTCCGGCACGTCGCCCGTGGGCTCCTGGGCGCCGTGCGCGGTCCGGTCGCCCCCGGTCGCGCCGGGGATGTAGCGGGGCGCGACGAGGGTCGGGATCATGAGCCGCAGCGCCCCCTCGTCGGCCGTGAGCGCCTGCACGAACGTGACCTCGACGACCGTCTCCTCCCCCGGCAGGAGGTTGCCGACGCTGGCCGTGAACACGTTGCGCCGCTCCTCGTCGAGCAGCGCCGCGCCGTGGCCGGTGGCGATGGCCTCGTCGTAGGCCTGGAACGCCTCTTCGCGCTCCTTGACCTCCCCCTCGATCCTGCGGCCGGCGCACTCCATGGCGAAGCCCGCGATGCTCGCCTCGCCCGGGAGCGGGAAGGTGTAGATCGCCTCGATCGGCCGGCGCTCCTCGTTCCGGTAGCGCTGCCGCACGACGAGCCGCGCCGCGCCGCCGAGGACCTCGCCCGAGAGGGAGACGCCGAGCAGCGGCACGGGGTGGCCCTCGGAGGTGCGGAGACACGACATCGGCGACGGGTGCGAAGGATCGTGGGAGGGGTTCATCGCGAGCCTTTCGGGGCAAGGGTTGTGTAACGAGACTCGATATCGAGGGCGATGCGCCGCGAGCTCTCCGGGGCGTCGGTCCGCACGTGGAGCTCCACCCCGTCGGCGATCTCGACCCGCTCCCAGCGCGCGCCGCGCGGCGCGGCGGCGGGCGGGCTCGAGGCGGCGGCCTCCTCGGGGCCGGCGCAGCGCGCCTCGAGAGCGCGCGGCGGCGCGCCCGCGGCGATGCGCTCGATCTCGTCGAGGCCCGCGGCCGCGAGGCGCGCCTGGATCTCCTCGAGCGGCAAGTGCGCCTGCTGGAGGACCTTGATGGCGCGCAGCCGCGCGAGGTGCTCTCGCCCGTAGGAGGTGTCCTTCCCGCGGAACTCCGGCGCCGGAAGGAGGCCGCGCTGCACGTAGTACCGCACCGTGCGCGGCGCCACCCCCGCCTCGCCCGCGAGCTCGTCGAGCTTGTACGTCATCACGAGGAGCATCCTGCATCGATACACTACAACTGTCAAGTATACAGCTTCAGTTCGCCTGCGCCCATGCATCTTCAGCGGAAAATTGAACAGGGAGGCGGGAGACGGGGAGATCTGGGATTTTACTCCCCGTCTCCCCGCCTCCCTGTTCAATTTTCCCGAATGAATTCGAGGGGATGCTTCAGAGAAGGTACTTGACCCCGAAGCCGAATTCGATGAACCCGAGCCCAGCCGGGTCCGAGAGGACATCGTCCTTCTTGTTCCAGAGGAACTTGTAGCGATAGCAGGTGCCGTCGCACCCCTCCTGATCCTTCTTCTTGAAGGGCGCCGAAAGGCGCAGGGAAGCGCCGCCGGAGACGACGAGGTGCTTCGAGAGGGCGGGCACGCCGACCATCACCTCGATCCGAGGGGTCACGGCGTTCAGGAGGACACGGCCCGAATCCTCGTACTCGACCGCCTCCGAGCGCCGGAGCGCGAGCTCGCTCAGCGGGGCGAGGAGGTCGATGAAGGAGGGTTGGATGGCGAAATAATAAGCATCCGTATAACGCACGACGCCGCGCAGGTTGATGGTGTTCGCGGAGGGCACGATCCTCGGCGATCCGCCCTCGCCGTCGACGTAGCTCGGGCTCCACGACACGCGCAGCGCCATGTCGGGCCTGTAGAAGGCGTGACCCCACGGTCGATCCATGCCGCCCCCCGTGCCCAGCTCCCGGAGCACCTCGACGGACGCCTCCCGGAACGCGGCCCGGTCGGCGTCCGAAGGGTTCTTGTCGTTGACCGTCGCGAGGACATAGACGATGACCGCCTCGGCGAAGCGCCGGTAGATCTCGACCTGATCCCCCTCGCCTCCGGGCCGCGAGGAGAAGAACGTCCTGATCGCGCGGCTCGCTGCCTCCCCGTATTCTCCCTGGCTGGCGAGGCGGATCGCCGGCCAGAGGTCCGCCTGGAGGTCGCCGATCTTCGTCAGCGCCGAGGACTGTCGCTCGATCTGGGCGCAGATCTGGCCGATCAGGTCCTTGTCACAGAGATCGCGGAGGGCGCCGCCGGCGGCGCCGATGACGTTCACGAAGCTCACGAGATCGAGGTTGTTCGCGCCGCCCCGCGTGCCGATGTTCCACTGGACCCGGAGGCGCTCGAGGTTGCTCAACCTCGAGCGCAGCTCCCGGGCACGAGCGGCTGCGTCTGCCCCGGCGGTGCCTGGCGCGGCGGGCGCGGCAGACAAGAGGACAGGGATGATCTCGTCGAGCTTCTTGCCGCCGCGCAGGACGTCTCTCGTGACCAGGACCGCCTCGTCCAGGAGTGTTCTCCTCACGGCGTCGTCCGTCACCTCGAGGGCCTTCGCGGCGGTCGCGCCGACCACGACGGCGGCTGCCCTGATGAAGTGCTCCTCCGCCAGGGCGTCTTTCCTCTGGAGAATGGCGCGAACGGCGAACGCGAGCTCACAGGCGTAGCTGGTCCCTGACGCTGCGCTCGCGCCGCAGTCCTTCTCGAGCGGCGACGGCGCGCCTGCGTCCGTGACGCCCGAAGCGAGATCCTCCTTGAGCACGGAGACACAGGTGTTCAGCGACCGCGGGTCGAGCCTGGTCCACGTCAGCTTGCTGGGCGCCGCGCGCTCGGCGCGAGCGTCGTCGGCGCTCGCGAACTTGTGCAGGAGCTCGATGCTCTGCGTCCCCTGCGGCTTTCTTATCTGGCCCTCGCTCGACGTCAGCCCGACGTAGACCATGTGCCCCGCGAAGCCCGCGGCCTCGTCCGTGACGCTCGTCCGGATCGCGTTGAACTGCCGCCGGAAGACCCGCTGGAGCGTGAGAGGGAAATAGGTGAGGATCGGGAACCCGCTCTTTATGCTGAGCCTCAGCTCGCCGCGCTTCTTCTCCAGCGCCTCCTTCGCAGGACCGTCGGCGGCATCTCCGAGCTGGTCGACGATCCCCACATAGTCGTTGAGTTGCTGCTCCGTGCTCGCCCGGCGCGCCGTCTGGCACACCAGGTTGGGGACGACCGCCTCGGCGACCTCCCGCTGGATGAGATCCTCGATGATGTCCCTCACGTCCTCGTAGACGGCGCCCGCGATCTGAGCGCTCGCCGTTCCAGCGAAGCTCGTCACCGCCATCGCGGCGGCCGCGCACAGGGCCGCGATTCTCCGGGGGTGTCTCGCCATGGCGCTACATCTTCCCGAGCGACGCGCGCACGTGCCCGATGAACACCTTGATCTTCGGTATCTCCGACAGCGCCCCGGGGACGCTGAGCCGCACCGGCCGCTCCTGCCCGACCACGTCGGGCAGCACGGGCACGAGCACGTCCGGCCCCACGTCGGGGTCGGGCACGAGCGCGTCGGGGACGAGGCCGATGCCCAGGCCGGAGATGCAGCAGTGCCGGATGAAGTGGATGTCCGTCGCGATGAGCGCCGGCTGCACGGTGAAGGGCGCGCCCCGCCATGTCCGCCAGGTGCGCGCGTCCTCGCCCGGGGCCTGCCACGCGAACAGCTCATGGTGCTTCAGATCGTCGATCGTCTGCGGCGTGCCGCGCCGCTCCAGGTACGCGCGGCTGGCGATGAGCCACTCGCGGACGCGCAGGACGACGTGCGATATCCAGTGTCCGCTCGGCGCGTCCTCGCCGAAGTGGACAGCGATGTCGATGTCCGTGAGCGCCTCCCCCAGCGGATCGTTGCTGAAGCGGCAGTGGACGTGGAGCCTCGGATACGCGCCGCGAACGGCGGCGAAGAGCGGCGTCATCATGTGCGGCGGCAGCCCCACGGGCAGGATGACCCGCAGGGTGCCCGAGGGCGCGTCGCCCACCTCCCGGATCGAGGCCAGGAGCGCGGCGGCCTCCTGCACCATGCCGCGCCCCTTCCGGGCGAGCACCTGCCCGGCCTCGGTCGGCACGACGCCGTTCCGCACGCTCTCGAGCAGGAGGACGCCGGCGCGCGCCTCCAGCGACGCGACCTGACGCCGGAGCGTCGTGCGCGACGAGCCGAGCGCGCGCGCCGCGCCCAGGAAGGAGCCGGCCTCGACCACGGCGAGGAAGGCGCGAAGCTCTTCGAGGTCCATACACCCTGCCACTGTCCGCATTCTAGCCAGGGGTGACCGTCTTCGGCCATCCACATGCGGCGCCGCTCGATAGTGTCGCGAAAGGAGGAGACAAGTTGATGGCACGAGACGATTCGCACGCGCTCAGGCGCACAGGCTCGCTCGCGGCGCTGGCCCTCTCCCTCGCGGCGCCCGCGGGCTGCGGCGGAGGCGAGGAGACGAGCACGACGAGCACGACGCCGCAGACGACGTCCACGTACGAGGACCCCCCCGAGCTCCAGCCGGGCGCGGACGGAGCGTACGAGCTGCGTTTCGGCCCGAGCGAGGTCGAGATCGACGGGCGGCGGTTCTGTCTCCGTGCGTACAACGGAATGACGAGCGGCCCCACGATCCGCATTCCGAAGGGCGAGGATCGCAAGGTCCACGTGACCCTGCATAACGACTTCACGAAGAGCGACTTCCGCGAGATCGCGAGCATGATGGGCCATGGCAACAGGTCGTGCCACGACTTCAACCTGACGAACTTGCACGGCCACGGCCTGCACGTGCAGCCCAACTTCGCGACGGACGATCCCGCGGACCCGTGCGAGGGGGACGGCTGCGCGCCCGAGGGGAGGTATTTCGGCGACCACGTGCTGCACGAGGTGGGGCCGGGCGAGAGCGCCCGGTACCGCTGGGACCTGGACGAGGACGGGATCCACCACGAGGGCACGGACTGGTACCACCCTCACATCCACGGCTCCACGGCCATCCAGGTCATGGATGGGGCCGCCGGGGCGCTCCTCATCGAGGGCGCGCTCGACGAGCTGCCCGGCATCGCCAGGGCCAGAGAGCGGGTGATGGTCATGACGCAGGTGGCCATCGATCACCAGAACACGGTGCCCTTGAAGGAGGGAGAGGCCTGCACCGAGGACAACCTGTCGGTCACCGACTTCCTCGCTGTCGAGTCGCTCCGGGCCACGCTGATCAACGGCAAGCTCAGGCCGCGGCTCACGACGCCGCCCGGGCAGGTGGAGCGCTGGCGCATGGTCTACGCGGGCAGCCCGGACGAGATGGGGATGAAGCTCCACGTCGCGAAGGACGCTTCGTGCTCCGACTTCGACAAGGCGCCCATCGAGACGACGCAGATCGCGCGCGACGGGCTGACGCTCCCGCAGCTCTACAGGAGCGACACGGTGTGGGTCTCCCCCGGCTACCGCGCCGACGTGATGGTGAAGATGCCTGAAGGCAAGCAGACGCTCTGCCTCGTCGGTCGCCGGCCGAACGATCTCCTGGGGAGCGTGATCGCGATCGTCGACGTGGACCCGAGCGCGGGCGAGCCCACCGAGGTGAACCTGCCCGCGGAGGCGGACGTGGCCGCGCTCGCGCCGCCCACCTCGTGGACCGGCACGGTCGACGGGAAGGAGATGGAGGTGAGCTGCGATTCGGTCGAGGCCGCGCACCAGAAGGTGGTGCTCCTCGTGCCCACGCCGGGGAGCAACCCGCCCGACCTCAGCAGCGATGTGGCGCTCATGTCCTGTGACCCGGGAGACCACCCGCACGAGGTCGATCCGGACGCGCCGGTGTGCATCTGCCCGGATCCGAACATCAGCTGCCGCAAGTTCGACGAGCGGCGCGCCCGCGGCTACCGGAGCGATCGGGTCATGACCGTCGGCAGCGCGGAGCGGTGGGAGATCCGCGCGTTCGACGGGCACCCTTTCCATATCCACATCAACCCGTTCCTCGTGTGCCCCAACAAATCGAACAAGGAGCCCAACTTCGCCCACTGGCGAGACACGATGTGGGTCCAGGTCGAGGACGGGCCGCGCGACGTGATCATGAACCCCCGGAGGTTCACGGGCCAGTTCGTGGCGCACTGCCACAAGCTGAACCACGAGGACGAAGGGATGATGGAGCTCGTGGAGATCTGCGACCCGGGAGATGAAGAGTGCCTGTGTCAGGGGACGGACGAGAGCGGCGCGTGCATCTCCCAGGCGGGGTGTCAGCCGGACGATCTCGCGTGTCAGTTCGCGAAGACGGCGACCGACGCGTACCCGGCGCCGCCGCCGCCGGACCTGGAGCTCTGCGGGCCGTGATGGCGCCCGTCGCGTCGCCCCGCTGACGGGAGGCCGGATCAGACCGCCGGCGGCTCGGTCTGGCGCTGCCACGCGCGGTGCATGGCGATCGCCTTGACGAACGCCGGCGCCGCCGCGGACACCGCGTCGTCCGGCAGGACGAGCAGGCCCGGGTCGGCCCCCGCCGCGGCCTTGATGCCAGCGGCCTCGGCGAGCGGCGCGGCCGACGCTGGCACGAGCAGCGGCTTGCAGTGGCGGTACTGGAGCTGGACGAACTCGACAGCGAGCCCGTCGCGCGCCAGCGCCGCCGCGCCCTTGCCGGGCAGCAGCGCCGCGGCGTCGAAGAGGACGCTCGGGGCCGCCTCGATCGTCACCTCGACCGGCAGCTCGTCGCCCTCGGCCGTGCGCACCACCCCGAGGCGCGCGCCGACGTAGCGGGGCACCGCGCCCGCCAGCAGCAGCGCCTCGTAGAGCGCGCCCGCCTCCGCCCCGCTCACGCCGTCGGCGACGACGAGCGCGACGCGGCGGCCGAGGATGCGGCCATCGCCGGGCCGGGCGAACAGCGACAGGGCCGGCGACACAGCGACCTCCGGGTCCTTGACGGGCGGCGCCACCATCGAGAGCGGCTCGGGGAGCGGCATGCCGAGGTCGGCCGCGACCTGCGCGGCCAGCCCCTCGTCGACGTTCCGCAGCATCCGGACCATGCGCTCGCGGATCGCCTGCGTCTGCACGCGCGTCAGCTCGAAGCGGAAGGCGCGCGCGATGTGCGCGCGCTCGACGGGCGTCTGGCTCGCCCAGAAGAGGCGCGCCTGCGTGTAGTGGTCCGCGAACTTCTCGGGCTTCACGCGCAGCTTGCTCGGCTCGATCGCGGCCTGCTGCGCCAGGAGCCGCTCGGCGACCGAGGCGAAGCCGCGCGCGCCGGCCTGGAAGGGGCAGCCACCGGCGAGCGAGTTGGGCTCATAGTTCACGCGGCCGCGGTTGATCGCCTGGCGGTGGAACCCGTCGCGCTGGTTGTTGTGCACCTCGGCGACAGGCGCGTTGATCGGGATCTCGTGGAAGTTCGGCCCGCCGAGGCGCGTGAGCTGCGTGTCGAGGTACGAGAAGTTGCGCCCCTGGAGCAGCGGGTCGTTCGTGAAGTCGATGCCAGGCACGATGTGCTGCGTGCAAAACGCGACCTGCTCCGTCTCGGCGAAGAAGTTGTCGGGGTTGCGGTTCAGGACGAGCCGGCCGACCGTGCGCAGGGGCGCGAGCTCCTCCGGCACGATCTTGGTCGCGTCGAGCACATCGAAGCTCCACCGCTCGGCCTCGGCCTCCGTGAACGTCTGGATCTGCAAGAGGTACTCGGGGAACGCGCCGCCCTCGATGGCCTCCCAGAGATCGCGGCGGTGGAAGTCGGGGTCGGCGCCCGCGATCTTCACCGCCTCGTCCCAGTCGAGCGAGTGTGTGCCGAGCACGGGAGTCCAGTGGAACTTCACGAGCGTCGCCTCGCCGGCCGCGTTGACGAGCCGGAAGGTGTGCACGCCGAAGCCCTGCATCGTCCGGAAGCTGCGCGGGATCGCCCGGTCGCTCATCTGCCACATGACCATGTGCATCGACTCGGGCATGAGCGAGATGAAGTCCCAGAAGGTGTCGTGCGCGCTCGACGCCTGCGGCATCTGGTGGTGCGGCTCGGGTTTGACGGCGTGCACCACGTCGGGGAACTTCATCGCGTCCTGGATGAAGAAGACAGGGATGTTGTTGCCGACGAGATCCCAGTTGCCCTCTTCGGTGTAGAACTTCACGGCGAAGCCGCGCACGTCGCGCACCGTATCGGCGCTGCCGCGCTCGCCCGCCACGGTCGAGAAGCGCACGAAGACAGGCGTCCGCTTGCCGACCTTGGCGAAGGGCGCGGCCTTGGTGACCGAGGTGATGTCCTCGGTGCACTCGAAGTAGCCGTGCGCGCCCGAGCCGCGCGCGTGCACCACGCGCTCGGGGATGCGCTCGTGATCGAAGTGCGTGATCTTCTCGCGCAGGATGAAGTCCTCGAGCAGCGTCGGGCCGCGCAGCCCCGCGCGCAGCGAGTTCTGGTTGTCCCCGACGGGCACGCCCTGGTTCGTCGTGAGCGCCCGACCGAGCGAGTCGACCCGATGCTTCTGCAGAGGCCCCTGGTTCGGATTTTCGCCCGGCGCCGCCTTGGCGCCGTTCTTCTCGGACTCGTTGCTCTCGGTGATCGTGCTCGCGGTCGCGTCGAGGTTCTCGGGCTTCGCCGTGGCACCTTGCGGCGGCTGTGGCATTTTGCCGCGTAGCGCGTACTCGGCGCCTTTGTTCACGTTCTCGGGGATCGCGGCGACGAGCGCTTCCGTGGCGTCGATCTTCGCGTCGAGGCGGTCGGCTGCTGCCGCGTGGCGCACCCGGGCGTCCTCACTGCTCGTCCCGCTGCCGAGCGCGGTCGCCGCGCGCTCGAGGAGGCTGCGTTTCGTCCGTGCCGCCCGCGGCTTCGCCGACGGGCCACCCATCGATTGCTTCGCGCTGCCCGCGCCCTTCTCGGTCGGCGCCGGCACACTGGACGACGGCTTCGCGGGGTCTTTGCGTTCGGTCATGAGATGTCCTCCGGGGAGCCGGGGTTTCAGCAAAGGGCGCACCAACGCGCGAGCTTCAGGCAAGCGCGGGCGACGGACGCGCGGCAGAGCCCGTTGCGGCGCATCGGTCGGCCCGCCGTGGCCTGGTGGAGCGTCGCCGTGCCGCCAGCCGCGGCGATGGCCGGACGGACGCCTCACGCGATGGGCTCGGCGGGGAGCCCGTGCGCGCCCCAGCGTGGCTCCCCCGGGAGACTGCTCTCCGTCGTGCCTGGCGATGCACATGCGCGCACAGGCAGGGCGCGCGTGAGCCCGAGCTCCTCCGACTGCAAGGCCGGACGAGCCATATCGTCGACCCCGGCGGGAGCCGCCAGGAGCCGTGCTCATGACGATGGCTGGGCGGTTACGAGCTCCGTGCGCTCGACCCGTCGGACGCCCGGCCTCTGGTCAGATAGCGTAACACCACCGTTCGAGCAGCCAGTGTTCGCCGTTCTGCTGCCGCGCGAGCGCGCTCCATCGGAAATGAGGCTGCCGCCACCTCGGTCCGAACGGCGAGCCGGCGAGAAATCCGTGGAACGTCGCGGCTCCAGGTACGCCCCCGTATCGCCCCTTTCCTGAAGCCATTCTCCAGTACCTCCCAGACCAGGGAGGCGCTCTCTTGAGTGGGGATCGACGCGTGGCCTCGCGCCACACACATTAAACGCGGCGACGCCCGACATCTCAACCCACAAAACGTCCATCATCAAAAGCCAACACACCGACGTCACCAAAGAACATCAGAACACACAACCAACAGAGGAACAGATGATTTTCGAAAGCATCCACGCCGCCGGGCGCCCCGTGCCCGCCACCAGTCACATGGCGCCACGAGGAGCACAGGGCCTCGTAGGCTTCTTTCAAAAGCCCGAACAGAGCCTAGAAACAAGCAGAAAGGGATTTTACGATCGCAAGACCTCCGAGCTCCTCGCATTCGCATCGTCATGGACGTACTCGAACATCGGCGCGTACGCCTACGCGATGGCAAACCATGGACTGACCAACAATGACAGCGTCTCCATCACGCTCACGAACGACGCACTATTCGTTGACACGTCCGCGTTCATCCTCCAAAGCCAATCCAAGAACGTCGTAATCGTCTCTTTTCGAGGGACCAAAGTCCGTGGCACCATCAACTGGCTCACGGACGCGACCGCCCGACGCGAATCCTTTCTCTCCGCCGGAGAAGTCCACGGCGGCTTTCACCGCGCCATTCGGGCGATATGGCCTATACTCAGGCCATTGCTCTTGGCCGCCGCCGAACGGAGATCCATTTGCGAAGAGCTCGAGCGCCAAAAGCGAATATGGTTAAAATCGTGCGGAGATACCGCGCCGCATCCGTTCCCGGTCGACGAACCCACGCGAACGGAAGAAGAGGCATCAGCCACAGCCGAAGGGTCGCCCGCCCCAGCGACTAAAGGAGGTGTCAGGCCGAACGCGCGGCCAGCGTGCGCTCCGGTCGCTGATAATCCGCCCGCGTTCTACATCACGGGACACAGCTTGGGGGGGGCTCTCGCGGTTCTTGCCGGTGCGATACTTCATCGAGACGACGATTTCAGCACCCGATTCGGCTCTGCCGTTCGTGGCATTTACACCTACGGACAACCGATGGTCGGCGACTCCACTTTTGCCCGCGAGCACAAGGACAACATCGGCACGATCCTATTTCGCCATGTGTACGAGAGAGATATCGTGCCTCGACTTCCGCCCATCACCATGGGCCGGTTCGAGCACATTGGCCGCGAGTATCACTCGACCGAAACAGGATGGGCGCTGAAGACCGAGCCCGTGCGTAGGACGCTGACGGCAGGCCTCAGCAATATCATAGGCATCGCAGCCTGGTTAACGCAGGACGTGCTCCCCATCAGATGGCTACGCCTCCCATTCTCCTGGGGCCACCACTCACCGATCAACTATATGCGAGCGTCAATGATCGCGGATCCGGGGGCCGAGTTCGATCCCTTTGCGCCCACCGTGTGAGCGCAGCCTGCCGTAGAAGAGGACCTGGTGCCGCGCCTCAGGTTGATGATCCGGTTCACCCGGCGCGGGCGCCTGGGGGGCGTGAGCGAAGCACGAGAGCAACCGAGGCCCAGGTTCAGGGGTGTAGAGCGAAAGTCACCGTCGCTCGACGAGGCTCGGTGCACGCAGAGCAACGAAGGCGCCTCGCGCGCCTGCAGTTCCCGCCTGCGCCCGGCTCGGCGGCCCGCGACGACGGACCAGTCCTCTCGTCAGGCCCCCCATCCGTGCCACGTCGCAGGGTCATGGGGCCACCCCGTCGCAGGGTCATGGGGCCAGGGGGAGACACCGTGATCGGTCTCGACCATGCCCGAGACCGCGAAGCGTGTCGAGGTCCCCGGAGCCGGGCGCGCAGCGACCGGCGACGTCTCTCTTTTCGCAGGGTCATGGGGCCACCCAGGCCCCCGGTAGATCCCGGCAGGGTCCGCGACGCTCAGGAGCAGGCAGGTTCGCCCCGCCCCCAGCAACACCAGCGGTCCCATCGACGAGGGTGGGCGAGGCACGCCGCTCGGAGCGAGGGGTCAGAGGCGCGGCCCCAGGCTCGACGTCCTCGCCGGGGCCGCAGCGGTCATCGCCGCCTGCCGCGTGGGTGGGTGGGCGGCTTGCTGCGCGCGGGCACCAGCGCGGCCGTGGTGCTCTCGTCGAGCTTCGGCTTGAGCCGCGGTCTGTACGACTCCCCGTCGATGATGAAGTCGAACGCCGCGTTCTTGAACCGATCGACGGCGCTCTGCGCGAGCAGCACGTCGTCGAACATCGCGAGCCACTCAGCCGTGTCGCGATTGCTCGTGACGATCATCGAAGCGTTGCCTGTGCGTTCGAGGAAGAGCTGGTACACGTCGCGGCTCTCTTCCTTGTTCATCGCCTCGAGCGCGAAGTCGTCGAGGATGAGCAGGTCGACGGTCGTGAGCGCGACCATCTCGGCGTCGCGTGAGTTGTCGAGTCTGCTCTGGCGCAGCCTGCGCAGCATCGCGTCCGCGCGCAAGAAGCGCACGCTGTAGCCGTGCTGGCACGCGAGGTGTCCGAGCGCGTTCGCGAGGTAGGTCTTGCCCACGCCGACAGAGCCGAGGATGACGATGTGCTTGTGCTCTTCGAGGAAGCGTAGGCTCGTGAACCCGCCGAGCAGACGCTTGTCGAAGCTGACCTTCGCGGTCTTGTCCCAGAGCTCCAGGCGCATGGCCGGGTCGAGCCCGGCGTCGCGTACGCGGCTCTCCGTCGCGCTGGCCTCGCGGCGCGCGATCTCGTCGGTGAGCAGCATGAGCAACAGCTCCTCGTGTCCCATCGACTGCTTCTCGGCGACCAGGAGACGCTCGCGCAGCGTCGCCGCGATGCGGCCGAGACGAAGGCGCTTGAGCGCTGTGATGAGCGCAGGGTCGACATCGCTCGAGCTCATCACGAGTCCTCCTTGGTCGCGGCAGCCGCCGGCATGCGCGTCGCGAAGTGCTCCGTGCTGCGCGCGAACCGCGGCGCGGGCAGCGCAACGACCGTGCGCTGCCCCGTGGACGGTGACGCCGGCGTCTTCGCCGTCTCGAGCATGCGCGCCACGCGCTGCACGTCGATGACATCAAACGCGAGCGCGCTCTGGCAGATCGCCTCGACACGCCCATTACCGAACTTCTTGCACAGACGCAGCAGCGCGTAGACCAGCCGCATGCGCGTCCAGGGCAATGGCACCGCGAGCAGTCGCTCAGCGTAGACGCCGACGTGCACTCCGCACGTCTTCGCGCTCGCGATGAGCGAGGCGACGTCGCGCACCGCTGCGACGTCCTTGCCCATGGGGTAGTCGCTCGGATCGGTGGAACGCTTGCCCGGCGCGACGCGCGCGTGCACTTTCACGAGCTCCGTACCGGCGTAGATTCTCACCGACGCGCTGTCGGCGCGGACGCGCACCGTGCTGCCGACGTAGCGGGTGGGCACGCTGTAGAGCGACCGGAGCACCTGCACGTGATGATCGGGGTGCACCTTCGCGTCGGTCCAGTACGGCACGTCGAACGGTGCTGCCGGCGCCGGCTTCATGGCGCTCCTCTCGCGCGCCTCGAACACCTCGCGCGGTACCTCGCGCGTCGTGCCGTGGACGCGCGCGCCGGCAACGTCGCGGCACCACCGCTCAGCCGACACGCGCGCGTCGTCGAGGCTCGTGAACGATTCGCCGTCGAACCAGCTCTCCCGCACGTAGGCGACCTGATTCTCGACACGCGCCTTGTCTCTCGGCGACCGGACACGCGCGGCATCGACGAACAGCCCGCGCGTCTGCGCGTAGTCGAGGAAGGCTGGCACGAGCACGGGGGCAAGCTCGTCGGCGCGCAGCACGATGGCTTTCATGTTGTCCGGGATGATCACGCGCGCCATCGCGTCGAAGAACCGCCACGCGGCATCCAGGCCCGCGCACACCGCCACGGTGGTCTGCTCGAACGACGGCCACACGAACTGGTAGCGGCTGTACACGAGCGTCACCACGAGCACCCACAGATTGCGAGCTCGCTGCGTCGCAGGATCGAACAGCCTGCCCATGAGGCCGAAATCGACCTGCGCGACCTCGCCGGGCTCGGTATCAGCGACACGAACCGTCGGCGTCTTCTTGCGCCACGCGAGCTCCTCCTTGGCGAAGCGCCAGAGCGTGTCGTAGCTCGCCGTGACGCCGTGGTCGCGCTGGAGCAGCGTGTGGATTTTCCGCAGCTTCAGCGGGCGAGATTGAGCGAGCCAGGCCTCGATACGCACGCGATGCGCGTCGATCTGCTTCCTCTCGTCGCTCGCGTCGGGCACCGGGCGCGCCTGCACGCGCTGGGCGATCGCGTGAATCTCCTCGTCCGTCGGCTCGCGGTCGAGTGGCAGTGGCAGCGTCGCTGCGGCCTCGAAGTACCTGCCGACCGTCTTGCGATCGAACCCCGTCTCGCGCGCCACCTGACGCGCGCTTTGCCCCGCCGCACGACGGCGGAGCATTTCCTTGATGTCAACCATGATCAGCTCTCGGTAGGGCATCGGGCTCCTTCCGACGGCGACCCGCGCCGTCATCGGAAGGAGCCCGTCTCAGATCCCGACCGCGGCGTCCCGAGCTGGCCCCATGACCCTGCGAAAAACCTCGGAAGCTGGCCCCATGACCCTGCGAAAAACTGGGTCACGCCCCCGCGCGGGTGGCCCCATCCTCCTGCGATTGGGGTGGCCCCATGACCCTGCGAAAAACGCCGTCAGGTGGCCCCATGACCCTGCGAACTGGCATCCGCTCGGACGGCGCCATCTGGGCCATCAGCTCGCGACGACGGCGGAGCGCATCGCGCTCCGCGCGGCGCCTGGTCGCGGAGTCTGCCCGCTCGATCCGCCGCGCGGTCGCCATGGTGCTTCGAACGAATCCAGCGGGCGCCAGACCCGAGCGGGCGCTCGTGAGCTCGGCCAGCCATTGGAGACGCCGCCCACCCCGAGCTCAAGCGTCCTCCCCCCGTCGCAGGCTGGCACGGACGCGGCTGGACGACGTGAAGGAGCTCCTCGGCCACGCCGACATCAGCGCCACGTGCCCCTGACAGGCTAGGCCCTGAACGCCGCGACCAAGGAGACTCAGCAAGCGTCAGGTGCATGGGCAGCTCGATCTGCCCACAGCCTGCCCATGACACCTGGGCCCGTCCTCGTAAGTGCCCGAAATCCTTCGGCACCCCCGGCAAGAATTGAACTTGCGACCTTCGGTTTAGGAAACCGCTGCTCTATCCACTGAGCTACGGGGGCAGGGGCGACAGCCGCTACGGGGGCCGGACCCTGGCACACCTCGCCTCACGCATCAAGCCAGATCCCAGCCCGCTCTTCCGCCGCGCCTCACCGCCGCGCGTTCCTCCGGCCTCCGCGCGCCTCGATCACTTCCACACCTCGCCCCAGAGCGCCGCCCCGATCGCCAGCGCGCCCGCGCCCCGCATCAGCCCTGCCCGCAGCGCCGCCACGGCGCGCTCGCGGTTCCCCCTCACGACCCGGGCGATCTGCTGCGCCCCCCGGTAGGCGTGGGTCGGCCTCACCACCTCGACCTGCACCTCGTCCCCGAGGCCGAGATCGATCCTCTCCCCCGTCCCCTTCCCCCCGGCCCACGCATCGCTCCCCGCTGCGCCGTCGTCTCCCGCCGCCATCACCCCCATCGCCCCCGCCTCGATCTCCGCTGCGATCCGCTCCGCGACCTCGTCCCCCGCCCCGCTCCGCTCCCGCGGCAGCTTCAGCACCCTCGCGATGTCCATCGCGTCCATCGCGCACATTCCCCCCACCACGCCGAACCCCATCGCCGCCACGAGGCGCCCCAGGTCGGGCGCCGCCGCCCCCGCCAGCCCCGACCCCAGCTGCAGCGCCACCGCGATCACCGCCGCCGTGGCCGCCCACACCGCCCGCCGATCCGAGAGCGCCACGATCGAGCCGGCGCGCGCCCGCCCGACGCGGTTCGCGGCGCTCAGCACCACCGCGAGCGCCGGGACGAACGGCAGCGCGATCACCGCGCCGGCCGCCGCGCCGAAGATCATCGCTGCCGGCCCCGCGACGAGCCCGATGATCAGCCCGTTCACGGCGCCGGCCGCCACGATGGCCCACAGCGCCGGCACGCCCTCCACGAACGGCCCCCGCCGGGTCCATTTCCCCGGCGCGTCGACCCACGGCAGACCGTCCGCCGGCGCATCGCCCGCGCCGAACGCCATCGATCCATCACCCCGGACGCCTCCGCTCCGCGGCGTCAGGTAGTAACCCAGCAGCGCCGCGACGATCGGGGTCACACCCGCGAGCCAGAAGCGGAGCGCGTGCTCGTCCGTCGCGAGGACGTCGGCCGCGAGCCAGCCGCCCACGAGCCCGATCGCCCCGCAGGGGAGCACGAGCGACACGGGCGCATCAGGTGACATGGAATCGGGCGTTGAACGCGGCATCTCGAAGCCCTCCGGCTCGTTCGTTCCCCTTCGACGCGCAGGCCCTCGAGCAGCTTCCAGGTCCCTGGCGCGCCGCCCGACCTTCCATCATCTCACCACGGCGCTCCATGCGCACTGCACACGGTCCGCGCCATCAGCCCGGCCCTGCCCGCGGGTGCGGGTAGTGGCTGAGCGCCACCAGGTTCCCGTCGGGATCGCGCGCGTACATCGTGTAGGCGCTCTCCCGCTCGACGATCACGCCGCCCGCGGCCAGCCGGCGGCGCCACGCCTCCCGCTCGGACGGCGTGATCCCGAGGGCGACGCAGTGCCAGCCAGGCGCCTCGTCCGCGCGCATCGGCCCGGCGGCGCCCGCCCGCTCCACGGCCAGAAAGGCGCCGCCCCCGAGCTCCAGCCATACCGATCGAGGCGCTCCGGCCTCGTCCGTCCAGCGCCGCACCACCGGCAATCCGAGGACGCCCGCGTAGAACGCCTCGGCCCGCACCAGATCGCGCACGACCACGGCCAGGTGATGAACCGACAGCGGCGCGACTGTCCCGCTCATGCTGCGCCCTCATTTCAGCGCCTTTCTCGCGGCGACGCACCTGAAAAGCCACACGGGCGCCGCGCGGCCGACGCCTCGCCGACGCCGGGCGCTCGATCGGCCGGCGCCGGGCGCTCGACGCGCTCGACGCGTTCGACGCGTTCGACCATCGGCGCGACCTGTCTTGCCCCGGCAGGGCGCCTCGTCTATGGTCCCGCTCGCGGACGCGCTCTGCCCGGGGAGTCGCACAGTCCGGTAGTGCACGAGCTTTGGGTGCTCGTTGTCGCGGGTTCAAATCCCGCCTCCCCGACCCTCTCCGACGATCCTCGCCCCTCGCGGGCCCTGCGGCCTCGAAGCCCGGTGGCCCCGGCCTTGCGGCTCAGCTGGCTCGCCGCTCGCGTCCCCGTCGCATCCGTCATCGCCCCCGCCGCGCATCGAACTTGGCCTCCTCGGGTCCGCTGCGCATAGTCCCGCCGATGTCGACGCCCGTAAGACTCCTGCTCGGCGCATGTCTCTCCCTGTCCGTCGTCGCAGGGTGCGGCGGGCCGCAGACGGCCGCACCGGCAGCGGCTCCGGCGCCGCGCGCGCAGAGCGCAACGCCGCCCAAGCAGGCGGTGCCCGCCGGGCAGCTCGCCCGCGCCGACGTCGACCGGGTGCTGCTGCAGGGGCCGCCCTGGATCCTGCGGCGCGTGCCGGTCGAGGAGGTCGTCCGGGCGGGCGCGTTCATCGGCTGGAAGATCCTCGCGCTGCCCGCGGACTGGAGCAGCATCGAGCTCAAGACCGGCGACGTCGTCACCCAGGTCAACGGCACGACCCTGGAGCGCCCGGACGACCTGTTCGCGGCCTATCGCGCCCTGGCCAGCGCCAGCGAGCTCAAGATCACGTACGAGCGCGAGGGCGCCGCGCGCGAGCTCGTCGTGCCCATCGTCGGAGCCCCGTCCAAGGAGACCGTCGAGACCTTCGCGAGCGACAGCCCCCCGCGCCGCGCGACGACCGCCCGGCCGCGGGGAACGACGGTGATCGAGGAAGACGACGGCGGCGCGCCGCTCGAAGGCAGCGCGCCGTGAAGCGCGTACCGGCGCCGCGCACCCATTGCGCGGCGCCGCGCCTCACATGTCGAAGGCGAGCCCCAGGACCCACGTCGAGGTGCCGACGTGCATCTGCGGGCGCGAGCCCAGCCCGTCGAGGTTCGCGAACATCCACTCGCCGAACAGGTACGTGTGGTTGATGCCCGTCGTCTCATCGAGCTGGGAGGCCGAGCGGCGGTCCAGCCAGTTGAGCGCGAGCATCCCGCCGAACGCGAGGTGCGTGCCCCACGTGATGCCCTCGCCCCGGACGCCATCGGGCTTCGGCGTGACAGGGCCCGACGTCGAGGTCCATAATCCCATCCCCAGGCCCACCTTCGCGTAAGGCACGATCGGAACGCCCGTCTTGCGCATCAGCTCGTCGGCGCGGAGCACGGCGGACAGGTGCATCGGCATGATGGTGAGCGAGGTCTCCTCTGCCTCGGCCCTCTCGTCGCTGCCCGCCACGAAGGCGCTCGCCGACGCCGACGTGTACCCCCAGCCGAGCCCTGGGCCGATGGCGCCGACGTACGGGATCCGGAGCGGCAGCCAGTCGACCTCGACCCCGAAATAGAACTCCTGGCCGTCGCCGAAGGTCTTCCCGTAGGGGCCCGCGCCGGAGAACTCCTCGTCGACCTGGGGAGAGTACGGGGCGAAGCGGAGCTCGAACGCGAAGCTCTGAGGAGACGCATAGCGCTCCTCTCGCTGGATCCTCGAGCGATCGTGCTGCCGCCAGTCACCCATCCCGGGGCTCGTTTGGGCGCCGGCGACGGAGGCGGCGAGGAGCGCCGCGCTGCCGGCGAGGCAGGCGGCCGCCCGATGACGGAGATGACAGCTCATTCGCTCTCCTGCGTGAAGGAACGCGCGTGCGTGTGCGCGTGGCGTCGACGACGGCTCCTGCGCAGCAACCCGAGCGCCGCGCCGGCCGCGACGGCGGCGAGCGGCGCAGCGGCCCACCGGCCCGCCCCCACCGGCCCTTCGATGCTGCAGAAGCCCCCACCGGCTTGCCCGCCGGCGTCCCGGTACTGCTCGAAGAACCCGTCGACGTCGGTCGCGGTCGCACAGGAGATCGCCGACAGCGGCCCGGCATTGCCCACCTGGTCATAGGCCGCGACGCCGACGACATACGACCTGCCGTTGACGATGTTCTTCGTGGCCTCGCCACGGCTGCCCCTCCCCACGCTGCCGCACTGCTGCGCGGAGTCCGGGATCTCCCCCGGCACCAGGAGCGACGAATGGCAGCCGGAGCTGCCGCCGCTCGTCGTTCCCCCGCCGGTTCCCGCCGCGCCGTCGCCTCCGCCGGCTGCCCCGCCGCCGGCTCCCGCCGCGCCGTCGCCTCCGCCGGCTGCCCCTGCCCCGCTCGAGGCAGGCGAGGACTGCCCGCCGTCGTCGCAGTAGAGATAGTAGCCGAGCACTTCATCGGCCTCGTTCTGCGTGTAATCGACGAGGATACGCCCATCGCCGGAGTGCGCTTGCACGTCCGTCGGCGGCTTCGGGCCCTGGAGGTCCACCTTGGTCTGCTCCCATTTCGCGAACTCCGGCTCGCTGTCGTCCGCGCTGGAGAGCCGCAGGAAGTAAACGACCATCTTGACCGCCTCGGTGCTCCCCCGCGACGTGTCCTCGCAGTCGTCGGCGCCGAGCAGCTGCTTCGCGATCTCCTTGGCCGGCAGCGTGACGACCACCGTCTCATCCACGCCGGGCGTCACCGGGAGCCGCTTGCAGTAATCGCCGGGCTGGCGATTCTCGGCCTGGGTGCAATCCGTCGACTCGGTGACCCACACCTCGAGGCTATCGCTGCTCGTCGGGTTGGTCAGCGTGAGCGTGAGCTCCAGATCGTTGCCGGTGACGCAGTCCTCATGGCTGATCCAGAGGGGGTTCTGCGCGTCCGGGCGAGTGACCTTGGTGCGCACCACCTGGCTGCTGATGTTCACCGTCGCGCCGGCCTGTCGCGCGCCTCCGGCGAGCGCCGCCGCCGCGAGGGCCACCGCGCACAGCCGGGGGAGATGCCGCCGCCCTCGCGGCCGGAGCCGGACGGGATACCTTGTCGTGTCCATGGGCGCGTCCTTTCAGCACAGCTCGTACCACGCCGCAAATGCCCCGCACAGCCCTTCGAACGGCGCGGAAATCGTTCGTGCGCCCGCGCCGGATGCCGCGTCGAACGCGCCCTCGGAGGCCCCTGCGGTCCCGTCGGAGGCGTCCTTGGAGGCGTCCTCGACGCCCCACCTCGGAGGCTCGGAGGCGCGCCGCATGACGAGCTGGCCATGGTCACCGTCCATTCCTGACAAGTTGGCATCGGTGCCGCGGAGCAGGGTGAGCGGACCGCCGCGCAGCGCCATGGGCCGACGGACGGGCTGCGTGGCCCGAAACACGCGCTCTTCGAGAGAGCTCGGCTAGCTTGAGGCAGGTGGATTCGACCGACGCCGCTCCCCCGCAGCCGGGCTCGAAGGCAGGGCCGAGCGCGAAGGAGCGCGCCGCGGCGCCGGAGACGGTGCGCCCGACCTCGAGCCGGCCCAGCCGGCTGGCGCCGAGTGGCGCCGCCCCTGACGCCCACACGGCCGTCCTCGGCGTCCCCCTCGACCGCGTCGAGCTGCACCGGACCGCGCTGCTCTTCTGCCTGCTCTTCCTCGCCGCCCTCCTCTTCGTCGTCGGCCGCTCCGCGCGCGACGCGCTCTTCCTCACCAGGTTCCCCGTCACCTGGATCGCGCCGATGTGGATCGTCTACGGCGTCGCCTCCGCCGTCGCCGCGCTCGCGTACGACCGCGTCGCCCGCCGCCTGCCGCGCGCCCAGCTCTGCGTCGCCTTCGCCCTCTTCGGCGCAGCCACGTTCGCGCTGCTGCGCGTCCTCATCGGCCAGGAGGTGCGCGCCGCGTACCTGGTCTTCTACATCTGGTCCGAGATCATCGCGAACTTCACCGCCGTCCTCGTCTGGGCCGTCGCCCAGGACCTGCACGACCCGCGCAGCGCCAAGCGCCTCTTCGGCCTGATCGGCAGCGGGCGCGTCGTCGGCACCGTCGCCTGCGGCTTCGCGACGGGCGCCGTCGTCCGGTGGATCGGCACCGAGAACCTCCTGTTCGTGCTCATCGCGGCGCTCCTCGCCATGGCCGCGCTCACGAGCGCGCTCGCGCGGCGCTACCCGCTCGGGCGCCCCCCGTCCGGCGACGAAGAGCTCCTCCAGGCCCGCCTTCCGCGCATGGACGTGTGGCGATCGCGCTACGCCCTCACCGTCGCGCTGCTGACCTTCCTCCTCTTCACGGTCCTCACGATCGGCGACTACCAGTTCAAGGCGATCGCCCTCACGGCCTACCCCCACGTCGACGACCTCACCCGGTTCATGGGGTTCCTCTACGGCGCCGTCGGCGTGGTCGGCCTCCTCGTGCAGCTCGTCGCGACCCCCCGGGTCCTCCGGCGCCACGGCGTGCTCGGCGGGCTGCTCGCCATGCCGGCCGCGTTCACCGCGAGCACCGTCGCGCTGCTCGCGGCGCCGTCGCTCGCCTGGGGCGCGATCCTCAAGCTGAGCGACAACGCGCTGCAGCTCACGATCTACGACGCGACGATGCAGCTCTTGTTCTTCCCGTTCCCGCCGGCGCTGCGGGAGCGGGTGCGGACGCTCGTCTCCACGATCGCCAAGCCCCTCGGCTACGGGCTCGGCGCGCTGATCCTGCTCGTCGTGGCGCCCACCGCCGCGACGGGCCCCGCGCTCGTCGAGGAGGCCGCGTGGATCGGCGTCTACTCCCTCCCGCTCTGCGCCGCCGCCATCGCCCTCCTCCCGCTCGTGCGGCGCGGCTACTTCGACGCCATGCGCCGGACGTTGATGCGCCGCCAGATCGAGCCGGACAGCGTCGCGTACGGCCCCCAGACGCGCGCGATCCTCAAGGAGGCGCTCTACAGCCGCGCCATGGTGCAGGTGCTCTTCGCGGTCGAACAGCTCCAGCAGCTCGACCCGACCCTCGTGCGCGAGGCCGTGCCCGCGCTCGCGCGCCACGGCTCGGCCAGGGTGCGCGCGCTCGCGGTGCGCCTCGCGGCCGAGCTCGAGCACGAGGAGGGCGCGAGCATCGCGCGCGCGGCGATCCACGACCGGAACACCGACGTCCGCGTCGCCGCCGTCGCCGCGCTCGCCGCGCTGCTGCGGGAGGACGCCCACGACGAGCTGCTCGCGCTCGCGCGGGCGGGCGCCGCGCCCCGCGCCGCCGCGGACGCGCCCGGCGGCGAGGCGCTCCGGGCCGCCGCGATCGCCGCGCTCCTGCGCTACTGCGGCCTCGACGGCATGCTCGAGGGCGCGCCGCGGCTGCGCGCGCTGCTCGACAGCCCGTCGCCCCGCGATCGCGTCGCCGCCGCCAGGATCCTCGGCCTGGTCGGCCACGCGTCGCTCCAGCGCGCGCTCGCGCGGCTCATCGGCGATCCCGACCCCGCCGTGCGGCGCGCGGCCGTGCGCTCCTCGTCGAGCGTCGCCGACCCGCGCCTGCTCCCCCTGCTCGCGGACGCGCTCGCCGAGCGCGCCCTCGCGCCGGCCGCGGCCCGGGCCATCGAGGCGCTCGGCGACGACGCCATCCCGGAGCTCGCGGCGCGCCTCGACGACGACGACACCCCGCGGGCCGTGCGGCTCGCGATCCCGCGGGTGCTCGCGCGGCTCTGCAGCCACGACGCGCTCGACGTGCTGCTCGCCCGGATCGACGACCCGAACGAGGCCCTCCGCCAGAAGGTGCTCGCGTCGGCGTCGCGCCTGCGCCTCGCGCTGCGCGCGCCGCCGGCGCCTCTCCGCGTGATCCGCGCCTGCATCGACGACGAGACGCTGGAGCACGTCCGCACGCGCGAGGCGTACATCGCGGTGCGCCCCCGCGTCGTCGGCGCGCTGCTCGATCAGCACCTGCTCCGCCGGCTGCGGAAGGGGCTCATCCGCGTGCTCCGGCTGTGCGAGCTCGCCTACCCGCGCGAGGTCGTCGCCCTCGTGCGAACCCACGTCTTCGGCCCGGATCCCGCGCTGCGGGCCAACGCGTTCGAGGTGCTCGAGTCGCTGCTCGACCGCCCGCTGCGCGAGCGCCTCGTCTCCCTCGTCGAGCGGCTGCTCGAGCTGTCCGCGGCGTTCCCCCGGAGGCCCCTGCCGCCGGAGGCCGGGGTCATCTCCTGGATCCGCCACGAGATCGTGCGCGGCGACCCCTACAGCGCCGCGCTCGCGCTCGATGCCGTCGCCCGGAGCTCCATCTCCGGCGCCGCCGGGGACGCGCTCGCCGCGACCTACGATCCGGACCCGCTGGTCCGCGAGGCGGCCGCCATCGCGGTCGCCGTCACGTCGCCGCCGGGCGCCCGCGAGCGGCTGGACGCGCTGCGGGCCGATGAGGATCCCGCGGTCGCCCGTTACGCACGATACTGGGCGGTCACCGGCGGCACCGGCATCGACCCCGAGGACGAGATGTACACGACGATCGAGAAGGTCCTGTTCCTCCAGCGTGTTCCGCTCTTCTCCCGCGTGGCCGGCGACGATCTGGTGGCGCTGGCGCGCGGCTCGCTCGTCGTGTCGCTGGCCCGGGGCGACGTCATCTTCCGCCAGGGCGAGCCTGGCGGCGCGCTCTACTCGATCATCTCGGGCGAGGTGAGCCTCACGCTGGACGGCCGCGAGATCGCGCGCCTCGGCGCGAACGACGTGTTCGGCGAGATGTCGCTCTTCGACAGCGAGCCGAGGGCCTCGACCGCGGTGGTGACCGAGGACGCGGAGCTGCTCCGGGTCTCCGCCGAGGATTTCCACGAGGCGGTGCGGGAGACGGCCGAGATCGCGGACGCCGTGATCCGGGTGCTGAACCGGCGCCTGCGCGAGGCCGACCGCAAGCTGGCCGACGCGCACGCGCGGCTGTCGCTCCTTCCGAGGCCGCCGGCGCTGCCCGGCAGAGCGCCGCCTCCGGGGGACGAGACGCCGGCGCTCGACGACAGCGATCTGGACTGAGGAGCGCCGCGCGCTCGCTCGATCGAGCGAGCGCTGCCGGTCCACGCCGCCTGGTGCGCGGCGCGGGCGATGTGGACCGCTGCTTGCAGTGCAGCTGCAATATTCGAGCGCTCAGGGACGTCCAAGGGCGGCCGAAGAGGTCTCGGGACCCCCGAGGCCAGCCTGACCTCTCCCTCGCACGTCTCTCCGGAAGGACCCGCATGGTATCGATGTATTTCCCGCTGTTCGCTTCCCTTTCGCGCCCTTCGGCCGCGGCGCCGCGCCGCTTCGGGGCGCGGCTCCGCCGGCTCGGGGGCGCGCTGCCGCTGGCCGCCGCGCTCATGGCCGCGCCCGCATGCGCCGCCGCCGAGGGGTATCCGCAGGGCGCGAGCTACGCCCCGTACGGCGCTGATGAGACCTTTCCTTCACAGCCCGCGGCATCCCGGAGGGTCCAGGTCGAGGTCCGCGTGAGCGCGCAGACGCAGCTCGAGGCGGACGAGTACGAGGACACGGATCCGAGCGCCCTGATCGAGTTCTACCGGCCGCTCGCCCCTTACGGCACCTGGGTCGACGACCCGAGCTACGGCAGGGTCTGGGTGCCTTCCTGGTCCGAGGTTGGCCTCAATTTCGCGCCCTACCAGACCGACGGGCGCTGGGCGCTGACCGACGAAGGCGAGTGGCTCTGGGTCAGCGACTACGCGTGGGGTCACATCCCCTTCCACTATGGCCGCTGGATCCGGACGACCGGCCACGGCTGGGCGTGGATCCCGGGGCGCGCGTACGCGCCGGCGTGGGTCGTCTGGCGCGTCGGCGATGACGGCTATGTCGGCTGGAGCGCGATGCCGCCCACCTACTCCTGGCGCGACGGCGTCGCGGTCCCGCTGGGGACCGTTCCCCCTGAGGCGTATGTCTTCTGCCCGACGACGCACGTGTTCCACGATCACGTCGACATGCATGTCGTCCGCGATCGCGATGAGATCCGGCGCATCACCAGGCGCTCGCGCACCTACAGGCCGGCGCTGCCGACCGCGGGCAGGCCCCAGCGCAGCTGGGCCCGCCCGGATGGCGCGGAGCGATCGAGCCCGTCCGGCCGGAGCCGTGCTGGCGGCTATCGCCCGGCGTCGCCCTCGCTCGTGGAGGTCGGCATTCCGTCGTCGGACGCGCCGAGGTTCCGCGGCAGGCCGGACCCGCGCGCTCTTGCTTATTCGCGCAAAGCGGCGACGCCGAGCGCGCACGTCGCGCCGGCGCCGGTGCCGCGTCTCTCGGCGCCCCCTGCTCCCTCGGGCGGCGACCGGCCCCAGGCGCGCGTGCTGCACGCCCCGAGGACACCCGCTTACCCTGCCCCGACCCCGGAGCAGCGCGTCAGCGCCACGCCGCACGTCGTCGCCCCGCCGCCTGCTACCACCGCGCCGCGCGTCGGCGCCACGCCGCGGGTCGGTGCCACGCCGCCTGCTGCCGCCGCGCCGCGGGTCGGCGCCACGCCGCGCGTCGGTGCCACGCCGCGCGTCGGCGCCCCGCCGACCACGTCACACGCGGTCCCGCACCACGCGCCGTCGGTCTCGGCGCCTCGACCGATGCGACCGGCGACACCGGCACCGTACGCGGGCGCGACGGTCGCGAGGCCGCCTGCGAGCCCGAGCGCGCCGCCGTCCCCGGCGCGCCCGAGGATTCGCATCCCGTCAAGCCCGGCTGCGGAGGAGGCGGCGCCGGCGCCTGCATCCGGTCGCCCGCAGTCGAGGTGACGCATGGTCCACGTATTGCGACATCCGCGCGCAGGAGAAGAACCGATGACTGCTCCCGCCGACTTTATGAAGCGTCGTTCCGTGGGGATATGGTCGTTCCTGCTCGTCGCTGCGCCCCTCGGCTTGGGCGGCTGCGTTCTCGCCGACGACGAGGATGCCCGCCGCGATGAACCCCCGGTGCACAACGGCGACGAGGACGCGGGGGACAGCCGCGTCCCTCCGCCACGTGCCCCCGCGGGCGACCCCCGGCTCGTCGCCATCGATACGGGCGCGGTCCTGAGCAGCCCGCCGGGCGAGGGCATCGGCATCTTCATCGAGTACGCCCCCGGCGGGACGTGGAAGCTCTGGACGACCTGCGACAGCAACACCTCCAAGGTCATCTGCAGCTTCGATCTCTATGTCTCGGTGGACACGTCGTCCCAGCTGTTCGACGTCGTGGGGATCGAGCTCGAGACGAAGGACTCGACGCGCCTCGTGAGCGATGGCGTCGCGCATCTCCACGCAGAGACCGGCTCGGACATCGACGCGATGGAGTTCACCACGACCCAGGGCGCCATCATCCGGCTGGAGGCCTACGTCGACGGGGTCCTGCAGCCTCGCTTCGTCTACTGGTTCGGCGACGGCGTCCTGCACCAGGGCGCGCCCAGCAACCCCCTCGACTTCAAGCCGACCGCGCCCTGAGGGCGATCCCGCCGCTCCTCCCGCTGCCAGCGCTGCGGGAGGAGCCCCGGCGAGGGCGCGCGCCGCTGCCTCAACCTCGGTCGGGCGCCGACACCTCAACCTCGGTCGGGTGCCTCGGCGCATGGCACGTAAGCGCGGCGCTCCGGATGGTGGCCTGCAATGTGCAACGTCGGGCGCGCAGGGACGTCTGAAGAGATCTGAGGGCGCCCGAGGCCAGCCCGACCTCTCCCTGGCACCCCCCTCCAGAAGGACCCATCATGCTGCCGATGCCTTTCCCGCTGTCCGCTTCCCCCTTGCGCCCTGCACCCGCGGCGCCGGGCATCCCCGGGGCCCGGCTCCGCGGGCTCGGCGGCGCCCTGCCGCTGCTCGCCGCGCTGATCGCCGCGCCCGCGAGCGCCTCCGCCCAGCCCGCCGAGCCCCCGTCGGTTCAGGTCGACGTCCGCGTGAACGCCGAGATCGAGGCGGACGCGTACGAAGACACCGACCCGAGCGCCCTGGTCGAGTTCCAGCAGCCGCTCGCCGCGTACGGCACCTGGATCGACACCCCGGGCTACGGCACGGTCTGGGTGCCCTCCGCGGTCGTGGTCGGCCCGGATTTCGCGCCCTACCAGACAGCGGGCCACTGGGCGCTGACCGACGACGGCGACTGGCTCTGGGTCAGCGACTACGCGTGGGGCCACATCCCCTTCCACTATGGCCGCTGGGTCTGGATCTCCTCCCACGGCTGGGCCTGGATCCCGGGGCGCACGTACGCCCCGGCGTGGGTCGTCTGGCGCGTCGGTGACGCCGGCTACGTCGGCTGGGCCCCGATGCCGCCCACCTACTACTGGAGCAGCGGCGTCGCGGTCTCGCTGTGGACCGTTCCCCCGGCGGCGTACGTCTTCTGCCCGACGACGCACGTGTTCCATCGCCACGTCCACACGCACGTCGTCCGCGATCGCGCGGTCGTCCGGCGCATCGCCGCGCACTCGCACACCTACAGGCCGGCGCGGCCGACCGCTGGCAGGCCCGGGCACGCCGACGTCCGCCCGCGCGGCGATGGTGGCGCGGGCCGCCCGAGCCCGCCCCACGGCATCCGCCCTGGCGGCTACCGCCCGGCGTCGCCGTCGCTCGCGGAGGCCGGCGTTCCCTCCTCGGCCGCCCCGAGGCACCGCGACAGGCCGGATCCTCGCGCCCTCGCTTACGCGCGCAGGAGCACGACGCCGAGCGCACGCCTCGCGCCCCCTCCGGCGCGCCGTCCGGCGTCGCCTGCAGGCGACGACCGTCGCGCGGCGCCCGCGCTGCGCACGCCGCTGCACCCGCGGGGGACGCCCGGCGGCGACGCTCCGGCCCCGATCGCCAGGCCCGGCCTCCCCGCGCGGGGCGTCTCCGACGCGGGCGCGCTGCCCCGCACCGGCGCGAGCCCATCGCACCGGCCGTCGCGGCCCACGGTCACGCCGCCGTCGCCCGTACCCGCCCCGGAGCCGCCGGCCGCCACGCGTGCCCTCCCGCACCGATCGCCGTCGGCCACGGCGCCGCGGCCGCTGCCGCAAGCGACGCCGGCGCCGCAGCCGAGCGCGAAGCCGCGCGCGCTCCCGAGCGCGCCGTCGTCCCCGCCGCGCCCCAGGATCCACCTTCCGTCAGGCCCGGCTCCGGGGAAGACGGCGCCGGCGTCCGGTCGCCCACGGTCGAGGTAGCGCTTTGGTCCACGTCTTGCGACGTCCACGAGCAGGAGCAGATCCGATGACTCTTTTCGCTGACTTTGTGAAGCGTCGTTCACTGGGGCTGTGGTCGTTCCTTCTCGTCGCTGCGCCCCTCGCCTCGGCCGGCTGCATCATCGTCGACGAGGACCGCGACCACGATGGCCATCACGTCCACGACGACTGGGACGACGGCGACGACACCGTTCCCCCGCCGCCCGCGGACGACGTGCGGCGCGTCGCCATCGACACGGACGCCACCCTGAGCACCGAGCCGGGCGAGGGCGTCGGCGTCTTCGTCGAGTACACGGAGGGCGGGACGTGGACGCTCTGGACGACCTGCGACACCAACATCTCGAAGGTCGTCTGCAGCTTCGATCTCTATGCCTCGGTCGACACGGCGTCCGAGCTCATCGACCTGGCGGGGATCGAGATCGAGAAGACGGACGAGACGCGCCTCGTCGACATCGGCGTCGCGTATTTCCACGCCGAGACCGGCTCGGACATCGACGCGATGACGTTCGCCACCACCCCGGGCGCCATCGTCCGGCTGGAGGCCCACCTCGACGGGGCGGAGGAGCCCCGCTTCGTCTACTGGTTCGGCGACGGCGTCCTGCACGAGGGCGCGCCCAGCAGCCCGATCGACTTCGAGCCGACCGCGCCCTGAGGGCCCGCTCGTGCCGCCCGCTCCTCCCGCTGCCCGCGCGGCGGGAGGAGCCCCCGCCCAGGACGCACGCCGCTCAGGGCTCTTTCTTCGGCTGGATCGGCTGCCCCTCGACGTCCCACGCCTCCGGCTCGCCGAGGCCGATCCCCTGGAGCTGCGGCAGGATCTCCTGCCGCGGTCCCACCACCACGACGGTCGCCGTCTTCGGATCCACGGCCCTCGCGAGCTCCGCGAGGCTCGCCAGCGTCGCGCTCTGCCGCGCCTTGCTCGCGTCGCCGTCGAACGTCTCCGGCAGCTTCAGCCGCGCCAGCGTACCGAGACGCTGGGCGGTGCGGTTCACGGTCTCGTAGGCGGAGACGAGATCCGCGCGATCCTGCGCCTGCACCTTCGCCAGCTCGTCCCGGGTCAGCCCGGAGTCGGCCATCCTGGCGAGCTCGGCGAGCATCTCCTTCAGGGCGGGTCCGGTCGCCTCGGTGACGACGGAGGCCCGCGCAACGAACGCGCCTGGCAGCCTCGTCTCGGTGAACGTCGAGCCGGCGCCGTAGGACCAGCCGTGATCCTCGCGCAGGTTCTGGTTCAGGCGCGACGTGAACGAGCCGCCGAGCGCGGAGTTGATCAGCTGGAGCAGCGGCCGCCGAGGATCGCTCGCCGCAACCCCCTCCCGCACGGCCGCGATCACCGACTGCGGCGCCCCCGGGCGGTCGACGAGCACGAGCCGCGGCGGCTTCCACGCCGGCGCGGCGGCCGCCGCGCCCTGCGCTGCGCTCGCCGCCGCGCCCTTCGCGGCCGGCGCGGCGCTCGCCGTGGCGCCCTTCGCCGACCACGTCCCGAGATCGCGCGAGAGCGCCTGCTGCAGCTCGTCCCGGGTGATGTCGCCGACCACGGTGATCACCGCGTGGTCCGGGCGCCACGCCGCCTTGTAGAACGCCTTCACGGCCGGCAGCCCGATCGACCTGGCGTCCGAGACCAGGCCGTCGACGGGGTGCCCGTACGGCGTGCCCGGCCCGTAGAGCGCGGCCATCGAGACCAGCCCCGAGACCCGCGTCGCGTCGTCTCCGCGCTTCCTGAGGTCGTTCTGCCAGAGCTCGCTGACGCGCTTCCACTCCTTCGCCTCGAACCGCGGGCGCGCGACGACGTCGGCGAGCAGCGAGAACGCCTTGTCGAAGTTCTTCTTCAGCACGGAGAGCGTCGCGACGCTGCCGTCGGCGCGCGCCCCGACCGAGAGCGTGGCGCCGAGGTCGTTGATCGCGCTGGACAGCTCCACCGCGCTCCGCGTCCCCGCGCCCTCGTCGAGCATGTCCGCGGTGATGTGCGCGAGCCCCGCCGCGCCCTTCGGATCGTCCGCCGCTCCCGACGCGACGCCGATGGCCACGGACACGATAGGCAGCGTGTGGCGCTCGAGCAGCCACACCTTCGCGCCGTTCGGCCCGTCGAGCACCACCGGCGCCGGCGGCGTGAACGGCTGCGGCTTCGGCAGCTCCGGCCTGGGCCCGAGCGGGTCCGCGGGCTTCGCGGCCGCCGGCGGGGCGCTCGGACGCGGCGCCTCCGCCCGGGCAGCGGACTGCGCCGGCGTCCTCGGCTCGCAGCCGAGGGCCGCGGCGACCAGCGCGATCATCGCGCCTGCGTGTCTCGCTCTCATTTCGTCACCGCCTTCTTCGCCTCTTCGCTGCCCTTCGGCACGACCCGCAGGATCACCCGGGCGTTCGGGTCCAGGGTGCTCTTCGCGTACGCCTGCAGCGACTCCGCGGTCGCGTCGCGGTAGCGCCTCAGATCCTGCTCCACGAACCCGGGCTGGCCCTTCGCCGTCTCGTACTGGTTGAGCATCGAGGCCCGGCCGGCGACCGACTCGAGCGCCGTCACGAAGGCGGTCTCGTACTGGTTCTTGGCCCGATCGAGCTCCTCGCGGCTCAGCTTCGCGTCCCGCACCTTGGCGAGCTCGGCGTCGATGGCGGCCTCGACCTTCTCGAGCGGCACGCCCGGCCGCGCGATCGCCTCGACGGTGAACGTCGAGCCGAGATCGCCGGAGCGCTGCACGGCGCTCACCTCCTGGGCGAGCTGCTTGTCGTAGACGAGGGCCTTGTAGAGGCGGCTCGCCTTCCCCTGCTCGAGCGCCGTGGCGAGGAGGTCGAGCTCGGCGTCGCCCGGCGCGAAGTGCGCGGGGCTGTGCCAGGCCATGATCACCTTGGGGAGGTTCACGTTGTCCTCGATCGTCTTCCGCACGACGCCGCTCAGCTTCACCGGCGCGGGCGTGGTCGCCGCGGGGACGGGCCGCTCCGGGATGCCGCCGAAGAACCGCTCGATGAGATCGCGCGTCTTCTGCGCATCGAAGTCGCCGGCCACGACGAGGGAGACGTTGTTCGGCACGTACCACCGCCGGAAGAACGTCGTGACGTCGTCGACGGTCGCGGCCTGGAGGTCCTCGTGCGAGCCGATCACGGGGTGGTGGTAGGGGTGCCCCTGCGGGTACATGAGCGAGGGCATGAGGAGGTCGACCTTGCCGTAGGGCTCGTTCTCGCTCGTCTGGCGGCGCTCGTTCCGCACGACGTCGCGCTGCGCGTTGAGCTTCGGGAGGTCCATGCTGTCCGCGAGCGACGAGAACCGATCGGCCTCGAGCCAGAGCAGGAGCGGCAGCGCGTGGGCCGGCGCCACCTCGTGGTAGGCGGTCCGGTCCTCGCTGGTCCACGCGTTGTTCCAGCCGCCCTCGGCCTCCATCCAGGCGTCGAACTGCTTCGTGGGGACGCGGCGCGTGCCCATGAACATGAGGTGCTCGAACAGGTGCGCGAAGCCGGTGCGCCCCGGCTCCTCGAACCGCGAGCCGACCTTGACCATGAGGTTCAGGGCGACCATCGGCAGCGCGCGGTCCTCGTGGAGGATCACGGTGAGGCCGTTCTTGAGGGTGTACTTGGTGAACGGGATGTCGAGCTTCGGCGCCTGGGAGGCCGCGGCCTGAGCCACCGCGGCGGGCGCGGATGCCGGGGCCGCGGCCGGCGCGGCCGCCGGGGCTGAAGCTGGCGCAGCCTTCGGAGCCGCGGCCGGCGCGGACTTCGGTGGCGAGGACGTGGCCTCGGGCGGAGCTGCCGGGGCAAGCTTCGGCCCGGACAGAGAGAGGGCCGCGGCCACGGCGACCAGGATCGGCCCGGTGGAGCGCGGGAGCGGCGGGTGACGCGCGCGGGTCTGCATGAGCCCGAGGGTTGCGCCGGTCGCGGGCGGGGCGCAAGCGGGCGGGAGCACGGATTGCGGAGACGCGCCCGGCCAACGGGTGCGGTTGTCAAGTTGTCACGGAGGAGGGACGCACGGCAGAACGGAAGGAGCGCGCGGCGCGGGCGGGACGGCGGAGCTTGCGAGGGCTGAGCGCCGGCCGAGGTCGCGAGCCCCGCGTGATCGCGGAGCCCCTGGGAGAGGGCGCTGGAGCGCTGGCCGTCCTGCGCGCGGAACTCCTTGATGCGCGCGAGCTGCGCATCGGCGGGCTCGTCGACGTCATCGTCGAGCAGGAACTCGAGGGCCGACTCGAGCTCATCGACATGAGTTCGCTCTGACGGAGTGGAGTAACAACCTCGTCTACAACCGGGCGTTCCACTGCGGATACTCCCCGGAGAATCAGAGGTTCCACTCGAACCTGCGCGGCCAGTACGACGTCGCCGGTCCCTCGACGCCGGTGGCTCGACCCGAACGACGCGAGCCGCGACCGCCGTTGGCGAGGCGCCGACAACCTGCTGTGAAGAACCCTGCGCACCTGGGTAATGCATTGCTCCTCATTCAGGGGTCGCCGCGCTGACCACTTCGCACCTCGCCCCCGCGAAGCAGTCGGTACATTCTGAATTCTCGGAATTTTTGGCATGCGCGACGCGCGCTCCGACACCGTGTCGCAGGGCACGATGCGTGCTTTATCGCCTCGAGCGCCCGCGAAGCGCCTGTTGAATCGCTCGCGTACAGCGCGGGCGGCTTTGCCGCCGTGGAGCTCCTTTGCCTCGTGAGGGTGCTTTGAGACGACGACTGCCTTGGATTCACGCGTTGCTCGTCCCCCTGTCGGCGGCGATGCTCTGGTCCGCGCCTGCTCGCCCCGGCGAGCCGCCGCAGCTCTCCTGGGACAAGCCGGTTCGCTGCATCCGGTCGCCGAACGGCGGCGCGGTGCGCGTTCAATGCGAGCCAGCGCCAGAGGGCGAGCGCTGCCTCGTCGCGCCCGATCACCTGGCCCACGACGGCGGCGCGCTCGACAAGGTGCAGCCGTGCAACGTGGTTGAAGACACCGAGGCTTACCGGGCCCTGACCGCGCGCGGCGCCCGCATCGTCGCCGCGATCCCCGAGGCGCCGCCGGGCTACGCGCGCTCGGCCGAGGGCAAGGCCTTTCAGGTCAAGTTCGATCTCCTGAACCGGCTTTACCTGGGCGCGTCCTGGCTGCCCACGTTCCATGGAGAGAACGGGCTCCCCGTGCCCGCGAGCTTCCCACTGGGCCGCGGGAGGGCCGAGGCCGGTATCCACGTGAGCGTGCTCTCGACGCGCTCCCGCGCCCGCCATGACATGCGCATCCTCGAGGGGGCGGCCACGTTCGACGATCTCGAGCTCTCCGGGGTGCTCTTCAGCTACGATTACCAGCACCTGCACCGGCGGCCGGCCCACTGGATCAGCACCTTCGTTGGCAAGCCGCGGCTTCACGCGATCTCGCCGCGGATGGGCTGGGGCTTCCGGGTTGTGTCGGTGAACGACCGCCCTCCAGCGCGCCGCGACACGCTCGACGTGGAGTTCGGCGAGGTCCACCTCGCGTGGAGTCCGTGGCAGTCGAACGACATGTACAGCCACATCCGGCTCGAGGCGGGCGCCGATCTGGGGGAGTACTGGGAGCGCCGATCGGAGATCGACGACGGCCTGGACACAGGCGCTCTGTACGTCGGCCCGACGAGCGCCCTCAAAACGCGCTTCAGCCTCGGCGAGGGCGGCCTCCACGCGCTCTCGACCGCGTTCACCTACCGGCGCCCGAGCATCGCGGCCGGGAGCGGGAGGGGAGAGGCGATGAACCGACTCGAGGCCACCATCGCCTACGAGGGGATCCTCCTCGCGATCAACGATCAGCCCATCTCGCTGCGGCTCGCCGCGATGGGGGTGAGCCGCAACGACCTCGACAGCGACATTCGCGACGTGGAGGTCAAGGCCGCCGCGGGCCTGCGGGTGTCGTTCTGGGCTCCCCCACGGGTGTTCGAGCCGATGCCCGCCTTCGAGGACCCGTGACGGCTCGGCGCCTCGCCGCGCTGCTCGTCATGGCGGCGGCCGCGGCGCTCTCCCCGCGCGCCGGCCGCGCCGAGCCGGCACGCGAGGAGAGCGAGGAGAGCGAGCGCGCGGGCGGCGGCGATACCGCCGTTTCCGAGGAGGGCCGGCGCTTCCGCGTGCGCTTCGACCCGGCGAGCCGGGTGTGGCTCGGCGTCGCGTCCGCGCTGCACCGGGGCGCGGGCGGGGCGATCGAGATCGAGCCCGAGATCGACGCGGGCCTGTCCTACCGCGCGCGCAGCGTGACGGGCTCCGGGCCTGGCCGCGTGGTCTGGCAGGCGGATCACCGCGTCCTCGCCGGCCGGGTGTCTCCGGCGGGGCAGGCGCTCGACGGCGTGCCCGCGCTCGACGCGGCGCTGTACGGCGCGTCGTTCTTGCGGCACGACGAATCGCCGCGGGTGGTCTTGCCGATGTCGCCGCCGATCGCGGTCCCCTTCCCCTTCGACATCGGCGTGGAAGCCGAGGTGGGCCGGGTGAGCATCCCCTCGATCCCGCGGCGCCAGGGCGACGGATCGCCGGCGCCGCTGATCCGGCTCGGCGTGGCGCGCGCCACGGCGATCCTCGATCCGTGGCGCACGGGCGAGGCGGGCCGCAGCTTCGAGATCGGGCTCGGGGTCCGTTACGACATCGACGCTTACGCGGAGTCCCCCTCTCCCCGGGCCGCGCCCGCGCGCCGCACGCTCGGTGAGCCCAGGGTCGTTCACCGGATCGCACCCATGACCGCGGGCTCGCTGCGGCTGCGGCTCCAGAGCGGCGACGGGCTGACGGTCTTCGATGGTCGAGGCGACGTCGTCCCGCACTGGACGAGCGAAGAGCGCTGGCGAGTCCTCGTGCGCTCGGCCGCGCACGTCGAGAGGATCCTGGCCGCGATCGACGATCAACCCATCGCCGCGGTGATCGAGGGCGAGTACCGGCTGCTGCCGCCCGCCCTCGATGTGCAGGCGGTCCATGATCTGCGCGTGAGCCTCGGGCTCGCGTTCACGCTGGCGCTACGCTAAGGCGACGACGGGGTTGAAACTGCCAGATAGAGAGTGTGCTGCCTCGTGCAGCGTGCGATCGGAGCTCAGCGGAAGGCGTAGCGTGTCAGCGTCCCGATCACGCGCGGCCGGGGCGCGTGGGGGTTCGGCGCCCGCTCGACGGTCATGCCGAGCTTGCGCATCACGGCCTGCGACGCGAGGTTGTCGGGCTCGGTCGTGGCGATGACTTGGTCGAGGCGCTCCTCGTCGAACAGGTGGCGCACTACCGCTCGGGCGGCCTCGGCGGCCAGGCCCCGGCCACGCAGCTCGGCCGCGATGAACCAGTACAGCGCGACGTCCGCGCTGGCGACGCCGCCCGGACCGCCGCGCAGCGAGTCGACGAAGGGCACGACGCCGACCACGCCCACCAGCGTCCCGTCCCTGAGCGTCACGGCTCGCTCTCCGTACGGCGGCTGGTACAGCTCGGCCAGAAACCTGGTGTTCAATACGCACCACTCGAGCCACTCTCGGCGCTGCTCCAGGCTCATTCCCCGCTCGTCGCCGCCATCCAGGATTCGATGGCAGGCATCCAGATCCCCGCGGGTGAAGGGGCGGATCCGGAGGCGCTCCGTCTCGAGCTCGGGCATCACGCGGGGCATGGAGTCTACCCCCGCCGCCGATTCTGCTGTGCGCCGGCCCAGGCGCCGAACAGGGTGCCACCGATCGTGAGGACAGTCGTGACGAGCGCCAGCGTCACGGAAGTCCCGTCTCCCACGAGCACCCATCCCAGCACGAGCGAGAGCGCGATGAGCACCCACGCCAGCCGGTACTCCATGTGCCGCGCGGTGCGGGCGCAGGTGTAGCCGCCGATCGCGGAACCGAAGGTGCCGATCACCGTGAGGGTGATCGTGAAGCCCTCCGAGGGCGACGTGAGTGCCTTCGCGAGACCGTCGTCGGTCGCGCCCATGGAGGCAAGGAACACCGCATAGGCGAACAAGAACGCAATCCCGAGCACCATCGTGAACCCGAGGTCTGCGAGCAAGCCGAAGAGCAGCGCCTTGCCGGCGGATCCGTGCGCCCGCGCCGGCCCAAGGCTGAGGCTCGCCTGCGGGGGCTGGAAAGGATTGGGGGCCGGCCTCTCGCTCATGGCGGGGGCAGTCTCGCCGCTTGCGCTCCCCGCGGTCAACGGGCCGGGCCGCCCGCCTTCGCTCCCTCGCAGGCCGCCGGCATCCCCGGGCCCGCGACGCGTCGCGAGAGCCGCCGTATTCGCGTACCAGTATTCGGTCGCCGCGCTGCAATTACCGACATTCAACTGGTCTCCTTGTTGTGTGAATGAACCTCGACCCAGCGCCGCCGGCCATACCCCTCCTGGCTGCGCCAGCGGAGGCCAAATCGTCTCAAGAGGCATGGATCCGCGCTCAAGTGAAAGCACGAAGTGCACGCTGATGAAGTGCACGCTGATAAGGATGAACCATGGCGCTCGCGCTCGTCGTGGGGTTCCTGCTCGGTTATCTCGGCTCGATCCCGGCGGCGGGGCCGCTGGCCGTGCTGCTCGTGGCCGCCGCGCTCGCGGGGCAGCCCCGGCGCGTCTTGATGCTCGCCGTCGGAGGAGCCCTCGCGGAGGGGCTCTGGGCGCTCGCCGCGGCGCGCGGGCTCGGGTGGGTCCTCGAGGCGCACCCCGCGATCGATCGCGCCCTGCGGACGGGCGGCGCCGCGCTCGTCGTGGCGATGGGCCTCGCCCTGGCGCTCGCGCCTCGGCGCGCCTCGGAGGCGCCCTCCTCCGGGCGCGCGACATCGGCGCTCCTGACCGGGTTCGTCCTCGTCGCGCTCAACCCGTCGTTCCTGGCGTCGTGGATCGCCTCGTGCGCCGTGCTCCGCGCGTACCCTGCCCTCGCGCCCGCCGTCGCGCCGGCCCACGCGGCCGCGCTCGCAGTGGGCGCGGCCGCGGGTGTGGTGAGCTGGTTCACGACGCTCGGGCGCTTGCTGGCGCGCTACCGCGAGCGGCTCGGCGCATGGCACGGGCGGCTGGTGCGCGGCCTCGGCTGGGCGCTGGTGGCGCTGGGGCTCGCGGGGCTCCTGCAGCGGCTCACGTGAGATCCGTGCCCTGTGTGGACGCCGATCGCGCGCCCGCATAACGTCGTTCGGATGCGGGTAGGCGCCGGCAGCCTGCGTCGTCCGGTCGTATGAACGCCCTTCATACCCCGGCATCAGACCGCGCGGCGAGCCCTGGATCGCGCGCTCCGGACGCATGGCCGCGCGCGATCTACCGCAGGCTGCGGGCCGGCGAGCCTGCCCCGGAGGATCTCGCGGACGAGCCCGCGCCGGAAGCCGCGGCCCCCGACGGCATCGAGGCGTTCTTTGCGGCCCTGACCGCGCTCCGCGACGAGGACGAGCGATGCGGCGCGCCCGGCGACGAGGGCGTCGACCCGGCGCGGGTCCTGCTCGGCTACGCGCCGACCGCGCTGCTCGACGGGTGCTGGCTCGCCGCGGCGGTGCGCGTGCGCCACGCGGACGGCGCGCTCGGCGCGGCCTGCCTCGACGCGTTCTATCTGGAGTGCGGCGAGGGCGACCCCGCGCGGCACCACGGCGCCCTGTACGGCGCCGCGCTGGCCGCCGCGGGGCTCGCGCTGCCCGATCTCGGGAGCCCCACCTTCGAGCGCTCCGTCTGCCTCGCCGACGCGGACTTCGCGCTCGCGATCCCGGGACTCCGCGCCGCGCAGCTCGGGCCCGCGAGGCTGCCCGAGGCGCTGGGCCACCACGCGGCGGCCACGGTGCTGGGCCCGCCCGCAGCGGTGCGCCGGGCTGCGTCGCGCGCGCGCTGCGACGGCCTGTATTTCACCGAGCACGCGGAGGGCGCGGAGACGGACCGCCGGGCCCGCGATCTCGCGCGACGGTGCCTCGATGCGTATGCCGCGGGCGGGGCGCCGGACTGGTCGCGCGTGTGGCGCGGCGCCTGGTCGCTCTGGGCCGCGCGGCGCGCGTGGCTGGCGTCGCTCCGGCGCGCCGCCCCGCCGTCCGCGTGGGAGGCGATGCTGGCGCTCGTCGAGGCGAAGGCGCGCCACGCGTTCGGATTTCACGGCCGCGTCCGGATCGACGGACAGGCGCTCGACGACGCGTTCGATCCGGCGCGGCTCGACGCGCGCCGCGTCCTCCTGCGCCTCGCGCGCTCGCCCTGGATCGTGCCGGGGAGGCCCGACGAGAGCCCGCTGGTCACGCGCTCCGTGCAGTTCGGCGGGCCGATGTTCGGCGTGTTCACCGACGCCGAGGTCGACGTGATGCGCGCCTGGATCCGCGCGCTGATCGAGGCGCCGGAACCTCCGGCCGCCCTCCGCGCGGCGCGCGTCGCGCGTCGCGGAGGAGCGTGAGGGCTCGCCGCGCGTCGATCACGAGGGACCCTCGATCGACGTGAATCGCCGAGGCGGATCCACGCCTCGCGCGCAGGTGCGCGCAGGGCTCCCCCTGCCGGAGCTGTACTACCGGCTGCTCTGCGCCCGCGGGCCCGGGGACGTGGACCGCGAGGCGGGCGCGCTCGCGCGGGCACACGTCGAAGCGATGCTCCGTGAGGTGCACACCGAGGTGTCCCCCGCCCGGCTCGCCGCGGATGGGCGCTGGCCCTGGTCCGCCGCGGGGCTCTCGCGCTGGGTCGACGCGCGGCTGCGCGAGCAGATCTTCGAGGAAGGGCACCCCCACGCGCGGTCCACGGTGGGACCGCATGCGGCCCCACACCCCGCGCGCGACCCCATGCAGCCCCCGGACGACGCGGGCATCGCGCGCGAGATCACGCGTGACGAGGCCGTCTGGCTGCTCACCCAGCTCGCGCCGGCGGCCGTGATCGACGGCGCCTGGCTCCAGGGCATGACGGCCCCCAGCGCGCTCCACACGCCGGTCGCGCCGCTCCTGCTCCGGATCTACCGCGACGAGCTCGGTGCGGGCGTGCCCGCCCAGCACCACGGCAACGTGCTGCGCAGGGCGCTCGCGGAGCAGGGCGTGACGCTGCCGCCGTGCGACGCGCGCGCGTTCATCGAACGGCCCGACTTCCTCCCACAGGCGTTCTCGATGCCCGTGCTCTGGCTCGCGTTCGCGCAAGGGTCCACCGACCTCTTGCCCGAGCTGCTCGGCCTCAACCTGGCGATCGAGATGGCCGGCATCGGGCGCGGGTACGCGATGGCCGCCGCGATCCTGCGGCGCCACCGGATCGACCCGTACTTCTTCGACCTGCACAACACGATCGACAACGCCGCGTCGGGCCACACCGCGTGGTCGATCGAGGCCATCCGCCGGCTCATGGACGCCTGCGCGGCGCCCGGCGACGCGCTCGCGATCGAGCGCGCAACGCTGCGGATCTGGCGCGGATACGCCGCGTACGCGCGCGCGAGCCGGCCGCTCGTGCGCGCCGTCGCGGTGCGCCTCGGTCCCCGCCTCGGCTGGCGCTGGCTCCGGCGGCATCTGCTCGGGGACACGGGGAGGTAACGCTCGATCATGTGCGGCATCGTCGGAGCGCTGGACCTCGCCGGGCGACGCACGTTCGATCCGGCGCGCCTCGACCGCATGGCGGCGAGCGTGCGGCACCGCGGCCCGGACGACGGCGCCTCCTTTTCAGCGCCAGGGATCGCCATGGCCACGCGGCGCCTCGCCATCGTCGACGTCGCAGGCGGCCGCCAGCCGATGGCCGACGCGGGCGGCCGCGTGTGGGCCTCGTACAACGGCGAGCTGTTCAACCACGCCGAGCTGCGCCGCGAGCTCGCTACACGTGGGCACACGCTGCGCACGCGGTGCGACACCGAGCTGTGGCCCGGGCTCTACCTCGACGCGGGCGAGGGCGCGTTCTCCCGCGCGCGCGGGCAGTTCGCCGTGGCGCTCTGGGATCGCGAGGCGCGCACGCTGCTGCTCGGCCGCGACCGGATCGGGATCTGCCCGCTCCACTACGCGGAGGCGGACGGCTGGCTCCTCTGGGCCTCGGAGATCAAGGCGATCCTGGCGAGCGGGCTCGTACGCCCCGAGGCCGATCCGGCGGGCATCGACCACGTCTTCTCGCTGTTCGCCGCGGGCACGCAGCGGACGTGCTTCCGCGGCGTGCGCTCGATCTGGCCCGGGCACTACCTCCGCGCGCAGGGCGGCGCGGTGGAGCAGCGGCGCTACTGGGACCTGGATTTCCCGGCCCAGGGCGAGGAGCGGCGCGTGGCCTCGCTCGACGCGCTGATCGAGGAGACGCGCGCCTGCCTGCGCGACGCCGTGCAGCGCCGCCTCGTCTCCGACGGCCCGGTGGCGACGTACCTGAGCGGCGGGCTCGACTCGACGCTGGTGCTCGGCCTCGCCCGGGAGGCCCGCGGCGACGCGCCCATCGCGTCGTTCACCGTCGGCTTCGACGGCGCCGGGCCCGACGAGCGCCGCCGCGCGACCCGCAGCGCGGCGCGTCTGGGCGCGCGGCTCGAGACCCTGGTGCCCTCGCCGACGGAGATCCTCGAGGCCCTCCCGCGCGTGGTGGAGGCCGCCGAGGGCCCCGTGATGGACACGGCCGACGGGTGCGTGCTCCTGCTGGCCGAGCGCGCCGCGCGCCGGGGGTTCAAGGTCGTGCTCACGGGCGAGGGCGCGGACGAGGCGATGGGCGGCTACGTCTGGCACAAGACCCACCGCGCCATGGAGTGCCTCGCCCGCGTCCACCCCGCCCTGCCACGCGCGATCCGCACCACGCTGGCCGAGCTCGCGGCGCCTGGCACACCCGCGCCCACGTTCCAGGCCCACTTCGGCGACGTTCGCCCGAGCCTCCTCGACCTGTACGAGCCGCTCTCCCGCGCGCGCTGGCTGTTCTATTCGGATACGATGGCCGAGCGCGTCGCGGGCCACGACCCGTTCTCCGAGCTCGACATCGCGCCAGCGCGGATGCGCCGCTGGGATCCGCTGAATCGGTCGCTCTACGTGGAGTACAAGCTGATGCTGGCCGGACACCTCCTGGTGGGCAAGGGCGACCGCGCGGCGATGCGCTCGGGCGTGGAGCACCGCTACCCCTTCCTCGACGAGGCCTTCATCGACCTCTCCAGCGGCCTCTCGCCGGCGTACAAGCTCCGCGGGCTGCAGGAAAAGTGGCTCCTGCGCGAGGTGGCGCGGCGGGTGCTCCCGCGCGACGTCGCCGACCCGCCCAAGGGCATGTTCAAGGCCCATGCGCTCTGCGCGCTCGGGCCCCAGCCCCGCTGGATCGCGCAGCTCATGAGCCCCGAGTCGCTGCGAAAGACGGGCTACTTCTCGCCCGCGAAGGTCGCCCGCGAGCAGCGCTTCCAGCGGATCCTGCCCGCGCTCGCCCCGCGGCGGATCGTCGCCGACGGGAGCTACACCGCCGTGGTCACCACGCAGCTGTGGCACCACCTCTTCCTCGGCGGCGGGCTGTGCGAGCTGCCCACGTGGTCGCCGCCAGCGCCCGCGGCCGGCCCAGCGCCCGCGGACGCAGACGAGCGCGCGGTCGCATCGTTCGAGAGGACGGTCCCATCGTGAGCCTCCAGATCTCCGCCGATCCCACGCTCTCCGGCCACGAAGGCAGCCCTCGGACGCCGCCCCACGACGGAGAGGCCGCCGCGAGGGAGGACAGGGTCCACGCGGCGGTGCGCCGGCGCTGGGACCGCATCGACTGGACGCGCCCGATCCCGCCCGAGGCGCTGGTGATCCCCGAGGCGCACTACATGGACGTCGCGGGCCTCGGGCTCACCGAGCGCCAGCGCGTCGCGATCAACCGGCTGTTCGCGTGCTTCACGTGCGAGCTGTTCATCCACTTCGAGGGCTACGTGATCCGGTACCTCGATCGGTCGGCCCACCGCGCGCCGTACCTGTCCGCGCCCGTCGTCGCCCGCTTCGTCGCCGAGGAGCGCACGCACGCGGAGATGTTTCGCCGGCTCCTGCACAGGCTCCGGCCGGATCTCTACCCGACCGACGCGGCCCCGCCGCGCTTCCTGCGCTGGAGCCGCGGTGACGACGCGGCGCTGCGCCTCGCCCCGGCGGGCACGTTCTTCCTGCTCGCGTGGTACTTCGAGGAGATCACGCTCTTCGTGCCGCGGGCGATCGAGGCCCGGCCTGACCAGAGCGCGGCGCTCGTCGCCGAGATCATGGCCCTGCACGCGCGCGAGGAGGCGCCGCACGTCGCCATCGACGAGCGCGTGCTCCTGCACCTGAACGAGCGCTGTCCGCGCTGGCTCGCCGCGATCCAGACGGCCCTCGCGCTGCCCTTCCTCGTGTACGTCGACGGCGTGGTCGGCGACGCCTGGCGCCGCCTGGTGGCCTCGGCCGGCAGCGAGCTGGGCCTCGACGCCGCGCAGCGGCGGCGGCTCGGCGCGCGCGCCCCGACGCAGTCCGATCGCTGGGGCACCGAGAGCTTCACGCGCAAGCTGGAGGGCCGCGGGCTCGCGGGAGCGCGGCCCCTCTGCTGGGCGCTGCGGCGCGCGCTGCGCACGGATCCCGCGTGAGCTCCGGGCTCGCGTACATCGGCGACAGCCACGGCATCCTCTCCGCGTGCCGCGACCTCATCGAGGCCGCCGAGCGGAGCGTCGTCCTGCAGATGTACCTCTTCGCGGCGAACGGCGACCAGACCACGCTGCTGCCGCGCCCGGGCGCGTTCCCCTACGCCGACACGGTCGCCGACTGGCTCATCGCCAAGAAGCGCGCGCGGCCCGACGTGACCATCGTCGTGATCCTGGACAGCAACACGCCCGCGAACCCCGCCCTGACGCGCCGCCGCGGCGCGCCGGTGCGGAGGCGCCTCGCGGACGCGGGCGTCCTCGTGCTGAACGCCTGCCTGTTCGGCGCGCGGTTCGAGCGGCGCCGCCGGCTCCTGCCCCGGATGAACTTCCACCTCGACCACGCGCGCGTGCCGATCGAGGACTGGGTCGAGCACCAGAACCGCTGGCAGGTGCTGCACAACGTCGAGGATCACCGGAAGAACCTGGTGATCGACGGCGGGCGCGCCGGCGCGATCACGTCGCACAACTTCATCGACGCGGCGTTCGACTGGCACGAGAACCTGTTCTGGCTGACGGGCGCCGTGGCCCGCCGGCTCTGGCGCGTCGCGATGGCGGCGATCGGCGAGGCGCTCACCATTCCGCAGGCGATCGGCGCCGAGGGCCGCGCCGCGCTCCACGCGCTCGTCGCAGACGCCGCGCGCGCCGCGGCCGGGCCCGACGATCTCCGGACCGAGCGCGCCTCCCCGGCGCCCACGCTCGCGCCGGTGCCGGGGTACGCCGGCGGCCTGCGCGTCCCTCTCCCGCCGCCCGGCGCGCTCACCGCAACGGGCGACGAGACGTGCGCGCTCGTCGAGCACGAGGCGATCCGCGAGCGCCTCACGGACCTGTTCGACGGCGCGGAGGCGGGCGACGAGCTCCTCGTCGCGACCACGTACCTCTCGGACCTGCCGATGCTCGAGGCGCTCGAGCGCGCGGCGGCGCGCGGCGCCCGGGTGCGTGTGCTCATCGACTCCATCGACGCGCTGCCGCTGCCGCCCGCGGCGGCGTGGCTCATCCGCAACCTGGTCAATCACCACGGGATCACCCGCGCGCTCGAGGCCGAAGCGCGGTGGCCCGACCGCTTCGCGCTGCGCGTGCACGACTCGCGCGGCGGTGCGATGATGCACCTCAAGACCGCGGCGCGGCTGGGGGCTCGGCCGATGCTCGTGGGCGGCCAGGCCAACTTCACGCCCAACTCGTTCTCGCGCGCGTGGCTCGAGACCGACCTCGAGACCCGCGATCCGGCCTTCGTCGCCGCGTTCGCGGCGCACTTCGAGCGGCTCTGGGATCTGCCCGCCTCGCGGCGCGCGCCCCGCGGCCGGGGGTCCTGGACGCGCTCGGCGCTGCTGGGCGCGTTCGATCTGCTCGGGCTCCGGCCCTGACGCGCTCAGCGGAGCATGCCGATCACCAGGGCGGCGATCGTCGCGTCCGCGACGATGTGCGCGAGCACGGGCGCAAGGAGCCCGCGGGAGCGCTGCCGCAACAGGCCCAGCATCACGGCCCAGCTGCCCGCCAGGAAGACGCCCAGCAGCCCCCGCGGGAACCCGTGCGCGTGCTGCGCGCCGAACGAGGCGGCCTGCAGGACCACCGCGACGCGCGCGCCCCACGCCGCCGCGAGGCTGGGTTGGAGCACGCCGCGCCAGATCACCTCCTCCAGCGTGGCGTTCAGCACGGCGAAGACCGCGCCTCCCGCGATGAGCAACGGCGTCGACACCTGGAGCAGCTCCGAGCCGGTGATGTCGCGGAGGTCGGGCCGGGCGAGCGCGAGCCACCCGACGAGCGCGACCGGCGTGACGCCGCCGACGAGCGCCGTCCAGCGCTTCGGGAGCCCGCCGGCCGCGCGCCAGCCCTCGGGCGGACGCAGCGCGGGCGCGAGCCGCGCGAGGCCGCCGTAGGCCGCGAGCGCCAGGATCATGGCGAGCTGCCAGACGACGCCGAGGCGCATCGCCACCACGATGCACGCCACGAGCGCCGCGACGGCGCGCGACGGCCCCTGCGCCACGCGGACCGCGAGCAGCGCCACCAGGGCCGCGACCACGGCGACGGCGAGCGTCGCGCGCGGGAACGCGGGTGCGTCGAGCGCGGCCTGGAGCGCCAGGAGGCCGAGGGAGACCAGGCTCAGCGCGCGATCGGCGCGCGCCTTCGGCTCGGAGAGGGCCATCGAGGACTCTTGCATCTGGACCGCGATGATGCCTCTTTCCCAGGCTCAGGAGCGCGCGATGGTGGGGCGGTTCTTTGGAAAGGGTCAGTCCAAAGCGTTCGAAGCGCTGCGATCCTGGCACGAGGCGCGCCGCCCGGCGGCGTGCATCGTCCATGGGCCGCCCGGCGCGGGAAAGAGCACGGTCATCGAGCGCTTCTTCGGCTCGATCGCGAGCCCTGGGACGCTGAAGCTCGTCGTCCACGCTGGGCGCGTCCATGGCGCAGCCTTCGAGGAAGAGGCGCTCGCGCAGCTCTCGGCGGGCCCGTGGCCCCAGGGCACGCCGTATGACCCGCATCACTTCGGCGTCCGCACGAGCGCGCGCTCTCGAGCGCGAGGCCGGGGGGCGCGCTCGCCCAGCTCGCCACGGCAGAACGGGTCGGGCCGGACCAGGCGCTCGCCCTCTTTCGCGCCGCGATGTCCCTCCCACCGACGTCGCGCGCGAACGCGCTGGCGCCGCTCCTGCCACAGCTGGCCAGCGAGGAGCGCGCCCGCGCTGTCTCCGCGTCGTTCGGTGCGTTCCTCGTCGACCACGACGAGGGCGCCGAGTTGCACGACATCGACGCGTGCACCGCGGCGCTGCTCTCCTTTCTCGGGGTGGCCGAGCTCCGCAGGTTGCTGGACGAGGCCCTCCCGACCGCCGGCGCCGTGGCCGTGCGCTTCGCCGAGCTCGGCGCGCCCGGGTGCGCGCTCGACGTCATCAGGGAGCGCTGCGGGGGTGGAATCTTCGCCGCTCACCCCTTGCTGCGCGCCGCGGCGACGGAGGGCGGCCGCTCCCTCGTACAAGCAGCGCGCGAGGCGGTGGCCGCGATCGATCCGGCCTGGGTTGCCGCGGGGCTCGTGCGCGATCACGCGGCCGAGGCGATCCAGGTGCTCGGGCTCGACGCAGCGGTGGACGTCGCGGAGCGCGGCGGAGGCGGCTCGGAGTACACGCGGATCACGGCGCTCGTGGCCCTGTGTCACGCCGCCCCCTGGCCGTCGCGCCCCGAGATCGCGGCGCGCGCCGTCGCTGCCTACCACGATGACCAGGACACCGACGGTCTGGCGAGCGTGGTGAGCTGCGCGCCCTGGATGTCGGTCCAGGACGCAGCGAGGCTGTTCGCCATGAGCCTCGGCGAGGAGACCGATCGGGCCCAGCTCGTCTCCACCCTGAGCCGCTGGGGCGGAGTGGAGCAGCTCGCGCCGCTCATCGAGCGCATCGGCGGCGACGATGCGCTCGCCGCCGTCGCCGACGTCCTCTCCGACGCGCTCCGGTGGAGCTCGCGGGCGCGCGCCGGATAGGGCGGTCCCCTCCGGCCCCGGCCGCCCTGGTTCCGCGGGTCAGCCATCCCGGCGGGATTTATGACACGCGGACCTAGTCGCGCGGCACCAGGCGCGACAGGACGACCCCGGGGATCGACGCCGCGAACGCGATCGCGAAGAAGGCCGTGAACCCCGCGCTGGCGGCCAGGTAGCCGCTCGCGCTGCCGGCGAACGTCGCGGAGACCGACATGAGCGCCGACCCGATCGCGAAGTGCGACGACTTGTACCCGTCCACGCAGCGCCGCATCAGGAACACCGCGAGCACCGCCGTCCCGACGCCGGCGGCGAGCTGCTCGAGCGTGACGAGCGCGACGACCCACGGGAGCGCCGGCCGCGCCCACGCGAGCGCCACGTACAGCAGGATCGCCAGGCTCTGCACGAGCGCGATCGGGAAGATGGTCCGCGCGAGCCCCCACCGCTTGATGATCACCCCGCCGAGGATCGAGCCGGCGATCGAGGCGACCGTCCCGACCCCGCCCACGTTGCCTCGCGCCGCCGTGTCGAGGCCGAGGCTCTTCAGCAGCGGCGACGACATCGCGAACATGAGCGCGTCCCCTGCCCGGTAGCAGAGGATGAACGCCAGGCTCGATGCGATCTGCGGCTGCCGCAGGTACACACGGAACGGCTCGATGTAGCGCCGCAGCCCGGTCGCTCCGGGCGCGGCGCCGGCCCCGGGCGTCGCGGCCGGGCGCGGCAGCCCAGCGGCGTGCGCGATCGCGAGCAGCGCGAGCCCGCCTGCCGCGACCGCGAACGCCGCGCCAAAGGACGCCCAGCCCGCGAACGCGACAAGCAGCGCGCCCGCGAGCAGCGCGAGCCGGTACGCGCCGACCCGCAGCCCGGAGAACGCCGCCTGCGCGTCCTTGTTGAGCGCCTGCAGGTAGAAGCCGTCGACCGCGATGTCGTGCGTTGCCGCGGCGACCGCGACCGCCCCGAACAGCGCGGCCACGAGCCATATCGCGCCGCTGTCCGCCGCCGCAGCGAGCCCGAGGACGATCGCGACAAGCGCGATCTCGACCGCCACGAGCCAGCGCCGCGGGCTGCCGTGGAGGTCGACCAGCGGGCTCCAGAGGAACTTGAGGTTCCACGGGAGCCCGTAGAGCGACGTCAGCCCGATGATCTCCAGGCTCGCCCCCGCCGCCGTGAAGAACTCCCCCGCCACCTTGTGCGCGATCGCGTAGGGCAGGCCCTCGGCAAAGTAGGTCGACGAGATCCACAGGCCCCGGGGCGCCCCTCCCGCGACCGCGCCGGGCGACGCCGCCTCACCGGGCGCCTCCGAGGAGGCGTCACGCCTCGGCGCCTCCGCTCCCGGCTCGGGCAGCGCGGTGCGCGCCGGGGCCGCGGGCTCAACGGGCTTGTGGGATGTAACGGCAGCCTCCACGCCTTCTCCGCACCCTTACACGATGCGTCCCGGGACGGAGCAAGTTCCAGGACGCCCGACCGCCGCGCCCGACCATGGAAGCAAACACGACGCCGTGAGGCCGCGGCGCCGTGAGGCCGTGAGGCGGCGAGGACGCAGCGGACGCCATCGCGAGCGACGCTGTGGTATCGGTCCGGCATCTGGTTTAAACGGTGAACTGCATGCGACGGGCTCACGCTCCCTCGGTGTCCCCCTGCCGTCACGGCGGCGACGCCGATCGTGGCGCTTCGTGCCGCTCCGGCCGTGCGGCTGCGCTCACGCGCGCCGACCTCGCGCCGACGCGGCCGGCGCCTTGCTCATCTCCGGTCTTTCCGAGGGAGCCAGCGTGAACGAGTACACCCGGCGCGAGGAGGTCCGCGCCACCTTCATCGCCTCGGCCATCCTCGTGCTGTGCATCGCCGTGGCGGTCCTCCGGCTCGTCACCGTGGAGGGCAGGCTCGTCCCCGACCCGGGCGCGCGGCGCCAGGCCGAGGAGTCCGAGGCCCGCGTCGCGCCCGCGCGGGCGTGCGCCCTCGCCGGCGAGAAGCTGATCGTCGAGATCGACCTGTTCAAGGCGGCCGCGAAATCGGCGCGTATGCCCGACCCGGGCGAGGCGCCCCCCGCGCCGCCGCCGCCGCCGGCGACCAGCACGAAGGGGCGCGCGCCCCGCAACGCGCCGCCGCCGCCGAAGCCCAAGGAGCCCGACAAGCAGGGCGCGTGGGCCTCCGCCCAGCCGCTCTACAAGCAGATCAAGACCCTGTCGGGCTGCCGCGAGGCGACCGAGGCGCTCCTCGGGGCTCGGGTGAACGCCATCCCCGCCTGGGAGGCCATCGCCAAGGCGGCCGCGATCACGCCGCCGGGCGCCGCGGAGGCCGAGCAGTTCGAGGCGGCGAAGCAGCTGCTCTCGCTCATCGCCGACATCCCGGCCGACAAGGTCGCGCAGGCCACGAAGGACGCCGAGGCGGCGTTCAAGGCGAACGCGGAGCGCGACCGGGATCGCGCGCTCACCGCGATGGTCCGCGAGCCGCTGCCGCAGGGCGTCTTCTCGCGGCGCGTGGCCGTGAGCGTCGGCGTCGGGCTGACGGTCTGCGCTCTCTTCATCAGCTATCTGGGCGTGCGGGCCGCCTCGATGCGCCGCCTCGCGACGCTGCTCCCGCTGCGCGACGCGGTCCGCAGCGGGCGCCCGGGCATGCAGGCCGCGGAGATCCTGAAGACCGCCGCGACGCACAACAGCGGCGAGCCCGGCCTCGTGATCGGCGCCGCCATCGGCGGGTTCTCCGCGGCCCTCCTCGCCCCGAGGGACGCCGACCTGTTCGTCGCGGGCGTCATGGCGGGCCTCCTCATCGGCCTCGGCGCGCAGTGGGCCTTCCGCCTCGCCCTCGGCGCGGGCCGCTGGCGCGCCCGCACCACGGAGCTCGCCGAGGTCGAGAAGCCGGCCATCCCCATCGTGCTCGTCCTGAGCGGCGTGAAGCCCGGCCTCGAGCTCGAGTTCATCCAGTTCCTCCGCTCGCTGCCCCCCGCCGACGCCGCCGCGGCGGTCGAGAAGCTCGCCTCCCAAGCCGAGGAGCGCATCCTCGCCGCCGCCGACGCGGGCGCCGCCCTCACCCACGGGAAGCCGCCGCCAGGGTGACGCCGGCAGCGTGACGCCGGCCGGCGCAAGGGGTCGCGCCTACCCTCCGCACGACCACAGAACTCCCGCGGGGTGTCCCCGCGAACACAGCGCGGCGGCGGCCCTGCACCGAGCGCTCGATCCGCACGCCGTTCCATGGAATGGAGGCGCTCCCGACATGAGACACCCCCTGCAGGCCCGCCGGCCGTCCGGGCGATGGGCGCTCCTCTCGCTGCTCGCCGCCACCTGGTGGCTCGCCGCGCCCCCTGCAGCGGCGCAGGACACGGCCACTCCGAAGGCCGCCGCGCCGCAGGCCGACGACGCTCCGCCCGCGACGCACGCCGCCTCGCTGCAGGCCGACGGCCCTCCGGCCGCAGCGCAGGCCGCCGCGCCGCAGGCCGACAGCCCTCCGGCGGAGGGCGGCGCGCCCTCGACGGACGGAGCCGCCGGGGCCGGCGCGCCGTCGGGCGGCGCCGGCGGCGCGGCCTCGGACGCGCGCGATCCGGCCGAACGCAGCGCGGCGCGGCGCGACAGGCCCGGGGCGACGAGCAGCCGCGCCACCCCCTCGAAGAAGCGCCGTGGGGACATCAACCCCTGCATGACGCCCGATCCGGGCTGGGGCGTCTACGACCGGTGGTCCCGCGCGCCCTCGATCGGGCAGATGATCATGCCCCACCGGGGCGGGGTCACGAAGCGCGGCGGCTTCGACGTCATCATCCACTTCCACGGCCACGAGGCGCTCCGCAAGGAGTTCGTGAAGACCGCCGAGGGCGCCGTCCTCGTCGGCATCGATCTGGGCATCGGCTCGGGCGCGTACTCGAGCGCGTTCTCGGCGCCGTACGTCTTCGAGAACCTGCTCGACAGCATCGAGCGCGCCGTCGCGAAGAAGACCGGCAAGAAGAAGGCCTACATCCGCAAGCTGGGCCTCTCGTCGTGGAGCGCGGGCTACGGCGCCGTCGAGCAGATCCTGCGGCAGCCGGCCGGCAAGCGGGTCGACGCCCTCGTGCTGCTCGACTCGCTCCACGCCGGGTACGCCGACGAGCAGCAGCACAAGCTCAAGGTCGCGCAGATCGAGCCGTTCATCGCGTTCGCGAGGCGCGCCGCGGCGGGCGAGGCGTTCATGTTCATGAGCCACTCCTCCATCCTGCCGCCCGGCTACGCGTCGACGGCGGAGACGGCGGACTTCATCGTGCGGCAGCTGCGGGGCAAGCCGAGGGGCTCCTCCCGCGCCGACGTGCTCGGCCTCGACATGATCCAGCGCTTCGACCGCGGCGACTTCCACGTCCGCGGGTACACCGGCGACGACAAGCCCGATCACTGCGCCCACCTCGGCCTGATGGCGGACGTCGTGCGGGTCCACCTCAACCCGCGGTGGAAGTCGCCGCGAGGCCGGCGCTAGATGGGCGGCATCGGCGTCATCATCAACCCCCGCTCGCGCCAGAACCTGAGCGATCCCCGCGCCGCGGTCCGGCTCGCGCGCGCGCTCGGCGACCACGGCGTCGTCCGCGCCGCGCGCTCCCGCGAGGATCTCGCCCGGATCGCGGAGGACTTCAGGAAGCTCTCCATCGACGTGCTCGGCATCTCCGGGGGCGACGGCACGAACCACGTGACCATCACCGGCTTCCTCGACGTCTACGAGAACGAGCCGCTGCCGCCGATCGCCTTCCTGCGCGGCGGGACGATGAACACGGTGGCCAACGCCGTGGGCGTCCCCCGCGGGCGCCCCGACGGCCTGCTCGCGGGGCTCATCGCCCGCTACACCGACCGCGGCCGGCACCCGCTGCGCTGGATCGAGCGCCACGTGATGCAGATCGGCGCCCACTACGGCTTCATCTTCGGCACCGGCTGCGTCCACGGCTTCATCGCCGAGTACAACCGCAGCGAGGAGCGGAGCGCGCTCTGGGCCGCCAAGGTCCTCGCCCGCGCGAGCGCCGCCGTGCTCCTCAATACGGGCACCCAGGTCGCCGCGCGCTGGCAGGGCCGCGTCCACTTCGAGGACGGCTCCGCGTTCCCGGACCGCGACTACCTCGCCGTCGCCGCCGGCACGGTGGACCAGATCGGCCTCGGGTTCCGCCCGTTCCACCGCCACGACGAGCGCCCGGAGAGCTTCCACATGCTGGGCATCCACACCTCCGCGCTCGGCTTCGTCAGGAAGCTGCCCGATATCTGGCGGGCGCGGCCGATGGGCGAGGCGCACACGTTCGAGAAGATCGCCCGGCGCGCGGTGCTCGAGGCCAGGTCGGGCGTGGTCCACTACGTCTGCGACGGCGACGTGCACGAGCACGCGGGCCCGCTCACCGTGCGCATCGGCCCGCGGGTGAAGATCCTCGTGGAGCACAAGTCCGGCCATCGCCCCGCCGGCGCACGGCGCACGTCGCACGATGTGTGCGCACGCGCCGAGCGCTCGCATCCCTGCGGAATCGTACGCTGATCATGCATGGATCACGCGCTGACCATGCGCCGACGGCGCGCCGGCGCGCGGGCAGGCAGCGGCGCGCGGGCAGGCAGCGACGTACAGGTGCGCGAGACCATGGCTGTGCGAGGCCAGCAAAGTTAGACTGCGTTCGCTCCATGCCGCCGCGCTCCTCCTCCGCGCCCGCCTCGTCGACGGACTCGACCCCGCGGCCCGAGAGCGCGAACCGCTCGTTCGCCTCGTCTGCGGCGTTCCCGCGCGCCAGCGCTCCGGACTCGCTCGACCCGGAGCTCATCGATCCGTCCCTCGTGACACCGCCTCCGGAGGCCGGCACGCCGTCGCCCGCTCCGGGGAAGGCGGCGCGGCGCATCTACCGCGAGGGCGACGTGATCGGCGGCAAGTACCGCCTGCGCTACGTCCTCGGCGAGGGCGGCATGGGGATGGTGTGGCTGGCCCACAACGACGTCCTCAACATCGACGTCGCCATCAAGTTCATCCGGCGCGAGGTCAACTCGACCGAGGCGACGGTGCGCCTCCACCAGGAGGCGCGCGCCGCCGCGCGGATCGATCACCCCTCGATCGTCCGCGTGATCGACTTCGGGGAGTCCGAGCACCGCGACCCGTACATCGTGATGGAGGTGCTCCGGGGAGAGCAGCTGGTCGAGGCGATCGAGCGCAGGAAGCGCTTCTCGCCCACGGCGGCGCTCCGCATCCTCCTGCCCATCGCGAGCGCCGTCGCCGCTGCGCACGACCGGAGGATCGTCCACCGCGATCTCAAGCCCGAGAACATCTTCCTCGTGAAGAACGATCGCGGCGACATCACCCCGAAGATCGTGGACTTCGGCATCGCCAAGGTGTGGAGCGAGACGGCGAGCGGCGAGATGACCAAGGCGGGCACGGTGCTCGGCAGCCCCGATTACATGTCGCCCGAGCAGGCGCGCGGCATCACCGACGTCGACGGGCAGACCGACGTCTGGGCGTTCGCCGTGGTGCTCTACGAGACGATCACCGGCCAGAAGCCGTTCCAGGGCGGCAACTACCACGACCTCGTGGCGGCGATCCTCGTCAAGGATCCGACGCCGATCACCGCGCTCGGCGTGGGCGACGAGGCGCTGTGGGCCATCATCGCGCGCGGCCTCGGGAAGGAGCGCTTCAACAGGTGGCGCACCATGCGCGAGATGGGCGTCGCGCTCGCGCGCTGGGCGACCGAGAACGGCGTCGTGGAGGACGTGACCGGGACCTCGCTCGCCGTGCACTGGCTGAGCGACGGCGAGCAGCGGCCCCTCTCCGAGCGGCCGGCGCTGCGGGCGCAGCAGCGGCGCATCTCCGAGCGGCCGGCGGTGCGGGCGCAGAGGAGCAGCGAGGACCACCAGGAGGTCGCTGTACACCCTGTCCACCAGGAGGCCGCTCGCCCGACCGGGGACCGGCGGCGCGTCGCCGTCGTCGCGGCGGCGGGGCTGGCGACGCTCGTGATCCTCGGCGCCGCGCTGTTCTCCCTGCGCGCCATGACCGCGCGGGACGGCAGCGCCGAGCCCGCGCCTGCGGCGCCGCCCGCTGCGTCGCAGGTCCAGCCGCAGGCCGCCGCCGCACCATCGACCGCACAGGGCCCCGCGCCCGAGAGCCGCCCCGAGCCAGCCCGCACGGCCGAGCCGCAGCCCTCGGCCGGCGCGGCCCGCCTCGGACCGGCCGAGAGCCCCACCGCGAGCGCCCACGCGCGGGAGCCCGCGCCGGCGCCCCGGAGCGCCGGCTCGCGACGGACCGCGCCCTCACGGGCGGGCGCGAAGACCTCTGGCGCTGCCTTGCCGGTCCCGGCCCGGCCGAACTTCTAGCGTCGCGATGTCTTCCCAGGAAAGCCCCGCGCGCGAGACGCGACATCGAAGGCCGACGACCGGCGCGCGCTGGCCGCTGCTGCTCGCGCTGGCCGTGCTCACCGGCGCCTGCTCGCTGCTCGCGGAGAGCGCCCTCTCCGACAAACCTTCCGAGGGCGGCCAGGGCGCGACCTCGACGGGCGGCGGCTGCGCGCCGGACTGCCCGGACGGCGCCTGCTGCGGCGGTACGTGCGTCGCGCTGGGCGAGGACCGGGAGCACTGCGGCGCCTGCGGCAACGCGTGCGGCGACGGGGAGTCGTGCTGCGGCGGGTCGTGCACCAACGTGCTGAACGACCCGTCGCACTGCGGCGCGTGCGGCGTGCCGTGCCCGCACACCCTCTGCGTGGGCGGCCACTGCTCGTCCGAGTGCGTCTTCGGCTTCGACAACTGCGACGGGAACGTCGTCACCAACGGCTGCGAGGTCGATCTCAAGAGCGATCCCGAGCGCTGCGGCGGTTGCTCGCTCCGTTGCCCCTCGGGCGCGATCTGCGACGCGGGGCAGTGCGCGTGCGCGCCGCCGCTCCTCGACTGCGACAACCTCCACGACACCGGGTGCGAGATCGACGGCTCCTCGGATCGCGCGAACTGCGGCGCCTGCGGCGTCACCTGCGGGCCGAACATGGAGTGCCGGGCCGGCGTGTGCGGGTGCGCTCCGGGGTACGCCGACTGCAACGGCTCGCCCGACGACGGCTGCGAGGCCACGCTCGGGACAGAGGCGGACTGCCGGGCCTGCGGGGATGCCTGCGCGAGCGGCATGATCTGCGATGGAAGCAGCGGCTGCGCCTGCGCGAGCGGGCGCCTCGACTGCGACGGCGCGCCCGGCTGCGAGGCGATCGCCATCGACCCGACGACCTGCGGCGCGTGCGACGTGCGGTGCGCGCCGGAGGCGGCCTACTGCGACGGCGTGGCGTGCGCCGCCGGCTGCGCCGCCGGCCTCGCCGTGTGCGACTCCTCGTGCGTCGACACGCAGCTCAGCCCGTTCCACTGCGGCGCGTGCGGCGTCGCCGCGGGGCCGCACCAGCGCTGCGACCGAGGCGAGCTGGTGTGCGACGAGGGCTTCGCGGACTGCGACCCGATCGCCCCGGGCTGCGAGTCCGATCTCACCAGGGATCCGCGGCACTGCGGCGCGTGCAGCACCGCATGCAAGCCGGGCGCCGTGTGCGTGTCCGGCGCGTGCGCGTGCGGGGCGCTCACGCCGCACGACTGCGGCACGGCCTGCCGCGCCTGCTGCTCGGACGAGGACTGCTCGGACGGCGACGGCTGCACCGCCGACGTGTGCGAAGACGGCGGCGCGAGGTGCAAGAGCACGGGCTGCGCCGACGGAGAGCAGTGCTGCAGCCTCGTCGCGTGCCGCCAGTGCTGCACCAGCGCGGACTGCAGCGGGGGCGAGATCTGCTCCGGCGGCGCCTGCATCCCGCCCTGCGGAGGCGGCCTCGTGGCCTGCGACGGCAAGTGCGTCAGCCTGGGCTCGGCCGAGCACTGCGGCGCGTGCGGGAACGCCTGCCTGAGCGGGCGCGAGTGCCGCACCGGCCAGTGCACCCCCGCGTGGGCCCCGATGACGAGGGCCGGCGCGCCCGCGCCGCGGCAGATGGCCGCGGCGACCTGGATCGGGAACGCGCTCTTCCTGTGGGGCGGCCGCACGTCGGTCGGGGACGTGGGCGACGGGGCGCTCTACGATCCCGCGCGCGACACCTGGTCGACGCTGGGCAACGAGGGCGCCCCCTCGCCGCGCGTGCTCGCGGCCGCGGCGTGGACGGGCTCCCGGGTGCTCGTCTGGGGGGGCGGCTCGTTCGCGAGCCCCTTCGGCCTGTCCACCGGCGGCGTGTACGACCCGGCGACGCGGACCTGGCGCGCGATGAGCACCACCAACGCCCCCGCGGCGCGGCGGATGCCGATCGGCGTGTGGACCGGCACGCGCCTCCTGATCTGGGGCGGCAACGAGGGCGGCGCCCCGGTCGCCGGCGGCGGGCTCTACAACCCGGTCGCCGACGCATGGACGCCGGCCTCCAGCGCCGGCGCGGCACCCGCGCGCGAAGGCGTCGCGTGGGCCTGGTCGGGCACGGAGCTCTACCTGTTCGGCGGGGAGGCCGGCGAGGCGACAACGAACGAGGGGTACGCCTACAACCCCACCACCGACGTGTGGCGGTCGCTGCCCAGCGCCGACGCGCCGAGCCCGAGGACCGAAGCGTTCGCGGTCTGGATGGGCGATCGGCTCCTCGTCTGGGGCGGGCAGGACCAGGAGGGCGGCGCCCGCAGGGGCGGCGCTATCTACGATCCGGTGGCCGACGCGTGGCGCGGGATCGACGACAAGGGGGCTCCCTCGGAGCGCAGCCGCGTCGAGCGGCGCACCGGCTGGACCGGGTGGACCGGCGCGCACGCGCTCGTCGCCGGCGGGCGGAGCGGCCTGACGCTCAGGCGAGACGGGAAGCTGTACGATCCGATGACGATGGCGTGGGGAGCGAACATGTCGGCCGCGGGCAAACAGCACACCTACGGCGTGGGCGTGTGGACGGGGACCGAGCTCATCTTGTGGTCCGGGCTCGAGGGGTTCTCGCTGGTGCCCGACGGGGAGCGGTTCAGGCCGTGACGCCGCGGCGGACGCGCCCGCTCTCGGGCGCCCTGGCGCTCCTCGTCGCGGCGGCGATGCTCGCCGCCCCCGCGCCCGCCGCGGCCCAGAGCGCGGCCGACGTCGCCGTCGCGCGCGAGATCTTCATCGAGGCCTCCGAGCTCGCGAGGCAGGGGCGCTGGGAGCAGGCGCGGGAGCGGTACGAGCGCTCGCTCGCGATCAAGCGCGCGCCGATCACGCTCTACAGCCTCGGGGTGGCCCAGCAGCAGACGGGGCAGCTCGTCGAGGCGCTGGAGAACTTCCGCGCGTTCCTTGTCGAGCCGTCCGCCCCTGCGACAAAAGGGTACGAGAAGCTCGCGCGGCAGGCGATCCAGGAGCTCGAGCACAAGGTCTCGGCGCTCGAGCTGCGGCTCTCCCCGGGCGACGCCGTCGGCCTCGAGGTGAAGATCGACGGCGTCGTTGTGCCCGCGGCGGCGCTCGATCGCCCGCGCCCGGTCAACCCGGGGGATCACACGGTGACCGCGAGCGCGCCGGGCTACCGCGAGGCCGAGCGGAGCGTCGCAGCGGCGCCGGGGAGCCGCGCCGTCGTCGTGCTGAGCCTCGAGCGCGAGGTCGTCGCGCCGGCAGCGCCCGCCGGGCCGAGGGTGTCCTCGACGAGCGCTCCAGCGAGCGTCGCTCCGGCCAGACCGGTCCTGCGCGGCGCCGCGCCGAGCTCCGCGCCCGACGCTGCGCCGAGCCGCGTGGTGCCGATCGTGCTGGTCGCCGGCGGTCTGACCACCGTGGCGGCCGGCGCGGCCATCGGGCTGCTCGGGGTCGCGAGCGCGTCGGACGCACCGACGCGGGACGGGGATGCGGCCGACGCCGCGCGCGCCCAGGCGCTCGCGGGCGACATCGTCGCCGGCGCCGGCCTCCTCGCGGCGGGCGTCGGCGTGCTCGTGATGGTCTTCGACCGCGATCCCGCCGGCGCCCCGCGCAAGCAGCCCCCGCCGCGCGCCGCCCTCGACCCGTTCCGCCTCACCGTGCGCTTCTGACCTCCGACGCAGGAGCTAGGCCTTCGGCATCTCCCTGCGGTCGAGGTTCACCACCACGAACGCGCCGTAATTCAGGACCGTGAGCGAGTCCTCGTCCACGATGAGCACGCGGACGCACTGGGGCGGAGACGGCGCGAGCAGGTCGACGTACGGATCGAACGGCGCCTCGTCCACGGGCGGCAGCACGGCGTGCAGGAACTCGTGGAGCCGCGCGCGGTGGTCGACGATGACGCCCGCGCCCGGCGCCTCCGCGCTGCCCCGCGCGTCGATCCGGAAAAACGCTCGGCGCGCCGCCGGGGACACGACGAGGATGGCCGCGTCCGTCACCTCGATCTCGCTGGACGTGCACAGCCGCTCCACGCGACGGCTCACGGCCTCCTCCACCGTCTGGAACAGCCGCAGCCGCCGGCGCTGCCCTTCCGTGAGGCCCGGCTCCTCGATGTACGCCTCGAGGCTGCACCCGCGCATGTTCCGCTCGCACCCGTACGCCATGCGTCTGCACCGTGGCTCGGTCTGCTCACCCGCCTCTGGCAGCCGGGTCGGACAGCCGTCACGCCTCCCCGCACGGGCGCTCATGCACGGGATTAGCCAACACCCCCGGCACCTCGGCGGCGCTCCAGGGTTGGTCGCGGCTGCCATGGTTTCCATGGCTCGCGGGCAGCGACCGGGACGCACGCCTGCGTCCTGGAAGGCAGCACGGCCGCGGGGCGGGAGATGCAGGCGCGAACGCCCGCACGGAAGTGCACAGCCGCCAGGGCGATGCGCTCACACCGCCCGATGCGCGAGAGCCGCTCCGTGTGCCCCGGGCGGCAGGGCGTGGCCCCGGCGAGAGCTGCCGCGCCCCCGCCCGGCGGACCGGCGCTACTGCGCTGCCGGCGCCGCGAACTTCGCGGTGAGCTCCACCTGGGCGACGCTGCGCTGAGCGGCGGCCTGCTGGGCGGTGGCGCCGGGCGGCACAAGCAACGCCTGGAGCCGCTGCGAGGCGTCGGCCACGCCGGGCACGAAGCTCGACGGCGACCAGGTGAGCGTGCCCTTGCCCGAGGAGTCGAGCCGGTCGATGGTCATCGTGACCTCCCCGTTCGGGCTCGGCAGCTTGAGGTCGGCCCCTTCCGCGTACTGCCGCGTGTCCACGCTGAGCGAGACGACACCTCCCTCCACCTTCTCGATCTTGAAGACCCGGTACCGCAGCACCAGCAGCTGCGCGCCCGACGCCACCACGCGATCGGTGACCATCCAGTAGGCGCCTGCGCCGACGGGCTTGTCCGGGAGCGGCGGCGTGAGGAGCGTGATGGCCTCCCCGAGCGCGCCGATCAGCGGCTGGAGACCTGGATCGGCGTCCTTGGAGAGCTCGAACTGGAGGTTGCTGACCGCGTTCGCCGGCGAGAGCTCGTACCGCAGCGCGCTCCCCTTCAGCTTCGCGAGCGCGTCGGCGAGCTGCTTCGGCGGGCCGCCGATCGACATCGAGGCGAGCATCGCCGACGTGATCTTCGCGATCACCCTCGTCGGAGCCGCGCTCGCCGTCGACGCCACGCGCGCGGCCGCGCCCTCCTTGGGCGCGTCCGCCGGCTTCTCCGCCTTGAAGCTCACGCCGAGCTCCAGGTTCGGCAGCCCCTGCGGCCCGCCCATGCGCAGCCCGAGCGTGATGTCGAGCTTCTGCTCGGATTTCGGGTCGATCTTCGGGGCGAGCCTGGCCCGCGGCTCGCTGCCGTCGCCGATGACCTCGATCTTGTAAGGCACGTCCTTCGGCAGCGCGGCGGCCGCTTCGGACGCCGAGAACACGCCGCTCTCCGGCGGCCCACCCGCCGTGCCGCCCGCCGCGGGCCCCTTCTTCTCGGTGCTGCCCGACGCCGCCTCCGCGAGCTCCGCGCCCAGCTTGCCGCCGACGACGGGCAGCGCCGGCCCGGCGTCGAGCGCGCCGGCGTCGGCGGCGACCTGCGCCTTGCTCTTTTCCCCCTCGCAGCCCGCGAGCCCCGAGAGGGCGACCGCCGCGAGCGTCGAAGCCATGACCCAGCGCCACCGAGTGTGCATGACGGCCGGGTGTAGCCAAATCGGGCGCCATGTTCCAGCGCTCCGTTGCGTTGCGCCGGACGGACGGCTCCCGCCGGGGCGGGGCCCCGCTTCAGGCCCGCCGCGTGGCCTTGAGCCCGCCGATGTGCTCCAGGAGCTCTAGGGGCCGGAACGGCTTGGCGTAGTAGGCGGTCGCGCCGAGCTTCAAGGCGCGGGCGCGCGCCTCGTGATCGTCGAGGGCGCTGATCACGAGGATCGGCAGGCTGGAGGTGCCCGGGTGCGCGCGGAGGCGCTCGCAGACCTCGAAGCCATCCATGCTCCCGGGCAGCATCAGGTCGAGCAGCAGCACGTCGAAGGGCTCGGTCAGGGCGCGCTCCACCGCCTCGCGGCCGGTGCCCACGCCGATCACCTCGTGACCACTCGCTCCGACCAGCGCCTCGATCATGCGCCGGATCGCGTCCTGATCTTCGCAGAGGAGGATTCGCATGGTCGCGAGCACCGGGAGCGTCGCACCCGCCCCATCGCCCGGTCAAGCGGGAACGCTACGCGCGGCGAGGGCGGGCCGCTCTGTCTGCTCTGTCTGCTCTGTCTGCTCTGTTTGCTCTGTTTGCTCTGTCTGCTCTGTTTGCTCTGTCTGCTTCCCTGTCGCGTCCCTGTGGACGCGCGGCGCTGGTTGGCGGACGCAGCGCGAGCTCGATGCCGACGCGCGCCCCGCCGCCCTCGCGGCGCTCGGCGAACGCTCGGCCCCCGTGCGCCTCGGCGATGCGCTTGCACAGCGCCAGGCCGAGGCCGAGCGAGCCGCGCTCGGCGCCGCTCTCGCCGCCCTGCCCCCGCTCGCGCCGGAAGAACGCCTCGAAGATGCGCGTCTCCTCCCCGTCCGCGAACCCGGGCCCGCGATCCTCGACCTCGAAGACGACGCCGCGCTGGCCGCCCGGACGGACCCGCAGCCGCTCGGCCCCGCCAGCGTGCGCGCGCGCGTTCTCCAGCAGGTTGGCGAGGGCGCGCGCCAGCAGCGTCGCGTCCGCCTGGAGCGACGGCGTCCCCTCGACGACCTCCAGCAGCGTCGGATCCAGCCCTGCGCGCTCCAGGGCGCGGATCCCGGCCTCGGCCGGGTCGAGGCTGGCCACGGTGAGGGCCGCGAAGTCGAGGCGCGAGCTGGCCAGGAGGTCGCCGACGAGCGCGTCGATCTCCATGACCTCGCGGTCGAGGTCGTCGAGCACGCAGGCGCTCGGCCCGCCGCCCTCGCGGGCCATCTCCGTCAGCAGGCGGATGCGGGCGAGCGGCGTGCGGAGCTCGTGCGACACGGCGGCGAGGAGCTCTCTCTGGTCGGCGATCTGGCGCTCGATGCGCGCGGCCATGTCGTTGACCGCCTCGGCGACGATGCCGACCTCGCCCTGCTGTCCGTGGCAGTCGAGCCGGACGCGGCTCGACAGCTTGCCGGCCCCGATCTCGTGCGCGACGTGGGCGAGATCGACGAGCGGGCGGGCGAGGCGGCGCGCGATGAGGCCCGAGGCCCCCCACATGACGATGGCCACCGCGAGCAGCGGCAGGGCGAACCGGAGCGATCCGCCGGAGCGGCCGCGGGCGGGGCAGAGGAGCACCGTGCCGAGCGGCCCCCCTTCGTCGCGGACCGGGGCGACCAGGGTCTGCGCCCGGCAGGGCTGGCCGTACCTCGCGAGCCGCCGCCCGGCCACGTCGACGAGCTCCAGATCAATCTCGAGATCCTCGGCGAACGCGCGGGCGAGGGCGTCGCGGGCCGCGGGATCGCCCCATACGCGCTCGAACTCGTGGGCCACGAACGACTGGGCGCGGGCGTGCTCGCGCCGCCAGCCGGAGTTGCCGACGCGATCGATGGCCCCGATCGTGGCGACGGCGGCGAGCGCGGTGATCAGGATGGTCGCGCCGAACCACATGAAGATCCGGCGGTGCAGCCGCGCGCTCAGGAAGCGGCCGATCGAGACCTTGCGCCCGTTCTCGTAGAGCCAGGACCGGTACCGCCTCCTCACACGCGGTCCTTGGCGAGCACGTAGCCGACGCCGCGCACCGTCTTGATGAGCCTCGGCGACCTCGGGTCGTCGGACAGCTTCTGCCGCAGGTGCGAGATGTGCACGTCGACCGTCCGCCCGCCGACGTTGACGTCGCCGCGGCCGGCCTCCTCGAGGAGCGCGTCCCGGGCGACGACGCGGCCGGCGCGCCGCGCGAGGGCGACGAGGATGTCGAACTCGATGCCGGTGAGATCGGCGGGCTTGCCCGACACGGTGACGACGCGGCCGGGCACGTCGATGGCGATGTCGCCGGCCACGATCCGCTCGCCGGCGGCGTCGGGCGTGGCCCGCCGCAGCACCGCGCGGAGGCGCGCGAGCAGCTCGCGCGGGCTGAAGGGCTTCGCGATGTAGTCGTCGGCGCCGATCTCGAGGCCGACCACGCGATCGGCCTCGTCGCCGCGGGCGGTGAGCATGAGGATCGGCATCGAGCTCTTCTGCCGGATGCGGCGGACGACCTCGATGCCGTCCATGCCCGGCATCATCACGTCGAGCAGGACGGCGTCGAAGGTGCCCGCGGCGAGCGCCAAGAGGCCGCGCGCGCCGTCGCACGCCACGGTCACCGCGAACCCGTTCTGCTCGAGGTAGCTCGCGAGCAAGGCGTGGAGCCGTGTGTCGTCGTCGATGAGCAGGAGCCGCAGCGCCATGGAAGGACCCGGGGGGCAGGTGCGGCGGCGACCGGCCGCCGCTCACCCCTTGTATAGCTCAGGGGCCCGCGCCGGTGTCGGCGTCGGCCGCCGCGGGCGCGTGGACCGCGCGCGGGGCGCCCCGCGGCCAGGAGCGATCGGCCTCCCGCGCGGCGTCCACGCAGATGGAGGCGACGTGGCGCTGGAAGGCGTCGCGGCGGGCCTCCGCCCGGCAGCGCAGCGAGGAGAAGCCGGAGGCGAAGCCGGCGACGGCGCCGAGCGCGAGCAGCGCGATGGTGATCTGGCGTCGCATCATGGTCTCATCCCCTCCTTCACGCCCACCGGCCGTGGGTCCTGTAGGGATCGTCGCCGCGCCACCCGGCCCTGCCGGACCACATGTCGCGGAACGCGGCCGGCCCGATCTCGATGAGATCGGCGAGCTGCTCGCGCTGGCGGTCCTCGAGCACGGCGTGGACCTTCCCGAGCGCGCCGACCGCGGCCCTGCGCAGCGACTCGATGGCCGTGTCGTGGCGCGCGAAGAGCTCGCCGAGGCGCGTCTCGTCGAAGCTCGGGCTCCGCATCGCCGCCGCGACGTCCGCGCGCGTGCTGCGGATCTCGCTCCGCTGCGCCTCAGCGGCGGAGCGGAGCTCGTCGATGGCCGCGACGATGACCTTCTCCTGCGTCGGCGTGGTGCCGAGCCGATCGAAGAGGAAGGACAGGAAGAAGCGACGGCGGAAGCCGTGCCCCCCGAAGCCACGCCGCCCGAAGAAGCTCGGCCCAGCGCCCCAGGGCGCACCGCAGTCGTACCTGCAGCCGCGCTTCAACGTCATGACGAGGCCTATCAGACAGGCCGTTCCAACCACGAATCCCAGCATGATGCGTACCCTCCGTGAGCGTCTCCGCCGTCGATCCGTGCACGGGGCGTGTGCGCGCGGCTTCGGTTCGTCCGAATGCGGGCGCCGCCCCGGGCAGCAACGACCGGAGCCGCAGACGCGCGGCTCCGGGACACCTCGAAGCTGCGCAGCGCGTGTGAAGGATGTTCAGGAGCGCGTGTGAAGAAACATGAAGATCGCCGCGGGCAGCGCGGCGCGGCGCCATGACGGAGGGGCGCGCCATCCGCTCGCGGACGGCGCTCCGCGCCCCGGCGGCGCTACTTCACCGACTCGACATCGCCGATGTCGTCGAGGTCGTCCTTGGGTTTCCCGTCGCCCGAGGTCGCCCACGGATTCGTGCGCTCGCTCTCGGGCGCGCCGCGGTCGCCGTCTTCGTCGTCGTCCTCCTCTTCTTCGAGGTCGTCGAGCGACTCGACCTTGGCCCCGTCCGGCGAGGCGCTCGGCACAGGCGGCGTCGACGCGCGCGACGCCGGGGGCGCGGGCGGCGTCGATGCGCGCGGCGCAGGAGGCGTCGACGGGCGCACCGCCGGAGGGGGCGGCGTCGATGCGCGCGCCGACGAGGTGCCAGGGTCGCTCGGGAGCCTGTTGCGCGACGGCTCACCCCCCTGCGGTGAGACCGCCGCCGCGGCGCCCGCCGCTGCGAGCGGCCTCGCGGCGATCGCGCTCGGCGGCGTGATGCCGCCGGCGGCCTTCGGCCCCGCGGGGGAGCCGGCCGGCGGGCTGCTCACCGACGCCGCGAGGCCCCCCGGCGGCGAGCCGGCCGCCCCGAAGAGCGCGGCGCTCACGCCGGCCTTGCCGGCCTGGCCCGCGTCGGGCGCGCCGCCGGACGAGCCGGAGGCCGGCGCCGACACGGGCCCGCCGCCGGACGACACAGGCGCTGACGCCGCCGGGCCCGACACGGGCCCGCCGGACGCCGACGCCGCCGGCTTCGACACGGGGGCGGAGGCCCCCGGCGCCGATGCAGGCGCTGCTGCTCCGGCCGGCGGAGCGGCAGCGGGCGCGCCGCCGCGGCCGGACGACAGCTCCACCGGCGCCGCCGCCTTCGGCGTGGCGGCCCGCGGCCCGTCGAAGCGCATCGCCTTCTGCGCGAGCTGCACCACGGGGAGGATGTCGCGCGGCGGGATGTTCGCGGCGATGACGTCCGGCCCGGCGATCGCGAGTTCGCCGTCGGCGTGGAACGGCACGCCCGGGCGCTCGCGCTCCTGCTTGAGCCGCGCGTTGTCGATGGCGACGCGGATCTCGAGCGGGATGCGGGTCTGCCACAGCCGGCCGTCGATCGCCGTGCGCACGTCCCACGGCGTCAGGATCGGCGTCCTGCCGATGCCCTCGAACGGGCTGCGATCCGCGAGCAGCGCCTTGAGCAGCCAGGCGACGATCTCCTGGAGCTGCGGCGTGTCCTGATCCCACGGCATCGAGTCCCGGAAGAACTGCCAGTAGCCGCCGGCGGGGCCGTACACGGCGAGATCGCGCGGGTCGAACGCGTCCTCGAACGCGCGCGGGGTGATGTCGCCCTCGTCGATGACGGAGTCGATGAGCGCGCCCTGGAAGTCGGGCGTCTTGCGGCGGGCGGCCTTGGGCGAGAGGCCGGTGAGGGACGTCGTGATCTGCTGGCGCACGTCGCTCCGCTCGCGGAACCAGCCCATCCGCTCGACCGCGCCGAACTGATCGCGCAGCTTGACCGGCGTCCACCACGGCAGATCGAGCTCGCGCAGCCGCGCGATCAGCTCGGCCACGAGCTGCAGCGCCGGCTCGCTCGCGAGGTGCACGCGCGCCTCTCTCCTCAGCGTCTCGTCGTCCTTGCTATCGGGATCCCGGTGCTGCAGCGATCGCTCCGCCATCGTTCCTCCGTGCTCCCCCGGCCGCACTGCTCAATACCAGAACCGGATCCGCGGCGGACAGCCAGCCCGCGCGCGGCCGCGAAGAGCGATCCGCGCGCCGCGGCGCAGCGCTCGACGCGGCACGGCGCGCGCCTTCAGCGGACCGTCAGGATGTCGTTCTGCAATGGCACGCGAACAGGCCGTCCGCGTGGCCGAGCCAAGCGCCCGGGATCACCCGACCCCGTCGCGCGCCGCCTTCGACCTCGGCGCTGCGTCGATCCGGGCTAGGCTCTCGCGGCCATGCAACTGGATGGGGGAGGAAGCGCGCCCGGGCGCGCCGCGCGAGGGATCGAGCGGTGGGAACGCGCCGGGCGCGGGCTCTCGCCGTGGGCGCGGCGCGTCGCGTGGGCCGCCGCCGAGGCGATGCTCTGCGACGAGGACGAGCGCGGGGAGCTCGCCCCGCCGGGCGCCGAGGTGTGCGAGCGCGCGGTCGCGGCGCTGGATCTCGCGCTCCGGCAGGGCAGCCCCGAGACCCGGCGCAGCTTCGCGCTGCTGGCCGCCTGCCTCGAGCTGCTGCCGCCCTTCGTGATCGGCGCCTTCGGCCGGATGAGCCGGCTCTCTCTCGGCCGGCGGCTCGCGTACCTGGAGGCGCTCGAGTCGAGCCGCTCCGGGCTCCTCGCCATGCTGCTCCTCGCCTTCAAGGTGCCGATGTGCATCGCCGCCTTCGAGCAGGGCGCGGAGCTCGCGCTGACGGGCTTCGACCGCGAGAGCACCGCGGCGCGGCGCAGGCTGCCCGGGCTCGGCGCCGGGGGCGGCGCGTGAACGGCGGCATCGCGTCGAGCGAGCCGATCGTCCGCGGGCGCGACCTGCCCGCGGGGTTCGACGAGGCGTGCGACGTCGTCGTGGTCGGCTCCGGCGCCGGCGGCGCGGTCGTCGCCGCGCTGCTCGCCGAGGCGGGGCGGCGCGTGATCGTGCTGGAGGAGGGCCCCTACGTTCGCCCTGACGACTACCAGCGCTGGAAGCCCAGCGAGTCGGTGCGGCGGCTGTTCCGCGAGGCCGGCCTGTTCACGGCGTTCGGCGTGGGCCAGACGCCGATGATCTCGCTCACCCTGGGGCGCGCCGTCGGCGGATCGTCGGTCGTGACCGGCGGGGTGTGCTTCCGCATCCCGGGCAGCGTCCACGCGCGGTGGACCCGCGACCTCGGCCTCGACGAGCTGTCGGAGCGCGCCCTCGAGGCGGCGTACGACAGCGTCGAGCATCGGCTACAGGTCCGCGAGGTCCCCGAGGCGCTGCGCTCCGCCTCGACGGCGCGGCTCGTCGAGGGGGCGAGCCGGCTCGGCATCCCGATGCGCCCGCTCCGCCGCAACACCGGCGACGCGTGCGAGGGCAACGGCCGGTGCAACTTCACCTGCCCCGCCGGGGCGAAGCGCTCGGTCGACGTCGCCTACCTGCCGTCGGCCACCGCGCATGGCGCGCGCGTGGTGGCCGACGCGCTGGTCGAGCGGATCGCCGTGAAGCGCGGGCGCGCCGTCGGCGTCGAGGGGAGGCTGCTCGGCGGCGAGCCCGGGGCCTCGCCGCGCCGGTTCCGGGTGCGCGCGAAGGCCGTCGTCGCCGCGTGCGGCACGCTGCACACGCCGCTGCTCCTCCGCGCGACGGGCGCGTTCGGGGCGAGCTCCGGGCTCGGCGACGGCGTGACGCTGCACCCCGCGGTGCGCGTTGTCGCCCGGTTCGACGACGCGCTCAACGGCTGGGACGGCGCGCTCCAGAGCGTCTACTCCGACCACTTCGACGCCGAGGGGATCAAGCTCGTGGGCGTCTACTCGGCGGTGAACGTGCTCGCGGCGGGCCTGCCCGGCGTCGGGCCCGCGCTGCGGCGTCGCGCCGCCACGCTGTCGCGCTGCGCCGTCTTCGGCGCCATGATCCACGACGAGGGCGGCGGCCGCGTCCGCCCCGGCCCCGGCCGGGAGCCGCTCGTCTCGTACGCGATGGCGCCGCGCGACCTCGCGCGGCTCCGCCGGTCCATCACGATCCTCAGCGAGATGGCGCTCGCCGCCGGCGCGCGCGAGGTCTACACCGCGCTGCTCGGCGCGCCGCCGGTCACGTCGATGGACGCCGCACGCGCGGCCGAGCGCGCGGCCATCGACGCGCGCCGCATCGAGTGCATGGCGTTCCACCCGCTCGGGAGCGCGCGGGTGGCGAACGATCCGCGGCGCGGGATCGTCGATCAGAGCGGCGAGTGCTTCGCGCTGCCGGGGCTCTTCGTCGCCGACGGCTCGATCCTCCCCACGAGCATCGGCGTGAACTCTCAGGTGCCGATCATGGCGATGGCGACGCGCATCGCATGGCGGATGGCCGAGCGATTCCCGCGGCTCGCGGCGGCGAGCCCCGCGTAGCGGGCGCGGCGCCACGCGGTGCTACAACGTCGGCCGACGCCGACAGCCGAGGTTCCAGGATGCAAGCGACGATCGATCTCCGCTCCGACACCGTCACCCGACCGACCGCGGCCATGCGCGCCGCCATGGCCGCGGCCGAGGTCGGCGACGACGTGTACCGGGAGGACCCCACCGTGCGGGCGCTCGAGGAGCGCGTCGCGGAGCTCACGGGCAAGGAGGCGGCGCTCTTCGTGCCGAGCGGCACGATGGGCAACCAGATCGCGCTCCTCTGCCACACGCAGCGCGGCGACGAGGTGATCGCGGGCGAGGGCGCGCACTGCGCGTTCTACGAGAGCGGCGCCGCGCCCGCCTGGAGCGGCGTGCAGTTCGTCTTCGCCGGGCGCGGCGGCCTGTTCAAGGCGGCCGACGTCGAGGACGCGATCAAGCCGCCGCAGTACTACCTCCCGCGCACGCGCCTCGTCGCGATAGAGAACACCCACAACCGCGCGGGCGGCCGCGTCTTCCCGCAGGAGGACGTGCTCGCCATCGCGTCGGTCGCGCGCGCGCACGGGCTCGCGCTGCACCTCGACGGGGCGCGCCTCTGGAACGCGGCGGTCGCCACCGGTCGAACGCCCGCCGAGCTGGCCGCGCCGTTCGACACGGTGAGCGTCTGCTTCTCGAAGGGCCTGGGCGCGCCCGTCGGCTCTGCGCTGTGCGGCAGCGCCGACGTGGTCCGCGCCGCGCTGCGCTTCCGGAAGATGCTCGGCGGCGGCATGCGGCAGGCCGGCGTGCTCGCGGCCGCCGCCCTGTACGCGCTCGCGCACCACCAGGGCCGCATCGCCGAGGACCACGAGGCCGCGCGCGCCATCGCGCGGGCGATGCGCGCGGCGGCCTTTCGCGCGGTGGGGCGGTCCGCGACGGGCGCGCCGCCCGCGACGATCGAGGAGCCCGAGACGAACATCCTCTACATCGAGACGCCCGGCATCCCGGCCGAGCGGCTCGTCGAGGCCGCCCGGCGGCGCGGCGTGCTCGTGGGGGCGACGGGCCGGAGCGCCGTCCGCGCCGTAACCCACCTCGATCTCGCGCCGGAGCAGGTCGCGCCCGCGGCGAGCGCCCTCGCCGAGGCGCTCGCCGAGGTGCTGGCGCTGCCGCGCGATCGCGGCGCCGAGGGCGCGCGCGCATGAGCCGCCGCCCCAGGAACGCCCCCGCGCCGGCGCTCGCCCTCGCGATCGCGATCGCCGCGCTGCTCGGCCCCGCGTGCGCGCCGGTGCGCGGCGACGCCTACCTCACCGCGATGACCGCCGGCGAGCGCGCCTACCACGCGGGGCGCTACCGCGAGGCGGCCCGCTCGTTCGACGACGCCGCGTCGCAGGCGCTGCGCGTGAAGGACCGCGACGAGGCGCGCCTCATGCAAGCGCGCTCGTTCGAGCGCGCGGAGTCCTGGGGCGAGGCGCGCGCGTCGTACGAGCGGCTGCTCGCCGACTCGCCGCGCGGGCCGCGCTCGGAGCGCGCGGAGTTCGAGCTCGCCGATCTCGCGATCGAGCACGGCGACGCGGACGCGGGCTACGCGATGCTGCTGGCGGCGACGCTGCGCCGCCCGTCGCACGGGCTCGCGCGCAACGCGCTGAAGCGGCTCATCCAGCGCGAAGAAGACCGCGCCGGCGCGGCGGGCGCGCTCGCGTGGCTGCGGCAGCACGGCCCCGCGCTCCGCGGGACGGAGCTCGATCAGGACGTCGCCTACCACACAGCGCTCGTCCTTGAGCGGAGCGGCGATCGAGAGGCCGCGCTGCGCGCGCTCGTCGCCGCCGCGCGCGCGCACCCGTATCCGGTCGGCAGCTTGACGGACGACGCCCTGTTCCACGCGGCGGAGCTCGCCGCGTCCCTCGGGCGCCCCGAGGAGGCCATCGGCTACCTGAGGGAGATGCTCTCGGCGCGCGAGCCGGCCGTCACCGGCAGCTACGACCGCGAGAAGTTCGACGACGCGCAGCTCGAGATCGCGCGCCTCTACCGCGACGCGCTCGGCGATCGCGCGGCCGCGCGCCGCGAGCTGCGCAAGCTCTACACGGACCACCCCGCGTCCATCCTGCGCGACGACGCGCTCTGGGCCGAGGCGAAGCTGTGGCGCGAGGAGGGTCGGAACGACGAGGCGTGCGCCACCGCGGCCCGGATTGCCCGGGAGCTCCCCGACTCGCGCTACGCGCGCTGCGCGCACGCGATATGTCCGTCGCTCCCTGCGGCGCCTCGCCCGTGCGCGGACTACATCCTCCGCGAGCTCGACGGCGGCAAGGACCCCTGACGCGGGGACGCCGCGCGGCGCGCCGCCGCGGCGGCGGGCCGACCGCGCTCAGTCGTCCTCGTCGTCCTCGGGCTCCAGCTCAGCGTCGTCGTCGCCGTCCTCGTCCTCGTCGTCGTCGGCAAGGTCATCGTCGTCGGCCTCGTCGAGGTCGTCGTCGTCCTCGCGCGGCTCGTACTTCAGATCGATGCCGATGTCGCCGAGCTGGGTCTCGAGGAGCTCGAAGAGCTCGTCCACGTCGTCGCCCCCCCACTCGTCGAGCACGTCGGTCAAGAACTCAAAAAAATCACCGCTGTCCAGACGACGCTCGATCTCTTCGACCTGCTCCTCCGAGAACGCCTCGAGGACGTCCTCGCGCAGCGCTTCGGTGTCGCCTTCCTCAACGGCATCCGCCGCAGAGAGGCGGATCTGCTTTACGGCACGCTTGTCGAGGTGAATCTCCATGAAGGTGGCTTCGTTTAGGCGACCCTCGCAGCTGCCGTCAAGCGGCGTATGGTGTCGAGCTTCAAGAGACCGCTCGCCTCCCCCTTCCGTCGCGTCTTTTCCTGGGGGGCGCGCGAGACGCGAAGGAGGCGCGGCGGGCACGTAGAGGCGCGGAGGTGCCCCAGGCGGCCGCGCGCGCCCACGTCGGAGGTCGGCGCGGGCGCGCTCCCGCGCCCGCGCGACGGAGGAGCGTTGCCGGCGGCAGATCTCTCGCGTATCTCAAACGACTCGTGCGTTTGCGATCTCCGCCCGGCGCGCTCTCGGCCGCGATCATCGCGGCCGGCGCCCTGCTGTCCTTGACAGCGCGGGCCGCGCCTCCGCACCCCCGGGCCGAGGGCGCCCTCCACGACGCCGCGCCAGGCGCTCCCCCCGGCGGCCGGACGGGAGGAGGCCCCGGCGAAGGGGCCGAGGACGGCCGCGCCACGCCCGACGGGAGCGCTCGGCTCGACGCGGCACGGGGCGAGGCCGCCGCCGAGCACGAGCCAGCGCCTGCCGTCAAGCCGCGCGTCGAGCTCGCCTCCCGACCGCCGCCGCTGCACGTCGAGTACGTGCAGTACGGCGTCGCCCTCGTGGCCGAGATGAGCCTCGATCCTGGCGCTGCCTGCCCGCGCTCCGGGCCCCTCTACGCGTGCATCCTGGGCAGCGGAGGCGGGCTCGCGATCCGCGGCGGATACCGCTCGCCGGGCCCCTGGTACTTCGGCGGCGCGTACCAGTTCACCAAGATGGACTCGAGCAACCTCTACCGGCTTGGAATCTTCCAGCAGCTCCGGGCCGAGATGAGGTACCTGCCAGACATCGGCTACCGGGCGGCTCCCTACTTTTCCGCCGGCGTCGGCGGCGTCGCCTACGGGAACGAGTGGGGCGTCGAGACGGGCGGCGCGCTCATCTTCGGCGGCGTCGGGGTCGAGCTGGAGGTCTCGCGCCGCGCGGTGCTCGGCGTCAGCTGCGTGTACCGGCCGGTGCTCCTCGCTGGCTGGAGGGACACGGCCAACTACGAGCGGGCCACCGCCATCGCGCAATTCGTCGGCTTCGAGCTCCTTCTCGAGGTGCGGACCGAGGTCGGCCGGCGCTGAGCGGTTCCCCTGTCCGCTCGAGAGAACGCACCGGCTACTTGACTCGACCGTCGCTCCGCGGTCCCCTCGGCAGCGTGATCTGCGATGTGTGCGGCCGCGACAACGCTGGCGATCTGACGTTCTGTCAGGATTGCGGCCGACGGCTGAAGGCTCGAGAGGCGCGGGTCGTCCCGCCGACGCCGCCGAGCGGCTTGCCGCAGGTGTCGCTCCCGGCCCTGCCCGCGCCCGCGCAGGCCGAGGCGCCGCCGGCGAACGACGCCCGCGCGGCCGCCAGGGCGCCGGGGCCTCGCGGCGCGCCGGGGCGCCTTCGCCCGGAGGCGCCCGTGTTCTCCTTCAGCCCGCTCAGCGCGGCGAGGACGGAGCCAGCGATGCCGGCGGTGCACGGCCGCGCCGAGGGCGCCACGCGCCCGGCGCGCGAGGGCGCCGCGACGCCGGCTGCTGGCGCGCTGGACAGCGCGATCCAGATGGTGCCAGCCCTGCAAGGGCCGAGGGTCACCGAGCGGGGTGACGCGCCAGCGCCGCCCGCGACGCCCTCGATCACCGACGCGATCCTGGGGCTCTCCTGCGCGAACTGTAACGGGGAGAACCCTCCGGGCTACCGCTTCTGCGTTACGTGCGGCGCGGCGCTGAACAGGAGAGAAGGCGGAGCGCCGGCGGGCGCCCCGCAGCCGGCGAGCCAGGTGTCGAAGCGCGCCAGGGGAGAGCGCGGCGAGCCAGGCACCGCGCTCTCCCCTGGCGCGCCGTACATGGCGCCCCCGCCCCACGAGGAGATCGGGACGACCGCGCGAGGTCTCCACGACGTCACGCCCGCCGCGCCCCGGCACGCGCCGCCTGCGGAGGCCGCGCCGCCGCCCGCGGCGCGCGACGAGCGCCCCGGCGCCGTAGACGCGCATCAACGGGCCGGCGCGCCGGCCAGGCCGGCTCCGCCCCCGCTGCCCCCGGTCGCCCTGCCCCCAGCGCGCGTGCCCCCGCCCGCGGCCAGCGGGAGCAACGCGGACAAGATCGTCGGCTCGCCGGTTGTCGACATCGCGTCGTCGCAGCGGGCTCCCGTCCCGCCGGTCGAGTGCGCGCGCTGTCGCGGTCAGTGCCTGGCGGGCACGCGGTTCTGCAAATATTGCGGTGCGCCCCTCGAGGGCGAGCGGCCCGCCTCCGAGCGCCCCTCCAGGGCCGCCTCCGAACGCCCGCAGCCCGCGCCCGCGCTCGCCCCGGACGCCCGGCGCGACCCGCAGCGGCCCCCGCAGACTGCCGAGCCCGCCGGGCCGATCTCGAATGAGGCGAGCAGCGCGCCGCCGGCCTCCCAGCGGCCGCTCGCGCCGCTGCGCGCGTCCCTCTCGGTTCGCCCGCCGGCGTGGGTTCCGGCTGACACCCAGCCGACCCGAGCGCTCGAGGGCAAGCTCATCGTGATCGTCGAAGACGGGACCGAGGGGAAGAGCTTCCCCCTGGCGGGGCCGCAGATCGACATCGGCCGCACCGAGGGGGATATCCTCCTCGAGGACGACCAGTACGTCTCGCCGCGGCACGCGCGGATCATCCCGCAGGAAGGGTCCTGGGTTCTCCGTGACCTGGGCAGCGTCAACCGCATCTACCTCCGCATCCGTAAGACGCACCCCCTCCGAGATGGCGACTTGCTCCTCCTGGGCCTCGAGGTGTTACAGTTTCAGACCGTGAACGACGGCGAGCGAGGCCTCGGCCATGCCATCCAGCATGGAACGTTGCTGTTTGGCTCGCCCGCCATCCACCGCCGGGCGAGACTCTGCCAGCGGACGGTGGAGGGCGTGACGCGGGACGTGTACCACCTCTACCGGGATGAGACGGTGATCGGACGGGAGACGGGAGACATCGTATTCACGGCCGATCCGTTCCTCTCGCGACGCCACGCCGCCATCCGGAGGAACCCGGCCACGGGGGAGTTCACGCTCAGCGACCTGGACTCGTCGAACGGGACCTACGTCGCCATCCGCGAGGACGTCGGCCTCCTCGATCGCGATTTCGTGCGCATCGGGCAGCACCTGTTCCGCGTGGATCTCCCCCGATGAGCGACCAGACCGTCCGCGAAACGCCGACCGAGGCGCTGGAAGTCGAGGGGCTCCCCGGCGCGACGTCCGCAGGAACCGACTCGAGCAGCCACGCCGGCAAGGCGCTTCATGACTCCCCGCACGGCGCCGCGTCGCTCGAGCCCGGCAAGGCGGGGTCTGTGGAAGCAGGCAAGCCCGTGAACTGGAAGCCCCCGCCGCCCAAGACGCGTCCGGCCGCGAACGCCGCGCACAAGGCTGGCATCGCCGTGAAGCCCGTGAAGGCGCCCAGCACATCGAGCCCGGAGAAGGTCGGGCGGAAGCTCCCTCCGCCGCCGCGGGTGCGGCTCACCGCAGGCGGGTCGCGCGAGGAGGAAACGGATGGAAGCGCCGCACGGTCGGACGACCTCGGAGACGCAGTGACCCCCGATGCTCCGCCGGCCGCCGCTCAGGCGCACGCCTCGCTCGCGGCCGCCTCGTACGATGGCGCGCTCGACGAGACCCCTGCTGCGGAGGCCGCCCACGGCGGGCGCTTCGCGGGCGAGGCGCCGGGGGGTGGCGAGCCTGACGAGGGCGGGCAGCGCCCCGACGGCATGGACGGCGCGGCGACACCGCCCGACGAGCCGCGTCGCCCCGAGGTCGTGCTGCGGCTGTTCGGCCGGACCGACGTGGGCCAGGTCCGCGAGCACAACGAGGACAACTTCATCGTCGCGGATCTCACGAAGGCGAGCCGCGGCCTGATGGAGATGGATCGCTACCAGGTCGTCGGCGAGCGGGGCGCCCTGCTCGGCGTGTGCGACGGCATGGGCGGCGCCGCGGCCGGCGAGGTCGCGAGCCAGCTCGCGGTCGACATCATCTACCAGCGGATGAGCGTCGCCGGTCCCCCGGAGAACCACGACGAGCTCGCGGCGCGGCTGGTGCAGGCGATCGAGGCGGCGGGCCTCCGGATCTTCAGCGAGGCGAAGCTCGATCGGACCCGGCGGGGGATGGGGACCACCTCGACCATCGCCGCGCTGATGGACGATCACCTGTTCCTCGGCCAGGTCGGCGACAGCCGCGCGTACGTCCTCCGCGGCGATCGGCTCGTGCAGGTGACGCGCGACCAGTCGCTCGTGAACCAGCTCATCGAGGCGGGCCAGCTCACCGAGGAGGAGGCCGAGACCTTCGAGCACAACAACATCATCCTCCAGGCGCTCGGCACCGCGGACTCGGTGCAGGTCGACCTCACCTTCGTGGAGCTCAAGCGGGGCGACACGCTGATGCTCTGTTCCGACGGGCTCTCGGGCATGGTGCGGAACGAGGAGATCCGCGAGGTGCTGCGGAGCGTCGACGATCCGATCGAGGCCTGCAAGGTGCTGACGGATCGGGCCAACCAGGCCGGCGGGCACGACAACATCACGGTGGTGGTCGCGAAGTTCGACGGCGACGGGCTCGCCGTGCCGGAGCTCGAGGACATCGAGGACCTCCGCTACCAGAAGTACGCGCTGCCCGAGCACCTCCTGGCCCAGAACGCCGCCGCGTCCGAGCCGGCGCGCAAGGTGAAGGAGCTCGACGAGAAGAAGATCTCGCAGCGCCCCCCCTCGCCGAAATCGTGGCTGAGCAGCGCGGACAGCGACATGGACGACGACGGGGACGACTACGACCACGTCGCCTCGCCCCTGCCGCCCGACGACGCGCTGGACGAGCGCAACGCCCGCGCGCCCGTCCAGGGCGACGAGCCGATCATGATCCCGACCGACGGCGCGCCGCAGTGGCTGGTGATCTTGATGATCGTGAGCGCCGTCGCGTGCGTTACCATCGCCGGCTACTACCTGCTTCGTTAGGGTGCGCGTAGCGCACGTGCGCGCGCCCCCCACCGCGATGCTGCGCAGCAACGACAAGCGTGGCCGGCAGACCCCGGCCGCCCCGCAGGAAGAGTGGCCCCCCGGGCGCCCCGACGCGGACGGCCGCGTCGACGTCGAGACCGCGCAGCGCATCGTCAAGGATGCCGTCGTGCAGGCGATGCGGCGCGAGGAGAAGGCGCTCGCGCTCGTGCGCGCCAAGGCGGACGAGGCGAGGCGCAAGGTGTCGCGCCACAACCTGCTCCTCGGGCTAGGCGTCGCCGCGGCGCTCGTCACCGTGGCCGTGGCGTTCGTGGTCACGTACCGGTCGCGCCAGGCGGCCGACGCGCTGGCGCGCGAGGTCGGCCTGGGGATCGCGCCCGCGGCGCGCCCGTCGGGCGCGATCCCGGAGCAGGTGCTCTCGGGGCGCGCCATCTTCGAGCAGAACAGGCTGGCGCTCTACGTGATGGGCTACAAGGTGGACAACCGCATCGGCGGTTGCTGCTCGGCGTTCGCCATCGCGCCCGATCTGCTCGCGACGAACGCTCACTGCGTCCGCGACTGCCGCGCCCGCGGCGGCACCTCGATCGTCACGCAGAACGACTCGATGGGGAAGATCCGCTTCCCCATCGTCGCGATGTCGGCCCACCCGGCGTACAAGCCGGGGCAGGCGGGCGCCGGCTCGCCGGACGTCGCCCTGCTCCGGATCGCCGGCAAGGCGACGCGCACGGTGAAGCTCGCGAACGACGCCGAGCTGCGGGCCATCGGGCCGGGCGACGACGCCTACGTCATCGGCTTCCCCGGTCGCCTGATGGACCCGCTGAGCCCCTCGGCGACGTTCCTGGAGGGCCGCATCGGGCGCGTGACCGGCATCGACGAGGAGGCGACGACGCCGGACCGAGCGGTCCTGATCCAGCACGACGCCGTCACGCGCGGGGGCAACAGCGGGAGCCCCATCTTCAACCAGTACGGGCACGTCATCGGCATCCACGCGGCGCACATCGACGACGAGGACAACGTCACGATCGACGGCCGGAAGGCGACGGTGACGCAGAGCTCGCCGTTCCGCATCGGGATGCGGATCGATCTGCTGCAGGGGGTCCCGGCGCCGTGATGTTACGCGTCGTACATACCTTCGGGCGCAACGCCGGCTCTGTGGAGATCCATGACCGGCGCGCGGTGCGCTTCGGTCGAGCGCCGGACAACGACGTCGTCTTCGACCCGAACCACGATCGCGACGCGAGCAGCCACCACGCCGAGGCCCGCCTCGAGGCGGCGGGCTGGGTGCTCTACGACCTCGACAGCCGCAACGGGACCTACGCGGGCGGGCAGCGGATCAAGCGGCACCCGATCGCGTCGGGCGACGAGATCACGTTCGGCGCCAAGGGCCCGCGGGTGCGGCTCGAGCTCGTCGAGCGCCGCACGTCGGGTCCGCCGCAGGCGCACGCTGTGGCCCATCACCCCTCTCCTGCCGCCGCTTACCCTGCGCCAGTGACGGGCCATCCCGCGCCCGCCGCGTACCCCGTGCCCACTGCGGGCTACTCCGCGCCCGCTGGATACCCGGCGCCCGCCGCGTACCCCGCGCCCGCTGCGTACCCCGCGCCCGCTGGATACCCGGCGCCCGCTGCGTACCCCGCGCCCGCTGGATACCCGGCGCCCGCTGCGTACCCCGCGCCCGCGGCCGCCCCCCCTGGGCACGTCCCGGCGGCGCCGCCGGCCGGAGCTCGGCGGGTCGGCGAGCGGACGATCGCCATGATGATCTCCTCGGCCGTCGCGGCTGCCACGGGGCGCGCGAAGCCCCGCGGCACCGTCGAGATCAACGCCATGCTCCACAAGGAGGTGCACGCCGCGACGGCAGGCCAGCGCCGCACGACCTACATCCTCGCCGCGCTCCTCCTGATCGCGCTCGCCAGCCTCGCCGCGCTCATCGTCTACAACCGCTCCTCCCACGACGAGATCAGCCAGCTGCGGGGGGAGCTCGCGGGCCTCTCGCCGGAGGACCCCCGGCGCAAGGAGATCGAGCGCCGCCTCGGGACGCTCCACCCCTCGAACGCCAACTTCGGGCGCAACCTCCACGACCGCTCCAGGAAGGGGATCTTCATGCTCGCCGCCGGGCGCGAGGGGTTCTGCACGGCGTTCGCGGTGCGGCCCTCCGTCCTCGTGACGAACGCCCACTGCATCACCGCGGCCAAGCGCCGGGGCGGCGCGATCGCGGCGCTCGAGAACGAGGGCCGGGGCCAGATAAGCTTCGCCGTGACCGGCATGCGGACGCACCCGCAGTACCGCGACAGCGCGGATCAGCTCACCCCGGACATCGGCACCGTGACGATCGCGGGGCGCGCGGCCGCCGTGCTCGAGCTCGCGACGCGGGAAGAGCTCGCCGCGGCCGGCGCCGGCGACGACGTGTACCTGATCGGCTTCCCGGAGCGGCTCACGGACACCGCGAACCCCGTCGCAACGTTCCTCGCCGCCAACATCGGCCGGATCACGGGCGCGAACGGCCGGCCCGCGCCCGCGGCGGAGGCCTGGCTGATCCAGCACGACGCCCGCAGCACGAGCGGCATGAGCGGGAGCCCCATCTTCAACGGCCAGGGCAAGGTCATCGGCATCAACGCCGGCGGGTACCTCGAGGGCAACGACGAGACGATCTCTGGCCAGAAGATGGAGGTGGTAAAGGCCTCCCCCTACAAGTTCGGGATGCGCATCGACCTGCTCGACGCCATCCTGCGCTGACTCCGGGCCGAGAGAGATGCTCCGCCACGCGCTCCGCAGGCTCCTCTGGACGCTGCCGACCCTCGTCGGCGTCTCGCTGCTGACCTTCTTCGTGCTCTCCTTCGTCCCGGATCCGACGGACGATCCGCTGCTCGCCAGCTCGCTCTCCAGCGCGGAGCTCGCGCGGCTCCGCCGGGAGCGCTTCCTCGACCTGCCGCGCTTCATCAACCTGGCGCCGCGCGACGTGCGCCTGCGCGCCCTCGCGGCCGCGCAGGCCATCGCGGCGGGCGGCGACGACGCGGCGGCCGCCGCCGACGAGCTGCGGCGCCTCGGCGGCGCCGCGCTGCCGCACATCCTGCCGCTCGACGCGCTCGCGCCCGAGCCGCGCACCCGCGTCGCGCTCGCGCTCGCGCCGGTCGCGGAGCGGATGGGCCTGCCGCGGGCCGACGACGCCGCGGACCCGGCGCACGCGGTCGCGTTCTGGACGCGCTTCTGGGACGACCGCGGCATCGAGTTCCGGAGCGCGTCGGTCCGGAGCGCCGTGCGGCGCCTGGTCCGCTACGGCTCCGCGTCGCGCGCCGCCGAGCTGCTGGAGCTCGACACGTTCGCCCTCCAGGCGGTGATCGCCGCGCTGCCGCCGCCGCGCGACGCCGCCACGCTCGAGCAAGCGCGCGCCCTCGTCGACGTCGCGGCCCACATCGCGGAGATCGACGACCGGATCGCCCCGGGCGACGACCTCGCGGAGGCCCGCGCGTGCGTCACGCGGTGGAGGTCGTTCTGGAACGTGTACCGCAGCGACTTCGAGGTGTTCACCGGCCCGGCGCAGCTCGCGGCGACCGTGCTCGAGACCCGCTACGGCAAGTGGGCGCTCGGCGCGGTCACCCACCGGCTCGGCGTCGCGGCGACCGGAGAGCCGGTGCTCGACGAGCTCGCGCGGCGCGCGCCCGTCACCCTCGCGCTCGTCTTCGGGGCGATCGCGCTGGCCTACGCCGTAGCGATCCCGCTCGGCGCGCTCAGCGCGGCCTCGCAGGGCCGGCGGAGCGACTCCGCGATCGCGGCCGCCGTGCTCACCGCCGCCGTCCTCCCGACCGCCGTCGTGGCCGTGGCCGCCGCGCTCCTCTCGGGCGGCGCGCGATCCCTGCTCCTGCCGACGTGCATGATCGCGCTCTCGCTCGTCGCCGCGCCGACGCGGCAGCAGCGCGCCGCGCTCGTCGCGGTCCTCGCGCAGGACTTCGTCCGGGCCGCGCGGGCGCGCGGCGCCGGCCCCGCGCGCGCCATCGCCGTCCACGGGCTCCGCAACGCCGTGCTCCCGGTCGTGACGCTCGCCATGCTCGAGCCGCCGATGGCGCTCGGCGGCGCCTTCGTCGTCGAGCGCGTCTTCGAGCTCCACGGGCTCGGCGAGCTCACGCTCCTCGCCGTCCAGGCGCGCGACGTGAGCTGGCTCATGGCCATCTCGATCGGCGCCGCGGCCATCGCCGCGCTCGGCGTGATCGCGACCGATCTCGCCTATGTGCTCGTCGATCCGCGGCTCGGCCCGGCGGTGCTCTCGCGGAGGAGCGAGGCGTGACCCACGCGACCGCGTTCCTCCGCCGGATGGTGGGCAGCAAGCGCGTCGCCATCGGCGCCGTGCTGCTCGGCGTCCTCGCCCTGCTCGCCATCTTCGCCGAGCTCCTCGCCGCCCCCGCGCCCATCGCCTGCTTCGGGCCGGGCCGCGCGGAGATCCTGCCCGCGGTCACCGAGGGCGCCGCGCTCGAGTCGCTCACCGAGGCCGAGCTCAGGGTGCGCTTCGAGGGCTTCGCGATCTGGCCGCCCATCCGCTACGGCCCGGAGCAGCGCACCGACGCCGGCCCGAACGCGTCGCCGTCCCTCGACCACCCGCTCGGCACGGACTTCGAGAGCCGCGATCTCGCCGCGCGGCTGATCTACGGCGCGCGCACGGCGCTCGGCCTGTCGCTCAGCGCGGTGCTCGTGGGCATGTTCCTCGGCGTCGTGCTCGGCGGGCTCGCGGGCACGCTGCGCGGCGTCTGGAACGACGGCCTCGTCCGCCTCGTCGAGACGGTCGACACCTTCCCGGCGATCCTCGTCGTGGCCATCGTGCGGGCGATCGAGCGCGAGCCCTCCGCGCTGTCGCTGGTGCTCGCGGTCGCCTTCGTCCGCTGGGCGGAGATCGCGCGCCTCGTGCGCGCCGAGGTGCTGCGCGCGTCGAGCGAGGAGTACGTGGCGGCCGCGCACGCGCTCGGCAGCACCCGGCTGCGCGTCTTCTACCGCCACATCCTCCCGAACGCGCTCGGCCCCGTGATCGTGAGCTCGGTGCTCGGCGTCGCGTCCGTCGTCCTGCTCGAGGCGGCGATCTCCTTCCTCGGGATGGGCGCGCCCGCGCGCGTGGCCTCGTGGGGGGAGACGCTGGGCCAGGCGGCGCGGCACCCGAGCGAGATCCGGCTGCTCGTCTTCCCTTTCGTGCTGCTCCTGGCGACGGTCGGCGGCTCTTACCTGATCGCCGACGCCCTGCGCGACTCCATCGATACACGCACCGTGCGCGCGCGCGTCCCGCGCTGACGGGGCGGGGCGCGGGGGCTGCACGTCCGCAGGCGCCGCCGGCCGTGCAGCGCTCTCGCGCGCCGAAATTGCGCTGAAATCCCGTTCATCTCCGCGATCTCGGCGGCGGAGCCCTCGCGCCGCTCGATCTCGCAAGAAAGGCCCGCTATGAATTCGCCCGCCATGGCCGTTCCCGAGATCAACGAGCAGGAGTTCGAGCGCGAGGTGCTCCGCAGCGAGTTGCCCGTGCTCATCGATTTCACCGCCACCTGGTGCGGACCGTGCAAGACGGTCGCGCCGGAGGTCGACGCCATCGCGCGCGAGCTCGAAGGCAAGGCCAAGGTGGTCAAGGTCGACATCGACCGGTCGAAGCGCATCGCCACCACGCTGCGCATCCAGGCCGTCCCGACGTTCATGGTCTTTCATCGAGGCCGCCCGGTGGCCGCCGAGCAGGGCGTCCTCAACCGGAAGCAGCTCCGCGAGCTGCTCGATCCGTTCCTCCCGCGCGCCGAGGGCGCCATCCGGGCGGCCGAGCTGGCGCAGCTGATCCGGGAGGGTCAAGTGGTCCCCGTGGACACGCGCGAGACCCCCGCCTACGGCCGCGCCCACATCCCGGGCGCTGTGCACATCCCGATCGAGGAGATCGAGGGCCGGCTCGCCGAGCTCCACATGCTGGCCGGCGCGCCCGTCCTCTATTGCCGCTCCGGCGACAAGTCGAAGGACGTCGCCGCGAAGCTCGCCGAGGAGGGCGTGCCCGTCGCGTTCCTCGAGGGCGGCTTCCTCTCGTGGGAGGCCGAGGCGCTCCCGATCCAGCGCCCCGACTGACCGCTACGGCAGGGTGACGCAGCGCCGCTCGGCGAGCTCGGCGCCGCGCGGCAGCACCCTGCGCGGCGCGGCGTCACCCCTTGGCGGCCGACAGCGCCGCCGAGACGACCTCGCGCACCGGCACGCCGTGCGTCCTCGCCGCCGCGGCGCAATCGTCGAACTCCGGCTTGATCTGCGGCGGCCCGAACGGCCCCTCGCTGATCTTCACCCGGATGGCTCCGTACGCCGTCTGCACCGTGATGATCCGCCGCGGCCGCTCGGTGCGCGCGACCGGGATCTTCCGTAGCCCGATGCTGGTCGTCTCGCGGAGCAGCGCCGTCGCGACGGCGTCGGCCTGGGGGGCGGCCGCGAGCGCCGCGATCGTCAGGGCGGGGCGCCCTTTCTTCATGGTGATCGGCGCCGCCCAGGCGTCGAGCGCGCCCGCCGCGAACAGCGCCTCGATCGCGTGCCCTGCCACCTCGCCCGTCAGATCGTCGACGTTCGCCTCGACGATCACGTGCGACGCGCTGCCGAGGCTCTCGTCTCCACCCGTGCGCGTCCCGAGCACGACCCGCAGCAGGTTGGGGCGGTCCGGCAGCTCGCGCTGACCGGCGCCGAAGCCGATCCGATCGGGGGCGAACGTCGGCCAGCGCTCGAACCGGGTCGCCAGCGTGGCGATGATGGCAGCGCCGGTGGGCGTGACCAGCTCGGCGTCGAGCTCGACGCCGTAGGTCGGGACGCCGCGGAGGCACGCGACCGCCGCGGGCGGCGGCAGCGGGAGGATCCCGTGCCGCGCCTTCACGAACCCGCGCCCCATGGGCAGCGGCGATCCGACGACCTCCGCTCCGATGTGCACGATCGCGGCGGCGGCGCCCACGATGTCCACGATCGCGTCGACGGCGCCGACCTCGTGGAAGTGCACGTCTTCCAGGCGGATCCGGTGCACGGCGGCCTCCGCCTCGCCGAGGCGCCGGAAGATCCGGCGCGCCAGCGCGGCGACCGGTGGATCGAGCGGCGCGGCGGCGAGCATGGCGTCGATGGATCCGTAGGTGCGCTCCGGCTGCGGCGCCTCGACGTGCACGTCGAACGAGGTCGCCACGATGCCGCTCCGATGGGCGTGCCCGCGGTGCAGGTGGAACCCATCGAGCGGCAGCGCGGCGACGGCGCGCTCGATGACGAGGAGGGGCACCCCGAGATCGAGCAGCGCGGCGATGGTCATGTCGCCCGCGATCCCGCTGAAGGCGTCGAAGAACAGGACCTTGCCCGTGCCCGCGCCCTCCTCGAGGAGCGGCGCCCGCGGATGGTCGTGCGCGTGCCCGTGGTCGTGATGGCCCCCGTGCGCGTGCACGTGATGGCCCTCGTGCGCGAGCCCGTGATCGTGATGGCCCCCGTGCGCGTGCCCGTGATCGTGATGGCCCTCGTGCCCGTGTCCGTGGTCGTGATGGCTTTCGTGCCCGTGTCCGTGGTCGTGATGGCCCCCGTGGTGGAGCTCGTCTCCGTGCGCATCCCCGTGCGCGTGGTCGTGATCGTGCCCGTGTCCCATCTCTCGCCTTCTCCGTTCCCCGGGCGCCTTCGCGGCGCGGCGCTCCCGCGGTCGCGCTCGCTCCGAGCTACTCCTTCGGCAACATGCGATGCGCCACCATCGCCGCGCCGAAGCCGCTGTCGATGTTGACCACGGCGACTCCGGAGGCACACGACGTGAGCATGGCGAAGAGCGGGGTGAAGCCGCCCAGGGCCGTGCCGTAGCCGACCGACGTCGGCACCGCGATCACCGGCGCCGCCACGAGCCCGCCGACCACGCTGGGCAACGCGCCTTCCATGCCCGCGACCACGATCACGGCCGACGCCTTGCGCAGCTCCTCGACGCGATGGAGAAAGCGGTGCAGCCCCGCGACCCCCACGTCGTACAGCCGCTTCGCCTCGAGGCCCACGGCGCGCAGCGTCTCGATGGCCTCCTCGGCGACCGGCAGATCGCTCGTGCCCGCGGTCACGACGGCGACCGCCCCGGCGGTGCGCTTCGGCGGCGGCGCGACCTCGATGCTGCCGGTCCGCGCGAGGGGCACATAACGGAACGCGGGCAAGAGCGCCGAGACCGCCGCGCCCTTCGCGGCGTCGACCCGGGTCACGAGCACGTTCTGCCCCGCCCCCGAGATCTCCCCGGCGATCAGGGCGATCTGCTCGGGTGTCTTCCCTTCGCCGAAGATCACCTCGGGGACGCCCTGCCTGAGCGCGCGGTGGTGATCGACGGTCGCGACGCCCAGGTCCCGGAAAGGCAGCCCTCGGAGGGCATCGAGCGCCTCCTCGACGGCAAGCTCGCCGGCCCGAACGCGCTCAAGCATCTCCCGGACGAGGCGCGGCTCCATGCGCGCAGCCGCTTAGCGCGGCGGCGTCCCCAGAGCAAACGTTCCGCCCCGCCTGCCCAGCGGCGCCCGGAAGAGCCCTTGTGTGGGCCGCTGGAGCCGTCCTGGTCAGGAAAAGGTCCAGGCACTTTGCTCAGGAGGGGGCGACAGGACTACTTTCGGCGCCGCGTGCCCGCCTTCGTCGCTCCCCTCGTCGGCTTTGCTCTCGGTGCGCTGCTCGCCTGGTTCAGCGCTGCAGCCCCTCACCGCCTGGGCGCGCTGCGCGCGTCGGAGCCTCGGCTGGCGCCGGGCGCGCGCGCTCGGCCGCTCGCGCTCGTCTCCTTGTTCGCCTGCCTCGTCTTCGCGCCGGTTTGCGCGTACTTCCTGGTGTTCGCCCCTGATTGGAGCTTCGCGTACCTCGTCGACACGCGTCGCATCCCGTCCGCCGTCGACCTCGTGCTCGTCCTCGTCAACGCCGCCTCGGTGCCCGCCGGGTTCGCCGCCGCGAATCGCTTCGCCGGGAGCGCTGGCGGCAGGTGGACCGCGCAGCGCGCGGTCCATGCGCTCGCCGTCCTCGCCGGCGCGCCGCTGTCGATCGCCTTGTTCGCCGTCCTGGCCCTGTCCCGGCGGCTCGCGCTCGACGGCACCTACCGGCAGGTCGAGGGCGACTTCGGCGTCCACCCGGTCGCCGGCGGTCCGCTCGGGTATGCGCTCCTCTGGATGTACACCATGCTGGCCGGCGGCTTCGCTGTCACCGTGAGCGCCCTGCTCCGGCGCGAGCCCCCGGGCGGCGCGCCGAAGGTCGAGCCCTCCCCCGGCGCGCGCCCCCGCGCCGTCCCGAGTGAGCCAGCGCCTGAGGTCGTTCCCCCCCGGCCCGCCTCGACACGCCCTCAGCGTCGGCTCGGCGTCGGCAGCGGCGGGCGCTCGAACCGGCCGGGCTGAGACGCCCCTGGTGCGCGCGCGGAGGCGACCGCGTCACCGCGTTGACGGAGCCAGCCCGCTCCACCACCCTGTCGCCCCATGTCCGAACGAGCCCGCGTGGAGCAGCAGGTCGAGGAACTCATGGAGCTCGCCGAGCAGGTGGTGACGCGCGCCAGGAAGGGCGGCGCCGACGTCGCGGAGGCGATCGCCCGCTCCGGCTCCGAGCTCACCACCAAGGTGCGCCTCGGCGAGCCCGAGCTCGTCGAGGAGGCCGTCCACAAGGGCCTCGGCATGCGGATCATCAAGAAGCAGCGCGTCGCGCTGACCTCGACGTCCGACCTCACGCCCCGCGGCATCGATCGCTTCGTGGCGGACGCGCTCGAGCTCGCCGACATCTCCCAGGAGGACGCGTTCGCCGGCCCCGCCGATCCGGAGCTCATCGCCAACGGGCCGTTCCCCGCGCTCGATCTCTACGATCCCTCGGGCGGCGAGGTCACGGCCGCGCAGGCGATCGACATCGCGCGCCGAGGCGAGCAGGCCGCGCGCGACGCCGACCCGCGGATCACGAACAGCGAAGGCGCGACGTTCTCGCGGAGCGCGGGCGCCTTCGCCCTCGTCCTGTCCGGCGGGTTCCGCGGCGGCTTCGCCGGCTCGTACGCGCAGCTCGTGGTCTCCCCGATCGCCGATGACAGCGGCGACAAGAAGCGCCGCGGCTTCTACTTCACCGGCCGGCGCCACCTCGCCGACCTGGACGCCCCGGACGCCGTGGGCCGCGAGGCGGCGCGCCGGACGCTGCGCAAGCTCGGCGCCCGCAAGGTGGCGACCTGCGAGGCGCCCGTCGTCTTCGACCCGGACGTCGCCCGGTCGATGCTCGGGTTGCTCGGCTCCTGCATCATGGGCAGCTCGATCTGGCGCAAGTCGAGCTACCTCGTCGGCCGCGAGGGGACGCGCATCGCCAGCGATCTCATCACGGTCGTCGACGACCCGCTGATCCCGCGCGCGCCCGGCTCGCGTCCGTTCGACGGCGAGGGCCTCCTCGCTCGGCGCAACGTCGTGGTCGAGCAAGGCATCCTGAAGACGTACCTGTGCGACAGCTACAGCGGCCGGAAGCTCAAGCGCCCGCCGACCGCCAGCGCCTCGCGCGGCGCTGGCGGCGGCGTCGGGCCGTCCACGTCGAACTTCCTCCTCCAGCCCACGTCCACGCCGGCGGCGGAGATCGTCCGTTCCACGCCGCGCGGGCTGTACGTCACCGAGATGATGGGCTTCGGCTTCAACGCCGTGACCGGCGACTTTTCCCGGGGTGCGTCCGGCTTCTGGATCGAGAATGGAGAGCTCGCCTATCCGGTGAGCGAGGTAACCATCTCACTCAACCTTGACGAGCTCTTGCAGCGGATCGACGCCGTCGGGGACGATCTGGATCTCCGGACGTCGACGTGCTCACCGACGTTCCGGGTCTCCTCCATGACCATCGCTGGAAGCTGAAGCGCCTCCGTCCGAGGAGCCGTGCTCCTCGGGCGCGTCTTTCTCCAGGAGACTCCGAAGCGGACTCGACAGCAGGGTTGCGAGCGACCCATCAACCGGCCCCTGGTTGTGCTGCAGGAGGGGGTCCTGACCTCAGCGGCTCGCTCTACAGTGCTGCGGCTCCTGGCGGAGCCTCCTCGGGCGCGACCGGCCGTCCTAGCCCAGCCTCTTCTGCTGGGCGTAGGACGGCCGGGGCCCTGGCTCAGCGCGAGGACCCGCCTGCGGCGAGGCTCCGCGGCGGCTCTTCCGACGCCGGACCGCTCGCCGCCTGGAGGGGCGCCGCCGTCTGCGCGGCCGCTTCGGGCACGAGGAAGCCCTTCAGCTGCTGCGCGTCGCTCCGGCCGATCCGGCCGACGAACGACGGCAGGCTGATCGGCTCATCTGATAAGGCGACGAAGGTCCCCTGCGAGTTCGCTCGGTGGAGCGCCTCGAAGAGAGAGGGGACGTCCACGTCGCTGGACACCGCCCGCACGTCGACGATGTACACGTCCGCGGGGTCCGCCCCCGCGAAGATCAGCGCGTCATACGGGTGGCTCGCGTGCCGGATGGGCACGCCTTCCCCGAGGGCTCGCGCCACGTGGGCCATCGTATCCTTGGTGCCGATGGCCATCATCGACTTGGAGGTCGCCTTGGCGAGCTCCCTGGGCACCGAATAGCCCCATGCACGGAGGAACTCGGCCACGTCCGCCGCCTTGAAGCGCAAGTGTCTCCCCGGCGTACGGAAATGGGCAATCCTCCCCCGATCTACCCAGTTATGGATTGTCTTCAAGTCGACCTCGCACAAGGCTGCGAGGTCCGATGCCGTCAACAGCTTTTCACGAACACCAGCCATCGCCGAACTCCACGCGAAAGGCACCTGCCGCACAGCTCGCGTTCACAGCGCGGCAGCGTCTCCTCAGGTGGCGGCCCCCCCACCCGTCTGTCTACTCGATTGAAACCTAGCTCTCATAGACGGGTCCGTCACCCGCTTTGCTCGAATTTTCTCGGCCCCATGGCGAGTTCGCCCCGCGCGGAGGCAAACTCCCCATCCTTCAGGGGATCTCCTTGTTCATTATGTTCACGCGACCGGGCGTCGGCCAGCTGGTCGCGAAGGAGCCAGCCGAGCCGTCTGGAGCGCGCGGAGCGACGCGGGCCAGGCTCATTCCCGGCTTTGGCACGGGCGCGGCGGGCGACCTGGACAAGACAACACCTCCTCGATCCTTCAATTTGAGCGGTTCTCCCGAGTTCGACAGCCCGTGGCTGCCAAGTTTGGGAACGCGGAGAAGAAGCGTCTCGGGAGGAGGCGGAGGGTCGAGCTCATCATCAGAAACGTAGTCCTCGTTGACGACCAGAGCGTACGCGCCGGGCATGAACGAAATAGGGGGCAATTCGGTCTCACCACCCACATCGGCGAGTACAACCCCTGTGAGCTCAGCAGGGACGTCTCCGTCATTGTAGAGCTCGACCCACTCCTGCCCTGGCTCTGGCCCGGCGGGGTTCGCCAGCACCTCGTTGATGATCACATGGGGCATGGGCGCGAGCGTCATGGCCGAGAACGTCCGGCGCTCCACGACCCCGGCGTTGTCGACGGTCGCAATGGCGAGCTCCACGGGGCTCGAGGGCGGCAGGGGAGCGAGGACGAACGGCTCGCCCGGCGGTACCGCGAGGACTTCGTCGAACCCCGCGCCCGCGATCGCCCAGAGCAGCGGCGCATCCGCCGAACGAACGAGGATCCGATCGTCGGCGACCCGAGCACAGCCCGGCCCGAGCGCGAGCTCGTCCGGCGCACACGCCGCCGCGATGGCGGGAAGCGGATCAGATTCCAGCATAAACGGACGCGGGTCGAGGCTCACTGCCGCCGGCTCGCCCGGTAGCGCAACGGGAGGCCCCACGAGGCGCACGCCGTCGGCCTCGGGCGGCGCCGTGGCGGTTGGCTCCCCTTCGAAGCGCAGGCAGCGCGCGCCGATGTCGTCGACAGCGCCGCGGCGCAGCTCGCCCGCCGGTCCGCCAGGCGCGAGTGTCGCTGCGGCGACCACCTCCGGGAGGGGCGCGTCGCCGCACCACACCCCCAGACCGAGGGTCGCGCCGGCGTCGGGCGGTGGCCAGAGCCGTGAGAGCACGGGCGGTGAGCCCTCCGTGGCGATCTGGATGTGGTGCGAGAACACAGGGCTGCCGCTCGCGATGGCGTAGGTCTCCCCGGGAGCGAGCGGGGCGAGCGGCGCCACGGTGAGCGAGAGGTCGCCAGGGGGAGTCCCGTTCAGCCAGGCGATCGAGGGGACGACGCGCTCCGACAGCGCCGTCGACAGCTCGCCTCGCTCTATCTGCCGGAGGTGCGCCGCGCTGAGCTTGCCGCGGACGACCAGCGCACGGGCGGGATCGACGCTCCCGAGAGCGGCGCCGGGGAGGAGCACCCGCGCCCGCAGCACCGGAGGCGCGGCGTCCAGCGGCGCGGCGGGCTCGATCTGGAGCTCGGGGCCCGCGTCTGCGGGGCCGGCGACCTCGGCGTCCTCTTCGTCACCGCCTTCATCGAGTTGCGGGGGAACGACGAGCTCCGGCGCGCAGGACAGGGGTGAGGCCGCGAGCGGCGTGAGCGCGAGCGCAAGCGGCAGCGCGCGGAGCGTGCGGGGAGTCCACGAGGGGCGAATCGGGCAACGATGGGTCATGACGCGGAGTTCGGCGGGAGCTCGCTGCCGGTTGCTCGACGTCGCTTTCTTTTTTCGAGGCCGCTACCCTCGCCCCGCATGGCCCCCGAGGACATCAAGAAGCTCCGGCAGGAGCTCGGCTGCACGGCCCGCGAGCTCGCCGGAGCGCTGGGCATCGAGCAGGAGACCGTGCTCGCGTGGGAGCACGGAGATCTCTTTCCCACGAAGCGCTTCGTGGGAATGATGGAGGAGCTGCGACGAAAAGGTCCGGAGGCGATCCCCCGCAAGAAGAGGAAACAGGTCGCTGCCTCGCCGCTCCAGCTGCTCGCCGATCCCGAGCTCTGGCGGCTCTTCCGCAAGCTCCTCGCCCACCCCGAGCTGAGGAGCGCCGCAACGAAGCTGGCCGAGGCCTATCCGGATCCGACGGATGCTCCACCGCCGTGAGCGACGGGGCGACGCGCTGGACGTTCAGACAAGGGTGAACGTTCAGTCCTCGTCATCTTCGTCGTCCTCCTCGTCTTCGTCGTCCTCATCCTCGTCGTCTTCGTCTTCGTCGTCCTCGTCCTCGTCGTCCCCGTCGTCTTCGTCGTCCTCGTCCTCGTCTTCGTCGTCCTCGTCTTCGTCGTCCTCGTCGTCCTCGTCGTCCTCGTCGTCCTCGTCCTCGTCGTCCTCGTCGTCCTCGTCGTGCGGTTCCTCCGCGACGTCGTTGGCGTGCTGGAAAGCGTCCTTTTCAGCAGGCTCACCAAGCGCTGCGTCCGCTCCCACGACAGAGATCTCCTCAGACATTTCGTCTTCCCTTGCTTCCATCGCGACCTCTCCCTCCCGCGGCGCAGCAGACGACGCGCCGACGTCTTCCGATAGGTTCTCGCTCGCACTGGCGACGCTCGTCCGGAGCGATCCCTCCGCGCCGGCGAAGCTCTCCTGTCCCGGCGTCACCCCCCCCGTCTCGGGCGGCTCTTCGCCGAGCTCACGCTCATAGGCACGGCGCGACTCCTCGGTCAGCTCGGTGAACTCACGCAGGGTGGGCAGCTCGCCGAGCGCCTTCAGGCCGAAGAACTCGAGGAACTGCGCCGTCGTGCCGTACAGCATCGGGCGCCCAGGCTCGTCCTTCTTGCCCAGGATCCTCACGAGATCACGCTCCAGGAGCGACTTGAGCGCCGCGCCGGAATCCACACCGCGGATCTCGTCGATCTCGGGCCTCGTGATCGGTTGCCGGTACGCGACGATCGCGAGCGTCTCGGTCTGGGCGCGAGACATCTTGACCGGCTTCTGCTCTGTCACCTCGCGAACGAAGGGCGCAAATGCGGGGCTCGTTCGAAAGACGTACCCTCCGGCGACCTCGTCCAGCCGAAATCCTCGTCCGTCGTACTCTGCGACGAGCTCGGCCAGCAACTCTCGCACGACGCGGTGCTCTGCGTTCGCCGAACGCGCGAGATCACGCGCCGGCACCGGTCGCTCCGCCACGAAGATGAGCGCTTCCAACACTCCCTTCAGGTGCTTGCGCGCGACGGCAGAGAGCCCGGGCGCCGTGGTTGCGCTCCGGACAGGAACGTCGGCGCGGCGCGCCGGATGACCGAGCTGGTCCCATGCGCCAGCGCGGAAGCGAGCGACCGGATCTTGCCGTGTCCCTTTCGGTGCGCGCGGCTCCTTCTTCCCACCCCTCGGCCGCTTCGTTCCGCCGAGCCATGCGTGCGCCGCCGCCCTCAGCCGCGCCGGCGTGGCCTGCGCGCTCGCCTTGGCCGGCGTGCCCTGCGCTGCCGTCTTCGGTGCACGCGGCTCCTTCTTCCCGCCCCTCGGCCGCTTCGTTCCGCCGAGCCATGCGTGCGCCGCCGCCCTCAGCCGCGCCGGCGTCGCCTGCGCGCTCGCCTTGGCCGGCGTGCCCTGCGCTGCCGTCTTCGGTGCACGCGGCTCCTTCTTCCCGCCCCTCGGCCGCTTCGTTCCGCCGAGCCATGCGTGCGCCGCCGCCCTCAGCCGCGCCGAAGCGCCCTGACCTGTCGTCGTCTTTGCTATGCGCCGCCGCTTCGCCGCGGCATCAGCCACCGTCACGGCCACTCCCCGCGTCTACCTCATCCACCTCTGTCGGCGGCGCTGCGAAGTCCTCAGCGGTCGAGTGCGCGTTCGGGCCCACCACCGCATCGCGCTCCGCCTCATCCGGAGCCGGACCGGCATCGGCTTCCGCCGCGTCCACCGCAGGCTCGCCCCCGGCGACGTCGTGCGCACGACTCGCCTCGTCCGCCATCCCGGGAAGCTCCGTCCCCGATACTTCGCCGCTCGACTCCTCAGCTGGCTCGGCCAGCTCCGGGCCCGTCGGTTCGCCGGTCGGTGACTCCGCGGCCTCTGCCAGGTCCGCGTCACCCGCCTCGACGTTCCTCTCTTCCACGGGCTCCACCAGCTCCGACCACGCCGGTTCGCTGCTCGACGCCTCCGCAGCCTCCGGTTCTACCTCCGCGAGGCTGACGTCCTCCACCCGCTCCACAGGCTCGGCCGGCTCCGACCACGCCGGTTCGCTGCTCGACGCCTCCGCAGGCTCCGGTTCTGCCTCCGCGACGCTGGTGTCCTCCATGTGATCCGCGGGCTCGACCGGCTCCAGGCTCTCCGGTGCGCCGCTCGGCGCCCCCGCGAGCTCCGATTCCGACAGTTCACCGCGCGCCTGCTCGATCGGCTCGACGAGCTCCGGACCAGGCGGCTCGCTTCGCCCTACCTCGACCGCCTCCGCAACCTCGCTCTCGGCGGCAGAAGGCGGCGCTCCTGCCTCCTCGCTCCCCGCCGTCTCGATCCGCTCCGCCGCCGGCGCGACGTCCTCGAATCCGTCATCCGCCACCGGCGCGCCATCGGCTACCGCGAGCTGGATGTGAATGGGCGCCAGCGAGTCCGTCTGATGGACCCGGATGAGCCTCAGCTTGCACATCTCGAGCACGGCCAGGAACGTGATGACGACCTCGAAGCGAGGGATCACTCCCCCCTTCGAGACGCTGTCGAGCAGCAGATCCTCGAACCGCATGGCGCGCCGCGCCGAGAGCTTCTCCGTGAGCTCGACGATGCGATCCGTGATGCTGATGCGATCGAAGACGACCTCATGATCAATCTGGACGTTCGTCCGCTTCAGCACGCGCTCGAAGGCGTCCAGCAGGCTGAAGATGGCCGTCTGCGCGAACGGAGCCGGGCCCTTCGGCACCTCGCTCTCGCTCATGCCGCGCGTGAACACGTCGCGCCCGAGCGTCCCGCGCTCGGCCAGGTCGGCCGCGGCGACCTTGTACTTCTGGTACTCCAGGAGCCGCCGGACGAGCTCCTCCCGTGGATCCTCCTCCTCACCCGGCATCCCGTCGTCGTCCTGCCCCGCAGGCACGCTCGGCAGGAGCATCTTCGACTTGATGTGCGTCAGCGTCGCCGCCATCACGAGGTACTCGCTCGCGAGGTCGATCGAGAGCGAGCGCATGATCTTCAGGTACTCGAGGTATTTTTCCGTGACGAAGCTCACGGGGATGTCGAGGATGTCGAGCTCGTGCTGCTGGATGAGGTGCAGCAGCAGGTCGAGCGGCCCCTCGAACGTGGGGAGCGTGACGACGTACTCGCCCTCGCGCGGCCCTGCATCGGCCCCCGGCGAGGCGACCTCCCGGGGCGGCGAGGCGGCCTCCCGGGCCAGCGAGGCGGCGGCCTGGCGCGCGGCGGGCGCAGGGGCGGCGCCCGCGTTGCCGCGCCCCTTGCCGCTGCGCGCCCGTGCTGCACCCGCCTTGGAACCGCTCACGCCGCGACCGTAGTCGCAAGGCGCCGGTCGGTCCACGTCCGAGCGTCCTCGGGCGCCGCGGCGCGCCGAAACGCCGCTCCGTCCGAGAATTTATGGCGGGAGCGGTGCTAGGATCAGCGCCGTCGATGGAGCCGTCCCCCGCGAAGAGCTGCCCCTCGTGCGGCGAGCGCTACGACGCGGGCGTTCTCTACTGCCCGCGCGACGGCACCCCGCTCGCGAGCTCGCGCAAGAGCCCCAGCTTCGGCGCCGCGGAGCGCGACCCGTACGTGGGCATCACGCTCGGGGGGCAGATCCAGACCCGCCACCTCATCGGCATCGGCTCGATGGGCCGCGTTTACCGCGCTTTCCAGGCCGGGATCGAGCGCGACGTGGCCGTGAAGATCCTCCACCGCGAGCTCAGCAGCAACGCCGAGCTCGTGAGCCGCTTCCACCGCGAGGCCAAGATCTCGAGCCGGCTCGTCCACCCGAACGTCGTCCAGGTCCTCATGACCGGGAGCGTGCCCCCCACGGCCGACCCCCGGATCGGCGGGGAGCTCTACCTCGTCATGGAGCACCTCGACGGCATCTCGCTGCTCTCCGCGCTCGCCGCGGCAGGGGCAGGCGGCGAGAGCGAGGCGCTGCCGCTCCCGAGGGCGCTCCACATCGCCCTCCAGGTGTGCGACGCGGTCGGCGAGGCGCACGCGCAGGGCATCGTCCACCGGGATCTCAAGCCCGAGAACATCATGCTCGTCCGCCGCGGCGAGGACCCGGATTACGTGAAGGTGCTCGACTTCGGCATCGCCCGCCTCGACTGGGCCGACAAGGCGATGACCACCCAGGCGGGGCTCATCTTCGGGACCGCCAAGTACATCTCGCCCGAAGGCGCCGAAGGGCAGCGGGTCGGTCCGCCGGCGGACGTCTACTCCATCGCGACGATCCTGTACCAGTGCCTCGCGGGGCGCGCCCCGTTCGAGGGCGACTCGCCCGTCGCGCTCCTGGTCCAGCACACGCACGCCCCGCCGGCGGACCTGCGCAGCATCGCGCGCTCCAGCTACGTGCCCGAGCCCATCGCGCGGATCGTGATGCAGAACCTCGCCAAGAAGCCGTCGGACCGGGCCCCCGACGCGCGCGCCCTCGGCCGCGACCTCGCCCTCGCCGTCCGGGCGAGCGGGCTCGACCCCGATGAGATCGCCGCCCAGCCCGGGCTCCTGCGCGCCAGCGCGGTCATGAAGCTGGCCTCGAAGTCGCGCACCAAATCGCTCGACCTCTCCCCCGCGCTCGCGGCCCAGATCGGCGGCATCGCCGCGCCGACGCTCGAGAGCGCCCACATCGGCGACCTCGATCCCCGCCTCCCGGGGGGCGAGGCAGCGCGCTACAGCGACCCCGCGTCGCACCGCCGCGAGAGCGACCCCACGTTGCACCGCCGCGAGAGCGACCCCACGTCGCACCGCCGCGAGGAGGAGCGCTCCTCCTCCAGCGGCGTCGAGCGCGCTTCGTCCAGCTCGATGAGCTCGGCGCCCTCCTGGACAACGCCGCTCGCAGCGTCGTCCCAGGCCGAGCGGCCGTCGAGCGGCGCGCGGTTCGGCGGCGCGCTCGCCGAACCGGTGGAGCGGCTCGACGCCGGAGCGCGCGCATCGTGGAGCGCCGCTCACCACGTCGGCGCGGCGGACGAGCCCGCGCGCACGGCGATCGGCCTCGGCATCGATCCCATGCGCGACGCCGCGCCCGTGCCGTCGACCATGCAAGGCGTCGAGTCCGCGGCGCGGCCGCTCCCCCGTCGGGCGATGATCGCGCGCGCGACCGCCCTGCTCGCGTGCGCCAGCGCGGTGGGGTTCGTCGTGTTCCTCGGCGGGCGGCACCTCGGCGCCTTCGGGGGGCCGGCCGCGCGCGACACCCTCGAAGCACACATCGAGCGCGCGCGCGACTGCATGGGCAGGCACGCCTGGGACACCCCGCCCCGCGAGAACGTCAAGGAGATCGTCTCGCAGGCGCTCGCGCGGTGGCCGGGAGACGCGCGCCTCGCCGAGCTCCGCCGCGAGTCGTCCGAGCGCATCGTCGCCGACGCCCTCGGGCGGAAATACGCCGGCGACAAGGCCGGCGCCATCCGGCTGGCGAAGCTCGCGCTCGAGCTGCAGCCGGCCCTCACCACCGCCCAGCACCTCGTCGCCGAGCTCTCCGGCGGCCCGCCGGGCGCCGCCCCGGCGCCGCCACCCCAGGTCGCTCCACAGAGCTCGGGGCCGCAGGCCGCAGGCGCCGACCGCAGGTCTGCGCCGCGCCGCCCCGCGGCGGCCGAGGTCCGCGGCGCTCCCCAGGGCCAGCCGCCGGCGCCCGTCCCCCGGGGCGCGCCGGCCCCGTCCCCGACGCCGGGCGGCGCGGGGTCGCCCCACAGCACAGGCGCCGCCTCGCCGCCGGCCAGCGCCGCACCTGCGCCGGTCCTTCCGCCCTCGCCGCCGCCGCTGCCCACGGACGCCGCCTCGCCGCTCCCCTCGTCGACCGGTCCTTGGTTATAATCCAGAGAAGGTGAGTCCAGGCGGCCGGTACCCGACGTCGCAAGCGCCCGCCAACGCCCGCGCCGGGCAGGGCGGCCGAGCAGCGCTGGTGGGGCGTGGCAGCGCGCGAGCGACGAGCGTGCGCTCGCGCGGCGCCGCGTGCGCCGCCGCGCTCGCCGCGCTCGCCGCGCTCCTGATCTCCGCCCCCGGCCGGGCCGACGAGAGCAGGGCCGCGCGCCGCGCCGTCGCCGCGCGCGAGCGCGGTTTCCCCTACACCATGGTGGAGGTGAGCAGCGGCGTGATGACGCTCCCGGGCGCCGACGTCTGCCCCGTCTCGCTGTCTCCGGGCGCCTGCGAGCAGGGCGAGACGAGCGTCTCCCTCGGCATCCACAACCTCTACCGCTTTCGCGACATCGGCTTCGGCGCAGGCATCTTCTGGGCGGCGACGCTGACCTCCGACGCCGCGCGCGGCGCGCGCGGCCTCGAGCGCGATCACGCGCGCAGCTACTTCATGCTCGACGGGCTGTTTCGCTACTACGCCCTCCGCATCCGCAGCTCGGAGTGGTGGGCCGGCGTGACGGTCGGCGGCGTCGTCGTCAACGACTCGTGGTCGGTCGAGGCCGATCGCAACCCGTACTCGGACACGGCGTACGTCGGGCCCAGGGCGGCGACGATCGGCACCGAGGGTGTCGCCGCGGGGCTCGCGATCGGCGGCGACTGGGCCTTCGCCGACAACTGGAGCGTCGGGAGCCACATCCGCTACTCGAGCTGGTTCCTCCCCGAGCAGCGCAAGGTCTCCCCGACCGGCGATCTCGCCTCGCTCTCCGAGCGCGTCGACATGTTCAACATCGGCGTCCTGATCGCGTACCGCCTGGCGCTCTGACGCCGCGCCAGGCGCCGCCTGCGGCGCCTCACGCCATGACGCCGCGCTCCGCTCGGCGGGCGGCAGTTGACGCGACATCGCCAGGTCGGTACGCCTGCGCGGCCGTTTCCATCCTGCGAGGAGCCCCCGATGCCGCTGAATCTCTCGAAGGTCGGCTACACGACCCAGCCCAGCGCGTTCACCTTCAACTGGAAGACCCTGGCCACCTACGCGCTCGGGATCGGCGCCAAGCGCGAGGAGCTCGAGTACCTGTACGAGGGCGCGCCGGGAGGCATGAAGGTCTACCCCACGTTCGGCGTGATCCCCTCCCAGGGGACCGTGTTCGAGGCGCTCGAGGTGGCCGGGGCCGAGCTGGCGCTCATCGTCCACGGAGGGCAGACGCTCCGGGTGCACCGCCCGCTCCCGACGAGCGGGACGCTGTTCACGACCGCGACGCTGGCGGCCATCTACGACCTCAAGAAGTTCGCGCAGGTGATCGTCGAGACGAAGACCACGCTCAACGACGAGCCGCTCTTCGACACGGTGTGGTCGATCATCGTGCGCGGCGTCGGTGGCTTCGGCGGGCCGCGCCCGCCGCACGCCGAGTCGGAGGCCCCCGTGCCGAAGGACCGCGAGCCCGACTGGGTCGTCGAGCAGGCGACGGCGCCCGAGCAGGCGCTTCTGTACCGGCTCTCGGGCGACGAGAACCCGCTGCACGCCGATCCGGAGGTCGCGGCGAAGGCGAGCTTCACGCAGGGCCCCATCCTGCACGGCCTCTGCACATACGGCTTCGCGGCGCGCGCGATCATCCAGAAGGCGGCGGGCGGCGACGCGAGCCGGCTGCGGGCGTACGGCGCGCAGTTCCGCAAGCCGGTGTGGCCAGGCGACACCCTCATCACGCGGGGCTGGGCGCTGGCCGGCGGCAAGGTCGCGGTGGTCACCTCTGTCAAGGAACGCCCCGATCCGGTGCTCACGAGCGCGTGGGCGGAGATCGGCTGACGGCCGGCGTGGTCGCGTGCTAAGGGCCGAGGCCCGGATCGGGGAAGCGTTATGAGCAAGACGAGCGAGAAGGACAGGGCCAAGGACGACGAGGACCTCGACGACGAGGCCGGGTCGACCGACGAAGGCAACGACGACGGCGAGGAGGAAGAGGCGAAGGCCACCGCGGCCCGCGCCCGTGGACACGGCCACGCGCACGACGACGACGACGACGCGGAGGACGACGGCGCCGAGCCGGAAGATCCGTACTGGTGGGCGCCGCACGCCGTGCTCAGCGCGCTCGTGCTGATCGGGCTCCTCGGCTTCTTCGGCATGTTCAACAAGACGCCGCTCGCCCGCCTCGCGGCCCCCGTCGCCCCGGCGCCCGACGAGCACGAGCACGCCACCGCCGCCGCTCCGCCGCCCGCTCCCACGCCCCGCCCGGCGCAGTCGGCGCAGGCGCCGAGGGAGATGTTCGGCGCGAAGCACCTGCTCGTCATGTACAAGGGGAGCCGCCGAGCGCCCCCGACCATCGAGCGCACGAAGGACGAAGCCAAGGCCCGCGCGACCGAGGCCATGACGAAGGCCAAGGCCGATCCGAGCAAGTTCGCGGACGTCGTGAAGGAGTACTCGGACGAGCCGGGGGCGGACAAGCGCGGCGGGGACCTCGGCAAGTTCCCGAAGGGCGCGATGGTCCCGGAGTTCCAGGCGGGCCTCGAGAAGATCAAGGTCGGCCAGGTGAGCGACCTCGTCGAGACGGCGTTCGGCTACCACGTCATCCTCCGCACGCAGTGAGCGCGCGGCGCCGCCGGGGCCGCGGCGCCGCAGCGTCGCGAGCCCCGGGCGGCTCGACCCCTCCCGCCGTGTCAGCGCGCCGGAGCGCTGACGAGATTCTTCAGCCTCGCCGTCTTCTCTTCCTTGGTCAGCGTCAGCTTGGCGTGCTCGTCGGCCGTCATGCCGTTGCGGAGCACGCGGGCCTCGTCGCCGATGCCGTAGACGGTCTTGTCGGCGCGCGCGAACACCCACTCGGTCGCGGAGCCCTCGCCGTCCTTGTTCATGAGGCGCACCGAGCCGTCGCCGATGCCCTTCTCCCTGGCCGCGCCCGGCAGCTTCGCCAGCGTCGACACCACGTCCTTGGCCTGGTCGACGTCGTCGCGCACGATCGCGACCACCCGGTAGCGCTTGTCGACCTCCTTGTAGTAGCCGAACGCGCCGGGCCCAGCGCCGTCCACCCCGAGCACGTCCTTGGTCTCGTAGCGGATCCCGAGCTGGATCATGTTGTCCCTGGGCAGCGCCGCCGCGGCAGGCGGCAGCGACGGCTCGCCGGGCAGCTTCGCGCCCATCTCCTTCACGAGCCCAGGCAGGACCTTCTCGCTCGACGACTTGAGCGCCGCCTCGGCCAGCGCCTCGTCGTTGTAGGTGATCTCGGCGAGGTACTGCCCGCGCCAGAGGTACGCGTTCCCGACCCCCATCGCGGCCGCGCCGCCCCCCTCGATCAGGCGGGGCGTCGCCTCGTCGGCCGGGTCACCGTCGCCCACGGTGCGCTTCGTGAACATCCCGTAAGCGCCCTCCGTGGACCCGAATTTCGAGAGGTGGACGTCGACGGTCGCGGAGCCGCCCTCGCCGCTCACGTACCGCGCCTCGACCACGCGCCGCACGCCGAATCCCTTGTAGATCTCGCACTCCCCGTCGAACATGTCGCAGATGCTGTCGAGCGGCAGGGGCGCCGATTCGCCGAACGTCTTCTCCCCGCCGTTCGGGTCGAGGCAGAACCCGCCCGTCGTGCGCGGGAAGAACGGCGCGCTCGCCGCGTCGCCGATCGTCCCCCCGCCGCCTGCGCAGGCGGCCGGCTTCGCGGCCGGCGGAGGCGGCGGCGGCGCGCCGAGGGGCTCTTCCTTCTTGCTGCAGCCCGAAGACAGCGCGGCCACGAGCGCGCCGGCGAGCAGCGCGCAGCTCCACGCACGGGAGCGCAACGGCCTCCCGCGGTACGCGCGCGTCGCGCGTGTCGCGCGCGTCGCAGCTGGCACGCTGTGGTCCAATGGGCCTCTCGGTGAACACCTTTCGGGCGGGAATCGCATGGCATGTTCGCCTTGCACCTTTTTTCATAGCGCCGCAATCGTTAGCGCCCGCGGCGAATCGCTTTGAGAGATTCACCATGAAGTTCAATGACTTAGCGCCACCCGTCGAGGGCATGCAGCTTGCCTTTGCCGATCCTTTGGTGCGCCCTCCCTCCTGTTCGCGACCTCCTCCTCGTGATTCCGACCGACCGCGGGCCTGCGCTCCGGGGCAGCGCGCGCTGCGCCGCCGTGGCGCGCGCGGCTTCACCCTGCCGGAGCTGCTCGCGGTGGTGGTCCTCATCGGCATCCTGGCCGCCGCGGCGTCGCCGAGCTTCGTGAGCGGCATGCGCGATCGCCGCGTGAACCGCACCGCGATGGAGATCAGCGGCATCTACCGGCTCGCGCGCTACCAGGCGATCGGGCGCGGGACGGCGGTCCTCGTGCGGTGGACCGCCTCGACAGGCGCGTTCCAGGTGCAGCAGGCGCTGGTCGATAGCACCCCCGCCGGCCCGCTGATCGCGAAGAGCTGCCTCAGCGTCGTCGACTGGATGAACCCGGCCGAGACCGAGCCGGTCACGACGTTCCACACCCAGAGCATCGATCTGGCGGCGATGCAGCTGCTCGATCCCACCGGCGTGGCGCGCGCCAACGCCGACGTCTGCTTCACGCCGCGGGGGCGGACGTTCGTCCGCTTCGACACCGCCGCTGGGTTCGCGCCGCTGCTCGGCGCGCTCCGGGTCGATGTGACCAACACCAGGACCGGCCTCCTGCGCTCGGTCTTCGTCCCGCCGAACGGCGTCGCGAGGCTCGGGCTGTGAGCGCGGCGCGTGCGAGGAGGGCGGCGAGCCGCGGCTACACGCTCATCGAGGTCATGGCGGCGCTCGGCGTGCTCGCGATCGGCGCCACCGGGGTGCTCGCGCTGCAGAAGGCGACGCTCATCAGCAACACGAACGCGCGCAACCTCGCGATCGCCAACAGCATCGCCATGACCTGGGCAGAGCGGCTGCGGGTGGACGCGCTCCAGTGGAACGATCCCATGCGGGTCCCCGACATCAACAGCGACACCGACTGGCTCACGGTCAGCACCACCTCCCCGTTCCCCGCGAGGGTGACGCCCACGGAGATCCCCGCGCTCGGGTCGCCGAGCGCCGACGTGCTCGGGGCCGACATCTACGCGGGCGACACATCGCCGTCCGCGTTCTGCACGCACGTCCGCTTCCGCCAGTTCACCGATCCCGTGTCGGGCGCGCTGATCTGGGACAGCCTCCTCCGCGCCGAGATCCGCGTCATCTGGGAGCGCAACGGGGACCCGATCAACTGCGGGATCGCCCCGCTCGCCGTCGACGCGGCCCCTGGGCGCTTCGGCGCGGTCTACCTGACGACCGGCGTGCTCCGGAACACGAGCGAGGACAGGCGATGACGACGAGCCGACGCACCACCCGCACGCGCGCGCGCGCGTCAGGACAGCGAGCCTTCACGCTCGTGGAGCTGCTCGTGGCGATGGCGGCCGGCCTCGTCGTGTCGCTGGCGGCCTTCCTGCTCTCGAAGAACGCGACGCGCTTCTTCCAGAACGAGGCGAGGGCCTCCGCCTCGCACCTCGCGGCGACGATCGGGATGAACCGGCTGACCGCGGACCTGCAGCGCGCGGGCTACCTCTCGTCGCCCAACATCCTCCAGGACCCGGAGGTCTGTCAGGTCCCGGCCTCGCCGGTCGGCCTGCGGCGCCTCGCCGGGATCTCGATCCTCCGTCAGGGGTCCGAGTTCCTCCATGCGACGGAGCTCAACCAGAGCATCGCCAACGGGCTGCACCCTGACTCCATCATCATCGGCGGCAGCTTGAACAGCACCGAGCTGTTCGAGTTCAGGAAGATCAGCGATGAGTCGGGCGACTGGGTCGTCGAGCTCAACCCGAGCAGCACCGCCGTGCAGCGGACGCTGGAGCGCTCGCGGGGCGGCGGGCAGAGCCTGACCCAGATCTTCGCTCCTCACCGCTTCCTGCGCATCATGGTCCGCGGTCAGGAGAAGTTCCTGTATGGCGTCATCGATCAGGTCAACGTGATCGGCAATCCGCCCATCCAGATCTCCATCACGCTGAAGGCGGATCCCGGCCTGCCGACGCTGGTCGGGCTCGCCGATTGCGGCGTGACCCCCGGCGGCGCCACCGGCGACGGAGGATGGGTGAACGTCGTCTCCCGCGTCCGCTACGACATCCGGAGCCTCGTCGGTAAGGCGACGGCCTACGCCCCTCTCGTGGCGCCCGTCACGCCGTCGCTCACCAACGACCTCACCGGCGACAACGGCCGCACCGAGCTCGTGCGGGTCGAGCTCGACGAAGAGGATCAGGAGCTCCCGGACACGCTCGAGCTCATCGCGGAGTACACCGTCGATCTGAAGTTCGGGATCTCCACCGCAACCGCGGGCACCGTGCCCGGGGTGACCAACCCGCAGATCACGCGGTTTCCGATCACCGCGATCGACAACGCGTCCGTGTACACCAACGCCGCCGCGAACGACCAGCCAGGGGCCATGCCGCAGCGCGTGCGGTCGGTCCAGGTCCGGCTCTCGACCCGGACCCGCGCGCCCGATCGCGACGTCGGCTTCCCCTTGGGCGCCGACGGCCGCAGGCTCAGGTTCCTGATCCCCGGCATCTCCGCCAGCGCCAACACCTTCGGGGACACGGCGCCCTCGGGATCGCCGCCGGTCTATGCCCGGATGCGCACGCTCTACGCCGACATCGCGCTCCCCAACCAGGCCTACGTCCAATGGTGAACGCAAGCATCGCCCGGTCCCGCCGGCGCTCCCGCGAGCGGGGCGCCGCCGTCTTCATCGTCGTGCTGGTCATCACGATGCTCACCGCGATCGGCCTGTTCGCGGCCCACGCGGCCACGCTGTCGACCATCGCCAGCGGCCATGAGCGGCGGATGACGCAGACCCACTATCTCACCGAGTACGCGATGCAGCTCGCGATCGCCGAGATCGAGCAGAAGGGAGGCCTGGAGATGATCCCCAGGTCGACGAGCTGCTCGGTCATCACCGACGCGTGCTGGCCGCTCCTGCCGCACACGTTCAACGCGGCACAAGCGCTCCTGGAGCCGCCCACGGCCGGCCCGCCGGAGACGCCCGGGAGCCTTGGTCGCGCCCCTGTCCAGTGGATCGCCAAGGTGGAGATCACTGATAAGATAAGGCCTGCGATAGGGAACCGCGCCGGCAGCGACATGGGCGGCCCGAACCCGGTGAGCGTCGATTACTGCACGGTCACCATGAACGCGCGGCTCATCGCCTGGCCCGACGGCTCCGCCATCGCGACGGCGGGCAGCCAGGAATCCATGTCCGTCGTTGCCGATATCCTTTGCTCGAAGTGACGAACCGGAGCGCACGATGCGAAACCTGACGAAGGTCCTTGTCACCATGAGCTGCGCGGCGACGCTCGGCCTCGTCGCGGGGCGCGCACGCGCGCAGGCCATGGATGTGGAGCCGCCGCTGCCCAACGTGCTCTTGCTTGTCGACACGTCGGGCTCGATGGAGAAGACGGTGGCGGGCGGGGAGCCGGACTGCAACCCAGGCACTCCCCCCGCCTCCGAGGCCCTGAAGAGCCGCTGGACGAAGCTCGTCGAGTCGCTCACGGGCCCGATCCAGAACTTCAGCTGCGAAGCGCAGTCCCGCACGGACCCCGCGTTCGTCACCGAGTTCAGCGTCGGGGGAGAGCCGCCCTACGACAGGAACTACTACATCCCGTTCCATCGCATGATCTCTACGGGCGACTGCGTCACTGGTCCCGGATCGACCTACAATGAGGTGAAGGGTTATATCCGTGGCAACCCGACCCTTGATTGCACGTTCGCGCAGACCGAAACCGGCCTGCTCGACGTCTACAAGGACCGGATCCGGTTCTCGCTCATGACGTTCGACACACTCCCCGACGCCAGGACGGGGCTCCTCTCCGGGGTTCCCGATCCCGCGGGCGGCATGGCGGGGATGTGGAGCTACTTCCTCGGGTTCCAGAGCGGCACAGGGTACCCGGCGCGGGGCAACCCGCCCGCTTGCGCTCCCGCGGACATGGAGGTCGGCGCCAGGAACCCGGGCGCGCCGCTCTGGGAAGGGCCGCTCATCCCCTTCCCGACCTACACGGCCGACATCACCGAGGTCGGCAACGTCAACACGAAGATCCAGAAAGCGCTCCTCGCGATGCGCCCCTACGGCGCGACGCCGCTCGCCGGGATGCTGTCCGACGCGCGCGACTACATCCTCAACGAGGCCTCGACGTGGGCGGGCCAGCCGCTCGGACCGCGCGACGATCCGTACATCAGCGGCGGCTGCCGCAAGACCTCGATCGTGCTCATCTCCGACGGCGAGCCGAACCTCGATCTGCGCCCGACCTGCGCGAACGGCGCCGGCCCCGGCCCCGAAGGGACGGGCTGTCCGTACGAGGAGCCGCACGTCCTCGCCCACTCGCTCAACTCCCACACCAACCCGAACCGGCGTGTGCCGACCTATACCGTCGGGTTCGGCCTCTCGACGGAGGCGGGCATCGACTGCTCGACGATCTCCTCCGCCGATTTCCTGGCCGGTGGGCGCTGCGACGGCGCGTCCGGCGCGCTCAAGGCGTGCTGCACGCTCTCGCGCATCGCCATCGAGGGCGGGACCGACCGCGGCTATTTTCCGAACGACGCCAACGAGCTCTCCGCGGTGATGTCGCGGATCTTCGCGCAGATCGCTGCGAACTCGACGAGCCGCACCCTCCCCGTCTTCGCCAACGCGACCGCGACCGCGAACAACGGCAGCACCGACGAGGGGGTCGCCTACCAGTTCGGCTCCTCGTTCAGCCCGCCGCCGGACGGCTCGCTGTGGAGCGGCAACCTCGAGCGCAAGCGCTTCGTCTGCGAGCCCGTGAGCGGCGTCATGACGACGCAGCTGAAGGACATCGACCCTGGCAAGGGCGATGACTTCGCGGCCAACGTCAACTCGAACGCCGGGCAGCCGCGGCGGTTCTTCACCGTGATCGGCGAGCTGGACACCACCGCGCAGCGCATCTGGTCGAGCCGGAGCATCCGCCTCCCCAACGTCACCACGGGCGCCGTCGCCACGGACGGCCTGGGCAGCTACACGGGTACGGTGACCGGCAGCGGCGCGCCCGCGCAGGCGACGGTGTTCGCGACCGATCTCTCCAGCGCGTCCCGCGCGCTCGACCTCGATCCCAGCGCGGCCGTCCCGCCGCAGTGCTCGGGCGGGCTGCAGGCGACCAACGCCGCGGACTGCGCCCGGCGCCTCATCGAGTGGGAGGTCGGCGCGCCGATGCCCTCGGGCGTCGCCTCCCGCGAGGGCAACGTGCTCGGCAGCATCTATCACTCCACGCCGGTCGTCGTGGGGCCGCCGAACGACTACATCCCCGACGAGTCCTACCGGGCCTTCGCGGAGCACCCCGATCAGGCGGCCCGACCGCTCGTGCTCTACACGGCGACGACCGACGGGCAGCTGCACGCGTTCCAGGTGACCGCGGCGACCGCGGCGGACCCGCTCAAGGTGGACAAGGTCGAGAACAACGAGCTCTGGTCGTTCATGCCGCCTCACGTGCTCCCCCGGCTGCTCGCGACGTTCAACCAGCAATCGCTGCTGCTCGACGGCGCGCCCGTCGTGAAGAACGTCGTCTTCGAGCGCACGTCGGCGCAGGTGAGCAGCGCCAACGCGACCTGGAACACCGTGCTCCTCGCCAGCGGCGGCGCGGGCGGCAGCTTCTACTACGCGCTCGACGTGACGAACCCGAAGGCGCCGCGGTTCCTCTGGCAGCTCTCCACGGACGATAGCGGCGCCCCGCTGTTCGGCGAGGCGACGCCGACGCCGGCGATCGGCATGGTGGAGATGGAGTCCGGCGGCCAGATCAAGGAGATCGCGGTCGCCATCCTGCCCGGCGGCTCTGCTCCGCTCGATACGAGCCAGCCCGCGTGCAACCGGAAGAACACGGCGCACCCGCTCTTCTATCCGACGGGCACCCTGGCGGTCCGCGACTCGGTCCGGTGCTGGGGCAGCGCGGGCACCGGCGGCCCCGTCGGCCCGTCGCGCTCGCTCACGGTCGTCCGGCTCGACACGGGCGAGATCATCCGCACGTTCCGCGGCCTGCCCTCGGAGGCCCCGGCCGGGATCGCCTCGCGGACCACGGAGGTCGACTTCGACTCGCCGATCACCGGCGTCCCCGTGCCGTTCCCGGCGGGCGTCGGCGAGGTCGCCGAGCGCATCTACGTCGGCGACGCCGACGGGACGCTCTGGCGCGTCAGCCTGACGAGCACCAACCCGGACAACTGGACCGTGGACCTCGCCTGGGACGCGTACTCGTTCCCGACCGACACCGCGGCGAGCAGCCAGCCGATCCAGACGACGCCGATCGTGAGCACCGATCCGCTCGGCAACAAGGTCATCCTGTTCTCCACCGGCGATCAGGAGGCGTTCACGGCGAGCGCCGCCATCGAGACGCGGGTCTGGTCGATCACCGAGCGACCGCACAACACCAGCCTCCGCTTCAGCGAGAACTGGGTCGTCCCCTTCACGGGCGGCCAGCGCGTGACCGGGCCCATCTCCCTCTTCAACGGCTGCGCGTACTTCGCGACGTTCACGCCCGTCGCGCCGGGGACCTACGCGTGCGCGGACGGGCGCGGCGCGATCTGGGGCGTCGACTACCTGCTCGGCAACACGGACACGCCGGCGTACCCGCACGCTTGCCTCGTCGTCGATCCGGCCGCTCCTCCGGAGCACTTCGAGCTGCAGTCGCCAGGCACGATCGTCTTCGGCGTGGCCGTGACCCAGAAGCCGACATGCGTGGATACGACGGAGTACACCGATGCGGTCTTCGGCCCGCAGACGATCGTCCAGCAGTCCACCCCGCCCGAGTACCAGCTCGTGTTCCACACCGGCGCCGCCGGCGACGCGGACGCCCAGGGGGGCGCGACGCGAACGAGCACGAGGACGCTGCAGCGGCCGCGCAAGGTCGTTAAGATCGACTCGTGGGCCACCCTCATCGAATGACGCGAGCCAGCCTGTCGCGCGCCGCCGGCGCGCTCGCCGCGCTCGTCGCGTGCGCTTCGGCCGCGCCCGCCTGCCGCAGCGACGCCAGCGCGCCGGCGCCGGCGCCGCAGGCGAGCGAGGCCGCGGCCCCGAAGCCGCCGGTCGACCAGGCGCTGCCGGGCGAGCTCGCCGAGGGGACCGAGCAGGCGTTCGGCCTGCCCATCCCGCGCCGCATGAAGGTGCGCGCGCGCTTCGCCGATGCCGTCTTCGCCGTCGGAGAAATACCTGCCGAGCGGGTGGCGAACTACGTGCGCACGCGCGTCCTCGCAGGAAATGTCGAGACCGGGCCTGCGAAGACGATCTTCTCGCGCGCCACCGTGAAGAGCGCGCCGCAGCGGATGATCCGGATCGAGGTCGTCTCTCGCGCGCACATCTCAGAGCTCGTCGTCCGCGACGAGACCCGGGCGCCCGCGGAGCAGGGGCTGTCGGTCGAGGAGCGCTGGCGCCGCAGCGGGCTCACGCCGGACGGCAAGGTGATCGATCCCACCCGCCTCGAGTGAGCGCGGCGGCGGCGGCCTCGACCTCCAGCGCCGCGGGGGCCGCTGCGCCAGTCGGCGTCAGTCGGCGCCAGTCGACATCTCCGACCTTTCGAAGTAGATCGCGGCCGTGTCGACCAAGCCGCTCCCCACCGCTCCGCTCCGAAGGACGCCGCTCTACGACGAGCACATCAAGCTCGGCGGCCGCATGGTCCCGTTCGCCGGCTGGGAGATGCCGGTCCAGTACAAAGGCGTCACCGAAGAGCACAAGGCGGTGCGCACCGCCGCCGGGCTGTTCGACGTCTCGCACATGGGCGAGATCATCCTGAGCGGCGAGCACTCCGGACAGGTGGTCGACTACCTCGTCACGAACGACGTGAAGAAGCTGGAGGACGGACACGCGCTCTACACGTGCGCGTGCAACGAGGCCGGCACGATCCTCGACGACCTCATCGTGTACCGGATCGACGCGCGGCAGTGGCTCATCGTCTGCAACGCGTCGAACCGCGACAAGATCGCCGCCCACATCCGGGGCGCGGCGCAGGGCCACTGCAGCTTCGAGGACGCGTCGGATCGCACGGCGATGATGGCGCTCCAGGGGCCGAAGGCGCTCGACATCGTCGCGCTCGCGGGCGGCGACGGCCCCGCGCTGCGCGAGCTCGCGCCGTTCCACTTCCGCGATGCGACGCTCGCCAACGTGCGCTGCACCGTGGCCCGCACCGGCTACACCGGCGAGGACGGCATCGAGATCTTCTGCTCGCCGTCCGACGCGCAGCGGCTCTGGCGCGCGCTCGTCGAGCTCGGCGGTCCGCTCGGGCTCGAGGCGACGGGCCTCGGCGCGCGCGACACGCTCCGCCTGGAGGCGCGCCTGTCGCTGTACGGCAACGACATCGACGAGACGACGAACCCCATCGAGGCGGGCCTCGGCTGGGTGGTGAAGCTCGACAAGGGCGATTTCGTGGGGCGCGCCGCGCTCCAGCGCATCAAGGACGAGGGCCCCGCGCGCAAGCTGGTCGGCTTCGAGATGACGGGGCGCGGCATCGCGCGCCACGGCTACCCGCTGCTCGACCCGAGCGGCGCGAAGGTCGGCGTCTGCACGAGCGGCAGCCCGGGGCCGACCGTCGGCAAGAACATCGGCCTCGGCTACCTGCCCGCGCCGATGGCGGCGGTAGGGACCGCCTTCCAGGTGGACTGCCGCGGGCGCTCGGTCGAGGCGGTCGTGGTCAAGACCCCGTTCTACAAGCGGGCCTGATCCGCGCCGAGGCGCGCCGCGGCGAGCCGATCCGAGCGACCGCACGCGGCGACCAGAGATCCAGGTTGGCAAAGGGAGAAGAAGTCACATGGCGAGCGACAATGTCCGAACGGACCGGCGGTACACGAAGGATCACGAGTGGGCCAAGCAGGAGAACGATCTCGTCGTGATCGGGATCACCGCCTTCGCGGTCGAGCAGCTCGGCGACATCACGCTGGTCAACCTCGACGTGAAGCCGGGCGACACGATCACCGCGGGCACGGCGTTCGGCACGATCGAGAGCGTCAAGACGCTGAGCGATCTGTTCGCGCCGGTGAGCGGCAAGATCCAGCGCGTGAACGCGGATCTCGAGAGCCGCCCCGAGCTGGTCAATGACGACTGCTACGGCAAGGCGTGGATGATCGAGGTCGTCCCCTCGGACCAGGGCGAGCTCGGCACGCTCATGGATCCCGACGCGTACAGCGAGCTCCTGAAGACCGCGGCGCACTGAGCGCCGCTCCCCTCCGCGTTCCGCATCACCCTTCCCGTTTCCCGCTGCACAAGACCATGCGCTACCTGCCCCACACGCCCGAGGAAATCAGCGAGATGCTGCAGGCCGTCGGCCTGTCGTCGCTCGAGGAGCTCTACAGCGCGATCCCGAAGGAGGCGCGCCTCACGCGCCCGCTCTCGATGGAGCCTTCGCTCGACGAGGCCTCGCTCATGCGGCACCTCGAGGAGCTCGCCCAGAAGAACCGCGCAGGGCGCATGCTCTCGTTCCTGGGGGCGGGCGCCTACGAGCACCATTTCCCGCCGGCCGCCGATCAGCTGCTGCTCCGCAGCGAGTTCTACACGGCCTACACGCCGTACCAGCCCGAGGTCTCCCAGGGCACGCTCCAGGTGATCTTCGAGTTCCAGACGATCGTGAGCGAGATCCTCGGGCTGCCGATCGCCAACGCGTCGATGTACGACGGCGCGAGCGCGCTCGCGGAGGCCGTGCTGATGGCCCGCCGGCTGACGGGGCGCGAGCGCACCGTCCTGTCCGGGGGCGTGCACCCCGACTACATCGGCACGGTCGAGACGTACGTGCACGGCATCGGGGCCGGCAAGGCGTCGCTGGTCGGGGTCGACGTCGGCCGCGACGGCACGGCGGACGTCGAGGCGCTGACGCGGGCGATCGACGAGACGACGGCCTGTGTGGTGGTCGGCTATCCGAACTTCTTCGGCGTCGTGGGTGACATCCGGAAGGTGGCCGAGGTGTGCCACCAGAAGGGCGCGCTGCTGATCACGGTCACCCTGGACCCGTACGCGCTCGCGCTGCTCGAGTCGCCGGGCGCGCTCGGCGCCGACATCGCGGTGGCGGAGGGCCAGCCGCTCGGGCTGCCGCCGCAGTACGGCGGCCCCAACGTCGGGCTGTTCGCGTGCCGGAACGACCGCAAGTACCTCCAGCAGGTGCCCGGCCGGCTGGTCGGCGAGACGGTCGACAAGCACGGGACCCGCGGGTACGTGCTGACGCTCGCGACGCGCGAGCAGCACATCCGCCGCGAGCGGGCGACGAGCAACATCTGCACGAACAGCGGCCTCTGCGCGACGGCGGTCACGATGCGGATGTGCATGCTCGGCAAGCGCGGCTTCGTGGAGGCGGCGAAGCAGTGCCTCGCGAAGGCCGAGCACCTGAAGCGGGAGATCGCGCGGCTCGACGGCTACTCGCTGCCGATGTCGGCGCCGACGTTCCACGAGTTCGTCGTGAAGGTCCGCGGCGGGGACGCGGGGAGGCTCACGCGGGCGCTGGCCGAGCAGGGGATCATCGCGGGGCTCGATCTCGGGCGGATCGACGCGCGGCGGCGGGACGAGCTGCTCGTCGCCGTGACCGAGCGGCACAGCCGCGCGGATCTCGATCGGCTCGTCGAGGGGCTCGCGGGGTTCACGGGCTGACGCGGGCGCGGGCCCCCACAAGCTGGCCGGCTGATGCCTAGACGGCCGAGATTTCCTCTGATGCAAGTATTCCTCGATCCGGGGGATACTGCGCCCCCATGCGGGGGGGAGAGGTAATCGCCGGGCGATTCGAAATCGAAAAGCTCGGGGGAATCGGCGGCATGGGGGAAGTCTACCAGGCTCGCGATCGAGCCTCGGGCGAGCCCGTCGCCGTCAAGCTATTGCAGCAGCTCGACCCGAGGAACGTCGAGCGCCTGATGCACGAAGCCGCTGTGCTCGCCGAGCTCGAGCACCCGGGCATCTGCCGCTATGTGGCGCACGGGATGACGGCGCAGGGAGTGCCCTACCTCGCCATGGAGTGGCTCGAGGGCGAGGATCTCTGCGCGAGGCTCGGGCGTCGAGGGCTCAGCGTGGACGAGACGGTCACGCTCGTGACACGCGCCGCCGAGGCGCTCGCGGTCGTGCACGCGCACCGGATAGTGCACCGCGATCTCAAGCCTTCCAATCTGTTCCTCGTGGAGCGCGACGTCGCGCGGGTGAAGCTGCTCGACTTCGGGATCGCCCGGTTCTCCGACGCATCACGAATGACCCAGCCGGGGATGATCCTCGGGACTCCCGCCTACGTCGCGCCCGAGCAGGCCCGGAGCAGGGCGGCGGTCGACGCGCGCGCCGATGTATTCGCGCTCGGCTGCGTGCTGTTCGAATGCCTGACCGGCGTACAGGCCTTCAGGGGCGACAGCTTCATGTCCATCCTGCTGAAGATCGTGCTGGAGGACGTCCAGCGGGCGAGCGAGCTGCGGGCCGATGTGCCGCCGTCCCTCGACGTGCTGTGCACCCGGATGCTCGCCAAGGACCCGGCGGAGCGCCCATGCGACGGCGCCGCGGTGGCCGCGGCGCTCAATGCGGTGAGCCTGGGAGCGACGCTCCCCATTGCGGAGGTGTCGACCCCGGTGGCCTCGGTCCGCTCGCCGCCGTCCTCCTGCTCGCCGTCGCTGACCCACAAGGAACGAAGGGTGACGTGCGTGCTGCTGATGGCCCCGGAGCCACCCATGGCCGGCGGCGCGGGGCGATCGGACGCGGAGACCGAGATCGCGTCCGCCGCGGAGGAGATGACCCGGGAGGTCGCTGCGCTCGGGGCTCAGCTCGACCTCTTGATGGACAGCTCGATCCTCATGACGTTCACCGGGACTGGCCTGGCGACCGATCAGGCCGTGCGAGCGGCCCGCTGCGCGCTCTCGCTGCGCAAGCACGCCGGCGGCCGTCAGCTGGCGCTCGCGACGGGCACCGCAGAGCTGTCGGGGAGGCTGCCTGCCAGCGAGCTTGTCGACCGCGCGACACGGACGCTGGCGCAGTCCGCGCCCTCCGCCGGCGCCGCGCACGCGGCAGGCCAGGCGCGGCCGATCGCGATCGACGAGGTGACCGCCGGGCTGCTCGACGCCCGCTTCGATGTCCTCGAGACGGAGAGCGGCCTGTGGCTCCAGGGCGAACAGGCGCTCGCGAAGGGCGCGCGAACGCTGCTCGGCAGGCCGACCGCATGTGTCGGGCGCGACTGGGTGATCGCGGCCATCGAGGCGCTGCGCACCCAATGCATCGAGGAGTCGAGGGCGCGCGCGGTGCTCGTGACGGGGCCGGCCGGCATGGGCAAATCGCGCGTCGCCTACGAGCTGCTGCTCCGCGTCCGCCAGCGCGACCCCCCCTTCACCTTGTGGGTCGGCCGAGGGGACCCGCTGCGCACGGGCGCCGCGCTCGGTCTGCTCGGTCAGGCGCTGCGGCAGGCCTGCGGCGGCATCCAGGACGGAGAGCCGCTGGAGGAGCGCCGCGAGAAGCTCCGCGCCCACGTGAACAAGCATTTCGACGGGGCCGACGCGCGGCGCGTCTCGGAGTTCCTCGGAGAGCTCCTGAATACGCCGTTTCCCGACGAGGACAGCATTCAGCTGCACGCCGCGCGCCGGGACGTCCGGCTCCTCGGCGATCAGATGCAGCGCGCCTGGGTGGATTTCCTCGAGGCGGTGTCCGGGGAGCGCCCTTTGCTCCTGGTGATAGAGGACCTGCACTGGAGCGACGCGCCGACGGTTCAATACCTCGACGAGGCGCTGCGCCGCGTCCGCGATCGGCCATGGATGCTGCTGGCGCTGGCGCGCCCGGACGTCCACGAGGTGTTCCCCCGGTTGTGGGCCGAGCGGCAGCTCCAGGAGATTCGCCTCGAGCCGCTGACCTCCAGGGCGAGCGCGCGGCTCGTGAGGCAAGTGCTCGGCGACCAGGTGAGCGAAGCGACCCTGGAGCGCATCGTGACGCAGGCCGAAGGCAACGCGTTCTACCTGGAAGAGCTGATCCGCGCGACCTACGAAGGGAACAAGCAGAGCACGCCGGAGACCGTGCTGGCCATGGTGCGGTCCCGCCTCGAAGGGCTGGACGACATGGCGCGCCGGCTGCTGCGCGCCGGGAGCGTGTTCGGCGACGTCTTCTGGCGAGGCGCGATCGACTCGCTGCTGGGTGGCATGGACGACGGGTCGATCGACGATCACCTCGCCCGGCTGGAGGGCCTGGAGTGGATCATCACGCGTTCTGCTTCGAGGTTCCAAGGCGAGCGGGAGATCGCGTTCCGGCACGCGCTCGTGCGCGAGGCGGCCTACGGGATGCTCACCGAGGAGGATCGCGCGCTCGGGCATCGGCTGGCGGGGGCGTGGCTCGAGCGCGCCGCCGAGCCGTCGGCGGCGGTGATCGCCGAGCATTTCGATCGCGCCGGCGAGCTCGCGCGCGCCGCCGAGCTCTACATGGCGGCCGCCGCGCAGGCGTTCGCCGCGAACGACTTCGCCGCGGTGCTGCGGTGGGCCGAGCGCGCCCTCTCCCTCGGGGTCAGCGGCGCGGCGCGGGAGGAGCTGCTCTTGCTGCGCACCGAGGCGCGCCGGTGGCGCGGGGACATCGCGGAGTTCGGTCGGTGCGCCCACGTGGCCTTGCGCGTGCTGCCGAAGGGCACTGCGCCCTGGTATGTAGCGCTGGCCGAGGCCGGGCGGGCGGCGAGGCACCTCGGGCAGCCGGAGGACCTCCTCCTGCTCGACACGATGCTCGCGGACGCCTGGCGGCCCGACGGGCAGGCGACAGCTCCGGCGGTGACGACGGCCGCGTCGATCGCGCTGGACCTCCTGCTCGCGGGTCTCCACGAGCGGGCCGAGGCGATCGATGCGCGCATCAGGTCGGTCGCGGAGCGCTTTCGCGACGACCCGAGCGTGAGCGGGCCGATCTACCGACAGCGCGGGATGCGTGAGCTCTTCGCCGGCCATCTGGAAGAGAGCTGCGCGTTCGCCGCGCGCGCGCTCCGTTGCTACGAGGAGGTGGGCGACCTACGGAGGGCGTGCGTCGAGCGGTGCAACCTCGCATTCCGGGAATCCCTGCTCGGCGCGTACGCGGAAGCGATGACGCGCCTGCGCGCCGCGGTCGCTGAAGCCGAGCAGATGGGGCTGGACTACGTCCTCGGCTTCACGTTGCACGATCTGGGTCGTGTCCTCGGCCGTACTGGCGCCCTCGAGGAGGCGTGCGTGGTGGAGGCGAAGGCCGCCGCCCTGTGCGCCGCGCAGGGCAGCCGGCGGGGGGAGGGCTGGTCTCGCACCTACCTGGCGGGGATCCTGCGAAGCGCGGGCCGGCTCGACGAGGCGGAGGGCGAGGCCCGCCGCGCGGTGGCGCTGCTGGAGACCGCGCAGCAAGCCCAGGTCGCGGCCCGAGCGACGCTGGCTTCTGTGCTGCTCGCGCGCGGCCGGTCGGCCGAGGCGCTCGCGGAGAGCCGCGCGGCCATGGCGCTGCTGGCCACGGTGGAGAAGGTCGAGGAGGGAGAGGCGCTCGCACGCCTCGTGCACGCCGAGGCGCTCTTTGCGGCGGGCGAGCGCGGCGCGGCCCGCGCTGCGATAGCCGACGCGCGCGACCGGCTCCTCGCTGTCGCCATGCAGATCGCAGACCTGCGGACGCGCGACAGCTTCCTCCGCAATGTCGAGGAGAATGCCCGCACGCTCGAGCTCTCGGAGGCGTGGCTCGACGACGGCTCGGGGGGACGCCCCGCCGGGTGAGATCGCCGCCCTGGTCGGGTCGCTCGCGCGACGAACCCGCTCGCCGGGGGCGGCCAGGTCAGCGCGAGGCGACGTCCTGCCCGCGCTGCTGCGCGGGGAACGGGTTCGGCCACAGCGGCAGGAGCGACTGCCGGTAGACGGTGAGGCGCAGCAGGTCGATGCCCGCGATGGCGGCGAACGCCATGGCCTTGTCGGTCCCGTAGCTCCCCTGGAGCGAGAGGCTGATGCCGAGCGGCGCCCCCAGCGTGAGCGCGCCGGCCACGCCCGTGGAACCTGCGCCCCAGAAGCGGCGGTAGCCGCCCGCGTCGAGGGCGAGGCCCAGCTGGCCTGCCTGGAAGCCGCGCGTCGCGACCCGGGCGAGCAGCGCGAGATCGATGCCGCTGTCGAGGATCGGCGTCGCGCGCATCAGGCCGCCGACGATGACGGGCGCGTCGGGCGTGGTCCCGACGCCGACGTCGCACGACAGCGCGCCGTCGAAGACGAGATCGCTTTCGCCCTGCTTCCAGCCGATCGCGCCGGCGCCCACGAAGGTCCACGCGGAGGCGTCCGCGCGCGACGGCGAGGACCAGGCGAGCGGGGCGAGCAAGGCCCCGAGGGCGGCGAGGCAGGCGATGGGCGAGCGCACGCGAGCGAGCTACCACGAAGCGCCGAGCGGGGATAGGTCACCGCGCGGGGCCGCGCCGCTCGACGATGCGCCGCGCCACGAGCGCGGCCACCTCGGGATCGAAGAGGAGCGTGTTGTGCCCCCGCCCCTCCATCACCCGCACCTCGCCGCCCGGCAGCGCGTGCGCGATGGGCGAGCGGACCAGCGTGTCGGCCCCCGCGACGATCGACAGGTGCGGAATGCTCGACCGCGCCGTCCCGAGGAGGACGCGCCGGAGGACCGGGCTCGACGCGTCGAGATCGCGCGCGCCGCCGAAGCCGAGCAGCCCTGCGCGCGGGATGCCGCCGAACGGGCTCGCCATGGAGATGGTCTGCACGACGCGCGGATCGCCGACCTCCTGCGCGAAGAAGCGGCACACGATGCCGCCCATGCTGTGGCCGACGAGGTGCAAGCGCGCCCCGTCCGGGAGCGCCGCGACGAGCGCCGCGAGGCGCGCCGACAGCGCCTCGACGCCGGGCCCCGGCGCGTAGGACATCGTCGCCGTGTGGACCGACCACGACGGCTCGGCGCGCGCCGGGTCCGTCCGACCACGCGCCCGCGAGGCGCGCGACATCGCGGCGTGGCGCTCGATCGCCGTGCGCAACGGCCGGAGGACGCCGGCGGAGGCGAAGAGCCCGTGAAGGATGACCACCACCTCGTCGCCGTCGCGCGCCCCGTCAGGGATCACCGGCGCGAGGGTGTCGTACGGCAGGAGGACGGCCTGCCTCGCGAACGAGGCCACCTCCCTGCCAGCTGTCGCCGCGAAGGCCGACGCACGGAACCACCTCGCCACGTGGTGGCTCTTACCATGGATCCGTCGCGCGACGTCCTCGTGGCTCGCGACGCGCTGTGTCGCGGGCGCGCGCCGCGAGGACGCCGCGCGGGCGGCACGGAGGCCGATCACGGCCGCAGCAGCCAGACATGGAAGCTGCGGAGCGTCCCCCGGAGCGCGCGGATCCGGACAAGGTCCCCCGGCGCGACGTCGCGGAGCGGCACCCGGATCTCGGACCAGCGGTCCAGAGGGCGCTCTGGCACCTCGACGCGCGCCTCGTCCGCGGCGCGCTCGATCGCCACGCCGATCGCGATCGGGCCGCCCCCGTCGGTGCGCAGCGCGAGCACGGCGGGCCCGCGGGCGATGGCGGCGGCCGCGGCGGCCGCTCTGATTGCGAACGACTGCTCGCGCCCCTCGGGGATGATCCTGCCGGCGTCGAACCGCGGCGCACCGCCGCCGTCGCTCCCGTCCCGCAGCACGGCGCCGACGACCCAGCCGCCGCGCGGCGACGGGAACGCGTAGCCGTGCGCGCGCTCGTCGACCAGGTCGGCGATGTCCACCTCGTCGATGGCCCCGTCGCGGCGCTCGCCCGGCGGCGCGAGCGCCGACCAGTCCGCCTCGTAGATCACCTTCTCGTCCGCGGCGCACATCACGTTGTCCTCGATCTTCACCGCGTCGACGCGCCGGCCGAAGACGTCCGCGAGCCCGCCCCACCACGAGGGGTAAAGGGCGAAGACGTCGGGCCGCTCGGCGGCGTCGAGCCGCTCGATGAGCTCGACGACGGCCGGCACCCCGTGCACCGAGGCCCGCGCGAACGGCATCCCCCGGTACCCGCCGAGCCCGAGCCCGTCGATGGCGGGGATCCCCGACAGGTACGGGATCGCGCCCGCGTCGCCGACCAGCACCCGCCGCGGCGCTCGGTGTTGGCGCGCGCGCGCGGCCAGGCGCCGCGCGACCTCGACCTGCTGCCCGGCGATGTTGGCCGAGGAGCGGGCGAAGTGGTCGATCTGCCGCGCGAACCACGCCGAGGGCGCCGCGAGCGCCGCGAGCGCGAGCGCCGCGGCGACGCCGGCCGCGAGCCGCCCCCGCCGCGCGAGCGCCTCGGTCCCGAGGGCCGCGGCGACGAGCAGCATCGCGAGCGCCGGGGCGGCGTAGCGGAGGTTCTGGTAGCGCGCCGTCGCGTTGAGCGCGACGAGGAGCAGCGAGCCGTAGGCGCCGATCAGGAGCGGCACGGCGAGGCGCCGCGTCCGCCGGTCGAGCGCCGCGATCGCGCCGAGCAGCGGCAAGAGGAAGGCGTAGGACGGGCCGCCGAGCGCGCTCTCCAGCGCCTGCACCCGCAGCGCGGCGAGGTTCTTGATCACCTCCAGCGCCTTCTCGAGCGGCGCCGGGTACGGGTTCGAGAGGATGAGCTTGCGCACCGCCCCCGCCGCGCTCCACTCCCCCGTGAGCGCGCGGTTCGCGGCGGCCTGCGCGCCGAGGAGCAGCGCGGTCGGCAGGGACGCGCGCGCGAGCGACGCCGCCGCGCCCAGCGAGCCCGCCGCGTGGGCCACGGCGACCGCGAGCGGCGCCGCGAGCGCGACGGCCTCGGGCCGGGTCGCGACGAGCAGCGCGGCGAGGAGCCCTGCCCGGAGCTGCTCGGCCGGGCGCTGCGCCGGCGGGGCGAGCTCGGCGCGCCGCACCGCGACGAGCGCCCGGCCCATCACCGCGCCGAGCAGCGCGACCTCCATCCCGGAGAACCAGCTCCAGTCGAGCAGCGGCACGGCCACGACGAAGAGCGGCGCGGCCCAGGCGACCCAGCGGGAGGAGGCGGCGCCCGGCCCGCCGCGCGGATCGAGGAGCCACCGGAGCGATCGGCAGAGGTCGAGCAGCGCGGCGCACGCGAGGAGCGCGGCGAAGAGGCCGAGCCACGCGCCGCGAAACCCGAGCAGGTACCCGGGCGCCAGGGCGAGGGGGTACGCCAGGCTGGTCCCGCCCGAGGAGTAGCCGTTGCCCGGGATCCACGAGAACGGGTGGCCCAGGGCCGCGGCGCGGGCGAACCCGAAGTGGATGTAGACGTCGTCGAGGGGCGCCGGCCAGACGCCGCCCGTCCTGGCGAGCGCGGGCCCGTAGAACGCCGCGGCGGCGCCGAGCACCGGGATCGCGGCGCTCGCGTGCCACAAGAGCGGCCGGATCCGCGGCGGGCGCCTCACCGCCCGGCCGGTACCACGAAGGAGCCCAGGACGGCGCGCCGATTCTGGCTAGACTGCGCGCCATGGTGCTCAGAGCCGTGGTGGACGAATCGATCGACGCCGCCCACTGGGAGGCCGTCGAGGAGGCGGCCGAGCTCCTGCAAGAGGAGCAAGTCCAGGAGGCGCTCGTCGCGCTGCGCGACGTGATCAAGGCCTCCCCGTCGAACCCGTACGCGTACAACCTGCTCGGGCACGCGCTCTACGAGCTCGGCCAGCTCGAGCCGGCGCGCGACGCTTACCGCGCCGCCGTGCGGCTCGCGCCGAGCTTCCTCGGGGCGCGGGTCGCCCTGTCGCACGCGCTCCGTCGCCTCGGCGACACGGACGGCGCGACCGCGCAGGCGAAGGAGGCGCTCCGCCGGTTCCCGAAGGACGGCGAGGCGATGCACGCGATGGGGCTGGCGTACGCGGCCCGCGGCAACCGCGCGCTCGCGCGGAAGCACCTCCAGGGCTTCCTGGACGCGGGCCCGGAGGTCGAGGCCGCGATGGAGGTGCGGCAGATCCTCGAGATGCTCGGCGTCGGGGGCGACGACGAGCCGCTCCAGTTCGAGTAGCCTTCTCCCGGCGCACGCGCGCGCTCGGCGCGCCGGAGGCAAGGAACTCGATGGTGACCACCCCGCACTTCGATCTCATCATCCTCGGCACGGGGCCGGGCGGCGAAGGCGCCGCCATGACGGCCGCGAAGCACGGCAAATCGGTCGCGGCGATCGAGCGCTACGCGCGGGTCGGCGGGGGCTGCACCCACTGGGGGACGATCCCCAGCAAGGCGCTGCGCCGCGCGATTTACCACATGAACCTGATCAACCAGAGCCCCATCTACAAGCGGATGGATGTGGTTCCGGAGTACCCGTTCGCCGAGCTCCTCGCGACCGCGAACCGCGTCATCGACGAGCAGGTCGACCTGCGGGAGAGCTTCTACGACCGGAACCGCGTCCAGCTCGTTCCGGGGCAGGCCAGGTTCGTCGATCCGCACACGATCGAGGTGGAGAGCGACGGCGGCCAGCGCCGGCGGTACACGGCCGACAGCTTCGTCATCGCGACCGGCTCGCGCCCGTACCGGCCGGCCGACATCGACTTCAGCCACCCGCGCGTCTTCGACAGCGACACGCTGCTGCGCATGGATCACACCCCCCGGAGCATCACCATCTTCGGGGCCGGCGTCATCGGCTGCGAGTACGCGTCGATGCTGCGCAACATGCAGGTCGCCGTGAACCTCGTGAACACGCGCTCCCATCTCCTGGAGTTCCTCGACGACGAGATCACCGACGCGCTCGGCTACCACTTCTGCGACAAGGGGATCCGCGTCCTGAACGGCGAGGAGCACGAGGCGGTCGAGGCCACGAAGGAGGGCGTCGTGCTCTCCCTGAAGAGCGGGAAGAAGCTCCGGAGCGAGGTCTTCCTCTGGGCCAACGGGAGGTCGGGCAACACGGCCGATCTCGGCCTGGAGAGCGTCGGCATCACGCCGAACAAGCGCGGTCAGCTCGAGGTGAGCGAGACCTTCCAGACGAGCCAGCCGCACATCTACGCGGTCGGCGACGTGGTCGGCTTCCCGGCGCTCGCGAGCGCGAGCTACGACCAGGGCCGGTACGCGGCCAGCCACCTCTGCGGCCACGCCGACGACAAGCTGGTCCGGGACATCCCCACGGGCATCTACACGACGCCCGAGATCTCGTCGCTGGGCAAGAGCGAGCGGGAGCTCACGGCGGAGAAGGTGCCCTACGAGGTGGGGAAGTCGACGTTCAAGACGCTCGCGCGCGCGCAGATCACGGGCCAGCAGGTCGGCATGCTGAAGCTGATCTTCCACCGCGAGACGCTCGCGCTGCTCGGCATCCACTGCTTCGGCGAGAACGCCGCGGAGATCATCCACATCGGGCAGGCGATCATGTCGCAACCTGCGCCGCACAACACGATCCGGTACTTCGTGAACACGACGTTCAACTACCCCACCATGGCCGAGGCCTACCGCGTCGCGGCGCTCGACGGGCTGGGGCGCGTGTTCTGAAGGCGCGGCTCCCGGGCGCACCCGGGCCCGCCCCTGGCAGCGTCCGGCGAGGCCGTGGCGCGCGTCAGGACGGTCGAGCGGGGCAGCGGTGCGCGGGCGCTCGGATCGGCGGTTGCCAGGGTGCGGCCCGGCGGCGATACTCTCCGAAGGAGCACGCTGTCATGGCCGCCGCTGCACCCCTCCTCGCCCCCGCTGCCGGCGCCGCCGACGCTGTCGCGGCGGACGGCTCGGAAGACCAGCTCTTCGTCGTTCATGACGTCTCGTGGGAGCAGTACGAGGCCATCCTGGCCGCCCTCGGCGACCGGGCTGGCGTGCGGGTGACGTACTGCGAGGGAGTGCTGGAGCTGATGAGCCCGGGCGGACCGCACGAGGGGCGGAAGACGATCCTGGCCCGCCTCGTCGAGGCCTACGCGGAGGAGGCGGAGCTGCCGCTCAGCGGGTACGGCAGCATGACCGTCCGCAAGAAGCTCGCGCAGCGGGGGGTCGAGCCGGATGAGTGCTATGTGCTCGGGACGGTCGAGGACGGGGAGATCCCGGAGCTCGCGATCGAGATCATCGAGAAGAGCGGGACGATCAACAAGCTCTCCGTCTATGCGGGTCTCGGCGTTCCCGAGGTCTGGTTTTTGAAGAAGGGAGAGCTCTCCATCCACCTCCTCGGCCCGGACGGCTACGCGGAGGCGGGGCAGAGCCGGCTCCTGCCGGGGCTCGACGTCGCGGGGCTGACGGAGTTCATGCTGCGCAAGGGCGATCAGACGACCGTGGTGCGCGCGTGGCGCGCGAGGCTCCGGGAGCGGGGCGAAAGGTGAGCTCGGTCCGCTGAGCGACGAAGCGCCGTCCACCGAGGCGCTTCGAGGCCAGCCCCCTACCCCCTGCCGCTCGCCCGCGCCGCGCACGCCGCGGCGATCGCTTCAGCCCCCGCCTCCCGCGCCGCGATCTCGCACGCGCGCCACGCCGCGAGCCGCTCCGGCCCCGCGGCGCCCCGCGGCGCCGCCGCGATCCGCGCCTCGACCGAGCGCGCGAAGGCGTCCAGCGCCGCCTCGTCCCCGCGCTCCGACAGGAGCCCGCCCAGCGTGAGCGCCGCGTGCGCGACCTGCCGCTCCGCGCCCGGGTACATCTCCTCCGCGAGCGCCTCGACGAGCGCCGGGACGTCGCGGCGCGCCGCGGCCTCGCGCGCCCGCACCTCGGGCGCCGCGGCCTCGGCCCCTGCGACGCCGAGGCGCCGCTCCAGGTAGCCGACCACCGAGCGGGCGACGCGCTGGAACGAGGCGAGGCCGTCGGTCGGCGCCTCGAGCACGCCGCCCCCGGCGCGCGCGCCCGCGACGTCGAGGTCGAGCACGATGACGAGATCCTCCCGCTCCCCGATGACCAGGAGGTCGCGCGCCCAGTCGAGCGAGCGCTCCTCCGCGAGCCACGCCGTCGCCCGCGCGACGTCGCCACGCGGCAGGATGAGCGTGCCGTCCGGGAGCGCGATGCCGTCCGCCGCCGCGTAGAGCGCCGCGAGATCCGGCGGCTCGGCCAGCGCGAGGGACCACGCGCCCGCCCCTGCCGCCGGGGGCCGCGCCTCGACGCCGGCGCATGCGAGCAGCGCGGCGACGCGCGACGCGAGCACGCCGGCCGCGCTCACGGCGCCCGCCGGCAGCTGCAGCGGCAAGCCCCTCGCCAGGGCATGCATCTCGGTGCCGCGGGGCGGCGCGAACGTGTCGCCGGTGCCAACCGGTTGATGCTCTCGGTCATGTAGATGCTCTTCGGCGCGACGCCGTCGTGGGGCGCGACGAACAGGCGCGCAGCGTAGTGGATCGGTTCGACCACGTCGACGATCGACTGCGCGAGCGAATCGCTGGGTGGAGCTCGTGCTCCGCGCTCCGGTGAGCCCGGAGCAGCCGTCGAGCCGGACCAGGCCGCCCTCGCGGCGCAGACCGTTCGACCATGGCCGCTCTGGTCTTCGTCCATGCTCTCACCCACTACGTTCCAGACGACGACGCGCAGCGTACGCCGCGGCGAGCGCCAGACGAGCGCCAGACGAGCGCCAGACGGGCGAGGAGAGCAAGGAGAGCGAGGAAAGCGAGGCCGATCCGCGCGTTCCGTCGCGACGTGGCCGACTCCGACCTCGGCGAGCGGGCGCCGCAGCGCGCGCCGACCGGGGTGACTTCGGCTTGTGCTTCATATATATATGATTTAGGTGCTCCGGATGTCCCTGGAAGGCAGGATCGCGCTCGTCACGGGTGGGGGTCGCGGCATCGGCCGGGCGATCGCCGAGCGGCTCGCGCAGGGCGGCGCGCGCGTGGCCGTCGCAGGCCGCACGCAGGCCGAGATCGAGGAGACGGCGGCGGCCATCGGGGGCGTCGCCGTCCGGCTCGACGTCGGCGATCGCGAGGGCGCGCCGCCGGCGATCGCCGCGCTCGAAGCCCAGCTCGGGCGCATCGACGTGCTCGTCAACAACGCGGGCGTCGCCGAGAGCGCGCCGTTCGACAGGACGAGCGACGCGCTCTGGGACCGCATGCTCGCGGTCAACGTGACCGGCGCCTTCGCGCTCTGCCGCGCCCTGATCCCGAAGATGATCGCGCGCGGGTTCGGGCGCGTCGTCAACGTCGCCTCGACCGCCGGGCTCGTCGGGTGCGCCTACTCGACCGCGTACTGCGCGTCGAAGCACGCCATGATCGGAATGACCCGCGCCATCGCGCTGGAGATCGCCCGGACGCCGGTGACCATCAACTGCGTCTGCCCCGGGTGGGTGAACACGAGGATGGCGGACGAGGCGATCTCCCGCATCGCGGAGAAGACCGGGCGGGGCGAGGACGCGGCGCGGCGGTCGCTCGAGTCGATGTCGCCTCAGGGCCGGATGGTCGAGCCCGGCGAGGTCGCGCTCGTCGTGGCGATGCTCTGCAGCGACGAGGCGCGCAGCATCCATGGCCAGGCGATCCCGGTCGACGGGGGGCAGGTGATGCGATGAACGGCGATCTCGAGATCGTGCAGCCGACCGGGTGGCCTGCGCCGCGAGGCTACGCCAACGGCGTCGTGACGAGCGGCAGGACGCTGCACATCGCGGGGCAGATCGGGTGGGACCCGGCGTCCGGGCGGTTCCGGAGCGACGATCTGGCCGAGCAGTTCGCCCAGGCGCTCGACAACGTGCTCGCGGTCGTCGCGGCCGCCGGCGGGGAGCCGGGCGACGTCGCCCGCATGACCGTCTACGTGACCGATCTCGAGGCGTACAGGGGCTCGCTCCGCGCGATCGGCGCCGCGTGGCGGGCGCGGTTCGGCAAGCATTTCCCGGCGATGGCCCTCCTCGGCGTCGCGGGGCTCGTCGAGCGGCGCGCGCTCGTGGAGATCGAGGCCGTCGCGGCGCTCGACGCGCGCCGCGGGGGCGAGGGCGGCCCGTGAGGCGCGGGGCGCCGGCGAGGCGGCCGCTCGCCGTGGTCCCCCCGCCGGAGAGCGCGCGCGGCGACCAGGCCGCCGTGCGCGCCTGGGTGCGCATCCTCGCGGTCCACAAGCGCGCGCTCGCGGCCATCCGGGAGGACCTGGAGCACGAGATGACCCTCCCGCGCTTCGACCTCCTGGCGAACCTCGTGCGCAGCGACGGGCAGACGCTCGCGTCGCTCTCCCGCAGCATGCTCGTCACGGCGGGCAACCTCACCGGGCTCGTCGATCGCGCGGCGCGCGACGGCATGGTCGAGCGGCGGGCCGACCCGAGCGACCGCCGCGCGTGGCGGGTGCACCTGACCGCCAAGGGGCAGCGCGCGTTCCGCGACGCCGAGCGGCGGCACGCCGCGCGCGTGGCGAAGGTGTTCTCCGGGCTGAGCCCGGCCGAGCTCTCCACGCTGACGCGCCTGCTCGACAAGCTGCGCACCACGCTCCGCGAGCCGGACATGCCCGTCCCGTCGCGCCCCGGCAGCGCCCGCGCGCACGCCGAGCGAAGCGCGCGGAGCCCCCCGCGGCGCACGCGGACGAAGCCCTGATCGCGCGAGGCTCGCGTCCGGCGCCCGCCGGACCCAGGAGATGCCCATGACCCTCACACCCCGCTCCTTCCATCTCGAGCTCAGCCGCGGCGTCGCGGAGATCACGCTGAGCCGCCCCGACCGCCTGAACGCGCTCACCTTCGAGGTCTACGGCGAGCTCACGGCCACGTTCCGCTCGCTCGAGCGCTCGGCCGCGCGCGCGGTCGTGCTCACGGGAGCGGGGCGCGGCTTCTGCTCGGGCGGCGACGTGGAGGGGATCATCGCCGAGCTGTTCGCGCGCGACGCGCGGGGGCTGCTCGAGTTCACCCGCGCGACCGGCGCGCTGATCCAGAGCATCTGCGAGCTCCGGCGCCCCGTCATCGCCGCCGTCAACGGGGTCGCCGTCGGCGCGGGCGCGGTGATCGCCGCCGCCTGCGACCTGCGCATCGCCGCGGCGAGCGCCCGCTTCGGGTTCATCTTCCCCAAGGTCGGCCTGTCCGGCGCCGACATGGGCGCCTCGTACCTCCTGCCGCGCATCGTCGGCCAGGGGCGCGCCGCCGAGCTGCTCTTCTTCGGCGATCTCATCGGCGCCGACGAGGCGCTCCGCATCGGCCTCGTGAACCGCGTCGTCGCCGACAGCGACGCGCTGGGCGTGGCGCGCGGCTGGGCCGAGCGCCTCGCGCGCGGGCCGGCGTTCGCGCACGCGATCACCAAGCAGATGCTCGAGAGCGAGCGCACGATGCCCCTCGCCGCCGCGATCGAGGCCGAGGCGCAGGCGCAGGCCATCTGCATGGCCCACCCCGACTTCCGCGAGGCCCACGAGGCGACCAGGGCGAAGCGCCCGCCGCGCTTCGAGGGCGCTGACCACGGCGACGCGCCGGCCGCGCCCGGCGACGCCGACGCCCCCCCCACCCCGCGGTCCACCGGCCAGGAGACGCCCCGCGTATGAGCGGGCTCGCGCTCTCCTCCGCCGAGCTCCCCGTCTTCTTCGAGGAGCGCCACGCCGCGCTCGCCGCGCGGCTGACGCCCGAGGCGCTCGCGCCGCTCGCGCGGCTCGCCAGGACGCACGACGCCGCCGCCGTCGCGCGCAGCATGGGCGAGCCGCTCGGGCTCTACGCGCACCTCGTCCCCGAGGCGCTCGGCGGCGCGCCGAGCGGCGGCGGCCTCCCCGCGGACGCGACCGCCGTCGACGTGCGCTCGCTGGTCCTCATCCGCGAGGCGCTCGGCCAGGTCGCCCCGCTCGCCGACGCGATCTTCGCGGTGCAGGGGCTCGGCTCGTACCCGATCGTGCTGGCCGGCTGCGACGCGCAGCGCCGCGCAATCCTGCCCGACGTGATCTCGGGGAGGCGCATCGGGGCCTTCGCGCTCACCGAGCCCGAGGCGGGCAGCGACGTCGCCTCGCTGAGGACCGAGGCCCGCCGCGAGGGCGACGGGTGGGTCCTCGACGGCGAGAAGGTGCTGATCTCGAACGTGCCGCTCGCGCACCACCTCGTGGTCTTCGCCCGCACGGGCGCGTCACCGTCGCGCGGCGGCGCGGCGGGCGAGCGCGGCGGCGGGCGCGCCGCGATCACGGCGTTCCTCGTCGACAGCGGCGCGCAGGGCGTCGCCTCCGAGCCGCTGCCGATGTCGGTCCCGCACCCGATCGGCCGGCTCCGCTTCGAGCGCTGCCGCGTGCCGGACAGCGCACGGCTCGGCGAGGTGGGCGGCGGCTTCAAGCTCGCGATGCAGACGCTCGACGCCTTCCGGATCTCGGTCGGCGCGGCGGCGAACGGGATGGCGGCGCGCGCGCTCCGCGAGGCGATCGCGCACGTCACGCGGCGGAGGCAGTTCGGGGCGCCTCTGTCCGAGCAGCAGATGGTGCGCGCCTACCTCGCCGAGATGGCGACCGAGCTCGACGCGGCCCGCCTGCTCGTCGCCCGCGCGGCCCACAAGCGCGACACGGCTGCAGCCGGGGCGGCGGCGCGCGTCTCGACCGAGGCGGCCATGGCGAAGATGTTCGCCACCGAGGCGGCGCAGCGGATCATCGACCGCGCCGTCCAGCTCCACGGCGGCATGGGGGTCATCGAGGGGACCGAGGTCGAGCGGCTGTACCGCGAGATCCGGCCGCTGCGCATCTACGAGGGGACGACAGAGATCCAGAAGCTCATCATCGCGAAGGGCATCCTCGAGCGCGCCGCCGCGGAGCCCCCGGTCGACGAGCGCGCTCGCGACGAGGCGCGGTAGCCATGTGGAGGCCGCCGGAGAGGATCCGCCACGCGCTGCCCCGCGAGGAGCCTCCCACCGCGGGCGAGGCGGCGCGCGCGCGCCTCTTCTCGCCCCTCCGCCTCGCCTCGGGCCTCGAGCTCGCCGAGCGCTCGTGGGTGCCCGCGATGGTCCCGTGGCGCGCGACCGAGGAGGGCGTCGTCACGCAGGACGTGCTCGACTGGTACGGCCGCTTCGCCGAAGGCCAGCCCGGCGCCCTCGTTGTCGAGGCGACCGGGATCCGCGACGTGCCGAGCGGCCCGCTGCTCCGCGCCGGACACGATCGGTTCGTCCCGGGGCTCCGGGAGCTCGTCCGGACGGTCCGCGCGCGGAGCGCCGGCAGGACGCGCGTGTTCCTGCAGCTCATCGACTTCCTCCGCATCCGCAGGCGCCCGGCGAAGGACAGGTTCCTGCGGGAGTTCCTCGAGATCACCGGCGCGCACCGGCGCGCCCTGTCCGAGGCGCTCGGGGAGCCGCCGCTCCGGGACGCGCCGGAGCGCGAGGTGCGCGAGCGGCTCATCGCGCTCGACAACGCGCGGCTCGAGGCCGTGCTCGCACCCCGTGAGCTCGAGGCGCTGCGCTTCGGCGAGCGCGAGCGCGTCACCGACGTCGCGCTCCCTCACATCCGCGATCTGCCGCGGACGCTGCCAGGCCTCTTCGCCGAGGCCGCCGTCAGGGCGCGCGAGGCGGGCTTCGACGGCGTCGAGCTCCACTACGCGCACGCCTACACCATGGCCTCGTTCCTGTCCGCGCTGAACACCCGCCCGGACGGCTACGGCGGCGATCGCGAGCGCCGCGCGCGCCTCCCGCTCGAGGTCTACGCGGCGGTGCGCGCCGCCGTCTCCGCTCGCTTCACGGTGGGCTGCCGCTTCCTCTGCGACGACGTCATCGCGGGGGGCAGCCGGGTCGACGACGCGACGTTCTTCGCGCTCGCGTTCGCGCGCGCCGGCATGGACTTCCTCTCGCTGTCGACGGGCGGCAAGTTCGAGGACGCGAAGCAGCCCAAGGTCGGCGAGGCCGCGTACCCCTACACCGGCCCGAGCGGGTACGAGTGCATGCCGACCGCGCTCTCGGACGCGGCGGGGCCGTTCGGGCGGCAGGTGCCGAAGCAGGCGCAGATCCGGCGCGCCCTGCGCGAGGCCGGCCTCGGCACGCCGGTCGTCGTGGCGGGGGGGATCTGCACGTTCGCCCAGGCCGAGGCGATCCTCGCGCGCGGCGAGGCCGATCTCATCGGGGCGGCACGGCAGACGCTCGCGGATCCCGACTGGTTCCTGAAGGTGCGGCTCGGGCGCAGCGGGGAGGTCCGACGTTGCATCTATTCCAATTACTGCGAGGCGCTCGATCAGCGCCACCGACCCGTGACGTGCCAGCTCTGGGATCGCGAGGGGCTCGACGAGCCGGGGGTCGCGACCACGGAGGGCGGAAAGCGGCGGCTCACGGCGCCGCGATGGAGGCGTGACGATGACGGCACCGACGTTCCCTGACGAGCTCAACCTCGCCGACTACTTCCTGTTCGATCGGCTGCGCGAGGGGCTCGAAGACAAGGTCGCGCTGCTCTTCGGTGATCAGCGGCACACCTACGCCGACGTCGCCGAGAAGGTCCGGATGCTCCAGGCGCACCTCGCCGTCGAGGGCGTCGCGATCGAGCAGCGGGTGCTCATCGTCCTGCACGACTCGCCGGCGTTCGTCTGGGCCTTCTTCGCGGCGCTGAGCCACGGCGCCGTCGTTGCGATGGGCAACCCCGAGGCGCCCGCGCCCGACCTCGCGCACCTCGTCGAGTACACGCGGGCCGCCGCGGTCGTCACGATCCCGCGCGTGGCCGAGGCGCTCGCGCTTCAAGGCGCGCTCGCGGCCACGGACGTCCGCACCGTCGTGCTGGTGCCCGAGGTCCCGACCGGCGGCGATCTCGAGGCCGATCTCCCGGTCTCGCCGGCCCTCGCGGCGCTGCGGGGCACCTCGCTCCGCGGCGCCCTCGCGCAGGGGCGCGCGGCGCTCGCGGCGAAGCGCGCCCCGGCGGGCCCCCGCCCCACCCGGCGCGACGACATCGCCATCTGGCTCTTCACGTCCGGCTCCACCGGCAGGAGCAAGGCGGCCATGCACACGCACCGCGACTTCGCCTTCAACACCGAGCGCTACGCCAAGGCGACCGTGGGCTACCGCGAGGACGACATCACCGTCTCGGTGCCGCGCCTCTTCTTCGGCTACGCCACGGGCACCAACCTGATGTTCCCCTTCGCCGTCGGCGCGACGTCGGGCCTCTTCGTCGAGCGGCCGACGCCGGAGTCGCTCGCGCGGTACATCGAGCGTTATCGCCCGACGGTGGTCACCAACGTCCCGACGATGATGGGCAAGCTGCTCGATGACGACGACGCCCGCGCGGCGCGCGGCGCCCCGCGCCTCGACCTCTCCAGCGTCCGCTTCCACCTGTCCGCGGGCGAGGCGCTGCCGCCGGCGCTCCTCGAGCGCTTCCGCGCGCGGTTCCACGCCGACGTCTATGACGGCATCGGCTCCGCGGAGATGTTCCACATTTACTGCACGAACCGCCCTGGCGACGTGCGCCCGGGGTCGCTCGGCCGCGTCGTGGAGGGGTACACGATCAAGATCCTCCCCTCGGACGCGGCCGGGGCGGGCGCGCCCGAGCTCCCGCCCGGCGAGACCGGCGTCATGTGGGTGAAGGGCGACTCGGTCGCGCTCGGCTACTTCCAGGATCGCGAGAAGAGCTGGGGCACCTTCCACGGCCACTGGTGCCGCACCGGAGATCTCTTCCGCATGGATGCCGAGGGCTACCTCTGGTTCAGTGGGCGCGCCGACGAGCTGCTCAAGGTGGGCGGCGTCTGGGTCGCGCCGGTCGAGGTGGAGGAGTGCCTGACCGAGCACCCGGCCGTCAGCCTCGCCGCCGTGATCGGCGCCGAGGAGGCGGGCCTCGTGAAGCCGAAGGCGTTCATCGTGGTCCGCGACGACGCGCGCGGCCGCGTCGCCACCGACGAGGGGAGGGCCGAGCTCGCCCAGGAGCTCAAGGTCTTCGTGAAGGACCGGCTGAGCAAGCACAAGTACCCGCGCTGGGTCGCCTTCGTCGATGACGTCCCCAGGAACGATCGCGGCAAGGTCGATCGCAAGGCGCTCCGGCAGCGCGAGGCCGCCGGCGAGAACCCGGCGGGCCTTTAGCCCATGCAGGCCGCGCCGCGCCTCGCGGAGCTCACGACGGAGGAGCTCGCCGCGCTCCTGGCGGGTGGCGCGCCGTGCGTCGCGCTCGTGCCGGTCGGGTCGGTCGAGCCGCACGGCCCGCACCTGCCGCTCGGTACGGACACGCTCATCGGCGAGGCCGCGGCCGAGCAGGCCGGCCGCCGGCTGTGGGCACGCGGCGTCGCCGCGCTCCTCGCCCCGCCCGTCGGGTATGGCGTGACCGACTTCGCGGCGGGCTTCGCCGGCGCGATCTCGATCCCGGCGCCCGCGCTCACCGCCTTTCTGCGCGCCGTCGCCGAGGCCTACCTGTCGGCCGGCCTGTCGCATGTCTGCTTCATCAACAACCACCTCGAGCCGGAGCACGACAGCGCCGTGCGCGCCGCCACCAGCGGCCTGCCCCTGGGCCGCGCCTCGGTCGCGTGCCCGCTCGCGCGCCGCTGGGCGCGGACGCTCTCCGCGGAGTTCCGGAGCGGCGCCTGCCACGCGGGCCGTTACGAGACCTCGCTCGTCCTCGCCGCGGCCTCCGCGCTCGTCCGGAAAGACATCGCCCAGGCCCTGCCGGACCTCGGCCTGAGCCTGTCCGAGGGCATCAAGGCAGGAGCGAAGAGCTTCCGCGCGCTGGGCATGGACGCCGCCTACACTGGATCTCCGCGCGAGGCGTCCGAGGACGAAGGCCGCGCATTGCTCGATCTGCTCGCGACGATGATTGTCACCGAGGTCGAAGAAGGCCTCTCCAGCGCTTCCGGCCACGAGCCCCCGCCAGGAAAAAGCAGCAGGTAGGCCAACGAGCGTTCAGGTAGACAAACGCAGGCATTTCTACTCCAGCACCACCCTCCGCACGCTCGACTGAACGGCAGAATCCGCCATCGACTCACGCGCCCCGGCAAGCTGATCAGGCTGCTCAGGCTGATGGGGCTGCTCATGTCGCGCGGCACGCGCAGAACGTGAGCAAGACGTGAGCAAGACGTGAGCAAGACGTGAGCAAAACGTGAGCAAGACGTGAGCAAGACGTGAGCAAGACGCGAGCTGCATCACAAATGCGCCTCACGGCACTCGACAATCACCAAGGACTCGATCAATAATGATTAGTTTTGCTCTGACATCACAATCAACATCAACAGATTTTTGACAACAAACCTCGCTTCCCAATTGACGTATTCAATTAGAAGCCGTAAAACGGTATCGTTTTCCTCGCGCGCTGTTTGACGCCAGAACGATCCGACGGCTGACCTGATGAAGGTGATGCTTTACGGCGCGCAGGCAGATGGTGGGGTTTTGGCGGGGGCGCTCTCTGGCGTTCCTGCGCGACGGCATCACACGCAGCCTCGCGGGCGGAGCTGGCCCGACGACGCGGATCGGAGAGCATCATGAGGAATCGAACGATCATGAGAGGGTCTCGGCATCTGCTCCTGGCGTCTCTCGCCGCCGCCTCCGGCGCGGCGCTCGCCGGGTGCGTCGGCGTACAAGACGAAGGTGACGAGCTGCTCGGTGAGGCGCAGCAGGCCGCGACGGTCTGTGTGACTCTCCAGCGCACCGGCACGACGGGCGTGGTCAAGGATGCCCTCATCAATTCGACCTACCCCACCTACACCCCCACCGGAGCCGACATGTACGCTGGCGAGAGCTCGGGCTCCCAGCTGCGTGGGCTGATCGCGTTCGATCTCTCGTCGATCCCTGCCAACGCCACCATCGTCTCGGCGGATCTCTACCTCAACATCGGCGCCGTGACCCCCGACGTGATGCGCGTGCACCGGGTCACGACGGCCTGGGACGAGAACACCGTGACGTGGAACTCGCACTCGAGCGCCTGGGATCCCACCGTCCTGGGGTGGCTCACGGCGAGCTCGGGATACACGTACGCTTACCACACGCTCAGCCTCACCAGCACCGTACAGAGCTGGGTGAACCGCACCGTCGCGAACAACGGCGTGTTCTTCGAGCAAACCCTGAATCGCACCCACATCCGAACGAGCGAGGCCTCGCTGGATCGGCGGCCGTATCTCCGCGTCTGCTACGACAGCGAGACAGGGGGCACGACGGCGACGTCGAGCAGCTCCAGCGCCTCGACGACCTCCTCCACGACGTCGAGCTCCAGCGCCTCGACGACCTCCTCCACGACGTCGAGCTCCAGCGCCTCGACGACCTCCTCCACGACGTCGAGCTCCAGCGGCGCGGGCGGCGCGGGGGGTGCCGGCGGCGCGGGTGGCTCGGGGGGCGCGGGCGGCGGAGGCGGGGGCGGCGTGCCTGGCCTGCCGATCAGCTGCAACAGCAGCACGCCTGGCGCAGGTGCCAATTGCGGCGTCGAGGGGGGCGATAACTGCTGCTCGACCCTTCCGGTCCCGGGCGGCACGTTCAACCGGCTCAACAATGCGGGTCTGCCCGCGACGGTCAGCAGCTTCTACCTCGACAAGTACTCGATCACGGTGGGGCGCTTCCGGCGGTACCTCGAGCAGACCGGCGGCCCGACCCAGGCCAACCCGCCGGCCGCAGGCGCGGGTGCGCACCCGAAGATCGCGAACAGCGGCTGGGACCCGTCGTGGAACACGTATCTCGCGGCCAACACGGGCGCGCTCAAGACGGCGCTCATCTGCGATCCCTATGGATGGCCGTCCTGGAGCGACACGCCGGGAGCCAAGGAGAAGAAGCCGATCGTCTGCGCGACGTGGTACGAGCTGTTCGCGTTCTGCGCGTGGGACGGCGGCCGGCTGCCGACCCAGGCGGAGATGAACTACGCCTCTGCCGGCGGCAACGAGCAGCGCATCTTCCCGTGGGGCGGCTCGAACGTCGAGAGCATCATCGGCGTCAACCAGGACGGCTCCACGGATGTCACACGGTATGCCTCCTGGTGCTGCCAGGGCGACGGCACGGTCGCGGGGGATGGAACGAACCGCTGCCTGGGTGAGCCGTACCCGAGCAACTATCCCTGCGCGCACTCGGATCTCACGGACGTCGGCAAGTTCCCCCAGGGCGCCGGGCGGTGGGGGCAGCTCGACCTGGCTGGCAACGCGTACAAGGCCACCCGTGACGGTTCGGATAACTATCAGCTGCTGATGCCCTGCAACGACTGCTCGCGGCTCGACAACAGCTCGAGCGGGCGCTTCATGCACGGCGGCAGCTTCCTGGCCGCCGGGTACAAGCAGACGACGGACTTTCGGGCTTCCTACGCGGGCACCTCGCGGCGCTACTACGTCACGGCGACGTGCGCGCGCGATCTCCCCACGCCGTGACGCCGCTCCGGCCGGCGGCCCGGCGAGGCGAATGCGCGCCGCGCTGGTGAAGCCGGCGGGCGCGGGTCCGCCGCGCACCTCGTGCCAAGGCGCCCGCCGGCCCCGCCGGGCCTCCCGGGCGGGCGCCTCCTGCCGGCGAGCCGCTCGCTCCCTGCCTTCCCGCTCTCCTGGGTGCCCCCCTTGAACTTGGCCCTCGCGGGCGCCCCCTGATACGCGCGCTCCATGCGCGTGAGAGGCACTTTCCTCCTGCCGGCGATGGCGCTCGCGACGCTGAGCGTGAGCTGCCCGCGCCCTGCCTCCGAGCCCTCCGCGACGTCCCCGGCCCCTGCGCCCGCCTCCGCCGTCACCGCGCCGCTCGCCGCAGCCGCGCCGGCCGTCGCTGCCCCGGCGCCCTCCGCCGCCCGCGCGGAGGACGCCGCGCCGCCCGGCGAGGAGGCCGCGACGGCGCCGGGCGCGCTCGCCGCGGCGCCGGGGGGCGACCCGCTCGCGTTGCCGGCGCTGCCGCCGGAGCTCGTCGATGACGGGTCCGACAAGCTGCCCGAGATCGATCCTCCCCCGGCCACCTCGCCGACGGCGGCCGAGGAGGAGGTCCACGAGCTCGCGAGCATCGCCAGGGAAACGTGGGTTTTCGCCGAACCGCGCTGGACCAGCCGGCGCATCGGGTACCTGCGCGCCGGCGCCGTGGTCGCGCGCAGGCCGGAGCCGTCCGGTAGGACGTCGTGCGCCGACGGCTGGTACCACATCGAGCCGAACGGCTACGTCTGCATCGGCGCCAGCGCGACGCTCAACATTCACGACCTCGCGGTCGAGGCATCGTCGCGCCGCCCTGTCCGCAGGTTCGCTTCGCCCACCTTGCCGGTCGTTCGTGGCGAGGCCGCGCCTGCCACGACACAGGCGGGCGAGGTCACACTTGCTGCAACGCAGCCGGGCGAGACCGCACTTGCTGCAACGCAGCCGGGTGCAAACGCACTTGCCGCGACGCAGCCCGGCGCAAACGCACTTGCCGCGACGCAGGCAGGCGACGCGACAGCCCTGCTCGGCGGCCTGCCCTACACATACGTGATGTCTCGCTCCCCCACCCCGCCGCTCTATGCGCGCCTTCCGGACGGGGACGAGCAGCGCGGCGCCGAGCCCGACCTCGCCGGGCACCTGCTCCGCGCCGCGACCGCCGCGCGCGCGCCCGACTTCGTCGCGCCGCCGCCTCCGGACGCGACCCCCTCGGTCCTGCTCTACGGGCGGCCGGCGCCCGGGCTCGCCGGCGATCGCCGCTCGCCGGACGCGCTCGTCCTGGGCCGCGCCCGGACGCGCTCCGGCTTCGCCCTGCTCTCGACGTTCGATCATGACGGGCGCCGCTTCGGCCTGACGACCGACCTCGCCGTCCTGCCGCTCGACCGGACCCGCGTCATCCGGCCGAGCGCCTTCGCCGGGCTGGCGCTCCCTGAGGGCGTCACGTTGCCCGTGGCCTTCGCCAGGCGCCGCCACGCCGCGCGCCTCGTCCCGGGCGAGCGCGGCGGCGCCACCCGCGCTCCGCTCCGCTTCCGCGAGGCGATCCCGCTGTCCGGCGCCTCGCGGCGCCTCGGCGGCATCGACTACCTCGAGGCGCGGGACGGCTCGCTCGTCCGCTCGGACGAGGTCGTGCGCGTCGACCCGCTCCCCAGGACGCCCGCGTGGGCGGTGCGCGGGCGGAAGTGGATCGACGTCTCGATCGACAAGCAGAGCCTCGTCGCTTACGAGGGCACCCGGCCGGTCTACGTGACGCTCGTCTCGACGGGGGCGGATGGCCTCGGCGATCCCAAGACGACGCGCTCCACCATCCAGGGGCTGTTCCGCATCCACACGAAGCACGTCACGGTCACGATGGACGGCGACGAGGAGGACGAGGATCCGTTCGACTTCCGCGACGTGCCTTTCGTCCAGTACTTCACGGAGGGCTTCGCGTTCCACGCGGCCTACTGGCACGACGATTTCGGCACCCCGCGCAGCCACGGCTGTGTGAACCTCTCTCCGCTCGACGCCGCCTGGCTGTTCGAGTGGACGACCCCCGAGGTCCCGGCCGAGTGGCACGGCGCGCTCTCGCTACGGAAGGGCACGCTCGTCTCCATCCGCCCCTGAGCCGGCGGCCCGCCGGCGCTGCCCCTTCCGCGCCGCGCGCAGGCACGCTACACGCTCGCTCCATGGCCATCCAGGAGCCCCTCTCGCTCGATCAGCTCATGGCGATCGATCCGCTGCTCTCCGAGGAAGAGCGCATGATCCGCGATGCCGTCCGTCGCTTCGTGCGCGAGCGGTACCTGCCGCGCGCCGCGGACCTGTTCGCGCGCGAGGAGTTCGCGACCGACCTGATCCCCGAGATCGCCGCGCTCGGCCTGCTCGGCGGCTCGCTGACCGGCTACGGCTGCGCCGGCATGAACTCGGTCGCTTACGGCCTCGCGCTGCAGGAGCTCGAGGTTGGCGACAGCGGCCTGCGCAGCTTCGTGAGCGTCCAGGGCTCGCTGGCGATGTATCCGATCTGGAAGTACGGCTCCGAGGCGCAGAAGCAGCGCTGGCTGCCGAAGATGGCCGCCGCCGAGCTGATCGGGTGTTTCGGCCTGACGGAGCCCGACAGCGGGTCGGATCCGAGCTCGATGAAGACCCGCGCCCGGAAGGACGGGAGCGCGTACGTGCTGACGGGCACGAAGATGTGGATCACGAGCGCGCCCATCGCGGATCTCTGCGTTGTGTGGGCCAAGGTCGATGACGGAGGGGCCGAGTCCATCCGCGGCTTCGTGGTGGAGCGCGGGATGAAGGGGCTGGAGACCCCGCTCATCCACGGCAAGATGAGCCTGCGCGCCAGCCCGACCGGGGAGATCGTGCTCAACGAGGTGCGCGTGCCGGAGGAGAACGTGCTCCCCGGCGTGGTCGGCCTGAAGGGCCCGCTCGGCTGCCTGACCCAGGCGCGCTTCGGCATCGCGTGGGGCGCGCTGGGCGCCGCGCGCGCCTGCTACGAGACGGCGGTCTCCTATGCGCGCGAGCGCATCCAGTTCGGCCAGCCGATCGCGTCGCGGCAGCTCATCCAGTCGGAGCTCGTCGAGATGGCGATGGAGATCGCGAAGGGGCAGCTCATGGCGCTGCACTTCGGGCGGCTGAAGGACACGACCGGCATCAGCCCGGTGCAGGTCTCGCTGTGCAAGCGGAACAACGTGGGCTGGGCGCTCAAGATCGCGCGGACCGCGCGGGGCGTGCTCGGCGCGAACGGCATCCTGCTCGATTACCCCGTCATCCGGCACATGCTCAACCTGGAGAGCGTGTACACGTACGAGGGCACCGACGAGGTGCATTGCCTCATCCTCGGCAACGCGATCACGGGACACAACGCGTTCTGAGGGATATCGGCGGGTGGTCCGCGCCGGCTGGCTACTGTGCGCGACCCGCCGTGCGGCGTGGTAAGGCTCGCCTGTCGGCCAGGCGAGCGAAAGGAGTCGTGGTACGCTCGCGGCCTGGAGGCTAGCGGAGCGTGGTCCATCGGAAGCCTGTCACCCTGCTGCACCTGTCCGATCTGCAGTTCGGCCCGCACCATCGCTTCGAAGGGCCGACCTCGCCGGGCAGCCTCCTCCAGCGCCTCCGCGACGACCTCGAGTGGCTGCGCGAGGAGCAAGGGACGCGTCCGGACCTCGTTCTCCTCACCGGCGACCTCACCGAGTACGGCATGAAGTCGCAGTTCGATCAGCTCCTCTCGTTCGCCCACGGGCTGACCGAGGTCACGGAGCTGGCGCCGCGCCGGGTGGTCGTCGTGCCCGGAAACCACGACGTCAACTGGAAGCTCTGCCAGGCATACTTCGCGGAGCGCGAGGGCAACGAGGAGCGTCCGTTGCTCCCGTACTGGCCAAAGCTGCGGCCTTACGCGGAGTTTTTCGCCCGCTTCTACGAGGGGCAGACGGGGATGCAGTTCACCGAGGCGGAGCCGTGGACCCTGTTCGAGTACCCCGACCTCCGGGTGGTGGTCGCCGGCGTGAACTCTGCGATCGCGGAGAGCCATCGGCCCGAGGACCACTACGGCTTCGTCGGCGAACAGCAGCTCCGGTTCTTCGCAGGCAAGCTGCGGCCTTACAAGGAGCAGGGGTTCCTCAGGATCGCGGCGATGCATCACGATCCGCTGCACCCCGGCGAGGTCGAAGCCGCGAAGCAGGACGCGAAGGACCTGAAGGGGATGCTCCGGCCCTACCTGAACCTCGTGGTGCACGGGCACCTCCACGAGGAGCAGCTCGGGTGGCTCGACAACGACGTGCCGGTCCTCGGGATCGGCAGCGCGGGCGTGAAGGTGCCGGAGCGGCCGCCCGAGGTGCCGAACCAGTATCAGATCGTGCAGGTCTATCCGGATCGGCTGGCGTATGGCACGCGGGCCTATGTCCCTGACCAGAAGCGGTGGATCGGGTGCCTGCGATCCGACCCGGAGGGGCGCGCGTGGCGCGTCGAAAAGAGGGTGGGGTTCGACCGGATCGACGGTCCGTTCTCCAGAAGCGCTGAAGCCGTTGCATCCCCGCTCGCCGAGCTCGCGCAGATGGTCGATGCGTACCGCCGTCACTGGGCAGACTTCTACCGGCGGGAGACGTTGTTCGACCTGGCGACGATGGGCGAGGACGCGGACATCCCGGCAGGGCTCGACCTGCTGCACGTCTTTCTGCCGCAGACCGCGCGTCGCGAACCGCCCCGTCTGGATCTGCCGCGCGATCCCGGCGGCGATCTCGACGACGACGAGCGGCTCGGCAGGCCCCCGCAACGAACCAGCGCGGACGATGCGCGACATCGTACAGCCATCGTCGGTCCACCGCAGCCAATCGATCGCGTCCTCACCTCACTGGGAGAGCCCTGGGTTCTAATTCTAGGCGCCCCCGGGGCAGGCAAGAGCGCCCTCACCCGCTGGTTCGTCCTCAAGCTCTGCACGCCAGGCGAGTCACTCGGCGACCTGCCCGCCGACCTCGTGCCGGTGCGTATCGAGCTCCGGCGGTTCGATCTCCACTATCGTCAGTGCCGGCAGGCGGGCCGGTCGTGCGACTTCTTCGACTATCTCGACGAGATCCACCGGGAGCGCAACCTCTCGCTCCGTGGAGAGCCGTTGCGTCGCCTCGCCGAAGCGGGACGGCTCCTCTGGCTGATCGACGGGCTCGACGAGGTGGCCGACCCGCACGCCCGGCGGGACTACGCCGCTATGATCGTAGGCGTGCGCGACCGCTACGCGGGGCGCGGCGTCGTGACGAGCCGGATCGTCGGCGCTCGCGTGGCGCAGCCGCTCTTCCAGCAAGCCGGGCTCGCGACCTACACGCTCCAGGAATTCGACGAGCGGCAGATCGATGCCTTCCTGGAGCGCTGGCACCGGCTCGCCTTCCCCGGTGCGCCGGATGCCGCGGCGCGACGGCTTGAGCGCCTTCGTCAGACGCTAAAGGAGAGCAGGCCCGTTCGCGAGCTGTGCAGCAACCCTCTGCTGCTCACGCTGATTGCGCTGCTCAACCGCGGCGCGGAGCTGCCCCGGCAGCGGCACCGGCTCTACGAGCGCGCCGTAGACCTCATGGCAGAGCAGTGGGAGGCGAACAAGCACCTGGCCGCGGCCGGTGCGGTTCAGTTCGATCTGCCCAGCAAGAAGCGGTTCTTGCGGAAGCTCGCCTTCCAGATGATGACCGAACTCACGGGCGGCAGCGGTAACGCCGTCCAGCAGCGGGACCTGAGCGCCTTCGCGGCATCCTTCTGCACCGAGGAGTACGGGCTCAGGGCCGAGGAGGCGCAGGCGACGGCCGAACAGCTCATTCAGCACCTGCGGGAGAGGAACTACATCCTCGCATTGATTGGCGGGCAGACCTTCGGATTCGTTCACAAGACGTTCCTTGAGTACCTCGCTGCAGCGGAGATCCATGCGCGGTTCCGGGCTCATGACTGGGGGCTCGACGAGATCAAGGCGGTCTTCCAGACGAATTGGCTGGACCAGGCATGGAACGAGACGCTGACCCTGATCTGCGGGATGATCGAGGAGGAGCGCCCGCAACAGGTGATCGAACTGCTGCAGGGAGTCCTAGAGCGATTGGGCCCCTTCGACGACGGCAATATGAATTCATTCATAACGTTTGCGCTTCGATGCCTGGCCGAGATCCGTCTGCTCGATCAGGAGCCCGTCCGCACCTTCGCGCGCGAGATCACAGACTTCATCCTGGTTCCCGAGTTCCCTTCATGGCCACGTGACGACGAGCAACTCTCGTCCGCCCTCCGGCTTCGCGGTCCGGAGTGGCCGGATGCCGCCCGCTTCACTACTGCTGCCCTTGAAGCGAGCTCGCGCGATGTCAACCCCAACAAGATCGCCTTGCTGAACGAGCTCGCCCTCGCCGTATGCCCCAGGCAAAAGCGAATCAGCCTACTAACACAGAATCTCCTGGACCAACTTGACGACTACCTGCTCGCGAATTTGTTCAAGGAAGCGGGTCATCTGGGAGAATGGACAGAATCCGAAATCATGCAGCTGCACCGCGCCGTAGAGCAGCTCTCGGAGCCCAAGAAGACCAGCGCCTGGCTCGCGATGCTAGACGGCGGCATATCCTCGGCATCTGGACCGATCGCGGCGATCATGCATCACGCTAGGACACATCGCATGCGCTACACCGCGGCCGTCGCACTGCTACGAGTTCCAGAATGGCGACATGAGGCCGTGAGCCTCGTGGTCGACACAATCCGCCGCGGGCTATTGCTCGGCTCCAGCACCGACATCCATGCTCTAATCAAGGCAGCGGACGACTCCACCATGCGCGACCAGGTGCGCTCGCTGCTTCACATAACCAATGCTCGATCCAGGGAGGACATTGCCCGAGAGCTGACGCTGCGCTGGCATGACGAAGAGGCCGCAACGACATGGATGAAAGCGATATTCAACGCTCCAGACACGACGAAATCTACCTACATTAACACTCACAGACTTCAGGAGCTAGCTCGCAACAACACCGCAGCGCGCGAGATAATATCGCACGCATCACACAACATCAACAGTATCGCACGACCCGACGCAAAGATCACTCTCGCCCAATGGATGGTCGCCCACCAGGACCCACGCGGGATGAGCATATTGCACGAGATGGCAATTTCAGCGTCGTCGCCGGCACATATTCGACTTTGGTCTGCATGGGCACTGTTTGATACAATACGGGGCCGAGAACTGGGTGCCGCTGCATTGACACGACTAGCCCAAGAATCCGACCAACTCACAAACAGCCAGTGCATCGAAACTCTGCGACAGTATGCGCTCGTTGTCCCAGCGGCCCATGAAGGTCTCTCGCAGCTAGCGAGCAGCGACCCGCGCGAGCATGTTCGGCTTCGGGCATGCGGGGCGCTCGCTTCCCTGGGTGGCCCAGATCGCCGCAAGGCCCTCCGTCTCCTCGGCCAGCTCGCCACCTCCGCGCACGACGAGAGTGTTCGCGCTCTTGCCGCTGCGCATCTCCACCGCCAGGGTCTCCCGGACCTCGAGTGGCGCCCGGTCCTCACCCACCTCAGCCGGCATGCCAAGCACGGCGCCACCCGCCTCCTCGCTGCGAAGGAACTTCTTGACGAGGCGCGCATCGCTCGCCTCGCCGAGCGCGCCAAGCGCACCGAGGTCCGCGAGGAGGCCTCCGCCGCCCTGAAGCGGCTCCGCATCTACCACAGCCTCCTCCAGGTCGGTCGCCCCCGCCGCGGCATCGTCTCGCTCGATGGTACACGCGCCGGCACCGTCGAGGAAATCCCCGGCGGCTCCCGCTTCATCTACGACCGCGCCTACCTCGCCCGTCCCGACGCCATCCCCCTGTCACCGACCCTCCCTCTCCGCCCCGAGCCGTACGAGAGCCGCGGTCTTCACCCCTTCTTCGAGAACCTCCTCCCCGAGGGCTGGCTCCTCGACCAGACCTGCCGCAAGCTCGGCCTCGACCGCACCGATGCCTTCGGCCTGATGCTCGCCACGTGCGCCGACTGTGCCGGCGCGGTGGAGATCGTTCCGGAGAGGCTCTCGGTGGCCGCGTAGCCGCATGACCGCCTGCCTGATCTGCCTGGGCGAGAGCCCTCCCGACGACTCGGGAGGCCGCTACCACCGCGCCTGCCTGCGCCAGTTGTTCGGCGTCGAGGAGGCTCCGCGGATCGATCTGGATCTCCTCCACCTGCCAGCCCGGATCCAACCCGAGATCGGCAAGATGTCGATCTCCGGCATGCAACGAAAAGCGCTCATACGGCTGTCGAAGGACAGGAGCTGCCTCGAGGTCGCCGACAAGAGCAGCCGTTACATCCTCAAGCCGCAGCTGGAGCGGTACTCCCATGTACCCGAGAACGAGCACGTGAGCATGCGGATCGCCGTCCTCGCCGGGGTGCGGGTGCCCCGCCTCGGTCTGTTCCACCTCGCGGACGGGAGCCTGGCCTACGTCATCAAGCGCTACGACCGCACCGGCAGCAAGGAGCCACGCAAGCTCCATCAGGAGGACTTCTGTCAGCTCGCTGGCCGACCGGCCCACGAGCGCGACAAGGGTACCGCGGCGGAATGCGCGGGCATCGTGGCGCGGTATTGCGGTGAGCCCGAGGTCGAGTTGCGCCGGCTCTACCGGCACATGCTCGTCGCCTACTGGATCGGGAACGGCGACATGCATCTCAAGAACCTGTCTCTCCTGCGCGGAGCGGATGGCATCTACCGACTGGCGCCGGCCTATGACTTGATATGCACCTGGATCTACGGCGACAAGACGCTGGCGCTACCCCTCGGCATCCGCAACAAGGATCTGCGCCGCCATGATTGGCTCGACCTCGCCGAGAAGCACATGCGCCTCCCGCGCGGCGAGGCTTCGGCGGTCATCGACGCGATGCTCAGCTGCACGAGCGAAGCGCTGGCTTTGCTGCGACGTTCGCCGATGCCGGAGGAGATGCGCAAGAGCTATGCGCGCCTTCTGAGGAAGCGAAGCCGCGCGCTAGCATGACGGCAGCGCATTCCACACCCCGCAGCGCCTCTCATCGGGAAACGGTTGATCCATCGGCAGGCGTAGGCTCCCGCCGAGGGTGTTCGCAGGCAGCGCGGGAGACGGATTGCCGTTCGCATGGGGATAAATCAAGACAGCCGTAGGCCCTCGGAGAGGGTGTTCGTGGGGCGGCGTGGGGGACGGACCGTTGTTTGAGCCCAATTGACGTTCTATCTCCGGCGTGCGCAGCGCGCCGGAGATAGAACGTCAATTGGGCGAGTTCGGTGGGGCCCCCGCGCCGCCCCACGAACACCCTCTCCGGGGGCCGGGCAGTCCAGCAAGACCTCCCGTCCGCTCCGCTCCGCCCATCTCCGGGGACCGGGCCGCCCGCGACATCCCCCTTCCGCTCCTGCCCGGAGACGCCCCCGCGCTCCGGTCCCCTACCCCGTCTTCCCCGCCGCCTTCCGCTTCAGCCCCACCAGGAAGATCTCCACGCTGCTCGCCCGAGTCCCCTCGGGCCGGATGCTCCGGACCTCCTCGCAGAGGTTCCTCAGCGCGTCCCGGGCCTTCACGAAGTCCTCGCTCATGAAGATCTTGCCGACGAACGCCCCGCCCGGCGCGAGCAGCGCCTCGGCCACGGCCACGGCGCGCATGAACAGCTCGTAGCTCCGGGCCTGGTCGGCGATCTTGCTGCCGCTCGTCGCGGGCGCCATGTCCGACAGCACAACGTCGTACGGCGCGAACTGCGCGAGCGCCTCGTTCGTGAGCGACAGGGCGTCCCCCTGCACCACCGTCGCCTGCGGCCCGAACGCCGCCGTGATCGGCGACAGATCGACCGCGAGCAGCTTGCCCCCCGCGCCGATCCGCTGCGCCGCGTACATCGACCACGACCCCGGCGCGGCGCCCAGGTCGAGCACCCGCTGGCCGGGGCGGAGCAGCCGCACCCGACGATCGATCTCCTCGAGCTTGAAGACGCTGCGCGCAGGATAGCCCTGCGCCTTCGCCGCCTTCGTGAAGGCGTCAGGGCGCTTGTACGGGTTCTTCGGCTTCTGCGACACGGAGGGACGCTCGGCGGGCACGACCGGCGGGGCGCTCGCTCATGGGAGCTGCCCCGCCGGCGGCCGGGATCAGCCGCCCTTCTTCTTGGTCGGCTGCTGCACCGGCACGATCCCCTTGCCGCCGCGCTTCTTCACGGCGCCGCGGATCGTCACCAGCTGGTTCTTCGGGCCCGGGACCGGGCCCTCGATGAGGATCAGGTTGTCCTCGGGGAGGAGCTTCACGATCTTGAGGTTGAGCGCGCTCACCGTCTCGTCGCCGTAGTGGCCGGGCATCTTCAGGCCGGGCAGCGTGCGGCCGGGGGTCATGTTCGTACCGATCGAGCCGCCGTGGCGGAAGTACTCGTGCGTACCGTGCGAGCTGACCGCGCCGGCGAAGCTCCACCGGCGGATGACGCCGCTGAAGCCGCGGCCGCGCGAGCGGCCCTGTGCGTCCACCCGCTGGCCCACCTCGAAGATCTCGTCGACCTTGAGCGTGCTCCCGATCTCGTACTTCGCCGCGTGCTCGGGGCTGCAGCGCAGCTCGCGCACGATCCGCTTCGGCGTCTGCCCCGACTTCTTGTACGCGCCGGCGACCGGCTTCGTCGTGTGCTTCTCCGCCCGCTCGCCGAGGCCGAGGATGAGGGCGCTGTAGCCGTCCTTCTCGAGCGTGCGCTTGCCGATGACGACGCAGCCCGCCTGCACGACCGTGCAGCGCAGGACCTCGCCCGTCTCGTTGAAGATCTGCGTCATGCCGATCTTCTTGCCGATGATGCCGGGATGCTGATTCATGATGGGATTGCCTTTCGCTCCGTCTGGGGTGGCTGAAACTGGCTCCGCGCGGCGCGCCGCGAGAGCGATCCCCTCGGCGCGCCTCGTCACGAGCCGGTTCGGAGCGAAGAACCGGGGCGGCTTCCCGCCGGGCACGTTGGGGGGCGCAGAGCTTACTCACGGGGCCCCCAAAGGGAAGCGAAAACCACCACCACAAAGGTAGTACAGACCACATCAAACCGAGACGCGCTGCGTCGCGACCGCTCGGACGTTGTCCTTCTGCGCGGACATTTCCTGTCTCTCCCTGGCGTCGAAGTTCGGAGGAGCGGGCCTCACATTGGGTCGTCGGAGGTCAGGGATGACAGACATCATCGCTCACGGTGAGCCGCGCGACGTCGAGCGCCTCATGGATCGATACTGGTTCCTGCTGAGAGGCGAGGCGCACGGCGCCGGCGAGGACAGCGCGAGCGCGGCCCGGACCCGGGTGATCCGCGACGGCGAGTTCATCGTGGTGAGCATCGAGGCGTCGGCGCTCGGCTGGCCCGAGGGGACGCTGCTCTTCAGGTTCCGATCGGAGGTGGCCCCCTGCGCCGAGTGCGTGGAGCGCGCGGCCGCGATCGCGCGCCACCGGACGCGCGGCATGCTCCGCTCGGGCGACGTGCGCGAGATGCTCCGCTTCGCCGTCGCCCGCTGCGCCGCCTCCGGCATCGACCTGGCCCACGCCGGCGCGCGCGCTCGAGGCGACGGGGCGCGCCGGGACGACGCGCCGGACAGCGCGGGGGAGCCCGCCTCCGGGAGGCGCCGCGCGGCGCAGGACGCGGGCGGCGGCGCGAAGCGCTACAACGCCGAGCTCTGGCTCATGCTCTGACGGCGCGCGCGCGCTTCTCGCGACGGGCGCTGCCGCGTCATGAGCCGACCACGTTGATGGTCGCCTTGACCATCGCCATCCAGCACTGAAGCACCATCTTCCCCTCCTTCTGCGGGGTGATGGCCACCTCGACCTGCGTGTTCAGCGGCAGATCCTTCTCGATCTTCAGATCGGGAATCGCGATCGCCTTCAGACACTCGCTCTTCGTCGTCCGCGTGAAGCGCAGCACCACGGGCTCTCCCTTCTTCAGCTCGATCGTCGACGGGGAGAAGCCGCCGTCGTTCACCGCGATGTCGATGCGCTTGACGTTCGCCGGCGCGGCGAGCTCGGCGGCCGCCACCACCGGCGCCTCCTCGGCGGGCTTGTTACAAGCGAGCGATGAGAGCGATGAGAGGGAGAGGGCTAGCGCGGTGACGAGGAGCTGCAGGCTCATGGTCACCGCGTTCTTACCCGGCGCAAATCTCGCGTCAAGCCGCCCTCCAGCCGTCCGCCCCGGGCGAGAGACCGAGGGACGGTCGGGCGCAGACGGGCGCGCGCCGCGACGTGAACGCAGCGCGGCCGGCTCAAACGTGGCGGCCCGAGAGGATCTGCAGAATCGCCGAGAAGAGGTTGATGAAGTTGAGGTAGAGGTCGAGCGCGCCGCCGACCGGGTCCTCTTCGTTCGAGTGGAGCAGGCGCGACGTGTTGTAGAGGACGTATCCCCCGAACACGAGGACGGACACGCTGGCGATCGCGAGGCCGAGGAGCGTGCTCCCGAGCAGGATGTTCAGCAGCATCGCGCCGAGGACGACCATGGCGCCCATCACCAGCCCGCTGGCCATGAACGACAGGTCCTCCCGCGAGAGGAAGACCCCCAGCGTGAGGCTCCCGAACGTGAGGACCGTCAGGATGAAGGTGTCCCGCACCGGGGCCGACGACAGGGTGCCGCCGAGGCCCGCCGCCGCCTGGGCCATGTAGAGCGCAGGCGCCGCGGTGACGCCCAGGATGGCCGCCATCCCGAAGAGCGCGAGGACGTTGACCCCGGGGATCTTGCGCACCGCCCGCGCGCCGAACATCACGCCGAACACGACGCCGATCGAGAGGATCGGGTGCTGCGCGAAGAGCTCGACCAGCGGCGGCATCTCGCGCCCCAGCGTCCCCTCCTCCACGTCCGGCGCCCCGATGTACAGCGCGCACATGGCGCCCAGGGAGGAGACCACCAGGCTCGCCGTGAAGAGCCCGTACACCTTCTTGAGAAAGTCGATCCGCAGCGCCAGCTTCGGGCTGGCCGATACGCTCGCCCCGAGGGGACTCGCCTGGCGTGAGTTCATCTGCTGCGCTCCTCCTTCAGGGCGATTCGCCGCGGCTGCACGAGCGCCTAGTCGTGCACCATTCACCACGGACATGCAACACCGCCAGGCGAAGCCCTCGGGCATCCGCTGTCCACAAAAAAATCACGCTCCAGCGGCATCGTGCGCGCGCGGAGGAACCGGCGCGGCGTGAACGGCGCGCCGACATCGCGCAGCATCCGGCGAAGAGCAGCCCGGATCCAGAGAAAAATGCTCGGCTCCGACGACAATCCGCTCGGCTCTCCGCTCCGCTCTCCGCTCGGCTATCCGCTCGGCGGCAACGCCGGCGCCGACCGACAGCGCCGTCGACCTGGCTGCGCGCGCCGTGGGAAGGAGGAGAACGAACTCCTGTCTTCCGAGGTCCGGAAGAACGACCGCGCACGCCTCCCAGCGGACCCGGAGCACGGCCCATCACCAATCGATGCCTCGGAACAAGCACCTTGCCGGGCCCCTGCGCTCACGCCGGACAGCAGAAATGGGCCGCGCCCGGGCGCGCTCCGCCCCATGCAGCGACGCCGCGGTGGGCGCCTGCGCGCGGCCCGTTGTCGCGCGCCGCACGCTCGTGTACGAAGGACAGCGAAGGATCACGAGCTCGCCGCGCAGCCTTGGGGAGGACGAGGTTTCATGAACGTCACGACGATCGCCGTTGCCGACGTCGAGCCCGCAACGGCGCCGTTGCCGGGGTTCGATAGCGAAGCTGCGGTGCAGAGCCTGCTCGTCTCGAAGATCGAGGCCTCCTACCGCCACCGCCTGCCCCTCGTGGGACGCACGGACCTCCACCCGCTCGTCCAGGCCGCCTATACCGCCTTCACCCAGCGCTATCCCCTCGTGCTCTCGCCCGACGTGGTCTGGCTCTGCCTGGCGCGCGGCTTCACGTTCCACCTCGCCGCGAACGACGAGCATCGACGCCGCTTCCTGCCCGACGATCACGAGTTCTCGCTCGTCGTCGATCGCCCGGACTTCACCCTCGGCGAGGTGAACCCGTGGCCAGCTTTGTTTCCGGACTTTTCCAGGCAGGTTTCGGCGCGGGTCGGCTCGCTGCGGGACCTCGTGACCTCCAATTTCTCCACAACGGGGCCTGTCGAGCGGGTGTCGTCGGAGCTCACGGTCGCGACCCCGCTCGCGCCGCACTACGCGTGGGAGCCGCCGTTCCCGGGCGACATGGTGTTCCCGCAGCGCGGGATCCCGCGCGTGTACCTGCTCGGCACGTCCGACGACTGGCGCTGGGTGCGCCAGCGCGTGGCGATGCTCGGCTCCGTCGGGCAAGATCGGTGGACCCGCGCGCTCCTGCCCGTGCTCGACCAGATCGCCGCCTCGGCGGAGGGGCGCGCCGACACGATGTTCTGGCGCGCGTTCTTCAGGTACGAGAGCTCGGCCGACGAGCTGACCGGGTGGATCCACGTGCTGTTTCCCTACCTGCGCGCGTGGCCCAACGACTACTTCGCCCCGAATCCCTATCTCGAGAGCTGGCACGAGCGATGGTTGACGGCGGAGGCCCGGAGCGACGCGCTCGGGGGCCTCGGCAACCCGCAGGGACCAGGGCTCTCCGAGATGCCGCCCGGCCTGACCAGCGCCCAGCTGCGCTTCATCGACGGGAGCAGGCGCGAGCACCCGATGGAGTTCATCAGCGGTCTCATCGGCGTGACGCAGGATCCGCACTCCCTCGCGCTGCTGCCGGAGTTCGTCTGGGCCATCGCGCACCAAGCCCCCGAGTCGGCGGCGCAGCGCCCCGCCGAGGCCTCGTGAGCCACGCGGCCCCGTGAGCCGCGCGCTCGATCACGGCGATCACGGCGAGCGGTTCGGCGTGGACGGGCGGCTCACGCTGACATAGGATTGTGCGGTCCGCGACACGGCGACGCCTTGCGTCGTCCATCACGCTCGGAGGCTCCAGTGTCCGGAGGCAAGTTTGCGCTCCTCGAAGTACCGGATCTGAATGGTGGGGAACCGTCCTACCTGCGCCTCGGGGCCGCCGCGCCGCTCGGCGAGAGCGCGGGCGACGATCTCGCCGAGCGGATTCAGACGTTCACCGACGACGACCGAAAGCGGGACGGCTCGCCCAATTTCGTGCCTGTGGGCGAGCGAAAGGCCGAGACCGCGAAGCTGCACACGAAGGGCGGCTGGCGCGATCACACCGACGGCAACCGCATCTCGACCACCAAGGGCGACAAGGTCGAGGTGATCGGGGGGAACTACCGCCTGCTCATCCTCGGCCGCGGGGAGCACCAGGCGGGCTGGGACGTGTCGGGAGGGCACGTCACCGAGGTCAGCGAGACCTTCGGCGGCGGCACCACGATCGAGTGGGTGCAGAACTACGGCGGGACGTGGAAGGTCGTCGAGACGACCATCAAGGGCGAGGTGCACACCCTCTACCACGGCGACGTCTACGACCATTACTTCGGGAAGGTCAAGGAGAGCCAGACCGGCACGGACACGTTCCCCACGCTGAATGTCACCGACGACTTCATCGATGACAAGAACCCGCCCTCGCCCCAGGCGATCCCGACGGACAACCCCACGATCGTCGACAGGACGTGGGCCAAGAGCATCTCGTCCTATACCGGCTCGGAGAAGCTGCCGGTGCCGTCGATCTCGGACGAGACCTGGGCGGAAGTGATGGTGACGAAGACGAACGCCACCTCGATGACCGACGAGACGACGGTCAAGGCGGAGTCGAAGTCCACGATGAAGGCCGCGTCGATCACGTCCTCCACCAAGGTCGACGGGACCATGGATGACCACACCGAGGCGGACATCATCAAGAGTTATACGAAGGCGAGCAAGATCATCTCCGAGACCCACGCCGACACCGAGGACGATATGTACGGCGACGCGGACTCGTACACGCAGGGCAACAGCAAGACCGTCGTCGAGGGGATCGAGACGACGATCAACCTCGGCATGGTCAACGAGGTCGTCCTGGGGGGGATGATCGAGGCGACGCTCGGCGCGGAGGTGACCTTCACGGCCGGCGGCATCGTCGACGTGACCGTCGGGCTCAAGGCGGATTTCAGCTTGACCGGGAGCATCGAAGTCTCCGCCGGCCCCACGCACAAGATCAGCCCGGCGGACGTCGAGCTCCACATGAGCAAGACGGAGATCGCGCTCGCCAACAAGATCGTCTCGGCGTTCAACCTCTTCGTTTGAGGGCGCGAGCACAACGCTCCACGCGCCACCGGATACGGAGCTCCCATGGCCGGCGATGGCAAGTACGGTATCCTCCATGTGCCTGATTTCGGCGACGGCATGTCGTCGTACCTGCGCATCGGCGCGGCCGAGGGCGACGAGTACACCTGGCGAGATCACACCGACGGCAACCGGGTCATCACCACGCGGGGCGACAAGGTCGAGGTCATCGGGGGCACGTACAAGATGACCGTCCTCGGCCGCCGCGAGTTCGAGGGCGGCTGGAAGGCGGAGGACGGGCAGATCAACGAGAAGAGCATCACCTTCTACGGGTCGGGCGAGTTCGACTTCATCCAGGGCCCCCGCGGCGAGAAGCGCCTGCGCGAGAAGACCGTGAAGGGCGAGGTGCACACCACCTACCACGGCGATGCCTTCGAGTTCCATTACGGCAGCAAGCTGGAGAGCGTCACAGGACACGACAGCCCGCCGCGCAACCTGGACGAGATCACGGACCCCTGGGGGCTCCCGTCGTCAGGCGTCCTCGGGGAGAACCCCACGATCGTCGACAGGACGTGGGCCAAGAGCATCTCGTCCTATACCGGCTCGGCGAAGCTGCGGGTGCCCTCGATCTCCAACGAGACCTGGGCGGATACGATGGTGTCGAAGACCCACGCCACGTCGATGACCGACGAGACGACCATCGACGGACCGTCGAAGTCGACGATGAAGGCAGGGTCGATCACGACCTCGACAACGGTCACCGGGACCATCGATGACCACACCGAGGCCGACATCATCAAGAGCACCACGAAGGCGAGCAAGATCATCTCCGAGACCCACGCCGATACCGAGGACGACAAGTACGGCGACGCGGACTCCTACACGCAGGGCAACAGCAAGACCGTCGTCGAGGGGATCGAGACGACGATCAACCTCGGCATGGTCAACGAGGTCGTCCTGGGGGGGATGATCGAGGCGACGCTCGGCGCGGAGGTGAGCTTCACGGGCGGCATCTCGGCGAGCGCCACGATCGGCCTGGAGGCGTCCGTCTCCGTCGCCGCGTCGCTCGAGGCCAGCATCGGGCCCACGCTCTCGATGGGGCCGGAGAAAGTGAAGGTCACCCTGGACCGGGGCAAGTTCGTGCCCGTCCGCACGAACATCGCCGCAGTCCACCTCATGACGTGACGCGCAAGCGCGACGACCCTCACGGATGGCGAACAAGAATCTCACCCCGTTCCTCTTCGGCAGCAAGGTCACCTCGCGGAGGCCGCCCCAGCCGGAGATGACCCTGATCGTCCGGGCGAAGTTCATCCTCACGCCCGGAGCGCCGCTCTCCCTGCCCGAGGGCCACCCGGCGCTCGCGCAGGAGACGCTGCGCGGCGACGTGTTCCACGACGACGATCACGAGCAGACCGGCGAGTGCCTGTACCCGAGCGATCTGGCGGACTTCAAGCCCCACGCCGACGTGCTCCTGCTCGGCACGTGCCACACGCCGGGCAAGGCGCGCATGACCGAGTGTCCGGTGCGGTTCGGCGTCGGGTCCTGGTCGAAGATCCTGCGCGTGGTCGGCGAGCGCGTGTGGATGGATGGCCTGATCGGGCCCGCCATGAGCGATCCCGTGCCGTTCGACCGGATGCCGCTCGGCGATCGGCGCAGCTTCGGAGGGCCGGGGCACCCGCTCAACCCGGAGGGCAGGGGCCACGGGACGCGCGAGCTCCCCAACGTCGAGGGCGCGGACGATCTGCTGCTGTCGCGCTCGGATCGGCCGGCGCCCGCGGGGTTCGGGCCCCTGTCGCCGAACCGGCCCGATCGGCGCGCCCGGGTCGGGAAGAACTACGGCAAGGCGTACCGCGAGAAGCGAGCGCCGTATTTCGCCGACGACTTCGACTGGACCTATTTCAACTCGGCCCGGCCCGATCAGTGGCTCCCGTACCTGCGCGGCGACGAGGAGCTCCTGTTCCAGAACCTCCACCCGGACGCGGAGGTCTTCCGATCGCGGCTGCCGGGCCTCCGGATCCGCCTCTTCGCGAACGACGCGGAGCGCGGGTTCCGGGAGGTGCCGATGCACCTCGACACGCTGCTCGCCAACCTGGACGAGGGGGCCCTGTTCCTCACGTGGCGCGGCCTCACGGAGGTGACCGACGACGACCTCTCGCGCGTCACAACGCTCGTCGCCTCCGAGCCGCTCGACGGGCCGGCGCTGCCCGAGGAGCATTACCGGGAGATCCTTGCGCGCTTCGAGGCCGATCCGCTCGAGATCGAGGAGCAGCTCGCCCCGGAGCTCAAGGAGGAGTGGGGGGCGCTGCAGGCGCTGCAGAAGAAGGGCGACGGCGCGGCGCCGCGCGACGGCGGCGACGCGGCGGCGCTCGACCCGCTGTCGACGCTGCTCAAGGCGCGGCTCGGCGACGTCGCGAAGCCGCAGCAGGAGAGGATCGGCCGGGCGATGGCGGGGCTCGCGGGCGTCGCGCTGCCGGGGGGCAAGGTCCTCGGCAGCGTCATCGCGGAGGCGCTGCGCAACCTGCCGAAGGCCTCGCAGGCCCTGCCGCCGATGAGCTCCGCCGCGTCCCCCGTGCTGATGGACGCGGCGCTCCGGACGGCCTTCCGGCGCGTCGCGCGGGCGGTGGAGGAGGCGAAGGCGCTCGCGGCTGCGCGCGGGACCCAGGTCCCGGCGCTCGCGGCGTGGGACAAGCTCGCCGGCGATCCGAAGCTCGCGTCGATGGGCCTCTCCGTGGCCCCGCCGCGGCCGCCCGGGCAGATCGGGCCCGGGAGCGACCTCCGCGACCAGGACCTGAGCGAGCAGGACCTGAGCGGCCGCGACCTGACCGGCGCGGACCTCACAGGCGCCCTCCTCACGGGTGCCAACCTCCGGGGCGCCAGGCTCACGCGCGCCATCCTCAAGCAGGCCGTGCTGTTCGACGCCGACGTGAGGGAGGCCGATTTCACGGGCGCGGACCTGAGCCTCGCCACCCTGCAGAGCGCCTCGGCAGAGCGCGCCGTCTTCCGCGGCGCCACGCTGGAGGGCACCACTTTCGACGGCGCGCGGCTCATGGAGGCCGATCTCTCGGGCACGCAAGGGTCGCAGCTCGTCTTCTCGAGGGCGGACATGACGGGGGCCGTCGCGCGCGGGGCGGCGTGGGCCGTGGCCTTCCTGGAGGACACCGTGCTCGAGCGCGCGGACCTGTCGCAGGCCTCGCTCACGCGGTGCTTCGTGTCCAAGGTCAAGGGCGCCTCCGCCACGTTCGCGGGCGCCACCCTCACCGGCTCGAGCTTCTCCGGGTCCGATCTGACAGGCGCGAGCTTCACGGGCGCGCGGGGCGACGGGAGCGTGTGGATGGGCGCGACCCTCACCGGCGCGGATCTCAGCCTCGCCGTGCTGACGGGCACCCTCTTCAGCGAGGCCACGGCCGAAGGTGCGAGCTTCTTCGGGGCCAACGTGCGAGGCGCCCGGTTCGACCGGGCAAACCTCACGCGCGCCGACTTCACGCGGGCGAACCTCTTCGAGGCCGACCTGCTCAGGGCGCGGGTCCCGGAGGCGAAGTTCGTCGACGCGAACCTCTACGATGCAAAATTCTACGAAACCTCGGGATCCGGCTGTGATTTCAGGGGGGCGAACCTGAAGAAGTCGACGCTGGAGCGAGATCGATGACCCCGGACGAGCTGAGGGCGCTGCTCCAGGCGGGCGAGGCGCTCGAGGGCAGGACGCTCGGCGACATGGATCTGCGGGGGGCCGATCTCCGCAAGGCGCGGCTGCGCGGCGTGAAGCTCGGGCGGGTGCAGCTGGAGGGCGCGGACCTCTCGGGGGCCGATCTCCGCGGCATCAAGATGGCCTGGTGCGCGCTCCGCGGCGCGGACCTGTCGGGCGCTGATCTCCAGGGCGCGGCCGTCGCCCAGAGCGACCTCTCGGGCGCGAACCTCGCCGGGGCGAACCTCACGGGGGCGAGCCTGGTCCGCGGGCAGCTGACCGGGGCGAACCTGCGCGGCGCGCGGCTCCAGGAGGCGAACCTGGCCGAGTCGAAGCTCGCGGGGGCAGAGCTGTCCGGGGCGACCCTGAAGGGCACGCGGCTCGACCTCGCCGACCTGTCGGGCGCGGCGCTCGACGGGGTGACCGTCTCGCAGTCGTCGTTCACCCGGGCGGATCTCTCGGGCGCCTCGCTGTCGCAGGCGCGGATCGAGGGCTCGTCGTTCACCGAGGCGAACCTGACGCGGGCCGATCTGTCGGGCGCCGAGCTCGACACGGTGGTGTTCCTGAAGGCCGATCTCCGGGAGGCCGTGCTCCCGAAGAAGCTCACGAAGACGGTGTTCGACGGCGCGCGCCTCGGCCGGCTCGACCTCTCCGGGGCGGATCTCGCGGGCTCGGCGCTGGAGGGGATGGACTTCGCGGGGGTGAGCTTCGAGAACGCGAACCTCACGCTGTCGTCGCTCCAGGGCACGGACCTCCGGGGCGCGAGCTTCCGGGGCGCGACGCTCGACCAGACGGTGCTCGCGGGCTGCGATCTCACCGGCGCGGACTTCCGGGGCGCGACGCTGAGGTCGTGCATGCTGTACCGGGCGCGGCTGCCGGGCGCGGATCTCTCGGGCAAGGACCTCGAGATGGTGGTCTTCAAGGAGGCCGATCTCTCGGGCGCCGACCTGTCCGGATCGCGGCTCGTGCGCTGCGTGCTGGAGGGGGCCAACCTGACGGGCGCGAACCTGACGCGCGCGCTCGTCTCGCAGACCACGCTGCGGACCGCGGTCGTGGAGGGCATCACCTTCGAGAAGGCGATCTTCGACTGCGTGGACTTCTCCGGCGTGGACCTGACGCGGGCGTCGCTCTCCGGGCTGACCATCTCGCGGTGCTTCTTCGTGCTCGGGAACCTCTCGGGGATGGACCTCTCGGGGTGCAACCTGTCGAACAGCGACTTCACCTCGTGCAACCTGGAGCGGACGCGCCTCGACGGCGCCATCCTGGCGAACGCGAACTTCAAGGGGGCGAACCTGCGGCAGGCCTCGCTGGCGGGCGCGATGGCGAAGGCCGCCTTCTTCGGCGACGGCGTGCTCGCCGGCGCCGGGCTGACGCAGGCGATGCTCCGCAATGCGATCTTCGTGAAGGCCGATCTCTCGGGGGCGAACCTCGCGGGGGCCGACATCCGGGAGACGGTGATGCACGAGGTCCGCGCGGCCGGGGCGCTGTTCGTGGGGGTCAAGGCGCACCACGCCGATCTGTCGCACGCGGACATCTCGGGCGCCGACTTCACCGGCGCGGACCTGCACTGGGCGAACCTGCACCACGTCCGCGACGAGAAGACACGTTATCTCGATGCCAACCTCGCCACGGCGAGGCGCACGGACGTCGATCGGCTCGAGGCCGAAGCATGGATGCCGCCCGAGCGGCGCTCGCAATGAAGGAGGAGCGATGTCGATGGGAGCCATGAAGGAGAGCGATCGCGCGGCGGCCGTGCGGGTGGACGCGGCGGCGGGCGAGGAGCACGCGCCTCGGGCGTACGGCGCGTACGGCGCGCACGGCTCGCGCGGCGCGGACGTGCTTCGGATCGGCCTCCCGCGGGCCGGGGGCGGGGGGGCCGGCGACCCGGGCCAGGAGGGCGCCGCGGCGCTCCCGAGGGAGTACCTGGGCCCGGGCCAGGTCACGGCGGCGGAGGGGGGCGCGATCGCGGTGGAGCTGCCGGGCGGCCAGCCGGTCGCCGTCGAGATGGCGCTCGCGCTGCCCTACGAGCCCGCCGTGGGCGACACGCTGCTCGTCATCGGCAGGGAGGAGCGCTACTACGCCATCGGCGTGCTCCACGGCGCGGGTCGGACGGTGCTGTCGCTCCAGGGGGACGTGGCGGTGCACGCGAGGGATGGAGAGCTCTCGCTGTCCGGGGACAAGGGCGTCGCGATCCGGGGGCCGGAGCTCGAGGTGCAGGCGGGCAAGATCCGGATGGTGGCCGACGCCGTGGTCCAGAGGTTCACCTCGATGGTCCAGCGGGTGAGCGCGCTGCTGAGCGTGCAGGCGAGCGAGTCGCACACGATCGTGGAGAAGACGGCGTTCACGAAGGCGAAGAACGCGACGATCCTGACCGAGGAGACGGTCACGGTGAACGGCAAGCAGATCCTCTTGGGATAGGAGGCCGGCGCGATGCTCCCTGCGAACAACAAGTGTACCGGCATGAGCGCCGGGTACCCCGACGTGTGCCTGTCGCCTGCGCTCGGCCCGTTCCCGTTCCCCAATTTCGACCCGAACGCGGTGAAGTTCCCGTTCTCGTTCAACGTGTGGTTCTCGATGGGGCCTGCGCTGAGCCTCCTGGCGCGCGCGATCCTCACGATGGGCGACTGGCTGGGCACGCTGCACTGGACCTTCATGGGATCAGGCCAGTACACGTTCGGCAACGTGCGGGTCTTCGTCAACTATGCCCCCGCCACGTCGCTGCTCTCTCCGAGGGCCGGCAACAATTACAACTGCTTCATCGGCGTCCAGGTGTTGCCGAGCGTGACCAACGTCTTCATCACGTACAACGGGGGCAGCGCCGGGGGCGCGCGGCCCGCCGGCGCCCCGATGCTGGCCGATCTGGACGCGCTTGTCGCGTCGCTCCACCCGTGCGGCGGCGCGTCGCCTGTCGAGAGCGTCCAGCTCGAGCCGGGGGTCGGGTACGTGAAGATCCGCACCTTCTCGCTGGACGTGCCCGCCCGGGTCCACACGGCGGTGAGGGCGCTCGAGGCCGAAGGGCTGGAGACGCTCGTGCTGGATCTGCGCGACAACCCCGGTGGGGACCTGAGGGCATTCCTCGAGCTCGCGGGCGACTTCCTGGAGCCGGGGAGCGTCCTCGGGAGGGCGATCGACGCGGACGGCGACCAGATCGTGTACCGGTCGAGCCACCGGGATCCGTGCCGCGCGCCGCTGTGGATCCTGGTGAATGGCGGGACGGCGTCGGCGGCGGAGCTCTTCGCCGGCTGCCTCCAGTGGCACGGGAGGGCGGTCGTGGCGGGGGAGCGCACGTACGGGAAGGGGACGGCGCTGAAGGTCGCGGCGGATCCGGAGGATCACGCGCCGGTGCTCGCGGCGGCCGCGAGGATGGTCCTGCCGGGGGGAGAGGCGATCCAGGGGACGGGGATCCGGCCGGATGTCGAGCTGGGGGCGATTGAAGGGGCCGATCGTGGCGGGGAGCGGCGATCGCTGATGGACTTGATCGCCGGCGCGAAGGCCTGAGCGCTACTTCCGCCCGCCAGAGGTCCGGCCAGGGATCGGGAGAGAGATTTCAACGCAAAGTCGCAAAGCCGCAAAGCCGCAAAGCCGCAAAAGAGAACAGATTTGTATGTTTTTGCGTCTTTGCGCTCTTGGCGTCTTTGCGTCGAAATCTCTCTTCGTTTGCGAGACGGATCCCCGGCGGGATTCGTGACACGCGGAACCGGCCGCCGCTCGGCTCAGGGGCGCACCGCGAGGTACACGGTGCTCCATAGCTGCACCGCGTTCGACTCGTCGTGATGCAATCGCTCCGCGCCGAAGGGGACCAGCTTGTAACAGCCGCCCTCGAAGGCCCAGCTCCAGAGCTCCCGCGTGCTCGCCTCGCGCGTCGCCGCGATGACCTCCCAGAGCGCGCTCCGCGCCCGCTCCAGCGCGCCCCGCGCGCGCGCCGGCAGATCGCCGCGGCCGAGCTGCCGCTCGAGGCCCGCGGCCAGCATCGCTTGCTGCCACGACCACGTGACGGTCCCGTGGTAATGGGCCGCCGTGAAATCCCTCTGGATCGCCGGATCCTGCGCGAACGCGGGGTTCGCGACCAGGATCCCCACCGGCGTCCGCAGGCCGGCCGGGAACGGGCGGATCAGGCGGCCCGCGATCTCCTCCAGCGCAGCGGGCGGCGGCTCCGTGAACAGGAGGACGAAGCTGTCGTCGGAGTGCATGATGGGAATCGGCTTCCCCTCGCTGTCGAGCGCGACGGCAGGGAACGAGAGCATCCCCGAGAGCGACGCGAGCGCCGGCGCCGCGTCCAGGCCCAGCGACGCCGCATAGGACGACACCCGCCGCCTGGCCTCGTCCTCCGGCAGCTCCACACGGAAGAACACGCCGGCGTCCTTCCACGCGCGCGCGAGCCGCTCCGCCCGGCCGGCGCGCTCCGCGTCCGCGCCGAGCAGCGGGCTCGCGAGCAGCCGCGCCGACGCGCGGAGCGCGGCCGGAACCAGCGCGGCGTTCACGTCGTAGGGGATCCGGCCGCCCGCCAGGCCCTCCTGGCTGTCACGCCACTCGCCCACCTTCGTGCCCGCCTTGAGCCCGATCAACGTCATCGGATCCCCCGTCTCGGCGAACGGGGCAGCGAGGTGGAGCACGAGCGCCACGTTCCGCGCGAGCGCCTCCGCATACGTGTCGCCCCCCGGCGTCCGGCGCGACAGGAACTCGGCGGCGCGCTCCCTACCGGCCGCGCTGCCGAGGAGATACTCGGCGGCGACCGGCGCGAGGAGGAAGTCGTCGTCGATCATCTTGTAATCGTAGACGGGCTCGCGCAGCGCCCCGGGGATGCCCGAATCGAGGTGCATGAGCGCCGCGTACTCGCCGATCGCCTCCTCGTGCGCGACCTCACCGGCCAGGCTCAGCCGATCGAGGACCGAGCCGAGGCCCGCCTCGACCACCGCCGGCTCGAGGACGGGCAGGAGCATCCTCACCGCGAGCAACGTGTCCCGGCCGAAGTACGTAAGGAAACGCCAGGACCCGGCCAGCAGCTTCTCCCGGTACGCGAGGAAGCCGAGCGCCTGGCGGTGGCGCGGATCGTCGCTGGCGCGCTCCGTCACGAGCTCATCGAGGGGCACCGGCGTGAGCGGCGCCTCGTCCGAGAGCGCCGTCACCCGGACACGGAGGCCGCTCGGCCCTGCCACCAGCTCGATCCGGCCGTCGTCCCCGAGCGCGGCCGTCGTGCCGTCCTGCGGCTCGATGAGCAGCTCGAGGTGATGATCGCCGTCCAGCATCGTCCGCCGCACGGCGATCGCCGCGCCCCGCTGCGAGGCGAACGCCTCGACGTCGTTCCCGAGCCAGGCCGGAACCTCGGCGTCGCGCCCCACGTCGCGGAGCGTACGGACACTCCCTAGGAGCACCCGATGGACACGCAGCACCGGCGCCTCGCTCGCGAGGAGCGCCGACACGCCGCGCATGACGCCGGGCCGCTCCACGCGCTCCACGTCAGAGACGTCCCCCTCCACCGAGAGATCGACCGGCGCGGGCAGAGCATCGAACCACACCGCGATTCCCATGTTGCCTGCCGGAAAAGCGACGATGAGCCGCGGCGACTCGCCCGACGTCGTCAAGAGATGGGCGGCGATATGACCACGACGGAAGAAATGGTTGTCTATCTGGCCTTCTTGCAGATCGAAGGCCAAGAGCTCAGCAGGTGGCGGCGCGGAGGGCGCCTCGCCGTGCGGTGCGCCGGAGACGCAGGAGGCGGCAAGCAGCGTGGACAAGGTGGCTCCCCTCAGGAATCGCTCGATCTTCGTGGGCCTCGTGGGCACCGCGGGACCGTACCCAGCCGGAGCGCGCCTGCCAAGGACCAAGGGTCTTCGGTGGCCGCCAGCTTACGTCTCCGACGCGCTGGCCGTTTATCGCGAGTTTTCAGCGAAATTTACCGAGACAGGGCGGATTCGGCAGGACGCCTGGGAGGGCGTCGCCACGGCCTCACTCCGCGCGGCACGTCTGGCTCCGGGTACGGACGCAACGGACGCAACGGACGCAACGGACGCGACGGACGCAAGATGCAACGAAGCAACGGACGCGACCGACCAGAGCACCAGAGGGCACGATCGCGATGACGAGATGACGAAGAAAGAGTTCACGCCTTTGTTGCCCTGTGATAACCCATCCGAGAACTCAGTTGTTGATAGTGGGTTCGCAGCAGGCGAATGGCCTGCGCGCCATTTTGAGGAAGGGGGTTCGAGATGGACGAGAGCATCTCCGGCCAGGCCGCGGCCGGCAGCAATGGTTCCGAACGCGCGAAGCTCAGCGTTCCGCAAGAGGGCCTGATCACCACCTGGGTTGATGGCAGCCTCGGCGTCGTCGAAGAGGTCGTGCGCGCGGGGTTCGGCTTCCTCGAGGACGTGCGCGTCGAGACGCAGGAGCGGCTCGGCGCCACGCTCGACCTGCTCGAGGGGATCGATCGCAGCATGTTCCGGGTCGCGCGCAAGACGCTGGCCCGCGTGGACGGAATCAGCGAGCGCGCCATTTCGAACAGCCAGCTCGGCTGGTTGGCGCTGCTCGGCACGATCCGCCGCACGTCGCAGGGCGCCGCGGGACTCGCCTCCGAGACGGTGGTCGCCGTCGTGGGCGAGCGCAAGGCGACTCAGCAGCTCATCATGCGATCATCGTGAGCCCGACGAGCCCACAACGCCGTTCCATCCGCCGGCAATAGAACCGCTCTTCATAGCGGGGTGCAGGTTCGTGGGATATGGGCGCAGCCGCCAGGCACGCAAGCGAGGCGTACGCCGGTCAGCGCCCCTCGGCCCCCCGCCCTGGCTTCCGCCGGCGGTAGAGCCCGATGACCAGCGCCAGCACGGCGGCGCCCAGCCCGGCGACGGCGATGAGCCGCGCCGTCGTGCTCCACCGGCCGAACGGCCACCGGCTGGCCTGTCCCGCGCTGTCCGCCTCGCCGCCCGCGCGGGGGAGCGGGACGAGCGCGCGGCGGGCTGCCGCCGCCTCGGCGAGCGCGCGGCGGACGCCGGCGGCGTCGAGCGAGGCGCCCGCCGGGATCAGGGCGCGCAGCGCGGAGCGCGCCCTGAAGAACGGGGCGCCGTCGCTGCTCCACGCGGCGGGCGCGCTGTCGAGCGCCTCGTCGAGCGCGGCCGGGATCACCTCCTTGACGATCGCGTCCACCGCGCCGGGCGACGCCGACCTCGCGAGCGCGATGTAGCCGGCGTCCTGGATCCCGCGGCGAAGGCTCTTCAGGCGCATCGAGGGGAGCACGCCGGGAAAGCCGACGGATCGGGAGGAGAACGCGCCCCGCTGCGTCCCGGGATAGAGCAGCATGCCGTCGCCGAGGCACGCGTCGCCGTCGCGGTTGTGGAAGTTCTCGGCGACCGTGAACGGGTCGATGGGCCCTTTGCCGCCGCGGTTGCCGTCGTGCCAGAACGCCGTCTCCCACAGGAACCAGCGGTCCACCTCGTGGGAGGCGGCGATCCAGCCGTCGGCCATGAGCCCGGTGAGCGGCGCGTCGATCATGAACGTGCCGGTCCGCGGCAGCGCGCCGTTGTACACCCAGAGCCGCTGGCCCGCCTCGCGCGCGGCCCGCGCCCACGTGGAGTCGAAGCGGTTCGCCGGCGTGAGCACGAGGTCGACGTCCTGCTCCACCGGAGGGACCTCGCCGCACGAGTGCCCCACGAGGACGCGCGACGACACGCGCGAGCCGCGGATCAGCCGGCGCCAGCCGGGCCCGCGGGGGCTCTCGCACTGCTCGTCGATCGCATAGAGCATCACGTCGTCGACCGCCGGCGGGAGGAGGTCCGCAACCGCCTCGACGCGGTGGAGGGTCGCTTCCGCCGGATCGCCGAAGCCGCCATAGGCGCCGAGCGCCACCGCCCCGGGCGGCACGCCCGCGCCAGGCCCCCGGTAGCCGCGCGCCTCCGTGAAGAGCGAGCCGTCGATCGCCGCGCGCAGCCGCTCGACCTCGGCGGGGCTCCGGACCGACGCGAAGCCGTCGACGTGGTGCTCGTGGAGCAGCTGCCAGAGCTGCTGCTCGACGGCGGGCCCGTCGCCGACCCGCTCGGCGACGCGATCGGCCTCGTAGAACGCGATGAAGTCGACAGCGCCGTACGGCAGCACCGGCGGGGCGACGTCGAGCTTCAGATCGAGCGACGCGAGCTCGCCGTGCGACGCCGATCCGACCACCACCCTCCCCTCGTAAGCGCCGGGGAGGGCGCCCTCCGGGACGTGGAGATCGATCCAGACCGCCCGGGTCTCGCGGGCGCCGACCTCGAGCGGGTACGGCGCCCAGGGGGGCGCGAGCTCGACCGGGATGAGCGCGTCGGGGAGGAACCCGAGGTGAACGTCGTCGGGCGGCCGCGCCGCAGGGCTCCACCCGAGCGACTCCCGGGGGCGCTGCTCGTTGCGCGAGCGCTGCGTGATCTCGACGTAGTGCTCGACGAAGCGGCGGATCGAGATCGTCTCCGCGGGCGCGGCGCCCTGCCCCTGCGCGGGCTGCTGCGGCGCCGGCGGCGCCTTGGCCGGCGCGCCCGGGCCGGCCGCGGGGCCGAGCGCGGAGAGCTCGACCGTGACGCTGCGCACGGGCTCGGCGCCGGACTCGACGACGACCTGGAAGGCGACGACCTCCGCGCGGAGCGCGCCGAGCCGGATCGGCTCGCCGGGCCGGAAGACCGCGTTTCCTTCGCCGCGCGAGAGCGGCAGGCCGACGTCCTCCCGGCGGACGCGCGTGCCGTCGTCGGCCACCCAGACGCGCGCGCGCTCGGGCTGCCCCTCGCCGGCGGCCGCTTTCGCGAGGGCGGCGCACGCCATGGCGGAGAGCAGCGCGGCGGGGAGGTGCGGGAAGGATCGCGGCATGGCGCTCGGCTCTCCGAGGAGGAGCGACCGCCAGGATCGGCCGCCGTTCCATCCTAGGGGCGCCGCGCCCGCCCCCTCAAGCGCGCCGGTTGACAGGCCGGCGGGGCTCGGGCGATCTCGCGCCGTGGATCTGACCAGAGCGGCACTCCTCGCCGGCGGCGCCGCCGTGGCCGGCGCCATCAACGCGGTGGCCGGGGGCGGCACGCTTGTGTCGTTCCCCGCGGCGATCGCGGCGGGGCTGCCCCCGCTCGCGGCGAACGCGACGAACGCCGTGGCGCTCACGCCGGCGTCGCTCGCGTCGGCGTGGGCGTATCGCCGCGAGCTCTCCCGGGACTACCGGGTCCTCCGCGTCCTGTTCCTGCCTTCGCTGCTCGGCGGCGTCGTGGGCTCGGCGCTCCTGCTCGTGACGCCGCAGCGCGTGTTCGACGCCGCGGTGCCGGGGCTCGTGCTCGTCGCGACGCTGCTCCTGCTCTGGCAGAACCTGCGCCCGGCGAAGCCCTCCGCGAACGGCGGCGCGGCGGATCCCGGCGCGGAGCGCTTCGCGCTGCCCTCCCGGCCGTGGCTCGTGTTCCTGCTCCAGTTCCTCGTGAGCGTCTACGGCGGCTACTTCGGCGCGGGCATCGGCATCATGATGCTCGCGCTGCTCTCCTCGTTCGCGGGCGACGTGGACATCCACCGGCTGAACGGGATCAAGACGGTGCTCGCGAGCCTGATCAACGGCGTGGCGGCGCTCGCGTTCCTGTTCGCGGGCGCGGTCGACGCGGTCGCCACGCCGATCATGATGGCGGCGGCGGTGGTCGGCTCGCTCGCCGGCGCCGTGGTCGCCCGCCGCATCGAGCCCAGGAAGGTGCGGTGGTTCGTCGTCGCGCTCGGCCTCACGCTCACGGCCAAGCTCGCGTGGGACCGGCTCGGCGGCTAGCTCGGCGGCTCGCCCGGAACGCTACGCGACCCGCGGCGCCTCGAGGCTCATCATGAAATGGGAGGCGGGCATCCTGAGGGTGTCGCCCACGAAGCGCTCTTCGATCCGGGCGAAGGACCGGTCGGCGAGCCGCCGGAACGCCTGCGGGGTGCGGATGTAGTCGCCGCGATCGTTCTTCGCGATGAGCCGCGCCAGCGACGACTGGCCCTCCCAGAAGGCGGTGTCGAGCGTGATCACGCGGCCCGAGGGGCGGATCGAGCGCGCGACCAGCGAGAGCAGCGAGCTCGCCACCTCGTCGTCCACGTGGTGCAGGAGGCCCAGCATCAGGACCCGGTCGAAGGGGGCCAGCGCGCGCGCGTGCAGCTCGCCGAACGGCTCGTCGTAGAACCTGGCCCGATCCCCGTGGCGCGCGCGGGCCGCCGCGATGTGGCGGCGGTCGGTGTCGAACCCGTGGTAGTCGACCGCCGGCAGGCGATCGAAGTAGTACGCAGGGCCGCAGCCGATATCGAGCACGCGATCGCCGGGGCGCAGATCGAGCGCCTCGAGGCACGCGCGCCGGGCCAGGTCGGCCCCGACGAGGCGCTGGGAGAGGACGTACAGGGCGGCATGGCCGCGATCGAGCAGGTGGGAGGAGAGCGCCATGAAAGGGCGGCGAGCCTAGCTCGCGCCCGGCGGCGAGGGTAGCCCCTGCGGCCTCACGTCCTCGGCCGGATTTTCCTCGAACGCCTGGCTGAGCGGCGCGCCCTCCACCGCGAGCGCGATCGCGCCGAGCAGCACCACGAGCCCGACCTGCAGCGAGTAGGTCGAGAAGACGAGCGCCGAGCCGGGGCCCATCACGACCTCCGGCGCGAGGTAGAGCGAGAGCCCCGCATAGACCGCCATCTGGAACGTGCCGAAATACCCCGGCGCGTTCGGGAGGAGGACGCCGAGGTGGAGCACGCCGACGAGGACGGCCGCCCGCGGGAAGTCGATGGGCAGAAGGCCGCACCCGAAGGCCACGACCTGCATCGCCCACACGTTCAGGAGGAAGTACCCCGCCGTCGCCAGGAGGAACGGGGCCGTGTACCGGAGCCGGGGCAGGAAGCCGAGGCCCGAGGCGACCCGCTCCACGGCGTCGGCCAGGCGGCCCGCGAGCTTCGGCGAGACGAGCCCGACCACGCGCTCGGTCGCGCGCCGCGCCCAGGCCCTGCGGAAATAGAAGACGCCTATCGCGACGAACGCCGCGCCGAAGACGGCGAGCGCCAGGTAGGCGGCGCGCGGGACGGCGGCGGCGGGGACCGCGAGATCGCCGATCCGATCCGGGAGCGGCTCGCGGGGGCGCGCGAGCGCGAGCCCGGCGAGGAGCAGCGCGCTGAGGAACAGGCCGTCGATGATCCGCTCGGCGGCCACCGTGCCCGCCGCCGCCCACGCGGACAGGCCGCGGCGGCGGATGAGCAGCGGGCGCACCGCCTCCCCGGTGCGGAACGGCATCAGCACGAGCGCGCCATAACCAATGAAGGAGACGGCGACGACGCGCCGGAGCGGCACGGGCTCGATGGGCGCGAGCAACCACGTCCAGCGGTGGGATCGAAGGTAGAGCGCGGCGACATAGAGCGCGCCGTGCAGCGCCAGCGCCCACCACGAAACGCCCGCGAACGCGGCCCTGTCCGGCACGACGGGCAGCCCCCCGACGCGCAGCACCCACGCGCAGCCGAGCGCGACGAGGAGCGACGCCGCGATCGCGAGGCGATGCCTCTGCAGGCTCCGGGACCGGAAGAGGCCTCGCAGCGACGCCGGCTTCGCCATGCTCATGCGGCCGCGTCTACCACGGCCCCGCTGCCCGAGGTAGCGAAGCACCATCGCGCACGGTTCGCGCCGTGTAAGTTCTTTCGTTCTGATCTATCCTCCGGCGCCCCATGGAACCCATGAAGGTCGTCCTGCTCGCCGGAGGCTTCGGAAGCCGGCTCGCCGAGCACACCGAGGCTCGCCCGAAGCCGATGATCGAGATCGGCCCGTATCCGATCCTCTGGCACATCATGCAGATCTACGCGGACCACGGGTTCAACGATTTCGTCGTGGCCTGTGGCTACAAGGGCGAGGTCATCAAGGATTACTTCCACAACTTCTACGTTCGCAGCGCGGACTACGTGGTGAATCTGCGAGACGGCGCCCAGCGCTTCGTCCGGAGCGCCGCGCCGGACTGGACCGTGGCCCTCGTGGACACCGGGCTCAACACGATGACGGGCGGCCGGCTCCGGCGGCTCGACGCGTGGCTCGACGGCCCGCGCTTCATGTGCACCTACGGCGACGGCGTGGGCGACGTGGATATCCGCCGCCTCGTCGAGTTCCACAAGTCCCACGGCAAGCTCGCGACGGTCACGGCCGTCCGCCCGCCGGCGCGCTTCGGCGGGCTCTCTCTCGAGGGCAACCTCGTCCGCGAGTTCTCGGAGAAGCCCCAGTCCGGCGAGGGCTGGATCAACGGCGGCTTCTTCGTGTTCGAGCGGCGCGCGCTCGAGTACATGGCCGACGACACCACCGTGCTCGAGCGCGAGCCGCTCGAGCGGCTCGCCTCGGAGGGCCAGCTCGCGGCGTACCGGCACGACGGCTTCTGGCAGCCGATGGACACGCTGCGGGAGAAGCGGCTCCTCGAGTCGCTGTGGGAGTCCGGCAAGGCGCCGTGGAAGACCTGGGCATGACCGGTCGCGGCGCCTCGTTCTTCGCCGGGCGCGCGGTGCTCGTCACCGGGCACACGGGCTTCAAGGGCAGCTGGCTCTCGCGCTGGCTGACGCTCATGGGCGCGCGCGTGGTGGGCTTCTCGCTGCCGCCGGAGGGGCGGCCGAACCTGTTCGAGCTCGCGGGCATCGCGGGCGACGTCACGTCCGTGACCGGCGACGTGCGGGATCTGCCGGCGCTGCTCTCCGTGGTCGAGGAGCACCGGCCGGAGATCGTGCTGCACCTCGCGGCCCAGCCGCTCGTCCGGCGCTCGTACCGCGAGCCCGCGGAGACGTTCGCGACCAACGTGATGGGGACGGTGAACGTGCTCGAGGCGTGCCGGCGCGTGGGCTCCGCGCGCGCCGTCGTCGTCGTGACCTCGGACAAGTGTTACGAAAACCGCGAGTGGGTCTGGGGCTACCGCGAGGACGAGCCCATGGGCGGGCACGACCCGTACAGCAGCAGCAAGGGCTGCGCCGAGCTCGTCACGGCGGCCTACCGGCGCTCGTTCTTCTCCGGCAGCGGCGCGGCGGTGGCGTCCGCGCGGGCGGGGAACGTCATCGGCGGGGGCGACTTCTCCGAGGATCGGCTGGTGCCCGACATCGTGCGCGGCGTCGCCGCCGGGGAGCCGATCGTCATCCGCAACCCGCTCGCGACCCGGCCCTGGCAGCACGTGCTCGAGCCGCTCGGGGGCTACCTCCTGCTCGCGCGGCGGCTGTGCGAGGCGCCCGCGGCCCACGAGGGCGGGTGGAACTTCGGGCCGCGCGACGGCGACACGTGCGCGGTCGGCGGCGTCGCCGAGCGGCTCATCCAGCAGCTCGGGCGCGGCGAGCTCAGGCTCGTGCCGCCCGAGCACCGCTCCGGCCCGCACGAGGCGCAGCTGCTGCACCTCGACATCAGCAAGGCGCGCGCCCGGCTCGGCTGGACGCCGCGGCTCACGCTCGACGAGACCGTCGCGCTGACGGCGCGCTGGTACCGCGCGTACCTCGACGACCCCGCGTCGAGCCGCGCCGAGCTCGACGCGCAGATCCGCGCGTACGGGGTCGATTTCGCATGAGCGCCGGGCTCGGTGCGGTCCTCGTCACCGGCGCCACGGGGTTCATCGGCGCGGCGCTGGCGGCGCGGCTCGCGGCGACGGGCGCGCGGACGGCGTGCATCGTCCGCGCGGAGAGCCCCCGCCGGGCGCGGCTCGCGGACATCGCCGGGGTGGAGGTCCTGCCCGTCGCGTCGTTCTCGACGCCGGAGCTCGCGCGGGCCGTCGCGGCGATCCGGCCCGAGGTGGTCTTTCACCTGGCCGCGTCCGGGGTGAGCCCGAGCGAGCGGGATCCGGAGCTCGTTGTGGACGGGAACGTGGGGTTGACGACGCGCCTGCTCGCGGCGCTCGCGGAGATCGAGCCGCACCGGCCGGCGCGCTTCCTCCACGCGGGCTCGTGCTCCGAGTACGCCCCGGCCCAGGAGCCCGCGCGCCTCCGCGAGGATCACCCGCTCGATCCGGCGTGCGTCTACGGCGCGGCCAAGGCGGCCGCCTACCTCTGCGGCAAGGCCGTCGCGGCGCGGCTCCGGATCCCCTTCGTCGCGCTGCGGCTCTTCGGCGTCTACGGCCCGGGCGAGGGCCCCTCGCGCCTCATCCCTCACCTCATCGCGCGCTTCCGGGCGGGCGAGGCGCCGGCCCTGACGCCGGGCGCGCAGGCGCGCGACCTCACCTACGTCGACGACGTGGTCGAGGCGCTGATCGCCGCCGCGACGTCGAGAGGCCTCGAGTCCGGCCGCGCGTACAACGTGTGCTCGGGCGCGCCGGTGCGCGTCCGCGAGGTGGCCGAGCGCGTCGCGCGCGCGGCTGGCTGGCCCGGCGACGACCTGGGCCTCGGGCGCCTCCCCTACCGGGACGGCGAGCCCATGTGGATCGTCGGTGATCCATCCCACTTCGCGGAGGCGACCGGGTGGCGGCCCCGGATCGCGCTCGACGAGGGGGTGCGGCGCATGATCGAGGCCGCCGATGCGGAGAGGGCGCCGTGAGCGACGCGGAGAGCGGGCGCAGGCTGATCTCGATCGTCGTGCCGGTCTACAACGAGGAGCGCAACGTGGCCCCGCTGTACGAGGCGGTCGCCGCGGTGATGCGCCGCATCGCGGATCGGTACGACTTCGAGCTCGTCTTCACCGACAACCGGAGCACCGACGGGACCTTCGACGAGCTCGTGAAGCTGGCGGCGCGGGACGAGCGGGTCCGCGTCTTCCGCTTCTCTCGCAACTTCGGCTTCCAGCGCTCCATCTACACGGGGTACATGAAGGCGCGCGGAGACGCGGCCGTGCAGATCGACTGCGACCTGCAGGACCCGCCGGAGCTCATCCTCGATTTCGTGAAGGAATGGGAGGCGGGCGCCCAGGTGGTTTACGGGATCCGCCGCAGCCGCAAGGAGGGTTATCGGATCACCCTGCTCCGGCGGGTGTTCTACCGCCTGATCGATTTCCTCAGCGAGGATCACCTGCCCCACGACGCGGGCGACTTCCGGCTGGTGGATCGCCGGGTGCTCGAGGTGCTGCGCCAGGTCGACGACACGAAGCCCTACCTGCGCGGGATGCTGGCCACGCTCGGGTTCAAGCAGACGGGCATCGCCTACGATCGGGCCGCGCGGGAGCGGGGCGAGAGCAAGTTCCGGATGAAGGATCTCGTCGGGCTGGCGCTCGACGGCATCCTCAGCCACTCGACGGTGCCGCTCCGGGTCGCGACCTACACGGGGCTCGTGGTCTCGGCGCTGACGCTCCTCGCGATCGCGGGCTACGCCGTCGGCAGGGTCATCTATGGCGCGGACTGGCCTGCGGGCTTCGCGACGACGACGCTGCTCATCCTGCTCTCGCTGAGCATCAACGCCCTGTTCCTGGGGGTCATCGGCGAGTACGTGGGCCGCATCTACCAGCAGGTGCGCAGGCGCCCGCTCACGATCATCGACCAGAGCGTGGACCGGGCGCCGCCGCGCGAGGCGGGCGCGGCGCCCCAGGCCGAGATCCGCTATTCGCGGACGTCGAGCACGGTGAACCCGCTGTTGGAATAGACGGTCTTGTAGCGGTCTATCGCCTTGTTCTGGCCGCGGCGCAAGACGACGTAATCCACGCCATAACGCTCCCGCAGCGTCCGGACGCGGGCCTCGTCGAGGCTGTCATAGCCGTCCAGATCCTTCTGGCCGCGGACCTTGCGCCCGGTGACGGCCTCGAGCCGGCGGAGCCACTCGAGCACGTCGGCCGGGACGATGGGGTTCGACTTCCAGTCGACGACGATCGGCCGCTGCCCGTGGAAGCGCATCTTCTCGCTCTCCGGCGGCGTCAGGAAGATCGCGTCGACAGGGGTGCTTGCCTGCATCCAGGCGTACAGGGCGCGCTCGTCGGCGCGCAGGCCGGAGAGGACGCTGGAGTGCCGGCGGATCTCCTTGAGCTTCGGCACGAGAAAGACGAGCAGGACGGCGAGCGCGCCGGCGAGCCCCACGAGCGCGCCGCCGCGCTGCCAGAGCGCGCGGGCGCGCGCGAGGCCGGGTTCGGGCGCGAAGCGCCGGGCGGACTCCGAGGCGAGCCGGGACAGCGCGGCGGCGGCCACGACGCCGACGGCCAGCGCCGGGACACGCGCGGACTTCTCGACGCTGCCGTACAGGGCGAGGACCCCGAGGCCGCCGACGATCAGGGCCATCGCGGTGACGCCGTAGCGACGCCCGGCGGAGGGCTCCAGGAGGACGCGCACCGCTCCCGCGCACCCCAGCGCCGTGAGGAGCAGCTCCGCGTGCGGGGCGACGCGCCACGCGAAGAGCTGCGTGACGGGGCGCAGCCCCGCGAGGGCCGAGAGGCCGACGCACGTCCAGATCACGAGGACGAGCGCGAGGATCAGGGTGACCAGCCTCGCCGCAGGGCTCTTGCGGTTCCTTGTGAGCGGCAGGGCCGCGCCCAGCCCGAGCAGGTGCCACGCGATGAAGCCGAAAAACTCGCGCTCGCGGCCCTGGATGACGAAATGATGAGGGGCCCGGATGGTGGTGTAGATCTCCTGTGCGAGCCTCGCGTCCTTCGCCCCGGCGGTGGCGAGGATCATCGGCGCAAAGAGCGCGAGGACGGCGAGCGGCGGCAGGAGCTGCCGCGAGGCGCGGTGAAAGAGCTCTCTCCGGTCGCGCACGCCGAGCCCGAGGTGCGCGAGCGCGTAGGCGCCGAAGAAGAGGATCAGGTAGTTGGCGTGGAAGAGGCCGCTCGCAGCGAGCGCGATGCCGGAGGCGAGCCACTGGCCCCGCACGAAGAGGGGCACCGAGATCAAGAACGCCGCGGAGCCCAGCGACGAGGGCTGGAGGATGAAATCGAAGACGTAGGTATCGCAGGGACCCCAGGTGCGCGTGAGCGTGGCGAACGCGACGAGCAGGAGGAAGCTGGGCAGCGCGTGGCGGCGATCGACGAGGGCGCGCAGCAGGAAGTAGACGGCTGTCGTGCCGACGCCGATGACCACGGTCTGGGCGATGCCGACGCCCCACCCCTTCTCATTGAGCGCGAGGAGCCCGGCAGCCAGGTACTTGAACGCGGGGTGATAGTGGGTCGTGCTGGTCGCAAACCAGTCCCGCGCGAGGATGTCGGGGTGCACGAGCCGCAGCGACCCGAGCATGTACACGACCTGATTGTTGACGCCGCAATTCCACCCGAACGAGGCCCCGAACAGCAGCGATACCACCGCCGCCAGCGTGACCTCAGCGCGATCCCAGATGCGTTCCAGCACGGACATGGCGGCGCGAGACTACCGCGCGGCCGAGCGCACCGCCAAGGGGCAGCTCGCTCGCTCGCGCGGCGTATCCGCCGGCGCCTTCGTCGGCCTCGTCTGGCTGGTCTGCTTCGTCTGCCTGGTCTTCTTCGTCTGCTTCGTCTGCTTCGTCAGATTGCGGGCGGCGACGTGACGACGGCCCGGCCCGGCCTCGGACCCACGAGCACCGGATAGAGGGCGCCCGCGAGCACGCCGCCGGCGAGCGGGGCGAGCCAGAAGAGCCAGAGCTGAGACAGCGCCCCTCCGCCGACGAACAGGGCAGGACCGGTGGAGCGCGCCGGGTTCACCGACATGTTCGTGACCGGGATCCCGATGAGGTGAACCAGCGTGAGCGCGAGCCCGATGGCGATCGGCGCGAACCCGCGCGGCGCGCCGTGATCGGTCGCGCCGAGGACCACCATCACGAAGCCGAACGTGAGGACGATCTCGGTCAGGAGGCTCGCGAAGAGCGAGTATCCGCCGGGCGAGCGCCCGCCATAGCCGTTCGACGCGAAGCCCGCGTGCACGGCGAACCCGGCGGCGCCGCTGGCGATCGCATAGAGGATCCCGGCGGCGACGATGGCGCCGGCGATCTGGGCGAGGACGTACGGCAGGAGGTCCCGCGCGGGGAAGCGCCCGCCCGCGATCAGGCCGAGCGTCACGGCGGGGTTGAAGTGCGCGCCCGAGATGTGGCCCACCGCGTAGGCCATCGTCAGGACGGAGAGCCCGAACGCGAGCGCCACGCCGAGGAAGCCGATCCCCAGCCTGGGATACGCCGCGGAGAGCACGGCGCTCCCGCAGCCGCCGAGCACGAGCCAGAACGTTCCGAGAAACTCTGCGGCCGTACGCCTGGACAACGACATCTCCATCTCTTCATCTCCCCCTGCGGCAGGCCCCTCGGCGCGGATCGACGCGCGGCAGCGGCCGCGCCCGACCGTGGAGCCATCCCGACGGCTGGCGCAGGCCGTACGGTCGACCGGCGGGCACCCCGCCGAGGCGACGCTCCGCCAGCCCTTCGTCGACATTGGATGAGCCCCGGCCCGCCGCGTTGCGGTCGGACCGCTCCGGATCGGTTCACCTGATCGAGAGCGCCTCCCCGGCGGCGGCCGGACGGGCCGCGCGGCCCAGAGGCCATGAGGCCCCCGCCGGCGGCGCCTTCGGGAGCCTCGCGCCGCGGACCATCGCCGCGGCGACCTCGCGAGATCGGAGCGCCTTACAGGCCGACGAGCTGCGGCGGGCAGCTGTACGCGTTGCCCATGTGGGTGACGTCGGTCTGCTGGCCAGAGATGCTGTCTCGGTCGCCGGAGAGGGTGGTCCCTGCGTTCGTGTTCTCCAGGACCACGTAGTTGCCGCCCAGGTCATGGGCCTTGTTCTTCATGTCGTTGACCGCGCCCTCCTGCAGGTTCGCATTGCTGGTGAACGCTCCAGACACGGAGCCGCCCTGCTCGCCGATCACCGTCCCCAGGAACCGGCACCCCTGCGGGGCCGACTGCTTGGTGACGATGACCTTCTCGGCGCCGGGGTTGAGCCCGACGGCGGCACACGCGGGGAGGGTCAGGCAACACAGGAGGAGAGCAAACGCACCGTGGATCGATGTCTTCATGGCAAGCACCTTGTGTCGATTGCTACGTGCGCGCGCGAGCGCTTCTTCCTCGCTGGACCGCCGGGCCGGCAGGATTCCGACAGGCCTCGTCCTCGGTCGGCCTTGTGTCGTTCTCCCGCGTGACGTCGCGGTACGAGCGCGCCTCACCGGTGGTCGTTCTTCCGCAGCCGGTACGCCCGCGCGTCCCACAGCGAGAACGCCCGCTCGCCGCTCGCGAGGACGTCGAACCCGTGGCGGGCCCCGAGCCGCGCGACGTCGGCCGCGTCGCGCGCGGGGTCGCCGCGGTACGAGTAGCCGAGGACGACGAGCTCCCCGCCCGGCCGCAGCGCCCGGCGCGCCTCCGCGACGAGCCGATCCACGACCTCCGCGCCCGCGGCGACGGCGTACGGGAACGAGTCGACCGCGTACACGAGATCGAAGCGGGCCGACGGAGCGTCGCCCAGATCGACGCCCGACGAGACCGCGAGCACGACGTTCGAGCGCCCCGCGCAGCGACGCCGCGCGGCCTCGATCATGCGCGGCGAGACGTCGAGCCCCCACGCCTCGCGCACCCTCGGCGCGAGCGCCGCCTCGAAGCGGCCGATCCCGCAGCCGATCTGCAGGATCGCGCGGTCTTCCCCGATCGCGCCCCACCGCTCGAGGAGCTCGACCACCTCCCGCGTCGCGCGCTCGAGGATCTCCGGATCGCCGAGCGAGTACGCGGCGACGCTCGCCTCCTCGGAGCGCTCGCAGAGCTCGTCGAACAGCCGCGCGGCGGAGTGGCAGGCCCCCCGCGCGTCCTCCCCGGCGAGGCGCGCGTCCCGGTGCGCGCCCAGCATCGCCGCCACGGTCGCGCACGCGGCGCGCCGCTCGTCCAGGCAGCGGCGCAGCGCCTCGAGGCGCGCCGCCCGCTCCCCCGCCGCCGGCCGCGCGGCGTGCGCGGCGTCGATCGCGCGCGCCGCGGCCGCGAGGTCCCCCGCGGCGCCGAGCAGCCGCACCAGGCCGACCTCCGGCGACGCCTCGCCGGACATCACGGCCTGCACCGCGCCCTCGCCCTCCCCGACCTCTCGCCCGGGCCCGCGCGCGCCCCGGCGCCGCAGCCGCCGGCGGAACGTCCAGTGGTCGACGGCGCCCCAGTCGTACTTGTACGGCTCGCGGCCGCGGAGGAAGTCCACGGTCCGCGCGCCCTCGCGCGCCGCGTGCTCGATCGCGCTGGCGAGCATCACGAGCCCCGGGCTGTACCACGCGAGCTCCGGATCGAAGCCGGTGATGTACGACGCGAGCCCGCCGCGCTCGGCGAACCCGTAGAGCGACGCGATGATCCGCCCGTCGAGCCGCAGGCCGAAGAGCCGCAGCGCGCCCCGCGCGCACAGCGCGCGCGCGGCCTCGCGGTGGAACGGCCGGAGCGCCTCGTCGAGCACGCCCCCCTCGCCGCGCGAGCGCCAGCGCGCCTTGTGGTTCGCGAACAGCGCGTCGAGCAGCTCGTCCACGCTCGCCGCGTCGGCCACGTCGAGGCGCAGGTCTCCGGCCCGCGCGAGCCGCTTCCGCGCTCGGGCGACGCGCGCGCGCATCCCCGGCGGAAACAGCTCGTCCGGCGCGGCGCCCTCGGGGATCATCACCGCCGGACACGCCTCGTGCTTCTCGACCTCGTCCGACCAGCCGGGGGGCGCCTCGGCGAGGAGCAGCGGCGACGACGCGCGCAGGTCGTGGAGATCGGCGACGTCCCACGCGCCGGCGCGCTCTTCGAGGCAAGCGAGCGTTGCGCCCGCGACCGCGCGCTCGTACCCGGACGCGGCCAGGACATCGTTGTAATCGGTGATCCCGGCGCCGAGCAGCGCGACGACGCGCTCGTCGCCGATGCGGTGAACCGCGAGGGGCGCGAGGCCGACGAGCCCCTCGTCCGACCGGAAGACCAGGGCGAGCACCTCCTCGGGCCCGAGCGCGCGGCACCACGGGATCAGCCACTCCGGCCGCTGGAACGCCGTCGCCGCCGGGCAGCGCTGCCACAGCGCGCTCCACGGCTCCCGCAGCGCCTCGAGCTCCTCGCGGCGGCTCAGCACCTCTACGTCGAGTCGTTCGCTCACCTGCCCTCCGAGCGGCGGGCTCGGCGCTCCTCGGCGCTCCTCGGCGCGCATCGGTCCTCGTCGAGCGCGCGCGGTCGCTCACCGGGCTCCCCTCCCCTGCCGGCGCCGTATCCTCGCAGAGGCGCGCGACCACGCAACCGGCGTGCGCTACCTCGGAGAGGGCTCTGGAGAGCTCGCGCCTGCCGGCCCGTCGCCTCTGGCCGCTGGTTGCCGAGCTTGCCAGCCTCCGCCGGCTCAGGCGAGGACGGCGCGTCCCGGCCGGTGTATCCTCCCGCGGGAGATCCTCAGACCATGCGAAATTTTGACCGGATCACCGCGCACCCTGGCCGCATGAACGGGCAGCCGTGCATCAGGGACCTCCGCCTGACGGTGAAGCGGGTGCTGGAAGTGCTGAGATCATCGAACAGGCCCGGCAATCGAAGTCAGCCTTTCGCGCGCGCCACGGCGAAGATCAGGTGACGTTGCAGCCGGATCCCCTCCGGCGCGCGGCGGCGCTCGAGCTCGGCCGCGAGCGCCGCCTTGACCCGCGCGGCCTTCGCCGGATCGAGGTCAGACAGGAAATTGCCGAACGAGCTGGCCAGGTAGAACGCGACAACGTCGTCCGTGTCGGCGAAATGGTCGGTGAAGGAGCGAATCTGGAGCCTCGGATCCTCGAAGCCGGCGAGCAGGAGGGTGCTCGTCAGGTCGTCCGAGGTCACCTTGTAGGTCGTGCTGCCGAGCGTCTCCGCGGTGCCGGTCAGGCCGAGAGACGACAGCACACCCTCGATCACCCGCTCGAACTCGTGCGGGCGCTCCCTGGCGGCCGAGCTGATGCCGAGGCGCCCTCCCCGCCTGAGCACCCGGCGCGCCTCGCGCAGCGGGCCGAGCTTCTCGGGCAGCCAGTGGAGCACGCTGTTCAGGAACACGACATCGAAGCTCCCGGCGGCGAACTGTGAGAGATCCTCGGCCTGGCCGACGCTGGCGCGGAAGTTCGGCCGGCGCTTCCCGTTCGCCAGCTCGACCCGGAGCGGCAGCGGATCGACGCCGGCCACCGCGCCGGAGGCGCCGACCCGATCGGCGACGTAAGCCCCGAGCCGGCCCGTCCCACACCCGACGTCGAGGACCCGCTCGCCCGGGGAAATCTGGAGATCTTCGATGAGCAGCTTTCCGTGGTTGAACTGCCGATCGCTGACGCGATCGTACGTCTCGGCCAGGACAGCTGAATCGAGCGAAAGGCTGACCATCATGGCTCCTTGGGAGAGGAGGTGGAGATCGGCGAAAGACGGGTCCGACTGGAGGGTCTCTCCCGAGCACCACGCGTCTGTTATCGAGGACAATAGTCCGCCATAACGGACCAAGCAAGCGCGATCTCGACGGCTGCGCGCGATGGCGGCGATGCGCCCTAGGCGCGCGGTCCCGGGGGTGGCGCGCCGGCCGTGACGCCGCGGTGATAGCGGCCGTGCTGGCCGGGTTTCGCCGTCGGGAGCGGGCGTGGTAGCGTTCGCGCCTGCTCTCGAACCACGAGGAGTCGCTCATGAGCTGGATCGACCAGTACCGCGCCTTGGCTCGCTACAACCTGTGGATGAACGACAAGCTCTTTGCGCTGGTCGGCAAGCTCGACGACGCGGAGCGCAAGCGCGATCGCGGGGCCTTCTTCCGGTCGATCCACGGCACGTTGAACCATATCCTGCTCGCCGACCGCACGTGGATGGGGCGCTTCACCGGCGGCGCGGAGCGGTTCACCTCCCGCGATCCGAGCGGGAAGGCCATCGAGATCACCGCGCTCTCGCAGGAGCTCTACGCGGACTTCGGCGATCTCTCCCGCGAGCGCGCCAGGACGGACGCAGACATCCTCGCCTGGGTGCACGAGATCGATGACCGGGCGCTCGCGGGCGACCTGACGTACACGCGGAGCGGGACGGTCTACACCTCTCCGCTCTGGTGGTCCCTGGGGCACCTCTTCAATCATCAGACCCATCACCGCGGTCAGGTGACCACCCTGCTCACACAGATGGGAATCGACCCTGGCGCGACCGATCTGATCGCGATGCTGCGGGACGAGAGCCGCGCGTCATGACGCGCGCACGCGCGCCTCGCCCCGCGGCGAGCGCGGCTGTCCGGTGGCCCGATAGCACCTTGGGCAGGCGGGCGAGGCCAACCCGGGATCACCGGGCGGCGCGCCGCCGCCCGTCCTGTCGCGCCTGGCTCGCCGCCCTGACCTCGACGAGCGGATTGCGCGCCTCGGCGGCGCGCAGCCGCTCGAAGCGCTCGATCCGCGCGCGGTTGCCGCTCTGCCGCAGCGTCCGCGCGAGCACAACGCTCTTGGCGAGCCGGATGAACCGCAGGCGGTGGGCCGAGTCCACGTCCTCGACGTCTCTCCTGCCCGCCCGGGGCCCGAACTCGCGATCGTAGGCGGCCCGGAGGCGGTGCTCTCCGTGGAGGCCCAGCGCGTCCGAGAGCCCCTCGAGCGCGGCCCGCTCCGCCGGGGTCGACCACGAGAGGACCCTGGAATAGGGCGTCGCCATGGTCTCGTGATCGGGCTTGTTGACGAAGCGGCGCAGGAACACATCGGACGTCGCGACCGGCACATCGCCCGTCTCCTGGTGGAGGAGGGCGTACGCGAACGCCTCGTTCATGCCCACGAGCTGGTTCCGGTCGTAATCGGCGCCGTCGACGCGCTTCCCGAGGCGATCGACGCCCGAGAGGGCTGCAAAGAAGAAGCTGCTGAAATCGGTGTAATCCGCCTCGTCGATCTCGGGCGTGCAGCCCGACGCCGGGCGGTCCCGGGTCGCCGCGAAGAAGCCGACGATGTCGCGCTCGACCAGCTCGCCGTCGGGCCTGCCGCCCTCGAAGAGGAGGTTCGCGAACGAGCCGGAGTAGCACTGGGCCATGACGAGGACGACGGGAGTGCCGGCGGGCAGCTCCTTCATGCGGGCAGCGAGGTCGCGCACGGACAGCGCTCCGCCGCCCCAGAGGTCGAATACGTTGTTGTCGAGATCGTTCCCGGGATCAGGGCTCCCATGGCCGGCGAAATACAGCAGCAACGGGTCGGCGGGGCGCGCGTGGACGAACCTGCGCCAGATCGCGTCGAACCCCGGGCGTGTGGTCGCCCCGTCGATGCGCGGCAGCCTGGGCGCGCGGTAGCGCGTCTGGTCGCCGTCGAGGAACTGCACGCTCCGCGTGCCCCGGCGCCCGTCGGCGAAGAGGACGCGCCGCTCCGCCCTGGCCGGGAGCAGCGACTGGAAGTACCGAATGTGCCCTTCGATGGCCACCTGGTTCATGGGCGGCCTCGGGCCGCCGCCCACGACGAGCGCGCGCCAGGCCGCGGGCTCGGGAGAAGCCGCGGCAGGCAGGGCCGGCGGGGCGGGCGAAGCCGGGGGCGCCTGCGGGGCGGCCGGCGCGGGCAAGAGGGCCTGCGGGGCGGCCGGCGCAGGGCGCGGCGGGCGCCCCGGCGAGGGGGAAGGCGCACGGCGCGGCGGGCGCACTGGCGAGGCCGCCGGCGCGGGGCGCAGCGGGTGGACCTGCGGGGCGGCCGGCGCGGGGCGCGTCGGGCGCGCGCCCGCCGTCGCGGCGGTCGCCGTGGCGACGGCGATCACAGCGACCCGGAGGAGCAGATGGTGCGCGGCGGTCACGTCCTCGGCCTCGGCAGCGCGCGCATCGCGGCGCTCGATTCTAGGTAGCACGACCGGCTCCCCCGCGTCGACACGCGCTCTCTCGATCTCTCGGCCGCCCAACCGGGTTGGCCCGGCCCACGTGGGTACCATCGAGCGCGAGCTACACTGGGGACGCCTGGTTCCGTGGCGAGCGCCACCGGGGTGCCCTCACGGCGTACACGTGTGCCTCCATGAGGGCGCCGCGCGTCGCGTGTCGGTCTGTTTCTGTTAGTTAGGCAGTCTATCTGTCAGCACTCAAGCAGGCAGTCTTTCGGCCTGTCTGCTTCAGATTCAAGCGGCTCCAGGGGAACGCGATCTCCGACGACGGCCTGCGCCAGCCGGCAGCATTCCGCCGCAGGCGGGGCAAATTGCATCGCCGAGCCCATCCTCGACCACAGCAGAGATCCCCTGCTTTCACCACGGACTCGGCCTGGTGACCTCGACGCGCCGCATGCACGAAGGCACGGTGGTTCGGCAGCGCGACGGGCTCCGCGGCGCGCCGCGCTCGGCCCAGGGAGCCGCGGTATGGCCGAGGTCGGCCATCGCGTGCCCGGATCTTCTCATCGGCCTCTGGCATGCAGATTGCCGTTCCCCGCGCCATCGATGCACGAGCACAGGAGGGAAGACCATGTCGGCCAGCTCATCGAAGACGACCATCGTTCATGACGAGATCCGCCAGTGGGCCGAATCGCGCGGAGGCCGCCCGGCGACGGTGAAGAGCACCGAGGAGGGCGGTGAGCCTGGTATCCTCCGCATCGATTTCCCAGGGTACAGCGGGGAAGACACGCTGGAGGAGATCTCGTGGGAGGACTTCTTCGACAAGTTCGAGGAGTCGAACCTCGCCTTCGTGTACCAGGAGAAGACGGCGGACGGGCAGCCGAGCAACTTCTCCAAGCTGGTGAGCCGCCCGGACGACGCCGGCGGCAAGAAGGCGAAGCAGGGCAAGCAGAAGTCGAGAAAGGCGGCCTGAGCCCGGAAGCCAGAGTCCGGGGAGAGACCGGCAGAGACTGGCAGGCTCCAGGAAGAGCGATGGCGGGGCTCAGCGCCGGCGCGCGGGCGCCGTCGGGGCGGCGTCGGGCGCGCTCGACGCGCCCGACGCGCCCGACGCGTCCGACGCATGGTTTCCCTGCCACGCCGCGGCGTGCGCGAGCAGCGCGCCCCGGAGCTCCGCGGCCGCGCCCTGGAGCTCGCCGCCGCGCCGGCGGACGAGATAGAAGACCTTGCGCGGCAGCTCGGGCAGCGGGCGCGCGACGAGGCCGCGGGGGAGGCGGCAGCAGGCGTTGACCACCGCGATGCCGACGCCGAGCTGGACGAAGTGGAGCATCAGCTCCCAGCCGTTCGCCTCGACCGCCGGCTCCCAGCGGACACCGGCCGAGAGCAGCGCCTGAGCGAGCAGGGCCCGGTGGGGCCGCGACGGGCCGGGGACGACGAGCCGCGCCCCCTCGAGGTCGCGCAGCCGGATGTGGCGCTTCCGGGCGAGCGGGTGGCCGTCGGGGACGACCAGGACCTGCGCCACCTCGGTGAGACGATCGGCGGCGAGCCCGTCCGGCGCCCCCTCGAGCGGCGCGACGCCGAGGTGCGCCTCGCCCGCCGCGACGGCCTCGAGCGTGCCCTCGCGGTCGCGCGTGAGCAGCCGGAGCGGGGCGGCGGCGCGCGCGGAGAAGGCGCGGATCCCCTCGCCGAGCAGGTAGAGGTACGAGCCCTCCCCGGCGCAGAGCACCACCGGCTCCCGGCTCTCGCCGTGGCGGAGCACGTCGAGGAAAGAGCGCGTCCGCTCGCCGACCTCGCGCCCGAACGCGGCGACGCGCTTGCCGTCGGCCGTGAGCTCCAGCCGCTGCCCGCGCCGCTTGTAGAGCGTGACGCCGAGCGCCTCGCCCAGCTTGCCGATCTGGGCGTGGAGCGCCGGCTGCGAGACGTGGAGCGCCTGCGCCGCGCGCGTGAAGTTGAGGTGCTCGGTGAAGACCACGAAGGCGCCGAGCCAGTCGAGGTTGAGCATGGCGGCAAGCTATCGCGAAACGCGATAGCGGCTCCAGAAATACTTCTTCCGGATGATAGCCGGGCGTCTATTCTTTCCTCGTGCCGATTCCCTTCACGGTTTCGGTCCCGGTCCCTGCACCGTCCAGGGACCTCCCGGAGGCGCCTCTGCGTGCCCGCGCGGATCGCGGGCCGCGGCTCCGGCTCACGAGACGAGAATGGAGCTTGACGATGGGCCGCGATCGCTTGACCGACACGAGCAAGAAGCTCTCCTGGCTGCTCCGCCACGCGGCGCCCTCGCAGGGCGTCGCCATGGACGACGCCGGCTGGGTGGCCGTGGACGACGTCCTCAAGGCGCTCCGGATCTCCCGGCCGGTGCTCGACGAGGTGGTGGAGAAGAACACGAAGAACCGCCTCGAGATCCGCGGCGACCGGGTGCGCGCCTCGCAAGGGCACTCGCGCGACGGGATGCCGGTGACGCTCGCGGGCCTCGAGGCGTCGTGGGAGGAGGTCCACGGCGACGCGTCGATCTGGCACGGCACCAGCGTGGACGCCGTGAGGGGCATCGCGCGCGACGGGATCCGGCCGGCGGCGCGCACGCATGTCCACTGCACCGACGCGCTGGGCAGCGCGGTGGGCAAGCGCGCGAAGGTCGACGTGATGCTCGAGATCAGCCCGGCGAGGCTCCGGGCGCGCGGCGTGCGCGTGTTCCGCAGCCAGAACGGGGTGATCCTGGTGCGGGAGGTGCCGGTCGACTGCCTCGTGGGGCTGATGCCCATCGTGGCGCGGGCGCAGCGGGAGGCCGAGGCGCTGCGGGCGATGCTCTTCGGCGACGGGTCGCGCGGGGCGGCGTGATGGCCTTCACCGGATACTCGCGCTCGCGACCTGTCCCGCGCGGTTCATCGCCGACAATCCGTCGCCACGTGGATGGGTTCCCGAGGCGGACAACGACAAGGCCAAAAGCCCTCTATACCCCGACGAGGACAAGCGCCTCACGGCTGCGGTGGATATCCACTGTCTCATCGGATCGATTGCGGGTTTCTGATCCGTGAGGGGATGCGCGCAGACGAAGCTTGCAGGCTGGAGCGCTCATCGGCTCCGGGCGACGGCGGCGGTGCTCTTGCGCAAGACCAGCTCGGCCTCGACAACGACGCGCGAGCAGGAGCGGCGGCCGCTCTCGATCTGCCCGAGCAGCAAGTGGAGGCACCTGCGCCCCAGCTCGGAGAAGTCCTGGCGGACGGTGGTGAGCGGAGGCGTGAAGTAGGCCGCCTCCGGGATGTCGTCGAAGCCGACGATGCTGATGTCCCGCGGCACCGCGCGTCCGATCTCGTGGAGGTAGCGGAGCACGCCCAGCGCCATCTGGTCGTTGGCCACGAACAGGGCGGTGACGCCTGGCGTGCGCGCCAGCTGCGGGGCGAGCTCGTAGCCCGAGCGTGCGCTCCAGTCGCCGCGCAGGAGAGGCGGCGGCTCGACGCCCGCGGCCTCCAGCGTCGAACGCCAGCCGTCGATGCGCTGCTCGGCCTCGAGCGACTCGATCGAACCGGCGATGTGCCACACCGTCCGGTGACCCAGGTCGAGGAGATGGCGCGTGGCGGCCGTCGCGCCGCCGTGCTGGTCGACGGCGACCACCGGGACCGAATCGTCCGGCCCCCCCTCGACGGCGACCACCGGCACGTCCGAGGTGACGTGGCGGAGCGCGTCCACCGCCGACCGCAGCGGGGCGACGACCATGATGCCGTCGACACCCTGATCGCACAGGCCCTTCACCGCATCCACCACCGGCGCGCGGCTGAGCGATTTCAGGCTGACGACGCTGACGCCGTACCCGGCGTCGTGCGCCGCCGTCTCGAGCCCGTGGAGCGTCGACGCCGGGCCGTAGTGCGTCGTGTTGAAGCTGACCACCCCGAACGTCCGCGAGCGCCCGGTGACGAGCGCCTGCGCCACGGAGCTCGGGCGGTAGTCGAGCTGGCGGATCGCGTCGAGCACGCGCTCCCGCGTGTCCCGGTGCACGTTGGGGCTGTCGTGCAGGACCCGAGAGACCGTCTGGTACGAGACGCCGGCGAGCTTGGCCACGTCGACCATGACCGCGGCCCGGCGCCCGCCTCTCTTGACGCGCCGCTCGGGAGGAGAGTTTTCGTCCATCGGCGCCAAGCTTAGTCGGGCGCGGGGGGAATGGTATCGACATCCACCACGACCGCGCCCCGGCGCCCGCCTCTCTCGATGCGCCGCTCGATCGGCGCCTCGCCATTGGCCGGGCCCGATCTCGGCGGCGGAGGGGCGGACCGGCGTGAGCGCCCCCGGTCAAGCCTCGTCCTCCGGCTTTGCCCTGAGTGGGTCGTCAGCCGCCGGTGGTCGCGCCGCTCGCCTCGAGCCGGACACGATCAGCCCCCGCACGCATCGGCGACCCGACTCGCACCTGCCTTTCGCGCGCGCCGCTGCGCCACGACCGCGCCCAGGGCACTCACGGACTGATCGCAGCCCCGACCGTCCCGCTCCCGACGACCCCGGTCGTCGTCTTGACGCCAGGGTGTTGCCGCACGAGCTTCCAGTGGCAATAGCACAGGTACGGCGGATTGATGCGACACTCGAACCTGTCGATGCAGTACTGAGAGAGCCCCCAGCAATCTGACGACAGCGTTCCCCCCTCGCACGTGCAGGTCCCGTCGTCGCCGCACCACCAACCGAGCGAACCAGCGCCGCCTCCGTTGTTCACGAGCGCCTCTGTCACGGCGGTCGTCTCATCCGGAGTGGTCGTTTCGTCGGGGGCCACGACGCAGCCGGCCAGGAGGCCGGAGGCAAGAGACAGGATGGCGAGCGCGGCGCGAATGGTGTTCTTCATCTGAGCAGCTCCTCGTGAAGGTTCGCTGCTCCCTCAGAGCAAGGCCGGTGCCCGCGCATCAACCCCCCGCTTCTTCGGGCCATTCCCGGCGGGCCGGGGCCGCCGCACGCCTGCCGGTGCTTCGTGCCTCGTGGGAACGATACGAGGGCCCTCGGAGCTGCGCGTGGGCATGTTGAGCGAAACCTCGCTCACCTGCGCGCGTAGTTGAGCGAAACCTCGCTCACTTTCGCGCATGGTTGCGCATCGCGGGCGCTCCGCCGGTCCCGGGCTGCGGTCGCGAGCTCAGGCCCCGCGGCATGCGCGTTGTTTGAAGGACCGCGAGCTTCGGAGGCTCAGCACGAGCGTGCCCGCCTCGTGCTGCGCGCGTTCGAGCGCTGGCTCAGGGTGCAAGATCGCGGGAGAGCGAGTGTTGCTGTCGCTCGACAAAGGCGAGAGCAGAGCGCTGCGCCTCAGAAGGCGGCGTCACGGAGCTTCGCCTTGTACTCCGCCTTGTACAGATCATGGCAGACCTTGCAGCTCGCCTTGGCGCCGTCGATATCGCCCTTCTTGGCCTTCTCCGCGCCCTCCTTCGATATCGCGACCCACTTCGACATCCCGGGCGGCGGCTTCGATGCGACATAGTCCAGCGCCGACGCGATCTTCGCGCCGTCGCCGCTCGTGGTCGCCGACTGCATCACCGTCTTCATCCAGCCCTGCATCGGACAGGCCTTCTGTCCTTTTGCGCCGCAGCCGAAATCCTTCCCCTCGGCGACGGACGCGGGGACATCCGCCTTCTCGCTCGCGGCCCATGCCGCGCCCGCAAAACCGCCGGCAGAGCCGATGCCGACGCTCATGATCATGGCCCCCATCAGCTTCCTGCTTATCGACATCTGGCGTCTCCTGATCCGGTGAAAGGGCAAGCTCGACAACCCCATCGCAGCTCGAAATGTGACCGTTCACATCGACAACGTCCATCCAAATCGGCCGATGATGGCGCCAGTGATTGGCCGGAGCGCGCGCTCGAGTCGTCGCGCACAAGAGGCGATACCCAGGGAGCCGACCGCCTGCGGCATCGAGCGCCGGCCGTCCGTGCGCAGGCCGCCATCGAGCGCCAGCCGTCCGTGCGCAGGTCGGCATCGAGCGCATCGAGCCTGCGATCACCGCGGTCCGGCGCCCGCCGGCCCCCCGTGACGCGGCGCGCCGGATGAGCCCGCCAGCGATGTCCTCCCTTCGGGATCGAGGATGCCGCCGGGCCGGTCGATTGGGTTTGACACCAGGAATGTGATCGTTCACATTTCGAAAGGGTATACTTGTTCTTTGCCCTGGAGGGTCGTCCTGCGTGCCTTTGCGCGGGCCATCCTCTCATTGATGGCGCCTCCGTCGAGTCAGCACCAGGGGTGCGGGGCGCCGGCAATTCGCTCGCGAGAGGATTCAACGTGCGCTTAAATACAACGTTCTACCGAGCAAGAAGAATGACCCTGTCGGCGATGGCGCTGGGCCTCGTCGCCGCGATCCCCTCCCCCGCTCGGGCGGACAACCCGATCGTACAGACCTTCTACACGGCCGACCCCGCGCCCATGGTGCACGAAGGCAGGTTGTACCTCTACACGTCCCACGACGAGGACGTCACGGTGAACAACTTCTACACCATGAACGACTGGAGGTTGTACTCCACCACGGACATGGTCAACTGGAGGGACCACGGCTCGGTGGCGGGCTACAAGAGCTTCAAGTGGGGAACCGACAATGCGTGGGCGCCGCAGGGTATCGCCAGGAACGGCAAGTACTATCTGTACGTGCCGCTGAACAACAACAGCGGCGCGAAGATCGGCGTTGGCGTATCGGACAATGTGGCAGGCCCGTTCATGGACCCGCTGGGAAAGGAGCTGGCCGTGGCGCCCGGAGGCGGCAACATCGACCCGACGGTGTTCGTCGACGACGATGGACAGGCCCACATGTACTGGGGGAATGCCAAGCTCCGGCACGTGAAGCTGAACTCGGACATGATCAGCACCTCGGGAAGCATCACCGAGGTGCCGTTGAACGGCTTCACCGAGGGGCCGTGGCTCCACAAGCGAGGGTCGCTGTACTACCTCGTCTACGCCGCCATCGCCGGGACCGAGAAGATCAGCTACGCGACCAGCAACAGCCCGACCGGGCCCTGGACCGTCCGCGGCGACATCATGGGCGCTGGCCGGACCTACACCAACCACGCCGGCATCGTCGACTACAAGGGGCACTCGTACTTCTTCTATCACAACAGCGCATTGCCGGGCGGCAGTGACTTCAAGCGCTCGGTCTGCGTGGAGGAGTTCACCTACGGCGCCGACGGCAGCATTCCGAAGATCATGATGTCCACGAACGGACCGTCCGCCGTCGACACGCTGAATCCGTTCGAGCAAGTCGAGGCCGAGACCATCGCCTTCTCGTCCGGGCTCAAGACCGAGGTGTGCACCGACACCGGCGCCGGCATGAACGTCACGTCCATCAGCAATGGCGACTACATCAAGGTGAAGGACGTCGATTTCCTGGACGGGGTGACCTCTTTCGAGGCGCGGGTATCGTCCGCAGCCGGCGACGCGAAGATCGAGCTCCACCTCGACAGTCAGAACGGCACGCTCCTCGGGACGTGCGACGTCTCGGGCGCGTCGGCCTGGACCACAAAGACCTGCGCGGTCAGCGGGGGCAGCGGGAAACACGACCTGTTCCTGAAGTTCGTCGGTGGCGGCGGCGACCTCTTCAAGTTCAACTGGTGGCGGTTTACCGGACCCACCATGCCGGGTGACGGGGGCGACGGAGGCGGAGGCGGTGCCGGCGGCTCGGACCCGGGAACGGGCGGCAGCGATGCCGCCGGCGCCGGGGGCGCGACCTCGGGCACCGGTGGCAGCGACGCCGCCGGGGGCACGACCTCGGCCAGCGGCGGCTCGGTCACCGCAGGCACCGGCGGAACGACGGGCTCCGCCGTCGCGGGCAGCAGCGGCAGCGCCGGACCCACCGGTGGGAACGACGCGACCGGCGACGACTCAGACGGCTCGTGCGCTTGCCGGGCGGGCGCGAGCACCGGGGGCGGCGGACTCGCCGCCGCTCTCTGGCTGGCCGCTTCTGCGCTCGTTCTTGGGCGTCGGCGCCGGTAGGCGCTCGCGATCCGGTTTACTGATCGCTGCGAACGGCCGGTATCGTTTGCCACGTTGGCGATAACCGTCGCTTCGCCTTGCCCCTGCGGGGCCGAAAACCCAGGAAAAATCGAGGGCGGGGCGATCATCGGTGTACGAGAGCGCTCCGCCCCGCCGTCGGGTCCCCCGGCGGGCGTCGCGCCCTTGCGGTGCAGGTAGCGCAGTTCGTCCTCGTCGGGCTCCCAGATGAGGTTGTGCGGCGCATCGTGCACGAGCGTGCTCGCGACCTCGCGGCCAAGAACCGCCCGCATCGCAGGTTCCGCCCTTCCGCTGCGCCGAGGTCGATTTCCGGTCACACGGACCGGGCTCCCCGTCTCGAACCCGAGTGAAAGGCTGAACGTCGCGTGCGTACGGCCGGGAAGGACGGGATCCTGTGGGTACCAGCTCGAAGAAGAGAGTTTGCATCGAGGGCCACGAGATGGCCTATGTCGACCAGGGGATGGGCGCGCCGGTGGTGTTCCTCCACGGGAACCCGACGTCGTCGTACCTGTGGCGGAACCTCCTTGGGCCAACCTCGGCGCGGCATCGCTGCCTCGCGCCGGACCTCATCGGCATGGGCGACTCGGACAAGCTGCCGGAGATGGGCAGGGAAGCCTACGGGTACGCCACACATGCGAGGTTCCTCGAGGCCTGGTTCGACGCGGTCGTGCCAGAGGAGCCCGTCGTGCTCGTCGTACACGACTGGGGCTCGGCGCTGGGCTTCGACTGGGCCCGGCGGCATCCCGATCGCGTGCGCGGCGTCGCTTACATGGAGGCGATCGTCGGATCGATGCCGCTCGGGAAATGGCCCGCGCCGGCGAGGGAGCTCTTCGAGGCGATCCGCTCCGACGCGGGCGAGATGCTCGTCCTCGAGCAGAATGTCTTCCTGGAGCGGACCCTCTCCGAGGGCAGCATGCTGCGTCCGCTCTCTGACGAAGAGCGCGCCGAGTACCGTCGTCCGTTCCTCGTGCCGGGCGAGGGGCGGCGGCCGACGCTCTCGTGGCCGCGACTGCTGCCCCTCGACGGAGAGCCAAAGGCGATCTGCGCGCTCGCCGACGCTTACGTCGCTTGGCTCACGGCATCGAGCGTGCCCAAGCTGTTCGTGAACGCGGAGCCGGGCCGCATCCTCACGGGGGAGCTCCGCGAAATCTGTCGCAGGTTCCCGAACCAGCGGGAGGTCACGGTGCGCGGTCTGCACAATCCTCAGGAGGACTCGCCGATGGAGATCGCCGACGCGCTTGCAGGCTGGCTCGATACCCTCGCTCCGCCGACGCACGCGCGACCGGTGGCGTCATGAGCGAGGCGGGCCTCGACGCGCTGGCGACCCGCGCCTGCGCGGGCGACCGAGAGGCGCTCGAAGCGCTCGTGCGAGGACTGCAGGATCCGCTGTTCCGCCTCGCGCGCAGGTTCCTCGGCCACCCCGAGAACGCGCGCGACGCGACGCAGGAAATCCTCATCCTCATCGTGACAAAGCTCTCCACGTTCCGAGGCGAGAGCTCGATCTCGACGTGGGCGTATCGCGTCGCGTGCCGACACCTCCTCCGCGCACGCGCGACGTACCGCCGCCTGACCTTCGAGCAGCTCGTCGACGAGGATCTCGCCAGGGCGCCGAACGCCATCGGCGCGGAGGTGCTCGCGAGCGCCGAGGCGCGTCTGCTCGAGGAAGAGGTCTTCCTCTGTTGCACCCAGGCGATGCTCCAGGCGCTCGACAGGCCGCTGCGCATCGCCTACGTGCTCGGCGGCATCTGCGAGCTCGAGTCGACCGACGCGGCCTACGCGCTCGGCATCACGGAAGCTGCCTTCCGCAAACGACTCTCCCGTGCGCGCGCGGCGCTCGACGCGTTCGTGTCGAAGCGCTGCGGTGTCGCGAATCCGGCGAATCCGTGTCGCTGTGCGTTCCAGGTGAACCACAACGTGGCGCTCGGGCGCCTGAACCCGCGCGGCCTGGTTCACGCGAAGCCCACGGAGCGGACCTCTCTCGAGGCGCTGCAGGCCCTCGGCGAGATCCGCGCCGTGCGCCGCTCGCTCGAGCTCTACCGCGCGCAGCCCGCGTTCACCTCCCCCGAGGACCTCGCCGCGCGGGTGCGGTCCATGATCGCAATCGGTCCCGGGAGCAGGCTCTTCGATGCGTGAAGACGGCTGACGTAAACTGACATGGAAGCGGGCAGCACGGGCGAGCAGTTGACGTCGCTCACAGGCCGTGCGACCTTCGGCAGTGTCGCGCAGACCTCGCCCCGTGAGCTCTCGTCCGGGGATCGGCACGCTCGTGAAGCCGGAAGGCGAGCGCACACTGAGCGTCGGCGTGAAGGCGTTGCGGAGTGTGCTCGGAGCCGCAGAGGCCGTTGGGCTCGACGCAAGCGCGCTCGCTCGAGCGCACGGGCTCGCGCCGGAGGAGCTGCGCGACCCGGACTTCCGACTCTCCTATCGCCGGTGGATCGCGCTCTGGGACGACGTCGTCGAGAGGGCCGGCGATCCGGGCGTCGGGCTCCGTGCCGCGGAGGCGCTCACGATCGGACACTGGGATGTGATGGACTACGTCGTCGCGTCGAGCGACACGGTGGGTGACGCCTTCCACAGGTTCTCGCGGCACTTCGCCGTCATCAGCACAGCCGTGCGCCATGTCCTCCAGGTCGACGAGAAAGAGGCCCGGATCGTCCGGGAGCACGTGCCGGGCGCGGCCCCGCACCGGGTCGCGACGGAGTTCGGCTTCGCGAACATCGTCCTTCGCTTCCGCACGCTCGCCGCCACACCGTGGTCTCCTTCCGCGATCCAGTTCCGTCACCCGTGCTGCGCCGAGATCGAGGCATACACCCGGATCTTCGCCTGTCCGATCCAATTTCGAGCGCCCCACGACGCGATCGTCCTCCCGCGGGCGGTGCTCGCGACGCCGATGAGAGGGGCCGCCCCCGAGCTCTGCGCCGTACTCGAGCGCCACGCCGCCCTCATCGCGCAAAAACTCCCCCCCGCCCAGGCGAGCCTCGTGGAGCGCACGCGGCACGCGCTCGCCCTCGAGCTGCACGGCGGTGCTCCCAAGCTGGCGGCGGTCGCGAAGCGCCTCGGGCTGAGCGCGCGCACGCTGCAACGGCGGCTTTCGGAGGACGGCTTCCCCTTTCGAGATCTCCTCGAGAAGACACGCGAAGAGCTCGCCCTCCGCTATCTGGAGGATCCCGCCATCGGGCTCGCCGAGGTCGGCTCCCTGGTGGGCTTCTCTGATGTGAGCGCGTTCTACAAGGCGTTCCGGCGGTGGACAGGGAGCACGCCGGGCCAGCTCCGCGAGCGCTCCGTGTCGTAGCCGCGGGCACCGGCGGACAATCGATTGGCGTGGCGGCACAATGCCGAGGGCGGCCCGGATCCGTACGCTTCGGGCATGAATTGCTTCGCCCGCGGATCTCTTCTCACGTGCCTCTTGCTCGGTTCGGGCTGCCTGGACCCGAGCGAGCCGGGAAACCTCGTCCCGAAGACGGTCGCGGAGGACGACACGCTGCCTCGCTACACCCTCCGCGACGGCGCCCGCATTCACCTTCGCACGCAAGGGGATCCGAAGAACCCGACCCTCATCACGCTTCACGGCGGCCCTGGCGGCGACATGCGCGGCATGCTCGGCCTCGGCGCGCTATCCGAGCGGTACTTCGTCGTCTACTGGGATCAGCGGGGCACCGGCCTCTCGGAGCGTGTCCCCTCATCGGACTTCACCGTCGAGACGTACGCGGAGGATCTCCACGAGCTCGTCCAGCGCTTCTCGCCCGACGCGCCGGTCACGCTGTTCGGGCACTCGTGGGGCGCCATGTACGCGGCGCTCTACATTCAGAGGCATCCCGACCGTGTGGGAGAGGCCGTCCTTAGCGAGCCGGGCTTCCTGAACGCGGCGATCGCGAACGAGACCGAGCTCTTCACGTTCGGCCTCACCGCCGAGGGGCTGAGCGATCTCGGTTGGTCGGAAGGCGCCATGAGCCCCGACGGAGACGCGCGCGCAGACTTCCTCCTCTCCCTGGGACAAGGCTGGTCGCAGCCAGGTTATTACGAGGATCCGGACGACCCCGACAACTTCAAGGCCTTCCGTCTGGGCGCGCGCGCCATGCGGGATCTGCAGAGCTCGGCGAAGGCGGACGGAAAGTGGAGATTCGATTTCTCTTCCGGCCTCGATCGCTTCTGCGAGCCGGTGACGCTGATCGGGACCACGATCAACACCGTCATCGGGTTCGAGCACCAAGCGAGCCGCCACGCCCCTCTCTTCTGCGACGTCGAGCTCGTCCGCGTCGAAGGCGAAGACCACGGCTGGGTGAACAGACACCCCGAGCGTGTCATCGAGGTCCTTCGCGCTCATCTCGGCGCGTACAAGGGGGCGAGGTGAGAGCCGCCGCGATCGCGGCCGCGATCGCCGCCACGGCGGTCCCAGCGGTCGCCTCGGCTGCTCCGATCAGCGGGTATCAAGGCGAGCAAGAGAACGCGATGCGCGCCAATATTGGCTGGAACTCCGCGCCCGATCTGGAGCTCACCTACGGACGAACGATTCCGACGGAGCGCTTCGTGCGCCGCCTCGACGTCGAACTCGGACTGACGCTGCCGGTCTTCCTCGTGAAGGACCTGGACTCCTTCCGCCTGGAGCCGGCGGTGCGCGCGATGCTCTTGCAGCGCGGCGGCTGGGGGCTCGCCGGGCGGCTCGGGCTGCCGCTGCAGGCGGGTGACAACCAGACGTTCCACTTCGTGAGCATGGGCGCGCACCCCGGGCTCGCCGGCGGCTACTGGAAGCGCGGCGGGTTCATCGCGCTGGAGGTGGAGTATACGGCGATCCTGAGCACGTACATCGCCGCGAGCGATCGCGCGCGCGCGATCTACGACGGGATCCGCGACGGCTTTTATGCGCCGATGGGGGGCTACCTCGACGCGAACCTCGCGTTCGGTTTCTCGATCGGGTCGAGCTTCGAGCTCGGACTGCGCGCGGGCTACCGGTCCACCCACGGCCTGCAGCCACCCCCGCTCGTTCCCTTCCGCGCCGAAGTGGGCCTGTCCTACGCGTTCGGGGCGCCGGCCCCGGCGCCGTCCCGAGGGATCGAGCGACGGCCGGCGCCTGCCCCGGCGAGCGGAGCACGCTCGGATCGTGTTCCCTATCCCTTGACCGTGACGAGCGGCCAGAGTCGCGCCACGCGCCGCGCGATCCCCGCCTCCTCGACGGAGCGCACCACCGGCGTGATGGGCTTGTAGGCATACGGCGCCTCCTCCTTCATCCGCTGGTGGTACTTCGCGAGGATGTCGCGCCGCCGCCGCACGTGGGGCGCGTCGGGGTCGAGCGGCGTCACGACGTGCAGCTTCTCGACCGCGCGCCGGTAGACGTCCTCGTCGGTGTGCGCGGAGCGGCCGCGCGTGAGGCTGCGGCCCGCGCCGTGGCACGCGCTCGCGAGCAGCGCCGCGTGCCCTGCGCCCGCCAGCACCCAGCTCGAGTCGCCCATCGAGCCGGGGATGATCACCGGGTCACCCGTGTACGAGAACGCTCCGCCCTCGCCATCGGGTCCCCCGGCGGGCGTCGCGCCCTTGCGGTGCAAGTAGCGCGGCTCGGCCCCGTCGGGCTCCCAGATGAGGTTGTGCGGCGCATCGTACACGAGCGTGCTCGTGACCTCGCGGCCGAGGACCTCCCGCAGCGCCCTCCGTGCCAACGTGAATGAGACATCGGACCGCCGACAGTCTATTGTAGGAGGGCGAGTCCGGATCGCCGCGCACGCTGTCGCTCGAGGAACGCTATATCTGCTCGATCCGCACGATGTGTCGCGTCCTCGCCGAGCATGGCGCTCTGGCACTCGAGCCACGCCGACCAGAAGCGCAGACGGCGCCTGTCAATCGGAAGGAGACAGTGCTACTTGCGCAGCTCTTCGATGGCCGCGGCGAGCTCCGCGGGGGGCAGACTGTCGGCGGCGCGCCACGGCGGCATGCGCAGCGGCGAGGTCGCGGGCTCCTGCAGCCGAAGGATGGCCGCGTCCTTCACTTCTCGCGGCATGGCGTCCAGGTTCTTCACGTTGAACGCGGAGCGCCTCAGCGCCGGGTTCGAGCGGCCGTCATGGCATCGCGAGCAGAGCTGTGTGAGCACGGCGCGCCCGCTCGCTCCCGGCGGCGGCACCAGGCCGAGCTTCACCTTCGCGTCTGCGGAGAAGAGGTCGCGCAGATCGAGCAGGGACTGTCGCGGGGCCGCGCCCGTCACCACGTCGAGGTAGGACCTCGTCCGCTCCGCACGGAGCGCGGGATCCGTCACGTCCACGAGCGGGTAAGGCACCGAAATCGAATCACCCGCCAGCGACACGGTGAACTGCTTCTCCCAGATCGGGCTCGACGGGCCGGCCTTGGCCTCGGCCTCGATGCGCGGGTCGAACGCGTTCGGCTGCGCCGCCTGGCCTTCGGCCACGAGCAACGCCTCGAGCTGCGCCCCGCTGCCCTCGTCGATCGCATTCTGGATGGTCGCGATGGGGATGCCGCCGTACTGCGCGTCGTGCGCGTGGGCTTCCAGGAACTGCGCCGTGAGCACCCGATCGGAGTCCGTGCGCTGCACGAAGCGCTGCGGGAACCAGTGCGTCCAGGGGAACTCCAGCTCCTGCATGCGCAAGATCTTCTTCGCGCCGTAGCCGTCGGGCTGGTGGCACGAGCGACAGTCGAACGAGGTGTTCTCGACGTCTTCCTCGCCGTAAATGCTGAACGCCGTCCAGCCGTGCTCTATCTCTTCGGTGAGCAGGCTCGCGAGATCGCAGCCGCCGTCGTAGTCACACTGTCGCTCGAAGGTCAATAGGTAGAAGTTGTAGTCACCGGTCGAGAGGTCGCGGCTCACGATCTCGACGAAGGGCTCGCCGCGAACGAAGCCGAGCGCGGTCATTTCAGCCGGCCTCTCGCGCATCTCGGTCACGCGCGGAAAGACGATGAGGCGCGGATTGATGGAGGAGACGGCCCTCTTCACGAGCGAGGTGGAGTTGCCGGTGAGCGCGAAGGCGCGATTTTCGTCGAGCTTCGCGACTTTGAGCAAGCTGGCGACGTCGGTGATGCTCGGTCGCGGCGTGGCGCACACCGCCTGGAAGAAGCTGTCGCCGCGCGGCGTGGCGCAGAACGCGCTGTACTGCGCCTCGCGCGTGGGTAGGGCCGACAGCTCCGGGTCGGGAGCGCTCACGGGCGGCAGCGTGCCCCAGTCGGTCGTCGCCTCGTCCGTGGCAATCACCTCGCCGATGTCGCCGACGACGCATGCCGGTAGGAGCAGCGAAACCAGGCACAGGCTCGGAAGGTGCTTCATGACGGCCTCCTGCGGCGAGCGCCGAACGTCATCAAACTGGCCACGAGCGCGAACGCCAGGAGCGGCGCGCGACGGTCCGAAGGCCCGCCCGTCACGCTGCAGCCTAAGCCTAAGAAGCCTCCGTCCTCGCTCGGCGCCTCCGCATCGTCCTCGCTCGGCGCCTCCGCGTCGACGGTGCCGTCCAGCTGCTGCACATAGGCGATGAGCTGCCCGAGCTCGGCCTCGCTGAGCCCGCTGATGAAGGCGTGGCGATCGTCGGGGTTGGCCGTGACGAGGACATCGCGCAGCGTCGGCGCGGAGCCGTCGTGCAGGTACGGCGCCGCCTCCCAGACGCCGTTCAAGGTCGGCGTGTCGATGCCGAACAGCGGCTCACCCGCGCGCATACCCGACGACGCCTTCACGGTGCCGACGTCGTGCAGCTTGCCACCCACGCTGTCGGTCCCGTCGGGACCCGTGTGGCAGAAGCCACAACCCAGGCGCTTGAAGATGGCGCGACCCGCGACGCCGTCCTGGGTGAGCGAGCCGTCGGGGTTGCGAAAGGGGCTCGGCCGGTACGTGTCGAGCGAGCCGAGGAACGCCGCCAGCGCGTCGAGCTCGGGGCTCAGGCCGGCCTTCTTGTCTCCGCGCGGCGTGCCGACCGTCCCCACGGCGAGCTGCTCGGCGGTCAGGAAGCCCTTCCCGCCGAACAGGTGGCGGATGTTGTCGTCCGAGTCCTGGATCTCGTCGAAGCTGCCGCTCCAGTTGACGTTGCCGTGGCCCGTGCCGCGCCGCCCCAGCAGCGAGACGGTGTTGCGGAGCCCCTCCCCCGCGCTGCCGAAATCCCAGACTCGCCCGTCCTCCGCGCCGTCGAAGTGACACGACGCGCAGCTGATGTAGCCCTGGTCGCTCATGCGGATATCGGCCGAGTTGAAGAACAGCTGCTTGCCGCGCAGGACCTGCGGGTCGAGCTTCTCGACGGCGACCGTCGGGATCTCCGTCAGCTTCTTGGTGATGAGGTCGTGCGAGCTGACGATGTCGGCGACGTCGTAGACCGTCACCGTGCGGCTGAGCGACGCGTGCACGAACAGCTTGTTGGTCTCGGTCAGCGCCAGGCCGCGCGGCGCGAAGCCCGCCTCTTTCAGCGCGGTCACGAACTCGCCCGTGTAGGCGTCGCGGACCTCCACCAGGGCCGAGCCGGCGACGCTGATGAACGCGTAGTCGCCGAGCGGCGTGAACACGACCTGGTTCGGCAGGTTGCGATCGTCCAGATCGATGCGCCGCGCGACGTCCTCGGCGCCCTCCGCGAGGTTCAGCAGCGCCACGAGCGGACGTACCGTGTTGTCGTCGGTGAGGTCGAGCCCATCGCGAAATGGACCGCGAAAGATGTTGTCCTTCTTGCCCGGCACCCACGCGAACGAGCCGTCGGGCGAGAGCCCCACCGAGAACAGGTAGTTCGGCAGGCCGCGCCCTTGTTGGTCCGTGTCCTCCGTCGTGGTGTCCGCGGCGAGCGCGAAGCGCGTGCTCACCTGGAAGGTCGCCGCGTCGATGCGCGCCACCTCGCCGTGGCTGTCCTCGGAGAGGAAGCGCGTGACGTAGATCTGCGAGCCGTCGTGCGCCACCGAGACGCCCCGCGGCGTACCGCCGAGCCAAAGCTCGGCCACGACGGCGCCGCTCGCCACGTCGAGCTTCAGCACCTTGCCGACCGCCATCAGCGTCACGTACGCTGCGTCCCCGGTCGGGCTGATCGCGAGGCCCATCGGTTGCGACGCGTACGGCAGCGCGATCTCGCGCTCCAGCGAGAGCGACGCGGTGTCGAGGATGGAGACGGAGTGCGCATCCCGGTGCAGCACCCACAGCGTGCCTTGCGCGGTGAGCGCGAGCCCGACCGGGCCGCGCGCCACCGGCACCTCCGCGACCTTGGTCAGCGCGCTCGCGTCGAGCACGCTCACGCTGTCGTTCTCGTAATTGGCCGTGTAGACCTTCGCGTTCGGCGGGTCGTACACGAGGTCGGTCGAGCCCGCAGCGCTGCCCGTGACGAGCGGCCGGTGCGCCGTGTGCACGAAGGCGACGCTGGTGAACCCGACATCGTCTTTGACCGTCACGAGCACCGGGTAGTGGCCGGGAGCGGCGTAGGTGTGGACCTGCTGCACGTCGTCGACCATGAACTCGGTGCGCGTCTCGTCTCCCATGTCCCAGCGCACCTGAACGGGGCCGACCGCGTCGCCGATCGTCAGGTCGAACGTGACGGCCTCGCCGGCGAGCGAGGGCGCGCGCACGGGGACGCTGGCCGTGACGGCGCGCGCCTCGGCCGGCCAGGCCGCCGCCGCGCAGAGGCCTCCGAGCAGGCCGAGGAGCTTCGGGAGCGAGCGCATGCTCAGGGACCGGTCGTGAACGTCGACTTGAACTCAGCCGCCATGCCGTTGCCGACGAGATCCTTCATGCCGTCCTTCGGCAGGACGATCTCGTAGGTCGTGTTCGGCATCAGGTCCTCGTCGGGATCGAAGCTGACGATGCCCATGTACAGGCCGAAGCTCCCCTTCAACGGCTGCCCGCCCACCGGCCTTACGATGAAGCTGCCGTGGTGAACCGTGGCGATCTCGACGTTGTCGGTGAGGCTGAGGCCGATGCGCGACTTCCTGGACAGCCCCGTCGCTCCGTTCTTCGGCAGCACCGTGTCGACCGCCGGGGGCGTGGTGTCCGGCTCGGTCGAGTGCGCGGCGATGACCATGCCGCGGTAGGGCAGCTCGTCGTCGGCCAGCACCAGCAGGCTGCCGACCGGGATCGAGAACTGGTCGTCGCCGTTCGTGAACTCGAGCCGCCCCCAGACCCGGCTCTTGATCGACATCTTGTGGATGTCGCGCACGTCGATCTTGGAGACGCCGGCGTCCGGCCGCAGGTGACCGAGGAACAGGGTGCCGTCGGAGAAGCTCATGTACTCGGACCCGGCGGGGTAGCCCATGGCCCTGAACGCCGAGTCGGGCAGCGTGGCGATGGGTGAATTGGCCGAGCCGATGTCGGTGGGGTCGGTCAGCACGTCCCACACGCGCAGCGGCGACTGCACGTAGATGTGCTTGCCGTACAGACCGCAGATGTAGCTCTTGCTCGGGGTGATGAAGTCGAGCGCGACCGGGTTCATCGGATCGCTGATGTCCATCGTCGCGATGCCGCCGTTGTCCTTGGGCGTCGTGATGACCAGCGTATTGCCCACGGCCCACAGCGGACCGGCGCTCACGCCGCCGAACTGCGAGATCGGGATCTTCTTGACGAACTTCACGTCCTCGGGATCCGCGGCGTCCAGGATATGCAGGCCCGTGTTGGTGCCGCCGACGTAGATGACGCTGCCCTGCCAGTACATTCCCCAGACGGAGTCGGTGAAGTCCCCGTAGTTGATGCCGTCGAGCTTGACGAGCCTCACGTGACGAGGCGCGCGGGCGTCGGTGACGTCCCAGATGTCGACGCCGGTGCCCGAGGTGGTGACCTGGTAAAACTTGTCGCCATAGCGGCCGAGCGACGTCTGGTGCGACTCCGCCTCGCCGACGCCCTTGGGCCCTCCCTTGGGATCGAAGCCAGGGCTCTGGATGCGCGACAGCATCTTCGGGTTGGTCGGATCGGCGATGTCGTAGAAGACGATCTCGGCGTTGCCGGCGCCCTGAACGTAGCCGTTGATGACGATCGGCTGGTTCTGGTGATGGCCCGCCTCGAGCGTCGGCGACACCAGGCCGTCTCGCCAGCTGTTGCGCGGCAAGTTGATCTTGTTCGCCGGCATGGGCATGTTCGGGATCTTGCCTTCCGGGGCGGTGATCATTTCCGAGCCGATGGGCTCGGAGCCGCCGCTGCCGGTCGTGGCGCCTCCGCCCGAGCCGCTCGTGGAGCTGGAGCTGGAGCTGGAGTTGCCGGTCGTGGCTCCTGTCACAGGCATCGGCGCCCCGCCGCCAGAGCCCGTCACCACGGATGTGGTGACGCCGGAGCTGCCGCCGTCGTTATCTTCCGGCGTCGGGCCGAGCTCGGCGCCGCCGGAACACGCCGCGAGCAGAGCGGCGAACGAAGGAAAGCCCACCCAACGCATCCTTATCGTCTTCGAATGCATTCCTATCCTCTTCTGTAGGCGGAAATCATGACAGATGGTCACCCCGCGGTAGCTTGAAGCCGACAGTGTCCGCCCGCTGCCGCGCGGCCCCACCGACGCACGGACTCGCCGACGCACGGACACACGGACTCGCCGACGCACGGACACACGGACTCGCCGACGCACGGACGCGCGAGGTGACCTGTTGAGGAGCGATTGTGAACGTTCACGTATTGTTCGTCAAGCTCAATCACCGCTCGAGTTCTCGAGAACTTATGCCGTGTGAAGGCGGCGTGACCGTTCACAACAACGCGGGCCAGCATGCCCTCGCCCCGCGGGGGATGACGCACCCCTCATCGCGTTCGCGATGCGTGCCTTCAGGCTGGCCAGCGCCGCTGGCAAGGCAATGCACGGCGCGTGCGGTGCCGAGCGACGAGAGTCCGCGCCCGCGCGACGGATTGCCTGGATCGTCGGGGACACGGAACCACGAGACCGGCCCTTGTCGGATCGATCTCCGTGATCAGGTTGATGCCGAAATCATCGGGATGGTCGACGTCCCATTGCACAGGCCATTTTTGATGAGCATGTAAGTCTTGTAGCTGTCGGGATCGACGAAGACCTGGTTGTCAAAGCCGGTCCCTCGCTCGTACGACATGTCGCTGCCGGGCGGCGTGCAGGGGAAAACATCGACCTTCTTGGGCTCTGACCACGGGCCGTCGAGGCTCGAGTCCCGCTCCATTCGAGGAAGTTACAACCCGGGGCGGGCGCCGTGGTCACGGTGACCGAGCTGCGAAATTCCTATTCCAAGTCTTGCCAATTCATAAAAAATATGTTCCAATATCAAAATGTCCACCGCATTCCTCAGCCCCCTGCACGAAATGGCCTCCACCACCCCCACGGACTTTTGGAGCGACTCGTGCGCGGTAGGCGAGCTCAAGTATGCCATAGAGCACGGCGCGGTCGGCGCCACCAGCAATCCCACCATCATCGCCAGCGTGCTCAAGACCGAGTTCGGCGACTGGAAGGCGCGCGTCGAGGAGCTGTTTCAAGCGCAGCCCACGTGGACGGAGGCGCAGATCGCCTGGAAGCTGATGGAACAGATGTCCGTGAAGGCTGCCGGCCTGCTCATGCCCGTGTTCGAGCGGACGGGAGGCAAGAAGGGCTGGTTGTCGATCCAGACCAATGCGGAATTTCACAAGAGCCCGGATGCGCTCGTGAGCCAGGCGCTGCATTTCGCGTCGCTCGCCCCCAACCTGCAGGTGAAGATTCCGGCGACCGCGGCCGGCATCCAGGCTATCGAGGAAGTGACGGCGCAGGGCGTCAACGTCAACGCCACTGTCTCGTTCACGGCGCCGCAGGCCGTCGCCGTCGCCGAAGCCGTCGAACGAGGGCTCAAGCGCCGTGAGGCAGCGGGTCATTCCACGGCCAACATGGTCCCGGTCTGCACCATCATGGTCGGCCGCCTCGACGACTGGCTCAAGGTCGTGTGCGAACAACAGGGCAAGGTGCCGACTCCCGGCACGTTGGATTGGGCCGGCGTCGCGGTGTTTAAGAACGCGCTCAAGACCTTCAAGCAGTCCGGTTACCGCACGCGCCTGCTCGCCGCCGCCTACCGCCATCACCTGCACTGGTCGGAGCTGGTCGGCGGGGACGTCATCCTCACGATTCCTCCGGAGTGGCAGCGCAAGTTCAACGCCTCCACCGTCCCGGTCATCCCGCGCATCGACAACCCGGTTCCGCCTCAAGCGATGACCGAACTTTCCGAGCAGTTCGAGGACTTCCGGCGCGCCTACGATCCCAAGGGCATGAAGGTGGCCGAGTTCGACGGCTTCGCCGCCACCCGCCGCGCGCTGCGCGCCTTCCTCGATGCGTATTACGGGCTGCTCAGCTTCATCCGCGACCTGCGTATTCCGAATCCAGACAAGTGAGCTGACCAGCGCCGGCCGGCGGCTGGGGCCCGGGGGGCTGCCGCGTCGCAGCCCGCCCCCGCGTCGTCGCACCTCTCCGCGACCGCTTGCCTGACGCCTGACCACGCCTGAAGCCTTCAGGACAATCATTTCGACTTCTTGCCGTTACTGTGGCTGCGCTTGGCCTCCACGGCGCGGCCGACGCCGACGATGAGCGTGACGGCCAACGTAATGGTGACGGCGAGCGAGCGGAACATGCCGACCGAGGCTTGCTGTACTTCCAGGCTGACGTCGGCGTGCTCGGCGAGCGGGCTGAGCGGGCTGTCGGTCATGGCGATGATCTTGACGCCACGCTGCTTGGCTTCACGCACGACCTGCGCCACGTCCGGCGAATACGCCTTGGAGCTGATGGCGAGGATGACGTCGCGATTCGTGGCGTGGCCGACCTGCTGCATGAACATGCCGCCCACGCCGTCCACCAGCACGTTTCGCACGTTCATCTGGCTGAAGGCGTAGGCCAGGTAGCAGGCGATCGGGAAGGAGCGGCGGTGCGCCACCAGGTACACGATCTCCGAGTCCGTGATCAGCTGGTAGGCTCGCTCCAGCAGCGGCCCCATCCGCTTTTGCTGCTGCAACCGGCGCAGGCCGTCGATGTCCGCTTCGATGAACTGGTCGAGCAGCGCGCTGGCGTCGTCCTTGGCTTCTTCGCTCGGGGCGCCATCGGTGCCGTTGAGGGAGCGCAGGCGCTCCTTATAGTCCGGCATGGCGTCGGTCAGCCGCGTGCGGAACACGCGCTGCATGTCGCTGTAACCGGAGAAGCCGAATTCCTTGGCGAAGCGGATGAGGCTGCTGGGTTGCACACCGGCGCGCTGCGAGACCTGCGCGATGGTATCGAGCGCGAGCTCACTGGGGTTGTCGAGAGCGTGGCTGGCGATCTGCTGGAGACGCTTGCTCAGGCTGGGGAATTGCTTGATGATCGCTTTTTCCAGCTGATCGTACGTCTCCGGATGCGGAGGTTCGCGCGGTCTCATTTATTTCACCGTCGGCATGGCGAAGCTCGCCCCGACGCTGGCGCCTCGCGGCCAGCGTGACGTGACGGTCTTCATGCGCGTGAAGAAGCGGACGCCTTCCGGACCGTGCATGTAGTGATCGCCGAACAGCGAGGCCTTCCAGCCGCCGAAGCTGTGGAACGCCATCGGCACGGGGATGGGCACGTTCACGCCCACCATGCCGATCTGGATGCGCTTGGTGAACTCGTCCGCAGCGTCGCCGCTGCTGGTGAAGATGGCGCCGCCGTTGCCATAGCGGTGGGCGTTCACCAGCTGGATGGCGGCGTCGAGCGTCGGCACGCGGACGACGGCGAGCACCGGGCCGAAGATCTCTTCCTGGTAGATCGTCATGGCCGAGGTGACGTGGTCGAACAGGCAGCCACCCAGGAAGAAGCCGTTTTCAGATCCCGGAATCTTGAGGCCGCGCCCGTCGACCAGCAGCTTGGCGCCTTCCTTGACGCCGAGGTCCACGTAGCCGGAAACCTTCTCGAGGTGTTGCTTGGTGACCAGCGGCCCCATGTCCATCCCCGGCTGGTTGCCGGGCCCGATCTTGAGCGCCTTGACCCTGGGGATGAGCGCCTCGACCAGGCGGTCGCCCGTTTCCGGGCCGACCGCGACGGCCACCGAGATGGCCATGCAGCGCTCACCGGCCGAGCCGTAGGCGGCGCCCATCAGCGCGTCGACCGTGTGGCTCAGGTCGGCGTCGGGCATGACGATCATGTGGTTCTTGGCGCCGCCCAGGGCCTGCACCCGCTTACCGGCTCGCGTCGCGCGCTGGTAGACGTTCTCGGCCACGGGCGTGGAGCCGACCAAGCTGATCGCCGCGACGTCTGGATGCTCGATGAAGGCGTCGACGACTTCCTTGTCGCCGCTCACGACGTTGAACACGCCCGGTGGCAGCCCTGCCTGCGCCCACAGCTCCGCGAGGCGCAGCGACAGCGACGGCACCTTCTCCGACGGCTTCATGACGAAGGTGTTGCCGCAGGCGATGGCGATCGGCGCCATCCACAGCGGGATCATGGCCGGGAAGTTGAACGGCCCGATGCCGGCGCAAACGCCGAGCGGCTGGCGAAAGGACCAGCTGTCGACGCCGCGCGCCACGCCCTCCGAGTACTCACCCTTGAGCAGCTGCGGAATACCGGCGGCGAATTCCACGACCTCCATGCCGCGCGTCACGGAGCCGCGCGCGTCCTCCAGCACCTTGCCGTGCTCGGCGGTGACGAGCCCCGCCAGCTCGTCCATGTGCTGGTCGATCAGGCCCTTGAGCTCGAACATGACGCGCGCGCGCCGCACCGGTGGCGTCGCCGACCAGCTCTCGAATGCCTGCTTGGCGACGGCCACGGCGCTCGACACCTCGGCGGCCGTCGACATCGGCACCTTGCTCGTGACGGCGCCGAGCGCCGGGTTGAAGACGTCGCCCCAGCGCTGAGTGGAGCTGTCCGTCATCTTGCCGCCCACGTGGTTCTGCAATTTCTTGATCATGTCTTCGTTACCTATCGAGGCTCGGGCCGCGCTACTGGCAGGCCGTCAGGCCTCCGTCGACGTACAGGATTTGCCCGGTCACGAAGTCGCTGCCTGGGCCGCAGAAGAACAGCGTCGGTCCGACGACGTCCTCCGGCTCCGCGGCGCGACCGAGCGGGATGCGCTCGAGCAGCTTGGCTCGTTGCTCGAGGTTCTTGAGGACGTGTTGCGCCATTTCGCTCTGCACGAAGGTCGGCGCCACGCCGTTCACGTTGATGCGATGCGGCGCGAGCTCCACCGCGTGCTGTCTGACGATCATGGCCAGGCCGCCCTTGCTCGAGGTGTAGGCCGAATAGCCTTTACCCCGCAGGGCCAGCGAGGCGCGCACGGACAGGATCTGCACCTGGCGTCCGCCTTGCCCTTGCTGCACCTGACGCCGCGCGACAGCCTGCCCCAGGAACATGGCCGCCTTCAGGTTGAGGTCGAGCACGCTGTCGAAGCTCTCCTCGGTCGCCTCGAGCACGCTCTGCTCGCGATGAATGCCGACGGCGTTGACGAGGATGTCGCAGCGCCCGAAGTAGTCGCAGACCGCGTCGACCGATCGCCCGATGTCCTTCACCGAGCGGGCGTCGAAGGCGACGGCCTTGGCTTCCGCCCCGGTAGCGAGCACCGAGTCCGTCACCGCGCGCAGCTTGAGCTCGTCGGTGCCGCCCACCACCACCTTGGCGCCGGCTTGGCCCAGGCCGCGCGCGATCGCCGCGCCGAGCACGCCGGTGCCGCCCGGTACGTACGCGACCTTGTCGGGCAAGGTTCTTGAGATGCTGGGCGCGGTGGTCCTCATGATGGCCTCAATCCAGGTGCAAACCGCCGTTGATGTCGAGCAGCTCACCGGTGATGAAGCCGGCCAGGGGCGAGGACAGGAACACCACGGCGTGCGCGATCTCCTCCGGCTCGCAGAAGCGGCCGACGGGGATCTGCTTCAGCGTCTGCTGCCGCTGCTCCTCCGTGAGCTGCTCGGTGATCATCCTGGTCTTCACGTAGGCCGGCGCGATGGCGTTCACGGTCACGCCATGCGGCGCCAGCTCTCGCGCCAGCGAGAACGTGAGCCCGCCGAGCGCGCCTTTGGACGCCGTGTAGGCGGTGCCGGCCGTGAGCCCGCCGGTCTTCATGGCCACCGAGCACATGTTGATGATGCGGCCCCACTTGCGCTCGCGCATAGAAGGCACCCACTCGCGGCTCAGGTGGTACGGTCCGTCCAGGTTGACGGCCATGATCTTGCGCCACTCCTCCGGAGTGGTCTCCGCCAGCTTGTGGTTGGAGAGCACGCCCGCGTTGTTGACCAGGATCTCCACCGCCCCGACGCGCTCGCGCACGTCGGCGCACGCGGCCTCGATCTGCGCCGGGTCGCTCAGATCGAACAGGAGCGGGTAGGAGCCTTCGCCAAGGGAGGCCGTCACCGCATCGAGCGCCGCGCGATCTGCGTCGGCCAGCACCACGCGGTGGCCTTCGGCGTGCAAGAAGCGCGCGATCGCCGCGCCCATGGCGCCGCCGGCGCCCGTCACCATCGCGACGCGGCTCGGGTTGTTGCTCTTGTTCTTCGTTTCGATTCTAGGCGGAGTCATTTTCGTTGCTCAGCAATCTGCGAGCGCGCCCAGGTAGTCGCGCACGCCCGTATGGTCCAGCAGCCTGCCGTACGTCGGCAGCTCCGCGACCTGACCACCGGCCACGAACAGGAAGCGCTCGCAGTGGTCACGCATGATGTCGATGTGAAACGGCTCGTAGGGGTGAACGCACAGCATGACCACGCGGCCGCTCGCGCGGAGCTGCTTGAAGAAGCTCAGCATGAAGCCGATGTAACCGTCTTGCGTGCTGAACTGCGGCTCGTCGAAGATGTGCACCAGCGGGTAGTCGGACCCCGCCGGCTGCAGCATGAAATTGGGCTTGGTCTTCTTGACCGAGCGCACCTGATACGACTGGTGATAGTGAATCACCATGCGGTCACGCTCGCGGTACTTCACTGATTGAATGTCGCGCCCGCCGCACAGGATCTGCCCGCTGGTCGGCACGTTGCTGCCCGACAGCATCTCGAACAAGGTCGTCTTGCCGGCGCCGTTCGGCCCCATCACGCCTATGATCTCCGGCCCTTCGATGGTGAACGAGGCGCTGAGGCTGAACGTCTGCTTCCTGGTGAACAGGCCGCGCGAGTACGTCTTCTTCAGGTTCCGCACCTCGAGGATCGGCGCCGTCATGACAGCTCTCCCAGCAGGTGTTCGTCCTGCAGCAACGCCCTGGCCGGCCCGTGGTGCACGACCCGGCCGCTGCGGATGACGTACGCGCGATCGCACACCGCCAGCACGCTGCGCACGTTTTGTTCCACCACCAGCACGCTGATGCCCTCGTCACGCAGGCGCGCGATGGTCTTCATGACGTCCTGCACCAGCTTGGGCGCGAGGCCTTGCGACGGCTCGTCCAGCAGCACCAGGCCGGGACCGCCCAGCAGCGCCCGGCCGATGGCGACCATCTGCATCTCGCCGCCGGAGAGGTTCTCGCTGTCGCGATCGAGAAGGTACTCCAGCGCGGGGAACAGGCCGAACACGTCCTTCTCGCTCCAGCTGCGGAACGCCGTCTTCTTCTTGCCCAGCTGAAGGTTTGTCCTCACCTTGAGCGCGGGGAAGATGCGGCGATCATCCGGCACCCAGCCGATGCCGGCGCAGGCGATGTCGCTCGTGGCCGCGCGCGTGATCTCGCTGCCGCGGAAGCGGATGGCCCCACGGCGAGCCGGCGTGAGACCGAGGATGGAGCGCAAGACGGTCGTCTTGCCCGCTCCGTTCGGTCCCAGGAGTGCCACGGCCTCGCCCTTGCCGACGCTCAGATCGACGCCGAACAGCGCCTGCGTCTCGCCGTAGAAGGTCTCGATCCCCCGGATCTCAAGCATCGGCCGGCGCTCCCAGCTTCGCTCGGCGCACCCAGGGATCCGAGCGCAGCTCGTCCGGCGTGCCCTGCGCGATCACCTGGCCCCAGTGGATCACCGACACGCGATCGGCCAGGCGGAACAAGAAGTCCATGTCGTGCTCGATCATGACGATGGTGAAGCGGCGCTTGAGCGTGAGGATCAGCTCCAGCAGCCGGTCGCGCCCTTCGGCGCCCATGCCTTGCGTGGGCTCGTCCAAGAAGAGCACGCGCGGCTCCGCCGCGAGCGCCACGGCGATCTCGAGCGCGCGGCGCTGGCCGTAGGACAGGTTGATCGATCTGCTGTCCAGGTGCTGGCCGAGCCCCACCTGCTCGACGATGCGGATCGCCTTGTCCATGGCGGCGGAGTCGGCGGCGACGCTCTTGAACGGGTTCATGCCGGAGCGGCGCATCTCCGGCACGGCGAACAGCACGTTCTCCAGCACCGTGAACCCGTCGAACAAGCTCATGATCTGGAACGAGCGCGCCACACCCCTCTGCGCGATCTGCCGCGGCGACAGGCCGGTGATGTCCTGTCCATCCAGCAGCACCTGCCCGCGATCCGGCGGAAAGTGACCGGTGAGCACGTTGAAGCAGGTCGACTTGCCGGCGCCGTTCGGGCCCATGATGCCCGACAGCTGGCCCTCTTCGAACGACAGCGTGATGTCCTCCAGGACCACCCGATCGCCGAAGCGCTTGCTCAGGTGGATGGCCTCAAACAGAGCCATTCTCCGCCTCCGTGGGCAGCTGCTCGGGTCCGGCCGCGCGAGATCGGCCCAAGAGCTTGGCGCGGTGATGTTGAAACGCGCCGGCGATGCCTTCGGGCTGGAACAGCACCACCGCCATGAAGAGCAGGCCGTACCAGAGCAGCCAGGTCTCGGTCGCGGCGCCGAGCAGGTCGCGCGCGACGATGAACACCAGCGCGCCCAGCACCGGCCCCCAGAAGCTCACGGTGCCGCCGCCGATCAGCACCGCCATGACGATGAAGCCGGAGCTGTGCACGCTCATCACGTCCGGATAGGCGCTCTCTTGTGACACGGCCAGGAGCCCGCCGGCCAGCCCAGCGAACACGCCGGACAGCGCTATCACGGCCCACTTCGTGAGCCACACGTTGTAACCGACGAAGCGCGCGCGAGACTCGTTCATGCGGATGGCTTGCAGCGCCTTGCCGAACGGCGAGTGCACCAGGCGCCACAGCGCCACGATCGCGAGCGCCAGGATGGCGAGCACCACGTAGTAGAGCGTGACGTTGTCCCCCAGATCGAGCCCAGCCAGCGCCGGCCGGCGAACGTTGAGCAAGCCGTCTTCCCCGCCCGTGATCGAGTGCGCCTTCATGGCCACGAACCAGAACACCTGCCCGCAGGCGATCGTGAGGAGGGCAAAGTAGATGCCGCGCCGGTGCGCCACGAGCGCCCCGACCAGCGCGGCACCGACGCCGCCCGCGACCGCGCCGAGCGCCAGGCAAAACAGCGGATTTTGCGACCAGTTCAGGTAACACAGGCCGTAGACGTAGGCGCCGACGCCCAGGAACGCGCCCTGGCCGAACGCGGGCAGGCCCGTGTAGCCCATGAGCAAGTTGTAGCCGAGCGCGTACAGCGTCCAGATCGCGACCTCGATGCCGAGGTACTGATAGAGCCCGACGTGCTCGGCCCAGAGCGGGAAGCTCGCCATCAAGGCCAGCGTGATCAGCATGGGCCTCGTGACCCAGGCTTGGCCGCGAGCCTGACTGTCTCTGGCGGTGATGGGTGTGTAAAGCGACATCGATCAGGCCTCGAGCGCGCTCTTCTTACCCATCAGCCCGCGCGCGCGGACGCTGAGCACCAGGATGAGCAAGAGGTACATGGACATGACCGACCACTCGGCGGCGTATCCACCGGTGATGCCGACCGTGATGCCGACGAGCATCCCGGCGAGCACGGCGCCCCAGAAGCTGCCGACCCCGCCCAGCACGATGATGAGAAACGACGGAATCACCGCGTCGACGCCCACGTGCGGGCGCAGGCCCCAGATCGGCGTCAGGATGATGCCGGCCAGCGCCGCCAGGCCGGCGCCGATGGCGAACACGAACAGCCGCAGCCGACCGATGTTGATCCCGAGCGCGCGCACCATCTCGGCGTCGTGCGCGCCGGCCTTCACGCGGGCTCCGTAGGGCGTCTTCTCCAGGAAGAGCCACACCAGCGCCATCAGCACGATGCCCAGAAGAGCGGCGAAGAACCGGTACTTGGAATAGAGGAGGTCACCGGCCATGAACGCGCCGTTCACGGCCTCCGGCACCGGCAGGTTCTTCTCGCCCGGGCCCCACGCGATGCGAATGCCTTCTTCGAGCACCAGGGAGGCGCCGAAGGTGAGCAGGAGGCCGTACTCGGCCTTCTTGCCGTAGGTGCGGCGGACGCAGCGCTCGAGGCCCATGCCCACGACCCCGAGCACCAGGGGCGCCACGATCAGCGCCAGCGCGTACCTGAGCGCCAGCGGCAGCTCCAGGTACGTGCTGGCCGCCTCACCCATGAACCCGGGATTGATGATCTCCACCGCCAGGTAGGCGCCGAGCGCGAACAGCGAGCCGTGCGCCAGGTTGATCACCTCCATGACGCCGACGATGAGCATGAAGCCGAGCGCCAGCAGCCCGAACAGAATGCCGAGCGAGACGCCGTTGATCAGGTGGGGCAGCACGGCTCACGGCTCGTAGACGGGCGTCGACTCGATCGGCTCCAGCTTGCACTTGGCGTCCGCGTCCCTGTCGACGACCTGGCTGGGGTCGGCGTGGCTGAGGATCTTGAACAGCTCGTCGGGGTTCTGCGACTCGAGGTCGGCGGTGGCCAGGTAGATGGTCTGCTGCAGCTGGTGCGTCGCCGGGTTCATGTAGGCGTCGTGGTGCTGCATGCGGTCTTTGGCTGGAATTTTCAGGCCTTCCAGCTCCTTGATCACCGCGTGGTTCTTGGTGGTCTTGGCGCGCTCGACCGCCTCCAGCAGCGAGCGGGTCGCCCAGTAGCCGTTGTAGAACACGTTGCCCGGCGTCTTGATCTTGGAGTCGGGGTTGGCCTTCGCGTACCTGGCGTTGAACTCCTTGACCCCAGGCAAGTCGAGCCCCTGGTACCAGGTCGTGCCGAACACGCCGAACAGGTCCGTGCGCGGCAAGCCGTAGATGTCCGGCCAGTCTTGCTGGTTGTTGATCCAGGCGTACTTGTCGCCCAGCTTTATCTGCGCGACCTGCGCGCGCAGGGCCTTCAAGTCGTCGCCGCCGACGGCGGCGGCGATAACGCTCGGTGCCTTCTGCTGCACTTTGAGCAGGATGGCGCTGAAGTCACGCGTGCCTTGCGGCACCAGGATCTCGTCGATGATCTCGCCGCCGTTGTCCATGACCACCTTCTTGGTAGCCTTGGCGGTGTCGTGACCCCACACGTAGTCGTTGGTGAGCAAGAGCCACTTCTTGCCGAACTTCTCGATCGCGCCCTTGGTGGAAGCCTGGGTGAAGTTGCTGCCGTTGGCGTCCCACACGAACTTCACGCGGTGGCAGTTCTCGCCGGCTTCCGTGGCGGAGCTGCTGTTGGTGTTGAGGTAGATGACACCGTACTTCTGCGCCACCTGGGATATGGCGTTGGCCACACCGGAGCTGACGCCGCCGACGAGAAAGGCGACCTTGTCCTGCTTGATCATGCGCTCGGCGACGCGCGACCCCGTGGCGGGCGTCGTCTCGGTATCCATGTGAACCCACTTCACGGGGCGACCGAGCACGCCGCCCCTGGCGTTGGCCTCTTCGATGGCCATGATGATGCCGCGCTTGTCGGAATCGCCGCTGTTCGCGTACTGGCCGCTGGCGTCCGCCGTGATGCCGATCAGGATCGGCGGCTTGCCTGACTCCGCTTGCGAGGAAGCTCCCGCGGCGCCAGCCTTCTTGTCGCACGCTGCGGCGAGCGCGCACAGCACGCCCACCCCCACGAGGTTCAGGATGCGAGAGGTCATTTCCTGAGCTCGACGCCGTTTTGCTTGCAGTGGGAGGCGACCATGTGTCCGACCAGCCCGTCGGAGAAGCCGGAGTTGAGCGCGGACACGAGCGAGTTGAGCACCGCCGGCCCCATCGGCGCCGTGAGCGGCACGTCCGCCACCATGCGGTTGTAGTAACGGAGATCTTTCGCGGCGTTGGCGAGCGTGAAGTTGAGCCCGCTGAAGTCTCCGCTCTCCAGGATCTTCGGCACGATGAGCTGGAAGATGCCGCTGTTGGCGCCGCCGCCGCCCACCACCTTGGCGAACTTGCCGAGGTCGACGCCGGTGGCCGCGCACGCGCACAGCGCCTCCGCGATCAGCGCCGCGTGCCCCATCGTGATGAGGTTGTAGATGAGCTTGGTGCGGGCGCCGGCGCCGACGCCGCCCATGTAGAAGACGTTCTCACAGAACGCTTCCAGCACCGGCCGCACCTCACCGAACGTCTGCTCGTCGGCGCCGACCATGGTGTTCAGCCTGCCCGCCTCGGCGTCCTTGGGGCTGCGCGCCAGCGGTGCGTCGGCGTAGGACGCGCCGAGCGCCGCCAGGTCCTTCGCGACGCGCTCGCTCATGGCCGGCTCGCCCGTGGAGCAGTCGAGCAAGATCATGCCCTTCTTGACGGCGCCCAGGATCCCGTTGTCTCCGTACACGACCTGTTCGATTTGCGGGGCGCCGGTCACGCACAGGATGACGACGTCGGAGGCTTCGGCGATGGCGCGCGGCGTCTTGGCTTCGCTCGCGCCTTGCGCGAGCAGGTCCTCGATCGGCTTGCGATTCCTGTGGGCCATCACGGTGACGGGGAAGCCTTTGGCCAGGAGGTTCTTGGCCATGCCGTGCCCCATCAAACCCACGCCGATGAACCCGATCTTCGTTGCCATGATGGACTCCTACCAGGGCGCCGATCGCAGGATCTTCGCCTCCACGCGCTCTGATTTGCTCTCGCCAGCAGCTCCGGCTCAGGAACCCCCTTCGTAGAATATTTGTTCCATTTTGTCAACCGATAGAATTCGGTTCCAGAGCGGCCCGCAGGCGAGCCTGGAACGCCCGAGCTCGCCACACAGAGCTCGTGACACAGGATGTGCTTTGGGGGGCACGCAGGGCCCTACCGCCTCAGGACGAGCGCATCAGGACCTCTAACTATCCGACAATACTACTGATCTTTGTCGCAGATCACGCTGGTCAGACTGCAGTGACGCTGCATGTTTGCACGGTTTGATGCGCTCGCCCCGCCTATGACCGCGACCTGCACCAGCGAATCGTCGAGGCTCACGCCGACGGCGAGGGGAGCCTCCGGGAACTGGCCGAGCGCGTCGCCGTCGCTCCGAGCACCGTGCGGTAGGACTTTTAGAATTTCTATTTCAAAATTTGTTCGCTTGGACTATTCGTTCTGATCGCTGCATGTGTCGCCGGCTTGCGGTCCAGGCCGGCCTTCGTTCGAGATCCAGGCAGAGGAGGTCGGCAAACGTGCTTCGTTCAATGAGAGTCGTGCGAGCCCTCGTGGTCTGCGCGGGCGCCCTGGCCGCACTGCTGTCCTCGTCGTCGGCGCGAGCCGAGATCTTCCTGCTCAAGAAGGAGAAGGTGGACGACTGGGAGGTCTCGACCAACGGCCGCGTCGACGCCTACCTCAACTGGATCGGTGGTGAGACGATCAACGCGGACAACCTGGGCAACAAGGTCGACCCCGATGACCCTGCCTCGACCGATCGGTACATCTTGGTAGGACCGCAGATCGCCATCCGCGGCAACCCGACGCCCGCTGGCGCCGTCGGCAACACCGTCACCGACACGGATCTGAATACGTTCCGCATCCGTGGCGGCTTCGCCAGCACGATCCTCGCGTTCAACGTCTACAAGCAAGTTTCGCCGGACGTGAAGCTCACCATCAAGCTGGCGTTGTGGGCCGGCATTCAGAACGCCCAGACCAACAACGTGCGCCAGTTCAACGATGCGGCCTCGGTGGACTTCCGCGAGCAGTATGTGGACCTGTCCGGCAGCTGGGGCGCAGCGTGGGGCGGTCGCCGCCTCGGCTTGTTCAATCGCGGCGGCACGAGGATGAACTGGGCTCTGATCCACCAGCACGGCGTGGGTCATCCGTGCAACGTGGACTCGTCAGGGGCGGCCACCTGCGGCCACACCGGCGTGGGCTCGATGTTTCCGTCGCGTCACGCGCAGCTCGGCTACGCCACGCCGGAGCTCGCCGGCGTGCAGCTCTCGTTGGCGGCGCTCGACCCGGCCATGATCGACAGCTCCTGGAATCGCACCGTCGCGCCGCGCTTCGAGGGCGAGCTCACCTTTCGCAAGGTGTTGAACGACAAGCCCGTAGTGAAGGACGAGGTCAACGCCTGGGTCAACGGCTTGACGCAGATGGTCGGCCGCACCACGGCGTCACCGTCCGACCCCGCCACGCAGGATCCCGGCATTCCGGCGGACGCGGTGCGCAACGTTTGGGGCGTCGGCGTCGGCGCTTGGGGTCGCTATGTCGGCTTCGGTATCGGCGCCACGGGTTGGCTCGGCCAGGGCCTCGGCACCGCGTGGGCGCTCGGCAACACGGCCATCGACAGCATCGGTGAGCTGCGCACGCACCACGGCTACCTGGCAGCCGCGAACTACCGCGCGGGTAATTTCGAGGTCGCAGTCTCCTATGGCTCCGCCAACGTGACGGAGACGGATTGGGACAAGGCCGCATCGAACCCGGTCAAGATCAGCGTGATCAAGGAGGTGCGCGGCATCGGCGGTAAGATCGCCTACTATATGACCCCTGTGGTGTTCTCGATCGACGGCATGAATCTGAAGCACACCTGGCATCGCGGTGAGACGCAGGACGCCAACGTCGTCAGCGCCGGCGTGCTCGCAGAGTGGTAGCTGGAAGCATTGCCGCGCCTCCGCACACCAGCATGCGGGGCCTCATGAGGCGCTCGGCGTAGCGCATCAACCGGAAGCCAGCGCGGGGAGGATCTCGGCGAGGCGATCGAACGTCTCGCGAGGGCCGCTCGCGGGAGGAGCGCTCGTCCGGGTCGTGCTCCTATCCCTTGACCGTGACGAGCGGCCAGAGTCGCGCCACGCGCCGCGCGATCCCCGCCTCCTCGACGGAGCGCACCACCGGCGTGATGGGCTTGTAGGCATACGGCGCCTCCTCCTTCATCCGCTGGTGGTACTTCGCGAGGATGTCGCGCCGCCGCCGCACCTGGGGCGCGTCGGGGTCGAGCGGCGTCACGACGTGCAGCTTCTCGACCGCGCGCCGGTAGACGTCCTCGTCGGCGTGCGCGGAGCGGCCGCGCGTGAGGCTGCGGCCCGCGCCGTGGCACGCGCTCGCGAGCAGCCCCGCGTGCCCTGCGCCCGCCAGCACCCAGCTCGAGTCGCCCATCGAGCCGGGGATGATCACCGGGTCACCTGTATACGAGAACGCTCCGCCCTCGCCGTCGGGTCCCCCGGCGGGCGTCGCGCCCTTGCGGTGCAGGTAGCGCGGCTCGGCCCCGTCGGGCTCCCAGATGAGGTTGTGCGGCGCATCGTACACGAGCGTGCTCGCGACCTCGCGGCCCAGGACCTCCCGCATCGCGCGCACCACCATAAGGCCCAAGAAGAGGCGGTTCGCGAACGCGAAGTTCGCGGCGTTCCGCATCGCGTCGAGGTAGACGGAGGCCTCGTGGGCGTGGGGGCCCACCGCCGGCAGCACATAGAAGCCGTGCGCCGGATGGGGCACCCCCGCGGGGTACAGCGCGCGGGCGCGCTCGTTGAAATAGCCGCCGACCGCGTGTCCGAGCCCGACGGAGCCCGCATGGGCCATGATCGTGACGGCGTTCTTCGAGAGCCCGAACGAGCGCGCCGTCGCGCCGTCGACCAGCTCGTCGACGGCCTGTATCTCGACGAAATGGTTGCCGCCGCCGACCGTGCCGATCTGGATGTCACGCCCGTCCGCCCGGCCCGACGCCTGGATGTACGCGTCGAACGCGAACGTCCCACGCGCGGGGAGCCCGCCGTGGAAGTGCACGCGATCGAGATCCGCGCGCTGGGCGCGAGGATCGTAGTGGGCCCACAGGCCGGTGCGGGCGTTGTCCGCCGCCGTCTCGTGCAGCCCGGACAGGCCATCACGGAGCATCGCCGCGCGCTGGCGCGGCGACATGGGGATATCGCGCTGGCCCTGGAAGAAGATCGCGCGGAGCCGCTGCTTCAGGGCGCCGATGTGCGGCGCGAGCTCGTCCCGGTCCACGTCCGTCGCGAGCAGGCGCATGCCGCAACAGACGTCGTTGCCGACGGCCTGCGGCACCACGAACCCGCGGGCATCCACGACGGTGCCCACGGGGATGCCCGCGCCCTTGTGAAAGTCGGGCGTGAGCACGATGGAGCGGATCTCGCCGGCTGAGCCGCCCCAGAACGGGGCAATCCTGCCGGCCTTTTCCCAGGTCTGAAGATCGCGGAGCGTGCCTTCAAGCGAGGCGAACCGGAGGAGCTCCTCGATGCCGTCGGCCTCGACGACGACATCTTCCCTCGCCACGAGGGTGATCGGAATACCGAACGGATTGTCGATGCGGGCCGTCGCGCCATCCAGGCGACGCACCACCGCATCGAGATGCAATTTGCCAACCATGCTGCTGTCCAATCCACGAAGACGCACGCGGCCGGCGCGATCACGCGACGGGGCCGCGGCTCACTCTCCCCCGATTTGGACCCGGTGCGCGAACGAGGGGATCGCACACCGCAGCAGCGGGGCTCACTATAAACCAGGAGCGCCGGTCGTCAAGCGGCTCGGGCTGGCTCGGCCTGCCCGCAAGGGCCAGCAGGGCGCCCACCTCTACGAGCCGGAGAGAACTCGGGCGACTGAGACATCTGGGGAGCCACACCCAGCCTCTCGGGTGGGGCCCGGCCCCCTCGACCTTCGCCTCTTCGCGGCCTACCACAGACGGAGGGACTCGAGGGGGTCGTCGAGTTCCCGGCCCGGGTGGCGCTCGGCGTCACCGGGGGCCCTCGTCCGCGGGACGGTAGTTCCCGACCCATGTCTCGCGCGGCTGGTTGAAATGACGGCGATAGGCGCACGGAGGGTCGTCACGGACAAGCCAGTCATGCTCGGTGGGGAAGACCTCCAGGAGCATGGCGTCCTCTTCGGCCACACAACCGTCGAAGATGCAGGCGTCAAAGCGGTGCTCCTTGCGAGGGGCTGAGACATCGACAAGACTGCGCGGCAATAATAGCAAACGCAACGAGCCGCAGCGCTTCTCGGCTTCGGCGCACGATCCCGAATCTCACCCGTCTTCGCCTGCCGAACCATCAGTCGTTCGCTCAACCGAAGCCGCCGGACCAGATCTGTCTCCGCCTTCTGCAGCCTCCCCCCACGGAAAGTCTCATGGATCGGCTCTACGTCGCAAGGTCCACATGCTGTCCAGCGCCATGAGGGTCACTCACCCCCAGGTGCAACATGTGCCGTGCGGGTCTCCGCGCCCACGAGCCCCACGGCTCTCTTGAGAACCGCGGCGCGCGTGGCGCCATCGGGCAGCGTCGCAGCGACCCCGAGCAGGGTCTGCGCGACCACGACATGGAGCTCCGGGCGCTCCGGCGTCAGCCTCTCAAGCAGTTGGTGCACGCGCCGCTCGTTCGCCGTGGAGACATGCCGCTTGGTCTCTTCATGGGTGATCAGCGCGAAAGTCGACTCAAGATACGCCGCGCTCTCCAGCGCGCGGAGCGAGCGCTTCCACGGCGGCGCCCGCGGTCGGGAAGCGCTGGCTCGGCGCGAGCGCCGTCGCGCGGGCGAACCACGCGTCGAACGCGGGCGGCAACGTCACGCCGTACCGCGCGGCGCGCTCGCGCGCAGGCTCCTTGGGGCCCTGCAGCGCGACGAGCGCGAACGCGACGGGGCTGTCGCCAATGCCCGCTTCGTCCTCCCAGTAGGGTTTGCCGACCAGCAGCGTGAACGCGATCATGCCGAGCGCGTGGATATCGGCGGAACGTGTGATCCTGCCGCTCTGGAACTGCTCCGGCGCCATGTAGATCGGCGTCCCGGCCGCGCCGGTCGAGCCGCGGGTCGCGCCCTCGCGCAGCACCTTCGCCACACCGAAATCGAGGATCTTGAGGCGCGGGGCGCCGTGCTCTCGCTGCTCCAGAAACAGGTTGCTCGGCTTCAGGTCGCGGTGGACGATGCCGAGCTGGTGCATCTTGTCGATGGCCGGCGCGCCCGCGCCCAGGCGACGCAGGATGCGATAGCGAGCCGCGATGACCGTCTCCAGCGTCATGCCCGCCTCATCCCACGAGCGTGGCGCAGCACCTCACTGGCGGAAGTCATCGGCGTCGATCTCGTAGCGCTTCAACCAGCGATGGATCTGCATCCTGGCTTTGCCCGTGGCGGGCGCCACGCCAGCGATGTTGCCGCCGTGCACGCGCAGGAGCGTCGTGAGCTCCTCGGGCCGGGTAGGATCGTCTCCCTGGTCCGTGGCATCGGCGCCGTTGCGCCTCAGCGCGCTGTTCAGGTGATCGAGCTCGATCGTGCCCCGCTGCGCCAGCACCACCGCGGTCGTGATGCACTGCTCGAGCTCGCGCACGTTGAGCGGCCAGCCGTACGTGACGAGGGCGCGCGCCGCGCGAGGGTGCAGCTGGATGTGCTCGGCGCGCTCTCCACCGACGCGCCGGAGGATCGTGCCGAGGATGAGGCCGAGGTCCTCCCGGCGAGCCCGGAGTGGCGAGAGCTCGACGGCGTGACCGGAGAGCCGCGCGAGCAGGTCGGAGCGGAAGTCGCCCGACGCCGCCATCCGCTCGATCGGCCGGTGTGTGGCCGCAACGACGCGAAGGTCCACGGGGATCGAGCGCGTGCCGCCCACGGGGCGAACCTCCCGCTCCTGGAGCACGCGGAGCAAGGCCACCTGGGCGGACAAGGGCAGGTCGCCGATCTCGTCGAGGAAGAGCGTCCCGCGATCGGCGCTGCGCACGAGCCCGGGGCGATCCTCGGTGGCCCCGGAGAAGGCGCCCTTCCTGTGCCCGAAGAGCTCGCCCTCGACGAGATCCCGCGGCAGCGCGCCGCAGTTGATCGCCACGAACGCGCCCGGCCTGCCCGAGAGCGAATGGATGGCGCGCGCCATGACCTCCTTGCCGGTGCCCGTTTCGCCCTGGATCAGCACGGGGATGGTGGAGGCCGCCACCACCCTGAGCTGCTCGAACATCTCGAGCTGCGACGGGATGAGGGAGAGCAGCCCAGGGACGTGCGCCGCGAGGCTCGACGCTTCCAGCAGAGTGACCTGCTCGGCGCCGCGAGGAATCGCCGCGCGGTAGAGGAAGAAGGTGCGGCCCAGCTCGAGCACGTCGCCCTCCGCGAGCTCGGCGTGCTTCCTCGGGGCCCCATTGAGGATGCTGCCGTTCTTGGAGCCGCAATCCCCGAAGCACCACCGGCCGAGCACCCGCATGATCCGCGCGTGCCTCGACGAGAGCCATGGGTCGTCGAGGCGGATCTCGACGCGCCGGCGTGAGCCGCCGTCCGCGACCTCCAGCCTCCGGGCATTGCCGCGGCCGATAACGACCTCCTCCACGTCATCGAGGGCGATGCGCGCCGACGACGCGAGCGGCCGATGGCTGTCCTCGATCAGAAACAAGAAGCTGCCGTTGCCTGATTTGTCCACATACCGCTGTCCGCCCGTGGCGGATAGCGTTCGTTGTTCAGGTTCACCAGGCACGAACCCAGTCGTACCCAGTCGGGCAGACGCGGTCAATATGCCAGGGGCGGCATTGCGAGCGGCTGCCGCGCGGGTTGCTGGTCCTCCACGGGCGTGCGCTGCGCCTGGTCGTCCATGTGGTCGCGTGCCGCCGTCATTGCAGGCTCGATCGGTTAACCGAGCGCGCTGCGCTCCTTCTTGAGCCAGGTAAGCAGCGCCTTCTGTTGCGCCCGCAGCGCTGCTTCGCGCTCGAAGAGAGCCTTCTCTTTCGTCAAGACGAGCGTCTGGGGGCTTCCGCGGCGAAGCGTGGTGTGGGTGACGGGCAGGCGGTGAGCATCGATCACACCGTGGATGTGCCGCCGCCGTTCCTTGGCCAGAGGCCACGCGAGCTGGACCTGGGCTCGATCGACGAGGAACGCCGCGAGCACCTTGCACAGCGCACAGGAGCACCCGGGCGGGGGCTCGATCGACCAGTCGTCCGCGCTGCGCGCGTTCGCCGCGACGGCTCGTTCGAGCAAGGCCTCGACGCGGCGGACCAGCGCCTGCAGCCCGAGGGCCCGCACCGCGGCGGGCTTGCGCCCTTCCCGGCACCTCTTCAACAGCGCGCCGGCGGTCATGAGCGGCAGCGCCGACTCGGGCGCCGTGAGGGAGGCGATGAGGTCGTCGCGGATGGAGGGCGCCCGGATCGCGGCGGCGGTCTCCAGCAACGAGAGCAGATCGTCGAGGAGTCGATCGGTGCTGGCCTCCCTGACGGCTTCCGGCAACAGGAGCGCGCCCTTGCAGCCTTCTACGAGCGAGGCCACCTCGCGCGCGAGGACCCACGCGGCGAGCGCCTTGCCGTGCTCTCCGCCGGCCCGGAGCGCCTCGCCGAGGCGGGGGAGCAACGAGAGCCAGGGCGGAGTATTGTAGAGCGCGCGCTCGGCCCACGCGGAGAAGACCCGTTTCGACCACGAGAAGCCGTAGCGTTCGACGAGGGCCACGAAGGCGGGCACCACGCCGGGACTCAACCGATGCGGTCCCGAGGGCGAGACGAGCCCGAGGGCCAGATCGGCGTCGCCGAGCGCCGCCGATACCTCGACCAGCCGCTTGAAGGACGCCTCGCTCAGCTCGTCCGACGCGGCCGGATGCCAGGAGGACAGGAGCCTTTTCGCCTTGTCGCGGGCCTCGTCCGCCCTGCCCGCCTCGACGTGGGAGGCGAGCTCGTCAACGGCCCATGACGGCGAGAGCTTCGCGCGCACCTCGAAGGCCAGATCCCGCGGCCACATCACGACGGCGGCCCGATGATACCAGCGGTCCACGGTGTTGCCGTAGTTGCCCATGTACCCCTCGTGCTCGGACTTGAACGGCGCCATCTCGGTCGAGGCCCTCGTGAAGCAGACATCGTCGCCCGCCCGCATGGTCGCGATGCCCGGCGCGCTCCGCCCATCCGGGCCGACCCAGTGGCGAAGCACGACATCCGTATCGAGGAGATCGATGAGGTCGTGCTCGTCCGCGTCGCTGGCCCCCTCGGGATCGTCGTCGTGACCGCGATCGCCGCGCCAGCGATCACCGTAGTCATCCCAGGCGCCCTCGCACGACCAGCTCTCGTGCACGTCGGCGAGGGCGAGGTACACCTCGCAATCGAGGCGCTCGGCGACCTCTTGCAGCGCCGAGGCGCGCAGCCGATCCGCATTCTTGAGCTGGCCCCATCCGAGGCTCTTCTGCGTGTACTGGTGGTCCAGGAGGTAGATCAAGCGGTCCGGCCGCCGTGGGGGAGACTGGGCGTACGGCCGCGAGATCGGCGTCGAAAGGTAGGCTTTGATGCCCGCCTCGATGCGCTCGATCGCGGCGCGGCAGAGCGGCGCGCGAGCCTCCGCTGCCCCGCGGTAGAGGAGGTGGTACGTGAGGGAGATCCGGTGGCCTGCGTCGACCGGCCTCACCTCGTGGCGACAATCCGCGTAGAAGGCGAGCAGCGATAGATCTTTCGGATCCCGCGCGGCCCCGCGGAAGACCTTCTTCTTCCCGTCGTGCTCGACGACGATGGATCCGCCCTCGTGCCTGGACGGCAGCTCCACCACGAGGGTCCCCACCATGTCGTCGGCGCGCTCCGAGTCCTGGTGCGGCGCGAAGAACTGGCCGGGCCCGTACACGAGCATCTTGTCGAGCTCGGCGTGGAGCTCACCGCCCTCGGGCAGCCCGAGGCGCTGCCGGACGAGCGCCAGCTTCGGAGCGAGGGTGCGCCGCCACCGCTGCGTGTCGATCTTGAGCTGGCGCAGGCCGATCTCCCAGCTGTCGCGCACGCTCGTATCGAGCAAGGTCTTGTCGCGCCGGCCGAACGGGGCCGGACGGGCGACGGAGCACAGCTTTCGCGCGGTGGCGGCGGAGATCGGGAAGCGGATGGGGCCGACCCCCTCGACCTCGATGTGCAGATCCTCGCCGCTGCACCCGAGCTCCGTTGCGAACGTGCCTTCCGGCTCGACGGCGGCGAGCGCCGCGGCGATCTCCTTCAACAGACCAGCTTGCAAGTGGGTGTCTCCTGCCAAGGACGCATACCACGGCCCCAGACGCATCGGATATCCAATTGGGCCGTTCACCGGCGCAATGGGGCGCTGAACCAGAGAAAACGGAGCGAGCGGGCCGCGCGGATTCGCTGAATGACATCAAAAAGCGATCTTTCTTTCGTCGGCATGAGAATTTGCAGCATCCGAAGACAATGCGCTCGGAGCAACGAGGAGGCGCTCGTCATCGCGTATCGCTCCGCGGCCGTCCTCGTCCTGTCCGCGTTCCGGACGCCGGACGCGCTGGCCCCCTCGAGGACGTCGAGAGAGGGCGCAGCGGCGGGGCCTCTCGCGAAGTCGCCGTCGAGAGCCGGAGGGCGTCGCGAGCCGATTCGTTGGCCGATTCGACCAACTCCCTGGCCGGCGCGACCAAGCAGCCCATCAGGCCGTTCGCTACATCTGCCTCATGTCCAGCCGCGGAGGCGCGCGTCGCGCCTCGCCGGACGCGTGGAGGCTCAAAGCCATGATCGGTCGAATGGAACTCTCGCGAAATTCAAGGAGGGGCTCAATGGCCCTCGCGCTCGCCACCACCCTCGCGGTCGCAGGGGGCTGCCCCATGTCGGATGATGATGGCGCCGGCGGCAGCTCGACGAGCGCTGGGCACGGCGGCTCGTCGGCCTCCGGCGAGGGCGGCTCGTCGAGTTCCGGTGAAGGCGGCTCCTCGAGCTCCGGTGAGGGCGGCTCGGTCCGCTGCCCGGTCGCGACGCACAGCGGGATCATCTCGATCCAGGATGTATCGATTCAAGGCGCGCCGCAGGCGGGCCACGGCCTCACGGTGCAAGTCCTGTTCACCCCCTCCAGGCCTCCCGCTTACGAGCAGATGCCCGGGGAGATCGAAGGGTGCAAGGCGTGGGTCTACGACACGCGGGACAATCCGCCGCCGGCGCTGACGGATCAGGGGGTGATCACGATTGCCGGCCTCGAAGGGGGGCCCCTCGCGTGCCGCTTTGCTGGCTCGGGTTATGTGTGCCCGACGTCGATGGGGGCCGGACAGGCGAGCGTCGCTCCGGGGCAGACGGGGACCGCGGCCTACACGATCGAGGGCGCGACCTTCTCCGCAGCGGATGTCGGCCGTTACCTGCGCGTCACCGGCGCGGCGAACGCGAAGAACCAGGGCGCGTTCCCCATCGTCGCCGTGGAGTCGAGCACGACGGCGATCGTGGTCAACCAGGGCGCGGCGGAGGAAGCCTTCGCGGCCGAGTACACCGTGCTCGCCGGGGCGGGGCCCGTTCCGAACAACCCCGTCGACCCGATCGAGGGCGGCGACGAGGTCGTCGTGGGCATCTCGCCCGGCGGCGAGATGGCCTTCGACTTCCCCGACAGCGCGCCGATCGTGGCCGGCGAGGCGTTCACCCCCGACACGGCGTCGGCGGCCGCCCTCGTCGCGGTGCCGCTCGACGGCAGCCCATTGACGCTCGGCTGCGGCGGCCCGGGCGGCAGCTGCGGGCCGGCGCAGGCCACGCTCGTGCGCCTCACCAGCACGGACGGCGACGTCGAGGGCGCGTCGCCGTTCGCGATGCCCCCGCCCGCGCGCAAGCAGGTCGAGATTCAATGCGTCGCGCTGGGGGGTGATGGCACGCTGACCATCCCGGCCGAGGCGATGAAGCTGCTCCAGGAGGCCCACCAGGTCTCCCCGATCTCGCGCATCCGGACGGCGCTGATGCGCGAAGGATGGGCGGGCCCCACGAACGCCCCCTCCCTGCCTCCGAACATCACGACCATCCTCGTCGGCCACGGGCTCCTCGGCTTCACCAGCCCCTGACGCCGCGGTGCGTGCGCCCTGATCGGCGCGTCAGAGCGCGCTCGCCCCACCGCGCTCTCGCGCCGCGGCGAGCACCGGCGAGCGACCGCCGGTGCGGATCCTGCATAATCGCGGGCGCATGCACCGCCCGCTGCCCACCGTGATGACGTCCGTGGCCAGGCTGGTCGTCGACCTCGGGCTCCGCGACGGCATCCGGCTGGGCGCGATGGAGCGCGCCGCGCGCCTGCCGTCGCTCGCCGCCGATCCCGCCCGGCGCATCGAGATCGACCGGCTGCTCGATCTGTGGACCTATCTGGGTCAAACGCTGGACGACCCGTCGCTGCCGATCCGCGTCGCGCAGCGGGCGACGGTGGAGGACCTGCACGTGCTCGGCTTCGCCATCATGAGCGCGCCCTCCATCCGCCATGCGTTCGACACCGCGGCGCGGTACAGCGCGCTCCTGACCGACTCGGGCCGATGGGAGGCGATAGAGAGCGGGAAGCGCGCCGAGGTGCGGTGGCATCGCCTGCGGCCGCTCACGCTGGGGCACCGCCTCTCCAACGAGACAGCGCTGGCGCAGAACCTCGGCTGTCTCCGGCAGATGGCGGGTGACGACCTCACACCGCTGGAGGTGAGCTTCCGCCACGCGGCCCCGCCGCGCCGGACTGCGCACGTGGAGTTCTTCCGTTGCCCCGTGCGGTTCGACGCGCCCTGGGACGGGATGGTGTTCCGCCGCGAGGTCCTCGACATGGTGCCTGTGGGCGCGAACCAGAGGTTATGGGAGTACCTGTGCCGCAGCGTAAGCGCCCTCTGCGAGCAGCTCGCGCCGCCGTCGATCGCGGACGGCGTGCGGCACCAGCTCGTCCGCGCGCTCGCGAGCGCCGAGGGCGGGATACCGACGCTGGACGACGTGGCTCGCTCCCTCGGCACGACGGAGCGGACGCTGCGCCGGCGCCTGCAGAGCGAGCGGACGAGCTTCCGGAAGCTGATCGAGGAGGTGCGCCGCGACCGCGCGGCCGACCTGCTGGCGAGGAGCAGCGTGACCGAGACGGCGCTCCGGCTCGGCTTCTCCGACACGACCGCGTTCAGCCACGCGTTCCGGCGCTGGTTCGGCTGCCCTCCGCGCGAGCTCCGGGGCGCGAGGGGGGCAGCGGGCCATCAAGGGACGTGAGCGGGGGCAAGGCTGGGACGGCGGCCACGGCTGCCTCGCGAGCCACGATGCGACGTGCGTGAACCGCCGCGTCGCCGGGCCGACTCGCAGTTGTCGCTAACGCGCTCGCGTCCGCGAGCTTCGAAGGCTGTGTGGCGATGCCCGCCGCCGGGTAGACGGTCGGCCCGGACCATGGGTTCAGTCTCGTGAACGACCGTGGGGCCACCCCGACCTCGGTCGGGTCGTCCAACCTGGGCCGGGTCACCAACCCGCGTCGAATCACGGCCTGACGTGATCGCCACGGGGTCGCAGGGAAAAATGTCACCGGCGCCCCGCAGCGGCGCACCAGCCGGATGCAACCTTCGAGTTGTTCGTCGCACCGTTCGAGATCACCGGCCCCCTGATCTCATCGCAGTCAGGAAGCGTTGGATGGGCACCGATACAACCGACATCCACATGGTTAGTGTGCTCCCCGGTCCGCCGATCGCAGTGCGCGTGACACCCCGGCACGTCGTGGTCTCGCGGACGCCACCCGCCACCCCGCTCCCGCGTCCCCCCGACACCGCGGAAGGGCTGCTGTCAGCCGAAGACGGCCGCAGCTGAGCCTCAGCACGTTGGGCCGGCGGAGGCCCTGGGGCGGTACGATCGGGGCATCCTAGGAGGCATACCGTCTGCGATGTTCTGTGGGGCGGATGTGGATCGTCGCCTCCGGCTGGGCTCATCGGCGGGCCGAGCGACCTTCCTTGCCTGGGATTCATTACCGTGGTACTGTGCCAGCATGAAGCTCGCGCAATCCAGGGTAACGGCTCAGGGGCAGATCTCGGTTCCCGCCGAGGTGCGCAAGCGCCTCGAACTGGTGCCAGGATCGATCTTGGAATGGGATGCCGAAGGTGATCGAATCACCGTGCGGCGCGTTGGTCGGCACAGTTTCGAAGACCTTCACCGGGCGCTGTTCTCGCAGGAACCCCAGCCGCGAAGCCTTGAGGATCTCAAGGAAGGCATCAGGCAGCGCATGAGGGCCCGCCATGCGCGCCGTTGACACGAATGTCCTCGTTCGCTTGCTGGCGCGCGACGACGCAAAGCAACTCGCTGCGGCCGAGGCCTTCGTGCAAGCAGGAGCATGGATCTCCCATCTCGTGCTCATGGAGGCCGTTTGGGTCCTGGACTCGGTGTACGGCGTCGCGCCGGAGCAGATCGGGGACGGAGTGGAAATGCTGTTGGACCACAACTGCATGGTGGTCCAGGACGCCGACGTGGTAAGGGCGGCAGTCGCGCAGTTCCGCGAGCACCCCGGCCTGGGATTCTCCGATTGTTTGATCCTCGAAGTCGCGCGCGCAGCGGGCCACGTTCCACTTGGAACGTTCGATCGTGGACTCGGGAAACTGCAAGGCGCTCAAAAGCTATGACCAGGTCGCCCATTGGCGAGAACGGGGTAGTCCAACAAGCTGCGGCGAGCGGCGGCGCTTCGCGTCGCGTCAGACCGGCAGGTCGTTGGGCAGACCGGCTGTGGGCGATTGATGAAAACGGATGCTTCACTCGCGTTCACCCCCGGCCTGAATGCGCCCGCTCCTCACCGCGGCCGCCAGCGCCTGGTGGTCGCGCTCCGTCTGATCGGCGTAGGCGTTCGCGAACGCCGCCACCGCCTTGTCGAACGTGTCCGCCTTCCCGAGGTAAGCCGCGATAGCGATCCGATCGCCCGACCTCGCGTGCGCGCGCGCCAGAGTCCAGCCGCAGAGGCCGCCGTACGTCGTCAGGAGGACCCGATCCAGCGCGGCGATGTCCACCGAGAACTTCCAGTCGCGCAGCTGGCGCACGTAGAAGTCGCGCTCGATCCCGTCAACGCCCTTCACGCGCTGCCAGCCGAGGAAGATGTCGCTCGCGGCCTGCATCAGCCGCTGACCCGCCACCACGCGCTGGCCGCTGTTGGGGCACTCGCTCTTGCCGAGGAACCGCTCGAGGACCGACGCTTGCGCCTCCTTTGCCTGCAGGAAGAGCGGGTCCTCCTCGTCACGGCCGAACAGCAGGAGGATCCAGGCGCGCGCGCCGACGCTCCCGACCCCGACGACCTTGTGGGCCATGTCCGCGAAGTTGTACCCCTCCAGCACGTGCCGCCGATCGGGCTGGAGCGTAGCGCGATAGCCGCGCAGGATCTCGCGCACCTGCTGCTCGAGCTGCTCGCGGTCCACCCCCTTCACGAAATCCTCCATCGGGACGATCAGGGGAGGATCGCTGATGATTCGCCGCCGGCCGCCCACCTCGCGGGTCAGCTTCTCGTAGGCCTGAAGGCTGTCCTTCGTCCGCGCCTTCGCGACGTTGCGCTCGGTGACGTTCAGGCGCTCGCGGCCCACCTGCGAGCGGAACCGGTCGAGGATCTGCTGGATGTCGAGGCTCGCGTACCAGACGTCGAGGTTCCGGAGCGCCGCGAAGCTCCGCATCGCCTCGCGGTATGCGCGGACCGTCGTCAGGACGATGTCGGACCGCGCCGCCTTCGAGAAGCCGTTGTCGCGCCCGGCGAGCTCCAGGCTGGCGGCCAGCCGCTTGACGTCCCAGTCCCACGGTCCAGGGAGCGTCTCGTCGAAGTCGTTGATGTCGAACACCATGCGGCGCTCGGGGGATCCGAACACCCCGAAGTTCGAGAGGTGCGCGTCGCCGCAGAGCTGCACCCTCAGGCCCGAGCGCGCCGTGGCGGCCAGATCGGAGGCCATCACGCACGCTGCGCCCCGGTAAAACGTGAACGGGGAGACCAGCATCCGGCCGTATCGGATCGGCACGAGCTCTGGCACGCGGGTCTTCGCTTGCTCCTCCAGAAGCGCGATCGGATCGGGCCGGCCGGGCAGCGCCTCCCAGATCGCGTGCGCGGCACGTGGGATCTCCGCGCGCTCGGCCTTGCCGCGAGCCGCGTGCTCCTCGACGGAGAGGTGCGGCATCGCCCACTCCCCCGTGACCGTGGATGATCCTTCGACTGTGGCCATCTCCGTCTTCGTCCCTCCCTCGGTGTTCGACGTCCCGCGGCCGTGCGGGACGCGCCGTTCAGATCCTCGCACGTCCGCCAGACGCACGAGGGATGCTCAATCACCGATCTTACGCCGCAGATCGTTCATCGCCTGCTGGCTCACCTGCAAAGCCCCCTCCTGCGGGCGGTCAAGATCGGCGGTCAACAGCATGACGACCGAGAGGCTCGTGACCAGCGTCGCGACCGCGGGGGACCGGCGCGTCTTGACCAGACCGGCATGATAACCGACCGCCATCAGGTTCAGGATCGCGACCGCGAAGAGCGCTGCCCACAGGACCCCTGGAATACCGCTCCGGACGGCCACCTTGACGCGCGTCGTGTGGAGTTCGATCGTCCGGTTCAGCGACTCGATGAAGAGCGCCACGACGGGCGAGCTGGGGTGCTCTCGTCCGGCGGTCTCCGCCTCTTTCCAGAGCTCCCGGTGCAGCTCCTCCGAGCGCCGCACCGCGTGGTCGACGTTGTCGGGCCTCACCCCCTCCAGACGCGACGCCACGTAGTCGCGCAGCAGCGCGCGGACCTTCGCGCCGCGGTCGCCGGGGAGCAGGGCGGCGCGCAGGTAGGTCGTCTCGATGGCGTTGGCCTCGTCGACGACCATGTGTTTCCTCGCCTCAAAGCGGGTCGCCGCAAAGCCGAACGTGAACGCCAGGACGAGCGCCAGCAGGCCCATCGTGGTTGTGACCAGGGCGAGCACGTGGGCACCGCCCTCCCCTCCGGAGCGGCGCAGCCGGTACCCTCCCAGCCGATAGCCGCCCTCGACGGCGAGCACCAGGACCACGATCATGATCCCCAGGAGCAACCAGAGCGGAATTCGATCGAGCAGTCCAGGCACGGGCATCGACGCACCTCGCTTCAAACACGGCGCTTCGCCGTCGCGAAGACGGCGCATGTCGCCGCGGCGCCGGCCTGGGCGGTCGCCTCCAGTCCGACAGCCCGGCTGGCGCTGACCTCATGGTCGCGATTCCTGGCGGAAGGTCAACCAACACGTCATCGTTCTGTCAAGCGCTTTCAGCGCGAACGCAGGCCTGCAAGATCCGGAGTTTCTCAGATCGCAGCAGGGGCGGCCTGCTCCCGAGCGCGGCTCACCGGACAGCGAACCTACACCGCCCGCCACCGGGTCTTCCGCATTTCTTCCCGGGGCGCTCGCGCAGACGACGGAGCTGCGGATAGCGTGGAGGGATGAAGAATGCTCTGCAATTTCCCCTGGTGATCGCGCTGTTGCTCGCCGCCTGCGACTCCACGCCGAGCTCCGGCGGCGACGGCGGCGGAGGGCCGGACGCGTCCTCGTCGGGCCCGAGCGGCGGCGGATCGAACGATGGCGGCGGGGGCGGCGGAACGAGCAATGCCGGCGGAGGCGGCGGCGACACGTCGCCGTCCGGCACGCTGAGCGAGCGTTACCCGGACGACGTGGGGATCGCCGGTGACCCCGCCGTGTTCTTCCACGACGACTTCGAGCAGGGCTGGGGGCGCTGGGACGGGCCCACCGCCGACACGCGCTATCTGCACATCGAGGCCAACGCGGCGGCTGCCCACGCCGGGCAGGGCTACCTCCGCTCGACCGTGACGACCGCCGATCTGGCGGAGGAGACGTACATCTCGTCGTCCACGTGGGTCACCCATGAGCGCGTCGACGCGCTCTACTGGCGCTTCCATGTGCGCTTCCCCGAGCTGGCCCCGAACCCGCACCACTGGGTGCGCATGGCGGCGGGCACCGAGAGCTGGGACAGCAGCGGCCTCGCGAACACGGTGCCGTCCGGAGACGACGGCTTCTGGTTCGACTTCGACACGACGACCGACGACGTCTTCAACTTCTACGCCTACTGGTACAAGATGCGCTCCGGGCGCTGCAACGACGGGACCGCCACCCCTGGCTGCGCCGGCGATCAAGGCACGACGTACTACTACGGAAACGTCTTCCAGCCGCCGGATCAAGCGTCGTTCCCGCGCGATCGATGGTTCTGCGTCGAGATGCACGCTCGCGCCAACACCGTCGGCCAGAGCGACGGCGCGCTCGCGTTCTGGATCGACGGCGTGGCGATCGGCGACTACCGCCCCGGCTACCCCGACGGCACCTGGCTCCGCGCCCAGTTCCACACGGGAGGGTGCGACTTCAGCGCGTGCACCCAGCCCGAGCCGTTCGGTGGCTTCGACTTCCGATCGAGCGATGACGTGCGCTTCAAGAAATTCATGCTCGACGCCTATTACGAGCGCGACTCCGACGCTCGCCGGCGGGCGGAGATGGAAGAGCTCGGCATGACCGTCTCCGACACACACACCATCCTCTACGACGATGTCGTCGTCGCGACCGAGCGCATCGGCTGCCGCCGCTGAAGCACGCTCCGCGCTCGGCCCTCTCCATGGTACCCTCCCGCGCATGGGTACCGCGAACGCCCCCGCCCCCCGACGGCGCTCGGCCCTGCGCTGCGCCGCATGCGCGGCCCTCCTGCTGGCCGGGTGCGGCCCCGCGCCCACGCTGGCCGACCCGCGCGCGCCGGAGCCGCCGCCCGCCGCCGAGACGGTCTACATCGTCCTCCAGGATCCGCCCCCGGCGGCGGCGATAACGGCGGCCGACGGCTGGGTGCCGGAGGAATTCCCAGGCGACAACCCGTTCGAGCGGACACGGACCTGGATCGGCGATTACGACTGCCCGCAGGGCACGACCGAGATGACGTTCCGGATCCTGGAGGTCAAGGGCGACAGGATCAAGGCCGTGTTCGGCTTTCATCATGCCGACTCCGGCGCCGCCGGCAAATACCTCATGAGCGGCCGCTACGACGCCGAGACGCGGACGGCATCGTTCTCGCCCGGCGCCTGGCTCGAGCGCCCGCCCAACTACGTCACCGTGGGCATGAAGGGCGACCTCGCGTTCGACGGCTCGCTCTTCGCCGGACGCATCGAACACCCCGACTGCGGCGCATTCCGGCTCCGGCCAGCGGGGTAGCGCCGCCCCTCGCGCTGCTCGTCGCCGGGCCACGCCGAGCGACGAGCAGCGCTTCCGTCATGTGGGCAGTCGCGCGAGCGAGGGGCGCGGCGAGACCCTCAGGGCGTGCTCGACGGGTCTGCCGGGTCGCTGCCCTCGTCTTCCTCGTCGCCGTCGCGGAATCCATCGCCGTCGCGATCCAGGCCGATCCGCACCCCCGAGCCCGGCGGCGCGCACGTGTACGTGAGCTCGCCCCGATTGCGCGAGGCCCGGTGCCGCAGCGCCGCGTCGCGGATCGGCGCGTCGCAGAGCCGGTCGCCGACGAACAGGCCCGCGCCGACGTAGAGGAACCCCGCCGCCTCGTGGTCGTGTGATCCCTTGACCACCAGATCACACTCCCCTGCATCAGCCCGCGCGCGGAGCAGATCGATCCTCGGCCCGACCGCGGCCGCGTTGTGGCGGGTGAGCGTCACCTGCTGCCCGACGATCGGCGCCAGGTTGCTGTCGAACGCGAGCAGGAACTGCTCCAGTTCGCGCCGCATCACGTCCCCCTCCGGCCCCGGCGGGAACCCGCCCGGGGTGAGCGGCGACTGGTTGAACCCCATGTCGGGGGTCGCCGAGCTCACGAAGCGGAAGAGCGTCGGGACGCCCCCTTCGTTGTTGAAGCCGAAGCCGCGGACCTGGTCGCCCAGGTGCGCGTCGCTGCCCGGGAAGAGATCGTTGTTCGCCATCCCGAACATGCCGACCTTCTGGTACAGATTGCGGAAGTGCGGCGATTTGAAGGCCTCGGTCTCCAGGTCGAACGTGTACCGGCCATCGCCGCCGAAGAAGCCCGGCGCATCGACGCCGAACTCCTCGTTCGCGTGGCGGTCGAGCACATGGCACGAGACGCAGGTGCCCTCCTCGCTGAAGTCGGACACGTTGTTGAAGAAGAAGCTGCGGCCGGCCTGCTGCGCCGGGGTGAGCGAGTTGTCGAGCGCCCGGTTCGGGTTGGGCGGATAGGTGACCTGCAGGATGAAATCGGCGAACGCCCGCATGTCGGCCTCGGGGATGAGCTCGCTCCTCCCCAGGAGATCCGGGAACGCGGCCTGGAACTCCAGGAACGCCGTCACCTCGTCGAACGTCCCGCTGTCCGGGTGCGCGCTCGGCTCGTCGTCGCCCCCGGTGCGATCGCCGCGCCAGTGCATGGGCCCGTGGTTCGCCATCCCGCGGAGGCTCTGCGTCGTCATCGGCCCCTTCATCGGGTGGTGGGTGTCGGGTATCCCGAAATCGAGGGGGTGTGACTCGAACGGCCCAGGGATGTCGGCGACCACCCCGTCCGGATTGCCGAGATCCCAGGACAGGCTGTCGAAATCGCCGTAGACATGGCAGCTCGCGCACGACGAGTCGCCGTGGCTCGACTCGAACGACGCGTCGTAGAGGAACCGGCGGCCGGCGACAACGCTCGGCGGCTCCGGGTTGTGCATCGGCACGTGCGCGATCTCGGACCTGGTCGTCGTGCTGAGGATCGAGATCGCGTTGTCGAAGCGCGTGATCGTGTAGAGGCGCCGCCGCGGCTCGTCGAGCAAAAGCCCCGTCGGGCCGCCGCCGGGCACCGGGATCTGCCTGGAGGCGCTCGGCACGAACGTGTCGTTCTCCAGGGCGGCGGTGCTGAACACCCCGATCTTGGACGAGCCTATCGTCGCCACGTACAGCGTCTTGCCGTCGCTCGTGACGGCCATCTGCTGCGGGAGGGCGAGGCTCTTCTGGTTCTCGGCGTTCGGGACCGGGGCGCAGCAGGCGTCATAATCGATGTGTTTGTTGAGGTGCCTCGGCCTGACGCTGCCCGCCGGGCCGAGGACGGTGATCCTGCTCTCGTGCAGGTGGCCTCGTACCGTCTGGCCGGCGAAGATCCCGGGCCCCTCGAAGCGCTTCTCGTTCCCCGCCTCGGTGTTCGACACGTACACCTTCCCGCTGACCGGGTTCACCACCATGTTGTAGAGGATGGTGCCGACGCCGGTGTAGAACCCGGCGGCGCCGGGCAGCTGCCTCGGCGGGCTCGCGTTCGCGTCGATGACGAACACGTCCTTGTCGGGCAGCGAGAGCCGGACGGAGCTGTCCCAGACGCGGTTCAGCTCGTCGACCCAGTGGGAACCATTGAACTTGACGATGAGCCCCGTCTCCGGGTGCGGGATCCCCTCCGCGTTGGTGGCCGGCCCGGGCACGCCCCCCGCCGCCTCTCCGCCGTTCGGGATCAAGCCCTCGTGGATCGCGGTTGTGCGGTTCCCGGAGTGGAAGGCCGCCGCATACACCTTGCTGCCGTCCGGCGTCACCGCCAGCGCCCTCGGGGTATCGCTGAACAGCGTGACGATGGTGAGGGGCACGCCTGCGAGCGTCGGCCCGAGGCGATCGGCGTCGAAGACCCATACGTCGGCCCGGCCCACGCCGGGGGTCGTGAGCTGGGGATCGAACGGGATGTTCTGTCCGCGGTGCGCCGTCGTGATGAACGCGCGGCGCCTTCCAGGACCCGCGAACACGATATCCCGCGGCTCGTCGCCCACGAGCAGCGTCCGCACGACCCGGCCCGAGCGCGCCCCCTGGGTCAGCTCGACGACGCTCACGCTGTCCGACAGGTGGTTGACGACCCAGACCTCGGTATCGCTCCGCGCCGCCACGGCCACCGGCTCGAGGCCGACGGGGATGGAGGCGCGGTGCTCGATACCCTGATCCTTGACCCGATACACCTCGAGGTGGTTGTCGGGCGTGTTCACGGCGAATAGCAGCTTTCCGTCGGGCGAGAGCGCGAGCGGACGCACATGGCCGCTCTCGAAGAGGGTGAAAGACGACGCCGCCTCGGCGGATCGGCCGGCCGCGAGGGCGACGAGCAGCGCCGACGCCGCCACGAGACGGGAGAGGACATCGCGCACGACAAAGTACGAGGCCATGAGTCACCTCCGATGAGTGGGGTTCTCTTCAACTGATTTCGAATGGCAAGCAGACGATAAGGCGCGAAGGTTGAGTTGGAAGGTAGTCGTGGCCGGCTCGCATTGCAATATCGCAATGGGTTTGCTTCAGCAATCGATGCCTTCGGCACACCTGCGCCGAGCTACCTACCGAGGTGTCGCGACGGTGCGAGGCAGTCCAGTCGGGCAGACGGCGCCGGCGACCTCGAGACGGCCCCCCGGATCGCCGTGATCCGGTCGCAGAGCATCGCGGCGCCGCGGCGGTTCATGGTAGGCTGCGCAACATGCAGGGGGGCCTCGCAGTCGGGCCGTCGTCTCGGCGCCGGGAGCGCGGCGCGCGGCGATCGGCGCGCATCGCGCGCTGTCGCGCCGCCGGGCGGCGCGCGCTGCCCGCACGACACGCCCCGGGAAGGAGCCCCGAGAGACCATGAAGACATCGGCTGTGCGGCGCACCATCGCCGGGCTCACGGTCGCCGTGCTGTCCGTCCTCGCCTCGGCGTGCCAGCCGGATCCCTCGCCCGGTGACCGGGGCAAGGAGGCGCGGCCGCCTCTCCGCTTCAGCCACGGCTACTGGCTCGGGTATTTCCCGCTGTCGATCGCCGAGGAGAAGGGCTTCTTCGACCAGCAGGGCGTCGACGTGGAGCTCGTCTTCAACCCGGATCTCTACGGCATGATCTCCGATTTCACCGCGGGCAAGGTCGACGGCTTGCCGTGGACCATGGAGGTCGTCGTGCGCATCCTCGCGAGGGAGCCCGATGCGCGGGTCGTCCTCTACTCCGGCCAGACGGCGGGCGCCGACGTCATCATGGCGCGGCCGGAGATCCAGACGATCTCCGATCTCAAGGGGAAGAAGATCGCGGCCAAGACCGGCGCCATGGGCGAGATGCTGGTCAGCGAGATGCTGGAGAGGAACGGGCTCGCCATCGACGACGTGACGCTTGTCAACGTGGGCGAGACGGACGTCGCCCAGCTCCTGGCGAACAATACGATCCAGGCTGGGCACACCTGGGAGCCCTATGTCACGCAGGCGGCGAAGTCCGGCGCCAAGGCGATCTTCTCGAGCAAGGAGACGCCCGCGCTGTTCGCCGACTTCACGCTCTTCCGCAGCACGGTGCTGCGCGACCGGCCCGACGATGTCCGCGCCTTCATCCGGGCGTGGTTCCAGGCCGTCGAGTTCTGGAAGGCCCACCCGCAGGAGGGCAACGAGATCATCGCGAAGGCGCTCAAGATCCCGGCCTCGGACATCAGCACGGACGGATACGAGCTCTTCTCGCTGGAGGAGGTCCGACGGCGGTTCGCCCCGAACAACGACCCGACGTCGCTGGCCCCGCTCGTCAACAAGCACATCGATTTTCTCGTCCAGGACGGGCAGCTGGGGCGCCGCCCGGACCTCGACAGCATCTTCGATTCGTCCTTCCTGCCGCCTGCCACGAGCCGCGAGTGACCGCCGCGGCCCGCGGAGCGCCTGGAGAGCATCGCCACGGAGGTTCGACGAACGCCATGAGTCGCGCAATGCAGCAGCAGGCCCCGCTCATCACCCTCCGCATGAAGCTGATCGTGGCGCTCTTGACGGTCGCGCTCGCGCCGCTCTCGATCCTCACGCTCCTGAACAAGCGGACGAACGAGATGGTGTTGACCGAGAGCGCCAACCAGGCGCTCGCCGCGGCCGCGTCGCAGGCCGCGACCAGCGTCGACGACTTCATCGAGAGCAACCTGGACGCGGTCCGCGTCGAGGCCCGCCTGCCCGGGCTCACCAGCTACCTGAGCCTCGACGACGAGGCCCGGAGGAGCGGGAATGACGCGCACGCGTTCGCGTCGAGGACGCTGCACGGCCTCATCCGGAAGGACACGATCAACATCCTCTCCTATGCGCTGCTCGACGAGCGCGGGCACAACGTCCTCGACACGGTGCAGACGCCCGCGGAGAGGGACGAATCGAGGAGGGACTACTTCGTCAGCGCGATGGAGACGGGCCTGCCGTACGCGTCGTCGGTCGTGTTCGCCGGCGAGGTGCCCCAGCTCGTCTTCAGCAGCCCCGTCCGCGACGCGCTGAACAAGAAGAAGACGATCGGCGTGCTCCGGTGCACCTACAACCTGTCGGCCGTCCAGCGGATCATCCTCTCCCAGACGCGCCTCCTGGAGGCGTCGGACGCGTTCGCGATCCTCCTCGACGAGCACCACGTCCGCCTGGCGCACGGCCGCTCCCCGGAGCTCGTGTTCAAGTCGCTGGTGCCGCTCGCCCCGGAGCTCGAAGTCCGGCTCAAGGCGGAACGGCGGCTGCCGGACAGGCCGGCCGCGGAGCTGTCGACCGACGTGCAGGCCTTCGACGAGGGGCTGCGCCGGTTCGAGCGCGAGCAGGACCCGACCTCGACGGCGAGCCGCTTCCTGCAGGCCCGCATGGCCGCGCGGGACGCCCCCATGAGCGCGGTGGCCCTCGCGCGCGTGAGCGCCTTCGACGGCATGAAGAAGCCGCCGTGGACCGTGGCGTTCGTGCGGCCGGAGGCGGCGTTCCTCGAGCCCATCGAGGAGAAGACGACGCGCGACGCGCTGCTGCTCGCCTCGCTGATCGCCGCGATCGTCACGGCGGTCGCCGTCCTGATGGCGCAGGTCTTGACGAGGCCGATCACCCGCCTCGCCCAGGCGGCGTCGCAGCTGGCGAGCGGGAAGCTCGACACAGCTGTCGAGGTGCGATCCCACGACGAGATGGGCACGCTGGCGGAGTCGTTCAACCGGATGGCGCGCCAGATCCAGGGGTCGTTCGAGGAGCTCGAGCACCGCGTCGAGCAGCGCACGGCCGAGCTGAAGGAGGCGAAGGTCGCCGCGGACGCCGCCAACAAGGCGAAGAGCGACTTCCTCGCCAACATGAGCCACGAGCTCAGGACGCCGCTCAACGGCATCCTCGGCTACGCGCAGATCCTCCGGCGCTCGCGGGGGCTGAGCGAGCAGGACCTGCGCGGGATCGACGTCATCCATCGCTCCGGCGCCCACCTGCTCACGCTGATCAACGACGTCCTCGATCTGGCGAAGATCGAGGCGCAGGCGATGGAGGCCCACGCGAACGATTTCCACCTGCCCTCGTTCCTGCGCTCGACGGCCGAGATCTGCCGCATCCGCGCCGAGGAGAAGGGCATCACGCTCGTGTATACGCCCGATCCCGAGCTCCCCACCGACGTGGTCGCCGACGAGCGGCGGCTGCGGCAGGTGCTGATCAACCTGCTCGGCAACGCCGTGAAGTTCACCGAGAAGGGCAGCGTCTCCTTCACGATCAAGCGGCTGGGCGACGGGCCGCGCCCGCCGCACGGCTCCGCGCCGGACTCCGCCGCGATCCAGAGCGCGCCGCGCAGGACGCACCGGGTGCGCTTCGAGATCGAGGACACCGGGACGGGCATCAGCCCGGATCAGCTCGACCAGATCTTCCTCCCGTTCAAGCAAGCCAGCGACGGCAAGCGCCGCGTCGACGGGACGGGGCTCGGGCTCGCGATCAGCCAGCGCATCATGAAGCTGCTCGGCAGCTCCATCGAGGTGAGGAGCGAGCCCGGCAAGGGGAGCGTGTTCTGGATGGACGTGATCCTCGCCGAGTCGCCCCGGCGAACCCAGCCCACGGCGCTCCGGCCCGCCTCGGCGGTCGTCGATTACGAGGGCAGGCGGCGCCACGTCCTCGTTGTCGACGACCAGCCCGAGAACCGCGCGGTGCTCGTGAACATGCTGCAGTCCGTCGGGTTCGAGACGTCCGAGGCCGCGGACGGCAAGGAGGGCCTCGCGGCGGCGTCGGAGCGCGAGTTCGACCTGGTGATCACGGACCTCGCGATGCCGGAGATCGACGGCTGGGAGATGATCCGGCTGCTCCGGAAGGCGCCGGATCGAGCAGGATTGAAGATCTTTGCGTCGTCCGCGAGCGTCTTCCTCTCCGATCAGGACAAGAGCCTGGCCGCGGGCGCCGACGATTTCCTCCCGAAGCCGCTGCAGCTGGAGGAGCTCTTCGACAAGATCCAGCGGCACCTCGGGCTCTCGTGGATCTACGAGCAGCAGGGCGATCCTGGCGCAATGGGCGAGGCGCCCGCCGTCGCCCACCGCGACCCGAGCTCACCCGCGCTCCCCGGCGGCGCAGATCTCCCGATGACCGCCCCCGCCGCCGAGGATCTGCGGCTCCTCTTCGATCTCGCGCACAGGGGGCTCTCCCACCAGCTCCAGAAGCACCTCGACAGGCTCGATCGCGCCGATCCGAAGCTCGCGCCGTTTTGCAGGCACCTGCGCCGCCTGATGCAGGATTTCAAGATGGAAGCCGTTGAAGATTTCATCAAGATGCACCTGAGCGATTGACGTTGCTTGGACGGCGTGCGCCTTGGTCGTGGCAATGGGAGCGCGCGCTTCCTGGAGGCTAGAACGATGGATGCCAGTGAAGCCGGAACGATACTCATCGTGGACGACAACCCGAGGAACCTCGGTCTCTTGTCCGATACCCTGACGGGCTCAGGCTTCGAGGTCGCGGTGGCGGTGGACGGCGCGCGCGCCCTCCGGCTCGCCAGGGAGGGGATGCCGGATCTCATCCTGCTCGACGTGAAGATGGATGGGATGGATGGGTTCGAGACGTGCCGCCGGCTGAAGGGAGACCCGGCCACGGCCGCGATCCCCGTCATCTTCATGACGGCGAGCACGGACCTGTCCGCGGACCGGGTGAAGGGCCTGAACCTGGGCGCCGTCGATTACCTCGCCAAGCCGTTCCTGGACGAGGAGCTGCTCGCGCGCGTCCGGGTGCACACAAAGCTCAGGAAGCTGACGATGCGCCTCGCCGCGCAGGTGGAGGAGCGGATCGCGGCGGAGGCGGCCTTGCAGCGGCTCACGCAGGAGCTGGAGAGGCGCGTGGGAGAGCGCACGGTGGCGCTGGAGCGCGCGCTCGAGGGGCTCACGCAGGCGCAGGCGCAGATGGCGACGGTCATCCGCGCGGCGCAGGCGGTCTCGGGCGAGATCGTCCTCGACGACGTGCTCGACCGGCTGATGCGGCTCACGCTGGAGCACGCCGGCGCGCGGAAGTGCGTCCTCGTCCTCTCGCGCGAGTCCGGGCTGGTGATCGAGGCGTCGATCACGAGCGATCCGGACACGGTGGTGCTCGGGCTCTCGACGCCGGTGGGCCCGGGCGCCGATCTCGCGGTGTCGCTCGTGGAGGAGGTCGCGAGCAGCCGTCAATCGGTCTTCGTCTGGGACACGGGCCGCGACGCTCGCCCGGAGGACGCGCGGTACCTCGCCGGGAAGGGGCCGAGGTCGATCCTCTGCCTGGCCATGATGTGCCAGGGCGAGCTGATCGGCGTCCTCTACATCGAGGGCGACGCGGCGCCCGAGCCGCTGCTCGCGACGCAGCTGGAGACGCTCGGGCTCCTGGCCTCCCAGGCGGCGGTGGCCGTGAAGAACGCCCTGCTGTACGGGCACCTGGCGGACATGACGTCCGAGCTCCGCCGCTCGAACGAGCGCCTGGAGACCGAGGTGGCGCGCCAGACGGAGGAGCTCCGCCAGACGAACGAGCGTTTGCAGCGGGAGCTCGTCGAGCGCGCCCGGGCCGAGGAGGAGCGCGCGCGGGCCGAGGAGGAGCGCGCGCGGGCCGAGGAGGAGCGCGCCGCGCTGCAGGCGGAGGTCATCGACGCGCAGAGCGCCCGGCTCGCCGAGCTCTCGACGCCGCTCATCCCGATCACCGATCACATCATGGTGATGCCGCTCATCGGGACGATCGACTCCGCGCGAGCGGAGCAGGCGCTCGAGGCGGCGCTGAACGGCGTCCAGGCGAACCGGGCGAAGGTCGTCATCATCGACGTCACCGGCGTGACGGTGCTCGACTCGGCGGTCGCGAGCACGCTGATGAGCACGGCGACGGCGCTGCGGCTGCTCGGGTCGAAGACGGTGATCACCGGCATCCGCGCCGAGCTGGCGCAGACGCTCATCGATCTGGGCGTCGATCTCGGCGCCGTGGTGACCAAGGGGACGCTCCAGAGCGGCATCGGTTATGCGCTCCGGCAGGCCGGCGACGGCGTTGCGGGCCTGCACGTCAACGGCAACAGCGCCCGCAACGGCGGCGCGGCCGGGCGCAGGAACGGCCATTATTGACGATTAACGACCGGCAGATCGCTGCGATTCGGTCGCCGCGCCGGGGAGCGCCGCCCGGTACCCCAGGTAGCGCCCGAACGCGCGCATCGCCTGGTTCCAGTGCTTGGGCTCCTTCACCAGCATCTCCTTCACGCCGACGTCGGCCAGCGCGTCGCCCACCTCGATCCACCGCGGCTCACGCGTCAGCGCGTAGGCGGCGCCGAACACGGGCACGATCAGCAGGTTGAGGTCGGCGGTCCCGCTGTCGTCGTACGCGTCGGTCTCGCAGCCCCACAGGTACCGGAACGCGCGCCCGTCCGAGGTGATGGCGCGCTCGGCGAGCCAGCCTGCCGCGCGCGCGACCACCTCGCGGACGCGCGGGTCGCCGGTGAGCGCGTGGTAGTCCATCAGCGCGTCGACGAGCAGCGCGGTCATGAACGGCGAGCCGCCGCGCGGGCCGCGCTCGCACTCCGACGGGTCGGCGCGGGTCAGGTCGTGCTCGAACGCGCCCGACGCGCCCTGCCGCTGCCACGCGACCGTGCGGTCCGCCAGCCCGCGCAGCGTCGACAGGAGCTCGGGCCGCGGGTCGAGCGCGTAGTAGCTCGACAGGGTCATCATCACCCAGGCCATGTTGCGCTCGGTCACGCGCAGCACGTCTTCCCTTCCGCCCGTGAGCGCGGCCTGGTTCTGCCGGAGGGCCTCGCCCATGGCGAGGACCGCCTCCCTGGCCGCCGGATCGCCGGTGAGCAGGTAGTCATCGACCATCCCCTGGCCGAGCATGCGCCGGAGGACCGGCCAGGAGAGGGGCGCCGCCGGGCTCCAGTCGTCGCGCTCGCAGACGTGGACAGCGAGGCGGCGATCGGGCGAGAACCTGAGCTCGTGCTGCCGGTACCAGACGGCCTCGGCGCGCGCGCGCCGGTAGCGCGCGGCGTCGCCGTTGCGGAGGAAGCGCTGGTAGAGCGCGTGCGGGCCGTCGTAGTACGTGCGGTACGGGGCCGAGCAGGTGACGCCGTACGCGTCGTAGGCGGGCGTCATGCGGGCGAGCGCGCCCTCGATGCGGGCCTCGAAGCCGGGGAAGCGGCGATCGTCCATGGCCGGCAGCTGCGGCCCGGACACCAGGCTCGCCGCGTACCACGACGGCGGCAGCACCGCCGCGATCGGGCCGTCCGGGTTCGGCAGGAGCGCCTCGTCGAGCACGGCCGCCGGAGGGACCTGGAAGGGCTGCGGGGCCTGGGCGAGCCCGGGGGCCGGGGCGGCCGGGAGGGCTGGGCGGTCGGCGCGCTGCGAAGGTGACGATGGCGAAGGGACGCTGAAATCCAGCGTGTAGATCGCTCGTTCTCCGGGCGCGAGCGCGGCGCCGAAGACGAGGAGCGCGCTGCGGATCGAGCGGTCCCTGGGCCAGACGGCGAGCGGCTTCGCGCGGAGCGGGACCGCCGCGCCGCGCGCGTCGCGCAGGCGGATGAACCGGACGTCGCGCAGCGCGCCCGGCGCGAACGGCACGGCCGCCGACACGACGGCTTCCGGCGCCGGCAGCGCGGCTCCCGGCGGGCGCTTTGCGGGTGCGGGCGCGCTCGGCGCGGCGTCGGCGACGAGCAGCAGCGGGACCGAGTCCGCAGGCGGCGGCGCCGGCAGCGCAGGCGCGCCGTGGGCCTCCAGGACGGCCCGCACGCGCGGCTCCACCCGGCGGGCGGCGGGCGCCCGGCCGCAGCTCGACAGGAGGAGCGGCGCTGCGAGGAGCAGCGCCGCGAGCGGGCGGCAGGCGGCGGGACTCGCCTTGGCGCGCTGCGCATCCATGCCGCATCCGATGCTCCGCGCCCGCCGCGCATCGCGGCAGCGCCATCGAGCGCGCGGCCGCGACGAGGCGGGCCGCTCGGCACGGCGCGCTCGCCCGATCGCGCTCGCCGGCGCCGCGGGAACGAGGGCCAACGGCGCGTCGAGCCCGCTCGGCAGGCCATCGGCCCGAACACCTCGGCCCCTCGCCGGCATCGAAGGGGAACCTGCCGCGATGCTGTGGGCTGTCCTGAGCGTGTTCGTCGGAGCGCTGCTGGCGCCGGCCCTCTACCGCGGGCTCGGGCGCCCGGCCGGCTGGCTCTTCGCGGCGCTCCCGCTCGCGGTGCTCGTGTTCGCCGCGCAGCTCGTCCCGAGGCCCTTCGCCGAGGGGGAGAGCCATCACGCGTCGCTGCCGTGGATCCCGTCGCTCGGCGTGGAGCTCGCGGTGAGGCTGGATGGGCTCTCGCTCGTGTTCCTCGGGCTCATCTGCGGCATCGGCGCGCTGATCTTCGTGTACGCGAGCGAATACCTGCGCTCGCACCCGCGGCTCGGGCGGTTTTACGCCTACCTGCTCCTGTTCACGGGATCCATGGCGGGCCTCGTGCTCGCCGACGACGTCATTCTCCTCTTCGTGTGCTGGGAGCTCACGAGCGTGAGCTCGTATCTGCTCATCGGGTGGGACCACGAGCGGCAGGAGGCGCGCAAAGCGGCCTTGACGGCGCTCCTCGTGACGGGCGGCGGCGGGCTCGCCATGCTCGCGGGCCTCGTCCTCCTCGTCGTGGTCACGGGAGAGACGCAGATCTCGCGGTTCTCGGGCGACGTCGTCCGCGAAGGCCCCCTCTACCTGCCGATCCTGCTCCTCGTCCTCTCGGGGGCTTTCACGAAGTCAGCGCAGGTGCCCTTTCATTTCTGGCTCCCTCGGGCGATGGAGGCGCCCACGCCGGTCAGCGCTTATCTGCATTCGGCCACGATGGTGAAGGCCGGCGTCTATCTGCTCGCGCGCCTGCATCCCACGCTGGGCGCGACGCGACAATGGCACCTCGTCGTGACGGGCTTCGGCGCCGCCACGATGGTGGCGGGCGCGGCGCTCGCGGTCACGCAGAAGGACCTCAAGCGGATCCTCGCCTATTCGACCGTGAGCGTGCTCGGCCTGCTCACGATGCTCCTCGGCATCGGGACGCGGGCGGCCGTCTCCGCGGCGGTGGTCTATCTTGTCGCGCATTCGCTGTACAAGGGCGCGCTCTTCATGACCGCGGGGACCCTGGACCACGAGACCGGGACCCGCGACGTCACCCGCTTGCGGGGCCTCGCGCGGCTCATGCCGATCACCGCGACGGCGGCCGTGCTGGCGGCGATCTCGAGCGCTGGGGCGCCGCCCCTCCTCGGTTTCCTGTCGAAAGAGCTCTTCTACGAGGCCGTCCTCGGGCCGCCCTCGATGACGGCGGTCCTCGCCGGGGCCGCGGTCCTGTCGAGCGCCCTCCTGGTCGTGGTGAGCCTGGTCGTCGGCCATCGCCCCTTCTTCGGGGGTCCTCCGGCGGCGCCCGCGCTCCCCCACGAAGCGCCGCTGTCCTTGTGGCTCGGGCCTGCCACGCTCGCGGCGGCGAGCCTCGTCTTCGGGGTGGCGCCGGCGCTCCTCGGTGACCTCCCGAGCGCGGCGGCGACAGCGATCCTCGGCCGGCCCGCGCCGCTCGAACTGCACCTGTGGCACGGCCTGACCCCCGTGCTCGGGCTCAGCGTCGCGACCCTCCTCGCCGGCCTCGGGCTCTTCCGTGCTCTCTCCGGCCGCGAAGGGCGCCTCCTCGACGCCGCCGCGCGCCTCGGGGCCTGGGGCCCCGCGCGCGTGTACGACGCTGCCTTCGCGGGGCTCCTTCGGTTCGCGGAGTGGCTGACCGCGCGGCTCCAGACGGGGCATTTGCGCCGTTACCTGCTCATCACGGCCCTGACGACGGTCGTGCTCGTCGGGACGCCTCTGCTCCGGAGCCTCCCTTTCACCATCCCATCGCTCACGGTGGAGCTCCCGGAGCTCGTGCTCGCGGGCGTGATCCTCGCGTCCGCGGCCATGGCGACGCGCACGCAATCGCGCCTCGCCGTCGTCGCCGCGCTCGGCGCGATCGGCCTCTGCGTCATGCTCGTCTACGTGATCTTCAGCGCGCTCGATCTCGCGCTGACGCAGATCATGGTCGAGGTGCTGACGGTCGTCATCTTCGTCCTCGTCCTGCACCACCTTCCGCGCTTCGTGCCCCGATCCCCCGCGCGCGTGTGGATCCCGGACGCGATCGTCTCCGTGATCTTCGGGGCCACGGTGACCCTGTTGATCCTCATGTCGTCGACGCTCTCCCCGGAGCCGATCCTGCGCGAGTTCTTCGTGGCGAAGGGATACCCGGAGGCCCACGGTCGGGACATCGTCAACGTGATCCTCGTGGATTTCCGGGCGATGGACACGCTGGGGGAGTCCACCGTCCTCTGCGTGGCCGGGATCGGGGTCTACGCCCTGCTCGCGACCCGCACGCGGAAGGGGGCCTGAGCCATGCCCTCCGTCATCCTGCGCGCCGCAACGCCGGTCCTGATGGTGCTCCTCATCATCGTCTCGATCTATGCGCTCCTCCGCGGTCACAACGAGCCCGGGGGCGGCTTCCTCGGCGGGCTCATCATCGCAGCGGCGTTCTCGCTCCACATCCTCGCTCACGACGTCCCCTCGACGCGGAAGCTGCTCCGCGTCGCGCCTCAGACGCTCATGGGGCTCGGGCTCTCGACGAGCCTGCTCTCGGGCGTCATCGGGCTCGTGGCCGGCGGATCCTTCCTGCAAGGCGTGTGGGCGACCGTCCCTGTGCCGGGGCTCGGCGACGTCTCGGTGGGGACACCGGTGCTGTTCGACGTCGGCGTGTATGCCGCCGTGATGGGCATGGTGCTCATGATCCTCCTTATGGCCGCGGAGATGAGCTCATGACGGTCCTCCTCGCGATCGTCGTCGGCGGGCTCTATGCGTCGGGGCTGTTTCTCATGCTCCGGCGCAGCATCGTGAAGCTCGCCTTCGGCCTCGTGCTGCTCGGGCACGGGACGAACCTCCTCATTCTCACGGCGGCCGGCGTCGTCCGCGGCCGTCCCCCGCTGATCCCCAAGGGCGAGGGGGCCTTCCACGCGCCGCCGGCCGATCCCGTGGCCCAGGCGCTGATCTTGACGGCGATCGTCATCAGCTTCGCGGTCGTCGCGTTCGCCGTCGTCCTCCTTCATCGCGTTCATCGGACGACGGGCAGCGACGACATCGACTCTCTCGAATCGACCCGCCCATGAAGGTGCTCCTCGTCCTGCCCGTCCTCGTCCCCCTGGCCACGGCGGCCCTCTCGCTCCTCTCCTTCCGGCGCGTGGGGAGGCAGCGCGCGCTCGGGCTCGTCGGGAGCGTCCTTCAGCTCACCGTCGGGTTCGCCTTGCTCCGCGCCGTGCACCGGGGAGGCATTCAATCGACCCAGCTCGGGGGCTGGCCCGCGCCGTATGGCATCACCTTCGTGGCCGACCTCTTCTCCGCGCTGATGGTCCTGCTCTCGGGCGTCATCGCGGTCGTCACGTCGATCTACTCCCTGTCGGACATCGACCGCGGACGGCGGGCGCACGGGTTCTACCCGCTCATGCACGTGCTCCTCATGGGGACGAACGGGGTCTTCGTCACAGGCGACCTCTTCAATCTGTACGTCTGGTTCGAGGTGACGCTGATCGCCTCCTTCGTCCTCCTGGTGCTCGGCAACGAGCGGCCGCAGATGCAGGGCGCGATCAAGTACGTCGCGATGAACCTGATCTCGAGCGCCCTGTTCCTCACCGGCCTCGGCATCCTCTACGGGTCCGTGCACGCCCTCAACATGGCCGATCTCTCGCTCAAGCTGCCGAGCCTCGCGCCGCCGATCCGGTTCACCCTCGCGATGATCTTCCTCGTCGCGTTCGGCATCAAGGCCGCTGTCTTCCCCCTCTTCTTCTGGCTGCCGGACTCGTATCACACGCCCCCCGTGACGGTCACCGCGCTGTTCGCGGGGCTCTTGACGAAGGTGGGTGTCTACGCCCTCGTGCGCAGCTTCACCCTCCTCTTCGTGGGCGACGGGGAGGCCACGCACGCGCTCCTCCTCGGGATCGCGGCCTTCACCATGGCCGTCGGCGTGCTCGGCGCGGTGTCCCACCGGGAGGTCCGGCGCATCCTCGCGTTTCACAGCGTGAGCCAGGTCGGCTACATGGTCATGGGCCTCGGCCTGTTCACGCTGTCGTCCCTCGCGGGGGCGATCTTCTTCGTCCTGCACCACGCCATCATCAAGTCGAACCTCTTTCTCATCAGCGGGATCATGCGATCCGGCGGGAAAGACGCCTCCCTCGACCTTCAGGGCGGGCTCCTCGCGCGGAGCCCCGGGCTCTCCGCCTGCTTCCTCGTCACGGCCCTCTCCCTCGCCGGCATACCGCCGCTGTCGGGGTTCTGGGCCAAGCTCATCCTGGTGCGGTCGGGGCTCGAGGTCGGCTCGCGGGGGGCCGCGGCCGTCGTCGCCACGAGCCTCGCCGTCGGCCTCGTCACCCTCATCTCGATGACGAAGATATGGAATGAGGCCTTCTGGAAGCCCGCGCCCGCCGAGGCCGACCTCGCCCCGCGCGAGAGCGGGGCGCGGCGTCGCGCGCTCCTGTACGTGCCGGTCGTCCTCCTGACCGCGCTGGGCGTCACGCTCGGAATGGCGCCCGAGCCGCTCCTCGCCGTCGTCCGGCGGGCCGCCGCGCAGCTCGCCGATCCGACCGACTACGTGCGCGCCGTGCTGGGGGAGGGTCGCCCATGAGAGCCCTCGTCCTCAATCTGTTCCTGGCGATCGTCTGGGTGGGCCTGACCGGCCGCGCCACGGCAGGGGGCCTCGTCTTCGGCTTCCTCCTCGGGTACCTCTTGCTCCTCTGGCTCCGGCGCCTGCTCGGCCCCACGACCTATTTCGAGAAGCTGCCAGGGGTGCTGTCGTTCATGCTCTTCTTCGCGAAAGAGATGGTGCGGGCGAACCTCAGGGTCGCCCGCGACGTCATTTCGATCAGGCGAAAGAGCCGCCCCGGCATCGTCGCGGTCCCCCTGGATCTGACGACCGATCTCGAGATCACCGTGCTGACGATCCTCCTCGCCCTGACGCCAGGCACCTTTGGCCTCGACGTCTCGGGCGACCGCACGGTCCTCTTCGTCCATGCGATGTTCGTGGACAGCGCCGACGCGCTGCGCGCGACCATCAAGAGCGACCTCGAGCGCCGCGTGAAGGAGCTCTTCCGATGACCCCGCTCCTGCTCGTCGCGATCGCCGTCGTCACGGTGGCGTTCGTCGTCGCGTTCATCCGCCTCCTGCTTGGGCCGAGCCTCCCCGACCGCGTTGTCGCCATGGACCTCATGGCGACGGTCGGCAGCGGGGGCATCGCCCTCTACGCGATGGTGACCGATCACGGCGTCCTCCTCGACGCGGTGATGGTGCTGTCGCTCATCTTCTTCCTCGGCACCATCGCGTTCGCGTACTACCTCGAGCGGCAGGGGGAGACGTCGTGATCCTCGAGTTCGTCGAGGGCGCGCTCCTCATCGTCGGATGCATCTTCATGCTGCTCGCGGCCGTGGGCATCCTGCGCATGCCGGACCTGTTCACGCGACTCCAGGTGACATCGAAGGCCTCGGTGTTCGGGATGACGTGCATCATCTCGGCCTCCGCCCTTCATTTCTACGACCCGGCCGTCACGACCCGGGCCATCGTCATCATCGCGTTCGTGGCGCTGACGATGCCCGTGGCGACGCACTTGCTCGCTCGCGCCGGCTACACGACGAGCACGCCCCTCTCGCCGGAGACCGTGGTGAACGAGCTCGCCGCGCATTACGATCCGGCGACCCACACCCTCGCCGGCACGGAGCCGAGGACCCGCACGTTCGAGCTCGCGCCCGGGGCCTCCGTCATCGGCAAGCGTATCGCCGAGCTCGGCCTGCCTGCCGGCGTGCTCATTCGCGCCGTTCACCGCGAGGGCGGGACGGTCGTGCCCCGAGGCCAGACGATCCTCGAGGCCGGCGACAGGCTCGACGTGCTCGTGGAGCCGGCGGAGCTCGGCCGCGTGCGCGACATCTTCGAGGCCTAGCTCGATCCCTGATGAACCGGCTCCGTATCCTCACGCTCAATCTCTGGAACCGCAAGGGCCCCTGGGACGCGCGCCTCTCGCTCATCCGCGAGGGCCTGGGGAGCTGGGATCTCGAGCTCGCCGATCGCATCCGTGCGGGCTGGCCAGACGGCCCTCCCAGGAACCAGGACTTTCTCGCTTGGCTCGCTCGAGACTACGATCGTCTCGCTGCCAGGACAGCCACAGCCTCCTCCACGCGAGCGCTCAGGGCTGGATAGACCCCACCGCGCACGCCGGAGCGCCGAAGCAGGGCAGCGGGGCCACATCTTTCTACGATCGACGGAATTCCGTCGCCGGATAGGCGACCGATGCATGATTTTTGTGACGGAACTGCTTGGACGCTCGCCGTGTTTGGACATACTCGTGCCCTCGATGGCTTGATCGCGTCCGGGGGGCAACTGCCTGCCTGTTCGGGTCACGCCGAGAAAAGGAGACTTATGTCACGGTGGTTGAAGCTCTCGTTGCTCGCCCTTGGGGCCAGCACTCTCTTGGCCGCGTGCGGGGATGACGAGGAATCGCCCGCTGGCACCAGCAGCACGTCGTCCACGGCCGGCTCGGGCGGGGGCGACGCCTCGACGAGCACATCCGCGTCGGGGAGCGGCGGCGGTGACGGCGGAAACGGCGGCGCTGACGGCGGAAACGGCGGCGGTGACGGCGGAAACGGCGGCGGTGACGGCGGAAACGGCGGCGGCGCGTCCCTGCGGGCCGAGGCGGAGATCCAGGGGCTGAACGCGAGCGGCCTGACCGGGAGCGCGGCTTTCGCGCAGACCGGAGAGGAGGTGACGCTCACCATCACGCTGTCAGGCTGCCCTGAAGGCGAGCACTCCGCTCACATCCACGAGAACAAGAGCTGCGGCAGCAACGGTAATGATGCGGGCGCCCACTGGGTGCCCAACGGCGAAGGACTCGGCAGCTTCACGTGCGATGCGAGCGGCAAGGGCACGCACACGGTCAAGCGCGGGACCGACGTCTGGACCGTCGGCGATGACGCGGACACCGACGTGACGAAGTACGCGATCGTCGTGCACGCCGCGGCAGACCCCGACGCGGGCGGCCGCATCGGCTGCGGCCTCATCGAGCAGGAGTAACCCTCCGCGGAGCTCGTCCGTCCGGGCCTCCGGGGGGCGTATCGGCCCCCCGGCTACCATCCCGCGGCGGGTGGCCAGCGAGCGAGACTCGGAAACTTTCTTCGAAGGCATCACTGCGCATGCCGGACCTGTTCACGCGCCTCCAGGTGACATCGAGGGCCTCGGTGTTCGGGATGACGTGCATCATCTCGGCCTCCGCCCTCCATTTCTACGACCCGGCCGTCACCACCCGGGCCATCGTCATCATCGCATTCGTTGCGCTGACGATGCCCGTGGCGACGCACTTGCCGCGAGGCCAGACGATCCTCGAGGCCGGCGACAGGCTCGACGTGCTCGTGGAGCCGGCGGAGCTCGGCCGCGTGCGCGACATCTTCGAGGCCTAGCACCAGAGCCGCACCTCGACGCCCCCGGCGCTCGGCGAGAAGGCGTGTTTGCCAGCCTCGTCACCCTATCCTATCCTATGCGGTTCGTCCGCTTGCGCCGCTTCCATGTGGCGAGCCGGGACGAAGGGGGGTTGTAATGAACAGAATGATGCTGGTCGCTGGGTCGCTCCTCGCTCTCACGGGGTGTGCTGGGAACGTGGACGCTCCCGGCGCAGGCGGAACCGACGACGCAGACGGGTTCGAGACGGCGCCCGGGCCGCTCCGGGCGGGTGACGTCATCGCGTATGCGGCCGAGACGTCCCACCCGTACGCCGGTGGCTGGAAGCAGGCGATCACCTCGCCGGGCGCCACGTTCGTGCGCGTGCACTTCAACGACTTCTCTCTCGCGAAGGGTGATTATGTCACCGTCTCGAGCCCCGACGGCGCGCAGTCGTTCCGGTACGAGGATCGCGGCCCGAACGGGGACGGCGACGTCTGGGCGTTCGCCATCGACGGCGAGACGGCGATCGTCGAGCTGCACAGCCGCACCGGCGGTGGCCACGGGTTCTCGATCGCGGACATCGGCCACGGGACGCTCGCGCTCGCCCCGGATCCTGTGACGTCGGGCGAGGCGACGCCGCACAGCGTCTCCCTCGAGAGGAGGCCCGGCGGAGGCACGCCCGATATCGTGTGCGCCACGGAGGGCCGCGAAGCCATCGCGTGCCACGACCTCAACGCCCAGCAGAGACCTGTGGCGCGGCTGAGCTTCGTGAGAGACGGGGGCATGTACGTGTGCACGGGGTGGCTGATCGCCGGGAAAAACCGCAACACGCTCATCACCAACAACCATTGCATCAGCACCCAGACAGAGGCGACCAGCGTCGAGGCCCGCTTCGGTTACCAGTATATGGACTGCCTTCGCTCGACCATGGCAACCGATCAGCGCTTCGCTGGCAGCACCCTCCTCAAGACGAATAGCCGGACCCGCACCCGTTCCAGAGGTGGCCTCGATTACACGCTGATCCAGCTATCGGGCGACCCCCAGACGACCTGGGGCGTGCTCACCCCGACGACGAAGGCACCCAGCGTCGGCAACCTCATCAACTTCATCCAGCACCCGGGCGGGCGCCCGAAAGAGATCGGCTTCTGGAGGGATGACGCGCATACCCTCCGCTGCCAGATCGACGCGATCGATCAGACCTACTCCGGCACGCTCTCTGGATCGCAGATCGGCTACTCGTGCGACAGCGAAGGCGGATCGAGCGGGTCGCCGATCATCGACGCCGGCACGGGCAGGGCGTTCGGCCTCCACCACCTCGCCAACGTCGCCTGGTTCTCCTGCAGGAACGGAGGAACAGAGATGTCCGCGATCTGCGCGGACGCCGGCGACCTCATCAGCTGCGTCAACAATTGAGTCGGACACAGTTGTGTCGCGCCTCCGCTGCTCCAGGCCAACGGCGCCGGTGTCGAGCGCCTTGAGCCCGCCCGCCCCTCGCGCCGCGATCGGGTAACAGCGGCGATCGTGCGCGCCAGGCGCCGTGTTAAGCGTCGCCGCACCATGCAGGCGCCCGACACCGATCCCCCCCCGCCCTCGGAGCCGCTCCAGGACAGCGCCCCCCCGGCCGAATCCCCCACGCTCGCCAGCCGCGGCGCCGCCTCCCGGCGCCCGCCCGGGCGCCGCTGGGCCGTCGGGCTGCTCAGCGCCCTGCACGCCCCCGTCTTCGCCTGGGCCGCGCTCTCCCTCCCCTTCCGGCCGTGGACGCTCTTCGCCGTGGCCACCGCCGCGCTCGCGCTGCTCCACGCCGCGACCGCCGTCCTCTCGCTCCTCCCCCACCCGCTCGCGCCGCGCGCCTTCCGCGCGACGTCGTTCTGCTCGCTCGGCTACCTCGCCTTCCTGAGCTTCGGGCTCCTCTCCTCCGCCGTCTACGTCGCCTCGCTGAACCGCGGCCTCGGCACCGGCATCGCGGCGGCGCTGCTCGCGGTCTGGGCGGTCGTCGCGCTGCTCACGCTGCCGTTCGCGTGCTGGGGCGTCGCCTCGACCGGCGGCCTCCGCCTGCTCCGCGCGAAGCGCCGGCCCTCGCCCGCGCTCTCCGCGCTCGCCGCGCTGCTCGTCCTGGCCGCCCTCTCGCTGCTCTTCCGTCACCGCGTCGCCAAGGCCGACGTCGTGCCCGTGCCGGGCGGCGCGCCGTCGCGCACCGGGGCGGCGCTGCGCGAGGCGCTCGCTTCCTTCGACGCGCTCCCGCCGCCGCCGGCCAAGGCGCCCTCGCTCATGACCACGGCGCCGGCCGCGTGCGCCGCGCCCCCGGAGCCCGACCGCCCCACCCTCGTCGTCACCCACCTCACCGGCGGCCGCGACCCCGAGCGCGCCGCCGTCGCGACCCGCTGCCTCCAGCCCGCCCCCGGCGAGGACGCCGCGGCGGCGCTGCGCGGCGCGCTCGCCGAGGCCCTGCGCGGCCCGCTCAAGATCGACGTCGTCTCGGCCACGCAGCCGCTCGCCTCCCCCGGCCCGGGCCTCGACGGGCTGTCGCTGCGCCCCGGGCTCGACGGCCTCTGCCTCGCGGAGCGGTGCCTCATGCCGTGGCAGCTCATCGCGCTCGACGCGTTCAACACGAACGCGCCGCTGGCCGGCGTCCCCGACTTCCGCTTCGGCGTGGATCTCGCGGTCCTGCGCCGCGCCCTCGACGAGCCCGAGCCGCCCGGCGGCCCCACCGCCAGCGGCGCCGCGCTGCGGGACGGCCTCGTGCGGATCGAGACGCTCAGCTACGCCGTCGACGCCGACGGCGGGCTCCACCTCCTGTCGCGGATCGGAGAGCCGTCGGTCCCGCTCACCGAGGCGACCGCGCAGCAGGCGGCGGCCGCGGCCCAGCGCTACATCCTCGGGGCGCAGCGGAAGGACGGCATGTTCCGCTACATCGTCGACCCCTTCACCGGGCGCGCCTCGTTCGACGGGTTCTCGATCGCGCGGCAGGCCGGCACGACGCTCGCCCTGTGCGAGCTCGGGGTCGGCGCCGAGGGCATGCCTGCGTCGCCGGAGCTCGCGAAGGTGGTGCAGCGCTCGCTCGGGCTGCTCGCGAAGCTCGAGCGCAGGGCCGGCGAAGGCAACTCCGTCGGCGCGCTCTTCTACCCCAAGGACAGCCCCGGGACGATCGCGGGCCTCAACCCCACGGCGCTCAGCCTTGTCACGTTCCTCTCGTGCCGCGACGCGCACGGAACGCACGACGCGCTCATCGGGCGGCTCGCCCGGATGGTGCTCGCCACGCAGCGGGACGACGGCGGCTTCGCGCCGCAGCTCGACCTCGCGCGCGTCGCGCCCGTCCTCGGCCCGACGCAGCTCTACGAGGGAGGCCAGTCGGTGCTCGCGCTGACGCTGCTCGAGGCGCTCGCCGCCCGCGAGCCGAGCCCCGAGTACCCGCCCGCGACCGCCGTGCGCGCCGCCGTCGATCGCGCCATGGACTACTACGCGAACCGCTACTGGGACCATTTCGCCAGTGATTTCGTGTACATGGAGGAGAACTGGCACTGCCTCGCGGCGCGCGCGGCGCTCGGTCATCACCGCCGCGACGACTACGAGCGGTTCTGCCTCGATTACGTGGCGTTCAAGTCGCGGCTCGTGCTCGACGAGGACAGCAAGGTGACGCCCGATCTCGTGGGCGGGTACGGGTTCGGCAACGTGCTGCCGCCGCACAACACGGCGACGGCGGGGTTCGGCGAGGCGCTGGCCGCGGCGATGGCGGTCAAGGAGGGGCGCGGCGAGGACCTCGCGCCCGACCAGGCGCTGATGCGGCGGGTGCTCGGGTTCCTCGTGCGGCAGCAGTGGTCGCCCGCGACCTGCTTCGCCTGCAGCCGCGACGTGATCATCGAGGGGGGCTTCAGCGAAAGCATGGCGTCTCCGCGGATCCGCATCGACTACGTGCAGCACGCCTGGGCCGCGCTCGGCCACGGGGGCCGGATGCTCGGGCTCGTGCCAGGGCGGAGCGCGCCGGCGGCGGGGCCTCTGTGAGCGCGGGCGGCGAGGGAGAGGCCGTCGTGAGCGCTGGCGCCGGCGGTGGACCGAGCCCGCAGGGCGGCGCCGTGAGCGCCGGGGCCGGCGGTGGATCGAGCCCGCGCGGGGCCGCTCGCTTCGGCGAGCGCCGGGCGTACGCGTACGGCGTGACCGCCGCGTTCCTGCTCCTCATGCTCGCCCCACTGTTCCGCCGCCCTCCGGTCGACAGCTTTCCGCTGTCGACCTACCCGATGTTCTCGTGGGGCCGCCACGACGCGCGGACCGCCGTGGAGCGCGCCGTCGGCGTGGACTCCCGGGGCGGGCGGCGGCCGATCCCGCCGCGCCTCGTGGGCAGCGAGGAGGTGCTGCAGGCCAAGGCCACGCTGGCGCAGAGCATCCGCCAGGGCGCCCGCGCGGCCCGCGCGCTCTGCCGCGGCATCGCGTCGCGCGTCGCGGCGCAGGACGGCTACGCGGATGTCGTCGCGGTCGAGATCCGGACCGACACCTTCGATGCCGTCGCGTTCTTCGAGGGGCAGGAGGCCCCGATTGACGCCAAGCTCCACGCGACGTGCAAGGTGGGCGCGCGATGAGGCGGCTTTTTGCGCGGTTCGACCGCGCCTTCTTCGCGGAGGCGCCCGCCGAGCGGCTCGCGCTCTTGCGGCTCCTGGTCGGCGGCTTCGCCCTCGTGTACCTCTGCGTCCGCGCTGTGCACTTCCAGCGGGTGAGCCACCTGCCCCCGGAGAGCTTCAGGCCCGTCGGCGTGGTCGCGGTGCTGTCCGCGCCGCTCCCCCTCTGGGCGGTACAGAGCCTCCTTGGCGCGGCGATCGCCGCCGGCGCGGCGTTCGTGGCGGGCTACCGGTTCCGCGTCGCCGGGCCCGTCTTCGGCGCGCTCCTGCTCTGGGTGCTGAGCTACCGGAGCTCCTGGGGCATGGTGTTCCACACCGAGAACCTCCTCGCGCTCCACGTCATCGCGCTCGGCCTCGGGGCCGCGGCGGACGCGCACTCGCTCGACGCGCGCGCCGCGCGCGCGTCGTCGGAGCGTGCCCCCGCGCCGGCGCCGGACGGCCGCTATGGCTGGCCGATCCGGCTATTCTGCGCGATCACGGTGATGTCGTATTTCATCGCCGGGGTCACGAAGCTCCGGAACAGCGGCCTCGACTGGGCGACGAGCGACATCCTCCGCAACTACATCGCTTACGACAACGTCCGGAAGATCGCGCTTGGCGACACGCACTCGCCGCTCGGCGGCGCGCTCGTCCGCTATCCGTTCCTGTTCCCGCCGCTCGCGCTCGCCAGCCTGGCCATGGAGCTCGGCGCGCCGCTCGCCCTGTTCAGCCGGCGCGTCGCTGTCGTCTTCTGCGGCGCCGCGTGGCTCTTCCACCTCGGCGTGCTGCTCACGATGGCGATCCTGTTCCCGTACCCGCTGCTCGGCGTGGCGTTCGCGGGGTTCTTCGAGCTGGAGAAGCTGCGCGATCTGAGGCGCCCGCGCCGCGCGTGAACGCAGCCATCGGGGGCGGGAGGTCGTGAGGGGCGCTCCCGGGCTCGCGCGCCGCTACGAGGGCTCGTTCGGCTCCTCGTCGAACGGCTCGCAGACGAGATAGACCTTCTTCCCGCTCGGATGGATCGCGAGCGTCGCGTAGCGCGGGCAGGCGAAGCACTCCCGCGCGTCCACCGTCGCCGCCCGCCGCGGGCAGCGCACCGTCCGTGGCTCGGTGCCACCCCCCTCGACCTCGATCCACACCAGCTTGTCCGATTCCTCCAGATGACAGGCCATGGCGCCCTCCTCCCGCGGCATCCGCCGATGAAAAGAGGTTTGCAATCATCGAGCCGGAAGATGTCGACCCGCGGCGCCGCCGTGGCGAGCCGCCAGGACCGCACCCGGCTCGCGCCTGTTGCCGTCGACTCCCGTGCTTCTTCACGGCTCCTCAGGTCGTCGCTCGGCGGCGGGGCGGGCTGCTGCGCTTCGCCCCGGGCTCCGGGGCGCACGCCCTGCGCCTAGAGGCGCGCGGAATGCATCGACGATGCACGAGGGACGGGCCCTGCCGCGCCGGCCGGGCCCACGCCTCGGCGAAGCGCGTGGCGCACCCCTTGCTGCGTCGTACCTGCTGCGGTGGACGCCGCAGCGCTCTTCACAGGGGGGTCGCGATGGCAGACTGGCTCGTCGTGCTGCTGGCGGCTGCTGGAGGCGTCGTGGGGTTGATCGTCGGGACGAGAAGCCTGCTCGCCCGGCGGCATTACCACACCTCGGAGACCACCCTGGTCTGTCCACGGACCGGGGCTCCCGTGCGGTGCCGACTCGTCGTCGACGGCCGCTCCGAGGAGTCCGTCGAGGTCGCACACTGCTCGCTTCTCCCCGGCGGGCGGCCCACGTGCGAGCAGGACTGTGTGAAGCTCCTCAACCTGGGCATCCGGCTCGCGCCCCTCGAGCCGGCGCGTCCACAACGAACGCACGAGCGCCCTGACGCGGGCGAGCCCGGCGCGGGCGAGGAGCCCGGCCCGCCCTCGCCCTGATGGGACCGGGGGCTCGTGGCGCGCAAGGCGTGCGCCGCCCCGCACTCCCTGCATCACGCAACGCGCCGGCCGCCCGCGGCCGCCTGGGAGCCGTGATGGCACATCGCGTGCTGTCGTGGCCGGAACCATGGCTTTCCAGATACCGAAGATGGCGACCCGCTCCTCGGCCAACCTGCCGATCGCGATGGTCCTCCTGGCGACTGGCTCCCTGCTGTGGATCCGCGCCGCGCTGCGCACGCCGGGCGCGCTGGACATGACCCCCAGCGTCGACGGCTGCCTCACGGTGGGGATCGTCGGCGTGCTGCTCGCGTTGCTTCACGGCGTCACGTACCCGACAGCGCTCCTGTCGATCGCGGCCCCGATCGCCCTCGTGCAGTTCCTTGCCACCGGGGGTTCGGGGTTCGCTTTCCTGCCCGTGCTGGGGATCGAGCTCACCGCGTTCGGCCTCTTCGGCCTGCCGCTCTCCCGGCTGCCTCGCCGCCGCCCTGCCGTCGCGGCGCCGGCGCGCTCGCTGAGCGCGGCGCACCCGTCGCCCTCGTGAGCAGCCAGCCGTTTGCGGGTTGAGCGACGCGCCGCGGTGTCGCCGCGGCGCGGTTCTACAGGCGTCGCTCCGGCCCCGCGCGAGCGGGGCCTTCGCTTTCGCCGCGGATCAGAACTCGAACTTGTCGAACGAGTTGAGGTCCTTGCACGCGTCGACGAGGCGCGCCGCCACGCCCTTCTCGCCGAGGTGGAGCCAGCCGCGCGGGTCGATGTACTTCTTGTTGGGCTTGTCCTCGCCCTCGGGGTTGCCGAGCTGCGACTTCAGGTAGGCGCCCTTGTCGTCCATGTACTTCTTGATGGGCTGCGTGAAGGCCCACTGCGTGTCCGTGTCGATGTTCATCTTGATGACGCCGTAGGACACCGCCTCGCGGATCTCCTCGCGCGACGAGCCGGAGCCGCCGTGGAACACGAAGTCGACAGGCTTCGGGCCCGTCTTGCGCTCCTTCTGGATCGCGTCCTGGGAGTTCTTCAGGATGGGCGGCCGGAGCTGCACGTTGCCCGGCTTGTAGACGCCGTGCGTGTTGCCGAACGACGCGGCGATCGTGAAGTTGCCGATCGGCTTCAGCGCGTCGTACGCGGCGAGCACCTCCGCGGGCTGGGTGTACAGCTTGGAGTTGTCGATGCCGCTGTTGTCGACGCCGTCCTCCTCGCCGCCCGTGACGCCGAGCTCGATCTCGAGCGTCATCTTCAGCGCCGCCATCTGCCGCAGGTACTTCTGGCAGATCTCGAGGTTCTCGTGGAGCGGCTCCTCGGACAGATCGAGCATGTGAGAGGAGAACAGGGGCTCTCCGTTCTTCTCGAAGAACTTCTTGCCGTGCTCCAGCAGGCCGTCGATCCACGGCAGGAGCTTCTTCGCGGCGTGATCGGTGTGCAGGATGACCGGCACGCCGTAGGCCTCGGCCAGGTTCCGCACGTAGTGCGCGCCCGCGACGGCGCCCGCGATGGCGGCTTTCTCACCCTTGTTGTCCAGGAACTTGCCGCCGAAGAAGTGGGCGCCGCCGTTCGAGAACTGGATGATGATGGGGCACTTGGCCTCCCGGGCCGCCTGGAGCGCGGCGGTCGTGCTGTGCGAGCCGATCACGTTCACGGCCGGCAGCGCACACTCGACGCTCTTCATGTACTCGAACAGCTCCTGAAGAGCGGAGCCAGTGATCACGCCGGGCTTGAGCTTCATCTTGGACATGGCACTTGAATCCTTGTTCGTTGCTCGGGTCTCGCCCGAGCATGCAACGCGGCGAAGGAAAGAGGAAGGGTGGATCGGATCCGCAGGGCGGGCGGGTCCGGGTACCATCGCCAAAGCCCAGGGAGCAAGCGGATTCTCCGCTGGCTCCACGGTGGAATGATCACCCCACGGCGAGCTTGCCCTCGCCGAGCAGCCGCCCGGAGATCCGCATGCAGGCCTCATCCATCTCGCCCGAAGAGCTCCTCGCGTCCCTCGCGGAGGCCGCGCAGGGCCTGCTGTTCCCCAGCGAGTCCGATCACGAGCTGCGCCCGTTCCGGTCGCGCGGGGACGCCTCCTCGCCGGCCGCGCTGCTCGCGGCCGAGGGCCTCGACACGGCGACGCCGGTCGAGGTCACGACGGCGGGCGACCTCTTCGCGCCCGTGATCGACGTGCCCGCGGACGCCGGCGACGCGGCGCTGGCCGAGGCGGGGCGGTACCGGCGGCTCGTGGACCTGCTGGAGCGCCACCTGGCCGACGTCCGGGTCTACCGCGTCGGGCGCGTCGCGATCGACGTCTACGTCGTCGGCCGCCATCCGTCCGGCGCGTGGCTCGGCCTCGTGACGAAGGTCGTCGAGACCTGAGCGCGCGGCTCAGCGACCGCCGGCGGGCCCGCCGTCGACGCGCGCCTCCAGCGTGCGCTGCACGGCCTCGGGGAGGGCGGTCATGAGGTCGTAGCCCGCGCGCCGCTCGATCTCGTCCACCGTCGTCCGGTACTGCCCCCAGCCCTGATCGAGGATGCCCGTCTCGTTCGGCATCACCACCGCGATGACCCGCGTCGCCGGGCCGACGTCGCCGGGCCCCTGCCCCGGCTCGAGGACCACGGCGACCTTGAAGAACGCGTCCGGCACGGCGACGTCCTTGCCGATGGTGGCGGCCGGTCGCTCGCGCTCGTCGAAGAGGCCGCCGGCGATCAGGAACAGCGCCCGCCGCTCCTTCTGCGCGAGCTCCTGGCACGCCTCCTCGAGCCTCAGCCACGGACCGGCGTTGAGCTCGTGCCGCTGCGGCAGGATGTTCGTGAGGAGGAACGTCGCCTTGTTGTCGTCGGGGTTCCGCGTCCGCTCCTCGGAGCGGACCATGTGGCCTCGATCGAAGCCGGAGCCCGTGTAGTCGTCGTGCTGCACGCGGTACCAGCCGTCCGGCAGCGCGCTGTCGGCCAGGAACTTGCCACGGTGGCGGGGCGCGTCCCCGAACGACGCGGCGTCGAGCCTCCAGCTGACCCAGTTCGCCACGTTCCTGGAGCGGTTGTAGGAGAGGGCGTACTGGGGCTTGATCATCAGGTGATCGTCGGACGCGTCGACCCGCGCGGCGCGCGCTCCCGTGCGGGCCGGGACGCCGAGCTCGAGATGCGGGCTCGGCGCGGGCGGGCGCGAGGAGGGCGCGTCCTTCGGCGGAGCGCCCTTCGGCGGCGACGCGCTGCCGGATCGGCCGGGCGTCGGCGATGGCCTGGAGGGGCGGTCGCCGCCGAGGTCGAGGCCGAGCTCCTCGAGCACGCGATCGAGGCCGCACTTGACCCCTACCGCGCTGAGCCCGGTCACGAGGAGCGCGACGAGCACGCGCGAACCCCAGGACTTCTGTTGTCGCTTCCTGTTCGAGCCCACGTCGACGCTGCCAGCTATCTACGGCAGGGACGGCGCGGTCGTCCAGCGCGACCTGGGTGAGGCACGCAGCGCTCGGCCCGAAAGGCGCGCCGGTACGTTTTGCTTGAGCGTGCCGCCGCGACTCTCCATGGTTTCCGGAGCGCCGATGGAGGAGCCGGAGCACAGCGATCTGCGACGCCGGAGGACGCGCGGCTCCGCGGCCGTCGCGGTGGCCGCGGCGACCGGCGCCCTCGTGGCCTTCACCGACGGCGAGGCCACGGCGGTTCCCGCGCAGGAGCAGGCCCCTGCGGCGCCCGCGGCGGCCACGCAGGGCGCCCGGGTCACGATGCCGTCGCCGATCGGCCCCACCGAGGCGCCTTACCCGCCCGGCGGCGTCGGTGATGCGACCGTGGTCGCCCGCATCACGGTGTACGCGGACGGCACCGTGGGCGCGGTCGAGGTGGAGGGCGAGGAGCCGTTCGCGAGCGCGGCCGCGCGCGCGGCGCCGTCGTGGCGGTTCGAGCCCGCCCGGCGCGACGGGCGGCCCATCGGGGCGCGCATCCTGTTCCCCGTGAGGTTCCGCGATCCTCGCGCCGCGGCGCCGGCCGCGCCTCCTGCCGCGCCCGCCGCGCCTCCTGCCGCGCCCGCCGCGCCTCCTGCCGCGCCCGCCGGGCCCGCGCCGCCCCGCGGGAGCGTCGCGACGGTGCCGCCCTCACCGCCGGCTGCCGCGCAGGCCATCGACGTGGTGGTGGTGGGCGAACGCGGGGCGCCGATGACGACCTCGATGACGCGCGAGGAGGTTCGCCAGGTGCCCGGCGCGTTCGGCGATCCTTTCCGCGCGATCGAGGCGATGCCCGGCGTGACGCCCATCGCGTCCGGCGTGCCGTACTTCTTCGTGCGCGGCGCGCCGCCGGGCAACGTCGGCTACTTCATCGACGGCGTGCGCGTCCCGCTGCTCTATCACGTGGCGCTCGGCCCCAGCGTGATCCACCCGGCGCTCGTCGAGCGGGTCGATCTCTACCCCGGCGGCTTCCCGGCGCGCTTCGGGCGCTACACCGGCGGCGTCATCGCCGGCGAGACCCGGGAGCCGGCGCGCCTGCTCCACGGCGAGGCCAACCTCCGGCTCTTCGACGCCGGCGCCCTTGTCGAGGCGCCCTGGGCCGACGGCCGCGGCACCGCGCTCGTCGGCGGGCGCTACGCGTACCCGGGCGCGCTGCTCGCGCTCTTCTCGCCCGGCATCGAGCTCGGCTACTGGGACTACCAGGCGCGCGTCACCTACGACGCCTCGCCGTACGACCGGGTCGGCCTCTTCGCCTTCGGGTCGCACGACTACCTCGCCCAGATCGAGGACGACGGCGACAAGGACGTGGTGCTCGCCGGCGACTTCCACCGGCTCGACCTCCGCTACGACAGGTTCTTCGCGCGCGGCGGCCGCCTCCGGCACGCGATCACGCTCGGCCACGAGGAGAGCGAGAACCAGGACGGGGAGCGGGCCGGGCGCGCCCGCCTCGTCGGCGCGCGCGTGGAGCTGTCCGCGCCGGTCTCCGAGCGGCTGACGGCGCGCGCCGGCGCCGACGCGCAGCTGGAGCGGTTCGACATCGACATCCGCGAGAACGACGGCGACTTCCCGACCCGGAACGACAGGGCGCTCGCGCGCCTCTTCACGAGCCGGGAGGACCTCGCCGCGGGGCTCTGGGCCGACGTCGTCGTCCGCGTCGCGCCCGGGTTCGAGGTGGTCCCGGGCCTGCGCGGCGACCTCTTCGCGTCCGGCGGCGCGACGAGGGCCACGGTGGATCCGCGGCTCGCGACGCGGCTGCAAGCGACCCCGCGCGTCGCCCTGCTGAGCGCCTTCGGCGTGACCCACCAGCCGCCGAGCTTCCTCGGCGCGGTGCCCGGCATGCAGGTGGGCGGCCTGCGCGGCGACGTGCAGACGGGGCTCCTGGCGAGCGCCGGCGTCGAGCTCCGCCTCCCCGGGGAGATCAAGGCCACGATCACCGGGTTCCGGAGCGGCTTCCTCGACCTGAGCGACGCCCTCGGCAACCGGCCTCCCGGCACCGACGCTGGCCTCGCGCAGCGGGCCGAGCTGCGCGGCGACGGCAGCGCCCACGGGCTGGAGATCCACGCGCATCGCAGCCTGTCGAAGCGCATCGGAGGGTTCGTGTCCTACACCCTCTCCCGCTCCGTCCGCCATGTCGGCCGGGAGAGCTTCGACTCGGCGTTCGACCGCCGCCATGTGCTCAACATGGCGGGCGCTGTCGACGTGGGCCGCGGCTGGAAGCTCGGGGGCAGGGCGGTGTTCTACAGCGGCATTCCCATGACGGTCGATTACGACCTCTGGGACAACGACGGCGTCGATGGGCAGCGCCCGGATGGCAACGACGACCGCCCCGACACGGAGCAGGACATCCGGCGCCGCGAGCAGCTGCGCGAGCGGATCGCCCAGGTGGTCCGCCGGCTGAGCCTGCCAGAGCGGCTGCCGGCGTTCTTCCGGCTGGACGTGCGGCTCGAGAAGCGGTGGATCCTCCGCGAAGGACGGACCCTCTCGCTCACGGTCGAGGTGCTCAACGCCACCGCTGGAAAAGAGACGCTGCAATACGAGTGCTCGCTCCTGCGCGGATGCGAGCCCGAGACGCTCGGACCCATCATCCTGCCGAGCATCGGCGCCGAAGCGACCTTCTGAGCGGCATTGACGTCATCGCGCCGCGGGCAGCGCTCGCGCTCACCAGGAGCGCCGCGGCTGCGCGCCCGCGCCGCGCCGAGGATCGCCGGGATCACCCGCGGGGGCGCGATCGCCCGTGCCCCCGCGAGCGCAATGCAGCGGAGCCACAAAAATCCCATATCGATTCACCCAACGACTTCCGTGCCGCGATGGCGTCTCCTGGCCATGACATCCGGCAAGAGCGATAAAGCAGGGAGAGATTTGTTCGCCAGCACAGAAGTCGTCGTGATGACGCCTTCCCTGGCACATGTGCCGGGACCGGCAGCCGGCGTCACCCCCGTGCAAATCATTGCGGCATCCCGCAAAGACTCGTGAAGCGTCCACTCCTCACGACGGGCCGCGAGGGCCCGGCGAGCCCGCGGTCAACGCGCTGGAGACCAAACAGCGCTCCGAAATGGCGGCAAATGGCGGCAAACGCCGGCGCGGGCGGAGATCGTGCGCTATCCTGTTGACGTAGACGCTTTCTGGTCCAATGTTTGCGAACATGGCGTGGCGGCGCTGGAGCTGAGAGACCACGGGCTATCGCACCGCGATAGACGTTGCCTCACCTCCAATCACCTGCCGTAACCATGAGGGTCAATTCATGAACTTGTATTATCGCGCACTCAGCACGGTACTCTTCTCGGCGACGCTCGCGGCCGCCGCGCTCTCTCCGGTCGATGCCGAGGCGTCGTCGTCGAGGCAGCCCACCAAGGTCGAGCGCCTCGTGTTCCCGGTGACCCTCTCCGACGGCAACACGTACGACGTCGTCGGATACCTCTACTATCAGGGTCACGCCAAGTACCGCCCCCTTCAGGTGCTCGTCCACGGCCTGACCTACACGCACGAGTACTGGGATCTCCCGTCGTTCGGCGGACACGATTACTCCTATGCCCGGCACATGGCGAAGGAGGGATACGCCGTCCTGGCGCTCGATATGCTCGGGGCCGGAGAGAGCAGCCGGCCCGACGGCGACTCCCTCGACCTGGCCAAGACCGCCGACAGCGTCCATCAGATCATCACCGAGATGCGCACGCCGGGCGGCGTCTACAAGACGCCCTTCACGAAGGTCGCGCTCGTCGGTCACTCGAACGGCGCCATCATCAACACGTTCGTTCAGAGCACCTACAATGACGCCGACGTCCTCGTGAACACCGGCCTCGCCTTCACGCCGCACCCGATCCCGGTCCCCCCGGAGGCGATCTCCGCGCTGCTGCAGACGCCCTATATCGCGATCCCGCCGGACATGCGCACCGCCATCTTCTACGACACCGCGAACGCGAACCCGGCGCTCATCGATTTTGACAACGCCACCGTCGCCGACACGTTCACGCGCGGGCAGTTCCTGAGCCTCCTCGCCGTCTCCGAGGACCCGACGCTCGCCGGCATCGACGAGGTGACGAGCCCGGTGTTCATCCAGTTCGGGGAGACGGACGCGCTGCAGCCGGCGTCGTACGCGGACTCCGACGCGGCGCTCTATGCCAGCGCCGAGAGCGTCACGACCGCGATCGTCCCCGACACGGGCCATATCCTGAACGCCCATTACCGCGCGCGGGTCGGCTGGGAGCAGATCGACTGCTGGGTCCACCACAACATGGGCTGGTAGGGCGCGATCGGCGCCTCGGGCAGCGCCGCCTGCCCGGACCGCCGCGGCCGGCGGCCGCCGCCCTCCCCCGCCCGGGCGGCGGCGCGCAGGCTTGGCGGCCGCTGTCCGGGGCCTATGCTGCCCCCATGCGCGAACAGCTCGCCAAGACGCTCGGGGAGGTCTTCTGGACCGATCTCCGCACCCATACAGCGCGCGACGCGGTCATCGTGGTCGCCGCCGATCTCGACCTCCTGGACGTCGGCGAGGCCATGGCCGCGAACGACACGGCCGCGGTGGAGGCGTGGATCGCGGCCGGCAAGCTGACCAAGCCGACGGCCGCCGATCTCGCGCGCTGGCCGCAGCAGCACGATCTGCGCTTCCTGTCGGTCGTGGTCGCGCCGTTCGTGCTGATCCGCCAGCCGCCCTCGCCGCCGCCCTCTTGAGGCGCGCCGACGGCGCGACGTGATATCGTCGCCCGCATGCGCCGGTTCGAGTTCGTGCAGGGGACGAGCGCCAAGTTCTGGATGGCCGACGTGGACGACACGACCTTCATCGTCGTCTACGGGCGGCTGGGGACCGCCGGGCAACGCAAGGAGAAGGCGTTCCCCACGGCGGAGGCCGCGCAGCGCGAGTGCGACAAGAAGATCGCGGAGAAGCTCAGGGAGGGCTACCAGGAAGTGGCCGCCGCCGGGGGCGGCGCGCCCGCCGGCGGCGCCCCCGCTGCCCCCCCCGGAGCGGCCGCGCCCCCGCAGCCGCCGAAGCTCGATCTGCCGCCGCGCGTCCAGCCCGGCGAGGCCACCGAGGCGCGGCGCAAGGCGGCCGTCCACGCGCTCGCCGCCGTCTCGGCCGCGCGCGGCCGGCGGAGCTGGGTGCTCGGGCGCGCCGTCCGACGCGCCCGCCGGGCGCTCGAGTCGCTCGGCGGGCTCGATCCCGCGACCGACGGGGCGCTGTCCGCCGCCCTGGACGCGCTCCTCGACCGCGTCGTCGCGCCGAGCGCGCGCGATCGCCTGCCGCTCGTGCGCGCGATCGAGCTGCTCTCGGAGCTCGACGCCGCGGCGTTCGCGCGCGCGGTGCGCGACACCTGGAAGGCCCCACCGGCGACCTCTCCTGCCGCTGGAGCGCTCGCCCTCCTGAAGCGGCAGCTCGAGGAGCTCGACGATCCCGAGCTCGGCCTCCGGCTCGGCGCCCTGCTCGTCGATCGGCCACACAACGGCTCGATGAGCGCCGAGGCCGGGTGGGCGCGGCGCTGGAAGGCGCTCTCGCCGCACCTCGAGGCGCACCTCGCCCACCGCGGGCGCTCGCTGAAGGACCTCCTCGCGAGCATCGACGCGGGCGGCGACCCGCACGTCGCCGAGCGGGTCGCGCGGATGCGCGCGGCGTGAGCTGCTCGGCCTGAGCTGCGCCGAGTGAGCTTCGCGGCCCGAGCTGCGCGTCCGGCGCGCGCCTCGAGGCGACGCTCCGGGCGCCGCGCGGCACCCCGGCATCGGCGACCACGCCCCACCCACAGGCGCACACCGGGGGGAAGCGACGACGCTTCCGTCATCGTCAGATCGACTCTGGCTTGACCTGCACCGCGGGGCTCGCGATTCTCCCAGGCCATCCCGCCGCGGGAGGGCGCCTTGACGAGCTCACCGAACCCGATCGACATCGCGAACGTCAAGCAGCTCGCCACGAGCGGCTCACCCACCCTGGCCGAGGTCGTCGAGGCGTACCTCGAGCAGCCGGATCCAAAACCGGAGACGCCGCCGCGCGAGGGGGCGCTCACCTTCGCGGCGTTCCTGCAGCTGCTCTCTCGCGCGCAGGGCATGCGCTCCCCCGAGCAGCGGCGAGAGCAGTCGACCGACGCGTGGAAGCGCTTCCTCGCGCAGGTCGACGCCGCGCCGCCGCCGCGGCTCGAGCTCGCGGACCTGCTCGTGCGCATCTACGACGAGGGCACGGACGCAGGGCGGAGCGCGCTGCGCGACATCGCCACGAGCGCGCCGCTGGTCTTCGGCGCGTGGGGCGGGCTCAAGCGCATCTACAAGCTGGCCGAGGCGCGGCTCGACGCGGAGCTCTTCGGGGCGCTCGCGTTCCGCTTCGACGTCGAGCTCTCCCGCAGCCGGCGGCGCGAGGTCTCCAGGGGGACGTTGATCTACATGCGCCGCCGCGCGTGGCGCTTCCTGCGCGAGCTCGGGCGGAGCACGCCGGAGCTCTACCCGCAGTTCGCGGTCGAGGTCCTCCGCCACTACGCGCCGGGCACGAGCTTCAGCGACCTCTGGGTCGCGAACCACATCTGGGCGCACGGCACGGGCAAGTACGACGGGCGCTCGTTCCACGGCAACGTCCCGCCGAACGACATGGTGAAGCACCGCGCCTTCGACGACGCGTGGAAGCGATCGCCCGATCCGCTGATGCTCCTGCTCACGGCCTGCCAGGCCGATCCGCCGGCCAAGTTCGCGATCCAGGGGCTCAAGAAGGACTTCGCCGACACCCTGCGGAGCGTCACGCCCGCGTGGCTTTCGCGCCTCGCGTACCGGCCGCTCGCGAGCGCGCACGAGTTCTTGATCGAGACGCTGCTCGGCTCGCCGGAGCTCCACCAGAGCAAGCTGCGGGGCCTCGGGCTGCACGACGCGGCGCTCGCGCTGCTCGGCTCCCCGAGCCCGAAGGCGCGCACGTTCGCGATCGAGTACGCCCGCGCGCACGCGACGGACCTCGACCCGGAGCGCCTCGCCGCGCTGCTCGACTCCGAGCACAAGGACACGCGCGCCTTCGCGGCGTCGGCGCTCCAGGGCAAGAGCCCGCGCGCGCTCGGCCACGCGTTCCTGGGGCGGCTGCTCACGCACAGCGAGACCGAGGCGTGGGCCAGCAAGGCCCTGAGCGAGAGCTTCGACCGCGCCGAGCTGCCCGAGGGCTTCCTCATCGACATGCTCTACGGCGAGTCCGAGCAGAAGAAGTGGGCCGCCGCGTACTTCAAGGCCAAGTACCGGCCCGGCGAGCCGGGGGCGGGCTTCTGGGTGCGCGTGCTCGACGACCCGCGCCACGAGGACGACTACCAGGCGACGAAGTCCGCGCTCGACGCGCTCGGCAAGTACCCGATCGCGGCGATCGGGACGCCGTGGCTGCTCGGCGCGCTCACGCGCAAGCGCCTCGGGTCCACGGTCGCGACCTGGCTCCAGAAGGCCGACGCCCTGCCCGACCTGACGGCCGAGGGCGTCGAGCGCCTGAAGGGGCTCGTCTTCAGCGCCGAGACGCGCGCGGTCGCGCTGGAGGTGCTCGGCAACCCGAAGATCGTGTCGCCGCGGCAGCTCACGCTGCCCTGGCTGCTCGCGCTCGCGCGGCGCGCCGATCCGACGCTCAACGGCTTCGCGCGCCGCTACCTCCTCTCGCACATGAAGCCGCAGGACTTCGACGCGGGGCAGGACGCGAGCGGCCGCGGCGACCGCGAGGCGGGCACGGCGAGGCTGTTCGCGCTCGCGCTCGGCGAGAAGGAGCCCGAGCCGATGCGCGCGTTCGCGCAGACGTACCTGCGCTGCCACCACCCCGTCCTCGGGCCCGAGCAGAGCGAGGCCAAGGAGCTCGAGCTGAAGCCGGCGCTCAAGCGAGGCGCGTTCACCGCCGAGCGCATCTGGCCCGCGCTCTCCGACAAGCGGGACGACGTCCGGCGCTTCGCCGCGCTCATCACGCGCGCCGAGCTCCGGGCGTGGGGCTACCAGACGCGCGTTTACGAGCTCGCGCACAGCGACGCGAAGGAGGTGCGCAACATCGCCTTCGACGCGCTCCGCAAGGTCGGCGATCCGTCGGCCGATCCGGCGATCGCGCTCACGCCGGAGGAGCTCGATCCGGCGCAGGTCTTCGCGCTCACGGAGAGCCTGAAGAAGAGCGCGCGCGAGCTCGGCCTCTCGCTCATCCTGAAGCACTACGCGCGGCTCGGCGGCCCGGAGCGCCTCGGCTGGCTGATGCAGAGCGCCGACCGCGAGGTGCGCCTCTTCGCCGTGCGGATGCTCTGGGAGAAGCACCGGCCGCGCCATCTGCCGCCGGGCTGGCGGCCGCGCGGGGCGCGCGGAGACGACGCGCGCCCCGCGGCGGAGCTGCCCGAGGACGCCGGGCGGTTCGCGGACGTCGAGGCGCTCCGGCGCTTCCTGCGGTACGTGCTGTCCGGGATCCCCGCGGGGCGGTCGCCGGAGCCGGGCGACGACGCGGGCTCGCGCAGGCGCCTCTCGGCGAGCGAGGCCAAGCGGCACGTGATCGAGGTCGTGCGCGATCTCGCGGTCGAGGACGCGGCGTTCGCGGCGCTCGTCGCCCCCGTCATCGCCGAGTTCACCGGGTCGATCGCGAAGGGCGAGTGGCAGGCGTGCCTGGCGGCGCTCCTGCGGCTCAAACACGCGCACCCGGGGCTCGAGATCGAAGGCCTGGGAGCCGTCGGCGAAGGCCGGGCGCTCCCCGGCGTCGGACAGGAGACCGCATGAGCCACGCGATCGGCCATTACGAGAAGGTCCGCGCGCTCGCGATCGGCCCGCGGCTCCTCGCGGTCGGCGGCGTGCGCGCGCCGGTGCCGGGCGAGACGCACGGGACGCGCGAGACGCAGACCACGCCATCCCCCGCCAGCGCGAGCCAGGTGACGCTTTTCGATCACGTGGCGAACAAGCCGGTGCGCTCGATCGACGTGCCCGCGCACGTGCTGGGCCTCGCCTTCGCGGGCGACCTGCTCGCGGCGGCGTGCTCCGACGGGGCGCTTCGCCTCGTCGCGGGCGGCGGGACCGACGTGCGGGCGATCGACGCGCACCCGGGCGGCGCCACGGCGATCGCCGCGGGCGTGTCGCAGAACGCCGGCGCGCGCCTCGCGACCGTGGGGGTCGACGGCGCGCTGCGGGTGTTCCGCGTCGGCGAGGCCGCCGGCTCCCCTGCCCCGCAGCCCGGCGCCGCGGTCGAGGTCGCGTCGTTCGCGCTCTCGGCCGCTCCGCTCCGCGCCGTCGCCTTCGATCCTGCCGGCGAGCTCTGCGCGGCGGCAGGCGACGACGGCGTCGTCCGCGTGGTCACGCTGGCGACGGGCGCCGTCCGCGCCATGCCGGGCCACGACGGGCCGGTCACGGCGCTCGCGTTCACGCCGCGCGACGGGCGGCTGGCGTCGGGCGGCGACGACGGCACCGTGCGCCTCTGGTACCTCGTCGGCGACGTCGAGTGCGAGGTGCGCGGCGCGGACGGGAGCGGTCACGCGGGCGGCGTCCGCGCGCTCCTGTGCCTGCCCACCCCGCCGCCGCAGGAAGACGGCAAGGAGAGCGGCGACCGCCTGCTGTCCGCAGGCGCGGACGGCGCGATCCGCATCCACCGGCTCGAGGACAAACGCAAGCCGCGCACGCTGGAGACGAGCGCGCTGGCGCTCCACGCCCTGGCGCTCGCGCCGGCCGCCGCGCGCAAAGGCACGCGCGGGCAGGCCGCCCGCGGCGGCGCGGACGCGAAGGACGGGCTCGGCGCCGTCTTCGCCGCGGGGGACCGGCGCACGGTATGGCGCTTCCCGATCGACGCCGCCGGCGCGCCCGCGGACGGCACCGCCGAGCTCGCGCACGGCTTCGATGTGCTCGCCCAGGCGCTCTCGGGCGCCCGGCCGGCGCGCGAGAGCGCCGTCAAGACGCTCGCCTCGCTCGACGAGCCCGAGGCGCTCGAGGCCGCGCTTCCCGTGCTCCGCTCGGACCGCGACGCCGAGGTGCGCGCGCTCGCCGCCCGCGAGCTCGGGGCGAAGGGGCGCCGGGGCGCGCGCGCGAAGCTGCGCGAGGCGCTCGACGACGAGAGCCCGAACGTCCGCATGGCCGCGCTCGAGGCGCTCCGCGCGATCGAGCGCGACACGCCGCTCGCCCCGCTCCGGGCGGCGCTCAATGCCCGCGCCGCGGACGTCCAGCGCCGGGCGCTCCTCGAGCTCCGGAAGCTCTACGGCAGCTCGCCGCTCATCCCGGGGCTCATCGCCGAGAAGCTCGCCGGCCGCGACGCCTCCGTGCGGCTCACGGCGCTCGACCAGCTCCAGCAGATCTACCCGGACGGCCCGCAGCCGCTCCGCGCCGCCTTCGAGCGCGGCCCGGCCGACCTCCGGGTCGAGGCGCTCATCCGGGCGGCGCTCGCCGGCTGGCTCTCGGCGCCGGAGTTCGCGCCGATCGCGGCGCGCGCGCTCGACGACGAGGACGCCGAGGTGCGCCGCATCGCGTTCGCGGCGAAGGTGATCGAGCGGCGCGCGCTCGCCCACGCGCTCGAGGCGCGCGACGAGGATCTCGGCCGCGCGGCGATCGACATCGCGCGGCGCGCGGCCGAGGTCCTGCGGCGCGCCGGCGCGGGCGGCGCGGGCGGCGCGGAGAAACCCGCGGCGAACGCGAAGGAGGGGGCGAAGGACGCCGCGAAGGCGGCCGACGAGGCGGCCATCAAGGCGGCGCGCGCCCGGATCCCCGGCGTGGGCAGCCCGGGGGCCGAGCCCGCCGAGGCCGACCTCGAGCCGCTGCTCACCGCGATGGCGTGCCGCACCCCGGACACGGCGGTGCGTGGGGCGCGCGGCCTCGCGCAGCTCGGCGACACGCGCGCCCTCGGCGCGCTGCTGCAGCTCACGCGCGAGCAGGACCCGTCACTGCGACGGCAGGCGGCGACCGCGCTCGCCGAGCTCCGGGACACCCGCGCCGAGAAGCGCCTCATCTGGATGCTCGACGACGCGGACGGGGCCGTGCGCGCCGCCGCGCACGACGCCTACGCGCGGCTCCAGCCGTCGGCCCCGCTCACCGTGGCCGAGGCGTCGCTCCGGTCGTCGCAGGAGGATATCCGCGTCCGCGGGCTCGACCGGCTCGTGGCGCTCGCCGGCGAGGGCAAGGGACCGAGGCCGCCCGAGGCCGAGGCGCTGCTCGCCGACGCGATCGAGGACGAGTCGCCCAAGGTCCGCCGCGAGGCGTTCCGGACGCTGTGGTCGTGGCACGCCTCGGATCCGCAGACGGCGCTCGACCGCGCGCAGCTCGCGCGCTTCCCCGACCTGCGCCTGCGCGCCGTCGAGGAGCTCAAGGCGCACGGCGAGCAGCCGTGGGCGGCGGAGCGGCTGCACGCGGCCATCGGCGACCGCGACCCGAGCGTGGCCCAGGCCGCGTACGACGCCGTCGTCAAGCTGCGCGGCAAGGAGGCCGCGGAGCCGCACCTCGCCGCCATGGCGTCGATCCACCCCTCGGTCCGGGAGAGCGGCGCGCGCGGGGCCGCGGGCATGCCGGCGGGCGACGACACGCGCAACTCCCTGCTCCGGCTGCTCGCCACGCGCGTGCCGGTGGGCGAGGCCGCGCGCAGCGCCCTGAGCAAGCTGCTCGAGGACGAGCACGCGGGGCCGCGCATCGCCGCGATCGAGGCGCTCGACAAGCTCCTGCCGGGCGAGGCGGGGCCGCTCCACATCGGCCTCCAGTCGAGCCACCTCGACCTCCGGGTGCGGGCGGCCGAGCTCTGCGCCGTCCGGCGCGACGAGCAGCTGATCAACCCGATGCGGGCGCTCCTCGCCGATCAGTCCCTCTTGAACGCGGGTCGGGGATCCGCGTTCGCGGTCCCCTCCGCGCAGCTGCCGATCCAGGTCCTCGGCCCGCTGCGCGCACGCGCCGCGACCGCGCTGGCGACGCTGGGATCGCCGCGCCTCGTCAAGTACTTCGCCACCGAGCTGCTCAAGGACGAGTACCCCGACGTGCGCGAGCAGGCCGCGCGCGGGCTCGCGATGGCCGCCCGCCGCGGCGAGGAGGGCTACCTGCTCGACGCCATGGGCCACGCCGACGTCGCGGTGCGGTCGTGGGCCGCCGACGGGCTCGCGCGGCTCGGCGACGTGCGGGCGCTGCCGGTGCTCACGGGCACGCTGCGCCACGAGCACCCGCCCATCCGCGTCGCGACGATCATGTCGTTCGCGGCGCTCGGGCCCGAGGGCTACGGCGGCATGCTGCAGGGCCTCGAGGACAGCTCGCGCGAGGTGCAGGAGATCGTCTTCGCGATCGTGCTCGCGCGCGACCTCAGGGCCTTCCGCCGCGGCGACCCGCCGGACCTCCTGACGAGCGCGCTCTCGTCGCAGCGCTCCGACGTGCGCTTCGCCGCGGCGCGCGCGCTGGAGCTCCGCACCGATCCGGAGCTGTACCTCGCCCACCTCATCGAGGCGCTGATGCCCCCGCGCCCCGACACGGCGGAGCAGGGCCGCGCGGCCGACGGCGAGAAGCCCGCCGGCACGAAGGACTGGCCGCCCGAGGTCGCGCGCGGGCGCATCCTCGTCGGCCTCGCCGAGGCGCTCGCCAGCGACGACCCGCAGCAGCGCTACGCGGCCGCGCAGGTGCTCCGCATCCGGCGCAAGCCGGTCGAGTACTTCCGCGAGGCGAAGCGCGTGGCCGCGCTGCGCCCCGCGGGCGCCCACGTCGTGGCGGACACGACCCCGCGCGCCGCGGAGGAGACCGACACGAAGCCCGCGAAGGGGTGGCTCCGCCGCCTCTTCGCGCAGCCCGAGCCGAGCGGGCAGAGCGGCCAGAAGCAGAGCGACAAGCCGGCCGGCGACGCGGTCCCGGAGGGCGAGCAGCGGCGGCTGCGCTGGCTCGCGTTCGGCGCGTACATGGGCCTCCTCCGGCAGGTCTCGGCGGGCGACGACGAGGCGCACCGCACGCGCCGCGACGCCATCGATCGCATCGTCGACGTCTGCGCCAAGGGGCACGTCAGCAGCACGGCCGCCGTCCCGCCGCTCGTCCGGGCGCTCGACGACCCGCACCACCTCGTGCGCAAGGCGGCGTTCGCGGGGCTCAAGGCGCTCTTCCCCGCAGGGGCGGGCGAGCCGCTCGCGCTCGGGCTCGCCTCGGCGTCGGCCGACGTGGCGCGGACCGCGCTCGACGAGATCGCCGCGCGCGGCGGCGACGCCCGCCCCGAGATCGTGCGCGCCCTGAGCTCCGCGCTGCCCGACGTGCGCCGCTACGCCTTCGAGCTCCTGGAGCGGCTCTCTCCGAAGGGCAGCCTCGACCCGCTCCTCGCGGCGCTCGGCAGCGAGCACGCCGACCTCCGCCTCGGCGTGCTCGAGCGCCTCGCGTCGTCGAGCGATCCGCGCATCGTGCCCGCCCTGTGCCGCGCGATGGAGAGCGATCACGACGACCTGCGCCTGCGCGCCGCGGAGCTCCTCGCCCGCAGCCGCGACGATCGCGCGGTCGACGTGCTCTCGGCGTTCCTGCGCGAGGGCGCGGCCGCGCCGGCGGCGCGCGCCCGCAAGGCGCTCGTCGCGCTCGCGAGCGACGCGGCGGTGCGGGCGCTCGCGGCGCGCATGGATGAGGCCGCCACGCCGGCGGACCGCGCCGCGCTGGCAGGCGCGCTCGGGAGCACGCGGAACCCCGCGGCCACCGCCCCGCTCGCGGCGCGCTTCGACGACGAGGCGGCCGAGGTCCGGAGCGCCGCGCTCAAGGCGTGCCTCGAGATCGTCGACAAGGGGCGCGAGCGCGAGAAGCGCGAGACGGCGCTCGCGCTCGCCTTCCTCGCCGCCGCCACGCGCGCGAAGGACCCGGCGCTGCGCCTCGCCGCGGCGCGCGAGCTCGATCTCGGCGACGATCCCGCGCAGAACGACCTCCTTGTCGCGCTCTTCGCGGATCGCGATCTCCCCACGCGCGTCGCGGCCGTGACCTCGTACGCGAAGCGCGTCAAGGGCGATCGACAGGAGCGCGCGCCCTCGGGGCCGCTCGAGGCCGTGCTGCGCGCGGGCGCGCGCGAGCTCGTGCTGCCCGCCGCGGAGGGGGTGGCCGAGCGGGGCCTCGCGTCAGCGCTCCGGCCGCTCCTCCTCGTCGTGCGCGCGGGCGAGCCCGGGGAGCGGGAGCGCGCGCTGCTCGCGCTCGGCACGCTCGGCGACGCCCGCGCCCTGGAGGAGCTCGAGGCGGTGGCCGCCGGCGGCACCAAGGAGGCTCCCATCGAGCCGAGCATGCAGGCCGCCGCCACGGAGGCGCTCGGCCGCATGGCCCCGAAGCTCGGGAGCGCCGAGCTCCGCAAGCGCGCCTCGGAGCGCGTCGAGCAGGCGCTCCACGCGGACTCCATCGATCTCCGCGAGTCGGCGGCGAAGGGCGTGCGCTGGATCGGCGGCGAGCGCGCCCGCGTGCTGCTCGAGGAGCTCGTGCGCGCCGGCGACACGCCCGACAGGCTCCGCGTCGTCGCGGTGAACGAGCTCGGCCTGCTCGGCGACGGCGCGGCCGAGCCCGCGCTCGCCCGCGCGCTCGACTCGCGGAGCAGCGAGGTCCGCAAGAACGCGCGCAAGGCGCTGGAGAAGCTCTTCCCTGGCGAGCGGACGCGCGTCGAGCTCCTCGCGGTCGGGAGCGAGTACGACGACATCGCGGGCCCGGCGGCGAGCTACCTCGCCGCGGAGGCCGACCCGGCCGAGCTCTTGCCGCGGCTCGCGGCGCTCAAGGACGAGGACCTGCGGCAGCGCCTCGCCATGGGCCTGCTCCGCCGCGGCGCGCTGCCTGTGGCCGCGCTGCTGCGCATGCTCGAGGACGAGCGCGCCCCGGCGCGGCAGGAGGCAGCGCGGCTCATCGCCGCAGGCACCGTGGCCGGCGATCGCTCGGCCCTCGCGGGCGCGCTCGCCGCAGCGGCGCAGCGCACCGCGGAGCGCTGGTCGGCCGCGCACGGCGACGAGCGCAGCGCCGAGGCCGCGGCGTGGCGCGAGCTCCTCTGGGCCGCGGGGCGCGCCGGCGCGACCGCGATGGCGCCCGCGCTGCGCGCGCTCCTCTCGAACGACAGCGCCCCCGGCGAGGTCCGCCGCGAGGCCGCGCGCGCCCTCGGCGCGCTCGAGTCGGCCGCGAGGTCCGCAGGGGCCGCGCCGCCGGCGGGCGCCGTGGAGGCGCTCACGGCGGCCCTCAAGGACATGGACGCCGGCGTCCGGGCCTCGGCGTCGGCCGCGCTCGCCGCGCTCGCGCCGGACGGCTCGGCCGCGATCGCCGTGGCGGTGAGGCCGTTCGACCCGGTCGCCTTCGGGCCGACCGCGCGCGTCGCCTCGCCCGAGGCGCTCGCGGCGCTCGCCGCGACCGAGCCGGGCCGGCGCCTCGCGCTGCCGTCGATCCTCGCGCGCCATGACGTCGCCGCGCTCGCCCCGCTGATCTCGCTCGCGCAGGGCAGCGGCGGCGACGCCTCCGCGCGCCTCGACGCCATCGCGGCGCTCGGCCGCGCAGGCGGCGAGCGCGCGCTCGAGGCGCTCGCCGCGCTCGCCTTCGACAAGGAGAAGGCCAAAGAGAAGGCCGACGTCGCCGTCCGCAAGGCCGCGTACCGAGCGTACCGCCGCGCGAAGCGCAAGGCGGCGGATCCCCGCGCGGCGCGGCTCGCGACCGCGCCCTCCCCCGCATCGCCCGAGACCCCCGAAGGAGTCAACGCATGACGGCCGCACTCGCCCGCCCGATCCTCCTCCGGTACGCCGCCCCGAGCGAGCTCGCCGCCGCCCCGCTCCACTCGAGCGTGCGCCTCTCCCTCGACGGCGCCCGCGGCCCGGTCGGCGTGCGCGGCACCGTCCGCGACGCGGCGCTCTTCCGCGACGCGATGGCCGCGCTGGCGACCATCCTGGAGAGCGATCTCCGGTACAAGGGCCGGGATCGGACCGCGTACCTCGCCTACCTGATGAAGCAGGGCAAGAAGGCGACGGCGGCCATCTGGGAGGCGCAGAAGGCGTTCCTGGAGGGCGCCTTCCCCGACGACGCGGCGACCCAGGGCGACGGCTCCGCCGCGAAGCCGCGGGCCTCCGGCGCGCTCGATCCCGTGCTCACGGTGCACCCGGACGAGGTCTCGATCGAGGTCTTCTCGCGCGACGAGAGCGCCTACGCCCGGCTCGCCTTCTCCAGCGACCTCTTCGAGGGCCGCGAGGCGGCCCACGGCACCGCCTTCGTCGATCTCTCGCCGCGCATCGTCGAGCAGATCGATCGCCTGCGCGCCTACGCCAAGGTGGAGCTCGACGCAGGCGTGGCGCGCGGCGACGCCGCGGCAGCCCGCGCGACGCCGATCGAGCGCTCGCTCGAGGTCCCGACGACCTGGCTCCGCGGCTTCCTGCAGGTGCAGTCGGCGGCGACGCTGCCCGCGGTCTCCTGCGAGCTCGCGCCGATCGATCTCTACAACGCGCTGTTCGTGCTCCGCACCCGCAAGGCGAAGAAGCCGCCCCGAGGCCTCCGCTTCGAGCTCGTCCCCGGCAAGCCGCCGCGCCTCATCCTGGAGCCCTGGGAGATCTTGATCGAGGGCCACGGCCCTCCGTACGAGGGCCCGCCGCGCGTGGTCCGGACCTTCGGCCGGCAGCGGCTGCTCGCGCTGTCGCGGCTCCTGCCGCACGTGCAGCGCGTGCGCGCCGAGCTCCGGGGCCCCGGGCTGCCGGTCTTCTGGGTGCTCGATCTGGGCCGCGCGACGCTGACGATCGCGCTCACGGGCTGGACCGACAGCAGCTGGGCCAGCGCCGCCTCGTTCGACGCCCTGATGCCTCGCGAGGGGAAAGGCGGCGACAAGGCGCGCGCGGCGCTCGACGCGCTCGCGGGCAGGCAGATCGCCCTCCTCCGCGAGCGCGGGCCGCTCCCGCTCGCGTCGCTCGCGGCCGGCGGCGGCGCCGAGGACGCCCGCGCGGCGCTCCAGCTCGAGTGCCTGCGCGGCCGGGTGCTCTACGACGTCGCGCGCCGCGTCTACCGCCCGCGCGAGCTGTTCGCCGATCCGGTGGACGAGCGCGACATCCGCTACAGCTCGCCCCGCGAGGCCGCGGCCCACCGCCTGCTCGGCGCGCCCGGCGCGGTGAGGCCGACCAAGGTGCACGAGATCGCCGGCGAGGGCACCGAGATCCACGGAGAGGTCGCGGACCGGGAGGCGCACCGCGACTTCGCGCCGCGGTTCACGATGGATCTCGAGGGCCGCGTCTCCGACGCGTGGTGCAGCTGCCCCACGTTCCGCCGGAGCGGCCTCCGCGAAGGTCCGTGCGAGCACATGATCGCGCTCCGCGTCGCCTACGCCCGCGAGCGCGCCGAGCGGGACGCCCTGCGCCAGACGGCCGAGGGGCGGTCGCTCATCCGCGCCGAGACCCGCACGTACGTGCGGCGCGAGGCCTCGGGCGCGGAGGTCGTCTACCGTGTCTCCCTGGACGACCGCGTAGTACACCTGTCGTGGGGGGCGCGCGCCGAAGCGCCTCGACACCAGCGCATTTGGTTTGACACGGACGGCGAAGCGCGCGACGCGTATTTCAAGAGACTGGATGCATTGACGTCCTCCGGGTTCGTGGACGCCGACGCGTCGTCAGCATGAGAGAGGAAAGGAGGTCAAGAAAAAGAGATTGTTCGTGTTGCCAGGAGAGGTTCTGAACGCACCAGCCTCCACGCCTCGAGCGTAGGAGCGGCGTCGCGCCGCTCTGGAGGAACCGCCAGTCACTCTCCGCAAGGTAGCCTGTTCTTGGTTCTCTTCGGCTAGACGAGCCCTACGGCGTCGGGAGAGCTGAGACAACCTCGCAAACGCCGTTTCTCCCGACGCCGTAGGGCTCGTCTAGCCGGAGAACCGGTGAGGCTACCGTGCACCAAGCGATGAAGGTGATGCGCTTGGAGCCTCTCTTGGCGACATGAGACAGCGATCGACGGTCCGGTGTCCCGAGGACAGATCGCTTCCATCGTGACTCACCACCACGCTCCCACCGAGACATGACCGCGAAGATCGACGCGACCGTTCAAGCCCGAGCCCCCGTCGTTCTCCCCATCACGACGCCGCCTGCCCCCGGCGGCGCGGCGGCGCGCTTCCACGCCGCCGCAGGCGCAGAGGCGCGCCGGCTCGCCCACGAGGAGCGCGTCGCCCGCTGGAAGGCGATCGACGAGGCGGGCGGGATCGACGCGTGGGTGAGCGCGGAGCTCACGTCGAAGGGCGCCCTCGCGACCGGCGATCCCAAGGCGATGTCCGACCGGGAGCGCGCGCAGTGGAAGGAGCGCAAGAAGGTCGAGGCCCGGGAGCGCCGCTCGCTGCGCCGCCTGGCCTGGGAGGCCTACGTCGCCACGCACGTCAACCACCTCGGCGCGGGCGTGCACTGGAGCGACCGTGGCGGGCCGGACAGGCTCGATGTGCCCGGGCTGAGCGAGCGCGCGCGGGCGCACGGCCTCCCCGACCTGCCGGGCGCGGCCGAGCTCGCGAGCGCGCTGGGGCTGTCGATCCCGCGGCTCCGCTGGCTCGCGTACCACCGCGAGGTCGACACGGGCACCCATTACCGGCGGTGGCACATCCCGAAGCGCGACGGCAGCGCGCGCACCATCTCGTCGCCGAAGCGGGATCTGAAGCGCGCGCAGCGCTGGGCGCTCCGCAACCTGTTCGAGAAGCTGCCGGTCCACGCCGCGGCGCACGGCTTCCTGGCGAGCCGATCCATCGTCACGAACGCCGCCGCACACGCGGGCGCCGACACGATCGTCAAGGTGGACATCAAGGACTTCTTCCCGACGATCACGTGGCGCCGGGTGCGCGGCCTGCTCCGCAAGGCTGGCGTGGCCGAGGGTCCCGCGACGCTCGTTGCGCTCCTCTCGACGGAGGCGCCGCGGGACGTCGTGCAGTTCCGAGGGCAGACGCTCTACGTGGCGACGGGCCCGCGCGTGCTCCCGCAGGGCGCGCCCACCTCCCCGGCGATCACGAACGCGATCTGCCTGCGGCTCGATCGGCGTGCGTCCGGCCTCGCGCGCAAGCTGGGGCTTCGTTACACGCGGTATGCCGACGATCTCACGTTCTCCTTCCGCGCGCCCGAGGCGCCGGGCGTCGCCGGCGCCGCGCGGCCGCGCGCGCCGGTGGGCGCGCTGCTCCGCGGGCTCCGGGAGATCCTGAGCTCGGAGGGCTTCCGGCTGCATCCGAGCAAGACCGTGGTGATGCGCAAGGGCAGCCGGCAGAAGGTGACAGGCCTCGTCGTCAACCAGGCGAGCGAGGGGGCGCCGGAGGCGCGGGTCCCGCGCGAGCGGGTGCGCGCGCTGCGGGCGGCGATCCGCAACCGGGAGCTCGGGAGGCCGGGCAAGGGCGAGACGCTCGCGCAGCTCAAGGGGCTCGCGGCGTTCGTGTACATGACGGATCCGGCCAAGGGGCGCGCGTTCCTCGGGCGCATCGAGGCGCTGGAGCGCAGTCAGCCGGCGCCTGCCGGCGAGGCGAGCCCCCACGACGCGCGCCCCGTGCCGACGTAGGGCGGGCTACTCCGCGGCCGACGAGCCCCGGGCCAGCGACGCGGCGCCGGCCGTGCGCCCGCCGCCCCCGCACGTGCGCGTACTCGTGTGATCGCGCGCCGCGCGCCGGTAGGCCGCGGGCGTCGTGGCGAAGTGGCCCCGGAACAGGCGCGTGAAGTGGCTCGTGTCGCGGAAGCCCCAGCGCGCGGCGACCTCGGACACGGCCTCCAGCGGGCGGAGCGAGAGCTCGCTCGCCGCCCGTTCGAGCCGGCGCCGCCGGATGTGCGCGGCCAGCGAGCAGCCCAGCTGCTCGGCCATCACGCCGTCGAGGTAACGGCGGCTCACCCCCTGCGCCCGCGCGATATCCGCCGGCTGGAGCGTCGGATCGCCGAGGCGAACCTCGATATCGGCCAGCGCCCGCTCGACCCTCGCCTGCGGAAGCTCGGGCGCGCGGCCGCACATCCCGATCGCCTCGAGCACCACGCCGACGGCCGCCACGCAATCGCGCTCCGACAGCGACGAGCTCTCGCACAGGATCTGCCGCAAGAGCCCCGCCACGACCCGCTCGCCCGCGTGCTCTTCGCCGCGCGTGACGGCCGTCCGCAGGTCGACAGGGCCGGTCCGCACCGCGCGCTCGAGCATCGACTCCGGAGGTGTCGCCACGTGGGTCAGTTCCATCGTGGACCATCCGCCGCGTCGAATCGGGCCAGGCGAGGGCCGCCTCGACACGCCACCTTGGGGCCAGGCGTTCGACCCCGGAGCAACATCATGTCTGCCGCCCAGATCATTCGCGTGCCCATTCTACGCTTTCGCATGCTCAACGCCCACCTGCTCGTCGGCGCCACGGGTTGCGTGCTTGTCGATGCCGGCGTGACGGACGCGACGCCCAGGGTGGGCGAGGCGCTGGCGCGCGCGGGCCGTGGCTGGTCCGACTTGAAGGCGATCGTGGTCACTCACGCCCACGTCGACCATGCCGGGAGCGCCGCCGAGCTGCGCGAGCGCTCCGGGGCGCTCGTCGTCGCCCACGAGGCCGAGGTCGAGCACCTCAACGGGCGTGCCCCGATGACGTTCTGTCCGACGGGTTGGTTCGGCCGCTTGTTCGTCCGGGCCCCTCTCGTGCACGAGCGCTACGCGCCCGTCGCGCCCGACATCGTGCTGTCCGGCAACGAGACGCTCGACATGCTGGGCGAAGGAAGGAGCGTGGGGCCGCCGACGTATACGCTCCATGGCCAGGTCCCAACAAGGGAGTGGCGAGTCGACCGATCACGGCCGTTGCCTGTTGAAGCAACAGCGCTCCCACGCTGCACGAGGACACTCCACGACAGCGTCGAGCGGGCGTCCCGCTTGCGTGGTTCAAGCGTGAACCCCGCGTGAGGTCATGCCGCTGCGATGCTGCTTTCTCCGCGAGGTGCCTGGACATCGCGAGTGTGGAATGGATAGGATGGTCGGCTATGCGAAAGCCATCTGCTCGTCTCCTTGCGCTTCCGGCCGTCCTGCTCTTCGGCGCCCTGCTCTCGGGCTGCCCCAACCCGAACACCTACGGAACCCCGCGGACCGTGGCGCCCGGCAAGGTCGCGCATTCGGTGTCACTCGAGAGCTTAGGCTACATCGGCGAGAGCACCGAGGACGAGGTGAATCCAGAGACCGGCCAGGCGGAGGCGAGGAGGAGGACGACCAGCGGGTTCGTGCCGACGCTGCCCTCGTATCAGCTCCGTTCCGGCTTGACCGACATCCTCGACGTCGGCGCCCACGTCCATAACCTCAGCTCGTTCGGCGTCGATCTCAAGGTGAACCCGGTCCGCGGCGTCTTTGATCTCGCCGTCGATCCAGGGGTTCAGTACTTCTACCTCGCGTCCGACGAGGCATCGGTCCACATCGTCTACCTTCACGCGCCGGTGATGCTCGGCGTGAACCCGACGGACTGGTTCTCGATCGTGCTGACCCCTGGCGTCACCTACGGCCTCGCCTCGGGCAATATCGTGGACGACGGGGAGGCCGCTGCGACCGCGGATGGCCTCCTCCTCCGAGGCAGCGTCGGGTTCCAGTTCCGGACCTCCGACAACTTCGCGATCCACCCGGAGCTCACGATGATGAAGAGCCTCGAGGGGCCGGGGCTCGTCTACAACTTCGGCATCGGGTTCAACTTCGGCGCGCTGCCGAGCTACAAGGACCTTCAAGAGCCGATGTGACGAGCCCGCCGAACTAGCGGGCTGGGCTGGTCGTCGAGAAGAGGCGGATCGCGTCCTTCGGGGTGCGCATCGTGACCATGCTCGACAGATCGATGCCCAGCGAGGTCATCGTGTGCGCGACCGCCGGCTGGATCCCCGTGATCGCCGCGCGCGCGCCGAGCAGGCCTATCGCGCGGACGATGCCGACCAGCCGGTCGGCGGTGCGCGTGTCGATCGTCTCGAGCGCCGAGAGGTCGAGCACGACGCTGCGCACCTGCCGCGTCGCGATGATGTTGAGAAGGCGCTCGGTGAGCGTCGCCGTCCGCTCCTCATCCATGGCGCCGATGAGCGGCACGCCGACGACGCCATCTGCGACCTCCAGGATGGGCGCGGAGAGCGCCAGGATCTGCCGGTGCTGCGCCTGGATGACGGCGAGCCTCCGGTCGAGCTCCGCCGCGAGCGCCGACTTCTCGTCCGCCTCGCGCCGGGCCGCCGCGGCCATGGCCTCGAGCTCGCGCGCCGAGCTCTGGAGCGCGTCCTGCGCCCGCTGGCGCTCGGTGACATCCACGCAGAAGCAGGCGACCTGCACCTCGCCGCTCCTGCGGAGGATGGGCTTCTTGACCGTCTCGTACCAGTGCACGTCGCCGTTCGGCCGCGTCTCCTTCTCCTCGATGACCACGGGTTGTCCCGTGTCGATGACCTGCCGGTCGACGCTGGTGAAGCCCGAGGCCTCATCCGCGCTCGCGGTGAGCTCGTGCTGGGAAGCGTGGACGACCTGCGCCGGCGTCATCCCGTAGCAGCTCGCGAGGGCGCTGTTCGCCATGACGTAGCGGCTGCGCCGGTCCTTGATGAACATGAGGTTGGGCGCGAGATCGATGAAGTTGCGCAGGAGCTCCAGCTCCTCGGCGAGCGCCTCCTCGCGGCGGCGCTGCGCGGCGTCGTCGGCCGCATGAGCGTGGACGAAGACGAGCGGCTCTCCCTCGGATCTCGAGCACCGCAGGAGCGTCCAGCGCTGCGGGCTCGCCCCGCTGCTCGCCGTGGCGTCGATCTCCGCCCGGCTCTGGACCCCGCCGAGCACCGCGCGAGCGGCCTCCTCCGCCTCGGGCACAAGCAGCGCCGCCTCTCCGAACGCGTTGCGCCAGGCCAGGTTGGCCTCCCGCAACCGGAGGTTCGCGTCGAGCACCGCGAGCGGTTCAGGAAATGCGTCCAAGTTTGCGTGCATCCATACCTCCCCCGCGGCCCGTGCGGCGCAGCAGACGCACCATGCCGCATCGTTGAAGATGCCTGTGCTTCAGCGCCTTGTCTACGGCGCGCGCCGGTGCCCGCGACGAAAGCCACCGTCCCTCACATCGGAGGTTCCGTGAGTGACGGACGGGCGAGCGGCGCTGGATGGACTGGGCCTGGTTCGCGATGTAGAGCGACAGGCCATGAGGGAGCAGGACTCCGCCCGTCCACTGCGTTCCCATCGACGGCTGTAGCGTACGTCGTGGGCGTGGCGTGAGCGTGCTCGCATCTGCGCGAGTCAGGAAAGCGACGCGCGCGCCGGGTTCGCGATGGCTGACTACGGCGCTGTCGGGTGCGGGGCCTGGCTCCCCTTCAGGGGCAGCCGCGCCGCGGGATCGCCGAGGAGCACATAACCCCGCAGATCGTTGCGCAGCATGAACGCGCTGCCGCGCTGCATGGGATCGACCGGGGAGGGCCGTTTCCACACGCGCGCGTCCTCCTCGGCGTGGTAGCCGGCGAGCAGCTCATCGTTGACCTCGCGGTAGGAGCGCATCAGCGCGTCGAGCGCCACGCCGGCGCGGCTGCCGCGGGCCATGGCCTGGATGCTGCTGAAGATCCGGGAGGCGCGGCTCTGGGTCATCCTGTTGGGATCGACGAAGCCAAAGGTCCAGGCCAGATCCAGGTGCGCTATCACCGAGAGCGGCCCCTCTGGATTCCGGAGCGCGGCCTGCGGCAGCGCGGCGAGGAACGAACGCTCGCCGCCCTGAGGCAAGCTCGCCAGCACCCGCTGGACCTGGCCGCCGTAGGCGCCCTCGCGCGCGAGGAGCGAGAGCCAGGGATAGAACGCGCTCTCCTTCGGCGTCCCGGCCCCGAAGCAGGCCAGACAGAACCACAGGCCGCCTGGGAGGAAGGGCGCGTGTTGCAGCATCTCCGCCGTGAGCAGCGGCGCGGAGCTGCCCTGTGCGCCCACGAGCAGCGCCCCCTGGAGCGCGCGCTGCTGCTCGACGGATGCCCACCCGCCGCGGGGCCGCCCGAGGCCGTGGCTCACGGACAGGAGCACGGAAGGCCTCGGCGTGCTCCCCGCGCGGAGGAGAGCGTCTGCGCTGCCGGCGCCTGGGATCTCGACGACGTTCGCGGCCGGGAACGGTCGCCTGCCTTGCCTCTGCGCCATCGCGACGCAAGGCGCGATGAGCAGGCTGCGGCCGAGCTGGGTAGCGGCGGTGCCGTCGTCCGCGACGAAGAACAGCGCATCGGGCCGGTCGTGGCCAGAAGGCTCCTTGGCCCAGCGTACCACCTTGTCTGCATACGCGGCATAGCCGCTGGGATCCGGCTTGCCGTCGGCGCACGCGATGTGGAGGCGGCCGACGAACGCGCCGTTCGCGAGGACGTGCTGGAGCTCGGCGGAGACGGCGTCGAGATCCCCGAGGAGGAGCAGATACCGGGGCCTCTCCTCCTCCGGAATCGACTCGTCGCGCAGCACATCGGTCTTCCAACGGGCCGCTTCGGCCATGTCCATTCCGGGCTCGACGCGGTAGGGTGTCACCGGCGCGCCTTGCTCCGCCTCCCGGAGGCGGAGGAGCGGCGCGATCGCCTGGAGCGCCTCGTCGCCCAGCGCGCCTTCGGGCGCGATCACCGACCAGCGCTGGAGTGCGAGATCGTTGGGATCGGCGTCGGGCATCTCGCGCGTGAGCGCGTCCACACGACGAGACGTCTTGTCCGGCCGCGGCGCAATGCCCGCCGTCACCTCGGGCAGGCCCGCCGCGAGGGTGGGGCGGAGCTCGGTGGCGTCCGCGAGCAGGAGCTCCAGGGTGCTGGGGAGGGCAGCGTTCATGGAGACGGCAGGGTGCCAGGGCCGTGCGGGTGGGTCAACGCGATGCCTGGATGGCATTCCGATGAAGACGCATTCATTGGCCATTCCTCGTCGCCACGCACAGGGGTAGGTCCCAGCGCGGGATGAGCACGCGGGCGCCTCGGCGAGGTGGCGACGCCGCTGTTCCTTTCGACGTCCCCCCGCGGTAGAGTGATCGCCTGATGCGGTCGCGCGCCCAGCGCCTTGAAGCGCTCGTATCGGAGGGGAACGATGCTGGACTGGTTTAAGAAGGGCCTCGGTTTGCAACATCAACCCATTCATCCTCCCTGGAGAGCTGGCCAGTATGTGAGCTATTTCCTCACGCGCGAGGATGGGACGTGGACGGCCATGGCGATTCGCCTCCACGGCCAGATGGAAGACGGATCATGGGCCCTCTCCGCAGACTTCAAGACCCAGCTCGGCGAGTGCACGGCCTGGTTCCGCTCCGATCCGAGGGCCTCGCTGGACACGTTTGACCCTATGCCGGGCCGGGTCGAGCGGATACGAGGCGCCCCGATGAGCGGGAATGCCGACGTGTCGACGCTCGTCCAGCGACCCGAGATGCAGACGTCGATGGCGATGAACCTCCTCATGGTCCGCCGCTGGGGCGCCGCGAAGGAGGCCTTGGGCGGTGCCGCGCGCGAGGTCGGCTATCCGTGCGGGATCGACCGGGCGTACCAGCTCGTCACGCCGGGCCCAGGGGCCGAGGTCCGGAAGCACCATGATCTCAACCCGCGCGTGATGCTGACGGGCGTGGCTTGCTTGTCGATCGATGGCGGCAAGAACCCGATCACCGTGACCTCTTTCGGGTGGAGTGATCCCAACGGGGGCATGCCCGATTCGTACGACGACTTCGTGGATTTCTCACACCCGAAGCGCGTTGATCACGAGGCGTTCTCGCTCACGTACCCGGCGACCTGGTTCCTCCGGTCGGAGGAGATCGAGGAGCCTGGTCTCCGGACCGTCAAGCATTTCGCGCAGCTCGGCGGCAATACCTGTGCGACGACCCTCTCGGTCACCCTGTCCCACGGCAATGCTGCGCAGGTCGCCGCCGAGCGCGACGGCATCGTGAACAAGCTGGAGGCACTCCCCAAGTCCAAGGAGGGCGATGTTCGCCGCCGGACGGCGGATGTTCCCGTGGTATCCGGGGACGCCGCGGGATTCGCGTTCGATTTCATCGGTCCGGAGATCGACGGTTTCTCCGCGAACGGCGTCTTCCGCACCGATGCTGGTGATCGCGTCGCGCAACTCTCCCTGTTTGGCTGCGTCGCGAGGGCGAACCCCCGCCGAGATCAGACGCTCGCCGAAATGCGCGCGGTGTTCCGCGAGATCGTGGAGAGCTTTCAGTTCACCTGAGAGGGGTGCTGCCCTGGAACTCGGCGCGGTTCGTCAAGACAAGCTGAGGCCACTCTCGTGGCGGCCGGGACGCCCACGGCTCGGCCGGGGGAGACGGGGGCGTGGGAGCAGCGGGCGGAGCCGATGGCGGATCGCTCGGGCAGGTCGAGTTCGGAGAGCAGGCCCTCCTGGGCGTCGAGAAGAACGACGGGGACACGCTGCGAGCGGCGGACGCTCGAAGCGTCAGCCCCCGCGGCTGCGCCAGGAGCCCGGTCGGCGCCGGAGGTGCATCACCGCGAGCACCAGGACGTGCTCCGACGCGATCGCGTACAGGACACCGTACGGGAAGCGGTGCAGGAGCATGCGCCGCACGCCTTGCTCGATCTCGGGACCCTGCTCGGGGATCTCCGTGATGCGGTCGAGGGCAGCGAGCAACTCCCCCTCGAAGCGGGAGCCTGCACGCTCGTCCCGCTCCCGTACCAGCGGAAGGCTTCGTGGGCTTCGCGCTCGGCCTCGGGCGCGAAGGACAGGGGGCGTCGAGCCACATCAGCCCCGCGCGAAGATGCGCTTCTGGGCGTCCTCCCAGGCGATCGGCTGGGCGCGTCCTGCGCGGAGATCCTCGATCCGGCGCAGCGCCTCCTCGGTCCACGCGCGCTCGATCTCCTCGGGCGGCTCCTCTCCCACGCTGTCGAGCAGGCGGAGCGCGATGAGGCGCCGCTCGCTCTCGGGGAGCTTCAACGCCTCGTCGAGGAGCTTCTCGGCCGGATTGCTCATGGAACGCAGCGTAGCAGCGCCGGCCACGCTTCGGGAGGTTCAGATCGGCCGAGCTGAGCCCCCGCGGGCGAGGTCGACATGGCGGCGTGCCGCGATCCTGCCGACGAGGAGGGGTGGTTCGACACTGCGCCTGCGGTGCCGTCGATTCCCAGCATGAGCCACAGCCATGGACTTCACGGACGGCCGATCTCCGAATGGCGAGTCCAGGAGCAACAAGCGAAGGATCCTGATCGAGCAGCCAGCTGCGTCCGTCGTCTACCAGCTGACGGCGTCGAACGGAGCGCACGCCAGCCCGACGATGTCGCTGAGCAGGTAGGGAGTCCACAGAGGGTTGGCCGATCCAGGGCCATCTCGCCTCACCATGCGGGTTGACATCGTCAGCCGCCATGCGCCCAGCGACACGCCGGACCCCCTGCGCAAGGAGATCGAGCAGCGCCTCGGCGCGAGCGCTCGATCGCGAGCATGGGCAGGCGCTCATCGCTTGCCGAGCATCCACCGCGGAGCACGACGTGGCGGCGCGCCGGGAGCGCTCACGAGGCGCTCCGGTGATCTCCCGAGTTTCCGTCGCGTGTCGTCCACCGGCTCAGGAGGGGCCTCGTGCAAAGGCGATTGACCCGGCTCGGCGCCTCGACTCCGATGCGCCGCCATGACGACCGCCGTGACCCCTCTGCAGATGCTCGCCGGCACGAACCACTTTGGCAAGGCGCAGCCGCACTGGAACCTGCTCGGACCGCCCAGCGAGGGCATCGATCGGGAGTTCTCGGCACGCGTCGAGTTCGAGCGCGAGTTCAACAGCCCGCCGGTCGTGCACATCGGCATCGCCGGTCTGGACGTGGAAGGCAGCGACGCGGTGCGCGTGCGCGTGCGCGCGCGCCACATCGATCGCGCCGGCTTCACGGTGCTGCTCAGCACCTGGTTCGGCAGCCAGGTGCACGGCGTCGACGTCAACTGGATCGCGCTCGGCACCTGAGCCGATGCCCCTCCTCTGGACCGCACGATGTGGCGCGCTCTCCCAGGGGCTGTCACCGACGCGAGCGCGCTGTAGAAGATGGCATCCCGTCGTAGGCGTGCTTCCCGACGAGCCCGTCCCCGCGTCCTTCTACGACCGGCGAGCCCCGCAGCTGCCCGATTCGCTGCCGGGCGGCCGGCCGGTCGTTCGATGTCGAGCAGGCACCTTTGCGGCTCACGGCAGGTCAACGTCTGCGTCGAACGGGACCCGACCGTACGAGCGCTCGCAGGACTCGTAGCCCCGGCGGGCGTCTTCGTCGCTCTCGTCGAGGTAGGTCCGGCGCATCTCAGGAGAGATGCAGTCGCTGGTGGCGGCGCGAAGGGCCTGCCGAAGCGCGTCGGTAGAGATGGCCCACACCCGCGCCGTCTTGTCCGACGTGGTGACCACGCGCTGCCCGTCGGCGCTGAACGCCGCCGAGAGAAGCGAGCCCTCATGGCCGCGGAGCACGATGGCCGTGCCGCTGCCATCCGCGTTCCACACACGCGCCGTCCTGTCGTGTGAGGCCGTCACCACCCGCTGCCCGTCGGCGCTGAACGCCGCGAAGCTGACCCCTGCCTCGTGGCCTCGGAGCACGACGGGCGCGCCGCTGCCATCCGCGTTCCACACCCGTGCCGTCTTGTCGTGCGAGGCCGTCACCACCCGCTGCCCATCGGCGCTGAACGCCGCGGAGAGCAGCGAGCTCTCATGGCCCCGGAGCACGACGGGCGTGCCGCTGCCGTCCGCGTTCCACACACGCGCCGTCCTGTCGTGCGAGGCCGTCACCACCCGCTGCCCGTCGGCGCTGAGGGCCGCGGACCAGACGGGGGCCTCGTGCCCCCGGAGCACGACGGGCGTGCCGCTGCCATCTGCGTTCCACACACGCGCCGTCCTGTCGTGCGAGACCGTGACCACCCGCTGCCCATCGGCGCTGAACGCCGCAACTCTGACCCAGTCCTCGTGCCCCCGGAGCACGACGGGCGCGCCGCTGCCGTCTGCATTCCACACACGCGCCGTCCTGTCGTTCGAGGCCGTCACCACCCGCCGCCCATCGGCGCTGAACGCCGCGTACCCGACCCCTGCCTCGTGGCCGCGGAGCACGACGGACACGCCGCTGCCGTCCGCGCTCCAGACACGCGCCGTCCTGTCGTGCGAGGCCGTCACCACCCGCCGCCCATCGACGCTGAACGCCGCCGACCACACCGGGGCCTCATGCCCCCGGAGCACGACAGGCATGCTGCTGCCATCCGCGCTCCACACACGCGCCATCTTGTCGTTCGAGGCCGTGACCACCCGCTGCCCATCGATGCAGAACGCCGCCGACCACACCGGGGCCTCATGCCCTCGGAGCACGACAGGCATGCTGCTGCCGTCCGCGCTCCACACACGCACCGTCGTGTCGTTCGAGGCCGTGACCACGCGCCGCCCGTCAGGGCTGAACGCCGCGGAGCTCGCGTCGCCCTCGTGGCAACGGAGCACGATGGGCACGCCGCTGCCGTCCGCGTTCCACACACGCGCCGTCCTGTCGAACCCGGTGGTGACTACCCGCTGCCCATCGGCGCTGAACGCCGCGTACCCGACGCCTGCCTCATGGCCGCGGAGCACGACAGGCGCGCCTCCGTCCTCCGCGTGGTCGTGGTCGCAACCGGTCTGCGCGTGCTCGGACTCATCCGCGTGAACAGGGCCATTCCGGGCACTCCCCGCGCTCCACACCCGCGCCGTCTTGTCGTTCGAGGCCGTGACAACACGCTGCCCGTCAGCGCTGAACTCCGCAGAGCTCACCTCGCCTTCGTGGCCCCGGAGCACCACCGGCGCTCCACTGCCATTGCCATCCGCGCTCCACACCCGCGCCGTCTTGTCGTTCGAGGCCGTGACCACACGCTGCCCATCAGCGCTGAACTCCGCGGAGATCACCGCAGCCGCGTGGCCCCGGAGCACCACGGCCGTGCCGCTGCCATCCGCGTTCCACACCCGCGCCGTCCTGTCGTGGGAGGCCGTGACCACACGCTTCCCATCCGCGCTGAACTCCGCGGAGCTCACCTCGCCTTCGTGGCCCCGGAGCACCACGGCCGTGCCGCTGCCATCCGCGTTCCACACGCGCGCCGTCCTGTCGTGGGAGGCCGTGACCACACGCCGCCCATCCGCGCTGAACGCCGCGAACACAACCGCGCCCTTGTGGCCCCCGAGCACCACAGCCGTGCCGCTGCCATCCGCGCTCCACACCCGCGCCGTCCCGTCGTCCGAGGCCGTGACCACACGCCGCCCATCGGCGCTGAACGCCGCGAACATGACGGCGCCCTCGTGGCCCCGGAGCACCACGGTCGTGCCGCTGCCGTCCGCGTTCCACACCCGCGCCGTCCTGTCGCCCGAGGCCGAGACGATGCGCTTCCCATCGGGGCTGAAGTCAGCACGCAGCACGTTGCCCCGATGGCCGCGCATCGTGAGCATCAAAGGAGCCGAGGCGAGCACATCACGTGTCAGCTCGGTCCAGCCACGTACGTTTTCCGCCTCTCTCACCTCGAGCAGCAGCTGCACCGCTGACTCTGGCCGATCTCGCGCCAGCAGCTCACGAGCGCCGGCCATCAGCGAGGATGCTCGCATCAGCGCCGCCTGGGTCGCCGCCTCCCGCTGCGCCTCCTCCGCCCTCCGCGCGGCAGCCTCCGCATTCCGTGCCGCGGCCCGCTGCTCCAGCGCCCGGACGACGATGACCGCCACCACCACGGCCACCGCGGCGGCAACGGCCGCACTCGCCACCAGCCTCGGTCGCGGCGCACGCTCCCGGGCCGCCCGCCGCTCCTCTTCCTCTTCCTGCTTCAACGTCGCCCGCTCCCGTTCCTGCCCTCGCTCGCCTCGCGCGCGACGGTAGCAGGCCGCAACCGGGTACGTGCCCCGGTCCCGCCAGCCCGGGAGCGCGCCACGCTCCGCCGGGCAGGGTTGCCGCCCTCCTGCGCACGCGCCGCGCTGGGACCGGAAGGGGGATCGAGACGGCCGGCGGCGGCGAGCCGGACGATGCTGCGAAAGCGCGGACACTCCATGTGGCTCGGCGCGGTACACGCCGCCGCGTGGCGCAGGCCGTCGCGCAGGGCGACCAGGCGCTGGATGGTCCGGTCCAGCTCCTCGGCCTTGGCCGTCAGCCGCTCTCGCTCGATGCGCGGCTGGCCGTCGGGCGAGAACATCCGGGCGATCTCGTCCAGCGAGAACCCCGCCACCTGGCCGAGCGCGATCAGCGCCAGGCGCTCCAGCACCCCGGGGTCGAACAGGCGCCGCAAGCCCCGCCGCCCGGTGGACGCGATCAGCCCCTTCTCCTCGTAAAACCGCAGGGTCGAGGCGGGCACGCCGGAGCGCCGGGCCACCTCCGCGATGTCCAGCTGTTTCACGCTTGACCTCAAGTTGACTTGAACTTGCAGACTACGGCACATGAGTTCCGACTGCAAACCGAAGGAGACGCCGATGTCCGAAGCCCATCAACCGAATCGCGACCAGGCCACGCTGTGGAACGAGGCCAGCGGGCGCACCTGGGTGGAATTGCAGGAAGTGCTCGACGGCATGATGGCCCCGCTCGTGGCGCCGCTCATCGACGAGGGCTTCCCCGGCGAGGGCGGGCGGGTCCTCGACGTCGGCTGCGGCGCGGGCGCCACGTCCCTCGTGATGGCGCGGCGCCTCGGGCCAGCGGGCCTCTGCCTCGGCGTGGATATCTCCGGGCCGCTCGTGGCGGCCGCCAGGGCACGCGCCGCCGCCGAGGGGCTGGCGTCCGCCGCGTTCGTCCAGGCGGACGCGCAGACCCATGCGTTCGAGCAGGGCACGTTCGACGCGGTGATCTCGCGCTTCGGCGTGATGTTCTTCGACGATCCCGCGGCGGCGTTCGCCAACATCCGGCGCGCCGCCCGGCGGGAGGCGAAGCTCTCGTTCGTGGCATGGCGCAGCGCGGACGAGAATCCGTTCATGACCGAGGCCGCGCGCGCTGCGGCCCCGCCCCTGCCGAGCTTGCGCGTCCCGGACCCCGACGCACCCGGCCCATTCGCCTTCGCGGACAGAGAGCGGGTGCAGCGGATCCTGGACGCGAGCGGCTGGGCCGACGTCGACATTCGCCCGATCGACGTGCCGATCGGCGTCGCGGAGAAGGACCTGCTCGCCTACCTCACCCGGCTCGGACCGGTGGGTCAGGCGCTGCGGGACGCGGACGAGCCGACGCGCGCCCGGACGGCCCAGGCGGTTCGCGCTGCCTTCGACGCGTACGTCCAGGAGGGCGCGGCCCGCTTCACGGCCGCCTGCTGGCTCGTGAGCGCGCGCGCCTAGAGAAATCCTGCCAGAACAGCCGGTCGATGACGAGCCGTCGCCCGGCGCGCCGTGCCCGGCGCCGGGCCGAGACCGACATGCCGCGCGTCGCGAGGCGCCGGGCCGCACCTCAACCAAGGTCGCCTGTGAAGCGGATCGGCACGCGAAACGCCGCGAACATGGCCTTCACATGCCTGGGCGAGAAGAGCGCGCCGAGCGTCGTGTCCTCGACCCCGCGGCTCCGCACCAGGTCGTGGAGTTCGAGCAGCGAGTACGCGCAGAAGAGCTCGAGGCGCTTTCCGATGTGCTTCAGGATCCTGCCGCGACTCCTGTAATACGGCGCGTAGTCGCCCTTGTACCGGAGATCGAGCGCGTCGATGCGGACCTCGTACTGCACGTAGGAGCGCTCCCCGAGCGCACGATTGCAGAGGAGCTCGGCTTCGACGTGCGCGCCTGTGTCGTCCACCACAACGCCGGGCCCATCCCCGAAGACCCAGAGCCCGTCGAAATGGGGAGCTTCGGCCTCTCGCGCCTCCTCGTGCGTCTTCGGGTGTCCGGGCGACACGGAGAAGCACGCTCGAAACTCGTCGCGTATCTCGGCGCTGCGCGCGCAGAGCGCCTCCATCTGCCGCTCTTTCGGGACCGAAAACAGTTTGGCCGTCTTGCCCATGAGCCGTGCTCCTCAGCGATGTCTCGCCCGCAGCCCGAGAGTGCCCGAGTCAGAACCTCCCATGTTACCCGATCGCAGCGGGCTGCGAGCGCCGGGCCAGCGCGTCCCCGGCGGCTTCCCGTCCAGGCTACGGGCGGATCAGGTCACCGCGCCGCGCTGGTGGAATTCCGGCTTGTCCCAGGCGCCGCTCTCCAGAAGGTCGCGCAGCGCTTCCACCGCATCCCAGACGTCGACGAAGCGGGTATACAGCGGGGTGAAGCCGAAGCGCATGATGCGCGGCTCGCGGTAGTCGCCGATCACGCCACGGGCGATCAGCGCCTGCATCACCGCGTAGCCCTGCGGGTGCTCGAAGCTGACCTGGCTGCCGCGGCGGGCGGCGTCGCGCGGGGTGACCAGGATCAGCGGATGCTGGCCGCAGCGGGCTTCCACCAGCTGGATGAACAGCTCCGTCAGCGCCAGCGACTTGGCGCGCAGCGCGGCCATGTCGGTATGGCGGAAGATGGCAAGCCCGCATTCCACCAGCGAAAGCGCGGTGATCGGCTGGGTGCCGCACAGGAAGCGGCCGATGCCGTCGGCGGGGGTGTAGGCGGGTTCCATCGCGAACTGCCGGGCATGGCCGAACCAGCCCGACAGCGGCTGCCCGAAGCGGCTCTGATGACGCGGCGCCACCCACAGGAAGGCCGGCGCGCCGGGTCCGCCGTTCAGGTATTTATAGGTGCAGCCGACGGCGAAGTCGGCGCGGGCGCCGTGGAGGTCCACCGGCACGGCGCCCGCGGAATGCGCCAGGTCCCACACGGTCAGCACGCCGGCTTCGCGCGCGAGCGCCGTGACGGCGGCCATGTCGTGCATGGTGCCGGTCTTGTAGTTGACATGGGTGAGCATCAGCACCGCCACGTCGTCGCGGATCGCCTGCGGCAATTCCCTGGGCGAGTCGATCAGGCGTAACTCGTAGGCTGCGCCGCCCATCTTCAGCAGCTCGGTCAGGCCCTCGGCGATGTACAGGTCGGTGGGGAAGTTGTCGCGCTCCGACACGAGCACCCGGCGCTCGGGCGCGGTGGTCTGCTGCTGGCGCAGCGCCGTGGCCAGCACCTTGAACAGGTTGATGGACGTCGTGTCGGTGACCACCACTTCGCCGCTGCCGGCGCCGATCAGCGGAGCCAGGAGGTCGCCCAGGCGGCGGGACAGGTGCACCCAGCCGGCCGTGTTCCAGCTACGGATCAAGCCGTCGCCCCATTCCGCTTCGATCACTTCCCTGGCGCGGGCCAGCGACGCCTTGGGGAGGGCGCCCAGCGAGTTGCCGTCCAGGTAGATCACACCGTCCGGTAGCGCGAACTCGTCGCGCAGGTGGCGCAGCGGGTCGCTCGCGTCGCGGGCAAGGCAGGTGTCGCGGGTGGTCTGCAGGCTCATGTAAAGCGTCCTTCGGTTCCGCAGCGCAGGGTGCGCAGCATGGCACGGACCGGCCTCGCGCCCAGGGGGGTCGTCGTCGATGCGTACGGGAGCAGCGCGACCACAGCCGCGCGCCCGCACGTGAATGAGCCGGGAACGGCGCGCTCACCTCGTCCGCTTCAGCGCCGCCTTGAGCACGTGCTCCGCGATGAGGTAGCCGAACCCCTCGCCCTCGATCCGCCGGATCAGCTGGTCGCGCGTGGTCCGGAGCGCCGCCGCCGTGGCGTTCAGGTTCCACCCGTGCGCCGCGAGCTGCTGGAGGAGCCTGGCGCGCCTCACCTGCCCCGCCGCGAGCCGGTACGTCTTCGCGTACTCCAGCGTGCCGTCCTCGCGCACGATCGCCTCGCCGATGTGGTTGTCCAGCGACGGATCGAGCTCGGTCATGAACCGCTGCAGCGAGAACGGCCCCGCCCGGTACACGCGCTCCGCCGCGATCGGCCGGCCGAGGAGCCCCGCGGCCGTGTCCACGTGCAGCGCGCCGGCCTCCGCCCGCGCCCGGCCGAGCGCGGCCCGCAGGTCGTCGAGCGAGCCGATCTGCGCGGCGTCGAAGGTGTGCTCGAGCGCCTGACTGTCGCCGTTGTGGCGGGCCGCGTAGAGCAGCGTCTGCTCGTAGAAGTCCTCGATCAGCGTGCGGTGCAGCGCGCGGTAGTCGTCGGGGTGCGACACGACGAACACCGACGCGAGCAGCTCGCCGACGAAGAGCAGGACGCCGCACTGGCCCTCGTGGATCTCGAAGACGCGCAGCGCGTCCTCCAGGCTCGGGATCGCCCGGCCGGAGAGCGATACCTCGGTGCGCGGGTCGAGGCCGCGGGAGATGGCCCGCCGCGAGTACTCGGACCAGGCGATCTCGGGGGCGTTGAAGTGCAGCGCGAGGAAGCCCTCCATCGCGAGGTGCAGCGGCAGGAGGCGCAGGCGGTTCCGCTCGGCCGGGTCCTCGCCGCGCGCCTCGCGCCGGGCCATGCGGTGGAGCAGCTGGACGCCGCAGCCCCACTTGCTGAGCGGGTTCCGGACCTCCGGCCCCGCGAGCGCCGCGCCGAAGGACGCGACCGGCGAGCCGTCCTCGGTCCACCCGATCACGAGCGCGTGCGGCACGTAGGAGCAGTAGGCCGTGCCGTCGCCGAGATCGACGATCGACCAGGCGTCCTCGTGTCTGCGGCCGGCGATGCGCAGGTCGTCCCGCGGCGCGTCCCGGAGGAGCGGGACCAGGCGCACGCCCGCGAAGACCTGGGCGTGCGTCGCGGAGAGGCCCCGGAGCGAGAGCGACCGGAGCAGGGCCGGCGCCTTGGCCATCAGGGCACCTCGAGCGCCGCGGCGGGCGCCTCTTCTGCGGGCTCGGCGGCTGCTGCCAGCTCCAAGGCGTCTGCCGGATCCATTGCGTCTGCCAGCTCCATTGCGTCAGCCGGCTCCATTGCGTCTGCCAGCTCCACGGCGTCTGCCGGCCCCGCGTCCGCAGCTGGCTCCGCGGCGCCCGGCGTCCGGGCGTGCCGCGAGAGCAGCGCGGCCGCGCGCTGCGCGAGGTAGCGCTCGAGCTCCGCGAGCGGCGCCGTGCCCTCGGCAAAGCGGGCGAAGCCGAGGACCGTCGGCAGGTCCTCGGCGTCGCGCAGGCCGACCGTCGGGATCGACGGGCCGAGCGCGCGGGGCGCGTAGCGCTCGCTGTCGAACACGGGGTTGATGTGGACGATCGACGTGCGCTGCCCCGGATCGAGCCGCGCCCGGAAGCAGCGGGCGACCTCGGCGGCGGCGCCGGGCGGGTCGTTCTCGAAGCCGTCCGAGAGGACGACCACGACGTCGGGTCGCCAGGCGAGCGCGTCGAGCAGCGGCGTCGCGAGATCGGTCTGGCCGCGCGCGCCGACGAGGATCTCGTCGGGCGTGGGCGCGGTCCAGAAGGCGCGGTACTCGCGGGCGGCGGCGCGGAGCAGGTAGCTCACGCCGAGCGCGACGGCGAGCGGGCGGCGGCGCTTCTCGCTCGATCCGGACGCCGAGTAGCTCCTGTCGAGCACGGCGGCGACGCGCCCGAGCGCGGCTGGGCTCTTCCTGAGCGCGCGGGCGGCGGCGCGCTCGAGCGCCGCGTGGAGCTCGTCGCGGCGCTCGCGCCGCACCTTCTCGGGCAGCGAGAGCGCATAGAGCGCGACGCGCGTGAGCGGGGCGCGGCCGAGGTCGACGGCGAGGTCCACGTCCTCTCGCCCGGCGGCGCGCTGGAGCCGGAGGCGCTCGCCCTCGGTCATGCGCGGCGCGGCGCGACGCAGGAGCTCTTCGCGAGAGACGCCGCGGGCGGCGGCGAGCCCCTCGGCGACGGTCAGCGGCAGGTCGAAGATCGCCTCTTTCGCATAACGCGCCTGCCGCGCGCGCTCGAGGAGCGGCGTCTCGAACGGCGCACGCCGCTTGGGCTCGAACAGGAAGGGCCCGATCTCGCCGGGGAGCTGGAGGTGGGCGTGCACCGCGAGCGCGCGGAGGTGGGCGCGGTACTTGACGGCGTCGAACGCCGGGTCGGGCCGGCCGGCGAGGTAGCCGCGGATGACGGCGCGCGCGCGGCGGTTGTTCACGCGGCGCTCCCGGAGCTCGCGCAGCGCCCGGAGCGCGCGCTGCGGGGGGAGCTCCCGGAGGGCCGCCGCGATGAGCGAGCCCTCCTCGCGCCGGTCGGGAGCGGGCGTCTCTGCGCCGGTCGCGAGGAGGTTCACGGCGATGCGCGCCTGGTTGAAGTGGTTGATGCCGGCGGCGAGCGTGCGCGCGTAGAGGCGGCGGTAATTGCCGAGGATGTACTCGTGGAGGAACTCGATGGAGACGGCCTGGCCTCCGGAGGTGCCATAGAACTCGGCCTGCCCGGTGCACGCGAAGCAGGCGTTGATGAACATGACGAGGTCCTCGCGCTCGACGCGCTCGGTGTGGAAGCGTGCGGGGGGCGCGGGAGGGACGGGGGGCATGGCAAAGAGCCGCCCGGGGAATGGTGGGGCGATCAACCTACGACAGTTTCCAGACTGGGATCGGAAATCGCCCCGAAGTCCCACGGGCGGCGACCGGCAGCATACACCTGGAGGGGCGCCTCGCGGAACGGGCCGAGCATGTTTGCTTCGCCGGCGCACCGCGGGGGATAGCTGCCTGGATCGGGGCGGCGCGAGCCCACCTGGGTGCGCTGCGCGTTGCGCGCCCGGAGACGCACCTTGTCTTTCATGCAGGACCATCCGACAACCCGTCGATCGCTCGCGGTGGGGGGCGTCGCTACTGCAGCGCGATCAGGATCGGGCACGGCATAGCCGGCGTCCACCTTGCAATAAGACTTTTGCAATAGACTTTTCCGAGAGGGCACGATGCCTGTGGTTGCGACCTTGATGTCCCGCGGCCCCCTCGTCCCTTGACCGCTTTCCCCGAGGGAGGCAACGCGGCGTGTGGGGCGCGAGCCGCCCCTGGCACGCGTGCCCGCACGGATGAGTTGTTGGTACAGCGTCACTTTTCCAGGGGGAGCGGCAGGACGCGATGGGGCGGGTTTCAGCGGATTTCGAGGGGGTCGAAGCCGGCGTCGACTCGGCGATCGTGGGCGCTAACCCCGCGATCTCTGGTCGGCCGGACGATTCCGTGACGCTTCCGGCGATGCCCTCAGCGGTTGTGAAGCAGACCGCGCTGACGACCCCTCCCCGACCCGAAGCAGCCCCGATCACGCCCCCGGCGAGCAGCCCGCGCCAGGTGCTCGTCACGACCCTCACGCAGACCATCGCCGCTGCCCACGTAGCGGGCGACCTCGCGACCGCGCAGATCGCCGCTCGCACCCTCTCGGCGCTCCTCAGCGCCCCGCAGCAGCCCAACCACGTTGCGCCTGTCGTCGACCTCGCCAGCGCGCGCCGCGCGCGATCCTGAGCCCATCCTGAACGCCACCGCGGCCGGCTGAACGCCGTCGCCGTCCACCAGGCCGCAAGTCCCACGACGGGGTCTGCCGCCTGGAGGTCGCCGTTCCGCTGATCTACGTCGCCGGTCGGTAGCGGGCGCCGTCTCCCTACGGCGAGGCAGAGGTTCGCGCCATCGTGGACCTGCTCTGGGAGGTGCATCAGTGGGAGCGCTGGGTGTTGATCCTCGTCGGCGGCGGTGAGCAGGTGAGCGAGATCGCCCGGAGCCTCGGGATGCCGATCGGGACCGCCCTCTCGCAGCTCCGCCGAGGGCGCAGCCACCTTGCCGCCATGCTCAAGCAGCGGCGTCGCGTAGCTCGCGCTCGCTGAGAAGCTCATCGATCTCCCCAAAAAAGTCTCTGCCATTCTGGGCATCAACCTCACGAGCGACGAAGAGCGCTGATGGACGTTATCGAAGAGCTCGATGACCCGCACGTCCCCATCGCGCAGGCGTGCGCGACACTCGGCGTCAGCCGCGTTACGCTCTACCGGCAGACCCAGCCCGCGAGGCCACCCGCGCTGCGGGGGCCCGTTCCGAGCCCACGCCGTCTCAGTGACCCCGAGCGGCAAACCGTGCTCGATGTGTTGCACAGCGACGAGTTCGTCGACCAGCCCCCGCCGGAGGTCTACGCGACGCTGCTGTCGCGCGGCGTCTACCTTGCCTCCATCCGTACGATGTACCGCCTGCTCGCGGCGTCCGGCGAGAGCGGCGAGCGACGCGCGCAGCGTGGGCCGACGAAGCATGCCAAGCCGACGCTCACCGCCACAGCCCCCAACCAGATCTGGACGTGGGATATCACCAAGCTGCGCGGGCCGCTGCCCGGGGTCTTCTACTGCCTGTACGTCGTCCTCGACCTGTTCAGTCGCATGACCGTCGGCTGGCTGCTCGCCGAGCGCGAGAGCGCGGAGCTCGCCGAGCACCTCTTCGCAGAGACGGTCGCCCGCCACGGCGTCGAGCCCGGTTCGCTCACGGTGCACGCCGACCGCGGCTCCGCGATGAGGTCGGAGGGGCTCGCTCAGCTCCTCGGCTCGCTCGGCGTCGTTCGAAGCTTCAGCCGGCCTCACGTCAGCGATGACAACGCCTTCTCCGAGTCGCAGTTCAAGACGCTCAAGTACCAGCCCGACTATCCGGACCGCTTTGCCTCGCTGGCTCATGCGCGGTTCGAGGCGAAGCGCCGTCGGCCGCTCACGGTGGAGCTCGATGGTTTCAACGTCGAGGCGGCGGTGCGCATCGAGGGCTACGACGACGAGGGGCGCGAGCGGCTCGTCCGGTATTGCGCGCGTCCCTGCTTCGCTTTGGAGCGGCTCAGCATCCTCCGCGACGGTCGGGTGGCCTATCAGGTGAAATACCCGCGGCGAGAAGGAACGCATCGGGTGATGACGCCGATTGTGTTTTTCGCGAGGCTCGCCGCGCTGGTGCCGCCGCCGCGCCATCCGCTGGTGCGCTACCACGGTGTGCTCGCGCCGCATGCGAAGCAACGCAGCCTCGTGGTGCCGAAGGCGACGGGGAAGGCGCGTAAGGGCGAGCAGCGCGCCGGAGCTGATAGCGCGGGCAGCGATGACAAGAAGAAGACGACGACGATCACGCCCTTGCCGGCGAGGCAGGCGCCGAAGGGGCCGGCGAGAGGCATGGAGACGCCGTAGCGCAGAGGAGACGAGCGAAGCGAGGCGGCGCCGTCGGCAGTGTCGGAGCGAGGCGCTCGGGACGTGGCGGTTGGGGCGCTGCTGACGATGGTGCATGGCGCGGTCGAGCGCGAGCGGGTGTCGACTGCGCTGGGCGCTGTACTGCCGTGGGCTGATGTTGGATTCGTGTCGGAGGGGATCTCGGTCCGGCATCTTGATCGGCTGCTGGATGGGCTCCTTCTGGCGACGTCGCCTCGCGTCGAATGGGCGAAGCTTTTGCGGCGGACTTACGCAGTAGATGTTCTCGCGTGCCCGCGATGCAGCGGGCGGATGCGACTCATGGCCGCGATCACGGACAAGGCGACGGCGAGGAAGATCTTGAGCCACCTCGGTCTGTTCGCCGAGCCGCTGGAGTGCCGCGCGCGGTACCCGGCGGACCCCGCGTGACGAAACTGAAAGGGGAGGGACGCTGCTCGACGACCTGGCCGGGGGGAGGTCTGCCCTGAGGTGCGTGCGCCGGCCATCACGACGCGCCGCGAAACGCGACGGCGGCCGTTTGGACGAGCTCAGTAGTGTACAGCTATACGGTAGGATGCCTTCCGCTTGGTGCCAGTAGTGTACAGCTATACGGTAGGATGCCTTCCGCTTGGTGCGACGTCGCGGTAATCGCAGGCGTTTCACGAGTGGAAGGCCTGTCTGATCGCATAAGGCCCGTTCTGTCGATAAGCTCGTACAGTCGGACTGCACGAGCCAGGAACGGCTCCGAGAATTTTGACTTTGCGGAACGCGTTTGCTTGTCCTATCCGCACGGAGACAGCTGATGGACCTGGTGGAAGACTTCGCCGAGCCTGGGGTCTCGGTGGTCGCCGCGTGCGCCGCGCTGGGAGTGAGCCGTGCGACGTTGTACCGAGGTACGAGCCCGCCGCGGCCACCGGCGATACGAGAGCGCGTGCCGAGTTAGGATTCTCGTGACCGCTGTCTCATCCGCGTTGACAAATTCCACCTCCGTCGACCGAACGAGAATTCGCCGACGTACTTTGGGTTTCGCAGCATCTCGCGAATGGCGGAGTGCATCCAGCCCGCGCCAGCTCGGCGTCGCCCACGAGCGCCCACGTGCTCACCCGCGGATCGGACCGAGGGAGCGAACAGCGAAGGAATAAATTTCTAGACCGTGACTACGGTACTTACAAGCGGTAGGTAAACCCGTACGTCCCCTTTATGGAGAGGCCTAATGAACCGCGCTTCCCTCGTCGTCATTCTCACCTCGTTCGCGTGTGCCTCGGCGCTCGTCGGTTGCTCGTCCGATTCGGGCGACACGCAGGGCTCTGGAGGTAGCGCTCCCAATGGTTCCGCAGGCACCGGTGCCGTGGGCACGGGCGGCTCGGCCACGGGCGGCTCGGCCACGGGCGGCTCGGCCACGGGCGGCTCGGCCACGGGCGGCTCGGCCACGGGCGGCTCGGCCACGGGCGGCTCGGCCACGGGCGGCTCGGGCACGGGCGGCTCGGACACGGGCGGCTCGGGCACGGGCGGCTCGGACACGGGCGGGGCTGCTGGCTCAGGTGGTAGCGGAGCCGGCGGGGCCGGGTCCGGTGGTAGCGGTGGTGGAGGCTCGGACACGGGTACGTTGTCCGCCGGGTGCGGCAAAACGCCGACCATTGACGCCAGCATGTACAATAACGGCAACCCGATCTCGATTACGGCGGCGAATCGGCAACGTCGATACATCCTGAGCGTGCCGGCCAACTACGACAATAAGAAGCCGTACAGATTGGTCATCGCTTGGCATCAGCTCGATGGAAACGACAAGCAGATGTATCAGCAGAACTACTACTGGCTGAAGGACATCGCCGACGCCGCCAGCAGCACGATCTTCGTGGCTCCCAATGGGGAGAAAAACGGAACGCCGTGCACCGGGAATGGCAACGGGGAAAGCGGCTGCGGGTGGCCCGACTCAAGCGGCTCGAACGTGGCACTCGCGGACGCCGTGGTAGAGCAGGTCGAGCAAAATTTCTGTATCGACAAGAGCAAGATCTTCGCAAACGGCTGGAGTTACGGCGGCAGCATGTCCTACCGGACGGCTTGCTCGCGTCCACTCGATGGAACCGGCACTTGGGGTGTCCGCGCCGTCGCCGTCTACAACGGAATGGCGCAGCTCAGTGCCGGCAACTGCAAGCCGAGCGAAGCGGTCGCCTTCTACGCATCCCATGGAACCAACGACAACGTCCTTCAGTACAGTGCCGGTGTCTCGATGGCGCAGACGTACGCCGGGCTGAACGGTTGCACCTGGAAGGAGCCGACAAGGGCCACCGGAAACCACGTGTGCACCAACTTCATGGGCTGCACGACGGGTTATCCGGTCGAGTTCTGCTCCTTCGTGGGACCGCACACGCCTGATCCGCCGCGAGAGGGTGGTCAACGTTGGCAACCGCAAGAGGTTTGGAAGTTCTTCAGTCAGTTCTAGGCTGCCAAGAGTCGAGCCTAAAACCTCTTGAAAGGTCGGATCGAGCGTGAGCTACAGCGCTTTGTGGAAGCCAAGTTTGCCGACGTGCCCGACGCTCTGTTAGCACCGGGCTCGGAGAGCGATCTCCGGGGCCGTCGCGCTTCTCCCCCACGTTTCCGCGACCTTCGGCGCTCGGCGAGCACCACGCACGCGTGGACAGCGCTCGCGCAGAGAGCCAGTAGTGTACAGCTATACGGTAGGATGCCTTCCGCTTGGTGCGACGTCGCGGTAATCGCAGGCGTTTCACGAGTGGAAGGCCTGTCTGATCGCATAAGGCCCGTTCTGTCGATAAGCTCGTACAGTCGGACTGCACGAGCCAGGAACGGCTCCGAGAATCTTGACTTTGCGGAACGCGTTTGCTTGTCCTATCCGCCGCGTGCCGCTGCCCGAGGGCTTGCGGGGCTGCCGGCCTGGGCGGTGCGCCGGCGTCTGGATGCGCAGGGATGGGGCGCCCCGCCGCAGGGGCGCTGCGCCGCGCGGGGGCCTACTCGTGGACGGCGGCGTAGCGGCCGCTGGGCGTGACGATGACGTGGGCGGTGAGCGGGACGTGCAGTTCCTCGGAGAGGTGGCGCAGCTCCAGGGTCATGTCTTCGTCCTCGCGGGTCGGCGTCGGGTCGCCGCTGGGGTGGTTATGGGCCAGGACGAAGCTGTGGGCTGCCATGTCGAGCGCCGTGCGCAGAACGGTGGAGCGGCCGACGTAGAGGCCGTCGTCGATGCCGCGGGCGAGCATGCGCGTCTCGCGGACGCGGCCGTGGGTGTCGAGCGCGGCGATCCAGAGCTCCTCGTGGACCAGGGAGGCGAGCCTCGGGCCGAAGTAGCGCGCCACGCGGGCGGCGTCGGTGAGGAGCGCGCCCCGGCGCGCGCGGGCGGCGTGGGTGCGGCGGCCGAGCTCGAAGGCGGCGGCGAGGCGGGTCGCGTCACCGAGCGCGATCTGGGTGCGCTCGGCGAGGGCGGCGGGCGAGAGGCGACCGAGCGAGGGGAGAGCGGCCGTGCCGAGGATGCGCGGGCCGACGCCGGGCAGGCCGAGCACCATCTCGAGGAGGGCGGCCTCGGTCGCGGTCGGCAGCTCGGCCGCCGTCGGCGGGGGGCAGACCTTCAACTTCGGGTTCCCCAACACCGATGTCTTCCATTACATCGGACCGTACTCGGCTGCGCCCGATACCCAGCAGCCAAGTCAGACCATCAAGGATGTGGCTGCGGTCAAGAACAACGTGAAGCTCATCTTCATCTCTTGCGGCAGCGCAGACAACCTGATCAACAATAGCAGGAATTATCACGACTTCCTGGATCAGAACAACATCGACCATATTTGCCAGATCGAGGCGAACGAAGGTCATACCAAGACCGTCTGGAACCGCAGCTTCTACAACTTCGCCCAGCGCATTTTCCTCGAGGAGAGCGCGACGAGCGGCGGTGGGGCGGGTGGAGCCGGTGGGGCCAGTGGGGCGGGCGGGGCCGGTGAGACCGCGGGCAACGGCGGTAGCGCAGGGGAAGGAAGCGGAAACGGCGGTAGCGCAGGGGAGGGAAGCGGAAACGGCGGGGGCGTGCCCGGAAGTGGTGCCGTCACGACAGGCGGTTCTGCGACGACTGGCGGGCAGGTTTCGAGCAGCGCGAGCGGCGGCACCGACGAGGATACGCCCGTGACGGAGGACTCTGGCTGCAGCGTCTCGGTCCCCGGGTCCGAACCCGGAACGCCGCCTTGGCGCTTCGGAATCCATCTTGCGGCGATCGGAGCCCTGCTCTTCGGAGCGCGAGCGAGACGGAATCGCGGCTGAGCGACCGAGCGTCGCCCCGAAATCCCCGCTTTTCAGGCAACTTCAACCCGTCTGTCGCTCTACAGCGGTTCCCGCCCCCTCTGCGCCACGCAGAGCAGAGCGACGGTCTCCCGCACAGGAGACGGGCCCAGATCGGCGTTTTCGGCGCGGAAGCGCACTCCTGTGCGCTGAGCACCGAAAACGTCGAGGTGGGCCCGTATCCGAAGCGGGTGACCGTCGCTCCGAGCAGGCGTCTACTCGGGCCAGACCTCGATCCAGACGAACAGCACCTGTCCGGCGGCCTGGTTGTCGACCGCCACCGGATAGACCGTGCGCGCTCGGAGCGCCTCGACGAGGTGACCGTGGTGGATCGCGAACCGCCCGATGAAGTCGTCGTTCACGAGGTCCCTGTCGATGAGCTCACCGCTCAGATGGACATCCGGCGTGAGCGGCACGCGGTACCAGGTCGGCGGTCCGTTCCATCCGGGCGTGCAGGTGTCGCGTTGCCCCGGGCGATCCAGCGCGCGCCTCCCCAGCGATCGGCCGCCCACGAACAGCTCCGCCGAGCCGAAGGGCTCCGGCGGCTCGGTCCCCGCCCCTGCCGCCTCCGCCGCGAAGCCGGCCACGCTGGCGGCCGCGGCGACAGGGTGCTTCGTGCGGAGCAGGCCGCCGATGGCGGTGAGCGCCTCCGCCGGGACCGCGCCCATGCCGTCCCATTGACGGCCGTCCGCCTTGGCCGGGCTGATGACGGCGCCGTCGATGGAGATGCGGACATGCGCCGGCAGCGGCGGCGCCGCCGGCTTGCACGCCGCGCAGCCAAGGGCGATCCCGCACAGCGCGGCCGCTCCGAGAGGACGTGACGCCATGCCTCGGGAATCTATCCGGGCGGCCGCGCCGCACCAACGTCCTTGGCCAGCGCAGCCGCGACCGCATCGACCCGGCGGACGTCCACAGCGCCGTCCACGCAGCTTCCGCCCGATGGACACAGCTCTCCTCCGCACAGCATCCGGGTGCCGCCCGCCGCAAGCGCGGCTCACCCCCGGCTCATCCGCACGATCGCCTCGCCCAGCGCGCCGTCGTCCGCGCCCTCCGCGTCGCCCGAGAACGCCTCCTCCGCGGCGGCGAGCGCCGCGTCGCGCAGGCGGTAGAGCTCCGGCTCGGGGATGCGCTCGCGCGCGGCGAGGACGCCCGGCGGGACGCCACGCAGCATCTCCAGGACCAGGCCCAGGCGGCGGCGGGCCTCGGGAAGCGGCGGCGCGCCCAGGCCGAGCCGCCGCCGCGTGGCCCGCGGCGCTCCGGCGAGGCGGCGCGCGGCAGCCTCGGCGACCTCCGCGGCGAGCGCGTTGTACGCGGGCGGCGACGGGAGCCGCGCCTCCGTCCAGACGAGCAGCCGCACGAACTCGCGCGCCCCCTCGAACGCCCGCCGCCCGTGCAGCATGCGCCGGTTGTCGACGACCAGGATGTCCGCCGGGCCGAGCGACAGCTCGATCACCTCGCGTCGCGACGCCTCGATGAACCGCGCGAGGCGCGCGGCGAGCGCGTCTCCAGGCGGCACGACCGGCGCGTGCGTGAGCGCGAGCGCGCCGCCGCGGAGCGACACCGTGGGCCCGAAGAAGTCGCCGAAGACGAACGGGATGCGCCTGTACACCGTGAAGAGCGCGCGGAAGAGCCCGGGATCGGCGCGCTCGATCGCCGAGAGCAGCGGCCAGCCGTCGAGCAGGAGGCAGCCGCCGCCGCGCTCCGCCGGCCTGACGCAGGCCATGATCTGCACCGCCGGAGGCGCGCCCGCGAAGCACTGGCTGTCGGTGTGGAGCGGCGCCGCCGCGGAGCTCGCGGCGAACGACCTGCCGCCAGGCACGGCCTTGATCGGCTGCCGCTCCACAAGGAGCGGCCTTGCCCCGAGGAGCCGCTCGGCGAAGCTCCACGGCGCCCGCGCGGCCTCCTCCGACGCCAGCGCCGCGTCGCCGCGGAGGACCGAGAAGCCGCGCGCCGCGAGCTCGTCGAAGAGCCTCGCCGGACCGCCCTCCGGCCCGGGCCAGATCCATCGCTCGCTCATGGGCGCGCTCCGCGAGGGGGCTCGAAGGGGAAAATCATCCTGTTTATCCACCACAACCAGGCCCGCTGGCCGCACCGTCCACCCCGTTCACGCATCGAGAAAGCGCGCCTCCCGGAAGCCGGCCCGGAGCAGGTCGCGCGGGATGGGCACGATCCGGAGCAACGGCGCGCCCTCGGGCACCTCGATCGGCGCCCCGAGCCGGCGCACGTGGAACACCGCCGGGGTCGCGAAGAACGCGTCGGTCGCGACCACGCCGCGCATCACGTCGTAGCCGTCGCCGTTGACGCCGTCGAGCAGGCTGGACCAGCCCGGCGGCGTCCGGGTGAAGGCCCACGGCTTCACGAAGAAGTGAGGCTCGCCCGGCGGATGCGGCGTGAAGTACTTCGTCAGGTACCAGAGCGCCCCGCGGTTCGCGGCGATGAAATCGTCGCCGAAGGCCTGCGCGAACGCGCGCTCCACCGCGGCCGCCCCGTCGGCGAGGCGCGGCGCCTCCGGCGCGACGGCCAGCGTGTGCCCGTCGAACGTCGCGCGGAACGGGACGGCGTTCCTCACCACGATCGACGCGAGCCGCCGAGCACCCCCGCGCCAGGGGACCGGATCCGGCCCGGCCGCGGTCGTGACCTCGGTCACCTCGGTGATCTCCGGCGCCGCCGGCCCGGCGACGACCAGCCGCACGCGCGCCGGCCCTGCGCTCCCCTCGCCCGTGCTCTCCCCGCCCGCGCTCCCCTCGCCCGCGCTCCCCTCGCCCGCGCTCGCGTTCCGCCCACCCGCCGTGCCCCCGACGAGCCGCCGGTACTTGCGGGTCACCTGGCCCTTCTTCACCGCGAAGTACTTCGCGTCGTAGAACTCCGCGTGCGCCCGCCCCACCTCGGGCGCGTCCGCGAGCGAGCACGCCTCGATCTGCACGTCGGGGAGCACGGGCGCGATGCAGCCGATCTCCCCCTCGAGCTGCAGCCGCTGCGGGGCCTCGTCGCGGACGCGCAGCTCGACCACCAGCGGGACGAACGCGCCGTCGTCGGCGAGGTACGCCTCGCTCACCTCGATGAGCGCGTTCCGGCGGTTGGCTGCCCCCGCGACGCGCAGCCACAGGCCCGGGTCGGGGCGCACCAGGAGCCCGGTCCACAGGCGCAGGCGGGGCGGCCCCAGCCCCTTCCGGCACGTCCAGGCGAGGCCGCCGCGCAGCGCCCGGTGCCATGCCCCTTCCGGCGCCAGGAACCCCTGCGAGACCAGCCGCGTCAGCGCGGCGCGGTGCGCGCGGGCGAGCGCCTCGCGGTGCTCTCCCGCCGGCTCGGCGCGGAGCGACCCGAGGCGCCGCCGCACCTCGATCGGCCGCGCCAGCGTGATCTGGAGCCCGAACGCGTTGCCCTCGAGCAGCGGCACACACGCCTTCGCCACCCGGAGCGGCACCGCGCCGTCGAGATCGCCGGTGCGCCGGGTGAGCCGGCACAGGCCGAGGGCGTCGAGCACCTCGAAGCGGGCGTCACCCGCCGCAGCCACCACCACCGCCGCAGCCGCCGCCGCCGCCGCAGCCGCCGCCACCACCGCAGCTCGACGAGCTGCAGCTCGATCCGCCGGACGAGCCGCCCCCCGTCGAGACCGGGGGGGGCGGGGTCATCGCGTAGACCATCGGCCCGAAGAGCGGCGACATCGCGAGCGCCGCCGTGCCGCTCGCGGCGACCGTCAAGCCGATGTCCACCGCCTGCCGGCGGCGGCCGCTCGCGACGTCCGAGCGGAGCGAGACGGTCGAGTCGTCGAGCCACCTGAGGTAGTCCGACTTCATGGTGCTGTAGGCGCTCGCGGTCCGCGCGACGATCCACGTGGCGACGAGCAGCGCGATCATCTCCACCACCAGGAACGCGTAGGGCCGGTCGAGCTCCTCCGCGCGGATGGCGCGGATCAGCCCCACGCCGAGCAGGCCGACGCCGACCGCCCACACCACGGCCGAGAGGGCCGTCATCGTCCCCCGCGGGCGCAGCATCCCCGCGGCGGTGAGCTCGAGGCGGAGCTCCTGCTCGAAGCGGGCCGCGATCTGGTCGGCGGAGGCGCGCACCTGATCGAGCGAGAGCGTCACCGTCTGCTGGCCGTGCGCGCCCCTCGACGAGAGCGAGCTGAAGAACGCCGCGAGCACCCGGTCCGGCGGGGGCGAGCCGACCAGGAGGTGGAGCGCCTGCGGCGCGTCCTTCGCGTCCCCCGCGGGCACGAGCCAGCCCGCGCCCATCGCGACCGCGATCAGCGTGGCGGCGACGCCCTTGTTCCCGTCGCGGAGGTACGCGATCGCCCAGTACTCGTCCGGCTGCGGGATCCAGCCCGCCGAGAGCCGCTGCCGCCACGCCGGTGAGCGGTACGGCGCGCCCCCCGCGGGGACGCTCGCCTGCCCCGCTCGATCCAGGGAGGCGCCGACGGCGCTGCGCACCAGGATGGCGACGACGAGGCCAGAGACCGAGAGCGCCAGATAGAAGAGCAGGAACGCCGGCCCCGACGCCATGTCGAACGGGAAGAAGTCGAAGATCTCGTGGATCATCGCGCCGCCTCCGGGTGCTCCAGCCGGTCGACGTCGTCGACCGCGCGCGCGAGCAGCTCCGCCAGCGCCGCGTAGGCCGGGCCCGGCGCCTCGTGGACGCGCTTCAGCGGGGCCACGTCGACGCCGAGGAGCTTGCCCGCTCCGGCGAGCACCGCGCCCAGATCGTCGCCGCCCTCGATCCCGTGCAGGCCGAGCAGGGCGTGGAGCGCCCCGCGGATCTGCTTCACCTTGCGGGAGACCGCGCCCTTCAGGGCGTCGTCCGCGCCCATCCCGTCCACCACCGCGCGCCGGAGGCGGATCTGCGCCTCGCGCAGCTCCTGCTCGACCCGCAGGCGGCGGTTCTTGCCGTCGATCACGAGCGCCGAGAACGGGTCGCTGCCGGAGAGGAGCACGTGGCACCGGCGGATGTCGTCGTAGAGCAGCGGGAACACGTCCGCGGCCCGCGGGATCTCGGCGGCGGTGAGGATCATCGCCTCGATGCGGGCCGCGTAGCGCGCGATCTGGAGCGCGTTGGCGATCGCGTCGAGGCTCTGGCGGGAGGCCTCCTTGAGCACCACCATCAGATCGACGTCGCTCTGCCCGTCGCGGTAGCCGCCCCGCGCCGCGCTCCCGTACACGAGCAGGCACGAAAGCTCGTCGCCGAGCGTCCGCTCCAGGCTCTCCTTGAGCTCGACGAGCCGCGCCTGCACCGGCGCCGGCAACCTGGAGACGGCGCTCCCCGTGGCCATGGATCCCTCGTTCATGGTCTACCTTCGCGGCTCGACGAGCCGGACCTCGGCGCTCGAGCCAATCCCCTTGATCGCCCAGACTACCCGACCTCCCGGCAGCCGCTCTCGCCGAATGAACGGCAGGAGCCTGGGCCTGACGCTCCCGTCGCCCGAGGGCCCGACGAAGCGGGCGCGGAGCAGCAGGCGGTCGACGATCGCCTCGGGCGCGAGCCGGGCGTCGTCCGCCGCCGCCGCGGCGATGCGGAGCGCGTCGGCGACCGCCGTGAGGCGCGGGGCCCGCGGCGACGCCTCGACGCACCGGGCCCCGAGGCGCGCGGCCGCCTCGCGGTGAGACGAGAGCCGCGGCAAGAGCGGGAGCGCGTCGTCGACGCGCTTGCGCTGGAGGATCGCCCGCGACCGGGCGACGTCCTCGGCGTCGAACGGAGCCACGGCCTCCGGCGGCGGATCGACGGGTGAGGTGAGCAGCTCGGCCACGCGGGCCTGGACCTCGGCGAGCGCCGATGCCTCGAAGGGTGAGACGTCGGCAGAATTTTGCACCAAGGCGGCACGAGAGACGGGCAACCCCGGTCGGGTCGGCGCCAACGTGGATGCGGCCAGCGTGGGTCGGGGCAACGTCGGTCGGGTCAACGTCGGTCGGGTCAACGTCAACGTCGGTCCGGCCAACGTCGGTCGGGACGGCGCGGACCGGGCGATCGCCCTCGCGGTCGCGATCTCGGCGGCGAGCGCGGCGAAGGGCGGGAAATCGCCGTCGCGCTCGAGGAGGATCGGGAGCGGGCCGGTGCGAGCGACGACCTGCGCCAGCAGCTCGAACACCGGCGCGGGGACCGGATGGGCATGCGTGTCGAAGTAGAAGCCGTGCTCCAGGACGCCGCCGGCGATGTGGATCATCGCCACGCGCTCGAGCGGGTAGGAACGGACGAGCTCCCCGGGATCGACGCCGGCGTTGACGGCGTTCGCGTAGACGTTGCCGACGTCGAGGAGCAGATCGCACCCGGTGCGGCCGACGACCTCGGCATAGAAGTCCCCCTCCCCGAGGGCGTCGTCCGGGAACCGCAGCGTGCACGCCGCGTTCTCGAGCAGCAGGGGGATGTCCGGGAGCGCCCGACGGGCGGCGGCGACGTTCCGCGCGACGGCGCGCGCCGCCTCGAGCGTGTACGGCAGCGCGGTGAGGTGGCCGATCTCCCGGCCGCCGCCGCGCACGAACGCGACGTGCTCGCTCACGACCGGGGCCGAGAGCTCCCGGCAGAGCGCCCCGAGGCGGCGCGCGCGCTCCATGTCGATGCCCGAGGCGCTGCCGAGCGAGAGCTTCACGCCGTGGGGCACCACCGGCCAGATGCGCGCGATGGCCGAGGCCTCGCGCCGCGCGGCCGGGCTCGCGAAGCAGGCCTCGGCGACGACCTCGACGAAATCCACGGCGCCGGGCGCAGACAGGAGATCGGCCGCGATCTCGGGGCGGAATCCAACGCCGACGACGCCGACGCCGGCGAGGGGCGAGCTGGGAGCGGGCACGAGCACGCGGGGACCTGCCTCAGTCTGCCCTCGCGGAGGGATCCGGAACAGAGGACATCACCCATCCATGGCACGGGCATCAAATCTCGCCCTGCTCGATCCGGCCCCCCACCCCGAGGTGCGCGCCCATGACGTGGGCGACGGTCGCGGTGCCGAAGAAGGATCGAGCCTGCGGCGGGAAGGCCAAGACAGGTTCGGGAGCGCATCGCTCCGCATGCTCGGGGGAGATCTGCCCCTGATAGCTCCCATAGGAGCCCTGCATTCGCGGCCCGCGCGTGCTTTCTTGGCCCACCCTCCTGCCGTGTGGTTCGGATGACCGGAACAATGGAAGCTCACCTGGACCGGCCGTCCGCCGGCCCTACCGCCGAGCCGGTGGTGATCGAGCGGGGATCACGGCTCTCCCGGTCCATCCTGTGGAAGCTCCAGCGCGACTATTTCGAGCGCGCCGGCGTGGGCGCCTGGCGCACCGGGCAAGTCCCCCACTACATCACCAGCAACCCCTTCGTGGCGGGCGCCTACGCGCGCATCGTCACGGCCTTCCTGCGCGATCTCGCGGCCGCTGGAGCGCTCGCGCCCGGCGAGCCGCTCACCGTGATCGAGCTGGGCGCGGGATCGGGGCGCTTCGCGTATCACTTTCTGCAGAAGCTCCTCGCCGAGCCACGCATCCCGCTCCTCCAGGGGGCACCCATCCGCTACGTGATGACCGACGTCTCGCCGGCGAACCTCGCCTTCTGGCGGGCCCACCCGCAACTCCGCCCCTTCTGCAACGCCGGCGTGCTCGACATAGCCCGCTTCGACGCCGAGCGCGACACGTCGTTGATGCTCGAGATCTCGGGCGTGACGCTCTCGCCCGGCGGTGCGCAGCGGCCGCTCGTGGCGATTGCCAACTATGTTTTCGATGGGTTGCCGCAGGACGCGTGGGTCCTCCGGGGTGGCGTCCTGCACGAGAGCCGCGTCACCCTCGCCGCGCCCGCCGGGACAGGCGATCTCGCCGACCCGGCCCCGCTCGATCAGCTCGACGTCGCCTACGAGCACGAGCCCGTGGATGGCGCGCCGTACGTCGATCCCGACCTCGAGTTCCTCGTCGCCGAGTACCAGCAGACCATCGGCGAGGGCGCCCTCCAGCTCCCCATTGCCGCGCTCGAGTGCGTGCGCGCGCTCTCGCGGCTCGCGGGCGGCGGCTTCCTCCTGCTCTCTGCCGACAAGGGCTATTGCCACGAGGAGGAGCTGCTCCACCGCGATGCGCCGCGCATCGCGCGACACGGGAGCATCTCGCTGGACGTCGACTACCACGCCATAGGTCGCTTCGTGGAGCGCCTCGGCGGAGAAGCGCTGTTCCCCGCGCACGCTCCGCGGAGCCTCTGCTTCGGCGCCTTCTTGCTCGACGCGCCCGCGGGAGGCGCCGAGACGCGCGCCGCGTTCGCGGCGACCGAGGTCTTCGGTCCGGGCGACTGGTTCATGCTCAAGAAGGGTGTCGAGGCTGCCGCTGCCGGGATGGACTTACCCCACGTGCTCGCCGCGCTCCGCGCGGGCGGCGACGACGCGAAGCTGTTCATGGACGTCTTCGATCGGCTCCTTCCGCTCTCGCGCTCCGCCTCCCCCGCCGAGCGGCGCGCCTGCTTCAATCTCGGACGGCGGCTGTGGGAGCTGCACTACGAGATCGGGGAAGAGCGCGATCTGGCGTTCCACCTGGGCGTGTGGATGCGCGAGCTGGACTATCGCGAGGAGGCCATTCGCTACTTCGAGCGCTCGCGCGCGACGCGCGGGACGAAGGGGGTGACGGCCTTCAACCTGGCCTATTGCCACCTGGGCCAGCAGCGCGCCGCCGAGGCCCTGCGCTGCGTAGAGGAGGCGATCGCGGCCGATCCCACGCTGCCCGAGGCGCGGGCGCTGCGCACGGAGATCCGGGCCATCCTGCGCGACGAGGCGGCGTGAGCGACGAGAAGCTACCGCCGCACCCCGCGACCGTACGGGTGTCGAGACCGGCGCACCCGGCGACGGTGCAGAGGAAAGCAGCGCCGTTCTGGATGCCGAGGGCGCCGCCGCCGCACCCGGCGACGCTGCCGCGCGTGGTGGTGCAGCCGAAGGCGATCCAGCAGGGGCCGCCGCACACAGCGACGGTGCAGAGGACGGCGGCGCGAGCGCCGGCCTCGGACACGAAGGACGTGCCGGACGTCAAAGCACCGGCGGCAGCGAGCGACGTCACACAAGCTCTGCTGAAGATGCTCAAGAACGCTTACCAGATGAAGACCTTCAAGCGTCAGGGCTTCACGAAGGACCAACGCCTTGATGCCTGGCTGGCCGAAGCAAAGAAAGACGCCGAGGCGCTCAAGGCAGATTTCGACAAGAAGGCGGCACAAGAAGCGATCACGAGCATGAGCGAGACGCTCGCCGTCAAGGGGATGCACCTGCGCCATGTCATCCCGTATTCCGACATCGCCGGTGTGTTCTACATCGCGACATCGGACGCATCCTTCAAGCTGCTGGGCGAAGACAAGTACAGAGAGCTTCGCCAGCTCGTCACGACGCTCGTCGACCTCCTCGGCGAGAAAGAAGATCAGGCGACGTGGAGAGGCCTCGTCAGCGCGACCGGCCTCCTGACGAAGAGCGCCACGCGATCGGCGGTGAGGGTGCTCTGCCGCAGGATCGCGAACGCCAAAAAGAACCTCTTCGAGGGCAGCGGGACGGTCAACATGGCCATCCAAAACAGGCTGGACCCCAGCGTCTACGCCGCAGCGCTCGAGAGTTCTCATCTGGAAAGCCTGTGCAAGTGGTGGTTCGACTGCTTCACTCTCTTGGGTATGAACCCGCGTCTCGAGAAGGCGCGCATCTACAGCATCACAAAGAAGACATACATCGATACCGAGGTCTACTCGCACGAGGGCTCGCGCCCCTTGGGGACTGTGTACGAGCCGGATGAGGAGCTAGAATGGTTCGATTTCGATCTCAAGGAATTTGATGCATGAGCAAGGTCATGCCCTCCGCGACGTCACGCGAGATGAGCGCGCCCACGCCCGGTAGCGGCGTGTAAGTGAGGGATTTTGCGCGCTGCGAACTGAGGGAATTTTGCGGCCGACTGGGGTACCTCCCTCACTCCCCGCTGCCGAGCGAGAGCTTCGCGCCGTGGGGCACCACCGGCCAGATGCGCGCGATGGCCGAGGCCTCGCGCCGCGCGGCCGGGCTCGCGAAGCAGGCCTCGGCGACGACCTCGACGAAGTCCACCGCGCCGGGCGCGGACAGCAGATCGGCCGCGAGCTCGGGGCGGAATCCAGCGCCGACGGCGCCGGCACCGGAGAGGGGCGATCTGGGGGCGGGCACGAGCACGCGGGGACCTGCCTCAGTCTGCCCTCGCGGAGGGATCCGGAACAGAGGCCATCGGGATCGGCTAGAAGTCGAGCTCACCCGAGATGCGAGAGGCAGCACCCATGCGCGTGGCGATCCTCGACGACTACCAGGGCGTGGCGCTCCGGATGGCCGACTGGCGGAGCCTCCTCCCGGCGGCCGAGGTGCAGGCCTTCACCGACCACCTCGACGACCTCGAGGCCCTGGCCGCGCGGCTGCGCCCCTTCCAGGCCGTGGTGCTGATGCGCGAGCGCACGCCGTTCCCGCGCGCGCTGTTCGAGAGGCTCGACGGCCTCCGGCTGCTGGTCACGGCGGGCATGCGCAACGCCTCGATCGACCTCGCGGCCGCGACCGAGCGCCGCGTCCAGGTCTCGGGCACCGACATGCTGCCCTACCCGACGGCGGAGCTCACCTGGGGGCTCATCCTCGCGCTCTTCCGGCACATCCCGGCCGAGGACCGCGCCGCGCGGGCGGGCCGCTGGCAGACGACGCTCGGCCTCGGCCTCAAGGGCAAGACGCTCGGGCTCGTCGGGCTCGGCAAGCTCGGCGGCCAGGTCGCGCAGGTGGGCCGCGCCTTCGGCATGGAGGTCATCGCCTGGAGCCAGAACCTCACCGCCGAGCGCGCCGCCGAGGTGGGCGCCCGCCTCGTCCCGAAGGACGACCTCTTCGCCGGCGCGGATGTCGTCAGCATCCACCTCGTGCTGAGCCCGCGCACCCGCGGGCTGGTCGGCGCGGCCGAGCTCGGGCGGATGAAGCCGACCGCGTTCCTCGTCAACACCTCGCGCGGACCCATCCTCGACGAGGCGGCGCTGCTCGCCGCCCTGCGCGCGCGGCGCATCGCCGGCGCGGCGCTCGACGTCTTCGAGCCCGAGCCGCTGCCCGCGGATCACCCGCTGCTCGCGCTCGACAACACGGTGATCACGCCGCACCTCGGCTATGTCACCGAGGAGGGCTATCGCCTGGTCTATGGCCAGGCGGTCGAGGACATCCGCGCCTTCCTCGATGGCAAGCCGCTGCGGCCCTTGAACCAGCTCCCCGTCGATCCGGCCCCGCTCGGATAGACGCCGCCGCCGCGCCCCGCGCGTCAGAGGAACTGGCTGCTCCACTTGCGGAACGTCATGATGCCTTTCTCCCCGGCGCACAGGACGGGCTGAGCGCGGTAGATCTTGTTCTCCCAGATCGGGATGTCCTCCTCGAGCTGCCGGCAGATCTCCGCGGCGAGGGCCTGGCCGAGGCGCTGCGCGCCGTCGTTGCGCAGCCAGAACGCGAAGCGGATGTCGACGAGCTCGTCGTCGATCGGCGTGACCGTGTTCACGAAGAGGAGCTCGACGATGCCGGTGAAGCGGATCGTCCCGTACCCCATGCCGTGGCCTTCCCATGTGATCGTGCCGTCGACCACCCGCCCTCCCGGGCCCTTCTGCTTCACCGCGGACCTGGATCGGATGATGTGGCCCTCGATCTCGATCTCGGTCCGGGGCGGCTCGAGCATGCCGTGGACGGTGACGAAGTGGGCCGGATCCACGATGTTCTCGAGGGTCTCCTGGATGTGCGTCCGGACCCTCCAGCGCTTGATCAGGTTCAGGGACCACTCCGTCGAGCGCGCCTCGGCGAGCGGCGGGATCTCGAAGGCGGCGGGCTCGCCGCCGAGCGCGTGGTGGACAAGGATCAGGCCGTCGAGCTCTCGTACCTCCCAGGCGCGGGTCCTCGCTTTCGGCGGGATCGTGTCCGCATAGGGGATGTGCACGCACTTCCCTTCGCCGGAGATCACCCACCCGTGGAACGGGCACCGGATGCCGCCCTGCTCGACGCGGCCCCCCACCCCGAGGTGCGCGCCCATGTGAGGGCAGTGGGCGTCGAGGACCCGGGCCTGTCCGTCCTGCGTCCGGAACAGCACCAGATCCTGCCCGAAGCAGCGGAGCGAAACGGGCCCGCCCGCGGGCAGCTCGTCCGAGGTGGCGACCTGGAACCAGCCTTGGGGGAAGGGCTGCAGAGGGATTCGAGCGCTCACGTGGGTCTCCTCGGCTCAACGTCTGTCGGGGTCGCCCGTACGCTCATGCAGCGCGGGGCGGAGGGGCCTTGTCGTACCGGTGATCGCGGCATGAGCTCGTCATCTTACGAGACCCGGACGCGCCGAGGTACTGCCAAGCTGGCTCCTGCGGGCCTCGCGCGCCCGAGCGGGCGGCCGCGCTCCTGCGGAGGCCGCTTGTCCGCCGCTTGCCCTGCCCGCCCGCGAGCTCTCCGTCGATCGCCGCCCGCGGCATCCCCGGCGCTCACCGCCCGCGGCTCGTCCCCCTGTCAGCGCGCCGCCGAGAGCTGGTCCAGCCCCTCTTCCACGCCGATCACAGGCGCATACCCGAGCTCGGCGCGGGCGCGGTCGGTCTTCACGGTCACCGAACGCGACATCATGGCCGCGGCGAAGCGGGTCATCGGCGGTGCCCGGCGGACGCCGAGGAGGCGCCAGGCGCCCTCGATCGCGGCCGCGAGCGGGAGGACGACGGCGCTCGGGATGCTGCGCCCGGGCAGCGCCACCCCTTGCGTCCGCGCCAGGGCCGTCAGGAACTCGCGAAGCGTGCGCGTGCCGTCGTCGGCGACGAAGTAGGCGCGCCCGCCCTGGCCGCGCTCCAGGGCGAGCAGCAGCGCGTGCACGAGGTTCGCGACGTGCGTCGTCGACGTGCGCGCGCCGCCGCCGTCGAGCCAGGCGAAGCTCCCCTCCCGCGCCATGCGCAGCACGACGGGCAGCACCGTCGCGTCCCGTGGGCCCCAGACGAAGCGCGGGCGAATGGAGACGGTGGTCATGCCTCCGGGTTCGTGCGCCGCGAGCACGCGCCGCTCCGCCTCTGCCTTCGTCTCCGAGTACAGGAAGCGCTGCCTCTCGGGATAAGGGTGCGTCTCGTCGATATCGATGAGATCGTGGCCATCGAAGAGCGCCGCCTCGGTGCCGACGTGGACGAACCGGCGCACACCGGCGGCGCGCGCCGCGGCGAGCACCCGCCCCGTCCCCTCCACGTTGCCCTCCCAGAACTGCGCGCGCGTCCCCCACTCCTCGACAACCGCGGCGCAGTGCACCGCGGCCTCGGCGCCCGCGAGGTCCTCGCCCTTCAGCGTCCCGAGGTCGGCCGCGACCGGCGCCGCCCCATGACGTCGCACGACATCGGCGCTCCTCGGCGAGCGCGCCAGCGCGCTCACCTCGTGACCGGCGCGCACGAGCCCCTCGATGAGATGGCCTCCGATGAACCCCGAGCCCCCTGTAACGAAGACCTTCATGGCCGCCACGATGCCCCCTCGCCTACCGGATGTCCAATGCGGCCTGCGGCGAGGCGGGGACGGGCGCAGCGGTCGCGTCGGATCGAACTACGGGGAGGAGTTGACTGGATTGCTGTGCCCGCGGCCAATCGGGCATCTCTCCCGGACGCATTGTCACAACGTCTCCCCGCATGACGACCTGGGCTTCTGCCGCGCGCGGCCCAATGTCGTCGGAACCACCCGCCGCGAGCGGGTAGAAGTGATCAATCTCCAGCTCGCCTCCCACCGACGTTTCGGAAACGCCGCAGTAACCACACCGTCCACCGAAGGTGGCCCGCACGATTGCGCGCGCTTCAGTGGAGACGGCCATTCATGCAGCGGGGAGCGGCCCGCCGGCGACGCGGGCAAGTCCGTCGAGGATGGACGCGCGGCGCCGATCGAGCTCTTCGAGGAACCTGCGCGTGTCGGTCACGAGGGCCTGTTGCTGTGCCATGAGCTGGGCCAGTTGCTCGTTCTCGCCCTCGACGCTGGCCAGCTCGACCGCCAGCTCGCCGGCCTCGGCACGCAACCGAGCCATCTCCGGGGCAAGCACCGCCGCCTCCTCCGCCTCGATCCGGGCCATCAGCGCCGCGAGCTCCTCCTGCTCAGGCTGTGTCAGCGTGCCGGAAAGCTCCCTGTCACGGAGGCGGTCGAGCTTGCTCTGGTCGTCCTCGGTCCAGCTCATGGCAGCCACCCTACCCATACCAGGCTGGGAGCGCAGGGGCAACGGCAGGCGCTCGCGACGTGTGGCGACGCAAATGGCACAGCCGCCGCCATCTCCAGTCTGGCAGCACGCGCATGCAGGCTGACTGCACACGCACGTGGCCCCCGGTGCCGACTCGTTGGTCGCGACCCACTTATCGTCGGCGGGATCGTCGGAGGGAGTGCTCCGGCGCCAAGACCGGTCCTGCCGCCGAGCTGCGCAACCCGAGCCATTTCGCCTGGTTGCACGAATGTACAACTTCGTGTACATCTATGGAATGGCGCATCGCTACTCCGTCGCAGAAGCTCGGGCCCATCTCCCCTCTATCATCGAGCAAGCGGAAGCGGGTGAGGTCGTCGAGCTCACCCGGAGAGGTCGCCCCGTGGCGGTCGTCTTGTCCCGGGAGGAGTTCGAGCGGCTGCGCTCGGATCGACCGAGCTTCGGCGACGCGTACCGTGCATTCCGGAAGAGGCACGACCTCGATGAGGTGGGCCTGGAGCGCGACTTCGCCGCGTCCGTTCGCGACCGTTCGCCGGGTCGACAGGTCAAGCTGTGAGCCCGCGCTTCTTGCTCGACACCTCCACGATCTCGGAGCCGATGAAGCAGGCGCCCGACGAGGCGATGCTCGCGAAGATCGAGGCCCACGCGCACGAGAGCGCGCTCGCCGCCCCCGTGTGGCACGAGCTGTGGTACGGCTGTCGGCTCCTGCCCTCAGGCAAGCGGCGCACGGCGCTGGAGGCGTACCTGCGCGAGGTCGTCTACCTGTCTCTTCCCATCCTGCCGTACGATGCCGCGGCCTCGGCATGGCATGCCGACGAGCGCGCTCGGCTTGATGGAAAGGGAACGCCGGCACCGTTCGTGGACGGCCAAATCGCCGCCATCGCGAAGAGCAACGACCTGATCCTGGTAACGGTGAACACCCGAGATTTTCGGCGATTTCAGGGCCTGCCGATCGAGAACTGGTCGAGCAGAAAGAAGCAGTAGGCGCCGAGTCATCGTATCGACAGCGAAGGCAGGTGCCGCCGCGCAGCCGCGCGCGACAGCCGCTCAAGGGCGGCGCGGCTCAGCCGAGGAAGTCGAGGACATCCTCGTTGAACTTCTCGGGGTTCTCGAGCCACATGAAGTGGCTGCCCCCCTCGTCCGCGCCGAAGATGAGGAGCTCGGCGCCGGGGATCTGGTCGGCGACCCACTGCTGGGAGATGGGGTTGAAGATGCTCGCATCTCCGCCGACGACGAGCGTGGGCACGTCGATCCGCGGGATCACGTCCCTCCAGTCCTGCTCGGCCTGGTTTACGAGCAGCTTGGCGGCGTACTCGCGCGGGAGCTTCAGGTTCTGCTCGACGACCAGGGCGAGCTGATCCGCCGGGTAGCCGGGGGTGAACATGGTGGCCACGAGCCCGTAGGTCGTGGCGATCCCGTCGGGCCCGCGCAGCGCGGCCGCCGTCTCGTGGAGCGTCTGCGGGGTGAACAGGGCCCCCGCCTCGACCGCCTCTTCCGCGGACCAGTCGGGCCAGGCCGTCATCGCAGGGCCCACGTCGACAAGGATCAGGCGGTCGATGTAGCGTCCCCCGTAGTTGTCCCAGTAGCCGTAGAGCGCGCCGCAGCCCATCGAGTGACCGAGGACGGAGAGGTGCTTGAGCCCCATCCCGCGGATGAATTCGTAAAGATCCCTGCTGAAGCGCGCCATGCGGTAGCCGTGCTCGGGCTTCTCCGACTCGCCATGTCCGCGCCAGTCGAGCGCGAAGACATGGTGGTGCCGCGCGAAGGCGAGGATCTGCGCCCTGTACAGCGCGGCCGACTGAGACCACCCGTGCAGGAGCAGCAGCGGCCTCCCCCTCCCCGCCTCCAGGTAGTTGAGGGCGACCCCATCGCTCGTCGTGAAGGTCCCGGAGCGGATGCGCGGCGCCGCCGACGCCTCGCCACCGAGCAAGCTCGTGGCGGCCAGCCCCGCGCCGAGGCCCACCGCCTGCTTCAGCACCTGGCGACGGGTAGGGGTCGAGCTGGACGAAGGTGCACCTTGCTTCTTGTCGGTCATGGCTCTTGATCTCCACTGCCGGCCGCGCGCGAGGCTGCCCCTCGATCACACGCTGCCACAGCCAAAAGGAAGAGTCTCGACGCGACCGCGGCGATCGCCCGGATTGACGATCATCTCGACCGCGCCGTCGGGCAGATTGTTCACGAACGGACCAAGGCCGCAAGTAAATACAAATTATAAACGGCGCAAGCAAATCTCCGACGCCGGGGCGTGTCCACGCAGGAGACAGGCCGCGCGGCGCCGCGATCGCGACGGCGCGCGCTGTATCATGCCATGAACCGGACGCGATAAATCGGAGGGGGGTGGCTTGAGATCAGCTGCCATGAATCGCCTTGATCTTTTCTGCGCGGTAGCGTCGCACGCCCGTGACATGTCACGGTCGCGGCGTGACACGTCACGGTCGCGGCGTGACATGTCACGGTCGTGGCGCGTGGAGCGCCGCGGTCACCCCCGAGGCGCCGGCAGAGCGCTGGCCCTGCGCGCGGGATGGAAAGCGCCTTCTTCGGTCGATATCCCCAGCATCTGCGGCGTGCGGCGCCCCGAGCGCGTCCGCCAAGGCACCAGAGCCGCCGAGCAGAACCACGGCGGGCACGGCCGTTGCTAACGCGGTTGCTAACGCTGCTGACGACAGTTCAGGAAGCGGATTGACCGGCGCTTCCACGGTATTCTGAGCCATGCAACACGACCTCCTTGCCCGACGCGCGGCGCGCGCCGTGCCATTCTTCTTCTCCCTCTCGGCCCTCTCGGCGAGCTGCTCTCGCGGCGCGCCCGAGCCTCCGAGCGTCGACGGCACCGGCGGCACCGGCGGACATCCGGCGACCGTTGACGCGACCCAGGCCAGCACGCACGGGTCCGGGACTGCAAGCGAGGCGGCGGCCGGCGCCGGCGTCCCGGGTGACGCTGGCCCGGACGCTCCCCCCGATGCGCCTCAAGATCCAGGCGACAGCACCTGGAGAGCCACAGGTTGGCTCGAAAGGTGCCAGGTCGACGTCGCCGACGAGCCCAGCAAGGCGCTGCCGTCGTTGCGCTGGGAGCAGTGCCCGGGCAGCGCTCCGGGCTGCACGTCGCTCGTCGTCGACTGGGACGCCGGCAAGTATCCGTGGACCGCCTCGCCGACCGTCGTTCGATGGGGCGACGGCTACCGCGTCGGGCTGTATTTCGAGTACCGGGGTGAGCGACGGACCGGCGTCTACGACGCCGACGGGACACCGCTGGCCGCATGGCGCTACAAGGACCTCGAGCCGACCGTGCCCGAGACCAACCCGAGACAGGAGTACTGCATACCGACGGTGCCCAGCGTCGGTCATGAGCGGGTCTGGCTCGGCGCGCAGAGGGTGAGCGTCGAGGCGCCCGGCTCGGCCTACCTCGTCTCCGGCTACGACGCGCTCGCCACCGCGAGCCAACCCATCCCGGTCGACGCGCCGAGCCACGGCCTCTACACGACCGACGACACCCTCGCGCTATCGGGGCCCGGGTCCGGCACGGTCAACATCTACGACAGGATCAGCGGCCAGGCCAAGAGGTTCGGTCGCCAGTCAGGCAACGACGCGCCATCGTTCCGCCAGATGGTTCCAGTCGGCGATCATGTGCTCGGCCTGGCGACCCTCGAAGACGCCACGTCCGAGGGGTGGATCTGGAGCCGCCAGACCCACACCGTCGAACCGCTGCTCCGGGCGGAGTCGCCTCGGGTCATCGCCGACGTCAAGAGCGACGGCCAGACGCTCGTGTGGCTGGAGGCGGAGCCCTACTCCGACGACGGGCTCTACGGGGCGTCCAGCCTCTGGACCAGCCCCTTCGCGGCGACGAAGGCGGCTCTCGCTCCGGAGGAGCGCCGGCCGGGCCCGATCATCGGATACCCGATCTCGGCCGCCGGGGAGGGCTTCTATGCCGTCTATGCGATCGGCGAGGACGTGATCCACGTCTACCGCCTGTCCGACGCCCATCACTGGTCGTTCACGACGCCGCCCGAGCTCTTCGCTATCCAGAACATCGCTCACGTGGACTCCCGCGAGGTCTGGGTCTGGGTCCGGGGCGGTATCGTGCGCCAGGCGATCTCGGGGCTCGGCGCCGGCGATCCCGCCCCGTGATGTCCGCCCCCCACGCCCGGGACGAGCCTGGACGATAACGCGGCAAGTCCCATGGCGCGGCCCGCATGCCCGTACCAGGGCGCACCCCCTGGCGCCTGCGGCCGCGCAAGCGGCGGCACGGGTTCGCACGGGTTCAGGGATCGCGCGCTCCCGCGACACCTGGCTGGCGGGAAGCCTGCCTGGCTGGTAGTAGCCGAGCTGGTAGCAACCTCGTGAGCCCCCTCCTCTCCGCCGCGGCGTCGTGGGAATGCGCATCACGCCGCCTGTCGGCTCGAGCGGAGCGGGGCTATTGCCCTGGAGAGCAGACATGTTGAAGGTGGCGATCATCCTGGGGAGCACGCGGCCCGGCCGCAACGGCGAGGCCGTCGCGAAGTGGGTGCACGACGTGGCGACGAAGAAGGGCGGCGCCGACTACGAGCTCGTCGATATCAAGGATTTCGACCTGCCGTTGCTCGACGAGCCGGCGCCCCCGTCGATGGGACAGTACACCAAGCCTCACACCAAGGCGTGGGCGGCGAAGATCGATTCGTTCGACGCCTTCGTGTTCGTCACGCCGGAGTACAACCACGGCACCTCGGGCGCGCTCAAGAACGCGATCGATTACCTGTACAAGGAGTGGAACAACAAGGCGGCTGGCTTCGTGAGCTACGGCAGCGCGGGAGGCTCACGCGCCGTCGAGCACCTCCGGCTCGTCATGGCCGAGCTCCAGATCGCGGACGTGCGCTCGCAGGTCATGCTCTCTCTGTTCGACGACTTCGAAAATTTCAGCGTGTTCAAGCCCCGCCCCCGCCACGAGAAGTCCGTCGGCACCTTGCTCGATCAGCTGCTCGCGTGGGCCGGAGCGATGAAGACGCTGCGCACCGGGTGAGCAAGGCGCGCTCGCGGAGCCTCACGGGCCCGACGACGCCGACCCGCAGCGATTCTCGTGGCGTTCGCCGATTCTACCGCGGACGTTGCAGGAGGGTACCAGGAGCACCCCGTGGAGGGGAAATCGGCGCCTGAGACCGCCGACAGGAAACCAGCGCCGACCTCGATTGTGTAGGGTGTCAGATGGCGCAACCCTTGGTCGGCTCGTGGGGCTTCACGGCGGACGGGACCCTCGCTCGGAGGCGCCGGTGAACCTCGCCGCGCGGCCTCATTTCGAGGGCCAGACCCGGGCGGAGGAGCTGCTCCCCCCTCCGGCGGACGGAGGCCGGAGCGCTCCGCCGGACGACATCGCCGTGCCTCCGGAGCGGAAGCTCCCACCCGCCGTGACGCAGCGCTCCGGCGAAGAGGCGCACGAACTCGGCGCGCTCTACCGCAACCACCATCGCCTGGTGTACCGCCTCGCGCTCCGCTACGGCCGCGGCAACGTGGCCTGGGCAGAGGACGTGACGCAGGACGTCTTCCTCGACCTGATGAAGGCGCTCGAGACCCTGACCGAGCGAGACAACCTCGAGGGGTGGCTGTACAGGACGACCTCGAATCGCTGCCTGAACCGCCTGCGCCGGGACCGATTCCTCGCGCTCCCGCCCATCCGCTGGCTGCTCGGGCAAGGCGAGGGCGAGCGCAGCCCCCTCGATGAAGTGACGATCGCGCGCGACGATCTGCGCCGCGCGCTCGAGACGCTGGGCACGCTGCCTCCCAAAGAACAGGTCGCTTTCTCGATGTTCTATCTCGACGGCAAGGAGCAGGAGGAGATCGGGAAGATACTCGGCCACTCCAAGGGATACGTCTGCAAGCTGATTCAAAAGGCGGTTGCGCAGCTCCGCGACGCCGGATGGGAGGTGGGCCATGACGCGAAACCGTGATCTGCTCGCGTTGCTGCGCGAGGTGGACGAGCAGCTCGCCGCGGTGAAGCCGTCGCCTCGGCTCGAGGCGCGCCTCGTCGCGGAGCTCGACCGGCGCGGGCGGCGGCCTTTCATGGGCGGGAGCGGGGGGCGCTCGCTCGTGCTGGCGCTGGGCGCCAGCGCGAGCGTCGTCGCCCTGGGCACCGCGCTCCAGGGCCTCACACCCGGCTCGATCTTCACAGAGCGCCCCGTCGAACAAGCGATCGAGCTCGCCGGCGATCCGCCTCCCGCGGACGGCGGGCTCCTGGAGCGCACGCCGGCCCACGGCCCGACAGCGCCGCCTCCCCGGATCCGCGCCCCGCTCCTCCAGGAACCTCCCCGCCGGCTCGCTCCGGCGCCGCCCGTGCCGCGCAGCGCCGTGCCGCCGCGGGACGCGAACGACACCCCAGGGCTCCTGGACGACAGCCGGCTCCCTGTCGACCGCGCCTCGCCTCCGCCGGCGCGCGGGCGCGTCGAGCCGCTGACCCCCCCGCACACGCTGGGACGGAGATGGGTTGATGGCCCGGAAGGGCTATCTCCTCTCGCGCAGCGCGGCCCTCACGCCGCGCTGCGCCGAGGCTCCGGAGGCGTCCCCGCGGAAGCGGCCGCGCACGAGGGCGAGAGCGGAGAAGGCACCCGTGCCACGGACGCCCAAGCACCCACGACCGAAGATCCGGCGGCCCCGCGGGACGAGGCGCTCTGCCAGACCGCGGACGCGTTGCGGCGTGAGGCCAGGGCACGGTGCGAGGCGCAGGGCCTCATCGTCGCGGATTTGACGCTGCTCGATCCCTGCGATCACGGGAGCTACCTCGACGCCGAGTACACGTGCGGGAGGATGGCGCTGACCACGTGCTGGAAAGGGGTGCTCGGCGACGGCGTCACGTGCTTCGACACGACGTATGTCAAGGACGAGGTCTACATGATGTGCAGGGAAAGGGACACGGAGCTCCGCTCCCTCGATCAGGAGCAGCCCGACGGGGCCTGCGGTGATCACGAGACGACCAGGGTCTACTACGAGTGCTGTCCCCTGGGGGATCCGCTGCCTTCGCCGTCGTGCTGGACGAGCGAGATCGACTTCGGTGAGGCATGCCAGCCGTACGAGAAGCTGGATGCCGAAGCCACGGCGCTCTGCAGGGGCAATGGCCACTATCTCTTCCGTCGCGTGTTCGGGGACAAACACGTCGCCTGCACCGACGCCACGGCCACGAGCCTGAGCTACACCTGCTGCCCCTTCTGATCGCGAAATCGCCCGCCCGAGGAAACCGCCGGCCTCGTCGCGGTTGATAGATGGAGAGCGACACGACGGAGAGGGCGCGCTGACCCGAGCTCGAGCGGCGCGCGCTCGGAGCTGTCCGGCGCAACGCCGGCTTTCACGGAGGATCACGATGCGGACTTCCCTTGCGATAGGTCTATTGCTCAGCGTCTCGATATCCAGTCTCCTCGTCGGCTCGGGGTGCACCATCACCCTGGCGCCGGATCCCGATCCACCAGCGGGCTCGACGGGCGGGGAAGGCGGGGACGCCAATCCTGGGACGGGCGGCGGCGAGGACCCGGGGTCGGAGGGCGGCGGGGGAACGTTGCCTCCCCCGCCCTCGGCGTGCTGGCTCGGGGACATGGGCGACGGGTTCACGTGCCACGACACGGCCATGCTCCGGGATCACGCCCAGGCGAGGTGCGCGAGGATGGGCGCGGAGCTCGCGAGCTTCGTGAGCGACACCCTCAACCCGAGCTGCGCCGAGCACGAGAGCAGCGAGGTGGTCTTCGAGTGCTGCGGCGGCGAGCCGCCACCTCCGCCGCCGCCGCCGAACTCGTGCTGGAAGGGCGAGCTGGGCGACGGGTCCTCCTGCATCGACCTGGGCGCCATCAAGGATCGGGCTTACGCGATGTGCGTGAGCGCGGGCGCCCAGCTCACCTGGCTCGACGCCCTGCCGGACCCCGGGCGCTGCGGCCCGAACGAGGCCACCAAGGCCACCTTCGAGTGCTGCGGCTCCACGCCGCCGCCCCCCCCGCCGCGCGCGTGCTGGAAGGGCGAGCTGGGCGATCGCAGATCCTGCGTCGATCCCTCCGCGCTCAAGGATCAGGCCTATGCGGCGTGCTCACGCTCGGCCGCAGACCTCACCTTCTTCGATTACGAGCGGAACAACCCGAGCTGCGCAGCCCACGAGACCACCTGGGGTTACTTCGAGTGCTGCGGTAGCGAGCCTCCTCCTCCGCCGCCTCCTCCGTCCGGCGCATGCTGGAAGGGCGAGCTCGGCGATGGCCTCTCCTGCGTCGACCGCTCGGTCATGAAGGATCGGGCCTATGCGACGTGCGTGAGCGCGGGCGCCAGGTTCACCTCCTTCACGTACGAGGAGGACAACCCGCGCTGCACCGGCTACGAGACCAGCAAGGCCGTCTTCGAGTGCTGCGGCGCCGAGCCTCCTCCTCCTCCGCCGGAGGCCTGCTGGGGTGGTTCTCTGGGCGACGGCACCTCGTGCATCGACATGGCCGCCCTCAAGGAACGGGCCTACGCCACGTGCGCGAGCGACGGCGCGGATCTCTCGGCGTTCGACTACGGGTACGATGGCCGCTGCGCCGCCCACGAGTCGAGCTACGCCAAGTTCACTTGCTGCGCCTCGAAGACCCCGCCCCCTCGGTAGCGCCGGCGCGACCGCGCGGAACCCCGGGCTCGCACCTGCACCGCACAGCTCGCCCGGCGCGGCCGGCCGCGCAACGTGTTTGCACATCGGCGCGACATCGGCTCTGATGGCCGAACTTCTTCCGAGGTTCTCATGGCCGTGGCCCCGCCCCTCGTCCGCGCACGACTCACGATCGATGGACTCAAGACCTCGCTCGAGGTGAAGGAGCTCTCAGGCGCGGAGGCGATGTCGGAGCTCTACGCCTTCGATATCACCGTCGAGTGCGCCGACACCGACCTCGACCTCGACGCGCTCGTCGCCGAGTCGGCCGTGCTGACGCTCGATCACGGCGCCAGCGCCCGCCACCTGCACGGGATCGTCAGCCGGTTCGAGCAGGTCCACACCTCGGAGCACCACGCCGCCTACCGCGCCACGCTGGTGCCCGAGGTCTGGCTCCTCGACCAGCGGTACGATTGCCGCATCTTCCAGGGCGTCACCACGGCCGAGGTCATCGAGCGCGTGCTGAAGCTCGGCGGCGTCCGGCGTTACCAGATCGTGCTCCAGCGCGGCTACGAGGCGCGCGACGTCTGCGTCCAGTACCGCGAATCGGACTGGGCGTTCCTCGGCCGCCTCATGGAGGAAGAAGGCATCTTCTATTACTTCGAGCACACCGACGCTGGCGCGACCCTGATGATCTCCGACACGGCGCAGGTCCACTCGCCCATCTCCCCGAAGGAGCTCCGGTATCGGCCGGTGACGGGGGCGATCCACGCCGGAGAAGGCATCGATACGTTCCGCTTCGCGCAGCGGGTCCGGCCGGGGAAGGTCACGACGCGCGACGTGCCGTTCGAGAACCCCGCCTCGGTCGTGGACACGGCGGCCGAGAAGGGGCGGCACACGGACCTCGCGGTGTTCGCGTACCCGGCCAGCCCCGCGGCGGAGGTGCGCCTCGACGCGCTCCAGGCGACCGCCGCCGTGGGGCAGGGCGAGGCCTTCTCCGTGCGGCTCGCGCCCGGCGCGCGGTTCCGGCTCGAGGATCACCCGAGGGAGAGCTTCAACGCGGAGTACCTCGTCACCCGGCTCCAGCACGCGGCCCGGTTCGACAGCAAGGAGGGGTACCGCTGCACGTTCGAGTGCGTCCCGGCCGGCGTCGCCTTCCGGCCCCCGTGCAGGACGCCAAAGCCGCGCATCGCCGGCCCGCAGGCCGCGACCGTGGTCGGGACGCAGGGGGCCGAGATCGAGACGGACAGCGACGGGCGCGTGAGGGTCAGGCTGCACTGGGATCGCAACGGCAGCGCCTCGGAGAACGCGTGCTGGGTCCACGTCGCGCAGATGGCGTCGGGGGCCGGCTACGGGGCGATGCACATCCCGCGCGTCGGGAGCGCTGTGCTCGTCGAGTTCCTCGACGGCGATCCGGACCGGCCGATCGTGACCGGGCGGGTGTACACGGTCGTGAGCCCCTATCCGTACGCGCTCCCTGCCGAGAAGACCAAGTCGGCCTTGCGGACCCAGACCACGCCGGGAGGCGGCGGGTACAACGAGCTCCGCTTCGAGGACCAGTCAGGCCGGGAAGAGGTCTACCTCCGCGCCCAGCGCGACCTCAAGGTCGAGGCCCTGAACGACGCGCGCCGCAACGTCGGCGGCGACGACGCGCTCGCGGTGACGGGCGACCGCACGAAGACCGTCGGCGGCGCGGAGACGGTGACGATCGCGGGCGCGCGCACCGTGACCGTGGGTGCGGCCGAGACCAGGACGGTGGCCGCGGATCGGACCACCTCGGTCGGCGCCGACAGCTGGCTCTCGGTCGCGGGCGATCACACGGCGAGCGTCGTCGGGGACCGCCGCGACATCGTCGCCGGGGACCGCAGCGCGTGCGTCGGCGGGGACGAGTCGGTCAAGGTGAGCGGTGATCGGACGGTCATCGTCACCGGGGCGCACGCGATCTCGTCCCTGGACGACGAGTCGAGGCGCGTGGCGGGCAACCTCACCCTCGCGGTCGGCGGCACGATGCAGCAGGTCGTCGACGGGCACTGCACGCTCAGCGCGGGCTCGCTCGAGTGGGCGATCACCGACGGCGCGCTGGAGATGACGTGCGCCGGAGAGGTGCGCGTCGAGTCCGAGCAGGAGGTCCAGATCGGCGGACCCGATCTCGCCCTGTTCGCCGACTCGACGATCCGGATCCGCGCCCAGAAGAAGATCGTCCTCGAGATCGGCAATTCGACCGACGCCGAGGGCAAGTCCGCGAAGATCGAGATCACCCCGGACGGGATCTACGTGACCAACGGGAGCGCCACGGAGAAGCTCGACGGCGGCACCGTGCGCCTGAACTGCTGAGCGCGGCGCCGCGGCGGAGAGGGCTCGATCCGTGAAGCTTCGCAACGAGACAAGGCACCTGGCGCGCCTCCTCAGGACGGCGTCGGCGCGCAGCGACGACCACATGCTGGGCTGCGCGATCGCGCGGCCCACCTTCCGGGTCGCCGGCGGCGCGCTCGTCGCCACGCCCGACGAGCCGTGGCCGATCTCGGGCGAGCCCGTCGCGACGGCGCTCGGCAAGATGCCGGGGGACAAGCCGTTCTACATGGGCGGGATCGACGTGCTGCTCGGCGGGAAGGTGCGCCAGCCCGGCGGCGCTGCGAGGCCGCGCCTCGACGTCGAGCTCGAGGTGGGGCGGAGCTTCCGGCGGCGGATCGCCGTCTTCGGCGACCGCTCCTGGGTGCCCGGGGCCGGCGGCGCCCTGGTCCCGAGCGAGCCGGAGTCGTTCGTCTCGATGGAGCTCGACTACGGGCGCGCCTTCGGCGGGACCTGCCCTACCGACTACGGGCTCGACATGCCCTTCACGCCCAACCCGGCGGGGCGAGGGTTCTACCTCGACGCGAAGAGCGCGCTCGGGAAGCCGCTGCCCAACCTCGAGGACCCGAACCGGCTGCTCCGCTCGTTCGGCGACTCCCCCGATCCCGTCGGCCTGGGGTATTACCCTGGCGAGGGCGCGCTCCGCGTGAAGGCGGCGACGAGCGCCGCCGCGCCGGACCCGAGCCGGCTCACGCCCGACAGGGCGCCTGAATTCAAGGTGGGGCACAGGGACATCCTCCCCACGTTCTTCAACATGGGGCACCCGGGCATGATGATCGAGGCAGGCGGCGAGCCGAGGCCGGGCGACGGGATCCGGCTCACGCACGGCCTGCGCGGCGGGGAGCTCGCGTTCGCGATGCCCGACCTGCGGATGCACATCCATGTGCAGCTCGAGGAGCGAGAGGTCGTCTTTCCCATGCACCTCGATCAGATAGGGATCGTCGCGGGGGAAGGCCGGGTGTTCTTCTCCCTGCGCTGCGTGTTCGAGTACCACGTCCGCAAGGAGGAGCGGCGCACGGCGACGCTGTACGACGGGCCACCGCCGGCGGTGATCCCGGGGAGTTACCGGATCGCGCACGACCGGTGAGGCCGGCGGTCGAGGCTCGTCTCGAGGCTCCAGAGGTGGACGGTGTCACGGCGCAGCCTGGCATGTGCGTTCGGGCCCGCTTCAGGACCCGACTCGAAGACGGAACGGCGCGCTTGCGGACGACGATGCACCGGGCTAGGATGCCCTCCTCACGATCGTCCCTGGCCCTCTATAACGACGCTTTCCCTCTTCCCTCTCTCGTGGGGGAGATTGCAGCTCGCTCGGACGACTGGACGACGCACCGTGTGCTCGCGCGGGAGTTCCGCGCCGCACGTCTCCGTTCGATCCGTCACGGCTTCGTCGGATGGCAGGCCGAATGCGCCGCAGAGCGCACCAGAAGGCCGTAAAAGAGCAGGATGGCATGGGAAATCGTCTCTACGTAGGAAATCTTTCGTTCAACACCACCCGCGAGACCCTCGAGGCCGCGTTCGCCGCGGCCGGCGAGGTCCGTGAGATCGCGATGCCGACCGACCGCGAGACGGGGCAGCCGCGCGGCTTCGCGTTCGTGACCATGGGCTCGGCCCAGGCGGCGAACAGCGCCATCTCGCAGCTGAACGGCGCCATGCTCGATGGCCGCGCGCTGAAGGTCAACGAAGCGCAGGAGCGTCCGGCGCGCGGCTTCGGCGGCGGCGGCGGCGGCGGCGGTCGCGACCGGTACTGATCACGGGCGCGGCGTGGCGGCGCTCGTGCGCCGCCACGCCTGCGCTTTCAGGACGCACCCATGAGGTGCTGAAGAACGCGCCCGGAGGCGCCGAAAGGCCGGTTCGGCATGCAGAGACAGGGAGCATTGAAGCGGCAGAAGGAACGCGAGAGGCAAGAGAAGCAGCGCGAGAAAGACGCGAACCGTCTCGCGCGCCGCACGGGAAAGGGCTCCGCCATCAGCGGGACGCCGGGAGAGGATCCGGACATCGCAGGGATCGTCCCGGGGCCTCAGCCTGCGGTCACCGAGTGAAGCGCGCAGCGCCGAGCCAGGGCGCCGAGCGCGCCCCGTCCGAGCCAGGAGCCGACCAGGACGGCTCGGCGCAGGCGGCCGTACGGCAACGATTCATCGAGCAGAGCGCAAACGCGCTGGGCCAGGCGTGGGCCAGGCGTTGGCGTCAAGACCTCCATCGAGAGGGCCGCCCCGCCGCCGGCGGATGGCCCGGCACGCTGCGTGAAGCACGAACGCAGGTGGAGATCACCCTTCCCGGGGAGCTGTGCCATCGCAAGATGCCCGCCATCACCGGCGTGGAGCGCGAGCTCGCCGCCCGGACCGCCTACTCAAGCGCGCGGGACGAGTGGCGAAGGCACACCGACCCCGAAATCCCCTAGTCGGGTAGGCCGGGGTCGACTACCCCCCGGCCCCTCCACAGATCCGGACGTGCGGAACTCCCGCATCCAGCTCGGCGCGTGCTGCGCATCGAGGACTGAGGGCGCACGCCGGGGAAGCGTCGAGCGCACCTGGTCGAGCCTGAGATCCAGCCGGATCGAAAGGCGAATGCGCGTGAGTACAGTTTGTTAGGCTGGTCGCATGATTCCAACGAAGAACAGCTGGCTAGTTCTCAGTCTTGTTGCGATCGCCGCGGGCTCGACGTCGGCGTGCACGATCGAGACCGCGTCGCCCACCGGCACATCGGGCACGTCCGGCGGCGCGGGCACCTCCGGCGGCGCGGGCACCTCCGGCGCCGGGGGCGCTGGTCCCAGCGGCTCCTCCGGCAGCGCCGGCACATCGGGCGGCACGGGCGCTTCCGGCAGCGGTGGCTCGTCCACCGGCGCGGGTGCCCTCCCCGCCGGCACGTTCCTCTACGTGCGCGCGGAGACGGCCGATCACGATCACCTCATCGCGCGAGACTTCGCGACCGGCGCCGAGCGCGTGGTCACCGATCTGCGCGGCGACGGCAGTGAAGGTTGGGAGATCTGGGGCCACACCCTCTCGCCCGACCGCACCCGCATCGTCCTCGCTTCGCTCTACGGCCCCACCAAGGAAGACAACGACACCCGCCTCGCGACCCGCCGCCTCTGGAGCCTCGCCACCGACGGGACCGATTTCCGCCGCCTCACGCCGGTGTTTCCCAACGACGGCGAGGGCCTTACGAACTTCCAGATCTCGGTGGACGCACCGATGTTCACGGCCGACGGCACCGGCATCATCTACGACTTTGGCAACTGGTGGTACGAGGGAACGAGCCTCCAAGGAGGCTCGTTCCCGTGGCGCGTGGCGGCGGGGGGTGGCTTGCCGGAGCCCTTCCCCACGGTGTTGAGCTGCACGGTGATAGAACCTTCGGTCAACCCGGCCACCGGCGAAGTCCTCCTCATTCACAGCGTGTGCGTGAATTCGGAAGATCAGGGCATCTTTCTCTATCCGAGAGCGGGTGGCACCAGCCCCGTGAAGCTCGTGGATGAGGGCTACGGCGCAGGCCAGGTGCGGCCCTCCCTTACGCCAGCGAGCTGGCTCGGCGACGGAAGCGGCTTTGTCTTCGCCGGAACCATCGATATCCCGGCCGACGACACCACGGTAGCCACAAGCGCCCTCCTGGTCTACGACATGGCCACAGCCATGATGTCCCCCCTCGTGCTCGCCGAGCCCGGCACCTACATCGATAGCGTGACGATCGCTCCCGACGCGACGTCCCTCGTCTACTGCCTGCGCCACGACGACGTGACGGATCTCCACGCCATCGACCTCACGCAGGCCGAGCCCGAGGACAAGCCGATCACCACCGACGGCAAGAGCTGCTCCCCGGCCTTCTGAAGCGTCGCTGGCCTAGCGATCTCCCGCGCCGTGGGTCACGTCGATGCCTCGCAGCGCCTGCTGGGCGATGCTCAGGAAATCCGTCTCGGTGATGATCCCGACGAGCTGCTCCTCGTCGCCGACCACGGGCAGACAGCCGATCTTGTGATCGAGGAGGATCTGGGCTGCATCGGCGGCCGGGGTCGTCGCTCGCACGGTGCGGACACGCCGGGTCATGATCGACTCGATCGGGATGGGCTTGCCGTCGAGGCGGCTCACGTGGCGGAGCAAATCGCGATCGGAGACGATCCCGACGACGTGCCCCTTCGCGTCGACCACGGGAATATGCCGGATCTCCGCGAGCTTCATCTCGAGGTTTGCGGCGCTGATCGTGTCGGCCTCCTTCAGCGTGATGACCGCGGTGCTCATGTAATCCTCGACCCTGCAGTTCTTCTTGGGCTTCATCGAACAGGCTCCTTGCGCTCTCGGCACGCATGAGTACGCCCGCCCCCATTGCGAGCTCCGCTCCCCCGTGCCCGCTCGACGGAGCATGCAAGAGGCCGACCAGCGTGCACCCGCGCCCCGGAGCCGCTGCGCCGCCACGTCGCCGGGGCGCGGGCGCAAGGCCTGCGGACGCGGTGAAATTGCTGCGCCTCGCGCCTCACCGGGCGCGCCGTCTGCCGGGGCGCGGCCAGGGAGCGAGCGCTCGTGGAGATCATCGGATGGAGTCTCGGAGTCGCGAGCCGCAGCATGCGTCTCCCGACGTTCTCCTCGCTCGAGGTGCTCGCGGCCGAGCGTCGTGCGGTGGCCGCAGAACGCGGATAAGACGAAATCTAGAAAGGCAGGCAGCCAGCCATCGCGATGGGGTTCCCGACGCGGGGTTCGTCAGGGTCGAGCGGCAAAGATCTCGACGTGCGCTCGCAGCGCCTTCGAGGCGAGCAGCGGCGCCACGCATCGCACAAGCGGCATCGAACCGCTGCGCGTCTCGTGGTGGGTCGGTTTGCCGCAGCGCTCTCGGCGCCGCGACGCGGAGCGCTCGCGCGCCCGCGACGTCCATCGCCAACACTGGAGTAGCCTCATGGAAGACTTTATATCACACATCGACGGAGAGAAGGGAAACGAGCCTCACCGGCCCTTGACAGGACTTCGCGAGAACCCGCACATCCAGCGGCAAACCCGGCTCACCTGGATTCGTCGCATCATGCTGCTCATCACGACCGACCCGGACTCGAACGCGCGCGGCGTGGCGGTGCACGCGGGCGCGGGCGTCCCGATCGCGGAGCAAGATGACGTGTCGCTGCTCCTCGCGGCGCTCCTGGATCGGGTCAAGCTTCGCCGGGACATCTGGGTCCCTCTGAGCTTCGGGGTGCTCGGGTTCATGCCCATCGTCTGCCTGGCGCTGGCGATGTTCGAGATCGTCCCGCTGCACCTCTCGGGTCCTGGCGTGGCGCTCCCCGCAGCGTTCGCTGCGATCGCGCTTGGCGTCCGCTTCCCGCGCTACGGGCGGCTCGCCGCCCGCGGGTACCTGATGGCGCTCGTCGCGGTGTGGATGTACGACGTCACGAGGGCGCTCTCGATCCTCACCGGACAATGGAACGACTTCATCCCGAACATCGGCGCGCAGCTGCTCCATCGACACGAGGGCCACGCGCCGCTCGGTTATGCCTGGCGCTGGCTTGGAAACGGGGGTGGCATGGGTGTCGCGTTCTTCATGGTCTACCCCGTCTTCGCCAGAGGGCGTGAGGTCGTCCAGGCTGCCGTGAAGTACGGCGTCTTCGTCTGGACTTGCCTCATCATCACGGTGCTCGCCGCGCCCCATGGCGAGGAGCTGCTCTTCCGGCTCACGCCGAAGACGTTCGTTCTGAGCCTCATCGGTCACCTGGTGTTCGGCGCCGTCCTCGGTTACCTCATGCGCTGGACCGGCCTGAACGTACGTCCGTACCCGGCGGATCGCGCGTCCCGATCGAGCCAGGGCTAGCCGGTCCCGGCGCGCTGCGCGGGACCGTCGCGCTCCAGGCCGGGCCGGAGCAGCGCCGCGGCGCCGCGGGCTCGAGCGGCCGGGCCTCCCGTCGGAACCACAGCAGCGAGCAGAAGGCGCGTTGCTCCGCTGCCAGAAGGTTTGTTACGCTGGCGAGCACGATGGCCCGTGTTCTCCTCGCATGGATCGGGAAGACCGATATCAAGGCGGCGTCGGGCGACGCCACGGTCGGCGAAGGCCCCATCGCGCACGCCGTCGCCGAGCGCGCGTTCGACCACCTCGTCCTGCTGAACAACCATCCAGGAGAGGAGGTCGCGCCGTTCACGCGATGGCTCAGGACCAAGACGAAGGCGAGCATCGTCCTCCGGCAGGAGGCGCTCTCCACCCCGGCGCGCCACGCGGACATCTACCGCGCCGTCATGGAGGCTGTGGCCTGGTCGATCGAGCAGTACGGGAAGAGGGCCAAGCGGACCTTCCACCTGAGCCCGGGCACGCCCGCGATGGCGGCCATCTGGATCCTCGTCGCGAAGACGCGCTTCGAGGCGGAGCTCATCGAGTCATCGCCCCAGACCGGCGTCCAGACCGCCGACGTGCCCTTCGAGCTCGCCGCGGAGCTGATCCCCTTCGAGGAAGAGCTCGCCCGCCTCTCGGACGGCTTCCGGCCCGACGAGCCGGCGTTCTCGGACATCGTCCACCGGAGCGAGGTGATGAAGCGGCTGCTCGACCGCGCGCAGCGGGCCGCCGGCACCATGGCGCCCGTCCTCATCCAGGGCGAGTCCGGGACTGGAAAGGAGCTCCTCGCCCGCGCCATCCACCAGGCGAGCCCGCGCGCCGAGGGCCCGTTCGTGGCCGTCAACTGCGGCGCCCTGCCCAGGGAGCTCGTGGACTCCGAGTTCTTCGGGCACACCCGGAACGCCTTCCCGGGCGCCGTCGCCGACCACCAGGGGCACCTCGGGCGCGCGACCGGCGGGACGCTCTTCCTCGACGAAGTCGGCGAGCTGCCGCTCGATGCGCAGGTAAAGCTGCTCCGCGCCCTCCAGGAGAAGAAGATCCGCCCCGTCGGCGGCAGGCAGGAGGTCCCCGTCGACGTGCGCGTCATCGCCGCGACCAACCGGGATCTGATGCGTGAGGTCGGCCAGGGTCGATTCCACGAGGATCTCTTCTACCGGCTGGCGATCCTGGTCCTGCACACGCCGCCCCTCCGCGAACGCGAGGGCGACGTGGGCCTGCTGATCGACCAGTTCCTCGAGCGCCTCAACAACGAAGCGGGCCCCGGAGGCACCCAGAAGAAGCTCTCTCCCGCCGCGAGGAACCACCTGCTCCGTCACCCCTGGCCGGGGAACGTCCGGGAGCTCGAGGGGACCCTCTGGCGCGCCTTCGTCTGGGCGCGCGGGCCGGTGATCGATGTCGTCGAGGTCCGCGAGGCGCTGTTCGTCCGCGAAGACACGCCGCGGGATGCGGTGCTGGGCCAGCCGCTCGGCGAGGGCTTCAGCCTCGAGGAGACCATCGCCCACGTCGTCCGGCACTACCTGGAGCGGGCCATGAAGGAAGCGAACCAGAACAAGACGCGCGCGGCGGCGCTCATCGGCTTCAGGAGCTACCAGCGCCTGAAACAGTGGCTGGCCAAGTACGGGGTGGAGGCGTGATGGGACGGGCCGCGCTCGGCCGAAGGCGTGGTCTCCGCACTGGTGCGGCGGAGGATTGGACGCTTTTCTAGCGGTTTGCCGCTCTAACCGTAGGTCGCGACGCCATTGGCGTAGGTGTTGCGACTTTGCGCCTTTGCGTTAAAATCTCTCTCCGGATCCCTGGCCTGACTCCTGGTGGGTGGAGCTACGCGCCGGACGCGGCGGCGTCGCCCACCGTCCAGGCAAAGCGGTCGTCCACCCCCGCCCTCGCGCCGCTCTCCTCGCTCTGATCGGACCACGAGAAGCGCTCGCTCACGCGCGCCGTCGCGCTCGCGTCGCCCCTCCAGGCGAACCGATCGCCAACCACGGCCTTGGTGGTCTTGTCATCATCGTCGTCGTCATCATCCGTGTCCCCCACGGGGTCCCCGAGGTCGTCGTAGACGCCGCTCCTGCTCCCGAGCGCGAACGGCCCGAAGCTGTACCCGTCCGACCCAGCGTCGAGATCCCCGGGGTCGTGGTACTGCGCGTCGATGGAGCTGTAGAGTTTCCCGCCGACCTTCTTCGAGTATTTGAACCCGTTCGCCAGGGCCGTGTACTTGAGGATGCTGCTCACCTTCCGCGACTGCAGGAGGTTCTGCTCGGTCACCTTCTTCCACGTCTTCACGGCGATGATCGTGTCCTTCACCGACTTGGCCGCGGCGCCAAGGCTCTTCCCGAGCTTCTTCATGCGATCGGCGGCGCTCTCGCCGAGCTCCGCGGCGCCCTGCTTGAACGACTTCCACACGCTGCCGTCCGCGGCCTCCGCGAGCTCCTCGAGCAGCTCGTCGCTCTGCGATCGCAGCCGGCTGAGCGAGTCCGAGAAGCTCTCCGCGGCCTGCTTGCCCACCTTCGACGCGACGTCGTCGGCCGCCTCCTCGGCGGACTCCTTGAGGATCTTGGCGAGCGTCCCCTCGGCGCTCTCCCGCGCGAGCGCCTTGCCGGCCCGCTTGAAGAACGGCTGTGCGAGATCCGCGCTCTTGGCGGCGGCCATCTTCGCGCCCTTCACCAGCCCCTTCCCCGCGGCCTTCGCGCCCTTCCACAGCTTGCCCGCGATCTGGCCGCCGAACTTCATCAGGATGTCCATCGCGATCTCGATCGCGATGTCGACGAGGCACGCGATGAAATCGGTCCAGGTGAAGCCGGCCTTGGCGGTGCCCCAGACGATGGTGAAATCGAGCGGCAGGCTGATCGGGCTGTTGCACGCGAGGTGGAGCGAGAACGGCACGGTCTTGAACGGCGAGCACGCGAGATCGCAGGTCGTCTCGCCGAAGATCGGGTTATCGCATCCGATCGTGACCCCGCTCGTCCCCCAGACCGAGATGGAGCTCCCGAAGAGGATGGTCCAGGGCAAGAGCGGATTCCACCCCTGGACCACGTCCACGTGCGGGACGACGAGGCTCGCGTCGCTCCCCCGCCCCATCCAGTGCACGCCGTCGAGCTGTATCTCGTGCTTGTTCTGCTCCGACCAGAACGAGAAGAGGTGTGTGCCGCTGACAAGCCCCGTCTGGAAATGAGGCCAGTACTTCTGGGGCACGTAGGCCCCGGGCGGCGGCATCGGCCACCAGAACAGGGCCTCGTGCCACGAGAGGCCGAGGAACACGTTCCACCGCGTGACGGTCAGGCAGCCGTACGACATTGTTCGCGCTCCTTCATCGAGTCGATCGAGCCGCCGAGGTCCAGCGCACCTCGCGCCGCAGGTTCGTCATCTGCTCCTCGGTGAGATCCAGGGCCACGGGGGCGCGGGCGCTCCAGACCACCACGACCTCGCCCGGGACCGGCCGCACGACCACCGAGCAGAGGTGGGACTCCGCCTCGGTGAGCGCCCGGCCGGGCGCGAGCTCCAGCATCACCCGGGGCACCTCGCCGGGCAGGTGGAAGGAGTAGACTTGCCGGTTCGGGTGCACGTGATGCAGCTCGAAATACTCGTCCGGCGCGAGGTCGGAGACGCTCATCCCGGGCGACGCGACCTGCGCGTACTCCGGCCGGAGCGGGCCGCCGGGGTCCTGATAAAGCGGCGGAATCGAGAGGACATCCCGGGCGGCCCAGCCGCGCTCGACCTCGGCGGGGAGCTTGCCGTCGCTCTGGCAGGTCGGGGCGAGCCCGAGGTAAGCGAGCCGGGGAAACCAGGCCATGGACTGGTAGTCCCAGCCTGCCGGCAGCGGCGCATGGATCCACCGGTACGGCTTGCCCACGGCGAGGCGCTGCGGCGTCAGCGGGTCGAACGGGAACTCGAGGTTGGGGATCGGTCGCCCCGCGAAGCTCTCGGCGTCGATCTCCATCAAGTACCCGTAACCACAAGGATTTCTCGGGTAGTGGTACACCGTGTCGGCGAGCCGATCGATGCCTCGGCGGGCATCCTGGACGAGCTGGCCGAGGAGGTCGCCGTTCCGGCCGAGCGCCGTCAGATCGACGCCGCCGTACGCGTAGTCGTAGCGGATCGGGACCACCTCGATCGGCGCAGGCTCGGAGAAGCGCGGCCGGCCCGCGCGGTCGATCTCACCCACGCGGTCGCCGTGGACCACGATCTCGCGGTGGTGCTTGCCGAACCGGACGCTCGCGGTGAGCGTGCGGGTGTCGGGCTTGTAGGCGTGGGCGAAGGCCTGGATGACGACGTCGGTCGCGCGCCGGAAAGGGAGCATCTCGTCGACGGCGATCGGCGGAGAGACCCGCGGCGGCTTGCGATCCTCGCTGTACGGGATCTCGTCGTCGTGCAGGACCTCCTGCTGCGCGGGGGCGTCGAGCTCGCAGCGCCCGTTGTGGATCCGGTAGGTGCGCTTCGAGATCCAGGCGATCCACCGCCGCCCGTCGGGCTCGCCTTGCAGGAGCAGCTCGGTCTTGCGGCGCGGTCTGCGCGCCGGGGCGCGCGCGGCGGGCGGCGTCGGGTCGTTGCTCACGGCCGCTGCTCCGCGCTCACTCGGCCTCGTAGATGCGCCACCGGCCCCGCCAGAAGTTCTTCTCCGGCTCCTCCGCGTCGCCTGGCTGGCGCCGCGTGTCGGTGAGCAGGGGCTCCATCTGATCCCAGAAGCCCTGACCCACCGCGGGGCCGAAGATCGCCATCACCGTGTCGCGCATGAGCTCGTGGCGCTGCGCCTCCGGCAGCACGTGAAAGGGGTCGGTGAGCCGCTTCATGCGGTCATGGTACTTGGCGCGCGCGGGCGGCCACTCGGTATTTTGTTTTGATCTCCCGCCGCCGGCGCGCACCCCTGGCCGAGCTCGTCGGCCAGGTTCCGAAGCCATCCGCGCACCGCCACACACCGACGACGACTCCAAGGGTCGTTGCGGCCCGCGATCGCTGGATGAGCTCTTGACCTCGGGAGGCGCGGTTGCGACCGTGCATGACGGGGACATGAGCGAGCCGAAGGGGACACTCCCGGTCGACGACGCGCAGGCCGCGCAGTTCGCGGCGCGCGCCTTGCCGTTCTTGCCAGGCACCGCGGGCGGCGTCGCGTGTGCGTCGCTCACGCCGGCGGCGTCGGCGACGGCGGCGCAGGCGACCGTGGACACGGTCCCCTGGCGCCACGAGGGCAAGCTCCGGTTGACGGTCGTCGTGAAGGCCAGCTTCTCGCTCGACGCGTCGCCGATGCGGCCGGCGGAGGTGGCGGCGCCGTTCCAGGCGAAGGATGTCCACGACCGCCGCGGCCCGATGACCCACGTGACCGCGGCGAGCGATCGGGTGCCGTACCGCCAGTACGTGGACGTGACCGCCCTCGGGCACGCCGCCGCGCCGGGCGGCCGCCCTGTCGCGGAGATGAGCGCGCGGTTCGCGCTCGTCCAGCGCGAGGGGCAGGGCCTCGACAAGACGGTGCGCGTCGTCGGCCGCCGCAAGGAGGCCGGGGCGGCGCCGGAGCCGTTCGTGCGGATGCCGATCGTGTACGAGCGCGCCGCCGGCGGCGTCGGCGTGCCCGAGAACCCCCTGGGGTGCAGCGAGCGCGACGGCGAGCTGCCGAACGTGCTCGACCCGGTCGACCCGCAGAGGCCCGCCGGCTTCGGTCCGCTCGCGGCGGCGTGGCCGGCGCGCAGCCGCCGCCTCCCGGCCGGCGCCCGCGCCAGGCTCGACGCCGAGGTGATGGAGGTGCCGGGCGCCTTCGACTGGTCGTACTTCCAGTGCGCCCCGCGCGACCAGTGGGTCTCCGCGCTGCAGCCGGACACGGTCGTCGTGCTCGAGGGCTTCCACCCGGATCGCCCGCGCATCCAGAGCGCGCTGCCGGACGCGCGCGTCGCCGGCGCGGTGTACGGCCTCGACGACGCCGATCCCGACGCCCCGGCGCGGCTCGCGTTCCACGCCGACGGCCTCCACGTCGACGCGGATCGGCGGCTCTGCACGATCACCTGGCGCGCCCACGTCGAGCTGCGCGACCCGGCGCAGCGGGAGCGCCTGGTGGCCGTCGCCGGCGTGGGCATCGGGAGCGCGCCAGCCGTCCCGCCGCGGCGCCCGCCGGTGCAGCGCCCCGCGGCGGCCGCGCCGGCCGCGCCGGCCGCGCCGTCGCGCTCCGGCGAGCCGCGGCGGCGGGAGGCGTCCGCGGGCGGCACGCTGGCGCTCGACGGGCCCGGCAGCGCGCCGGGGTCGGGCACCTTGCCCGCCACCCCACCCGCGGCCACGACGCCCGGCCCGGCGGCGGGAGCGGTGCTCGCGGCGCTCGACGTCGACGGAGCTCCATCGCAGCCGCCCGCCCCCGCGAGCCCCGCGCCGCGCGCCCCGGCCCCCGCCCCGGCGCCGCAACCGCCGGCCCCGCTGAAGGCGCCGCCGGCGCCGAGCGCAGCGCGCCCGGAAGAGCCGGTCACGATCGAGCGGTACGCCACCGTCTGCGCGGAGCTCGCCGAGCGGGGCGCGCTGCGCGGCGAGGTGCTCTCCGCGCACGACCTCGACGAGGCCACCTGGCGGAAGGCCGAGCAGCGCTGGCGTGACGAGCTCGAGCGCGCGCTGAAGCACGGGGATCGCGCGCTGCGCGAGCGCTTCGACGACGCGTACGCGAGCACCTGGGAGCGGCGCCACCCGGACCGGTTCGGGGCCGAGCAGTACGCGCGCCTCGTCAGGGCCGAGCGGCGGGGCAAGCTCTCGCTCGAGATCGCGGAGCAGGGGCTCGACGCGCCGCTCGGCCTGCGGCTGAAGCGCGTGTGGCAGCGGCGCGTCGCCGCGCAATCCGCGCTGGCGGAGCAGGTCGAGCGCGCCCTCTCGGCCCTCTGACGCGCGGTCGACCCCGCCCTCGCCGCCCGCGGCACGCTGTCGGTGAGCGCAGACGCCGCCCGCGGTACGCCCTCGGTGAGCGCGGGCGCCGCCCACCGCGCCCCACGCCGCGTGCGGCGCTCAGCAGTTCAGCTTGATCCGCTCGCCGAGCAGCTGCACGTCATCGTTCGCCGCGATCTGCACGTCGCCGCACGTGGCCTCGAGGTTCACCTGACGGGCCTCGGCGCGCAGCTCGCCGCGCGCCCGCGTCGTCACGTCGCCGGCGACCGTCTGCGCGAGGTCGCCGCCGGTCTCGTGCACGATCCCGTGCTCGGCGCGCACGTGGAAACGATCGCAGTCCACGCGCACCGCGCCCGCCGACTCGAGCTCGAGCTCCGCCGCCCGGATCCGCAGCACCGGTCCGCGCTCGGTGAGGCGCACGTCGAGCTCGATCTCCCCGGACGCGCTCCGGATCGTCACCCGCTCCTCGTCCCCTGCCGCGGATCGCACCTCGACGACGCGCCCCGACGGCAGCTCCACCCGCCGGTCCTCGACGTCGCGCCGCGTCTGCTCCGCGATCCGCTCGATCAGCGCCGGCAGCTGATCCACCTGCTCGGGCTCCGTCACGATCTCTGGTGCACGAGCTTCGTACAAGGGCTTCATCGCGGCGCGCTCGCGGGAGAGTCTCCCGCTTCCTGCATCGAAGGAGAGCGCACCCGGGCGCGCCGAGCAATCGCAATCTGAACGTCCCGGTTTGCGACCGCGGACACCACGGCGCAGGCCCCTTCCACCGCCTTGCTGCTCCCCGCATGGTCGAACGCTGGCACACAGCACGTGGAGGATAACGAAGCGTCGTTCAGTGCGACGCACGCCCACGAGGCCTGGACCGCCGCGGCTTCCAATTTGTCCAATACGTCGGCGCGCGCGGGCAACAGGATCGGCGCATGAAGATCATCGTCAAGATCATCCTCATCCTTGTCATTCTCTCTCTCGGAGGTTGCATGTCCCGTACCACCGGATCGACCTCGGCCATGGAAGGCCCCAATGCCACCGCGGCCGTCGTCCGCTACCAGGTCACGGACGTCGATCGCGCCGTTCGCTTCTACACCGAGCGACTCGGCTTCACGCTCGACCTGCAGGCCGGCACGGCGTTCGCGACGGTCTCCCGCGGTGACTTGCGCTTGCTCCTGAGCGGCCCCGGCAGCTCCGGCGCGCGCCCGATGCCCGATGGCCGCGCTCAGGTCGCGGGCGGCTGGAACCGCATCGTCCTCTACGTCGACGACCTCGCCGCGATCATCGAACGGCTGCGCGCGGCCGGGACCCCCTTCCGAAACGACATCGAAAGCGGTGTGGGGGGCGCGCAGATTCAGCTCGAGGATCCCGACGGCAACCCGGTCGAGCTTCACCACGCGCCGGAGGAATCGACCTCGGCCGCGGAAGGCCCCGATGCCAACTCGGCCGTCGTCCGCTACCAGAACACGGACATCGATCGCGCCGTTCGCTTCTACACCGAGCAACTGGGCTTCACGCTCGACCTGCAGTCCGGCACGGCGTTCGCGACGGTCTCCCGCGGTGACTTGCGCTTGCTCCTGAGCGGCCCAGGCAGCTCCGGCGCGCGCCCGATGCCCGACGGCAGCGCTCAGGTCGCGGGCGGCTGGAACCGCATCGTCCTCTACGTCGACGACCTCGCCGCGATCATCGAACGACTCCGCGCGGCCGGCACACCCTTCCGGAACGACATCGAACGCGGCGTGGGGGGCGCGCAGATTCAACTCGAAGATCCCGACGGCAACCCGATCGAGCTTCACGAGCCATCGGCGGGGTAGCTATCAGGACTGCGTCTTCGAACACTTGGCCGACGCCTTCCCTCGGATCGTGCGCCATTCTCGCTTCGTCGAGCTCGAGAAGCGCGCCCTGCTCCTGATGTACGCCTTCGCTCGCAGCCCGTTCGGGCTGCGAAGCTCACCGGACCAGCTCCCGAACTGGCGTCAAGCCGCCGGAACACGCCCTGGAGGGGCAGGAACCGCAACACGGGCGCTGACCCGGCACCATGGCCGGGTCAGCCGGTCAGCCGCTGCGGTGGGAGCGGGCCAGAGCCAGTCGACCGAGGACCATGCCGATCAGCCCCAGCACCAGGGCCACCATGGCCCCGCCTCGCCCATTGCCGGTGCCGATACCACCGGTGGAGGTGGCCAGGTGCAGCCCAGCGAGGACCATGCCGATCAGCCCCAGCACCAGGGCCACGATGGCCCTGTCTCGCCCGCTACCGGCGCCGGTACGACCGACGGAGTGGGCCAGAGCCAGCCCGCCGATGACCACGCCGAGCAGCCCCACCACCGCGGCCACGGTGGCCCCGGCTCGCCCGGAGCCGGTGCCTATAACACCTTGCGCGGCCGCCGGTGCGGCAACCCCGACCCCCGCGAGCAGGGCGGCGGCAGCGGCGGCGACTCGGATCAGCGATCGGGTGCGTGTCATGAAGCTCTTCCTTCCCCCGATCACCCTGATGGCCTCGCGCAGCCGCGCGTCCGCCTGCGGAACTACGTTGCACTTCTTGCCAGGATCGCCGACCTCTGTGTCAACTTGGACCGAGCATTGCGTCATGACCCACGTCTACCCACGGCGGGCAACCCGGTCTTGGACGAATTGGAAGCGGCCGGGCTCGCCACCGATCGCGCTGCGGTGCGTCCCGGCACCGCGCTGATCCTCGCGGTCATCGGGTCGAGACACTTCGAGATCGCGCGTGTTGCCGGTCCGTTCGGCGCGCCCCGTCCGGCGCGGCTGGCACCGCGATGGCGATGTGGTGCAGCTTGACGCGTTCGCGGGAGGAGTGGGCGACGAGCGCGGTCGGCGAATTGCCGGAGAGCGCCACGAACTCGCGGATCAGGTGCGACTGGTCGCAGAACCCTGACACGGCAGCGAGCCGGGCCCAGTCCGGCTCGCGCTCCCTCTCGGCCTGCAAGAGCGCCCGCCGAAAGCGTGTGATCCGGGCGAAGGCCTTCGGGGCAAGGCCGGTCTCGGCGGTGAACACGTCGACGAGCCGGCGGTGGCTGATGCCGAGCGTGGCCGCCACGTCGGCGACGCGCCTTTCGCCTCCATCGAGCGCCGCGATCGCGTGCGGAACCAGGGGATGACCGGGGCGCGCGTTCGAAAGGCGGTCGAGCAGCGCGCGCTCGAGCAGCGCGAAGCGAGCGCGCGGCTCCGGCGTCGAGCACAGGCGTTCACGGAGCTCCGCCGCTCGCAGCCCCCAGAGGTCCGCGAGGTCGGCGTGCGTGTCGGTCAGCGCGCCGAGCGGCGCGCCGAGGAACGGCCACGCGCCGCCGGGGCGGAACTGGACCCCGACCATCGACGCGTGCTCGCGTGTGTCGACGCCGAAGGCGGACTGGTACGCGCCCGAGACGACGGCACCGGAGTAGCCGCGAATGGTGGGGCCGTCGTAGACGCGAACCTCGTCCTGGTCGAGGTTGACGACCAGCTGGAGGGTACCGGAGGGCAGGATGCGCTCGGCCGCGTGAGGCGGAGCAGCCGAAAGGTACCAGAGCTCGGCGACGTGCGCCGAGAGCGGCGGACCCGGCACGTGGCGGACATACAACACGTGGACACTATGGCCGACGATCACGCCGCCGGCCACATCGCCGCGCGGCGGTCGCGAGGCCCGAGCGCTCCCGTCGCACCTTCGCCTATGTCGGCGTGAAGCGCGCGAGGTCGGCAATCCCGAGCGCGGCCTCGAGCTCGTCAACCTCGGCGACCGCCTTCTCGAAGCCCCCCTCGCCGAGCATGGGGTGACTTCGCCGCCTTCGCCAGCGCCACTGTCCAGTTTCGCTTCCCGGGATGGATCACGATGCCAAGGAGCGCCGAGCCGGCCAATGCGGAGGCGCCGGATTCGATTGTAGTACCGAGCCGGAAGGCTGCAGGCCGCGTCCGAACGGCAGCGGGTCGCGATTGACGGGATTACGAAGATCGTCTACGCGCTTCGAACCATGATCTCGACGGCGGATCGTGAGATCCGGGCGGGCCTCTGGAAGATCCACATCCACACTCCCTCGACAGGGGCTGGAACGAAAGTATGAACCACCTGCGCAAGATGCTCGATTCCGAGGCGCCTTCGGCGACGCTCCTTGTCCGCCTCTCGGTCGGGGCCGTCTTCTTGTCCGAAGGGCTCCAGAAGTTCATCTATCCAGCGGAGCTCGGCGCCGGACGGTTCGTCAAGATCGGCATCCCCTGGCCGGAAGCCATGGGACCTTTCGTCGGGGTGGTCGAGATCGTCTGCGGGGCGCTCGTGCTCGCGGGGCTCCTGACCCGGTTCGCCGCCGCTCTGCTCGTCATCGACATGGTCGTGGCGCTGATCTCGACCAAGCTTCCGATCCTGCTCGGCCGAGACATCCTCGGCTTCCACGTGCGCAAGCTGCCGCAATACGGCTTCTGGAGCATGGTCCACGAGGCGAGGACGGACTGGGCGATGCTGCTGGGCGCGCTCTTCCTCGTCATCGTCGGCGCGGGGCGCTGGTCCTTCGACGCGCGTTTGGCACGGCGCCGGAGCGCGCCTAACACTCCGGCAGATTGACCCCCACCTCCACCGGCAGCTCGAGCACGTTGACCGCGAGCCCCCCGCGCGCCGTCTCCTTGTACTTCGACTCCATGTCTGCCCCGGTGTCGCGCATCGTCTTGATCACCTTGTCGAGGCTCACGAAGTGCGCCCCATCGCCGTGCATCGCCATGCGCGCCGCGCTGATGGCCTTGATCGCGGCCATCGCGTTGCGCTCGATGCACGGCACCTGGACGAGCCCGCCCACCGGATCGCACGTCAACCCGAGGTTGTGCTCCATCGCGATCTCGGCCGCGTTCTCGGCCTGCGCCGGCGTGCCGCCCAGCCCCTCGGCCAGCGCGCCCGCGGCCATCGAGCACGCCGAGCCCACCTCGCCCTGACACCCCACCTCCGCGCCGCTGATCGACGCGTTCTCCTTGTAGAGAATGCCTATCGCGCCCGCCGTCAGCAAGAAGCGGATGACGCCCTCGTCCGTCGACGTCGGCACGAAGCGCCGGTAATAGTGCAGGACCGCCGGGATGATCCCCGCCGCGCCGTTCGTCGGCGCCGTCACAACGCGGCCCCCGGCGGCGTTCTCCTCGCTCACCGCGAGCGCGTAGAGGCTCACCCAGTCCATCGCCGTCAGCGGATCCCGGAGCCCCGCCTCCGGGCTCTCGATGAGCTTGCGGTACAGGGCCGGCGCGCGGCGCACCACCTTGAGGCCGCCGGGCAACACGCCCTCTGCCCGGAAGCCGCGCCGCACGCAGTCCTGCATCACCCCCCAGATGCGCAGGAGACCCGCCCGGGTCTCCGCCTCCGGGCGAAACACCTTCTCGTTCTCCAGCATGACCTGGCTTATCGACAGGCCGCTCGCCGCGCACGCCGCGAGCAGATCCGCGGCGCTGTGAAACGGATACGGCAGCGGCGTCGTGTCCGCTTCGATCGGGTTCTCCCCCTTCGCCGCCGCCTCGTTCACCACGAAGCCGCCGCCCACCGAGTAATACACGCGCGCGCGCAGCAGCGCGCCCCCCTCGTCCAGCGCCGTGAAGCGCATGCCGTTCGGATGAAACGGCAGGCTCCGGTGCAGGAAGGCCAGGTGTCCTTTCACCTGGAAGCCGATCTCGTGGCGGGAGAGCAGCGACAGCCGGCCGCTCTGCCGCACGCCCTCGACGATCGCGCCCGCCCGCTCGACGTCCACCCCGTCCGGCGTCTCGCCCATGAGCCCGAGGATCACGGCCTTGTCGCTGCCGTGGCCGCGGCCCGTGGCGCCGAGCGACCCGAACAGCTCCACCGACACCGCAGCGGTGCGGGCGAGCAGGCCCGCCTCGTCGAGATCCACCGCGAACATGCGCGCCGCGCGCATCGGCCCGACCGTGTGTGAGCTGCTGGGCCCGATACCGATCTTGAAGAGGTCGAAAATGGTGACTGCCATGTGACGTGGAACGCCGTTCAGCTGGATCTCCGGCGCCTTTGCCGGAGCGCGCTCGACGCTCGACGGTACACCCTACACCGGTGCAGGCCGGCGCGCAGGGCAGCTCGCGCCGCGAACACACGGCACATCACCCCGCCGCTCCACGACGCGCGCCTTTTGGTATGCTCGGGGACGTCTTCCCGCATTTCCCTCACCCTCCAGAGATGGGGATCCCCATGCGCCATGCCCCGGCCGTGCTCCTCGCCGCCTCCCTGCTCGCCCCCGCCGCCGCGCGCGCCGACGGCCCCTCGCCCGCGCCCTCACCGCCGCGGAGCGCCCAGGCGAGGCCGCCCGCGCTCGAGGTGACGATCGACAGGTCCAAGGTGGACGTCAAGGGCCGCCAGATCGAGGTGAAGCTGTCGCGCGCCGCCAGCAAGGTGCGCATCAAGGTCCTCGGGCAGTCGGGCGCGGTCCTGGCCGAAGAGGAGAAGCCGTTCGGCGGGGCCGCCGCCGGCTCGCCGCTCGCCGTGACCTGGTCGCCCTCGAGCGACGAGCCCGTCGCGCGCATCGAGGTGTACGGCCACGACACCGAGGGGTACTGGGCGGGGATCGCGATCATCCCCTGGAACGTGAGCATCCCCCACGAAGAGGTGCAGTTCGAGACCAACTCCGACGTCATCCGCGCCCCCGAGGTGCCCAAGCTGGAGGCGAGCCTCCAGAAGATCTCGGAGGTCGTGGCGAAGACCAGCGAGCTCGGCAAGATCACGCTGTTCATCGTCGGCCACACGGACACGGTCGGCGGCGTGGAGCACAACCTCACCCTGTCGCGGAAGCGCGCCCGCGCGATCGCCGCCTGGTTCAAGGGCCGCGGCGTGAAGCTCCCCATCGCCTTCGAGGGGCTCGGCGAGTCGGCGCCGCTCGTGAAGACCGCGGACCAGGTGGACGAGCCGCGCAACCGCCGGGTCGACTACATCCTGTCGGTCGAGCCGCCGCGGCTGCCGTCGGGCGACGCGTCCTGGAAGGCGCTCTGAGGCGAGGCGGCCCGATGAAGACCACCATCCTCGCGCTGGGCACCCGGGGCGACGTCCAGCCCGCGATCGCGCTCGGCAAGGCGCTCGCGGCCCGCGGCCACGCGGTCCGCGTCCTCGCCGGCAAGAGCTTCCAGCGCTGGATCGAGGCGCACGGGCTCACGGCGATCCCGGGGAGCCTCGACATGGTCGACATCATGGAGAGCGACCTCGGCAAAGAGTGGGTGTCGCGCGGCACGGATCCGATGGCCCAGTCGCGGATCCTGCAGCGGCTCATCGATCGCTTCGGCGCGGAGATGACCGACGACGCCCTGCGCGCGTGCGAGGGCGCCGAGCTCATCCTGAGCAGCTTCACCTCGGACACCTACGCGGCCTCCATCGCCGAGGCCTCGGGCGCAGTGCAGGTCAGCATCCCGTTCCAGCCCTCGATCCTGGCGACGCGCCACGGGCCCACCGCGGTCGCCGCCCCCTTCCCGCGCCGCGACAGCGTGCTCAACCTCCTGTTCGGCAGGCTCCTGATCGAGCCGACGGTGTGGCGCTGGTACGGCGGCGTGACGGCCCGCGTGCGGCAGCGGCTCGGCCTGCCGCCGCAGGATCGGCGGGCGTACATGGCCGCGCTGCGCCGCATGCTGGTCGTCCACGGCTACAGCGCCCACGTCGTCCCGCACCCGCCGGACTGGCCGCCCAGCTACCACACGGCGGGCTACTGGTTCCTCGACGAGGGCGAAGAGTACCGGCCGCCCGAGACCCTCGAGCGGTTCCTCGCGGCGGGCGAGCCGCCGGTCGCCCTCGGCTTCGGCAGCATGACGTCCCACGATCCCGGCGCCACGACGAGGCTCCTCGTCGACGCGGTCGCGCGGAGCGGCCAGCGCGCCATCCTGCTCTCCGGCTGGGCCGGGCTCGGCGACATCGCGCTGCCCGACAGCATCCTCCAGATCGACGCCGCGCCGCACGACTGGCTGTATCCGCGGGTCGCCGCGGCGGTGATTCACGGGGGCGCGGGCACCGTGGCCGCGTGCCTGCGCGCCGGGCGGCCTGCGGTGGTCGTCCCGCACCTCGGGGACCAGCTCTTCTGGGGGCGCCGCGTCGAGGAGCTCGGCGTCGGCCCGCGCGCCATCCCGCGGCCGCGCCTCACCGCCGACGCGCTCGCGGCCGCGATCCGGACCGCCGCCACCGACGCGGGCATGAAGCAGCGCGCCGAGGAGCTCGGACGCAAGATCCGCGGCGAGGACGGCGTGGGCACGGCGATAGGCCACATCGAGCGGCACCTCGCGGCGCGCGGTCGCGTGACAGCGTAGGAATACAACGTCCGGGGACATCGGCCCTCGGGCGCTCGCGCCGTCGCTTGGGCCTCGCGCGTCCACACTGTGGGCGGTGAGGGCGCGCTGCGAAGAAGCATTTCCAAAGTCCTCGTCTCCGGGGTCCGGGCTCATGTACTCTCGTCCGATCAGCGCAGCGGGCGCCCTGTCCGCCGAGCGGCTCGGATACCGCCGCTCGATCGGATACGCCCCTTCCCTTGGCGAGGCCATGATGCAGCCGGATCTTCTCTCCAGCACACCCGCCCGCGCCACCGCCGGCGCCGCCCCCCGCGCGAGCGCGCCGCCGTCGGCGCGCGGCTTTCCGCTCGTCGGCGTGCTCCCGCACCTGCTGAAGGATCGGCTCGATTACCTCGTCTCGGCGAGAGAGCAGCTCGGCGATCTGTACACGATCGATCTCGGGCTCGCGCGGATCGTCGCGCTGAACCACCCGAGGCACGCGCAGCACGTCCTGCGCGACAACGCGCGCAACTACTCCAAGGGAGGGGCTCTATGGGAGAGCATCCGCGCGCTCATCGGCAATGGGCTGCCCACGAGCGAGGGTGACCTCTGGCTGCGGCAGCGGCGGATGATCCAGCCGGAGTTCCACAGGGACCGGCTCGCCGCGATGTGCGACCTCATGGTGCAGGCGATCGACGACGGCATGGCCGGCTTCGGCGTGGCCGCCGCCGCGGGGCGCCCTGTCAACGCCGAGCGGGAGCTCCCGCACATCACGATGAAGGTCATCCTCAACACGATGTTCGGCTCGGGGATCACCAAAGAGGAGGCGGACGCCGTTGGCGGCTCGATGAAGTACGCGATCGACTACATGCTCCTCGGGGCCGCGCTCCGGGCGCTGCCGGGCTGGATGCCGGCCCCGGGGCGGCGCCGCTTCGAGCGGTCGGTGAAGACGATCGATGAGAACGTGTTTCGCTTCATCGCGCAGCGCCGCGCGCAGCCGGGGCGCGGCGGCGATCTGCTCTCGATCCTCCTCGCCACGGTGGACGCCGAGACCGGCGAGCAGATGTCCAACCAGCAGCTGCGGGACGAGGCGGTGTCGATGTTCCTCGCGGGGTACGAGACGACCTCGGTCACCCTCGCGTGGGCGCTCCATTTCCTCGTCGAGAACCCCGACCTCCTGCAGGCGCTCGCGGCGGAGGTCGACGCGGCGCTCGGCGACAGGCGGCCCGGCTTCGCAGATGTTCCCAGGCTGCCGCTCGCGCTCGCGGTCGTGCAGGAGGCCCTCCGGATCTACCCGCCAGCGTACTGGATACCTCGCACCGCGGTCGAGGACGACGAGATCGACGGCTTCCACATCCCCGCAGGCACCCTGGTGGGCATCATGAGTTATGTCCTCCACCGGCACCCGGACCACTGGGAAGCCCCGATGCGGTTCGACCCGGGCCGGTTCACGCCCGAGCGCGCGCGCGCCCGGCACCCGCTCGCGTTCATCCCGTTCGGGATCGGACAGCGGCAGTGCATCGGCAAGGAGTTCGCGCTCATGGAAGGGCAGCTCATCCTCGCGCGGCTCCTCCAGCGCTACCGGGTCAGCGCGGTGCCGGGGCGGACGACACGGCTGCATGTCGCGACAACGCTGCGCACGTCCGGCGGCGTGTGGCTCCGGCTGGAGCCGCGCGCGGGCAGATGACCGGCGGTGCGGCCAGGTCGGCCGCGGCGACCGGCGCCGTCGCTGGCACCTTGAGCGGCACACTGAACAACCCGACGGTGCACCGCGGGCCGGCACCGGGGCGTCAGCGCCCCGCGCGCCGGCGACGATCGATGAGCGCGGTCGCGATCGGGAACAGCGGCAGCGCCATCAGCACGTAGAACCCCGGCTCATCGAACGCGGGCCCCCGCGGCCGGTAGATGCCGCCGCTGAGCAGACACGTCGCGACGTACGCCACCAGGATGGCCGCCCCGCACAGGCTCCACAGCCGCAGGTCGATCGGCGCTGGTGACGAGGCACGCGCGGCCCGCGGCGCGGCGTCCGGCGCGTCGAGGACTCCGCGCCACCGCTCGACGTCCCACAGCGCCAGCCCGACCAGGCCGGCGAACATCAGCGTGACGACCGTCGCCGTCGGGACGACCGCCGTGCTCCAGCAGAACGCCAGGATCGCGCCCGTCACCGGCAGCGCCAACAATGCGCCGGCCGTCGCGAACCGCTGCGTCATGAGCAGCGTCGCGGCCACCAGCTGGACCACGCCCACGAACGTGTAGAAGTGCCCGGTCGCGTGGAACGCGTGCAAGAACTCATGGAACGGGCCGCGACTGCCCGGATCCGTGAACGGCTCGCCGAGGATCTTCTTCAGCCCCGCCGGCAGGAACGCGAAGCCGATCAGGATGCGCAGGTTCACCACGGCGAGGTGCGCCCACCGGCGCTGCCGGAGCCAGGCGACCATCGCCTCGATGCTGTCCATCACGGAGTCCACGGGCCGCGCAGTGTAGCCGCGCCGCGCGCGCCGCGGATCTGAAACCGTGGAACTGGAGCGTACCATCTCAGCCTCCGTCCGGCGTGAGAAGCATGCCACAGGAGGGATACCCGCCGCCCGCGTACGCCACGCCCCGCCGCCCGACGGCTGGCGCGCTGGCCCACGGCAGCCCGGGAATCACGGCCCGGGCACGAAGCGCACGTCGCGGCTCGTCTGGTATGGGTGGAAGCACGTCATCGTGCTCGGCGGGAGTCTCCTGCTCGTGCCCGTCGCCCTCGGCGCCGAGACCCCTGAGATCCTCGTGGTGAGCCTCAGCGGCATGGTGGTCCCGTACGAGGAAAGCGAGCCGGAGAGCCATCGTTCCACCCGCCTCCGGCTCGAGCCCCAGATCGGCTTCGCGCCCGGCGGCGCCACCTTCGGCCTCGGCGGCACCTTCTGAGTCGCGAGCCGCTCGGGCTGTGGGGCCAGGGTCGAGAGGGTCCCCTGGGCAACGGGGAAGTCCCCCGCGCGCTCCTTCTCGCGTAGCCGCGATCGGACGGCTCTGCTCCACGACCATGTTGAACGACTTACCGAACTGTCCACTGGACAGACCTCGTCCTGCGGCCTCGGCCGACCAATCGACGGATAGTTAGACAAACTAACATCTGGCGACTGGCGTCCCGGACTGGCTTGCAAGGGCCCATGGATCGACGTGGTCCGTCACGTGGCACCTCGATTACGAAGCCAGCTCCCAGTCCTACCGCAAGAGCGATGCCCCGGTTCGTTGCGAGAGAACTGACGGTGTTCAGCGCGCCCTCGGAGATCCAGGCCCGAATGCCCGAGCCACGCTCATCCCCGATACCTCATGCCGACCTTCGTACTGGCAGAGGAACGCGTAGCGCATCGTGCAGGTGAGCACGTGCCGTCCAACCCGGCGTTGCCACCGATGGGCCCTTCGCTTACGCTCGGGTCCCACGGCCGCACGCTCTCTGCTAGGCGAAAAAGGACAAAAGCGGGACTCTGCTTCGGCCGTGGATCTGGAGATTCTCATGACGACGCTGCAGGAGCTCCTTGCGATCGATCTTCCAATCATCCAGGCGCCCATGGCCGGCGTGCAGGGCAGCGCGCTCGCGGTCGCCGTCTCCAGCGCTGGTGGGCTCGGCTCGCTGCCCGGCGCCGTGCTGGGCCCGGACGCGCTGCGCAAGGAGCTGGCAGCCATCCGAGCGCAGACCACGAGGCCGTTCAACGTGAACTTCTTCTGTCACACGCGGCCCGAGCCCGACGCCAAGCAAGAAGCGATCTGGCGTGCCCGGCTCTCGCCGTACTTCGCCGAGCTCGGCGTCGATGCAAGCGCCATCCCGACCGGCCCCGGCCGGTTGCCCTTCAGCGATGAGGCCGCTGATGTGCTCGACGAGCTCAGGCCTGCTGTGGTGAGCTTTCACTTCGGCCTGCCCTCGGAGGCCTTGCTCTCGCGGGTGCGCCGCTCGGGCGCGAGGATCCTGTCCTCTGCCACGACGGTCGACGAGGCGCGCTGGCTGGAGGCGCGCGGCGTCGACGCGGTCATCGCCCAGGGCATCGAGGCGGGCGGTCATCGCGGCAGCTTCCTGTCCGACGATCTCAGCGTCCAGCTCGGCACTTTCGCGCTGGTGCCGCAGATCGTGGACGCCGTGAAGATCCCCGTCATCGCCGCGGGCGGCATCGCGGACCCGAGGGGTGTCGCAGCCGCCATCGCGCTCGGTGCGGCCGGCGTGCAGCTCGGGACGGCCTACCTCTTGTGCCCGGAGGCCACCACGAGCAGGGTGCATCGCGCGGCCCTCGCGAGCGGCGCAGCCAGCATCACGGCGCTCACCAACCTGTTCACCGGGCGACCCGCTCGGGGCATCGTGAACCGCCTGATGAGGGAGCTTGGGCCGATGAGCGGCGCCGTGCCAGCTTTTCCCTTGGCGACGTCGGCCATCGCCCCCCTGCGCGCCAAGGCGGAAAGCGAGGGCAGCGGCGACTTCTCGCCGCTCTGGGCGGGGCAAAACGTCAGCGGGTGCAAGGAAGTGCCAGCGGCCGAGCTCACGCGACAGCTCGCGGGTGCACTCCCAGGTGCACGCTGACGCCGCCCGACCTGCCGGAGGAAGCGATGAAACGCACGTGGACAATCATCGGTGTTGCTGATGTTGCTCGTAGCTTCAAGTGGTATCAGTCGCTGTTTGGTCAACCGGAGACGAAGCCCGCTCATGATGATTTCGGGCAAATACTGGACTCCGATGGAACGGTCTTGCTCTGCCTTCACCAGTGGGGTGCCCACGAGCATCCACCGCTGATCAGCCCCGATCACGTTCAGCCTGGCAACGGGCTGCTCTTGTTCTTCCGTGTGGACGACTTCAATGAGACGCTGCTTCGAGCACGCGCCCTCGTCGCCGGACTGGAAGAGGAACCCCGTTTGAACCCCAGTACCGGCACCAGCGAGTTCGCGCTCCGTGATCCTGATGGGTATTACGTCATGGTCAGCGCGCTCGCCGCGGCCTGACAGTTCACTCCCGGCGTGCCGCCAGCGCAGGGGCGCCGGCTGGACCCGCGCGCGGGCAGGTGACCGGGCGCCGCGCCGGGGCCATGGGGTGAACGGCTCCTGTTCGTGTATCCTGCAGCGACCATGTGCTGCACCTTCTCCCCCGCCACGCTCTCCAGCACCCTCCTCTATGCCGGCGATGCGCAGTGGAACGGCCTTTACGTCCACGTCCTCGCCTACCAGAACACGGCGTCGACCTCCGGCCCGAACGCCATGATCCTGCCGATCCCGGCCACGCGGCTCGGCCCGCAGAACGCGGTCGACACGCGCCCGTTCCGCACCTTCCTCGAGGACATCCGCGAGGCGACGCGCCAGCCGATCCCGCGAAGCTACGGCACGCTGCTGGGCGGCACGCTCGAGGCCGCTCGGGCGGTGGTTTTCGACGTGGGCAGCTATGCGGTGGTGCTCGCGGAGTCGCCGCGCGCCGTGCTCTCCGTCCTCAGGCAGGTCCCGAAGCCCAAGCGGCCTGCACTCAACGACCGCATGCTTCAGGCGTTCGAGGCCTATTACCCCGGCTGGCCGGTGGCGGTCTGTTGCTGGAACGGCAACCTCCAGCCCGAGCCGCTCCTGTGGTGGTATGAGCCCAGGTACCCGGAGTGGCTGTTCGCGCCCGCGCTCGACGCCCACGACGGCAACCCGCCCGATCTCCGGGCGACGGTCGAGGTCGATCACCACATCGCCTTTGGCTCGGCCCTGAAGCCCGAGGGCCAGCCGGTCCTTTACCGCGATGATGCGGGGGCGAACCGGCCGCTCTTGCCCTCGAGCGCGCACGGCACGGAGCTGCAATCCCGGATGATCAACGGCGATTTCTGGTTGCGCCGCGACCAGCTCGGCGGGCCGGCGCTGCGTTGCGTGCCGGGCGACAGGGCAGGCGTGCCCATCGCGCTGAACGGCTGGGAGGAACCTCCACCGTCCTGGCTACCGCCGGAGCCCATGGTGTCAAACTGGAATCCGCCGCCCCCCCGCCGGCCGATGCCGCCGCCTCCCGGCGGAAAGAGGTACTGCTCGAACTGTGAGTTCTTGCTCGATGCCTCGGTGAAGCTCTGCACCATGTGCGGAGCGTGGATCGATGTCGAGGGAGCAGCCCAGCGCTGAGCTCGACGGCCACGGACGAGCGATCTGAAAGCCGTCGACCCCGAGCAAGCAGACGCGAAGGATGGTCCCCACCTCTCGCCTCTCCACCTTGGTCTCTCGATATATCTCCTCCCCGTCTCCCCGTCTCCCTGTGTACTCTCTCTTGCTCTCTCTCCCGCCCGACAAGCCGACGGGGCCACCTCCGAGCTGAAGATCGCGCGGTCATCGCCCGATCTACACCCTCGTGACGACCATCGCGCCGTCAGATAGAGTCTGCGAGATGCTCCCCGCCCCGCTCGTCCTGTTCCCGAGCAGCCCGCTGCACCCGACCGCGCCGGACAGCGCCTTCGAGGAGGAAGCCGGGCATGCCGCCAGCGCCGGCTTCGACGTCGGCCTCATCGACCTCGAGGTAGTCCTCGGCGGCGACGTGAAGCTCCGCCGGGTGCCGGAAGGCCCGGGCGACGTCATCTACCGCGGCTGGATCCTGGGCCTCGACGCTTATCGATGCATGAGCGAGGTCGTCGCCGCGCGTGGCCGGCGGTTGATCACCGAGCCGGCAGCGTACCAGCACTGCTATCACCTGCCCGAGTGGTACGAGGCGATCGGCGGCGCCGAGCACACAGCGCGGTCGATCTGGATCCCGGGCTCCACGTTCGACCTCGAGGCCGTCGTCGTTCACGTGCGAGAGGCGTTCGGCTCGGGCGCCGTGATCCTCAAGGACTATGTGAAGTCCCGCAAGCACGAGTGGTTCGACGCGTGCTTCATCCCGGCGGCGGACGACGAGGCCAACGTGCGGCGCGTCGTGGGCAACTTCCTCCGCCTCCAGGACGACCACGTCGTCGGCGGGCTCGTCTTCCGGGAGTTCGTCGAGCTGCGACGCATCGGGCTGCACCCGAAGAGCAGGCTTCCGCTGGTGAACGAGCATCGCTTCTTCGTGCTCGACGGCCGGCCGTTCTACTCGGCGCCGTACTGGGCCGACGGTGCCTATCCGGGTGAGCCGCCGAGCGCCGACGTCCTCGCGCCCGTTCTCGACCGCGTGCGCAGTCGTTTCTACGCGGCCGACGTCGCCGAGAAGGAAGGGGGCGGCTGGATGCTGGTGGAGCTGAACGATGGCGGGTCGGCGGGCATCCCCGAGGGCGGGGCCGCGGACGCGTTCTACCGGAGCCTGCGCGCGGCGCTCGGCTGAGCATGGCGCAAGAGACAGCGTTCGCTCTGTGGCTCATCCCCGGCGGAGCGCCGGCCGCGCGGCTCGAGCAGCTCATCGAGGCGCTCGCCCGGGAGACCGGGGGCCCGGCGTTCGCGCCTCACCTCACCCTGCTCGGCGGGCTGCGCGGCGACGCCGGCGCGCTGGCCGCGAAGCTCGGCAGGCTGCGCGGCGACGGCGGCGCGCTCCGCCCCGTCGCGCTCGAGGCGCGGGGCCCCGCGACCGGCGACACCCGCCACCAGTGCGTGTTCCTCGACGTGACGCCGTCCGAGCCGCTGGCGGCGCTGCGCCGCGCGGCCGAGGCGGCGCTCGGCGCGAACGCGAGCGAGGCCCCCTTTCGCCCGCACGTGAGCCTCGCGTACGGCGAGCTGCCGGCCGCGCGCCGAAAGGAGCTCGCCGCGGATCCTCGGGTGCTTGCGCTCGCGCACGGGGTGTGGTGGGCCGACCGGCTCGAGCTGTGGGCCGTGGAGGGGCCGACCGACCGCTGGCGCTGCGTCGAGGGCGTCGCGCTGGAACGCCGGTGAGATCTCGCCGGCGCGGGTGTCATGCCTGCCCACCACGCGCCCAGACGCACGGTTCCGCCGCAGGGGAAGCGTCGACGAGGGATTTCCGCCCTGCGCGCAGATCGCGGCGCGCCGAAGTATGTGATCTCGTGGATCTCGGCTAGCCTGGGGCCCATGGCGATGGCTCCCGTTGCTGTGGGCGACGTCCTCGCGGGCAAGTACCGCGTGGAGCAGATCGTTGGCGCCGGTGCGATGGGCACGATCGTCGCCGCGTGGCACCTGGAGCTGGAGCAGCGGGTCGCGATGAAGTTCCTGCACTCGCTGCGGTCGGACGGCGGCGACCCGGCGGAGCGGTTCCGGCGCGAGGCGCGCGCGCTGGCCAGGATCAAGAGCGAGCACGTGGCGCGCGTCCTGGATGTCGGCTCGCTGGAGGGCGGGATGCCCTACATGGTGATGGAGTTCCTGGAGGGGAACGACCTCGCCCACGAGATCCGGGCGCGCGGTCCGCTGCCCGTGATGGAGGCCGTCGGGTACATGCTCCAGGCCCTCGACGCGATGGCCGAGGCGCACGCCACGGGGATCGTGCACCGCGATCTCAAGCCGGCCAACCTGTTCCTCTCGCTCCGGCCCGACGGTGATCGGGTCATCAAGGTCCTCGATTTCGGTATCTCGAAGTCGCTGCTCGGCATATCGCGCGACCAGGTCGCGCTGACCCAGACGGCGTCGCTCCTCGGGTCGCCGCTCTACATGTCTCCCGAGCAGGTGCGCTCCGCGCGGGACGTGGATACCCGCGCGGATATCTGGTCTCTCGGCGTCATCCTGTACGAGATGCTGACCGGGCGGACTCCGTACGACGGCGAGTCCGTCGCTCAGCTCTTCCACGCGCTGCTCTACGAGAACGCGGCCCCGGTCGCCCAGCTGCGCCCCGACGTCCCGCGCGAGCTGGACGCCGTGGTGATGCACTGCCTCGCCAAGGAGCGCGAGCAGCGGTGGACGAACGTCGGCGATATGGCGGCCGCGCTGCTCCCGTTCGGCCCCGCCACGGGCCACATGCACGTCGACCGGGCGCGCCGCATGCTCGGCAGCTCCTCGGACATCGCGCGGCCGTCCCTCCTCCACACCGGCGTGCCGAGCGGGGGCGCTCAGGGCACCGGATCGCGCCCGTCCCTACCGCACGGGGGCCCGCCCTTCGCGTCGGGCACGCCGTCTTCACCGTCCTTCGCGTCGGGCACGCCGTCTTCACCGTCCTTCGCGTCGGGCACGCCGTCCTTCGCGCCGGGAACGCCGTCTTCGCCGTCCTTCGCGCCGGGCACGCCGTCCTTCGCGCCGGGCATGCCGTCCTTCGTGCCGGCCTCGCCGACCGTGCCCAACGCGGAGACGGGGCCCACGGTCAACTCGTGGAGCAACTCGGGCCATCCGGTGCGAACGGTCCACAAGGGGGCGCGCGTCGTCCTGGCCATCGCCGCCGGCGCCTTGCTGGCAGGGGCCTCGCTCGGCGCCCTGTTCTTCCTGCGCTCCGGGCTCTCCACCGACCAGGCACAGCCCCCCGCTGCCGCGGCTGCGCCCACCGCCGAGGCCACGGCGGCGCCCACCGCCGAGGCCGCGGCGGCGCCCGACTCCGAAGCCACGGCGAAGGGCGACGCGCGCGAGGCTCCCGCCGCCACCGGCGCCGCGCCCGAGGTGGCCGGCGGTTCGCCGGCCCCGACCGCGCCGGTGGCCTCCTCCAGCGCGCCCGCGGCGCCGCCGGCGGCGTCCTCCGGCCCGGCGGCGCCGCTCGCCGCGCAGCCAGGCGCGCCTCGGGCGACCGCCACGGGCCGGCCCGTCGAGCGCGCGCAGCCCGACGCGGGGGCGCGCCCGGAGCCGACGCGGGGCAATTCGATCAGCGACTTCGGCGGGCGGCGCTGAGCGTGGCGCTCGCGTGGATCCGGCGACGGCCCCGAGGCTCGTCGTGGCCAGCTTGGAGGAGAACACGGGACGTATGAGGCGTACGAAACGTCGTCAGCGAAGCATCGCACACTGCGTCGGCCTGGGTCTGTGCGCGGCGTTGATCTCCGGGGGGCTCCCCGCGCGGGCGGAGCCGAGCGCCGCCGACAAGGCGACGGCGGAGGCGCTCTTCGACGCGGCGCTCGACCTGATGAAGCAGGGGCGCAGCGCAGAAGCGTGCCCGAGGCTGGAGCAGAGCCAGCGCATCGATCCGGGCATCGGCACGCTCCTCTACCTGGCCGAGTGCTACGAGAACACCGGCCGCACGGCGAGCGCGTGGGCCACGTTCCGGCAGGCCATGTCGGAGTCGCAGGCGGCGGGGCAAGCCGACCGCGCCCGCAAGGCGCAGGCGAGGGCGGCCCGGCTGGAGCCGGCCCTGTCGAAGCTGAGCATCGGCGTCGCCGCGGAGAACCTCGCGATCGAGGGCTTCAAGGTGCGCTCCGCCGGAAAGGCGGTCGATCCCGCGGTCTTCGGCGTCGCGATCCCCGTGGATCCGGGCGAGATCGCGATCGAGGCGAGCGCCCCGGGCCACGAGACCTGGACGGCGACCGTGAAGCTCGGGGGCGACAGCAAGGGCCCTGCGAGCGTCGATGTCCCGGCGCTCAAGCGGCTCGAGGGGCCGCCGCCTGCGCCCGGCGATGCGCGGCCTCCCGAGGCGGCGGGCCCTGCGCCGGCGCTCGGCGCCCCTGCGCCGGCGCCCGCGGCGTCCGGGGGCAACACGGCGCGCTTGATCGGCCTCGTCGTGGGCGGCGCGGGCGTCGTGGGGCTCGGCGTCGGGACGTTCTTCGGCGTGAAGGCCATCTCGAAGAACAGCGACGCGGAGGCCTACTGCAAGGGCGGCAGCACGTGCGAGGACGAGCGCGGCGTCACGCTGACCGAGGAGGCCAAGAGCGCCGCCACCGTGTCGAACGTCGCGTTCGGGCTCGGGGCGGCGGCGGCGATCGGCGGCGCCGTCCTCGTGTTCGTCGTCGCGCCGAGGCAGGCCCCGCCCGTCCAGGTGGGGGCGTTCGTGGACGCGCGCAACGTCGGGGTGCGCGTGGGAGGTACGTTTTAATGAGACGCATGACAGGGCTCCTGTCGCTCGCCCTGCTCGCCCCGCTCTCGAGCCTCGCGTGGCTCGGCTGCCAGGCCATCGCCGGCATCGAGGACCGCACCTTCGACCCGGGCAGCTCGGAGACGGGGGGCGGGCAGGCGCCCGTGAGCGAGCAATGCGCGTCGTACTGCGCCGACGTGATGGCGAACTGCACGGGAGAGCACCAGGTCTATGCCACGCTGGAGACCTGCCAGGGCGTGTGCGCGCTGCTCCCGGCGGGCGATCCCCTGGAGCCCGTGGACAACACGGTCGCCTGCCGCGCCCGCCAGGCGGAGCTGGCGGGCGCCACCGGCGAGGTCGGGGTGCACTGCCCGGCGGCCGGCCCGGGCGGCGACGGCGAGTGCGGGAGCAACTGCGAGAGCTACTGCGCGCTGCGGGCCGCGGCGTGCACGCTCGAGGTCGCCACCGAGGAGGAGTGCGTCGCCATGTGCGCGGGGCTCAAGGACGTGGATAAATTCGACGTCATCGAGAACCACGACGGCGACACGCTGCAGTGCCGCCTCGTGCACGTGAGCTCCGCGACGGTGAACCCCGAGGAGCACTGCCCGCACGCGAGCCTGACGCCGGTGCAGCCCTGCGGCGATCCGGAAGGGACGGCGCCGAGCTGCGAGGACTTCTGCCAGGTGGTCATGACCTCGTGCACGGGCGATCTGGCCGTGTACGAGTCGAGAGCGCAATGCCTCTCGGTCTGCGCGGCGCTCCCTCCCGGCGCGACGGAGGACCGGGTCGAGAACACCGTGGGCTGCCGCAAGTACCACGCTTACAGCGCGATGCTGGCGCCGACCACCCACTGCCCGCACGCGGGGCCGGGCGGAGACGGCCATTGCGGGGTCGAGGAGCCGGGCTCGGGCACGACGGGCAACTGCGTGTCGTACTGCACGCTGTTCGAGGCGGCCTGCAAGGAGGCCCTCGGCGAGGCGTACGATGGCTGGGGCGCGGCGTGCCAGGACGAGTGCAGCACGATGGCGGGAGCCGCCCACGATTCCCACTACGCCGTCGCGAGCGCCGAGGGCGGCGACACGGTCTCTTGCCGGCTGCTCCACGTGAGCCGCGCGCTCGAGAACCCGGAGGAGTGCGCGGCGCTGGCCGACGGGACCGCCTGCCAGTAACAGCCCGCGGTGGGCCCCACCGCGTTCCGGAGGGCGCGGGTGGTGCGGTCATTTGCTCAGAGAGGTTCCACATGAAGGCGGGAAGATCATCGAGGGTTTCTTACCGCCTTCATGTTCAAATCCGGCCACCACCCGCAAGGTTGCGGAGCGGAGGTGGCCGCTACTGCAGGCCGAGCAAGAACCCCCGTATGCGGGCCGACACCACACCCCCTGCCTCGAGGAGCATCGCGTGGCCTGTGCGGGGCACGATCATCCACTCGGCACCCGGGATGAGGCCGCGCAGCGTGTCGAGATCGGCCCGCAAGGCCATCACGTCGCGCTCGGGCGCGATCACCAGGACCGGCACCCGCACATGGGGCAGGACGTCCGACGCGCGTGCCTCCATCAACGACCGCAGAGACGCCCAGTAAGCGCGAAGGTCCATGGTCCCGACGGCGCGGAGGAAATGCTCCAGCTCCTCCCGAGGCGCCTCGGGCCCGAAGACGCCCGCGGCCTGGCCCAGGGGGAAGAGGGCCCTGGACGCCGTGACGCGGCGCACGACCGGCGCCATGCGAGGGATGATGGGGGCCGCTGTCCGCAGCGCCACCCGGAGGGCCGTGCGCGCGCCGGGGATCCTGAAGGCGGCGCTCGACGCGTAGGGGTGATCGGCGCCGCCGGCGATGAGCACCATCGCGCGCACGAGATCTGGGCGGCGGCGATAGAGCTCGAGCAGCACCGTGACGCCCATGGAAAAGGCGATGTGCACCGGCGCGTCGGCGAACGTGCCACGAGCACGGACCGCCTCCGTCACTCGTAAAAGGTCGTCTGCGTGGGTCCGAATGGCGTAGTCGCCCGAGCGCGCTATCTCGCTCTGCCCGTGACCCCGGTAGCTCCAGTGGACCAGGTGGGTCGTCATTGCGAGGGCGCTGACGAGGTGCTTCCAGAAGTTCTCCGTCGTGCTGAGGCCGTTCGTGAGGACGACGGGCGCTCGATCTCGCAGCTGCACCTCGTCGCCTGGGCGCTGGTGCGTGTGCCACGCGATGCGCGTCCCATCGCTTGCAACGATGTGCCGCAGAATCGAACCTTCCATCATCGGAACGGACAGTAGCATGCGCGACCTCGCGACCAGCGATCGACAAGGGTAGCGTTCCACCTGCCGCATGGCGTCCCAGGTCCGTGTCGCCGTGGTCGGCCTGCCGTGCAGCGCAGCCTCGAGCGCCATGGTGCCCGCCGTGAGCCGTACGTTCCGGTCGCTATCCCTGAGGGCGCGGCGAGGCCTCGCTGGCGCGTTCAGGCGTGTGCGCGCCCCGGGAGGCCCCGCGCACCGCGACGACGTCGGCGCGCCCGTGAAGTCATTGAAATTGTCGACCTTTCCGTTGTCCGCTGTCCGGCACCAGGGAAGAAGCCCAAGTTCGTCCCTGGTTCTGCATGCGCTGTAGGCTGCCCGGCGTCTCGGCAGGACCTCTCGCTCGCAACCAGGGACGACCCCAGCGAACCCGGTGCTGGTCTGCCGGATCGGACGAGAGCCTGTCTCTTTCCTCGAATTTGCGTCTCCAGCAACGGATCGCCCGCATGGCCCTCGACCACCGAGCGGCTGCGACCACCCCTCGTCACGCCCTCCGGAAATCCCGGGAGCACCGACGGATGGCGGCGGTCCGGCGCCACGAATTCGTCCCTGGCCGACGAGGTATTCGCGCGCTCGCCACCCGCGAACCGACCGGAGCCCCCGGTCCCGCGACGCCCGCGCTCCGCCGTGGGAACGTGCCGTCATCCTGCTGCCCAGGACGAGGCCCCGCCATGCGTCCGCGCGATGGATTAGTGATCCCGGCGGCAGGGGGCGATGGACGAAGGAGGGGCGGTCAGGTCATGAAGAGCGCGGAAGCGAGACGGTGGCTTGCCCTAGTAGTGCTCGGGCTGGCGGCGGCGGGGATCCTGGGCCTCGTGTTGTGGCTCCGCGCCGGAGAGGCGCCGGCGGACGGCCCCGCGCGTCCGGCGAGCGCCGCTTCGACGCGGGGAGCGCGGCGCCTCCGCGCGAGGGACGCGCCGCCCCCGCAGCTCGGGAGCATCGCGGGGCGGGTCGCCAATGCGGCCGGCTCGCCCGTCGCCGGAGCGCTTGTATGCGCCAGCGCGAGCGGCGGAGCGAGCGGACTGACGCCGTTCGATCTGGGCGAGCCGACGTGCGCGCCCGCAGGAGAGGACGGCCGCTACCAGATCGCGGATCTCTCCCCCGCGCGCTGGACGATCTTCGCCTCGGCGCCGGGCCACCGCCCGGCGAGCTACACCTCCCCTGCCCCGGACCGCGCCGGCTGGCTCGATCTCCGCCAGGGAGAGGCGCGCACCGGCGTCGACCTGACGCTCGCCCGCGGCGGCGTCGAGGTCCGGGGCCACGTCAAGGACGTCAGCGGCGGGCCCATCGCCGGGGCGCTCGTCATGATTCATGGCTTCCTGGGGTCGCACCAGGGCGCCGCGGTGACCCGCTCCGACGCACAGGGCTCCTTCTCCGCGTGGACCGAGGAGGGCTACTGCCTGGCCCGCGCCACCGCCGACGGGTACGCCGAGGGGTCGCAGCACGGCATGGCGCCGGGGCCGCCGCTCGAGATCTTGATGACGCCCGGCTCGGCGATCGAGGGGCGGGTCGTCGAGGCGGGGTCGGGCGCGCCGATCGCCGGCGCGACGGTCCGTCCCGGGATGGCGCAGCGGTGGGGCCCCGGGGAGGTGAAACCCGTGTCGAGCGACGCGGAGGGGCGCTTCCGCATCCCGGGCCTGGCGCCCGGGCGGTACAAGCCCACGGCGCGCGCCGCGGGCGGCTATGGCCAGGCGCGCGCGAGCGTGGTGCTCGGGATCGGCCAGACATCGAGCGAGGTGGTGATCGAGATGCACCCCGCCAGCAGCGTGGCCGGCCGCGTGGAGGTCACGCCCGGGGGCGGGCCCTGCGCGAGCGGCTCCGTCACGCTGTTTCACGAAGGGAGCGGGTGGCTCCCGACGGTCCTCGGGGCCGACGGTTCGGCGCGCTTCGAGGGCGTGCTGCCCGGCTCGTACCAGGTGATGGTGTTCTGCCAGGATCACGCGTCGGAGCCGGCCTACCCCGCCGTGGAGGTCGGCGAGGCGGACGTCGAGGGCCTCGTGTGGACCGTCCGCGCCGGGCTGTCGCTCCGCGGCCGGGTGGTGGACCGCGAGGACAAGCCCGTGCGCGCCATGGTCCACGCGAGCCCGACCGACATGGGGGCGATGCAGCCCGGCTCCGTCGGGCAGAGCGATGACGACGGCCGCTTCGTGCTCCGGGGGCTCCTCCCTGGCAAGCACAGGGTCATGGCGCGCTCGAACGATCACATTCCGCCCGAACCGGTCGAGGTCGAGCTCGTCGATGAGCGCGCTCCCGAGATCACCCTCGTGATGGATAGCGGCGGCAGCGTCGAGGGCACGGTGACCGACGAGGACCGCCGCCCCGTCGCGGGCGCGGACGTCATGCTGAGCGCGCCGCGGCCCGGGTGGAGCGGCCCTCCGGCTCCGAGAACGTCCCTCGCGGACGGGACCTTCGTGTTCAAGGGGGTCGCGCCGGGCGCGTACCGGATCTGGGCCATGCAGGGGGGGATGCCCATGAGGGCGCCAGGTCAGGCCGACGGCGGCGATCTCGGGGTCGCGGTGACCGTGGAGGCAGGGGCGGCCGCGCGCGTGAGCCTGGTCGTGGAGCGCCAGAACGGCGAGATCCACGGGCGCGTCGTCGACGGGAGCAGCAGGCCGGTGGCGGACGCGTTCGTCAATGTCCAGCGGGAGCCCGAGGGCGCGGGGGAGCCGGGCGCACCGGCCCCTCCGCCCCCGCCGATGGAGAGCATGGGGCCCTACGCGCCGGTGCTCACCGATCCCGACGGGGAGTTCGTGATCGGGAACCTGGGCCGGGGCACGTACACGGTCCAGGCGCAGCGCCGCGGAGGGGGCCGCGCCGTCGTCGAGCACGTCACGATCGGCGGCGCCGTGACGCTCATGATCCAGGAGACAGGCACCGTCTCCGGCGCCGTCTCCAGCCCCGGCGGCGCGCCGCCCGATCAGTTCACGATCCGCGTCACGGACCGCGAAGCGCCGTTCTTCCGGAACGAGTCCTTCGCATTCACGGACGGGGCCTGGACGATGAGCGATCTGCCGGCGGGCAAGTACGAGCTCGCAGCCGACGCCCCGGAGGGGACGGCCACGGGCGAGGTGACGCTCGCGCAGGGGGAGCAGCGGAGCGGGGTGGTGCTGACGCTCGCCGCGCGCGTCGCGCTCCGGGGTCAGGTGGTGTCCCTGGAGGACGGCGCGCCCATGGCCGGGGTGACCGTGCACGCGTACCCGCGCGCCGGCGGAATGGCGCCCTCGCCGGTGCAGCAGCACGAGGTCACCGACGGAGCGGGTCATTTTCACCTCGACCGCGTGCCCGGAGGCCCCCTCGTGCTCATGCTCATGCCCGCGGATCCGATGAGCTCGGCGTTCGACGCGGCGATGATCCCGGTCGATGTGCAGCCGGGCACGGAGACCGACGTCGGGCGGCTGCTTATGGCGAAGCGCCGGGTGAAGCACGACGAGCCTCCCGGCGATCTCGGGTTCACTGTCGAGCCGCCCCGGTCGCCGATGGATGTGGCCATGCGGCCGCACAAGGTGGTCGACGTGCGCCGCGACGGTCCGGCCGCGGCGGCCGGCCTGCAGGTGGGGGACGTGATCGTCTCGGTGGACGGCCACGATGTCACCGGCAAGCTGGGCTATCTGGTCGGGTCCCTGATCCGCGTGCCCGCGGGGACGCGGGTGACCCTCGGGCTCTCGCGCGGGGCGCACGTGACCCTGGTGGCCGCGGCGATGCCGCCGCCCCCGGGCGTCGGGCAGGGCGGCATCGAGGCCGCGCCCTCGCCACCGTAGGCGCCGCCCGCCACGTCGCGACGGCAGGCGCGTGGAAGAGCTCGCCGCCCGCGCTCTCGGCGGCGGGTGTCGGGGCAGCGCTACCCTCCCCCCATGAACGCACCGCCGCTGCCTCGCCTGCGCGCCGTGGACCTGAACCTGCTCACCGTGCTGGACGCCGTGCTCACCGAGCGCAACGTGACGCGGGCGGCCGAGCGCCTCGGCATGACCCAGCCGGCCGTGAGCAGCGCGCTGAACCGGCTACGCCTGCTGTTCAACGACGATCTCATCGTGCGCCGCGGCAAGGAGATGGCCCCGACGCCGCGCGCCCTCGCGCTCGCCGGCCCGATCCGCAGGGCGCTCGACATGATCCATGCCTCGCTCGCTCACACCGGCGCCTTCGATTGCACGGCGAGCCACACCTTCAGGCTGGGGATCACCGACCTCGGAGAGGCCCTCCTCTTGCCTCGTTTTCTGCAGTGGCTCGAGCAGCTCGGCGCCCGCGTCCGGCTCGATCTCTGTCGCGAGCCCGGAGCCTCGCTGCAAAATGAAATGCGGCTCGGCAAGGTCGAGCTCGTCCTGGATCACATCGCCATCCCGGGCGAGGAGTTCCGGCGAACCCGCGTGCTCGACCTCGAGTTCGTCACTCTGGTGCGCCAGGATCATCCGACCGTTGGCCCCTCGCTGACGCTCGACGAGTACATGGCGCTCGAGCACGTGATCATCGAGCCGCGCGAGGGCCAGACCAACCTGGCAGAGCAGATTCAGGCCGTCGTTGGGCGAGCGCGGCGCGTGCGGGTGCAGGTCCCCCGCTATCTCTCGATGCCGTTCATCGTCTCGCAGTCGAACCTCGTCTGCACGCTGCCGCTCCCCCTGGCGCGGCTGTTCGAGCAGCACTTCCCCGTGCGGGTGGTGAGCTGTCCGCTCCCCATCCAGCCGATCCCGCTGTTCATGATGTGGCATGCCTGTCAGGACGGCGACCCGGCCCACGAGTGGCTCCGGCGATCCCTCATCGAGCTCTGCAGCCGCGTCTGACGCGTCCCATGCGGGCGGGCTCGGCCTGAACAGAGGCGGGCGGCCAGGGATTCGGAGGAATATTCACGCCGGTAATCTGCCTCATACCATTTCCTGATTGGGCTTTTCGGTGGCCGCCTCCATGAAGCCACGTGCAACAGGGAGCCATGACATCGTGAAAGCCATCTCATTCGGCGGCCGGGCGAGGGGTCGAGCCGGGACCCTCCACCTCCTGGGCAGCGATCGCGCGGTCCGTATCGAGGCCGGAGAAACGCTGCTCAGCGCAGCCGTGCGCGGGAACATCCCGTTTCCACACATGTGCAGGGTGGGCGAGTGCGGCAGCTGCAAGTGTCGCCTCATCAAGGGGCATATCCGCCTCAAGAGCGATATCTCGCGCCACGTCGCGCCCGAGGAGATCTCTGCCGGCTTCGTCCTCGCCTGCCAGAGCCTCGCCGTGTCGGAGGACGTGGCGGTCGAGGTCCCGGGGATGGGCCGCGGGCGCTCGACGGATCGAGCGCCCGCGCAGATCGACGCGAGCGTCGCGCGCGTGACGCGGCTCGCGCCCAGCGTCGTCGCGCTCGAGGTCGACCTCGCCGCGGACGTCCGCTACGTGGCCGGGCAATATGCGCAGCTCACGGTCCCCGGCGCACCCGGGCTCGGCGAGCCGCGCTGTTACTCGTTCGCCGAGGCGCCGGATCGGGCCTCGCCGCGCAGGGCGCTCTTTCATATCCGCCACGTGCCGGGGGGCGCCTTCACCGAGTGGCTCTTCGGGGCCGATCGCACGGGCGCGCGCCTCTGCTTCTCGGGGCCCCACGGCAGCTTCCGTTATCACGAGGCCGATCGGCCGCTCCTCTGCGTGGCAGGAGGCACCGGGCTCTCTCCGATCAAGGCGATCCTGGAGCAGGGGCTCTCGGATGGGCTCGCCCGCGACGTGACGCTGGTCGTCGGCGCGCGCGCCCGGCAGGATCTCTATGCCCTCGACGCCATCGCCTCGATCAAGGCGCGATGGCGAGGTCGATTCGTCTTCATGCCCGTGCTCTCGCACGAGCCCGAAGGCTCGAGCTGGACAGGGCGGAAGGGGCACGTCACCGACCATCTCCGTGAGGTCGCCGCGGGCCACGCCGATTGCGCGGCCTACGTGTGCGGGCCGCCCGGGATGATCGACGCCGTGCTCGACGTGCTGCGCGGCGCGATCCCGCCGAAGCACTTGCATCACGACAGATTCCTGGACCGCGGCTCGGTCGCTCGCGCCGCCGCCGCGGTCGCCTGAGCCAGGCCACGACACTCGAAACGAAAGGAGAGCCCTCATGCTCCACGGCACGGTGTTCGTCCTCGTCTTCCTCGCGCTCTTTGCCGCCCTCGAGCTCGCGCTCGGCCTGTATCGGCGCACAGGCGTGCTCACCATGCGGGAGCTCGGCGCGAGCCTCGTGTCCGTCGGCGCCTACCTCGTGATCCGCGGCGCGTCCTTCGTCGCCGTGACCTGGGCGCTCGGGGCGCTCTGGCCCGGCTCCGAGGGCGCGCTCGCCAGCGTGAGCTCCTTGGTGGTGTTCCCGATCTACGTGCTCCTCGACGAGTACGGGATCTACTGGGTACACCGCAAGAGCCATGAGTGGCCCTGGCTCTGGCGGCTCCACAAGCCGCACCACGTGCCGCGCAACATGAACATCGCGGTCACGTACCGGGAAAACTGGCTATGGCATGTCCTGTTGCCGGGCACGTGGATGGCCCCGCTCGTCGTCTGGCTCGGCCACCCTGGCGCCTATGTCGTGGGATTGGCCTTCAGGACGGTGATCGTGCTGGCGGAGCACAGCGATCTCCGCTGGGACGTGCACCTCCAACAGGGCCGCTTCACGCGCCCTGCCATGCGGGTCCTCGAGCGCATCGTCTCGCTGCCCGACACGCACCATGTGCACCACGGAGTCGGCCGCTTCGGCAATGCCACGAAGAACTATGGCGCCGCCCTCATTTGCTTCGATTGGATCCACGGCACGCTCATGATCCCGCACGCGCGCCAGGAGGGCTTCGGGCTCCCCGAGGGCGCGCCGGTCGAGCCCTGGGCCGAGCAGCTCTTCTGGCCGTTCGTGCGCTCGACGAAGCACGAGAGGGCGGATCGCCGCGGCGCGATCGAACCGACGCAACCGACGCAACCGACGCAACCGACGGCCGACCTCGCCATGGCGGAGGCGGTGATTTACACCGCCGATGGCCGCGCTGTCGTCGTGAGATGAGCCGTGCCAGACGGCGCGCCCGCCGCCCTCCGCCTCACGGCGGCATGACGAACGACGCCGGCCCCGCCACGGCGGGGGACGGGTCCTTCCGGTAGCGCTCCAGCAGCTCGCGCCGGTCCGCCGTCCAGCCGTTCTTCGGCGACGCCGCCTGCACGAGCGCCTCCAGCGCGAGCCGGCGCAGCCGCGGATCGGGGCTCGCCCGGAGCTCCTGCTCGAGCTGCGACGGGTGGACGCAGCCGTGCACCGCGGACATCGCCGCGACCATCGCGTCGTGGTGCAGGAGGTCCCGCCGGCCGAGCTCGACGAGCGCCTGTCCGAGCGCCTTCCAGGGAAGGAGGCGCGCCGCGAGCCCCAGGTACTGGGGCACGGCCAGGGCGTCCGCCTTGAGCGCGGCGAGCAGCCCCTCCCCGACGGCGACGTGGTGCTTCGCGGCGTACGAGCCGAGCCGCGCCGAGAGCGCGGGCAGGAACGCCACGAGGTGCCGGCGCCTCGGCGAGAGCTCCGCGAGCCGCTGGACGACGATCGCGACCTCCCCCGGCTGCATCCTGGCGAGCGCCGCGGACAGCGCCTCCGCCGCCTCCTCGGGCGCGGGCGCGGCCATGTGCTCGAGCAACCGGCGGAAGAGCGACCGCGCCTCGTCCCGGAGCGGCAGGTGCGCGGCGCGCCGCAGCAGGTCGAGCCGCGCCTCCGGCTCTGCCCGCCCGAGGATCGCGGCGAGCAGGTCCACAACGCGCCGCTCGGCCTCGGGCGACAGCCTGCCGAGCGGGATGTCCGCGAGCTTCGAGGCCACGATCCAGTCGGGATCCCGGGCGGCGCGGCCGAAGACGTCCCAGGTCTCGGGCTTGTCCAGGTGGTCCCAGAGCGCCCGGAGCAGCGCGATCCGCACGTCGCGGTGCGTCTTCGGGGCGTCCAGCTGGAGCAGGTCCCGGTAGGCGTCGTCGCCGCCCAGCTCGCCGAGCAGGCGCACGACCTCCTTGGCCACGGTCACCTTCGTTGTCGGCACCGCCCGGAGCTCGGCGAGCACCCGCTCCCGGGACATCTCCGCGAACGCCTTCCGGAGCGCGTAGATCGCCCAGCGCGCGCGATCGTCGCCCAGGCACTCGATCAGCACGGGGACGCCCTGGCCGGCGTCGAGCCACGGCAGGCCCCGGATGGCCATCTCGCGCAGGGGCGGCCTCGGATCCGAGGCGAACGGGGTGATCGCCGACGCGTCGACGTACGCGAGCCGGACCAGCGTGGAGATCGCGAACCGCAGCGTGGGGACGTCGCTGGTCTCGTCGCCGAGCAGCGCGCGGAGGCCGGCGGCGTACTTCTCCTGCTGCCTCGCCGTCCAGCGGCCGTGGCCCCCGCCGAAATCGAGCACCCAGCGCGTCTTGCCCGTCGCGAACCTGCCGGTCATGGGTTGCGTCCGGTCGAGCAGGGGGTCCAGGAGATCCTGGCGCCTCTGGCTCACGTGCCGGGCGACGGCGCCGATCAGCACGAAGCTCCTGTCCTCGCGCAGCAGCGCGGGCACGAGCCGCGCGAACCGCGGCCTGTCGTGGGCGCGCAAGAGGCCGAGCGCGCCCGCAGCGACGCCGACGAACGGGAGCTCGCGGGACAGCCGCTCGAGCGCCTCGAGCAGCGGCGTGACCACCTCGAGGCGGATGCCGAGGCTCTGCGCGAGCGAGAGCACCGCCCCTGCCCGCTCGCCGGTGCACCACGCGCCCGCGAGCTGCGCGAGCGCCGGGCTGAGCCGCTCGGCCTCCGCGCGGGTCAGCCCGTCCCCGAGGCCCGCCGTCGAGACCGAGCCGCGCACCGCGAGGAGCTTCGTGAGCCAGCGCGCCCCCCACGCTCCGTCGATGCGGAACAGGCGGACCACGAGCCGCTCCACGGCCGAGGCCGTGGCGTGGGACAGGTCCGCGGCGTCGAGCGCGTCCTGCGCCACGGCGCCCACGGCCTCCAGGTGCTCCTGCGCGAACCGGCCGATGGGCAGCGCGGCGAGGGCGCCGATCATCGCCCGCCGCACCGGATCCTGCTCGAACTTGCGGGCGCGGACGTTCGCGAGGGCGTCCGCGAGCGCGCCCCGGTCGTGCAGGACGCTCGCGAGGAGCAGCGCCTGCGCCTTCGCCCGCTCGTCGCCCTCCGGGTGCCCAAGGAGCGGCGCGAGCACCTCCTTGGCCTCGGCGAAGGACAGGAGGCGCGCGTAGCTCATCCGCCGCTCCGGCTTCGAGACGAGCGACGGGCAGCTCGAGAGGTGCCGCCTCGCCTCGCGCTCGCGCAGGTCGCGGGGCAGCGCGTCGAGCACCTCGGGCGCGATCGTGCCGTCGGAGGCCTGCGCCGCGCAGGACCAGCGCACGAAGGCCCGCTCCCGGAGCGCTTGCTCCTTGGCCGACTCGGCCTTCACGTAGCGGAACAGGAAGGCGCCGTAGCCCCCGGCCCCTCCGAGCAGGAAGGCCCGCAGCACGGCCTTCTGGTCGTCGGGGCCGAGCCGCAGGAACCACCGCACGCCCCGCTTGCCGTCGCTCAGCGCGCCCCAGGCGTGGCGGATGAGGTACTCGAGGCGCTCGGCGCCGAGGGCGGGCGCGCCCTTGTCGAAGCGCACCACCCCGAAGGCGCCGGGCGGCCGCGCGGGTCGCCCGCCCTCGTGGCGCGCCTTGAGGAGGTCGAACGTGGCGGCCGGCCGCGATCGGGCCAGGAGCTGCAGGGAGCCGGCGAGGAACGAGGGCTCCTCGCCGCGCTCGAAGAGGGCCTGGATCAGCGGCAGCGCCGCGTCGGGCGCGCGCCGGGCGAGCGGGACGAGCAGCGGCGCGAGGCGATAACGCAGGCGAGCGTCGAGGGACTGGGAGCGGGCGATCGCCTCCCCGAACCAGCGCGCCGCGGCCGCGGGGTGCCTCACGCCGAGCCGATCGAGGCAGCTCGGGCCGCCCGCCTCGTCGATGGCGCGCCGGTGCGCCGACACGAGCGCCTCGGAGCCGAACGGGAGCAGATCCACGATCAGGGGGTCGCGCCCCGCCTGCATGCGCGCGCCGAGGAAGGCGTCCACGGCGGCCTGGCGCTTGCGCCGCGCGAGCTGGGCGACGGTGCGCCGGAGGGTGCGCCGCTCGAGGAGGGCGCCGAGCGCCGCGAGCGCCTGCGCGTCGTCGCAGAAGCGGGCGACCATGCGGCCCGCGCGCCGCCGCACGGAGCGGGACGGGTCGGAGATGGCCGCGACGACGCGCGCGCCGTCGCCCGAGCCGTAGACGCTCATCAGGGCGAGGAGGCGCTCGTAGGGCTGAGCGCTGCTCCAGAGCGCGCCGAGGAGGGTGCTTGCTCCGGCGTCGCCGCGCGCGGCGGCGCGGCCCACCTCCACCACGCGGCGGACGCGGTCGTAGTGGGCCAGCGGCTCGATGTCGGCGAGGAAGGAAGCGGCGTCCATGGAGGGCGATCATAGCGCCCCGGGGCCGGAGGCTCGCAAGGCCGAGCGCGGCGACGCTCCGGAGCGTCGACACCCTCCGGCTCAGGTTTCATCTCTCCCGGGAGGCCATCGACAGGTTCGGGCCGCGATGGTTCAACCCGGGTCGGGTCGCGCGCGTCTTACTTCCAGTTGACGGTGGCCCAGCCACGGGCAGGAACGCTGAACTGGAGCTTTTTCGAGGCCACGCTGAGGGTGGTCGTCTTCGCGGAGCTGCCGGAGTTGTAGATGACCGTGACGATGCTGCCGTCAGGGTTCTTGAACGCCAGCGCGTCGCCGCCGGTCGTGTTGACGCGCATCGCTCCAGGATCGACGTATTGCGAGACGTGGCGGAAGACGTAGTAGGCGGGCGTCAGTACCAGCTCCTTCGTGTCGGCTTTCACGTTGAGGAGCGCGTTCTGGGGCCACGGCCGCTGCGAGTCGATGTTCTTCCCCACCGGGTCCAGCACCATGTTCCAGGCGTTGTACGAGTTCACCCCCGCCTTGATCCAGTCGCGGATGAGCCCCCAGCTCTCCTGCCCGTAGGCGTGATCGTTCGCCGCCGTGTTCGGGTTGAACGTCGGCACGCCCGGAGGGTTCCAGTTGTAGTTGCCGCACTGGTGCTCCGTTTGCACGATCGGCATATTCCGCGATTTCAGGCCGTTCACGCTGCCCCGCATGTTCCACTGCAGCCCGAAGCCCTTGACGTACTTCATCGCGGTGGCATCGTCCGTCACGGCGCTGAGGATCCCTGGGTCTGCCGCTTCGTTGGACATCGTGCCGAGGAAGATCTGCGCCTTGATCCCGCGCTCTTCGAACAGCGGCCCCAGGTGGGTGCCGATGAACTTGGCCATGAGCTGCCCCGTCCACGCGCAGCTCGGATACCTCGTCTCGTAGGTCGGCTCGTTCTGGGGGTGGACCGCCTCGATGGTCATGCCCTCTGCGGCGTACGCCTCAACGAACTTCGCGAAGTACAGGGCATGCGCCTTCAGGGTGTTCGCGTCGTCCTTCATCTTGCCACCATCGAAGGCGCCGTTGCTCTTCATCCAGGTGGGGGGCGTCCAGGGGCTGGCCCAGAGGTGGAGGCCGGGCCTCACGGCGAGCGCCGCCTTGATGTACGGGATCAATTTCTCCTTGTCCCGCGCGATGGAGAAGCTCTCCATCGTGAAATCATCTTTCTTCTCGTTGAGGCTATAGCGATCCATCGCATAGTCGCTCGCCCCCATGGGGATGCGCCCATAGGCGAACCCTGCGCCCTCGTTCTTGTCGAAGAGAAGCTTGATGGCTCGCTGCCGCTCAGCTTCGCCGAGCATCGAGAGCATGTTCCAGCCCATCTCGTTGAAGGAGCCGCCAAAGCCATCCCAACGCTGTTGCGTTGCCGCGTCGTCGACGGTCACGTCGGCATTGCCGCTCGTCACTTCAGTCGGCGTCCCGATCTTCCAGTAGTCTTTGTCGCCCGAGGTGATCAACGTGGGCTCGACAACGTCGGGCTCACCGCCGCCGGTACCGGAAGACGAGCCGCCGCCGCCGTCTCCGCTCGGATCGCCGCCCGCACCGTCCGAGCCGGTCGAGCCGCCCGTCCCCGCGCCGCTGCCTGTCGTCCCGCTGCCGCTCGCGTCTCCGCTCCCGCTCGCGTCTCCGCTGCTGCTCGCGTTTCCGCTCCCGCTCCCGCTGCTACTCGCACCCGCACCCGGGCCGCCCGAGCTCTCGGGTTCTTCCGGGCCGCTCGAAGAACCACAACCCACCAAGAGAGACGCGAGCAATATGCCGACGGTCGAAGCGCGTACCCTGTTCATCACAAAAATCCTCCATCCCAGGGGTGCAACCCCTTGGCGGTGCCTGCAGCAGGCGTCAGAAAGTGGCCGTCCTATATGCCCAGCAGGCCCCACGGTGATCGGGCGGGTGGGATAAAAGGCGGCAAGCCCCACGTCGATGACCCGGCGCACGCACGCGCCATGCGCTCGCGTCACACCTCCCGTGCCGAAGGTCCGCGTCGATGTCGCGGATGGCACGGCGACACGCCTTCCAGATCGTGCACAGCAGATCCAACCCGGCCGTATGATTGCTGGGTTTTGATGCGCGTGTTAGCGTCGGCCCCCGATGCGAACCGCGGTTTTCGCCCTCGCCCTCCTGGCCGGTTGCGGGGGCGCATCCGGGGCGGCGCCCGGCGCGGCCCTCTCCCCCTCCTACGCGACGAGCCTGGGCTCCACGTCGGCGAGCATGCCCAGCATGCCGTCCGCGCCCGCGTTGCCCAGTCGAGCTTCGGTCCAGGCCGATCTGGTCGTCCGCCCCGACGTGCTCGTCCTTGGCTTCGCGCTCCAGGAGACCGACGCCGATCCGCAGCGCGCCCTCACCGCGGCGCAGGCCGCGGTGCAGAACCTGGAGCGGCAGTTCAAGGAGGCGACCGGCGGCGCATCCACGGTGAAGATGCTGGGCGCGTCGTTCACCGCGGTCTTCACCGAGAAGGCGGAGAGCGAGGGTGACGCCGTATCGGCCGCTGTCGACGGCGTGATCGAGGTGCGCCTCGCCCCCGAGCTCGACTTCTGGGCGAGGAGCCGGCTGGCCGCAGCCGTGGCGCAGGTCAGGCGCGAGGTGAACGCCGCGGTGCAGGCGGCCAAGGACGGGCGGCGCGGGGCCACCTTCGGGCAGCTTCGGGCCGAGGTGAAGGAGCCGGAGGGGCACCGCGCGCAGCTGACCGAGCAATGGCTCCGGAGGGCGCGATCGTTCGCGGAGGCGGCGCAGGCGGCGTCAGCGCCGCTCCTGCTGGTGGACTGCGCGCCGCCGGGGGCCATCGAGCAGCGGCCCATCTCGCTGCTGGAGGTGGGGCTCTCCCTGTCGGTCGCGTGCCGCCTCGACGCGCTCTCCGCAGAGCCGAAGCGCGACTGACGGACGCCGGGCGATTCACGCCCGGCCAGCGACAGCTCGGATTCGTGCGGCGCCGAGGGCTCGTCGTGCTCGAGAAGCGGATCTGAACCGCCAGCGAACCGCAAGAACGTCACCCGGCGATCAGCCGGAACACCGGGAGTTCTGGCCGACAGGTGAACCGCACAGGCAGGACGCTTGTGCCGACACCGCGGCTCACATACACCCTGCCATGGGCGGTGTCGTACATACCCGAGCGAAATCGGCCTGATCCAGGCGGAACCCACACCGGCGTCCCGAGCGCTCGGATCTGTCCTCCATGCGTATGCCCCGCGAGGCCCAGATCGAAGCGCGGCGCGCCGGGAGGGAGCCTCTCGAAGATGCCGGGCGCGTGCGAGAGAAAGAGCCGCACCGGAGCGGATGGCACGTTCGCCAACGATGCACGGAGATCGTCGTGGCCGCTGCAGAAATCGTCCGTCGCGACGATGGAGACACCACGCTTCAGCAGCACAGATTCGTTCCCCAGGAGCCTGGCTCCGGCACGCGCGTAGACCTCGCCCAGCCGCCGCAAGGGGACGTGCCCCCAGTGTTCCCAGTTGCCGACGGTGGCGAGGACGTCACGCCCCGGCGCGGCGAGCCTGCGGCAGAACTCCTCCAGCACGTCGAGCGAGCGCTCGCTCTCGATCGAGTCGCCGGTCAGCACGACGAGATTGGGCTCCAGCCTCCGGATCGCGTCGACGGCCTTGTCGTGGACACGGCCGAGCGCGCGCAGGTGTACGTCAGAGAAGTGAGCGATCCGAAGCCCCTGGAGCGCGGCCGGGAGCCGGGGAATCGGGACGTCGTGCTCGGCGATCTCGAGCCACGAGGGCTCAATGGCGAGCCCATCCACCGCGGCAATTCCAGCAGCGCAGCAGCTGGCGTGGAGGAACGCTCGGCGGGTGAACCGTCGGATCATCCAGGAATCCTAGCAAACTCAGCGGGTGGACCGCGGCCAGCGCGTGAGCTCGGCCGGCCGCTCCGGGAGGGGCAGAACGAGCCCTGCACGACGTGGTCCGCGAGCTCCCGGCGCTGGCCGCCCTCGTCCGAGCGAGGCGCGGCGCACATCCATCATGGCGCAAAGGGGTCGTGCGCCACGGCGTAGGCCCCGTGCTCCGCGAGCGCCATCCCCTGCGAGTACTCGATGCCGTCGGCGAGCAACGCCCGCTGCAGCGTGGCTGACGGCTTCACGGGCAGCGCGCTGGCATCGAGACCCGGCCACTGCCGGAAACGCACGAGCAAGGACGCGCGCGCCGCGGCGGCGGCGACGTCGGGCCAGTAGGCATGCATCTTGGCGCCGCCGATCACGTCGACGTCGCCGAGCGCGCCCGCCAGCGCGACGTTCGTCGGGTTGTCGAAGACGTAGGCGTCGCGCCAGTCAGCCGCGGGCGCGAGCTCGCCGCCTTCGCCGAGCCGGCGCGCCGGCGCCGCGTCCATCAGCGCCGCGAGCCGCGCGCCAGGCGGCGTGCCCGCCGCGCGCTGCGCGCGCACGCTGGCGACGAGCCAGTCCAGCGGCAGGTACAACGTGCGCGCGGCGCGCGCGACGCCGGCGCGCCGTTCGTGGAACGCCATCATCAGCATGCACGACAGCGCGAGGTTCGCCGCGCGCTGCGCATGACGGTACGCCTCGCGGTCGAGCTCGCCCGCGTCCACCGGCGGCTCCCCGAGCGGCGGCCGGCTCGCGACGATCACGTGCTTGAGCTTCTTGTTGCGCGTGAACAGCGTCGCGCGCGCCAGCGCGCCGGCGTCGTTCAGGTACCAGTACGCGTACGGTCGCCAGCCGAGGTCGCCGAAGTTGTTGTGCGTCAGCATCAGACGCACGTGAAACAGCGCCGCGTCGCGCACCTGCAGGTGTCGCGCGTACCAGGCGACAGCCGCGCGCGGGAAGAAGACGTTGGGGCTGGCGTGCGGCATCGTGACCAAGAGCCGCGGCGCCTCGCAAAACGCCGCGAGCGTCGGCGCGTCCCAGCCGAGCAGCGCCGCCGTCGCCGCGGGCGCGCCGGGCAGCAGCGCCGCGGCGTCGGCGACGAGGCGCTCCGCCAAGCGCGCGCGCGCGTCCTCAGGCCGCAAGCGTGTCCCCATGCGTCGCGGCCTCTTTCCACCGCGGGGGCCGGTACAGCCACGCCAGGGCAAACGGCAGGACGCTCGCGCCCAGCGCCAGCAGGCTGGGGCCGACGCCCAGGCGGTTCACGAGAAAGCCGGCCGCCAGCGAGTAGCCCGCCTTGACGACCGACACCACCGCTGTGCGCGTCACGACGAAGCTGCCGACCTCGGACTCCGGCGGCACCTGGTTCGCCTTGACCTGCATGGACACGACGTGCGCCGTCGCCGCGGCGATCAGCGTCACGGCGAACACCAGCGCCAGCGCGGGGCGGAAGTCGAGCGACATCAGACCCGCGGCCGCCGCCATCATCGGCAGGCCGAAGGTCAGGACGCCGCGCATCGACAGGTAGCCGGCCGACAGCAGCATGCTGACACCGGCGCTCGCGACCAGGCAGGCCATGTTGACGAGCGAGAAGAAGCCGGCGTCGCCGCGGGCCACGCCGTCCGCGAAGGGCGCGAGGATGGCGTTGGCGAACTGCAGGCCGCCGCTGCTCGGCACCGAGAACAGCAGCACCGACAGCAGGCCCGGACCCAGCTGCAGCGCCGGTCGCGCCGGCGCCTGGCGCGGCCTCTCGATGACCGCGGCAGGCGCCTCGGGCCGCGCCATGCGGAGCGCCGTCAGCCCCGCGGCGCCATACGCGAGCGCCGCGAGCAGGAGCCCCCACGCCGTCAGCTCGGTGCTCAGGAAGACGCCGGCGAGCCCCGCGCCCGCCGTCTGAGCGATCAGCGTGATCGACGACTGCGCCGCCAGGAGGCGCGCGCCCGTCGCCTGGTCGAAGGCGCCGCGGACCACCCGGTGCACCGCCGACTTGTTCACCATCTTCGCGAGCGACAGCGCGACCTGCGCGACGCCCATGCCGACGAGCACCAGCGCCACGTCGGACGCTCGCCGCAGCACCAGCAGAGCCGGCAGCAGCGCGAACAGCGCCAGCGTCAGGTTGCTGAGGTGCAGGCGGTCGGCCGACGCCCCGCCGTCGGCGAAGCGAGCGAAGGCCAGCCCGAGCACCGCCGACGGCGCATAGCCGAGCACCAGCATCACGCTCACCAGGAAGGCGTCGTGCGAGAGCTGGAAGGTCGCCCATATCAAGATCACCGACTGCAGGCCCTCGGCGAACGCCGACAGCGCGGTGAACGCCTGCAACGTCAGGGCGCCGGATTGGCGCAGCCACGACGGCCCGCGCTGCGGCGTCATCGCGCGCCCGCCGCCCCGGTGAAGCGCTCGAGCAGCGCCCCCAGCGCGTGAGCGTCCGCCGCCTGGAAGTAAACGTGATGCGAGAAGTCGCACGAGCCGATCGCCGTCACCCCGCGCCGCACACGCTCGCGCAGCGGCTCGATCAGGTCGATGCCCGGCGACGCCGCCGGCGGGCCGGTTGCGTCGCCGACGACGCCGATGACGCCGCTGAAGCCGACGGCGCGCGGCGCCGCGGCGACGTCCACAGGCGCGCCGAGCTGCAGCTTGACGAAGGCGTCCCACAGGTCGACGCCGAAGCGGAGCGCGAGGGATCGCGCGACGCCGCCGCCCGCGGGCCGCAGCGCGACCTCGCCGATGAACAGCGCGCCGCCGCTCGCGAGTAGCTCGATGTGGAAGACGGCGTCGCGCACGCCGAGCGCCGCCAGCGCCGCGGCCGCCTTCGCGAGCGCCGGCGCGCGGCGCGGGTCGTCGTGCGGCAGGTGGATGCTGGCGCGCGTCGTCCCCACGGCAGCCAGCACCGGCCGGTCGTAGGTCGACGCGAACGCCGCGCGCAGCTCGCCGCCGAGGATCACGCCGTCGCAGTGCAGCTCGGCGTCGAGGCGCACCGCCTCCTCGACGAGGAGCAGCTCCCGCGCCTCGCTCTCGAGGTACGGGAGCGCCGCGACCGTCGGCATCCTCCGGACCCCGCGGCTCGACGAGCCGTCGAGAGGCTTCACGACCACCTCGGCCGGCAGCGCGCCGCCGCGCCGCGCTGCGGCCACGAACTCGCCGGAGAGCCAGCTGCCGACGGCCGGCGCGACGCTCGCGAGCCGTTGCCGCATGCGCCGCTTGTTGGTGCACTCGAGCGCCTGGTCGTAGCGCATGCCAGGCAGGCCGTAGCGGCTGCGCAGGAAGCCGGCGAAGGCGAGGTTGCTCTCGGAGGTGGCGAGCACGTGCGTGAACGGCGCGCGCGCCATGATCAGGTCGATCGCCGCGAGGCTCGCGGGCTCCGGCGCGAACGCGATCGCACCGTCGCCGCTCTCTCGGACGCGCACGACGGCGACGTCACCAAGGCGCGCGAGCGCCTCGTCGAACAGCGGCTTGCGCGTGTCGAGCACCAGGGCCGTCTTACCCATCGCGGCCGGCCTCGCTGAAGGTGATCAGGCGCTCGACCTCGCGCGCGAGCTGTCCGCCGCCGCGACCGCGCACCACAGCGTGCCCGACGCGGCCGTACAGGCCCGGACGAGCTGCCGTCGAGTCCGGATAGTCGAGCTCGACGAGGTCGAAGCGCCCTTCGAAATCGCGCCGCGTCAGCGGCCGCGCCGCGCACGCTCTCAGGTAGACGCCAGCGTAGCAGGTGTCCGGGATCCTTGCAGACACCGGTTGGCTCAGCGGTTTGCCCAGGGCGACGTCGAGCTGCGCCTCATACAGGTCGAAGCCGTACGTGTGCTTGACGATCTCCGGCACCAGCGTGCCGCCCAGGCGCGCCGCGCACTCGCTGAACACCAGGTCCTCGCCGTCGTCGAAGCACTCCAGGTGGAACACGACGTCCGGCGCGCCGAGCCGCCGCAGGCTGCGCGTGACGAGCTCGTGGGCGCGCTCGAACAGCCGCGGCGCCTCGGCGCGCGAGAGCACCTCGACCGCCATCGTCTTGCCCGTGCTCCACTGGATCATCGGCGTGCGGTAGCGCCCGACCGAATGGAACACGACGCGCCCGTCTTGCCACACGCCGTCGACGAACAGCTCCTCCCCCTCCAGCGCCGACTCGGCGACGAAGGCGACGTCCGAGCGCTTCGCCCCGCCGCTGTAGTGCATGTCGAGCTCGGCCTGGCTCGCGACGAAGCGCGTCTCCTTCGAGCCCGCGCCGTTCGACGGCTTGACCACGAACGGCGCGCCCAGCTGCGCCGCCAGCGCCGCGAAGTCCGGCTGGCGCGTCAGGTACACGCAGCGCGCGTGCGGCACGGCGTCGCCGAGCGCATGCTTCTGCAGGTACTTGTCGCGAAAGCACAAAAGGCGCGCGTAGCCGCGGTCGCCCGGCAGCCCCAGCGCGTCGCGCAGCACCGCCGCGCCGAACACGCCCTCGTCGTGGCCCGTGACCACGCCGGCGACATCGCCGCCGAACGACAGCGCGGCGCGGATGATCTCCTGCGCGTCTTCGAGCTCCGCGACCTTGCGCGTCGGCCAGTCGCCGGTCTCGCCCTTGTCCTTGTGGACGATGCACAGCGGCGTGTAGCCGCGCTTCACCACCGCCGCCGCCAGGCCCGCGCGATACCCGAGAACGATCACGCTCTTCTGCATCCTCAGTCCTCCAGGTCCAGCCGATAGATGTCGTGCGCGCCGCCGGCGGTGAGCTCCCCCTCGAAGCGGAAGCCGCGCCGCCTGAAGAAGCGCACGTTCTCCGCGAGCTCCCGCCGCACGGCGATGCGCACCGCGCGGCGGCCCGCCGCGCGCGCCTGCGCGGCCGCGGCCTCGACCAGCGCCCCGCCGTACCCGCGCCGCTGCCGGTCCGGCCGCACCGCGAGGTAGCTGAACGTCCAGAAGTCGTCCTCGCGCTCGCTCAGGACGCAGCCGACCACGTCATCGCCCGCCTCCAGCACGAGCCAGTCCGCCGCGCGGGCGGCGATCTCCGCCGGCTCCAGCCTCGACGCCGACGGCAGGAAGCGCGCGCGAAAGGGCATGTATGCCGCGGCCAACAGCGCGTGCAGCGCCGCCGCGTCGGCCGCGACCGCCGCCCGGATCGTCACGCCGCGCGCCGCCGCCTGCACGATCAGCCTCCGGCCCCCGCGCTCGCGACGCCGAGGAAGAGCTGGCTCTCGTACGGCACGTCGACCGCGCCGCCGGGCGCGTGCTGGGCCAGCAGCGCCGCCAGCCGCTCGGTGAACCCGTCACCGTGCGCCGCGATCGCGCGCTGCACCTGCGTCGACGAACGGCTCATCCCGACGAACGCCTCCGCCGGCATGTGCATCACCCACCGCGTCTCGGCGGCGACGACGACGTCGTACGAGCCGTCGAACACCGCGCGCAGCTCCGCCGCGTAGTCGATCGCGCGGTAGCGGCGGCTGTAGCCGGGGCTGAGCTCCTCGAGCAGCGACTCGTACGCGTCCAGGAACGCGCTGCGCGCGTAGTCGCGGTTGTTCTGCAGAATCGCCATGACGCCGCCGGGGCTCAGGCGCTCGCGCACCGCCGCCAGCACGGCCTCGCGGTCCATCCACTGCATCGCCTGCGCCGCGAGCACCACGTCCATGCGCGGCATCGTGCGCAGCACGTCCTCGGCGCGGCCCAGCAGCCAGGTGACCTGCGGCAGCTTCTCGCGGCCGGTCGCGATCATGTCGGCCGACACGTCGACGGCGTGGTAGCGGTGCGCGGGGCCGAGCTCGGCGATCAGCCCCTCCAGCGCGATCCCGGTGCCGGCGCCGATGTCGACGACGTCCAGCTGCGGCGCCGGCGCCGCCCACGGGCGGATCCCGCGCAGCAGCGCCGCCGGGTAACGCGGCCGGTGCTGGTCGTAGCCCTTCGCCAGCCCGTCGAACGAGCCCGACTTGACCAGGGGAACGGCGCTCATGGCGTGACTCCTCTCGGCGAAACCGGCGGCTCGGCGCCCTCGCTGCGCGCCAGCACGAACGGCAGGAGCCCGCCGGCGCGCAGCATCGCCAGCATCAGCTCCGACGGCGGCGCGAAGCGCGGCAGCTCGACGCCCTCGGCGACGAAGCAGCCGCCTTCGAGCCTGACGCCGAACATCAGGCCTTCGCTGAACCTCGCGGTGTCGACGACGATCGCCGGCAGCCCCAGGTTCCACGCGTTGCGGAAGAAGATGCGGCCGAACGCCGGCGCCAGCACCAGGGCGACGCCCTGCGCCTTCAGCGAGGTCACCGCCTGCTCGCGCGAGCTGCCGATGCCGAAGGTCGCGTCGCACACCAGCGCGTCGTTCTTCGCCAGCGTCGCGGCGAAGCCGGGGAAGCGGTTCGCGAAGACGTGCGGCGCCATCTGCGCAGGGTCGGTGTAGATGTGCTTGATGCGCGCCGGGATGATGTCGTCGGTCGAGATCTCGCCGCTGACGCGGCGCACGCGGTAGACGGTGTCGCTCATGGCAGCACCAGCTCCTCGACGGCCGGGAAGCGGCCATGCACGGCGATGTTGGCGGCGACGAGCGGCGACGCGAGGAAGATCTCCGCCTCGCGGTTGCCCATGCGCCCCTGGAAGTTGCGGTTCATGGTGGTGACGACGCGCTCGCCGTCGGCCGGGATGCTGCCCTGCGTGCCGACGCAGGCGCCGCAACCGGCGGGCGTGACCAGGACGCCGGCCCTGGTCAGCGTCTCGACGTACCCGAGGCGCAGCGCTTCGAGGTAGACCTTGCGCGAGCCCGGCGTCACGATGCAGTGCACGCGCGGGTGCACGGGGCGGTTGACGAACACCGCGGCGGCCTCGGCGATGTCTTCGAGGCGACTGTTGGTGCAGCTGCCGACGAACACGTAGTCGACCGGCTCGCCGGCGAGCTCGTCGAGGCCGACGGTGTTCGCCGGGTTGTGCGGCCTGGCGATGCGCGGCGTCAGGCCGCCGATGTCGAACCGCAAGCGGCTCTCGCCCGGCTCGATCGCCCGCATCTGCGCCGGCCGCCCGGGGCCGCCGGGCAGGAAGACGCACTTGGCGCCGAGCTCGACGCCCATGCTCGCCACCGTCGCCGCCGCGTCGGCCGACAGGGCGTGCGACCAGCTGCCGGTCCACTCGATCGATTTGTTGAGGAACGGCGCCTGCCCCATCGTGCCGAGCAGGTGCAGCATCACGTCCTTGGCGCGCGTCGCCTCGTGCGCCGTGCCCTCCACCTCGAGCCACACCGTCTCCGGCACGCGCAGCCAGGTCTTGCCCGTCACCATCGCGGCGACGATGTCGGAGGCGCCCATGCCAAGCGCCAGCGACTGCACCGCGCCGCCCGTGCAGGTGTGCGAGTCCGCGCCGAGCACGACGTTTCCCGGCTCGTACCAGCCCTCCTCCATGGCGATGACGTGACTGATGCCGGCGCCGCGGTGGAAGATGCGCGCGCCGAGCCGCTCGGCGAAGGCCATCGCCTCGCGCGTCCGGTCGGCGATCTGCTTCTCCGGGATGATCACCGAGTGGTCGAAGAAGAAGCCGATGCGCTCGGGATCCCACACACGGCGGATACCGTGCTCGCGGAACAGCCGGGCGATCGTCGGCGAATTCCCGTCCTGGATGTAGACGCGGTCGACGTCGACTGTGACGAAGTCGCCAGCGGCGACGCTCGATCCGCCGCCGTGAGCCGCGATGATCCGGTTGACCAAAGGCAGCGGGGCGGGCACCTCAGGCGCTCTCCGCCGTCTGGTGGTACAGCGCCGTCAGCGCCGCGGCGTCGACCTCACCGCCGCCCTCGACGGCGCGCGCCCGCGCCAGGTCGAGCACCTGGCCCAGGCGCTGCTCGTCAACGGCGACGCCGACCTGCTCCAGCACGTGCTTGATCACGGCGCGACCGCTGTGCTTGCCGACGACCAGGCGGCGCGTGCCGCCGACCGTCTCGGGCGAGATCGGCTCGAAGGTCCCGGCGTTGTTCAGCGTGCCGTTGGCGTGGATACCCGATTCGTGCGCGAAGACGTTATCGCCGACGATCGGCTGCCACGGCGTCAACGGGCGCTTGCACGCGTCGGCGACCAGCTGCGCGATCTTCTTCAGCTTGGTGGTGTCGATGCCGAGATCGACGCCGTAGAACTGCTTCAGGCCCATCACCGTCTGCGCCAGGTCCGGCATGCCGGCGCGCTCGCCGATGCCGTTGACGCAGACGTGGAAGTAACGCGCGCCCGCCTCCAGGCCGGCCAGCGTGTTCGCCACCGCCAGGCCGAAGTCGTTGTGGCAGTGCGTCTGCAGGTCGATCGCGGCGGCTTCCTTCACTGCCTTGACCCGGGCGGCGTACTGCGCGCTGTTGAGGATGCCGATGGTGTCCGACAGGCGCAGGCGGTCGGCCCCGGCGGCGGCGACGGCGGCGGCGTACTCCTGCAGGAACGGGATCTCCGTGCGGCCGACGTCCTCGGCGCTGATCGACACGAACATGCCCTTGTCCTTGGCGTAGCGCACCATGTCGTGCGCGGTCTGCAGGAGCCACCTGCGGTCCTTCTTGACGCTGTGGTCAAGGTGCACCTTGGAGGTCGGCAGGCCGATGTGCACGGCCTTGAAGCCGAGCCCGATCGACTCCTGGATGTCGCTCAGCACGCCGCGGTTCCATGCGACGAGCGTCACCTCGCCCTTGCGCTCGAGCATCTCCTTGAGCGCGAGCACCTCGTCGCCGCCCATGGCGGGGATGCCCGGCTCGATCCACCTCACGCCGGCGTCCACCAGCGCGTGGAAGATGGCCACTTTGGTCTTGCGCGAGAAGGCCACTCCGGGCGCTTGCTCGCCATCACGCAGGGTTGTGTCTTCGAGGATCAGGTTGTTCAGCAAAGTCATCTCCAATGGCTAAGGCGGTCAGCGCCGGGGCACGGGCCGGCGCAGGCCGAGCTTGTCGCGCAGGGTACCAGGGCGATATTCACGTTGCACGAGGCCAAGCCGCTGCAGCTCCGGCACGACCCCGTCGACGAACTCGTCGAGGCAGCCGGGCAGGCTGGGAGGCATGATGTTGAAGCCGTCGCAGGCGCCCGCCTCGAACCAGGCGGCGATCTGCTCGGCGACGCTGCGGTACGAGCCGACGAACACGCAGTGGCCGCGCGCGATGATCATCTTGTCGCACACTTCTCGCAGCGTCCGGCGGCCGCCGTCGGAGATGCGCTCGATCAGCTCGCGGCGGCTGCGGTTACCGTTGGACGGCGGCAGCGGCGGCATGGGCTTGTCGAGGTCGCAGCCGGACAGGTCGAAGCCGCCGACCAGGTCCGACAGCATCTGCACGGCGAAACGCGGATGCACGAGCGAGTTGAGCGTGCGCAGCTTCGCCTGGGCCTCCTCGTCGGTCTTGCCGATGAACGGGCAGAGGCCCGGCATCACGTGGATGTGCGGGTTGAGGCGCTGGTACCGCGCGGCGCGCTCGAGCAGGTCGCGGCGAAACTCGACGGCGGGCGCGATCTCGGGCTGCGCGGTGAACACGACCTCGGCGGTGCGCGCGGCGAGGTCGCGGCCGGCGTCGGACGAGCCGGCCTGCACGAGCAGCGGATAGCCTTGCGGCGAACGCGAGATGTTGAGTGGCCCGCGCACGCGGTAGAACTCGCCCTCGTGGTGGATCGGGTGGCAGCGATCTGGGCGGTAGAAGACGCCGCTCGCCTTGTCGCGCGGCAATGCGTCGTCGTCCCAGCTGTCCCATAGGCCGGTGACGACCTTGAAGGCCTCCTCGGCGCGGCGGTACCGCTCGGCGTGGTCGGGGTGCGCGGCGAAACCGAAGTTGTGCGCGGCGATCGCCTTCGACGAGGTCACCACGTTCCAGCCGGCGCGCCCGCCGCTGAGGTGGTCGAGCGAGGCGAACTCGCGCGCGAGCTTGTACGGGTGCTCGTAGGTCGTCGACGCGGTCGCGACCAGGCCCAGGTGCTGCGTGTGCATCGCCAGGGCCGACAGCAGCGTCAGCGGCTCGAACACCGCCACGCGCGCGCCATAGCCCTCGCGGTCGTCCTGGAACACCGACGGCGTGTCGGACAGGAACATGAAGTCGAAGCGGCCGCGCTCGGCGGTCTGCGCGAGGCGCATATAGTGCGCGGGGCTCTGGGCGCCGTCGGCCGGCGTGCCGGGCAGGCGCCAGGCGGCCGGGTGGTGGCCAGTGCCGTAGGACAGGTAGGCGCCCAGCAGCAGGCGCCGCTCGTGCTGCGCGCTCAAGAAGGGCGGCTCCAGCTGTGCACGTCCAGCACCGCGATCTCGGGCAGCCCGCGCGAGGTCGAGCCGGTCAGCGAGCTCGACCAGCCGCCGTCGAGCTCGCGCTCGACGCCGTCGTCGCCAGGGCCCCTGGTACGATCGGCGATGATCGCGGAGCGCGGGTTGTGCGCCTCGATGAAGAGCAGGAAGGGTTTGCGGGCAACGAGAGATCGGAGCGACATCAGGGGCTTCCTGGGGTTGGGATCATGGTACCATGGCCACAGTGTCGTGACGCTTCCGTTCGCATCGCGGAACGGAGCAGTCGCGGCGCTGGACGTTTCATCGGCCTTCAATTCTTCACGTGCGGCGTGTCGGCCGGGTTTGGCGTCAGGGGAATGGCGCTGCAGGCTCAACTCACCTTCAACCGTTTTCACGTAGGAGCGCCTCGGTTCATCCCGGAACCTTGGCAAACTCAGCTCGATGGCCGCGGCTTGCGCGTGAGCTGGACGAGCCGCTCCGGGGAATCGAGCCCGGGATCGGGGCCGTCGAGATCCTCCAGCACGAGCTCGAACAGCCCGTTGTCGAACGGCCTGCCCGCGGCCGGCGCGGCGGGGACGAGGCGCTCGCGCTTGCCCTGCGCGGCCAGCGTGCGCGCGCGGAAGTGGCAGTACGGGTTGTTCCCCGGCCGCCCGAAGAGCGCGTGCGCCGTGAAGGTGCACCCGCCCATGCACACCTCCGCGAAAGCGCAGCTCCGGCAGAAGCCCCAGAGATCGTCGGCCGTGCGCGCCCGCGCGAACGCGAGCCGCGGCGCCTCGTCCCAGATCTCCTGGAGCGCGCGCCCGCGCAGGTCGCCGCCCACGTAGGCGTCGCTCTGGAGCGACGGGCAGCCCTTCACCGCGCCGTCGGACTCGATCCCCAGCACCAGCTTCCCGGCCTGACAGCCGCGAAAGTGGTCGCGGCCGCCCTCGCGCAGCGAGCGCAGGAGCGCCTCCTCCGGGCCGAAGTAGCCCAGGTTGTTGCCGGGCATCACCGTGATCCCGTCCCGGAAGGCCCGCCGCTTCAGCTCGGCGATGCGCGGGAGCACGTCGAGCAGATCGTAGGGCTGGAGCAGCATCGCCGGCCGGTCGGCCGCGCGGCCCAGCGCCGCGGTGATCTGCACCTGCCACGCCTTGATCCCCTGCTCCCGGAGCAGGTCGTAGAGCGCCTCGAGGTCGCCCTGGTTCACCCGGTTGAGGTTGGTGTTGGCCGCGGTGAGCAGCCCCGCGCCCCGGAGGTGCCCGAGCGCCGAGCGTGCGCTCCGGTGGCTGCCCGGGGCCTTGCGGATGAGGTCGTGGGCGCGCTCCAGCCCGTCGACGCTGACCGAGACGCTGTGCAGGCCGGCCTCCTTCATCTGCGCCGCGATCTCCGCCGTGATCCCCCGCCCTCCGGTGGTCATGGTCGGCCGCACGCCCGCGGCCTTGAGCGCCGCGATGATCTCCAGAAAGCCGTCGTGCAGGTAGGCCTCGCCGCCGATGAGCACCACCTCGCGCGCGCCCATCGCCGCGAGCTGCTGCACCACGCCCAGCGCCTCCTCGGTGCCGAGCTCCGAGGGCCGCGCGGCCCCTGCCCTGGAGCCGCAGTGCCGACAGGGCTGATCGCAGCGGAGCGTCAGCTCCCAGACGACGTACGCCGGGAAGTACTCGCCGGGGACCACATCGAGACGGCGCAGCGCCATGCCGGAGCCTACCGCGAACTCCGCCGCCGGCTCCTGCTCTCCAACGCCCTTTCGATCGCGCGGGGGATGGAGGGTGCGTGCGCACGCGCACGCGCACGCCGGGCCGCTGCGCCATTCCCCTTCATTTTCCTTGCGCGTCGCCGAGGCGCCTTGACATAGAATGGGACGGTTTGACCTCCCTGGCTCGGCCTTCCGGGGCGCGCCAGGCCTCGGCCCCATGGCCCAAAGGCGGAGATCCTCATGCTCACCCTCGGCGCTTGTCCTTGCTGCGATGGTTTCCTGCCTCCCGGCGCTTCCGCCTGCCCGCATTGCGGCGCGACGCCCACGGCCGAGCGCGCCAGCTGCGCGCAGGCGCGCCACGGGATCGCGGGCCGGCTGCTCGCGGCGGCGTCGGGCGGCATGATGGCTGTCACGCTGATGGCCTGCTACGGCATGCCCCCGTGCGACGAGCCCGCGACCGACAGCGACGGCGACGGCTACCAGGCGACGTGCGAGGGCTACGGGCCCGAGGAGGACTGCGACGACGGCAATCCGGACATCCACCCCGGCGCGACGGACGTGGCAGGTGACAGCATCGATCAGGACTGCAGCGGCGACGACACCCCGCTCGGCACCGGCGGCGCGGGAGGCGGCGGAGGCGGCGCTGGCGGCGCCTCCTGACAAATCCCCTCACTTTGTTGGCATTTTAACGAGAAATTAAACAGGGAGACGGGGAGACGGGGAGACGGGGAGATTGATGGGATTTCACTCCCCGCCTCCCCGCCTCCCTGTGAACTTTCCCGAAAACGGAGCCGCCGCCCATTCGGACAACACACGGCGGACGCGCTCGAGATATCCCTCCTCGCGCACGATCTCCTGGTATCCCGGCACCGCGCCGACCCACTCCCGCATACGCACGTTCGACGCCTCGGTGAGGTACATCGTGGGGAGCCCCATGAGCGCGGGCCCATCCATGCCTGCGGTCGTGACGCCGAGCTGGCCGACGAGGCCGTGAGTTCGCTTCAAGTGCTCGAAGAACTGCAGCTGCGCCCGGCGCATGTCGAGCTGCCGGAAGGTCGGGTCCTTCCAGAAGAGCGTCATGTCGACCGCGCCGTCGGGGACCTGTGCGTCTCGAAGAGCGTCGCCGGTCAACACAGGTACGAGCCCCGCACGTTGAACGAGGTCCGTCAGCTCCAGGAGCTCGGCGAGCGTCGTGTTGCGGTGCGGGTGGTGGACCCCCTCGCGGATCCAGAGCAGCACCTTCTTCCGGCGTGACGCTCCCGCCCGCGCTTCCGCGAGCCTGCGATCGACCCAGGCGATCACCGATCCCGGAATCGGCGCGTCCGCCAGAAACGCTGCGCGGAGTCTCCCCTGGGCGGAAAACGGATCGGCCTTGAAGGCGCGCGCGACGATCTCCGTTGTCTGCTTCATCGCGCGCGGGCGCGAGCGGTACGCCTGAAGGTGATCGCTCAGGCCTGCATCGCGGAGAAACGCCTCGGCTTGCGCCGTTCCCGCTTTGCCTGGCTCGACCTGGATCGCCGCGCCCGCGAGGACGGCGGCCGCGGCGACGTACCACCCCTCGCCGAACGAGAAGCCGCCGTCGGTGTGGAATGTATACGCGTGGTTTCGCTCCTCGATGATCCTGCGCGCCGCGCGGGCGGCGACCTCGGCCTCGTGAGCCGCCGCGCGCGCCGCGCGGGCGACCTTTGACCGCGGAGAGCCGTCCTCGAGCTCCGAGGCGCTCATCGCGGCCGCGCGGGCCGAGGCCTCTGCGCCGGCCACGATCGCCTCCACGCGCCGCCAGCCGTCGTCGCAGGCGTCGCGCGTCGGCGCGCGCTGCGCGCTCAACGAGAGCTGGCCCGCGCCGTGGAGAGCGTCTGCCGCCCGCGCCGCATGGGCCCTCGCCAGCGTCGAATGGGCGCCCATCGCCGTCGCGAGGATTCGCTCTCTTCCCGCCGCGACCTCATGTTCCTGGAGGGCAGCGCGCTCCTGCTCGGCGGCGGCCAGCGCGCGATCCGCCTGCTCGATCGCGCAGTCGAGCAGACGCCGGTAGCGCTCGCGCTGCCCCGGCGCGTGCAGCGTGGTCGCCAGGGCGAGCGCGGCGCCGAGACTGCATTCGGCGTCGCGCTCGATGTGCTGTGCGGCGAGCGCCTCGGCGACAACCACTCCCATGCACACCGGCTCGAGTCCCTCGATCATCGTGACCTACGCCGGACCGCCAGACCGGTCAAGCGCTGTCGCCCGCGGGGTGTTCCGCGTCGGTCAATCCATCGCGGATTTCCTGGACTTCATGCTCGCACGCGAGGACAAGCCGCCGGACGCTCGCGGCCAAAGCGCCGGCGCGGCCGAGCACCGGCGGTCTGCGTCCAGCGAGAGCGAGGTTCAGTAGGGGTATCCGGGGATGTTCATCTCCATCGCATAGAGCGACGCGCCCGCCGTGATGTAAAGGGTCTTTCGATCGGCCCCGCCGAACGCGACGTTCGACACCTCGCCCAACCCCGTGATCTTGCCGACCCTCGCGCCGCTCGGCGCGACGATCTCGATGCCCTCACGCCACGCGATGTAGACATTGCCCGCGCAGTCGACGCCCATTCCGTCGGCCTTCGGCAGGTTCGCGGCGAAATCGGACGAGGCGCCGGGCGCTCCGTCGGCGCTCAGCGTATAGCGACGGATCCGGCCGGGGGTGAACTCGGTCACGTACAGCACGCTCTCGTCCGGCGAGAGCGCGACGCCGTTGGGGGTCTCCAGCGTGCCGATGAGGCTCACCGCGCCGGACGGGGACACGCGGTAAGCTGCTGTCGGCAGCTCCGGCCTGCCGCTGCTGAGCTGAAAATCGGGATCGCTGAAGTAGACGTTGCCGTCGCTCCGCACGACGACATCGTTCGGGGAGCTGAACCGCTTGCCCATGTACGACCCGGCGACCTCGCGCCGCGCCTTCGTGCCGAGATCGAACACGGAGATGCTGCGCGTATCGTGGGTACATGCGATGAGGTTCCCGTCGCTGTGGAGGCTCAGCCCGTTCGTCCCGCTGTTCTCGACGAACACCTCGAACGCGCCCGGCGGCGTGAGCCTCTGGATCTTCGCCTGTGGACCGTTGAGGGGCGGAGAGTTCTGCGCCTGCAGGTTGATCTCCGAGAAGAACAGCGCCCCGAGCTCGGCGACCCAGACAGGGCCCTCGACGTACGTGAACCCCCCTCTCACCAGCTGCGCCCTGCCGTTCGCCGGCACCGGATCGGCCGCGTACGGGCCGCCCGGGCAGACGACCGACACGTCATCACCGCCGCCCGCCCCGGCCCCGCCCGCCCCGGCCCCGCCGCTGCCGCTGCCGCTGCCGCTGCCGCTCCCCGTCTCGTCGCCCCCGCTGCCGCTCGTCGCCGCAGCGCTGCTCGCCCCCACGCTGCCCGCGCTGGTGCCGCTGGAGCTCGTGGCGCCCACGCTGCCCGTGGAGCCGCTCGACCCGCCAGCCCCAGCGCCGCTGGAGGATCCGCCCCCGCCCTCCGACTCGAGCGGGTCGTCGCCGCCGCCACAGCCATTCGCCGCAGCGAACACGATCCAAGAAACGAAGAGCGAGTACCTGACCTTCATAAGCAAGTGCCTCCAAGCGCGCCCGGATGGTGTGCCGATCGGGCACGCTCATCTTCGTCAGCTCGCCTCGCGCCGCAAGAGCCAGGTGGCCGAGCGGCACAGCGCCTCGAACGCGCGCTCCGCGCAGGCCAAGGACCGGCACGACGCGGTGCGCCGTGAACGGCGGCGGCGGGCGAGGAGGCAACCGGCGGTCTGCGACGATAGGATGCGGAGACACCATGAAAATTGCGGTTTACGGCTTCGGATCCATCGGCGGTTTGCTCGGCGCCCGGCTGGCCAGGGCCGGCTGCGACGTCAGCGCCGTCGCGCGCGGAGAGAACCTCGCCGCCTTGCAGAAGCGCGGCCTGCTGCTGCAAGGCAAGGGAGAGATCACCCGCGTGCCGATCCGCGCCGCAGAGGATCCGGCCGCGCTCGGCGCGCAGGACGTCGTGATCATCGCGGTCAAGGCCACCGCGCTGGCCGACGTCGCGGCGCGCATCGCTCCGCTGCTCCGCGAGGACACGATCGTCGTCCCCGCGATGAACGGCGTACCGTGGTGGTTCTTCGCCCCCGAGAACGTGCCGTATGCCGGCGCCCGGCTCCAGTCGCTCGACCCGGGCGACGTCGTGCCGCGCGCCATCCGGCTCCGCCAGGTGGTCGGCTGCGTCGTGCATCTGTCGGGTTCCAGCCCGGAACCGGGGATGGTGCGCGTCGGCCTCGGCAACCGCCTGCTCCTCGGCGAGCCGGCCGGCGGACCTTCTGACCGGGTGGGCGCGCTTGTCGAGCTGCTGCAGCGCGCCGGCTTCGAGGCCGAGGCCAGCGCCGAACTCCGGACCGACATCTGGTACAAGCTGTGGGGCAACATGACGATGAACCCGGTGTCGGTGCTCACCGGGGCGACGTGCGATCGGATACTGGATGATCCGCTGGTGCGCGGCTTCTGTCTTCAGGCGATGCAGGAAGCGGCGGCGATCGGCGAGAGGATCGGTTGCCCGATCGCGCAAAGCGGAGAAGACCGGATGGAGGTCACGCGCCGGCTCGGCGCGTTCAAGACATCGATGCTCCAGGACGCGGAAGCCGGCAAGTCGCTGGAGATCGACGCGCTGGTGACCGTGGTCCACGAGATCGGCAAGCTGACCGGCGTACCGACGCCGACCATCGACGGCTTGCTCGGCCTCGTGCGCCTGTGCGGCCGCACGCGCGGCCTGTATGCCGGATGATCCAAGCGTCGCTCAGGGCCGGGCTCCACCGCAGTCGCCCGGACAATTGCAGTCGTTCTCACCCGCGCCGCAGGCGCCGTCGCCGCATCTCGCGCAGAGGTGCGCGTCGGGCGCCGTGGTCACGCACGCGCCGTCGACCCGCGCCATGCTCGCGATGGGCGTGAGACCCGGGCAACAGGTCGTGAACGACTTGCTCGACGCCATCCCTCCCTCGCCCGAGCAGCGCGACGCGAGCGCTGCGCACGAGCCGTCGGCTTGCTGGACATACCCGGGCAAGCAGTCGCACTGCGGCCGCCGGGGGCGCAGCACCGGCACCGTGCCGGCCGGGCCTCTCGGCCCGAGCTGAACTGTAGCCGCCGCCGGAGACGGCGCCGGCGCAGCGCCGCCCGGGCTCGCCGGCGGCGGGGGGCTGGCTCCCTCCGGCCCCGCGGGAGGCGTGGCGATCTTGCCGTCCGGCGTCTGGGACTCGATCGGGATCCAGTCGACGATCTGGCCGTCCGGCGTGACCGTGGTGGCCACGACGTGCTCGCGGGGAGGTCGCGGCGTTCCCCCCGGCGCGCAAGGGTTGTCAGCGCCCGGGTGAGGGGGATCCGCCGGGTCGGGCCCCCTGGCGGCGCAGGCCGCGGCGAGGAGCAGCAGGGGGCACAGGAACGGAGCAAGCGCGTGCATGGGCAGGAAACACGGGAGCCCGCGGGATCTTACGGCGCCACGCCGCCTGCGGTGGCGGAACGGCCCGAAAGGAGGCAGAGCGGCCGGCGTCGCGCGGAGGCCTCGGAGATGACGCAGCGTCGGGGGTGTTGTAGCTGCAATCTTCGCTGTGCAGCGCTGTGTACCTGGCCTCGGCTTGCTGATCGCGGGCGCGTGCGCTGCCGCGCCGGACGCGCCTGCGCGGCCGACAGGTGACGTCGAGGCGCCCGCCGGCGGCGCCCTGCCTGGAGCCCCGGAGGTGGCGCGGGTGCCCATGCCGAGGCCGGCGCGGGCGCGGCTCGAGGCGGCGGTGAGCGCGAACCAGGCCTGCGAGGGGTGCCACGAGGAGGTGGCGCGGGAGTGGCGCGCGTCGCTCCACCACCGGGCGAACACCGAGCCGGCCTACCGGCGGGCGTTCGCGATCGAGCCGATGCCGTTCTGCCGGGCCTGCCACGCGCCCGAGGCGAGGCCGGAGGAGCCAGAGCCGGAGGCGCTCGGGGCGCTCGGGGTGGGGTGCGTGACGTGCCACGTGACGACCGACGCCGAGGGTGAGCTCGCAAGGCAGGCGGTGGCGCCGGTGCTCGCGGCGCCGTGGGCGGGGCGCGGGGCGCCGCCGGCGGCGCCGCACGCGGTGATCCGGGACGCGCGGTTCGGGGGCGCGGACGCGTGCGCGGCCTGCCACGAGTTCGCGTTCCCCACGGCGCGAGGGCGGTCGGCCGCGGAGCTGATGCAGTCGACCGTCCTCGAGCACCGCGCGTCGCCGGCCGCCGACCAGCCCTGCGCGGCGTGCCACATGCCCCGCGGGCCGGGGGGGCGGCGCGGCCACCGGTTCGCGGGATCGCGGGACGAGGCGCTCGTGCGGAGCGCCGTGGCGGTGACGGCGCGGCGGCTCTCGGCGACGCGCGTGGCGGTGACGCTCGCGCCCGCGAACGCGGGGCACGCATTTCCGACGGGGGATCTGTTCCGGAGGCTCGAGGTGTCGGCCGAGGCGCTCGGGCCCGACGAGCTCGTGCTGGGGCAAGCGGAGCGCTACCTGACGCGGCATTTCGCGCTGCGGCCCGGGGCGATCGGGCGGAAGCTCGTGGCCGACGATCGGGTGCACGCGGAGCCCCTGACGGTGGAGCTCGACGTCGGGGCCGCCGGCGAGGGGCGCGCGATCGCGTGGCAGGTGGCCTACCAGCGGGTGGCGCACCCGAACGGGGTGGACCTGCGCGACGCGGAGATCGAGGGCGAGATCCGGGTCGCGTCGGGGAGGCTCGCGCCATGAGCGAACGAGGGATCGGCGCGAGGGGAAGCAGCCCGGCGTGGCGAGCGGTCCGGGGTGGTAAGCGGCCGGGCAGCCGGCGTGTCGAGGATGAGAGCACGGGAGCGCGGCGCGGCAGTGCGGCGCGGCCGTGCCTGGAGGAGGACGAGCGATGATCGGGCGACGGACGTGGTGGGGGCTGGGCGGGCTCGTGATGGCGATGGCAGGGTGCGGACCTGCGCCTGCGCCGCAGGCCGCGGACGGGCCGCGCGCGGAGGCCGCGACGCAGGGGCCGGGCGCGGCACGCACGGCGGGCACATCGAGCACCGCCGGCGCGCCGGGCGCGGCGGGCGGGGTGAAGGCGGACGAGGCGGCGAAGCCGGCGCCGCCGCCGAAGTCGGCGTTCGCGCCGGTGGCGCAGATCCCGGAGGAGGTCGAGCTGCGGCTTCACCCGGTGGAGGGGGCGCTGCTCGTGTCGACCTCCAACCTGACGATGCTCGAGGGGGAGCAGGAGGCCGTGGCCGCCGCCGTCGGCGTGCTGAAGGACGGGAAGATCGAGTTCCCGAAGCGGCTGCACCTGCCGGGGTGGTGGGTGTCGGTGATCGGCGTCCACGGGCGCTATCCCGACCAGCTCGACCTGATCGCGACAGGCACGACGGGCCGCACCGGCGTCGCCGAGCACTACGCGCTGGGGCCGAAGGGCTGGGTGCAGCGCGTGAGCGACGCGGGGCAGTGGTTCACCGGGGTGGCGAGCATGGGCAGCTCGCTCGTGGGGCTGGTGGGGCCGACGATGATCGGCCCCTCGAGGTTCGTCACGCTGCGCGGGCCCAGGGTGGGACTGACGATCACGCCGGCGCCCAGGAAGGGAGAGTGCCGCGGGTTCGACTTCGAAGGGGCATCGCGTTACTCGGAGACCGAGGTCCGCCCGGAGGCATTCGGGGCGACGCGCGATGGGACCGCGCTGAGCTACGGGCTCGACTGCAAAGGGGAGAGCGCCCTGGAGATCTGGAAGCCTGGCGAGAGACGCTCGACCATCCTGCCCATCCCGGCGCCGTTCGATGAGAAGGCCGACGATGTGCGCAAGTTGATCCTGCCGGGCCCCGGCGACGGCGAGGCGTGGATCGTGGACGGGGGCGTGCTCCGCTACCAGGGCGGGGAGGTGAAGAAGATCGACCCGCCGGCGAAGGGCGCGCGCGTGCTCACCGCGTCGGCGGCGCCGGACGGGACGCTGTGGGCGCTCGCGGACGGCGCGCTGTTCGCGCGCAAGGGCGATGCCTGGGAGCAGGCGCCGCTGCCCGACGGGGTGAAGGCCCGCGACGTGGCCGTGGGGAGCGACGGGGCGGTGTGGGTCGCGGCCGGCGGGGCGATCCTGAAGCACGGCGGCGCCGGCGAGGCCGCGGGCGCGGCGCCCGGGAGCATCCAGCTCCAGAAGGGGCCGCCGCCGAAGCCCAGGGAGAACCGGACCTTGCCCAGGCCCGGCGGGCCGAAGTGCCCGCAGAACCTCGTGGTGCTCTACACGTTCAGCAAGACGGCGCCAGACGACTACGACTTCCCGCTGACGCGCAAGGCGCTCAAGGGACGCACGGAGTTCTCGCCAGCGCGCTTCGTGGTGACGCGCGACATGGGACAGCGCTTCTTCGCCGCGTTCGTGCCGACCTGGGATCTCGCCAAGAAATTGGAGGAGCGGATCAAGACCGATGTGCAGGGCTCGACGCCGCAGATCGTGTGCGCCACGCCGGAGGTGGTGCGGGAGCTCAAGCTGGATCTGAAGACGGGAGAGGTCGCGAAGTAAGACGGGTGAAGACGGCGCGGCCGGGGCGCCGGCGTGCGGCGGCGCCTCCGTCGAGGGGCCTCCGTCCGCCGCAGCCAGCGGCGGCGCCGTTCACAGGTGCCGGGTCTCTCCCGGCGGCGTGCCCCAGTCGTTGTTGCGTCCGTCGGCGTACCGGATCGGCGCGGAGACGAGCTCCGCGAGATCCACGTCGTCCAGGGAAGCGAGCTGGACCGCCACATAGTCGCCGCCGATCGCCTCGACATATCCGCGCCCGAACGACCGCACGCCGCAGTGTCGACAGAACAGGTGGTGCCCGGCCTTCATGCCGAACTGGTAGTCGCTCAGCGCGTCCTCACCCGCGAGCAACCGGAACGCGTCCGGCTTGAGGATCACGTTCCAGTTTCTCGTCTTGGTGCAGATAGAGCAGTTGCACTTGTTGGTTCCAGCGCTCAGGTCGATGTCGGCCTCGAAGCGGACCGCGCCGCAGTGGCAGCTCCCTGAATAGGTCTTCTTCATGTGCAAACCTCCTGGCAGGACGGGCGTTCGCGTTCGAACGCGCGACCACCTGAAGGCCTGACGGTACCCGAATCCGCGCCGGCGGGAGCCCCCTTCGAAGCGCCGCCGCGCGGTCTGGAGGCGCGCCGCGCCGGCGGCGCCGGGGCGTCCTTCAGCCGAGCCGCGGGTTCGTTGCCCTGACACACCTGTCATGCCGCTCGGCGGGCCCCTGGCACAAGGCGTCAGGAGCGCCGGCTTCTTGCGCCCGCGCAGGTGGTCTACGCGTTGCTTCGCCAGCGCCTCCATCCACGGCGGTCCCGCCGGAGAGAGGATGGATCCATGACCTTGTCTCTTTTTTCCCTCGTCCCGCTCGGCTCCTGCGTGCGTACGACCGCCGCGCTCGCCGCCGGATTCGCCATGGCCTCCGCCATGCCCGGCTGCATCCTGAACCAGAAGCAATGCACCGAGATGGCCTGTAGCGACACCTTCACCATCACCGCCGCGACGGCGAACAAGAGCTGGGCAGCGGGAGAATACACGCTGGAGCTCACGGTGGACGGCAACGCGGTGTCGTGCGCCTACAGCTGGACGAACACGCCGAGCGTCGGCGGCAGCGGCGTGTTCGTCCAGTGCAGCCCGAGCGTCAGTGTCTCGGTCAATGCGGTGACCATCTGCACGGAGACGAAGCACGGCGACGCCGTCTCCCAGAGCTGCGTCCCGGCCCCCGGGCAGTTCACGCAACAGCTCGCGATTCGTGGCACGCCGGCGCGCGTCGACGTGGTGGTACGGCGGGACGGCGCGGTCCTCGGAGAGCGGAGCTTCACCCCCGCGTACCGGACGTGGTACCCGAACGGTGAAGACTGCGGGCCTGGGTGCCGACAGGACGCGCAGGACTGGGCGATCCCCTAGAGCGACAAACGGGTTGAAACCACGAGAAAAAGCAAGAATTTCACAGGGAGACGGGGAGGCGGGGAGCGAGAGACGGCAAGAGGGAAAAGTTCATTTTTTTTCTTCCTCCCCGCCTCCCCGCCTCCCTGTGAAAATTCTCCGGGTTTCAACGTGATCGTTGTTCTAGCCGTCGGCGCCGCAGGGGCGCCGAGGCGCTCACCTAATCCCAGCGAGCGGAGAGGACCGCCCTCATCCGGTCGATCCGCAGCGCCCTCTCCAGGGCGCGCCCCTCGTAGGCGCTGAGCAGCGCGGGGAGCGCCTGCCGGGCCAGCGCCAGCAGCGCGCGGCGGCGGACCTCCGGATCGAGCCTGCCCTCGACGACGATCTGGCTGAAGGCCAGGGCGAGGATCGCCTCGTCGCGGGTGAGCAGGCCGTACTCGTCCTCTTCGCCGAGCGCCTCGACCTCGGCCGCGTCCACGGCGTCCCAGCCGGCATTGCCGACCTCCCAGCGCTCGAGGAGCTCGTCGAGGAGCTCGATCGGGCTCTTCTTCGGGTGCTCGTCGCGGAAGTCGCGGAAGGCGGTGAGGGTCTCGTGCGCGGTCTCGTTGCCGAACGGAGCGGTCTCGTCGGTGAGCGACCAGAAGAACGGGTCGGCGAGGGCAGCGGCTGCCCTGGGGTGGCAGTCGTCGGGGGAGAGGTCGGGGATCTCGGGCGCTTCGGTCATGGGAGAGGGCTTTCCGTCGGCTGAGGCGCGGGCGCGCCGCGCCGCCACCTTACCGCGTCGGCGCGCCCCGTCCGAGCGCGGCGCCCTCCTCCCCGGTCATTTCCAGTGCCCCTTGCCCTTGTGCTTGTGCTTGTGCTTGTGCTTGTGGATGACGAGAACCCGGCCGTCGTCGTCATCGTCGTCGTGCACCACCACGGTCGGCCTGACGTCGACCTTCACGGCCCACGTGGTCGCCACCAGGATGCCGATCATGGGCGCGCTCGGGCCGACCACGATCACCGCGCCTGGACGGTAACCGCAGAGGACCACGTGCGTGTGCCCGCCTTCCTTGAGCACCACCGTGACCTTGGTCGGATTGACCTTCACGTTGAGCTTGCCGGTGAAGTAGAGCCGATCGGGCCCGGGCGCGAGCACGATGACGTCCGGCCCCGACGCCGTCTGGACCGCGAGCTTGATCTCGCGCTCGCCGATCGGCACCGGCTTGAGGTTGAGATCCAGCACGTACACGCGCAGATCGCCGCTCTCCTTGTCGGCGACGATCTCCACGATGTCGTCTCCGACCGGCTGGAGCACGCCCCCGTTCGGCCCCTTGGTCCCGTCGAGCTGGGTTGTCTGGTGCTCCCTGGCGCTCTCCTGGAGCTCCCGGGTCCCGCCGCGGGGCACGTGCAGCACCCCCTTGAACGGCTCGCCCTTCACCTTGAGCTCGTAGCTGACCTCGGTCAGGTCGTCCTCGAGCGGCGGGAGCTTGGCGAGCAGCACGCCCCCCGACTTGGGCTCTGGCACGAGCGCCGCGCTCATGGGGGCTCCGCCCTTGCCAGGCACCTTGACCGAGACGCTGCCCGACACATCCGCCGCGATGGGCTTGCCGTCGCGATCCTTCACCAGCGCCGTCACCTGCCCGTCCTGCGCCACCGTCATGACGACGGACCCGGGCTCGTGCTGCTCCGTCAGCGCCCAGTTGTCCTCGATGCTCTCCGCCGTGATCTGCGGCGATTTGCTGCAAGCGGACGAGACGAGCGCCGCGGAGGCGACCCCGAGCGCGACGACCATGGACCGGAGACAACGTTGGATTCGCATACACCCCTCTCTGGTGACCTCTCGAAGGCGCGATCGCCTCATACCTGCTTGCGCGTCACGGACCAGATGAAGCCGTCGTACCAGAAGTGCATCAGCGCGACGGTCTGCGTGATCGACCACAGCGCGCGGTCCTCCGCCGGCGCGAGCTCGGCCCAGACCCCGTACACAAGGACACCCCCGAGGAAGACCGCCACCGCGATCGGCGTGCCGGCCCGGAGCGCGTCGAGGCGCAGCCGGCGGCGGAGGCGGCCGCCCTCCGACCACCAGACGAGCGCCAGGTACTGCACGGCGTGGAACAGGTTCATGATGAAGAAGGCCTGTCCCCAGGGGTTGAAACCCCACGTGTAGATCGAGCAGAGCCCCGTGCTGACGAGCAGCCACACCTTGGGGAACGACACCCGATAACCCCGCCGGACCATCCCTCGGTAAGCGAGCGCGTAATAGAGCAGGTACGACGTGCCCGCGGCGATGACGGCCCAGCTGAGGACGCGGTGGCTCGACGTCATCAGCGCAGGGACGGCGGTGAAGAAGGCGGGGCCCACGCCCTCGAAGGCGTCGAAGCTCTGGAAGTGGAGGAGCATCGTCGCGCCGCCCAGGATGGGGCCGGCATAGAGGACGAGGTTGAGCCACAGATCCAGCCGGCGGCCGAGCGCCGGCGCGTTCCCCGCGCGCGCGTCGTAGATGCGCCCGAGGCCGAATGTCTGGAGCGCCGAGTGGTAGACGTCCCAGAACACCACGAGGACCGACACGCAGGCGACGGCCCACATGGACAGCATCATCGCGGCGAACAGGGCGACCGGCGCCACGAGGAAGCGGAGCCGATGCCGCCGGAAGATGTCCGCGTTGCCGTGGCTCCGGAGCAGCACCGCGGCGAGGTGGCCATGGATGAGCGTGCCGATGAAGAGCCCCGCCCAGGTGACCTTCTCCCCGTGAAGCCTGAACCTCGCGTCGGCGAACGGCGTCCCCGCGATCAGGGCGCCCGCGGCGAGCGCGACGAGCGGCGGGAGCAGGAAGAAGGCCCAGTCATACAAGGGGCCGACGATGTACGCGGCCCGGCCTACACCGAGCAGCGCAGCGGACGCGGGCTCGGCCCGTGCGCTCATGCGGGACGAGGTGCCGCCGCGGGCCGCGGCTCCGGTGCTGCTGGCGAGAAGCCGATCGTCCATCCCTGCACGGCGAGGTGATCGACGAGCGAGAGCAGGAAGAGATTCACGCCGAGCATCTCCATCGACTCCTCCACGAAGTCGATGAGCGCGTAGATCAGGTTGTCGCTCCCGGCCCGCTCGGTCCAGTACCCGAGCGGCAGCTCCAGGACGAGGGCCCCGGTGACATAGATCCCGCCCGAGAGGAGGAATCGATTCCGCGTATCTCGCGGGAGGTGCGAGAGGAACCGGAGGTATGCGACCACGAACGCCGCCACCGCGGCGGCCGCCGGGATCACCCAGCTGAAGTACAGCACCCCGCCCAGATCGAGCCAGGAGCTCGCCGCTTCATGGATCTCGACCACCTCGTCGAGCGAGATGTAGAGGAACGCCGCGGAGAGCCCCCACCAGTGCTTCACGAACTTGCCCGTGCGCCGGGCGCCGACGGCGATGACAGCGAGCGTGAGTGAGCACACGAACAGCAGTGACGAGGTGTACCACGTGGGCACGTTCTGCTCGTAGCTCAGCGAGAACAACGGGACGACGCCGCTCTGGCTCCTCAGGTGGAGGAGCGGCTTGAGCACCTCGACGGCGAGCCCGGCGCCCGCGATCACCGCCATCACGGCGAGCAGCGCGACCTGGAGCCGGGCCCGCGACAGGGTGATCTGCATCGAATGAGAAGAACTACGCCAGGACGCCGGACACGGTCAACGCGTAAAGCAGCCGACACCGGCGCAGCGGGTCGGCGCGGCGCGCTCAAGGAGCGCTGTAGGACACGATCTCGCCTTCGAAGCGGTAGTCACCGCCGTTGGTCCAGAACACGTCCTGACCTTCCGGGGCGATGATGCGCCAGGCGAAGTGCTGGCCGAGCGCGAGCACGGTGGTCTTGTTCTCCACGAGATCATGGGCCTGGACGCTGCGGTTCCGGCTCATGTCCGTCGAGAAGAGCGTCGAACCCCTGAGGGCCAGCCCGCCCATCGAGCCCCCCTGGTAGATCAGCGTCTTCGCCCCTCCGGCGATCGGCGCCTTGAACACGCCGCCGTCGCCGGCGTTGGCCCAGTAGACGAACTCCGCGTCCACCGCGATCCCGGCCGGCTCCCCCTCGTTCTCGGCGATGACGGTCACGTCCCCGCCCGACTTCGCCACCTTGTAGACCTTGTTCGTCGTGGCGCCGCCGGTCCAGTAGATATTCGCGGCGTCCTGCGCCAGATGCTCCGGCGCGCCGGCGTCGGCTGCGAGCACGACGGGCTCGCCGCCGTCGAGCGGCATCTTGTAGATGTTATGTCCGTCGCCATCGCCGAAATAGACGGACGACTCGTCTCCGGTGACGCTCAGCACGTAGCCGATCTCGATCAGCGTCTCCATCGCCAGGGTCGATTTGTCGACGCGCTTGAGCGCCGAAGGGATGATCGGATCGTTGTCTCCGCCGCTCGCCCAGTACACGTGGGAGGCATTGACCCACAGCGCCTTGGGGTCCGGATCCGCGGGGGTCATCGCCTCCACCTCGGTCGTGCCCGGCTTGACGCGATAGATGTAGCCGTCGTTCGAGTCCGCGGGCGCGGTGGCCTCGGTCCCGCCGCTCGCAAAGTAGAGGTAGGTGTCGTCGGCCGCGAGCGCCATCGGGTAGGCGTGCTGGCTCGCCATCGCCGCCGGCGGGACCATCCCGGCCTGGAAGCGGGAGAAATGCGGGGTCTCCGTGACGACGCCGGCAGGGAAAGCGTCATGACGCTCGAGCCGCGTGAAGTCGTCGGAGTCGGCCGGCGCGGTGAAGGCATAAACGTCGAGGAAGGTGTTTTCGCCGAGCTCTGCCTCGAGCTCGACGGTGATCGGCAACGTGAGCGAGACCGGCTTGTCGAACGTCTGCCCCTCCGGGCCGAGGAGGTACATGGGCCCCACCCCGCCCTCGCGCACGTCCTCGACGCGCTCGATGGTGATGTCCGTCGCTGCGCTGACCGCGCCAGGCGGCACCTCGATCGTGAACCCGTCCCTCGCGGTGAACACGCCGCCCTGCGCGTCGACGGAGAACTGCGGCTTGGTCCCCTGCGTGGCGTCGTCCGCCTCCGCCCCCCCGCACGACACGCCGCCCAGCCCGCCCGCCGCGCACGCCAGCACCATGAATGAGATTCTTTTCATCGACTTGCTTCTCCGCGGGCGGTCGCCGCCGCCCATGATGGACAGGGTTGCAAGCAGGGGCACGACCGGAGTCTCCACGGTCGCGAGCCGATGAGACGCGAGCATGCCGCAGCGGCGCCTCTCACGAGAGGGTCGTTGGAGCTGGGATCGGGTGCTTTCGGATCAACGGCTTCCTGGGTCGATGGTCCGTCCCGGCGGCCAACGCGCGTGGTTCCGCCTCGGCCAACATGCGCTCGCCATGAAGACAAAGACGCCGTGAGCGCTCTCCGCGCTGGGAGTGAAGACGATTGATGACGATTGACTCTGCCGAGCTCGCCGCCCGCGGCCCCGGCGCCGCCGTCGCTTTCACGCAACAGCAGAGCCCCAGGATCGCTGGAAGCGAAGCCAGGCATGAGCGAGTGGGACCCCCCCTGCCCGTCACGCTGGTCCCGGGTGAGCAGTCGCGCCGCGGCTCATGGGCGGCTCACAAATCGGCGGCCCACGAATCGCGCGACCTGGCGTTCGCCCCTGCTGTCATGCTGCCCGGCATCGCCGCCGGAGGCGCGCGCTCAAGGAGCGCGGTAGGACACGATCTGTCCTTCGAAGCGATAGTCACCGCCGTTGGTCCAGAACACGTCCTGACCTTCGGGGGCGATGATGCGCCAGGCGAAGTGCTGGCCGAGCGCGAGCACGGTGGTCTTGTTCTCCACGAGATCATGGGCCTGGACGCTGCGGTTCCGGCTCATGTCCGTCGAGAAGAGCGTCGAGCCCCTGAGGGCCAGCCCGCCCATCGAGCCCCCCTGGTAGATCAGCGTCTTCGCCCCTCCGGCGATCGGCGCCTTGAACACGCCGCCGTCGCCGGCGTTGGCCCAGTAGACGAACTCCGCGTCCACCGCGATCCCGGCCGGCTCCCCCTCGTTCTCGGCGATGACGGTCACGTCCCCGCCCGACTTCGCCACCTTGTAGACCTTGTTCGTCCGGGAGCCACCCGTCCAGTAGATGTTCTCTGCGTCCTGCGCCAGGTACTCCGGCGCGCCGGCGTCTTGCGCGAGGACGACGGGGTCGCCGCCGTCGAGGGGCAGCTTGTAGATGTTGTGTCCGTCACCATCTCCGAAATAGACGGACGACTCGTCTCCGGTGACGCTCAGCACGTAGCCGATCTCGACCAGCGTCTCCATCGCCAGGGTCGATTTGTCGACGCGCTTGAGCGCCGAAGGGATGACCGGATCGTTGTCTCCGCCGCTCGCCCAGTACACGTGGGAGGCGTTGACCCACAGCGCCTTGGGGTCCGGGTCCGCGGGGGTCATCGCCTCCACCTCGGTCGAGCCCGGCTCGACGCGATAGATGTAGCCGTCGTTCGAGTCCGCGGGCGCGGTGGACTCGGTGCCGCCGCTCGCGAAGTAGAGGTAGGTGTCGTCGGCCGCGAGCGCCATCGGGTAGGCGTGCTGGCTCGCCATCACCCCCGCCGGGATCATCCCGGCGTAGAAGGTGCCCACGGAAGTGGTCTCCGTGATCAGCTCCGCGGCAGAGACCTCGTGCTGCTCGAGCGGCGTGAAGACGTCGGAGCCCGTCGGCGCGGAGAAGCCGTAGGCATCGAGGACGGTATCCTCCCCGAGCTCCGCCTCGAGCTCCACGGTGATCGGCAGCGTGAGCTTGATCGGCTTGGCGAACGTCTGCCCCTCCGGACCGAGGCGGTACGTGGGGCCTACCGCGCCCTCCCGGGCGTCCACGATGTTCTCGATGGTGAGCTCCGTCGCCGCGCTGACGGCCCCCGGAGGCACTTCGATCTTGAATCCATCATCCCCGGTGAAGACCCCGCCCTCCGCGTCGACAGAGAACTGGGGCTCAGTCTCGTGCGTGGCGTCGTCGCCCGCGTCCGCCCCCCCGCACGACACGCTGCCCAGCCCGCCCGCCACGCACGCCAACACCATGAATGAGGTTCTTTTCATCGACTTGCTCCTCCTCGGGCGGTCACGCCGCCCGAGATGGACAGGGTTGCAAGCAGGGGCACGGCCGGAGTCTCCACGGTCGTGACCTGTTGAGAATCGAACATGCCACAACGGCGCCTCTGTGCGAGATATTCGTCGAAGTCCAGGGCGTGTGTTCAGATCAAATGCATCCTATATCGATGTTTCGTCCTGATAGCCAGTGCGCGTGATTCCGCCCCGGCCAGCGTGCGTTGCCCCTGTGGACGAAGACACCGTGAGATGTCTCCGCACGAGCGCTCGAGACCATTGAATCCGCCGAGATCGCCGCGCGCGGCCGCGGCGTCGCCGTCGCGCCCGGACGCCCGCCACGCCGCAGGCGACACCGAACCTGAGCACGCGAGAACACACCTCCCTACTCTCCAGGGCCGTCCCGAACATGCAGTTGCGCCGCGGCTCACCGGCGGCTCATGAATCGACGCGAACGGGACGAGTCCGTCGACCGTCGACGTGGTGGCGCGGCGCGCGCCGCGCCACCCTGGGCAGCCGTGGAGAGCGTCGTGCGCCGGCGGAGGCCCGCCGGCGGCGCGTCAGCGCCCGGGGGGGAGCGGCAGCCCAGCCTGGGCCGAGAGCCGGGCCATCGCGAGCTTCGCGGCGACGAGCGCCTCCTCCGGCGTGCGGCCCGTGGCGGAGAGGTGGCCCATCTTGCGGCCGGGGCGGGCGACCCGCTTGCCGTAGAGGTGGAGCCGGACGCCCGGGATCTCCAGCGCGGCCTCGAACGGCGGCGGCGCGCCGCCGAGCCACACGTCGCCGAGCAGGTTGAGGATCGCCGCGGGGCGGACGATCTCGACCGAGCCGAGCGGCAGGTCGCACACGGCGCGGACCGCCTGCTCGAACTGGCTCGTCGCGCAGGCGACCTCGGAGGCGTGGTAGCTGTTGTGGGGCCGCGGGGCGAGCTCGTTGATGAGCAGGCGGCCGTCCTTGAGCAGGAAGAGCTCGACGACGAGCAGCCCCTCGACGCGCAGGCCGACCGCGAGGTCGAGCGCGATCTGGACCGCTTGCCCCGTCACCGCGGCCGAGAGCGGGCCTGGCAGCAGCGACCAGTCGAGGATCTGGTCGACGTGGTGGTTCAGCGCCGGCGGGTAGACCGCGAGCTTGCCGCTCGGGCTCCGCGCGACGAGCACCGAGAGCTCGGCCTCGAGGTCGAGCGCCTGCTCGACCACGCAGCGCTGCCCGCCGAGCGACGCGAAGAGCGCTGCGGCCTCACCCTCGAGACCGCCGCCGCCGCCATCGTCCAAGCCCGCGTCCCCCGAGAGCCGCAGCTGGCCGCGGCCGTCGTACCCGCCGACGCACGACTTCACGAAGCACGCCCCGCCCATGGCGCGCGTCGCCTCGAGGAGCTGCTCGCTCGTCGCGACCTCGCGGAAGGGCCCCACCGGGAAGCCGTTGCGCGAGAGCCATCCCTTCTGGACGCCGCGATCCTGCACCATGGCCAGCACGTCGGCCGACGGGCGCACCGGCGCGAACCGGGCGGCGGCGACGAGGCCGTCCGTTGCGACCTTCTCGATCTCGAGCGTCACCACGTCGCACTGCGACGCGAGCTCGGCCGCCTGCGCCACGTCGTCGAACGAGGCGACGATGCAGTGATCGAGCACCGAACGGGCCGGGCAGTCCGGGTCAGGGTCGAGGGCGTGGACCTTGTACCCGAGCGTGCGGGCGGCCAGCGCCGTCATGCGGCCGAGCTGGCCGCCACCGAGGATACCGAGCGTGGAGCCGGGAGCGATGGGCATTTCCGGAGGACCTGTAGAGGGGGACCGAAACGAGGCCTGACGAGGCCTGACGAGCTAGACGATGACCGAGTCGCGTAGCACCGCCGCCTCCTGGGCGCCGCGGAAGGCGGCGAGGCGCTCGCGGAGCTCCGGGTGCTTGCCCGACAGGACCGCCGCCGCGAACAGGGCCGCGTTGGCCGCCCCGGGCTTGCCGATCGCCATCGTGGCGACGGGGACGCCCTTCGGCATCTGGACGATCGAGAGCAGCGCGTCCATCCCGTTCAGCGCCGTGGCGGGGATGGGCACGCCGATGACGGGCAGCACCGTCTTCGCGGCGACCATCCCGGGCAGGTGGGCGGCGCCGCCGGCGGCGGCGATGATCACCTCGATCCCGCGCTCCGCGGCCGTGCTCGCGTACTCGAACATCCGGTCCGGCGTGCGGTGCGCCGAGACGACGCGCACCTCGTGCGGGATGCCGAGCTGCGTGAGCAGCTCGCTCGTGACCGCGAGGTGCTCGTAGTCGCTCTTGCCGCCCATGATCACGCCGACCCAGGGCTTCTCGGCCGAGCTCGCTCCCATTTCCGCGGGGGTCCGGCCCTCGCCGGCCCCTCCCTGCGCCATCGTGCTCATCGTTCCACCGCTCACCGGCTCCTCAGCCGTCCGTCGTCCGTCATCCGTCGCCCCCCCGCCCGCGTCAGCGCGTGAGCTGATCCAGGAGGCTCAGGCTCTCGCGCTCTTCCTCGCCGATCTCGCCGTCGGACGAGATCATCTCGCGCGCGGCGTTCAGGAAGAGCTGCCGGTGCGCGCGCGGGATCTTCATCGGATCCACGTCGTCGGCCGCGGGCGGCACCTCGAGCCAGCCGCGCACCTGCTTGGCTTCCTCCGCGTCCAGGTGGAGCCGCAGGATCATCTTGCGCACGAACTCGCGCTCCTGGTCGCGCACCTGGAGGTCAGCCCAGGCGAACGAACAGATGAACCGCATCAGCTGGAGGCGTTCTTCGCGAGAAAGCTTGTCGAGCATGGGCGGGGACTCTAGCCCGGATCCGCCAGCGTTTTGTGTGGAAATCAGCGAGCCGCGCGCCCTAGGGGGATTCCCGGTTCCAGGGTGCTGCCCCCCGCCCGGGCGCCCGCTCCTCGCCGCTCAGCGGTACGGGCGGGCGGCGCGCGGGCCGCGCAGGAGCGCCGCCACGTGCAGCTGCTCGCCGAGCAGATCGCGCAGGGTGGCGGGGTCCTCGAGCGGGGCCGGCAGCGTGATCACGATGGCGTGCGGGGCGATCCGGAGCGCGCGCGTGCGGGCCTGCAGGCCCTTGACCGCCTCGCGCGCCCTCGGCGAGGCGGCGCGCAGCTGCTCGGGATCGTCGGGATCGAGCCCCGCGTCGAGGGGCGGATCCACCACCAGCGTGATCTCGGAGCGCTCGGGGTGGGGGCCTCGCTCGAAGCAGGTGTCGACGTGGAACGTCGCGCCGTCGACCTGCGCGTCCCGGATGCGCATGCGGCCCACCTCGAAGCGGCCGTGGACCTCGGCCGCGAACCGCTCCCAGGCCGCGCGCATCCCCGCCATCGGCGTGGGCGGCGGGATGCGCTTCTTCGCGGCGCCGATCTCGGCCGCCAGCGCGGCGAGGTGCTCCAGGAACGCGCCGAGCCAGGGCTGATCGTGGCCCGGCGTCCGCGACCGGACGGACACGTGCTCGTCGTCCAGCCGGACGTCGTCGAAGGCGAGCAGCGCCCGGCGCAGCGGCCCCGCGATCACGGCGCGCACCTGGCCGGGATCGCGCCCCCGCACGCGGTAACGGCGGCCGAAGCCCTCGTCGTCCTCGGACGACAGCGCGAGCAGGAAGCGCTTCACGCCGACCTCCAGGTCGAGCCCCCACGAGGGCCAGCGCAGCTCGCCCACGAGCGCGCCGCTCGACGAGGAGCCCGCGTCGATCCACACCGACGCCGCGGCGCCGGAGAGCGTGCCCGAGAGGCGGAGCTCCAGCGCGTCGAGGGACAGGCCGTGGCGCGCGCCGACCGCTTCCCAGACGGCGCGCCACCTCCCGGAGCCGATCTGCCGCCGCATCGCGCCGAGGCCGGGCGGGCTGTCGAAGACGCCGAGCACGAGCGGCGTCGTGTGGACGACGCCGTCCGCGCGCGCGAGATCGACGCGCACCTCGAGCCCCCAGACGAGGGCGACCCAGCCGGCGTCGAACGACGGCGCGACCGAGCGGGGGATCCGGAACCGGAAGGGCAGCTCCCGCCCCTCGTCGCGGCTGTCCGCGCGGCGGAAGGCGGTGAAGCGGTGCGCCTCGGTCGCGCGGTTCGGCGCGGAGCGGTCGGCGCTGAGGAGGCGCTCGACGCCGACCAGCGAGATCTCGATCCCGCGCACGCCGCGGCCCTGCACGTTGCCGAGGGCCACCGCCCCCGAGATCTCGTCGCCCGGCGCGAAGACGCGATCGTCGAGCGAGACCTCGACGAAGGGGCTGTCGCCGCGCGCCGTGGTCCCCGCGGCCGGCGACCGGGCCGGGCGGGTGACGGGGCGGGGCGTGACGAGCACCTCGTAGGACTCCTGGACGTCGAGCCACCACGGGATCGCGATGGAGAGCGTGATGCCGTAGCGGATCTCGGCGCGCGTGCCGAGGTAGGAGCAGGGCGCGTCGTCCGGGAGCGGGAAGCTCGCGCGGTAGCGCTGCTCGCCCTCCGGGAGCGTCGTCGCCCCCGAGACGCGGGCGACGAGCGAGAGGAAGTGGGGCGGCACGAGGACGCGCTCCTCGACGCGGGCGACCTGCATGCCCTCCAGGTGGAGCGCGATCGCGTCGACCGGCGTCCTCCCGCGGCAGCGGAGCACCAGCTCGACCAGGACGACGTCGCCCGGGTGGACGGTCCTGGACATCCGGAGCTCGACGTCGGGTCGGGTTCGCATGGTGTCCGGCTCAGCGCGGCGGGCGCGGGCTCACTTCACGAGCGGGGCCGGGACGGTCAGGCGGATCGGCCCTCGGGGAGCGCCGCGCTCGAAGATCTCTCCGCGCCGGTCCGCGACGCCGAGGCGCATGAGCCCGTCCGCGCGCACGAGCGCGAAGGGGGCGCGCGGGGCCGGCGCGTCGCGGACCGAGCCGCCCCGGCCCGCGTCGAACGGGACGATGAAGACCGCGACGTCCTCGGCGCCGGCGGCCGGCGCGCGGGGCGGCGCGGCGCGGGCGCAGCGCCCGGCGACCGTGGCGTTCCTGTCCTCGGCGGCGCAGCGGGCGAGCGCGCGCCGATCGTCGTCGGCGCCGCTCCGCGCGAGGTGGTCGGCGGCCGCGAGGCGGACCGCCTCCGCGGGGTCGCGCGCGAGCAGGTCCCGGGCCGCGTCGCCGTCGCAGCGGGCGCCGGCCACGGTGAGGGCCGCGAGCGCGTTGGCCCGCACGTAGGGGCGCGCGTCGGGGAGCGCCGCGCAGAGCGCCGCGGCCGCGCGGGCCGGCTGCCCGGCCCGGCCGGCGGCGCGCCCGATCGCGCCCGCCGCGTTGCCCGCCACGGCGGCGTCGGGGTCCTTGAGGAGCGGCAGGAGCAGCGGCAGCGCGTCCTTGTCCCCCGCCGCGCCCAGCGACCAGACCGCGTTGGCGCGGACGCCGGGATCCGGGTCACCCGCGAGCTTGCGGAGCGCGGCGGCGGCCTCCGGGTGCCCCGCGAGCGCCTCGGCGATCTTGCGGCGATCGTCGATGGGCGCCGCCGAGGCCATCCGCGCGAGCGCGGCGCCCGCGGCCTGCCCCGGCATGCGGCCGAGCCCCTCGATCAGCGCGTCGCGCGCGGCGTCCGGCGCGCTCGCGATCGCGGCCGCGACCTCGTGGACGAGGCCTTTGACGCTCGCGCCGCTCGCGCCGCTCGCGTCGTTCGCGTCGTTCGCGTCGTTCGCGGCCTTCGCGTCCGTCGCGCCGTCCGCGCGCGACAGGGCGCCCGAGAGGGCGATGCCGAGCGCGCCGCGGTCCTGCTCCGCCGCGACCGTGAGGCGCTGGAGCAGCGGCCGGGCGCTGCCTGGGCCGGCGACGCGGGAGAGCGCGATCGCCGCCCGGAGCCGCACGTCGGCCGACTCGTCGTCGAGCGCCGCGAGCAGGGCGGCGTCGACAGCCGCGCCGAGCGTCCCGGCCGCGCGCGCGGCCCCGAGCGCCTCGATCACGGCGAGGCGGAGCGGCGTGGAGCGCGCCTTGGCGAGCGGCAGCAGCGCCGCCTGCGCGCGCGGCGAGCCGGTGCGCCCGAGCAGCTGGACGAGGGCGAGCTTCTCGTCGGGCGCGGTCGCCGGGTCGACCAGCAGGGCGCGCGCCGGGTCCACCGCGCGCCCGTCGGGCCGCGCTGGATCGAGCAGCGCGGCCGCGGCGCGGATGGCCTCCGCGCGGACCGCGGGGTCGGCGTCGCCGAGCAGCTCCAGCACGCCGGGCAGCGCCGCGGGATCGCCGAGCGCGCCGAGGGCGCGCAGCCCGTGCCGGAGCGGGACGACGCCCCGCTGCATCCCCCGCTCGATCGCGGGCAGCGCTTCCCTGGCCTTGAGCTCGCCGAGCACGAGGGCGGCGCCCGCGGCGGTGTTGGCCGACGGCGCGGCCGCGAGCGCCGCGACGAGCGCGGGGACGGCCGCGGCGCCGGCGCTGACGAGGGCGTCGCGCACCGCGGAGCGCGGCGCCGCGGGGTTGTCCTTCGCGAGCGCCGCGAGCAGCGCCTTCACGGCCGCGTCGGAGCCGATGCGGCCGAGCGCCCGGAGCGCCGCCTCCCGCACGTCGTTGCTCGAGGTGGCGCTGTCGGACGGCCGCGCCCCCGGGAACGCGCCCGCGGCCCCCGGCGACGCCGTGACGAGATCGGCGATCGCCGACGTCGCGTCGTCCGAGCGCAGCCGGCCGAGGGCGGTCACCGCCTCGACGCGCACGTCCTGGGATGCGTCCTGGAGCGCGAGCAGCAGCGCGCTGACCGCGCGCGGGTCTCCGAGCTCTCCGAGCGCGCGCGCCGTGGCCTTGCGGACCTCCGGCACCGAGTCCTGCACCTTGCCGATCAGCGGCACGACGGCGCGCGCGTCGCCGATCCTGCCGAGCGCGCGCGCGACCTCCGCGCGCACCTCCGGCGCGGTGTCGTCGAGGTGACCGAGCAGCGGCGAGACCGCGTCCGGGAGCCCCGCCGCGCCCATCGCGGTCGCGGCGGCGAGGCGCACGTGCGGGTCGGGATCGCCGAGCACCCGCCCGAGCGCGACGACGGAGCGGTCCGTGGGCGCCGCGCGGATCACGTCGCAGGCCGCGAGCCGCAGGCGCGCGTCGCCCTCGCCGAGCCACTCGATCACGAGGTCCCCCGCGCGCGGCATCCGGAGGCGCACGGCCGCCCCGGCGAGGTGCAGCCGCACCTCGACGTCGGGGTCGCTCATGCCTCGCTGGATCAGCCTGATCGCCGTCTCCGGGGCGAGCTCGCCCACGCGGGTCGCGGCCAGGCGCCGCTCCAGGGCGTCGCCCGACGTGAGCGCACGCGCGATCTGCTCGGGCACGTTGGGCCAGAGGGTCGCGGCCGCTCCCCCGGGCGACGCGACAGCGGCGGCCGAGGCGGCGACGACGAGCAGGACCTGCGGTAGGCGGCGCAGCGGCGAGGACGAACGGCGCACGAGCCGAGCGTAATACAGCGGGCGCGGCCGCGTCATGGCGTTCCAGACGGCTCGAGCGCCGCGGGGCGACGCGCCGCGGGGCGCGCTGGCGGGGGCGCGCGCTGGCGGGGGGCGCCTCCTCGCCGCGCTCTCGCGCGGAGACCGCCACGAGCCGCGCCGGTCCCCCAGCGCTGCCGCAACCGTCCGTGGCGTGCAACAGTCTGGCGAGGTGTCCAACATGATTCCTTTCTCCGTTCTCGACCTTGCCCCGATCGTCCAGGGCGGAGACGCCGCACAGGCCCTCCGCAACTCGCTCGACTTCGCGCGCCACGCCGAGCGGCTCGGCTATCACCGCTACTGGCTGGCCGAGCACCACAACATGGGCGGCGTGGCCAGCGCCGCGACGTCGGTCGTGATCGCGCACGTGGCCGCCGGCACCTCGACGATCCGCGTCGGCGCGGGCGGGATCATGCTGCCGAACCACGCCCCGCTCGTGATCGCCGAGCAGTTCGGCACGCTGGCGTCGCTCTTTCCGGGGCGCATCGATCTGGGCCTCGGGCGCGCTCCGGGCTCCGACCCGATCACCGCCCGCGCGCTCAGGCGCAACCTGGCCGGCGACGCCGACGGCTTCCCCCAGGACGTCCTGGAGCTGATGGGCTACTTCCGCCCGGCGGAGCCTGGCCAGCCGGTGCAGGCCGTGCCCGGCGCCGGGCTCCGCGTACCGATCTGGATCCTCGGCTCCAGCCTCTTCGGCGCGCAGCTCGCCGCGGCGCTCGGCCTCCCCTACGCCTTCGCCTCGCACTTCGCGCCGGGCCAGATGATGCAGGCGATCGCGCTGTACCGCAGGGAGTTCCGCCCCTCGGACGAGCTCGCAGAGCCCCGCGTCATGCTGGGGATCAACGTGGTCGCCGCCGGCACCGACGACGAGGCGCGCCGGCTGTGGACCTCGCTCCAGCAGGCCTTCGTCAACCTGCGCCGTGGCCGGCCGGGGCCCTTTCCTCCGCCGTCCGACGACTTCGAGCGCGACCTGAGCCCCCTGGACCGCGCCGGCCTCGAGCAGTCGCTGTCCTGCTCGGTCGTCGGCTCGCCCGAGACCGTGCGGCGCGGGCTGGACGCCTTCATCACCCGCACCCGCGCCGACGAGCTCATCGTGAGCTCGCCGATCTTCGATCACGCCGCGCGCGTGCGCTCGCTCGAGCTCACGGCAGCGGCGCGAGACGAGCTCGCCCGCGCCGGGTGAAGCGCCTTGCCCGGAGGCGCGGGCTCGCGCCGGGCGGGGCGCCGGCTCGGCACGCAGCGCTCTCCGTCGCCTCGAGCGCGTCGCGCGATGTGAAGCTTGGAGATGTCTCTGAGTTCCTCACCGGCTTCCTCTTCGACAGCAGAACCCACGACGTTCAAATTCCGCCTGAGATATCACTCACGGTCACGAGAGAGGTGATCCCTTCGATCGTCAAATTCGGCGGCGTCCGGCACATCACCCCGAACTGTAGCTCTTTACCGATAAGCTGCGAGGCGGCTCCCTGGTACAACTCACGAACGCCGGCAATCTTCGAAAGCGCGCCGGTATCTTGCATGATTCCATCCCTATCATACCACATGAGCCGGCAGCTCGGGCAAGTCGCGCCGCCCACGCAGGAGTTCGAGTTCGAGGCAGCCGTGTTGTAGACATCCGAGTAGTAGACCGTCGTGGCTGTGACGCTGCGATTATGCTCCCGACTGTCGTCCGAGGGTGGAGCGATCGGGCAGAAGATGTCGACGGGAGAGCTCCCGAGGTTCGTGACCCCACCCCCGTTCCGATGGACGGTCACGATCGCACCTTCCGTGCCCGCCGGCGAACATTCGACGCCGCTCGTCTGAACGTAGTTCCCCATGGTCGATGTGGTGGTGTCGTCCTCTGGATCGCCGCTTCCGTGAGTGCAGTCACCAGTGAGCTGGCAGAGCTTGGCCTTGTAACCGAGGATCGCCGTTCGTTCGGGCACCGAGCACACGAACTCCAGGCCCTTCACGACGGTATCCTCATGGGCCTCCAGCGTGGTGCCGTTGCCCGTACCGCCCGCCCACTGGCCACCGCCGCTCGTCGACCCCGCCACGTCGAGCCGACCGACGCCGGAGCCGCCGGTGTCCGAGACCGAGGCGCTGTAGTAAACAAAGCTATCGGAGGCGCGCATCGCGGCAAAGCAGCTCACCGTCCGCGTCCCCGCTCCTCTGCGATCGAAGTAGACGATCGCCGAGAGCGCATCCGCCCAGCGCTTGGCGTTGAACGCCGGCGTCCCGTTCGAGCCCCAGCGGCCCGACAAGGCGACCGGGCAGATGACGCTGCGCTCCGAGGTGTCGGAGTTGTAAATCGCACCGCTCGAATCCATCCGATCGGTGGCGAGCGGGTACGCGAATGTACACTCTGCCCCCCCGTTCTTCATCAGCCAGGATTTGTGCGTCGCGAGCGCCGAATGGCTCAACGAGAGAGCTGCGGCGACGAGCGCCATGATTGTGATCTTCTTCATGCCGTTCACCTGTCAATTCGAAGAGACCGTTGCTTCGTAGGAGCCGATGCTGGAGCTACCTGGCATGGTGCAGGACAGACCCCACTGAACCGAGGTCTGCGACGTGAAAGGGTTGCTCCAGGAGAGGGTGTCGAATTCACCGGTAAGAGTCGTGTAGGACCCCGCCGGCGTGCTGGTGCACCCCCCGGCGGTGGAGCACGCGTAGCGGGAGGTGCCCCAAACGATGCTGCCGCCGATCGATTGCGCGAACGGTGTGCAGCGCACCGACTCTCCCGAATTAAAGTCCTTGACCTCGGCCTTCAACCCGGTCGCGGTCACTTCGGTCGCCGTGCTTGATGAGATCGAATCCCCGTAGTAGGCGGTCGCGCGCCTCGTGATCGGGCAAACGACAAACACAGTCCCAGGAACGTCCCACCTGACCGAGGTCCTCTGCACCGAGTGCGTCAGTTTGTCTTGCTGACTAATGGACCCAGCGCGGCAACGGGTGCCGCTCATGTTGACGTGGTTCGGACCTCGAGTGTAGACGTATTGCGCGTGCGCCCCGACCGTGACCAGGCCGATCGCGCAGAATGCCAGCGCCCCTATTCGTACCTTGTGTCCCATACCGTTCTCCTCTGTTCTCCGTTCACTTCGACGTCGAGCCGATCAAGGCTCCACGCCGCGCCGCGGCAGCGCAGCTCTCATCGTCCAGAGCCGCGCTCCACAAGCTCGTCGAGGTCGTCCCGAGGCAGCTCCTCCGGAAGCACGGGGCTGTCCGGCGGCGGCGCGTCGAGGATCCAGGTGACCTCCACCCGATCGCCGTCGTGCTCGATCAAGCCGCTGCGCATCTTGCCGGCTTGCCAGCCGTTGAACTCGCGGGTTCGGGTGATGACCTCGGTGGCCTCCTCCGCATTCACCGCGGATGCATGGACGACCGTCACGGAGCAGCCTTTCGCGTAGCACTCCAGCGGCTCGAACGTCCCCGCGGCCCCCAGTTTCGCGAGCTTGCTCGTCCACGCGCCGACGACGGCCGACGCAGGCGCGAACAAGCGGTGGTCCGGGCCTGAAGCACGGAGCTCACGCAAGACGCGATCTCGATGCTCGCGCGGCGATGGCTCCCTGGGCGGCTCGGCGGGCTCGTTCGAAGGCGGCCCCGGCTCGAGGGGCCGGATGGGCGGAGAGGCAGCGCCGGCGGCGTGCTCATCAGCGTGAGCGTGCTGCGCGCGCTCCTCCGCTCCCGGGGCGACCGAGCCTGGCCGCGACGGGCTGTCTTCGTGCTGCCGCTCGCGCTCTGGAAGCGTCGCGCGGGCGCCGAGCTCATAGGCAAAGAACAGCGACCCGATCACCGCGCAGCCCGCGAGCAACCTCCCTATCAAGCGGTCCTTGGAGCGCTCCGCCGGCAGCCCCGGAGAGCTCGAATCTCGTGGGTTCGAATGCAGGCCCGCCCCTGTCCCAGTATCATGCTTGACCAGCTGGCTCATCCCGTCACTTCCATCCTTACTTCTGCAGCCTGGACCGTGCCGCTCGGGCCCCCATGGCCGGAGCTGTCGAGCTCCTGGTATCGGTTCGAGCTCGGCTTCAAAGATGGGCAAGAACGTGGACAACGATCGGCGCGGCTCGGGCTCGTGGCAGTCGTGTCGCCTGCGCGCTGGCTGCCAGGTCTGCCGAGGCGGTCGTCGCCCGGAGGCCCGATGCCCGATGCCTCGCGGTCGTCGTGAACGACGGTCTTCCTCGACCGCTGCCCGGAGGACCTCGCACGCCTCGTGCCAGGTTCAACAATGGCCTGGGTCGTCCGGCCATCACGCTCCGTGCGGAAAAGGCACGACCGAGCTGGAAATGCGGACCGATGCGCCGCTACCTGTCACGGGTTGCACCGTGACAAGTCACGGGTTGCACCGTGACAAGTCACGGGTTGCACCGTGACAAGTCACGGGCCGCAGCGTGAGGAGCCGCTCACCCAACCGGGGACCGCCGTACTGGAAGAGCACCGTCCTGCGCCGCAAGGCGCTCGGCGACGCCGCGTGGCGCATCGCAACAACATCCCGGGCCAGACCATCGCCCGGAGGGCGACGTGTGCCCGCGGCACGCCGAGGCGCCCCTTGTCTCGCTCAGCGCCGGCCGGGGCCCGCTCTTTCCACCCATGAACGAGGCGTCACGACGCTCGCGGTGCCGCCACTTCGGGTTGCCGCGCCACACTTCCTCGCGCGCGATCCGGCTTCTTTTGCCGTAACCGTTCACGACCCGGAGGCACCGTTGACCGCGACGATGCCCAGCTATGTCTTGCCGATGATGTCCGGACCGTCGTCGTCAAGCCCGAGGTGTGCCGGCGGTGCGGCGACGCCTTGCAGGGTGACGACCCTGCTCCCCACCGCCATCAGGTGATGAATCTGAAGCAGGCCACCAGCGAAGCTGTCGCCCAGCTCAGGAGGTCTGGGCGGTGAACGCTCACCAAAATTCTTACCTCAGCGGAAAGATGGGCATCCCCCGGCCAGCCACATCCGCGCTTCTGTGCCACCTCCAGCCCGCCCGGGCCCCGGTCGCCCCGAAGTTCAGCAATTTCGGTCAGGCACGGCGCGCGGCGCCTCGTTACCTTGCCCCTCCCCGAGGAGGACGCCGCGTTGACCGAAGCCGCCGAGAACGCGTATATCGAGAGGTTCCGCAGGGTGCTCGAGCACATCGACGCGCACCTGGACGAGGACTTGACGCTCGATCGGCTGAGCGGCGTCGCCGCGTTCTCGAAGTACCATTTCCACCGGCAGTTCTCCGAGCTGTTCGGGATGGGCGTTCACGAGTACGTGAAGCTCGTCCGCCTGCGGAGCGCGTCCTACCGGCTCGCGCACCCGGCGCGCGAGCACGCCCGGATCATCGATATCGCGATGGCGAGCGGCTACGAGAGCCCCGAGGCCTTCTCGCGCGCCTTCAAGAGGGCCTTCGGGCAATCCCCCTCCGAGTTCCGGGAGCAGCCCCGGTGGGATCCCTGGCACGCGACCCATGAGCGCCTGAGAGAGACAAGGGCCCTCCCCATGAAGGCCGCTCACCGCGCCGAGGACGTGGCGATCGTGCGGTTCGACGAGACGCGCGTCGCGGCCCTCGAGCACCGCGGCGACCCGAAGCGGATCCTGGAATCGGTGCGCCGGTTCATCGCGTGGCGCAGGGAGAACAAGCTCCCGCCGAGCGTCAGCGCGACGTTCAACATCCTCTACGACGACCCGGCCGAGACCCCGCCGGAGGCCTACCGCGCGGACCTCTGCGCGGGCATCCACCGCCCCATTTCAGAGAACCAGCACGGCGTCGTCGAGAAGGCGATCCCCGGCGGCCGCTGCGCCGTCCTGCGGCACGTCGGGTGCGACGACACGCTCTACGTGGCGGTGAGGTACCTCTATGCGACGTGGCTCCCCATGAGCGGAGAGGAGCTGCGGGATTTCCCGCTCTTTCTGCAGCGGGTGCGCTTCTTCCCGGAGGTGCCCGATCACGAGGCCGTCACGGATGTCTTCCTCCCGCTCCAGTGAGCTTCCCGTGAACAGACAGGCATCGTCCCTGGTCTTCCCATCCCCCCGACACCGTCCGGAGAAACGCGCATGAATCGATCCGTGGGCTGCCGCAGCCTGACCGTTCGAGACCCGGTGAACGACCTGTCGTTCCCGGTCCTCGTGATGTACCCGACGCACGTCCCTGCCGGGGTCGTCGCCATGGGGCCGTACTCGATCGAGGCGACCTTGAATGCGCCCGTGCACGGCGGCCCTCTCCCCTTCGTGCTCATCTCGCACGGCGGCGGCGGGACGCCCCTCGGGTATCGGACGCTCGCGTCCCACCTCGCACAGAGCGGTTATGTCGTCGCGATGCCCGAGCACCCCGGGGACAATCGCAACGATCGGTCCCTGACCGAGGCGATCGAGAACCTGGAGCGCCGGCCCCGCCACGCCCGGCTGGCGGTGGACGCTGTCTGCTCCGACGCCGAGCTCGGGCCTCGCCTGCAGGGCGACGACATCGCCGTCATCGGGCACTCGATGGGCGGCTACACCGCGCTCGCCCTCGCGGGCGGGCAGCCCTGGACGGGGCCGGGGCAGAGGGTCGCGGTCACGAAGGATCCGCGCATCAAGGCGCTGGTCTTGATGGCCCCCGCGGCGTGCTGGTTCGTGCCCAACGACGCCTTGAAGGACGTCGAGGCGCCCATCCTCCTGCTCGTGGCGGAGCACGACCGCATCGCGCCGAGGTGGCAGGGGCAGCTCGTCCTCGACCTCGTCCCCGACCCGGCCCGGGTCACGTTCAAGGTCGTCGAGAACGCGAACCATCACTCGTTCCTGAGCCCGTTCCCTCCCCAGATGCGGCGCCCGGACTTCCTGCCCGCGATCGATCGTCCCGGGTTCGATCGCGAGGCGTTCCACCGTCAGCTCGAGCGCGACGTGCGCGAGTTCCTCGACGCGGCGCTGCGGCGGAGCCCTTCGTAGCCGCCAGGTCGACAGCCCGTTCCGGAGAAAGCGGGCGACGCGCCGGCGGCCGTGGAGCCACCCCGGAGCGCCTCCAGTCGATGCTCGAACCGAGCGTCCTTTCGCATGCTCTCGAGATCCGGGTCGCTCATGACATGCGCCTTGTGTTTGAAGCCCGCGTCCGCCGTCTCCTCACGGGACGTCGTCGCCAAAGGGGCTCGAGAACGCCGGGTTCGCGATGAACGATGAATCCGTCAATGAATCGAGGAACGCGACCATGTCGTCGATCTCCTCCGGCGTGACCTGGAACCCGCGGACGAGCCCGGACTTCAGTGGGCTCTTTCGGCCGTCCCCCGCGTACGGCCCCGAATCGATCACCCGTCCGCCCGCGGCGTAATGCTTGATTACGTCGGCGAGGGTCTCGATGCTCCCGTCATGCATGTACGGAGCGGTCAGCGCCACGTTCCGCAGGCTCATCGGGCGGAACAAGCCGCGATCCTCCGGATCCAGCGTCACGTCGTACAACCCCTGATCATAAGGCGGGTAGCTCCCGTCGCCTCCCACGTTGTACAAGCCATTATTGAAGAATGGGTGCTTGATGTTGCCGGACGTGGTGTTCGCGTCGTAATACGACACGGACAGATTGGTCCCGCTATGACAGTGGAAGCACTCGAAGCGCTCGCCGTCGAACAGGGACAACCCCCGGCGCTGCTGCTCGGTCAGCGCCGACTTGCCCCCGGCGATGTAGCGATCATACGGGCTGTCTGCGGTGACCAGCGTGCGGCAGAACGTCGCCAGGGCGAAGACAATCTTGTTGATCGTCGCGCCGCTCTCGCTCTCGGGGAATGCCTCCGCGAACATCCGCCGGTACGCGGGGTCGACGTCGAAGCGAGCGAGGACCTCGTCGAGCGCCCCGTCGGACACGCCGAGCTCTACGGGGTTATCGCCACGGATGGGCACGTGGAGCTGGGTTTCGAGCTCCACTAGACCATTGTTCGCCCATGTCAGCGTTGAATGGTAGAACGCGTTCCCGAGGCCGGGGCTGTTGCGGACGAGCACCTGTCCGGTCGAGCCGGTGGGCGTGCGTCTTCCATCGGCGAAGGCGAGCTTTTTGTAGATAGCCGTCGCCGGTCTCGGCGTCCCCATTGTCGACGGTGAAATTCATGACGAAGTGGCGGCACCCGCTTGCCCACGACCAATACATCTCGTTGAGCGGGGAAGGCGCGCCCTCCGCCGTGTTGTTCGCGATGGTTTGCTTCATCAGCGCTTGAGGGACCCCGATGTCGAAAGCGACGGACGCGACGTCTTCGACCACGGCGGTGCCAGTGACGGCGGCGTTGGTCAGCGCGCGCCGCTTTGGCTCGACGAAGCAACCAAAGCCTCTGATGCGGCCAGGAAGCGCTAGCTCTATTGCGGGAAGTCGGCCGGGGAACCGAACCGCCAAGCCGCCAAGGGCGCCAAGAAACCCGGGGAATAGGGGGGGATGCCCGGACGGCCCCCTTCCCCTCTCCCCTTGGCGTCCTTGGCGACTTGGCGGTTTTTCTGCTGATCCGGGGGAACCTCCCGTAGTAGAGCTAGGACGTTGCTGCCCGCCACGCGGTGCCCGGCGCCCGTGCTCCGCGGTGCAGAGGACGTCGGCGATGCGCCCACGAGCTCGCCCGCGCTCACCCCCTCAGACCCGACCGAGGCGGGCGTAGACGTCGCCCGAGCCCGAGCCGAGGGTCAGCGACGCAAGGAAGCGGCGGATGCCGTCCGCGTCGAGCCACGCCGTTTCGCCGAGGACGAGGCTCTCTCCGCGGGACCAGTTGTAGCGGTACTCTCCGAGCGAGGAGAGCCGCTCGACGCACTCGATCGCGATCTCCCGCGCGGCGGGCAGGTACTCGAAGGAGAGCGCAGGCAGCGGCCTCGAGAGGCCCGAGAGGACCTCGGCCTCGAAGCCTTCGACGTCGATCTTCACGAAGGCGGGGACGCCGAACTCGTCGATCAGCGCGTCGAGCGTGCGCACCTCGACCTCTGCGCCCTCGGCCCATCTCACGCCCCGGAACGACGGATCTCTCCGTACCTTATCGATCCAGGAGCGCGACAGCGTCGTGACCGTCGGTGCCCGCTCGCTGACGAAGAGGCGCGCTCGTCCGGGTGCCCGACCGAGCGCGGCGTGCAGGACGACGACGTCCCGGTCACACCCATAGAAGCCGTGGAGCAGGCGAACGAACGCGGCTTGCGGCTCGACGGCGACGACGCGCGCCCCGAGACGGCGAAACGTGCGGATGCGATTCCCCGCGTGGGCGCCGACGTCGAAGCAGAGCGAGCCCGGCGTCACGAACTGCCCGTAAAGGCGAGCCATCCGGCCGGCGCGGAGCGGCACGCCGTAATACATCGCCAGCGAACGCGCGATGCCGAACCAGCTCTCCACGCGCGTCATCGCGCTCCTTACCGCCTCACGGGTCGACCCCGGAGCGTCGCAAGCCCTTCCCAGCGGCCCCCTGTGCCTCGTGTCGTCAGTCCGCGGCACAGCTCCGATCGCGAGCCGCTGCGAGCGACGGTAGCACGGCGCGCGCTCACCCGCCGCGCGCTCGCCATTCCATGGAGAGCCGCTCGGCCCTACATTGCCGAGCGGACGGCACGTCCACGTCCGGGGCGCGTCCGTCCGGCGACGGCGGCCCGCAGCGAGCTCGTGGCGCGGCGCCCGGACTTCCTGCCCGCTATCGATCGCGCCGGGTTGGAGCCTCCTTCAGCCCGGATCGAGCCGGTAGACGCGCCCCGTGTTGAACATCACCACATAGACCTCCCCGGCCGCGTCCTCGCCGAACGAGGCCGGGAGTCCGTTGGGGTTCAACGCCGAGGTCAGCTCGACGCGATCGGTCGCGGCCTTGCCGTCCCACACGAAGGAGAAGAAGCGGCCCGTCACGTAGTCGCCATAGAGATAGCGGCCGCGCAGGCACGGGATCTTCGCCCCGCGGTAGACATAGCCGCCGACGATGGAGCCCGCCTCGCTCCGCGGGTGCTCGACCGCGGGCGGGAGACCGCGCGGCTTGCACGTCGCGCCAGGAGGGTAGCAGTGGGCGCCCTCCATCGCCTCCCAGCCGTAATCGTTCCGGCCCTGGCCAGGGCGCTCCACCAGGATCTCTTCCCAGCTCTTCTGGCCGACGTCGCCGATGTACATGTCCCCGGTGAGCCGGTCGAAGCTGAACCGCCACGGGTTCCTGAGCCCGTAATCCCAGATCATCGGGTCGCCGCTGGTCATGTTGCCCGCCGGCGCCTTGCCCGGCTGATCGACGTCGATGCGGAGGATCTTGCCGAGCTTCGAGGTGAGATCGGCCGCGGGGCTCGGCGATCGCGCGGAGTCGCCGATCGCGGCGTAGAGATAGCCGTCCTTGCCGAAGGCGAGCATCCCGCCGACGTGGTTCCAGGCGCCGTGCTTCACGTCGACCAGCGACCTGACCGGCTCGGGATGGGCGGAGTCGCCGCCCTGCGCCGCGCGCTTCCACTCCTCGATCACCACGTTGCCGCGCGGGGCCGACGAGTAGTGGAGCCAGAAGCGCCCGTTGTTCGCGTAGTCCGGGTGGAACGCGAGCCCGAGCAGTCCGCCCTCCGCGTTCGGCGCCGGAAAGAACACGCGCGAGCGCACGTCGAGGAACGGCGCCTGCTGGAGGGCGCCGCCCTTGATGAGCCGGACGACGCCGGTCTTTTCGAGCACGAGGAGGCGCGACGGATCGCCGGGCGGCCCGGCGACATACGTCGGCTGATCGAGCCCGCTCGCCACCAGGGTGAGCTTCAGCTGCGGGACGCCCCCGCACTTCGCCGGGCGAGCGAGCTCCGCGGCGCTCGCGGGCGCCCCCTGCGCCGGCGGGGCGCCGTGGGCGGCGGGCGCCCCCTGCGCCGCCGGCGTGCCTTGCGCGGCGATCGCCGCGCCAGGCGCCCCCGTGCCCCCCTGAGCCGCCTGGACCGGGCTCCCCGCCGCGGCCTGGCCGGGAGGGCCGCCCTCGCGAGGCTCCTCGGGCGGCCCCGCGACCTGCACGCGCCTGTCGCAGGCGGCTACACTGCCAGCCAGCAGGAGGCACCAGGCGGTCCGATGGCACGCTCTCGTCGCATAAGCAGCGCGCCCCACGACGCGCCGGTGGCTCGGTCTCTCGGGCAAGCGGGCACCTCCCTCTCCACCTTCACCACGAGAGGCCGCGCCTGGCAAGCCGTGGCCGCGTCGCTGCTGCTGGCCGGCTGCGGCGGCTGCGGCGCGCAGGAGGCGCCCCGGCCCGAACCTCTCCCCACCCCACCGGACCAGGCCGGCCCGGCGGCCGCGACCACCACGCGCGCACCCGGCACAGGCGATCGCCCCGGCCAGGGCGCGGCCCAGGCGCCCGGAGGCCTGCCGCCTTGCAAGGACGGCGACACCGATCCTCACGATCTCCGCTGCACCGGGCTTTACAGCGACCCCGGCGCGCGCACGATCGCGGCGGGTGTCCGCGAGTTCAAGCCGGCCTTCGAGCTCTGGAGCGACGGCGCCGAAAAGACGCGGTGGATCTACCTCCCTCTGGGCGCGACCATCGATGTCTCCCGGATGAACGACTGGACCTTTCCTGTCGGCACAAAGCTGTGGAAGGAGTTCCGTCTGCCCGTCACCGGCGCGAGCCGCCGTATCGAGACGAGGTTCCTGTGGAAGACCGCGGAGGATCGCTGGACGCGCGCCACCTACGCCTGGTCGGAGGACGGAGCGAGCGCGATGCAGGTGAAGGCCGGTGTCCCCCACGTCCCCGGCGCCCCCGACTATGCGATCCCGGCGCAGGTCGACTGCATCCGTTGCCACGCTGGCAAGACCGACAACCCGCTTGGATTCGAGGCGATCCAGCTCGCCGCGCGGGGCGCCGGCGGCCTGACGTATGCCGAGCTCGTCGAGCGCGGCCTCCTGTCGACGACCTCCGGCGGCCCGCTCCCCGACGCGGCCGCGCTCGAGGTGCCCGGGACCGCGACGGAGCGGCGCGCCCTCGGCCTGCTGCACGTCAACTGCGGCGTCTCGTGCCACCACCCGCGCGGCGTCGCGACGCACTTCGAGATGCGCCTCGACATCGACGCCGCCGGCCGGGTGGGCGACGTGCCCGGCACGCGCGTCTACCAGACGGCGATCAACCAGCCCGCGAAGGTCCGCCCGCCCGGAGCGCCGCCGGGAGCCCGCTATGACCGGCTGAGGCCCCTCGATCCGGATCGCAGCGCCGTGCTCCGCAGCATGTCCCGGCGCGACGTGCCCGGCGCGCCGCCCGAGCAGATGCCGCCGCTCGCGACCCGGCGCGTCGACGAGGAGGCCGTCGCCGCGATCCGCGCCTGGATCGAGGCGATGACCCCCGCCGCCGGCTACCCGCGCCCCTCGCCTTGATCGCGATCGCCCGCCGGGGTTGCCCGGCGCGTCGCGAACATGCCCTCTCGTGGCAGCACCTCGTGCCGCCGTCCGAGGCGCCGGGAGGAAGGGAGCGCCGGAAACGCGCGAAGGGCGCCCGCAGGAAACGCCACCGCGCGCGCGCCGGGCCCGTGGTGATCGCGGCCCTCGAGCTTCATGCTCCCGGCGGGTCGCAGCGCCGCGCGGCCTCGACCGACCTCGCGCTCGCCGTGCCCACGGCGCCGGCAGATCCCGCCCTCGCCCGGCGAGCGCCCACGACCACGGGGGGAACACGTCACGTGAAGCAGCCGAAAGAGATCAAGACCGCGGAGGGCAAGCTCGGGGTCCTGCTGCCGGGGCTGGGCGCCGTCTCCACGACGACCATCGCGGGCGCCCTGCTCGCGCGGCGCGGGCTCGCGGCGCCCATCGGGTCGCTCACCCAGATGGGCACGATCCGGCTCGGCCGGCGCACCGACGAACGCGCGCCCAGGATCAAGGATTTCCTGCCGATCGCGGCGCTCGATCAGCTGGTGTTCGGCGCGTGGGACATCTTCCCCGACAACGCCTACGAGTCGGCGCGGCACGCGGACGTGCTCGAGCACCGCCACCTCGACGCCGTCCGCGAGGAGCTCGAGCGGATCCGCCCGATGCCCGCGGTGTTCTACCCGCAGTACGTCCGGCGGCTCCACGGCAACCACGTGAAGAAGGGCGCGAGCAAGGCCGCGATGGTCGAGCAGGTCCGGGAGGATATCCGCGCCTTCCTGCGCGACAGCGGCGCTGCGCGCGCCGTCGCCGTCTGGTGCGGATCGACCGAGGTCTATATCGCGCCCGCGGAGGTCCACTCCTCCGTCGCGCGCTTCGAGGCGGGCCTCGCCGAGGACCACCCGGCGATCTCGAGCTCCCAGATCTACGCGTGGGCCTGCCTGAAGGAGCGCGTCCCGTTCGCGAACGGCGCCCCGAACCTGACGGTCGATTTCCCGGCCGCGTGGGAGCTCGCGAGCAAGCAGGAGGTCCCCATCGCCGGCAAGGACTTCAAGACCGGCCAGACCCTGATGAAGACGGTGATCGCCCCGGGGCTCAAGGCGAGGATGCTCGGCGTCGCGGGGTGGTTCTCGACGAACATCCTCGGCAACCGCGACGGCGAGGTGCTCGACGACCCGGACTCGTTCCGATCGAAGGAGGTCTCGAAGCTCGGGGTGCTCGAGCACATCCTCCAGCCGCACGTCCACGGCGAGCTCTATGGCAAGCTCTTCCACAAGGTGCGAATCGAGTACTACCCCCCTCGGGGCGACGCCAAGGAGGGGTGGGACAACATCGATCTCGTCGGCTGGCTCGGCTACCCGATGCAGGTGAAGTTAAACTTCCTCTGCCGCGACTCGATCCTCGCCGCGCCCCTCGTGCTCGACCTGGCGCTCCTCCTCGATCTCGCGCAGCGCGCCGGGCTGCGCGGCACGCAGGAGTGGCTCAGCTTCTACTTCAAGAGCCCCATGACCGCGCCGGCCCTGTACCCGGAGCACGATCTCTTCATCCAGTCGATGAAGCTCAAGAACACGATGCGCTGGCTCATGGGGGAGGACCTCATCACGCACCTGGGCAACGAGTACTACGACTGATCGCCCGGCAGCTCCGCGCCGCCCCGCGGCGGCGTCACTGCCAGCGCAGGTGCACGTCGACGACCGCGCCCGTCCGCGTCGAGGCGCCCTCCGAGAACGTGAACGAGGCCCGCTCGATCTCGCAGTTGCCGCGCGCGTCACAGCGCCGCTCGCGCCCGTACGAGAGCTCGATCGCGACGAGCCCGCGCGACGCGATCGGCTCGAGCTCGCCGGCGCTCGACGCGCGGTTCGCGTCGCGGTCGCTCCAGAGCACGAGCCGCGACCACGCCTCGTCCCGCGCCGTGATCCGGCCGTCTCCGTCGGTGTCGAGCTCGCGGAGCGCGGTGAACCCGTTGTCCGCGCGGGCGCCGCCCGAGAGCACCGTCGCCGAGCCGAACAGCTCCTCGCCGCCGTCGATCGCCCCGTTGCCGTCCCGATCGAGCGCGAGCCACGGCGTCGCCGCGGTCGGCCAGTCGGTGGCGATCGTGGCCCCGAGCCCGCTCAGATCGAAGGCGCCGCTCATCGCGGTCACGTACTCGACCGGCCGCTGCTCGAACGAGAGCACGAGCGGCGTGCTGGCGGCGCCGCCGCCCGCCTGGCACCCGGTCCAGGTCGCCACCCCGTCGATGTTCTCGCATTGCTCGAAGCCCTCCGTCCCGTTGGCGGTGCAGCTCCGGGACTCGCCGATCTCACACGCCGCCTCGGCCTCCTCCCCTTCGAGCTCCTCGCCTTCGAGCGCGCCCTCGTCGGTGCCCTCACCGCTTTCCCCTTCTGTCACCTGCGCGGCGCATCCAGCGCCGATCGACGCCACGCCGAGGAGGAGCGCAAGCGAGGCAATTCCCATCGAACCGGAGCGAAGAATGGTCAGCTTGATGTTCATGGCACAGACCCGGAGCAAGCGTTGCGCCAGCCCCTCGCCGCCCGCTCATCCCGCGAAATCCCCGGGGATCATGGCACCAGGAGCCCCTGAAGCGCCCCGACGTGCCACCCTGCGCCAGGAGCACGACGCGAGTCGTGCCACTCTGGTCCAATCCGTGTCGTCTCACGCCCTGCCGGACGGGTGAGCCTTATCCGCGCGGCGGCGCGTAGAAATCGACGATCCGGATCGGCTCGGTCAGGCGCACGCGCACCCGTGATCGCTCCCCGCGGACGTCGCCGCCGATCTGGAAGCTCGTCACCGGGTCCATCTCGATCGTGACCTCGTCCACGAAGTAATCGAACACCGTCTCCAGGTCGTCGTACTCGCCGCTCCAGATGCTCGAGAAGTTCCGCACGAACGTGAACGGCGAGACGACCGACACGCGCAGCTGCATCCGGTCCTGGCGATCGTCCGCATAGGGGAACATCCGGAAGCCGAAGCCGTAATAGGGGATCGTCGACAGCGCCGCGATCTTCGCCGGCCCCTCGTAGATGACGCCGCCCTTCTTGATGGGCGCCCCCAGCATCGCCCCCTTCTCGCCGACGCGGATCGCGTCGTTGCCCTCGTTGATGATGCGGCAGTGCGGTGTTCGCCGCACGAGGTAGCTCGGGATCGTCCGCGTCGTCGCGGCGACGGCGTACGCCACCGGCCCCGGCGCGAGCCGCTTCAGCGGCCCCCGCGCGAGCGCCGACTTCACCGCGTTGTAGTCGCGGAGCATCACCGCATCGATCCCGAAGCCGCAGAACGGCGACAGGATGTCCTCGGCCTCCACGAGCCGCAGGTTCCGGCTCCCGGCCTCGGCGCGGAGCCGCTGGAGGTCGACAGCGAGCCCGGGCTTCGCGCCCGCGCCGCCGGACGCGCCGAGCACCCACGCCAGCGAGTTGCCCGTCCCCAGGCGGAGCAGCCCGAACCGCGGCAGCGGCAGCCCGCGCCGCTTCGCCTCGTTCACCACGGCCGTCACCACCACCGTGAACGTCCCGTCGCCGCCGCCCGTGAGGATCGTGCCGTAACCCCGGTCGACCAGGATCCGCGCGATGCCCTCGCTCTCCTCCACCCGCCGCGAGACGAACAGATCCCCCGTGTCAAGGATCTGATCGAGCGTCTCGATCACCTCCGCAGTCACGCTCTTGGCGTTGCCGTTCACCACCACGGCAATCCGGCTGCTCGCCGCGCCTCGCGGTATCTCGCTCGCACGACGCGGCGCATCAGCGACCGCGGCCTTGGGGACGTCATCGGCGGGGCCGCGACCGGCGGGCGGAGAGGTCATGCACCGCGATCTACCACGACCCACCCCTTCGCTTGGAGCGCGGGATGACGCGGGATCGCGCGGGATGCGCTGGATGGCTGCTGGATGACCAACTGCCCGGCCGGCGGCCTGCGCGCGGCAGGCGCCGCGGGCGTGGCCTACGCCGGATCGCAGCGCCGAGCCCGCCGGGGCCGGCGATCGTGGACCGATGTGACCGGCGCGACCCAGCGGTCCGCCCGACGACCGACTTTCCGCGAGGCCCGATAGCGTGCGATGCTCGCTGGTTTTGGCTCCCGGACCGATCTTGGGTCATGCTGCCCTTCGGGAAAGCGAAAAGCCTCCCCGAAACTTAGTGGACGGGGTGGTCGATTTTTTGGTAAGGCGACGACCTGGTGAGCCAATTGGGCTTGACAGCCGTGCGGGTCTTTACCGCCGCGCGGGCGGCGCGCGCTTGAGGCGAAGGGCCGCGACGATCTCGTACCCAGCGGGGGACGCAGCGACATGCCGAAGATCACAAAGCAGGGCAGCTCCGAGAAGGCGACGGGTATGAAGAAGAAGGCCTCTTCGAGCAGCAAGGGGGGCGCAGAAGCTCAGCTTGCCAAGCCCGTGAATCCGGTAATCAAGGAAGATTCGAAATCGGCGTCGAGCGCGTCGAAGCGTAAGCTCGGCCTCCGTGGCGCTGCGCCATGGGCTGCGCGGCACGCCGCGAAGCACGCCGCCGAGGCGCGGGCCCGGGCCGCGGAGCCGGCGCCCCCTGGCAGCGCCCGGGCGACCATCCGCGTGCCGAGCGGCGCCGAGGAGATCAAGGCGAAGATCGCCGAGCTCCACAACCAGACCCAGAAGATCCGCACGCTCCGCAAGCGGCTCGACAAGGGGTTCTTCGATATCGGGGTGGTGCTCGCCGAGATCCAGCAGCAGGAGCTGTATCAGGCGAAGGGCTACGGCTCGTTCGAGGCGTTCCTCGAGCGCGAGATCGACCTCGGCAAGCAGACGTCGTTGCGCCTCATCAAGGTCGCCCACGTCTTCCAGCGCGAGGTGGCCCTCGACTACGGCATGGACCGGCTGTTCGTCGCGCTCGCCGCCCTCGAGGGCGAGGTGCCCAAGCCCGCCCCCTCCGCGATCCCCTCCGCCCCCGGCTCCAAGCCTCCCCTTCCCCTGAAGCCCCCGATGCGCATCGTCGGCTGAGCGACGTGGGGCCGCCGCGGCGGCCCCATCAGCTGCCAGCGCCGCGGGGGGGTGACGAGCCGATCGGGCGCTCGACGGGCTCGGGGACGAAGCGGGGGAGGCTCACCCGGACCGTCGTGCCGTCGGCGGCGTGCGCGTCGACATCCACGCGGCCCGCGTGCTGATCGACGATCTTCCGGACGATCGCGAGCCCTAGGCCGGTGCCCGCCGCCTTCGTGGTGAAGAACGGATCGAAGATCTCGGCGAGGATCGTCGGCGCGATCCCTGGCCCCGTGTCCCCGATCGACAGCCACACCTCGTGCGCGTCCCCCGACGCGCACGCCCGCAAGACCCCGCCGTCGGGCATCACGTCGAGCGCGTTGACGACGAGGTTCAAGACCACCTGCTTGAGCTTCTCGACGTCGCCCAGCGCGAAGCAGTCGTCCGCCAGATCGCGGACGACCTCGACGTGGTGGCTCGCGAACGCCTCCTCCTCGAGGTCGAGCACGTCGCGCACGACGCGGGCCAGATCGACGGGCTCCCGGTGGGGCGCGCGCGGCCGGGCGAGCTCGAGGAACTCGCCGAGGAGCCGGCCCAGGCGGGCGATCTCCGCCTCGACGATGCCGACGCGCCGCTTCATGGGCTCGCGGATCGCCTCGTCGGAGAGGCGGTCGATGCCGCGGCTGAGCAGGTGGAGCTCCAGGACCGCGGCGTTCAGCGGGTTCCTGATCTCGTGGGCGAGCCCGAGGGCGAGCGGGGCCATGGCGTTCAGGGCCTCGGCGTCGGCGGCCCGCCGCTCCAGGGCGCGCCGCTCGGTCACGTCGATGCCGATGCCGTAGACGAGGTCGGTCCTGCCGCCGCGCCCGCCGCCGCGGACGCCGGAGAGGTGCCAGCGCACGCGGCGGACGGCGCCCACCGCGTCCCGGACGCCGACCTCGACCTCGGCGGCGGCGTCGCCCTCGACAACGCTCAGGAACGACTGGTTGAACCGGCGCTGATCGGGCTCGTCGACGAGCGCCTCGCAGAACGCCATGCCGAGCGCGGCGTCGCGGGACAGGCCGGTCAGCGCGGACAGGCGCGGGTTGAAGAGCGCGACGCTGCCGCCGGCGTTCAGGCCGAGGATGAGCACGTCCGCCGCGTCGATGATCGCCCGGTACCGGCGCTCGAGCTCTTCCCGCTCCCGCTTCAGCGAGATCTTCTCGATCGCCTGGGCCACGGTGGAGATGAGCTCCTCGGGGCGGAACGACTTGAGGATGAAGGCGAAGGCGCCGGCGCGGAGCGCGGCCATGGCGGCGTCGACGGTCGCGAAGCCGGTCACGAGGACGATCTCGCCGTGGGGGGCGGCGGCGCGGAGCGGGGCGATGAGCTCGAGGCCGCTCGCGTCCGGCAGCTTGACGTCGACGACCGCGACGTCGAACCCGTCGCGCCGGGCCGCCGCGAGCCCCTGCTTGCCGTTGGGCGCGAGGGCGACCTCCACGTCGAGCTCGCGCGCGCCCTCGAGGACCTCGCGGAGGTTTCCGGCGAGGCTCGTGTTGTCGTCCACGATCAGGATTCGAGCGGGCACCTGGGGTCTCCTGGGCGAGCGGTCCGGCGGGCGGCCCGATGCGCGGGGCGCCCTTCCGCTTTGGGGTCTTTCCTAAATTGTATGCTATGAGCCGCCGTCATGCGGTTCGTCGATCGGTGCCGTCTGAAGGTGATCGCCGGGGATGGCGGCAATGGAGCGATCGCATTCCGTCGTGAGAAGTACATCCCGTTCGGGGGCCCCGCGGGTGGAGACGGCGGCCGCGGCGGGGACGTCGTCTTCGTGGGCGACGGAGGCCTGTCCACGCTACTCGACTTCACCTACGCGCGCACGATCGAGGCCGACCGGGGCGAGCACGGGATGGGGAGCGACTGCCACGGGCGCGCCGGCGCCGACCGGGTCGAGAAGCTCCCCGTGGGGACGCAGATCTTCGACGCGGAGAGCGGCGAGCTGATCGCCGACGTGACCGAGCAAGGCCAGCGGGTCATCGTCGCCCGCGGCGGCAAGGGGGGCCGCGGCAACCTGCACTTCAAGTCGCCGCACGACAGGGCCCCGCGGCGCGCCGAGCCGGGCGAGCCGGGCGAGGCCCGCGAGCTCCGCCTCGAGCTGAAGGTGCTCGCCGACATCGGCCTGCTCGGCTTCCCCAACGCCGGCAAGAGCACCTTCGTCGCGGCCGTCTCGGCGGCCCGGCCCAAGATCGGCGACTACCCGTTCACGACGCTCACCCCGATCCTGGGCATGGTCGAGATCGGGGGCGGCGTCCGGGCAGGCGGGTCGAGCTTCGTCATCGCGGACATCCCCGGGCTGGTCCCGGGCGCGAGCGAGGGGGTCGGGCTCGGCATCCAGTTCCTGAAGCACGTGGAGCGGACGCGGGCGCTCCTCCACCTCGTGACGCTCGACGCGGGCGAGGGCCGCGAGCCGCTCGCCGACTACCGGGCGCTCCGCAAGGAGCTCAAGAAGTTCAGCCCGGAGATCGCGGAGCGCCCGGAGATCGTCGTCCTGACGAAGGCCGATCTGACCGAGGTGCGCGAGGCCTACCCGAAGCTCAAGGCGCGGTTCGCGAAGGCGAAGGTGAAGCTCCACCTCATCAGCGCCGCGACGGGCGAGGGGGTGCCGGAGCTCGTCCGCGAGCTCGCGGCGCTCGCGCGCAGGCGGGAAGAGCCGGCAGAGCAGGAAGGCTGAGCGCCTCGGCCCGGACGGCGGGCGCGGCGCGCACCGGCGGCGCGGCGTGAGCGCCGCCGCCGTCGGCGCATCGTGAGACGGCTCGGCCCGCTGGCTCGAACGGACACCGGCTCACGGAACGCGTGAAGAACGCTGACGGCGGCGCAGAGCCGGCGCCGTGCGCCCCCTCGTCATCACATCACCCGTCATCCGGCGCACTGGAAAAAGGGGTTCACCCGCCCTCGTGCGCACAGGCACGAAGTGCTCTCGCGTGGGCTGGTCCTCCACATCCGTTATTCTCGGGTTCGAGCGGGCGCGCCGCACCTGGACAGGAGAGCGAAACGCGAGTCCAATTTACGATCCCGACTCACGTGTCCTGTCGGAAGGAGAAGCCCTATGCGCTGGTCGACCCCCAACAAACCGTCTTCTCTCGCGTGGCGTGTCGCCCTCTTCGTGGCGCTCGGCACGGGCGGGACGGCGCGCGCGGATGTGGTGCAGCCGAACGGCACAGTCGTCCCCGCGGTCACGAGCCGATTGAGCGATCTGCTGAACGGCTCGACGAAGAACGACATGCTCGACGAGATGATCGACGTCGTGGCCGACGCCGCGGTGGAGCCCCAGGTGTTCTCACCGCTCTGCGAGTTCAGCGGCAAGTACATCGAGAAGGGGGGCGGCGCCAACTTCGCGGTCGGCTGGTACAACGTCGACGATGGCCGCGACAGCGGTGACCCGCCGCGGTACGTCCCCGTCGACACCGGAGCCAACCTCAGCACGCCGGCGCCGGAGAGCGATATCCAGATCCTCTTTCCGTTCTCTGGCTCCCTGCCGCCCGCCGCGCAGCGCGAGCTGACGGCCGTCTCGATCCGGGAGAACCCCGCCTACGCGGGCGGCCTCATCGGCTTCGTGCTGATCCCCAACCCGAACGGCACCGGCAACGGCAACGCCACGCAGTACCATTACACCGAGCACCGGTTCAACGTGGAGTGTACGGTGTGCGAGACCCCGGGGCCCTGGTACTCCGATCTCATCTACAGGTCGAACCAGCTCGCCAACACGTTCTACCTGGGGTTCGAGGATCTCGATTTCCAGAACGCCGCCGGCAGCGCGGGCGTCAACGGCAATGATCTCGATTACGAGGACTTCCTGTTCCGCTTCTCCGGCATCACGTGCTCCGCGGCCGGCCAGCCGTGCGAGATCGAGGAGAACGTGGGCGCGTGCCGCGCGGGCATCTCCGACTGCGACGCGCAGGGACAGGCGATCTGCACGCCGATCGTCGAGCCTGGCAGCCAGGCCGAGCAGTGCGACGGCATCGACAACGACTGCGACGACATCGTCGACGAGGAGGCGCCCTGTCCGGAGGACCAGGTGTGCAGCCGCGGCCGCTGCGTGAACCGCTGCGGCTCGGCCGAGTTCCCGTGCGAGCCGGGGCTCGTGTGCCTGGAGGGCCTGTGCGTCGAGCAGGCGTGCGTCGACGCGAACTGCGATGTCGGCGAGGTGTGCCATGACGGCGTGTGCCGCGCCCCGTGCCACGGCGTTGTGTGCCCGCACGGCCAGACCTGTCGCGGCGACCGTTGCCTGGATCCGTGCGACGGCGTGACGTGCGGCGCGGGCGAGGTGTGCGAGAGCGGCGTCTGCGTGGTCCAGTGCGGCTGCCGGGGCTGTCCCTCGGACGACCGCTGCGCCGCGGACACCGGGCGGTGCGTCGAGGCCGCGTGCGCCGACGTCGCGTGCGGCGCGGGCACCACGTGCCGTGGCGGGGCGTGCGTCGACCTCTGCGACGGCGTCGTGTGCCCCGCGGGCGAGCGGTGCGTGACCGGCATGTGCGCCGAGGAGCCGCCGGCTCCTGCCAGCACGACGGCGGCGGGTCCGACGCTCGACGTGGCCGCCTCGGTCGGCGCGGGCGACGCCGGATCGGGCGCGGACGCCGCTTCAGGCTCGGGTGGGGCTCCCGCCACCGGCGCGGGCGGGGACGCGAGCGGGAGCGGGGAGTCGGCGGGCTGCAGCTGCAGCCTCGGCGGCGACGCGCCGTCCGCCGGCGGCGTCGCCGCGTTGCTCCTCGCCGTGAGCCTCGGGCTCCGCCGCAGGAGGGGCGGAGACCCGGAGCGCTCGGCCCCGGGCCTCCGTATCCGTCGTTCAGGGTGATCCGGACGTCGGCCCGAAGAACTCGACGTCGTCGATCTCGATGGTGCCCGAGTCGGCCTTGTCCTTGCCGAGGAAGCCGTTCGCGCGGACGCCGTTCATCTCCGCGCTGAAGGAGAGGCCGACGATCGACCGGAGCACGTCGTTCACGTCGTCGCCCGGGTCGCGCCCCTGATCGATGGCCCAGCCCGGGAGCGCCATGTCGGCGAACCTGAGCTCGATCAGCGTCGGCTCCGCGGTGAGCCGCACGTCCCATCCGTGGCGAACGCCCGTGAGCCCTTCGCTCTGCGCCGGGCTCTCGACGTCGAAGCGCATCCCGCGCGCCGCCTCCGCCCGCGCCCAGAAGCGGACCCCCTCGAGCGCCGTCGCGTCGATCATGCCCTCGGCGAGAGGCACCCCGAAGTACACGTACTGCCCCCAGGGAGACGCCTCGTCGCGGAAGTCGAAGCGGAGGAGCATGCTCTGCGCGCCGTTCAGCGGATCTTCCTGCGAGAGGCCCTGCACGGCGCTCGACGCGTTGTTGGTGGACAGCACCGTCCCGACGTACAGCCCGAGCGTGTCCGCGGCCTCGAAGTCGTTGATCCCCGTCGCGGTGAACGAGAACGGCGCGAGGGGCGTGCCGCCGGCGAAGCGGCCCAGGCGCTCTCGCAGGATCGGCAGCTCGTTCCTGAGGCGCTCGACCGCGGGCTCCCACCCGGCGAGCCCGGGCCCGAGCGGGTCCTCCTCGACGGCGGTGCGGATCAGCGCCGCGTACTTGTCGACCTGCTCCTCGAGCCGCCCCTCGCTGAACGGGCCCTCGTGGAGCGCCTGCAGCGCGGCCTTGTAGCCCGCTGCGTCCTGGTTCAAGGCGGCGAACAGCGCATCGCAGCCCGGCGGGCGCACGTGCTCGGAGCCCATGAACACCGGGACCACGGCGCTGCAGTCCGCCGGCGTCTCCGTCCATCGCGGCACGTGGCCGAAGTAGGTGCTGGGGCCGAGGGTCTGATCGAGATCCCACGGGATGAGGTGGAACTTGCCCGAGGACGGCTCGTCGTAGAAGTAGAAGTTGTGGTTGAACGCGGCGCCCGCCTCGGTGGCGTAGTAGGTCGTGACGCCGTCCCAGTTCACGATCGTCTCGTCGACGGCCATGTAGCGCTGCAGCTGCTCGATGTCCGTCCACTCCGACAGCGCGGTGAGCCTCTGCTCGCCCTCGGCGGACGCGAGGGCGGTCGAGAACGCGATGAATCGCTCGTGCGTGGCCACGTCTTCGTTCGTCTCGATCCGCTCCGCGTAGTAGCCGGCGTCGTCCGCGACCGGCCACGCTTCCTTGTAGAGGTCGCCGTCCGGGGCCTCGGAGAAGTGGTGTTCCAGGAAGCGGCCGTCCACGTCCTCGACCATCGAGAAGAGCCCTTGGGACTCGCCGTTCACGCGCAGCGTCGCCCACGCGCTCCGCGGGGCGGCGACGCCCATCTCCCGGAACAGGCCATAGGCGATCCGCTCGTGGAGTCGAGTGGGGTCCCAGATCATGGAGTGGAAGTTCAGGCGCTTCTGCGCGTAGAAGCGCTGTCCGTCGACGACCTCGTCGAACTTCACCTTCATGCTGAGCTTCGGACAGGTGAGGTTCCCCTCCCCGTCGAAGCACATGGCGAGGGTGCCGTAACCGCCCTTGAACCGCAGGCCGACCACGCCCAGGCTCTTGCCCTCGTAGCAGGCCTCGGCCTCGACATACTGCTCGTCGCGTGCGTTCTCCTTGAGCTCCGCCCAGCGCTCTTCCGGAAGGTAGAAGTCGAAGCGCGGGACCTCCTCCGCCGCGTACAGCTCGTCCGCGTCGCGGTCGGCCAGCGCGGGGTCGGACGGCTCGCACCGCGGCGTCGGGGGCTGCCCGCCGCTCCCGCCGTCGCTCGTGCCGCCCTCTCCGCCGGCGCCTCCGCCTCCAGCGCCTCCGCCTCCGCCGCCTCCGCCTCCAGCGCCAGCCCCGCCCGAGCCGCCTGGCCCGACGCCGCTGCTCGCGCCTTCGTCATCACCGCAACCTGCGCCCACCGAGGCAGCCGCAAGTGCAAGCACCATCCAATACCCAAGCTTCATCCAACGATCCTCCAAGAGCCTCGACCCTAGTCGTGGCCATCCCGTCCGTCGATGCCTGATTTTCACGACAGGCATGGACGCCTCGCTGGACATCGTGCGTCGCCGCGCCGCGTGACCCCGCGACCCCGCTCATGACCCGGCACGAGGCGCGCGGTGATGGTACTTTTCCAGGCGTGAGCCAGCGCCCGTATCCTGAGCCCCAGGCAGCCCGCCTCTTGTCCGTCGCGGAGTGGGCAGCGCTGCCGGAAGACGAAGCCGGTGAGCTCATCGATGGCCGCCTGGTCGAGGAAGAGATGCCCGATTGCGTCCACGAGCTGGCCGTCGCCTGGCTCATCCACACCCTGCGGGCCTGGCTCATCCCGCGCGGCGGCTTCGTCTTCGGCTCCGAGGTGAAGTACGCGCTCAAGCCGCGGCGCGGGCGCAAATCCGACGTGTCTGCGTTCCTCCCGACCTCGCGGAGGCCCCCGGCCCGTGGCGCCGTCGGCATCCCGCCGGACATCATGGTCGAGATCGTCTCCCCCTCACCGCGGGACAGCCGGCGCGATCGCGTCGAGAAGCTCGAGGAGTACGCCGCGTTCGGGGTGCGCTGGTACTGGCTGCTCGATCCGCAGCTCCGCACGCTGGAGATCCACGAGCTCGCGCGCGGCGGGCTCTACCAGCTTCGCCTCACCGCGCCCGGAGGGGTACTCCGGGAGGTTCCGGGCTGCGAGGGGCTGACGCTCGATCTGGACGCGCTCTTCCGCGAGCTCGACCGGCTCGACGCGACGGATCCGCAGGAGCCGCCGCAAGGCAGCGCGGACGACGAGGCGTAGCAGCGCAGGCGGCGAACGGCGCGGCCGCGCGGCGGTTCACCCGCGATGCCAGCGCGGCTCACCCGCGGTGCCGTGGGGCGCGCTCCCTCGCGGCAGGGGCCGGCGCCTCCGCCTCGACGGCCAGGCACGCCTCGAACCCCTCGATGTAGCTCGGGTAGAGCAGCGCCATCCCGAGGGTGCGCTTGATCTTCGCGTTGTCCACGGCGCGATCGTGGCGGAGCGTCTCGTGCAGATCCTCCCGCGGCGCCCCGGCCGGCAGCGCGAGGCCGAGCCGCGCGCAGAGCCAGCGGACGACCTCGATCTGCGGCACGGGCGCGTCGTCCGCGACCAGGAAGGCCTCGCCGGGGGCGGCGCGACCGGCGCGCTCCAGCGCCGCGAGCGCGAGGCGCGCGAGGTCCTCGACGTGGATGCGCGAGACGACGTTCCTGCCCTGCCGATCGCCCTCGCCGGTCATGCGGAAGTCGCCGCGCAAGAGCCGCTGGTGCAAGCCGCGGCCCGGGCCGTAGATGCCCGCGGCGCGCAGCACCACGGCGCCCCGCGCGCGGTACACGTCCTCGGCCGCGAGGCGCGCCGCCGCGCGGGGGCCGTCGGCCGACGTGGGCGTCGCCTCGTCGATGCGCCCCGTCGCGTCGCCGTACACGGCGGTCGACGAGACGTAGGCGATCGCGCGCGCGCGGCGGAGCGAAGGCGCGATCGCGGCGTCGGTCGCGCCGTCGGGCGGGAAGGCGACGAGCACGTCCGCGCCGTCCGTCACGAGCCGGTCGACGGCCTCGGCGGTGAGCGCCGGGAGGACGCTCACCTCGATGCCCGCCTGCGCGAGCTCCGCGGCGCGCTCCGGCGAGCGCGTCGTCGCGACGACGCGGCCGCCGGACGCCCTCCGCAGGCCGGCGACCACCGCGCCGGTGAAGCCGCAACCCAGGACGATGAGCGGGGGGGAGGTGTTGAGCATGGGTGCTGGCGACGCTTCTACCAGCAAGCGCGAGAGGACGCCTCCGCGGCGCGAGAGCGCTGCCGGCCGCGCCCGAGGTGCACGGAGGGGGTCGCGACGTCGTCGCCTTCGTGCGGGTGGGTCGCCGGGTCTGCGCGCCGCCGCCTAGGATGGTCATGGTAGGGCTGGCGGCCACGCTTCGATCGCCGGCATGGCGGGGGCGCGGCGCAACGAAGGCAGGAAGGACTGGGAAATGGGTAATAGGGAGAGAGCGAAGAAGCTGCTGCTCGTGGTCGCGACGGCGGGGCTCACCGCGTGTGAGGACGACGATATCTCGATCAATCCCCCGCCTCCACCGCTCGTCTGCGACGAGCTCACCCACGACTCCTGGACAGGGCTCTTTGCGACGGCGAGGTTCAAGAACGATCCCCAGGATCCACAGGCTCTCCTCTTCATCGAGCTGCACATCAACAATGGCGGCGATTGGACCGCCCCCCCCGTCGTGACGGCCTTGTCCGGAATGACCATCAACGCCTACAACCAGTCGTCGAGGACCATCGTCGCCCGCGTGGACGACGGCGCCACGACCGCCAGTTTCCAGCTGCGCGGCCAGCTCGCTGACAGCGCGACGACGTGCGACGTGGACCGCACGTTCACCCTGACGATCGACGAAGAGAACAAGGTTGAGATCACGAGGCACGACGCGCTCCCGTTCCTGCCGCACAGGCGCGCCTCGCTCGATCCGGGCAGGCACGCCTCGTTCGACGTGATGCGGTGCGACGGCGGCGACGCCGGGCCGCGCGCGTCGGGCGGTGAAAACGAGCGCGCCTCACGGACGAAGGCCGCTGGCACCACCGAGGCGACGGCCGACGTGGCGCGGGGCGACGCTGGCCGGAGAGGCCGGGCATCTACCCGGCGGAGAGGCTGAGCGAGCGCGGCGAGCGCAGCCCCGCGCCGGCGTCGTGGCATCTCGACCTCACGGGTCGACGGCCCGCGCCCCGGGGAGCCGGCCAGGCCGCTTGCACGGCCCGGACGGCGTGGCTCCGACGGATGGTCGAAGGCCCGCTCCGCGTCTGGTAGCCTGGTCGACGCGGAGCGGGCGGCCGGGACGCGAGCGAGCTCGCCGCCGCAGCGACGCGCCTCTGCGCATGGCGGTCCACGTCTTCATCTCCTACGCCCCCGCGGATCGGTCGCACCTCGAAGCGCTCGAGGCGCACCTCGCCTCCCTCAAGCGGCAGGCCTGGTGAGCACCTGGCACCGCGGCAGGATCGGCCCAGGCGCGATGCGCGACGAGTCGATCGCGGCGGAGCTCTCCTCCGCCGAGGTGGTGCTGCTGCTGGTGAGCGAGGCGTTCCTCGCCTCGGACAGCTGTTACGAGCGAGAGCTCGGGCGAGCGCTGGAGCGGCATCGCAGCGGGGCGGCGCGCGTGGTGCCCATCCTGGTGCGCGCGTGCGACCGGGAGGGCACCGCCCTTTCGGAGCTCCAGGCGCTGCCGCGTGACGGCGTGGCGGTGACGAGCTGGGCCAACCCGGATGAAGCGTGGAGGGAGGTCGTGCAGGGCATCCGCGCGGCGGTGGAGGAAGCCGCCGCGAGCGCGCGCCCGGAGGCGGCGCTCGCCGGCACAACCGCGCTGCCCGGCGCGCTCGGCGTGAGCCTGCGCGAAGCAGACGAGACGATCCGCGCCGTCGACAGGCAGATCGCCGCCGCGCAGAAGCGGCGGGTGAGGCTGAGGGCCGCCGGCGCGAGCACCGAGGAGGTGGACCGGGAGATCGTCGACCTCCGGCGCAAGCGCCGGGAAGGCGGCCAGCTCCACGTCGGCGAGGAGCTCAGCGATGGCCGGTACCTGCTGCTGGAGCGGATCGGGCGCGGCGGGTTCGCGACCGTGTGGCGCGCGCTCGACGCGGGGCGGGGCGACCTGCCCGTGGCGATCAAGGTGCTGCACCCGAACCTCGCGGGCGACGAGAGCCGGCAGGAGCGGTTCTTCCGGGGCGCGCGCGCGATGGCAGAACTCGACCATCCCGGCGTGGTGCGCATCCTCGATCCCAAGGGCGAGGACAGCGGCTGGCACTACTTCGTGATGGAGCTCGTCCATGGCGAGGACGTTCACAGCGCGGTCGTCGGGAAGCGACTGCCGGCAGAGCGGGTGATACCGATGCTCCTCAGCGCTGGAGAGGCGATCTCGTTCGCGCACGGGAAGGGGCTCGTGCACCGGGACGTGAAGCCGGCGAACATCCTGCTCGACGGAGAGGGGCTGCCGCGGATCACAGACTTCGATCTGGTCTGGGCGCGCGACACGACGGGAGGCACGAGGAGCGGGGCGCTGGGGACCTTCCTCTATGCGGCGCCGGAGCTGATGCACCGCCCGCAGGACGCAGACGCGCGCGCAGACGTGTACGGGCTCGGCATGACGGCGGTGTTCTGCCTGCACGGCGGTGAGCTGCCGCCGATCATGATGCGGTATCCGGGGCGGGTGTTGGAGCGGCTGCCGTGCAGCGATGCGATGCGGAAGGTGCTCGAGAGGGCGATCGAGTTCGAGGCGTCAGAGCGGTTCCCTGATGTGGCGGCGTTCTGCGAGGCGCTGCGGGGCGCGGTGGGGAGTGCGGGCGGGGTGGAGCGGGAGAGCTCGAATAGCGCGAGGGTGGAGGACGAGCCGCGGCAACAGGCGCACGAAAGCGCGCGGCGGGTAGCGGGCGTGCTCAAGGGGGAGGTACGGCGAGACCTGGAAGAAGGCGGCCCGATTCGCCGAGCGATCATACAGACAATCTCGGGACCGCGAGCGGGGCGTGTCCAAGAGCCGGTGACGCTCGCCGATTGGACCGTAACAGCGGTCGCAGCAGGAGAGGTGCGCGCGGTCGTGACCGGAAGTTGGAGTCTCGTATGGCCAGAGCGCCCGGATTCCGGCGCAGCCGAGGGGTCGTTCCAGGAGCGCGGGACGTTCCGCTGCGGAGTCCGCGTCGAGGAGTTCGGGGGGCTCCGGCCATACCGGCCGAGATACCGGAGCGACTTCTTCGAGGCCCTGTTGCCGTGGGTGGAGGTTCCTGGCGGAGTGTTTCTCATGGGCAGCCCGGAAGGAGACACTGACGCTCACGAGGACGAGCGGCCGCAGCGTCGAGTAGAGGTCACGGCATTCGCTCTAACCGCCACGCCCGTCACCGTGAGACAATACGCGGCCGTGTTGGGAGGGCATATCACCGGAGGGAACGCCGATCAGCCGATCACGATGGTTTCATGGGAAGATGCCATCAAGTTCTGCAACGCTTTCTCCCAGCTGGCGGGGAGGCACAGGTACTATGCACTGAACCGGGACAGGCGAGTGTGGGCGCAAGATAACGACGGCATCCGACTCCCGGACGAAGCGGAGTGGGAATACGCGTGCCGCGCCGGGACGACTACCAGATATTTCTTTGGCGATGACGAGCGCCAACTCGGAGAATACGCCTGGTACCGCGAGAATGGCGGAGGACGGGCCTCCCCCGTCGGCATGAAGAAAGCCAGCCCGTGGAACCTTCATGACATGCACGGGAATGTCTTGGAGTGGACCTGGGACGAGTACCCCGGCAGGTCTGGGCGAGGTGGTGGCGGTACGGCGTTCGCCGACAGAAGCAGGATGACAGCCATGCACCGTCCGCCCCTCGGCGCTCGGGTGGTACGCGGCGGCTCGTTCATCGACGCCCCTACGCTCCTGCGTTCGGCGCAAAGGACCGGGGCCGCACTCGACAGTCGGAGTGAGCTTATCGGCTTCCGCTGCGCTGGCCCAGCCCGCCGTCGAGGCTTCCGCACAACCGGCCTCTCCCGCAGCCGAGGTTAACTCTCGGTGCCGGGCGCTCACCCCGCCGGCTTGCGCGTATACCGGTGCTTCACCCCGAGCGGGAAGTACTCCGGATCCCCCGCCGCCCTCAGCGTCACCCGCGGCGCTCGCTTCCCGGCCGGCACGTAGCTCCTGAACTCGCTGTTCAGCCGGACGAGGTGCTCCTCGATCGACCGTGCCGCCGCCTCGCGCCGCGCCTCGCTCGCCCCCTCCCCCGGCGCGAGCTCGACCACCACCGACAGGACCACATCCCTGTCCGCACCCTCGCGGACCTCCAGCACGAACTTCCCGGTCACCCACTCCTTCACGCCGGGCTGCTCGATGCCCACGACCACGTTCTCCGGATAGATGTTCGCCCCGAAGTACGACACCGTGAAATCCGAGCGCCCGAACACATGGACGAACGGGAGCTCCCGGGCCCCGCGCTCCCCGTCGAGCTCCCGCCGCGGGTCGAAGCCGAAGCCGGCCAGGGCCGCCATCATGTCCGCGTGTGAAGTGACGCCCCCGCTGTCGAGGATCGCATAACGAACGAGCGGGACGCCGTTGTCGCCCGAGAAGAGGAGCATCCCGTCGCGCTGCTCGAAGAACCGCTCCGCGGGGTCGTACTGCACCAGCGTGGGGAGCCGGTCCTGCCCGAACAGGGCGCGCGCGGCGTCCGGCCTCCCCGCGAGGAACCGGCGGATCGCGATGCTGAGCGGCGTCTCGTTGCCCAGCACGCCGGCGTCCGCCGTCCCGTACAGCGAAGCAGAGTCGTAGCAGGGCGACGTCGACCCGACGCGCTCGCCGACCAGGGTCCGCCACTCCTCGCTGAACACCTCCCCGGCCATCACGAGCTTGATCCGGAGAGGCGCCCAGTCGACGCCGCGGGCCCGCCCCGTGTCGATGACGTCCTTCAGGAACGGCGGATAGCCGAGCAGGACGACCTGCTCGAACGCCGGCCCCAGATCCTGCACGACGCGGAAGATCTCTTCCTTGTTGTTGCCCGGCGTGACGACCGTGATCGGATATCCCTTCGCCGCGAGGTGACGGCAGCACGCGGCGGTGTACATCCCGCCGACCCACGAGCCGAGCGCGAAGCACACGACCGCGAGCGTGCGGCGCGTGTCGGCCCGGAAGCCGTCGTGGAACACCTGCTCGAAGCGCCGGGCGACCGGGAGCTCGTCCGTGACGGAGCGCGGCCAGAACGTCGGCTTTCCGGTCGAGCCCGAGGAGACCGCGATCATGTCGCACGGCTCGACGCGCCCGCCCCGGCAGAGATCCGCGATGGGGTGCCGGAGCACGTAGTTCTGCTTCGTGATCACCGGCAGCGCCGCGAAATCCGCGGACGTCCGGATCGCCGCCGGGTCCACGCCGTGCTCCGCGAGGAAGCGGCGGTAAGCAGGGACAGCGGCGGCGACCTCGTGGAACAGCGCGAGCGCGCGGTCGGCCGGATCGGTCTCACGGTGCCGCGACAGCGCCGCGTCGAGCGGCGTGCTCAGGAAGGCGTCGATGGCCGCCAGGACCCGCTTGGGTTGCACATCCTGCATCGCGAGATCTCCCTCCGTTCGATGTTCGCAGGAACGCAGGAGCCGGTCCAACGCCCGCCTGCCTTCCTCCCCCTCGCCTCGCGGGCGAAAGCGCCCGCGCAGCGTCAGCGCCCTCCACCCCCCGCCGCGCCGGCGAGCTCCGCCGCGAGCGCGATCTCCTCGGCGCGCTTCTCGTAGCCGTCCGGCGGCTCGGGAGGCGGGTTCGCGAGCCGCGACGTGATCACCGTCTCCAGCCAGCGCCGGAGCGGCGTGTGCTGGAAGCCGAGCTCCGCCCTCGCCTTCGCCGGATCCAGCATCGACATCCAGCGGTCGCTGAACGGCGACATCGCGACCGGATCGATCCCGCGGGCCCTGATCGCCGCCGAAGGGATCGGCGCGAGCCGCGCCGGCGCGCCGAGCAGCGAGGCGATGAGCTCGAGCAGCTCGGTGAGCGTCGGCGTCTCGTCCATGCAGAGGTTGTACGCCTCGCCGAAGGTCGACGGCACGAGGAGCAGCTTCACGATCGCCCTGACGACGTCACCGCTGTAGACGTGCCGCACAGCGTGTCCGCCGCCGTCCGGGACGAGCAGCGGACCGCCGTCGAGCATGCGGACGATGTACCGATCGAGGCGGCGGTAGGGATCGCGCTCCCCGTTCACCATCGGGATGCGCAGGACGGTCGCGGGGAAGCGGTCCCTCTGCCAGGCGGCGGCGATCTCCTCCTCGCAGCCGCGCTTGTTCACGCCGTAAGACCACGCCTCGCGGTCCTCTTCGCCCGCGGGCTCAGGGAGGAGCGGGCCGTGGTAGTCGCGCTCGCGCGACGGCCGCGGGCACGCCTCCCGGACCAGGTACACCGAGCCGGTGCTGATCATCACGTAGTGGCCGATGCGCCCGCCCCCGAGCGCCTGGACCGCCGCGCGGCCGTCCGCGGCCGTGTACGCGGTGAAGTCCACCGCGGCGTCGAACTCGCGACCTCCGAGCGCCTGCGCGAGATCGCCGGCCGCGCGATCGCAGCGGACCCGCGCGACGCGATCGCCGAACGCGTCGGGCGTCGCGCCGCGGTTCAGGAGCGTGACCTGGTGGCCCGCCGCGAGCAGGCGATAGACCAGGAAATGACCCATGAATCGAGTGCCGCCGAGCACGAGGACGCGCATGCGCGGCAACCTATCACCGCCGCGCGCAATGACGATAACGAGGACGAGGACGCCATCACGCGTGGGACGGCGCGCGGGAAGGAAGCCCCCGCCGGGCGGGCTCGCGCGCGGCGCGGACCGGGACCAGGTCGACCCCCGGTCGTGCTAGATAGCGGGCCGTGCCGTTCTCCCACATCCTCGGCCAGGACACCGCGGTCGGCACGCTCGTGCGCGCGCTCGAGGCGGGCCGCGTGCACCACGCCTACCGCTTCGAGGGCCCGCCGGGCGTCGGTAAGGAGCTCGCTGCCGTCGCCCTCTCCCAGGCGCTCGTCTGCACCGGGGGCGACCCGCTCGGCTGCGGGCGCTGCGACGCGTGCCGGCGCGCGGCCGCGCGCTCCGACGGGCGCCCCGCGGCGCCGCTCCACCCCGACGTGCAGATCGTCGCGAAGAACTTCTACCCCGCCGCCGTCATCGGCCGGAGCCGCGACGAGCTGACCGAGATCTCGGTCGACCAGGTCCGCGCCATCGTGCTCGCCCGCGCCGCCTACCCGCCCCACGAGGGGCGCGCTCGGGTGTTCATCGTCCGCGACGCCGAGGACCTCAGCGTCGGCGCCGCGAACGCGTTCCTCAAGACGCTCGAGGAGCCGCGGCCCGGCACCCACTTCATCCTCTTGACCTCGCGCGGCGATCGCCTGCTCAACACGATCCGCTCGCGCACCCTGCCCGTGCGCTTCGCCCCGCTCTCCGAGGCCCTCATCCGCCGCATCCTCCGCGATCGCGGCGTGCCCGAGGGGCGGCACGACCTCGCCGTCGAGCTCGCCGCCGGGAGCGCGTCCACGGCGCTCGATCTCGCGGACGAGGAGCAGACCGCCTCGCGCGACGCCTTTGTAAAGGGTGTCCTCGATGCCGCGGCCGCCCGGGACCTCGGGCCCGCCGTCGCGTTCGCCGAGTCGGTGGACCGCGACAAGGGCGCCCTCAAGGACGACCTCCGCGCGCTGAGCGCCGCGCTCGCCCGAGAGGCCCGCGCCGCTGTCACGTCCGATCCGCGCCACGCAGGCCTGTCGGCCCGGCGTTACGCGGCGGTCTCCCGCGCCGTGGCGCAGCTCGAGCGCAACGCCTCGCCGAGCCTCGCGATGGCGTCGCTGATCGCGGAGCTGCGCAGCGTCGTTGGCTGACGGGCGCCGCGCGCCCACGTGGCCGCGCGGGCCGGCGTCAGCCCTCGCCGCCTCCGCCCAGCCGCTCGTACCCGCCGTCCTCGATGCGCCGCCCGGCCCACGCGTGGATCCGCCCCTCGCTGGCGAGCACCACGGCCGCGTCGCGCCCGGCGCCGTCGTAGAGGGCGATGATCCCTGCGTCGCCCACGGAGGGCGCGCCCTGCCCGCACCGCTCGAGCGCCGCCGGCAGCCGCGCCCGCCGCCGCATGGTCGCGCCCGCGATCTCGAGCGTCGCCGGCGGCTCGTCCGGCGAGTCGGCCGCCGCGGGCGCGAGCCACAGGATCTCGCGCCGCGGCGCGGGGAAGGCCACGACCGCCACGTGCGCGCCGCCCTCGGGCGCGAGGAACACCGCGGCGACGATCTCGCCCCGCTCGCGCGCGACGATCGCGCCCGAGAGCCAGCGCTCCTCGCTCCCGGCGAGGACCACGTCGCCGAGCGCGAGCGGCAGCTCGTGCCACGGCGCGTCCCCCGGGGGCGCCGCCGGCGCGCCTCGCGCGCGCTCGCCGCCGTTTCCTCCCGGCGCCTCCCGCTCGCGGCGCGACGCCATGTAGCCCACGGTCGCGGCCACCGCGGCGGCCGCCGCGAGCAGCGTGAGGCTCATCGCGCGCCCCTGTCCACCGGCGCCGCGCGCGCGCCCGCCAGCGCGAGCGCCTGCGAGAGCGCCTGCTGCAGCGCCCGCGCCCGCGCGCTCACCTCCTCGAGGGCGCGCGGCGCGGGCGTGTCGTGATCCGGCAGCAGCGCGGCGATGATCGCGGCCGCGGAGCAGCGCGCGCCGACCTCGGCCGCCCTCTCCAGGGAGATGCCGCCGATCGCAACGACCGGGAGCCCGGGACACACCCGCTCGACCAGGGCGCACAGCGACGCGAGCCCCTCGAGGCCGACCACGGCGTCGGGGCGCTCCTTGCTCGAGGTCGCGAAGATCGGCCCGATGGCGACGTAGTCGAGGCGCTCGAGGGACTCGCCGGAATCACCGGCATCGCGGAGCTCGCTCGACGCCCGCAACGCGGCCTCGATCTGGGCGGACGTGTGGGTCGAGAGCCCGACGCGCAGCGGGACGGAAGCGCGCTGCGCCAGCCTGCGAACCGCGGCCACCGGGAGATCGTCCTGGCCGACGTGCACGCCGTCGCAGCGGGCGAGGATCGCGAGATCCGCCCTGTCGTTCGCGAACAGCGGCACCCCCGCGCGCGCGGCCAGGGGCTGGATCGCGCGGAGGAGCGAGAGCGTCTGGGCCGCCCCGCCCCGCTTGTCGCGCAGCTGGATGGCCGCGGGGCGCGCGTCGAGGACGGCCTCGGCGAACGCCGCAGGATCGAGCCCGCGGCGCGCGAGGGAGTCGGTGTCGACGATGGCGTACAGGCCGCGCATGACCACGCTTCGAGCGGTGGGAGAGCGCCCGGGCGCTCCGGAGGAGGCCAGGCTCGCTGGCTACGCTAAGGTTGACGCCCCCGGAAAGAAAGCGGAAGCGTTCGCTCCCGAACGGATCCTCCATGCGCACACGTCTCGTCCGGATCGCCTGTCTGTTCACCTCGATCGCTCCTGCTGCAGCGGCCGTGATGGGGCTCGCGTCGAGCCCTGCGCTCGCGGAGGAGAAGTCGAGCCCCGCGCAGCAGACCGAAGGGCCGGGCTCCGCCGTGCCCGCGGAGGGGCCGAAGGCTGCCGCCGCCCCGCCGCCTGCAGGGAGCAAGGTCGCCGCGCCCAAGGCGAGCGTCGGCGCGCCCAAGACGAGCGCGAAGAAGAAGGCGCCCGAGTCCCCGCCGCTGCCGCCTTCACCGGCGCGCCTGTGGCTCATCGCGCCGTCGCCTCACGGGCCCTGGACGTTGCGGATCGACAACGAAGGCGAGCGGCCGATGCGCATCCCGGCGGACGTGCGGCTGCTGCGCCTCGAGGTCGACACGCTGAACAAGCGCACGAAGAAGACGGTCCGCTGCGCCGCGCCCGCGGGGCTCAAGCCGAGCGGCTTCCCGGAGCGGCGCGCGCTGCTGCTGGCGCCCGGCCAGTCGTACATGGAGCATTTCGACCCGCGCCTGCTCTGCTTCGGCAAGGACGAGGCGGCGCTCGTCGGCGGCTCGGTGGTGAGGACCTGGTACGGCTGGGGTCCGCCGCCCAAGTGGTCGAAGAAGCCACCGGCGGCGCCGTTCGCTGCGGAGTCGACGGACGATCCGCCGGCGTTCGCCCCTGCGCCCGGCCTCGCGGCGCCCACCGTCGTGCTGAGCTACGGCCTGCCCCCCAAGGAGGCCGCCGCGGACGATGCGGGCGGCGCCGAGCCAGCCTCTCCGGCGGACGAGACGGCTCAGCCTCCGGGCGACAAGGCCACTCAATCCTCGGGCGACAAAGCCGCTCAATCCTCGGGCGACAAGGCCGCTCAGCCCGCGGACGACAAGGCTGCTCAACCCGCGGACGACAAAGCGGCCCAGACGTCCGCGGACAGGCCAGCTGGCGAGTCCCCGGAAAAGCGCGTCCCGTCGGACAAAGGCCACAGCGCCGGTCCGCCCGGCAAGCCGATCAAGGACGCCAACGCGCCTCGCCTGGAGCTCACGAGCGAACCCTGGTCCGACGCGGCGAGCCCTCGCTCGATCGTCGTCCGGGTGAGCGCCAAGAACGCTGGCAGGCGCCCCATGACCGTCGCCATCCGGTCTCGGATGCTCGAGTTCCACGTCGCCGGCCCGAACGGCGAGACGGTATGCACGGCGGCCCCGCCGACGGGGGCGATCCCGCGCGATCTCTTCAGGACGCTGAAGCCCGGCGCATCGGCCGACGTCTCGCTCCTCCTCCGGGAGGTCTGCCCCGCCGACACGTTCAACCGCGAAGGCCTCTACGAGGTCACAGCCACGCTGCACGCGAACGAGCCGGGCACCGGGCTCGGCCTGGACGCGTACACCGCCGTCGTCCCCGCCAAGAACACGACGCTCCTTCGCGTGAAGAGCGCTCCCGAGCCGTTCTACGCAGCCGCGCCGCGAGCCGTGCCGACGCCCAAGCCGAAGCCCGAGGCCAGCCAGGCGCCGGAGCACGAGGAGCACGACCCGTAGCGCGAGGAACAGGAGCGCGCGTCAGTGCGGCTGGGCCCCCCGTCCCTCGCGCGACTTACACCGGAAGGATCCCCCGCTTCTTCTCCGGCCGCTCCACCCGCTTCTTCCGTGCGAGCTCCAGCCCCCACGCGATCGCCCTCCGGGTGTCCCGCGGATCGATCACGTCGTCGATGAGGCCCCAGCCGGCGACCTTCATCACGTCGATGTTCTTCTGGATCGCGTCGACCATCCCCTGCTTCACCTCCGGCGGCGGCGGCGCGTCGCCGAACATCTTCCTCGCCGCGATCCCGAGCATCCCCTCCGGCCCCATCACGCTGATCTCCGCGGTCGGCCAGCCGACGATGAGGTCCGGCTCGTACGCGCGCCCGCACATCACGTAGTAGCCCGCGCCGTACGCCTTGCGCACGACCACCGTGATCTTGGGCACGGTGGCCGCCGCCATGACGTGCAGCATCTTCGCCCCGTGGCGGATGATCCCCTCGTGCTCGACCTTCGAGCCGATCATGAACCCCGGCACGTCCTGCAGGAACACGAGCGGGATGTTGAACGCGTCGCAGATCTGCATGAAGCGCGCGGCCTTGTCCGACGCGTCCACGTCGAGGATGCCGCCCATCTGGGTCGGCTGGTTGGCCACGACGCCGACCGGCTGGCCGCCGATGCGCGCGAGGCAGGTGATGATCGACCGCGCCCACCGCGGCTTCAGGTCGAACCGCTCGCCGTGATCGACGATGGCGTCGATCAGCTTCAGCATGTCGTAGGCGCGCCGCGGGCTCTCCGGCAGGAGGTCGAGCAGCGACTCCTCCCGCCGGTCGATCGGATCCGTGACCGGCAGGCGCGGCGGCTCCTCGTCGCAGCTCGACGGGAAGAACGACAGGTACCGCTTCACCGCGGCGACGCACGCGGCGTCGCTCGGGTACTCCGCGTCCCCGACGCCGCTCTTCGTCGCGTGCACCTTGCTGCCGCCGAGCTCCTGCTCGGAGATGTCCTCGCCCGTCATCGCGCGCACGAGCGCGGGGCCGCCGAGCGCCATCGAGCCGACGTCCTTGACCATCGGCACGAAGTCCGCGAGCCCCGGGATGTACGCCGTGCCCGCGGCGCCTGGCCCCACCATGGCCGCGACCTGCGGCACGACGCCGCTCATGTGCACCTGCTCGCGGAACAGGTGCCCAGAGCCGGCGAACAGCGAGATGCTGTCCGGGTGCATCGAGCCGGGATCGATGCGCGCCCCGCCCGAGTCGATGAACCACACGATCGGCCAGCGGCCGCGGAGCGCCATCTGCCGCAGGCGGGTCACCTTCTCCTCGCCCGTCTGCCCGATGCTGCCGCCCTTCACGGTGAAGTCGTACGCCGCGGCGCAGACCATCCGCCCGTCGACCTTGCCGAACCCGCAGACCACCGCGTCCGCCGGCGGCCGGTCGCTCCCGTCCGGCCCGGCCGCGAGCCCCATCTGCGTGCCGTGCATCCCCACCTCGAAGTGCACCCCGTCGTCGAAGAACGCCGCGAGCCGCTCCCGCGCCGTCATCTTCCCGCGCGCGTGCTGCTTCGCCACGCGCTCCTCGCCGCCCATCCGCCGCACCAGCTCCCGGCGGGCCTCGAGGTCCTTCACGAGCTCTCGCATGTTCACGGGCCACCTCTCCCTGCGCGCCCCGGCGCGCCTACCTGCCCGACCAGCGGGGCTTTCGCTTCTCCAGAAAGGCCAAAAGCCCTTCCCGCGCGTCGTCCGTCGCGAGGCAGCCGGCGAGCCGCTCGCGCAGGAGCGGCAGCGCCGACTCGAGGTCGAGATCGTCCTGCGCCGCGAACGCCTCGAGGCCGAGCCGCACCGCGATCGGGCTCTTCGAGGCGATGGCGGAGGTCACCTCGTCGACCGCGGCGTCGAGCGCGCCCGGCTCGACCACCTTGTTGAGCAGGCCGCACTGCGCGGCCTCGTCGGCGTCGAGGCGCTGCCCGAGGAGCATCATCTCCAGCAGCTTGCGCCGGCTCACGTGCCGCTGGAGCACCGCCATGATCATCATCGGGAACAGTCCGACGTTGATCTCCGGCGTCCCGAGCTTGGCGCCGCGGGCGCCGATCGCGAAGTGCGACGCCGCGACGAGCCCGAGCCCGCCGCCGAGCGCGTGCCCGTTCACCCGCGCCACGATCGGCTTGCTCGAGTTCGCGAAGGCGAGCAGGAGGTCCGCGTAATCGCCCTTCATCTCGGGCGGCGGCGCCCCCTCGGCGCCCGCGATCTGCGCGAAGTCCCCGCCCGCGCAGAACGCGTCGCCCGCGCCGGTCAGGACCACGCAGCGCACCGCCTCGTCCGCCGCGCCCGCCGCGAGGGCGTCGAGGAGCTCGCTCACCATCGCCGGCCCGATCGCGTTCTTGCGCCACGGGTTGTTCAGCGTGAGCCGGAGGACGCCCCCCGCGGAGAAGGCCTGGATGACCGTATACACGCGCTCCGTCACGAGGCCGCTCCTCCTGCCGCTCCTGCCGCGCCGCCGTCATGAAGGCCCAGGATCTGACGGGCCTCCTCGACGGTCGCCGGCCTGCGGCCGACGTCGCGCACCATGCGCACGGCCACCTCGCAGAGCTCTCCGTTGCTGCGCGCCATCTCGCCGCTCGGCAGGTAGAAGTGGTCCTCGAGCCCGCACCGCACGTTGCCGCCGAGCACGAGCGCCGCCGCCAGCATCCTCCACTGCCCGTGGCTGATCCCGATCACCTCCCACTCCGAGCCGGGCGGCATGATCCTGGTCTGGAGCTGGAGCGACTCCACGTGCGCGGGGATGCCGCCCAGCACGTTGACGATGAACGAGAACTGGAGCGGGGGTTTGAGCAGCCCCATGTCGACGAGCGGCCAGGTGCCCTGGGTGTGCCCCGTATCGAAGCACTCGAGCTCTGGCTTCGTCCCGGCCTCGTTCATCGCGTCAAGGAGCTTGCAGATCTTCGCGTACGTGTTGGGAAACACCATATCGAAATCGAAGGTCTTCCGCGCGCGCGAGTACTTCGAGTAGTTCATGGTGCCCATGTTGAGCGCCGCGATCTCGGGGCGGCTCTCCCGGACGGTCGCGCACTGCTCGCTCACGTCGTCGAGGAGGGTGCCCGTCGAGAAGTTCAGGATCACCGGGCAGCGCTTGCGCACCTCGTCCTTGATCCGCGCGAACACGGCCGGAGAGAAGGTCGGTGATCCGTCGTCGTTGCGCGCGTGGATGTGCACCGCCGCCGCCCCTGCGTCGTAGGCCCGCTTCGCCTCCTCGGCGATCTCGACCGGCGTATAGGGGATGGCGGGGCATTGCTTGCGGCCGGCGAGCACCCCTGACAGCGCGCAGGTCACCACGCAGATATCGGGATCTCGTCCGTTCGGATCCCTCGGTTCCCCGGTGAACGTCGGCTTCTCTCTCATGCCCCCTGCCTCCCTTTCGCGTCCTCAGCGCCGTCGCTCTTCTTCCGTCCGGCTCTGTCCGACCCGCGAGACCACCTGTTTCTGCAGCTTCGTCAGGATCCGGAGCAGATCGCGCAGGTCGGTCGAGCTCAAGCTGAGCAGCGCGCTCCGGAAGATCTCCATCGGTTCGACCTGGATCTCGCGGGCGAGCCGCGCCCCCTTCTCGCTGAGCCGGATGTGGACGACGCGCCGGTCGGCCTTCGAGCGTTCGCGGCGGACGAGCCCCTCTCGCTCCATGCGATCGACGATCCCGGTCACCGTGCTGTTCTGCGCCCGGATGCGCTCCGACAGCGTGGACAGCGAGAGATCCTGGAACGACTCGAGCAGCTTGAGGATGGTGAGCTGTGGCCCGGTGAGGCCGAATCCGCTCGCCATGCCCTTCGTGAGCCTGCGCGACTCCGTGTAGAGATAGATGATCATCTCCACGATGGCGTCGATCTCCGGCCTCTCGGGCGGCGGCAGGGTCGCTGTCACGATGCTTCGTGTACGAAATATTCGCTCCCCGGGGGTGCGTCAAGCTCCCGCGCCCCCCTCCGACCGAGCGGGCGCTGTCCCACCCTCCGAGACATCGGCGTTCACCAAGCTCGTCCGGTCACCGAAGCCCGCCCCCACCATCGGTCACCAACGTGGACGTTTACGTGGTCATGAACGTTTACGTGGTCGTGGTCGTCAACGATAGGCCGTGAACGACCACCACCACGACCACGTAAACGTCCACGTCAACGTTCGGATGTAGGAGAACGCGGCGCGAAGTCGGATCTACCGCCGCTTCCCTGTCGCCCGGTCTGCCCGGAGCTCCCGGATGCACCACCTCAGCGCCTCCTGGAGGTCCCGATGCACCTGGACGGACGAGAGATCGACGCCGAGCGACGAGGCCGTCTGCGCCACCTGCGGCTGGACTCCGGCCACCACCCCTTGCGCGCCGAGCAGCTCGATCGTCTGGAGCATGTTGATGAGGTGCTGCGCCGTCGTGGAGTCGACCTCCTCGACCCCCGTCACCTCGACGATCGCGTAGCGCGACTTCGTCTCGACGATCGTGCGCAGCAGCTTCTCCGTGATCTCTGTCGCCCGGTGGCGATCGATGCTGCCGACGAGCGGCAGCACGAGCACGCTGTCCCAGACCTGGATGATCGGCGTCGACAGCGTCTCGATCGCGGACTCCTGCCGCGAGATCACCGCGCGCATCGACTCCTGCTGCTCGACCACCTCGCGCAGCGACTCCTCGGCGCGCATGCGCTCCAGCGTGATCGCGAACATCTCGCCGATGACCTGGAGCAGCGCCCGGACGCTCTTGTCCCACGCGCGGGTCGATCGCACCGCGTCGAGCCCCACGACGCCCACGAGCCGCCCCGCGTAGGCTGCAGGCATCCGGACGAGCGAGGCGATCCCGAGCTCCGTGAAGGCCCGCCGCTCGCTCGCTGCCTCATCCGGCAGATCGGCCACGCGCGGCACGTCGCACACCTCGAGGCGGAACAGCCGCTCGACGAGCCACGGATACACGTCCCTGGACACGACCCCCCGCTCCGCGCGCAGCGACGGCACCCCGTCGGCGCACCACTCGTGCGTGTTCAGGAACCGCCGCCCGTCCTCCGCGAGGAGGAACAGGCTCGTCCTGTCGGCGCGCAGCGCCTTGCCGAGCTCCGCGAGCGCCGAGTGGAAGCCGCGGTCGACGTCCGAAAGCTTCACGTTGATGAAATGGGCCGAGATCGACGCGACAAGCATCTTCGTCTCGATCCGCTGCATCAGCGCCCGCTCGAGGCGCTTCTGCTTGCCCACGTTGCGCGCCCACCCGTACACGAGCCCCTCGCTCGGTACCGAGAGCATCGACCACGACAGCCAGACGTAGAGGCCGCTCCTGCTCCTGCACCGGTTCTCCAGCCCGAGCGTGACGGGCCCCTGGCGGAGCCGATCCATCTGCTCCCGGGTCGCGACGACGTCGTCCTGGTGCACGAGATCGAGGAGGCTCCGGCCGACGAGATCCTCGGTCCCCAGGCCGAGCGTCCGCTCCCAGGCGCCGCTCACGCGAAGGAACGATCCATCGCTCCGCAGAACACACAGCGGATCGGGACAGACAGCGAAGAACCTCTCTACGTCCGCTTCGTTCGCAGGTGTGCCCATCGCCGGTCGCCTTACCCAGCCCACACCCCCACGCTTAGGTCTCCTTGACGTCCTCGAACGTCGTCCGCGCGGCCACGTGCTCCTCGTTCAGGTTGAGCAGGATGGGCAGCGTCTCGTGCTGCCAGTCATCGTCGAGGATCCGCCGCACGGTCACCCGGCCGGGCACCAGGTTGTACACGGCGTCCACGATATCCATGATGACGTAGAAGCCGTTCGAGTTGCAGAACCGCATCTTCACGAAATCCATCACCGTGGACGTGATCGGGTGCTGCGGGAGGACTCGGGCGAGCTCGTCCAGGTAGCTCGACAGGTACCGGTACGGGTTGTCGATCCGGATAGCGCCCTCGAAGGTCAAGACGAGGCGGTTGTCGTCATCGAGCCGGGCGACCGACTGAAAGACGCTCAGCCCGCCATCCGTGATTTCTCCATAGCTGAGAGCCTTCATACGCGACCTTTCGTGGAAAACATACGCAGCCTTTTCAAGGGAAAGTAGCCTGGACGACGAGGATTCCATCGACGTACTGCGTCGAGAGATGGAACTTGTTCTCGGCGGTCAACCGAATGAGCCCTAGACCGCCCCTGCGTCGATCGTTGCGCCGCTCGCGCACCGTCCTGGCAAAGAGCTCTCTCGGGTCCTCCGCGGCGAAGATCTCGTCGAATACCGCCTTGACGGTCCGGTACTCTTCCGGCGTAACGCGGTTGGATACCTTGATGAGCAATCGATCCGGATCGATGCTCAGATCGAGCCGTACCTCGCTCTCACGCTCGGTCCCGTGCTGGAGCACGTTGGTGACCAGCTCCGTGACCACCACGTTGACCTTCTGGCAGATCCGTCTGGGGTAGAACCTCACCAGCAGCGCGTCCAAAAAGTTCGCAAGCAGGCCGGCCACGTCGCCCGTGATGTGATCGATCGGAGATATATATATCGATGCACCGACCGACGTCTGCGAATGATTCTTCTCGGGCTTCATCAGGCGCACCTTCGCAGGATGATCAGTGTGATGTCGTCGGCGTCCGCCACCCGGAACCGCGTGTAGTCCTCGATGCACCGGTCGAGGATCACCTGCACGGGTTCCTCGCTGTGCTTGACGACGATTTCGTTGAGACGTTGCACGGAATATATCTCCCCGCTCGCGTCCTGCGCCTCGAACATCCCGTCTGTGTACAAGGCGAGGACGTCATCCTCCTCGAACGGCAGCTCGAACTCGTGAAATGGCTTGATGCGCAGACCGATGAAGTTGCTCACCCGGTTGAACGAGCGAGGCGTACCGCGACGGACCAGGAGCCCGTACCCTCCGCCCGAGACGTAGCGGAGGAATCGGTCAGTAAACATGACGAAGTTCACCGTCGCGTAACGGCGAACCTCCCGGAGGAACGAGTAAGCGCTCCGGTTCACCCAGTCCACGATCGCCCCCGGGCTATCCAGCCGCTTGGTAGCGTGGGCGAACTGCGCCTTCAGAAACGCCATGATGAGCGCCGACGATACTCCGTGACCTGAGATATCGTAAACACCTATCGCGTGGCGCTCGCCGGGAAGGTAGAAGAAGTCGTAGTAGTCTCCTCCGACCTGGGCGAGCTGCTTGTGGAAGATGGCCATGTCGAACGACGAGGCGATGGCCCCGCTCGCCTCCGGAAGCAGGGCGCGCTGGACCTGCCGCGCCACCGCGAGGTCGTCGTCGATGGCCCGGTTGTACCCCTCGAGCTCGTTCTCGATGCTGGTCGCGTGTTCCAGGATCGCCTCGTGCACCAGGGAGAGGTCGTCGAAGTCGAGCTTCAGCTTGTCGACGTACTCCAGCAGCGCGCTGCAGCGCTCCATGAAATCTGTGAAGTTCCCCTCCTCGCGGAGCAAGGTGTTCCACGCTTGCCGCTCCTTCACGATCGCCCTGATGGCATCCAGATTGCTCTGCTTCTGCAGGAAGCCTCTGGAGTGCATCGAGCTGATGTCCTTGGGTGCAGTCATGGCTCGACCTGGACGCGATTCGGGTTGGACGGAAGAACCCATCCGATCTCAATCACAGAGTATCATCTCGAAGTTCTGATTGAACTTCTTGAGGTTGGGCAGCGACTTCCCTTGCCACGGGATGGACTTCGACCCGCGGACGATGAGCTGGAGCTCGCCCTTCTTCCTGGTGGCGATCGCGAACTTGTAGAGGACGTTGATCCCTGAGCTGTTCAGGAAGTTCAGCGCCCTGACGTCGAGTGTGATGGTGGGAGGGTTCGTGGCGAGGACCTTGTCGAGCAGCTCCTCGATAGGGGCGTACTCGGTGGTGCCGCCAAGGCGAAGGATTCCTTCCAGGTACACCACCACCTCAGAGGGATCGTACCAAACCCGATAGTTGCCACCCTTGATTTCCATTCTCGACCTTTCATTCAAAATAGGAATCCTGGCCATCGTCTTGATGCTGAAGCTGTTGACCGAGATCGGGTCCAGCTTCCACCCAAGACTGACACCGTAATCATTCATGATGATGAGATACCCGAGCCCCGACCCGGCGTTCTCCGCGTCCTCGGCGTTCGCCTCCGCCTGTCGACGCAGGAGCTCCCCAGGGTCCTCCTGTGTGAGCTCTAGGAGCTTCTCACGAAGCGAGGGGACGGCGGCGTTCGTGATCTGGTTGCTGACGAGGCACACCAGGTCCTCACGCCCGATACCCACGGTCACGGTGATGTCACCGTGCTGATTGAACTTGACGGCGTTCTCAACCAGTTCGTTCAGAACGTACCCGATGGCGCCTGAGACCTCGTCTCGGCTGATGAGCCTGTCCTCGCCGTCTATCTCCGGAAAGAGCTCGCCGAAGTACTCGGCCATGAAATTGGCCGTCAGGTTACAGAGGCTCCATCTCACCGCGAACGAGTCGGGGTACAACGTCAGCGACATGTGTTCGCTGAACGAATCGTCTAAAGAGTAGACGCCGATGATTTCGCTCATGGTAATGCCCAGTCTCCCCCTTGCTCATACCCTCTTAATGACAAGTACAGTGATGTCATCATGGATTTTGTTGTAGCCTACGTGCGCCAAGACGTCCTCGATGATAGCGTCCTTGATCTCCCGCGAGGTTCTTTCGTGGTTTCGCGAGATCACCTGACACAGACGGTCGATTCCGTACTGTTCCTCTGAAGAGTCCTCCGCCTCGGTGATGCCGTCGCTGAAGAGCGTCACGACGTCCCCGGGCGCCAGCTTCACCTCGATGCTACCGATGAAATCGCTGATATCCAGGTCGATGCCTATCGGCAACCCGAGCCCCATGGTCTCGACACGATCGAGGGTCCCGTCCTTCCGGACGATGATCAGATCCTCGTGCTGACCGGTGAGCTGGAGCTCGCCGTCGCTGTAGTCGAGCAGGGTCAAGGACAGGTTCTTGTCTGACCGGATGCGCTGGATGTTCTGGTAGATGACCTTGTTGACGATGCTCAGGAACTTCTTCGGATCCCGCTCGTTGGCCGCGAGCAGCGTCCGGACGGCCGTCTGGACCATGAGCATCAGCACGCCGCTCTCCAGCCCGTGCCCGGTGACGTCGCCGATGCCGATCTTGACGAGCCCGTCGCTCCGCAGCACGTCGTAGTAGTCCCCGCCGACCTCGTCGGCAGGGGCCATGTAGCCCGCGATGTCGAGGCCCGGGATCTCCTGGAGCTCGCTCGGCGCGGGGAGCACCATGAGCTGGAGCTGCCGCGCGACGTTCAGCTCGGCGCCGAGCCGGATGTTCTCCTGGGCGAGCTTCGCGTTCAGCTCGCTGATCTCCTCGTTCGCCTTCTCGAGGGCCCTCGTCCGCTCGCCGACGAGCTCTTCGAGGTTGTTCGTGTAGGCCTCGATCTCGCTCGCCATCTCGTTGAACGCGACGCCGAGCTGCCCGATCTCGTCCGCGGAGTTCACGTCGATGCGAACGCCGTAATCGCCCTCGCGCATCCGCGTCGCGCCGGTCGAGAGCGCGACCAGGGCGCCCGTCATCTTGCGGGAGATCAGGTAGACGCCCAGCATGAGCACGAGGAACGAGGCGATCGTGATGAGGACCTGGGTCCCGACGATCACCGTCCTGCTCTTCTCGATGCTCTTCTGCGCCGCGAGGAGCGAGGCGTACATCTCCTTCTTCGGGACGACGAAGCCCATCGTCCACCGCTCCTTGGCCACGCGCGCGTCCGGCCCGGCCCAGCCGTTCACCGGCGCGAGCCGCTGGAGGGCGATGATGTACGTCTCGCCCGATATCACCATCTCCCGGTAGTCGACTTTATCATCGTTCGGAAGGACGATGCCAGACACCCCCGCGTCCTCGCTGTCCTTGAAGAAGCGCTGCAGCATGCCGACGCCGGAGTTCTGGCCGGCGCCCGCGTCCGTGCGCAGCCGCAGCGTCTTTGCGCCGAGCTCGTTGACCGCGAAGACGTTCCCGTCCGCCTGGGCCAGGAAGGCGAAGCCCGCCGTGGCCAGCTTGACGTCCTTGATCGACGCGATGAGCTGCGCGAGCGTGAGATCGAGCCCGACGGAGCCCACGAACGTCTTGCGGTCCTTCGCCCAGAGCGGGTGGAACGCCGTCATCACGATGCCGCCGCCCGCCGCGTCGTCGTACGGCGCCGTGACCGTGGTCTGATCCGGGTGCGCGCCCAGCCCGGCGGGGTCCTTCGCCCACTCGTTCCAGCTCTCGGCGATGCCGGGGAAGAAGAACTTGTACCACCCCTGGTCGTTGTGCCCCGGATACAGCTTGTCGAAGGTCGACGCCATGTCCGTGTACGGCGTCAGCCGCACATACGGCTTGTCCTCCGGACCGATGTAATAGATCTGAAGCTTGTCGGCGCCGTACTTGCCGAACGAGGGCAGGATCAGATCCAGAAACGCGGTCTCGTTGACGGCCCGCTGGACCTCGGGCAGGATCGTCCCGTCCTTCCCCAGGTAGCCCCAGACGCTGACGACGCTCGGCTCGCTAGGATCGTTCTGGTACCAGTTCCCTTTCGGGTTGTACTTCATCTGATCGCGGAAATACGGGAAGTCGGCGGCCGTCTGCAGGAACGGGGCGACGTCCTCCTCGCGATCGATCACGGTCTGCAAGACGCCGGCGAGGGTCTGGAGATCCCTGTACGCCTCACCGAGCCTGAGGTTGACGTGAGTGGCCTTGTCCTCCAGGTGATTGGTGAGGTACTCGCGGTTCGCCGAGTTGAGGCCGGCCTCGATCTCCGCGGCGGCCTCGCTGCTCAGCCGGTGGATGCCTTGCCGCCCGACGACGACGTTCCACACGGCGCCGAGCAGGACGCTCACGCCCGTCACGAAGATGATCTTGGTGCTGAACTTCCTGAACCTGAAGAGCAGGCTTTGAGGCCGCTGTTCGCCAGAGTTCCGAGGTTGAACGCTCACGGCTGGCAATCTCCTAACGGCACGGCCCTGGGCCACTCGATCGGCATCACGACGCGGCGGAGCATGACGACCCGGCCTCCCCTCACATGACCCGCATCGGCTTGCGGCCCGAGCCGGCGTAGATCGGCCACGAGGCGAGGCCGTGCGGGTGCGTGATGGCCGCCATGTGAGCGCGCAGCCCGGTGCTCAGCTCGGCATGGTAGTCCGGCGGGGCGCCGGCGGTCCGGGCCATGTTGGCGGTCACCGAGATCCAGCACTCGACGACGCGCGCGAAGTCGAAGCAGTCCGTGTTCATGTTGTTGATGTCGATCAGGTTGACGCGGATGTCCTCGAGGCCGGCCTCCCCCATGATCTGCCGCGTCTTTATCCCCGTATCGAGATCCATCCCGATCGACCTGCCGAGCTCGACGAACCGCTTGTAGGTCGCGCGGATGAGGTCCTGCTCCGGATAGCCGTACGCGCACGACAGGAGCTCGTTCGTGATGTAGATCCGGCCGCCCGGCTTGCAGATGCGATAGAGCTCCTGCATGATGCGCTCGGGCTGCGGAAAGACCTGGAGAGACAGACGGCAAGACACGAAGTCGAACGAGTTGTCCGGCAGGAGCAGCGCCGCGGCGTCGCCGTACTGATACTCGACGTTCTCCAGCCCGAGCCGCCGCACGTGGTCCTGCGCGTAGCGGAGCGCGGGCCGGGAGTGATCGACCCCGACGACGTGCTCTGGCTTGAACTCCTTCTGGAGCAAGATCGCGAAGTCGCCGAAGCCGCACGCGATGTCGGCGATCTTCATCCCCGGGTAGAGGCCGTGGTTCGTCAGCCCCGTCTTCTCGTGCTCCCAGATGATGCGCTCCTGGAGGCGGAGGACGTCGATGAACTCGGCATCTTCGAGCATTCCCTGGCTCGGGTAGAACGCGACGTCGTAGATCTCGACGGAGACGCTCGAGTAGATCTCCGCGATGACCTGAAACTTGCGGATCGCCCAGGGGATGACGCTGGAGATGATCAGCCTGATCTTGAGGTTGGGACGAGCCTCGACGGCCCAACGGACAAACCTGTTGATCTCCAGGAATGCCACGTTGTTCATGTACTTGAGCCGCTTGAAGTCCAGGCAGAGCTCGCCGCTCGCGTTCTTGGCCGCGGTCTCCAGCGTGCCGCGGATGGCCCTCATCTGATCGGCACCGAACGGCCGCAGCATGCCCGAGAGCGCAACCTCCTGGTCGGTCTGGTCGACGCGCATGCTGAAGGTCACCTGCGAGCGCCACGAAGGGAGGCCGCTCGCAGACGAGGGCGGTACGGCGGATTCGCGACCGATCGGAGCTGTCATAGTTCTTCTACCTCAGTGAACGGGAACTGAATCGCCAGAAGGAGCCAGTCCCCGCTCGTGGGTTCGGAGATACTGAGCTTCGAGCCGTAGACGACCGCGAGTTCGAGCAGCCCGAGCGCCTGAGCGTCATCATCCGGAACGTCGTGCTCGAGCTGCTCTCGATACCAGGCCATCGGGTCCGGCTGATTGGCCAGCTGGACGGCGTGGTTGTAGAACTTGGCGCTCTGCTCGTTGATCGGGACCTCCGCCTCGACGAGGATATGGTTCTGCTTCTTGCGGAACCGCATCTTGATCTCGCCGGTGGATCCGTGATTCCGGTATATCGCTTCCAGCAATTCGTTGAAGAACGTCGAGAGCAAGGTCGCGTGGCGCTCGGGGTCATCCTCATTGGCGCTCGCGTACCTCGCGAGGAAATTGGCTAGCTGATGACAGTGGTTCCACCGTTTACTGAAGCCACCGACCGAGAAGTTCGCGGAAATGACCATGCCGTCCGCCGGTAACGCGGGCGGCGGTCGCAAGGTCGGAGCTATGTCGGCCTGCTTGGAAACGGACATCAAAGCCTCGGGGGTTGGTTGACAAGTGAGGCACGAACGAGGTTACCCGGGTTCGGGGTGCCCCGTCGAGTGCATCGCGAGGTTTCCAGCGAGCGCCATCCGGGCCTTCACGCGGCAGAAACGTCAGCGACCGCCCGGCCGGTTGCACCAGGTATGCCACCGCGCGGTAAAATTTCTGTAATACAGCTCGCATTTGCCGAAGACCACTGGTCTCATGACCAGGTGAACCAATGTAGGGTGTCGCCTGCTGGCCGGCGGCTCCGTTCGGTCGTTTCGCACAGTTCCGGGTGAAACGGGCTCCGCTTGCCTCAGCACGCGATGTTCGTGGGTCACCACGACAGGCAGACATTTTGTCCACAGAGCACCCGCGCCGGCGGCGCCATTTGTAGTCCTCTACACATGCGCTCCCCGCTCGCCTCGGCGGGGCGCACAGTCGTTGACCATCAGACCATTTGGAGCAGCAGAAGAGAGGTAATCGAAAGTGCGTCGCTGCTGTCAACCCCTTCCTGCGCGCGGCCGAGGTGCGCTCAGACATCGTGTGGTCCCGCGACTCGCCGCGGGAGTGCGAGGAGATCCGTGCGCCCACCTACCACGCAGCCCATCGCGCGCCGGAGCCGAGTGCGTCTCTCCGGCTCGGATTCGGTATGCGGCCCTCCCGCGCGGGAGTCGGCGTCTCGCGGCAGCGCCGCGACGAGTCCCACGCCGGGCGAGCGCTCGCGGCTGGCGCCGGGTATCGTCAGGCGTCCGGAGCGCTTCACAACATCGATGGTCCTGCAGCCGTCGTCCTGCTGCCGGGCGCCGCTCGACGAGCGCCCTCACCTTCGCCGCGAGCGGCGCGAGCGGCCAAAAGACGCGCGGGGTCGGACATGGCAACGATTGAGCTTGACAATCATCCATGCAGGCCGCGTGTGTTCACCGTCGCGCTGTCCGGCGCAGCAGCGCGCAACCTCCCGAGCGCAGCGCGCAGCGCGCGCCTGACCGCGGGCTCGCGCCGCGCAGCGCAGCGCAGCGCCGCTGTGGCGCACGCGACCGGCGCTTCGCGCGTCACCGCGGCGGAGCGCCGCGCCGCTCGATGGCGTCGAGCTCGTCCATCACCGCCTTCACGCGTGGATCCGTGGGATCGACGGCGCGCGCCTTCTCGTACGCTGCGCGCGCGTCCTTCAGCTGGCCCGACTGCGCAAGGGCGTTGCCCAGGTTGATCCAGGCGCTCCCGAGCTTGTCGTCGAGCTTGAGCGCCTCGCGGTAGAGCGCGGTCGCCTTCTGCAGGTCGCCACGGAGGTGGTACGCATACCCGAGGTTCGATCGGTAGGTGGCGCGCGCCGGGTCGCGCGCCACAGCCGCCTCGAGGTGCGGAACGGCGCGCGCGGGATCGTTCGCGGCGAGGAGCGCCGTCCCGAGGTCGTTCTGCAGGCGCGCGTCCGCCGGCGAGAGCCTCGCGGCGCGCTCGTAAGCGCGGATCGCGTCGGCCGTCCTCCCCGCGGCCAGGAGCGCTGTCCCGAGGTTCGCCTGCCGCTCCGCGTCCCCGGGTGCGAGCTCTGCGGCACGCGTCAGCTCGCGGACAGCGTCTTGCAGGTTGCCGAGCGCGAGGTGCGCGACGCCGAGCGCGGAGCGCGCCTCGGCGTCGCTCGGGGCGAGCTCCGCGGCACGTGTCAGCTCACCGAGCGCGGCGTCGGCCCGGCCGAGGACGAGGAGTGTGCGGCCGAGCTCGAGGTGCGCGAGCGCGTGGTCAGGCTCGAGCGTCACTGCGCGCTTCAGCTCCGGGAGCGCGGCGAGCAGCGTCCTGTCCCCCGGCGCCCCGTTGTAGTCGGTGGACACGCCTGCCCGGGCGATCGCCGCGCGCTGGGCGCCGACGATCGCTGCAGCGTCCTTCTTGTCGAGCTGCGCGGCCGCGCGATAGGCCCTCTCGGCAGCGGCGAAATCGCCGCTCGCATAGGCGGCGTCGCCCTCTTCGAGCTTCCTGTCCGCCGGCGTGCCGGTGCCGCGCGCGACGCGCGGAGGAGGGCTCGCCGCCGCGACCTCGCTGGTGGACGGCGCGTCGAGCGGGACGCCCGAGCCGACCGGCGGGCCTGCCGCGCCCGGGGCAGCGCCGCTCCCCGGAGGCGGCGCGGGCGCGGCGTTCGCCGTCGGATCGAGCCGGGCAGACGGCGCAGGGGCCTCCGCCGAGGGTCGCGGCGCCGGCGAGCGCGACGCTGGCGCCGCCGGGGCGCAGCCGGCGAGCGCGAGCAGGACGCCGAGCCGGCGGATCGCTCCGCAGGCGCTCACAGCTTGTACGGGGTCATCGCGTGCTCCTTGCCGTCGTACCGGAGCAGCACAGGCTTGTTATCCATCTTCGTCGCCACGCCGACCGGCCGCTTCCAGCACCGGACGAGCGCCACGAGCGTCTCGCGCGCGTAGTCGGCCCGGAGGTCGAAGCCGCCGTGCACGTGCTCGAGCAGGAGCTCTCCCCGGTTGCCGTAGTTGGCGTCGACGACACGGATGTACGGGTCGCCGAAGTTCGTCAGCTGGAAGAGGAGCTTCTCCTTCACCTCCTTGAACTCGCGGCTCTCGATCTCGAACCTGTCGTTCCGCCCCGAGAAGCCGAACGTGTACATCTTCTGATCGATCACGAACTCCGGCGTCAGGAACTCGTCGATGAAGGTCACGTCATTGTAGAGCGCGCGCACCTGGAAGATCTTCTCGCGGCCGAGGCCGAGCCGCATGTCCCAGGTGCGCTTCGCGTCGAGGTCCGCGCACTCCTCCCACTCGCGGCCGAAGCGGCCCTTGTTCCATCGATCCTCGATGTAGCGATAGAGCTCCACGCCGACCTTGTAGGGGTTGAAGCGCCCCGGCGCCGTCGCCATGACACCGGCGTTGTTCTCGGCGTAGTCGATGATCTCCGACGCATCGAGGACCTTCTCGGTCATCATCTTCGAGTGCCAGTACGAGGCCCACCCCTCGTTCATGATCTTCGTCTGGCGCTGGGGGACGAAGTAGTACGTCTCCTCGCGGATGATCTCGAGCACGTCGCGCTCCCACCGATCGAGCGGCGCGTGGTCGAGCAGGAACTTGAGCACGTCGCGCTCCGGGCGCTCCGGCACCTTGCGCTCCGGCTTCTTCTGGTCCTGCCGCTTCTTCCGCTGCGCCGCGAGGATCTCCTCCGGGTTGATGAAGGAGTCCATGTACTCCTTGGCCCGGAGCTTGTAGGTGTCCATCGGCTCCTCCGTGGGCTCCTCGTCCTCCCTGGCCACGGGGCGGCCGGTGAAGGGGGCCCACGGGTCGATCAGGTTCTCGAGCGAGAGGCAGTGGTCGACGAACGCCTCGACCTTGTTGATGCCGTAGCGCTCGATGTGGCGCGACACGCGCGCGCCGTGGTTCGCCATCTTGTCGATCCACTTGCGGTCCGGATCGTAGGCATCGCTCTTCCGCACCGGGTCGAGGATCGGGCCGCGATGGTCGAGATCGGTGGACCGGAAGCAGAAGTTGTTCTTGAAGAAGTCGACGTGCGCGTACACGTGCGCCATGACGAGCTTCTGGTCGGTGAGCGAGTTGCCCTCGAGGAGGTAGGCGTACGAAGGGTTGTTGTTGATGACCATCTCGTAGATCTTCGAGAGGCCATACTCGTAGCTCTTCGAGAGCTGCTCGTACTCCATGCCGAACCGCCAGTGCGGGTAGCGGCTCGGGAAGCCGCCGTACGCGGCGATCTCGTTCATCTGGTCGTACGTCAGCATCTCGAAGATGACGGGGAAGAAGTCGAGCCCGTAGTCCCGGGCGATCTTCTCGATGCGCTCCTTCTCGGTGCGCAGGTAGCGGGGAAGCGCGGTGTTCAGGGCGAACTTGCTCATACCGCTCTACTTCCCCTTCCCCAGGAAATCCTTGATGCTGCCCACGATGGCGTCCTTGTCCCTGATCTCGCTCACCACCACCCGATCGTCCTGCGAGAAGTGTTCTTTCAGATCCTTGATGAACTGGCCCGAGCCGTACGGGCTCTCGACCTGCCCGTAGGCGAACATGTTGACCCGCGGCAGGATCTGGGTCTTGAGCACGTCCACGCAGGAGAGCGTGTCGTCCATCGACCAGTTGTCGCCGTCGGAGAAGTGGAACGGATAGATGTTCCACTCGTCCGGCGGGTAGTCGTTGTCGATGATCTGCGAGCACAGCTTGTAGGCGCTCGAGATCATCGTGCCGCCGGACTCGCGCGTGTGGAAGAACGTGTCCCGGTCGACCTCGCGGGCGATCGCGTCGTGGATGATGAAGCGCGACTCGAGGCCCTTGTACTGGCGGGTCAGCCACGCATCGAGCCAGAACGACTCGATGCGCACGATCTCCTTCTGCTCGTCGCCCATCGACCCGGAGACGTCCATCATGTAGATGATGACCGCGTTCGCGACGGGCTCGGTGATCGTCTTCCACGAGCGGTACCGCTTGTCGTCCGGGACGGGGACGACGACGGGCGCCGCCGGGCGGAACGTCCCGCTCGCGATCATCCGCTTCAGCGCCTCGCGGTACGTCCGCTTGAAGTGGCGCAGCGACTCGGGGCCCACCCTGCGGATGCCGGAGTAGCGATCGTGGGCGTTCGAGATCTTGCTCTTGCCCTTGTCCTGGATGTCGGGCAGCTCGAGCTCCTCGCCGAGGATGCCGGCGAGCTCCTCGAGCGTGACGTCGACCTCGAGGAGGTGGTCCCCCTCGCCGCTGCCCGCCTGCCCCTGGCCGGGCTGCTTGTCGTCCGAGCCCCCCACGGGATCGCCGGGGTTGCCGTCGCCCTGCCCCACGCCGCCGCGTTGCTTGTCGCCGAAGCGGAAGCGCGGGATGTCGATCTGAGGGATGGGAATCGAGACGAGGTCCTTCCCCTTTCGTCCGATGAGCTCGCCCTGCGAGATGTACTTGCGCAGGTTCTCGCGGATGCGGCCGCGAACGATCTGACGGAAGCGCCCGTGATCCTGGTCGATCTTCAACGACACGCTCGCGAGTGTAGCATCGGAAGCCGCCTCGGGTCCGCACGTTCGGCGGGCCGCCGAGGTCTCCCGCCCCGGCGGCGCCGCTTCCCCGCTTCCGTTCGACATCTCCATCTCCACTTCCCCACGTCCCCGCCGTTGCCCCACCGCCACGCCCGCCCGTCGTGAACTGCCCCCGTGTTAGCCTCCGCGCCGTGCTTTTCCGAGCGCGCTGCCTCCTCGTGTTCCTCGTGCTCGTGGTCCTCGCGGCGCTGGCCCTCGGGTGCGGCTCCCGAGAGCAGCTCGTCGGGCTGCCCGATCTCGCGGGCGCGGGGGGCGCCCCCGACGCGCCGCCCCCGGACCCGCCGCTGTGCCGGGAGGACGGGCTCCCCTGCCAGGGCGCGGCGGACTGTTGCAGCGCCGCATGCGCGCAGGGGATCTGCGGCGGCGACAGCTGCGCGCGGGACGGCGCGCCGTGCGCCGCCCCGGGCGACTGCTGCGCCGGCCTGTGCGCCGGCGGGCTCTGCGGGCAGGGCTGCTCGGCCGACGGGGCGCCGTGCCAGAGCGCGGCGGAGTGCTGCGCCGGGGTCTGCATGGGCGGAGCCTGCGGGCGGGGCTGCTTCCGGGACGGGAGCGCGTGCGGGTCCGCGGGACAGTGCTGCTCGCTGAGCTGCGTGGAGGGCGCATGCCGCGCGCCGTGCATCCCGAACGGCGCGCGCTGCAGCGCGGGCGACGCGTGCTGCAGCGGCGCCTGCGTCGCGGGCGCCTGCGCCGAGGCGTGCGCGCCCGACGGCTCCATGTGCGGCCAGAGCGCGGACTGCTGCACCGGGCGCTGCAACGCGGGCATCTGCGGCGGGTGCAGCTCGGACGGGGTCGCGTGCGGCTCGGCCGATGCGTGCTGCAGCGGCGCGTGCGAGGACGGCGTCTGCCGGCCCCCGTGCGCGCGCGACGGCCAGCCGTGCGCGGACTCCGGCGAGTGCTGCAACGGCAGCTGCCAGAACGGCCTCTGCGGCGGCCCCGCTTGCCCGTCGGACGGGACGGGCTGCGGAGGATGCGTGGCCGAGCGCTGCTGCGCGCAGCTGAGCCAGTGCCTGCTCAGCCCCACCTGCGCGGACGACGTCGCGTGCTTCTTCGGCTGCCTCGACGAGGGGAGCGGCCCCGCCGTCTGCGGGTTCCAGTGCATTCACAGCCCGGAGACGTTGCAGCTGCTGCGCTGCGTGGGCAGGAGCTGCGGCGGCGGCACCTGCTTCTGACGCGCGGCGCGGGGCGCGATGGCGCGCGAGGGGAGCGGGTCTCGCGCGGGCGTGGGGCTCGCCGCGCCCGCGGCTCCACCGCGCGGGTCTCGGGCGCGGATTTGCCGAGCGCCTGACGCGCAATAGGCGCTTCCGCCGGGGTTGGCTACAGCGGATCCTGATTTCGATTCCGGTGCTTCCCGCCGACTTTCCGACCGGGAAAGAGGGAAGGCTGTGGCACCATGAGTCCACGAGCGAGCTCATGTCGAGAGAGCTCGGGGGGAGGGCTCAATGCCGAGAGGCGAGACATCGAAGGATACGTCCAAGCAGAGGAAGCGGGTCCAGAGCGGCGAGCGCGAGCAAGCTGCGCCCGCGATATCCCAGGGCGAGGCGGGTCGGAAGGCTCCGCGCAGGCGGACGAAGTCCGCTGCCGGCGCACGGATGGCCGCTGTGTCGACCCGGCGGGTGACCCGGGCGAAGAAGGGAGCGAGCAAGGCAGGAGCGAGCGCCGCGGCGCGGCCGGGCACGGCGCGGAGCACCGCGGCGGCGGAGAAGAAGAAGACCAGCAGCGCGCCGAGGAAGGCGACCGCCGGACAGACGAGCCGGCAGCAGAGCGGCGCGGCCAAGAGGGCTGCCACGACGAGGAAGCGGACCGCCACCGGTAGCGCGGCGGGGCGCGGCCGGAGCGCGGCCGGCGCGACGCCGGCCGGCGGGCGCAAGACGACGCGCGCGGCGGGCGCGACGCCGGCCGGCGGGCGCAAGACGACGCGCGCGGCGGGCGCGAAGCGCGCGGCGCCGCAGCGCGCAGCAGCGATGAGGAAGCCGTCGGCCAGCGCCCGCGTCGGGCGCGGAGCCGCGCGGCGAACGAAGGCGGCGCAGTCGGGCGCGCAGAGGGCGGGGCAGAAGCGCGCGACCGCCGGCAAGCGGTCGGCGGCCAGCTGAGCTGCAGCGTCGGGCGCGCCGCTCGCCGCGGAGCGCCCAACCGCACCTTTCCCGTCACATCCCATCCCAAGCATCCCAAGAGGCCGCCGGCAGATCTCGGCCGTCGCGCCTCCGCGCGAGGCCCCACCTCCGGGCGCAGCGGCACGCCGGCCACCTTCGCGGCCAGCGTGAGGGGTGGGCGCGCGCCCGCTCCGCCGCGCAGGCGACGAACGCGCCCGGAGCGCGGCTGACGCGCACGACGCCGCGCCCGGGCGCGGCAGCGCGGCTGACGCGCACGACGCCGCGCCCGGGCGCGATCAGGGCGGTGACGCCAAGGGCTCGCCGACCATGAGGACCACCCAGGTGGCGGCCAGGAAGGGATACGGCGCCCCGCCGAGGCCTGGCATCGTCGACCGCGCGCGCCGCGCGCAGAGCGGGCAGCCCGCGTCGCCGCGCCGGCTGAACAGGTACCGGCGCGAGGACGGCGGCGGCGCAGGACAGACCTGAACTTCATCGCCCTCCATCACTCCGCGCATCCCCCCCATCTCGCCCTGCAGCGGAAGCGCCTCCGTGCGCCCGGTCTCCTGCGACGCCCCGCGCAACCGCGGAGCACGACCGCCCTCGCGAAGCCAACGCTCGATGGCCCGGTATGCAGCCGCTGGCTTAGGGCGATGCTGGACCATCGTAGGAATGTCCCTTCTGCCGAGCCGAAGACCAGCGACCAGGCTCCGGATGTAACCCCGCACTGCGGGCGAGATTCATCCTAGCAGGATCCCCGGACCATGCATGGATGACATTCCGTACCTGCGTGGTGCTTCCCACCGCGACAGCCTCTTGTCTCGGCTGTCGTCATGATTGTCGTCTTCGTACGTCTTCGTACGCCTCCGTCTGCTCAATCGATATCTCCGAGGCGCACGCGGAGCGCGGCGCGGCGAAATGGGTGCGCAGCGCGGCAGCGTGTCCCGCCGCCGCGCGCAATGGAGCACAGATGCTCCGCGGCTCGTGGTCTCCCGCGATCAGGCGAGGCGGATAGCAACAGGATATCCCGGAGAGGAACGAAGGCGACCCCCGATGGCGCGCGGCGCTCGCCGGATCGAGCGGAGAGGACGCTCTCCGCCCATCATCAAGGATCGTTTGCGGGGCAGCTCGGGATGGAGACGACGTAGTTCAGGAGAATACCGACATGGGTCCTTCAGCCCCGGCGGCGCTCCGAGACCGGCGCACGGGCGCCGGCGGCGCGGCGGACGCCAGGGACGCGAGGGAGGCAGGTCACTGCGGGATGGGGATCGGCGGCGGCTCGTCGTCGGGCACGATGCAGGACGACAGGTCGAACAGCATGAAGAGCAGCGCCTTCTCCTGAGCGCTCAGCTCCTCCGCGGAGCACCCCTCCGGGAAGGGCGGGCCCGTGATGTCCGCCGCAGAGACATGGATGTCCGTGAACACGAGACGCCCGCACTGCTGATCTTCTGGGGCGTCGACGGGCGTGTTGAATGTGAAGTACTGGACCCCGGCCGGCTCGGGCTCGTCGTAATAGATCCACCGGGTCGAGACGTCCTCGGTCACGTCGCTCACCGTATGCTGCGCGCCGTTGATGACGATCTCGCCGGGCACGTCCGACGCGCCGACATTGACGAGCCACTCCGCGAGGGCTTGCCCCTTCGGGAGCGTGGTGTCCACGAGCGCCGTGAGAGGGCTCTCCGGGTCCGTGACGTCGTTGTCCCAGACCGCCGTGTCCGGGAACGGCGCCGGCCCCCGCTTCAGCCAGACGTTGTGCCAGTGGGACGCGAACACGCGCCCGCCGAGCGAGGTATAGTCGAACATGGCCTGGCGCGCGGGCCCGGGTTTGTCTTCCACGTGCGGGTCGCCCTCGCAGGCGAGGATCACCATGTCGTACTGGCTCAGGGCGTCGACGGTCCCCCAGAGGCTCGTGGCCGGCGTGAACTCCGCGCCTTGATTCAGGCGATCCGCATAGCGCGTCGTCACCTCGTGATCGACGTCCCCGCGGCCGGCGAACAGGTTGATCCGCCCGGTCCCGGTCTCCGGCGTGAACTCGCTCTCATCAATCCCGAGTTTGTGCAGCAAGCACTCGAGCGGATCGGCGCCGCCCGTCGTGAGCGCGATCTTCGGGATGTGCCCCTCTGATTGGTTGCGCGGCAACCGGATGATCCCGGCGTCCGTCGCGGTGTCCTTGCATCGGTCGACCACGGGGAGCGTCATCTCGCGGCGCCATTTGCCCACCTGCACGACGAGCGGGATGTTCTCGCCGACCGGCACGTCCTCCAGGACGAACTTTCCTTCCGTGTCGGTCAGCGCCGTCACGAGCGGTGAGCCGGAGAGCGTCGCGCTGCACTGATCGCAGGTCGCGCCGTCGGGGATGGGTTCAAGCGGCGCATTGGGCACGTAGACGATCACGTTGTAGAGCGGCAGTTTGCCCGAGGGGTCGTACACGGTGCCGCTCACCGTGGTCTTCGCCCCGTTCTCGCATTCGACCTGCTGGCATTCGAGGCCCTCGCAGTCGCCTTCGCCTCCGACGCCGCCCCCGCTGGCGATCGCCGGGAAGCCGCCGAAGCCACCGCCAATTCCACCGCCAATTCCACCGCCAATTCCACTCCCACCGCCAGGCCCCGCGCCGCCGGATGCTAAAGGCGCCGTGCCCCCGGTATCTCCGCAGGAGCAGCCAGCCATGACGCCCGGTGCTACAGCGATCGCAGCCATCAAGACTCCCGCCTTGCCCGACCAAGTCACCATTTCGAGCCTCCCGGCGACGCGAGCAAAGGTGCTCTGCTGCCGCCCAGTCTCTATCGTATGCCAGACTGTAGAAATCGGGAAGTATGTCCAGCAAAGAGCAGGAATGGAGCGATGGGTTATTAGGGCGAGCCCTGATACCTCTGACTACCGCGTCCGCAAAGGACATGCGTGTCGCGCGGTCGGACGGCCTGGACAGTGAATATTCGTGCGTCCGACATGGTGCGTGACGCAATGACAAGAAGGATTGACGGATCGATGATTCGTGACGAGCGCGTTGTTCTTTCGCACCGCGCGCCGCGCGCCGCGCGCCCCGTGCAATTGCTCCGCGAGCGAGGTCCCGCGACGAGCGCCGCTCGCGCCTCCGGCTCGCCTGAGCCCGCTTCGGGCCCGTCCGGCGGATTACTGCGGATCGACGCGGGTCAGCCCGAACCAGAGCACGGCGTGCCACCGCTCGTGCCACTTCAGCAGCATCGGCCCGATCGCGAGCCCGGCCTCCACGGTCCGCAGCTCGTCCTTGACCGCGCTCACCGGCCAGGGATTGCCGAACGCCTTCTCGCCATACGTCAGCGCGAGCGTCGGCTTGCCGTCGAGCTCCGAAGCGATCAGCTGCGCCTTGAAGCGACAGATCCGGCTCCCGAAGACCACGTTCGTGCCGGAGTTGCCGCCATGGTCGAACTCGTTCCCTTTCCAGGGCATCCAGCGCGACGCGAGCGCCGTGATCAGCGGGCGCGTCGCCAGGTGGATCCCGGCCGTCGGCTGCAGGGCGAGCAGGCGCCCTCGCGGCAGATCGCCGAGCTCCGCCGGATCCGCCGGCTTCCCTGCCTCGTAGAACTGCCTCAGCGTACCCGGGTGCGCGCCGACGAGGCTATCGAGGGAGGTCGTCCCGGTGACATGACGGTGCCCGACGGACGGGCGTGCGCTCTGCTCGCTCTGGGTGGTCATCGGAACGCCTGGCATTCCACCGCGTCCGACTAGGGTCAACGGCAACCGTCAGCGCTCGTCTTCGCACGGTTCCCCCGGTTCCGCAGGTTCCCCCGGTTCCGCAGGTTCCCCCGGTTCCCCCGCGCTCGCCGTGTTCGCCCCTCGCGCCTCGCTCGCCTCACCGAGAGACGCCGCGCCGCCCGCGACGATGGCCTCGTACGCCCGGCGCACGCGCTCGGTGATCGCGCCGTAGCGCGCGAGCAGCTCGCGCGCGGCCTCGGCCGCGGTGCGGCCCCGGATGCCCGTCCGACGCGCGAGGGTCGGGACCCCGGGCGCGTCCTCCTCGAGGAGCTGCGACGCGTCCGCGTGCACGATGCGGATCCGCTGCTCCAGCTTGCGCAGGAACGCGTGGCCGTCCCGGAACGTCTCGGCGTGCTCGGCCGAGAGGTGTCCGGCCGCGGCGAGCGCGTCGATCGCCGCGAGCGTCTCGGTGGTCCTGACGCGCGGATCGGCGCCGTGCCGGATCTGCAGGAGCTGCACCGCGAACTCGATGTCCGCGAGTCCGCCCCGCCCGAGCTTGAAGTCGCGGCGGCCGCGGCGCTCGTGCGAGAGCTCGCTCTCCATGCGCAGCCGGAGCCGGTGGATCTCCTCGGCGATCCGATCGAAGTCGTCCGCCTGGAGGTACGCGGCCTCGTGCACGATGGCGATCGCCTCCGCCCCGAGCTCGGGATCGCCGGCCGAGGCGCGCGCCCGGATGAGCGCGAGCCGCTCCCAGATCGCCGCGCGCATGTGCCGCGCGCCGGGCGACGACTCCGGCTCCGCGGGCGCCGGGGAGGCCGCGTCGGCGCGGCGGATGCCGTGGTAGCGAGCGAACGAGTCGATGGACGTGACGAGCAGCCCCTGGCTGCCCGACGGGCGCAGGCGCGTGTCGAGCTCGTAGCCTGGGCCCGCCGCGTGCGACATGGAGATGAGCCGGATGATCTGCCGCGCGCGCCGCGCGTAGTACGTGCCGGGGTCGGACGCGGCCCCCTGCTCGCCGGGCGGCGCGCACGCCGGGTCGAACAGGAAGAAGACGTCCAGATCCGAGCCGTAGCCGATCTCGCGGCCGCCGAGCTTGCCCATCGCGATCACGGCGAGCCCTCGCACGGGCTCGCCCGGGGGCGTCCCCAGCGCGAAGCGCGTCGCGGCCTCGAGCGACGCGTCGGCCAGATCCGAGAGCGCGAGGGTCGCCTCGCGCGTGCCGACCTCGCCGCTCAGGTCGGCGAGGCCGACCTCGATGGTGACGCGCGCCTTGGCGCGCCGGAGCGCCCCGATGAGCGCCTCCTCCGGATCCTCGTCCGGCGACGCCTCGCTGAGGCTGGCCTCGATCGTGTGTCGGATCAGCTCGGCGCTCGGCGCGCCGCGCGCGAACAGGACGGCGTCGACGAGCTCGGGGTACCTCACCATGGCGTCGCCGATGAACGCGCTCGACCCGAGCGCCTCGACGAGCCTGCGGAGCGCGCGCGGCTCGTCGCCGAGCATGCGCGCGTAGACGGAGGAGTGCCTGATGCGGGAGAAGCACAGCCGGAGGAAGCGCGCGGCCTGCTCCGGATCGGCGGCGTCGACCACCGCGGCGAGCAGCGTCTCCGCGAGGGACGAGGACGCCTCGCGGCTGCGCGCCCCGAGCAGGCCGTCCGGGTGGCGGGACAGCTCGAAGAGATCGTCGGCGACATCGCGGAAGCGCGCCGTCAGCGAGGCGTGCGGCTCCGGCGGCGCGGCGAGCTCGGGCGCGGCGCCGTCGGCGGCGGCCGCCGGCTCGCCGCCGAGGACGAGCACGGCGTGCTTCGCCAGCGCCTCGGCGAACGCGTCGCGATCGCCGTGGTCGAGCGCGGCCATCGCGTCGATCCACCGCGACGGCCGGGCGCTCCCCTTCGGCAGGAGCGACAGGAGCCGGGCCTTGATGCGCCCCCGGCGCTGCGCGGTGTCGGCCAGGAACGCCGCGGCGTCCTCGAAGCGCAGCGCCCGCGCGAGGCGCGCGATCTCCGCCTCGCTGTCGGGGAGGAGGTGCGTCTGCACGCCGGTCGCGGACTGCACCGCGTGCTCCGCGCGCCGGAGCGCGAGGTAGCCCTCCACGAGCTCCCGCCCCTCCCGGTCGGTCACGTACCCCAGGGTGCGCAGGCGCCGCAGGCCGTCGAGCATGCCCTGCGCGCGCGCGCGGGGCTCGCGCCCGCCCCAGATGAGCTGCAGGGCTTGCACGAAGAACTCCGCCTCGCGGATCCCGCCCGGGCCGAGCTTCAGGTCGCGCGACGCGTCGTGCGGGAGCTCCGCGCGAGCGCGATCGACGAGCTCGATCATGTCGACGGCGAGCTGCGGATCGACCTGGCGCCGCCACACGAACGGGCCGAGCACCCCGAGCGCCTCGGCGCCAAAGTCGAGATCACCGGCGATCTCGCGGGCGCGGAGCAGCGCGGCGCGCTCCCAGAGGCGGCCGAACGACTCGTAGTAGCGCTCGGCCGCGGCCAGGGAGTTGACGAGCGGACCGCTCCGGCCCTCCGGGCGGAGCCGGAGATCCACGCGCCAGACGAAGCCGTCTTCCGTGACCTCCTCGAGCGTCGACGTGAGGCGGCGCGCGACGCGGGCCCAGAAGTCGTGCAGGGTGACCGAGACGGCGCGATCGCCGGGCAAGCCCACGTGCCCGTCGTCCGTGTCGTAGAGGTAGATCAGATCCACGTCGGAGCCCGCGTTGAGCTCGTCGCCGCCGAGCTTCCCCATCCCGAGCACGACGAACTTCGAGCGCGCGCCCGTCGCGGTGCGCGGCTGTCCGAACCGCGCGGTCACGGCGGAGACGGCCTCGGCGAGCGCGACCTCGATCGTGGCCTCGGCGAGCGCGGTGAGCTCGCGCGCGGTGACGTCGATGTCCGCGCCGCCCGCCGACGGCGGGAGCAGCTCGCGCAGCGCGACGCGGATCCGCTCCTCGCGCGCCACGCGCCGGAGCTCCCGCCGGACGCGGTCCGTGTCCGAGACGTCGCCGACGCGGCTCCGGATCCGCGCCAGGTACGTGGCGCGATCGCGCGCCGTCTGGTGGCCTTCCGCCGCGAGCCGCTCCACGATGTCCGGATTCGCCTCGATGATCGCGCCGATCGCGGGGTAGGCGGCCGTCAGGAGCGCCGCGATGGCGAAGGCCATCGTCCCGGGACGAAGCCGAGTCGACAGCCGCTCCGCGCGGTCCTTCACGCGTTGCTCATCGATCGCGCTCGCGATCTCCAGGAGCCTCGAGACCTGTTGCATGGCGGGAGGCTAGCAAGACCGTGGGGGCGTGAACGGCGGTTCCGCAGGGCCCGACCGCCGGTTTATCGCGACCTGGCCCCACCTCGCGCCTTGGCGGCGTCGCTCTCAGATCCTATGCTCGCCGGGTGCGATTGCTCTGCGTCTCGGATATTCACGGCCACGCCGACGCGCTCGCGGCGGTCCTGGCCACGGCCGAGCGCCGAGGGTATACCCAGCTCTTGGTCGCCGGAGATCTCTGCTTTCCCGGCCCGAAGCCGCTCGAGACGTGGCGCCGGCTCACCCAGGCCAAGGCGGTTTGCGTACAGGGCGTATCGGATCGCGCCCTGGCGACGCTGGACCTCGACAAGGTCAGGGCGCGGAGCGAGCACGAGCGAGCGCGGCTCGATCGCCTGTCCCAGACGCGCACCGAGCTCGGCGAGCTGATCCTTGCGCGGCTGGCGCGGCTCGCCCCGACGTACCGCCTGCCGCTCGAGGACGGCGGCGAGCTCGTCCTGGTCCACGGCTCCCCGGCGGATCCGCTCGAGCCGATCTCTCACGACATGACCGATGAGGAGGTGCTCTCCCTGCTCGGCGACGATCCGGCGGATGTCGTGATCTGTGGTGGCTCCCACGTCCCGTTCGATCGGATGGTGGGCGGCGTGCGCATCATCAACGTCGGCTCGGTGGGCGAAGCGCCGTGCTCGCTGCGGGGCGACGTGCGGAGCACCGTCGATCACGTGCGCGTCGGTGCGCGCGCGCCTGGCGAGCTTGTACGGAGCGGCGCCGTCTCAGGGTATGGCGCGGGGCACGCCGACGCGACGTTCGTCGAGCTCCGAGCGGGCGAGCTCTGGGTCGAGCAGCTCGTGGTGCCGCTCGGCAGGGCTGCGTGAGCGCGCAGGTGCGCGGGAGCGCTCCGTCGGGAGCGGGCGCAAGGGGTGGGAGACGCTCGAGCCGCGCGAAACGCGCGACGCTCCGTCACGCACCCTACCCGACAGGGAACATCGCCTGTGCCCTGCCCTCGCGCTTGAACCTATTTCAAGGATTTAGGATCATCCTCAGGGAGCATGGGCAGCTACCTCCCCGACGATGACTTCGAGGCCACGCGGGTGGCCAACGTTGGGGAACTCCACAAGGAGCTCCCGGCGCGCTCGCCGAAGGACCGCGCCTACCTCATCGTGCTCGCTGGCTCGAACGTCGGCGAGATGTACCGGGTCGAGGGCGCCGAGATCGTGATCGGCCGAGCATCCGGGGCGACCATCCGGCTGAACGACGACGGCATCTCGCGGCGCCACGCGCGCCTCCTCCAGATGGACAGCCAGGTGCTGATCGAGGATCTCAACAGCTCGAACGGGACGATGGTGAACGGCGAGCACATCACGCGCGTCGCCCTGCACGACGGCGACAAGATCCGCCTGGGCTCGACGACCATCCTCAAGTTCACCTACCACGACCATTTGGATGAGTCGTTTCAGCAGCAGATGTACGACGCCGCGCTGCGCGACGCCCTCACCAAGGCCTTCAACAAGAAGTACTTCCTGGATCGGCTCGAGACCGAGGTCTCCTATGCGCGGCGGCACGGCGCGCACCTGTCGCTGCTCATGTTCGACGTCGATCATTTCAAGAGGATCAACGACACCTTCGGGCATCTCGCCGGCGACTACGTGCTTGCGAGGATCGCCAAGATCGCGAGCCACACGGTGCGGACCGAGGACGTGTTCGCGCGCTACGGTGGAGAAGAGTTCGGCATCCTGTGCCGCGGCGTGGGGCTCGAGAACGCGGGCATCCTCGGCGAGCGGCTGCGCCTCCTCATCGAGGGGTCGGTCTTCGAGCACGAGGGCGTTCGCATGCCGACGACGATCAGCGTCGGCGTCGCGGCGCACCCCGAGCTCGCGGTGCAGACCGGCATGGAGCTCATCGCGGCGGCCGATGAGGCGCTCTACGAGGCGAAGCGCACCGGCCGCAACCGCGTGCTCCTGAAGTTCGGCCTGAAGCCGTAGAGCGGGGCGCGGGTTCATCGCAGCGCCGACCCGCCCTACCGCGGCCGCGGTAGGGCGCCGCGCCGCCCGAGCTTCCGGCGCATGGAACCGTGCGCCCGCAGAACGCGGGCGGTGGGGCGCGCCCGCTGGCCGGGCGCGGTGCCTCAGTCGATCTTGAGGAGCTCCTTGACCTTGGCGATGACCTGCGGGGCCTGGATCGGCTTCGTGATGTACGCGTTCGCGCCGAGCTGCAACGCGCGCTGACGATCCTCCTGAGACCCCTCGGTGGTGATGATGATGATCGGGGTGTCCTTGTGGACCGGATCCGTGCGCACGCGCTTGACGAGCTTGAGCCCGTCCATGATCGGCATGTTGATGTCGGTGATGATTACGTCGTACTTGGTCGAGGCGAGCTTGCGGAGACCGTCGACGCCATCGTCTGCCTCGGTGACGCGGAGGTTCTTCACGCGCGCCAGCGCGAAGACCAAGAGCTGCCGCATCATGGGCGAGTCTTCAACGATCAGACACGAGTACTCGGCCATGATCAGTCCTCCAGGTCCAGGAATGCCTGGACGCCAGGCACCTTCCGGCCGGCGTCGGTGAAGAGCCGCGCGTTGATGAGGGCGGGGGCGGCCTGGGCCCCGAGGAGCTTGAAGAGCTCGGTGTCCACGTTCACGAACTCCGTCTTCTGCGGGAGCGTGCTGAAGATCGCGATGACACCCACGGTGCGCCCGTTGAAATCGAGCGGGATCACTGCAGCGGGATCCTCGATGCTCCCCTTGGAGACGTCCTTGGTCTCGTCGAAGAAGATTTCCCCCTTCGAGAATGCCTGGCCGACGATGCCTTCGGTCACCGGCATGCGCGCGATCTCCTCGACCGCGACGCCTTCGCTCGCGATCGAGACGAGCTCTTTACCATCGGGAGACGCCAGGTACACGGAGAAGGCGCCCGCCCCGAGGAACTGCGCCAGGAGCTCCTTGAGGTTGCGGAGGACATGGCGCACGTTGCGCGCCGCGTGCAGCTGCGACAGCGCGACGTACAGGTTCGCGAGGTTCGCCAGCTCTCCCTCCGCCTCCGAGTAGCGGCTGTTGAAGCGGTCCGAGGCCGCCACCATCCGCACCGACTGCGTCACCAGGTCGCGTTTCTCCTGCTCGAGCTCCTCGATCTTGCGGAGCAGATCGCGGATGGCCGAGTCGCTCGCGAGGTGCGCGCGGAGCTTGCCGTTCTCCGACTCGAGCTCGGAGATCTTGTCACGAAGGCGCTCGTTCTCGCGGAGGAGCTCCTCGGTCAGCTGCGCCCCCTTGCGGAAGAACTGCTGAATGAAGGCATCGCGCTCCTTCTTCAGGTCCTCGGGGGGACGATCGCTCGGACGCCCTTTTTTCTCCGTCATTTTATCCCGGGGTTCTCCAGAGCTTCGGACCGTATCATGCGGGGCTGACCGGACGGAAGCGTCGAGCGCGGGCCGGAGGCGTGCCCGGCGCCCCCGCCAAGGACAGCGACCGCTGGGCGCCTTGCCGTCCCCGCCGACAACGTCGGTTCGGCCCCGCCGGCCCTACCCTGGGGACCGGACCCCGCCGTCTCGGCCCCCCTACCCCCGTTACCGCCACCGCCACAACTACGCCCTCTCCATCTGCTTCATCTGCTTCATCTGCTTCATCTGCTTCAGCAACCGGGTCCACCTGCGCAGCTCCCGTCCGAGCAGCACGGGTGCCTTCTGGAGTGACGCGATGTCGCGCGCCCCGACGAGCAGCATGACCGCCCGGAGCTCGGCCTCGACGCTCTCGAGGTACCGCACCGCTGCGTCCCGTCCCCCCGCGACGAACGCCTGGAGGACCGGACGCGCGATCCCGGCCGCATGCGCGCCGAGCGCGAGCGCTCGAGCGACGTCAAGGCCGCTCGTGATGCCTCCGGTCGCGATGATCGTCTTGAAGCGAGGACGGATAGCGCGGGCGATGAGCACCGAGGCGGCCGTCGGTACCCCCCACTCGCGCAGCGCCTCACCGAGGGAGCGGGCCGCACCCGCGGCGCGGGCCGCCTCGACGGCAACCCAGGAGGTACCTCCAGCGCCGGAGACGTCCAGGTCGCGGACGCCCGCCCGGACCAGGCGGTATGCCGTCCCCGGGCCGATCCCGCAGCCGGTCTCCTTCGCGACGACCGGCACGCTGAGTCCGCTCGCGAGCCGGCCCATCGCATCCAGCGCGCCGGCGAAGTCCCGGTCGCCGCCCGGCTGGACCAGCTCCATCGCGGGGTTCATGTGGACGCAGAGCGCGTCGGCGCCGACCTGGGCCACGAGCTCGGCGACCGCCTCCGTCGACAGCGATCGCGCCTGCACGGCGCCGATGTTCCCGAGGAGGAGGGTGGTCGGAGCGTGCGCGCGGACCTCGTAGGAGGCGGAGGCGTCGCCGTTCAGCATCGCCCGCTGGCTCCCGAGCCCGAAGCCGTACCCGCGCTCCTCGGCGATCTGCGAGAGCTCCCGGTTGATCGCACGCGCGCGCTCCGTCCCGCCGGTCATGGCCGCGATCAGGAGCGGGACGCGGAGCCGCTTCCCGAGCAGCAGCACCGAGGTGTCGATCGCGTCGAGGGAGAGCTCCGGCAACGCGTCGTGGATCAGGTCGACCTGCTCCAGCAGCGTGGTCTTGGCGCGGAACCCGACATCGCCGGTCGCGCAGAGCTCGATGTGATCCGCTTTCCTCTCGGAGATGCCCTTCGCCTCTTCCGTCATGGGGGCACAACTTTACGCGGTCGCCGACCGCCGTCGAAAGGGAAGTGGCATGGACAAAAAAACGCCAAAATTCGCGTCCCCGAGCCAGGCGCTGCCGCCCGGCCCGCCTTCCGCTGCCGCTACCTGGGAACTACCGCGCGACCGCCGCGCAGCGGTGGCATACAGTAGCTGTATGGACCTCCCGGACGAACCGCAGATCCGCTGGATCCTTCGTACGACCGCGACGCTCCTCCAGCACGGCGCGGAGCCGGTGCGCGGGCTGGTGCAGCCGACGGCCGAGTTCTTCCCGGACCCGTTCGACGGCTCGCCGAAGACGGTGGCCGCCCTGATGCTGCGGGTCCAGGAGCACGCCGGGCTCCAGGATGTCCCGGTGGAGCTCGCGGTGGTCACCCCCGAGGGGCAGGCCAGCACGGTGAACTGCTCGAGCGGCGCATGCGGCGGGATGGCGCTGGAGTCGAAGCTGGAGCGCGTCGCCCCGCGCGGCGACGGCGGGTACCGGGTCGCGCTCTCCGCGGGCGAGCTCCGCAACCCCACGGTGCTCACGACGGCGTTCGTGCGCGCCGTGGCGTACATGTTCCTGAGCGAGGCCGGCGCCTTCGACGCGCTCGCGCCGTCGGACCGCGAGCCCGCTGTGGATCTCGCCGCCGTGCTGCTCGGCTTCGGTGTCCTCGCGACGAACGGCTCCTACCTGTACGCGAAGGGCTGCGGCGGCGTGCAGGTGCACTCGGCGACCAAGATGCCGGTCGACGAGCTCGCTCTCGCGCTCGCCGTCTACTGCCGGCTGCACGACGTGCCCGATCGGACCGCCGCGCGGCACCTCGACGTGACGCCGCGCGCCCACTTCGACGAGTCCGCCGTCTGGGCCAGCTCCAACGCCGCGCTCGTCCGCATGCTGCGCGCCGCGCCGGACCGGATCGCCGCGGACGACTATGCGATCGGCGAGTCGAGGAGCTGGCTGGCCCGCGCGCTCGGCCTCGGCAAGCGCCGGCCGGCGCGGACGGCGGACGACGAACTGCGCGAGCTCGAGCGAGAGCTCGCGCCCGCGGCCGGCGCGGCGAAGCCGCGACCGCTGGACGAGGGCAAGGCCAAGAAGCTTGCCGAGATCCGTGCTCTCGTGGACGAGAGCCTGGGGAGCTGAATGAGCGTACGACTGTGGGACAAAGGGGGCGCGACCGACGCCCAGATGCTGCGTTACACCTCGCGCGACGACTGGCAGCTCGATCAGCGCCTGCTCGCGTACGACCTGCGGGCCACGATCGCGCACGTCCGCGGGCTCGCGCGGATCGGCGTGCTCAGCGAGGCGGAGCGGGACGCGCTCGTCCGCGAGCTCGAGGTGCTCTCGGCGCAGAACGAGGCCGGCGAGCTGCGGCTCACCGAGGACGACGAGGACGGCCACAGCGCGATCGAGGCCGCGCTGGTCGCCCGCATCGGCGACGCGGGCAAGAAGGTGCACACCGGCCGGAGCCGCAACGATCAGGTGCTCGTCGCCACGCGCCTGTACGAGCGCGACGCGCTGGACGAGCTCGCCGAGAACGCGACGGCCGGCGCCCGCGCGCTGCTCGATCTCGCCAGGCGCGAGGCGGAGACGCCGATGCCCGGCTACACGCACCTGCAGCGGGCGGTGCCGTCGTCCGTCGGCTACTGGGCCGCCTCGTTCGTCGAGGGGCTCACCGATGCGATCGACGTGGTGCGCGCGACGCGGGCGCTCGTCGATCGCTGCCCGCTCGGGGGCGCCGCGGGCTTCGGCGTGAACCTCCCGCTCGACCGCGTCGGCGTCGCGCGCGAGCTCGGGTTCGCCGGCGTGGCGCTGAACCCGCTCGCGTCCCAGACGTCGCGCGGCATCATCGAGGCGCAGATCCTCGCCGCCGCGTGGCAGGTGATGGCCGTGAGCCGCCGGCTCGCGTGGGATCTCAGCCTGTTCGCGATGAGCGAGCTCGCGTTCATCCGCCTCCCGGAGGCGTTCACGACCGGCTCGTCGATCATGCCCCAGAAGCGCAACCCCGACGTCGTCGAGCTCATGCGCGCGGCGTGCTCCGTCGTCCAGGGCGCGCTCGCCGAGGTGCAGTCCATCGTCGCGCTCCCGTCGGGCTACCACCGCGATCTCCAGCTCACGAAGGGCCCCACGATGCGCGGGCTCGACGAGGCGCTCGCGACGTCGCGCCTCTTGCCGCGGCTCGTCGAGGGGCTCGCGTTCGACCGGGAGCGCATGGCCCGCGCGATCACGCCGGAGTGCTTCGCCACGGATCGCGCCGTCGAGCTCGCCGTGGAGGGCGTCCCCTTCCGCGAGGCTTACCGCAAGGTCGCGGCCGAGATCGCGGCGCTTCCGGCCGGCGACGCCGCGGCGAGCCTCCGCGCGCGCGTGTCGCTCGGGGCTCCGGGCAACCTCGCGCTGGACGACCTGGCCCGCAGGCTCGATCGCCACGCGCGCTAGCTCCGCCTGTCAGAGGTCCTGCCATGGGCGGGCGCGCGCCACGCAGGCGCCGCCCGCCCGAAGGCCGTGCTCCCTGGCCCCGCGTGTCAGCGATCCCTGACGGGATTCGTCACGTGCGGAGCTAGCGCTGCCGCGTCAGCTCGCGGACGGAGCCCGGGTCCGCCACCAGCACGAGGGTCGCCATGTCGAGGAACAGCCCCGTGTCGACGACGCCCGGGATGCTGCGGATGCGCGCGTCGACCGCTGCGGGCGCGTCCATCGGGCCGAACGCGGTGTCGAGGATCCAGTTGTGGTTGTCGGTCTGGAAGGGATACCCGTCCGCGTTCTTGCGGATCGCCGGCTTGCCTCCGAGCGCGATCAGGTGCCGCGCGGCCGTCGTGCTCGCGAAGGGCACCACCTCGACGGGGATGGGCACGCGCGAGCCGAGCTTCTCGACGAGCTTCTCGGGGGTGACGAGGATGATGAACTGCGCGGCCTCGTAGGCGACCACGCGCTCGCGGAGGAGCGCGCCGCCGAGGCCCTTGATGAGGCCAAGGTCGGGCGCCACCTCGTCCGCGCCGTCGACGGCGACGTCGAGGCGCTCGACCTCCTCGAGCGACACCATCGGGATGTTCTCGCGGCGGCAAAGCGCCTCCGAGCGCTCCGACGTGGCGACGCCCTTGATCTGGAGCCCTCGGCGGACGCGCTCCCCGAGGCGGCGGATGAAGGCCTCGGACGCCCGCCCGGTGCCGAGCCCGAGCAGCATCCCGCTGTCCACGCGCGCGAGCGCGGCGTTGGCGATTCGATCGAGGTCGGAGGGGTCCGGTCCCGCGGTGCTCATGCGCTGCTCATCGGCCATCGGGACCGTCAGCGCAACGGGATTTTGTCGAGCTGGTCGAGCGGCCCCGGGCAGAGCGGCCGGAGCCTGCAGCCCTTGCACTCGGCGCCGGTCCAGATCGCCTCGAACGTCGCCTGCATCTCGTCGAGCAGGAGGTCGTCGTCGGTGAGCACGCCCGCCTCGAAGTTCCGCCGCCCCTCGCCCTTCGCCCCGAGCCCGGCGCCGGTGAGGTTCGCGGAGCCGAGGTAGAGGAGCGCGCCGTCGACGGCGATCATCTTCAGGTGGACCCGCGGGCAGCGCCGCATCTCGATCGGCGGCCGGGGCCGCCGGCGGAGCTCGGCGCGGAAGGCGCGCGACGGGACGCCGGCGTGCAGCAGGCGCAGCTCGACCCCCCGGGCGGCGAGCGCGTCGAGCAGGTCGAGGAATGACATGTACCGGCCGCGCGCCCGCGCCCTCGATCCGATGGGCGCCTCCACGCGGAGCTCCTTCACGTTCGCCGTCGCCATCCACACGGAGACGCGCGCGTTCGCCACGGCGCCCATCACGAGCGTGTCGTAGTGCGCCCTGTCGCGGAGGAGCGTCAGCTCGACGCGCCGCTTCAGCAGCGATCGCGCCTTCGCCTCGGGTTCGGTCCTCGTGCGTGCCCGCGGGCGCGCCGGCCGAGCGCTCACGCCCGTTGACCGGCGCTGGAGGGCGCGTGATCGAGATCGAGGTGAGCGCTGAGCAGGGCCCGGACGTCCTCCGGCATCGGGACCGACACCAGCTGCACGAGGTCGGTGGTCACCACCGTGTGCCGCAGCTCCGCCGACAGCACGCCGTCGTGCGCGCGGTGCATGCGGTACCGGAGCGTGGCGCTCCGCCGGCCGATACGGGCGACCGACGTCTCGATCCGGAGCGCCTGGCCGTAACGCACCGGCGCCGCGTAGTCGGCCTCGACCCGCACCGCCGGCAGCCCGATCCGCCGCTCGAGGATGAGCCCGGCGTAACCTCCGTCGAGCGGCGCGAAAAAACGCTCCATCGCCTCGTGCGCGTAGCTGAGGAACCGCGCGAAGAAGACGATGTTCGCGGCGTCGACGTCTTCGAACTTGATCGGGCGATCGAGGGAGACCATCGCGGCTAGGACAGGTCCTCGGCGAGCTTCTCCAGGGTCGCTCTCCCGAGCGCCGCCCTCACCGCGTAGCGCGGGTGCCCGACGACGAGCGATACCGTCGCCTTCCTCGCCTTGATCGCCGCCTGCGCCTCGGCCGGGAGATCCGCCTTGAGGTAATGCACGGCCGTCGTGCGGTCTTCCATCGATCCTTCGCGCTTGCCGAGCGCCCGCGCGGCGACGCCGTCGACCTCGATCGACACGGTGTCCTCGAGGCCCACCAGATCGATGAGCATCCGGTCGCGCAGCGCTCGATCGGGGATCTCGACGAAGAGCGTCAAGCTGAGCTGCCCCGCGCCCGGGATGAGATCGTTGTACGTCTCGATCTCGTGGAGGATGCCGCTCTCGCTCGTGATGCGCTCGGTGCGGAGCATCTCCTGGATCTGGAAGAGCACCGAGTCGCGGTTCTCGAACACCGCGGTCAGGTGGTCTCCGATCCGCACGCGGCGGGGCCGCTTCTCCTCGATGATGCGGCCGCGGAATCGCTCGCGGATCGCCTCGTATTCGCCGATCCCGAGCACCTCGTTGCGATCGATGGGACGCATGACGTTCCTCTCCTTGACGACGTCGGACCGAGACTCACGGCATCGGGCCGAGCCCGTACGCGTGGGCGAGCGCCTCGACCGGGTGCAGCACCTTCGCGCCGTTCTCCTTGATCATCCTGAGACCCGCGAGGGTGCAGTCGCTGACGATGACGTCCGCGCCGGCGACGCCGCGAACGAGCTTCGACGCGTACTTGCGCCCGGTCTCGTAGTGGGCCGCCTTCATCCCCCACGTGCCGTCGACCGCCGAGCACTGCTCGATGACGCGCACGTCGGTGTCGGGGACGACGCCGAGCACCCTGGCGCCCGGGAAGCCGATCTTCTGCGCGCGCAGGTGGCACGCGGCGTGATACGCGATCGTGCCGAGCCCCTTCTTGAACTCGCGGTTGAGCGTCTTCTCGCGGCCGAGCTGGACGAGGAACTCCATCATGTCGACCGTCGCGGCCGCGACCTCGCGCGCCTCTGCCGTCTTCAGGTACTCCGGCCACTCCTTCTTCATCGTGTAGCCGCACGTCGGGCCGATCACGACGATCTTCCTCCCACGGCGCACGTGCGGCAGCAGGAGCGCGACGTTGTGCTTCACCTTCGCGGTGAAGGCCGCGAGATCGCCGCCGTCGAGGTTCGGCATCCCGCAGCACGTCAGCGCTCCCCCCGGGGTGTCTCGCAGATCTGCCGCCGAGGAGCAGCCCGGGACGTGCACCGCGTAGCCGTTGTGCTCGAGGACGCGAACCGCGGCCTCGGGGACCGCGGGCGTGTTGTACTCGCCGTAGCAGGTCGCGAAGAGCACCACGTCGCCTTGCTTGCCGGCGCCGGCCGCAGCGCCGTGCTCCGCGAACCAGGACGAGAACGGCCTGCGCGCCATCTCCGGGAGCGGGAACTCCGACGAGATCCCGGTCACCTTCTCCTGCACCTTGCGGAGCAGGCGGCTCGCCTGCACGAGGTTGGCGAGCGGCGCGACGGCGCCGGAGCCCAGCTCGCCGATCAGCTGCGGCTCGCCGAGGATCCTGTCCACCAGCGGGATGCCCTCCCGCTGGGCGCGCACCGCGCGCTCTCGCGCGAGCACGCGCGGGAAATCCAGGAGCTCGTACGCGTGCTCGTCGGCCGTGTACGGGCACTTGATGTAGCAGAGCTTGCATTGCCAGCACTCGTCGCCGACGGCCTTGAAGTCATCGTAGGTGAGGGCCTCGGCGCCTTCGGCGACGCCGGCCTCGATGTCCCTGTCGACGCGCGCGAAGAGCTCGGGGAACGAGCCGCAGTACCCGACGCACATGCGGCACTCGTGACAGATCTGGAACGTCCGCCGCAGCTCTGCCTCGAGATCGCGGGGCTCGAGATATCGCTCGTCGTTCGGCGATGTCGCCGGTGGACGGTCTGGTGCACGCCGGATGACGCTCACTGGTCGGCTCCTCTCAACATCGTCAACGTGGGGTACGGCGCGAAGGGACGGCTCGCCGCGCGGTCCAGCGCCGGACGGCAGTCGGGGCCGCGATGGCGCGCGCGCCCCGGGTCGAGTCGCCGTCGGTCCGGCGCGCCCCGGAGCGCTCGCGCTCTCGCGTCGGCCGATCTCAGAAGTCGAGCGACTGCAGCGCCTTCGTGAAGCGCCCGGCGTGAGACTTCTCGGCCTTCGCGAGCGTCTCGAACCACTCCGCGATGTCCTCGAAGCCCTCGTCGCGGGCCTCCTTCGCGAAGCCCGGGTACATCGTCTCGTACTCGTGGGTCTCGCCGGCGACGGCGGCCTTCAGGTTCTTCTCCGTGCTGCCGATCGGCAAGCCGGTCGCCGGGTCGCCCGCCTGCTTGAGGTAATCGAGGTGGCCGTGCGCGTGGCCGGTCTCGCCGTCCGCCGTGTCCTTGAAGAGACCGGCGACATCGGGGCGACCTTCGACGTCGGCGACCTTTGCGAAGTACAGGTAGCGACGGTTGGCCTGCGACTCCCCGGCGAACGCGTCCTTCAGGTTCTGGTGCGTCTTCGTGCCCGTAAGCTGCTTGGTTGTCATGGGTTCGCTCTCCTTCCTTCGGTTGAACGGCTGGGGTGATGAGTCCCTGGTGCCCGCGCGGGTCGGCTCGGCGGCGCGGTGGATCCGCTAGACACGTCCAGGGCGCCGCGCGCCTCGAGCCCCTGCAGGGCGGAGTCGACTGTTCGCCGCGCTGCGCCGGGCGTCTTGCGCCTTGCCCCGCGCGCCTTCGCCACCCCGGGTGCCCTTCGCGCAGGCAGCGCAGAGCCCGCGGTAGATCCGCTCGACGGCACGGACCTCGAAGCCGGGCGCGGCAGCGAGAGGCGCGGGGGCGATCTCGTCCGAGCGCTCGGCGGATGGATCGGGCGGCTCGCACGGCACATCGCGGACGAGCCCGCAGCGATCGCAGACCGCGTGATGATGCGCCGCCATGTTCGGGTCGAAGCGCGATGCGCCCGGCGACAGCGACAGCGCGGCGCACAGCCCCGCGGACGCCAGGGCGTCGAGCGTGTTGTAGACCGTGGCGAAGCTCATGGTCGGCAGCGCCGGCCGGAGCCGCTCGAACAGCTCCTGCGCCGTCGGATGTGTCGGATCCGCCGCGAGCTCGCGCACGATCGCTAGGCGCTGCGGCGTCAGCTTGAGCCCCGACGCTCGCACGCACGCCAGCATGGAGGCGATCCGGGTATCCTCCTCGACCACGCTGCGCTCGAAGCCGACCGCGCGCCCGCGGACATCGCGGGACGCGACCCCCTTTGCAGCACCTGTCCGCGAGGTGGCCACAGCGAGATGTGTACTTAGAAAGTTTCTCAGGTGCAAGTCCCAATAATTACCGACGGACAGCCAGAGAAATCCGGGGCAAATTGCGGATTCCGGCGAAACCTGAAGAGCAAGACGAGTCAGGCGGGCCTTTCGGAACAAGCGAAACAGCCCGGACGGCGCGCTGTGACGTCGTGCTGCGCGACGACCGGGAGGTCTTGCGAGGCTAGAAGGCCTCTGCCATAGTGCGCGCCCCGCGCTGCCGGCCCCCGCCGGCTTGCATTTCGCCCGCCGAGTGGGCCAGTTTTTTCCCAGCAGAGGACGCTTCGAGACATGCCGACAGACGCCATTCAGTGCAAACCGCTCGAGGTCGCCGTGGGCGACAAGGGTATCGAGCGCGCCATCAAACATCTCAAGAGGAAGATGGCCGCCGAGGGGATCCTCCGCGAGCTGAAGCGCCGTCGGCACTACATGAAGCCGTCCGTGAAGCGACGGAAGAAGGCCTCGGAGGCCGCTCGTCGTCGCCGGAAGCGGTCGAAGATGGACATGGTCGCATAGAGCGACCACCCCTCACGCAAGAGCAGCCGGCCAAGACGCAGAAGACGCACACGGACGCTTGATTCGAGCGTCCGCGGCGTGCTCTGCGTCTTGTCATTTTGTTCGTCCAGCAGTTACCCCGGTAGCGTGATGCAACCGCGGCTGCGCGCCTGAGCGACGCGGAGGCGGTGCCCGCGCCGCGTCCAGCTTGGGGAGGTCCCGATGCGCGCCGTGGTGGTCACGACGTCCTATCCGGTCAGCGACGAGGATCCCTCCGGCCATTTCGTGCGGTCGTCGGCGGAGGCGCTCGCGCGCAGCGGCGCCGAGGTCCACGTGATCGCCGCCGGGGGCTCGCTCCTCGATCCACCTTCGCGGGACGGCCGGCTCGTCGTCTATCGGGCAGGCGGAGGCGCGCTGTTCGCGTGGCCCGGCGCCGTGGCGCGCGCGCGCGAGTCGCCGCTCCGGCTGCTCTCCGTGGCGCCGTTCGCGGCCGGCGTGCTCGAGCGGCTCCGTGAGATCGGGCCGGTCGATCGCGCGGTGGCGCACTGGATCATCCCGTGCGCGTGGCCGCTCCTGCTCGCGCTTCCGCGCACGCCGCTCGAGGTGCACGCGCACGGCGCCGACGTCCGGCTCCTGCTCCGCGCGCCGCGCGCGGCTCGCGCCGCGGTGGTGAGCGCGCTCCTCCGGCGCGACGCGCGCTTCGTCTTCGCGGCGCGCGCGCTGCGCGACGCGCTCGCAGGCTCGCTCGCTCCGGAGCAGGCTCGGGCGCTGGATTTCGCCTCGCGCGTCGAGCCCCCCGTGTTCGATCTGCCGCCGGTGGCCGGGCGCGCAGCCGCGCTCCGTCGCGAGATCGTGAAGGGCCCCGGCGAGCGCCTCGCCGTCGTCGCGTGCCGGCTGATCCCGACGAAGCGGGTCGAGCTCGCGATCGAGGCGGTGCGCGCCGCGGGACCTGGGTTGCGCCTCGTCGTCATCGGAGACGGTCCAGAGCGCGGCGCGCTCGAGCGCCTCGCGAGCCGCGGCGACCTCGATGCAAGGGGCTCGCGCGGCGCGGGCATCACGGCGACGAGCGAGGGCAGCGCGGCGGTGCGCTTCACGGGCACGCTCCCGCGGAGCGAAGCGCTCGCATGGATCGGCGCAGCAGACGTGCTGCTGCACCCTTCGTCGCACGAGGCCGCCCCCACGGTGATCCGCGAGGCGCGCGCGCTCGGCGTGCCGGTCATCGCCTGCGACGCGGGCGACGTGGTCGCATGGGCCAGGAGCGACGACGGGATCCTCGTCGCGGACAGCACGGCGCAGGGCCTCGCTGCCGCGCTCCGCGGCATCTGACCGCGCCGCTCGGATCGCGCGCCCGCGACGTCGCGCCGAGCGCCCCGGCGTTTTCGTCGGAGGATCCGCGCCCGGCGCCCGGCTGCATCCAGCGCCAAACGCCCCGTCCGGAGCGAGTCTGCGATCCTCGATGCGATGCCCTTGCAATTCCCAAGGCTTCGACTACGGTGCGCCCTCGCTCCGCACCGAAACGTGGCGGCGGAGTGGCTCGGGGCGTAGCGCAGCCTGGTTAGCGCACTTGACTGGGGGTCAAGGGGTCGGTGGTTCGAATCCACTCGCCCCGACTGGTCCGGCGGAGAGATTCTCCGGCGGACCTTTCGGCTTTGTAGGGCTTCAGCTTCTGTCGACTGTGGACCCGCCGGACAGCGACCAGCGACCGCGCGGCGGCATCATCGAGCTCCGGTGTCGTCCTGGTCAGCCGGCTCCCGGCGCTCGCCGCGTCATCCGGCAAGCGAGGGCGGTGAGACAGGCGTGACGGGCCGATCGGCCTCGCCGGCGAGCTCGTCCTCGATGGCGATCATGGCGGCCATCACCACGTGTTCGGTGAAGGTGAAGCCGACCACCTGCACCCCGACGGGCAGGCCCACGCTCTTCGCATCGACCTCGGCGGCCCGCTTCTCCAGCCGGTCGCGCGGCCGCTCGCGGCGCGCCTCCTCGGGCCGCACGCGGGTCACGGGGACGACGCCGGCCGGGAACTGCGTGAGGTTCCACAGCATCGCGGCGCTGCCCGCGAGGACGAAGTCGCGCGACGCGGCGTGCGGCAGGGCCGGCGTGGCGTACGGCGGGCAGAGCAGCAGGTCGAGCGCTTCGGCGCGCATCGCCGCCGCGATCGCGGCGCGCGCCTCGCGCAGGGCGTGCGTGGTGCGCCAGAACTCCGAGACCGACTTCGGCCCTGTGACCTCGAGGAGACGCTGGAGCCGCCGCTCGCCCGCGAGACCAGCGACGCGCGCGGCGGCGCGGCGCGCGAACGGCGGGAGCGAGGCCATCGTGCGGAGCGAGCGGAGCGAGACGTCGATGTCCGTCCCCTCGCTGCCGTCCTCGCCGGCGTCGAGGAGCGACAGCGCCGTCGCGCCGCCGTCCGCCGAGAGCGCCGCGAAATACGCGTAGACCGCGTCGGGGATACCGGGCGGCGTGAACGGCACGACCGTCGCGCCCCGCGCGCGCAGGGCCGACGCCGCCTTCGCGACGGCGCGGGCGACGGCGGTCGACGGAGGCACCAGCCCGTCGTCGCAGTAGAACCCGACGCGCAGGCGCGCCACCTCGACGCTCGCCGGCTCGATGATCGGGAGCGGCGGCACGCGCACGTCGAGCTCCGCCATCGACGCGGGATCGAGCTCGGACATGACGAGCGCGAGGTCGCGGGCGCTCCTGGCCATCGGTCCGATCTGCGCGCGGATCGCCTCCTGTCCGAGGAGCGCCGTGTTGCTCCCCTTGTTGGTCCAGCGATCGAGCGTCGGCTTGAGGCCGGCGATGCCGCAGCAGTGCGCGGGGACGCGGATGCTGCCGCCGATGTCCGTGCCGACGCCGAGCGGCGACATCCCCGCCGCGATGGCGGCCGCCTCGCCGCCGGACGAGCCGCCCGGGCTGTGATCGAGGCTCCACGGGTTCGCCGTCTGCCCGAAGAGCGGGTTGCGCGCCTCGTTGTACAGGAGCAGCTGCGAGACGTTCGTGCGCCCGAGGATCACGGCCCCCGCGCGTCGGAGCAGCGCGGTCACCGTCGCGTCGCTGGTCGCCCGATGCCCCCTGCGGGACGCGACGCCGAGCGTGGAGGCCATGCCGGCCATGTCGAGCGACTCCTTCACGGTGATCGGGAGCCCGTGGAGCGGGCCGCGGACGTCCCCGCGACGGCGCTCCTCGTCGAGGCCGCGGGCGGCCGCGAGCGCCTCGTCGCGGAGCACCTGGGTGAAGGCGCGGAGCCGCGGCTCGAGCGCGTCGATGCGCGCCAGGTGCGCCCGCGTGAGCTCCTCGGAGCTGATCTCGCGCGCCGAAAGGAGCGTGGCGAGCGCGGTCGCTGAAAGATGGGTCGGATCGGTCGATGCGCTCACGGCAATTCGACGAGTATCACAGGTCCGCGCGCGCCAAGGATTGCTAGGCTCCGCTGCCGCGCGCCCGTCGCGCGGAGAGCGCCGAAGCCATGCAGCCGCTGCCGATCGATCCGATCCTCCCCGATCTCTGCGCCACCCTGCGCGCGCGCCCGAGCGTGGTGCTCGAGGCCCCACCCGGAGCGGGCAAGACGACGCGCGTGCCACGCGCGCTGCTCGACGCGGGCTTCGCGGAGCGCGGCGAGATCCTGGTGCTCGAGCCGCGGCGGCTCGCGGCGCGCCTGTCCGCGCGGCGCGTGGCCGAAGAGCTCGGCGAGCGCGTGGGCGAGACCGTGGGCTACACGATGCGCTTCGAGGAGGCGTCCAGCCCGGCCACGCGCGTCCGCTTCGTGACCGAGGGCGTGCTGACGCGGCGGCTCCTCGTCGATCGCGAGCTCCGGGGCGTGAGCGCCGTGGTGCTCGACGAGTTCCACGAGCGGCACCTCGCCGGCGACGTCGCGCTCGCGCTGCTCCGGCGCCTGCAGCGCGGCGCGCGGCCCGATCTCCGCCTCGTGGTGATGTCCGCGACGCTCGACGCGGGGCCGATCGCGGCGTTCCTCGGCGAGCCGGAGGCGCACCTCGCCCCGGCGGCCAAGGCCGAGCGCGGCCACGACGCCACAGCGGCGGGAGCCTCGGTGGCGCCGACGCTGCGCGCCGAGGGGCGGATGTTCGACGTCGCGATCGAGTACCTGCCGAGCGCCCGGGTGAGCCCGTCGACCCACGCCGCGGGCGACCGCCGCGCCCCGGCGCACTGGGGCGACAGGACGCTCGAGAGCCTTGTCGCGTCGTCGGTGCGGCAGCTCATCGAGGAGGGGCTCGACGGTGACGTGCTGGTGTTCCTGCCCGGCTCCGCGGAGATCAGGCGAGCGATGGACGCGTGCTCCCCCATCGCGAAGAGCGAGGACCTGCTGCTCCTGCCGCTCCACGGCTCGCTGTCCGCGGCGGAGCAGGACCGCGCGGTGCGCCCCGCGGATCGGCGAAAGATCATCCTCTCGACCAACGTGGCCGAGACCTCCGTGACCATCGACGGCGTCGTCGCGGTCGTCGACAGCGGCCTCGCGCGCGTGGCCGCGCACGCGCCGTGGTCGGGGTTGCCGACGCTGCGCGTCGCGCCCATCGCCCGCGCCTCCGCGGCGCAGCGCGCTGGGCGCGCCGGGCGGACGCGGCCCGGCCGCTGCCTCCGGCTCTACACGCGCGGGGATCTCGCCTCGCGGCCGGAGCACGAGGCGCCCGAGATCCGCCGGCTCGACCTCGCGGAGACGGTGCTCGAGCTCTGCGCCGCGGGGGTCACGGATCTCGAGGCGTTCGGGTGGCTGGAAGCGCCGCCCGCCGCCGGGCTCGCCGCGGCCGAGGCGCTGCTCGTGCGGCTCGGCGCGCTCGACGAGGGGCGGCGCGTGACGCCGACCGGACGGCGGATGCTTCGCTTCCCGGCGCACCCGCGCCAGGCGCGGATGATCGTCGAGGCCGAGCGGCGCGGCGTCGCCGGCGACGGGTGCACCCTCGCGGCGCTCGTGGCGGAGCGCGACCTCGGGGCGCCGTCGGGCGCGCGGGAGCCCCATGGTCGGAGGAGCGACGCGCGGCACAGCTCCGACCTGCTCGCCGCGCTCCAGGCCTTCGAGGAGGCGGATCGCGCGCGGTTCGCGGCGGACCGCCTGCGGTGGCTGGGCGTGGACCCGGCGCGCGCGCTCACCGTGGAGCGGACGCGCAAGCAGCTCTCGCGGCTCGCCGATCACCGGAGCGCCGCGCCGCCGGAGACCGTCGAGGCGCGCGAGATCGCCCAGCGCATCGCGATCCTCTCCGGATACCCCGACCGGGTCGGGCGCCTCCGCCGGCCGACCAGCGCGACGGGTCGGACCGGACGGGAGGTCGTGCTCGCCGCCGGCGGGACGGCCGCGCTCTCCGAGGCGAGCGTCATCGACGAGGTCGATCTCGTGGTCGCTGTCGACATCGAGGAGCGCAGCGAGGGACGCTCGGCGCGCACGGTCGTCCGGGCGGCGAGCGCGATCGAGGCCGACTGGCTGCTCGACCTCTTCACGGACGCGATCCGGGACACGACGGAGGCGACGTGGAACGCCGCCGCGGAGCGCGTCGAGGTCGTTCGCCGGCTGTCGTACGACGCCCTCGTGCTCGACGAGGCGCGGCCGGCCGCCGGCGCCGGCGGTCCGCTGGCGGAAGCGGCGGCGCGGGAGCTCGCGGCGCAGGCGAGGGCGAAGGGGTGGCGAGCGTTCGTGAAGGGCGACGCCCTCGAGGGCTGGCTGTTGCGGGTCGCGTTTGTGCGCGCGAACTGCCCCGACGCAGCGTTACCGGACGTGGACGAGGAGGCGGTGCTCACCACGCTCGAGGCGCTCTGCGACGGGCGCAGGAGCTTCGCCGAGCTCCGCGACGCCGATCTCTCGAGCGCCGTGCAGGCCTCGCTGGGCCCCGCGAAGGCGCGAGCGCTCGCGGAGCTCGCCCCCGAGTCGATCGTCCTGCCCGGCGGCCGGCGGGCGCGCCTCGAGTACACGGCGGGCGCGCCGCCGTCGCTCGCGTCCCGTCTGCAGGACTTCTTCGGCATGGCGGAGGGGCCACGCGTCGCCGGTGGGCGGGTGCCTGTCGTGCTGCACCTGTGCGCGCCGAACCAGCGCCCCGTGCAGGTCACGACCGATCTGTCGGGGTTCTGGGCGCGCCACTATCCCGCCATCGCGAAGGAGCTCCGCCGCCGCTACCCGAAGCACGCGTGGCCGGACGATCCCGCCCACGCCGCGCCGCCCTCGCGCGCGCCGCTCCGCAAGGCTTGAGTCAGCGCACGAGCGCCACGCTCCGCGCCGTGTCGGCGACCGTGCGGAGGAGCATGCGCACGATCCCCTCGCCGAGGGGCAGCGTGAACGCGACGTCGCTCTCGCGCTGCGCGACCTGCATCGGAGGGACCGAGCCGTAGCCGAAGCCCCACGAGGAGAGCAGGGTCGCGATCCTGGCGATCTGCTCGAGGTTGCGGAGCGCGACGGCGCCGTTCGCCGCGCTCTGCGGATCCGTGTACGTGAGGGCGCCGGCGAAGTTGACCCCGGGCGGCTGGAAGTTGCCGATGACGCGCACGTACTGGAGCCCCGCGAGGAAGGGGAACTGCCCCGCCGCAGACGCGACCGCCGCCTGGCTCGAGAGATCGCCGGCCACGGCGAACGACGCGCCCTTGGTCCCGAGCAGCTCGACCATCCACGAAGGCACGGAGCGCGTCAGCTTACCGGAGCGGAGGCGATCGAGGGCCCGTCGCATCCCGGTCTCGTTGCCGGTGAGGATCGTGTGCGGCGTGAGCACGACGAAGCCGACGTTGCCGGCCGTGAAGAGATCGTTGTCCGCGTAGCGCGTCTTCACGAGCGGCGCGCCGATCACGGTGACCGACCTGGCGTCGGCGGAGCGGCGGATCGCGTCGACGTCGAAGTTGCCCTGCATCACGGCGCAGAAGTCCGCGCCCTGCATGGCATAGAGGCCGCCGTAGACCTTCACGATGTCGCGCGACGGGACGAAGTTCGACTCGGGGCCCAGCGGGAGCAGGCTCGTGACGATCTGGTTGACCTCGCCTCCCAGGCCGGAGGTGAACAGGGCCGCCGCGTCGAGGTATCCGAGCATCACCGCGCCGCTCGGAAGGACGGCCAGGGGGTCGCGATCGATCGCCGTCGCGTCGATCTTCTCTCCGCCGACCAGCGCGAGGCTGTCGTCGGCGCCGCCGCAGCCGCCGAGCGCCTGGAGGGCGAGCGCCGCGATCGCGATCGCGCCCGCCGCGCGGCGCAGGGCGGCAGCGCCTCGGGAATGGAACAGCGTCCGCACCATCGCGCTCGCCATCAAGCTCGCTCGTGCGGCGGGTCGGGGCGCTCCAGCGGGAAGGAGCCGATGATCTTCAGCATCTTCGTCTCGCGCTTCACGCCCTCGAGCGCCGCGACGAGCGCCCGATCGGTCGTGTGTCCGCTGACCTCCACGTAGAACACGTAGTCCCAGCCCTCGCCGGGGACGGGGCGGGAGTTGACCCGCCGGAGGTTGCAGCTGCGCTCCTTGAAGTGCTGGAGGATGTCGTGGAGCGCGCCGGGCCGATCGTGGACGCTGAAGAGGACCGCCGTGGCGTCGTGGCCCGAGCGCGGCGACGGGAGCCGGGACAGCACCGCGTAGCGGATCCGGAGCTCCCCCTCGTCGCCGACGTTCTCGCGGGCGACCCTGAGCTCCTGCCCGCCCGCGAAGCCGCGGGGGACGATGGCGGCGCTGCCCTCGTTCTCCGCCGCGAGATCCCAGGCGGCCTGCGGGCCCCGCACGTCGAGCACCAGCGCGCGCGGGTGCTGGAGCTCGAGGTAGTTCACGCAGGCCACGTGGTCCTGGGGCGAGGAGTACACCCGCTCGACGTCGGCGAGGCTGCCCGTCCGGTTCACGAGGTCGAGCGCCTGCACCAGCTGGCGCTCGCCGACCACCTTGAGATCGGCGCCGCCGATCGCCTGGATCGTCGGGAAGATCGGCCCTTCCTTGAGCGACTCGTACGGGACCACCGCGAAGTCAGCGCGCGAGCGCGCGACCTCCTCGATGGCGGCGAGGGGGCTGTCCGCGCGGACGAACTCGCCTCCGATCCCGAAGTGATCGTGCGCCGCGGTCCAGCCATAGTCGCCCTCGGCCCCCAGGTACGCCACCCGGGGCGCGAGCTCGAACGCGCGCGAGGCCGCGTCGATGGCGACGAAGATCGGCCGCACCGCGCGCTGCGGGAACGGGGGCGTCACGGCGCGCTCGAGCGCCTGCATGTGGGCTGCGTCGGCCGTGGGGGCGAACCGGGCCGTGCCTGTCCTCAGCTTGGCAAGCTCGTGCGCGATGCGAGCCCGCCGCTCGATGCTGCGAAGGATTTCTTGATCCAGCTCCGTGAGCTGCCGGCGGAGCTCCTCAAGTCGCTTTCTCTCATCCATCCAGGGCACCCTAGCACCACGCCCGGCGCCGGTGGGCACGCAGCACTGCCGGCGCACCACGACGGCGCCACTGCGCGCTGCGCCGCGCTGGCCATCCCCCTGTCGCTGCTCGCCGAGTTGGCGTCAGGCCGCCGCGGAGGAGGCGGACGACGCGCTGGAATCGCTCTTGGTGCTGCCGCTCGCCGGCGAGGCGCTGCTCGACCCGGAGTCCGAGCTCGCCCCCTCCGACCCTGAGGAGCTGCCCGACCCGCCGTCCGACTTCGCGGGCGGCTTGTTCGACCCCGAAGCGTAGAGGTCGGAGTACCAGCCACTGCCCTTGAGGATGAAGCCCGTGCCGCGCGAGATCTGCCGCCGGGCTGTCGCGTTGAGGCACGACGGGCACTCCGAGAGCGCGGCCTCCTTGATGGACTGCTCGGCCTCCCATTCATGCGCGCAAGATGTGCAGGCGTACTCGTAAGTGGGCATGACGTTTCTACTCCTCGGAACAACCCGAGGAGTATGGCCACGTTAGCCACCTGTCAAGGCGGCTGCCAAAAGCACACCTTGCGCTTCGGACATCGCTGCACCAGCGGGATGCGCAAGACTTGGTCCTCGGCGCGCTCCTCGGTGCGCGTGAGGAGCCAGGATTCCGCTCTTGCCGCGCGGCGCCAGCCCACGTAGACCCCGAGACGCCAGTTGTGACGGTACGTGGCGTGCTGTGACGATACGTTTAAGCCCGCCCGGCCGGTCCCGGGGACGTCATGCGCATTCGTAAGCTCGAGATCAGCGGGTTCAAATCGTTCGTCGACCGGACGGTGGTCCATTTCGACACGGACGTGGTGGGCATCGTCGGTCCCAACGGATGCGGCAAGTCGAACATCGTCGACGCCATCCGGTGGGCGATCGGGGAGCAGAGCGCGAAGCACCTGCGCGGCAAGTCGATGTCGGACGTCATCTTCAACGGCTCCGAGACCCGCGCCCAGCACGGGATGGCCGAGGTGACGCTCACCTTCGACAACAGCGAGCCGACGGCGGCGTCGCAGCTGCCGCTGGAGTACCGCGACTACGCGGAGATCGCGGTGACGCGCCGGCTCTTCCGCGACGGGACGAGCGAGTACCTCATCAACAAGACCCAGGTCCGGCTCAAGGACGTGACCGACCTCTTCCTCGGCACCGGCGTCGGCACGAAGGCCTACTCCATCGTCGAGCAGGGAAAGATCGGGCTCATCGTCTCGGCGCGCCCCGAGGACCGGCGGATGCTCATCGAGGAGGCCGCCGGCATCACGAAATACAAGGCCAGGAAGAAGCAGGCCGAGCAGAAGATGGACCAGACGCGGCAGAACCTGCTCCGCGTGGGGGACATCGTCTCCGAGATCCAGCGGAACCTCGCGTCCTTGAAGCGCCAGGCGGCCAAGGCCGAGCGGTACGTCAACTACCGCAAGGAGCTGGAGGACCTCGTGCTCCACGAGGCGTCGCACAAGCTCCTCGAGATCACGGTGCTCACGCAGCACGAGTCGCTCGGCAGGGCCGCGCACGCGGAGCGCGAGCAGGCGTCGCGCACGGCGCTCTCGGCGCGCGAGGCCGAGATCGAGGTCACCCGGCTCGAGGCCCTCGCCTGCGAGGAGCGGGCCGAGCGCGCGCAGAACGAGGCGTTCGCGGCCGACAACCAGGTGCGCACCCACGAGGCGGAGATCGCGCGGGCGCGCGACCGCCTGCGGCACCTCGAGGAGCGGCTCGTCACCGCGGCCAAGGAGCAGGGAGAGCTCGAGAAGACGGTCGAGGAGCTCAGCGCAGAGAAGGCGCAGCTCGAGGCGCAGCTCGCCGGCGTCGACGAGGAAGAGGCGCGGGAGAGCGAGCTCGCGCTCGAGCAGCACGAGCGGCTCGAGGAGCTGCGCCACGGAGAGCGGACCGCCGAGCACGAGGTCGCCGCCCTGCGCCGGCGGGCCGCCGAGGCCACCGCGGCGGTCGCGGCCGCCGAGGCGTCGCTCACCGGCTTCGATCGGCGCATGGCAGAGATGAGCCAGCGGCGTGCGAAGCTCGAGGACGAGCTCGGGCGGCTGATGTACGAGTCGGAGGAGCTCGAGCGGCGGCGCTCGTCGCTGACGCGCAACGTGACGGAGCTCGCCGAGGGGAAGCGGATCTCGGCGGAGGAGCGGTCGCGGCTCGATGTCGAGATGAAGGCGCTGCGCGAGCAGGCGGTCTCGAGCGATCGCGCCGTGGAGCACGCCAAGAACGAGCTCGGGCAGCGGCGCAACCGGCTCCGCGCGCTCGAGGAGCTGCACGCGCGGCTGGAGGGCGTCGGCGCCGGGGTGAAGAACCTCCTCAAGACCAAGGACCCGGCGCTGCTCGGGCTCGTGGCCGACCGGATCGAGGCGCCGGCCGAGCTGACCGCGGCCTTCGCGGGGCTGCTCGGGGACCGGCTGCAGTGCGCGGTCGTGAGCGACGTCGAGCGCGGGATCGCGCTGCTCGCGGATCTGTCGAAGAACAACCGCGGGCGGGCGAGCGTGATCGCGGCGCGGCCCTCGTTCGTGGCCGGCGCGACGCGGCGGCCGCCGCGCGGGGAGGGCGTGCTCGGGCCGCTCGTGGACCGGCTCGTCTTCGCGCCCGAGGACGAGGCGCTGGCGCGCGCGCTCGTGGGGGACGCGGTGGTCGTCGCCTCCGCCGAGGTCGCGGCGCGGCTCGCGGCGGAGGGCGCCGGGTGCACGCTCGTGACGCTCGACGGCACCGTCCTCCGTGAGGACGGCGTGGTGAGCGGCGGCTCGGGCGACGCGGTCGCGGCCGGCATGATCGAGCAGAAGCGGGAGATGCGCGCGCTGCACGAGTTCGTCGCGACGAAATCGGAGGAGGTGACGGCGCTGCTCGACGCGCAGCAGAAGCTCCGCCTGCGCATCACCGAGGTGGGGACGGCGCTGGAGCGGGCGCGGAGCGAGGCGCACGAGGGAGAGCTCGCCCTGGTGACGGCCGAGAAGGATCTCCGCCGGGCGGAGGAGCAGCTCGCCGCGGCGCAGAAGCGCGAGGGCGTGGTGCGCTCCGAGCTCGAGGACCTCGCCGACAACCTCGACGCCGGCGGGAACGAGCAGCAAGCGGCGCGCGACAAGCTCGAGGCGGGGCGAGCGGCGCGCGAGGCGGCGGCGGCCGGCCTCGAGCACGCCGAGCAGGTCGCGGCCGAGTGGCGCGAGCGGGTGCTCGGGCAGCAGTCGGTCGTGACCGAGCGCAAGGTGAAGCTCGCGCGCGTGCGCGAGCGCGCCGCGGCGGCGCGGGGCACGGTCGAGCGGCTCACGCGGTCGTGCAACGAGCTCCGGGGCCGGATCGCCCGGCTCGACCAGGAGCGGACCGAGAGCGCCGTGGGCGCGGGGAAGGCCGCGGCGACGATCATGATCGCGCGCGAGGCGCTGGTCCGCGCCGTCGCGGAGGCGCACGCGGCGCAGGCCGCGCTGACCGAGGCGCGGCGCTCGCTGGACGAGGCGCGGCAGGCGCACGGGGTGCGCGAGGCCGACCTGCGCGGGCTGCGGCAGGAGCTGGCCGAGGTGTCGGAGCGGCTCCGCAAGCACGAGCTCGCGCTCGAGCGGCTGCGGGTCGAGCACGACCACCTCATCGAGGGGGTGCGCGAGCGCTTCCGCGGGCTGGAGCTCGCCCGCGTGGTCGGCGACTACCACAAGCGGCCGCCCGCCGACGCCTCGCACCGCGCGCGCATCCAGGAGCTGACGGAGCTGCTCGACCGCATGGGCCCCGTCAACCTCGACGCCGTGCGCGAGCACGCCGAGGCCGAGGAGCGGTACACGTACTACTCGGGCCAGAAGGCCGATCTCGAGAAGGCGCTCGACGACCTCGAGAAGGCGATCGCCCAGATGAACCGCGAGTCGAAGCGGCTCTTCAAGACGACGTACGACGGCATCAACGCGCGCTTCAAGACGCTGTTCCCCAAGATGTTCCGCGGCGGCCAGGCGGAGCTCCGGCTGACGAACCCCGACGACATGCTGGAGACGGGGATCGAGATCCTCGCGCAGCCGCCGGGCAAGAAGCTCGGGAACATCGAGCTCATGAGCGGCGGCGAGAAGGCGCTCACCGCGGTGTCGCTCATCTTCGCGATCTTCCAGTTCAAGCCGTCGCCGTTCTGCATCCTCGACGAGGTCGACGCGCCGCTCGATGAGGCGAACGTGGCCCGCTACAACGAGGCGATCCGGAGCATGACGAGCCACTCGCAGTTCATCCTCATCACGCACATCAAGCGCACGATGCAGTCGGTCGACGTGCTCTACGGCGTGACGATGCAGGAGCCCGGCGTCTCGAAGCTCGTCAGCGTGAAGATCAACGAGACGGCGAAGCGCCCGGAGCGCGAGGCGGCGCCGGCGGCGGCGGTGGCGTGAGCGCGGAGGGGGCGGCCGCGCAGCGCCTGTCGCGCGGCGCCTCGGGGCTCCGGCACCTCCGCTGGGCCCGCGAGGTGCTGGCGACGCTCGAGGCCCACGTCGAGCACAATACGGCCCTCTCCGGCGCCGATCGCGAGGCGCTCCAGGGCGAGGCGAGCGCGCTCGCAGCGGCGGTGCAGGCGCTCAGCGGGGCGGTGAAGCCGTACCGGGATTTCCTCGAGCGGACGCGGGTCCGCTACCGCGGGCGCGTGCGCGTCGCGGAGTACCTGGTCCGAGAATCCAACGCGGGCGAGGCGGGCGGCGCGGTGCGCGCGCACCTTGGTGCGGCGCGCGCGCACCTCGAGGAGGCGCTCGTGGAGCTCGCCTGGATGGAACAGGCGCAGCGCCAGCCGCTCAAGGCAGCGCTCTCGGACGAGATCGATCGGCTGCGCGAGGCGCTGGCGCGGATGGATGCACACCTCGCGGGGCGGCTCTCCGGGAAGTTCGTCGAGAGCCTGTATCCGCCGCTCACGGACGGCGCGACGAGGATCGCCGACGACGGCGATCCGGACGACGACGCGACGTCCAGCCTTCGATAGCCGCGCGAAGCGGGCGAGCCGACCGGCTGGCGCGCGGCTCGAAGGAGACCGGCGAGGCGCCTGGCAGGCGCAGCGGAACGGATCACCATGCCTGCACGCCGGGATGGAGATGCGGTAAAGGATCTTCGAAGGACTCCTGAAACGGGTCTTCGAAGGACAGCTGAGAGGACGTCGATGGGCTGCGCGGAGCCGGCCGCCATCCTGCTCCTCCGCGGGCGCGCCGCGGCGAGCGAGCGATTCGAAGCGCTGATCCGACGCCATGTGCCGGACGTCGGCGTCACCTCCGATCCCGCGCACGCCCTCGAGAGGTGCCTGAGCGACGCGCCGCCGGTGCTCGCCGTCGACTGGAGCGAGCCCGCCAGCGCCGCCGCGCTCTGCGGCCGCGTGCGGGCGCAGCCCGGCGGCGACGCGGTGTTCGTCCTCGCGATCACCGAGCGCGACGGGGACATCGACGGCATCCTCGCGGCCGGCGCGAGCGATTTCCTCCTCGCGGGCGGCGACGGCGCGGGCCCCCGGGCGCGGCTCTCCGTCATCCGCGAGCGCGCCGCGCGCGACGCCGCCTCGCGCCAGGCGCTCGCGCAGACGCAGGCCCGCCTCGTCGGCGCCGGCCGCATGGCGAGCGTCGGCACGCTGGCCGCCGGCGTCGCCCACGAGATCAACAACCCCCTCGCCTTCGTCATCACGAACGTCGACGCGGCCATCCGGCGCATCGGCTCGCTCGATCGCCGGAACAGCGCTGCGCGCGGCGGCCCCTGGGCGCGCTCTCACGGCGACGGCCGCGCGCCGTCGAGCGAGCTCTCCGACGTGCTGAGCCTGCTGGAGGACGCGCGCGAGGGCGCCGAGCGGGTGCGGCTCATCGTGCGCGATCTCCACAGCTTCTCGCGCGCCGAGGAGGACCGACGCGGGCCGGTCGATCCCCGGCGGGTGCTCGACTCCTGCGTCCACATGGCGATGAACGAGATCCGGCACCGCGCCCGCGTCGTCCGGAGCTTCCAGGAGGTGCCGCCCGTCCAGGCGAACGAGCCGCGGCTCGCGCAGGTCTTCCTGAACCTCATCGTGAACGCCGCGCAGGCCATCCCCGAGGGGCTCGCCGAGCAGAACGAGATCGAGCTCTCGACGCGCTGTGACGCCGAGGGGTCGGTCGTCGTGGAGGTGCGCGACACGGGCGCCGGGATCGCGCCCGAGTCGCTCGCTCGGATCTTCGAGCCGTTCTACACGAGCAAGGAAGCTGGCGAAGGGCTCGGGTTGGGGCTCGCGATCTGCCACTCCATCGTCACGGCGCTGGGGGGTCGGATCGAGGTGGACAGCCGCCCCGGCAAGGGGAGCACGTTCCGCCTCGTCCTCCCCGCCGCCGCGGCCAGCGAGGCGCACGCCTCCGCTGCGCCCGGCTCGCGCGCGTCGAGGTGGCCGCGCGAGAACGGCAGCCTCGACGCGCTCGCGCCGGAGGCGGCGCAGCGGCAGCGGGTCCTCATCATCGACGATGAGCCGCTGCTCACGCGGGCGATCGCGGGGACGCTCGAGCCACGTCACGAGACGACCGCGACCGCGAGCGCGCGCGACGCGCTCAGCCGGATCCGCGCCGGAGAGCGCTACGACGCCATCCTGTGCGACCTCATGATGCCCGATATGACGGGAATGGATTTCTACACTTCGCTTGCCGAGCATGCGCCCGAGCAGCAGCGCCGTGTCGTGTTCCTGACCGGCGGCGCCTTCACGGAGCGCAGCAAGGCGTTCCTGCAGCAGGTCAACGCCCGGCTGCTCCTGAAGCCGTTCGACGCGGCGACGCTGCTCTCGCTGGTCGACGAGGTCGTCGCCGCCCGCTGACGAGCGCGCTGGTCGACGAGGTCATCGCCGCCGCCCTGACGAGCGCGCGAGCTCTCTTCACGCGCCGCCGATCGCCCCGCGCTCCGGGAGCGCGGCGTCGGCGCGCCCTCACCGGTAGTCGCGCGATTTGAGCGCGATCTCCTCGCCGCTGGGCAGCTCCAGCCGATCGAGCTCGCGCGCGAGCACGTGGACGACCTCGCCCTGCCGCTCGATCCGCCCTGCGACGAGCAAGAGCGCCGCGTTCCTCGCCACGTGCTCGTACTCCGCGAAGACCTGCCGCTGGACGATGACGTTGACCACGCCGGTCTCGTCCTCGAGCGTCATGAACGTCACGCCGCTCGCGGTCGCCGGCCGCTGGCGTCCGACCACCATCCCGGCGACCCGCACGCTCTCCCCGTCGCGCGCGGCCTTGATCTCCTCGGCGGTCCGCACGCGCCCGGCCCCGCGCCGCCGCTTGAGCGCCCGCCGCACGTGCCGCATCGGGTGGTCGTGCAGCGACAGACCCACGCGCCCGTAGTCCAGCGCGAGCTGCTCCAGCGGCCTGAGCGGAGGGAGCCCGACGTCCCGGTCCTGCTCGATCGGGACGCCCTCGAACAACCCCTCCACGCGGGGGGCGCGCGCGCGCCAGAGCGCCTCTCTCCGGGCAGGCACCAGCGCGGCGAGCGCGCCCGCTTCTGCGAGCGCCTCCACCTCGTTCTTCTTCAGCTCCGTGCGCCTCACGAGATCCGGGAGGCTCGTGAACGGCGCCTCCTCGCGCGCCGCCACGATCGCCGCCGCGGCCGCCTCGCCGAGGCCCTTCACGAGCCGCATGCCGAGCCGCAGCGCCGGGCCCGCCGAGGGCTCGGCGGAAGGCTCCAGGATCGCGTCCCACGCGCTCTGCACCACGCACACCGGCCGCACGTCCACGCCGTGCCGCTGCGCGTCCTGCACCAGCGCCGACGGGCTGTAGAACCCCATCGGCTGCGCGTTGAGCAGCGCGCAGGTGAACGCCGCCTGGTGGTGGACCTTGAGCCAGGCCGACGCGTACACGAGGAGCGCGAAGCTCGCCGCGTGCGACTCCGGGAAGCCGTACTCCCCGAAGCCCTGGATCTGCTGGTAGAGCATCTCCCCGAACCTCGCCGAGATCCCCTGCTCGGCGAAGCCCTGGATGAGCCGCCCGCGGTGCCGCTCCAGGCGCCCATGCTTCTTCCACGCCGCCATGTCGCGGCGCAGCTGGTCGGCCTCGCCCGGCGTGTAACCCGCGCCGACCATCGCGATCTGCATCACCTGCTCCTGGAAGAGCGGAACGCCGAGCGTGCGCTCCAGGATGGGATCCAGGCACGGGTGCGGGGACACCGGCGGCTCTTGCCCCGTCCGTCGGCGCAGGTAGGGGTGCACCATCCCGCCCTGGATGGGCCCGGGGCGCACGATCGCCACCTCGATCACCAGGTCGTAGAACTTGTTCGGCTTCAGCCGCGGGAGCATCGCCATCTGCGCGCGGCTCTCGATCTGGAACACCCCCACCGTGTCGGCCCGGCCGATCGCCTCGTAGACAGCCGGATCCTCCGGCGGGATCTGCGCGAGCGCCGCGATCGGATCGAACGCGGCGCCTCGGCCCGCGTGGAGCAAGACCCCTGCGGGCGCAGGGTCCCCTGCCGCGTCGACCAAGGGACCCGCGGGCGCAGGGTCCCCTGCCGCGTCGACCAAGGGACCCGCGGACGCGGGGTCCCGTGCCGTGTGGACCAAGGGACCCGCGGACGCGGGGTCCCGTGCCGTGTGGACCAAGGGACCCGCGGACGCGGGGTCCCGTGCCGTGCGACCCGCGAGCGCGGCGTACCGGTCCGAGTGGATCAAACCGAGCGCCTTGCGGATCGCCGTCAGCATGCCGAGCGCCAGGACGTCGATCTTGAAGAAGCCGAGATCGTCGAGATCGTCCTTGTCCCACGGGATCACCGTGCGGCCCTCCATCCGCGCAGGCTCGACCGGGGCCACCTTGTGCAGCGGCTCGGACGACAGCACGAAGCCGCCCACGTGGATCGAGAGGTGGCGCGGGAAGCCCTCGAGCGCGCTCGCCATCATGACGGCCTGCCGGACGCGCACGTCATCCGGATCGAGGCCCGCCTCGCTGACCCGCTGCTCGGTGATGTCCGCCTCGTGGTGGAGCACGAGGCCGCTCAGCCGATCGACCTGATCCGTTGAGAAGCCGAACGCCTTGCCCACCTCGCGGAGCGCGCTCTTGCCGCGGTAGGCGATCACCTCCGAGACCATCGCCGCCCGGTCGCGCCCGTACATCTCGTAGATCGCCTGGATCACCTCCTCCCGGCGCTCGTGCTCGAAATCGACGTCGATGTCCGGGGGCTCGTGGCGCTCCTCCGACAGGAAGCGCTCGAAGAGCAGGCTCGACCGGGCCGGGTCCACCGCCGTCACGCCGAGCACGAAGCACACCGCGCTGTTGGCCGCGCTCCCGCGGCCCTGGCAGAGGATCTGCCGCGCGCGCGCGATCTTCACGACCTGCTGCACGCTGAGGAAATAGGGCGCCACGCCGAGCTTCGCGATCAAGGCGAGCTCCTTCTCGATCTGCGCGCGCACGGGAGACGGCGTCCCTTCCGGGTAACGGTCGCGGCAGCCCTCCTCGGTGAGGCGGCGCAGCGCCTGATCTGACGTCTCCCCCGGCATGCAGAGGGCGTCGCTCGGGAAGCTGTAGCGGAGCTCGGACAGCGAGAAGCGGCAGCGGGACGCGACCTCCACCGTGCGCGCGACCCAGGCCGGATGATCGCGGAACAGCGCCGCCATCTGCGCGCCGGACCGCACGTACGCCTCCGCGTTCGGCGCGATCCGCGTCCCCGCTTGATCGAGCGTGGTCTTGGTCCGGATGCACGCGAGCACGTCCGCGAGCGGCTTGCGTGACGGGTGATGATAGAGCGGGCGCGCCGTCGCCACCACGCAGTGGCCGTAGCGGCGCTCCGCCGCGAGGGCCGCCGCGACGCGCTCGCCGTCGCGGCGGTCGAGGTGCTTCCAGGTCGCGACGAGCGCGCGCTCGCCGAACGCGTCGCGCAGCGTGCCGAGGAGCGCGCCGGAGACGCCCGCGGGCACGAGAGGGTCGAGCGGCACGATCGCGGAGAGGCCCCGCTGCGCCGCCGCGATCGCCTCCGCCGAGATGCTCGCCATCCCCTTCTCGCACTCGGCGTGCGCGATCGTGAGGAGGCGGCAGAGGTTCGCGTAACCCTCGCTGTCCTGGACCAGGAGGACCACCGACGGCCGGACCTCCGGCGCGCGCTCGGCGCCCACGCGCGGCGCGCCCAGCGTCAGCTCGGCCCCGACGATCACCCGCTGCTCGACCTTCTTCGCCGCCGTGTGCGCGCGCACGCTGCCGTAGATCCCGTCGCGATCGCAGAGCGCGAGCCCCTCGAGGCCGAGCTCCTTGGCGCGGTGCACGAGCTCCTCGGGGTGCGAGGCGCCCTCCAGGAAAGAGAAGCAGGAGCGGCCGCAGAGCTCCACGAACGGGACCGACGCGCCGGCGCTCACTCGCACCACCCCTGCAGGAAGGCCTCGCCCGTCGCGCGGTCGACGTAGATCCACGCTTCGCCGCAGGAGCTCGCGCTCGCGCCGTCTCGAGGAGGGCGCAGCTCGCCGAGGCGCGCCGGGGCGGCCTTGCCGGACGGAGAGCCCGAGACGAGCCAGGCGCGCGCGTAGTCGCGCGACGCCGGCGTGGGCGTCCACCACTCCACCGCGTCGATCCGCATCACGAAGGAGAGCCGCTCGATCGCGTAGAGGTGCCGATCGACGGCCACGATCGCCCCGCGCCCCACCCGGCCGAGCGGGATCGGCTGCGCGAGGAGCCGCGCGGGCTCCAGCGCCGGCGCGTCGGCGCCCCCCGCCTGCTCCGCCGCGCCCCGATCCGCCGCGGCGCGCGCGCGGGCCGCGGCGGACGCGCGCGTCATGGCCGCCTCGCCAGAGGCCGGCACGAGCCGCGAGCGCGCCTCGGGACGGTGCGCGTCGGCGATCTCCAGGATGCCCACCCGCTCCTGGCCGATCTCCGCCGAGAGCTCGGCCAGGAGCGCCGGCAGGCTGTCGGGATCGACCGACCGGTCGCGCGACAGATCGAGCTGCACCCGGCGGGCCCGCGCGATGCGCGAGGCGATGACGTGGACCCCCACCGCGGGCGCCGCGAGCTCGATCCGCTCGAGCCTCGCCTTCAGCGGGCGGAGCAGATCGCCCGCGTCCGAGAGGGGCACCGGCATGTCGACGTGGAAGCGCAGCGAAGGGCCGCGCCCGTCGTCTTCCAGGAGCGCGGCGGCGCCGTCGTCCTCGCGCTCGCCGAGGCGGAGCCGCGCGATCGAGCGATCGTAGGCGATCGCCACGTTGAGCCGCCCGCACGCCTCCCCGCGCGCGGCGAGCCGCGACGCGATCCGCGACGTCATGCCGCGCAGCACGAACAGGAGCGACTCGGCGCTCTCGATCGGCTCGTCGAAGAGCACCTCCTCCTCGAGCAGCCGGGGCACCTCGAACGGCAGGAGCGGAACGGGATCGCGGCCGGCGAGGAGCTCCATCACGTCGGCCGTCCGCGGCCCCAGCCGCGCCGCCACCTGCGCCCGCGGAAGGCGCGCGAGATCCTCGACGCGGAGCACGCCGAGCCGGACGAGGAAGCTCGCCACCTCGCGCTCGACCGGGAGCGCCTGCACCGGCAAGGGCCCGATCGCCTGCGCCCCCTTGCCCGGCGGCGCGATCGGGGCCTCCGCCCCTCCCCCGCCGTCCGCGTGCGCGCCGAAGCGCGCGAGCGCCTGCGCGAGCCGCGGCCCGTCGGCGATCGCGAGCCGCGCCCGGTGACCGAGCGCCGCGACGCGCTCGCCGAGCTCGCCGAGCAGCGCCTCCTCGCCGCCGACGAGGTGCGACGCCCCGGTGATGTCGAGCCACACCGTGTCGTACGGGCCGTCGCCCCAGGGGCTCCGCGCCTCGCTCACGGCGCGCTCGGGAGCGCGGCTCGCCCGCGCCGCGCCGGCGCGCGGGGCCCCCTGCTCGCCGAGCTGGATCGACGCCGTCGCCCCGAGCCCGAGCGCCACCTCGGCGACCCGGCCGAGCGCCGCGTCGATCTCGGCGAACGTCACCCGGTGGATCGCGAGGTGGGCGACCAGCGCCGCCGCCTCGACGACCTTCTGCCCCGGCCTCACCCCGTACCGCCTCGCCTCCTCGTCGACCACGTCGATCACGGCCGCCGGCGCCTGCGCCTCGCGCTCGGGCTGCGGGGCGAGCGCCGCGCGGCGGTCCTCCTCGCCCCCGAGGATCACCGCGAGCGGCGCCTTCCCGCTCGGCGAGACCGGCCCGCGCTGCTTCACCAGCTCGCACGCGAGCTGCGGGAGCACGATCGCCACAATGCGCCTCACCGCCATCGCCTCTCCTCCCTCACGCCCGCGACAGCGCGGGCCGCGGCTCGCCGCCCGCCGTCCGCTCTGCCCTGTCCCCGGGCCGCTCCCCGAGCACCACCGGGGTCGGCGAGGTCACGCGCCCTCGGCGGTCCTTGGCGACGCGGACCATCAACCGGTTCTCGGCGACCTGCTCTAGCTCCAGCCGCATCGCGACCGGCAAGGGCATCGGCCGCGCCGCCTGGCGATCCGTGAGGAGCAGGATCGTCCCGTCGCTCCCCTCGATCGCCAGGGCGAGCTTGCGCACCACGTTGACCCAGCGCGCGAGGTCCTCCTCGCGGCGCCCCGCCCCGGGCGCGCTCCGCTCCCCCTTCCCAGCGCCCTGGCCGAAGGCCCCCGGGACCCCGGCCACGTCGATCACGAGCACCGCGAACGCCCGGCTCATCGCCATCCGGACCGCGACCTTCGCGAGCACCTCCGGCGGGGGCCGCACCACGAGCAGCCGGCTCAGATCGACCTGCGCGCGCGCGACCGCCGGCGCGTAGAGCGAGCCGCTCGGATCGATCCACGCGCACCACGCCCCCGCCGTCGCGCTCGTCCCGCGCAGCCGCGCCTCCGCTTGCGCCGACGCGCACGCGGAGAGGGCGAGCGAGGTGGAGCGCCCCAGCCCCCGCGGCGCGGCGAGCTCCACCACCCCCCCGCGCGGCAGCCCCCCTTCCGGGAGCGCGTCGTTGATTTCCCGCAGGCCGAGCGGGAGCGTCTTGGCGCGCGCTTCGAACTCGGGGAGGGTATGGCGCAGGAGGTCCCGGGCAAGCGGAGCGGCAAGAGCGGCGGACGACATACTGAACACGATAACAGTGCCCCGCGAGGCTGCCAACTTTGCAGGACGAACAACGTCCTACCCGCGCCCGGCGCGTTCTCCTTTTGTCCTTCCAGGGCTGTGGAACGGCCTCTCCGGCAATTTCTGTGCGGATCGGATGGCAGGACGACGGGGAGGAAGCGAATGCCGTCACGGACTCTTCAATAAGTCCGACTTGGGCAGGTCGACCTCATGGCCGGCGACGATGAGCGCTCCTGCCAGCAGCCCCGCCGCGCGCGCGGCGGGCCCGACGCCTCAATGCGGCGGAGCTGCCGCTCTAGGGACGCCCCCGATGTAGCGTGAGCTCGGGCGAATGAGCCGCCCCGCGCGCCGTTGCTCGTCGATGTGCGCGCACCAGCCCGCGACCCTGCCCACCGCGAAGGTCGGCGCGAAGAGCGCGCGTGGCAGTCCGAGCGCGTCGAGCAGCACCGCCGTGTAGAACTCGACGTTCGCGCGCAGCGGGCGCTCCGGGTGCCGCGCGCTGAGCGCGGCCTCGGCCGCCCGCTCGACCTCGCGCGCCAGCGCGAGCCGTGCGCTCCGCGCGCCGCCTGCCGTCCGCTCGAGCCGCTCGATCGCCCGCTCCAGCACCGCCGCCCGCGGATCCCTCACCCGGTAGATCCGGTGGCCCATGCCCATGATCCGCCGGCCCGCCGCGAGCTCGGCCTGGATCCAGCGCTCGGCGCAGCCCGGGGCCGGCGCGCCGCCCTCGCCCGCCTTCGCCGCGACCGCGTCCAGCATGTCGAGGACCGGCCCGGGCGCGCCGCCGTGGAGCGGCCCCTTCAGCGCGCCGATCGCCGCGACCACCGCCGAGATCGCGTCCGACCCCGTCGAGGTGACCACGCGCGCGGTGAAGGTGGACGCGTTCATGCCGTGATCCGAGACCGTCACGAGGTACGTGTCGAGCTCGCGCGCCTCGGCCTCGCTCGCCGCAGCCCCCCGCGCCATGCGCAGGTAGTCGGCCGAGAGCCGGAGCGCCGGATCGGGCGCGACCGGCGCCTCCCCCGCGCAGCGCCGCGCCCACGCCGCCGCGAACGTCGCGACCGCCCCGGCGATCGCCGCGGGCGGGACGTCGCCCGAGAGGTGCGCGACCGCCGCTCGGATCGCATCCATCCCGTCGCCCGCCTGGAGCGCGTCCCCGAGCCGCCCGAGCAGCGCGAAGGCCCTCGTCCGCCCCTCGGCGATCGCTCGCCGGAGCGACTCCCGCTCCGCCGCCCCGGGCAGCGCGCCGCCCCAGAGCAGCCCGCACGCGTCCTCGAAGGTCACCCCGCCGCCGCCGGCGAGCTCCTCGACGTCGTGGCCCGCGAGGGTGAGCCTCCCCCGCTCTCCGTCCACCTCCGAGAGCCGCGTCTCCGCCACCACCACGCCCTCCAGGCCGCTCGCGAGCGGCGCCGCCACATCCCTCATTCCGATCACCTCCGCTGACGACATCTTGGGCACCGCACGAGGTTGATCAACCTTGATTGTACAATCAACCATGCACGGCCTCGAAGCGCGTCGAGGAAGAATCCCGGAGGACGCCGAGGAGGGCGGTGCTAGGAGGGACGTGTGTCGTCGGCGCGCGCGACGCTGGCGCCTCGTGCATCGGAAGACAGCATGGATGCAACGTGGATGGGCGCTCATGGTGGATCTACCTGACTCCGGTCAGCGGCCCTCGGCGTACGTGACCGGCGCCGAGGCGGCGGAGCTGCTCGGCGTGAAGCGGGAGACGCTCTACGCGTACGCGAGCCGGGGCGTGCTCCGGGGGGTGCCCGGCGGGCGAGGGCGCGCGCGGCTCTATCTCCGGGCGGACATCGAGCGGCTCAAGGCGCGGCACGACGCGCGCGCCGGCCACGGCCCGGTCGCCGCCGAGGCGCTCCGGTGGGGCGAGCCGGTGCTCGAGTCGGCGCTCACGGCGATCGGCCCGCGCGGGCCCGTCTACCGGGGCAAGGAGGCGGTCGCGCTGGCGCTCGACGACGTGCCCTTCGAGGCGGTCGCCGAGCTGCTCTGGACCGGCGAGCTGCCGGCGGAGGGCGCGCCGACTGCGCGGCCAGGCCGGCTGAGCGTCCGCCCGGCCAAGCTCGCGGCGCTCCTGCCGGAGGGCGCGCCGCCGTTCGTCGCGCTCGCGCTCGTGGTGCCCGCGCTCGGCGCGCACGACGCGACCCGCCACGTGGGCGCGCCCTCGGGCGACGGGCGCATCCCCACGGGCGACGCGGAGCGCGCGCGGGCGCGGGCCCTCGTGCGATCGCTCGCGGCGCTCGTGGGCCTCGGGCGGGACGCGCGCAGGGCGACCGACGCCCTCGAGGCCGACGGGGCGGCGCGGCGGCTGCTCCTCGCCCTCGGCGCGAACCCCTCGAAGAAGGCCGAGCGCGCCGTGAACCGCGCGCTCCTGGTCTCGGCCGATCACGAGCTGAACGCCTCGACGTTCGCGGTCCGGGTGGCCGCCTCCACCGGCGCCGACCTCTACGCCTGCGTCAGCGCGGGGCTCGCCGCGCTCTCCGGCCCGAGGCACGGCGGCATGACGGACCGGGTGGAGGCCCTGGTCGCCGAGGCAGGCCGGCCCGAGCGCGCCGCCGCCGCGGTCCACGAGCGGCTGCGCCGCGGCGAGCCCATCGCCGGCGTCGGGCACAGGCTCTACCCCGAGGGCGACCCCCGCGCCCAGCTGCTGATCGACACGGCCCGCGCGCTCGCCCCGCAGAGCGCGGCCTTGCGCACGGTGCTCGCGCTCGTCGACGCGCTGCGCGACGCCGGCCTCGATCCTCCGTCGCTCGACCTGGGCCTCGTCGCGATCGCGGCCGCGCTCGGCCTGCCGGCCGGCACGGCGGCGGCGCTCTTCGCGGTGGGGCGCGCCGCCGGGTGGATCGCCCACGCGTTCGAGCAGCGGGAGGCGGGGTACATGCTCCGGCCGCGCGCCCGGTACACGGGGCCCTGAGCCCCGCGCCCGTCCCTAAAAATCGACCTGCATTCCGAGCTCGACCACCCGGTTCGGCGGCAGACCGAAGTACGCCGTCGCCGGCCGCGCGTTCCGCGAGATGAAGGCGAACAGCCCCTTGCGCCACCGGGACATCTTCGAGCGCCCGGTCGTCAGCAGCGTCTCCCTGCCGAGGTAGTAGCTCGTCCTCCCGAGATCGATGTCGAGCCCGTGCCGCTTGCACCCCTCGAGCACCGACGGCGCGTTCGGCGTCTGCATGAAGCCGTAACACGCGGTGACCTGGTAGATCCCCTCCCCCCGCGGGATCACCGTCGTGCGCCGCTCCGCCGGCACTTCCGGCACGTTCGTCACCTGGATCGAGAGGAGCACCACCTGCTCGTGCAGCACCTGGTTGTGCTTCACGTGGTGCAGCAGGATCGGCGGCGTGCCCTCCGGGCTCGACGCCATGAAGACCGCCGTCCCGCGCACCCGGTGCGGCTTCACGCGCTTCACGTCCTCGAGGAACATGTCGAGCGGCAAGATCGCCGACTTGATCGCCTCGGCGAGGTGCTTGCGCCCCGTCTTCCAGGTCGTCATCACCGTGAAGATCGCCGCGCCCATCACGATGGGCACCCAGCCCCCGTGGAAGAACTTGGCGCTGTTCGCCGCGAAGAACGCGAGATCGATCACCAGGAAGAGCCCGGCCAGCGGGAGCGATTTCCAGACCGGCCAACCCCACGTCTTCCGGGTGACCACGTAATAGACCACCGTGGTGATCCCCATCGTCCCCGTGACGGCGATGCCGTAGGCAGCAGCGAGCGCGCTCGAGTTCTTGAAGGTGAGGACCAGCACGATGCACGAGATCAGGAGCCCGCTGTTCACCTCGGGAATGTAGATCTGCCCCGCCTCGTCCTTCGACGTGTGGACCACCGTGACACGCGGGAAATACCCGAGCTGCACCGCCTGCTGGGTCAGCGAGAAGGCCCCGGAGATGAGCGCCTGGGACGCGACGACCGTCGCCGCGGTGGCGATCGCCACCGTGGGGTAGAGCGCCCACGACGGGACGAGCGCATAGAACGGGTTCGCCGCCGCGGTGGGGTCCGCGAGGAGCTTGGCGCCCTGGCCGAAATAATTGATGAGCAGCCCGGGCCAGACGATCGTGTACCAGGTGTATTTGATCGGAACGCGGCCGAAATGCCCCATGTCGGCGTACAGCGCCTCGCCGCCCGTGATGCAGAGGACGACCGCGCCGAGGATCAGGAAGCCATGCAGTTGGTTCTCGACAAAGAAGCTCACCGCGTAGGTCGGTGAGACGGCCCGGAGCACTCCGGGGCTGCTGATGAGCTCCTTGGCCCCGAGCAGCACGAGCGTGACAAACCACACGAGCGTCACCGGCCCGAAGATCGACCCGACCCCGGCGGTGCCGCGCTTCTGCACGAGGAACACGGCGAGCAGCACGCCGCAGGTGAGGATCGGCACGACGGCAGGGTCCAGCTTCGGGATCGCGACATCGAGGCCCTCCACGGCCGAGAGCACCGAGATCGCAGGCGTGATCACGCCGTCGCCATAGAGGAGCGCCGCGCCGACGAGGACGAGGAGCACGAGGAGGCCGCGGCCCTCGCCCTTGCGATCGCCGCTCGGGACGAGCGCGAGCAGCGCGAGGATGCCGCCCGCGCCCTCGTTGTCGGCCCGCGTGATGAACGTCACGTACTTGACGGTCACCACCATCATCAACGACCAGAACATCAGCGAGAGCACCCCGAGCACGTTCTCGGGCGTCGGAGCGACGTGGTGCGGGCTGCTGGGGCTGAAGCACTCCTTCATCGCGTAGAGCGGGCTCGTCCCGATGTCGCCGTAGACGACCCCGAGCGCCGCCAGCATCAGCGGCCACATCTTCTTCGAGCTCCCCAGGTGGGCGCGCTCGGCCATCGGAGAGGACGCGGGGCGCTCAGCGGCAGGGACCGGTCGTGGGCTCATCGTCATCGCGGGCGAATCCTACTCCATCGAGAGCGCGCCTCGCGAGGAGGCGGCGCGCGCCGGCTCAGCCGAGCGCGCGCGCCGCCACGGTGAGATCCTCGATGAAGCGGGAGAGCTCGGCTCGCCTCGTCGCTTCGTCTGGCATGCGGAGGATCGACGCGGGGTGCACGGTCGCCAGCACGCGCGGCGCGAGCGGCGAGGCGACGATCCTGCCGCGCTCACGCGTGACCCGGAACGAGCCGCCGAGCAGCGCCTGCGCCGCCGTCGCGCCGAGGCATACCACGATCGCCGGCTGCACAACCGCGATCTCCGCGGCGAGCCACGGCAGGCACGCGCGGATCTCGCGCGCGTCCGGCTTCATGTGGATGCGGCGCTTGCCGCGCGGCTCCCACTTGAAGTGCTTCACCACGTTGGTCACGTACGCCCGGCGCCGCTCGATCCCCGCCGCCTCGAGCGCGCGATCGAGCAGCTGCCCCGCCGGACCCACGAACGGCTTGCCGGCCAGGTCCTCCTTGTCGCCCGGCTGTTCGCCGACGAGGAGCACGTCCGATCGCGCCGCGCCCTCGCCGAACACCGTCTGCGTCCCGCGCTCCCAGAGCGGACACGCCCGGCACCGCGCGGCGGCCTCGCGCAGGCTCGGCAACGAAGGAGGGCTGGGGACGAGAGCCGACGCCGTCGCCTCGCCGACCCCGCGCCCTGCTGCATTTCGTCTCGCCACGGTCGCCATGACCGCCTCCGCAGCATCGCTCGTGCCATGGGCGACGCGGCGCGGTCGAACGCGCCGCGTCGCGAGGAGCGCGGCCGACGAGCGTCTTGACGGCTTCCGGGAGCCTTCCCATAGTGCCCCGGTCCTCCGACGTTGACCGACCAGTCAGAATGCCCCGCCTTGCCGATCGCCGCGCCCGGATCGAGCTGCTCCGCGCCGCCGAGGCTGCCTTCACCGAGCGCGGCCTGGCCGCCGCGAGGGTCGAGGACATCACCGAGCGCGCAGGCGTCTCGAAGGGCGCGTTCTACCTGCACTTCCAGAGCAAGGACGACTGCTTCAAGCAGATCGTCGAGACCTTCATCGCGCGCCTCGCCGACTGCGTGGAGCCGCCGCCCATCGTCTTCGAGGCCGAGCGAGCGTCGGTGAACGAGTACTTCAAGCGGGTCCTCGCCCACGACCTCGAGGTGCTCGAGTTCTGCTGGCAGAACCGGGCGCTCCTCAGGATGATGCTGGCGGGAGGCGGTGGGACCCCGTACGCCTACCTGATCGACGAGTTCGCCCAGCGCGTCGCGCGGCAGGTGGAGGGCCGCGTCCGGTACGCGATCGACATCGGCCTCTACCGGCGCGATCTGGAGCCCAGCGTCATCGCCGCGCTCATCTCCGGCGCCTTCGATCGCCTGGTGCGCAAGCTCATCGACGCGCCGTCCAGGCCAGACATCGCCGCCTGGGCCGCGCAGGTGCTCCAGCTCTTCACGCACGGCCTGCTCGCCCCGGAGGTGCGCGCCGTCGCTGACCTGTCGGTCATGGAAGCCCCCCCGCGCAGCGCGCGGCAGACCGCCGCCCCGCCGCCTGCCTCAGCGTCGAGCAGCGAGCGCCGGCGCTCCAAGGCCAAGGCGACCTAGGTGAACTGGGCGACCTAGGTGTAGGGCTTTGCCTGAATAGAACTGCCGGACGCTCAGCGGTGCCAGGACGGCTTACAGGGAATCCCTGACAAGCGATTCCATATCGCCCTAGCGGTCGGTCGGGCAGCAGCTGGGCTACAGCTAGCAGTCAACGGGATTTTCGGCGGGACAGTGAGGGGGTGAAGCGGGGAGCCGGCGGGGGAACCGTTCGGGCAACTCGGGAGGAGCGCAGCCTTGGGGAGCGGTCCTGCTCGTTCAATCGCACCAGGCTGGCCGTCGCGCGCTCTGGCCGGTCGCAGGCACTCTCTGGACGGCTCTCCGCAGAAGAACGGAACTGTCGAGGGGGCGGAATGGGCATAAAGACGGGTCGTGATGGACGGTTAATCCAGGAGCTGCTCCGGCAGACCTGCCGCTCGATCCAGTGGCGTGCGGACACCGCAAGGTCGATTGCGGACAGGATCGAGGTCGCCCTCGCCGAGCACGCGCTCCACGTGTCCACGCCGGACGTCGACCTGCGCGTCCGGCTGACCAAGGACTTTGCGCTCGCCATCGCGATACGCGTGCTGTCCTTCGGCGAAGAGGCCGAGGAGTCGCTGAGCAAAGCCCTGTGTCAGGACAGGTCGCTCATGGCGGAGCTCGTGAAGGCAGAGTGGCAGCTCGTGCGCGCCGCCTGCAGAACAGCCGAGCAGACCGCCGGGAGGCTGGTGCTGCTGACGGCGGTACCGGAGGCGTGAGACCGCAAGCAGGACGAGCGCCGAGGACTCGCGCCCTGGGCTCACGGCGAGAGATCCGTGAGAATCTCATGGAGCGGGGGGCTCGCCCGCTCGGCCCGGCGCCATGGCGAGCTGCACTCCGGAAGCTGCTGTCGAGAGCGCAGACACCGCATGACGCGACCGGGCCCACGAGGCGATAGAAATGGCGCCCCAGACCAGCTACAGCATTTACGTTCGCTTCCGGGGCAGGCGGCTCGCGCTCACGAAGCACATCCGCTCGCTCGAGACGGCCCGGTCTGCGCTGCAGGCCTTGCGGGCAGAGCGGTTCCACGACGCCGATCAGGTCTTCCTCGTCAACGACGCGACGAAGCAGATCGTCGACGAACGGGGGTGGGAGGACGCCGCGGGGCACGCGGAGGATCAGCAGATCAGCGTCAATCTCCGCCTTCCGACCGATGGCAAGCGCGCGGAGCGCACGCAGGACGCTGGAAACGACGAGGTGGATCGATCGCTGCAAGGGGCGCAGGCTCCCGCGCTGCTCGCGGCGTCCGAGGTGCTCGCGGCACCCGCCGAGCCCATGGCGCGAGCCGAGGGCGAGGCGCGGCACGTCTCACCGGAGAGGAGGTGGTCCGGGGTCGAGAACCTGGAGCCGCCGCGCGTGCGCCTGCGCCGCGCGATGGCGGCAGCCCAGGTCGCCCGAGCGCACCATGACGCCGCGCTGGAGGCCATGACAAGGCTCCAGCCCGGCGGGAGGATGGACGAAATGGCACGGATGAGGCTCAACGATTCTGCCCGAATGGTATCCGACCGATCCGCACACATCATCGAGCGGCTCGAGCAACTCCTGAAGCGCCTGGAAGGCGCGCGCTGATAGGGTGAGATGACCGTGAGGCGCCGTGTCCCATGCGCGACATGGACGACGACAGCCATCGTTGACGGACCGCCCACCGGAACCTTGGCTTAGTCCCTGTCAGGCTCCCGCCGTCGCGAGACGCGTGAGAGCGCGCCCAACCGTTCAAGCCAACAATGCCCGAACAGAAGAAGTCACGCCGGACGCAACTCGGGGCACCGGGCCCGAGCGACGCCGCGCCCCAGGCCGGCAGGGCATCCGCGCCGGGGCGCGCGCCGGTCCCGCCCGAGGACGCCGGCGAGAGCCCCGCGGCGGGCGAGCCGCGCCCCGAGGGTGAGCTGCGCTTTCCCGTCGTCTGTGTCGTCGCTTCGGCCGGCGGACGCGGCGCGATCGCGGAGCTCCTCCGGCGGTTGCCCAGCAGAGATACCAGCCTCTCTCTCGTCCTGATCTACAGCGCAGATCCAGGGGAGCTCCCCCTCCTCGAGCTCGTGGCGCAGAGCAGCTCTCTCCCTGTTGCCGAGCTCCGATCGGGGATGAAGCTCGCGCCGGGTCGCGTCCAGGTCCTGCCCCCGGAGGCGCAGGCGACGCTGGCGGGGCTCCGCGTCGAGCTCGCGCCGCGGGGCGAGGGCGGCCCGGGCCCTGGCGATCTCTTCCTGCGCTCGCTCGCGGGCGAGCTGGGGTCGGGCGCGGTGGCCGTCGTGCTGTCCGGCGCCGGGAGCGACGGCGCGCTGGGGCTGAAGGACGTGAAGGCCGAGGGCGGGGTCACCTTCGCGGAGAACCCGCGCGGCGCGGAGCGGCCGGCGCTCCCGCGGAGCGCCATCGCGGCGGGAGGCGTCGACTTCGTCCTCAGCGTCGAGGAGATCGCGGCGGAGCTCGTGCGGATGGGTCGCCCCGGGCACGTGCTCGCTCCATGGCTCAGGCAGGGTGCGCCCCTCGGCATGGACCCCGATCTCAGCAAGCTCCTTCGGCTGCTTCACGCCGCGGTGGGCGTCGACTTCAGCCAGTACAAGAAGAGCACCCTGAGGCGGCGCATCCAGCGGCGAATGACGCTCCATCGGCTCGCCACCCTCCAGGATTACCTGGATCATTTGAGAGCGCACCCCGGCGAGATCGAGGATCTCTACCAGGACCTCCTCATCAAGGTCACCACGTTCTTCCGCGATCCGGGCGCCTTCGCCGCGCTGAAGACCCACGTGTTCCCGGTGCTCATGCACAGCAGGCCGCAGGACTCCCCTGTTCGCATCTGGGTGCCGGGCTGCTCGACGGGCGAGGAGGTCTACTCTCTCGCGATCTCGTTGCTCGAGTTCCTCGAAGCCGACGCGACCGATCATGCCATTCAGATCTTCGGCACCGACCTGAGCGAGGCGGCCATCCAGCAGGCGCGGTCCGGGATCTACATCGAGAGCATCTCGATGGACGTCTCTCCCAGCCGGCTGCGCCGCTTCTTCGTCAGGGTACAAGGCGGCTTTCAGGTCAACAAATCGGTCCGCGATCTGTGCATCTTCTCGCGCCACAACGCCGCGGCCGACCCGCCCCTGCTGAAGCTCGATCTCATAAGCTGCCGCAACCTGATGATCTACCTGGAGCCGAGCCTGCAGCGCCGGCTGCTGCAGACGTTCCACCAGGCCCTCAAGCTCACGGGTTTCCTGCTCCTCGGCTCGTCCGAGAGCCTCACCACGGCGCCCGATCTGTTCGGGGTCGTGGACAGGACCCACAGGATCTTCTGCAAGCGCGCCGCGTCGGAGGCGGCCCACTCGCTCGCCCTCACCGCGCCCGCTCTGCCCGGCGCGCCGGTGGTCGCGCTGGCGTCGGAGAGGCCGCGGGAGCCCGAGGGGCTCGGCATGGATGCGGTGCGCAAGGAGGCCGACGCCATCGTCATGGCGCGCTATGCCCCCGCCGGCGTGGTCGTGGACGAGGAGATGCAGATCGTCCAGTTCCGGGGCAAGACGGGGCCCTACCTCGAGCCGTCACCGGGCGACGCGAGCCTCCACCTCTTCAAGATGGCCCGAGAGGGGCTCGTCCTCGGCATCCGGGCCGCCGTCGACGCGTCGATGACCTCGGGGGTGATGGCCCGCAAGGAGCAGCTCAAGGTCAGGCAGGACGAGAAGATCCGGTACGTCGACGTCGAGGTCTGGCCGCTCAAGGTGCGGCTCCCGCAGGGGCGCTGCTTCCTCGTCACCTTCTCCGAGTCGGGCGCCGCGCGGCTGGACCGGCCGGGCAGCGACCCGGCCCCGAGCGACGCCCAGAAGGATCTGGAGATCGTGCAGCTCCGCAGGGAGCTCGTGACCACGAGGGAGTACCTCCAGTCGCTCATCGATGAGCTCGAGGCGACGAACGAAGAGCTCCTGTGCACGAACGACGAGATCCTCGCGAGCAACGACGAGCTGCACAGGGTGAACGACGCGCTCGAGGGCGCCCACGACGAGCTCGAGTCGGCGAACCAGGAGCTGACGACCATCAACGAGGAGCTCCGCAGCAGCAACGTCGCGCTCGGCCTCGCCAACGACGAGCTGCGCAAGCTCCTCGGCGGCATGAACATCCCGATGCTGATGGTCGACGCGGACCTGCGGATCCGCCGGGTCGCCGGCGCCGCCGACAAGCTGCTCGGCCTCGCCGCGAGCGACGTGGGCAGGTCCATCCTCGAGGTGAAGTCGAGGAGCGTGGCCGACATCGCGCCGGTCGTCGCCGAGGTGCTCGGCAAGATGAGCACCGTCGAGCGGCACGTCGAGGACCGCGACGGGCGCTGCTATCTCATGCGAGCACGCCCTTCACGGACCACCGACGACGAGGTCGACGGCGCGGTGATCTGCTGGCTGGAGAGCGAGGCGCCGAGGCGCGCGGCGCGCGAGCTCGCGGGCGGGCGCGACCGCCTCTCCGCCGTCTTCGAGGTGCTGCGCCATCCATTCCTCCTGCTCGACGGGGAGCTCCGGATCCGGGCGGTCACCCGGCGCTACTGCGAGCAGTTCATGGTCCCGCTCGGGGACATCGAGGGACGATCGCTCTCGGCCATCGATGCCGGATGGAACACCCCGCAGCTGGAGCAGCAGCTCCGGGATGTGCTCCACCGCCGCGCCGCGCTCGTCGACTTCCGCCTCGAGGCCGTGCTCGCGCACGCCGGCCGCAGGACGCTCTCGTTCTCAGCCTTCCGGCTCCAGGCCGACGAGGGTGAGCTCCCTGCCCTGCTGCTCGTCGTCGAGGACAGGACGGCGCCCGAGATCGATCCGGCCGCTCCACCCGGGCTGCGGCCAGCGCGCCGCGCCGGCCCCGGCTGACGCGCTCATCGCCGCCGTGTCCGCCAGTCCCCCGAGGCGATCCGAGGCCACCCCAGCGCCTGCGCTGCGGGCATCAGGTAGGCCTCGCAGAGCGCGCCTCCATGAAGCTCGATCGGCTCACGCCTGAAGAGGTCGGGGCAGTCCTCGTAGAGGTCGAGCGAGGGCAGCGCCTCCGGGTCCAGCTCGTACAGCTCCCCGAGGACCGCGACCGAGCCCCCGCTCACGAGCGCCGGGTAGGCGCCGAGATCGGCGAGCTCGAACGACGGGGCCGTGCGGGCGGGCCCGAGGCACCGCGCGCGCCCGAGCAGCGCGTGCGCGCGCTCGCCGCGCATCAGCGTGCCGTAGACGAACAGGCGCGCCGTCACCGGCAGTGCTGTTCGACCGCGGCGAGCAGCTGCTCGAGGTTGATCGGCTTCTTGAGGAACTGCGCCGCGCCGAGCGAGGACACGAACTCGTCGCGGCCCGTCGCCGAGATGATCACCACCGGGATCGCGGCGAGCTCCGGATCCTTCTTCTGCTCCGCCCTGAACTGCCAGCCATCCATGATCGGCATCATGAGATCGAGCAGGATGAGCCCGGGTCTCGGATCCGTTCTCAGCGCGCTGAGCGCCTCGCCGCCGTGCGCCGCCGACGCGACGGCGTACCCCTCCTCCTGCAGGAGCTCGGCGAGGGTCTCTCGAATATCCGGATCGTCATCGACAACGAGGATCCTCTTCAAGGGAGTGGCAGGCACGGTGCATCAACCACTATGCGAAAGCCTGACGTCACGGCGAAACAGGGAAAGCCCTGAATCCCTGCTCGGGTTCCGCTTGATGAGGCTCTTTCTGCGAGGAAGGGGGCTCATGAAGGTCTCTCTACGTCTCTCTACGTCTCTCTCCGGCAATCAGCGCCGCAAAGGCGCCTCGGAGCGGAGCCCGCTCCCGCGTCGCCCGTGCGGCCACGCAGCCGCGCGGGGTCGACGTTGGGTGAGCCGGCAGCTCTGGCAGGCGAGGTCGGGCGTACGCATTACGGCGATCGATCGTCGGCGGTCGAGCCCGATGTTACAGCACGGTGGCGCTCCGGCGAAGCCGCTCTGTGCCCGATCTGCGGCCAGCCAGGGTGAGCGCAGCGCGGCTTGGTCCCCATCCACCACGTCATGAGCGGCGATCCTACCACCGGCGCCGGGGGGCGCAGCAGCCCGGCGTCCGCCGGAACGACGGCCCGAGGCGCGCGCGACGTGGTCCGAACGGGCAGCGTCAACGGTCCATATCTGTGGAGCCGAGCGAGCCGAGCACCACCTTCGAAAGGGTGCCCAGCAGGACGTCGATGTCCACCGGCTTCGGGATGAGCGCGGCCGCATGCAGCCGCTCGGCGATCGCCTGCATCTCGTGGGGGAGGCGGGCGGAGAAGATCATGAGGGGCGAGGGCGTGCCGAGCCCCTCGATCTCGGAGACAAACCGGTCCGTCGTCATGCCTGGCATCGTCAGATCGAGGAGGACCGCGTGGAAGCGCCGCTCCGCGAGCGCATCGAGCACCGCGCGCGCGGTGGCGGTCAGCTCGACCTCGTACCCTTCCAGGGTCAGGAGCTCTTCCAGCATCGTCGCGGTGTCAACGTCGTCCTCCGCAACCAGGATCACGTGCTTGCCACACATGGCTCCCCTCGGCTTTCTTCAGTAGCGGGGGTCGCTCGCCAGGGCAGCGCGCCCTCTCTTCCCCGTGCTGGGGGAGGACGGGATGGGCGCTCGACGCTGCCCGAGCCTCCGCTGGCCAGCAGCCAGCGCAGCGCGAGCAACCTCGGTGATGCCCCGGTGTGACGGATCGCCCAAACACACCGGGGCGCTCGCCGCGGTGCGCCACACGTGCGACCACGCCACGAAGTGCGCAGCCCGACAGTCCGCCGCTGTCTGCCGATCCGGTACGTTCCGTTCCCCCTCTCCCGCCCAGGGCAATATGAAAGCCCGACTGCGCGCCGGATGCAACTCCGGGCAGAAGGAGCAACTCCGGGCGCAAGGAACCGACCGGGGGGCGGGGAGCGAGAGCAGACAGAGAGCGCGAACGGACTCCCCGACAGGGGAGACACCCTGGTAGACTCTCATGGATGCCTGGCGAACGCCGCGTCGCGCTGCTCGCGATGGAGCCAACCATGCCGGACGGTGGGGGAGCGCCGTCCAGCCATGGAGTCCGTCGTGTCGAGGCCTCCTTGCTCGCCGATCCGGACCTCGCCGGCGTGCCGATCCACGTGATCGACGCGCAGACGAGGGATCTCGACGCGTGGGTCGCGGAGGTCGAGACCGTGGACGCGGACGTGGTCGGCCTCGCCGCGCACGTCTGGTCGTTCCCCACGTTCATCGAGGTCGCGCGCCACCTGCAGCGCAACCGGCCGGGGCGCACGATCGCCCTCTGGGGGCCCCTCGCGCGCCCCGCGATGTTCGCGCTCGCGCCCTGGCGCGACGCCACCGCTTGCATCGACGCGCTCGTGCACGGCAACGAGCTCACGTTCCGGGACATCGTCCGGCTGAGCGAGCGCTCTCCCGATGCGCTGCGCGCCGTGCCGGGGCTGCACGTGTCCACCGCCGGCGGCTGGGTCTCGACGGGCGACCCCCTCCACGTGGCGCCCGACGCGCTCCCCTCGCCGATCCGGATGAAGCTGCTCCCGACCGATCGCGTCGTCCCGCTCGAGATCTGCCGCGGGGGCGGCATGAGCTGCGCGACGTGCGGCGTCTCCGCGGGCGACGCTGGCAGCGTCTTCTCCGAGGCCTACCTCGTCGAAGAGCTGAGCGCGCTCCGCGCCGCCGGCGCGCCGGGCGCGCAGATCGTCGACGCCCCTCTCAACCTGAGCGCGGAGGCGTTCCGGAACTTGGTGGCCGCGGAGAAGCAGGTCGGCTTCTTCAAGCAGGCGACGCTGACGGCATCGATCGATCCCGAGCACGTGCACGACGAGCACCTCGAGTTCCTCCGCGGCGTCGCGCGCGTGTCGCTCGACGCGCGGCTGCCGCCGCTCAACAAGGAGACGGGCGACGGCACGCAGCGCCCCTTCAGGGAGTCGAAGTTCGCGAAGGTGATCGAGGAGCTCTCGACGTTCACGGACATCGAGGTGGACATCCTGCTCGGCCTCCCGGGCGACGGTCCGATCACGTTCCGGCGCACGCTCGAGCGCGCGCGCGAGCTCCCGTGCAAGGTCCGCATCTTCCACAGCCTCGTCCTTCCGGACGACCTGATGGTCCGCGCGCCCGCATCGTTCGAGCTCCGCTTCGACCCCTTCACGCTGATGATGCGCTCCTGCCTCGGCTGGTCCGAGGACGCGCTCTCTCGCGAGCGCAGCCGCCTCATCGAGATGGCCTACCGCGAAGGCGGCGAGATCACGCCGGACATGTGGTCGTTCCCCGGGCCTCGGGAGATGCGGCGGCCCGCGATGCCGCTCGGCAGCGGCGTGGTCCCGCCGGGCGCGGAGATCCGGGTCGAAGGCGCGACGACGCTCGCGCCGGCGGGCCAGGACTTGCAGCGCGTGCTCGAGCTCGGGATCAAGGAGGCGACCTCCGGCGGGTGGACGTTCGTGGAGGCCTCGGCGCGCCCGGGCGAGATCGTCGTCATCATGAAGACGCGCGACGGCGCGCTGGTCGTCGAGATGCGCCCCGCCTCCCCCACGGAGAACGCCTACAAGGTCGTGGACGGCGTCGCGTTCGGCTACCGCTCGCCGCGCGGCGTGAAGATGAGCGACGGCGCGCTCCGCCTGCTCGATCGCGTCCTCCAGCGCCTCCACGCGCCGGCGCGCACGGCGCTCGGCCTGTCGACGCAGGACGGCGGCCCCGGCTCGGCGCGCGTCCGGCGCTTCCGCGCCACGCCATCGTGACCCCCTCGCCCCGATAGCGCAGCGCGCGCCGCGAGCCTCCGGCTACTCCTTGCCGCGCAGGGCCGCCGGCGCCCGCGGCGGCATCGATTCCATGGGCCGGGCCCTCGAGAGGAGCTCTCTCCGGAGCTCGCTCAGGCGCGCCGGAGAGAGCTCCATGTGGTCCACGATGTAGGGGTGGACCTGGCGGCTCTTGCCCCGGATGCTCAGCGCGCCGGTCGGCTGCGCCGGGACGCAGTCGTCAAGGGTCGCGTACGTCGTCTGGCAGATGATGATCTTGGAGCCGAGCTCCTTGTTGAACTGCTCGAGGCGCGCGGCCGTGTTTACTGTATCTCCGATGCAGGTGTACTCCATGCGCTGGAGCGAGCCGATGTTGCCGGAGATGACAGTGCCAGTCGCGATCCCGACACCCATCTGGATCTCGCCGCAGCCGAGGAGCTTCCGCTGGTTCATGCGCTCGAGCGCCTGCACCATCTCGATCGCCGCGATCACGGCGCGCTTCGGCGCGTCCTCGACGGAGAGCGGCGCGCCGAACACCGCCATCAGCCCGTCGCCGATGTACTTGTCGAGGGTGCCCCCGTAGCGGAACACGATCTCGACCATCTCCGTGAAGTACTCGTTCAGGAACGAGACCACGGCCTCCGGCTCGACCGACTCGGTGAGCGGGGTGAAGTTGCGGATGTCGGTGAACATCACCGAGACGTGCCGCCGCGTGCCTCCCAGCTTGAGCCGCCTCGGATCGGACAGGACAAAGTCGACGAGATCCTTCGACAGGTACCGGCCGAGCTCCTGCTTCTCGCGCTCGAGCCGGAGGCGGGCCATGGACTCCACCTCGGCCCGCACGACCAGGTTGCGCGACATCCGCGCGATGATGCCGGCGACGACGCCGGGGAGCGCGATGAAGAGGATCTGCTGGCACTGGTCCGCGATGTTGATGGCGTTCTCTCCGTAGACGGACACCGGGCTGATCGGGATCGCGCCGGAGCCGACCGTGACGGCGAGCACGACGGAGTTGAAGAGGGCCGACAGCCCCGCCGAGTACAGGCACGCCGCGAGGCTGTAGCGGAAGCCCGACATCAGGTTCCAGAGCACGTAGACGGTCGCGAGGTAGCTCGTGAAGTACTCGATGATCCCGGAGTGATTCCTCGCGTTCCCCAGGGCCGTGAGCGTCAGGAGCGCGAGGTCGACGAAGATGCTCACGTACTTGAGCCAGCCCGCGTAGACGCCGGGGCGCAGCCGGAAGAACGCGTAGAGCACGAGCGAGTAGGCGAGGTACCCGCCGGTCAGGATCGCGAAGATCTGGTTGGCGGCCGGCGTGTTGATCGTCCACACGTGCATGAGCGTGGCGGCGCTGAGCAGCGCGAACGCGAACCGGATGTGGTTCACGATCTGCTCGCCGCGCATCTCCTGCGCCTCCATGATGCGCGCGATCTCGGGCGACTTCTCGATGCTCATGTGCGCCGTCCCCCTGCGCGCCTCAGCCGAGACCGCGCCGCGGCGAGCCCACGCGCGCAGAGCGCCGTCGTCAGCGCTCTGCCCTGGTGGTGGCCCTCGCGACCGCGCTTCATGGGCACCCGGTAGAGCGGCTCCGCTGGCCAGGAGCCGTCCACGAGCTGGCGCTCGCCGAGGTAACGCATCCCTCGCTCAAGGAGCAGCGGATCGGGCCGCTCCCTCATCGCGGCCCCCTCGATGCACGCGGCCGTGCGGAGCGGCGTCCCGAAGCCGCCGTCGAGCCGCTGCGATCGGAGCATCCGCGACAGCGTCGCGGCCTCGACCGCCGCGACCTCGTCGGCCCACCGCGCGTGCCCCGCCCTCCCCCGGTAAAGCCGCGCGAAGCGGAGGAACGCGAGGTCCGTGTACGAGGCGTCGTAGAAGCAAGCGCCCTCGAAGCCGCCTTCCGAGGCGGCGTCGAGCACGCGCCGCGCGTTCGCGTCGATGAGCCGCGCGAACCGCTCCGCGTCGAACGAGAGCAGGCCCACGAGCAGGTTCAGCCGGACCGTCGCGCAGTCGTCACCGGCCCACGCCACGCCCGGCGTGGTCGGCCCGGCGGGCCCGCGGTAGAACCAGGTTGGAACGACGCCGTCCTCACCCACGTTGGCCAGCATGACCTCGATCCACGACTCTGCCCGCTCCTTCGCGGCGCCCGTCTCGGCGACCAGCTCGAGCACGACGCCGAGGAGGTCGCCGTCCGGCGGGACGTCACGGAACGCGCCGAAGTAGCGGAGCTCTCCCGCCGGGATCTCATCGAGCAACGCCGCGGCGTCGGCGCGGACGTCGCGCCCGACCTCCCCGATCTCGATCAGCGCTCTCAGGATCGTCGCCCGGACGAACCAATGCCCGACCGGCTGCTCGCTCGACCCGAGCACGCCGAAGCGCTGCACTTCCCAGGACTCGCGCCACGGCGCGGCGTCCAGGAGGAACGCGGCCGCCGCCTGCAGATCCGCGCGTGCCTCGTCGGGCGGCGCCGGCTCGCCCTGCGCGCGCGGCGGCCCGAGCGCCGCGCCGGGACCGAGGAGATCGCGGAAAGACATCAGCCCCTCGAAGAAGCGGAGGCGCTCGCCGAGCGCATCGAGGAATTCGCGCTGCGCCTCGGCGAGGCCGCGCGCGCTCGGGCTCGTTCGAGGAGAGGTGGCCACGACCTCACGGGCGGACGCGAGCGTCTCCTGCATGCGCGCGGCGAGCGCGGCGCGGTACGGGCGGGTCGCGAGCAGGCTGTGGATCTCGCCGCGGCGCACGCGGGACGCGCGCTCGCCCGAGAGCGCGCGGAGCAGCGGAGGAGCGAGCCCCGCGCCGCGCAGCCAGAGCGCGAAGAGCGGCGTGAGCGTCGGCGCTGCGAGGTCAGGCGCGATCGGATCGATCCAGAGGCGCACGAGCCCATCCAGGAGCCAGATCGGCTCGGCCACGGCCTCTCCGAAGCGACGGGCGGGCGCGAGATCGTCGCCTGCGACGAGCGCGGGCGCCGTCCAGAGGGCCACGGCCTCGCGCGCGCCGGCGGCGGTGGGCGCCGCCATGGCGCCGGAGCCGTCGATCTCGATCACCGGGTTCTCGCGCCACGAAGCCTCCGCCAGGTCGGCCAGGCCCAGGAGCCACCCGTGCGCGCGCGCGTCGTCCGCGTGCTGCGCGAGGAGACGCGCGGCGATCGCGCCCCGCGCGAGCGCGTCAGGAGCGCCTTCGATGCCCCCGGCGGCCACCGCGGCGACCGCCACGGCGGCGTCCGCGGCTGCGTCGCGCGCGGACACCCGCCCGCAGAGCCGCAGCGCCCAGCTGGCCCACGGGACGCTGCACCCGGGCGGTGTACCCACGCTGCGCTCGAGCGCGAGCGCTCCCCACGCCGCTTCACCGCGCTGGAGCGCCCCCTCGGATGACAGATGCGCCGACCAGGCGCGCCCGCACACAGCCCGATCACCCGGGTCGATCCATGGCCAGGCGGCGGTCACCCCTCCAGCCGGGGACAGCGTCACATACCGACTCCGCCCTCACGCGCCGCGGCCGAGATGGCCGCATCGACCGCTTCGGGCGTCGAGGTCGCGGCATCCCGGATGCGCTGGAGCGTCTCCGCGCCGACGTCGTACCCCTCCGCCTGGATGGTGCGCTCGGGATCGGCAAGGAGCTGCTGGCGGAAGCTCGAATCCACGACGGCACGACCGATGAGCTCTGCCTCTGATTTCTTCGACGTCACGACTCCTCGCTTTCTCGCTCGGAGGCTAGGAGACCTCCAAACGGCGAGCAAGTACAAGCAGGCGCGTCCGCGCGTGCTCGCGTCCTCGCGGGGTGTCGCGTCCGCGCACGACACACCGGTTCACCGCGGCGCGACGGCGGGCTCGCCGGCGAGCGCGCCGAAGAACGCGAGGAATACCCGCCGCTGGATCGCGACCATGTACTGCTCGCGCTCCCTGCAGAACCGCGCAGCCTCCGGTAGCCCGAGGGCCCCCGCGGCGACCTCGGCGCGAGCCAGCTCACAACGCGCCTCCTCCAGGATGGCGTCGAAGCCGCCGCGCGCAAACAGCCGCGCGCGCAGGGCCGCCGCGCTGCGCATCTCCTGAGCGCTAGAAGGCCCCCTGGCGGAGACGTCGGCCCCGCTCGGCGACGCCGCATCCGCCTCAGCAAGCGCCCAGAGCCGGGAGAGCACATACGTTGTGTTGCCGAACGCACGATCCTTCTCTGCGTGCAGCAGGTCCGCGAACAGCTGATGCGCTGCGACAAGGGCGGAAACGAACTCCTCGAGGGCAGCCAGGTGCTCGGCCTGCGACAGCGCGAACAGGGCCGCCGCCGCCGGGAGCACGAGCGGGCGCGAGCGGGCGAGCACCCGCCGGAACGCGGCGCCGTCCCGCGGGCCTGCGCCGCGGTGGAGCCGTCGCTCGAGGAGCATCGCCTCGCCATACCCGAGCCAGACCTCTTCGAAGAGGCCCCAGAACGCGCTCCCGCCGGGCAGCGAGCGGGCGAGCAACGCCTGATGGCGAGCGAACAACGCCCCGGACAGGAGCACCGTCGCCCCAGGCTCACCGACCCCTTCGTCCAGCAGATCGTCCTCGATCCGGACGTGCAGGTACCCGACCGCTGCCGCCTCGGCGAGGTCGACGGCGAGCGGCGGAAGCGCCGGCGATCCAGCGTCCAGCGCAAGCGCTGGCCCGCCGGGACGCGTCGCGACCCAGAGCGGCAGCTCGAGCACGGGGAGCGCCGTCGGGTGCGAGAAGTAGCCCTCGCCTGGCTCCCCCTCGAACAGCCTGAGGCGCGCGGCGAGCTCATCGAACAGCGCGCCGAGCTCGCTCCCCAGCCGAGCCCGGAACGACGCGAGCCGCCGCAGCACCTCGGCCTCGAGCGCCGCCTCAATGGCGCCTCGCGCGCCCTCGCCTCCCCTTGCGCGGCAGTCTTCGCTCATCCCACCTCCGGACGGCGCAGGCGGCGCCGGCTCGGGCGACGCTAGCACGAGCAGCCTCGTCCGAGGGGGCGGGCGCCGCCGACTTTGCCCCGCGCGCCGCCCGTGCGACACTCAGCGACTTCACGAGATCAGAAACCATGATCGATTCCGAGCGTTTCGCTGGGCGTCACGCGGACATCACGACCGACGCGCGCGCTGACGTCCTCGATTTTCGCGACACCCTCTATCGCCCCACGATGGTGGAAGTGCCTCCGATCATGCCCCCGGAGCGCTTCGTGGAGTACGGCGTGCCGGTGCTCGACCAGGGCAAGAACAACGGCTGCACCGGCTTCACGGTCGCCACCGTGGCGCACTACCTGCTGCGCGGGCGCCGGGTCTCGCCGGATCGCAGCCTCGTCAGCCAGAACATGGTGTACACGATGGCGCGCCGCTACGACGAGTACCCCGGCGAGGACGACGCGAGGGGATCCAGCCTGAGGGGCGCCATGAAGGGCTGGCACAAACACGGTATCTGCTCCTATGAGCACTGGCCGTGGGACGCGAACGATCTCCACGGCACGCTCACGCCGGAGCGCGCAGTGGACGGGATGCTCCGGCCGCTCGGCCTGTATCAACGGGTGAACCACAGGGACCTCCCGGCGATGCACAGCGCCCTCGCGGAGGTCGGGATCATCGCGGCCTCGGCGCTGATCCCGTTCAACGGCTGGTATTATGGGACCCAGAGGAACGGCATCATCCCGACGGTCGACAAGACGAACCCCTTCATCGCCCCCTGGGGAGGTCACGCGTTCGCGATCATCGGGTATGACGCGGAGGGCTTCTGGCTGCAGAACTCGTGGGGTGTCGGCTGGGGCAAGGGCGGCTTCGGTCGACTCTGTTACGACGACTGGCTTCAATACGGCTTCGACGCGTGGGTCGGGCGGCTCGGCGTCCCGATCCGCCTGAACCAGGCGCGCTCGCTCCGCCCGCTCACGTCCACCAGCCGGACGTTCGCCAGCCTGCGGCCGCACCTCATCAGCGTCGACATGCACGGCCAGCTCCAGCAGCGCGGAGCCTACGGCACGTCGTCGGAGGACGTCCGTATCATCATGGAAGAGGATTTCCTGAGCGCGACCGCGACGTGGAAGCGCCGCCGGCTCGTCCTGATCGCGAGCGGCGGGCTGCGCCGGCAGATCGACGCGATCAACCGGATGTCGCGCCTCCGGCCGAAGCTGCTCGGGCACGAGATCTACCCGATCGAGCTCCTCTGGGAGACCGACCATTACCCGCGCCTCCTCGAGATCCTCCATCGCGCCACGGAGGGGCGCCGCCACGACGGCTACGATCCCAGGGCGTTCGGGTTCATGATCGATCGGCGCGACGACGCCCTCGAGCCGCTCGTCCGCCGCATGGGCGGCAAGGCCGAGTGGGACCGCATGAAGCTGGCCGCGGGCGACGCGACGATGGACGCCGACCACGGCGGCGTCCGCGAGATGATCGGCCGCCTCGCGTCGCTGATGGACGGCGATCCGAAGATCGAGCTCCACCTGGTCGCCCATTCGAGCGGCACGTTCCTGCTCGCGCCGCTCGTCCAGCTGGTCACCTCGGAGAAGGGCAAGAAGATCGAGGGCGGCCCGATGCGAGGTCAGCTCGGGCTCGGGCTCCCCATCGAATCGCTCTCCCTGCTCGCGCCGGCGAGCGCCATCGACGCGTTCCGCGACACGTACATGCCGCCTATCAAGAGCGGCATGGTGCGCCGGTTCGCCCTGTTCACGCTCACGGACGAAGCGGAGCTCCAGGACCACTGCGAGGTGTACGGCAGGTCGCTCCTCTACCTGGTGTCGAACGCCCTCGAGCGGCGCCCGCGGGTGCCCGGCACGAGCGGCGTCCCGCTGCTCGGCATGGAGGCGGGGCTCCTCGATCCCGAGAACGCCGACGTCCTTTCGCTGCTCACGGAGACCAAGGACGACCGGCCCGTCGTGTTTCCGACGGCGGAGTGGATCAAGGGGCCCAACACGAGGTTGCCTCCTCACGGCTCCGAGGCGCGGCGGCATGAGGACTTCGAGAACGACATGACCACGTGGAAGTCCGTCATCGCCCGCATCCTCAACCAGCCGTTCGCCGATCACCTGCCGCCCATGTCGGCGCGGGATCCGTGGTGAACGCGCGCCCCTCACCCCTCCGGGCGGCGCCGCTCCGCTGAGCTCAGCCCGCGGAGGGCCGGGGCGCCGAGCCGCCCGGACGCGAGCGGCGGCGCGCTCGCGCCGCTCAGGAGGAGCGCGAACGATGCGCGGATCTCCTCGCCGAAGTTGATCCGGAAGAGGCCCATATCGGGGCGGCTGCGGATATCGCGGATCACGTCGCTGGGATCGCAGACCTGGCGCATCCCGATGAGCAGGGCGTACATCCGGATGAGGGTCGGGCCGCCGTGGCCGGGAGCGAGCGACGGCAGGCACCGCTCGAGCAGCACCCCGGTGCGCTCGACGTGACCCAGGAGAGAGAGCTTGAAGCGGAGCGCGGCCTCGTAGCTGACGTTCTGCTCGAGCACGCTGTGGAGGATGCCGAGCAAGCGTGTCATCGCGTCGCGCGCGGCGAGGGTCGTCGACAGGATCGAGGCGACGCTCGCCGAGGCGTCCTCGGCAGACGCGCCAGACGCCCCAGACGCGCCGCGGCGGGCCCGTGAGGGCCGGGGGCGCGCCGCGCTCGCGTCGCCGCGGGAGGCGCAGAAATGCGTCAGATGGATATCCACATCGTGGAACCACTTCGCGAGCTCTTGATCGACGACCGCGAGAAAGAGCTCCTCTTTCGTGGTGAAGTAGAGGTAGAGCGTGCCCTTGGCGAGCCTGGTGCGCTCGGCGACCTGAGCCATGGTGACCTCGGAATAGGGGGTCTCCTGGAACAGCTGCCAGGCTGCGTCGATGATGAACCGCCGCCGCTCCTCCTTCTGCTCCTCCTTCCTCGCTCTCCGCGTCGAGCTCATAGACTCCCCGGTCTACGATGTCTCCAGAAGCGCCGCAATCCAGACTCAGCGGTCACCACACAGCGCGAATTCGAGCCGACGGGCGCGACCAGCGCTCGCCGCGATCGCTCAGCAGAGCAGCGAAACGCATGTTGCAGCCGCGGTAACCGCGTTCATCACATTTCGCCGGACACGGTCACACCGAACCCGTGCAGACCAAGGAACATCGGGGCAACGCCCGAACGCGCCACCCGTTCGACGGTCCTTGAGAGGGCGCGCGCGACCCGCGCCGGGAGCCAGCCCGACCCCTCGGGTACACCGAGAGGCGCGGCGGCGCGCGAGACGCGCGCGACGCGCGGCGCGGGCAGCGCGAACAGGCCAGCGCCGTCGTTGCAGGGTAGCGCAAAGCAGAGAGGAGAAGAGACCACGGTCGCCACCACGACGACCGCCAATCCCCTCATGATCGTCGAACCAGCGCTCACCCCTGCACCCACATCAAACCTAGCGCTGCCACAGGCGATTGTCGTGAGCGGCAGGGCAGCAAAATAACGCTGTCGCTGTCCAACAATGGAAGTTCGACATGGAGAGTCGCCCTTTCTGCGACATCCCACCTAGGCCACGGCCGCGCCAAGTCGGGCGCTCCCCGGATCGCGCTCTTTCAGCCGGCGGCCGCCATCGCCAGGGCTTTATGGATCACGCGGAGCGCGACGTCGGTGAGGCCATAGGCCGGCAGCTCGGGGACGGGCACGAGGGCCACCTCGGAGGCGTCGTCTCCTGGAGAGAGGGCGCCTCCGATCGACTCGCACAGATAATCGAGGATCACATAGTGATAGGGAGTCGCCACGATCTCCACGACCTCCACGAGGGGGCCGACGCGGACGTCGAGGCCCGTCTCTTCGCGGATCTCGCGGGCAACGGCGTCCGCGAGCCGCTCTCCGGGCTCCACGCGCCCACCCGGAAGCGACCAGGAGCCCTCGAGGGGAGGACGAGCGCGCTTGACGACGAGCACGCGCGGCGCGTCAGGCGCATCCGGCCGGCGATCGATGACGACGGCGCCCACCGCGACGCGCGGGGGCGAGAGGGCGCATGCCGGCGCGTCGCTCACGGGGCGGCAGCTTCCGTGCGGCCGGCCTTGCAGCGGACGTCGCCCGGCGTCGCGACCGCGAGATCGTACTCGCCCAGCGCGAAATCGCCGGGGATCACGACGGCCCCGTCGTACCGGCCGCGGTCGTCGGTCGACAGCGAGCCGACCGTCACGCCCTGCGGCGCCGCGGTCCCCGTCAGGATCACGTCGACGCGGACGTGCCCGCACGGCGCCCCGGCGCTGCTGACCTGTCCCTGGAGGTGGAGGGGAAAGCCGCGGCGGATGTCCTTGTCCAGCGCGGTCACGACGACGTCGGTGCTCTCCGCCGCGCGCCCGGCCGCATCGCTCGTGGGCGTGGGCGCAGGGGGCGGCGGCACGGCGGCGCCGCTGCTCCCGGCCCCTGGGCCAGCAGGCCCCGGCTGCGCCTGCTCGGCGCGCGTGCGGTCGGCGAGATCCTGGCCCGAGTCGCGCTGCTCCGGCCAGCTGTAGGGATCCGGCGGCGGCACATGCGGCGGGCGGCTCGGATCGACCTCCTGGTCCATGTTGAGGGCGGCCCCCCCGAGGTCGATGCGGTGCCAGAGCGAGCCATCGAAGACCTCCACCCAGGCGTGCGCCTCGTTGACGACCATCCGCGCGGGGATCCCGATGTGCAAGGCCGTGACGAGGAACGCGAAGGCGCGGTGGCGGCAGACGCCTTTCCGCGAGAGCGCGAGATCCAGGTAGATGTCGCCGTTCCCCTTGGGCGGGTCGTCCGACGGGGCGAACGACCGGAAGTACTCGACCATCTTCTGAACGACGTCGCGCGGCCGCATCGCGGACGAGATGCCGATCGCCTGGGCGACCTGCCTGAACGCCGCCTCGTGGGAGGCCTCCTGCGGCCCGCGGAAGGGCTCGAGCTTGCTCCAGCCGACGTCGGCGAAGTCGCTGCCGAAGGTCGCGCGGGGGATGGCGAGCTGCACGATGAGCCGGACGCGCGCGCTCTTCGTGCCGCGCACGAACCAGTTGTCGGCGCCGTCACGCAGGACGACGACCGGGGTATCGGGGTTCACGTGCATCCGCACGAGCCGCGTGTCCGGCCCGACCGTCGGGATCCGGACCGGCTCGTTGGGCACGAGATCGACCGCGATGTCCCCGTAGAACGCCTCGTCGCCCGCCGAGACGGCGCTGTCCGCCTTGACGGTCTTCAAGATCCGATCTCGGACGACGAGCGAGTAGTCCGCCCTCACGGCGTCGTACGCTTGCAGCCGCTTGAACGGCGCGGTCGCGGGGGAGAACGGATCGTCGTAGCGCTCGACGTTCGGCCGGCGGGTGTCGCGATCCGGCTCGTAGGACGCGTCGGGGCCGGCGTCGGATCCGACGTTGCTGTAGACCTGCTGCTGGTTCGACGGCGGGCGCTGCGGGTCGGGCGCCGTGGCCAGGCCGCTCGGCGTCTGGATCGCCGCGGGGAGCCCGCCGTCGAGCGTCGTCGTGGCGAGCGACACGTCCTCCGCGGGATCCGGCGCGATGAACTCGTGCAGGAGCGACGCCTGCGCATCGGCGAGCCGCGACACGGCGCAGGCGAGCGCGAACACGAGCAGGCTGCGCGCCGAGCCGCCGAACCGGCGCCTGGACACGGGGACAGCCGGCGAAGCAGCAGGGCGCAGGCGCGCGACCGGAGAGGACATCAGGGGTCTCTTATGAAACCAGAAACCCCGGTGATGTTCCACGGCGGCTGGTCGGTTGCGGTCAGCTACCTGCCCGGCGGCCATCTTCGATCGCGCCGGCGGCGCCCAGGTCGCCCACGTCGCCCACGTCGCCCACGTCGATCACCGGTCAGCGCCGGAACTGCGCGGCGTCGGCGTGCTGGCGCCGCGGGTGCGGGGCGGAGCGCAGCCGGTCGATCGCTTCGGTCGACTCTCCGCGCGCGGTGAGCTCGGCGGCGAGCACGTCGAGGGCGGGCTGGAAGATGTCCGTCCGCGCGAAGCGGCCAGCGCGACCCCCCGCGAGCCTCGGCAGGACGGCGACGATGCGCCGCATGCCGTCGGCGTAGCGGCGGGAGATGGCCAGCCGGTCGATGAGAGGCTCGAGGAAATCGGCGACCGCCGCCGCGCGGTCGCGGACGCCGTCGCAGGCCTCCTTCATCGGCTCGAGGAGCAAGAGCGTCCAGAGGACCGTGTCGTCGAGCGGGCGATCCGCCGCGGTGCGCCGGTCGACGTAGTCGAGCACGCGCCAGAGGCGCTGGCCGGGGCCGTCATCGCCGCGATCGTCGTAGAGCAGCGCCGAGACCTCCGGCAGGAGGACGTCGAGCACCCCGGTCTCCCACGCGAGGTAGATGGTGCGGCGCGCCTGGCCGCCGCGCAGCAGGCGCAGGATCTCCTCCGAGAGGCGCGGGCGCGCCGCGAGCGCGAGCGCCTCCCGGCAGTAGACGACCGCATCGTAGACGTCGGGGGTGATCGCGAAGCCCAGCCGACCGGCGAACTTGAGCGCGCGCAGGATGCGGATCGGATCCTCGCGGAAGCGCGTCTCCGGATCGCCGATCGTGTGGACCACCTGGCGGCGCACGTCCTCCATGCCGCCGACCCAGTCGAGGATCTGCCGCGCCTCCACGTCGTAGAAGAGCGCGTTGATCCGGAAGTCGCGGCGGAGCGCGTCCTCGTGCGCGACGCCGAACGCGTTGTCGCTGCGGATGAGCAGCTCGCTCCCGTCGTCGGAGTCCTCCTTCGGGTTGCGGCGGAAGGTCGCCACCTCGATGACCTTGCCGCCCTGGAAGAGGACGTGCACCAGGCGAAACCGCCGGCCGATGATGCGCGAGTTGCGGAACAGCTCGCGGACCTCCTCCGGCCGCGCGCTGGTGGCGACGTCGAAATCCTTCGGGCGCCGATCCAGCAGCAGATCCCGCACACATCCGCCTACCAGGTAGGCCTGAAAGCCGTGGCGTACGAGGCGTCGCACGACTTTCTGGACGTCCGGATCGATCCGCGCCTCGTCGAAGACGACCTGGTAGCGCCGCGGGGTGGGGATGTCTTCGTCGACGAGCTCGACGCGGAACGGATCTTCGTCGAGGGCGCCTGTGTCCGTCGGCATGAGCTCGCCCTCGGGCCCAGCGCGTGGCCCGAAGGCGCTGCGGCTCTCGTACATCGGGAGTTCGGCGTCGTGAAACGCCGCTGTGCCGTTATCAGGTGATGGGGTCGCGCGACCCATAGTCAGCAACCGAAAAAGCGCCAGGCAAAGCCTGGAGGGAGTGGAGGACGACTGGCGCGCGATTCTGGGATTCCAGTACTCGCTGGAGAACCGACCCGCGCAGATGAGGCCCGCGCCCGCGGACCTCCGAACCACGCCGGCTCGCTCGCCGCGGCCAGTGTCGGCCTGACGAGCGGATCCGGCTGTCGCCCGGAACAAGAGATGGTAACGGCCGTCTAGCAGGGCTTCGCCGTGAGAGCAAAGCCGAGGCGCAGGGGGGCCGACGGAAGCCTCCGGAGCGAGCGGGCTTCACGGTTTGGTGCCCCAGTGCCCGACGCCGGGGGGCGGCGGCGCGCCGGCGTCGGGCGGAACGGCGGACGACGTCCCGGCGCGGGCCTCGGGCGTCGCGAGCAGCGCCTGCCGCAGCTCTGCCATCGAGGCGAACCGGCCGCGGGGGTCCTTCACGAGCGCCTTGCGCACGACAGCGTCGAGCTCGCGCGAGATGAGCAGCCCCGGGTGTACCCGGTGCAGCGGCGGCGGCGGCTCGCGCCCGTGCTTCTCTGCGATGGCCGGGTACGGGCCTTGAAAGGGGACACGGCCCGCGAGCATCTCGTAGAGCACGATGCCCAGGGAGTAGACGTCGGCGGCGGACGCCGCCGGCGCGCCCTGCGCCTGCTCGGGCGCCATGTACTCCGGCGTCCCCACGACCCGGGGGAGCAGCGCGCCTTCGGCGCCCTGGCCCTGGATGAACGAGAAGCCGAAGTCGAGCAGCTTGACGATCTCGCGCCCGTCGGCCGCGTGCACGAGGAACACGTTCTCCGGCTTCACGTCGCGGTGGATCACCCCGGCGCGGTGGGCGGCGTCGACGCCCGAGGCGAGGTCGGCGGCGATCCGGACCGCGCGAGACGGGACGAGCGCTCGGGTGAACGTCAGCGTGTCGGCGAGATCGAGCCCGACGAGCAGCTCCATCGCGAAGCACGGCGCGTCGCCGGCGCGCTCGAGCGCTTCGACGCAGAGGACGTTGGGATGACGAACGCGCGACGCCGCGCCGGCCTCTCGCTCGAACCGCGCGACGAGCAGCGGATCGTCGCGAAGCTCTGCCCGGAGGACCTTGACCGCGACGCGCGACGTCGCGGCCTCACGCGGCCTGCCAACGCGATCCGCGAGGTAGACGTGCCCGACCCCGCCGCTGCCGAGCAGCTGCACGACGCGGTACTTGTCGCAGAGGAGCTTGCCCACGAGCGCTTCAGCGGCGACGCGAGCGGGAGGCATGGGATCGATCGTAGCGCAGTCGCGCCTGCCGAAGGGCACGGAGGGCACACGGACGCGACGGCGGCGCAGAAGAGCGCGCTGGCCAGCTGCGCGCAGCCAGGAGAAGTTCGCGCCCGTACCATCAGGCGGCCACATCGCGCGCCCCCGCTGCAGCGCAGCGCTCCGGCCGCGACCGTTTCCACCGACCGGGCCAACGCCACAGGAGAACCGTGGCGCAGCGAGATGACGCGCAAAGTCATCGGTGTGCGCGCAGACCTTGTCGAGCCTGCAGCGGACGTGGTCGAGGGTCCCGGGGCCAGACGAGCAGCACACCGCCACCGCAGGGTCGCGCGCCGCCCAGCAGCGCGGCGTGCGCTTCCAGAGCGCGGCTCGCTGCCCGCCCTGAACGCAGGCGCGCGTGGATCGCTTGAGCCGCGACGAGGAGGCGGCCACGCTAGGCGCCGCATGACCGACGACCGTCGATCCTCCACCCCGAGCACGCTCGACCTCGACGCCGAGCTGGCGCCTGCGGCGACGAGCTCCGCAGAGCCGAGCGCAGCAGCCGCTTCACACCCGCCCCCGCTGCGATGGCAGAAGAACCTCGCGCTCTTCTGCCTGACGGTCGTCTCGGTGTTCGTCGCCGGCACCCTCTGGACCCCGATCACGCCGGACGACGACAGCGCGCTCTCGTTCGTGAAGGCGCTGCCGCAGACGTGGCCGTTCGCAGTGCCGTTCCTGTCGATCCTGCTGGCGCACGAGTTCGGGCACTACTTCGCGGCGCGCGCGCATGGAGTGGAGGCGTCGCTCCCCTACTTCATCCCGCTCCCTGTGGTCAGCCCGCTCGGCACGATGGGCGCGGTGATCTCGATGAAGGGCAGGATCAAGTCGCGGAACGCGCTGCTCGACATCGGCGCCTCCGGCCCGCTGGCCGGCCTCGCGGTGGCGCTCCCCGTCCTCTTCGTGGGCCTCATGCACTCGGACGTGCACGCGAGCTCCGGACCTGCGCTGCAGGAGGGGCGCAGCCTCCTGTATCTCCTGCTGAGGCGGCTCGCGGTCGGCCCGATCCCCGAGACCCATGACGTCTTCCTCGGCCCCACGGCGATGGCGGGGTGGGCCGGGCTGCTCATCACGGCGTTCAACCTCTTCCCCGTCGGCCAGCTCGACGGAGGGCACGTCGCGTACGCGTTGTTCGGCAAAGATCAGGACCGCTACAGCCGCGCCGCGCACTGGCTGATGCTCGCGCTCTTCGTAGGCAACGTCGCCTATTTCACGCGGCACTTCATCGCGGAGGGGCTGTCCGACGCGCTCCTCTCCGCGGTCGCGAACGGGATGCCGTGGCTCACGTGGTTCGGCCTGGTCCACCTGATGTTGCACGTGGGTGGGCGGGAGCACCCTCCCACGGAGGCCGGCGAGCTGTCGCCGGCGCGCAAGGTGATCGCGGTGGTGACGCTGCTCCTGTTCGTGCTGCTGCTAATGCCGACCCCGTTCGGCACCTACTGAGCGCGCGGGCGCTCAGGGTTTCGCGGCGCCGAACTTCGCCCGGAGCGCGTCGCAGACGGCGGCGGGCGCGTAGTGGCTGACATCGCCGCCGTGGCTCGCGATCTCGCGCACGAGCGACGCGGAGACGAAGCCGTAGTGGGTGCGCGTCGGCAAGAAGACGGTATCGACGCCGGGGAGCATGTCCGCGTTCGCGTGGGCGATCTGCAGCTCGTACTCGAAGTCGGTCGCCGCGCGCAGGCCGCGGACGATCACCCGCGCGCCGACGCGCTGGCAGTACTGGATCAGGAGCCCCTCGAACGAGTCGATCCGCGCGTTCGTCACCTCGCTCGTGGTCTGGCGCAGCAGCTCCAGCCGCTCCGAGTACGTGAACAGCGGGTGCTTCGTCGGATGCCGGCCGACGGCGATGATCACCTCACCGAACAGCTTGGACGCCCGCTGGATCAGGTCGAGATGACCGAACGTGATCGGATCGAAGCTCCCCGCGTAAACTGCCAACAGATCCTTGGACATCACGCTCACTGGTCCGGCGTCCGCTTGGGAGCGCCCGCGGGCGGCGCCGACTTCGGAGCGGCCGCAGGCGGAGCCGACTTCGGAGCGGCCGCGGGGGGGGTCAGCGGCGGCTGGAGTGCGGGCCCCTGGGGCGCAGGTGAGCCGGGCGCGCCTGCTGGACCGGCGCCCTCTGCTGGCGGCGCGGCGGGAGCCTGCCCTTCGTTGACGGGCGCCGGCGCGCTGCCCCGGAGCACCTTGTTCACCGCGGTGTCGTCCTCGATCCACATGAGCCGACCGCCGTCGCCGAAGGTGACACGGAAGTAGGCGAGCAGCCCCGCCCCGATCACGCCGTCCAGATCGAGCTGGAGCTGCTTCTCGACCGCGTGGAGCGGCGCCCCGTACACGCCCGGGACCTTGGGGATCTCCAGCGCGCCCAGCCGCAGCATCGGCACGACGCCCTGCTTCAGCTTCTGCTCCGGATCCTGCTCGACCCGCTTCAGCCCATCGGCCTCGAAGCCGGCCTTCTTCCAGCCTTCCTTGTCGAGCGCGATCGGGAACGTCATCGACGTGTCGATGAGCAGCGGCCCCTGCACCGACTTGTCGGGGCCGAGGCTGCTCCGCAGCACCATGCCGCCGCCCTTGATGAAGGCGACGTCGACGCGCGTCGCGTCGGGCGGCGCCGGCGGGGAGAAGCTGCGCACGACGAACTGCCAGCCGCTGTAGTCGATGGTCGCGTTGAGGCGGCGGAGCAGGTTCACCCCGAGCAGCGCCTTGACCGGCGCGCCGATCTGCTTCGAGACGCCCGACAGGTCCTGCGTGAGGGCGGGCACGTCGTTGATCTCGAGCTTCTTGCCGAAGCGGAGGGACACCCAGCTCGGCTCCTTGCGCGTGCTGCTGTCGAGGACCACCTCGCCCGTGCCGGTCGACACCATCGCGAGCGCCGACTCGCCGTCGATCTCGAGCGGGACGACGAAGAACGGGGCCGCGGGGCTGACGTGCTGCATCTCGATCGCCGCGAGGAGCGCGCCCGAGACAGTGAACGGCGCGCGCCCCGCGCCGCGCCGCGCCAGCTTGGCGATCGACTTCGCCCACTCGTCGACGACATCGGGATCGTCGAGCATCGCCTCGAGCTCGTCGGCGGCGGCGTCGAGATCGCCCTTGTACCAGAGCGCGCGCCCGCGGAGCCCCGCGGCCTCGGAGCCGGCGACGCCCTTGAGGAGGCGCAGCGACTCGGCGTAATCGAGCCGGGCCAGCGCGATGCGCCCCGCGAGCAGCCGGGCCTCGGTGTCGGTCGGGACGATCGTCAGCGCCCTCGAGACCGCATCGCGCGCGTTCTCGACGTCCGCGGACTGGAACTCCTGTCGAGCGCGGGCGAGCCATTTCTCGGCCGCCGGCGGGCGGGCGGACTCCGGGCCGATCATGCTCGAGCACGAGGCGAGGAAGGTCGCGGTCAGGAGGCCGCCGAGGCGGACGGCGAGGGAGCTTCTCGTCGGCGAGGTTCGGTTCGAGTGGATTCGCACGTGGATCTCAGGCCCTTTGCGGCACACCGTCCGGCCCGAGCTCTCCCGGCGAAATCGGCTCGATCGCCAGGATGCGATCGGCCCGTAGCTCGCGACGGCTGCGCGACGGGAGCAGATAGCCGAGAACCCGGGGTGGGTCGAGGTCCGTTCGCACCCCCGTTACGCACACGACGAGCTCCTCCGGCCCCCGGCGCGCCGGACGGTACCTCACGCGCACGATGGCGGCATGCTCGGCCGCGCGCACCGCCGCTGCCACCAGCGCCGGGCGGGCGTGGCGCTCGCCGATCCGGACGTGCCACAGGTCGCGCGGCGTCCGCGGCGCGAGGACCTCCACGATCTTGCGGAACACGGCGCGCAGGGCATGGACGTCGTCTTCGGCGCGGTGAGCGCGCTCGCGGTGCACGCCGAGCTCCCTGCAGAGGGAGGCGAGGCTGTGGCTCGGCAGGGCGAAGGCCCGGCGGGAGAGGACGAGCGTGTCGAGGTAGTACGGGAGGCGCCTCGCCCTGCCCGCCCGCGCAAACTCGGCCTCGAGGAACGCCACGTCCCATGCGGCCGCGTGCGCGACGAGCACCGCGCCCTCCGTGACCTGGTCGATGCGATCGCAGAGCTCGGCGAACGTGGGCGCGCCCGCGAGCTCCCGCGGATCGATGCCGTGCACGTGCGCGTTGCCGAACACGCCCGGCTCGGGCCGCACGAGCGACGTGATCGCGTCCTCGCACGCATCCCCCCGCGTCCGCTCGGCGCAGACCTCGATCACGCGATCGCTCTCGGGGCGGAGGCCCGTCATCTCGAGATCGAGGAACACGAGCGGCGCGCTCTCGATCGGATCATCCCAGGGCGAGCCGGCAAGGGGCTCCGCGCCGGTCGCCCGCTCGGGCCCCACCCCTTCGCGCTGCTCCGTCATCCGACCTGCTTCCCCACCACGGCGGCTCGACCCAGGAGACGACCGTCCCTCGACATGGACGCGTCTTAGCGAATACGGCGCCCGATCGAAAGCGCTCCGCGCGGAGCGTCGAGCGCGGCGCGCCCGGCCCGTGACGTCCGGGCTCCGGCGCGCAGCCCGAGCTTCGACAGGGCGGGCGCGGGGGGTCCGAGGCGATGCCCTGACGGCGCAGGGCGCGGCGTCGCGCCGGATCCGCCGCACGGCAATGGCAGAGATCCAGCAGAAACGCCGCCGTGCAGCGCCGGATGTTCACCGGAGCTTTCGTTGCTACACTGCCCAGCGTGCCGGACGGGGTAGCTACAGTCCCGGGGGGCTCTCCTCACGAAGAGCTCGATCTCGGCGACGGTTTCTCGGGGTTCCGCTGCGAGCGTAGGACCGAGCCGCTCGATCTCCCGGTCCTCGTGGTGAACCGCTTCTTCCAACCTGTGCAGATCACGACCGCGCGTCGCGCTTTCCTGCTGCTCTTCGGCGGGGCCGCCCTCGCCGTCGACGAGGTCGGCGATCTCCACGATTTCTCGGCGTGGCGGAGCTTGCCGGTGCGCGAGAAGGACGACGGCCTCCCCGTGGTCGGCGGCTCGCTCCGCGTGCCGCGCGTCCTCCACCTCCGCCGGTACGACCGCATGCGGCGCCCGACGATCCGGCTGACGCGGAAGAACGTGATGCTCCGCGACACGCACCAGTGCCAATATTGTGCCCGCCGCCCGCCCGTCCGTGATCTCAACATCGACCACGTGCTCCCCCGGTCGCGCGGCGGCGAGGACACCTGGGAGAACCTCGTGACCGCGTGCCGCACGTGCAACCTCCGCAAGGGCTGGCGCACGCCGGACGAGGCCAGCATGCGGCTCATCCGCCAGCCTCTGCCGCCGCGGTGGTCCGCGACGATGCAGATCCTGATCGGCTTGCCGCATTCGTTCGACGAGTGGAGCCCCTTCCTCAGGGCCGGCTGACGGGCTCCCCGTAGGTCTCTCCTCGGCGCCGAAGGCAGGCGCCGGCGAGCCGATCGTTCACGGCGCCACGGTCACTCGCCCTTGGTCGTCGCAGTAGGCGATCGCTCTCCACCCCTCCTCGGTGCAGAGGAAGAAGTCGATGCAGCCGGTCCAGCACGCGGTATCCACGCAGGTCTCCGCGGCATCCGCCGGGCAGTCCGGCTGCTGCAGGGCGGGCGAGCAGCCCGCGGCCTCGCCGCTGCGATCGAGCGTCACGACCTCGCACGCGTCGGGGCCGCCACCCGCGCCCGCATCCCTGTCCCCGGCAGGCTCACCGGCGGAATCGCAGCGCGTGGCCTCCGTCCAGACCCCCTCGAGGCAGTCGTAGAGCGCACGACACGCGGCATCGTCGCAGGTGCCCCCCCGGCCGACCGGGCACCCTCCCTGGGGGATCTGGCCGCACAGCTGCGGCTCCGCGATGGGATCGCAGCCTGCCGGCGCGAGGGCGGCGACGGCGGCGGCCGCGATGAGGCACAGCGGGATCTTCAAGACGGCCGTCTGAGGAGAGCTCGGATTGCCGGTGCGAGGGGAGAAAAACGCAAGGCGCCTCGCCTCCGCTCAGCCGAACCGTTTAGTATGCGCGCCATGCGTCCCTGCGCCACCGCCAGCGCCGTGTTCACCGGAGTCCTCCTCGCCGCGGCCCTGTTCGCGGCCTGCTCGAGCGGCGCCGCGCCGCCGCCTTCGCCGCCTGACAGCGCGCCGCTGCCTTCGCTGCCGCCTTCACCGCCGCCTGCCTCGCAGCCGACGTCCCCTGGCGTCGCGGACCCGGGCGCCACGGCCGCTGGTGCCGCGGACCCGGGCGCCGCCGCGCCCGCGCAGCCGGACCGGCCAGCGAGCCGCAAGAAGGCCCCCGAGACCGTCGAGGACTGCAAGGTCATCGCCTCCGAGATCACGAACGATCCGCCGGACGGCGGGGTCGTGATGAACAACGCGACGACCTCCGCCGACGCCGGATCGAGCGATCGCCTGCAGCCGCTCGTCGACGCGATCAAGGCGAGGCGCGACGGCTTCCGCTGCTGCTTCGATCTCTACGCCCGCAAGCACCCGGGCGCGCAGGGCAGGATCACGTGGCAGCTCAAGCTGAAGCCCGACGGGACGTTCGAGGAGGCGAGCATCGTGCGCGACAAGAGCGACGTAACGGCGCCGCAGGTCGAGTCCTGCATGGAGGAGCTCGCGAGGTCGATCACCTGGGCGCGCTCGCCGAGCGGCAAGGAGACCGTGCTGACCTACCCCTTCGACTTCAAGCGACGCAACTACTAGCAGCGCGCCGCCTGCGAGGAGCACGTCAGTGTCGAGCGACGCTTCGGGGATCCTGCGCGGCTCGGGCCACCCCGGCCGCAACGCCTACGCCGAGCTGCTCCGCGACACGCGCGGCCTGAGGCGGGAGCAGCAGCAAGCGCGCGAGGCGTGGTTCGCGCGCCTCGCGGCCGACAAGAAGGACGAGACGCTCTTCGAGCTCGAGATCCTCCTGAAGGGCGTCGCCTGCTTCGCGAACCCGCGGAACCACCCGGGCGCCGGGCGGCGCCAAACGATCGTCAGCCACGATTTCCGCGAGCACCTCCAGCACGCCCGCGACGGCATGGCGCGCGTGGTCCAGCTGACGCGCACCATGCTCGGCGATCGTGATCGCGCCTTCGTCTTCCAGCGCTACCTGGAGACGGTGCTCCCGGAGGACACGGCGCGCACGCGCCTCCTCCACGCGACGATGGCGCAGGAGTCGCCGGAGTCGAGCCTCTTCGTGCTTCGGCACGGCTTCACGAACCTCATCGAGGTCGCGGGCGGGCTGCTCCGGCTGCCGAGGGTCAGCTTCAGGCTCTTCTACGCCCACCTCGCGACGGCGATGCGCGAGATCGCCCAGAGCACGTTCTTCAACCCGCTCCACGCGCTCGAGTTTCGCCCGGAGTTCGATCGCATCCCGTCGACGCAGGTGCTCGAGCTCATCCACCGCGTGCCCGGCGAGCAGGCGCACCGGCTCGTGGCGCTCACGTTCCTCGCGCTGTTCAGGATGCTCAGGTACCTCCGCCTGCTCGACGCCATCGCGCTCGATCACTCGGATCACCGCGTGGCGGGGCGCGGGTACCTCGTGCTCGCGGTCCTGCGCAGCGACGCTCGCGCGCTCTCGAACTACCTCCGGCGCCGGGCGGGCGCGCTGCTCGCGGACAGCTTCGAGCGCGATCTGCTGCGCGTGCCCGCGAGCGACATCGTCGCGCGCCACGACGAGCTCGCCGCCGAGGGGCACCGCCTCCTCTCCACGAAGGCCGCGCTGACCGGGCTCGCCGCGAACCTGCGGCTCGAGATGCGCCGCGCCTTCGAGCACGACCTCCCGCCCGCCGACGCGCTGGTGAGCGAGTCCGAGTATCGGGTCCGCCTCCGCGCCGTCTCGCACGGCCTCCGCCCCGCGCTGCAGAACGCGATCCTGTTCCTCGGCAGGTCGCTCGGCGCGAAGCTCGAGGAGGGCCGCGTCTTCGACGATCAGGCTGCGCGGCGCGCGACGAGCGATCGCCTCCGACGCGACGTGTGGATGTTCGCCCAGATCGCGCGGGCGTTCGCGAGCAAGGCGCGCCACACCGGCCCGGCGCCCGATCGATGGACCGGCATCGCGAGCTTCGCGTTCGTGCGCGAGTTTCTCTCGTATTTCCGGGCGATGGGCTACCCGCTGCTCCGGGTGGGCGACTACCCCCACGTCGACGCGTTCGTCTCCGCGATGACGGCGCTCGAGGAGAGCGACCTCCTCGATCCGCAGCGGCTCGACGCCGCCATCCGCGAGTGCGAGGCGTTCTTCGAGTTCCTGATGAAGTTGTTCGAGCAGATCTCGAAGCGCGAGGACCTCGCTGGCGTCCCGTTCGATCGCAAGGGCGCCGCGCGCGCTCTCCGGCTCTACCTCGGCGAGCGCACCTGAGCGCCCCTCGCGGGCCGCGCCGCCGCATCCTCAGAGCGCGCCGGGGGCACGAGCGCCACTCGCAGATCCTGGAAGCCCCCCTCCCAGTCCGCCGTCGCTGAGCGGGGCGCACGCGCCCCACCCGCCGCTCAGGCACCCCGGTAAACGGGCGCAGAGCGCCGCACGTCGATGCCGGCCACCTCGGCCGCAGGCGACGGCACCGCCGCGGGGACATCGTCCACCCGCACGCGCCTCCGGCCTGGACCCACGCGTCCGGATCCGCGGCGTCCTCACCCCCCGATGGTCTTGTAAGGCGGATTATCTGGTCGCAACCGGCGGGTCGGCTCGCTGCGCCTCGTTCTGTTGGAAGAACCGAGGCGCTCCCGTGTCGCCTTATTCCGACTCGTCGGACGGGCCGGTGCTCGCAGGAGCAGGAGCCGGCGTGCTCTTGCGCGCGCCGCGGGTGCTCGCGCCCTTGGCCGGCGCGCGCTTGGCGGCGGCGCGTCCTCGAGGAGCGGCCGCCTTCTTCGGCGCAGCCGCCCGCTTGCCGGCGGCCTTCGCCTTGCGCTTCGGAGCGGCCTTCTTCGCGGCCGGCTTCTTGGCGGCGGCGCGCTTCGGGGTCTTCTTGGCGGCGGCGCGCTTCGGGGCGGCCTTCTTCGCTGCCTTCCGCGCCGGCTTCTTCGCGACCTTACCGGCCTTCGCGGCGGCCGGCTTCTTGGCCGACTTCGTCACCTTCTTCGCAGGCTTCTTCGCGGTCTTCTTAGCAGCCATTGGAAATCCTCCTGCATTCGCCCCGGCACGGCACGGCGGACATCGCAGAACGTCCTCTCCGCTACAGTTTCCTTACCGAGGCAACAGATGTTGCACGACGTATATTGCCACGCATGGTGATGGTCAAGGAAAATCTTGCGGGCCCTAAACTGATGTATCCCGTGTGTTCCAGGCAAACTGGTCCGCAAGCGTTGCGAGGGTAAACGTCGGAGCAGGCCGTGGTGAAAGCAACCAGACCGAACCGTACGACTGATTTTTCTTGACAGCTGGCAGAATGTCTGTCTTGGCCCTTTGCGCTCCTTCCTGGCGATCGCGCGCCTGCACGGCGCCGCAAACGGCGCCGGAGCGCTCATGGTCGCACGGAGCTCCAGCGTTGCGCAGGCTCTAGAGAGCCTTGTGCGGCGCCATTCGCCTCGCTACGGTCGCGCCGCCTGCGCGGCGCCCCTCATGGCCGAGCGCCGCGCTGCTCTAGGCTGCTCTAGGAGGAAAGGTATGTTGGTTCGTCGCTCGACGTCGTGGTTGTTGCTTGGCGCAACGCTCCTTGCGGGCTCGGGGGCGCTCGGGTGCGGCTACTCGGAGGAGGAGATGCAGGCGAAGATCCGCGAGATCGAGGGCCTGAAGACCCAGCTGAGCGCCGAGCAGGCGCAGAACAAGAAGGCCAAGAGCGAGCTCGACGAGGCGGCGGCCCGAATCGAGCAGCTCAAGTCCCAGCTCAAGGCAGCAGGCGTGGACATCTCCAACCTGAACGCGAACCTCGAGCAGCAGGCGCGCGCGCTCGAGGACTTCCGCCGCCGTGCCCAGCAGCTCGAGGACATCAAGAAGCGCTTCGAGGTCCTGCGGGACAAGCTCCAGGCCCTCACCAAGCTCGGGCTCAGCGTGACCGTCCGCAACAACCGGATGGTCATCCAGCTGCCCGGCGACGTCCTCTTCGACTCGGGACGGGAGACGCTCAAGAAGGAGGGTCAGGAGATCCTGCTCAAGGTGGCCGAGGTCATCCGCAACGACTCCGGCCTGTCGGCGCGCTCCTTCCAGGTCGCCGGGCATACGGACAACGCGCCGCTCGCCGGCGGCCGCTTCAAGGACAACTGGGGGCTCAGCGTGATGCGCGCCCGCGAGGTGCTGGCGTTCCTGCTCCAGCCCGAGGACAAGGCCGGCGGCGGCCTCAAGCCCGAGCGGTGGAGCGCCTCCGGCTACGGTGACACCGACCCGGTGAAGCCCAACGACACCCCGGAGAACAAGCAGGCCAACCGGCGCTGCGAGCTCGTGGTGCTGCCGAACGTCGAGGAGATGCTCGACCTGAAGACGCTCACCCAGTAAGGCTCGGGGCATGAGCGTCGCGGCCATCGACATCGGCACGAACTCGGTCCTCCTGCTCGTCGCCGAGCGCCGCGGGGGTGAGCTCGTCGCGCTCGTCGAGCGCGCGACCATCACCCGGCTCGGCCAGGGGGTCGACGCGGCGCGCGCGCTCGCGCCCGAGGCCGTGGAGCGCACGCTCGCCTGCCTCGCCAGCTACGGGGAGGAGCTCCGGTCCCGGGGGGTCGAGCGTGTGGACGCCGTCGGCACCAGCGCGATGCGCGACGCCGCCGGCGGCGAGGCGTTCATCGCCCGCGCCCGCGAGCTCATCGGCGTCGCGCCGCGCGTGATCTCCGGGCCGGAGGAGGCGGAGCTCACGTACGCCGGCGCGCTGACGGGGCTCGACCTGCCGGCCCGCGGTCCCACGATCGTGGTCGACGTGGGCGGCGGCAGCACGGAAATCATCGTCGGCAGCGCCGGCGGCGCGGTGGAGCAGGCGGTGAGCCTCGACGTGGGGAGCGTCCGCCTGACCGAGCGTCACGTGCGCACGGATCCGCCGGCCGCCGCGGACCTCGAGGCTGTCCGCGCCGACGTCCGGGCGGCGCTGGCGACGCTTCCAGCCGTGCCCCAGCTCGCGGCGCCCACCCTGGTCGGCGTCGCGGGCACGGTGACGACCCTCGCCGCGCTCGTGCGCGACGTGTCCCCCTACGACGGCGCCCGCGTGCATGGCGCGCGGGTATCCGGGGCAGAGATCGTGGACGTCACGTCCCGCCTCGCTTCCCTGCCGCTCGCCGCGCGCAGGCAGCTGCGCGCGCTGGATCCAGCGCGCGCGGACGTCATCGTGGCGGGCAGCGTGCTCATCGAGGAGATCCTCGCGTGGGCCTCGCGGCTCGCCGGAGCTCCTGTCGATCTCGTCGCTTCGGATCGCGGCGTCCGCTGGGGGCTCGCCGAACGCCTCAGCGCCGCCTGAGCACCCCGGCTCGTTTGAAGGCCGGACGGACGCAATGCCCGAGGTCCGTCGCGTCCGTCACATTTTCGAGTCATCTCACCCACGTCAGGTCCGCCACCTCTCCCGGAGAGGCCCGCTCTGCCCTAAACTAGGCGGGTGAGCTGGCGCGCCCCCACGCCGATGCATCCATCGGCATACACTGTCACCCCGCCCGACCCCAAGGAAAAACCAGAGTGATCACGCCACGATGGCGCACCCACGGGGATTTTCGTTGACCTATCTCGGCCGGCTCACTAGAGTGCGCGCGCCTGGCGCAAACCGGCCCTTTTTCAAGAGGGCCGTTCCCCCAACCTCAATCCCTTCCGCCCGCAACCGTCCGCTTCCACCGCCGCTTGTCAAGATTCCGCCGTGCACGCCAGAGCACCGACCTCTCGCGGGTCATGGAGGGTGCTCGCGTTCCTGCTTCTCGCACAGCGGTCTCGAGCGGCGGCTCATGGCTCTTTTCTCGGAATTTTTCTCGGAATGCGCGACGGTGTGTGTCGGTTCTGCGGGTCCAGGTTCAACCGCATGTGCAGCGTACGCCCCTCGAAGGGATTTCGGGAGGCAGACGAAAAACTAAAAGGACGGCGGGGTGGAAGGCAAAGGAGACGATATGCAGGCTCGTTCGGAGATCCAGTTCAAGGTGGGCGACAAAGCCGTCTACCCGGCCCAAGGCGTGGCCGAGGTGGTCAACATCGAGGAGAAGGACATCGCTGGCAACCGTCAGCGATTCTATGTTCTCCGCATCTTGGACACGGATCGAAAGATCATGGTTCCAGTCAGCAACGCGAGCGCGGTCGGCCTTCGCCAGGTCATCTCTGAACAGGAAATTCGGGAAATTTTCGACATCCTCCGCGAGCGTACCATCGCGTTCGACAACCAGACCTGGAACCGTCGGTACCGCGGCTTCATGGACAAGATCAAGACGGGTTCTATTTACGATGTCGCCGAGGTGCTACGCGACCTCTATCGCTTGAAGACGGACAAGCAGCTCTCGTTCGGTGAGCGCCGCATGCTCGACACCGCCCGGACGCTGATCGTGAAGGAGATCGCGATCGCCCGAGGTCAGACGGAAGAGCAGGTGAAGACCGAGATCGAGGCGATCTTTCTCGCCAACTAAGGCGTTACCTGATGGTTAGCGGCCTTGCGGCCGCTGCCGATGGAGGCCGGCACTGCCGGCCTCCGGGCTTTTGTGGGCCGGAAATTCCGTGCGCCATCGGTCCGGGCGCGTTCAGAGATCGCTGCCCGGTCGCTTCTGCACGGGCGGGAGCGGGGGCAGCGCCACATCGACGCGCCACCCCGCGTCCTCGTAGACGCAGGGCACCTGGACGCGCTCTCCCGGGAGCAGGCCGGCGATGTCCACGAGGGCGTGGGCGCCGGCGATCTGGGCGGTGTAGCGCTGCGGCTCGAAGCGCAAGAGGAAGCGGGACGGCGTGATCATCGCCTCGGGCGCGATCGCCTTTCCGGTCGCGGCGCTGTAGCGCTGCGCGCGCGACGCGAGGTTGTCTCGAGCGCGGCGCGACAGGAGCTCGAAGGCGGCCTTGGCGTCAGCCGGGTCGCCGTGCAGCTGGCGCAGGCGAGCGACCAGCTCCCGGACGGCGCCGTCGGGCGTGCCGCTCGGAGGCCGCCTGCTGCATCCGGCGGAGGCGAGCGCCACGACCGAGAGCGCGACCGCCACGCCGGCCCCGACGAGGCGCGCGGCCGGCCGTCGGGCGCCCTGTCGTGCGGGTTGCCGGTGCATGACCATGCGGCCCTCTCTTTAGAACGACGCGTCGCCGACGTCCACGGCGCGCGGCCGCCGGCCCCTGGGTGACGCCGCGGCGGAGCGCGCTCTTGCCGGAGGTTGCGCGCGCCTACGCGCACGCGCCGTCACCCCGGAGCGGCGCTGGCGAGCGCGCCCACTTGGCGGAGCGCCTCGTACAGGACGATGGAGACCGCGTTGGCGAGGTTGAGGGAGCGCACGGGACCCAGCGTGGGAATGCCGAAGACGTCGTCCGGCATCCGTGCGAGGAGCTCGGGGTCGAGGCCCACGCTCTCCTTGCCGAACACCAGCGCGTCGCCTGGCCGGAAGTCCGCGTCGAGGTAGCTCCGCGGAGCCACCGCGCTGAAGAGGCGGAGCCGAGCGTTCGGGTGATGGTGGCGAAAGTGGGCGATGTCGAGCTGCTGCTCGAGCGTGACCAGGTGCCAGTAGTCAAGCCCCGCGCGGCGGACACTCCGCTCGTCGATGCGGAACCCCAGCCTCCCGAGCAGATGCAAGGGGCTCTGCGTCGCAGCGGCGAGCCGCGCGATGTTGCCTGTGTTCTGCGGGATCTCCGGCTCCACCAGCACGATCCGGAACGGCGGATCGAGCGGCGCCGCACGGAGCCGGGGGCGACCATCGTTGAGCACGCCCTCTCTTTCCGCGACGCGACCGCGCGCCGCAACCCCCGAGCGGGGGATCGCGCGCGCGGCCTGCCTGGCTCGCCAGCGCCGCCTCGACAGATAGCCGGCCCACGCGGTCGCGCGGAAAACGCGAACCGAACGGACGGAGGCCCCTCTGTTCGCTTGACGGCTGTACGAGCGGACACGTAGCCTCCCGCCTCGGAGACACGGAATGCGCGCATCGTGCTGGATCGCTTCGGCTATTGCCCTCGCAGGAGTGGCGTCGTCCTCGCTCGCGGCCGCCGACGCCATGGATCCGGCGCTCGCGCGGCTCGTGCGCGACCCGGAGCCGAGCCTCGGCGGCGCCGCCGTGCCCTGCCGCATCACAGGGCCGGAGGGTGGCCTCTACTACAACCCCGCTTCCCGTTATCAACGCTGCCTGACCGACGACGCTGCGTTCGCCAAGCTCATCGCGCAGTACGGCTTCGCGGTGGCGCCCTCGGCGATGCACTCGGCGCGGACCACGGGCTACGGCGGGTTCGAGATCGGCCTCGAGGCCAACTACACGAAGATTGACAGCGACGCCGATTATTGGAAGCAGGGCACGCAGGGGCCGCAGGATCCGACCAGCAAGAACTTCTCCATCGAGAACCGGAGCCCGGACTCCTTCCTGCAGCACTACTCCCTCAAGGTCCGCAAGGGTTTTCCGTTCGGGTTCGAGCTCACCGGCGCCGTCGGGTTCCTCGCCAACACAAGCCTCGTCAGCGCGGGCGCCGACGTGCGCTGGTCGCTGTTCGAGGGGTTCCGCCGAGGGCTCCCCGCGATCCTCCCGGAGCTCGCCGTCGGCGGCAGCGTCCGGAGCGTCACCGGGACCGAGGAGTTCCAGCTGACCGTGGCCGGCGCCGACGCAGTGATCTCGAAGCCCCTGCCGATCGCCGGCACGGTCGTGATCACCCCCTACGCCGGCTACCAGTGGCTCCGGATCTTCGGAGACTCGGGGCTCATCGATCTCACCCCGAACACCGACGCCGTGAACTTCTGCAACTTCCGAGGAGCGAACTCGCCTGTCAACCCGGTGCAGGGTCAGGACGGCAACCCGCTCCCCCACGACGGCCAGCCGGTGTGCGAGGGCGGCTCCCAGGCCGACTTCAACAACACCGTGGTGTTCGACGCCGTGCGCATGAACCGCCACCGGCTCCATTTCGGCGCGCAGCTGCGGTTCCAGATGGTCAAGCTCGGCGCGCACTTCATCACCGACATCGTGAGCCCCGAGGACGCGAACCAGGGCGCGGCGAACGAGATCGACGGCGAGAACAAGTTCGCCGGGCTCGGGTCGCAGTGGACCCTCGGGATCGATCTCGGCGCGATGTTCTGAGACCCGCTTCGCCGGGGACGCTCGCCGCGGGCTCCCGGCGCAGACCCGCTTCGAGCGGACGCGGCTCGCTGCGCTCCTCAGCGCTTCGAGCTCAGATCGGGCAGCGCGTAGCCGAGCTCGGCGAGGAGCGCACGGAATGCGCGGTCCTCGTTCCGCGCCACGGTGAGGTGCTCCATGAACTTCTTGAAGTTGCCCTGAGCCGCCGCGTCGGCAGCGCGCTCGCTGTTCTCGAGCACGAGTAGGAGGTGCGGGTGCGCCTTGGAGACGGAGCTAGGGCACTCCATCTTGCGCGCCACCAGGGCGCGCGCTTCCGCGAGCGCATGCACCACCATGACGAGCTCCTTGTCATGGGTCCGCGGCAGGAGCATGTCGCCCTCCCTGCGCGCCTCGTCGAGCAGCAGGCTCGCCCTGTCCAGGTAGCTCCCGGCCCAGGCCGGCAGCGCGACGAAGAGCGAGCAGAGCGCGAAGGTGAAAGCAAGCATCAGGTGACGGATCATCGACTGGGTCCTCGGTCGTTCACGGTTCGCTCGGAGGACGCCTCGCCGGATGGCGGGCCCCCCCTGCCCTCGGGCGCACCTTGCAGGGCCTCGGCGGCTGCCCGTCCATCGGATGCGGCGGCCGCGGGCTCCGGCGCGGCGCAGGAGAGGAGCGCGGCGCGCGCGGCCGCCTGCTCCGCAAGCTTCTTCGACCGGCCCCGGCCGGTACCGATGACCTGGCCGTCGACCTCGACGGCGACGAGGAACGCGCGGTCGTGGTCGGGCCCCTCCGTGCCCATCAGGCGGTAGCGCGGCGACGCAGCGCCGCGCGCCTGCACGCGCTCCTGCAGCTCGCTCTTCGCGTCACGCCCGAGCAGGCTGCCGCTCGCGAGCTGCGCGAGCGGGCTCGCGGCGATCTTCCGGCTCAGCGCCCGCGCGCTCTCGAAGCCGCGATCGAGGTACAGGGCCGCGACGAGCGCCTCGGTGGCATCGGCGAGCACGTTCGTCTGGTCGCGCTCCCCAGCGACCTCCGCGCCGCGCCCGACCCGGAGCGCAGCGCCGAGCTCGATCCCTCGCGCCCACGCCGCCAGCGCGTCCGTGTTGACCAGGGCCGAGCGCATCATCGAGAGCTCCCCCTCCCTCGCGCCTGGAAAGCGCTCCATGAGGAGCTCCGTCACGCACAGGCCGAGCACGGCGTCCCCCAGGAACTCGAGGCGCTGGTTGTCCACGCGCCGGCCTCCTCGCTGCTCGTTCGAGAAGCTCGGATGCGTCAGCGCCTCCTCGAGGTGCGGCAGGTCCCCCTCCAGCCCCAGATCCAGACGTTGCAGCAGCTCGCTCGGGAGCATCCCCAGCACCTTGCCCACGCGCAGCGTCAGCCCGCGCTCAAGCGGTCGGTCAGCTCGGCCAGCTCCAGGTCGAGCGCGGTCAGACCGCCAGCGTCATGCGTGGACCACGCGACCCGCACCTTGCCCCACGACAGCGCGATCTCCGGGTGATGATCGCGCCGCTCGGCCAGGAGGGCGATCTGCATCACGAAGCCCACGCCGGTCCCGTAATCCGGAAACGAGTAGCTCCGCTCGATCTGCTCGCCCGCTCGCACCCAACCCGGGTGAGCAGCGACGAACCCGGCGATCTCATCGTCCGAGAGCCGATCACGCTTGCCCATGGGACGCAACTATGGGCTAAGCCCCGCCCTGGTGGAACCCCGGAATGCAGCCCCCGCCCCGCGCAGCGTCCGCCGCGCGCGCCGTTCGCCGTGCGCTATCCTCCCGCCTCGATGACCGGGCTTCACGCCTGCCCCTTCTGCCGGGAGATGTTCGAGGCGAAAGAGGCGTCCACTTGCCCCGCCTGCGGCCTCCGGCTGGAGGCGCTCGCGAAGCTTCCCCCCTCGTACGACGCGCTCCAAGAAGAGCCTGACGAGCCGCTCCCGCCGCACATGGAACCGCTCCCGTGGACCTACGCCGGGCGCGGCCGGGGCGCCCTGCTCGCGCTCGCGCTCCTCGGGCTCGCGGCGTTCTTCGCGCCGTGGATCCACGAGACGGCCCCCGAGCTCCGCGACCTCAGCGGCTTCGGGCTCGCGCGACGGCTCGGCTGGATGTGGGCCCCGGCGGTCGCGTTCTTCGTGATGATCCCGCTCGCGCTGACCCGGAGGTCGATCCACAAGATGCGCGGCGCCCGCGTGGCCGTCGCTTTCCTCGCCGCGATCGCCCTCGTCACCGTCGCGATGCGCCTGATGTTCACGCCGGGCAGCACGCTGCTCCGTCCCGTCCGCTTCACGTGGGGCTACGGGCTCTACGCGACCGGGGCGATCGCGCTGCTCGCGCTGTTCACCGCCGCGTTCTTCGGAGGAAGGATCGACGACCTCCCCACGGGGCAGCGGCGGCGGGGCAACGAGGTGCTGCACTGAGGCGCTGAGGAGCGCGTGGCCGGTGGCATCTCGGGTCGACAGGCTCGCCCGTGCGACGTAACCTTGATGGGAGTGGCCTTTGTCCGCTGCTCGAAGGTGCGCAATGGCCAAGCGATCTGCCAGCGTACGCCGTGAGCTCTCGCGGGACGACGAGACGTTCGATGTCCCCGCGGCGGTGCTCTGCGCGTGCTGCGGACAGCCCGACTGCGCCGGGTGCTCCGCGGCGAGCGACGAGGGCTCGGGGGTCGTCGCGATCGTCCCGTGGGAGCGCCCGATCGGCGGGGTCTGGTCGCGGCTCTGGGCCACCTCGAGGGCGACCACGCTGGGCGCCGAGACGTTCTTCGCGACGATCCCCGACGGCGCGCTCCCCGCGGCCATGCGCTTCGCCCTGCTGGCGGAGACGCTCGCGATCCTGTCGATGATCGCCGCGCTCCTGCCCCTCGTCGCGCTGGCGCTGCCGGGCCTTACGCTGGAGCTGGCGCGCAACCCGGCCGCACGCGCGAGCGCCCTCCAGTGGCTCGCGATCGGCGTTCCGGCGGTCACCGTGTGGATGGTGCTCGCGCACACCTTGCACGGCGCCGCGCTCGACCTCGGGGCACGGCGCCAGGGCGCGCGGCCAGAGCGCCGGCGCGCGCTCCGCTTCGGGCTCTACGCGTGCGGCTGGGATCTCATGGCCGGCCCGCTCGGCGCGCTGGCCATGCTCATCACGGGCGGCACCAAGGGAGCCGAGCAGGTCCTCTCCGCCTCGCTCCGGGTACCGGGCAAGGCGTCCATGGCGCTGCTCCTGGGCGTCTACGCGCTCCACCCCGACGCGGCGGAGCGCGCTCGACGCGCCGGAAGCATCGCCGCGCTCGCGCTCACCATCGCCTCCGGCTTCGCCGCCATCGCGCTCGCCGTCGCCTTCAGCTGACACGCCGTTCAGCGCCCTCGGGGGTGTCGCCCTCGGCGGCGCTGCCCCCGCGGCTGTCGAGCGCCCATCCGTGCGCGGCAGCAGCCTCAGCGCATGTCGTGACGCGGCACGGGCGAGGGCGGAGGCGCGCCAGGACGCCGACCGCTCGCGAGGGTGCCCGGGCGCCTCTTCGGCTGCAGATCGCCCGTCGAGGTGATGTCGATGAGGTCCACGAGCTCGGGGGCGTGACCGGAGACGTCCTGCGCTCGCAGGCGCTCGAGGAGCTGCTTCACCTGCGCCTCCGCCTTGCCGTGCGCGAGGATCTGACGGATGGACGGCGCCTCCTGCTCGATCGAGCGGCTCACGGGCTTCCTGCTCTGGCGCCGCCACAGCACAGCGAAGCCATCGCCCTCGGGCACTGGCTCGGGCACGAGCTCCGCGTCTTTCACCCCGGCGGCAGCCGAGAGGAGCCCCGGGTCGACCTTCAGGCCCGGCTCGGACGTGGCGCCATCGGGCGCCACGAAGCCGAGATCGCCGCCGCGCATGCTCGTCGCCTTGTCGAGCGATTTCTCGCGCGCGATCTCCTTGAAACGCTGGGGTGACGGGTCCTTCTTCAGCTCGGCCAGGATCGCCTCGGCCTCCGCGCGCGTCGCGACGAGGATGCGCCAGAGCGCCACCATCGCCGGGGAGCTGAACCTGTCACGGTGGGCTTCGTAGTAGGCGCGGACCTCCTCGTCCGTCACCGGGGAGCTCGCCGCCGCCTCCGCCTGGATCCGCTGCAGCAGCGCGGAGCGCAGGACGCCGCGCACGCGATCCTGCACGTCGGCGCGCTCCGTGAGCTTCTGCGCGGCGGCCCCCTGGGCGAGGAGCAGCTCACGCACGAGGACCTGGTTGACGAAGTTCTTCCGGATCTCTTCCGGGGTACGCCCGAAGGTCTGGAGCTGAAACGGCGGGACCTGCGCGAGCCTGCGCTCGACCTCCGACGCCGTGATCGCCGCGTCGCCGACGCGCGCCACCGGGGCATCAGCGGCGGCCGCTGGCTGGGCTTCAGCGCGAAGCGACAGGCCGGTCGACGCAGCGCACACGACCGCCATGGCGGCCGCGCCGAGGGGGAGCTTCAGCGTTCTCGCGCGCATCGGAGCGGGTTATCCCCGCGCCGGCAGGCAAGGTCAAGCTGCCCCGCGGCGCGCTGCCTCGGTGGACACGCCGCGCTCGTCCCCGCGTTCACCTCCGCGCTCGCCGCCCCGCAGCACCCCGGCCTTCCGCAGCGCGTGCGCGTCGAGCCCGACGAACCGGTACACGTCCGCACAGAAACCGTAGGCGCGATGGAGGTGCCTCAGGCCCTCCACGAGCTCGGCGGTCACCTCGACCGGGGGCGGGGGCGGGTACGCCTTGCGGATCGAGGCGAGCGGCTCGCCCAGCTCAAGGAGCTCCTCGACGCGCGACAGCACGTCGATCGGCTTGAGCGCACGCTTGCCTCGCCGCGCGACGCCCTCGGCCAGCTCGGCGAGCAGGCGCCGGCGCCGGCGCTCTGTACGGCCGTCTCCGGCGCGGCCCCCGCCGCCCAGGAGCAGCTCGTTGAACCGGCGCGCGGCCCGGCGCTTCTCGACTGCATCCGGACTTCCCCGGCGGTTCTGCGCACCGCCACCCCGCTTGGCTGGTCGTGGCGATTTGGTGGATCCGGCCGTGCGGGCCGGCGAGCTCTTCGTCTTCACGATCCTCGGCAAGAGCACAGCGCGCTCGAGGAGCCGGTATTCCCCGGCACATCTTCTTGCTGTCCCGGCAGTATGACAGCTCATCCTCCCGCTTCGAAGAAAGCGGCGGGCGCACGGTCGTGCTCGCCCTGCGAGGCGCTGGACCTCAGCGTCCGCCCGCGCACCACGCGAGGGCCGTTCCGACGGCCGCGATCAGCCAGGCCGGCCACGTCGCGCGCACGAAGCCGGCGACGTCCGACAGGGCGCCGCGCCGGGCGCGCCGCACCGCCTCGGCGTGGCCCACCCGGCGCAGCTCCTCGCGCGCGATCTGCTCGTGCTCCTCGTCGTCGAGCGGATCGCTGCCAGCCAGGTGGTGCAGGTGATGTGTCACCTCGTGGTCGATCGTCTCCTCGATCTCCGCGTCGATGTCGAAGCCGGGATCCTCGCGGGCTTCCGACCGGAACGTCCGATAGAAGATCCGGATCTCCGGAGGATGGGCGATCCCGAGCGCATCCGCGGGTGTCCCGGGCGTGTAGCAGCCGAGCAGCGGCTCGCCTCCGTCGTCGCAGGCGGGCACGCCTGCGTCGATGAAGAGATCGATGTTCCGCACGCCGCGGGCCTCGTAGATGCGCCCGGCCGCGGCGCGGACGCGCGCCTCGAAGCCGTCGAGATCCGGAAAGGCGCTCGAGGCGCTCGCGCGAGCCCTCGTCCCTGCCCTCGTCGAGCGGGGCTCCCCGAGCTCGTCCGCGTCCGCTCCGTCCACTCCAGCAGCGCGCAGCGGGGCGCGCGCGAGCTCCCGCTCGAGCGGCACGTCGAGATCGTTGCGGGCGCCGCAGCCCTGGCAGCGGTAAACGGCGAGGAGCCGCGCGGGGTAGCGCGCCTCGTGGTAGAGGTCGACGATCGCCGCCCACGCCTCGTCGGGAGCGCTGGCGAGCGCGTCGGCGATCACCGGCGCGCGGCGCTCGCGGCCGAGCGCCGCGATCCCCATGGCCACCACCAGCGACGGCGTGACGCGCAGGACGCCGTCGTCGGGCAGGCGGAGGAGCGGCATCGCCTCCTCGACGGTGCGCTCCACGAGCCGCACGGCGCGGCAGACGGCGCGACCCACGCGCAGCGCCGGGATCGGGTGCGACACACGGAAGTCGAACGGGCGATCGAGCTCGGGATCGTGGAGCTCGCCATCGGTGAACGGCCCGATCTCCAGCAGGCCCGACGGAGCGACCTCGAACGGAGCGCTGCAGTTCTCGCAGGTGTAGGCGCCTGGGTCCTCGGGCACGATGCCGGCAGACGCGAGGAGCGCGCGCAGGACATGGGCGTCGGTGAGCGGGAGGCCGAGAGGATCCAGCGGCACGCCGCGCGCGTCGGCCAGGACCGACGGGCCCGCGAGGACCTGCACGTCGAGCGCGCACCTGCCGATGGATGCGCGCTCGCCGCCGCCGCGGCCTGCGGGAGCGCCGAAGACGGACGAAGCGCGAGCGCGCGCGGCGGCGTCCGACAGGCGCGCCACGCCGCCGGAGGGGAGGTGGACCTGAGCGGGGAGCAGGCGTCGCGCGGGCGCAGGCATCGCGGCGGCCTATATAGCGGGTCGCTCGCCTCAGGGGTCCTCGGGACGCGGCGGACCGCCGACGGTGCCCTCGTCGGTCGGAGCGAGCGATCCCCACGGTTTGCGATCCCTGTCGGTCTCGGACGGCTCGCTCGCCGCGCGGCCGATGTCGAGGCCGGCGGCGCTGGCGAGCTCGGCGGCCACCGCCGCGGAGAGCGAGCCTCCGCTGAGCGGTGACGCGCCGGCGACGGTCGAGATGGGCGACGGCTCCGAGGATGGGCGATCTCGGCGGCGACCGCGGGCGAGCACCGGCGCGCGCTCCCCGTCGCCGGCCGGATCGGGCGCGGCCGCGCCCACGCGATGGACGGTCGCGCGCAGCTGCACGCGCCCGAGCGACAGGCTCGCCGCGCTGGCGGGCGGCACGCTCGACGAGAGCTCCGCGCCCACGGGCACGCCTGTCCCGAAATCGAGGTAGCGGGTGATCGCCAGGGCGTAGATGAGCTTGCGCACGGTCGGCTCCGGCGCGACCCCGGACCGGAGGAGCGCGGCGAGCGTGGGCGTGGAGCTCTCCAGCGCCTCGATCACCGCGAGCTCGCCCTCGCGGAAGCCGAAGCGGCCGGGCTCGATGGCGGGGTGCAGGCGGAGGGGCACGGCCCCGATCCGCTCCAGGGTCCGCTGGAGGCGCGTCGAGCGCTCGCCGTGCTCGCGCAGCCCCGCCCAGAGGAGCGCGAGGGGATCGACCTTCGCGGGATCTCCCCCCCACTCGGCCAGCGCGTCGAGGCCGTCGAAGTAGCGGTACTTCGTCGCCGGAGGCAGATCGAACAGGCGCATCATCCGCCGCACGAACTGGACCTGGGCGAGCCAGTCGATGGTCGCGGCGTCGACGCACCCCGACAGCAGCAGCACGTCCCCCAGGAGGCCCCTTGTCGCGAGCGCCTCCGCCAGGATCTCGGCGGTGATCACCCCCTCCTCGAGCAGGATCTCCCCGAACCGTGCGTACCCGTCGCTCGGACGGATCTTCACGGGGTTCCCCCGGACGATCCGCAGCGTGTGCTCGGCGCCCGTGGGCTCCACCAGGATGAGCGCGCCGGTCAGCCGATGCTCGACGGCATAGACGAAAAGATGAGCGAACGGCGTCCGCTCCAGATCTCCTTCCGCCGTCGCGAGACCGTCGGGAGACATCCTGGGCCAAGCTACCATAGCGCGCGCAAGCCGGATCCCCCTTTCTCCACGCGCGGCGGCGCGGAACCTGGTCTGGTGGCGCTGGCGTCGCTGGTCCCGGAGCGCGCGGTGCACACGCCGCCTCGCGCGTCGGGTCGCGGCCATGGATTCTTGCCGCCGCCGACGCACGCTCGACGCACTCCACGGCCGTTCCACGCACGTTCCACGCACGTTCACGCTCGTTCACGCACGGCTTCCGGCGGAGTGCGCCTGCGCTCCGGCCGGGTGCGCCGCGCTCCAGCGTCGGCGCGCAGCCGGCGGGCATCGGCCGCGGCGGTTCCGCGCTACGGTGGCAGACATGCCGCGCGGACATGTGCTGGTGCTCGACGACGAGCGGGCGATCTTGACGACCCTCCAGAAGGCCCTGTCGCTCGAGGGCTACACGGTCGACGTCGCCGGCGGCGTCGGGGTTGCAGAGGAGAAGCTCGCGAAGCGGAGCTACGACATCGCGCTCTTCGACGTCTCGCTGCCCGACGGAGACGGCGTGGAGCTGCTCCAGCGGATACGCGTTGCCGGCTCGGAGCTGCCTGTCGTGATGATGAGCGGCCACGCGACGGTCGACGCCGCCGTCCGCGCGACGCGGCTCGGGGCGATCGACTTCCTGGAGAAGCCGCTCTCGACCGATCGGCTGCTGCTCGTGCTCGAGAACACCCTGCGCCTCGTCCGCGCCGAGGCCGAGGCGAAGGCGCTGCGGACCCAGACCGGCCAGGTCGGCGAGCTCATCGGAGAGAGCCGGGCGATGCTCGACCTGCGCGAGCAGATCGCACGCGCGGCGAAGGCGACAGCGACGGTCTTCGTGACGGGCGAGCGCGGCACCGGCAAGGAGCTCGTCGCGCGCGCGATCCACGGCGCGTCGAAGCGGGCGCGCGGGCCGCTCGAGAAGATGAACTGCGCCGCGGTCCCGAGCGAGCTCATCGAGAGCGAGATGTTCGGGCATGAGGCCGGCGCGTTCACGGGCGCCACGAAGCAGCGGCGAGGAAAGTTCGAGCGCGCGAGCGGCGGGACGCTGTTCCTCGACGAGGTCGGGGACATGCCGCTCGCGATGCAGGCGAAGCTGCTCAGGGTGCTCCAGGAGCGGGAGATCGAGCGCGTGGGCGGGCACGAGACGATCAAGGTCGACGTGCGCGTGGTGGCGGCGACGAACCGCGACATCGAGGCGGCGTGCCGGGAGGGGCAGTTCCGGCCGGATCTCTATGATCGGCTGAACGTGCTGCCGCTGTCGCTGCCGCCGCTCCGCGCGCGGCGCGAGGACGTGCCGCTGCTCGCGCGGCATTTCCTCGCGCTCGCGACGCAGGCGAACGATCGGCCCGGGATGGCGTTCACGGACGGCGGGATGAGCATGCTGGTCGCCTACAGCTTTCCGGGAAACGTGCGGGAGCTGCGCAACATCATCGAGCGGCTGGTGATCCTGACGCCCGACGAGACGATCGACGAGGGCGACGTGAAGGTCTGCCTCGGAGGGCAGCAGGCCGCGATGAAGGGCGGGCTCTTCCGGCCGGGGGTGCCGTTCCGGGTGCTCGCGGAGGAGGCGGAGAGGGCGATCCTGGAGGAGGCGCTCGGCCATCATGGAGGGCAGATGGCCGCAACGGCTAGGGGGCTCGGGCTCGAGCGGAGCCACCTGTACAAGAAGTTCAAGGCGCTCGGGCTGCGGGGGGACAAGGGGGAGGCGGAGGACGAGTAGGCAGCGAAGGGAGGCGGCCCTCCCGGGGGGCCGCGCCGAGGGGAGGGGCTGCGCGGCGGCCGGGGGTGGGCGCTCGGCCATCCGCCGAGGCGGGAACGAGGAGCTTGCGCATCGACCACCACCCGGCATGTCTCCCTTCGGGCCTTGCCACCTGGGACGTTTCGTCGCGCGCCACAAGGCGCGCCTGAGACGTGGAGCCCTCCGGGACCTTATGGCACCTCGGTCGGTGCTCGCCGCGCCCACCCGCGGCCGCCGCGCAGACCCTCCCCTCGGCGCTACGGGAGTGGAGACGCGGGACGGGACGGACGACGCATGGCCTGGACCGCGACGGGTGTGGTACGCGGAACCAAGATGCTGCGATCGCTGCACTTGGAAGGCGTGGGGCCGGCCGACCAGCTCGACTTGGGGCTCGGCGAGCGGCTGAACGTGCTCACAGGAGACAACGGACTCGGCAAGAGCTTCGTGCTGGAGGTCGCCTGGTGGGCGCTCACCGGAACGTGGACGGAGCGGCCCGTGCTGCCACAGCCGGGTAAGGAGGCGAGCGCACGCATCTCCGGGGAAGCCAAGCCGGGCACCGAGTTCGAGCAGTTCGAAAGCAAGTACGATCGTGTTGCTCAGCAGTGGCGCGACAGGTTCGGTCGCGACATGGGCCGCAGCTGGACCAATACTCCTTCCGGGGTGGTCATATCTTCGTGGGTGCGCGGCCTGGTCCCGGTACTCCACGTCCGTACGAATGGCGCGTGCTCCGTCTGGGATCCCTGTCGAAATATTCCCTCGATGGGCAGCGCTCTGTACCGGCTCTCGTCGTCGCCTTCGCCCGATCCGCAGCCCTATCTCTTCGAGGAAAGACAGCTCTGGGACGGGCTCGTTCACGAGGGAAAACCCGTCTGCAACGGGCTCGTCCAGGACTGGGTGACGTGGCAGCTCGAGGCGGCGGACAACGACGGGGCTCACCCGTTCGAGCTCCTCTGCCGCGTGCTCGATCAGCTTTCTCATCCCGAGGAGACGATGAAGCCCGGCAAGCCGGTGCGGCTCTACCTTGACGACGTGCGCAAGTTCCCGACCGTCGAGCTGCCGTACGGCACGATCCCCATCATCCACGCGTCGGCCGGGATGAAGCGGATCCTCGCGCTCTCCTACCTCATCGCGTGGTCCTGGTCGGAGCACGTGCAGGCGTCACGCCTGATCGGCTGGCAGCGCTCGGAGCGCATCGTCGTGCTGATAGAGGAGCCCGAGACGCACCTGCACCCCAGGTGGCAACGCCAGATCGTCCCTGCGCTCCTCGGTGCCCTGAGCGGGCTCTCCCCTGGGCGAAGCGCGGCGACGCGATCGGGTGGCTCACGTCCCCGGTGTTCGGCCTGGAGCAGGCGCGCTCGATCGAGGCGGAGCGGGCCATTGAGGCTGCAGAGGCGCTCATGCGCAGCGAGACCAGCGCTCTGCCGGACGGGCTCAGGACCGAGGAGGAGATCCATCGGGAGCTCATGCACCTCTTGCCGGATCAGGATCGCTTCTGGCCGCGCTGGATCGTGCGCCGGGAGCGGGCGGGCGCATGATCCCGTTCGAGCGCACGCCTGAGCCCGCGGACTTCGATGTCAGAGTGCGACAGCCCGGCCAGCGGTGGCTCGCCGAGTGCGGCGCCAAGAGGATGCCGGACTACTGGCGGCGCGCTGCGCGCGACCTCCGGGCAGCTTTCAAGGGCTTGTGCGGCTACACCGCGATGTGGCTCTCGACCCCGGGGACCGTTGACCACTTCATCTCGCGCGATGAAGATCCCAGCCTCGCGTACGAATGAGCCAACTTCCGCTACGCGGCGGCGTGGATCAACAGCAGCAAGAGCGCGCTCCGCTCCGACCAGGTGCTGGATTCATTCGAGGTCGGAGACGGCTGGTTCGAGGTGATCCTCCCCTCGTGCCAGATGGTGCTGACCGATCGCTGTCCGCCCGAGCTCCGTGATCGCGCGCAGACCATGCTGAAGCGGCTCAAGCTCGGCCATGGCGAGGAGATCGTCTCCGTCCGGCAGGAGTGGTACCGGATGTACTGCGAGGGAGAGCTCAGCCTGGAGGGCCTCGCGCGCTGGGCGCCCCTCATCGCGCGCGCGGTGCGGAAGCAGCGGGAGCAAGCAACCGCCGAGCCGGCGGCAAGCGACGGTGCCCCGCGCTCCGCGCAAGAGGAAGCGTCGAGCGCATGACTGCTTGCCGCGCGGTGAGAATCGGCCGTGGAGAATTGTTCGACCAGCAGCGTCCGCCCCGGAGCGGCGGACGACACACCAGAGCCTGTCGCATAAATCGCCAGCCAGGCTTCAGAAGGCGCTGTGCCATCAAGTAAGGCGGTACTGGCGACCGTTTCCGGTTCGCGAGGGCTCCCAGCTGCCTCCCCGTAACCGTTTCCGGTCCGCCTGCGGGGCCGGACGCCGCGCATCTTCACCCAGCGCGCGGCGATCTGCTCTGGCACCACGTGAGCGCCGGAGGGGGTCTCCGCGCGGCAGGGTGCGGGTGGGCGCGGCGAGCACCGACCGAGGTGCCATAAGGACGGCTTCGCGGTAGCGAACCGGTGCGATCCGTTGGATCCGCCGGGATTTCGGGTGGGCGTGGCGGCTGATCGCAGCCCCTTGGAGGGCATGGCCCCAACCGGGGCCCAACCGGCGAGCACCGCGCTTGGCCAGCTCACGCCGGCCGACCTGCCGCCTCGGGCGGCCGTCGTCGCCTCGCTCTCGAGCACCCTGACCCGCGCCGTCGCCCTCGGGGACGAGGAGGCGGCCCGGGTCGTCCACGAGGCGATCGGGCGGCTGCTAGGGCTGCCGGCGGTACCGGAGGGACGAACAAGGTGAGGTCGATGATCTAGTCCTTCGCTCGCCTGGAGTCGCCGCCCGAGCCCTGCAGCTTGTCGGCGCTGGCGGCTCTCGGAGCGCGGCGGTCTCTCTTGGCTCACGCGCTGCTTCTCGCCTCCGCTAGTCGGCAGCCGGCACCGCCAGCCTGCCGAGCGGCGCCCACCGCACCCCAACGCGCCGAACCGCAGCGCGATCTTGCTGTGGGCTGCGATCGAGGAGCACGCGATCCGGGTCGACGACCACGGCGGCCGGAGGGCGCTCGGACGTGAACGTCACGCGATCGGCGCCGGGGCTGCGCACCGCGAGCACGCGGGAGAGCTCGTTGCCTGCATCGTCGAGCAGCGCGAGCGTGAGGGGAGCCTGCGCAGAGGCCGAGGCGGCGGAAGGGCGCCACGCATGCCCCTCGAACGTGTACGGCGTGAACGCGAGATCCAGGGTGATGTCCCAGCGCCCGTCCCCGCCGGGCGCGCCCTCGGCCGAGAGCGCGCGGACAGCCCAGGATTCCACGGTCCGCAAGCCCTGTGCGGCCGAGCCGGCGCCGGGCAGCGCCTCCCAGGTCGAGGCAAGGGACGCGAGGCTCGCGCCCAGCGCTCCCCGGCCGCCTTGCGCGCCGAGGTGCTGCCGGAGCGCGCCGTCGAAGGCGTCCGGCCCGAGCTCGTCGCGAAGCCGCTGCAGCGCGAGGCCCGCGTAGAGAGGCACGTAGGCGCCCGCGTCCGCCGCCAGCAGTGGGACGACCGGCTCGCGCGCCTCCGCGATCGAGCGCAGCACCTTCTCCCCGATCCGGTCCGAGATCGCCCTGCGGGTCTCCCGGCCGAGCACGGCATCGACGGTGACGAGGCCGCTCAGGACGGGCAATCCCTCTCCGAGCGTGGCGTAACCGGCGACGTGAGCGGGGTGCAGCCGATCAATCCACCAGCGCTTCGACAGGTGCCGCGCCGTGGCGAAGAGGACGCCCGGGTTCTCGGGGGTGTCGTCCCAGCCATCCTCGTCGGAGAGGAGCAGGATGTCGCCGAACAGCCCTGTCGCCTTGATCTCCCTCGGGACCTCGACGATGCGCACGCGTGGACGTCCATAGTCGCCGTAGCGCGCCGACAAGGCGCCGAGCGACCGGACGGCAGCGTCACGGAAGGCGCGCGCTGCCGCGACCCGCTCGGCGTGGTGGTAGACGTCGACGGACACCTCGCCCTCTGCACCCCCGAAGGTGCCGCTCGTGCGTGCGTAGCGGCCAGCGACGATGGCGAGCCGCTCGGACCCGGACACGCGCCCTTCAACCTGCCCGTGCCCCTCGGCCGCGCCGGAGACCAGCAGGACGAGCGCGTCCGGGGCCCGCACAGCGACGGTCAAGGGGAACGCCGTGCTCTCCAGGCCGTACGCCTGCCGGGAAGATGACGTGTCGGGGGCGATCGGGAGGGGGCGCCGCGCCGGCAATCCATGCTCGCGACGGTACCCCGCGGCGCGGAGCTCTCGCCGCCGGTCGTACCCGAGCCTGGGGAGCAGATCCTGGTCCTGCAGCCAGGCCCCCTCGGAGGACATGGGGTGCGGCTTGCCCTCGTTCGCAAACGACGGCCATGACGCCACGCCGCGCCAGGTGACGTGGACCGTCGCCCCAGGTTCGAGGGACCGCCCGAACGTGAGCCGGTGATGCCGCAGGCGATCGTCGCGGTCCCATGAGGCGACCATCCGATCTCCCGCCTCGATCGCGGCGAGGGAGAGCTTCTCCGGGACGTCGAAGTCCAGCGCCTCGATGGGCCGCGCGCCATCGTTCTCCAGCGTGAGCTCGTAGACGAGGCGGGCCTCGCGCTCCGCCGGGCGGAGCTCGATCTCGAGCCGCCCTTCCACAACATGCGGCCTCGGGGCATCGGCGACCCCGGCGTACGTCGCCTCGTACGAGGCCGCCTCGGCGCGCTCCTCTTTCGGAGAGCGGTACCTGTTCTCGACGTTGACAGCCCTGTACACCCGGAGCCCGCAGAGGGCGCCGACAGCCACGATCGCGCCGAGCATCAGTATCTGGCCCGACGAGCGCTCGCGCAGCGCGCGCTGAAGGCGCGCCCGGAGGGCGAGCTCCGTGCCGCGCGGCCACCAGACGACCGCTGCGAACACGATCGCTGCGGCCACCGACAAGAGCCAGCCATTCACCCAGATCGCCTGTGTGATCCACGGCGCGAGGCCCGTGAGGGGTGAATAGAAGACGTGGATCGGCATCGCGTACTGGAGCGCCGTCTGCGAGACCACGTTGAGCGAGTGGTTCATGACGCAGAGAAAAACCGCGCTGAACGCCAGGAAATGGGCCAGCGCGCGGCGCGAGACCACGCTGTAGAAGAAGAGCGCCAGCGCAGCGACCTGGAGGTTCGCGGGCCAGATGACGGCGAACGCGAAGAACAGGCTTTCGCGCGGGGCAAACGTTGTGCGGTCGATCGCGAGCTCCACGAGAAGCAGGCTCAACGTCGGAGCCAGCGCGAGCGCGAGTGCGAGACCCGCGAGGGCGAGCGCGCGCGGGAGCGCGATCACCCACGTCGGCGCCGGCAGCGCGTCCTGGATCTGCGACAAGCCGGCGTCCCGCTCGCGCGTGACCCAGTTGCCAGCGGAGGAGCAGAGAAAGATCGCCGCCGGCATGTAGAAGAACTCCACGAGCCGCAGCCCCACGAGGCCGGCCCAGGGCAGCTGCGGGCCGTCCGCCCCGCCGTCGAGCTGGAACATGGCGCTTGCCACCATGAGGGTCAGCCCCAGGAGAAGCACCATCCGGGTGCCGCGCGAGCGGAGGCTCTCGGCGACGAGCTGCCAGGTGACGAGCGCGACCGTGCGGATATGTGCTCGAATATCGAAGCGCGCTTGGGCCTTGGCCACCGAAGGAATGGGCACCGCGCTCGACGGAAGCGCGCTGGTCGGACGCTCGGGATTCGGGGTCGCCTGACGGCGCCCGCCACCCAAGACCCCCCGTGGTCCACGGACATCGGCTCGCTGGTATCCGAAGAGAAGCCGCTCCGCGCTGGGCCGCGCGAAGGCGGCGACGAGCCCAAGCGCACCAAGCCCGATCACACCTAGCCGGTTCGTCAGGAACGGCCCCGTCAGCTTCATCGCGCCGTGGATGCGCTCCTCAGCCGTCCAATACGAGAGCTGCGCCGCGACGGAGTTAAAACCGATCGGGTCGAGCCACTCCCCTGCCTCGCGGTCCACGGCCCCTCGCCACAGGACGAGGATGCCGACCATCCAGACGGCCATGACGAGAAAGGACAGCGCGTACGCCGGTGCCGAGCGCCCGCTCCACACGGCCGCGGCGAAGTACAGGGTGCCGAAGCCGAAGACGCTCGGCACAAGGAACAGCGCGTAGGCGTGCGCGACCTCGGTCCAGGGCGTGGGCATGAACAGGTCGGCACGCCCGGCGAGGTGACGCATCGCCATGGGCACCAGCACCCAGGAGATCGACACGGACGCGGCGACCGCGAGCCCGGCAGCGAGCGCACCCAGGTACTTGCCGAAAAGATAGGTCCGCGGCCCGCAAGGGAACGCGTAGGCGACCTCGGCGAAGCGGTGCTTCAGATCGTCGACGACCGCGCTCGTCATGATGTGCGCGAGGAAGAAGATCAGCCAGAAGCCGTTGTCGCTCGTGAAGTAATAAATGACGTACGACGAATTTCGCGGGACATCGCTGGCGCCAATCTGCGCCATGGATTCGGAGTTCAGGGCGTAAATGCACGTCTGAACAACGAGCGACGCCATCAGGATGAGGTTCACGGAGTCGAAGAGCTGGCGCCGGAGCTCGCCGCGAGCCACCGCGCTCACCCAGGCAAGCCAGAGCCTCGCCGCACCGCCCCGCCAGGTGGACACCCGGGGCTCCAGGTCGCCTTGCGGCGCCCGCCGGCCCAAACCCTGGTTCGACGCTCGAGGCTCCGGGTCGCCTTGCACCCTTCGCCCCGAATCCCACGTCGCGGGGGTCGTCACGCGGACGCCTCGCGCAGGCTGTGGTGGTAGAGGTCCTCGAGCTCCGGCGTCTTCGGGCGGAACGCGTCGCCGGGCGGCGTCGCGCTCACCACCGTCACCACGACGTCGCCGCTCCTCGGAGACACCTGTAGAGGCCGTAGGTCTCGGGTGACCTCGGCCTGCCGCGCGCGTGCCAGACGCGCCTGCCAGAGCTTGCCCTCGAGCTCCGCGCACGCGGCTGCGGGCGGCCCGCGACGGACAATGCGGCCGCCCGAGAGGATCGCCATATCCGCGCAGAGGCTGGCGACATCGTCCACGAGGTGCGTGGAGAGGATGACGATCGCCTCAGCGCCGATCTCCGAGAGGAGTTGGTGAAGCCGGTTGCGCTCGGCCGGATCGAGCCCCGCGGTCGGCTCATCGACGATCACGAGCCGCGGAGAGCCGAGGAGCGCCTGCGCGATGCCGACGCGCTGCCGCATCCCGCCCGAGAACTCCGCGACCGGGCGGTCGGCCGTACCCGTGAGGTTGACGCGCTCGAGCAGCTCATGAACCGCGCGCGAGCGTTCGCGGCCGTCCACAAGGCCCTTCATCAACGCGATGTGATCGAGCAGCCCCCGCGCCGTCACGCCGGGATGCACGCCGAAGTCCTGGGGCAGGTAGCCGAGCCGGCGCCGGAGCGCCGCCGGGTCCGCGAGCACGTCGGTTTCGCCGAGGTGGATCGAGCCTGCATCCGGTCGCTGGAGCGTGGCGAGCGTCCGCATCAAGCTGCTCTTGCCGGCGCCGTTCGGCCCGAGCAGGCCGAAGAGTCCAGGGCCGACGTCGAGATCGATGCCGGACAGGGCGCGGACGCCGCCGGGATACGTCTTGTCCAGCCCGCGAATGCGCAGCTGCACGGAAGGTGTGGTGTCGTTCATCTCGTCGCAGTGGCCTGAAAAATCCTGGGGAACACGGCGGCCATCACGAGCGCGTCGTGCTGCTTGACGAAGAAGTGGTCTCCGGGGAGCTCGACGCGCTCGTAGCCCCGGGTCGAACAGAGGCTCCACTGCGCGGTCGCTTCCCAGGAAACCACGGTGTCGGCCCTCGCGGCACACACGGTGATGGGCACCGGCAGGGCGACGGGCTCGGGGCGGTGCCAGGTCTCCGCGACGGCGAGATCGGCGCGCAGCAGCCGACTGACCATCTCGCGGAGCTCGGCGTGCCGGAGAACATCGTCGGGGATCCCGCCTCGCCGCTGCAGCGCCTCGATGAAATCCGGCTCCGGCAGGCGGTGGAGCTGGTGCGGATCGGGCAGGTGCGGGGGACGCGCTCCGGAGACGAAGAGCCGCGCGGGCGTGGCGCCGGCCTCATGGAGGCGCTTCGCCAGCTCGAACGCAATGAGCCCCCCGAGGCTGTGTCCGAATATCACCGTCGGCGGCCCATCGCCGAGCTCGCGCTCGATGGCCTCGACGACCGCCGTCATCGAGAGCAACGGCGGCTCGCGCGCGCGCTCTTCCCGACCGGGCAGCTGGACGCGAACGACCTCGACCCCCTCGGGCGCGCGCTCCGGCCAGAGGCGGAAGAGCGACGCACCCGCGCCCGCATGGGGCAAGCACAGAAGCCGCGCGCGGGGCTTCGCGCTCGGTGCGCTCCTGATGAGCCAGCGCCCTCGATCGCTCATTGCGCAGCCTCCTCCGACGTGAGTCGAGGATCGGCGTGCAGCGTCCCCTTCGACATGGGTCGGGGATCGGCGTTCGCAGTCCCCGCCAGCACGCGCGCGACGATCGCAGCGACGCGCGACGCAATGGGATCGAGCGAGAAGTCGTAGTGCCCGCAGTCGAGCGTCTCGATCTCGAAGCGCCCCGCGAGGATCGGCGTCCACCCACGATCCGGCGGGAGATCGGGCGATGGGCCGCTGGACGCCTGCGCCGAGATGAGGAGCGCGTCCCCGGCGTAAGCTCGCGGCTCGTACCGCCCGAGGGCGCGGAGCTTGGCCGACAGGTGCAGGGAGATGCTCCTCCATGTCGCGGCATCGTCGCCGGGGGGGAGAATGCCGCGATGCACGGGCGTTGCCTGATCCCGCGACGCATCCCACGCCTGGATGAGCGCACCCGCGGGAACCTGGTCGAGCGGCAGGTCGAGCCACCGCTCGACGCCGTCACGAACCACCGAAGGCGCCGCGCTGTCGAGCAGGATGAGCGAAACGAGCGGCGCGCCGGCGTCCCGGAGGCGGCGCGCGACCTCGAGCGCGATCACGCCGCCGAATGACCAGCCCACGAGCACACAGGGGACTCGGTTTCTGCCGAGCGGATGCAACACCGCAGCGCAGTCGTCGGCAAGCGCATCGACGCTGAGATCTTCTCCCTCGCTTGCAGCACGTTCGACGGCGATCACGGTCGCCCGGCCGTCGAGCGCTCGGGCGAGCGCATCGTGCCTCCACATGCCGTCTCCCGGCGCCTCGATGCAGAAAATCTGCGCCGTATCCACCGCCCGGTTCAACCGGACTGCCTGGATGCCGCGCCGTGATCCATCGGAGTCCTCCGGCGCACACGCGAGCTCCGTCACGGTCGAGTGCGGAAACAGAACGTCATGTGGCACCGCGCGTCCGAGCTCCTCGCCCGTCGCCGGGGTTTCCAAGGAGGCGGCCTGGATCCGGGCGACGAGGCGCTCGAGCACCGGCTCGGTGAACAGCGCGCGGATCGGCACCTTGAGCCCGTACCGCCGCTCGATCTCCAGGACGAAGCGGGTGGCGGCGAGCGAATCGCCGCCGAGTTCGAAGAAGCTCGATCGCAGAGAGACGCGAGGCGCTCCGAGGATCTCCTGCCACAGCGCGGCGACATGGCGCTCGAGATCGGTGCGAGGAGCGATGTACTCGCCGACTTGCTCGGCTGCGTCGATCCTCGGCAATGCGCTGCGGTCGACCTTGCCATTGGCCGAGAGCGGCAGCGCGTCGATCGCTCGGACGTGCCGCGGCACCATGTGCTCCGGCAGCCGTTCGCGCAGGTGCTGCAGGAGCTCGGCCTCGCTCGCCTGGGCGCCGTCGCGCAGCACGACATACCCGCCGAGCTGCTTGCGGCTGTCCCTGGGGTCGCCGTGCGCGACGACCGCTGCCGCCTTGACGGAAGGGTGAGCAGCGAAGGCCGCCTCGATCTCGCCGAGCTCGACGCGATGGCCACCGACCTTGACCTGTTGATCATCGCGACCGAGCAGCTCGATGAGCCCGTCTCTCCACCGGCCGAGATCACCTGTTTTGTACAGCCGTTCTCCGATGAGCGCTTGAGGGCCCAGCTCGGCTTGTCCGAGCGAGGCCCCGCTCATTGAAGCGCCGGCCCAGGAGATGAAGCGCTCGGCCGTCTTCGTGGCGTCCCCCCAGTAACCGCGGGCGAGGCCGAGACCGCCGATATAGAGCTCTCCTGTCACGTGGTCCGGGCACTCCTCCATCCGATCGTTGAGCACGTACCAGCGCTGGTTCCGCAGCGGCCGACCGTAGGGCACGCTCGTCCAGCCCGGCAACGCTCGCTCGATCGGGTGAACGATCGACCAGATCGACGCTTCGGTCGCGCCTCCGAGGCTGATGCACCGGGTTCCCGGCGAGAGCCTGCGCAGCCGCTCTGGCAGTTCCAGCGGAATCCAGTCGCCGCTGAGCAGCGCGAGCCGCAGGTCGAGCGTCGCCGCGCTCCCCTCGGCGTAGTCGACGAGCATCTGCAGGAGCGCCGGCACGCTGTTCCAGAGCGTCACTCGTTCGCGCCGCAGCAGCGACAGCCAGTGCGCTGGGTCCTTCTCGGCCCCCCGCTCTGGCATCACCAGGCAGGCGCCTGCGGCGAGCGTTCCAAAGACGTCGTAGACCGACAGATCGAAGCTCAGCGACGAGATGCCGAAGACGCGATCCTCCGGTCCCACGCCAAACCGATCGTTGATGTCCTCCACGGTGTTGGCCGCGCTCCGGTGCTCGATCATCACGCCCTTGGGGACCCCCGTGGAGCCCGACGTGTAGATGATGTAGGCGAGATCGTGAGGACCCTGCCGCGGCTCACCCCATGACGGCGCGCGATGACCGGCGTCATCGACCGTCTCGATCTCGATGCCTCGAGGGAGGGTGATGCGCCCCTTCACCGCGGTTTGCGTCAACACGAGCTTCGCGCCCGTGGTCTCGAGCAAGGCGTGGATGCGCTTTTCGGGCAGGGTCGCGTCGATGGGCACGTAAGCGCCGCCCGCCTCGAGCACGGCCAGAACGGCCACCACCTGCTCCCAGCCGCGCTCCATCACGACCGCCACGAGCTCGCCGGAGGCCACGCCGCGCGCGAGGATCCTGTCGGAGACCCACGCGGCGCGCCCGGCGAGCTCGCCGTACGAGAGGCGTCGTTCGTCGCAGACGAGCGCCTCGCGCTCGGGATGCGCCTGCGCGTTGCGGCGGAAGGCGCTGTGCAGAAGATCACCGCTCTCCGGCGCTCCGGCGGCGTTCTGCCGCCGGCGCAGCGCGGCCTGGTCAGCGGGCAAGCCGACCGGGCTCGCCTCCTGCCATGCCGGAGAGCCCTCCTCGCCGAGCCGCTCCAGAAGCCCCGTGTACGCCGCGAACATCGCCTCCAGCGCGCCCGGCGCGAACGCCTCCTCGACCGCGTCCCAGTAGACACCGAGGCGCCCCTCGCTCTCGTGGACGTGGTGATCGAGCAGGACCTGCGGCGTCTGGCTGATGCTGAACACCATCTCGCCGAGCCTCGCCGTCTGCGCGGCGTCGTCCGCCTGCTGCGTGTCGGCCTGACGGTCGAGGCCGAAGAGGCTCGTGAAGACCACCGGCGTGATGAGCTCCGGCCGGTCCTCATGCATCCTCCGGAGCTCGCGCAGCACGCGCACGCCGCCCACATGACGGTGCTCGAGATCGTCGAGGAGCTGCCGCTGGACGGCCATCGCGCGCTCGACGAACGTCGCTCCCTGCCGGCGATCGACGACGAGCGGCGTCAGCGTCGTGAACTCACCGACGACCTCCTGCACCTGTGGGTCGATCGGCAATCGGTTGAACGTCGGCAGGCTCAGCGTGAACCGCTGGCGGCGCGTGAAGGCGCCGAGCACCTCCGCGTAGACGGCGAGCAGCACCCCTGAGGGCGTGAGCCCGAAGCTCGCCGCCCGCGACTTCAGCCGCGACCACGCCTCGCGCGGGAGCCGGTGCCCCCGGCGCTCGAAGCGCGGCTTCTGGATGCGCGCCGGATCCTTGGCGAGGGGCAGCGCCGGTCCGAGCGGCATGTCCTGGAGGCGCGCCTCCCAGTACCGCCATGAGCGTGCATAGGTCGCGGAGCGCTCGAAGGCGCGCTGAGCCGCGACATAATCGCGGAAGCGGACGCCGAGCGGGGGCAGCTCTCGGTCTTCCACCTCGTAGAGCTCGGCCCACTCGCGCAGCACGATCGCCATGCTGCGGCCGTCGAGAGCGATCATGTCGATGCCGAGGTGGACGCGGGTGGTGCCTTCGTCGATGCGCGTGGCGCGGATATCGAAGAGCGGCCAGCGCTCACACGGGGCAGCCCGGTGCGAGAGCGAGGCGCGGAGCTCAGCAAGCCTGTCCGCCCGCTCGGAGTTGGACGTCCCCGAGAGGTCGAGCAGCTCGATCCGATAGGCGGGGACGGCCTCGAGCACCTGCTGCCGGCCGTCGGGCAAGAGGACGACACGCAGCATGTCGTGACGATCGATGAGGCGCTGCAAGGCGCGCTCGAGGCGCGCGAGATCGAGGGCCTTGCAGTCGAGCTCAGAGTAGCCGTAGCAGGACACATCGCCGAGGATCATGTCGGCGCCGCGGCCGATCCAGTACGCCTGCTGCACCTCGTTCAGGGGGAATGGGTCGTACCGCCCCGCCTCGTCGTTCTGGAAGAAAGCGCGCGGGTCGTCGCCTTGTGCAGGCTCAGCACCCGTGAGCGCTGCGGTGATGTGCTCGGTCAGGGCGCCGGCCGTCGGCACCCCGTTCGCGGCGCGCAGGACCTTGTTCGGCGCGATCCGGACACTGAGCTCCTTCGAGAGCGAGGCAGTGAGGTTCAGGAACATCAACGAATCGAGGCCGAGCTCCATCAGGTTTGCGGTGGGCTCGATTCGCCCCTCGTCGATGCGGAGCATCCGGGCGAGGCGTCGGCGAACGTGTGCCGCCGTCTCGGTAGCGCGTGCGCCTTCGGGCAATGCCTTGAGTCTGCGGCCTGCCGCGTCCTCCTCCACCGGCTCCGCTGGGTCCGCGGGCCGTTCGACCTCGTCGTAGATGGCGGGCACCGCGCTCCGCGGATAGCCACGCAGCAGCTCGGGCCAGCGGGCGTCGAGGATCCCGAGGTGCACCCTCGCCGTCCCGAACGCGCGATCGAGGCACGCCAGGGCGTACTCGGGGGTGAGGCCCAGCAGGCCCCCGCGCTCGACCTGTGCGGCGTGCACCGGATCCGCGACAGCGCCGACGTGCAGCCAGAGGCCCCAGCTGACGCTGAGCGCGGGGAGGCCTCGGGCACGACGGAATGCCGCGAGCGCATCGAGAAACGCGTTCGCCGCACCGTAATGCGGCAAGCCGTACGCCGGAACGAGGCTGACGGAAGAGGAGAACAGGAGAAAGAAGTCGATGGAGAGGTCGCGCGTGACCTCGTGGAGCACCCACGCCCCCTCGACCTTGGGTGCGAGGACGGTCGCGAACTCGTCCCACAGAGGACGCCCTGACGACATGCCCGCGCCGAGGTCGAGCGCGCTGTGGACGACGCCGCCGAGCGCCGCACCGGAACGCTGAATCTCATCGATGAGCGCGCGCATGGCCGCGAGATCAGTCACGTCGCCGCGAGCGAGGTCTACCTTCACGCCACGCGCGCGCAGGTCCTCTGCGAGGGAGAGCGCCCGCTCGCCGGGCTCCGACCGGCCGAGGAGCACGAGGTGCCGCGCGCCCTTGTCGGCCAGCCGCTCGGCGACCTTCATCCCGATCCCGCCGCGGCCGCCCACGATGAGGTACGTGCGATCGGGCGACACCGGGATCTCGGCATCGGCCGCGCCGAAGTCACGCCGCGACATCCGCACGATGCGCGGCGCGAGCACCCTCTCGCCGCGAAGCGCGACGATCTCCTCGTTCGGCCCTATCCGCGTGAGGACATCGAGCACGGGCGCCAGATCCTGCGGCGCCATGGCCGGGTCGACATCGACGAGCCGGAGGTGCAGCTCCGGGTGCCCCACGGCAATGCTGCGCACGAAGCCGAGGAGCGGCGCCTCGGCGACGGCAGGGGCCTCATCGCCGATCGCTTGCGCACCGCGCGTGAAGACCAGGAACCGTTCGAGGTCTTCCCACGAGGTCCCGTCGAGCGCTCCAACGAGGTGCAGCATCCCCTTCAGGTGCCGGCGCTGCGCAGCGCTGATGGCGGTGACGGTATCAGCGCGCTCCGCGTCCAGACCCCAGAAGCACGCAATGGATCGCCGGGCGAGGGCTCGGTCCTGGTCGATCGCTCGCACAGCGCGAGCCAGACCCTCAGGCTGGTCGAGATCGACCACGTGGCAGGTGGCGCCCGCGAACGCTGCCTCGCCTCCGGGCGTGTCCGGCGTGAGCACCACGGAGGCGCGCGCGCCGGCCCTCGCGAGGGCTTCGACGAACGTGCGCGCGAAGCCGCCGCGGTCCGCGCAGACGATCCAGGCGGTCCCACGTAGTGCGTCGGTCGAGTGCGGCGCGGCCGCGAGCTCCGCCGCGGGGCGCCAGTCGATGCCGTAGAACAGGTCTGTCCGGACGGCCTCACCCGGCGCGCGGTCGCGGCGCGCTGCGGCTCTGCCCACGAAGGCCCGCCGCTTCCCCCCGGCCTGCGCGACCAGCACCCGCTCGCCGATGGGCGCCCCTGCCGAGCGCGCGTCCGGGAGCGCCTTGCGCTGGACGAAGCCGCACTCCGCCAGCAGGCGCTCCCACGCGTCTTCCTCCAGGAACATGCGCCCGCGGCGCAGCTCGCCGTCGGTCACGTCGCCGAGGAGCAAGCCCGTCGTCAAATCAGCGGTAAGGCTGTTGCGCGTGACCTCATAGAGGACGAGCACACCGGACGGCGCCAGAAGGCTCCTGGCATTCTGAAGGGCGCGCCGGAGGTCCGGCGCGGCGTGCACGGAGTTCGCGGCGACGATGAGGTCGAAGCTGTGCGGAGCGAACGACTGCTCGAGCAAGCTCCTGCCGATGTCGAGGAGGCGGAGTTCGAGCTTCGGATAGAAGGAGAAGCGCTCTCGCGCGCGCTCCAGGAATACGCGCGATACATCGGTGAACACGTAGGCCGTGTCGCCGTCGAGCAGCGGGAGGATCTGCTCCGTGGTGGCGCCGGTGCCGCCGCCGATCTCCAGGATCCGCGCCGGCCGGAGCTCGCTCTCGACGAGGGCGCGCACGACCTCGCGCACGATCCCGTTGAAGTAGCGCGACGTCGGGAGCTCCGCGTAGACGCGGTAGGCGGCGTCCACGCTGCCATCGCTGAAGATCGCGGCGCGCGGGTCGCGCGCCCCCGTCAGGACCGCGGGCAACGCCCGGCCCATGGCGAGCACGATCTCCCCGAGCGCGGACGTCCTCGCATGGAACGCCGCCGCGGCGCGCTCGGCGCGCGCGCACGCCTCCGGCGAGATCGACGCGAGCTCGCCGTAGCGCCCGCCGTCGCCTCGCCGTAGCTCGCCACGCGCCGCGAGGGTCTCGGCGACGGAGCGCACGACGCGAACGAAGCGGGGAGCGACCCCGGCCGCTGCGCAGGCTTCCTCCGGCGTCGACCACCCGAGGTCCCCCTCCGGGCTCCGGGTCGCCTGACGGAGCCCTCCGCCCCGAGCCTCGCCCCGGAAGAGCCCGAGGTGCCCGAACGCGAGGCGGAAGTAGGACGAGCACAGATCCTCGAGGGACCGTTCCTCCTCGACGTGGGTCGCGAGATCGAGCGCGACGAGCCCTGCTTCCGCCTGCTCGCTCCCGGCGCGCATGAGATCGGGGAAGACGTCGTTGCCGCCTCCCTGCACGGCTCTCTCGGGCGCCTCCGCGGCGGGGCCGCGGAGCTCGACCCGCTCGAACGGCGTCGCGGGGAGGCGCACGCGACGGCCCTGGCCGTCGTGAACGGCCGCCCAGTCGATGTCCACGCCAGCGGCGTAGAGCTGCGCGAGCGCCTCCGAGATCGCGTCGCGATCGTCCTGGCCGCCGGAGAGCGAGGCGATGAAGACCGCATCGCCGCCGGAGAGCACCTCGGCGCCGAGCTTCGTCAGCACGGCCTGAGGTCCGATCTCCAGGAACACGCGGTGGCCCTCGCGCGCGGCGAGCCCGAGGCAGCGCGCGAACTCCACCGGGCAGAGGAGCTGCTCCGGCCAGTATGCGGGGTCGAGCCGCTCTCCGGGCCGGAGCACCCGGCCGCCCACGTTCAGGAACAGGGCCATGCTCGCAGGGTGGTGCGGGACCTCGGCCGCGCGCCGCAGCGGGTCGCGGACAGGCTCCATCAGCGGCGAGTGGAAGGCGTGCGCGACGTGGAGCGGGCGGGTGGTGACGCCCCGGCGCTCGAAGGCCTCGACGTGCTTCCGCACGGCGTCCCGCGCGCCCGAGATGACGACGCGCTCCTCGCCGTTGATCGCCGCAATGGCGACCGGCCCCGATCCGCCCGCGAGCTGGTCCTCGACGAGCCCGCGCGGCGCGAACACGGCCACCATCTCCCCTGGACCGGGCGCGCCGTGCATGAGCTCGCCGCGCACGGCGGTGAGCCGGAGCGCGTCTTCCAGGCTCAGCACGCCGGCCACGGCGGCGGCCGCGAGCTCGCCGACGCTGTGGCCAAGCACGGCGGCCGGCGCGACGCCCCAGGCCTTCCAGAGCTCGGAGAGCGCAAACGCGACGGAGAACAGGCACGGCTGCGCGTAGCGCGTCTCCTTGAGCCTCTCGCCCCCGTCGAGCGAGGTGACCATCCGGACGAGGTCGAACCGGTCGCGCAGGACGGCTGCGCAGCGGTCGAACGCGGCCCGGAACGGCTGGTGCGCCTCGTAGAGCCCCCTCGCCATCCCCGCGTATTGCGCTCCCTGACCGGTGAAGAGGAAGACCGGCTTGATGCCCGAGAGAGAGTGCGCGCCGCTGCTCTGGAAGCGGCGCGCGTTCGGATCGACGCTCGGGGCTCCGGGTCGCCGTTCGGCGCCCTCCGCCCCGGACCCCAGAGCACGCCGCAGCTCGTCGTGGGAGTCCGCGACGATGGCCAGGCGGCGCGTGAAGTGGTGCCTGCCGACGTTGGTGGTGTACGCGACGTCGGCGACCTCGTGGGTCGGCCCGCCGCCGCCGCGGAGGCGATCGCAGTAGGCGCCCGCGAGCGCGAGGAGGCGCTCGTCGCTCATCGCCGACAGCGTCACCACAGGGCGAACGCGGGACGAAGACTCGCGACGCCCGCGCCGGGGCGGCTCCTCCAGGACGGCGTGCGCGTTCGTGCCGCCGAACCCGAACGAGCTGACGCCGACGCGACGAGGCGTGGCGCCGGCGGGCCAGGAGCGCCGTTCCTTGGCGAGATAGAAGGGGGACCGCTCGATCTCCATCTTCGCGTTCGGCCGATCGACGTGGAGGCTCGGGGGGATCTGCCCGTGGTGAGCCACGAGGGCGGCCTTGATCAGGCTCGCGATGCCGGCCGCAGCGTCGAGGTGCCCGATGTTGCTCTTCACCGAGCCGAGGGCGCAGAACGACTGCGCGTCGGTCTCGGCACGGAAGACGCGCGTGAGCGCCTGCACCTCGATCGGATCGCCGAGCGGCGTGCCGGTGCCGTGCCCCTCGAGGTAGCCGACGCTCGCGGCGGAGACATCGGCGACCGCGAGCGCCTCGGCGATGACCCGCGCCTGCCCCTCGGCGCTCGGCGCGGTGTAGCCGATCTTGTCCGCGCCGTCGTTGTTCACGGCCGAGCCGCGCAGCACCGCCCAGATGGGATCGCCGTCGGCGATCGCCTCCGCGAGGCGCTTGAGCAGGACCACGCCCACGCCGTTGCCCCCGACCACGCCCGCCGCTCGCTCGTCGTAGGCGCGGCACCGCCCGTCGGGCGAGAGGATCAACCCCTCCTGGTAGAGGTAGCCGACCTCCTGAGGCAGCGTGATCGTCGCGCCGCCCGCGAGCGCCATCGCGCACTCGCCGCTCAGGATCGACTGAGCGGCGAGGTGCACGGCCACGAGCGAGGTCGAGCACGCCGTCTGGACCGTGAGGCTCGGCCCCTTGAGGTCGAGCTTGTACGAGACGCGCGTGGCCAGGTAGTCCTTGTCGTTCGCCGTGAGCAGGCGGAGGGATCTCGCCGTCGCTCCTTCCCTCGGGTCGAGGAGCGCGGGCGGGAGGTGCGTGCTCGCGCTGCATCCGGCGAAGACGCCGGTCGGGACCGAGACGCCGCGCGGCGCGTAGCCGGCATCCTCGAGGGCCTCCCACGCGCACTGCAGAAAGAGGCGCTGCTGCGGGTCGATGAGCTCGGCCTCGCCCTCCGCGTAGCCGAAGAGCGCCGCGTCGAAGGCGTAGACGTCGTCGAGCACGCCGCCTGCCGGCACGTAGTCGGGGTGCTTCGCGAGCTCCTCCGGGACGCCGGCGGCGCGGAGCTCGTCGATCGAGAACCGCGCGATCGACTCCCTGCCATGCAGGAGGTTGTCCCAGAACTGGTCAACGGTCTTCGCGCCGGGGAACCGGCACGCCATGCCGATGATCGCAACCGCGTTCGTCTCGTCCAAGAGCCTGTCCTCGCTCATCGCTGCTCCTCGCTCTCGCTCTCGTTCTCGGTCGAGCGACCCCGCGCGCGCTGCTGCCGGCGCCGCGCTCCTTGCAGGCGCGCGAGGCTCACGGGGTCCTCGGTCGCTCGCGCGGCGCCCTCGCCAGCTGCAGGACCGACGTCGCGGCAGGCCATATCCAGGCGCGCCGCGAGGGCGGCCACGCTCCCGTGCTCGAACAGGTCGAGCACGGCGATCTCTCGGCCGAGCCGCGCCTCGAGAACCTTGTGGACCTCGACGAGGGCGAGGGAGGTCGCGCCAAGCTCGAGGAAGCGGGCCTTGACGCTCACCTGGGGGAGGCGCAGCACCTCGGCGACGACCCCGGCGAGCGTGCGCTCGAGGTCGGTGCGCGGCGCGATGTACTCGCCCAAGCGGTCGCTCACGTCGACCTTGGGAAGCGCGCGGCGGTCGACCTTGCCGTTGGCCGAGAGCGGCAGCGCGTCGAGCTGCCGGATGTGCCGCGGGATCATGTGCTGCGGCAGCCGCTCGCGCAGGTGCTGCAGCAGCTCCGCCTCGCTGGCCTGCGCCCCCGGACGCAGCGTCGCGTAGCCGACGAGCTGCTTCTGGCTGTCCTGCGCCTCTCCCTGCGCCGCCACGACCGCTTCCCTCACGCTCGGGTGCTCCACGAGCGCCGCCTCGATCTCGCCGAGCTCGATCCGGTGGCCGCCCACCTTCACCTGCTGGTCCTCGCGGCCGAGGATCTCCAGCACGCCGCCTTCGCGGTAGCGACCCAGGTCCCCCGTCCTGTACAGCCGCTCGCCCGTCCCCGCCCACGTCACGAAGCGCTCGGCGGTCCTGGTCGGATCGTCCCAGTAGCCGCGGGCGAGGCCGAGACCGCCGACGTAGAGCTCTCCGGTCACGTGGTCCGGGCACTCCTCCATCCGCTCGTCGAGCACGTACCAGCGCTGATTCCGCAGCGGCCGGCCGTACGGCACGCTCGTCCAGCCCGGCAGCGCGCCCTCGATCGGGTGAACGATCGACCAGATCGACGCCTCCGTCGCGCCCCCGAGGCTCACGGCACGGACGCCGGGCGCAACCTTGCGCAGCCGCTCGGGGAGATCCAGCGGGATCCAGTCGCCGCTCAGGAGCGCGACCCGCAGGCACGCGAGCGAAGCGCCGCGCCCCTGGGCGAAGTCGACCAGCATCTGCAGGAGCGCCGGCACGCTGTTCCAGAGCGTCACCCGTTCGCGCTGCGCGAGCGCGAGCCAGCGCTCGGGATCCTTGTCGTGGCCTCGGCCGGGCATCACCAGGCAGCCGCCCGCCGCGAGCGTGCCGAAGACGTCGTAGACCGACAGGTCGAAGCTCAGCGACGAGACGCCGAAGACGCGATCGGAGGGGCCAACATCGAAGCGCTCGTTGATGTCCTCGATCGTGTTGACGGCGCTCCGGTGCTCGATGACGACGCCCTTCGGCGTGCCGGTCGAGCCGGAGGTGTAGATGACGTAGGCGACGTCCTCGCGCGTCTGCCTCGGCGCGTCCCGCGAGGGCGCGCACCGGCCCGCGTCGTCGACCGTCTCGACGGCGGCGTGGCCGCGCAGCGCGAGGCGCTCCTTGACCCACGACTGCGCGAGCACGACGCGCGCCCGCGTGGCCTCGAGCAAGGCGTGGATGCGCCTCTCGGGCAGCGTCGCGTCGATGGGCACGTAGGCACCGCCCGCCTCGAGCACGGCGAGCACGGCCACCACCTGCTCCCAGCCGCGCTCCATCACGACCGCCACGAGCTCGCCGGGGGCTACTCCGCGCGCGCGCAGGCGCGCCGAGAGCCACGCCGCACGCTCGGCGAGCTCGCCGTACGAGAGGCGCCGATCCTCGCAGACGAGCGCCTCGCGCTCGGGGTGCGCCTGCGCGTTCCGGCGGAAGGCGCTGTGCAGCAGATCGCCGCTCTCCGGCGCGCCCGTGGCGTTCTGGCGCCTGCGCAGCGCGGTCTGCTCGGCGGGCAGACCGACCGGGCGCTTTTCCTGCCACGCCGAGGAGCCGTCCTCGGCGAGCCGCTCGAGCAGCCCCACGTACGCCGCGAACATCGCGTCCAGCACCCCCGGAGCGAACGCGTCCTCCACCGCGTCCCAGGCAAGGATCAGCGCGCCGTGGTCCTCGTGGAGCTGGTGATCGAGGAGCACCTGCGGCGTCTGCGTGACCGAGTACGTGAGCTCACCGAGGTGGCCGGCGGGGGCGGCGGCGCAGCCGGCGGGGCCGATCGCGAGCATGCTTGTGAACACCACCGGCATGAGCGCGGCCCCCGTTCGGCGGTGCACGTGCGCGTAGTGGCGGAGCGCGTGCATGCCGCTCACCCGGCGGTGCTCGAGATCGCGGAGGAAGCTCTCCTGGAGGGCGCGCACGCGCTCGGCGAAGGTCGCGCCGCCATCGCGGACCTCGACCAGGAGCGTGCTGGTGAAGTCGCCGGCGATGCGGTCGACCTCGGGATGGACCGGGTGCCGATCGAAGATCGTCAGGTTGACGGTGAAATCGCGCCGCCTGCCGAAGCGGCGCAGCACCTCGGCGAACGCCGCCAGCACGAGCACGGACGACGTGGCGCCGAGCTCCCGGCTCCGGTCCTTGAGCCGAGACCACACCGCGGGCTCCAGGCGGCGCTGCCGGCGGACGAAGCGCGGGCGCTCGATGTCGGAGGCCCGCACGCGGAGCGGCAGCTCGGGCGCCGGCGGCAGGGTCTCGGCGCGGCGCTTCCAGTAACGCTCGGACTCGCGCCACTCTTCGGTATCCTGCTGCGCGCGCAGGTAGAGCACATAGTCGCGGAAGGAGACCGCGAGCGGCGGGGGATCGAACGCGGGATCCTCGTAAAAGCGGCGGATCTCGCCCTGCAGGAGCGCCGCGCTGTGGCCGTCGAGGAGCAGCGCGTCCGAGCTGATGTGGATGCGCGCGCGATCTTCGTCGAGCCGCGCTACGCGGACCGCGAACATGGGCCAGCGGTGCGGGTCCGGTACCCGATGGGACATCGCGTCGCGCACCTCCCGGAGCGCCAGCTCGCGCTCCTCGGGCGTCCGGCGGCGGAGGTCGACCACGTCGACGCGGAAGCGCGGGATCTCGCGGAGGACGGTCTGCGTCCCGCCGGGGTTCACCACGGCGCGCAGCATGTCGTGCCGCGCGACGGCCCGGTTCCACGCCTCCTCGTAGCGCTCCACATCGAGGCCCTGGACGTCGAGCTCCTGGTAGCCGTGGCACGCGACGTTGCCGAGCTCGAAGTGCCCGCTCCGCCCGAGGAAGTACGCACCCTGCACGTCCGTCAGGGGGAAGGGCTCGTTCCGGCGCTCCAGATCCACGTGGAGCTTCGGGCCGGCGCTCTCGTCGGACGCGATGCCCTGCTGGCCGAGGAGCATCGCGACGAGCTTCTGTTGTTCATCGGACAGATCGAAGCCTGATAGCGACATGATGGTTGCCTCCTGCGCTCAGCGATTCTGGGCAGCGTCGAGCGCGCGCCGGACCTCGTCCGGGCTCATGCGCTTGACCTTCTGGACGGCGGTCGCGATGGCCATCGCCCGCCCCGCTACGGGGTCGATTTCGACGATGGCGTCGGCGAGCCCGGCGATCGTCGATGCGGCGAAGAACCTCGCGATGGGCAGCTTCACGCGGAAGCTCTCCGCGATACGCGCAACGAGCGGCATCGCCGCGAGCGACTCTCCGCCGAGATCGCGGAACGCGTCGTGGATCCCGATGGGCTCAACGCCGAGCGCGTCCTGCCAGATGTCGACGAGGCAGTGCTCGAGGTCGTTCCTCGACGGCGCATAGCTCACGCCCAGCGCAGGCCGCCCCGCAGTCCGGCGCGGCGGGGCAGGGTCCACGAGCCCCTGCGGCGCCTCCCCTCCCCTCGCCGCGGCCGATGTGAGGCGGCGCTGGATCTGCTCCAACCGCGCCGCGAGATCGACGGTCGACACGACGACCTGCCCGGCGGTGCCAAGCGACAGGATGGCTTCCAGCGCCTCGCCGCCCTCCTCCGGCCGGATCGCGGTCGAGGTCGGCGACGCGGCGGAGCGCTGCCAGGCGTCCCAGTCGACCGCGATCCAGGGGGTGTCGCCCTTCCGGCTGCGCTCGACCGCGAACGCGTCCAGGAAGTGGTTGGCAGCCGCATAGGCCGCGAAGCCGATGCCCCCGAGGATCGTCGAGAGCGACGAGCAGAGGAGCACGAAGTCGAGCTCTCGCGAGAGCACCCTGTCGAGCACGCGCGTCCCCTCCACCTTGGCTCGGAAGTGCGCGCGGGCATGCTCGGGCCCGGTCTCCCGTGCGTCCCGGAAGATCTCGGGCCCCACCGTCCCGGCCGCGTGGACGACCCCGTGGAGCGCGCCGAAGCGGCGGTGCGCCTCCGCAACCACGCCCGCCATCCGCTCCTCGTCGGCGACGTCAGCCGGCAGGACGAGGACCTCGGCGCCGAGGCGCTCGAGGCGCTGGACCGCGGCGATCTGCCTGCTCACCCGATCGCTCGGGTCGTGGGAGCGCACCCACGCGTCCCACGCGTCCCGCGGGATCAGGCCCGCGCGGCTGGTCACGATCAGCCGCGCCCGCGCGGCGCGCGCGAGGTGCTCCGAGAGCGCCATGCCGACCGCTCCGAGCCCGCCGACGACGAGGTAGACGCCGCGATCCCGCAGCCGCGACCGTGCAACGGAGGGGAACACGCGGATCGGCTCATAAGCGGCGACCCAGCGGTGGAGGTTCCGGTAGGCGACGAAGGGGACGGCGGACGCCGATCCCCGACCCTCGTCAACGCGGACGGCGGACGCCGATCCCCGACCCTCGTCAACGCGGACGGCGGACGCCGATCCCCGACCCTCGTCAACGCGGACGGCGGACGCCGATCCCCGATCCGCGCGCTCGCCCTCGTCGCCACCCGCTCCGAGTTCGCGGAGGAGGTGCTCCACGAGGCCTGTCCCACAGCCGGTGACGTCGACGACCTGGCACCTCAGCGACGGGATCTCCTGCGGGAGGACACTGCACGCGCTCAGCAGCGTCGCTTTGTCCGCCACGATGCGCTCGTCGCCCAGCACCGAGAAGAGCTGATCCGTCAGCACGACGACGTGAACCGCGTCGCCCGCGCCCCGGGCCGCGATCGCCTGCGAGAGGCGCAGGAGGCCGAAGAAGCCGAGGCGCTGCTGCTCCTCGAACGTCAGCGGCCCCGCGCTGTCTTCGGTCAGGCTCCAGAGGTGGAGCACGCTGGGCGGAGCCGCTCCGCTCGCGGAGACCTCCTCCAGCAGCCGATCGTGGTCGGCGCGCGACGACGGATCGATCTGGAACCGGCCCGTGCCGACCTTGGCGAACGCTGCGCCCGGGCTCACGACGATGACATCGTTCGACCTCTGCTCGAGCGCCTCGATGAGCGCCGCAGCCAGCCGGGAACGATCCGCGAAGACGAGCCAGCGCCGCGGCTTCGTCGAGCGCTCGCCGATCGGCGGCGAGCGCCTCCACGAGGGCGCGTAGAGCCACTCCGCCACGGGTCGTCGCTCCGTCGTGGCCCCTCGCGCCGGCCCGGGCTCGGACGCCGGCGCATCGATCCAGTGACGCTCTCGCTCGAACGGGTAGGTCGGCAGCGGGACGCGGCCGACCTCCTCCCGTCCCGCCCACTCGCTGCGAAAATCGACCGGCGCGCCCGCGAGCCACGCGCGCCCGAGGCGCTCCTTCGCGGTCGCGCGCGCATCCGCACTGCCCGCCACGGGCGCTTCGCCGGCGGGCGCGTCACCCTCGACGAAGCGCCGGGGGTCCGTCAGCGCGCGCGCCGCGTCCGCGACGTCGTGCGCCACGACGAACCGCCGGTGCTCGAACGTCCTGCGGCCGACCTGCAAGGTGTAAGCGACATCGGCGAACCGCAGCCCCGGCGTCCTTGCGAGGTGGTCCGCGAGCCGCTGGCAAGCCGACTCGAGCGCGGCCCGCGAGCGCGCCGAGACCACAAGGAGCTCCGGAGCGGGCGCCACGGGTCGCGCGCGCTCTGCGGAGGGAGGCTCTTCGAGCACCACGTGCGCGTTCGTGCCGCCGATCCCGAGCGAGCTGACCGCGGCGCGCCGCGCACCGCGCTCAGGCGCGGGGAAGCTCTCCCCCCGCGAGAGCACGGAGAAGCCCAGCTCCTCGAGACGCGCCGCCGGGTTCGGTCGCTTATAGTGGAGCGTCGCCGGCAAGAAGCGGTGCTTCAGGCAGAGCGTCGCCTTGATCAGGCCGACCACCCCCGCGGCGGCGTCGAGGTGTCCGATGTTCGACTTCACGGAGCCAAGGACGCAGCGCGCCCCCGCCGCTCGCCCGTAATACCGGCCCAGCGCCTCCACCTCGATCGGATCGCCGAGCCGCGTGCCCGTCCCGTGCGCCTCGACGTAGGCCACCGTGCTCGGGTCGACGGCCGCGAGCGCGAGCGCCTCGCCGATGACCTTCTGCTGACCCGCGACGCTCGGCGCCGTGTACCCGATCTTGCCCGCTCCGTCGTTGTTGATGGCGAAGCCCCGGATCGTCGCGTGGATCGTGTCGCGATCTGCGAGCGCCTCCGAGAGCCGCTTCAGCACGACGACCGCGACGCCGTTGCCCTCGACGACGCCCGAGCCCTCCGCGTCGAAGGGCCGGCACCTCCCGTCCCCCGAGAGGAGCCCCTCGTCGGGGTCCGTCCAGTACCCCACCTCCTGCTTCGCGCGGACGCCGACCCCGCCGACCACGGCGAGATCGCACTGCTGGTTCAGCAGCGCCTGCGCGGCCAGGGCGACGCCGACGAGCGAGCTCGAGCAGGCGGTCTGCACCGACACGCTCGGGCCGGTGAGGTTGAGTTTGTACGAGACGCGCGTAGCCAGGTAGTCCTTGTCGTTGCCGATCACGACCTCGAGCTGCCTGGCGATGTCCTCGTAAAACGGCGCGCGGCAGACGTTGTACAGGTACGTATTGAAGTTCGCGCCCGCGTACACGCCGATCGTGCCGCGCGCCTCGTCGACGTAGCCGGCGTGCTCGAGCGCCTCCCACGCGCACTCCAGGAAGAGCCGGTGCTGCGGATCGGTCACCGCGGCCTCGCGGGGCGTCATCGCGAAGAACCCGGCATCGAAGCCGGCGATATCGCCGAGGATGTACCCCGCGTCGACGTAGCGCCGCCCGCCTTCTCGACGCTCCGGCCCGTCGTGGAAGCGCGTGAGGACGTCGCGCGCAGCGACGAGGTCGTCCCAGAACGCGTCCACGTTGTCCGCGCCGGGAAACCTGCCGGCCATACCGATGATGGCGACCCCGAGGTCGCACTCGCCGGAGCCATCCTGACGATCAGCGCTGCTGTCCACCGCGTCCCTCCTTGAGCCAGCCATCCCTCACGTCCCCCGGCGCCGGAGGCGCACGGCCGCCGCACGACGGCGCTCAGCCCGCTCCTCCGGAAGCACCTGCACGGGTGGAGCCCCGTTCCCTGGCGGCCCCGCTTCCATCGCCCCGATGCCTTCGCCGCCGCACGGCGCCTCCGCCTTGCGGAGGACGTCCGCGATGGCCCGCACCGTCGGGTGCTCGAAGACGGCGATGACCGGGAGCTCGACCCCGAACCGCTCCTTGATCCGGGCCAGCACATGGATCGCGGAGACCGAATCGCCGCCGATGTCGAAGAAGTTCCGAGTGACGTCGATCGACGCCTCCGGCCGCCGTAGCACCTCGCCCCAGATGCTGCGGATGACCGCCTCGATCTCGCCCTCGGGCTGCGCCTCCGGCAGCGCAGCGTCCGACGCATCGCACAGACGCGCGAGCGCAGCCCGATCGACCTTGCCGTTCGGCGTGAGCGGCAGCTCGCTCACCACGCGCAGAGACGACGGCACCATGTACTCCGGCAGGTGGCGCGCGAGGTGAGCTCGCAGATCGCCCGTTCCCACGGCCTCCTCCGCGAGCACGACCCCGGCGACCAGCCGCCGTCCGCGCGCTGCCTCGGGGGCCGCGACCGCGCAGGCGCGCACGCCGGGGCAGCGCTGGAGCACGGCCTCGATCTCGCCGAGCTCGACGCGGTAGCCGTTGATCTTGACCTGCTGGTCCTGGCGCCCGAGGAACTCGATCTCGCCGCTCGGGAGCGAGCGGCCGAGGTCTCCTGTGCGGTAGAGGCGCTCGCCGGTCGCGGGGTGGACGATGAACGATGCCGCTGTGCGCTCCGGGTCGTTCAGGTAGCCCTGCGCCACGCCGACTCCCCCGATGAACAGCTCGCCGACAGCCCACGTAGGGCGCCTCCGGAGCTGCGCGTCCAGCACCTCGACGCTCTGGCGCGCGAGCGCCCGACCGTAAGGGATGCTGCGCCACGACGGGTCGACCTCCCCGATGACGTGGTGAATCGACCAGATCGACGCCTCGGTGGCGCCGCCAAGGCTGACGATCTGGACGCGCGGATTCAGGCGGCGGATTCGCGCCGGCAGATCGACCGGGATCCAGTCGCCGCTCATCAGGATGAGCCGCAGGGAGCCGAGCGCGCGCGCCGCCGAGGCGTCGCCGGCCGTCTCCACGAGCAGGCCCGCGAGCGACGGGACGGAGTTCCAGATGGTGACCCCGTGCTCCGAGAGGCAGTGGCGAAAGTGGCCCGGATCCTTGAGCTTCTCCTCGTCCGGAAGCACGACGGCGCCGCCGCGGCTGAGCGGGCCGAAGACGTCGTAGACCGACAGATCAAAGCCGAGCGACGAGATGCCGAAGACGCGATCGTCCGGCCCCACGCCGAAGCGATCGTTGATGTCCTCGACGGTGTTGACCGCGCTCCGGTGCTCGATCACGACGCCCTTGGGCACCCCCGTCGAGCCGGACGTGTAGATGACGTATGCAGGGGAGGTCGGGCTACGGCGCGGCGGGAGATCGCCGGCTTGCCGCGACAGCTCGCGCTCGTCGATCTCGATGCAGCGCGTCCCAGCGGGCCAGGAGAGCTCGCGCGAGAAACGAGGGAGCGTCAGCACGGTACGAATGCCCGCCTGACGCATGAGCGCGAATCGCCGCTCTGCCGGAAGCGAGGCATCGAGGGGGACGTAGGCGCGGCCCGCTATCGAGGCGCCGAGCGCCGCGACGACTTGCTCCAATCCTTTCGGTAGGACGACGCCGACGAACTCGCCATCGCCGCGCTCTCCGAGGATCGCCGCCGCGACCCCCCGGGCCAGCCCGAGCAGCTCGCCGTAGCGCAGCGAGCGCTCGCCCGTGACCACCGCGACGCGCTCCGGCGCCCTCGCCGCCCAGGCCACGAAGCCATCGTGGAGCAGGGCATCGGGCCCGCGAGGCCCGACGACCTCCGGCAGGGCCGTGGGCGGAGCGCCTGGCACCCAGGCCCGCTGTCTCCAGGCGTCGTCGCTCCGCGCGAGCCGCCCGACCGCGCCGCGGAGCGCCTCGAACATCGCGTCCAGGACGCCCGGCGGGAACAGCTCTTCGACGGCGTCCCAGCACGCGATGAGCGCGCCGCCGCGGTCCACGACCTGCAGGTCGATCCACACCTGCGGCGTCTGGGTGATCGCGTCGACCTCCCGGCCGAACCGCTCGATCGCCCCAGCGTCTCGCCCGAGCGCCTCGAACCCGAGCTCGCTCGTGAACACGACCGGCGCGGCGACCTGCCGGCGGCCCTGGGCCATCCGATCGCGCAGCACCTCGACGCCGCTGTAGAGCCGGTGGTCGAGGTCCGCCCAGAGCCGCTGTTGAAGGGCCCGGGCGCGCTCCAGGAAGCTCTCGCCCGCGCGGTGGTCGACCTCGAGCAGCGTGATCGACGTGAAGTCGCCGACGAGCTGATCGCTGTCGTCGCACAGGGGAAGGCGGTTGAACAGCGTCAGGTTGAGGCAGAAATGCGGCGACTTGCTCCAGGCCGACAGCACCTCCGCGTACACGCTCAGGAGGACCGCGGCCTCGGTGAGCCCCGCGGCGTGCGCCTTCTGGCGAAAGGACCGAAAGGCGTCCTGATCGAGCTCGAAGCGCCGGCGCCCGAACCTCGGCCGCTGCAACGTCCAGGGGTCCTTCGCGAGCGGCAGCTCGGGGCCCGGAGGCAGCGAGGGGGCGCGCTTTCTCCAGTACGCGGCGGATGCGGCGTAGGCCTCCGTGCGCTTGAGCGCCTCGAGCGCCATGACATAGTCCCGGAAGGACGTGGCGCTCGGCAGGAGGAGCCGGCCTGGATCCTCGTAGAGGCGGCGCCACTCCTCGACGACGCGAAACAGACTCTGCGCGTCCAGGATGAGGGCGTCGAAGCTCAGGTGAAGGCGCTGCGCTCCGCCGGGCAGCCGCGTGGCCCGGATGTCGAACAGCGGCCACCGTTCGGCGGGGAGCACCTGATGGGAGAGCTCGTCGCGGAGCCGCTCCACGTGGGCGCCTGCCTCCGCGGCGCTCGCGCCGCCGAGATCGTAGGTCGCGATCTCGTAGGGTGGCACGTGCTCCAGCACCTGCTGACGACCGTCCGAGCGGATGACCGCGCGGAGCATCGGATGGTGCTCCACGACCCTGCGCCATGCCTGCTCGAGCCGCGCCACATCGAACGTTCCCTCCAGCTCGACATAGATGTGCGTGGCGACGCCGCCGAGCTCGAAGATCTCGTGGCGTCCGAGCCAGTAAGCGTGCTGCACGCCGGTGAGCTCGAAGGGCTCGTGCGCCTCGGCCGGCCGCGCGAGGGCGCGCGGGAGGGAGCGCACGCCGAGCGCGTTCGTCTGAAGATACCGCTCCTCGAGCCGCCGGCAAAACGACGCGAGCGTGGGCGCCTCGATGAGATCGGAGAGGCTCGCGCGGACCGCAAAGGCGCGGTCGACCTCCGCGAGGACCGAGAGCGCCGCGATGGAGTGCCCCCCGAGGGCGAAGAAGCTGTCTTCCTCACCGACCGACTCGACGCCGAGCGCCCTCGCCCACAGGAGCGCCATGCTGCCGGCGAACGAGGCGCCGTCCGCCGCCACCCCCGTCCTGCCGGCGTCCGGGGAAGGCAACCGGCCTCGATCGATCTTGCCGTTCAGCGTGAGAGGCAGCTCGCGCAGCAGGATCAGCTGGCTCGGCACCATGTACGCCGGCAGCCGCTCCGCCGCGAACGCCAGTACCTCCTCCGCGGCCGGAGCGCCCTCGGCGCTCACCGGAACCGCATAGGCGACGATCCTCTCGCCCGCGGACGAGGCATGGAGCATGGCGAAGGCCGTCTTCAGGCCGGGATGGGCGGCGAGGTTGACCTCGATGTCGCCAAGCTCGATCCGATGCCCGCGCAGCTTGACCTGGTGATCGATGCGCCCGAGGAAGTCGATGTTCCCGTCGGGCCGGAGGCGCGCGAGATCGCCGGTGCGGTAGAGGCGCCCCTCCTTCGGCGTCTCCGGCGGGCGGCCGTCGCACGCCGAGCCAGTGTCGAAGGGGTCTCGAATGAACCGGGACCGGGTGAGCTCAGGCCGGTTGTGGTAGCCCCGCGCGACCCCTGCTCCACCGATGTAGAGCTCCCCCACGGCTCCAGGGGGCACCGGCTGGAGTGCCTCATCGAGGAGGCGGACATGCACGTTGGCGATCGGCTTTCCGACGTGCGGAGGACGCTGGTCGCCGTCCGGTGCCTCCGCCACCCTGCCCCAGGTCGCGACGATCGTCGCCTCCGTGGGCCCGTACAGGTTATGGAGCTCGAAGGGCACGCCCCGGGGCGCATAGGCACGCAGGCGATCGCCCCCCACGAGCATCTTCTTCAGCGACAGCCTCGGCGGCGCGGGCTCTCGAAGCAGCGTCTCGGCGAGCGGCGTCGGCAAGCTGCAGCAGGTGATCGCCTCCTCCGCCAGCCAGCGATAGAGCGCGCCAGGCCTGCCGTAGTCGGCCCGATCAGCGAAATGCAGGCTCGCCCCGCTCACGAGCGCGGGCCAGATCTCCCACACGCTCCCATCGAACGACGGCGCGAACACCTGACTCACGCGGTCGTGAGGACCGAGCCCGAAGGTCTCGATATCCCAGAGGACGAAATTGACGATCGCACGGTGCTCGATCATCACCCCCTTGGGCTCTCCGGTCGATCCCGACGTATAGATGAGATAGGCCAGGTCGTCCGCGGCCGGCGGTCGCCATGGGTCTCGCGCTTTCGGCGCCGCCTCCTCCACCACCCCGCTCCCTTCCCCGTCGGGCCGGTCGATCCGCAAGACGACGTCGGCCTCGATCCCTCCGCGGTCCGCGAGCAGGATCTCGGCGCCTGAGTCCTCGAGCATGAACGACAGCCGCTGCTGCGGACACCGCGGATCCAGAGGGAGGTACGCGCCGCCCGCGAGCAGGACGGCGAGCTGGGCGATCACCATCTCCGGGCTCGGCGTACAGCAGACGGCCACGAAGCTCCCTGGCCGCACACCGCGGGCGCGCAGCGTCCGCGCGAGCCCGGAGGCCCGCGCCATGAGCTCGCGGTACGAGTAGGCCTTGCGGCGATCGGCGAGGGCCAGCTTGTCCGCGTGGCGGCGAGCGCTCTCTTCGACGAGCGCATGGAGTAGCCCGGTGCCTCCCGCGGCACGGGCGGCAAGTGGACGTGACGAGCCTGTGATCATGAGATCACCCGCTTTCCCTTCCTGATAGGCGTCGCCGCAGCTCAGCGCGCGCGCACGAGTCCTGTCACAAGCCCATTGATCAGGATCCCTTTCACGGGATCCGCTTCGACGCTCATGTCTTGTAACGTCGTCTCGCTGTAATCCGCGTTCGTGTCGGAGGCGAAAACACGGCTGTCCGCGCTCAAGTACTTCACGACCCCCGAGCCAGGCGGCACGCCCTCCACGACTGTCGCGGTCGTGAGCGATTCAAGGTCGATCTTCCACCACTTCCACGAGGCGGCAGCGTAGAGCGACAGCGCATCGGTCGTCGGGGAGATGGGGAACAAGCTCTCGTCGTACGCGCGCAGGTACGCCGTGCTGCCCGCGCCGGGCACGATCCCGCCGCCGGGGAAGCCCCCCGTGAGGTCCGAGACGTTGACGAAGAAGTCCGGGTCGAAGGCATCCTCGCCCGCGCGCATGCGGATCAGGCACCCTGTCTTGCTGGCCTCGTCCCCGCCGATGACGTTCAGCGCGGCGTTGTAGGGGTCGCTCCCCAGGTAGAGATCGCCCGAGGGCGCGATCATCGAGTTCGAGACGCCGCCGCAGCGCTCGTCGTGCACGTAGGTCACCTCGTCCGTCTCGACGTCGATGAGGGCCGCCGAGGTCTCGGGGAGGATCTTGCTGAAGTTCTGGTCGTAGTAGAGCGCGATGACGACGAGCTCCTTGCCCCTGCGCTTGGGGATATAGTCGAAGTACGGGATCCACCCCTCGCGCTTCAACCCGCCAAGGTCGATGGCCTTCTGGATCGCCATCTCCTTGGGGTTCCAGGCGATGGCCTGGAGCGAGCTGTCATCGAGCAGGTAAGCCTTCGTCTCGGAGACGAAGTGCAACGATCGCGTCGATGCGCCCCCGGCGACGCCGTGACGATCGAAGCGGAGTTCCTGCGCCTCGCCGAGCCTGCCCGACGGATCGAGATCGTACCGCGTGAGCTGCGGGGTCTGCAGCAGCAGCGCATAGACCTTCTTCTCTCCGTCGATCCCGAAGAGGTGCGCCTGGTCAGGGATCTCGACGGCCTGCGCGTAGTCGACGGACTGCCCCTCATCGAGGGAGGGCGTCACGAAGAGCAGCGACGTCGCGTCCTGGCCCACCTGGAGGATCGTCGTCACCGCATAGAGCGGACCGCTCGGGTACGCGCCGGCGCCCACCTGCTGCTCGTCGTCGGTCCCGCAACCGGCGACGCTTGCGGCGAGCGAGAGCGCCACAAGCGTCGCCTTGGTACAGCTTGTTCTGGGTGAGTCGTTCATCGGCGTGTCCTCTTCGTCATCCAACGCATGGTCTCCTGCGATCCACGCGTCAAAGCTCGATCATTCCCTTGAAGTAAAATGCGCGCCCGGGCTTCTGAACACCGTAGAAATCGTGCGCCTTCGCGTCCGTCAGGTTCTGCACCTCCAGCGTCGAGCTGACCGTCGTCGCGCCGTGGACCACGTACGTCAGGTCAGCCGTGTGGAGGAGCTGCTCCTCGATCACCGGTTTGTCCTCGCGACGCGCGATGCTCTCCCAGAACCGAAAGAACTCGTGCGTGTAGCGGGTAGTCCAGCCCAAGGCGAGCTGATCGCCCGGCGTCGCGACGGAGGAGAGCTGAGCGCGGGCCCTCGCGCTCCCGAACAGCCAGGGGAGGTTCGGGATGCGGTCCCCGGCCATCTCGGCGAATTCCCCCTCGGTGGAGGTGTTGCGGAGGTCCTGATAGGTCGCGCTCGCCTCGACGCTGAAGTAGGAGCCGGGCGACACCCAGCCCGCTTGCCCCTCGATCCCGAGCGCGCGCACCGAATGCACGTTTTTGTGCTGGAAGTACATGTTGCCCCCGCGGAGGTAGACAAAATCCTCGGCCCACCGGGCGAAGACGTTCACCTCCCCGCTGAACGCGCCGAGGCCGTTCTTTCGGCGGGAGAGCGCGAGTCCGAGGTTTCCATTGTGGCTGGTCTCCGGCTTGAGCTCGGGGTTCGGCTGGATGAGGATGCCGTTGCCAAAGATCTCGTCGGCGCCCGGCAGGCGCGTCGCGGCCTCGTACGACACCTTCGCGTAGAGCCAGTCGTTCAAATGGAGCCTCACCCCATCGCCGGCTCCCGCCCGGAGCGCGTCCACGGTCACAGGGACGAGCGCGTTGCCCGCGAGCACCTGATCCGACGCGGCGTGCATCAGGTAGCCTTTCACGAAGGCGACGTTCTGCAGGCGGTCCCCGAGGAAGCTCGCGTCAAACTCGAGGCCGCCCACGAGCTTGAAGAGATCGCGGCGGGTTGCGAGGGGGTCGGGCTCGTCGGGTGCGAGCTTCGCGCGCTCCACCCCCGCGCTTGTAACGAAGGTCGGCGAGACATTGAGCCGGAGAGCGCGCTGCGGTCCAGCGTGCCACGTGAGGAGCCCCCTGCCGAGAAAGCTCTCCTGCCAGATCGTCTGGTTCCGGGCCCGCCCATCGATCTCGCCCGCCCTGCGCCGCCCCCCCACGACGCGGCCCTCCCAGTCGTAGACGGCGCTGGAGATGTCCCGGAAGTCGGTCACGCGTCGCGAGCCGCTGGCAAGGAGATCGAGGTCCAGGCCATGCCACAGGGCCTCCGGCTGCGTGTAGCGGAGCGTTGCCCCGTAAAGCCCCTCGCCGTAGGTGACCGCCCCATACGGCGTCGACATGAGCACGTTGTGCTGCAGGTCCTTGTCATAGTGGGAGGCGAACGCGCGGAGCGTCAGCCGCTTCACCCATGCGCGATCGATGAGGCCCACGTCGAGCGAAGCGCCGCGCGCGCCGTAGGCATCGTGTCCTCGGCGCACGGTCGCCGATCGAGGGCGTCCTGTCGCCTCGTCCGGGATCTCGGCGTGGGTGGGATAGTCGTTCCGTGTCGAGTCGATGAACGCGCTCGCGGCAGCGAAGAAGCCGCTCTCCTCATGCCGGTAGCGAGCGCCGACGGTGGCACGGTAGGTCACGAACGAGCCAACCTGGTACGATGCGTCGCCGCCCGTGTCGTAGTAGCTCTTTGGAGTGATCAGATCGACCGCGCCGCCGAGCGCGTCGGCTCCGAAGCGGATCGGGACGACCCCTCGGTAGATCTCGATGCGTTCGACGAGGTTGACCGGCACGCCGGTGATCCCGAGGGCGAGCCCCGCGAGCTCGAGCGGCACACCGTCCAGAAAGACACGGATCTGGTCGTTGTAGAATCCGTTGAGAGAGAAGCGCGCACTGGTGCCGAGCCCGCCTGCGCGGGCGACGCTCACGCCTTGAGCCTGGTTCAAGACCTCGCCCATGTCCGCCGCCCGGCGCTTGGTGCGCGCGACCTCGAGGATCGAGACGGCCTCCGCGGACTCTCGATGCTCCTGCACTTCGCCCTTCTTCGCCCTCACCGTGACCTCTATCGGAACGGCAGCGCCTGGCTCCGCGGCGTCACGCGCGGGTCCGGCCGGTTCGGGTCCAGGTGCAGCCTGCGCCAGCGCGACCCGAGCCGGGAGCGAGGCAGACACCGCAGCGATCACGACACAAGCACGGGGAGACAAGGCGTTCCTCTCACGAGAGACGGTAGCACGATCTATAACAAACGTAACACGCAATAATATCGGTCATGGCGACGACCGCAAAACAAGGCAAAGACAGATGATTTTCCGCTCCTTCTGAGCGGCGGACATGGACGCACGTCGCGCGTGCCGCTCCATCCGGACGGCCTCTCGCACTCGGGGATCCTCTTGAGGCCTCCAACAAAGCTGCCAAATCCGCGCGAGCGGCTGTGTCGAGCATCACGGCCCCGGCGCGCACGCGCGCGCAACCATCCAGGCGACGCCCGTCATGCCGTGATGATATTTTTGGCCAGTGTGCGCCTCCTCGTTTGCGTCGTCGTCTGGGGCGGGATCGAACCGCTCACGCCGAATTCGCGAGAGAGAGGCCTGTCGACCGCGTAGAGTACGCTGGACCCATCCAGCGGCGCGCATCTTCGTGCTCTACGGGCTCATCCACGTCGTTCGGCGCGCTGCGGCGTACCTTCGCACGCCTCACTCGACTGCCTAGCGGCTGAGCCCGTATCCCACGAATCTGCACCCCACTATAGAAGAAGGCTTGGACAGACGCTTCGCCCCCGCGGGCGACTGGAAGACAACGCGGGGACGGGTCGGAACCGAGCCGGGCGCAGGACTACGCCGGATTCGGACCTACCCGCCTCCCTCGAGGCTTCCAGGTCGAACCGGCGTCGGATATCTCCCCGACGACCGGGCGCTGGTAGGTCTTCGGGCTCGTGAGCGTTCCGGCTACGCCGGGTTCCTACTGTCCACCGCTTCCCAGCCCGAGGGCCAGTGCTCGTCGTGGAGGTCGCTCTCACTTACCGCTGCGGGGCAGCCCCGGATTTTCACCGGGTTCCCTTTTAAGCCCGAGCCGAAGCTCAGGCACCAGCACGGGGCGGAGGATATCCTGATGCGCCTTGCACGTCAACCATGATCTCGGGCGGTCCAAGATCTCGGGCCGTGCAGCCATTGAGGAGGACGGCGCCACGTCCGGGCGATCGAGCCAGGAGCTCGGGCTCACCTGAGGAGGCCTCGACCGGTGTTCGCATACCGAGCGGGTCGTCGCGCAATGACAGCGGCAGCTCCCGGCTGCAACGCGGACATGCGGCGTACGTTTCTCTGTTCGTAGGCCGCAATCTATTCTAGAAGCCGCGCTGCCGCCCCGCCGCGGCAACGTGCCGTGCTCCTTCGCGTTGCGGAAACGCGACCTTGCCCTACGTCCCGAGGCGAAATGACATCGGACACTCCAGGCCGCATCGAGCGGTGGCTTCGTCACCCGTATGCCTTCAGAGCGGTTCTTTTCGTTGCGTTCGCATTGGCGCTGCCGTCCATCGCGATCGGCTTCCACACCGACGATTACATGATCCTCGGCTTCCTCGCGAGGTCATATCCTGGCAGTCCTCCATGGTACGATCTCTACAACTTTGCCCCTAGCGGCGCGCGCGACACACAGGCGCTCATCGAGGCATCAGGATTGCCCTGGTGGACACATCCTGAGCTCAAGCTCCACCTGTTCCGTCCCCTGGCGAGCGCCCTGCTCACCATCGAGCGCCTCGTCTTTGGCAGCGCTCCGCTCGGCTACCACCTCGTCTCTATCGCGCTCTATCTCGCGCTGATCGCCGCCGTCGGACGGCTGTTCCGGAAGGTGCTGCCGGGCGCGACCGCCGCCCTTGCGCTGCTGCTCTTCGCCGTCAACGAGGATCACGCGACCCCGTTCGGCTGGATCGCCTGCCAGCATCTGCTGCTCGCCACGCTCTCGACGGTGCTCGGGCTGCTGGCCTGGCTTCGTTACAGCGAAGAGGGGTGGCGACCGGGGCGTTACTGCGGCCCGCTCGGCATCGGCATCGGGCTCCTCGGCAGCGAGGCGGCGCTCGGCGGGGCGGCTTACTGGGTCGCCTATCAGCTCGCGGGTCCGGCGCGGCCCGGCTGCGTGGCCAGGTGGCGCGCTCGCCTCCTCCGCGCGTCTCCGGTGCTCGGCCTCGTCGCCTACTTCGCCGCCTACCGCGCGATCGATGGCGGCGCCGCGAACAGCAGCATGTACGTCGACCCGCTGTCGAGCCCCGGTGAGTTCGCGCACGCTGCTGCCGAGCGCCTGCCCATCCTCCTCGGCAATGCCGTGGCGCTCGTGCCCAGCGGCCTCTCGATCACGCAACCTAAGGTCCCTTTCATCCTCGCCGGGCTCACGGCCACCGCGTGCGTCGCGCTGCTTTACCGCGCGTGCCTACCCTTGATCCTCGACAAGGAACGGGCCGCGCTGCGCTGGCTCGTCCCGGGCGCCGTCATGGCGCTCGTCACGACCCTCGGAGGCTTTCCTGGAGCGCGCCTCCTCTTGCCGTCGAACATCGGCTTCGCGCCCTTGTTTGCCGTGCTCCTCGCGCGGGGACTCCGCCGCGGCCCTTCGCCCTGGACCTCGTCCTTGGGCCGCCGCGCCGGCGCCGCGCTCCTCGGTGTCTTGCACCTCGCGCTCGCGCCGTGCCTGTTGATCATCGGCACCCGCGCGCATGCCCAGCTCGCGCGCAAGGTCGAGGACGCCGCCCGCAACGCGGAGATCGGCGCCGCCCCCGGACAGCGAGTCTTCGTCGCCGCTGCGTCCGATCCCATGGCGGCCGAGTATCCGCGGGCGGTGTTCGCCGTAAGGTCTCCGGGCGTGCTCTCCTGCTGGTCGAACCTGTCGATGGCCAAGGTCGCACACCACCTCACGCGCACGGGCCCCTCGTCGTTCACCCTCACGCCTGTCTCAAGCACCCTGCTGACCGGACCGTTCGAAACGGTCTATCGCTCTCCCGGCTCGCCGCTCCACGGGGGCGAGCGGCTCCTTCAGTGCGGCGCCACGATCCGGGTCTCGGCCGTCGAGGAAGGGAGACCGTCACAGATTGACGTCGACCTGGGCGCTCCGCTTGAGGATCCGGGGCTCGTGCTCTTGGCATGGCGCGAGGGGAAGCTCCGCCGTGTCGCGCCGCCCCCCGTCGGCGCCACGGTGGAGCTCCCGTGGTCTCCAGGACCGCTCGGGCTCTAGCGGAGCTGCACGACGTCGTCCGTGCGCCAGCGTCGCCTACTCCCTGAACGGGATCGGCGAGAGATCGGCGAGCAGGCGCGATAGGCACGCACGGGAGATGTACGCGGCGAAAATCCAACGCGACGCCGCGTCATGTGCTCGACCGGCACGCTTCCCGCCAGGCAGCGCTTCACGGCAGACGAGCCAGCCGATCGCCCGGAGGTGGGCTCGGCACCGCGCGCGTCCCGCGCTCCGCCGCCACCCACGCGGCTCGCAGGCTGCTTGCAAGTTTTCCTCCCCCCTCCATCGGCGGTCCCATCCGCTTCAGCGCCTCCAGGCGTGCAGCCTCCAGCCTCGACCGGCGCGGCGCCGTCGCCCGGCGCTTCTCCACGAGCTGACCGAGCACCTGCTCCGCGCGCTCCCACTGCGCCGCCGCCCCCGGCGCGTGCGCGATCCTTCGCACGGCGTTCCAGGGTGCTTCAAGCTGATCACAGAGGTTGCCGATCTCGGGGTGCAGCCGTGCGATCGCGCGCAGGTGACACCGGGTCTGCTTGTTCATCTGGAAACACTCTTCCAGGACGTGGCTCGGCGCGCGGACAACTCCGCACGCGAGCTCGTACCAGCGCCGCGAGCTCATGCGTCTACAAAAGCACCGAACCACAAACCTGCCAGGGCGAGGCCTTCATTTTCCGTTCAACTTTAAAGAGCGTTAAAGCACAGTACAAGAGTCGGCGCCTGGCGAGGGCGGCGGCATTAAAGTCTGATGTAGCGTGCGACCAAGAGGACGCCGGTTCCCAAGTGGCACCGTGACCTGACTGGCATTCGCAGGGCCCGATCAGGTGACCTCGGTGTGCGCGGTGACCCCTCCGGCGATCCCACGGCCCGGCCGTCGAGCGGGGCCTCGCCCAGCGCCCCGGCCGCGAGCCGCGCTGCCGTCCACCTGGGCGAGCTCCGCCTTGCGCCAGCCTCCCGCCTGGACGAGCTCCGCGGCCCGTGCGCCGAGTTCGCGCCCCGCGGCGTGCTCGGCTCCATGCCCAGGCCGCCGCCCCGACGTCCGCCGGGACGAGCTCGCGCCGTGTGGCTCAGGCCGCCCCGCGGTCGTGTCCGCCGCGCGCCGCCGTGTTACAGACGTACGCGACAAAACGGAAGTCAGCGGCTTGCCGGAGACCATCAGCCGACCCCGCGCAAAATTACCAAATCGACCCCTTCGCGCCCCCCCGAAATCGGACCCTCGGGCGCTCCCTCGAAGCGGTCTAACTGCGCGTCACCAGAGCGGTTTCCACACCTGACCAGATCCCGGTAACTCGCGACGAGATACCAGGTCGTCAGAATTACCATTTCGGGCCTCCTCACGGGCTCTCGTTCAGGCTCCACCCCGAAACCGAAACCCCGCGACAACGGAGGTTCGATGTGGCAGAAGCGGCTACCCTCGCGCCGTCGGCGGATCCGGCCCTGTGGTCGTCGGGCCGCGCTGGCGGGCGACGCTACTGCAGAGGCGGCATCGTGCGCAGCCCCAGGCGTTCGGCCGTCAGCACGCGGTGACCGCGACCTGCCGGCGCGCTCCGACGAGCCCGCCGCGTGCGGAACGGCCACGCACGGGCGACGTCGTGCAGTTCCAACCCCGGCAGCGAGAGAGCCGACGACGTCCTCAAGAACGAGGTGAGGATCTGGCGCGCGCAGTGAACGGTCGCGCTCGGGCGTGTTGGATAGAGCTCGTCACGTCGAAGGGTGGAGGCATGAGCGACGTGACCTCGCGCTCGACACGCTACGCGAGGTCACGTCGCGCCCTCGCCGCTGGTTTTGCCCACCGGTGAGGGCGACGCAAGAACGAGCGTGAGCGGGTGGTGGCCTCCTTTGAAGAAAACTGGCCTCGTTTGATTCCCGCCCTCGCGTGACGGCCTAAGTTCGGCCGCAAGTAAGTGCAGCCGGCGACGACGGCAATCGTCCGGGCTGCGTGGCCGAACCCCGTCACCCGGAATCCGACGATGCAGTCGTACCTGATCCCACCGGATGGTGGGCAAGGCGGACGTGTACCCACACGCCGCGGTCCCCGTTCCACGTCCTTGACCGATGCGGAGGCGATGCGCCTCCGTGCCGCCCTACGCAACTTGCGCGGGCTGTTCGGCAGCTGGCCATGCCTGGCTGCCACCATGGCCGTCCCGAAGACGACCATCACCAACTTCGTGTACGGCTCGAACCCGGGCACGACGCACGGGCTCGCCGCGAAGGCTGCGCGCGCCGCAGGGACCACGGTCGAGCGGCTCTTGGGCCGCCCCGTCGCAGCGGATCGCTGCCCGACATGCGGGAGGAGCGGGTGAAGAACCGGCGGAAGGGGGCCGGACGCCCGCCTGCCACACGACATCCCCGGAAGAAGCCGACGACGGCCGCGATCCTCGCGGAGCGCGGCATCGTCCTGGCGACGCTCGCCGGTATCTCGAAGCGCGACCGCCGCGACGTGGAGGCCGAGGTGTTGCTCAACGCCTGGAACGCCATCCGCCGGGGGATGTACCGGCCCGACCCGAGGGGCAAGCCGCGCGACGCGCTGAGGAAGTGGCTCCACGGCATCGGGCATCGCATGGCGCCTCGCCTCGCGCTACGTCAACAGCGCGTACGTGCGCCGCGCTCCACCCGTCGCCGCTCGGCATGCTGCGCGTCGGCGTCGACCTGCACGCCCAGATCGAGGCGCGCGAGGTGCTCGACGCCATGGCCGAGCTCCCGCCCTGGCAGGTCGACGCGCTCCTCTCCGTGGACGACCCGGAGAGCATCTCGGCCTACGCCCGGCGGCACCGCATGAGCCCTCACACGGCGCTCAGTCGGCTCCGCATCGCGCGGGAGGCGCTCGCCCTCAAGCTCCGTAGCTGGAGACGCTGAGCAAGCCCAGGAAGCGGCGCCGCCAGCCGGCCGCGAACGTTACGCCACGTCTAAGCTCTCAGAATCACAGCACAATCTCGTGGCTGTTAGCCGCATCTAATATGAGCATTGATGCTCATAACCCGACTAGGGTATGATGCCCTAGTCGGCGCCGGCTCCGCCGCGCCCCTTGACGGGGGGAGCGGCGTGTGAGTACCGTGCCTTCATGCAAGTCGCCTAGGTGGCGGAAAAAGACGAAAGCCAGCGGGTCGCAACCGCTGGCTTTCGCCCCGACACCGAAGCGTCGTCACGGTGGATTAGGCCCCACCGAGATCAGGCGTATATCTAGCTTGCGCTAGATATAAACGTCAAGGGGCTTGATCCGCTTTTGCCAGCGGAGCAATCGTGGCCCCTCGACATCGTAAGAAGTCGGTCCATTCACAGACCTCGACTGATCATCATCCTCTCTTCAAGCTCCCGTTCGACGCTTCGAACGAGTCACGTGGCGAACCGCCGCACGTGGAGCACCGGCCAATGAAGCAGCTCGTTCTGCCCATCTTTGGTCCGGGCTGCCCTCCACCCATCGATCCGAGCCTGCGTCACGTAGCGCGACCGCGACACTATCGGTGTCGCTAGTCGTCCAGGTCGCCGAACAACGACAGCTGCCCCCCCCGCCTCGGCTTCGGGGCGGGGGGTGGCTCTGAGGGCGGCTCCGGCTCTGTAGGCGCCACAGGAGCAGCCGGCGCGCTGCCGACCAGCCGGAGGAAACCTCGACCGTTTGGCAGGGCCCTGGCGGCCGTCGTGGGCGCTCCGGCGGGCGGCTCGGGCAGCTAGGGCGCCCGAGGCTGCGGCGGCTCGCTTGGCGCCTCGGAGAGCGCCGCAGTGACGAGCTCCTCCACGCTCCAGACGTGATCGGTCAGCCCCGCCTCCATGGCGGGCGTCACGCGCAGCGCTCCGTGCGGGCGGCAGAAGTTGTAGAAGGCCATGCGCAGCGCGACGGCCGCCTTGCCTTTCGTCGTCGAGCTGGCACAATATTGCTCAATTGTCAATTCATTGTTCTCGTAAGAAATCTTACCGTCCACGGTGTCGCGGCCTACCCTGCGAGCTCTGCGACGTTGACGGGTCGCTCACACTGCGTGAGAAACGGCCTCGGGCCCCGAGATTGTTCCGGTGGAGAATGCAGCATGGCTGACAGCGAGAATATCAACCTCTTCGAGCCTCTCTACTTCGAGCGCGACCAGAGCGACTCGCTCGCGTGGTCAGAATCCAAGCTCATGTCGCACCTCGGCTACCGCGACTCCCGCAGTTTCCGTAAGCTCATTCAACGCGCGATGCAGGCGTGGGTCGCAGTAGGACGCGACACGTCGAAGGAATTCGTGCAACTCGAGGACGGAAGCTACATGTTCACTCGGACCGCGTGCTTTATGATTACTGCGGCCGCAGACCGGAAGAAGCCACAGGTCGAGCTGGCGCTCGCCCACTTCGTCGATGTGAATGAGATGGTCGCCGGGCGCTTCCAATCTGACCCCGGCGCTATCGACCGCATCGTGCTCCGCGAGGACCTGGCCGATGGGATGAAATCGCTTTCGCACACCGCGAAGTTACACGGCGTGATTAAGTTCGATCGCTTCATGGATGCTGGCTACAGGGGCATGTACAATATGCCGCTGGCGCAGCTCACGGAGTACAAGGGGCTCACGAAAGGCGAAACGTTGATCGACCACATGGGTCGCACCGAACTCGCCGCGAATTTTTTCCGCGTGACGCAGACGGAGGAGAAACTACGCACGGACATGGTCCACGGGCAGCAGGATGCCGAGGACGTGGCCCATAAGGTCGGTGCTGTGGTCCGATCCGCGATGAGCCAGGCCAGCGGGACTGTGCCAGAGGACCTTCCCGTCCATGAAAACATCTCGACCGTACGCAAGGGCCTTCGCGACACCCACAACGCTCTAAAGAAGCACGATCGCAACACCACAAAAAGGAAACGAATGATCGACGCTATACCGGAGTACGGCGACGCGCCCGATGCTGGTTTTACGCGCGACCCGGAGGAAGACGACGAGTGACCACTGCGTAGCGGCAGCAGAGGCGACCGACGCCGCGCAGCCCGCGCCTGTTCGGTAGCCTGCGCCGCGTCATCGCACCACCCCCCCCGCGCAACGGTGCCATCCGGCTGTGACATACCCCGTCCTGTCGGCATCTGCCGCGCCCCGATCCGAGCGGTTTTCCCCGGGAAAACAGCTACAATCCGAGGACCTTAGACGAAAACGCCCCGGACGCATGAGGCGGTTGTCGTATGCTTTCAGCAAAAGCCCCGAGCACCACAGGGCGGCCGTTGCCCTGCACTACACCTATTTCAACCTGTGCTTGACGGTGCGCACGCTGCGCGTGACCCCGGCGATGGAGGCGGGTCTCACCGGGCACGTGTGGAGCCTGGAAGAACTCCTGGACGCCATCCTGTCCGAGCCGCCCGGCGAGAAGCCGCAGCGGGAGCCCTTGGAGCACCGGCAGCCTGATGCGCCCGCCAGGGCGTTGCCCGGCGGCCGCGGCTTCTTGCGGCTCGTCACCGCGCCGACGCCCTCACTCCGCCGTCCGACCGTCCAGCCGGACCCGCCGCCCGTCGCGCCGGTTACGCCCGCTCAAGACGCACCTCCGGCCGGCTCGCCGCAGATGGATCTCTTCTCCTGGCGATCGAAGCCGAGGGCCCCCGAGCAGCTCTCCCTGTTCCCCGATCCGCCTCCTGAATGAAGGCCAGTTTTGAGGAGTGGCCTTTGAAGGCCACCACCCGTGAGCGCGTCTGCTCGGCCTTCGAGCGCGTCCCGTCGCGGCGCCGTCGGCTGGCTGCGTTGACGGCGCGCTGACGGCCGCGCGCCTGGAGGTGCACCACGTCGACCTTGCGCCAGCGTCGTCCTCGAGCGCAGCGCCGTCGGCCGGCTGTGTTGACGGCGCGCTGCGGGTCGTACGCTTGGAGCTGCACCACGTCGTCCGCGCGCCAGCGTCGCGCGTCAGCGCGGGCCGACGGAGATCTCGCCAGCTTCTCGAAGCATAATTATGTTGCGCAATTCATCGATGGCTATCGCCCGTCGCTTGTAAAGCGTGGAGAGAGGCACCCCTGCCTCTTGGGCTATCTGCGTCATCGAAGCTCCGTCCAGGTCGTGTGCCACGAGAACAAATCGCAGTTCTGGATCGAGCTCATTCACTGCGTCCCTCGTGCGAATCCTGACGTGATCGAACTCCATCACAGCGGCAGCATCCGGCGCTGGATCAAGCACCTCGATCACATCGACCAACTCCTCCTTGCGGTGTCGCGCACGCTGGTGGTAGTGGGAGGCAACGTGTACGGTGATCGCGTTCAACCAGCGCGCCGGCCTGCCGAGCTTCGGATCGAACCTGGGCCAGCTCTCGCACGCGTTGAGCCAGACCTGCCCTGCGACGTCGTCACGGTGGCACCGAGGGACCCCCAGCCTCTCTAACCAGCCCCACACGGCACGAATCAGCATCGGGCAAAACAAGCTCGCGTACGCCGCAGCGCGCTCGCCTTCATTCGGACGATCCATGGCTTTACCCCCTTAGGCGATCGCCCCCTATGATGAATGCGAGGCACGGCTACGCTCACCCACGGCTCCCGACTCCCGGAAGTGTCGTGTTCAGCGGAGAGCGCTCTACGTCCTCCCAATCGGCAGCCGTTGCGGAACCCGGACCCCCTTCGTCACGCTGTACCGGGAAGCTCGTCAGCGTCGCAGCGCGCCGGGCGGGCTCAGTCCCCGTGGCGACGCGGACAGGGAGCGGCGACCGAAGCCGCGGCAGTGGAGGCGGCGGGAGCTTCGCCCGCGGGCTCCTGGCCGCAAGCTCGGGAGACGGCACCACAGGTGGAGGAACGTCGAGCGCGCGGGGAGGTAGCGTCGGCGGTTTCGAGCTCTGCGCCGGCGACGAGGCGGGACGCGCCGAGCTCTCGCGCTTGGTGACGGGCTCGCCGACCTGGATCACCACGGTCTCCTCGGCGTCGGTCCGGTGGTCGTCGTGCAGCTGCCAGAGGCGCTCCCAGTACCGAGCAGGCGTGCCGGTGAAAGCCTCCAGCTGCCGGGCAAGGCCGGGCGTCATCGGGAGGTCGCTCCTCAGCAACCGTTCCACCTCCCTCGGCTCCAACCCCGTGCTCTCGGCCAGCTTCCTCCTCCATGAAGGCATCGTCGCGCAGAACGACTCGAGGACCCTTCCTGGCCAGGGGACGGGGCGCGCACGGGCGCCTGTCAGCTCCGCGAGCGCCGCGTCGACGTGACAGTCCAGAAGGCGCCGGTATCGGTCTCGCTCACCCGCTGCCTGCTCCTTCGCATCGGTGAGGGCTGCCTCGTCGTCGTCATGCGCGTGCTCGCGCGCCTCGCGAAGCCCGCGCTCGCGTCCGAGCGCTTCGCGCGCGGTGACCGCGAAACCGATCGCGACGCAGGCTATCATCGCGAGCCCGAGCGGCGAAATGAGCCACATCGCACCAAGTAGATCCTCCATCGTATTCATCGCGTTTCGTCTCCTGGACGTGAACGTCCCTGTCTGGACGCAAGGCAGATCTCGGCCTTGTGCCGTCCGACGACACCACCTGCGTCACCGCCTGCTGGCTGTCGGAGGGACGCCGAGGACTCAGCGAATCTGCGCTAGGAGTGCTTCGCGCTCCGCGGCGAGCTGTCCTTGCGGGAACTCCCGCGCGTGTGTCTCAAGCAATCGGCGCGCCTCTGCGACCGCGTTGTGGTCCTCGATGGCCCTTCGGGCCTCGTCGATGAGGCTCTGCTCGCGCTGGCTGACGGCTGGGACCGCGGCGCGGACGGGGAGCGAGGTACGACGAACCGGCGCGCCTGACGGAGCAGGCGCCCGTGCGTCTCGGTCCTGCGCCGGCGGCGCGATCTCCTGCGCGGTCGGCGTGGCCGAAGCGCGCAGGGGAAGTTGGGCCGGAGGCGGCGCGATCTCCACGATTGCCGGAGCGGGCGCAGGAGCGTGCACCACCGCCGCCCGCAACCACGACGCCGGGTTGAACGAGTCCGGCAACGCCGCGACGACGGCGCCGGTCAGCACGACGATCGCCCCCTGCACCAGGATCTTGATGCCCAGGCGGCCTAGCTTGCTCAGCCACCCGTCGCGGCAGCGCAAATGGAAGGCGAACGGGACGCACGCAGCGTCGTCCCATCCGTGCGAGCGCTGCCGCACCCTCCGGCGTTCCACGGCCGCGTAGAGGTCCTCCAGCGCTCGGCGGTAATGTGTCCTCACCGTCTTCGGATTGATCCCCAGCTCGGAGGCGATCTCGACGAGCGGCACCTCCTCGATCGCGTGCTTGATCAAGACGTCGCGGTACTTGGGGTCGACCTGGTTGATCAGGTCGTGGAGGAGCGCCTCCCGCTGCTGCCTGCGGAGCATCTCTTCCGGAGTCGGCTCCTCCGCCTGAAGCTCGTGGTCGTCGAACGAGGTCAGGACCTCCCCCCGACGGCGTGCGTTCCGGACGTGGTTCCGCGCCTGGTTCAGGACGATGGTGGCACCGTAGGACGCGCGGGCCTCCCCGAGCTCGACCCGCTGAGCCGCTTCCAGTTCCCGCAGCAAGGCGTCCTGCGCGAGGTCCTCCGCGTCTCGCGCAGGGACCCCGAGGCGCCGCGCGAGGCGCCGGAGGAACTCGAAGCCGGTGGGGGTGCTGGCTGGCTCGCCCATCACCGGTAGAACACCTGAGCCACCTGGAGGGCTTCAAAAAAATGCAGGGCGGCCCCAGCGTCCGTCGGACCATATGCGACATGTAGGACGCGGCGTTCGCGACTGCACGAGCAGCGGTGGCCCCATTCCCCGATCGACTGGGATTTTCTCATCCGAACGTTCAGGTTTCGACATTTTCAGCGCCGTTGACGCGCCACGGCTGGCGTAAGTACCGTCCGTGTATGCGTTTTGTCGCGCAGTCGCTCTGGAGTTGCCTGCTGGTCGGCGTCGTGACCGGCAGTACCTGTCCGGTCCGTGCGGAGGACCGCAATCCATCAACCGTACGGAGCGACGATTCGAGCGTAAAAGACCATCTTCGCCGCGCCCGACGAGCTCGGGCATCGGGAAAGTGGACCGAGGCACGCGCCGCCTACAAGGCGGCCTTCGAGGCGATCGACTCGACATCTGTCACAGAGAGAGAATCCGCCGAGATCGCTGGAGAGCTGGGCCTTTGCGAGCTCAAATTGCACAAATTTCGTGATGCGGCAGAACACCTGGCTTGGAGCCTTGAGCGGCACAAGGCGCTTTCTCCTGAACAGCAAAAAGGATTCGCTGATGGACTGGCCAAGGCCGTTCCGTTCCTCGCCACCCTCTATCTGTCGGTGGATCCGCCGGATGCCGAGGTGTTCGTCGACGACAAGCCCATCGGCTTACCCAGGCGGACCTACAGACTGTTCTTCGAGCCTGGCAAGCACATGGTGCGGGCCCGAGCACCGGGCCGCGAGGAAGGCTCCCAGACGCTGGACGCGCAGGCGGCGACCGAGCCGATCATGACGATCCAGTTACCGCGCTCGGCCGTGAGCGGTACGGGCGAGGGCGAGGCAGCGGGCCCAGCGAAGAAAGCGGCCACGGACGCGCAGGCGGCGAGGACCTCCACGCAGGCTCCGGCGCCGTCGGCTACCTGGCCGGGGACGGTGCGAATTGGCGGCGTCGTGCTCACGACGGCGACGGCGGCGGCCGGCGCGGTCTTCCTCCTGCGCGCTCACGTGGTGCACACCAACCTAGGCGAGGCCAATACTGTACGTCGCGAGCAGGGGTGGACGTCTGACGCCTGCCGCCAAGCGAGCGCGCCGGGGGCGTGCGCCGACATTCATGCCCAGGTCAAGGAGCGGGACCTGTTCGCCACCCTTGGCAAGGTGTCGCTGGCGACAAGCGCCGTGTTCGGGATCGCGACGGCGGCCTCGTTTCTGACGGAAGTTGCGATCTTCGGGGACGCGCGACCAGCGGAACGGCTCCGCATCGTACCCATGGCGACGAGCGAGCGGGCAGGTGTGATCCTCGAAGGAGCATGGTGAGGGGGAGGGACATGCGTCGCATATTGAAATCGCGAGGTCGAGAGCTCCTGCGTTCCCTCGCGCCCATCATGCTCGGCATGGCCGGCGCCTCCGGCACGTCTGGGTGCTATTCTGACGACTGTGCAGAGAGCTTCCTGTGCGAGAGCCCTCCTTCCCAACCGGGGCCCTGTGACGGCAATCCAGCCACGGCGCCGGCCCTGGATGAATGCGGCGTTTTCGTCAGCGAGCAAGGCGACGACAACAGCCCTGGCACGAAGGATGCTCCTGTGAAGACCTTGCAATACGCGGTCGGGCTCGCGGCGCATGGGCGAGGCCACGGCGAGCAAGCGACCCGGCGCGTGTACGCTTGCGGCGGGAGGTTCGAGGAGGCGATCGCATTGTCCTCGGGCGTCGATCTCTGGGGCGGGCGCCTCTGCGGTGGCGGCGGGTGGTGGTATGAGGGATCGTTCGGTCGCCCGGATCACCCGACGATCATCGCTCCGCCGGTGGGGATCCCGCTGCGGGTGATCCAGGGGGAGGGAACGTCGACGATCTTCGGCGTGCGCGCCGTGGCGGCGGATGCGTCCGCGGACGATGGAAAGTCATCGATCGCGATGATCTTGAGCCATGGGGCCAAGGCAAGGGTGGTGTCGAGCGATATCATCGCGGGGAGCGGTAAGCATGGGGAGGCGGGCAAGGACGCGCACAGCTATCGAGCGACGGATGGCGTGGAGGGGAACGATGGCGCGTCTGCCTGCACGGCGGACGCCGCCGTGGGCGCCCTGCCGGTTGTCAACTTCTGCGAAGACGGCATCGAGTCGACGGGCGGATATGGCGGCGACGGCGGACTTGACGGCGGCGGCGATGGCGCGCCAGGAAAGCCTGAACCCGCGGAAAATCCGCAAGGCTTCGGGGCTGCGGGGCTCGGCGCGGGCAGCGAGATTTGCTCAGCTGGAACTGACGGCGCGCCCGGTGCCAGCAGTGGCCGCGCTGACGGCGCGGCAGGTGAAGGCTATCTCGATATCCACGGATGGGTCGGCGTCCAGGGTAAGGATGGGATGAAGGGCGGCGCCGGCCAAGGGGGGGGTGGCGGCGGCGGGAGCAAGTCGCGCGGACCCATGGTTGCGTGCCCTGGAGGCCGCCCTCAAAGCGGTGCGGCCGGCGGCTCGGGGGGAAGCGGGGGCTGCGGCGGCGAGGGAGGCAGGGGCGGCGGCTATGGCGGCGCGAGCATCGCCATCGTTGCGCTGGAGGACTCGGAGTTGGAACTCGACGCCACGAAGGTTGTCGCGGGCAACGGCGGCGATGGCGGGGTCGGCGGAACGGGCCAACCAGGTGGCGTTGGGCTGAAGGGCGGTCGCGGTGGACGCGGCTATGGCGACATGTGGGACGCGTGCAGCGGCGGCCGTGGAGGCGACGGCGGCCACGGCGGTGATGCCAGCGGTGGGCTCGGCGGCGCTGCCATCGGCATCGCGTACGTGGTCCCCCATCTGTCCATCCTGCCCGGCACGACCTTCGAGGTCGGTGCCCCCGGAGGCGGCGGCTATGCAGGAAACGCCGCCTCAGGCGACGAGGTGGGCAGAGGCGCGCGCGGCCCACGGGGTCAACTCTATCGTTTCGGTGCAGCCAACGAGCCACCCCGTTGAGTCGCGCACCGCGGCGCCGCCGTCGAGGAGTACCGATGATGTCCAAAGGCACGATTGTCCTGTTCCTTGCTCTTCTTCTCGCCACGGTCGGCTGCGGGAGCGCGCCAGGCCCGATGGATTCCGATCGACCGCCGTGTGCGCTCACATCGTCGTGCCAGGACGAAGCACCGCCGGAAGCCGTCTGTCTCGAGCACCTTGCGGCCGATCGGTTCGACGACGGCTGTGGCGTGTTCGTCACCGGGCCCTTCTTTGGCGGCGACGATGCGAATCCAGGCACGAAGAACAAGCCGGTCCGCTCTCTCCATCGTGCGATTGCCCTGGCACGCGTCGGTCGAGGAAGGGTGTTCGCGTGCAACGACGCCTTCGAAGGAGCCGTCGTCCTACCGTCCGGCGTGGACCTCTACGGGGGCCTTGATAGCCAAACATTTGAACGCTTCAAAGAGGATGTTACGACCAGCATCACTGTCCGGGAGCGCCCATACGCCATTGTTCTGACCATCGAGCCGGCGGGCGCCGGCGACACCGGGGCGGCGGATGGAGTCTCGACGCTCGACCACATCGACATCTCGGACGGGCTCCATATCGGGATGCTCATTCAATCGGGCACCGCGGTGGAGGTTACCCGGAGCGAGATCCGCTCAGCCTACGGATATGGGCGCGGCCACGGCGAGCGCTGGCCAGGGCTCAATCAGGCACCCGACGGGCCGCACGGCATCTACGGCGGGGATGCGTGCTCGGCAGGCACCGTCGCCGGCGGGCCCGCGGTGGTGAACCCGTGCGAGGGCGGGATCCCGAGCGTCGGTGGCAAGGGAGGCGACGGGCGCGCCGACGGCGCTGGAGATGGGGAGGCCGGCGAGCCCGTACCCGCGCCGGACCCCGGCCACGATGGGCAAGGAGGACTCGGCAACCGCGCAGACGTCGGTTGCTACGATGGCTTCAACGGGAAAAGCGGCATGTGGGGCGCCGCCGGCGCACCTGGCGAGGGCATCGGGCGACTCACCGAGACCGGATGGGAGGGCGATAAGGGAGCCGAGGGCGGCCGCGGCATGCCGGGCCAGGGCGGCGGCGGGGGAGGCGGGCGTCGCGGCGGACTCGCCGTGTGCGACGTGGCCTCCAAGGGAGGTGCCGGCGGCGGCTCCGGCGGCGCGGGGGGCTGCGGCGGTCGAGGCGGCCGAGGGGGCGGGAACGGCCAGCCGAGCATCGGCATCGCCGTCCTTCACGCCAAGCTGACGGTCCGCGACAGCGTGATCGGGACGCTGGCTGCGGGGCCGGGCGGCGATGGCGGGGAGCCGGAGCAAGGCGGCGACGGCGGCAGGGGCATGCCAGGCGGGGCCGTGGGGGACGGCACGTGGTCGTGTGGCGGCGGCGAGGGAGGCCGAGGAGGCGACGGCGGCTACGGCGGACCCGGGCGCGGCGGCGATTCGATCGGCATCGCCTACCTCGACGAGGACCAGCTCACGCTGGAGCGCGTCAGCTACGAGCTCGGACCGCCGGGCAAGGGCGGCGTGAGCTGGGATTGGTCTGGCGACATGATCACGGGAGAGGACGGGAGAGCCGTCAAGACTCTCCGGTTTCCGGAGTAGGATCAGCGCGCATCAGGCCAACGCTGGGAGCCAAGTGCTGCACTTACGCCGCTGGCGGTCCTCCGTAGCCTAAGGAACGTCCGAACTGGGGGTGGCCAGGCGTCCTACGCGGGCGCCGCGGATGTATCACGGCGAAATCCTGCTGCTCGCGGCGCGCCTCGACGCGCGCGAGCGCTGGTCGCGTTCTGTGCGTCTACCGTAGCTCCCCCTCCGTGTCGCCTCCACGCGTGGTGTCGGCGGAGCGCCCGAAATTACCAAATCGGGCCCGTCGCAACCCGCCGTTTTCCAGGCAGTCCTCCGGCAAATTCGTGTCGAATTACCGGCGACGCAGAATTACCGTTTCGTGCCACTTCCGGAAGCGTCGGTCACGGTTGCGAACGACCCCAACACGGATGGAGGTACAGCATGACACGAGCGGCTCTCGCGCGTGCCTCGGCACCCCTTGCCCTTCGTCAGGCGGACAACAGCATGCGCGTGATCGAGAGGACATTCCCGGAGGTGTCCGCCAGAGGATCGTGCCCACCGAGGGGGCTTGCCCAGCCCGCCACGGCAACGGCGACGCTCGCGATCCCACTGGACGGGCTCACGCTCACGGCGCCGCAGCCGGAGATGCTCTCACAGAGGAACGTCGAGTCGGTCACCGGGATCCCGGCACGCGTCTTCCTCGACACGATTCGCGGGCTGGGCTTCCCGCTGCCCGTCACGAGGCTTGGCAAGCTGCGCCTGGTCCAGCGCGAGGCGTTCATCGCCTACCTCCAGGCGCTGGCCAGTGACCCGGTATCACGGCGTGCCGCGGAGGTGGATGAGCGCACGCGGGTTGCCGCCGTGCTGGCCTCTGCCGGCCTCGAATCCGCCCCATGTCCGCGCACCGGCCAGGCGAGCGCTCCGCCCGCAAGAACAAGCCGTGCTAGGCTGCCGCCGAAGTAGAGCGGGCCCGCTCGGCGCTGGAACGCCGGACGGGCCCTTGATCGACCCCCGCATCACCGGAGACCGACCCATGACCGACGTAGCCCACCGGCGGGCGCGCGCCAAGCGCTCGCCTGCCCTCTCTTCCTCTTCCCCTCCCGCAGCGGCATCGACCGAGCGGCGCGCGCGTCCGAGGCGCTCGGTTGGGCGCCCCTCGCAACCCGAGGAGGGAGCCACCCCCGACACGGCCGCGCAGGGCTCGGCGAGCTCGGCGGAACGCTCGCTGGCCGAACTCCACCCAGCGGCAGGAGAGAAGCGCGCCAATGGCTCCGGATCCGTCCGGTTGCGCGGAAAGACATGGACCGCGCGCCTCAGCCTCGGCGAGGCCGGTCGACCCACGTTCAGCCTGCCGACGTGCCGGACCGAGCACGAAGCAAACGCGCGCCTGGAGGTGCTGGCCGACCTCGCGGGGCGCTTGCTCGCTGCCGGTCAGATCGTGCTCGGCATACCGCTGCTGGAGCACGCTGCGGCGCGCGAGGGCAGCGCGCTCCGTGATGTCCGGCTCGCGATCGACCAGCTGTGCAAGGGCGAAGTGCGTGCTCGAGCAACCGGAGAATCCACGTTCGGCGAGTTCGCTGAGCGAGTTCTCTCTGGCAGCCTGACCGAGCAGTACCCGGATCACGTGAAGGCAATGCGGGGCGTGAGAACCTATCGACACAGGCTGAATCACGTGCTCGACGTGCTTGGTCCTGTCCCTCTCGTGCGCTTCACGCTCGACCACGCCGATCACGCGATGTCACTGCTCCCGGGACACCTGGAGCCCGGGTCGCGCAGAAACATCGCGAAGGTCATCCATCGTATACTCGCACTGGCCACCTATCCTGCGCGCCTTATCGGAAGCAATCCTTTGCCGCGCGGATGGATTCCGAAAGTTGATGGAGAAAAGGCGAAGGGATATCTCTACCCTGACGAGGACCATCGCCTCATGCAGTGCGAGGACATCCCGCTGTGCATTCGGATCTATTATGGCTTCCTCATTCGCGAGGGAATGCGCGCTGACGAGGCCGGCAAGCTGGAATGGTCGGATTTGGACCTTGACCGGGGAGCCGTTGTTCTCGACGAGAACAAGACGGACGATCCTCGCGCATGGGCGCTTTCACCCGATGTTGTGCGGGCGCTCCGGAAGTGGCGAGAGATCGGTCCGGAGAAGGCACGCGTCTTCGTAGGAAATCTGGGCACATCCTTGCCCGGGCACAACGGAGCGAAGGACTTTAGAGCGAACCTTCAACGCGCTGGCATCAATCGACCTGAGTTGTTCGAGACCACTGCCTCTAGGTTGAACATCCGCTTGCACGACACCCGTGCAACCTTCATCACCATCAGGCTTTCCACCGGTCGCACAGAGACGTGGATCTCCGATCGGACCGGGCACAAGTCGAGCAGCCAGATCCACCACTACAAGCGCGCCGCGCGCAAGGTCGCGGAGCTCGGCCTGGGCGACTTCGCCCCCCTGGATGAAGCGATCCCCGAGCTGACCGACAAGGGCGGCTCGGTAGCGGGCGGCGGCCCAGTGTCCGAGGAGACGGGCTCAGTGAGCAGCGCGATCTCCATCGCGGCCGCGCCGCTCCACCGGGCGCTGACCTGGGGCGACGTTGCCGTCCCTGCCACGGAAGAGGCGGATGCGCCCAAAGGCGGCCCGTTGGGCCCGCGTTGGGCCACGCATCAAGAGGACCCGGTCGCCAGCGAGCCAGAACCTATCGAAATTTTTGTTCTTTCTTCCGATCCCGCGTCGCCGCCAGGGAAGAACCATAAGGTCCCAGCGGGCTCCACGTCTCAGGCGCGCCTTGTGTGGCGCGCGACGAAACGTCCCAGATGGCATGGCCCGAAGGGAGACATGCCGGGCGGTGGTGCATGCGCAAGCTCCACGCTCCCGCCTCGGCGGATGGCCGAGCGCCCACCCGCGCCCTGCCGCGCGGAGACCCCCTCCGGCGCGTGCAGCCGGGATCTCCGCCCTCCCCTCTCCCCTCGCCCGAGCCTCAGTCCGGCATCGCCCGCGGCGCAGGCGGCGACGCGCCCTTCATCGTCTTCTGGTACTCGAGCGCCTGCTTCGCGTAGTCGTCCCGCTTCATCTTCGCGTACGCCTTGGCGAGCTCCCCGTAGATCTCCGCCGCGTCCCCCGGCTTCGGCCCGGACAGGAGCGCGCTGTTCAGCTCGTAGATCGCCGACACGTGCCGCCCCGTGCGCGCCAGCGCCCGCGCATAGAGCCGGTGGATCTCCGGGTTCGCCACGTCGACGAAGATCGCTCCCTCGCCGACCCTGCGCGCCTCCTCCCACGCGCCGCGCTCCACGAGCAGCCGGAGCAGCCGACGCCAGACCCGGCGATCGTGCTGGTCGAGGAGCGCGAGCCGGCGCAGCGCCGAGAGCTCGCCCGCCGCGTCCTTCTGCCGGCGCGCGAGGTCGTAGAGCCCCTGGAGCGGCTCGGCCTGCGTGGGATCCTGGCGCGACGCCGCCTCGAGGTTCGCCTTCATCTTCGCCGCGTCCTTCTTCAGCTCGGCGAGATCGGCGAGCTTCATCCGCACGACGTAGCCGTCGTTCCCGTCGGCGATCATCTTGCTCAAGAGCCTCGCCGCCTCGTCGGGCTTCTTCTCGGCGAAGGCCGCCCGCACCTTGAGGTAGGTCGCGTCCGGCTGCTTCGGGTCGACCCGGAGCGCCTCGGCGAGCACCGCCTCGCCCTCCTGGCGCTGCCCGTCCTCGAACAGCGCGAGCGCGAGCTCGACGAGCCGCTTCGCGTCCTTCGGAGCGCGCGCCGCCGCCTTGCGCGCCTCGTCGAGCGGCGGCGCATGCAGATCCGGGACGTACTGCTTCTCGTAGCGCTCGAGGCGGGGCTTCAGCCACGCGCGGAAGCGCCGGTCGAGCTCCTCCGCGCTGATCCCGAGCGACTCCTTCACCACCTCCTGCGTCCGCTTGCCCGCGGCCCACCGGGGCAGCATCGAGACCACCTTCGGGAAGCCGAACTCGCCCGCCATGAAGACAACGATCTGGCTCGCCGCGAAGTAAGCCATCGTCACGTCCTCGATGTCGTCGACGTGCGTGAACGCACGGTTGAACCCGTCGACCGCCGGGATCCTCCCGCCCTTCAGGGCGGCGAACAGCGCCGGATCTTCCTCGCGGTGCCACTCGGGCCGCCGCACGATCGTCTCGTACTCGCTGAGCCCCTCGGTGAACCAGCGCGGGACGTGGTTCTTCGACATCTGGATCGCGAAGACGTGCCCGAGCTCGTGCCACAGCACGTTCCCCCAGTTGAACTCCCCCGCCGCCGGGCTCAACGCCGCGAGCGTCTGGCCGAAGCAGACGCCCTGGATGCCCACGTTGGGCAGGCCGCTCGTCCTGACGCTGAAGTTCTCCGTCGACGCGTAGAGCTCGATCGAGACCGGGACCTTCGGCGTGAAGCCGTAGCGCTTCACCATCGAGCCCCAGGCCTCCTCGAGCATGCGCGGCACGTACCGCTGGAGGATCGCGCGCTCCTGCTTGTGGTAGCGGACGCGGAACGTCTGCCCCTCGACCGTCACGTACTGCGCCGCGATGTCCTTCTCGTAGAGGTTCAGCGTGTTGAAGACCCGCACGTTGAAGCGGTCCTTGTCCCACGCCTTCTGGAGCGAGAGCACGCCGCTCTTCTCGTCGCCGGCGCGGATCAGGTTCAGGCCGAGCGTGGCGTGCGCCTTCGCGTCGTTCGGATCGACCTGCGTCGCCTCCCCCATCATCTTGACGATGTCGTCGTAGCGATGCTCCCACTCCGCGAACTCGCCGACGATCTGGAAGAACCGCGAGAACTCCGGGTTCAGGCCGAGCACCTTCGCCTTGATGGCCTCGAAGCCGGCCGCGTCGTCGGCGAGGAAGCGACCCGCCGCCTTGATCGAGAGCAGCGCGAGGTCGTTCGGGTTCACCTTGAGCCCGCGGTCGGCCGCGGCGTCCGCGGCGTCGATGTCCATGTCGCGGAGCGCGAGCCCGGCGCGGACGAAATACGCCTCGGCGAGGTTCGGATTCACGGAGAGCGCCTGCGCGACCTCGCTGTCGGCGCCGCCGAAGTCCATCGCGCTCTCGAGCTTGACGCGCGCCATGGCGACGCGGCAAAGCGGATCCTTCGGGGCGAGCTTGAGCGCCTCCTTCACGACCTGACCGGCGTGGCCGGGGTCGTATTTGTCGAGGAACAGCTCGGCCCGCCAGAGCAACGTCTCGACCCGCTGCTTGCCGCCGACCTTCTCGGCCGCGTTGAACGCGTCATTCGCGTCGCGCGCGCTCCGGAGCAGGTGCGCCGCGCGCCCGACGAGCGACAGCCCCTCCGCGTCGCTCGCGGTGATCTTGTCGTCGTTGTAGTCGTCGATGATCGTCATCAGCGGCGCGCGCGCCTCGCCCCGCTTGCCCGACTCGATCAGGAGCTCGCCGAGCACGAGCCGCGCGCGGCGGGCCTCGTCCTCCCGCTCCACCTCGCGCACCGCCGCGATCGCCTCGGCCATCTTCCCGCGGCGCGCGAGCGCCTGGGCCCGGAGCGGCGCGGCGGCGATCCGCGCCTCCTTGCCGAGCGCGGCGGCGGCCTTCGCCGTCTTCGCCGCGTCGTCGTAGCGGCCCGTGAGCAGCTCGATCCGCGCCTTCGCGAGCAGCGCCGCGGCGCGCTCCTTCCCGCCCTGGAGGCCGAGGACGACCTTTTCGGCCTCGGCATAGTCGCCCTGCGCGAGGAGCGCCTCCGCGCGCGAAAGAGAGGGGGACGGCTCGCCGGAGGCGGGAGCGGGGGCCGCGCAGGCGGCGGCGACGAGGAGAGCGGCAAGAGAGCGGCGGATCGAGTGGTTTCGCATGTCACCCCGTGCGCAACCGTGCGCGACCGTTCGTCAATCGTGCACGACCGCACGCAAACGAACGCAAACCTACGCAAACTTACGCAAAACGAACGCAAACCTACGCTGAGACGCGGCGCCCGGTCGAGCCGGGTGAGGCCATCGTAACCGACGCCACCGGCGCGACCGAACGGCGAAAGGCCGAGCATGAGCGAGCGCGCGAGGGCGCGCCAGGGCGCGCGCTCCGGCGATCGTGGTATGCGGGCGTCCATGGCAAGCAAGCTCGCCGGGCGGGTCGTTCTCATCACGGGCGCGTCGTCGGGGATCGGCGAGGCCCTCGCCCGGGAGGTCGCGCGGCGCGGCGGCCGGGTCGTCCTCGCGGCGCGGCGGGCCGCGCGGATCGAGGCGCTCGCGACGGAGATCCGACGGTCCGGCGGCGAGGCGCTCGCGGCCCCGTGCGACGTCACGCGCGACGGCGACGTGGAGCGCGCCGTCGCGCAGGCGAGCGAGGCGTTCGGGCGGCTCGACATCGCCATCGCGAACGCCGGGTTCAGCGTGGCGGGGCGCGTCGAGGAGCTCGCGCTCGACGATTTCCGCCGGCAGTTCGAGACCAACCTGTTCGGCGCGCTGCGCACCGTGAAGGCCGCGCTGCCGGAGCTCAAGCGATCGCGCGGCGGCGTCGCGCTCGTCGGCAGCGTCCTCGGCTACCTCGCGGTCCCCGCGGTGGGCGCCTACACGATGAGCAAGTTCGCGGTGCGCGCCCTCGCCGAGACGCTGCGCGCGGAGCTCCACGCCGAGGGCGTCGCGGTCACGCACGTCGCGCCGGGGTACGTGGCGAGCGAGATCCGCCAGATCGACAACGCGGGCAACCTGCACGAGGGCGCCCCGGATCCCGTGCCCCGCTGGCTCGTCATGCCGGCGCAGACGGCGGCCCGACAGATCATGGACGGCATCGCCGCGCGGCGCGCCGAGGTGATCGTCACCGCCCACGGCAAGCTCGGGGTGTCGCTCTCGAGGCACGCCCCGGGGCTCCTCCGCGCGACCGTCTCGAGGCTCCCGCGCAAGCGCCGCGTCAGCAAGCGCTGAGCCGGCGCGGCGCCGCCTACGGCGCGGCCGGCGCGATCTCGCGCCGGACGAGCACCTCCAGGGCGTCGATGAAGCGCGGCCGCGTGTTCACGGCCGGCGCCCGGGAGAGCCGCGCGAGGCCCGCCTCACGGGCGAAGACCTGCGCCTCCACGTCGAGATCGTAGAGGGTCTCGACGTGATCCGCGACGAAGCCGATCGGCGCGATCAGCGCCTCCCGCACGCCACGCGCGGCGAGGCCGTCGAACGTCGACCGCAGATCCGGACCGAGCCAGGCGTCGCCGGTCATGCCCTGGCTCTGGAAGGCGACGAGCACCGGGTTCCCGCGGGCGGCGATACGGCGCTCCACCTCGGCGGCCATCGCGCGGAACTGGCGCTCGTACGGATCTCCGGCGGCGATGATCCGCTGCGGGAGGCTGTGGGCCGAGAGGATCACCGCCGCCTTCGCCCGGCCCTCCTCGGGGATGCGCGCGAGCGCCTCGTCGATCACCTCGACGAAGGCGTCGATCAGCGCCGGCTCGAGGCCCCACGCGGGCACGCACCGGACCTCCATGCCGTCGAGCGCGGCGGCCGCGTCGCGGACGACGGCGTGGTAGACGTCGACGGACTGCGGCGCGAGCGGCAGCGAGACGACGCGCCTCACGCCGCTGCGGTGGAGCGCGCCGAGCACCTCGGCCGGATACGGGTGCCAGAGGCGCCCCGCGATGGCGACCGGGAGACCGAGCCTCGCGGCGAGCGCGTCCGCCTGGGCCTGCGTGATGCGCATGAGCGGCGAACCGCCGATCGCCTGGAAGCGGCGGCGCACCTCGTCGATCACCTCCGGCGGGGCCGGCCTGCCGCGGCGGATATTGGTGACGAATGCGGGCAGATCGTCGAGCCGCTCGACGGTACCGTGGCAGCTGAGGAGGACGGCGGTGGTCACGGCGCTACTCTACATCGGCGCCGCGCGAGCAGCGCAGCCCTCGCCGGGGCGTGAGGGCGCCGCCGCTCGCTGCGCTGGCTCAGTCCGCGTCCCAGGCGACGACGACGCGATCATGGCCGATGAGGCCGTTCTTCTTGCGGGCCAGGTGCTGCGCGACGACCCGATCGCCGGCCGCATAGACGCGCACCTCCATGTACGCCAGCCCCTCGTCGGTCTCGATTCCGTCCAGGATCTCCGTCGAGTCGAGCTGGCGCTCCCAGCCCGAGACCGGATCGCGGAAGAGGTCGCTCTTGAGCCGCTCCAGGATCGCGTGCCTCCCGCTGGTGACGCTGGGGTGGGCCGGCGGATCGCGGCTGCTCACCTCCTCGATCACGGCGTCTTCCGCGTAAATCCGGGAGAGGGCCTCGATGTCCTTGCCCCTCAGGGCACGGGTGATCTCTGCGAGCAGCCCACCGTTCACCCGCTGGGCCGAGGGTCGCGTCCGCGCCGAGCCTTCCATGCCCGCTTGCATGGGACGCAGCGGCGCAGGCGTCGAGCCCGTGCCAGGGCCGCGCGGCAACGGTGACGGTGATGAAGCGATGAAGCGCCGCATCCCGGCAGCGACATCGGGGCCGCGACGCGACCGTCACGGATGCAACAGACGAGCGCTGAGCTCGGTGGGCAGCCCTCCTCCACATGGCCACAAGCCGAGATCGCGCGGCTGGCGGCGAGTTGCAGCGCCAGGACGGACGTGATGAATAAGGAAGGTTATGACGCAGCGCCGCACGGTCGTGCTCGCCGATCTCCATCTCGTGCGCCAGACGCCGCGCGACGTGACCGCCGATCTTGCCCGGTTCGTGGAGGCCCACCGGGGGGCACGCATCGTGGTCGCGGGCGATCTGTTCGATCTCTCCTCCGAGTCGCCCTGGATGCCCCGGCCGCGTGCGCTGCGCGAGGCGCTCCTCGCGCACCCGACCGCGCGGGCGGCACTCGCCGAGCACCTCGACCGCGGCGGCGAGCTCTGGCTGGCGGGTGGCAACCACGACGCCGAGGTCGGGGCGCCCGACTTCCCTGTGGCGCTGGCGGAGGCCCTCGAGGTGACCGGCGAGGCCCGGTCGCGGATCCGCACGACGCCCTGGTTCTTCCGCGAGGGGGCGATCCATCTGGAGCACGGCCACCTGTACGATCCGGACAACGCCCCGGCTCACCCGCTCGTGGTCGGCGAGCGCAGCCTCGGCGTTCACTTCGTCGAGGAGTTCATCGCGCCGACCGGCGCGCACCGCTATCTGCAGGCGAACGATCAGACGCCGCTCAGCTTGTTCCTGTCGGCGTTCACCTGGTACGGCCCTCGCGCGCCCTACGTCATCTACCGCTACTTCCACGCGGCGATCGGCGCGATGTTGAAGAGCGGCCCGCTCTACCGCGCGGGAGGCGAGGCCACGGTGGGCGCCGCGGCCATGGAGCGCTTCGCGCACGAGCTCGGGGTGCCGCGCGCGATGGCGGACGCGCTCGTCGGCCTCGGGGCCACGCCGACCCTGGAGAGCGCGGCGCGCACGTTCACGCGCCTGTACTTCGATCGCGTGATCGCGACGCTGTCGATGGGCGCCGGGATCGCGGCGCTCGGGCTCGGCGCGCGGGGGACCGGCGCCGCGGCGCTCGGGCTCGGCGCGCTGCTGATGGGCGCGAGCTGGGCGAACGGGCACAACCGCTACGCCGGCACGGTCGCCGAGCGCCTGGCCGAGAGCGCCGGCCGCGTCGCGAGGACGACCGGCGCGAAGCTGGTCGTCTTCGGCCACACGCACCGCGAGGCGCTCGGCGACGGCTACGCGAACACCGGGAGCTTCTCGTTTCCTCGCGCCGCGCCCGGCCGGCCCTACGTGGAGATCGAGGGGCCGCCCGACGCACCGCGCGCGATGACCCGCTTCTGGCGAGCCGTGGCGTGACTCTGCGCTCGCTCTAGCCTCCGCTGGCGTGCGCGGTGAGCGCGCCCTCGACGAGGTCGAGCGCGAGCGGGACGTCCTCTTCCGGGATCGGCGCGCCGCCGAGCATCGCCGCCAGCAGCCGCTCCCTCGGCTCCGGCCGCAGCACGACAGGTCCGCCGCCACAGGCCCGGCAGACGAGGCCGCCGCGCGCCGGGTCGGCACAGGCCGACTGCGTCGTGTCGCAGGCGCGCCCGCAACGGACGCACTGCATGAGCTCGAGGCCCCAGCCGAAGGCGACGAGCAGGCGCAGGCCGGTCTCCGCGAGCAGCGCCTGGGGAGGGGCCGTGGACACCTCGTCGAGGCGGTCGAGCAGCTGGTTCAACTCGCTCCACGCCGCCTGCTCGGCGGTGTGCGCCGGCGCGATCTCCCGCACCCAGCGCAGCGCGCGCCCGGCCACCTCGAGGCGCCCGAGATCCCCCGCGAGACGCAGGCGCGGGCGCTCGATCGCCGCTTCCGTGAGCTGGGCGAGCTCCGCGCCCGGGCGGATCTCCAGGGTCACGCGGAGCAGGTGCATCGGCTCGAGCGCCGGGAAGCGCTTGGCCGAGCGGCGCGCGCCGCGCGCTGTGGCAGAGATGAGCCCCCCCTGCTCGGTGAAGAGCCCGACCAGGAGGTCGGCTTCACCGAAAGGTACACGCCGGACCAGAAGTGCCCCGGTCCGGAGGCGCTCCGTCCGCAGGCGAACCGATCGAGGCATGGCAGGTACCGGCGGTTATGGCGCGAACCGCGCGCGAGCGCCCGGCGAAAATTTGGCCCTCAGGCCGAGAGGGAGGTACGAGCCCTCGCGAGCGTGCCCTCCGACAGCTCCGGCGGCATGTCGTGGCCGCGGGGCCTGAGCACGATGCTGAGCGCCAGCGTGAAGAGGATGAGCAGCAACACGAACGCGATCGCGACCCCGAAGCGCCTGCTCTGGGTGCGGCGCGCGGGCGCCGCGATGGGCAGCGGTGTCACCAGCGCGATCCGGCGGCTCGCCGTGTATCGGGCCAACACCTCCTCCATCGGGAGCGAGACCGCGCGAGCGTACGCCTTCAAGAACCCCCGAACGAACACCTCGCCGGGCAGGTCGTCGAAATGATCTGCCTCGATTCGTTCGATGGAGATCACCGGGATGCGCGTGGCGCGGGCGACTTCCTCCACGCTCATGGCTCGGGCCTCACGCGTGCGTCTCAGGTAGCGTCCGATCGACTCCATCCCATTCCACCCATCGTCATTCGGTCGTCACTCTACTCACCCTGAGAACCGTTGCTCAACCCCCTAGCGCGCCCCGCGGTACTTCTCGGACAGCGGCGCGCCGAGGCCCTATTGCAACGTCTGTAACTGTGCAGCGCAGCGTTGCCCCACGGGCGTCGTCGCGTTGATCTCCCGGCACCGCTCGAGATCGGCGCGCGCGTCGTCCACGAGCCCCCTCTTCTCGGCGATGCGGGCGCGCGCGTCGAACGCGTCCTGCAGCCGCGTGCACTCCGGCTGGTCGGTCTCGACCGCCCTCGTCAGCGCCTCGCGCGCCAGATCGAGCTCGCCTCGCTTCTCGTAGGCGAGGCCGAGCCGGTACTGCCCCACGCAGAACAGCGGCTGCGCGGCAATCGCGCGCCGTAGCGCGTCGATGGCCTCGTCGTTCCTGCCCTTGAGCAGGTACGCCCAGCCCAGGTTGCCCCACGACTTCTCCGGCGAGGCGTACAGGATGTCCTCGGTCAGCGGCTTGAGCACCGCGATCGCCTCGTCGTAGCGCCGCTGATGCACGAGGATGACGCCCAGCGCGTTCTTCGCGTCCCGCATCTCCGGGTTCGCCTCGAGGGCCCGCCGCGCCATCTTCTCGGCGCTGTCGAAGCGGCAGTCGCTGGAGTGAGCATCACCCGCGCAGAAGCCGAGCAGGATCAAGGCGCCGAGATAGGACGCCTCGGCGTTGTCCTCGTCGTGCGAGAGCGCCTGCTCGACGTGCGCCAGCGCCTCGCGCAGGCGGCCGCGCTGGAACGAGTCGCGCGCGAGATCATATTCCGCGAGCGACCGCGCGTCGCTCGTCTGCGCCGAGGGCTGCGCGCCGCCGCCGCACGACACGAGCGCGAGCGGCGCAACGAACGCGAGGGACGCAAACGACAACAGCGACCCCATCGACACGACAGCAGCCGCGCCGCGGATGCACCCCGCGCGGGTCGCTGCTGTCCTGTGTCGCTGCGAGGTCATGTGCGATCTTGAATCCGCTGCCGAACGATGCCGCGGCGCGGCACATTGTCAGGACGGGACTTCGCCTGCCCTGCGGGGACCCCTGAGTAAACCAGGCCGCTTGTCACGTCAACCTGCGAATCTCCCGGGAAGACGCGGCGCGTTCTCGGGATCCCGATTCGGCTTCCAGCAGTTATCAGGTCGGCGTAGGATGGTGGCGCAGGCGGTTCCTGCTCGTCACTGTTCGCCACGGATCTCGTCCTTGAGACCCAGCAGGCCGAACAACCTCCGCAGCGCTTCGATATCGGGGATCTCGAGGCGCTCGTCAGCGACGCGCAGGTACTGGCCCTCCCGGAGCTGCTGGACGGCACGCTTCACCGTGTCGACGTCGAGGCCGACGCGGGTGGACAGCTCCATCGGCGAGATCGCGAACGAGGCGCCGTTCGAGGCGGCGCCGCCGGTGGCGCGCGACTGCTGAGCGAGCTTGAGGAGCGCGTTCACGACCTTCGACTGCGTGTCGGTGAGCATCATGATCTCGATCTGGTCCTCCGCGTCGCGGAGCCGACCGACGAGCTGCTTGATGATGCGCATCGCGACGGCCGGGTTGCGCTCGACGAGGTTCTGCAGCGTGCCCTGATCGAGCGCGAGCGCGACCCCGCGGGAGAGCGCGATCGCCGTCGACGAGCGCGCCGCGCCGCCGAGGAGCGCGGATTCGCCGAACAGATCGCCGGGCTTCAGGACCATCAGGCTGCGCTCGGCGCCGCGGACCTTCTTGATGAGCCGGACCCGGCCTTCCTCGAGAAGGTACGCCTCGGTCCCGGGCTCGCCCTCGCGGAAGATGACGTCGCCGGCCTCGAACGGGCGGCCAAACCGGGCGCGGAGCCGCTCGGGATCGGGCCCCGCCTCGGCCGACTCCAGGGGGGCGGACAGGGCGACGGGCTCGTCGCGCGACGCGGCGGGGGCGGAGGGAGAGCCAGCGGGCTCCGCAGCCTCGGCGGGCGGCGGAGCGCGCTCCGCGTCGCTGGGGCTCGAGGCCTCGCGCTCCGCGTCCGGTGCGACGCCGTCCCCTTCAGGCGAGCTGATCATCGGGGCGGAGTGTATCCCAGCTCGGCCGGCTTCGCGTCCGGCGCGCGCACATAGAGCGGCTCCAGGAGCGCCGGATCGTGCGGGGACGCCGCTGGCCCGCGCTCGCCGCTCGCGGCGGCCGCCCGGAGCCGGTCGATCGCGAGGCGTCCGATCCATGTCGCGTCGGGGAAATCCAGGGCGTCGCCCCGCGCGGCGAGCGGCCGGAGCGCCTCGATCTCCTCGGCGACGGCGCCGACGACGACGATGCGGCGCCCCGCGGCGAGCTCGGCCACGACATCGAACGCCGCGTCGCGCGGCAGGTGGCGCGGCGGGATCGAAGGCGCCGCCGCGGGCGCATCGAAGGCGGCCAGAAAGACCTCCCCCTTCTTGGCGTCGATCAGCGGGACCAGGAGATCGCCGGGGCTCGCCGCGCCAGCAGCGAAGGCAGCGGCGGCCATCGCCTCGAGCGAGGTGACGCCGGCGACCGGGACGTCCAGCGCCAGCGCGACGCCCTTGGCCGCCGCGACCGCCACCCGGACCCCGGTGAACGAGCCAGGCCCCACGTCGCAGCCGAGCGCCTGCAGCGCCGCGGCCGGTAGGCCTGCCGCGGCGAGCACCTCGTCGACGGCTCCGAAGATGCGCTCTGCGTGCCCGTGCAGGTCGGCGTAGGTCATCGCCGCGAGCAGCCGCGCGCCGGCCGCCGGCGCCGCGGCGAGGCCGGCGGTGGAAAGCGCGCCGCCCCGCGACGCCGCCGCCTCGGCGTGCAGGACCACGTCCGCTGCTTCGAAGAGGGCGGCGCTGCCGCGCGGGGTCGAGGTCGAGAGGGCGAGGAGCTTCAAGGCGCGCTCGGGAACGTTGCAGCCGCGATGCTGTCTGGCAGAACCTCGGGCCAAGGGCAACGAGCTTCGGCGAGGCGCTGGGGCCGCTGTCCGTTCGACGGGGCCAAAGAGCGGGGTGCGAGCCGATGCGCGATCAACGAGCGATGCTGCCGGCGCTCCTCGTATCGGCGCTCGTCCATCTGGGCGCGTGGAGCTCGGCGCGGCTCGGACCGGAGGTGCCCGCCAGCGATCCCGCCGAGCCAGCGGCGGAGCGCGAGCCGATCGATCTCTGGACCGGGCTCACGGCCGCGCTGCCGGGCAGCGGGGGCGCGGCGCGCCCGAGCGACGCTCGCGGCGGGCGCGACGAGACCGGCGAGCGCGGCGAGCCGACGAGCATACCAACGGCGCGCGCTCCGGCCGATGCCAGCCGGCCGACGGCGCCTGCAGAGGCCGGCGGCGAGCCGGCGCCGCCCATGGCGGCCGCGCCGCGCGGCCAGGAAGCGCCTCGGCCGAATGCGACGCCCCGGCCCAAGGCGACGCCCCGGCCCGCAGAGCGACGCCGGGAGCCCGCGGCGAACGGGGAAGCCGGCGCACCGGCGCGCTCCGCCGCCGCGCGGACGAGCGCTGGCGCTGGAGAGGACGGCGAGGGCGACTTCGGGGCGGCCGGCGTCAGCGCTGTGCGCAACCTCGGGCGCGCCTTCACGAGGGCCATTCCGCCCGCGTGCCAGGCGGATCCGATCTGGGCGACGCTCCCGCCCGGAAGCGCGGGGAAGGCGCGCTTCGTGATCGACATCGACGACGCCGGGCACATCGCGACGTGGCGTCCGGAGCCCGGCGGGGAAGAGCCCGCGCGACACCTGAGCAACCTGGCGAAGCGGACGATCGCGCTGCTCGGCGGCGGGACGTTTGCAGTGGCGCGGGGCGCCGTGACGGCAGGGAAGCAGACGCTGGAGGTGAGCGCCGTCGTCCGCGTCGGCGAAGGCGCGGGAGAGACAGGCGCTCCTGCCGATCTGGCGTGGCGCTTCGAAGGCGGGCGCGGCAAGGCGTCGTTCGTCCAGCCCGGCGGTCGCCTGGTGGAGGTCGTCGTCCAGGTGGTGCGCACGGAGGCCGCGCGAGGCGCGCCTCCTGGCTGAGCGGCCAGCGGGCCGCGCGTGCGCCGCCTCGTCCGGCCCACGGAGCAGCTCGGCCGCGGCGCGGAGCGCTTTCCAGCGGCCGGTCCTTGCGCGCTTGCGGTCGCGCCTCGAGGCTCTACGTCCGGCCCGTGGGACGGCTCCGCGCTGCCGCATGGGCGTGTGTCGGGTTCCTCGGGACCGCACCGCTCGCTGCCTGCGACGACCGGGCAGCCGCGCTCTCGCCCCCTCCATCGCTCCGCGGCGTGGCGAGCGTGCCGTGCTCGGTCCTGCGCGCGGAATCGCCGCCCGAGCCGTCAGCGGCCCGCGGTGCGATGACCCTGCCTGCGCTGATCGAGCACGTGCGGCCGGTGGTGGTGACCATCACTACCCTGCGCGCGCCCTCGTTTCCAGACGGGCGCGCGGGCCCGGCGCTCCCGTTCGAGGGCCGTGTGCAGCGGGTGGAGCGGGCGATCGGATCCGGGTTCGTGATCGCCGAAGAGGGGCTCGTGCTGACGAGCGATCACGTGATCGGCGACGCGTTCGGCATCGAGGTGCAGCTCTCGGACGAGCGCGCCTTCGAGGCGACCGTGGTCGGGCGGGATCCGACGCTCGACGTGGCGCTGTTGAAGCTGGTCGGAGCGGGGTCGCTGCGGGTCGCCTCCCTCGGATCGAGCGCGCCGGTCCGGCCTGGCGACGGCGTCATCGTGATCGGGAGCCCGTTCGGGCTCGGACCGACCGTGACCCGGGGCATCATCAGCGCGACGTCGAGGCCCATGGGCACGGGGAGCCTCGACGGCTTCCTCCAGACCGACGCCGCCATCAACCCGGGAAACAGCGGCGGGCCGCTCTTCGACGCCACGGGGCAGGTGATCGGCATCGCGACGGCGATCCACGCCGATGGCCGCGGCATCAGCTTCGCCCTGCCGATCGACGAGGTGCTCGAGATCCTGCCCGAGCTGCGGGAGACGGGCCGCGTGGACCGAGGGCGCATCGGGATCAGCTTCCAGGAGGTGACCTCGCAGCTCGCGCGGGTGCTCCGGCTGCCAGGGCGGATGGGCGCGCTGATCACGGAGGTCGAGCCGGAGGGCCCCGGAGCGCGGCTGGGCGTCAGGCCGGGCGACGTGATCACGTCGGTCGAGGGGCGCCGCGTCGAGCACGCGCGCGAGCTCGCGCGCATGCTCCGGCGAGCCAAGCCAGGAGACGAGGTGGAGCTGATCTACAAGCGCGACGGCGCGGACCGGCGCGCGACGATGAAGCTCGATCCCTCGGCCCCCCACGAGCCGTCGTCGAGCTGGCGCGCGCTGGAGGATCGCGCGCCGAGGGGCGCCGAGCAGCCGCCGTTCGGCGTGCTGGCGAGCGACGCCCTGGGAGGAGCGCGCATCGAGTCGATCGCGCCTCGGAGCCCTGCGGCTGGCCGCCTGGAGGTGGGCGACGTGGTGCTCGACCTGAACGGCGCGCCGGTGCGGGGCGGCGCCGACCTGACCGCGCGCCTCGGCGCGGCGGCACACCAGGATCTCCTGTTGCGGGTACGGCGCCACGGGGCGCCCCGCTACCTCGCGGTCCCGGCGCGCTGAGCGGGCGTCGGTCCAGCGCGCTGAGCGCGGGCGACACACTCACCGAGCGCTGGCCACACGCCCGCCGAGCGCGGGCCACAGGCTGGAGAGCGCGGGCCACATGCCGGAGAGCGCGGGCCCACGGCTCACCGAGCGCGGGCTACATGCCCGCAATGGACGCTGCTACGTTACGCCGCATGGGAGCTTTGGCAGGCGCGAGGTGCCCGATTTGCCGCAAGTCGGCGGGGCCCAGGCCCGAGAACCCGGTCTTTCCGTTCTGCTCGCCCCAGTGCAAGCTGGTGGACCTCGGCCGTTGGCTCGACGGTGGCTACCGGGTGCCTGGCCCGCCCGTTTCATCCACAGGGGACGCCGAGATCCTGGAATCAAAGGGACGAACCGACGGGCTCGACGGGAACATCCAGGAAGAGGACGAATGATCGCTCGTCGCGCGCTTTGCCTGCTCACCGTTCTCACGTCGGCCTCCATGACGTCCGCGGCCCTGGCACAGCAGGGGCAGCCGCTCCCGGGGACCTCGCCGAGCGTCGGCGCCAGCGCCGCCTCGCCCTCCGGCGCCGCGGCCGCGCAGCCGAACCCGTACGATCCATCGATGCAGGCCGGAGGCCTGGCGCCGCCCCCTCCGATGACCACGCCCGAGCCGGAGCCCGCCGCCCCCGACGGCACAGAGCAGCGCCTCGACGAGGCCAAGGAGCGGGACTCGGGGCGCGGCCTCGAGATCGTCTGGCTGAACGTCGAGGGAGGCTACGAGAACGTCGGCCTCCAGACGTTCAACATCGACGAGGACGACTTCACGGCCGGGTTCGTTTCGAGCGCGGCCAACGGGGGCGTCATCGGCGCGGGGGCCGGCGTCAGGCTCCTGTACTTCACGCTGGGCGCCCGCGGACGGGTCGGGTTCTTCAGCGACTGGCAGCTCTTCACGCTGGGCGGCGAGGTCGGCATGCACCTGCCGCTCGGGAAGCTTGACCCGCACGTCGACCTGGGCTTCGGCTATGCCGGCCTCGGCAGCGTCAAGAGCGCGGTGAGCGGCGCGGCCGACGCCATCGCGATCCGCGGCTTCTACGGAAGGGTCTCCGGTGGGCTCGACCTCTACCTGTCGCCGGTCTTCTCGATCGGCGCGAACGCGAGCTGGGAGCTCCTGGCGCTGACCAGGCCGGGGCTCTCCGCGGCCGCGATCGAGGGGATCAAGGGCGGAGCCGCCGCGCCCCAGCAAGCCAAGGCCGATCTGCTCGCGGCCGAGGGCTCCAGCGTGGGCTCGGCGCTCGCCCTGACCGCGGTCGCCGGGCTCCACTTCTAGCCGCAGCGAAGCCAGCCCCGCCGCCCCGCCCCTCGCCCTCATGAACGCCGCCGCCGCGCTCCTCTGGCTCGCCACCGTCGCAGCGCCGCTCGGAGGGATGGCCGCGCTCCTCATCTGGTCGCAGCGCCTCTATGGCAGGCGCCGGTTCGCGGTGGGGACGGCGCTGCTCGGCGCGCTCGCGTTCGTGCCCGCGCTGCTCATCGAGACGTTCCTCCAGCGCTGGCAAGGCCTCGACAAGTCCGCCAGCGCGCTCGACGCCGTCACGCTCGTCTACATCTTCGTGGTCACGGCGCCGCTGGAGCAGGGCCTCAAGGTGGCGGCCGTCGCGCCGATCGCGCGGCTGCGCGCGGTGGAGGAGCCGTTCGATGGGCTCGTGTACGCGGCCGCCGCGGCGCTCGGGTTCGTGTCGGCCCACAACGCCGTGTACCTGTGGGGCCGGCCGCTGGAGCCGCTCGACATCGCGCGGGCCCTCCTCGCCGTGCCGGCGCACATCTTCTTCGCCTCGCTCTGGGGCTACGCGCTGGGCCGCGAGCGCACGCGGCCGCTGGGCGGCCGTCGCTTCAACGCCGCGTGGCTCGGCGCGATGGTGCTCAACGGCGCCTACGACTACATCGTCTTTGCGTGCCGCCCGGTCGCGCTCGTCATCGCGGCGCCGGTGCTCCTCGGCACCGGCCTCGTGACCTTCCTCGCCGCCCGCGACCTGCTCCGCCGAGGCGCGTCGCCGCACAGCTCGCAGCGCAGGGAGCGCCGCTTCCTTCCGCGCATCGCTCCGCCGTCGCTCGGAACGTTGCGGGAGGCGCTCAGGCGCACCGAACGACCGGTGACGCTCACGTGGATCGCCTTCGGCGCGCTCGTCACGGTCGGGGTGATGACGACCGCGCTCGCGATCGCGATCGCGCTCGGCCATCGCTTCGGCGTCGACTTCGCGGCGGTGGACCGGGGCGACGCCTCGACCGCCGCGGCGGCGCCGCTCCTCTTGCTCGTCGCAGCGGCGATCGCCGCCTTTCCGTTGGCTGGTTATCTGGTCGCCCGGGCCTCGTCGACGGGCAGCGTCCTGGAGCCGGCCGCCTCGGCGGCGCTCGCCATCCTGGGCTCTCTGGTGCTGCTCGGCCTCGCGGCCCCGGTCGCCGTCGTGTTCGCGGCCGCGCTCGCCCCCATCGCCTTCAGCCTCGCGTGCGCGGGCGCCTGGATCGGCACGACGCGCTGAGCGCGGCGCACGCTCGCGCCTGGCGCCAGAAATCCTGCCAGTTCGCCGGGCGCCGCGACGAGCCTGCGCGATCGCGACCTCGTCTCCGCAGCGCCGCCCCGCGCCGCCGCAGCGCTGGCCGGAGCTCGTGCGACCAGCAGACCTACGCGGTCGCCGCCTTCGCCGCCGGCGGGTGCTTGGCTACCTCGTCCTGGAACCTGCGCAGCAGCTCCTGCGCTGCGGGCGACAGGTTCCGCGGCACCTCGACCTGGATGACCACCTGGAGCGCTCCGCGGCCGCGACCGTCGATCCGGGGCGCGCCCTTGCCCTTGACCGAGATCACCTCGCCGGGCTGCACGCCCGCCGGGACCTCGACGTCGACGACCGTGTCGTCCGGCAGGTCGATCTTGACCGTGCTGCCGAGAGCCGCATCGGCGAAGGAGATGGGCGCCCGCGTGATGAGGTCGAGCCCGTCGCGCTCGAAGCGCTCGTCCGCGGCGAGATCGACGTCGACGTACAGATCGCCGGGCGGCGCGCCCTGGGCGCCCGGCATGCCCTGGCCCGGCACCCTGAGCCGCTGGCCGCCGTCGATGCCGGCCGGGAAATTGACGACGACCTTCCGCGTCTTCTCGACCGCCCCGAACCCCTTGCAGGTGGCGCACGGCGTCTTGATGACCGACCCCTCGCCCGAGCATTCAGGGCACGTCTGGGTGAACATCACGAACCCGCGCGAGGTCGAGACCTGCCCGGCGCCGCCGCACGTGCCGCACGGCTTGCGTTTCGTCCCTGGCTTCGCCCCCGAGCCGGAGCAGTCGTCGCACGCCACCGGCGTCCGCAGGACGACTTCCCGCTTGCAGCCGAGCAAGGCGTCCCGCAGCGAGAGCCGCTGCTGAACCCGGATGTCCTGGCCGCGCGCGGGCCCGCGCCGCCGGCGCTGCCCGCCGCCGAAGCCGCCGAAGAACTCCGAGAAGATGTCCTGGAAGTGGGAGAAGATGTCGCCGTCGGCTGCGCCGCCGATCCCCTCGAGGCCGGCGTGCCCGAACTGGTCGTACCGCCTGCGCTTCTCCTCATCGGAGAGGACCTGGTACGCCTCGGTGGCCTCTTTGAAGCGGGCCTCCGCCGACGCATCACCGGGGTTCCGGTCCGGGTGGTTCTTCAACGCAGCCTGACGATAGGCCTTGCGAATGTCGTCAGGCGTCGCGTCTCGCGCGAGGCCAAGAACTTCGTAGAAGTCGCGCTTTTCACTCATGAATCGTGGACCGCCGCGTCGATCCTGCCCGACAGCGGGCACAGGCGCCGGCTGACCATAAGTCGTCGTGCGCGCCTGTCAACGCGTAATACAGCGTGAACGCCCGCAGTGGCTGAGCACCGGGACTTCTTCCGTGCGGGCTGCGGCGCTGCTACTGGCCCCGGCGCTGGAACGCGGGCGTGTCCCAGTCGGAGTCGAGCGGAGGGACGAAGCTCGCGCGGTCGCGCGGGCTGCCGCCTGCCGCCTGGACCTGCGGCGCGGGCCGGCGGGTGGTCGGATACGCGACCTCCTCGTGCCGGTGCGGCTGGCGCTGCGTCATGGGCATCGGAGGAGCGCTCGGGGCGGAGCGGCCCGACATCGGCCCGGCCGCCGCGGCCAGCGACGCTCCGATGGAGTGCGCGGTGGCGCGAGGCTGCGCGGCGCTCGCGAGCTGCTGCGGGACCTCGGCGACGAGGTGGTCGAAGCCGGTCGCGATGACCGTGACCTTGATCATCTCGCCCATGTTCTCGTCGATCGTCGCGCCGAAGATGATGTTCGCGTCCTCGTGCGCCTGCTCCTGCACGAGCGTCGCGGCCTCCTCGATCTCGCGCATCCGCATGTCGGGGCCGCCGACGATGTTGATGAGCACGCCGGTCGCGCCCTCGACCGAGATGTCGTCGAGCAGCGGCGAGCTGACGGCCATCTCGGCGGCGAGGCGAGCGCGGCCCTGCCCCTTCGCGCAGCCGGTGCCCATGAGCGCGCGGCCCATGTTCGACATCACCGTCTTCACGTCCGCGAAGTCGACGTTCACGATCCCGTTCTGCGTGATGAGATCGCTGATGCCCTTGATCGCCTGATAGAGCACCTCGTCCGCCTTGCGGAACGCCTCGACGAACGAGAGGTCCTCGTCGCCCAGCGAGAGGAGCTTCTGGTTCGGGATCGTGATGAGCGTGTCGACGTGCTCCGCGAGCATCGCGAGGCCGAGCTCGGCGCGGCGCGAGCGCTGCTTGCCCTCGAAGAAGAACGGCTTCGTCACGACGCCGACGGTGAGGCAGCCCTCCTCGCGCGCGAGCTGCGCGATGACCGGCGCGGCGCCCGTGCCCGTGCCGCCGCCCATCCCCGCAGTGACGAAGACCATGTCCGCGCCCTGGAGGCACTCCTTCACCCGCGTCACGTCCTCGAGCGCCGCCTTGCGGCCCTTCTCGGGATCGGCGCCCGCGCCCAGACCGCGCGTGACGCTCGCTCCGATGTGGAGCTTGGTCGGCGCGAGGCTCGATCCGAGCGCCTGGGCGTCCGTGTTGACGACGATGAACTCCACGCCCTCGAGGCCGAAGTTGATCATCGTGTTGACTGCATTGCCGCCAGAACCGCCACAACCGATGACCTTGATCCGGGCGTCGTACCCGGTGTGCTCGTCGGCAAACTCGATGGAGAAACTCATGAACTCCTCCCGGGGAAGTACAGCTAGCCGCTCGGCCCGGCGCCGACCCCTACGGAGGTCGAGCGGCGCGGAACCCTCAGTGCGCGAGGACGTCCTCGCTCCGGACGGCATTCGGAGGGGCGCCTCTTCCCCTTCGAACACCGCGCTTCAAACCCTCTTGACTTCAAATTCAAGAGGGATCGCCAGTGCGTTATCGGACCCTCTCAAACCCAATTCTCTAACAACTTTCTCTTGCCACGTCATGCCTAGAATGCTGCTCGAAGCCAGTTCCAGAACCTCCCGCTCGACCTCTTTTCAATCGTCATTTCTTCGACGACATCACGACGCGACTCGCGCTCGCGGAGCTTCTCGCGACGGATCTCCGCGCGCCCGGCGTGGCCGGCGTCGAGCGTCACCGGCGTGAGCGCGCGCGCCTGCGCGAGTGCGTTGGCGCCGTACTGAACGAGGCCCACGCCCGTCGCGTACTGCGGGCCGGCCACCAGCTGCGTGATGCCTCGCACGCCGACCGGCACGCCGAGGCGCACGGGCATCCCGAGGATCTCCTCGGCGAACTCTGTCATCCCTTCCATGAGGACGCCGCCGCCGGTGACCACCGCGCCGGCCGAGAGCTGCTCGAGCATCCCGGTGTCCTCGATCCGCTTGCGGATGACCGCGAAGATCTCCTCGACGCGCGGCTCGATGATGTCCGACAGGACGCGGCGCGCCGCCTTGCGCGGCAGGTGCCCGCCGACGCCGGGGACCTCGATCTCCTCCTCGTCGCCCACCATCCGGCCCAGGGCGCAGCCGGCGTTGCGCTTCAGGCGCTCGGCCTCGCCCATGGGCGTGCGCAGCCCGGCGGCGATGTCGGCCGTCACGTTGTTGCCGCCCGCCGGGATCACGCTGGCATGCGCGATTCCGCCGTCCACGTAGAGGAGCAGGTCCGTCGTACCGCCGCCGATGTCGATGATGGCGACGCCGATCTCCTTCTCGTCCTCGGAGAGCACCGCCTCGGCGCTGGCGAGCGGCTCGAGCACCACGTCGGCGACGGTGAGGCCGCAGCGCTCCGCGCAGCGGACGACGTTCTGCACGCACGAGGTCGCGGCGGTGATCAGGTTCACCTTCACGCCGAGCCGGACGCCGCTCATCCCGACCGGGTCGCGGATGCCGTCCTGGTTGTCGACCGTGAACTCGCGCGGCAGGACGTGCAGGATCTGACGATCGGCGTCGACAGGGATGGCCCGCGCGCCCTCGAGGACGCGCTCGACGTCCAGCCGCGTGACCTCGCCGCCGGAGACCGCGGCGACGCCGTCGGACTGCTGGCAGCGGATGTGGCTGCCCGCGACGCCGGCATACACGGTGCGGATCTCGACGCCCGCCATCGTCTGGGCGGCCTCGATCGCCTCGGCGATCGAGCGCACCGTCCAGTCGATGTTGCTCACCACGCCCTTCCGCAGGCCGCGGCACGGGACGTTGCCCACCCCGAGGATGGTGATCCCATCAGCGTCGATCTCGCCAACGACCGCCGAGACCTTGGTCGTCCCGATGTCGAGTCCGACGACGATCTCAGTAGTCTCCATCCGGCTCTTCATTGCGTGCACCACCTCATGCGGGGACGAGCCCCATGCGCGTGTAAGGCGGGCACGACGCTGCCATGAGCCAGCAGCACCGGCCAAGTTTTGCTCGGCGATCGCCGGCGCGGAGAGCGAGCCCGACGGCGCTCATCTCATCCTCACCACGACGCGCTCGGGGTGCGCGTCGTTGTCGAGGAAGATCACCGACGCGTTCGCCTTTCGCTGGGCGAGCTCGGTGAGCACCCGCGACGCCTGGGCGACCTTGTCCCGGTAGGGCGGCTGCCCGAGGTGGAGCGAGATCGCCTCCTTTCCGATAGTGACGACGATCGACCCGTCCCGCTCGACGTGGAGCTCCTGGGTCGGATAACGGCGCGCGACGCCGGCGCGCTCCAGGTCCTCGACCACGTCGAGCAGGCGCCGGACCGCGATGACGACGCCGGGGCGATCCCGCGCCACCTGTTCGCCGGTGATCCCCGTGACGATCGGGAGGTCGACGGGGTCGTCCCCGGCGAGCTCCTTGAAGAGCTCGCCGTCGCGCGTCGCGAGGTAGAGATCGCCGCCGATGGCGACGAGGGCCTGCGCCTCCCGCTCGACGACATCGACGTGGATCGTCGAGGGGAGCCTGCGCGTGACCGTCGCCTTCTCGATCCAGGGGTCGGTGGCGATCGAGGCGCCGGCGAGCTCGAGATCGAGCGTGAAGATGTTCTTGCCCACCTCGATGCCGCCGGAGCTGGCCACCTGCTCAGCGGTCCGGCGCTGGACACCGTCGACGAGCACCGTGCGCACGGCGAAGCGAGGGCTCGACACGATGTAGCGGCGCGCGCCCCACGCGACGGCGGTCGAGGCGACGAGCACGACGGCGGCGCCCGCGAGCAGCTGCAGGGCGCGGAGGTGGCGCGCGATCGGACGCCGAGGGCGCGCCGCGGGGGGCGCGCCGTCCTTCGCCGGCGGGCGCGGCGGGCGCACGGAGACGCTCGTCGCGGGCGGGGCCGGCGACTCGTGCGACGGCGGGGTCGACGCGCGCACGCGCTCGTTCTTCGGCGGCACCGCCGCCACGGGCTCGGGCTTCGAGCCGCGCGCGGCGGCCGCCCGGACCGACGGCGCCGCGGGCACCGACGGCAGCGAGCGGCGGCGGTTTGGCGGGGGCGCGCTGGGACGCTCGGTCATGAGCTGCCCTCCTGCGGCGGCGACTTCGCCTCGAGCCGCGCCTTGAGCCCCCGCACGCACGCGTTCACGTCGCCCGCGCCGAGCGCGATGACCACGTCGCCGGGCCGGGCGATCTTCTCGATGGCCTCCGGGAGCTCGGCCTTGTCGGCGATGAAGCGCGCGTCGTGATGGCCGTGCTCCCGGATCGACTGGACGAGGCGCTCCGCGGTGACGCCCGGGATCGGCGGCTCGCCCGCGGCGTAGATGTCCGTGACGAGCAGGACGTCGGCCTGGTTGAAGGCGCGCGTGAACTCGTCGAAGAGATCGCGCGTGCGGGTGTGCCGGTGCGGCTGGAAGGCCACGACGACGCGGTGATCCTCGCCGGGGAACGCCCGGCGTGCCGCGTCGATGGTGGCGCGAATCTCGGCCGGGTGGTGGCCGTAGTCGTCGATCATCGTGACGCCGCCGACCGACCCGACGACGGTGAAGCGGCGAGCGACGCCGCCGAACGTGGCCAGCGCCTGCTTGGTGACGTCGAGCGGCACCTCGAGCTCGTCCGCGACCGCGATCGTCGCGAGGCAATTGAGGACGTTGTGCGCGCCCGGCATCTTCACCGTGAAGCCGCCGAGCGGCTCCCCCCGGCGGTACGCGTTGAAGCTCGTCTCGAGGCCGCGGAACTGGATGCCGCGCGCCGAGTAGTCCGACTGCGGCGAGACGCCGTACGTGACGTGGCGGCGCGGGATGCGCGGGAGCAGATCCTGGACGTGCGGGTGGTCGAGGCAGAGCACGGCGAGCCCGTAGAAGGGGACGCGCGCGGCGAACTCGACGAAGGCGTCCTTGATGCGCTCGTGCGTGCCGTAGTGATCGAGGTGCTCGGGGTCGATGTTGGTGACCACCGCGATCGTCGGGGTGAGCCGCAGGAACGATCCGTCGCTCTCGTCGGCCTCGGCGACGAGCAGGTCACCGGCGCCGAGCCGCGCGTTCGTGCCGAGCGCCGCCATCTTGCCGCCGACGACGACGGTGGGATCGAGGCCGGCGGCGCGCAGGACCGTGGCGACCAGGGAGGTCGTGGTGGTCTTGCCGTGCGAGCCCGCGATCGCGACGCCGTACTTCACGCGCATCAGCTCGGCGAGCATCTCCGCGCGCCCGATCACCGGGGTGCCGAGCGCGCGCGCCTCGGTGAGCTCGGGGTTCTCGGGGCGGATGGCGCTCGAGTAGACGACGACATCGACGCCGCGGACGTTCTCGGCGCGGTGGCCGATGTCGATCCGGACGCCGAGCGACGTGAGCCGCCGCGTCGTCGAGCTCTCCTTGAGATCCGAGCCGGAGACCTCGAACTCGAGCGAGCGCAGGATCTCGGCGAGGCCGCTCATCCCGACGCCCCCGATGCCGACGAAATGGACGTGGCGAACGCGACCGCGGAACATCAGCCTGCCTCCTCCCAGCCGAGGCCAGCGCCGAGCGGCGTGGCCTGGTTCGTCACGGCGCTGCGCTGCGCCTCGCCAGCGCGCGCCGCGCGCCCTCCGAGGGTGGGGAAGCGCAGCGCGCGGTGGCGCGGAGCCCGCGCGAGCTCGAGCAGATCGGCGGCGACGCGCGCCGCGGCGTCCCGCGTGGCGAAGGCCGCCGCCGCGTCCGCCATACGGGCGCGGAGCGCCGGCGCGGCCGCGAGCCGGGCGATCTCGTCGGCGAGGCGCAGCTCGGTGGCGTCGCCCTGGGCGATCGCGACCGCGGCGGAGGCCCGCTCGAGGGACTGCGCGTTCCTCAGCTGGTGGTTGTCGGCCGCGAACGGGTACGGAATCAGGATTGAAGGGCGCCCGACAGCGCAGAGCTCGGCGAGCGTCGACGCGCCCGCGCGGGCGATCACGACGTCGGCCGCGGCGAGCGCCTCCGCCACGTCGTCGATGAACGGGACGACGCGCGCGCGCCCTGCCAGGCCGAGCTCGGCGTAGAGCGACCGGACCGCGGCCTCGCGATCCCTGCCCGTCTGGTGCACCACCTCGAGGTCGACGCCGCGCTCGCGGCCTCGCGCGATCGCGCGGGGGACGACGTCGTTCAGCGCCAGCGCGCCCTGGCTGCCGCCGAGGACCAGCAGGCGGAGCGCGCCTTCGCGCGGCGCGTACGGGGCGCGGGCGAAGGCGCGCCGGAGGGGGACGCCGAAGAGGCGCACGGTGCTCGGGCGCAGCGCGCGCGCCGTCTCCGGGAAGGCGACGTACGCGCGATCGACGATGGGCGCGAGCAGCCGGTTCGACAGCCCGAGGACGCTGTTCGGCTCCAGGATCGCGACCGGGACGCCGAGCGAGCGGGCCGCGAGCGAGACCGGTCCGCCGGCGTACCCGCCGAGCGAGAGCGCCACGCGGGCGTCGAGCCGCTCGACGAGCCGCCTCGCCTCCGGGAGGACGCTGCCCGCGCGGGCAGCGCCGCGCACGAAGCCGGAGAGGCCGCCCCCGCGGAGCGGCAGGACGTTGAGCAGCTCGAGGTCGTCGCCGCGCTCGCCCATCACGCGCACCTCGATGCCGCGCGCGGTGCCGACGTAGACGACGCGCGCTTCTTCGTCGCGCGCCGCGGCGCGGACGGCGTCGCCCACGGCGATCATCGGGAAGACGTGGCCGCCGGTGCCGCCTCCGGCGATGAGCACGGTCACCATGCGCCGCCCTCCTCGGCCGACGCGGCGACCACGGCCGACGCGCTCGGCGCGTGCGGGACGGGCGAAGCGCCCGCCTCGCCGCGCCTCTCGGGGGCCACGACGGTCCGCGATCGGCTGATGCTGAGCAGGATGCCCGCGGCCGCGGCGTTCACGAGCAACGAGGAGCCGCCATAGCTGAGGAACGGCAGCGTGAGCCCCTTCGTGGGGAGGATCGCCATCGCGACGGCGAGGTTCGTCATCGCCTGCACCCCGAAGAGCGTCGCGATGCCGAACGCCATGAAGCTGCCGTAGTCGTCGGCCGCCTCGAGGGCGATCTTCACGCCCCGCGAGACGATGACGAGGTAGGCCGCGCACAGGCCGAGGATGCCGACGAAGCCGAGCTCTTCGCCGACGATCGCGGACACGAAATCGGTGTGCGCCTCCGGCAGGTAGAGCACCTGCAGCCCTCGCCCGAGGCCGAGGCCGAAGAGCCCGCCCGAGCCGAAGCTCATGACCGACTGGAACGGCTGGTAGGCGAGGTCCGCGCGGTTGTTGTCCATGTCGATCCACGCGAGGTAGCGCGCGTAGCGGTACCCGCTGAAGCGAACGAGCGCGGCGCCGGCGAACGCCAGCAGCATGGAGAACGCGGCGATGTACGGGACGCGCGCGCCCGCCACGAACAGCAGCGTGAAGGTCAGGAAGAGCAGCACGACCGCGCTGCCGAAGTCGGGCTGCTTGAGGCAGAGGAGCATCAAGAGCCCGACGACGAGGAGGTGCGGGAGGAAGCCGACGGAGAACGACTTGATGCGCTCGGCCTTCTTTGACAGCGAATAGGCGAGCCAGAGCACGATCCCGAGCTTCGCCACCTCGGCCGGCTGCACGTGGACAGGGCCGAGCGAGATCCAGCGGTAGGCGTTGCCGGCCTTGTGGCCGAGCCCCGCCACGCAGGCGACGAGCATCCCGGTGACGGTGATGAGCACCGGGTACGTGAGGACCTTGAGCCGGCGGTGATCGATGCGGCTCGTGATCCACATCGTGGCGATCGAGAGGACCGCGTAGACCGCCTGACGCTTGAGGAAGAACTGCGCGTCCTTGTAGCGGACCGTCGCCTCCACGGCGCTCGCGCTGTAGACCATCACCACGCCGAAGCCGATGAGCGCCGTGACGACCGCCGCGAGGAGGGCGTCGACCGGCCCCGACGGGCTCGATCGCACCTTCCAGAAGGCCTCGGCGGCCGCCGCGATCCCGCCCGGCGCCGCCTTCTCCTGGTCCGGGGGACCGACGTGCCGGTTCTTGGGTGCGTCGGCGCGCGCGCCGAACGCGCTGCTCCACGACGTCACGACGCCACCTCCCCTGCGGCCCCGCCGGAAGCTCCCTGGAGCTCGCGGACCGCGCGGACGAAGGCGTCGCCGCGGTCCTTGTAGTCGCGGAACATATCGAAGCTGGAGCACGCGGGGCTGAGCAGCACCGCGTCGCCCGGCCGGGCGAGGGAGCGCGCGGCGAGGACCGCCTCCGCCATCGAGCCCGCCCGCGCGATCGGCAGGACGCCGGCGGCCGCGGCGGCGATGCGGTCCGCGGCCTCGCCGAGGACGACGAGGGCGCGCCCCCGCTCGCGCAGCGCGGACACGAGCGGGGCGTAGTCGCCGAGCTTGTCGCGCCCGCCCGCGATCAGGACGGCCTTCGCCTCGAGCAGGCCGGAGAGCGCGGCGACGGAGGCGCCGACGTTGGTCCCCTTCGAGTCGTCGTAATAGCGGACCCCGTCGACGTCAGCGACGAGCGCGGTCCGGTGCGCGAGCCCCTCGAAGCTCGAGAGCGCGTCGCCGATCGCCGCCGCGGGGGCGCCGAGCGCGGCGGCGAGCGCGACGGAGGCGCAGGCGTTCGCGAGGTTGTGCGCGCCCGCGAGCCGCACGCGATCCAGCGGGTAGCGGGCGCCGGCGACGCGATCGACGATCGCGCCCCCCGCGGCGCTCACGTCCGCGCCGGCGTCGCGCGCGCTGAACGTCACGACGCGGGCGCGCCCGCGCGCCGCCTGTCGGGCGACGAGCTCGTCGCCGAAGGGGACGACCGCGACGTCGTCGGGCGTCATGCGCTCGAACGGGTTGCCCTTCGCGTCGGCGTACGCCGCGAAGCTCGCGTAGCGATCGAGGTGATCGTCCGTGATGTTCAGCAGCGCGTGGGCGCGCGCGTGCAGCGTCGGCACGCGCTCCGCCTGGAAGCTCGAGATCTCGAGGACGAGCACGTCCCACGTCTGGTCGACGACCTCGGCGAGGGGGGTCCCGAAGTTGCCGCCGACGAACGTGCGGAGACCGGCCCGATCGAGCATCGCGCCCGTGAGCGCCGTCGTCGTGCTCTTGCCGTTGGTCCCGCCGATGAGCGCGACGGGCGCCGACACGAAGCGCGACGCGAGCTCGAGCTCGCCGATGACCTCGCGCCCGGAGCGAGCGACGGCGTCGAGCGCGGGGAACGACGGCACGCCCGGCGACACGACCACGAGGTCGGCGCCGTCGAACAGCGCCGGATCGTGCCCTCCCGGCGCGAGGACGACGCCCTCGCCCTCGAGGGCCACGGCCGCGGCGGAGAGCCGCTCGCGCGGCGCGCCGTCGTTCGCGATCACGCGCGCGGCGCGCGCGTTCAGGAGGCGCGCGGCCGCGACGCCGCTCCGGCCGAGACCCACGACGATCACTGTTCGCCCGCGGACGTCCATCATGCCCTCACCGCAGCTTCATCGACGCCAGGGACACCAGCGCCAGGAGGATGGAGATGATCCAGAAGCGGACGATGATCTTGGGCTCCGCCCACCCCTTCTTCTCGTAGTGGTGGTGGATCGGCGCCATCAAGAAGACGCGCTTGCCGGTGAGCTTGAACGAGAGGACCTGCGTGATGACGCTGACCGTCTCGATGAAGAAGATCCCCCCGAGGATGATCGACAGGAGCTCGTTCTTGGTGAAGACGGCGAGCATCCCGAGCCCGCCTCCGAGGGCGAGCGACCCGACGTCCCCCATGAAGACCTGGGCGGGGTACGTGTTGTACCAAAGGAACCCGATCCCCGCGCCGATGACCGAGCCGCAGTACACCGACAGCTCGCCGGCCGACGCGATGGCCGGGATGTCGAGGTAGGTCGCGAGCGAGAAGCTCGCGATGGAGGCGCCGACGATGTACGCGAGGATGAGGTAGGTCCCCGCGTTGATGATCACCGGGCCGATCGCGAGGCCGTCGAGGCCGTCGGTGAGGTTCACGGCGTTCGACGTGGCGACCACGACGAAGACGGCGAACGGGATGTAGACGTAGAGCGGCAGCTCGATCGGGTACTTCGAGAACGCGACGAACGGGATCGCGAGGCGCGTCCTGATATCCGCCCAGTCCGGCGGGAGCTTGGACGCGAGCAGGAACGTGTAGGCCACGGCCGCGCCGCCGATCAGCACCTGCCCGATGAGCTTGTAGCGCCCGGGCAGGCCGCCGCTGTTCCGCCGCTTGATCTTGAGGAAGTCGTCCAGGTAGCCGATGACGCCGTAGCCCGCGGTGACGGCCGTCGTCGCGAGGACGAAGGGGTTCCTGAGGTCGGCCCACAGCACGGTGGGGAGCAGCAGGGAGAGCAGGATGAGCGCGCCGCCCATCGTCGGCGTGCCCGCCTTGATCTTGTGCGTCTCCGGCCCCTCGGCGCGGACCACCTGCCCGATCTGCTTGCGCCGGAGCTCGCGGATGAACCACGGCGCGAGCACGAACGTCAGCACCATGGCGGTGATCGTCGCCATGATCGTGCGGAACGGGATGTAGCGGAGGACGTTGAGCCAGCTCAGCCAGCCGTAGTGGAACTTGAGCGGGTAGAAGAGCTCGTAAATCACCCCGCACCTCCGTGCGACGGCCGCTCGCCGAGGGCGCGCGCGCGGCGCGCGGCGAGCGCGCGTCGCGCCTCGTCGCGATCGTCGAACGGCAGCGTGACGCCGCCGATGATCTGGTACGGCTCGTGGCCCTTGCCGGCGATGAGGACCACGTCCCCCGGCTCGGCGTCGAGCACCGCGCGCTCGATCGCGCGCGCCCGATCGAGCTCGACGACGACGCGCGCGCCCCCCGCGGCGAGCCCCGGCAGGATGGCGTCGGCGATCGCGCGCGGGTCCTCGCTCCGCGGGTTGTCGTTGGTGACGATGGCGACGTCGGCGGCGCGGCCGACCGCCTCGCCCATCTGCGGCCGCTTCAGCGGATCGCGGTCGCCGCCGCACCCGAAGACGCAGAGGACGCGCCCGCCGCCGAGGGCACGCACGCTCGCGAGCACGCGGGCCAGCGCGTCCGGCGTGTGCGCGTAGTCGACGAGCACGATCACATCGTCGGCGCCGGGGGTATCACAGCGCTCCAGGCGGCCCGCGACCTGGATCGGAGACGAGAGCGCCGCGGCGGCGTCGCCGACGTCGAACCCGAGCAGGTAGGCCACGGCGAGGGCGGCGAGCAGGTTCGACGCGTTGTGCGCGCCGAGCAGGTGGGAGCGGATGGTGACCTCGCCGACGGGCGTGCGGGCGCGGATGAACGTGCCGCTCGCGCTGTGCGCGAGCTCGACGGGGGCGATCTCCGCGGCGTCCGGGCCCGCGCCCACCTCCGCCGAGTAGCGCGCGAGCGTCGCCGCGGTCGGGCGCGAGAGCCCGCCGGGGGCGAGCATCTCGACGAGCTGCCGCCCGAAGGGATCGTCGACGTTGATGACCGCGGCGCCGGGGCCGAGATCCACGAACAGGCGCGCCTTCGCCGCCGCGTACGCCTCCATCGTGCCGTGGTAGTCGAGGTGATCCTGCGTGAGGTTCGTGAAGACGGCGATCCGGAACCGGACCGCGTCGACGCGCTTCGCCGCGAGCGCGATCGACGACACCTCCATCACGAGGTGCGTCGCGCCGCGGGCGACCATCGCGGCGGCGACGCGGGCGAGCTCGTCCGCCTCGGGGCTCGTGTGCGAGGCGTGGACATCGAGATCGCCGAAGCGGTAGCCGAGCGTCCCGACGATCCCGGCCTGGCCGCCGCACCGATCGACGCAGGCCTGGACGAGGTGGGCCGTCGTCGTCTTGCCGTTCGTACCGGTGATGCCGACGACCTCGAGCGTGAAGGTCGGGTGTCCGTAGACCACGGCGGCAGCCTGGGCGAGCGCGAGCGGCACGTCGGGGACCTCGACGCGCGCGGCGCCGAGCGTGTCGGCCGCGCTCCCGCGGGCGACGATCACCGCCCGCGCGCCGCGCGCCACGGCCTCGGGGATGAAGCGCTCGCCGTGAGCGCGCGCGCCCGCGCGCGCGACGAAGATGTCCCCCTGCCCCACCTTGCGCGAGTCGAGGTGCACGCCCGTGACGACCATCTCCTCGGCGCCCGCCGGAGAGAGCGCGGCGCCCGGGATCTCGAGCAGCACGTCGCCGAGGCGGAGCGCGAGCTCGACCTCGGCCAGGCTGGCTTCCTTGTGATCGTGCTCCGTCATGTGGGGGGCTCGAAGATGAGCTTCAGGGGCGCTCCCTTGGGCAGCACGGTCCCGGGCGGAGGCTCCTGGCGCGCGAGCCGCCCCGTGCCCTCGACGCTCGGATCGAGCCCGAGCGCGGCGGCGCTCTTCACGGCCTCGCGCTGCGGCAGCCCCGTCAGATCGGGGACGCGCAGCTCCCCCGCCTTGAGCGGCGCGGACGGCGTGACCACCCCCGTCGAGATCGGCGCGGCCGCGGCGCGCGCCTCGCTCAGCACCTGGTAGGTGCTCGCCGCGAGGTCCTCCCCGGCCTGCTCGCTGATCTCCGACAGCTTCATCGGCACGCTCCCGCGCGGGGTAACGCCCAGGTAGCGCAGCGCCATCTCCCCGATCCGACGGAAGACGGGCGCCGCGACCGAGCCGCCGGCGTACGTGCCGCCCATCGGCTCATCGAGCACCACCGCGATGGCGATCCGAGGCCGCTCGGCCGGGACGAACCCGACGAACGACGCCACGTAGTGGGTGTCGGTGTACTTGCCCGTCGCGGGATCGATCTTCTGCGCGGTGGCCGTCTTCCCCGCGACGCGGAACCCGGGGATCGCGGCCTCGACGCCGGTCCCGTCCCCCTCCGTCACCGCGACGAGCATCTCCGACATCATCCGCGCGATCGGCGCCGGCACCGCGTCGCGGCGCACGCGCGGCGACGGCTCCGACAGCGTGACGCCCGTGCCGTCGGTGACCCGCTTGATCAAGATCGGCTCGAGCAGCCGCCCGTGGTTGGCGACCGCCGCCGTGGCCATCGCCAGCTGGAGCGTGGTCACGCTGATCCCCTGCCCGAACGAGGCCGCCGCCGTCTCGACCTGGACCCACGGGCGGCCGCGCGGCCGCAGCACGCCCACGGACTCGCCCGGCAGCGGCACGCCGGTCAGGTCCCCGAAGCCGAACCGCCGGAAGCCCTCGTAGAGCCGCTGCTCGCCGAGCCCGAGCGCGATCTTCGCCGTGCCGATGTTGGACGACTGGGCGAGGATCTGCGGCACCGTCAGCCACTTGTGAATGTGCGTGTCGTGGATCACGACGTTGTCGATCGCCATGTTCCCCTCCTCGCAGTAGATGGTCGCGCTGGGGGAGACGCTCTTCGCCGCGATCGCGCTCGCGATGGCGAACACCTTCATCGTGGAGCCGGGCTCGAAGCGATCGACGACGCAGCGGTTGCGCCGCGACCCCGGATCGCTCTGCGAGTAGTCGTTCGGGTTGAAGCCCGGAGCGCTCGCCATGGCGAGGATCTCGCCGCTCTCCGGATCGACGACCACGATCGATCCGCCGAGCGCCTCGTAGGTCTTCATCGCCGCCTCGAGCTCGCGCTCGGCGGTGAACTGGATGCCCTTGTCGATCGTCAGGTGGACGTTGTGCCCGGCGAGCGCCTGCTCGTCCTCGATCCCCTCCGAGAAGATGAGCCGGCCCGAGCGATCGCGGAGCCCGCGCACCTCGGACGCGTTGCCGCGGAGCTCGTGCTCCAGGCTGAGCTCGATCCCCTCCTTGCCCTCGCCGTCGGTGGCGACGAAGCCGAGCAGCGGGCCGGCGAGCTCGCGGTTCGGGTAGAAGCGGCGCCCCTCGCCCTCGATCACGAGCCCGCGCACCGGGTAGCGCTGCGTCCTGTCCCCGAGCGCGCGGACGTTCTCGACCTCCTGCTCGGAGATGCGGCGCTTGAGCCAGGCGAAGCGGCGCCGACGGCCGAGCTTCTCCACGACCTCCTCGATCGGCAGCGAGAGCGCCTGCGCGATGCGCTCGGCGTACTGCTGGATCCGCATCGGGACGTACTTCTCCTCGATGCCGCGGAGCATCTCGACCGCGTCCACGGAGACGCTGGGCACCTCCACGCTCTCCGCGAGCGGCGCGCCGTTCCGGTCGTAGATGGTGCCGCGCTTCGGCGTGATGTGGAGCCGCCGCTGGCGCTGCCGCTCGGCGAGGTCGTACCACGCGTCCCCGTCCTCGACCTCGATGCGGTAGGCGCCGGACACGACGCCGCCCAGGCCGAGCGCCATGAGGCCGCAGAGCAGCCCCATGCGGATGCGGATCCACCGCGCGCGCCGGGGATCGAGGTTCTTCACGGCTGCCCTCCGCTCGGCGGCGCGCGGCCGGACTCCTCGCCTTCGGGCTCGCGCTCGCCGGGCGGCGCCGAGTAGCCCCGCACCGGGATCACGCGCTCGGGCGGGGGCGGCGTCATGCCGAGCAGCGAGCGGGCGACCATCTCCACGCGCTGCGGCGTCTCGTAGCTGGCCGCCTCGAGCGAGAGCACCCGCTTGACCTCACGCAGCCGCGCCTGCTCGGCGCGCGCCCGCCCGAGCTTGTAGCCCAGGTCGACCGTGCGCCCGCGCAGCGCGAGGTGCACGACGAAGGCCGCCACCGTCGCGGCCACCGCGAGCGTCCACAGCATGAGGAACGGACGCTGCTGCGTCACGCGAGCGCCTCCGCACCGCCCACACGCCGCGCGGCGCGGAGCTTTGCGCTGCGGGCCCTCGGGTTGCCTTCGACCTCGTCGTCGCCCGCGGTCACCGGCTTCTTCGTCAGCGGCTCCCAGACCTCCGGCTCGCGCAGCGCGCGCTTGACGATGCGGTCCTCGAGCGAGTGGAACGAGATCACGGCGAGCACGCCGCCCGGCGCGATGATCCTGGGCGCCGCCTCGAGCAGCGCCTCGAGCTGATCGAGCTCTCCGTTCACCGCGATGCGCAGCGCCTGGAACGTGCGCGTCGCCGGATCGACGCCGCCGATGCGCGCCGGCCCGACGGCGCGCACCACGGCGCGCCGCAGGTCGAGCGTCGTGACGAGCTCGCCGCTGTCGGCCGCCTGCTTGATGCAGCGCGCGACCCTCCGGCTGCGGCGCTCCTCGCCGTAGCGGTAGATGAGATCCGCGAGCTCCTCGTCGCTGAGCCGCTCGATGAGCTCGAGCGCCGTCTCGCCGCGGCTCGGGTCCATCCGCATGTCGAGCGGCCCCTCCGCGCGGAAGCTCATGCCGCGGCCCGGGTCGTCGAGCTGCATGGAGCTCACGCCGATGTCGGCCAAGAGGCCGTCCACCTGCGGGACGCCGAGGGCCGCGAGGTGCCGCTCGATCTCGGAGAACTCACCGTGAACGTAGGTCACCCGATCCCCTGCGCGGGCGAGCCGGGCGCGCGCGATGGCGAGGGCGCGCTCATCGCGATCGATCCCGATGACCCGGGCGCCCGGCGTCTCGAGGATCGTCGCGGTGTGGCCGCCGGCGCCGAGCGTGGCGTCGACGTAGACGCCCTCGCTGACCGGCGAGAGCGCGGCGAGCACCTCGCGGCCGAGGACGGAGACGTGCTGCTCGCCGCGCGGGCGCGGCGGCGGAGGAGGCAGGTGCATGGGGACTACATTGACGACGTTCATAGGCGGAACTGCTCCGCGATTGCGTTCTTGAAGCTCTGAAGCTCGACCTCGCTCATCTGCTGAGCGGCCTTCCACCGTTCCTGCGACCAGAGCTCGATCGTCTGGCCCATGCCCGCCCACAGCACGTCCTTCGTGAGGTCCGCGTGCTCGCGGAGGGACGGCGGGATGAGGATCCGGCCCTGTTTGTCAAGGTCACACTCGACGGCCGCGGACAGATAACGGCGCCGGAATGCGACCACGTTCGAATCAAATTGCGGAAGTGCTGCAATTTTTGCCTCCAGCTCTTCCCAGGCCTTCATCGGGTACGCGTGCAGGCAGGGGTCGAAGAGGGCCGGGGTGATGACCATCCGCAGGTCGTTCGCGGCCGCGAGCACGTCGCGAAAGCGCGAAGGAAGGCTCGTGCGCCCCTTCGCGTCGATCGCGTGCTCGAAGTGACCGCGAAACATCGTGCTCATCGACCCCAGCTCCGGCTGGTCCGTCCCGCCGAGGGGTTGGCGACGCGTTGCTCCAACGGGCGCACGCCGCGTCGTGACATTCTCTGCCACTTCTTCCCACGAAGCTCCGCCACGCTACGGAGTGAGGTGCCGAGTGTCAACAGTTTGGGAGATTTCTGGACCTCATCCGCCACCTATGTAGGACATAAACCTTCAAAGTCACACCCAACAAAACAGCGCGATTTATCGATAAATGGCCCTCGAGCAGGTCCGTGGGAGGAAGTGGGGAGCCGCTCGGAGGTGGGCTGGAACGCGTCGGGCGGACGCTGGCAAGACAGAAAGCAAGCAAGACGGATCGCCGCCCTGAGCACATCGATTCGCGGCCGGGCGAACGGGTGCGTAGCCGGGTTACCGGGCGGGCTCAGCGAGCCTGTGGCTGAGGGGAAACCGGGCGGGGGAGGCGCGCGGTGGAGGAGAGTGGGGAGGCGCCCCGCGGTGGAGGAGAGTGGGGAGGCGCCCCGCGGTGGCGGTCAGCTGTGGGGGGTCACGTTGGTCTGAACCCACTCCACGATGCTCTTCAGGGTGGTCCCGGGGGTGAAGACGCCCTTCACGCCGGCGTTCTGGAGCCGCGCGATGTCCTCGTCCGGGATGATGCCCCCACCGAACACCACGATGTCCTCGGCCCCGCGGCTCCGGAGCGCTTCGATAACCGCGGGGAAGAGGGTGTTGTGTGCTCCGGACATGATCGACAGCCCCACGGCATCGACGTCCTCCTGCACAGCGGCGGAGGCGATCATGTCGGGGGTCTGGTGCAGGCCCGTGTAGACCACCTCGAAGCCCGCATCGCGGAGTGCCCTGGCGACCACCTTGGCGCCGCGGTCGTGGCCGTCCAGGCCGGGCTTCGCCACGAGGATTCGGACTTTGCGCTCTGCCATGAGCGCGTCGATTACCGCCTGCCTGGGCAGACGTAAAGCGAAGCGCCCGATCGAGCGGCCTTCGCTCCGCAGGGGTGCATCCTTGCTGAGCAGCGGGCTTACTGCGCGGCGAAGACGAACGGAATCGTCACGGGGGTGGAACCCGAGGAAGGAGGGAACCGCCAGGACTTGATCCGGGAGGCGATGCAGCTCGACAGGCCGGGGTAATCCTTCTCCGACCCGCCGGCCGAGACCGACTGGACGGCGCCCGACGCGGCGATGACCACCGAAGCGGAGACCCTGGCGGTGCTGGCCGCGTTGCTGGCGCGCGCGTCGAGGGCGGGCTGCCAGCAGTGGCGGCGGACGCTGGGGCGGTTCGACTCGACGACGCCGGAGATCTCCCCTTGGGAAAGCGGGGTCAAACCGGCGCCGCCCCCCTGGCTGCCCGGCCCTGACGAGGGGCCGGGGACCCCGGCGCCGAACCCTGACCGGTCGAGCTGAGCAGAGGCCGGTGGAGCGACCGGTTTGTCCGGCGGAGGGCGCTGGCTCGCGACGCCGCCCGCCTTGCCCGTCGAAGCGACCTCTGGCCGGGCAGAAGCCGTCTCGGCCGGCGCAGGTGCGTCCGGTTCGACGCTCGGCGGCGGCGGCGGGGCCGCCGTGGGCAAATCGGCCGGCTGGCTCTGCGGCGGGGGGGCCGTCACGACCTGCACGGGCTGCTGCGGCTTCGGGGAGAGCAGGACGAACGCGGAGACGCCACCGAACGCCGCTGCCATGGCGATGAAGGCGTATGCGAGCGGGCTCATGCCCGATCGGCGCCTTGGCGCGACCGTCTCCACCAGGCTGCCTGGCGTACCCACCAGAGGTGCGGGCTCTACGGCGGAGATGGCCCCTGCCGCGGCGGGTGAGCCCCCCGCGGTCGGCCTTCCGCCTGCTGGCGCCGTCGCAGAGCGGGCTACCCCAGCGGCCAGGCCACCCGCGGGCGCCGCCGCAGAGGGCGACCCGCCCGCGGCCAGGCCGCCGGCCCCACGGGCGAGCTCGGTCGAGGCGGACGCGGCCAGCTCGGGTCCGGGCGCGAACGCGACGGGGACCGTCCGATCGGCCGCGAAGGGATCGGCGAGCATCTCCACCGGCGCAGCGCCCGCGGCGTGGGTCCGCCCGGCGCCTGCCGACGCTCCTGGCCATGCGGCCGGCGCGCTCGCTGCTGGCGCAACCGGGGTGACGCGCGCAACGGACGCAACGGACGCAACGGACGTAGACGTAGCCGATGCGACCGGCACGGGAAGCGGGGCCGACACAGCGGGCATCCCCGCCGCGGTGAAGGCGGCGACCGCCGGGGCCTGCTCGTTCAGGCCAGGAGGGTCCGGCTCGCGCGTCGCCGTGCGCGCGGGTACGGCCCCCGCGAGCGCAGGGCCCCTCGACGAGGAGGGCGCCTTTGCCGAGGGAGACGCGTGCGCCTGACCGACAGAGGAGCCCGTGGTGCTGATGCGGCGCGCGGGCGTGGACAGGCGGGTGGACTGAGCCTGCGTGACGATCTCGAGCAGCTCCGGGAAGTTCTTGAGGGGCAGCCACTCGTCGAAGCCCTCGCGCCAGACGAGCGACTCGCCGTCCACCGCGCCGGCAAGCGCCTTGTCGCGAATGACCGAGAGGCGCACCGGGCCGAGCGGGACGCCGCCGACCCCGACGTACCAGTCCTCGCTCGCCGTGGCGCGCACGGCCGGCGCCTTCCCGAGCGGGCGGTCATTGGACATCGCGCGCGTGAACGCGCCGGCGGCCCCCGCCGGCGGCGCGGGCTCCGCCGCCCTGGCGGCAGGCGCAGGGGAACGAGCCGGCGCCGCGGGCGCAGGCTGGACAGCCCGGGCTGCCGGGGAGGCTTGCGGTGCGGTCGCCGGGCGCGGGCTCGACGCCGGTCCAGGGACGGCGCGCGGCGCGACCGGGGGTCGAGGAGCGCCCGCCGGCCGCGGCAGGGCCTGGGACGCCGGCCGGGGCGGCGCAGGCGCGGCGCCGTGGCCCAGGGACGAAGCCAGCGGCGGCTTCAACGGGCTCGCCGCGCCGTCCGCCGCCGGCGCCTCGTCGCTCGGAGGGGCGACGTGCGCATCGTCGCCCGCCTCGCGCGGCGGCTCGACCGGGAGAGCACGCGCCACGGAGCTCTCGGTGACGCTCGCGCTGACCTGGATGAGGTGCCCGCATCGCCGGCACTGCATCCGCACCATCTTGCCGGCGACCTTCTCGTCACCGATCTGGTACTTGGCCTTGCAGTTATCGCAGATGAATTTCATCCAAGGACGCGCCTGCCGGTGGAATGGCGCAGTCTACGACAGCTTGGCCCCAGACGACATGGGGTAGGCGTCAGAGCAGCCCGAGCAAGTGCTCCTTGATCGATTGCCGCGTCGGGTCATCGGGGGCGACGCCCAGCGCGCGCTCCCAGGTCTCGATGGCTTTGTTGCGGAACCCAGCCTTCTGATAGAGCACGGCCAGGTTCTTCAGCGCGGGGAAGTGCTTGCCGTTGATGTGCAGCGCCGTCTCCAGCTCCTGGATGGCGTCGTAGAGCTGCCCCTGCTTGCCGTAGAGCAGGCCGAGGTGGAAGTGCAGCCGGTACGCGAGCGGGTCGATCGCCGTGCCCTCGCGCAGGTGCCGCACGGCCTTGTCGAAATCGCCCGCGCGGTACGCCGCGATCCCCGCGGCGAGGAGGCGCTCCGCCTCCGCCGAGATCCGGTCCTGATCGCCGCGGATCGAGCGCGCCTGGAGCGCGTTCTCCACGGCGGCGACGACGTCGGCGACGCGGAAGGGCTTCTCGATGTAGGCCTCCACGCCGTAGCTCGACTTCAGGTCCTCCGCGAACCGCCACCCGCGGTAGACGGCCGAGATCATGATGATCGGGATGTGGCCGTAGCGCTGGGTGCCCTTCATGCGGCGGGCGATGTCGAAGCCGTGCACCTCCGGCAGCATGGCGTCGAGGATCATCACGTCGGGCGGATTCTCCTTGACCATGCGCAGCGCGAGGAGCCCGCGATCGGCCTCCTCCACGCGGTACCCGCGCTCCTCGAAGATGCGACGGAGCAGCTTCCGGATCTCCGGCTCGTCGTCGACGACCAGGATCGTCGTCTGATCGCCCTGCGGCGCCTTGCCTGCGCCCGGGAGCGACTCGACGACGGAGAGATCGCGGTCTGCGGTGCCGAAATCCGTGTCCGTGAGCTCGTCGGCCGCCGCCGCCCTCCGCATGGCGTCGTCGACGACGAGCGGCGGCCCCGCCGACGAGAGGCGGGCCGGCGACGCGGCAGCGGGCGGGCTCGGATCGTCGGTGAGATCGGCGAACGAGATCTCCGCGTCGTCGCGCGGGCGCTCCGGCGCGGGCCGCGGCGGCGGCGGGGCGGCGCTGGGAGCGGGCGCCGCAGGGGCCTGGGCCACCGGGGCCTGGGCCGCCGTCGCCGGGGGCACGGCGGACGCGGGCCGGCGCGGCGCGGGCTGCGCAGGGGCTGGCGGGGGCGCGGGCGGCGCATCGGAGGCGGACGACGCCGTGGAGCCGAGCCCGGCCCGCTTCAGCACCTCGGGCGGGCACTTGGCGCCCACGTAGAACGGCTCGCCCTGCTCCTTCATGTCGTAGGCGGCCGCGATGGTCCGCACGAGGGGACCCGCGAGCGCGATGTACGGGAAGACGCGCTTGCCGGTCACGAACTCGAGCTCGTCGATCACCTTCTTGTCGGCGGGCGCGGCCATGGCCACGAGGATGCGATCCTCGCGCACGAGCACGGGAAGGAGCTTGTGTTTGGCGGCGATCTCGCGGGGGAGGATGGAGAGGTCGCTCAGCTTGATGCAGACCTGGTTGAGATCGATGCCAGGAACGCCGCTCTGCTCGGAGAGGGCCTTCAGCGCAGCGACCTCGGAGACGGTGCCGCTCTCGATGAGGTTCGTGGCGAGGGGCACCCCCTTCGCGCGCGCCTCGAGGAGCGCCTGTTCGAGCTGGGGCTGGGTGACCGCCCGTTGCTGCAGGAGGATGCGTCCGAGCGGCTTCTTGTTGGCGTCTTGCGTCATTCCGCGGGCCGAGTTCGAAGGCTAATGGACCAGGAATGCGCGGGCAAGCACGCGACCCGCGCGCGAAGGCCGCCATCCGACCGACACGACCGGCTCGGGCTCGTGCGCCAGCGGCTCGGGCATACGGCCGGGTCGAGCGCGGCCAGGACGCCGCCCGAGGCGCGCGGATCCGAGCGCGCGTCCCGACGCCAGAGGCGAGAGCTCACCATCCGCCCATGTTACTCCGGAACCCTCCGGGCAGCGCAGGCGATGCGCCGGCGGCGCGACGGCGCCCGCTGCCCCCGCTCCGCGAACGCATCGAAGAGGCCATGGCGACGATGTAGGGTCACTCGGTCGACTCGGTCGCGCCCACCGTCTCGTTCGCGTCGTTCGCGTCGTTCGCGTCGTTCGCGTCGTTCGCGTCGTTGGCATTACCGGCGCCGCTCGCGCCGAGCCACGCACGAGCGAACGCCGCGTACCTCCCCTCGGCGATCGCCGCGCGCGCTTCTCGCATCAGGCGGCCATAGAGGTGGAGGTTGTGCTCCGTCAGCAGGCGCAGCACCAGGATCTCGCCGGCCATGAAGAGGTGCCTCAGGTACGCGCGGCTGTATCCGCCGGCGCAGGTCGGGCAAGCGCAGGTCGGATCGAGCGGCGAACGATCTTCTTTGTAGCGGGCCTGCTTGATGACGATCTTGCCGTGCTGCGTGAGCGCCTGCCCGTTCCGCGCGTTCCGGGTGGGGAGCACGCAGTCGAACATGTCGACCCCGGCGCCGATGGCGTGCACGAGGTCGATCGGCGTTCCCACGCCCATGAGGTAGCGGGGGCGCGTCGGGTCGAGGTGCGGCCCGATCTGGGCGACGACCTCGTGCATCATCGCGATCGGCTCGCCCACGGAGAAGCCGCCCAGGGCGAGCCCGTCGAACGGCAAGGCGCCGAGCTCATCGGCGTGCGCCATGCGCAGCGCGACCGAGGTGCCGCCCTGCACGATGCCGAAGAGCGCCTGGCTCGGGCGCTTCGCGGCGAGGCAGCGCTTCCCCCAGCGCGTCGTCAGGCGGCACGCCTCCTCGACCTCTGGGCGCGGCGCGCCGCCTGGCGGGCACACGTCGAGCTGCATCGCGATGTCGGCCCCGAGCAGCCCCTGCACCTCCATCGCGACCTCGGGCGTGAGCGCCTTGCGGGCGCCGTCGAGGTGCGATCGGAACACGAAGCCGTCCTCGACGAGGGTGCGCCGCTCGGCGAGCGAGAAGGCCTGGAAGCCCCCGGAGTCCGTGAGCATCGCGTGCGGCCAGCGGGTGAACGCGTGCAGGCCGCCGAGCTGCGCGACGAGCTCGGGGCCAGGGCGGAGCCACAGGTGGTAGGTGTTGCCGAGGACGATCCTCGCGCCGGTCGCGGCCACCTCGGCGGGGGTCAACGTCTTCACGCTGCCCTGGGTGCCGACCGGCATGAACGTCGGGGTCAGCACGTCGCCGTGCGGCGTGGAGAGCACGCCCGTCCGGGCATGCCCGTCCCTCGCGAGCTCGGAGAAGGAGAAGCCAGGCGTCCGGCTCATGGCGCGTCCACCCCACGGATCAACATGGCGTCACCATACGAGTAGAAGCGGTAGCCGGCGTCGATCGCCGCGCGGTACGCGAGGAGCGTGCGCTCGCGGCCGGCGAAGGCGAACACCAGCGCGAGCAGCGTCGAGCGCGGCAGGTGGAAGTTGGTCAGCAGGGCGTCGACGACGCGGAACCGATAGCCCGGCTGGATGAGGAGGCGCGTCTCCCCGGACTGCGCCCGCACGAGGCCTGCGCGGGCGGGATCGGCGGCCGACTCCAGCGCGCGAACCACGGTGGTGCCGATCGCGATCACCGGCGCGCCGCGCTCGCGCGCCCCCGCGATCGCGCCCGCGGTCGCGTCCGGGATCGAGTAGACCTCCGCGTGCATCGGGTGCAGGTCGAGATCGTCGACCGTGACCGGCTGGAAGGTGCCGAGGCCGACGTGCAGCGTGACGCTCGCGATCTCGACCCCGTTCGCGCGGAGCCGCTCGACGAGGCCAGGCGAGAGGTGGAGGCCCGCCGTCGGCGCGGCGACCGCTCCTGGGACCCGGGCGAAGATGGTCTGGTACCGCTCGCGATCGGACGCGTCGTCACCGCGACCGAGGTAGGGCGGGAGCGGTACGTGCCCGTACGCGTCGATCGCAGCGGCGACGGACAGCCCCGCGGGCGAGGAGAGCTGCACCGTGAGCACGCCGTCCTCGGCGCGCTCCAGCACCTCCGCGACCAGCGCGCCATCGCGCTCGATATCGAGCACCGATCCCGGGCGTATCGGCTTGGAGGCGCGCCCCATCGCCCGCCAGCGCTCGGACCGCGGCGCGCTCTCCTGGGGCCCACCGCCGAGGTCCTCCGCGCCGGCCGGCGCCCCGTCCAGCCGCTGCAGCAGGAAGAGCTCGATCTGCCCGCCTGTGCCGCGCTTCCTCCCGAACAGACGAGCGGGGACGACCTTCGTGTCGTTGACGATGACGAGCGCGCCGCGCTCGATGTACCGATCGAGATCGCGGATCGCCGCGTGCTCCACCTCGCCCGCCCTGCGGCCGCGATCGACCAGGAGGAGCCTCGCTCCGTCGCGCTCCTCGGGGGGCCGCGAAGCGATCAGCGCTTCAGGGAGTTCGTAGTCGAGCAGCTCGCAGCGCACGCCGCGCTACTAGCACGACGCGGGCGTGAGCACGTTCGTCTTGGCGCGGAGGAAGCGACAGATCTCGCCCACCTGGTAAGGCTTGGGGACGAAGGCCACCGCGCCGCAGTCGGCGCGCTCGACCTGGCGCGCGGAGAGGTGATACGCGCTGGAGAGCACGACCCGCACCCTCGGGAACGCATGCCGGATGTGCCGCGCGAGCTCGAGGCCGTTCAGGTCAGGCATCATCAGATCGATCATCGCCACATCGACCGGGGACGAGCCGAGGGTGAGCAGCGCATCCTGGAACGAGGCGGCGAACACGACCTCGAACCCCTCGACGCTTAGCCCTGCCGAAAGAGCGCGACGCTGGGAATTCTCACCGTCCACGATCAGCATGCGGGCCATTAAGCGTCCTCCTGCGGCGATCGCCGCCATCCAATACGCCTACCTGTCTAGCAATCACCGGGCCAAGTTCCCGAATCGACGCGTTGCAGTTGCCGACGCTAAAGTGAAACAGAAGAGCACAGTCTACATCAGGCGCCTCATTGCACTAAGGCAAATCCCGACGCTGCATCATTGCAAAGATGCAATCTCGCGTAGGCTAGCTCCCTCGATTTACGGCTGAGTCAGGTGGTTTGCTCGGATCGAGCGGCCGCATCCATACGACCCGAACGGAGGAATGCAGGCTGAGCTCGATGGGCAGCAGGTCGAGGTGCAGGGGGAGCATGGCCCGTCGAGCACGGTCCGCCTGAGGTCGCTGTGTGCCGTGGGAGCGAGCTGCTGAGCCCGGCCGGTGAGCGATGGCAAGGCGCTCGACAGACCGGCGCCGTTTCAGCCGGGGGGATACGTGATCGCCAGGCGGGTCATCTTGCGCCACAGCGTGGTCGCGCTGATCCCGAGCACCTCGGCGGCGCGCTCCCGGCTGCCGTCGCACTCCCGCAGCGCGGCCTCGATCGCCTGGCGCTCGGCGCAGTCGACGACGTCGGCGAGCAGCCTGCCGCCGGCCTCGGGCGCGCGCTTCGGCTGCACCGCGGCGGGCAGCACGTCATCGACGCTGATGAGGCCGCCGCCGGAGAGGGCCACCGCTTGCTCGACCATGTTCTCGAGCTCGCGGATGTTGCCGGGGAAGTCGTACTGCGTCAGCGCCTCGACGACGCCGTCGGCGGCGCGGGCGCGGCAGCTCATCTTGCGGTTGTACTTCTCCAGGAAGAACTCCCAGAGGATCGGGATGTCCTCGCGACGCGAGCGGAGCGGCGGGAGCACGAAGCGCGCGACGTTCAGCCGGTAGTAGAGGTCCTGGCGGAACCGCTTCTCCGACACCGCGGTCAGGAGCTCCTGGTTCGTCGCGGCGATGATGCGCACGTCGACGTTGATGGGTTTGTTCTCGCCTACCCTGCGGATCTCGTTCTCCTGGATCGCGCGGAGCAGCTTCGCCTGGAAGGTGAGCGGGGTCTCGGCGATCTCGTCGAAGAAGAACGTGCCCCCGTCGGCCTCCTCGAAGAGCCCTTTCCTCGCCGAGATCGCGCCCGTGAACGAGCCTCGCGCGTGGCCGAACAGCTCGCTCTCGAGGAGCGTCTCGCTGATGGCGGCGCAGTTCACCGGCACGAACGGGCGGTCGGCGCGCTTGCTGTTGGCGTGGATGGCCTTGGCGACGAGCTCCTTGCCGGTGCCGCTCTCGCCGGTGATGAGCACCGTCGCGTCGGTCGGCGCGACCTTGACGATCCGGCCGAGCACCTCGCGGACCGCCTGCGAGCGGCCGACGATGTTCTCGAACCGGTAGCGCTCCTTGAACTCGCTGGCGAGCAGCTGCACCTCGCCGGTGAGCTTCCGGTTCTGGATCGCGCGCTCGACCTTCACGAGGAGCTCCTGCTCCGAGAACGGCTTCTGGATGTAGTCGAACGCGCCGAGCCGCATCGCCTCCACCGCGCTCTCGATGGTGCCGTACGCGGTCATCACGATGACCTCCGTGTTCGCGTTCGACTCCTTCACCGCGCGCAGGACGCCGATCCCGTCGAAGCCGCCCATCCGGAGGTCGGTGAGCACGACGTCGTACGCCCCCTTGGCGCCCAGATCGGCGCCCTGGCTGCCGTCCGCGGCTTCATCGACCTCGTATCCGGCGCCACGCAGCATCATCGCGAGCGTGGTCCGCATGTTCCGCTGGTCATCGACGACAAGAATCTTCGACATGGATTTCCCCCGCCGCGCTCATCCTCCTCCGGGAAACGAGCGCGGCGCGACGATCACGACCGACGTGCCGCGCTGGCGCGTAAGCGCGCGAGCACGGTCGTCCGCGGCGCCTTGGACATGCGTCCAGAGCATCGTACGTCAAGCACGACCTCCGCCGCCAGAAGGTGCACGGGGGACGCTCCCTGCGCGAGGGACGGCCCTCACCCTACCCTACTCGCGGATCTGCTGGGCGAGGTAGGCGGTCTCGCCGAGCTTCTCGATCAGCCCGATTTGCGTCTCGAGCCAGTCGATGTGCTCCTCCTCGGACTCGAGGATCTTGGCCAGGAGATCCTCGCTGGTGCGATCCCCCTTGTCGCGGCAGAGGGCGATCGCCGTGTTGAGCCGCTTGACCGCGTGGTACTCGAGATCGAGGTCGCTCTTGAGCTGCTCCGGCACGCTCTGCCCGATGTGCAGGGTGTCCAGGCGCTGCAGGTTGGGGAGCCCATCGAGGAAGAGGATGCGATCGATGATCGCATCGGCGTGCTTCATCTCGTCGATCGACTCGGCGCGCCCGTGCGCAGCGAGCGTGACGAAGCCCCAGTGCGAACACATCTTCGCGTGCAGAAAATACTGGTTGATCGCAACGAGCTCTCCGGCAAGCACCTCGTTCAACGCATCAACGATGTCTTTTGCACCCTTCATCGGACCCCTCTCGCGCTCATGCCTGTCGTGCGGACCCCGCCCCTGTCAGGCGGGGGACGCTGGCTAGAGCGCCAGCGCCCCGCACAAATGCGCGAGGTCCGTGGAGGTGCGCAAGAAGTTTCTAAGGAAATAGGTGCCACCGCCGTCGCTTCCGACGGAAACCAGGGCATCGAGGCTGTTGCCGGTCAATCCGGAGGATCAAGCTGCGCTGGAGACCGGCGCCATCACCAGGCGACGCGGCGTCGAGGCGCCATCGCGCTCGCCGACAAGCTCGGCGATCGTCGACCGACAGGAGCCACAGCGCGTACCGGCGCCCGTGCACTCCATGACCTGCGAAACAGAGCAGGCGCCCTCGCTCATCGCTTCACGAATCTCTCGATCACAGACGCCCATGCAGAGGCAGACGTACATGCAGACCCCCCGGCTACGTAACGGGTTGGATTGATATTGAACATAGCTTTCAATATCGGAGCGTCAAGGGGAATGTCGCCTGGGCGGATCGCCGCCTTGGCTCGTGGTCCGAGATCCCCTTGGATCGAGCCAGCAGCGCTCGATCAAACAAACGCGCCGAGCAGCGCTCGATCGAACGCGCCGAGCAGCGCTCGGTCGGTCGAGCGCCACAGGAGCGTCGAAGGAAGAGGGATCGGGCAGGGATGCAGCCGGTCAGACCGGCGGAAGACGACGCCGCGCGAGCGCGGGCTAGCGGCGAGGCGGCGAGGCGCGAACGCACGCCCACCGCGGAGCGGTCGGCCGCGTGCCGGCGTCACATCGTGAGGCCGCCGTCGACGTCGATGCAGCGACCGTTGAAGTACTCGCACTCGATCACGAAGCGCACGGCCTGCCAGATGTCCTCGGGCACGCCGATGCGGCCCACAGGGATCATGGCGACCAAGGCGTCGCGCGCCTTCTGGTGCATGCCCTGCGTCATGGGCGTCTCGATCATGCCGGGCGCAACGGCGCCGACGCGGATGCCGAACGGCGCGAACTCGAGCGCCCAGGTCTTCGTGTTCGCCGCGAGCGCGCTCTTCGCAGCGGTGTAGCTCGACTGGCCGCGGTTGCCGTGGCGCGCGATGGAGCTGATGTTGACGATGACGCCCTTCTGCTCGGTCTCGATCATCTTCGCGACGACCTCGCGGACCATGAGCGTGGCCCCCGTCAGGTTGACGTCGATGACGGCCTGCCACTGCGCCGCGCTCAGCTTGACGACGGCGCCCGTCTGGCGGTCCTTCTTGACGAGCAGGCCGTCCCGCAGGATGCCCGCGTTGTTCACGAGGCCGTTCAGGCCGCCCATCGCCTCATGCGCGAAGCGGACGAACGCCTCCACCTCGGCCTCCACCGCCACGTTGACCGCCCGCGCGTGGACCTTGCCGGCGAGCCCCTTGCTCGCCTCGACGAGCGACGCGAGCCCCTCCTCGTTCATGTCGCCGGCGGCGACCTGGCCCCCGAGCTCCGCGAGCCGCAGCGTATAGTGGCGACCCAGCCCCTGGGCAGCACCTGTGACGACGAACTTCGTGTCCTCGAGTCGCATGATCGCACTCCTCCAGGGATCGCCCCCGCTCTCCGTGTCGAACGCGCCGTCTACCACGACACCACCGCGAGGCGGCGGACGACGTGGCAGCGCGCCGCCAACGCCCGCAACCCGCGCCCGGCCTGCAGGCCCCCGCGCAATCCGTGTAACCGCGCAACCCGCGTACCCCGCGTACCCCGCGTACCCCGCGTACCCCGCGTACCCCGCGTAACAGCGCGGTCGCCGCTTGCGCCGGGTGGCATCGATGTTATTCAGCGCCCATGAGGTCGATCGCGCTCGCCGCCGTGTGCGCCGGCATCCTGACGCTCGCGCCTGCATGTGACCGCGCCCCCCCGGTGCCCGAGACCTCCGATCCGACGGGCAAGGATCTGGTGATCGGCGCCGTGGTCGCAGCCGCCGAGCAGAGCGGAGGGATCCGCATCTACAAGATCGTCGAGGTGGAAGAGCTGCCCAAGCCGTTCGGGTCCGATCTGCACATGATCGCCTACGATCCGAAGGCGCAGAGCTTCGAGGAGGCCGCGGAGCTCCGTCGCAAGGGGAAGCTGACCGTCGCGAAGGACCACATGACGGTCCGGCTCGTGTACTTCCTGCCGCGCGACCACCGGGTGATCAGCAACGAGCCGGTCAGCGACGACGAGCGGGCCCCGTACCTCCGCTCGTTCCAGAGCCGGCAGCGCTGACCGGCATCCGCCGGCGGGCGGCGAGGCGCCCGCGCCTCAGCGCGCTGCGCGGAGCAGCTCGCCCAGCCGCTCGATCGCCTGGCTGTGCAGCCGGCTCGCCCAGCTCTTGCTGATCCCGAGATCCTGCGCGATCTGATCGAAGCGCTCGTCGTCGAAGTAGTGGCGCTCCACGAGGGCGCGCTCGCGCTCCGGGAGCTCGCGCACGGCGTGACGCACGGCCTGCGCGAGCTCGGCGCGAGAGGCGCGCTCCTCCGGGTCGTCCGCGGCGTCGGGGACGGCGGCGACGTCCCCGTGACCCGAGAGCAGGCCGAGCGCCATCGCGGCCGCGTGCCCGGCGAGCAGATCACCGAGCCGCGCGGCGTAGGCCTCCTGCGTGGCAGGCGCGTCGGCGTCGTCGTCCGCCCCGCGTCCCTCGGCGAAGCGCGCCGACGCAGCGAGCGCGCTGGCCCGCGCGGCCGCGGAACGCCAGCGCGTCTCCCTCCGGACGCCGTCGAAGATGGCCCACCGGAGCTTCCGCTTGGCGAAGGCCTCGAAGGTGGATCGGCTCGGATCGTGCGTCCGCACGATCTCGAGCAGCGCCGGGTGCCCCAGCGCGACGAGGTCCTCCACCGGGATGCGGCGGCCCAGACGGCGCGCGATGCGCTTCGCGACCAGCTGAAGCAGGTCGAGCCCCTCGGCGAGGAGCCGGTCTTCCGGAGTGCGCACCGCTATCCCGCCTTGGCGCGCCCCGCTGCGCCGAGCACCCCGAACGCCCGCTCGCCGCTCTCGTCGACCTCGCGCGGATGCGCGCGCCGCAGGAGGCGGCTCGCCTCCTCGTCGTGCAGCAAGACCTCCGCGAGCTGCTCGCGCATCCACGCGATCTCGTGCGCGGGCAGGCGCCCAACGTAAGGCGCCACGGCGGCGTCGACCTGAGCGGCGATCCAGGGGTCATCGAGGAGCGAAGCGTCCATGGGCGACGCCCATTATATCTCCACCGAGCGCGCCGTCATCCGCCGCCCGCCGCGTCGCCGATGCGTCATTTGGACGGCGGCGGCTCGTTGAGGCAGGCCTCGAACGCCCTGACGGTCCGCGCGTCGAACGCGCACTTGAGCGACCTCGGATCCACGCTCTTGCCGACGTTCTGCTCGCACGACTGCGCGTACTGCTCCCCCAGCGTGGCCGCGACGGCGTCGATCTTCTTCTCGGTCTCGCCCCGCTGCTCCGCCGTGAGCTTGGCGCTGAGCGCCGCGACCTGCTCCGAGCGCGTGAGCACTGTGAGCCGCTTGCCCAGATCCACGCAGTCGCCATGCATGAGCGCGTAGTCGTCGGGCACCGAGTCGTCGCGACGCGGCGGCGCCGGCGCCGCCGCGGCGGGCTCGGCGTCTGCCTCCCGCGCCTCGGCGCCCTGGGCGGCATCGCTCGTGGGCTCGGCCGGCAGCGACGGCTCCTCCGACCGCGCGGGCTCGGGCTGCTCGATCGGAGGCGGCGAGGCCCCTCCGCACCCGAGCAGCAACGTCGACAACGGACCCGTGACCATGATCAAGAAAAGAGCTCTCCCCATACAGCGAGGGTTGATCGGCTCGCGCCGGGCGTCCATGCCGCGCCGGGCGCGCTCGGCGCTGCGCGGCGGATCGAGCGACGCCTCGGCTCGCCGCACCTGCCGCGAGGGTGCGCGGGCCGCCTTGGCAGGCTCCGTGCAGGGCGCACCGTGACGACAGGTCGGCCTCGCCGGCCATGTCGCTCGTCCGTGCGGAGGCGGGAGCATGCGGTCGCTCTGGATTGTTCTCGTCCTGGTGCTCGGCTCGGCGTTGCTGCTTCAGGTGATGGCGGCGTCCGACGGGCGGATCCCCTACGCGCGCTTCCGCTCGCTCGCGGAGAGCGGAGAGCTCGCCGAGATCGAGATCCGGGACGACATGTACATCGGACGCGCGGTGCCCGGCCTGAGCGCGCGCGCGCCGCAGAGTTATCGCACGGGGCGCATCGAGCAGACCGAGAAGGATCTGCTCGCCGATCTCGACCGGCGAGGGATCCCGTACACGCGCGTCGCGGACGAGCTGGGGCTGCCGCCGTACCTCTGGCTGCTGCTGCCGCTCGCCGGTCTGGCGGCGATGGGCCACCTCGCGTCGCGCCGCGCGACGACGGCAGGGACCATCTCGGGCGCCGCGACCGCCTTCGGCAAGCACAAGGCGCGGCTCTACGAGGAGCGGGGCGCGATCGCGACCTTCCGCGATGTCGCGGGCAACGCCGAGGCGAAGACGGAGCTCGGCGAGATCGTCGACTTCCTCAAAGCGCCCGAGCGCTACGAGAAGCTCGGCGGGCGGATGCCCAGAGGGGTGCTCCTCGTGGGGCCGCCCGGCACGGGCAAGACGTTGCTCGCTCGGGCGATCGCGGGAGAGGCGAGCGTACCCTTCTTCAGCGCAAGCGGGTCGGAGTTCGTGGAGATGTTCGTCGGCGTCGGCGCCGCGCGCGTGCGCGACCTCTTCTCCCAGGCGCGCGAGAAGGGGCCATGCCTCGTGTTCATCGACGAGCTCGATGCGGTCGGCAAGGTGCGCGGCCTCGGCGGATCCGTCGGCGGCCACGACGAGCGGGAGCAGACGCTCAACCAGCTCCTCACCGAGATGGATGGGTTCGACGCGCACACGGCCATGGTCGTGATCGCCGCGACGAACCGCGCCGAGATCCTCGATCCTGCGCTGCTCAGGCCGGGGCGGTTCGACCGCCGGGTGCACATCGATCGGCCCGACCTCGCCGAACGGAAGGAGATCCTCGCGGTGCACGCGAGGAAGGTGGCGCTCGATCCTGGCGCGGATCTCGACGCCGTGGCCGCGCAGACCGCGGGGCTCGTCGGCGCCGACCTCGCGAACATCGTCAACGAGGCCGCGCTGCTCGCGGCGCGGCGCGGCGCGGAGGCGGTGGGACAGAGCGACCTGGAGGCGGCGATCGAGCGCGGGCTCGCCGGGCTCGAGCGCCGCGGCAGGCGGCTCGGAGCGCGCGAGAAGCTCGTCGTCGCCTACCACGAGGTGGGGCATGCGCTGACCGCCTCGCTGCTGCCGACGCAGGATCCGGTGCGCAAGGTGTCCATCGTGCCGCGGGGACCGGGCGCCCTCGGGTACACGATCCAGCAGCCGCGCGAGGATCGTTACCTGTGGAGCCGGCAGGAGATCCTCGATCGGCTGGTCGTGCTGCTGGGGGGCCGCGTCGCCGAGGAGGAGGCCGTCGGAGACCTCTCGACCGGCGCGCAGGACGATCTGCTCAACGCGACCGAGCTCGCGCGTCGCATGGTCCGCGAGCTCGGGATGGGCCAAGGGCTCGGGCTCTCGGCGCTCGATCCGCGCCGGCCGCTGTCGTTCCTCGGCGAAGCGCAGGGCGCGATGCCGTCCGGCGCAGGGCCGCGGGAGTGCAGCGACGCGACCGCGCGCGCGATCGACGCGGAGGTCGCGCGGATCCTCGCGGACGCGGAGGCGCGGGCGCGCGCTTTGATCCAGGGGCACCGGCCGACGCTCGAGCGCGTCGCCGCCCGGCTCTACGAGGTCGAGACCCTGAGCGGCGATGAGCTCAGGGAGATGGTGGCAAGAGGGGAAGCCTAGAGCTGCCGCTCAGTCGACGCTCCGCAGCGCGCGGGACAGATCGAAGCCCGTGGCGTCATGGTGATAGACGACACGGAGCACGCGGCCGCGCAGGAGCTCTCTCGGCACCGCCCCCATCGCCCGGCTGTCGAGCGACGCGGCGCGGTTGTCGCCCATCACGAAGAGGTGGTCCGGCGGGACGACGACCGGACCGAACGCGTCGAAGTCGGGCTCGCCGGCCGCGTGGGTGACCTCGCCGAGGTGCTCCACCCTCGTGCCGTCCACGAGCTGCTCGAGGGCTTGCGCCGCGCCGTCGACGTACAGCACGCCTTGCCGGAGCATCACCGTCTGGCCCGAGAGCGCGATCACCCGCTTGACGAGGAGGGTGGGCCCGCCGCGCGGATCCGCGAAGAGCACCACGTCGCCGGCGCTCGGCCCGCTGCGCTCGAACAGGTAGTGATCCGTGAGCGGGACGCGGAGCCCGTAGGCGACCTTGTCGACGAGGATGCGATCGCCGGGGGTGATCGTCGGCCACATCGAGCCGGTGGGCACGTGGTACTGGTCCGCGAGGGTCGAGCGACCCAGCGTGAGGATCGCGAGCGCCGCGAGGATCTTGAGCAGGCTCCGCCCGAACGGCGCGACCGTCTGGTAGGCGCGCCGCGCGAGCGCGCGATCGGATCGAAGCATGAAAAGTCCGGCCTTGTCGGGCTGGAGGCACACCGCCGCGGCCTCCACCGCCGGCCGGGGAACGCTGGGCTCGCTCATCTCTGGCGGGGCTAGCATCCGCGCTCGAGACAAGCCAGCTTCGCTGCATGCACGGCTGCACTTCATCGACTGCACCACTCTCCCAAGCTCTGGGCCGCCTCACACTCTGCGGATCAATGTCGCGTCATCCGGTAACGACAGGGGCCGCCATGCACCTCGCCGGCTACCGCGCGCTGGGACTCGATTTTACCTATATCCCTTTTGCGGTGACCGATGTTGAAGGCGCGACGCGCGGGATGCGCGCGCTCGGGATCCGCGGCCTCGGCGTGTCGATGCCCTACAAGCAGGCGGTAATTCCATGGCTCGACGAGCTCGATCCCGTCGCCGAGCGGATCGGCGCGGTCAACACGATCGTGAACAATGACGGGCGCCTCAGGGGCTACAATACCGACTGGATCGGCGCGGTGCGGGCGCTCGAGGAGGTGACGCGGCTCGTGGGCGCGCGGGTGCTGCTCCTCGGCGCCGGCGGCGCGGCGCGCGCTGTCGCGTTCGGGCTCGCGGAGCGCGGCGCCAGCGTCACGGTGGCGAACCGCGATCTCGAGAAGGCGCGGCGGCTCGCGGCGGCGGTCGGCGGGGCGGCCGTGCCCCTCGACGCAGCGGCGCTCTCGCCCGACCACGGCGTCCTCGTGAACGCCACGTCGCTCGGCATGGCCGAGGTCGATCCGCGAAGCCCTGTCCCGGAGGAGTGGTTGCGGGAAGGTCTCCTGGTGATGGATATCGTGTACAAACCGATGATCACGGAGCTCGTGGCGGCGGCGCGTCGGCGCGGAGCGACCGCCGTTCACGGCGGGAGGATGCTCCTCCACCAGGCTGCCGAGCAGTTCCGGCTGTACACCGGGCAGGAGCCGCCGCTCGATGCCATGGACGACGCGCTGCGCGCTCAGCTCGGCTGACGCGCGGAGCCGCCGCTCGACGCCACGGACGAAGCGTCGCGCGCTGAGCTCGGCTGACGCGCGCGACGTCCTGCGGCAGGCTCGCGCTGTCCGGCCGGCCAGGGTGCGCGGCGATCGCCGCTCTGCGCCGTGCGCGCGGCCTCCGGAGCAATGGCGAAGGACGGGCGCCACGCGTAGGCTTCCGGCGATGATCTCGTTCGAGATACGCGCAGCCGTGACCGGCGACGAGGAACAGCTCCTCTATGTCGCGCGCCACCTGAACTCGGTCAACCTGCCGAACAACCGTGACGCAATCCACGAGATCGTCGCCGAGAGCCACAAGAGCTTCAACGGGGCGATCCAGGATCCCCGCCTCCGCCAATACGTCTTCGTGCTCGTCGACCTGACGAAGGGCGACAAGGGCATGATCGTCGGGACGTCGATGATCATCGCGCAGCTCGGCCGGCGCGGCATCCCCTACATCTTCTTCGACGTGCTCGACGAGGAGAAGTACTCGGCCACGATCGACAAGCACTTCCATCATACCGTGCTGCGCATCGGCTACTCGTACAACGGCCCCACGGAGATCGGCGGGCTCGTGCTCATGCCGGAGTACCGGCAAGGGCCCGAGCGGCTCGGCACGATGATCTCCTATGTTCGCTTCCTCTACATGGCCGCGCGATCCGCGCTGTTCCAGGACGAGATCCTCGCGGAGCTGATGCCCCCGCTCGAGCCGGACGGGACAAGCCACCTCTGGGAAGCGCTCGGGCGCAAGTTCACCGACATGAGCTATGCCGACGCGGATCTCCTCTCCAAGAAGAACAAGGAGTTCATCAAGGGGCTCTTCCCGGAGGGGACCATCTACGCCTCGCTGCTGCCCGAGGACGCGCAGCGCGTGATCGGGAAGGTCGGGGCGCAGACCCGGGGGGTGGAGAAGCTGCTCCGCCGCGTCGGCTTCCGCTACGCTCACAGGGTCGATCCGTTCGACGGAGGGCCGCACTTCACCGCCCGCATGGACGAAATCTCGCTCGTGAGCGATACGCGCCGGGCGAAGGCGGGCCGCCCGTTCACCCCGAGCCCGTCGGATCCGAAGGGCATCCTCGCGATCGAGCGCCCAGACGCCCCTTATTTTCGCGCGGTCGCCGCGAGCCTCCGGGATGAGGGAGAGCTCGGCATGGCGATCGCCGAGGACGCCTGGAAGCACCTGGAGCTCCAGCCTCGCTCGCCGATCTGGGTCCTGCCGATGCCGTGACAGGGCGTCTGCGCGCCGCGTCCGGCACGCGCAAGACCAGCGGATCAGCCCGCCTGTGCGACACGTCCCGCACGCGCGAGAGCAGCGGATCAGCCCGCCTGCGCGCCGCGCCCACCAGCGGATCAGCCCGCCTTGCATCGCGACGATTCTGTTGCTACAGAATTAACAGAAGCTTTCACGAGCGATTCGGAGGACCATGACCCTTGGATTGGACCTCGATTTCGGGCGCTTGCCCGCGCTGGAGCGGAGGGAACGCTGGCCCGGGACACCGAGGGAGGATGCCGGCGCGGAGAGCGCCCCCGAGGCAAAGGACGGCACGGCACCCAGGCTCTCTGGGCGGGAGATGCGTATTGCCGCCGCGCTCGCCGAGGCGGCGATGCCGCCCGGCCGCTTCCTCGACGGCGCGGGCGCCGCGACCGCCAGCCGACTCGCGGCCTGGCTCGGCTCGATCCCGCCGCACCTGGCGCAGGGGGTGCGCGCGGCGCTGTGGGCGATAGAGCTCGCTCCCCTTCCGTTCCGGCTCAGGCCGCTGTCGGCGCTGCCGCTCGAGGAGCGGATGGAGGTGCTCCGCGGCTTCGAGCAGAGCCGGGCGCGGACGCTGCGCTCGGTGCTCCGCGCCGCGCTCACGCCGCTCAGGTTCGTCCACTACGACCGGCCCGAGATGTTCAAGCACGTCGGCTGCCGTTACGAGCTGCCCACGGTGCGCGACGAGGCGCCGCGCTGGCTCGCGCAGGTGACCGACGGGCGCGAGGTCGAGGAGGACCTGGAGCTCGAGTGCGAGGTCCTCGTGATCGGCACCGGCGCCGGCGGAGCGGCCGCGGCCTACGAGCTCGCGTCGCGCGGACACGCGGTGCTCATGCTCGAGGAGGGCGACTTCCACCGCCGCTCGAGCTTCACCGGCCGGCCCGCGCGCGCCTACCGGGAGATGTACCGCGACCACGGGCTCGACATGACGCTCGGCAACGTGAATATCCCCGTGTTCGCGGGGCGCGCCGTCGGAGGGAGCACCGTGATCAACTCCGGTACTTGCTACCGGGCTCCGGAGAGCACCTTCGCGTCGTGGCGCGACGGCATGAGGCTCCCTGCGGAGTTCTCGTCCGGCGGGCTCGCTCCCTATTACGAGCGCGTCGAGCGCATGCTCCAGGTCGCCCCCGCCGACCCGCTTCACCTCGGGGCGATCGGGCCGATCGTCCGGCGCGGGGCGGAGCGGCTCGGGCTGCGGCACGGGCCGCTCCAGCGCAACGCGCCGGACTGCGATGGGCAGGGGATCTGCTGCTTCGGCTGCCCCACGGGGGCCAAGCGCTCGACCGACGTGAGCTACGTGCCCGAGGCGCTCAAGCGGGGCGCGCAGCTGATCACCGCGGCGCGGGTCAGGACGATCGACATCGTGGCGGGCCGCGCGCGGGGGGCGACTGCAGTGCTCGGCGGCGACACGAGGGCCGGAGGCAACGACGACCGCGCGGCGAGCGGCGCAAGGCGGCAGCCTCGGCTCGTGGTCAGGGCGGAGGCCGTCGTCGTGGCCGGCGGCGCGCTGATGACGCCGCTGCTCCTGCGCCGGAGCGGAGCATGCCTGTCGAGCGGCGCGCTGGGAAAGAACCTCTCGATCCACCCGGCCTCGAAGGTGATGGCGCTCTTCGATGAGCGGATCGATCAGTGGCAAGGCATCCCGCAGGGCTACCAGATCGACCACTTCGCCGATGAAGGGCTGATGTTCGAGGGAGGCTCGCTCCCGTTCGACGTCGCCGCGCTGGCCGTGCCCTGGACGGGACACCGCTACACGGAGCTGATGGAGCGGTACCCGCACCTCGCGACGTTCGGGTTCATGATCAAGGACACGAGCCGCGGCGAGGTGAAGCCGGGGATCGGCGGCACGCCGCTCGTGCTCTACACGATGAACGGGGAGGACCTCGCGAAGATGAAGCGCGGGGTCGAGCTGCTCTGCGAGGTGTTCCTGGCCGCGGGGGCGCGGCGCGTCCTGCCGCTCGTCGCCGGCTGCGACGAGGTGAACGGCCCCGCGGACCTGGAGCGGCTCAAGGCGCGGCAGATCAAGGCCGGGGACCTCGACGTGGCCGCGTTCCACCCGCTCGGGACATGCCGTATCGGGGTGGATCCGCGGTCATCGTGCCTCGGACCGGACCACCAGGCGCACGACGTCGCCGGGCTCTACGTGTGCGATGGAAGCGCGATCCCCTCGTCGCTCGGCGTGAACCCGCAGATGACCATCATGGCCATGTCGCTGCGCGCGGCCGAGCTGCTGAGCGAGCGGCTATCCGGCTGAGCCGTCGCGGTACCCGAGGGCCGCGGCGCGCTCGCTGCCGATGCGATCGCTCTCGATCGTCCCGTCGCGCATCGTCACCACGCGCGGCATCGACTCGGCGAAGCTGAGGTTGTGCGTGACAACCACGATCGTGGTGCCGTGCTTGCGGTTCATCTCGAAGAACAGCTGGTGGATCGAGTCGCTCGTCGCGGTGTCGAGGTTCCCGGTCGGCTCGTCGGCGAGGAGGAGCTTCGGCGACAGGACGAGCGCCCGCGCCAGGGCCACGCGCTGCTGCTCGCCGCCCGACAGCTCCCCCGGCCGGTGCGTCGCGCGCGCTGCGAGCCCGACCTCGGCGAGCAGCGAGCGCGCGAGCGGCTCCATCTCGCGGCGGGTCTTCCCCTGGATGAGGCCCGGCATCATCACGTTCTCGACCGCGTTGAACTCGGGGAGCAGGTGGTGGAACTGGAAGACGAAGCCGATCGTCCGGTTCCGGATCGCCGCGAGCCGCGAGCCCGGGAGGCCGGTGAGCTCGTCGTTGCCGAGGCGGATACGGCCGCTCGTCGGGAGGTCCAGCGTGCCGATGCAGTGGAGGAACGTGCTCTTGCCGGCGCCGGAGGGGCCCACGAACGCCACGACCTCGCCCTGGTTGATGACGATGTCGATGCCGCAGAGCACGTGGAGCTCGCGGCCCATGTGAACGAAGGTCTTGCGGAGGTCTTCGACGACGACGAGCGGAGTGGACATGGAGTGATTACTCGTAGCGGAGCCCGTCGACCGGAGAGAGCCTCGAGGCGGCGCGGGCCGGGTAGATGGTGGCGATGGTGCAGATGAGCAGCGACGCGACCGCGACCATCGCGTAGTCGGAGAGGTTCACGTTCACGGGCAACCGGTCGATGTAATAGACGTCCGGATCGAGCCGGACACCGAACCAGTACAGGCCCGTGCAGACCGCGAGCGCGGTGCCGACACCGTAGATCGTGCCGATGGCGCCGATGATCACGCCCTCGAGCATGAACACGCGCATCACCGCGTTGTCCGAGGCGCCCAGCGCCTTCAGGACGGCGATCTCCTTGCCCTTCTCGGTCACCATGAGGAGCAGCGTGCAGACGATGCAGAAGCTCGCGACCGCGATGGCGATGGACAGGATGATGAACGTCGCGATCTTCTCCAGCTTGAGCGCGCTGAAGAGGTTCTTGTTCATCTCCATCCAGTCGCGGACGCGGAGCTGAGGCGGCGGCTTTCCTCCCTCCGGCGCCTCGTCGAGCGCGGCGCTCGCGGCGACGGCCGCCTCCACGGCCGGGCGGACCTCCTGCACCCGCTCGGGATCCGGGACCCGGATGTCGATATGGGTGATCTTGTCGTCGAGGCTGAAGAACTTCTGCGCCTCTTCCATCAAGACGTACGCGTGCGTGACGTCGTACTCGTACATGCCGCTATAGAAGATCGCCGCGACGCGGAACCTGCGGGAGCGCGGCATCACGCCGGTGGGGCCGAGCTCGCCCATCGGCGACAGGAGGGTCACCTCGTCCCCGACGAGCACGTGGAGCGATTTCGCGAGCTCGCGGCCGATGATGACGCCCGGGTACACGCGCGTCTGCAGCTTCAGGTAGTCGCGCACCGACGGGTCGACGTCCGTTGGCTGGCGGAAGTCCGGCCCCTTGAAGTACGGCTCCCCGCCAGGACCTCGGCCGATGATCTCCTCGGGAGGCAGGCTCGTCAGCTTCTCGGGCTCGCGCAGGTAGTCGAAGCTGCCGACCTCGATGTTCTTGGCGAGGTCGATGACCTGCCCGATGGTGTCCGGATCGATGCCGCGGACGAGCGCGCCCGCGGTGTTCGAGGCGCTGGAGCCCATCGCCTCGCCGGCCGCGACCGGGGTCGCGGCGCCTCCGTAGGGCGCGAGCGCGACGCGCACCTGGGTGAGCTTGTCGTCCCAGTTGCCGAAGCCGCCAGGGCGGGAGGCGTCGACGACCATGTGCGCGTTGTTGCCGAGGATCTTGCGCTTCAGATCGGCGCCGAAGCCGCCCATGATGCTCGTCACCGAGCACAGGGCGCACGAGCTGACGGCGACGCCGGCCATCGACAGGACCGAGATGACCGTGAGAAAGCCGCTCTTCGAGGCGCGCACATGGCGCGCGGCCACGTGGGGCACGAAGCTCCGGCGCTCGAGCGCGTCGAGGGCGAGCGGCAGGAGCGCCGACAGCACGAAGAACAGGAAGACGACGCTCGAGACGAGCGCGGTGAAGCGGATGATCTGATCCGTCGAATTGAACGACGCGCCCTTCCCGACGGGCATCCTGGCCGTGAGCGTCGCGGTGACGCCGAACGCAACGCCCACGAGCGCGCCCCACCACCAGCCGAGCGCGCGATAGAGCCCCCTGCGGACGGGGCGGCTCCCGGCGACCAGATAGCCCGCGCCCGCGCCGAAAAGGATGCCTCCAAGGATCCACCTGAAGGTCGGCTGGATGGGCAGGACCGCGACCCAGAGGACGACGATCGCGAGCGCGGCGATCAGGGACATCGCGCCGAGCACGCGGAGCCCCACGCGGGCCTTGGACCCCCACCTGCCGGAGAGCCACCGGGCGTTGTCCGCAGCCATCCTGGCCCGGAACAGCCGAAGGGCACCCCCCACGATCAGCGTGGCGACGAGCTGGGCGATCAGCTGGGTATTGCCCGCGAAGAAGGCGCCGATGGGCGCGAGGCTCTTCGCGCGCCCGCTGGACGCGATGAGCGTGAGCGCGAGCAGGCTGGCGCCCGTGAGAGCGACCACGACCCCGACGCGCACGACGCCGGGACGCCGCGGCTCCAGCTCGCCCTTCTTGTCGAAGCGGGTGTAGCCCCGCCAGGCGAGCAGGACGATGCCAAGAGCAACGGCGGCGAGGAGCGCCGCCTGCAACGACCTGGAGAGCTCGATCACGCGTCGGTCTCGGGACGGAGGAGCGGGAACAGGATGACGTCGCGGATGGAGGTCGCGCCGGTGAGGAGCATCGTCAGGCGATCGACCCCCATGCCGAAGCCCGCCGTCGGCGGGAGGCCGTGCTCCAGGGCGCGGACGTAGTCGGCGTCGTAATCCATCGCCTCCTCCTCGCCCCGGGACTTCTTCTCGACCTGCGCGCGGAAGCGCGCGTCCTGGTCCTCGGGGTCGTTGAGCTCGCTGAAGGCGTTGCAGAGCTCGCGGCCGTCGATGAAGAGCTCGAAGCGGTCGACCAGCGAAGGATCGCTGTCCTTCTTGCGCGCGAGCGGGGAGACCTCGAAGGGATAGTCGATGATGAAGACAGGCACGCTCTTGTCGCCCGCCTCCGTGCGGTAGTCCCTCGTGAGGAACGGCTCGACAACGTACTCGTAGGCGCAGAAGACGAGCTCACCCGGGGACTCGCACTTCTTCGCGCCCGCGCGGAAGTTCGTCCAGTCGATCTCGCGCCCGCTCGCCTTCGCCGCCTTCGCCCACTCCTTGATCGGGGCGTCGTCCGCGGCGACGCGCTGCGGGACGTCGGCCGGCAAGCCCGACTTCGCCAGGGCGCGGGCGATCCCCTCGGCCATGGGGACGCGCTCGAAGCGCTCGAGCGAGTACGTGCGCTGCGCCGCCCAGGCCGCGTGCTCGGCCGGGAGCCGCTCGGCGAGGCGGGCGTCGACGTGGCAGAGCATCGCCTCGGTCGCGTCCATCAGCGTCTCGTACGTCGCGTACGCCTGGTAGTACTCGAGCATCGTGAACTCGGGGTTGTGCCGCGTCGACAGCCCCTCGTTCCGGTAGCAGCGCGCGATCTCGTAGACGCGCTCGAAGCCGCCGACCACGAGCCGCTTCAGGAAGAGCTCCGGCGCGATGCGCATGAAGAGCTCGAGGTCGAGCGCGTTGTGGTGGGTCTTGAACGGCTTCGCGGCAGCGCCGCCGACGAGCGTGTGCATCGTCGGGGTCTCGACCTCGAGGAAGCCGCGCGCGTCGAGGAACTCGCGCAGCGCGGCGACGATCGCGGTGCGGGCGCGGAAGACCCCCGCGACGTGCGGGTTGGCCACGAGATCGACGTACCGCATGCGGTAGCGCGACTCGACGTCCTTGAAGCTCGTCTTGGTCGGCAGCGGGCGGTAGGCCTTCGTGAGCAGCCGGAGGCGCCCTGCGCGGATCGAGAGCTCGCCCTTCTGCGTCGCCATCGCGACGCCGTGGGCCTCGACGAAGTCGCCGAGATCGATGTCCTCCAGCCGCTCGAAATCGGCGAGGATCCCCTGCTCGCAGTAGAGCTGGAGCTCGCCGGTTCGGTCGCGCAGCCGGACGAAGGTGACGCCGCCGAACGAGCGCACGAAGAGGACCCGGCCCGCGACGCGGAGCGGGACCGGCTCGACGCGCGCCGGATCGTAGCGATCCGCCGCGGAGGAGGCGGATCGCTCGGGCGCGGCGCCCTCGGGCCTCGGCTCGGCCGCGGCCCGCGCCCCGTCGAAGCGGGCGCGGACGGCCGCGAGCTCGACGAGCGGCTCGCCCTCCGTGACGTCGTTGGCGAACGGGTTGTCGCCGCGGGCGCGGAGGCGGGCCGCCTTCGCCTTGCGGGTGGCGATCAGCGTCTCCTCGGCGCGCGCGGCCTCGGCGGCCTCCTTCACGAGCCGCTCGGTCTTCTTGTCGTTCGGTCTGTCTTTTTGCTGGCTCACGGAGCGTCGTCCTCCGCGACGGAGCCGCCCTTCCTGAGCGAACCGCCGGCCGCGGCGAGCAAATAGGCCTCGATGAAGCCCTCGAGATCGCCGTCGAGGACGGCGTCCACGTCGGTGGCCTCGGTGGAGGTGCGCACGTCCTTGACGAGCCGGTAGGGCGCGAGGACGTAGTTCCTGATCTGGCTGCCGAAGTTGATGGCGCTCTTCGCGGCGTTGTAGGCCTGGACCTCCGCATCCCGCTTCTGGAGCTCCATCTCGTACAGCTTCGCCTTGAGGACCTTCATCGCCATCGCGCGGTTCTGGTGCTGGCTGCGCTCGGCGCGGCACACGATGTTCAGGCCGGTCGGGAGGTGCCGCAGGCGAACGGCGGTCTCGACCTTGTTCACGTTCTGCCCGCCCTTGCCGCCGGCGCGCATCGTCGTGATCTCGATGTCCTTCTCGTTCACCTGGATGTTGATCTCGTCGTCGCTGTCCGGGGTGACCTCGACGGCGGCGAACGCGGTCTGGCGCGTGTGATCGGCGTTGAACGGGCTCATCCGGACGAGGCGGTGGACCCCGGCCTCGGAGCGCAGATAGCCGTAGGCGGCGTCGCCGCTCACCGTGAGGGTGACGGCGTCGATGCCGGCCTCGTCGCCGTCCTGGTAGTCGATGATCTCCGTCTTGTACCCACGGCGCTCGCAGAAGCGCAGGTACATGCGGAGGAGCATGGACGCCCAGTCCTTCGCGTCGGTGCCGCCGGCGCCCGGGTGGATGCTGACGATGGCGTTGCCGCGGTCGGCGGGGCCGGACAGCATGCGATCGAGCTCGACCTTGCGCAGGCGCCCGGCGATGGCGCCGGCCTGCGCGTCGGCGTCGGCGATGACGCCCTCGTCGCCCTCGGCAGCGCCGAGCTCGAGGTACTCCGCGAGATCCTCGATCTCGCGGCCGAGCCGCTGCGCCACCTCGAGCTTCGACTCGACCTGGGCGCGCTTGCGGAGGACGGCTTGGGCCTTTTCCTGATCGTTCCAGAACCCCGGCGACAGCGTCGTCTGGGTCAGATCCTGGAGCATCCGTTCGAGCTTGGGGACGTCAAAGATGCCCCCTTAGCGCCTCAAAGCGCCGTTTGATGTCGAGGACTTTCTCGCGGGTCTCGGAGAGCATGGCCGGGGATCTATTCGATCTGGGCGGCGATCGCCAGGAGAGACGCAGGCGAGACCGCCGCGCGCGGGCGGACCGAGGCGGCTCCACGTCGGGTCCACGTCGGGCGCGCCGACGACGCGCTCGTCAACGCGGCGCGCAGGCGGGAGAGCGTGCGGCGGATGACCCGGCGCCGCGGATTCCTTCCGTGGGCCCCCGTCACGACTGCGGGGCGCCCCGAGGCCGCGCGAGCTCCGAGCTTCCCGTCCAGCGGGACAAGGCGCCTCAACCAGGAGTCGGCGCAGGGGCGGATTCCCGGACGGCGCGGCGGATCCTGGACCACAACCGCTGAGCGCTCCGCGCTTGCCTTGGGTTCCGCAGGGCATCCCTGATGGCCCTGATGGAGACCGCGGGAGGCGGCGCCTCGCTGCTCAGCGCGGCGTCGAGGTAGCGGCCCAGGAACTCCGTCAAGGCGACGGCGGTGACCGCATTGGAGAAGAGACCGGCGACCGGGACGAGGCCGAGCGTGAAGTTGGCGAAGAGCCTTACGCCCGCTCCACCCCAGATGATCTTGCTCACCTGCAGCCACGGAGCCCTGCGGAGCGACACGCCCCGGCGCCGGGTCAGCGACACGGAGAAGGAGTAATGAATGGGAACCACGATCAACTCATCTGCCCCGGGAATGGGCTGAGTGACGAAGCTGATCACTGCAGCGATGGCAGAATACTTGTTGGTCATCCGGCGGATCGTCGGTTCCATGGGTCGTATATACGGCCTGGAGCCTGCCGCCGGGAGGCCGAGACAAGCATGTTGACGAGGGCATGGCCCGCGCAGCCGAGGGCGGATCACGCTCGGCCTGGACGAAGCATGGGAGTCTCCGCGCTCGTCGGTGTCCCGGGGGGCCTGGAGATCTTTGCAGGACAGAGAGAGGGAGGTCTCCAAAGCACGCTGGAGCGCCCCGCGGATTGGACCCCGGCATGGGAAAGACCATTTCCCGCGTCCCTCGCGAGGCGCCGGCGCTACGGATCGAGCCCTTCCCTGCACGCGACCCGGAGCTCACCGAGCGCGGCGACGAGCGCGCCGCGCTCGCCCTGCCACGCCGGCGACGGGTCCTCGGCGTCACGCCGGCGGATGTGCTCGCGGGCCTCGTCCCAGAGCGGACGCGGCGGCACGAGCGGCGGCACCCGCGCGCGCACGTCGTCCGCCAGGCGCAGCACGCGCTCGACGCGGGACAGCGCCTCGCCGAGCGGCACCTCGCCCGCCTTGCAGCGCCGGAGCAGGCCGCACTCGTAGCTGCTGCACACGGAGAAGCGCATCTCGTAGACGGTGCACTTCCGGTCGAGGTGGCAGGGGCACGGCAGGCTGAAGGCGTCGTGGTACCGATTGCAAGCGAGGGGCAGGCGCAGCTTCTCGGCCCGCGGGATCTCGTGCTCCTCGAGCGGCGCGACGTCGAAGAGCAGCCCCGTGCAGCAGAGGCCGCACGCGGTGCAGAGGTCCGAGCCGTCCGGCCGCGCCTCGAGGACTTCATTCGCTGGGGGAGCGCTCACCCGCGTCGATTGGCACGCGCGTGGCCGCGCGTCGAGGCGCGAAGCGGGCGGGCGGGCGGCACGCGCGTGTCTGACGCGCGCGTGTCTGACGCGCGCGTGTCTGACGCGCGATCAGTGCGCGGCGTCGTCGAGCACGATCTCGCGCAGATGGTCGAGCCCGACGGACCCGGAGCCGATCACCCTGGCGTGAAACGCCTTCAGATCGAAGGCCTCGCCGTGGCGGCGCCGCAGCGTGTCGCGCAGCTCCAGGACGACGCGCTCGCCGACCTTGTAGGAGATCGCCTGCCCCGGCCAGCCCAGATAGCGCGTCGCCTCGCTGTGCGCGTGATCCGGCGGGAGGAAGGCCCGGCGCTGGAGGTACTCGACGGCGATCTCGTAGCGCCAGGGCTCGCCGGCGTGGAGCGGCGCGTCCCGGGGGATCGGCAGCTCCAGGTGCATGCCGATGTCGAGGACGACGCGGTAGGCGCGCGTCAGCTTGCCCGCGAGCATCCCGAGCACGTAATCGGGGCGCTCGAAATAACCGAGCTCGTACATCAGCTGCTCGGCGTAGAGGGCCCACCCCTCGGCGTGGCCGGAGTTCGTCACCAGGAAGCGGTGGAGCCGGCTCAGCCGGTCATCGAGGTGCACCTGGAGCGCGCACTGCAGGTGATGGCCAGGAAAGCCCTCGTGGTACGCCGTGGTGATCTCCTCGTAGAGCGGGAACGCCTGCTTCGTGCCGGGCGCATACCAGACGGTGCCGGGCCGCTTGAAGCCGTCGCTCGGGGGCACGTAGTAGGCGCCGAGCGCGCCGCCCGGCGGAGCGAGCTTCACCTCGATGTGACGGATGGGCGCCGGGATGTCGAAATGGACGCCGTCGAGATCGGCGAGCGCCTTTCGCTGGCGCTCGGACATGATGCGGAGGAACTCGTCGGAGCCCTGCGCGCACCGGGCGGGGTCGGTCATGAGCAGATCGATCACCTCGGACAGCGACGCGCCGGGGAGGATCTCGCCGGCGAGGCGCGCCATCTGGGCCTCGATGGCGTGCACCTCGGACCACCCCCAGGCGTAGGTCTCGATCGGGTCGATGCTCGCGCCGAGGAAGCGGCGCGCGAGGCGCAGGTAGCGCTCCTCTCCCACGGCGTCCGCGGCGCGCGCGCTCGGCAAGTACGTCTGCTCCAGGTAGCCGGCGAGCGCGCCGAACGCGGCGCGCGCCCGCTCGACGCCGTCGACGACGCGCGCGCGGACGGCGCCCGCGCCGCGACCCGACGCCTCGTGAGCGGCCGGCAGCGTGAGGAAGAACGACGCGTCGCCCGCCTGGTAGCGCGCCTGCTCGATCACGGCGAACACCTGGCGACGCGCGACGAGCTGGCCCGTCCGGCGCCCCTCCTCGAGCGAAGCGCGGTAGCTGTCGCACGCGCGCGGCAGCCCCTCCAGGCGCGACGCGATGGCCTCCCAGCCGGCGGCGCTGTGGACATCCATGAGGTCGAAGACCATCCGGAGGTGCTGGAACGCCGACTCGATGTTGTTGAGATCGCGCAGGTGCTCGCCGTGACGGAAATCGTCGAGCCGCTCCTCCAGGTGATCCGCCATGACACGGCGTGCGAGGCGACCCCACCGCGCCTCCACCCCGGGGCGCGGCGGCGGCAGCGAGCGGAGCCGCTCCTGGAAGGACGCGACCGTGGAGGCCCAGGACGCGGCGCCGCTCGGGCTCCAGTCGTTCCAGGCGCCTTCGTCGCAGGGGATGCCCGCGAGGGTGGCATGGGCAGGACAGCGGGCAGCGAAGGCTTCGACGAACTCGTCGCTGAGGGCGAAGATAGGATCGCGCGCGTCGTGGTCTTGGCTCACCGCGACAGCATATGCGGGCACGACCGGATTTTCTCCGGGCGCGCGAGACGATCCGTCGGGTCTTCGTTACGCTTGCTGGAGGGAGGTCGCTCACGCGGCGGCCTCGGGGAGCGACATGAACCACCGCAGCCTGCCAGGCGAGCTCCATGACGACGACCGGCCCTCCTGCGCCGCTCCTCCATCGCGCCCCCGTCCCCCGCTGCGGCGCGCCTGGCCGCGCGTCTCGGCGCTCGTCGCCGCGGCGGCGATCGCGGCGCTCGGCTGCACCGCGAGCTCGGCGAGCCAGCCGGCGACCTCCGCGTCACGGCCCGCGGCGATGACGCCAGCGCAGATCGCGGCGCGCGCCATGCCGGCGGTCGTCACGATCCGCGGCGACGGCTCGCTCGGGGCGGGCTTCCTCGTGCGCGAGGACGGCTGGATCGCGACGAATTTCCACGTCGTCGCCGGGATGCCGGACCTCAAGGTCGTCCTCTCGGATCAGAGCGAGCACCCGGTGCTCGAGGTGCTCGCGTTCGACGAGGCTCGAGATCTGGCGATCGTCCGGATCCACGCGCCTCGGAGGCTCCCGCTGCTCTCCCTCGGCAACAGCGGCGCGGTCCGCCCGGGCGATCCGGTCGTCGCGATCGGCCATCCGCTCGGCCTCGCGGACACCGTGTCGAACGGCCTCGTGAGCGCGGTCCGCGTCGTGGATCCGGAGCTGACGCTGCTGCAGATCTCCGCGCCGATCGCGCCAGGCTCCTCGGGCGGCCCGCTGTTCAACGATCACGGCGAGGTGATCGGCGTCGCCGCGGCGGTCTCGACGCAGGGGCAGAACCTCAACTTCGGCGTGCCCGCCGACTACCTCAAGCGGCTGCTCGTGCGCCCCGATCCCGTCCCGCTCTCGACGTTCGCGGCCGAGACGGCCGACGAAGAGCAAGGGCTGCCGGCGGTCAAGCGATCGGTGCCTCACCACGCGCTCGCGATCCTCCGCGGCTGCACCGAGGGTGACCTGCTCGTCTTGGCGCGCACGATGGACGGCGCGATCCAGGTCGGCTCGCCCCTCTACAACCAGGGGGATTTCGCGTCCTGCTATCACGTCTACGCAGGCGCCTCGCTCGACATGGAGCGCCGGCTCGGCCCCGCGTGCAGGGGCCCGAAGAACGCGCTCGTCGAGGGGCGGCGCAAGGCGGCTGGCCTCGACGACGAGGCCGCCCAGGCCTGGGCGATGCGCGACGCGTTCGACGGGCTGCTCGAGGTGATCCTGCGCAAGGTCCACGGCGAAGCGCAGTGAGCGCCTCGCCGCGGTAGCGAAGGGGGCCGGGCGCGGCGCGCCGCGGCCCCGGAGCGCGGTCTGGGTGCCGCTAGTCGAGCTGCGCCGACGCCGGCCGGCCCGCGTCGTGCGCGACGGCGGCGCGCGCCGCGGCGCCGCGGTGCCCCGCCGCGGCGACCCCATCCCCCGCCGGAGCGACGCCGCCCTCCCCCGCCCCGCGCGGATCGCCCTGGTCGTCGTTGCCCCGCATGAAGGGCAGCATCCGCTTGAGCCACGAGGAGACGTCGTCGAACAGCGAGTAGGCGACCGGGGTCGCGAGCAGCGTCAGGAGGAGCGCCAGCGTCTGCCCGCCGATGATCACGAAGCCGGTCGCGCGGTTCGTGCCCGAGCCCGCGCCGCTCGAGACGACGAGCGGGATCATGCCGGCGACGAACGCGAGCGTGGTCATCAGGATCGGCCGGAGCCTGTCGCGGTTCGCCTCCAGGATGGCCTGCGCCCGCGGCAAGCCGTGCTCGCGCAGCTTGATCGTGTGATCGATCTGGAGGATCGAGTTCTTCTTCACGACGCCGAACAGCACGACGATGCCGAGCAGCGAGAAGATGTTGAGCGACTGCCGGAAGATGATGACCGCGATGAACGCGAACGGCACCGTCAGCGGCAGCGACAGGAGGATCGTGATCGGGTGCAGCCACGACTCGAACTGCGCCGCGAGCACGAGGTACATGAAGACCAGCGACAGGAGGAGGGCGACGAGGAAGCTCTTCATCATCTTGATGAGCTCCTTCGACGCGCCGACCGGGCCCGCGGAGTAGCCGGACGCGAGGTTCATCTCCGCGGCGGCCTTGTCGAGCTCCTGGATGACCGTCTGCTGCGAGTAGCCCGCCTCGAGGTTGGCGGTCAGCATGACCTGCCGCTGCCGGTTGTACCGCTCGATGCGCGACGGGCCCGTCCCCTCGGCGAACGACACCACGTTGTCGAGCGTCACGGCGCCGAGCTTGGTCGACGGCACCGTGATCTTCGCGAGGCCTTCCTTGTCGGAGCGGAAGCTCGACAGCGCGCGCGCGCGCACCTCGTACTGCTCCCCGCCTTCGTTGTAGGTCGACACCTTGTACCCGCCGACCAGGAGCCGCAGGGTGCTGGCCACGTCGCCGACCTGAACGCCGAGATCGGCGGCCTTCTTGCGGTCGATGACCACGCGGATCTCCGGCTTGCCCACGAGCAGCGAGGTGTCCGGATCGACGACACCCGGGATGGCCTTGAGCTTCTGCAGCAGCGCGTCGGAGTAGACGCCGATCTTCTGGAGGTCGGGGCCCTGCACCTGATAGGCGATCTGGGTGCTCTGACCGCCGGAGAAGGCGGGCACGACGCCGATGTTCGCACGGAGCTTCTCCGCGTCGAACTGCGGCGTGAGCTCGCGGCGAGCGCGATCGATGAGGTCCTGCTGCGACAGCGCGCGCTGATCCGCCGGCTTGAGCTTCACGTAGATGGTGGCGAGGTTCGGCGTCTTCTGCGGATCGTCGCCGATCGTCGTCAGCGTGTAGAGCACGCCGGGGAGCTTCTCGATGTCCGACGCGATCCGCGTGGCGATGACGCGCGTCCCGTCGAGGCTCACGCCCTCGGGCGCGCGCATGCTGACCTGGAACTGCGACTCGTCCTCGACCGGGAGGAAGTTGAACTTGGCCATCTTCCCCAGCACCGGGATCGAGAACAGCGCCAGGAGCGAGGCGAGCACGATCACCCAGCGGTGCGCCATCGACCAGCGGAGGATCGCCATGTAGCCGCGCTCGATCGGCCCGTAGAAGCGCGACTCCTTGGAGCTACCGGCGTCGTGCTTCTCCGGCTTCTTCAGCCATCGCGCGGACAGCATGGGCGTGAGCGTGAAGCTCACGATCAGCGAGACCAGGATCGAGAACGCCATGGTGAGGCCGAACGAGTTCAGGAAGCGGCCGACGATGCCGCTCATGAACGCGACCGGGAGGAAGACGGCGACCAGCGAGAGCGTCGTCGCGAGCACCGCGGGGCCGATCTCCTTCGTGCCCTGGAGCGCCGCCTCCCACGGGCTCGCGCCCTTCTCCTCGATCCAGCGGTAGCAGTTCTCGAGGACGACGATCGCGTCGTCGATCACGATGCCGACCGCCAGCGTCAGCGCGAGGAGCGTGATCCCGTTGAGCGTGAAGCCCGCCACCTTCATCAGGGCGAACGTGGAGATGATGCTCGTCGGGATGGCGATCGCCGAGATGAGCGTGCTGCGGGCGTTCGCGAGGAAGAGCGCGACGATGATCGCGGCGAGCACCGCGCCGAGCACGAGGTGCTCCTTGACCGCGTGGACCGAGTTCTTGATGAACTCCGACTGATCGCGGGCGACGGCGATGCTGTACCCCTCGGGGAGGCGCTTCTCCACCTCGCTGATCCGCGCCTTCAGCCCGTCGATGACCTCGACGGTGTTCGTCCCGCTCTGCTTGCGGATGCTGAGGAGCACGGCAGGATCGAGGCCGCGGAAGCCGGCGGACTCCGGCTCCGCCATGCCGTCCTGGACCTCCGCGACGTCGCCGAGCCGGACGGAGTAGCCGTCGCGGTTCGCGAGCACGATGTCCGCCATCTGCTGGACCGACTGCACCCGGCCGCGCGTCCGCAGGGTGAGCGCCCTGCCCCCTTGCTCGATCCGGCCGGCCGGGATCTCGACGTTCTGGCTCGCCAGCGCCTGGGCCACCACGCCGCCGGTCAGGGCGTACTTCTCGAGCTTCTCCGGATCGATCCAGATGTTGATCTGCCGGCTCCGGCCGCCGATGAGCAGCACCTGTCCGACGCCCGCGAGCGACTCCAGCTCGCGCCGGAGCGTCTTGTCGGCGAACTCGGTCACCGAGCGGACGTCCGCCTTCGGCGACGAGACGGCGAGCGTGAGGATCGGCGCGGCGTCCGGATCGAGCTTGCCGACCACCGGCGGTTCGATCCCTTCCGGCAGATCCGCGAGGATGCCTTCGACCTTGTCGCGCACCTCCTGCGCGGCGACGTCGACGTCCTTCTCGAGCTGGAAGGAGATCATGACCTGGCTGAGCCCCTCGACCGAGGCCGAGCGCAGCTCGTCGATGCCGCTGATCGTGTTGACCGCCGACTCGATCTTGTCGGAGAGCTCCGTCTCGACCTCCTCGGGCGCGGCGCCGGGGAGGACGGTCGTCACGACGATGAACGGGAACTCGACCTTGGGGAACCGGTCCACGCCGAGGCCGAAGTAGGAGAACGCCCCGAGCACCGTCAGGAGCAGGACGATCACCGAGGCGAATACCGGCCTACGGATGCAGATTGCCGCGAGCCATTGCATGGTCGCTACCTTTCTTCAGTAATGAGGCGCGCGGTGCGCTCGGCTCACTGCGCCGCCGCGACCTCGATGCCGTCCGCCAGCTCGCTCACCTTGTCGATCGCGACCTCATCCCCCTCGGCGAGCGGACCGACGACCTCGATGAGGCCTTCGATCTTGCGGCCGGGCTTGACGAGCCGCTCCGTCACGCGATCGCCCGACTTCACGAACACGCGCGCGCTCGTCCCGGAGGTGCCGACCGCCGACTCGGGGACGAGGATCGCCGTTCTTGACTCGCCGGTCAGCGTCAGCTGCCCCTGCGCGAAGAGGCCGGGGCGGAGCTTGCCCTCGCTGTTGTCGAACTCGGCCTCCACGGGCAGGGTGCGCGACGAGGCCTTCAGGCTCGCGCCGATCCGCTTCACGACGCCCGGGAACAGGCGATCGGGGAAGGAGGCGACCGAGACGCTGACCGGCTTGCCCACCTCGATGTGCGCGATGTCCGCCTCGGGCACGTCGATGCGCAGCCGCAGCGGGTTGTCGCGGACCACGACCGCCACGACGCGGCCCGGGCTGGCGTACTCGCCGACGCTGATCCGCTTCTCGGCGATCGCGCCGTCGAAAGGCGCCCGCACCGTCGTGTCGGACACCGCCTTGGAGGCGAGCCCCGCCTGCGCCTGCGCGGACGTGAGCGCCGCGACGGTCGCGCGGATGCCGTTGACCGCGGCCTCGTACTGCGCGGCCGCGTTCTGGGCCTGCGTGCGCGCCGAGTCCCAGGTCGACTGGGGGACGGCGCCCTGGTCGTAGAGCTGCTTCACGCGCTCGGCCTCGGACTTCGCGAGCTCCATGCTCTGCTTCGCGGCCCGGACCTCCGGCACCTGGTCGGGATCGATGCCCTTCGGCGACGCGCCGTCCTGCAGCGCGAGCTTGGCCCGCGCCTGCGCGACGGCCGCGGACGCGGCCTGCGACTGGAGCGCGACGTTGCGCGCGTCGAGCACGACGAGCGGATCGCCCTTCTTGACCCGGGAGCCCACGTCGACCGCGACGCTCACGACCAAGCCGCCGACCTGCGTCGCCGCCTCGCTCGTCTCGTCGGCGACCAGGGTGCCGCTGATGTCCAGCGTCTGCGCGAGCGGGCGCGCGGTCACCTTCCCGAAGCGCACCGCGGGCTTCTGGCGTGGCGCAGCGGTGTCGCGCGCCGGCGACGGCTGCGCGTCCGCCTCGGGGCGGCGGCAACCGGTCAACGTGGGCACCGCGAGCGCAGCGAGCAGCGCCGCGACGACGGCGGCGCGGGAGTGATTCGATGAGGCGCTACGAGCGCCGAGAGCCCATCGAGCGAAACGGCGCTCGGGTCCGCAAGGAGGATGTGTCATGGGGAGTCCGCCCGGTTCTTTGCCAGCGCCTGCCGGTGCGGTCCAGGAGCAAAGCTGGCGGGCATCACACTAGGGTGCTGACCGGCCGGTCATCAAGGGGGTGTTCCGGACAAGGTCTCCGTCCCTCTCGCACTTCATGCCGCCATGACCGCGAAAAACGTGCTGGGAGATGGGCGCCGGGTCGCGCGGCCGGCGGCCGGCGATGAAACGGGCGGGTGAATCGCGGGTCACCCTCCCGAAAAGAGGCGCCGAGGGCACCGCCACGGGGCGCACACGCCCTCCCACAGAGTCGACCGCCGTGGCGAGGACGGTCGGCGATCATGCGAAGTACCTTCGCACAATATTTTAACACAACTTAATCCTTCTTTACCGGAAAGAGATCTGCCCCTGGAGCGGGAGATCCGGACGCGAGCGGCGCGGAGGAACGCCGGCTCAGCGCCACGGGTCGAAGGCGCCTCGGAGCACAGGGCTCGAGAGCTCGACGAGGAAAGGGTCGAGCGCGCACAGCGCGTCGAGCCACGCCACGTCCGAGGGCGAGGCCGTGGGCTGCTGGGCCAGGGACGCGAGGCCGCGGGCGCGGGTCGCGTGGGCGTGGGCGCGCGCCTCGGCATAGGAAGCCATCTCCCCGGCCGACATCATGAAGGCCCAGTCGCTCGATTGAAGGAGGAGGAGCTCGCGGATCGCCTGGTCCAGCGCGCGGCCGGGCAGGCCGCCCGCGAGGCGGCAACGCGAGAGCGCGCCCAGCACGGCGCGCTCGGCGTGGTGCGCGTGGCGCCACAGGGAGGACGCGCTCGGGCCCGTCCAGAAGGCGCCGAACCCACCTTCGCCCCACGTCGAGGCGGCAGGCTCCACGACCTCGACGGGCGGATGGCGCTCCAGGTACGCGCCGAGCGCGATCGGAGCGGCGCGATCAGAGGCCGCGAGGCGGCGCAGGGCGTGCTCGAGGAACTCGGGCCCTTCGAGCCACCAGTGGCCGAAGAGCTCGGCGTCGTAGGGGGCCACGAGGATAGGCGGGGCGTTCACGCCGCGGATCGACGCGAGCGCGGCCTCGCGGCGGGCAACGAAGTCCGCGGCGTGCGCCCGCGCCTGCGCGGAGGCGCGGGCCGGGTCGTACGGCGCCTTGTCGGGGCCGGGCCCGGTCACCCGATGGAGCTTGAGGCCGGTCATGAGCCGCGTGCCGTTGGGACCGACCTCCCCTTCGAGCTCGCGCTCGGGCAGGTCGAGCCCGACGTCGCGGTAGAACTCGCGGTAAACCGGGTGACCCGGATAGCCGGCGTCGCGCGACCAGACCTCGCGCGCGCTGTCGCGATCGCGCCCGAAGCACGCGAGGCCGGCAGGCGAGAGCACCGGGACGGACGCGCCCGCGGACGCAGGCGGCGCGGCGAGCGTGAGCGCGTGGGCGTCGAGCACGGTGAAGCGGACGCCCGCCGCCGCGAGATCGGCGTCGAGGCCGGGCGCGTAAGCGCACTCGGGCAGCCAGAGGCCCCGAGGCTCGGGCGCGCCGGTGAAGGCCGCGAAGGCTTGGCGGCCGAGCCGCAGCTGCGCCCGGATCGACGCCGGCGTGGCGAGCAGTCCGGGCAGGTACGCGTGCGTCGCGGCCGTGGTGAGGAGCTCGACGCGGCCCGCCCCAGCGTGGCGCACCAGGGCGCCCGGGACATCGCCGCCGAGCGCCTCCCAGGAGCTCGCCGCGTCCGCGAGCCGCGCGCGGTAGAACGCGGCGGCCTCGGCGAAGCCGCTCCCGGCGAAGCGGGCCTCGACCCGGGCCGCCAGCGCGGTGAGCCGGCGGAGGTGGTCCTCGAACCGGCGAAGGAGCAGCTCGTCGCGCAGCATCGCGAGGAGCGACGGCGAGACGGAGAAGGTCAGCGGGGCGACGACGCGGTCGGCGGCGAGGCGATCGAGGACCCCGAGCAGGGGGAGATAACACTCCCAGAGCGCCTCGAAGAGCCAGCGCTCCTCCAGGGAGCGGACGTGCTCGGGGTGACGCACGTACGGCAGGTGAGCGTGGAGGACGAGGGCGACGTAGCCCGGCATGGAGCGCTGGGCGGCGGGAAACCGCCGGCAGGCTGTCGTCTCGCACGGTCGCGCCCGCGCGGGAAGCGCACCGGCCATGGGCGGCGCGCGAGGCGCGGACCCGGGCTCCGCCTGGAGGCGCCGGCGCGCCGAGCGCTGGCGATCCCATCGCCAGGTGACCGTTCATCCCGGCGTGGTACGGAGAGCCCTTATCAATTCCACACCAGAAATGTTCTGGACGAGGCAGCCTTCCAGTCGAGTTACACGCCTCAACCCTTCTTGAGCTCCGCCCCGAGGTCCGCTCCGAGGCGCTCGGCTTCGTGCGTGTTGCCGGGCCACGACAGGCGCCTTTCCGCCCTTCGCAACCGGGAGCCGTCGGGCTCGGCGAGGAGCGCCCGAAGCCATATCGCGTCGCCGTCCCGCACCGCATAGGCGGCCACCGGCGTCCGGCAACTGCCTTCCACCGCGGCCATCACGGCTCGCTCGGCAGAGACGCAGATCGTGGTCACGGCGTCCGCGAGCGTCCCGAGGACGTCACGCACGCTGTCGTCCGCCGTGCGGCACTCGATGCCGAGCGCGCCCTGTCCGATGGCGGGCAACGACACCTCGGGCGACAGCACCTCCGTGGCGCGGCCCTCGAGGCCGAGCCGCTTCAGGCCGGCGAGCGCCAGCACCACGGCGTCGAACGCGCCGTCGACCACCTTGCGGAGCCGGGTGTCGACGTTGCCACGGACCGGCTCGATCACGAGATCCGGGCGCGCCTCGCGCAGCGCGACCGCCCGGCGGAGGCTCGAGGTCCCGACCCGGGCGCCCGCCGGAAGCTCCGCAAGCAAAGCGCCGCTCCGGGTGACGAGCGCGTCGCGAGGGTCCTCCCGCGCGGGGATGCAGGCGAGGCACAGCGCCGGGGCGATCTCGGCGGGGACGTCCTTGATCGAGTGGACAGCGAAGTCGGCGCGCCGGTCCAGGAGCGCCTCTTCGAGCTCCTTGATGAACAGCCCTTTGCCGCCGATGTCCTGGAGCGAGCGATCCTGCGTCTTGTCGCCCGAGGTCACCACCTCGAGCTCGCGCAGGGAGAGATCGGGCACCGCCGCTTCGAGGGACCGAGCGAAGGCGCGGGACTGGGCGAGGGCGAGCGCCGACCGGCGCGTGGCGAGGGTGAGCTCCGTGGGCATCACGCTCCCTTTAGCCCAGCTGCGCTCACGGCCGCGGCAGGATTCGCGACGGCCATGACGCCCGCCTCGGCGGGGCGCCCGCTGGGCTGCCGCGCATACACCCCGTTGTCCTCGGCAGCCTGGGGGCGCGGATCGGCGTGCCGGGGCGAGGCACCGCCTCGAGCGCCGGAGGCGGGAGGCGCTGCCCCGCGGGCGGAGCGAGGCGTGGGAGGCCCGTCCACCGCGACGCGGAGCTCCCCCTCGGCGAGCGCCGAGGCGGCGGCGTTTTCGGGCGGCGCGCCGTCGATGTCGAACAGCTCCCGGAGCGAGTCGACGTGCTCGGCGACCCGTGGATCGCTGGCCATCGCGCGGAGCCGGGTGGTGGGCACGTGGAGCAGCTTGTTCGTGGCGGCGTCGATCATCATCGCGAGGGCCTGGCGCTCGGCCGCGCCGAGGTGCCGGAGCTTGCCGGAGAGGCTGCGCTCGACCTCGGCCGCGAGGATGGATCGCGTGCGGGACCGCAAGCCGACGATCGTGGGCGTCAGGGCGCGCTCGAGCGTCCACGCCTCGAAGGCCTGCGCCTCGTCCGCGACGATCGCCTCGGCCCGCGCCGCCTCGGCGGCCCGCCCCTCGACGGACTGCGCCACGATCTGCGAGAGATCGTCGACATCGTAGAGGTACACGCTGTCGAGCTTGTTGACGGCGGGGTCGATGTCACGCGGGACCGCGATGTCGATGAGAAACAGGCTCCTGCCCTTCCTGGCCTTGCGGGCTCGGCGGACGAGGTCGGGCGTGACCACGTAATTGGGGCTCGAGGTCGACGAGATCACGATGTCGGCGTCGATGACGGAGCGCTCGAGGTCGGCCCAGGGGCGAGGCTCGCCGCCGACCTCGCGGGCGAGCGCGGCGGCGCGGTCCGGGCTCCGGTTGACCACGATGAGGCGGGCGCCGGCGCGGACGAGGAGCTTCGAGGCGGCCTCGGCCATGTCGCCGGCGCCGATGAGCAGCGCGGTGTGACCGGCGAGATCCGCGAAGATCTGGCGGGCGAGATCGATGGCGACGCTGGAGACCGAGACCTGCCCGGCGCCTATCGCCGTCTCCGTGCGCACGCGCTTGCCGACCTTGATGGCGCGGTGGGCCGCGCGGCCGAGCCGCGCGCCGAGGGTCTTCGCCCCGCGGGCCACCTCGATGGCCTCCTTCATCTGTCCGAGGATCTGCGGCTCGCCGACGACCATCGAGTCGAGCGACGCGGCGACGCGGAAGAGGTGGAGGACGGCATCGCTCCCGACGCGGCCCGCGAGGTGAGCCCGGACGGCGTCTCCGCCGAGGCCGACGAGGGTCGCGACGGCGGCGCGCAGCGCCTCGTTGTCGCGCGAGAGCTCCTCGTCGGACGGCGGCGGAGCGCTCCCGGGGCGGGGCGGCGCGGGCGCCTGCTGCCGGGGTGAGGCGTAGATCTCGACGCGGTTGCAGGTGGAGAGGACGAGCGCCTCGCCGATGGCAGGGTGGGACGTGAGGCGCGCGAGCACCTCGGGCAGCCGATCCCGCCCGATCGCGAGCCGCTCGCGCACCTCGATGGGCGCGGTCTTGTGGGAGAGCCCGACAAAGATCACCTGCGCTAGCCTCCGAGCCCCGAGGCGGGACGGATGAGGTAGATGATGAGCACCGCCCCGGCGCAGGCGAGCCCCGCGATGGTGCCGTACGCCGCGCGGCGGCCGCGCCAGCCAGCGGCGGCGCGCAAGAGCAGCACGAGCGCGATGAGGAGCCATGTGGCGTAGCCGAAGATGGCGCGCATCACCTCCTCGGCGTTGCCCATCTCGAGCTGGTGCGCCCAGTACGTCCCCGTGACGATGCCGAGCGTCAGCAAGGGGAAGCCGGCGCTCAGGAAGCGATGGATGGCGCGGTCGAGCGTGTCGAGCGGCGGGAGGTTGCCCATGCGCTCCAGATGCCGCTTCCGCTTGAGCCGCTTCTCCTGGACGAGGTAGAGCGCCGCAGAGGCGCCGGCGAGCAGAAACAGGGCGATCCCGAGCAGGTTCGCCATGACATGCGCCGCGATGAACAGCGGGCTGAGCTTCGGCTCGGGGTGCGGCTTTCCGAGGAAGAACGTGCCGAGCAGGAAGGCGAGCCCGAGCGGCCCGATGAGGAGCCCGAGCGCGTCGATGCGAAAGCGATGGCGGGCGACGAGGTAAACGGCGATCGCGAGGAGGGACGCGACCGAGAGCATGAAATGAACAGAGTGCACCGGACAGACCCGCGCGACGAAGCTGGCGAGCGTGACGTAGGTCGCGTGCCCGAGGGCGCCAAGGCCGAGCAGCAAGGGCGCGTGCCGCGAGGCGGAGGCGGCGACCGCAGCGCTCGGCCGAGCGCCGGGGTCGTGGACGCGCGCCCCCGCGCCGAAGAGGCCCGCGAGGTCCCCCGTGGAGGGGAGCCGGGCGCGGCTGCGGGCGACGTCGAGGAAGAAGAGCGCGCTCGCAGCGCTGTAGAACAGCAGGGCGAGAGCGAAGCTGATCCCGGAGATGACCTCGGGCATGGCCCCGTTATAGCCTGCCTCACCGGGGATGGCCCGCCGGCCGCAGAGGCGGGAGCGTACTCTCGTAGGCCGAGGCCTGACAGCGCGGATGCGCCGGAAGGGGCGGGCGCGAGAGACCGTATCGGCAGCGCCTCGCCACCGCGGGTGTGGCGCGCGGAAGCGACCGGGCGCGGCGCCGCTACATCTTGCTGGTGAGGAACGCGGCCAGGAGCTCCTCGTCGCTCGTCGGGCTGCTGCTGGTCGCTGTCCCCGCCGGGGCGGCCTTGCGGTGCTCGGCGAACGTGCCCACCGGGGCGCCGATGAACCCCGGGATCACGTCGTAGGCGTTGTCGCCGATGATCATGGACCCCTCGAGGATCTCCGCCCCGAGCTCCCGCAGGAACGCCCGCGTCTTGACCCTGCCGAGGACCTCGTGGATGTCCGCCGAGCCCGTCACCTCGCGGAGCACGCGGATCGCCTCGATGATCTTGTAGCGGCGGCCCTCGGTCTTGATCAGAAGCTCGTCGTTGTTCAGATCGACGCGGTCGCTCGCGATCCAGTCGTCGAGCGCGGCCTGCGGAAAGAACACGCGGTTCTTCATCTCACGCAGTCTACTCAAAAATGAGCCGGAGCGGTTGGGTCGCGATGCCGGCCACCAGGGGTGAGCCCGAGCCGACGCGCATCATCAGGCCGCAGGCGCATCGGCCGCAGGCGCATCGGCCGCAGGCGCATCGGCCGCAGGCGCATCGGCCGCAGGCGCTTCAGGCCGCAGGCGCTTCAGGCCGCAGGCGCTTCAGGCCGCAGGCGCTTCAGGCCGCAGGGGGTACCGTGGGCGGAGGCACCGAGTCCCGACGCAGGCCGCGGAGCCGCGCAGGCAGGTGCCAGAGCGACTCGAAGATCCCGAGCAGCACGTAGAAACCCAGCAACCACACGAGCACGAACGCAGGCTGGAGCTGCGTCGAGATCACCGCGCTCGACCCGACAGCGAACGCCACGAAGAGCACCGTCCGGACGTTGAGCCGGAGATCCTTGAAAGAGCGGAACCGGATGGTCGAGACCATCAGCAGCGACAGGATCGTCGTGGTGACGAGGATCGCCGACGCGTAGCGCTCGCCGCCGATCTCGCCCGCGGCCGCGTGGTTCGCGACCACGATCGAGACGAGGATGCCCGCCGCGCCCGGGATCGGGAGGCCGACGATGTACTTCGAAGGCTTCGTGGGCTTGCCCGCCTCCCCCATGGAGAGGACGTTGAAGCGCGCCAGCCGGACCGCGCCGCAGGCCGTGAAGATGAACGACACGAGCAGCCCCGCGAGATCGAAGCGGTGCAGCGTCCACTGATACACGAGCATCGACGGCGCCACGCCGAACGAAACGATATCGGCCAGCGAGTCGATCTGCAGGCCGAAGGCGCTCTGGGTCTTCGTCATCCGCGCGACACGCCCGTCGAGGGTGTCGAAGAACATCGCGAAGACGATCAGCAGCGCGGCGCGGTAGAAATCATCCTCCGACTGCGCGGTCGCGGAGCGCCGGATCGAGTCGAAACCACAGAAGATCGATGAGAGGGTGATCAGGTTCGGAAGCAGGAACAGCGTCTTCCTGAGCTCGAACCGCCGTCGCTTCCGGATCATGCCGCCTCCCGTTTAGGCAGGCCAGGCTATCGCCGCAGGGACCGCGAACGCAAGCGCCGAAGCGCACACGCGAGTCGCTAGAAGGTTACCGCGAGCCAGGATCCGGGATCGTTTCATCTCACCGTCAGCTTCGTTTCATTCGTCGTTTTTGCTTTTCCGCCGTCGCTCAACGCGCGGGCTGCGCCATGCCCGGCTCGCTCCATACCGCCTCCGGGATCTCCGCGCTGGGATCGAAGCGGCACACCATCGGGCGGAGCTCGACGGCCGGGCCGCTCGATCCGCCCACAGCGACCGCCGAGCCCGCCGCGGGCCGGAACAACCACGCCTGGGCGAGATCGCCCGGGATGATCGCAGAGCGGGGCGCCCGCCCGATCGCTCGCGCCTCCCAGCCAGCAACACACGGCGCGGCAGGCGTACCGTGGAGCACCGTGGTGGAGGTCAGGAGCACGGTGAACTCGGGCGGGCTGGAGGGACCAGCGGCGTCCACGACGAGCACAGGGTGGCGTGTGCCCGGGAACAAGGCCGTGCTCCCGAGGAAGAGCGGCGCCTCCTGGCGCGCGGTCGCCGCGCGTTCGGCGGCAGAGCACGGGCGCGGCGCGTCTCCGAGGTCGAACGGCGTCGGCAGCGGCAGCGCGGGGCCGAGCGTGCCATCCCCGCGGAACGGCTGGAAGATCGACCACGCCGCCGCGTGCCCGGGGTGGGCGACCAGCGTCGCCACGCCGATCGACCGTCCAGCGTAGGTCCAGTCGGTGTGCACGATCCGATCGCGGTCCGCCGGCGGAGCGACCGAGACGGCATCGATCGCCCACGCGGCACCCGAGCCCGGCGCGGCGGACGCGCCGGTGGGAGGCGCCGGGCGGTGGGCGAGCAGCATCCCGATCGTCGGGCCGTTCGACGCCTGCCGGACCATCCCCACGCCGACGGGCTGGCCGTCCGCCAGGACCGCGTCGGCGCGCACGTCGAGGCTGCCGTGAAGGCCCGACGCGGGCCAGGACGGGAAGTCGAAGCGCTGGAGCTTCCCCGGCGGTTCGTAGAAGAACGTGAGCGCCGACTGAGCGCTGCCGGAGTGCGGCCTGATGAAGAGCCCGCGCAGCGAGACCGACAGGAGCGCGGGATCGAAGAAGTCGTCGGGGGGCGGCGCGCGGCGCGAGGCCGCGCCTCCCGGGCCGGCCTGCGGCCGGGCGCCCGCGCGCGGCTTTCGCGCGGCGTCGGGGACGACCTTCACGTCGCCGAGCTCGAACGGGCCGGCGTCGGGGATCGTGCCGCGGCCCGAGGTGCCATCCATCCAGTTCTCCCAGGCGACCTCGACGTTGCGCATCGGGGCCCCCGGCGCCGCCGCGCCGCCCGGGATCCGCAGGCGCGCCACGGCGTAACCCTCCATCTGGGAGGTGACGTTGGTCGCGACCCGCGCTCGCCCGAGCCCCGCCGGCACCGCGGGCAGCAGCGATCGCGTGACGACCCGCGCCTCCCCGGCGCCGGACTCGGGGAGCATCGCGGAGACGACGTCGACGGCGCCGTTCGGGGCGCGCGTGAGCAACGACCACACCGACCGCCCGCGCAAGAGCTCGTCGCCGTCGGGCAGGCCGAGGCCGCTCGAGTCGACATGGTCGACGCGCGTCCACTTCGAGGACGACAGCGTCTCGCAGATGATGGGCGTGCGCGCGGAAGGCTGCCCGCGCGGGGCCGGATCCGGCGCGCGCGACAGCGCGCCGTCGGCCTGGCCGCCCCAGCCGACGCGGGTCGCCACGTCGCCGAAGAGGCAGCCGCTGGCGCCGCACGTGATGGTGAGCTGGGCCTCGGAGACCTCGCGCGAGAGCGCCGGCATCTCCGGGAGCTCCGCCCAGCTCACGCCGCCGTCGAGCGACTCCCAGAGCGCCGCGACGTCATCGCCGCCCGGGCGCGCGCGCGACGCGAGCGCGAGCACGCGCCGCCCGAAGCCGGCGAGCGCCGCGCTCTCCGGCGGGGTCGTCGCCGTGAGCACCCGGCCGTCCTCGTCGGCGGTCAGGTACGTGAGCGAGCCGCGCTCCGAGAGCAGCAGGCCGACGGCGCCGTCTTCCGCCGGGCGCAGCGCGCTCTCCTCGACGACCTCGAACCCCTCCGGCGAGGGACCGTCGCCCGGCCCGCCCTCCTCGTCCTCGTCCTCGGCGCCGTCAGCCTGCGGGGCGGGCAGCGCGGCGGTCGCGTCGAGCGGCCGCGGCGCGAAGGTCTCGCCCCCGTCGTGCGAGACGAACAGCGCGAGGCGCTCGTCCTTGCCGCGGAAGCCGAGGAAATACGCGGAGCGCCCGTCCGCCGAGAACGCTGGCAGCACGGCGGGCGCGCCGAGCGTGGGGGCCGCCGCGAGGGCGACCGCGGCGCGATCCTCGTCGTGGGCGCCGTCGTGGGACAGGAGGAGCGGCGCGGTCGGCTTGCAGCTGTCCGCGCCGTCGCTCGGCTTGCAGACGCCGGTCAGGAGCGCCGCGCCATCGGGCGCCACCGCGACGCCGACCTGGTCGATGTCGGGCGTCTCCAGCGTGGCGGCCGGCGACCACGCGCCGCCGCCATCGTCGCTGCGGAGCACCCGCGCCACGACGCGATCGCCGTCCGGCTCGGCGCACACCGCGACGACGCGCCGGCCGTTCGCGCCGAGCTTGATGCTCCCGCAGTCGCCCGTGCCCGGCATGGCCGCCTCCTTGAGCGGCCCCTCGATGGGGCCGCTCGCGAAGAGCCACGGCGCGCCGGCGTCTTCCGGGCGGACCGCCTCGACGTAGCGATCGCCGCTCATCGCGGCCCGCCCGATCGACACGGCGGAGGCGGACGGGACGCGCGGGGTCGTCACGTCGAGCTCGACGTCGGCCGGCGGGAGCGTCGCCGCGCTGCGGGAGAACGCGGGCGTGCGCCGCGGATCCCAGGTCGCCGACGCGAGGAGCCCCTCGGCGAGGAGCTCGCCCCCGAGGGCGCCGACCCGCGAGAGGCCCATCGTCGGGAGCGGCGCGCGCGACCAGGTGCCCCCGCCGTCCTCGCTGGCGAACAGCGCCTCCGGCAGCGCGAGCACGAGCGCGCGGCCGCCGTCGGCCATGGCGACGCCGAAGGCGCGCGCCGGGGCCCCGCCCTGCCCCGCGGCGCCGTCGAGCAGCACCGGCTTCCAGCCGAGCTCCTCGCGCCACCGGAGCACCCCGCCGCCCCGGGTCACCCCGATCAGCGAGCCGCCGGCGCCCGCGACCTGCAGGAGCGGCTCGGGCGGAGAGAGCGCCCGCGTGAGCTGGCCGAGCGGCGAGGAGGCCTCGTAGATCGCGCCGCTCGCGCCGACGAACATCCAGGAGGCCGGCGAGCGCCGCACGATCGCGGTGAGCTCCTCGGGCGCGGGCGAGGCGCTCGTCCTGCCCTGGCCGGCGCAGCGCGCGGCCTGCGCAGCGGGCCCGGCGGCGCTCGGCGGCGGCGTGGACGTCCGTGGATCGGGCGTCACCGTCCACCGCTGCCCTCCCTGGGCGACGACGACGCAGCCGGCGCCGGCGAACGGCGCCCACGCGACCGCGGCGTCGGGCGCCGCCGGATGGTAGCTCCAGCGCGCGGGCGAGGTGTAGGCCGCGCCCGCGGCGTCCGGCGAAGGGAGGGTGGCCTCGGCAGGGCGGGGCGGCTGCGCCGGGGCGCCCGAGCAGCCCGCGAGCGCGCACGCCGACGCGAGCGCGAGCGGCGCGCGGGTCCGCGACGGCGGCGCGGTCATTCGACCCAGCGGGCGACGAACAGGTTGGTCTCGCCAGGCTTCGCGCCGTACCGGTTCGAGGCGAAGACGACGTGCTCGCCGGTCGGCGAGAACATCGGGAAGCTGTCGAAGCCCTCGTAGAAGGTCACGCGCTCGACGGGCGGCACGCCGTCCGCCGCCGGGGGCGCGTCGGAGTCGACGAGGTAGAGGTCGAAGTTGGGCATGCCCCGGGCGCCCTGCGGGGTGCTGAAATCGGAGGCGAAGAGGATCCGCCGCGAGTCCGGGAGGAAGTAGGGCGCGAAGTTGGCGCGGCCGTTCCTCGTCACCGGGCGCGGGTTCTGCCCGTCGGCGCCCCCGACGAAGATCTCGAGCGCGCTGGGCCGCACGAGCCCCTTGGCGAGCAACGCGCGGTAGTCGTCGAGCGCCGGTCCGGTGGGGCGGCTCGCCCGCCAGACCAGCTTGGTCGCGTCGGGGGAGAAGAAGGCGCCGCCGTCATAGCCGGGCGTGCTCGTGATGCGCTTGACGTCCGAACCGTCGAGCTTCGCCGTGTAGAGCTCGATGTCCCCGTCGCGCGTGCTCGTGAACACGAGGCGCGAGCCGTCGAACGCGACGGTCGCCTCGGCGTCATAGCCCTTGCCCTGGATGAGGGGGCGGAGCTCCGAGCCGTCGGCGTTCGCGGTGTAGATGTCGAACTCGTCGAGCGGCCAGACGTACCCCTGCGCGTGGTCGGGCTTCGGGGGGCACGCCTCGCCGGCGGCGTGCGTGGAGGCGAAGAGGACGCGCGCCTGGGCTGAGGCCGCGGGCGCGGGGAAGAGGAAGTAGCCGCAGGTGGTCTTGCCCTGGCCGTTCGAGACCCGGCGGACCTCGCCGCTCTCCAGATCCAGGATGTACTGCTGGTCACATTTGCTCCCGTCGCGGGTCGACTGGAACACGAGCTTCCTGCCGTCGGGCGACCAGTAGGCCTCGGCGTTCTCGCCGCCGAAGGTGAGCTGCCGGAGCTCGGCGAAGTGCTTCTCGCGCGGATCGGCGGCGACGCTCTTGCCGGCGCGGATGCGGAAGGGAAGCCACTCGGGCTTCGCCGTGGTCGTCGCCTCCGGGATCTGGCCGAGCGGCTCCTTCGGTCGGGGTTCCGAGGAGGCGCAGGCGGCGAGCAGCAGGCAGGCGAGCGGGGCGGGCAGCCTTCGTTTCATGGCGGCGCGACCATAGTACGAAAGCGGCGAGCCGTCGCGGGGAGGCGCCCGCAGCGGGTCAGCCCGAGGCGACGGAACCCCGGACCGGCTACTCCCGGAAGACGGTCACCGTCGTCGGCGTCGTATGGCCACCGCCAACGCAGTTCGGGAAGCTGCCGTCCGACGTCGGAGCGCCGCAGATGTCGTCGCAGTCGCCGAGGACGTCGACGATGCAGCCCTGCGTGTCGACGCCCGTCCCGCCGCACACGCGGCTGATGAGCGTCGAGCCGGGCGACTTGCACGCGAACCGGCGCTGCTCCGGCGCGAAGAGGTCGCCGAAATAGGCCCCCTCCCGTTGAGGGAAGGCATCCCGCTCCGCTTGATCCGAGTCAAGGGCCTTGTGCTTGCCACGCATCGAGAGGGGCACGCTTTGCCCGACATCGTTGATCCTGGCCAGCATGCAGGCCGAGACCCAGCCTTGGCAGTGAGCGTTGCACTTCCCATGAGCTCGCCCCCACTCGAGCGCAAGACCGATGCTCCCCTCGAAGGTATAGGTCTCGCCGTCCAGGGAGACCTGCACGGATTGCCCCGCCGGGAGCGCGCAGCTCGCCACGTACGTCAAGAACTCGCGGGCCAGGGGATCGCGCAGCGCCCTCATGACATCACTGCTGCTCGCGACTGCGTCGCTCGTCAGCGGGTTGCCAGTGAGCGCTTCCGTAGCAAGCGAGTCTGTCGCGAACGCACTCTCCACGAGCGCTTCCTTCGTGAACGCATTCCGCGTCACCATCTCTTGCTCCGCCGTGCCGCCGGCTGCCTCCAGGGGGTCAGCCTCGCCGATACAGGCCGGGAGAACGCACGATAGGCCCAGGAACGAGATTGCGAGTTTGAAACGGTATTGCATAGCCCCCTCCTCACAAATGAAACACGCATCAGGAATTTCCTCAACGACTTTTACGGAGGAACCCTAAAATTCCGCGCCTGCGGTGACGTCGTGAGAACGGCGAGGAAACGGTCGTTCAGGCGCGCTCGTGGGCAGCGCACGGCTCCTGGAAGAGCCGCGAGCAGGGAATCCCACGTGCGCCGGAGCGCGAGTTCATGGAGCGTCTCGGTCGCCGAGCCAGCGCGCCGCGAGCGCGAGCGTCTCGCCGTTGTCGAGCGCAGACAGAAACCGTTCCCGGTAGCGAGGATTCGAGATCTGCCCGGCACGGGACATCACGCTGTCGCGTGCCCGCGCGATCGCGTCGAGCGCCTCGGCCTGCCGGCCGCTCGCGAAGAGCGCCTCGGCCCGCACGAGCCGGATCAGCGACTCGCCCTCCTCGACCGCGCCGAGCGACTCCAGGAGGGAGAGCGCGTCGCCGGAGAGGGCGAGCGCCTCCTCGGCGCAGCCCTTCCGGAGCAGGACCCGCGCGGAGAGGGCCCACGCCGCCGCGCGCATCGGGGGCGCGCTTCGCAGGAGCTCCGCAGCCGCGCGGGCCTCGGCCTCGGCGGCGCCGAGATCGCCGCCGAGCAGCGCCGCCTTCCCCAGGTAGGCGCGGGCGATCCCCTCGGCTCGCGGATCGCCCAGCCGCTGGAACGTCGCGATCGCCTCGGCCTGGACCCGCCGGGCCTCGTCGAGATTGCCGCGGGCGCTCATCACGTTGCCCAGGTTGGTGCGGGCGACCGCGGCCAGATCCGTGAGCTCCATCTGCTCCGCCGCGCGCAGCGCGGCGCGCAGCGCGGCCTCGGCCCCCTCGTAGTCCCCGAGCTCCATGGTGATGGCGCCCAGGTTCACCCGCAGCGAGCACGCGTTGCGGCGATCGCCGCTCCGCTCGAACACCTCGAGCGCCGCCTCGATGCCGTCGAGGCAGGCGCCGAGATCGCCGGAGGTCATGGTGCGGATGGCGCGCGCCTCGTAGAGCCTGGCGAGCACCTCGACGTCGAGCGGCCGCTCCTCCTCCCCGCTGCGCTCGAGGGCCTCGATGATCCCGTCCGCCACCGCGTAGCGGCCGCCGAAGGCGAGCCAGTTGGCCCCCTCGACGAGGCAGACGTCCCTCCCGGTCAGCGCGCCCTCACGGGGCGACGCGCCCCGCGCCGTCGCTACCCAGGACTCCACGCGATCGAAGGCCCCCTGCTTGCCAGCGGCCGTGACCACCCAGGTCACGGCGGAGTACCAGGACGGCGAGCCCGGCTCGAACAGCGCGACGGCGTCGAGCGCGCGCTGCTCGGCAACGGCGAAATCGCCACGCCACACGCGGGCCTCCGCGTCGACGAGGAGCAGCCCGCCCGCCTCTGCCTCGGTCGCGCCGCACGCGAGGCCGCGCTCAGCGCGGCGGATCGCGGCGAGGAGATCGTTGCCGCGCAGCGCCTGCTCCGCCGCGCGCCGGTACCACGCCGCCGCGCGCCCCGGCTCGGCGCCGCGCTCGAAGTGCTCCGCGAGCTGCGCCGCGTCGCCCTTCCCCTCCCCTTCGAGCCACTCGCCCGCCAGCCGGTGGCCGAGCCGCCGGTCGTACTCCGTCAGCGCCCCGTACGCCGCCTCCCGCACGAGGCCGTGCCGGAAGCTGTACTCGGCGTCGTCGGCGCCCGCGTCGATCGGAGGGCCAGGCTCGGGCGCCCCGGCACGGCGCGCCGGCGGGGCCTCGCGCGCGGGCCCGCCCCCGGGCCCGCGCGCGGATGACGCGGACGACGCGGACGACGCGGACGACGTGGAGGACAGGCTTTCACCAGGCGCGCCGCCCCGGCCAGGCGGCCGCCTCGGGGTGATCACCTCGCGCTCGACGAGCTCGGCGAGCCGGACCGCCACCTCGGCGTCGGCGCCGCCGAGCAGCGCGGCGACGCCGGCGGGCCGGAAGCTCTGGCCGAAGACGCTCGCCGCCCGGAGGACACGCCGCGCCTCGGGATCGAGCGCCTCGAGCCGCGCCTGCACCATCGCCAGCACCGTCTCCGGCAGCGCGGCCCCTCGCCCCTCGGCGGCAGCGCGGATCTGCTCTTCCAGGAAGAAGGCGTTGCCGTCGGCCCGCTCGATCAGCGTGCCGATGATCTCCTCCGTGACGGCGCCGCCGAGCGCCTGGCGAGCGAGCCGCTCGCTGGCGCGGCGCGAGAGCCCCGTGAGCTCGATCTCCTGCACGCCGCGGCCGGCCCACAGCTTCGGGAACATCTCGCGCACCTCGGGCCGGCCGAGCGCCAGCACCATGAGCGGCGCGTCGCGCAGGTTGCGGAGGGCGCTGTTGATCATGCCGACCGTGGGCAGGTCGCCCCAGTGCATGTCCTCGAGGACGAGCAGCACCGGCTGCGCCGCGCACTCGGCGCGCAGGAACTCCTCCCACGCGAGGTGCAGCTGATCGCCCATGAGCACGGAGCTCCGCCGCGCTGCCCTGAGCGCCTCGCTGGCCTCGTCCGGGAAGGGCGTCCCCACGAGCTCGCCAAGGAAGGGCGCGACGTGGGCGCCGCGCTCGCCGTGGTGACCGACGCGCTCGCGGATCCTGCGGTGCACCGCCGCGGCCGGCGCGCCGTCGGCGACGCCGAGCGCGCGGCGGAGCACCTGCGCCAGGAGGCCGAAGGCAGAGCCGGCGCTCATGGGGTCGCCGCGCGCGATCCAGACCGCCATCGGCTCGTCCCGCGCCCGGAGGCGCCGGAGCAGCTCGACGCGCAAGCGCGATTTGCCCATGCCGGCGGGGGCCGTCACCAGCACCGCGGACGGGGTCTGCTCCTCGATGCACTGGGCGAAGGTCGCCTCCAGGAGCGACAGCTCGCGGTCACGGCCCACGCACGGCGTCGGCTTGCCGAGGAGGCGCGGCACCGCCTCGAGGTCGTCGCACTCGCCGCGCAGGAGATGGCCCGCGTGATCCGACCCGAGATCGAACCGCGCGCCGAGCAGGCCGGCCGTGACCTCGTCGATGCGGACCACGCCGAGCCGCGCCTCGTCGCCGGCGAGCAGCGCGGCGGCCTGATCGATGAGCTTGCCGATGGGAGAGCGGGCGGTGATCTCGGCGCGCCCCGAGACGAGCGCGACGGGCGCGCCGCCGAGCAGCACCTGCATCGCGAGCGCGCACCGCGCCCCCCGGGCGGCGAGATCGGTCGGCGCGACGAGGCCGGACAGCACAACGACGGGAGAGCGCGCCTCGATGATCTCGAGGCGGCCCTGGTGGCGCTCGGCCAGGGCGCTGAGCGCGCGCACGCGGAGCGCGTCCTCGCCCTCGGACCGGGTAGCGTCGCTGTCGAGCGCGCCGTCGCGGGCGAGGAGGAGGCAGATCATCCGGCGCTCGCCGGTCGTCAGCTCGGGCGTCGGGCCGCCCATGGGCACGGGGAGGCCGCGCCGCGAGGCCGGCGCGAGATCGCCGAGCGACCCGAGCTCGGCGGCCACGGCCGCGCCGTCGCGGGGGCGGTCGCGCGGGGCCTTGGCGAGCATGCGCGTCACGAGGTCGTCGAGCGCGGCCGGGACCTCGCCGCGGAGCTCCCTGAGCCGCGGCGGATCCTCGAGGAGGACCTTCACGAGCACGGAGAGGCCGTCGTTGCCGACGAACGGGGGCCGGCCGGTGAGGCAGCGGTAGAGGATGCAGCCGAGGGCGAAGACGTCGGCGCGGGCGTCGATGGCGACCTCGCCGCGCGCCTGCTCGGGGGCCATGTAGCCGGGGGTGCCGAGCATCACGCCGGGCATGGTGAGCTCCTGGCCGGCGTCCGCGACGCGCACGACGCCGAAGTCGAGCAGGGTGACCTCGTCGACGGAGCCGCCGACGAGCAGGAGGTTGCTCGGCTTGAGGTCGCGGTGGACGATGCCGAGCCGGTGGAGGGCGCCGAGCGTGGAGGCGACGCGCACGCCCAGCGAGCGGCTCTCGGGGACCGTGAGCGGCTCGCGGAGCAAGCGCTCGGCGAGGGTCTCGCCGGAGAGCCACTGCATGGCGAGGTAGAGCTCGCCGCCCTCGGTCGTGCCGTGGGCGACGTACCCGACGACCCCGGGGTGACGGAGCGCGGCGAGCGCGTGAGCCTCCCGGCGGAAGCGGTGCGACTCCTGCGGGCCCGTGCGCTGGAGGATCTTCAGCGCGACCGGCTCGCCCGTGAGCCGATCGCGGGCGCGGAAGATCTGCGCCATGCCGCCGGAGGTCGCGTGCCCTTCGATCTCGAAGCGGTCGGCGACGATGTCACCAGCGCGCATCAGCGGTACCCCCGAGACGACTCAGAGAGCCGCAGCGCTCGCCTGTGGGGTGCTTCGGACGAGCTCATCGCAGCGACCGAGGATATCCAGAACTGCAGCGCTCCCCGTCAGCAAATTGTGCTGTAAGCAAGGCAACGTCAGGAACCGCAGCGCGGTGAGCTCGCGGCGAGGGCGGATCCGAGGTAGTGCGCCTCACCACAACGAACAGCGATGTGCCCGACGTCTGCCCGAGTCGATCAGCCCTGCGGGTGTCCGTCCTTGGCGCCGGAGAGGACCTCATCGACCAGCCTCACCCAGGCGCGCTTTCCGTCGAAGACCGCGACCAGCTCATGCACGGGGGCGGCGCCGGCGGCGACCAGCTCGACCGCATAACGGCGATCACGGACTTGCCGCGCCGCGGCGAGGAGCGCCTGCTCCGGGGTCTCGCCTCGCTGTGGCACCTTGAGCTCCAGCACGATGCCTGGACGGCCCGGCGCGCGCGGCCGCACGAGCAGGTCCGCGCGGCCGAGGCCGGACTCACGGTTCGAGCGAACGTCGTAATCACCCTCGAGCTGCACGAGGAGGCCAAGGATGAAGCCGTGATAGAGAGAGGTTGTCCTTCAGGGCGGCAGAGAAGAAGTTCCGGAAGAACAGCGTCACCTCGTCGAGAAAGCCGTTCAAATAACCGGACTGGGTGGGGGTGTCATCGTCGTTGATCAGGGCTTCCCGAGGAAATACGCGAGGGTATAGATGTTAAGTGTCCTTTCGAAGCGGCGCCGCCGCAGGAGCGCTTGGAAAGTCGTCTGCTGAGCTCAGCGGCCTCGCATGTCCGGCGTCCGCGCCGGCCCGATCGCGCCCGTTCCCGGCGCCGCCGCTGCTCCGCGTGGCCGGCCGCGCACCGTCGATCTACCCTACCCAGGTGCGATCCCACGTTCTGGCCGGCTGCCTCGCGGTCCTGATCCCCGCGGCCGCGACGCTCGCGATCCCGCGCGCCGAGGCCGCGGATTTCGATCCGTCCGGCCGCGGCAAGCGGCCCAGACCGAAGGCCCCGAAGCCCGGCGGCGGCAGGCCCGGCCCCGCCGCGCGGCCGCAGCCCGCGAAGCCGCCGCAGGCGAAGCCGGAGCCGGCAGAGACCGGCGACGGGAAGCGGGGCGGCCCGTCGAGCGACGCGCTGATCGCGCGCTACACGGCCATCGTCATGAGCCAGCCGAGCGCGCCCTTCCCGCTCCAGCGCCTCGCCCAGCTCTACCGCGAGCGCGACGGGAACCTGAAGAAGCTCGTCGAGGAGTTCGAGCGCCGCGCCGCGCAGCCGGGGGCCGACGCCTGGGCCTCGAAGGTCGTGCTCGCCGGCGTCTACAAGCAGGACGGGCGCTACGACGACGCCATCAAGACGTACGAGGCCGCCATCGCGGACCGGCCCGGGGAACCGGCGGCGATGATGGCGCTCGCCCAGCTCGAGGCGGATCGCGGCGACAAGGCGCGCGCGCGCGGGCACTACGAGAAGGCGCTGCCGCTGCTCAAGGTCCCCGCGGACGTCGAGCAGACCCGGCGCACGCTGCTCGCGCTCTGCCTCGACCTCTCCGATTTCGAGGCGGCCAAGGCGCAGCACGACGCGCTCGTGAAGAACGCGCAGGGCTCGCTCTTCGTGAAGGCCGAGCTCGGGCGCGAGCTCTCCGCGCGCGGGCACCACGCGCGCGCCGAGGCCGAGTTCCGCGAGCTCGTGAAGGCCGCGGCCGGCGACAACAGGGCGCTCGCGCCGGCGCTGCGCGATCTCGGGCAGGCGCTCGCCAAGCAGAAGAAGATGGACGAGGCGCTCGCCGTGCTGAAGCGGGCGCTCGCCATCGCCGGCAGCGCCGCCGGGGTGCGGGCCGAGATCCTGCTCATCATGACCGACGCGTTCCGCGCCGAGGGCAAGCTCGCGGAGCTCATCGCGATCCTCGAGGCCGAGAGGGGGCAGGACTTCCAGCGGCTCGCGACCCTGGGCGCCCTGTACGAGGAGACCGGCGACGTCGACAAGGCGATCGGGATCTACAGGAAGGCCCTCGCGCTCGACGGCAAGCACATCGACACGCGGCTCCGGCTCGTCCACCTGCTCCAGACCGCCGGCGAGCTCGACGCCGCGATCCGCGAGTACGAGCTCCTGATCAAGGCGGCCCCGGGCAACGCGGACTTCGTCTTCGAGCTGTGCGAGACGCTCATCCAGCGGGGCGACCGGCCCAAGGCGCTCGCGCTGCTCACCCAGCTCGAGGGGCGCGTCGCGGACGAGGCCGAGACGCTCGCGGCCGTCGCCGATTTCTACGAGCGGGTGGAGGAGAAGGACCGGGCCCTCAAGGTGCTCCAGCGGCTCGCCGCGGCCGCGGGCGGCGATCCGAGCCACCTCGTCGACCTGGGCGACAGGTACTTCCAGGCCGGCGACAAGAAGAAGGCGCTGGAGACGTGGGCGCGCATCAAGCAGGTCGTGCCGAGCCGGGCGCGCGCCGCGGCCACGCTCGGGGAGGTGTACCTCGACCACGACATGGTGGCGGAGGCGCTCGCCGCGCTCCGGGAGGCGGCGCAGCTCGAGCCCGCGAACAGCCGCTACAAGAAGGCGCTCGCGATCGCGCTGGAGCGCACCGCGAGCGCGCTCGGCAACGCGGGGCCGCGCTACACGGAGGCGCGCGAGCTCTGGGAGCAGCTGCTCGCCGGGGCGGGCAACGACAAGCTGCTCGCGCGCGAGGCGCGCACCCACATCGTCAGCCTCTGGTCGCTCACCCACGAGCTGCCGAGCCGCGTCGCGCCGCTCGCCGCGCGCTTCAACGCGACCCCGCCCGACCTGGAGGCGGGGCGGCTGCTCGCGGAGGTGCAGCGCAAGCTGCACCGGCTGCCCGACGCCGAGGCCACGCTCCGGCGGCTGGTCCAGGCCGCGCCGGGCGACGAGGACTCGCTCCTCGCGCTGGAGCGCGTGCTCGTGCTCCAGCAGAACCTCCTCGGCGCGATCGACGTGCTGGGCAAGCTCGTCGAGGTGAACCCGAAGCGGGCCCGCGAGTTCTACCAGCGCATGGCGCAGTACGCCGCGGAGCTGTACCGCGACGACGACGCGATCCGGTACGCCGCGCGGGCCGTCGAGCTGTCGCCCGAGGACGCGAGCGGCCACCAGAAGCTCGGCGACATGTACCGCCGGCGGCAGGACTTCCAGCGCGCGATCGCCGAGTACCGGCAGGCGCTCGCGAAGAACGACCGGCTGTTCCCCGTGTACTTCGACCTCGCCGAGCTGCTGCTCACCGCGGGGCAGGCCGAGGAGGCCGACCGGCTCTTCCGCCGGGTGGTGAGGGCGTCGAACGACGAGGAGCTCGTCGCGCGCGCGGCGCGGATGTCGATGCAGGTGAACCTCGGCAGGGGCTCGCTCGAGGTGCTCGAGCGCGAGCTCCTGCCGGTCGCGGTCGGCAACCCGCAGAAGCCGCTCTACCGGCGGCTGCTCGTGGAGCTCTACGGCGCGATGACCTTCCCGCTGATGCAGAAGGTCCGCGGCGAGGGGCGCGCGGCGAGCGCGGCGGCGCGCGCGGAGCTCGCGAAGATCGGCGCCCGCGCGGTGAAGCCGCTGCTCGACGCGCTCGCGGACGAGAAGGAGTCGCAGCAGAAGGTCGCGATCGAGGTGCTGGCCTACGTCGAGAACAAGGGCGCCGGGCCGGCGCTCTACAACTTCGCGGTAGGCCAGGCCGACAAGGGCCTGCGCGCCCGCGCGATGATCGCGTGCGGCGCGCTGCGCGACCCGGCCATGCTGGAGCGCTACGAGCAGATGCTCGCGCCGCGGGACGCGGCGGCGAGCGTGCTGCCGAACGACGCGGTCGCGGTCGCCGCGACGTGGGGCGTGGCGCGGCTCGCGGCGGGCGGCGGGCGGCCGGCGGCCAAGGCGGTGGCGCTGCTCGCGCGGCTCCTGTCGTCGCCGGCGCCGGAGGTGCGGGCGCTCGCGGCGGTCGGCCTCGGGCTGACGCACGACCGGAAGCACGCGGCGGCGCTGTCCGCGGTCGCGAGGGCGCCCGAGGCCGGCTCCGTGCCGCGCGCCGCCGCGGTCCGCGCGCTGGGCGAGCTCGCGGGCGGGGGCGAGGGGCCCGCGCTGTTCATGTCGCTCGCCGACTCGAGCGAGCCGGAGCTCCGCCGCGCGGCGCTGATCACGCTCGCGCGGCTCGGCGGCGGCGGCGGCGCGGGACCCGGGGGCGGCGGCGCCGGCGAGGCCGAGGCGGTCGCCGCGGGCGGGGCCGCCCAGGCGATCGCGGCCGGCGCGTTCTCGTCGGACGAGGGGCTGCGCGCCGCCGCGGTGTCGGCGGCGGTCGCGCTCACGCGGCGCGCGTACCCGCGCGCGCGCGAGCCGCTGCCGGTGCCGGACGGCGCGCTGACGGTGAAGGACGTGCTCGCGGGGCTCGACCCCGATCCGCCCGGCCCGGAGGATCGCGCGGCGGCGCTCGTGGCGCTCGGCCCGGCGCTGCAGAAGGCCGCGGTCGCCGCGGTCGCGACGTCGCCCGAGCGGGCCCTGGTCGTCGCCGACGCGATCCTGTCGCGCGGCGCGGCCGTGTCGGGCGGGGCAGGCGGCGATCCCGGCGCCGGCGGGGGCGTCGCGGCGCTCGGGCTCGCGCCGTTCACGGACGGGCGCGCGGCGCTCGCCCCGGAGCCGAGGCGGCAGGTGGAGGCCGCCGTGGAGGGGATCGCGGCGGCGGTCGTGAGCGGGTTCGTGGCGCTCGTGCGGCACCCGGCGATCGAGGTGCGCACGCGCGCGGTCGAGCTGCTCGCGACCCGGCCCGAGCCGGAGGCGCAGGCCGCGGTGGTCGACGCGCTCGGCGATCCCGAGGAGAGCGTGCGGCGCGCGGCGCTCGCGGCGCTCGGCGCGGTCCGGCACGCGCCGACGATCGCGGCCGTCTCGGAGCTCCTGCGGACCTCGTCGAGCTGGCCGCTGCGCGTGCGCGCGGCGGAGGCGCTGGGCCGGCTCGGCGCGCCGGGCGGGGGCGCGGGCGGCGGCAGGCCGAGCCAGGTGGCCGAGACGCTCGGCGGGGCGGCCCGCGCCGACGCGTACGCCCTGGTGCGCGAGGCGGCGGCCCGCGCCCTCGCCTCCGCGGACCGCGCGGCGGCGGCGCCGGTGCTCCGGCAGCTCGCTGCGAGCGATCCCGAGCCGCGCGTCCGCCAGACCGCGGTCGAGCTGATGCGGAGCGCCGCGCCTTGAGCCGCGCTTCTCCGCCCGGGCCGCGGCGCCGCGCGCCGCGGCTCGCGCCGCTCGCCCTCGCCGGCGCGATAGGCGCCGGCGGGGCGGCCGGCTGCGACGACCTGAGCCGGTTCTCGACGGCCGACGGGGAGGCGTACTGCGGCGCGATCACGCTGGGCGGCGCGTTCCGCGCCGGCCTGAGCCCGCGGGTGCAGATGCGGCTCACGCTCGACGCGGACGCGCTCGACGGGGCGGAGCCGCCCGGCGCGCTGTGGACCTACGAGGCGCCCGACGGGGCCACGGCCGAGCGGCGCCTCCTCGACGGCGCGCCGCTGCGGCCGATCGGCGCGCTCGCCCACGACCCGCTGTCGCGGCTGGAGTTCGGGGAGGGCCGGGAGCGCAACGCGATCTACGCGGTCGACGCGTCGGAGCCGGAGACGGAGCCGATGCTCGCGGTGCTGTCGCTGCGCACGGACGCGTCGGTCGAGGTGCGCCTGCTCCGGCCTGGCCGGGCGCCGCTCGCGCCGGGCGAGGCGGATGCGGCGGGGCAGCGGCAGGTGTTTGGCAATTTCAGGCTGACGCGGCGGACAGGGACATGCGGGTTCTAGGGATCGAGACATCGTGTGATGAGACGGCGGCGGCGGTGGTCACCGAGGGAGGCGACGTCCTCTCCGACGTCGTGCGCAGCCAGGTGGCGCTGCACGCGCCTTACGGGGGCGTCGTGCCCGAGGTCGCGGCGCGCGATCACGCGCGCGCGGTGGTCCCGGTGGTGCGCGAGGCGCTCTCGCGCGCGGGCGTCTCGGTGGCGGATCTCGACGGCGTCGCGGTGACGTCGCGGCCGGGGCTCGCCGGGGCGCTGCTCGTCGGCCTGCAGGCCGCGAAGGGGCTCGCGTGGGCCGCGGGCAAGCCGCTCGTGGGCGTCGATCACCTCGTGGGGCACCTGCTCGCGGTGTTCCTGCGGCGCGGCGGCGCGCCGCTCTCCGACGAGCGCGAGCGGCCGTCGTTCCCGTACGTGGCGCTGCTCGCCTCGGGCGGGCACACGGCGATCTACCGGGTGGATGGCCCGGCGATCGGGGCGATCCGGGAGCTCGGCGCGACGCGCGACGACGCGGCGGGCGAGGCGTTCGACAAGGTGGCGAAGCTGCTCGGCCTCGGGTATCCGGGCGGGCCGGTGGTCGATCGGCTCGCGGCCGGGGGCGACGCGGCCGCAGCGGCGGACGCGGTGCCAGCGCTGATGGCGCGCAAGGAGTCGCTGGAGTTCAGCTTCTCGGGCATCAAGAGCTCGGTCGCGCGGCACGTGGCGAAGCGGGGGCGGCCGGAGGGGCAGGCGCTCCGCGACCTGTGCGCGGCCTTCCAGGGGGCCGTGGTCGACGCGCTCGTGCAGAAGACCGTGCGGGCCGCGCGGGCCGAGGGGATCGGGCGGGTGGTCCTCGGCGGCGGGGTCGCGGCGAACCAGGGGCTCCGCGCGAAGATGACCGCGGCGTGCGAGCGGCGGGGCCTCGCGCTGTTCGTGCCGCCGCTCGCGAGCTGCACGGACAACGGGGCGATGATCGCGTATGCGGGCGCGCTGCGGCTCGCGGCCGGGGAGCGTGACACGCTGGATCTCGCGCCCGAGACGAGGACGGCGCTGCCGCGGGTGACCCGCAAGGGCGGTGGCGCGAGGTGATCGGGACAGGCCGGTAGCGGGAGCGGCGCGCGGGCGCGGAGGACGCGGGTCCTGTGTGCGTAGGGACATGGCGTCCGATGGCGGACGATGGCGGACGATGAAGTAATGGCTCGTGCTGGGGATTACCTCGGACTTGTACGCTGCGGCGAGCCGTGGTCTGATGCGTTTCTCAGGATTCAGGCCGGTCCGCGCTCGCCGTTCTTCCGGCCGCGCGGGACAGGACAGGGCGGGATAGCCCGCCCGGCGGGTCGCGAGGATTGTAAGCCATGCAGGTTGTTCTACCGATAGTGCTCGGGTTGATCGCGGTGGCGTGCGGCGCAGGCGCCGTGTTCCTGCTGATGCAGGCCACGCAGCTGAAGCGGAAGCTTCAGGACGCGAACCAGCACATCGAGGCGCTCCGGCAGGCCAAGGGCCAGCTGGATCAGCTGCGGGCGCAGTACGGGCAGCTCCAGCAGGCGCTTGAGATCTCGCGGGGCGAGGACCGGCAGAAGGTCGACTGGCTCGACGCCCAGCAGAAGGAGATCGACTGGTACAAGAGCGAGCTCGAGAGCCGGCCGAAGATCACGCAGAAGCGGTACAAGATCCTGACGCTGGGCATCAAGTGGACCGGCAAGACGTCGCTGACGCTCAAGTGGGCGAATCCCCTCGTGGATCTGGGCACGCTGCAGGGGACGAAGATCGAGCGTTACGAGCGGACCGTCAGCCACGTCCTCACGAAAGAGGTGTTGACGGAGCATGTGTTCGAGGTCGGCGACTGGGGCGGCGAGCACATCGTGGATGCGCAGCAGGAGCTCATCATGGAGGAGGTCCATGGGCTCTTGATGGTCGTGGATCTGGCGGGCAAGGACGGTCAGAAGGTCGAGCCGTCGCGGATCCAGGAGCAGCTCCGGGAGTTTCAGCCGCAGTCGCTGCAGTTCTTCTTCAGCCCGAAGACGCTGGCCTCGTGCAAGGCGGTTGTGCTCTTCATCAACAAGTCGGATGTCCTGTCCGGGACGCCGGCCGAGGTGGAGCGGGAGGCGCGCGGGTATTACAAGACGCTCATCGACAGCCTGGAGCGGTACAAGAACAACATCGACATTCGCGTGCTCGTCGGGTCGGCGAGCTACGGGCACAGCACGCATCACCTGTTCTCGCACTTCGTGGAGAAGATCCTCCCGAAGAACGCGTATGATCCGCAGCTCCTGCAGCGGATGAAGCAGGACATCAGCGGGCATTCGGCGCTGTCGCGGACCGCGGCGCTCCCTGCCCCGCCGGTGCCGCAGCAGGTCAGGCCCAATGTACGGTAACGAGGGCGCTTCGGGGTATGTGATCCCGCGGTACCGCGCGCCGGCGGACGCGGCGTGGTATCACGTGCTGCACGGGAACATCCCGGGGCACCAGATCGACTTCATGTACTGCCCGGAGGTGCCGCAAGGGCCCCTCACGACGACGCAGTTCAGCCACCTGGCGCGGCTGATGAAGTACATCGAGCCTGCGATGGGGGCGACGCACGCGTTCGCGATTGGCAATCTGTCGAGGGATGACACGCAGCACGAGCCTGGCCACGGGGCGGTGGGGCTCATCTTCGGCTTCCGGATCGGCGGGGCGGTCGACCACGCCGGGCGGGGGAACCCGCCCTTCGCGCACGGGATCGTCGCGGTGGATCGGGACCTCGGGTATACGACGCTGCTCGAGGCAGCGGCGACGTTTTACCGGCACGTGATGAACGCGACGGAGGTCAACTCGTCGGCGGGCATGTTCTACCGCGAGTACGTGAGCGCGGTGCGGGAGGCGCCGGAGCGGGTGGCGCACGTGCTGGAGCGGTATGTCGAGGAGTTCGGGGATCTGCCATATCTCCGGCGGAGCGGCGCGACCTGGGACTGGGTGGCCGACGAGGGGGCGCAGCCGAAGCGGGTGGTGATCGTCCACAAGCCCGACGAGCCCTTCGGGTCGATCGCGCTTGCGGCGGCGAAGATCGCGACGGTGCTGTACCGATCGAACATCAAGTGGACGTCGATCACGAGCGGGCGGGAGGCGGATATCCCGGGCGGCGTATCGGTGCGGTTCGTGCGGGAGCGCGATGTCACGATGGAGGACCGGCACGGGATGCTGATCCGGATCGAGGAGGTCGCGGAGGACGAGGGGGAGATCGCGCGGGGGATGTTCGGGGCGCGGCCGCTGGCCGAGGTGGAGGAGAAGCCGCAGTTCGGCGGCGGGTGGCGCGAGCGGTTCGCGGCGCAGCAGGGCGGGACGGGGCCGGTGGGCGTGGCGGGCGCGATGCCGGGGGTGGCGCTGCAGGACCGGCGGGCGCCGGGGTCGATGCCGCCGTCGCAGAAGGGCGTGGCGGGGCCGGCGGGGCCGGTATCGCAGCAGGTCGGGCCGAAGGGGACGCTGGTCATCGATTCGGAGAAGCTGCTGGGGAGCGCGGCGCTGACGGCAGGGGTCGAGGCCGGAGGCACGGGGCCCGTGCGGATGGGACAGGCGGCGGCGGGGAACGCCGTGGCGGCGCAGGCGGCGAGCGGTGGGGCCGGGCGGGCGGCGAGCGGCGGGGCGTGGAGCGCGCCGGCGGGGCCGATGCCGCCGGTGCCGAGCGTCGGGGGGGAGGAGCGCGACGAGATCCCGGTCATCGTGGAGAAGCCGGCCTCGTCGCGGACGTGGATCTGGGCCGTCGCGGGGCTCGGCTTCGTGGCCGTGGCGGGGATGGTCGCGGTGCTGGTATCGCAAGGGGCGCCCGGAGGGGGGACGGCAACGCCGGAGGCAACGGGGCCGGGCGTGGCGCCGCCTGCCGGGAGCGCGGCGGCGCCGGGGCCGAGCAACGAGGCTGGCGTGGCGGCGGCGACGACGACAGGTTCGCCCTCCACGGCGGCGCCGCCGGAGGCCACGGCGAAGCCGCAGGCGGGGCAGGAGCAGCCGCAGCAGGGTGAGCCGCAGCCGAAGACGCAGCCAGCGGGGCGGACGAGGAACACCAAGGCAGGTGGGGCTGCGCCGGGGCGCTTGGACCCGAAGCCCAGAGGGGGTAAGGTGCCGCCCTCGAGCACTGCCGTCCCGCCTCTCCCCGAAGGGAAGCCTGAGTTCTGATGACTCCGACGATGAGAAAGCGACCGCTTCTGTGGAGTTGGAGCGTGGCGGTGGCGTTGACGGCGCAGGTTGCGGGCGCGCAGCAGCCGTCCACCGCGGCCGCCGCCGGGGAGACCGACGCGCTGACGGACAAGGCGCGACAGCTCTACGAAGAGGGGAGACAGGCGGCAGCGGCGGGAAAATGGGCCGACGCGCACGCGTCGTTCCTCGCGGCGTGGGCGATCAAGCCACATTACCAGATCGCGTCGAATCTGGGGGTCGCGTGCCTCAAGCTGGGCAAGTACCGCGACGCGGCAGAGTACCTGGCGCGGTATCTGCGCGAGGCGCCGGCCACCAAGGTGAACGAGCGGCAGAACGCCGAGGCGTCGCTAAAGGAGGCTCTTGCGAAGGTCGCATCCGTGACGGTGCAGGTGACGCCGGCAGGGGCGGAGGTGACGGTCGACGGGGCGGTCGTGGGCAAGGCGCCGCTCGCGGATCGGGTGTTCTTGGCACCGGGCGAGCACGAGATCGGGGCGAAGCTCGAGGGGTACGCGCCTGCGACGCGTCCTATCGCGGCGGTGGCGGGCGGTGCGGAGACGGTGGTGGTGCAGCTGGAGCGCGCGCCGGTCGCTGGCGTTGGAGCGCGTCCCTTCGTGATGGATCCGGCGGTGCCGATGGCGAAGCGCGCTGAGTTGCGGACGCCGTTGCTCGTCACGGGCGGGGTCGTGGCGGGCGCCGGCATCGTGACGGGCGTGGTCTTCGCGGTGCTCGCCGGCAATCGAGCCGATCACGCGGAAGAGGTCCGGAACGAGCTGAAAGCCCAATGGGGCGACGAGAAGAGATGCCCCGACGGGGACGTTCCCAGGTGTAGCGACCTTAAAGACGCAGTCTATGACGAGATCGACCTGGGCAACGTCGCATTCTGGAGTCTCGTGGCGGGGGGAACGGTCGGGGTTGGCACGCTGGTCTATGGGCTGGTGACGATGAACGCTGAGCCTCAGAAGACGGTCCCGGGCACACGCGTAGCGCCGCTCCTCGGACCGGGCACTGCCGGGCTTTCGTTCAGCGGAAGGTTTTGAGCTTACGTACTTCGAAGGGAGAAGGCCGTACTATGCGTCGTCGTGCCCATCTTGCTGCTGCGATCTTCCTGGGGACGATGGCCATGGGAGCGATAGGGCCTCAATGCAGCGACCCCCCGTGCCTTGACTTGAGTGGTGAGCTGCTGGATGACTGCCAGTCGGACGGAACGGCAGGAGGGCCGCCGGATCCGCCGCCGAACTGTGTGCCAGGAGAGGGCGAAGGGTGGAAGGCCGACGCGTTGTGTGGTGGGATCTTCGTGAGGCTCGACGGAGACGATGAGAACGCCGGGACGCCGGACGCGCCGGTGAAGTCGTTGGGGAAAGCCATCGCCCTCGCGACTGCCCTCCCCGATGCCACGAAGAAGAACGTGTATGCGTGCGCCGAGACGTTCGAAGAGAAGGTCGAGATCAAGGCGAATGTGACGCTGTTCGGTGGACTCGACTGCGAGAACGGCTGGCGATGGGTCGGCGAACAGAAGCGGACGACGCTGACGGCCGAGGCTGGGACCATCCCGCTCACAATGCACGGGGGCGGATCAGTTCGGATGGAGGACGTGCATGTCCTTGCTGAATCGGTTCTGACATCCGGAGCGTCGTCCATCGCGGCCGTGGCCGATGGTGTCACCGTATCGCTGGCGCGCTGCACGATTGAGGCAAGTGATGCTGCGCCTGGCGCCGATCAAAGCCAGGACTCGAACAGCGCCACGCGCGGTGACGATGGGAACCCAGGTGAAGCTGGGTGCATGGCCGCTGTTACCAACGGCGGTGCCGAGCAACCCAACGACTGCGAAGATGGAGTCGAAGACTCCCTCGGCGGCGCCGGCGGAGTAGGACAGACGAGCAACGGTGGCAACGGCGGCGATGGCTTACCAGATGGCCCGGCCAATGGCGGCCCCGGGCAGACGTCAGGAGGAACTTCCTGCATGAACGGCCGGGATGGCGACCCTGGCGCCTCCGGCGATCCAGGCGCTGGGGCCGCGGCTCTCGGCACCCTCTCACAAGATGGCTATATCGGCGAAGCCGGCGAGATCGGCCGGTCCGGAACCACGGCGCGGGGAGGCGGCGGCGGTGGCGGCGCTCGCGGTGTTCCGACCAGTCCCACGGCCCCGCCACGCTCCTGCCCCGACCCCAATGCCAAGGGAGTCGGCGGCGCCAGCGGCGGCTCGGGCGGCGCGGGCGGCTGCGGTGGCAAGGGCGGCCTCGGAGGCGGCGCCGGCGGCGCGAGCATCGCGCTCATCAGCCTCGACTCCACCCTCCAGCTCCACGACGTCACCCTGAAGACAGGCAGCGGAGGCAAGGGCGGCAACGGCGCTCTAGGACAGCCCGGCGGCGCCGGCGGCACCGGCGGCATGGGCGGCAAGGCGCTATCGGGCGGCTCCGCATCCGGCCTTGACAACGCCTGCAACGGCGGCCGCGGCGGTCAGGGTGGTCAGGGCGGCCGCGGCGGCGGCGGCCGCGGCGGTCACTCCATCGGCATCGCCTTTCGCGACAAGCCGCCGCCCATGGGCGCGAACCGCCTCCATTTCGAGCTCGGCGAGCCCGGCCTCGGCGGCGAGGGGGACGGGACCAGCGGCGACGGCACCCCCGGAGCTAAAGCGCCGACGCTCGATTTCGCCTCCCCGTGACGCCACCGTGCCCCGCGGTGGCCAGGTCTCATGTACTTGCCCGCACGCGTTCTTTCCCTGATGACAAATCGAGAGCAAGAGTGCGGCGATGAACCACCGTTCTGCAGCGGCCAGCCTGCTTCTCCTCGGCGTCCTATGCACGTCGCCTGCGGCGGCGCAGGATGGTCCTGTGTTGGCACAGAACAAAGCAGCCGCCGTCGCGCTCGCCGAGCAGGGATGGACCCACTACGAAGCGCAACGATACGCCGAGGCGCTCCTCGCGTTTCGTCAGGCCGAGGCGAAAGCGCACGCGCCCCCGTTCCTGCTCATGGTGGCGCGCTGTTACGTCAAGCTCGGCCGCTTCCTCGAGGCGCGCGATGTGTATCGGCTCGTCGTGGACGAAAAGCTTACACCCGGCGCTCCGCCTGCGTTCGCGGAGTCGAAAGCCAGCGCAACGAAGGAGCTTGCCGAGCTCGAAGCACGCACCCCGACCGTGGAAGTCAATGTCACTGGTACCGTTCCTGCCGGGCTGGACATGACGCTTGATGGCCTGCCCATCCAGCGTTCGACGCCGGTGCAGCGCGATCCCGGTGCCCACACCTTGGTCGTTCGCTGGCCTGGGGGTCGTCCCTTGACCCGAGCTGTCCAGTTGGCCGAGGGAGCGAGGGAACGGGTCGAGATCGATCAGGCGGCGATCGATGCGCTGTCGACCGTTGAACGGCCGGCATTTGAAAGCATTCCATCCCCAAGCGTGAGTGTTCGCGCTGCCCCATCGATCTCCTCAGCACCGATAACGCCGCGCGATGACGTCCGGACGGTAGTGCTCGTCGGGGGCGGGATTGCGGCCAGCGCTGGCGTAGCGGCAGGCGTGGTGCTCACGGTGCTGGCCAATGGGCGAGCCAGCGACGCAAGACAGCTGAGAGCTCAGCTAATCGCGGAAGATCAGGAACAGAGAAAATGCCCAACGGTGAATCCGCAGAAATGCGCAGATCTGAGCGATGCGGTGGACGCCAGGGTAACTCTCAGCAACTCGGCCCTCTGGAGCTTCGTGGCAGGCGGGGCGGTTGGGGTTGGCACGCTTGTCTATGGACTCGTCACGATGGAATCCGCGGCGTCAAGCAGGAGCTTGCAGGTGACACCTCTTTGGGAGCCGCAAACTGCTGGGATTTCTGCCAGCGGTTCTTTTTGACCTGAACAGAGTCGAAAGGGAGAAGACTGCACCATGCGCCGTCGTGTCCACTTCGCGTCCATGGCCCTTCTCGCAGTGACGGCCGTCGGCGTCAGTCACGCTGGATGCATCACCTCACTAGAATACACCGACGAGAAGCTCGACGTGCCTCGTGATGCTCTCAATCCGACTCCTTCAGGGTGTGTACCCAGCGAACGCGACACCTGGACCGCAGCAAAGGCCTGCGGCGTATTCGTATCGAACACTCAGGGGCACGATGACAACGAGGGCACGCCCGACAAGCCAGTCAAATCTCTCAAGCAAGCGCTTATCCTCGCCAAGTCCAACTCGAAGCACGTATATGCGTGCGCCGAGGAGTTTGATGAGGCTGAGACCTTTGAACTTTCAGCCAGCACAAATCTCTACGGCGGGCTCACTTGCGACAACGTTGAAAATGGCCTTGATTGGCACTGGGTAGATAACACAACGCGAACAAAGATATCGGCTCCATCGGGAAAGATACCGCTGAAGATCACAGGAAAGAACGGCCTGGAAGTCGTGCACCTGGAGAATGTGCACGTGATCGCCAAATCGATCCTGCAAGGCGGTTCCGCAGAGCCAAGGCTGTCATCAATCGCCGCAGTGGCCTCAACCGTGCGCTTGGTGGAGCTGAGGCACAGCGTGCTCGAAGCCGGGGATGCCGCCCCTGGGCTCGATGGGGAGCCGTACGAAAAAACTGCCAACGCGGGGGCGAACGGCAATTCAGGAAAGGGTGCGTGCTCAGATGGCACCATCGACGGCGGCGAGCCTCAGTTCAACTATTGCAGCACACCGGACGAAACCGATGACTCCTTCGGCGGCGCCGGCGGGGCGGGGCGGCCTAATAACGGCGATCCTGGCGTAGCAGGATACCCTGACCGCCCGATGAACGGCGGCCTCGGGCAAACAGGAACGAGCGCTTGTACGTCCGGCATGACCGGTAAAGATGGCACCAGCGGCGAGCCGGGCAACGGTGCCACAGGCGATGGCAGCATCACGCGCGAGGGTTACATCGGCGCTTCCGGCGCTCCCGGCGCTCCCGGCACCGCAGCCCAAGGTGGTGGTGGCGGGGGCGGCGCTCGCGGCGTTCCGACGACAACAACCAGTCCACTGCGTTCGTGCCCAGATGGCACGCCGCCGCTCGGGGGCGCCAGCGGCGGTTCAGGCGGCGCGGGCGGCTGTGGCGGGGCCGGCGGCAGAGGTGGCGGTCCAGGCGGAGCAAGCATTGCCCTCATCAGCATCAACACCGAGCTTTCATTCGATAACGTCACAATCAAGACCGGCAACGGGGGCAAGGGCGGCAACGGCGGCCCTGGACAGGACGGCGGAATGGGGGGAACGGGCGGCCCGCGGGGCGAAGCCCCTGAAGGATCGAGCAATCTGCTGCACGGATGTGACGGGGGCCCAGGTGGGACTGGCGGCAACGGCGGTGCAGGCGGTGGAGGACGCGGTGGTCACTCCATCGGAATCGCTTTCCAAGGTAAGTCCCCCGCTCTCGAGGGCGTGACATTCGAGCTTGGCACAGCTGGCGATGGCGGCGCCGGCAGCGATGCCGATTACAACGGTGAGAACGGTCGGCAGGCTGACCGATTCGGATTTTAGATCCTGCGCCCGCGTTCCCGCTCAAGGTAGCACACTGCAACGTCAACCCAGGACGCCTGCTCGGCGCACAAACAGCGATCACCTCATCGTGGACGCTAAGAATGCGCCCGCACCCGGCGTTCGCAGCAGCAAATCCAATCAGCCCACGGCCAGGCTCGATCACCGCAGCCCCACCCGACCGTCCCAGCCAAAATCGCCCCTCGGTACCCCCGCACCGCTCCACCCCCGCCCTCAACTCCGCTAGGCTGCTTCCGCCTTCTCCATGCACCTCGGCGCCGGCTCCGTCCTCATCGACAAGTACCGCCTCGAGCGCCCGCTCTCCCGCGGCGGCATGGGCTCGGTCTGGGTCGCGCACCACCTGCAGCTCGGCACGCCGGTCGCCGTCAAGTTCATGGACCCGGCCTACGCCAGCTCTCCCGCGTTCCGCACTCGCTTCGAGCGCGAGGCGCGCGCGGCCGCCCAGCTCAGGACCCCGCACGTCGTCAAGGTGCAGGACTTCGGCATTCACGAGGGCGTCCCGTACCTCGTCATGGAGCTCCTCCAGGGCGAGGACCTCAACGCGCGCCTCCTGCGGCGCGGCCGCCTCCCGCTGCTGGAGACGCATCGCATCCTCGCCCAGACCGGCAAGGCCCTGCGCAGCGCGCACGATGCCGGCCTCGTCCATCGCGACCTCAAGCCCGCCAACCTCTTCCTCGCGCGCGTCGACGGCGAGGACGAGGACATGGTGAAGCTCCTCGACTTCGGCATCGCCAAGGAGACCACCTCGAAGCTCGTCGCCGACGCCTCCACGACCGGCGAGGTCATGGGCTCGCCCCACTACATGAGCCCGGAGCAGCTCCGCGCCGAGCGCGACGTCGACGCGCGCAGCGACCTCTGGGCGCTCGGGGTCATCCTGTTCCGCATGGTCACGGGATACCTCCCCTTCCCCGGCGATGTGCTCGCGCAGGTCATGACCAGGATCCTCGTCGACCCGATCCCCTCCGCGACCCAGCTCGCCCCCGGCCTGCCCCCGACCATCGACGCCTTCTTCCACCGGGCGCTGGCGCGCGATCGGGCCCACCGGTTCCAGACCGTCCGCGAGCTGGTCGACGAGTTCGCGCGCATCGCGGGCGCGCCGAGGTTCGCGTCGTCCGTCTCGGATGCGCACGGACCGTTCCCCCTGGCCCCCACCGGCTTCGTTCCAGGGGCGGCGACGCCCCTGCCCGGAATGCCACTGGGGCCGGGCGGCACGACCCCCGGCGGGCCGCTCGCCTCTTCCCCGGCACCGCTGGCGGGCTCTGTCTCGGCGGGCACGCTGACTGGTACGATCGATCCCGCCAGACCGTCCGGTGGACGGCGCTCGGTCGCGTGGACGACGTGGCTCATCGCCGCGGGCGCCGCGGCTGCCGTCAGCGGGCTCGGCGTGACGCTCGGAGCGTACTATGGCGGACAGGCCGAGGCTCCGTCTCCCGCAGACGCCCCGGCGACCGCCGAGCTCGCGGCCTCCGGCCCGGAGATCACCACCCGCGACGCCCCGTCCGCGCCCCCTGCGAGTCGCCTTGCTGCAGAGACGTCGACCGCTGCACCTCTCGTCGTGCCGTCTGCGCCGGCGACGGATGCGGGTTTGGACACCGCCTTAGAGCCATCAGCGCAGGACCCCACGCCGCCCAGCGAACCGGCGGCCGTTCGCGCCGGCGCGCCGGCAGCGGGTCGCACGGGCGCGCCGAGCGACGATCGCGGCCCTGTTGCGCCAGCCGCCGGGACACAGTCCCCGAGCGGCCCCGCCCCCCACAGCACATCCCCTCGGCGGCCGTCTCCGCCGACAACCCCCAGCCCACCGCCGACGTCGAAGCAAGCGAAGCCGCGCTGGGGGATCTGAAGGAAGTCGAAGGGAGGGGAGCAGCGGTCTCCGGCGCTCCGAGAGCACGCTTCTCCCTCCAGGAAGCCCCTGGGCCGAGGCCGTCGCCGCGCAGCACGGCGGCAGGGCGGCGTGCGGCGGAGCCGCTGCACCATCACGCCCTGCGTGGAACGGGTGGACAAAAGCTTCCGTCACGGCGCGGAAGAGGTACGGTTCGCGCTCCAGGGTGGGTAAAGTACGGCTGTACGCGTCTTCCGAACCGCAGCTCCCTGGAGCACCGCTGGACTCCTCATGACGACGAACCGCCCGCTGCTGTGGACCTTGAGCATCGCCGTCGCCTTGCTGGCACCTGCCGCGGGAGCACAGCCGGCGCCCCCTCGGGCCGAGGCGCAGGAGAGCGACGCGCTGACGGACAGGGCGCGCCAGCTCTTCGAAGACGGGGTGAAGGCGGCCAACGCGGGGAAGTGGGCCGACGCGCACGCGGCGTTCCTCGCGGCGTGGGTGCTCAAGCCGCACTACCAGATCGCCTCGAACCTGGGCGTGGCCTGCCTCCGGGTGGGCAAGCCCCGCGATGCGGCCGAGTACCTCACGCGCTACCTCCGCGAGGCCCCCGCGACGAAGGTCCAGGAGCGGCAGCGCGCGGAGGCGTCGCTGCAGGAGGCACGGGCGCAGGTCGCGGCGGTCACGGTCCGCGTCGCGCCGGACGGGGCCGAGGTGACCGTCGACGGAGCCAGCGTCGGGCGAGCGCCGCTCGCGGATCCCGTGTTCCTCGACCCGGGCCGGCACGACGTCGGCGCGAAGCTCGACGGGTACGCCCCGCAGGCGCGCTCGGTCGAGGCGACCGCGGGTGGGACGGAGGCGGTGGTCCTCGATCTGCAGCGCACCCCGGCGCCCGATGCGACGCGCGCCGGCGCGGAACAGAGCGGCTTGCCGGCTCCCGAGGTGCCGCGGGGCGGCGGGAGGACGGCGGTGCTCGTCACGGGTGGGGTCGCGACCGGCGTTGGCGCCGCGGCGGGCGTGCTCTTCACGGTGCTCGCGAACAACAGGGCCGGAGATGCGGAGACCCAGAAGACCGCGCTGCTCGCCGGAAATCGGAACCCGTGCACCGCCCGGCCCACCCCAGCGGCGTGTACAAAGCAAAGCCAAGCGGTCGACGAGAGCGCGCTCTACAGCAACGTGGCGTTCTGGAGCTTCGCAGGGGCCGGCACGGTCGGCCTCGGAACGCTGCTCTATGCCCTCGTGAGCGGCCCCGAGGCGCGCGTGCAGGTGACGCCCAGGGTGGGAATCAACGACGTGGGTCTCTCGGTGGGCGGGGCGTTCTGACGATCGGGATCTGAACTCAAGACGATGGAGAATGGCTGATGCCTCGGACTGCCCGTACCGCCGCGCTGCTCGTCCTCGGAACGACGGCCGCCGGCCTCGATCTGGCTGGCTGCTTCCCGTACTCGAATCAGGATGATTGCAAGCACAAGCCCATGTTCTGCAGCGAGAACGGGGGTGACGCAGGGGGAGCGGGAGGCGTGGGCGCCGGAGGGACCGGGGGTGCCGCGGGGAGCGGGGGCGCGGGCGGGAGCGCAGGTGCAGGGGGGAGCGGAGGTGCTGGGGGAGGGCCGCCGCCCCTGGTGTGCGTGCCCAGCGAGCAGGGCTGGACCGCGGACGCGCGCTGCGGCGTGTTCGTGTCGGCCACGGCGAGCGACGGCGGGAACGGGACGCCCGAGACACCGGTGAAGACGCTCGCCGAAGCCCTCACGCTCGCCGCGCAGAGCGAGGACGAGAGCGGGCGACGCGTGTACGCGTGCGCCCAGACGTTCGAGGAATCGCTCACCGTGACGGTGGGGGTGACCCTCTACGGTGGCCTCGATTGCGATGCACACTGGCAGTGGGGGGAGGCGAACAAGACCACCCTCACCGCGGCGGCCGGGGTTGTGCCCCTGACCATGCGCGCCGAAGACGAGACGGTGCGCCTGGAAGATCTTCATGTCATCGCTCCGTCGATCAATCCGGCCGACGCGGGAACCTCCGCCATCGCAGCGATCGCCGAGAGCTGCGCCGTCGACCTGGTTCGGTCCATCTTCGAGGCGGGAGATGCGGCGTCCGGTGCCCCAGGGGCGTCCCCTCCGCCGCAGCCCGCGCGCCCCCCCCAGGGCAGCCAGGGGAACGCTGCGTGCTCGGCGTACAGTGTAATGACCGTTGCACCGCTGCCCAACGCGTGCGGCACAGAGGACACCTCCGACGACTCGATCGGGGGGCGGGGCGGGAATGGCTTCGAGACGCGCGGAAGCGATGGCAATAGCGGTTCTCCCGGCGCGGAGAACTATCCCAACGATGGCAAATACGTTGTCGTAAACGAGAGGTGTACCGGGGGCCAGGAAGGCAGAGCGGGTGGTCCGGGCGCAGCAGGTGCAGGGGCAGACGGCATCGGCCAGCTCTCCAGCGCCGGCTACACCGGGTTGCCCGGCCGCGATGGCCAACGCGGAGCGACTGCCCAGGGTGGCGGGGGTGGCGCCGGCATCCAGGGAAGCACCGATTGCCCTGATGTGAACCGCCGTGGCGGCGCCAGCGGCGGCAACGGTGGCGCTGGCGGCTGCGGCGGTGCTGGCGGCAGGGGCGGCTCTCCCGGTGGATCGAGCATCGCCCTGGTGAGCATCAACGCAACGCTCACGTTCCGTGAGGGCGTCCAGATGATCGCCGGTAATGGCGGCAGGGGCGGCGACGGTGCCGCCGGCCAGGACGGCGGACCTGGCGCGTATGGCGGGCCGGGCGGGATGGGTTCGAGCACGTACCACGCGCGCGAAGGCTGCAACGGCGGACCGGGAGGCCAGGGAGGCTCCGGCGGCCGGGGCGGCGGCGGTCAGGGCGGCCATTCCCTCGCCATCGCCTTCCAGGGCGCGCCGGGCAGCGCCCCATCCCTCGAGGGCGTGGAGGTCCAATTGGGCCGGGCCGGCGATGGCGGTGCTGGCAGCGATGGCGACCATGTCGGCGATGCCGGTGAGGCCAGCATGCTTCTGGATTTCTCGTCTCAGCAATCGCCGGCGCCATGACGTCCTGCCGGCGTCGCCGCCTCGCTCCGCACCGCGCCCGCGCTCGGCGTTCCGAGCGCATTCCGTGGTGGTCGCCCGGCAACGCTGGCTCCGGTGGTCAGGGCATGACCCTCGCCCACGTCGGCACCAAGGCGGATCGCGAGTAATCCGCTGGAGCTCAACTGGAGCTTCTACCGCTCCCATACGACCCCTTTCTCGAAACCTTCGACCGCTTCTCGACCGGTTCGCACCGGGCGTTCCCCGCCCCCTCGGCGTCCCGCCGCAGCAGCACGCCCGACGGGGGAGCCGCCCGAGAGATCCGCCCCCCAAACGCTCCACCGGCGCCGTACGCAAAAATCGTTCCCTACCGCCCGAACCCGATCCATCTGGTGAACTGGCTTCCATTCACCGTCGCACGCGGTGTATCATTCCAGGTCACGAGGGGGAATGAGCGTGGTTCCGGCCGATGACGCGGAATCAAGTCGAGGGGGCGTCGCTCCTCGCGGTGTTCCGCGCTCGAATGATCGCCTTGGGATGCCGCCACGAAAGTCGGAGCCACGGTCGCGCCCGCCATTCCATCGAGCCGAGGCCCTTCCTCGGCAGCGGCTCCGCTGTCGCGAGCGCGCTGGCCGGATCTCGCACTTGAACAACGACTTCGGATCCGCAGCCGCCGCTCCTCGCTCGTAGACCGTCCGACAATCCCGCCCCCACGCAATGACTCCTATGCGACAAGGATCTATTGAATCCCTACCGATCACCTCGCATTGCCCTTTACAGGCGACCTCGTTCGTATGGCAGACAGCCGACAGACGCCGTTCGCTGACCCTCCTCTGCAAAGCGACTTACGAGCTGTCCCCGGGGCTGTCGCCCCTCGCGCAGGATCAGGACGAGATCTGCGCCGAGGATGTCCCCTGGGAAGGCGACGAGCGGAACAGCCTGCGAGCTCCCAGCGATCTGGTCCCCTTCAAGCGTCGCGCGGACGTCCTGGTCACCGGGCACGTCTATGCACCGCACGGACAACCTGTCCGCTCGCTGATCGCGCGCCTCTCCGCAGGCACGGTGAACAAGGCCATCGCCGTCTACGGTGAGCGCAGCGTGCAGCCGAGCGGAGAGCTCTCCCAACCCGCCGAGTTCACCCGGTTACCGCTCTGCTGGGAGCGCGCCGCGGGTGGCCGCGGCACGAGCAACCCTGCGGGCATCGCGCCCGCTCCGTTCGGGCCCGCCGGCGGTCCGAGTTGGGCGCCCAACTTCCAGCAGCCCGGGATCTACGTCGCCAGCGCGCACGTTCCCATCCCTCCCTCGGGGATGGGCCCCATCGCTCCTGGGTGGCCTGACCGATCGGAGCGGCTCGGTCGCTCCGCGGCCCTGTGGGATCATCGCAACTGGCACGCTCACCCGCTGCCGGACGACATCGACGCGGCCTACTTCAACAGCGCGCCGCCCGACCAGCAGGTGGACAGGCTCGCGCCGGACGAGCGCATCGCGCTGGAGAACCTCCACCCCGAGCACCCGCGCCTCGTCACGCGCCTCGACGGCGTCGTCCCGCGCGTCGTCCTCCGGGCGCCGCACCAACCCGAACGATGGCTGGATCTCCGCTGCGATACGCTGTGGATCGACACGGACCGCGGGGTCTGTTGCGTCACGTGGCGCGGCTCGGTCCCGTACGAGGTCGCGCGGAAAGCGGAGATCCACGTCACCGCCGACGGCGGTCGCCTCGCCCCTTCCGCCGCGGAGAGCACGGTCTTTCTCGGCAAGAGGGACCTCGATGCGGCCCTGGATCGCGATGAGGGCGCCTCCCCGGGCGGCGTGCCGGAAGCCGCGGTCGAGACGACCGCGATCGGCAGCGCCGCCTCGATGGGGGCGTCGCCCCTCCCCTTCGCGCCTGCCGCTCCTGGGATGCTCGCGGGGATCGCCTCATCGGTCGAACATCGCGAACACCGCGCGGCCGAAGCTGACCCGACAGGTACCGTGCTGGCGCCGCTCTTCGTCAGCACCAGGGAGTTGCCTATCGGGTGGACCGGCGGTCAGGGAGCGCCATCGCCCGCGTGGACGGCCGTGGCGCCTGAACCGACCATGGAGGGTCCGATCGATGCGGCGCCCGAGCAGGAACCGCCGTCCGAGAGCGACGCACCGACGGAACGCCCACCTCCGCCGGCGATGCTGGCGGCGATCGCGCTCGCCGACGAGCAGGCGCCAGCGCCGGGCGACGTCGCAGAGCCGGCCGGGCTCGACGCCGAGCCGGAGGTGTTCGCGATCGAGCGATGGGCCGAGATCTCGGCCGAGATCGACAAGGCGCATCGCTCTCGGGCCGAGGTGCTCGGAGCCCACCAGCTGACAGAGCGCGACTTCACCGCCGTCGAGCGGCACTGGAAGGCCGCCCTCGAGGCCGAGGCGGCGAGCGCCGGCTTCTCGCTGCGGTTCAAGCACGACGAAGCGTATGTGGGCGCGCTGGAGCGCCTCCGGGAGCGACCGCTCTCGGTACCGGAGTACGCGCGGATCCTTGCTGCCGGCGGCCGCCGTCAGGTGGTCGAGACGCTCCACGATCTCGAGATGCCCGAGGCGGCTCACCTGCCCATCGTCCGGCTATGGACCGCGAGGCTGGCGCGCGATCCGAAGCTGTCGATCGAGATGATCCAGGCCGTCGCAGCCCTCCGCGAACGAGCGGCGAGCCCGGCGACAACCACGCCCTGAGCAACTGCGGAAGGTACCATGTCCCAGGCCGCCAAGTTCTTCGATCCCGTCCTCGGCATCGACATCCACCTCGTCATCGTGCCGCCCTCGCCGGCACCGGTGCCGCTGCCTCACCCGTTCATCGGGATCGTGTTCGATCCGATCGGGCTGTTGATCTCGGCCGGAATGACCGCCGTCTTCGGCGGCGGCGGGCCCGTCTTCGTGAACAGCGTCCGTATCGGGAACACCGGCACGGACTGCATCGCCATCCCGCACTTTCCGATGCCGCCAGGAGTCTCGTTCCACCCGACGGATGTTCCCGACAACGAGGGGACCCTCGTCACGGGCGCGAAGACCGTCACCTTCGAGGGCTCGTCCGAGGGGCGGATGGGCTCGATGGTCGCGAGCTGCAACTTCCCTCTCAACTTGCCGACGTCGCTGTGCCTCGCCATCCCGCTGGGCGCGCCCGTGGACGTCGGGGGCCCCGAGGCTGTGGACTGGTTCGCGGCGGTGACGCGCGGGATCCGCACCAAGTGGTTCTCCGGCGCGCTCCACAAGGCACTGAACGCCGCCCCGAACTCCAGGTTGAGCAAGCTCATCTGCTTCCTCACCGGCCACCCTGTCGACGTCATGACAGGCGAGGTCCTGACGGATGCCGTGGATTTCGAGCTGCCTGGTCCGCTGCCGCTGAGGTTCGAGCGCAACTACTACAGCCGTGACCGGTATTGCGGCTCGCTCGGTCAGGGTTGGCACCATCCCCTCGACGCGCATGTGACCGAGGACGGCCTCGAGGTCCGGGTGCGCCTCGCGGACGGCCGCGAGCGCGCCCACGACCGCCTGCTGCCAGGACAATCGCTGTGGGACGACCTGGACCGGTACACCCTCGCTCGCCATGAAGACGGCTATCGCCTGACCACGTGGGATGGGATCGCGCATGACTTCCGTGCCGTGCCCGGCGGCGCTCCTCGCGGGCAGGCTGGCGATCGTACCTTCCTGCTCGTGCGCATGTCGGACCGCTGCGACAACGCGATCCAGCTCTACTACGAGCGGGGCCTGCTGCGGCAGATCATGGACAGCGCCGGCCGCAGGATCGAGATCGAGCACACCCGGGATGGGCGCCTGTCGCGGATCTCCTGCGACGGCGTACCGCTCGTGCGTTACGCATACGATGGCTCCTGCTTGGTCGGCGCGACCGACGCGCTTGGCCACTCGTTGCGGTACAGCTACCGGGGCGGCGTGCTCGTCCGTGAGACCAACAAGAACGGGCTCTCGTTTTACTTCGAGTACGACTGGGAACATCCCGAGGGTTGGTGCCTACGCACCTGGGGCGATGGCGGCATCTACGATCGGCGCATCACCTACGACAAGGCGCGCCACACGACGATCGTGGACGACGGGCGCGGCGGCCGCACGCACTATTTCGGCAACGGCGCGGGACTCGTGGAGCGCGAGATCGACCCGACCGGCGTCGAGAAGCGCTACGAATGGGACCACCATTGCCGAAAGGTGGCGGAGGTCGACGGCCTGGGCCACCGGACCGAGTGGGCGTACGACGACCGCGGCAACACCATCCTGGAGACGAACGCGCTTGGGGAGGAGACGAAGCTTACCTTCAATGCATTCGGCCTCCCAGAGGCCGTCGTCGATGCGGCCGGAAGCCGCTGGACCATCGGCTACGATGACCGGGGAAAGCCGATCAAGCTCACCGACCCTCTTGGCCATACGTGCCGCTACCACCACGATCGTCGTGGCCGGCTGAGGAAGAGCGAGAACGCGCTGGGACAGGTGTTCGAGCTCTTGTACGACGATCGAGGCGATCTACTGGAGACCGAGGATCACGAGGGCGGACGAGCCCGCTATGCATGGGACGGATTCGACCGACTCATGGCGTACACCGATCCTGTCGGCAAGAGAACCGCGCTGTCGTGGGATGCGTGCGGTCGGCTGGTCGAGATCCGGTTCCCGGACGGTGGCGTCGAACGGCGAGCCTACGATCCGGAGGGCAACCTCGTCGAGCGAACCGACACGCTCGGCGACACCACCCGCTACCGGTACGCCGGATTCAACAAGCTGGTGGAGCAGATCGACCCCGAGGGGCACTCGGTCCGCTACCATTACGACGTGGAGGAGGACCTCGTCGGCCTCATCAACGAGCTCGGTGAGACGTACCGCATCGACGTCGACCTGGCCGGTCGCGTGGTGCGCGAGATCGGGTTCGACGGCCGCACCCTGGTATTCCGGTACGACCGCGCGGGCCGATGCGTCGAGATGATGAATGGACAGCAGAAGACCACCAGGCTGGAGCGTGACGCCCTGGGCCGCATCACCCGCCAGCTCCTGCCCGGCCGCCCCACGCTCGAGCAGCCGCTGCCGCCGCCCGAGGAGGTGCTGTTCGTCTATGATGCGCGCGGCGACCTCGTGCGAGCGAGGAACCGCGACGCCGACGTGCACATCGAACGAGACGAGCTCGGCCGCGTCGTGGTGGAGCGGGTTGGCAACATGGCCATCGAGAGCCGGTACGACGCCGCGGGGAGGCGCGTGCTGCGGCGCACAAGCAGCGGTCACGTCACGGGCTACGATTTCGACGGCAACGGGCTCTTGCGCGGGCTCGCGGTCCTACCCGACGAGGCCTGGATGGACTTCAATCCGGCGGCACTTCACGCTGACGTGCTGCCCCAACGTGCTCCCTGGTCGGTGCGCTTCGCGCGCGACGCGAGCGGTGCCGAGATCAGGCGAACGCTCCCCGGAGGCGTCGTGGCGCAGTGGGGGCACGATCGCTCAGGTCGGCCTGCATTGCAGCAGGTCTTGCACACGGACACGCCGGTCCTCCGTCGCGAATACACGTGGCGCTCGGACGATCAGATCGCGACCATCGCGGACGAGCACAAGGGCATCACACGGTACGAGCACGATCGACGTTCGTATCTGATAGCGGCCCTCCGGCCTGATGGAACAACGCAATATCGGACGCCGGACGCGGCTGGCAATCTCTACCGGACACCGAATCGCTCGGATCGCATTTATGACCGCGGAGGGGTGCTCAAGAACGCCGACGGGGTAAGCTACGTCCACGATGCCGACGGAAACATAACGGAGAAGGTTCTGCCTGATGGGCGAGCGTGGAAGTACCTCTGGGACGGCGCTGGCCAGCTCCGGGACGTGGTCCGGCCGGACGGGGAGGTCGTCTCATTCGCGTACGATGCGCTGGGGCGGCGGGTGCGCAAGACATTCGGCGAACAAACGACGACGTATGTTTGGGACGGCGACGACGTCGTCCATGAGGTGCGGCCAGGCTCAGATTTAACGACGTGGGAGTTCGAGCCGGAGACGTTCGCGCCGATCGCCAGGTTCGAAGGGAACCGGTGCCACGGCATCGTCAATGATCACCTCGGCACACCGATCGCGCTCTTCGATCAAGCGGGCCAGATCGCATGGAAGGCGCACATTGACATCCACGGAACAACGCAGAGCGACGCGACGCAAACGCCATGTCTCTGGCGCTGGCCGGGACAATATGAGGACAGCGAAACCGGGCTTCGATACAGCCGATTTCGATACTACGACCCCAAGACAGATCGCTTCATCTCGCAAGACCCGATTGGTCTACGCGGCGGCCTCGGGCTCTACACATATGTCTCCAATGTTCTCACATGGACAGATCCATTCGGCCTAGCCTCTTGCAAATCCGCAGCGAAGGCCAAACTAAGAGAGCTAGGTCTCGACGGCGTGAATCTGGCTGGAAAATCGTTCAACTCCGGCAAAAAAGCGCTAGAAAAAGCTGGATTCGAGCTAGTGGAGATCACCAAGACCGGCCGAAAAACATTCTTAAACACCAAAACCGGCACAAAGGTCCATTTTGACTCAGGCAGAGCACTAACACCATTCCAAAGCAATCACTGGCACATCTACGACAAAGCGGGGAATTCAATCAGTCGCTCAGGACGGATTGTCGCGGACGGGAAATACGCCGGACACATCCCCGCCAACTAGCCATGAATTACCGACGAGAACCCCAAGAGATCGATACATCGAGACGGTGGCGCAAGTTCGTCGCAAGCAGAAGGGAGCTTTTCCAAGCAGTTGGAATCCCCCTATTCTTACAAGACAACAAGGACCGGTTCGACCATTGGCTAATGCATGGACTTCACCCAGAGGATCAATCTAGATTTTCATCAAACCAACTAACATCCGACGCAAGAAAGCTTTTATTTGAGCTCGTGGACGCATACTTCGCCGAAGGCTTCGAAGATCCCGGCATCGTGATCTTCAGCAATGAAGAGCTAGCTGCTCTATCGAATCCGCCTCCACTCGTCAGACACTTTCATTCTCCAAACCCGGAGTCGAATATACAAGGACGAAGGAGAAAAAGATGAACAGCACCGACTTCGCCTTCGCCTTCGAGTCCGCCGCCGGCCCCGCCGGCCCCTTCTCCCACCTCCGCGTGGTGGCCTTCTCCGGCCGCGAGGCGATCTCGGCGCTCTATCGCTACACGCTCGTCCTCTACGCCCGCGAGCCCGCCGATCCGGTGGATCCCGACGACATCGTGGGCCAGCGCGCCACCCTCCGGATCCTCACCCAGACCGAACCGCTCGTCCGGTACGTGCACGGCGTGATCACCGAGGCGGAGGAGATCGGCCCGGTACCGCACGGCATGCTCTACCAGGTCACGCTGGAGCCGCCGCTCGTGCGCATGGCGCACCGGACGCGCAGCCGCATCTTCCTCGAAAAGACGACCCGTCAGATCCTGGAAGCCGTCCTCCTCGGCGAGCCCCTGATGTCCGCGGGCGACACTCCGCTCCAGCCGGGCGACTCTCTCGACGCTCCCTTCGCCCCCGCGGCGGAGCAGTTCGCCTTCCGCGTCCAGGACCTCCGCCGCATCACGGACGTCTCGACCCGGCCCTACTGCGTCCAGTACAACGAGAGCGACCTGGCGTTCCTGTCTCGCCTGCTCGAAGAAGAGGGCCTCCGCTACCACTTCGAGAACAGCGAGTCGACCTGCCTGCTCGTCCTCTCCGACACCGACGGCGGCGCCCTGCGACCAACCCCACCTCTGCGGCTCGGCCCCGACCTGCTCGGCCGCGCGCTCACCTCCATCCAGCTCGGCCGCCGACTGCGCGCGTCCAAGGTATCGCACACCGATTACAACTGGAAGAAGCCGGTCCTCGCCATGAACGTCGACATCCCCTCCAAAGGCGCCGGGAGCGACCTCTTCGAATCGACATACCCCGGCCTCTATCCGGACGCCCCGGACCAGGGCAAACCGCTCGCCGGCGCGCGCCTCGGCCGACTGCAGAGCGAGGCGCGGTATGCGCTGCTCTCGTCCACCAGCCGCGTGCTCTCCGCGGGCGCCGTGCTCGGCGTGGAGCACCCCGAGAACCGCTACGACGGCGAGTACCTCGCCACCTCGGTCGACGTCCGCGGCGAGTCGCTCGGCGAGCTGCCGCCAGGCTCGCCGGTGGCCCTCTCGGGTGTCCCGTACTCCGCCCGGATCGAGTGCGCGCGCCGCGGCAAGAGCGGCTCCCCCGCCGAATCGGGCTTCCGGCCGGCACGCACCACGCCCAAGCCGCGCATCGTCGGCTCGCAAACGGCGTTCGTCACCGCGGAGCCGTCCACGAAGGGGGCCGAGATCCACGTCGGCGGCCCTCCAGGCGCCGAGATCGGGTGCGTGCGCGTCAAGTTCCACTGGGACCTCGAGGCCGAGCGCCACACCAAGGAGCCCTCGTCGTGCTGGCTGCGCGTCAGCCAGATGTTCGCCGGCGCCGGCGAGGGCGGCGTATGGCACCCCCGCGTCGGGACCGAAGTGGTCGTCGAGTTCCTCGACGGCGACCCCGATCGGCCCATGGTGACCGGGCGCGTATACAACGGCAAGAACCGGCCGCCCGCCTCAGGCAGCGGCGCGCCCACCGTCAGCACCTTCAAGTCGACGTCCAGCCCGGGCGGCGGCGTTCACAACGAGCTCTCATTTGACGACGCGGCCGGGCATGAGCAGGTCAAGCTGCACGCCGGCAAGGACTACAACGCCGAGGTCGGCCACGATCGGAGCGAGGCCATCACCAACAACAGCACGTCGAGCGTCGGCGTCGACCGCGCCGAGTCCACCGGCAACAATCGCACGAGCTCCGTCGGGCTGAACAACACGGAGACCGTCGGCATCACGGAGAGCGTCTCCATCGGCCAGATCCAGAACGTCTCCGTGGGCACGCTCCAGACGATCGGGGTGGGCGTCCATCAGAGCCTCTCGGTGGGAGTGAGCCAGATGGTCAACGTGGGCATCGCGCAGACCGAGAGCATCGGCGTGGCACGCTCCGTGACGGTCGGCGTCAGCGACTCGCTGACCGTCGGCGCCAACCAGTCCATTCACGTCACCGGCCATCGGGGCGACACGGTGATGGGCACCGTGGAGGAAAACGTCATCGGCGCGAAGACGGTCAACATCGTCGGTCCCAGCGTCGAGACGGTCACGGGGCCCCGCTCCCTCACGGTCACCGGCCCGATGAGCCACACCGTGACCGGGCCGGTGTCGCGGATCGGCGCACTGACGATGGACGAGAACGTCGGCGTCAACGCGACCGTGAGCGCCGGTGTCAACCTCACCCTCGCCGGCGGCGCGCAGGCCGCCCTCAGCGCGCCCGTCATCTACGTCACCGCCGCGGGCGAGGTCATCATCTCGGGAGGCGGCGCCTCCATCAAGCTCAGCGGCGCGGGCGTGGAGATCTCGGGCGCGGCGGTCAAGATCTCCGGCGGCAGCGTCGACGTCACCGGCGGCGTCATCAAGCTGAACTGAGGCGGACCATGGACCCGATCACCGTGGCGACGAGGCGCTTCCTGCGCGATCTCGATCGCCTCTGGAAGCAACGCCCGGACCGCATCGCGAGGCTCGTCGCCAGCTCCGGCGACCGGGGCCACGTGGTCAAGGCGATGCGCCTCGCCGAATACGACCCGTCCAGCCGGAGACCTCTCTTCGTGTACGACGCTGCGTTCGAAGCCGTCGAGCCCTACTTCGCGGGGCTGTGCGATCGCATCTCGACCGACTACGAGCTCGTCCGCAGAGGTGTCGCCGACGAGGGCGTCACGCTCGCCCGCTTCTCGCTGCCCGCCCGCGCACCCGCGCTCTCACCCGAGGCGCACGCGGTCACGGTGCTCACCGCTGCATCCGAGCGACTGTCATCCCATCTGGACGGCGCGCTCGTCGCCCTGCTCCCGAGATCGATCGCCAACACACCCGCATGGCGCGGGTCGCTCGAGCGGTTGTCTCGGTCGGCGCGGCCGCCCTCCTTGCGCATCGCCGTGCTCGATGCCGAAGAGGGCCCGCTCTCGAGCGTGCTCGGGCCGGAGGGCGCGCGATTCTCGTTCGACCTCGATGAGCTCTTGGATTTCGTCGAGCAGCAGTCAGACCGGAAGTCGGAAGGCCCCCCGGTCCCTCCCGGGCCAGCCCTGACTCCGCAGCAGCGCGCGGACTTCGAGCAGGCGACGGGCCGCACGATGCCCGTGCCCGAGACGGCTGCCGCCATCCAGGCGTGCTTCCTGGAGGGCGCGCGCGCCGCCGCAAAGAACGACTTCAAGGCGACGGCCGAGGCGTATCGCCGCGCTCGCGACCTGTGCCACAGCGAGGGCCTCGCGGCCCAGGAGGCCGGGGCGACGTTCGCTCTCGGCGGCGCCTACCTGGCCGCGGGCGCCCGCCCCATGGCCCAGGCCACCTACGGCCAGGCGGCGTTGCTCGCCGCGCATCAGCAGCTGTGGAGCATTGCATGCCAGGCCAAGCTCGGCGAGGCGGGCGTGGGATGGATGGCAAGCGACTTCGTACGCGCGGCCCGCGCATACGCCGAGGCGGCCTCGCTTGCCGAGCGCGGGGACATCGCCCAGCTCCGCATCGAGGCGCTGCGGATGGAGGGCCTATGCCATCAGCACCGCGGCGCCGAAGCCGAAGCAATTCAGGCATGGCGCAAAGCCGTCGACGCGGGCACGGCCGCGGATGAACCAGCGCGCCGCGCGAGCACCTTTCGCGAGGTGGTGACGACGCTCGCGGACCTGATCGAGCGGCGCGGCCTCCGGCCGCAGGCGATGCACCTCCGTGCCCTTCTGGGCGCCATGGACGTCCAGGAGCCGAAGGGACACGCCTGATCAGGCAAGCACCAGCGGTGCGTCGAAGGCGACATGCGCCCTCAGTTCCTCGGATGCCTGGCTCCCCCGCGCGCAACACCGCTCAGGGAGCGTAGGGATCCTTCTTCTTCGCCTGGTCCCGCAGGCAGTTCGTCCGCATGAACCCTGTCTTGCCCGCGCACGGATCCACGGGTTGCCGCCGGGCGGCCGGTTGCTGCGCAGACCGCGACGGCGCGGGCGCGGGCTGCGCCGGAGGCTGACTCCTGGGCTGCGCCGCGACGACCGCCCGCGCCGACGCAGGCGCCGCAGCAGGCGGCGACGCCGCGACCACCGGCGCCGCCGCCTCCACCGCCGGCTGGCTCCGCTCCACCGACGCCGGCTCCACGCCCGCCGGCCCCGCGTCCGCCGGCCCCGCGTCCGGCGCGCTGTTCGCGCCGCCGGCATCCACCGGCTCATCCACCCTGGGCGGCTCAGCCGCCACCGAAGCCTGAGGCGCAGCGGTCGCCGGCGGGGGCGGCGGGTCCGGCGGCCTTGCGGCGCTCGCGGCGCTCTCGATCCCGGCCTCCGGCAGCGCATCGATCCCGGCTGCGCTCTCCGTGGGCGCTGGCGCGCGCAACGCGACGAAGAGCGCTGCGCCCACCAGGCCAGCCGCGCCGGCGGCGAGCGCCGCGATGGCCGGGCCTGGAAGGCGCTTCCAGCCTGCCTGCCGCCGCGGCGGCGTCCGCGGCGCCTGCAGAGGCACCGGCGTTGCGCGCGCTGCCCAGGGCGACGGCTGCGGGCCTCGTCCTGCCTCCGGGCCGGGCACGAGCGGCGCGGTCGTCGATTTCCCCGGCTCACCGTGGCCCCATGCGGGCGACGCGCCCAGCGCCGCCTCGGCGCTCGCCATGGCCTCCGGCTCGAGCCTCTGGGTCAGCTCGGCGTTCCACTCCCGCTCCGGCGCCCCGCTCGCCATCGGCGACACCGGCGCCCCGCTCGCCATCGGCGACACCGGCGCCCCGCTCGCCATCGGCGACACCGACGCCCCGCTCGCCATCGGCGACACCGGCGCCCCGCTCGCCATCGGCGACACCGGCGCTCCTGCCGGCGCCGCGCCGGGAAACGCGGGCGCCGCCATCGCCGCCCCCTGCGCACCGCCCCCGCCCCCGACGGCGACGCCCGCCCTCGCGCCCGCCGCCGTGTACCCATCGAGGAGGTCCGCGATCTCCGCGGCCGACCCGATCCGCTCGTCCCGGTGACGCGCCATGCACCGCGCCACGAGCTCCACGAGCCCCGGGTCCACCCGCCGCACGTACCGGGAGATCTTCGGTATCTCGCCCGTCAGGATGCCGGTGAAGACCGCCCTCGCGTCCCCCTGGAACGGCCGCATGCCCGTCAGCATCTCGAACAGCACCACGCCGAGCGACCAGATATCGGCCCGGTGGTCGACGTTCGGCTCGGCCCTCACCTGCTCCGGGCTCATGTAGAGCGGCGATCCCACCGCGCCGCCCGTCGCCGTGCGGATGCCGTCGTTCACGGAGAGGTTCTTCGCGACCCCGAAATCGAGCACCTTCACCACCGGCTCGTCCGCGTCCGCCTCGCGGTGCAGGAAGATGTTCGCCGGCTTCAGATCGCGGTGGACGATGTGCAGCGCGTGCACCGCCGCGAGCCCCCTCGCCACGTCTCGCCCGATCGACGCCGCCACGTCCGCGTCGAGCCGCCGCCTGCGCACGAGCAGCTCCGCGAGCGTCTCTCCGGTGAGCAGCTGCATCACCAGGAAGGGCTCGCCGAACTCGGTCTCCCCCATGTCATACATGTCGATGACGTTGCGGTGCCGCAGCGCCCCGCCATTGCGCCCTTCGCGCTGCAGCCGCCGGCGGAGCTCGGCGTCCGGGCGGTGAATCAGCTTCAACGCCACCTCGCGCGACGTGGACAGGTTGAGCGCCGCCCACACGACGCCCATGGACCCCTCTCCCAGCCGCCGCACCAGCTTGTACTTCTCGGCGATCACCAGTCCGGCAGCGATCTGCGTGAAAGAGGTGGACATCGAGCTCAGCAGGGTGGGTCGAGGCGCTTCGCCGCGGCGGGCGAGGTCGCTTTACCTAGCGCAAACGAGAGGGCGACGCGGAAGGTAGCACGCTCTCCGCCGGGGTTCCTCGGGCGCTCCACCTCGCTGCGCCGCAAGAGATACCCCGCGGCCATCCCGATCCCCAGGAGGAGCGCCGCCGCGACCACGGCCATCGCGATCCACACGACAGGCGAGCGGGCGGGCGCAGGCGGCGGCCTCTTCGGCTCGGGGAGCGGATCGAGCGGCACCGTGCCGCCGAACGACAGCGCCTTTCCGAGGGGAGCGGCCGGACGCGCGAGCGACGCGCTGGACGCGCTGGCCGCTGATCGATAGGCGGCCGCCTGCTCCGGTGACATCTTGAGGGTCCCGCGGTCCCCCAGCAGAGGATTGCTCGCCATCCGCTCCCGATGCCCCGGTGTCGCCGCCCCGCCCGCCGCCGGCTGCTCCGGCCACGCGCCCGCCGCCGGCTGCCCCGGCCACGCGCCCGCCGCCGGCTGCTGCGGCGACGCGACCGCCCCGCGCGGCCCCGACACAGGCGTGATCGGGTGCCCCTGCGGGGACTGCAGATGCGCCATCGACGCCGGGAGCGGCGTCCCGGTCGCCGGCGTCGGCGACCGCCCGGGAGCGGCCCCACCCCACGACCCTCGCCCGAGCTGCTGCGGGATCTCGTGCCGCAGCTCCGGCGACGACCCCGACCTGGAGGGCACGCGCTGCGGCGCCGACGGCGTGACGAACGGCTCGAGCGCCGCCGCGACATCGGCCGCCGAGCGCGGTCGCTTCTCGCGATCGCGCTGGAGACACTGCGTCACGAGCGCATCGAGGCCGGGATCGATCTGCCAGACAGACTGGGACACCGCCGGGATGTCGCCGTGCAGCACGTTTCTCAGGAGCTCATGCGCCTTGCCCTCGATGGGCCGCCTGCTCGTGAGCATCTCGAACATCACCACGCCGAGCGCCCAGAGGTCCGCGCGAGTATCGATATCGCTCTGCGCCCGCACCTGCTCCGGGCTCATGTACGCCGGCGAGCCGATGAGGATGCCTGTCGCGGTCTTCACCTGTTGAGGACCCGCGAGGAACTTGCTCACGCCGAAGTCGAGTATCTTGACGATGGCATCGCCGTCGCCAGGCTCGGTGTGGAGAAAGATGTTGGACGGCTTCAGGTCGCGGTGGATGATGCCCCGCTCGTGCGCGGCGGAGAGGCCACGCGCGATGTCCCGAGCGATGCGCGAGGCATCGTGGATCTCCAGCTTGCGCTTGCGCTTGAGCAAGGACGAGAGCGTCTCGCCGGAGAGCAGCGGCATGACGAGGAACGGATCGCCGTTCTCCGTCTCGGCAGCATCGTAGATATCGACGATGTTCCGATGGCTCACGGCGCCGCAAGCGCGCGCCTCCCGCAGCAGCCGGACGCGGAGCTCCGGGTCGGGCCGCACCAGCAGCTTGAGCGCGACCTCCCGGGAGGTAGCCTCGTTGTGCGCTGCCCAGACGACGCCCATCGCCCCTTCGCCGATCCGCCGAAGAAGGCGGTATTTGCCGCCAATGAGCGCACCTGGCGGCGGCGCGGCAAGAGCCGAAGGGGACTGCATGGGGTGGTCTCGCTGGAGGACGGACGTGGCAGCAGGTCGACGGAGCTTCGAAGAAGTGTCGCAGGTGAGGCAGCGCACCGTCAAGAAAAGCTGCTGGCCGGGCTCGCAGAGCGCGAAGCCGGCTCCGGCGCTTCCGGTGTGGGCACGCGCTCATCGCACGTGATCGCGGCCACGTCGTCGCTGCCCGGGAATCGCGGCGCTACCGTGACGTCATCTCGGGAGGGGCGGCCCGAGCCGCGGAGAGGCCGAGTCTATTTCTTGAGCTTCGCCTCGCACTGCTTCTTCGCCAAGAACCGGAGATGAGCGCACGAGGCCGCGGATGGCGCAGGAGCAGCCTTCGCGGGCTGCGATGTCGCGGGAGGCGCCCCGAGCGTCGAGCTGCCCGGCTTCGCGCCGCTCGCCGTCCCCGGCGCCGTGCCCGCGCCGCCGCCCGGCGCCGACGCGCCGGCCGCGCTGCTCGCCGGAAGGGCGCTCGGCGCCGAGGGCACGGGCGGCGCCAGCGCCGAGGAGCCAGGCGGCGCCAGCGCCGAGGAGCCAGGCGGCGCCAGCGCCGAGGAGCCAGGCGGCGCCTCCGCGGGTGGCGCCGAGGGGTCCTGCGCCGGGAGCTCCTCGGTCCGCGGCGGGGCTCCCCCGCGCTCCGGCGGGGCGACCGTGTCTCCTCCGGCGCGGTCCAGCGACGGCATCGCGCTCCCGGACACTTCCGGCGCGGCGGAGGACGTCTCCGGCGACCTCAGCGAGATGAGCATCCCCACGACGATCAGCGACAGCGCAGCAGCCACGATCGCGAGCGTCGCGGCCGTACGCTTGCGCCTCGGTTCGCCGCCGTGCGGGGCCCGCCCCTGAGCGTCCTGGGCCTGGTGCGCCCCGACCTGATGGACCGACGGGTGGTTCGAGACGAGCGGGGTCGTCGACGAGCTCCCGGCCTGGCGCGGCGCGCCCGTCGCCGTGGACGCGCCCGACCTGGAGTCCGAGGCGCTCGCGCCCGGTTCCGGGCCGAGCCTCGCGGCCGCTGCCGAGCTCCAGTTCGACGGCGCCGCGAGGCCTCCGGGCGGCAGCGCGCCAGCAGGGCCGAGGCCGCCCGGCCCCGCCCCTGGCTCGGGCATCGGCGGCGCGTTCATGCGCACCGTCATCGCCCACGAGCCCTGCTGCGGCGCCGCCACGGGCGCAGGCTGCACCGGAGCGGCTGGCGCCGCGCTCGCCTGGGACGGCTCCGGCGCTGCAAACGCCGCCACCGACGCCGACGGCGGCCGAGGCGCAGCGGCGGCAGGCCCCGCCGCCGGATAGGCCCCCGACCCGGCGCGCGGCCCCGCGGCCCCGGCCGCATCCGCGTTCCGCCGCGTGAGGGGCAAGGTCGCCACGTCCTCTTCCCGCAGCGCGCGCACCACGGACGCCGCGGCCAGGTGCTGGCCCGAGCTGCCCGGACGCCGAGGGACCGCGCCCGCCGCATGGCCGGCGCCCGACGCTGGCCCCCCATCCGCCACGCGGCTCATGCCCGACGCTGGCCCCGCAGCCCCCTGCCCCAGCGACCTGTGCACCTCTGGCGACTCCTGCACCGGAACCGGGGCCCGCGGCCCCCCACCGAGCAGCGCCAGCGGCAGCGCTCCCGCGCCCCCCTCGACGCTCCCCGACCGGTTCACCACCGACGCGGGTTGCGCCACCGACGCAGGCGGCGCCGCGAGCGCCGACCCGGGGTGCGCCACCGACGCAGGCGGCGCCGCGAGCGCCGACCCGGGGTGCGCCGCGAGCGCCACCGTGCCGCCTTGCGACTCCTCCCAGCCGCCGTCCACGTCCTCGTCCGGGGGCGCCCCCCGCCCCTCCGGCGACGACTGCCGCAGCGCCGCGTCCCTGCCCGGACCCGCGCCGCGCTCCGCGTACCGATCGAGCAGCGCCGCGACCTCCGCCGCAGAGCCGATCCGGTCCGCGCGCTCCCTGCGCATGCAGCGGGCGATCAGGTCGACGAGCCCCTGGTCCACCCGCCTCAGGTACTTGGACACGGTGGGGATCTCGCCGGTCAAGATCCCCATGAACACCGCCTGCGCGTCCCCCTGGAACGGGCGCATGCCCGTCAGCATCTCGAACAGCACGACGCCGAGCGCCCAGATGTCGGCCCGGTGATCGACGTTCGGCTCGGCCCTCACCTGCTCCGGGCTCATGTAGAGCGGCGACCCGACCGCGCCGCCCTGCACCGTGTGCAGGCCGTCGTTGACCGAGAGGTTCTTGGCGACCCCGAAATCGAGCACCTTCACCACCGGCTCGTCCATGTCCGGCTCGCGGTGCAGGAAGATGTTCGCCGGCTTCAGATCGCGGTGGATGATGTGCATCGCGTGCGCCGCCGCGAGCCCCCTCGCCACGTCTCGCCCGATCGACGCCGCCACGGGCGGGTCGAGCCGGCGCCGCCGCGCGAGCAGCTCGGCCACGGTCTCCCCCGTGAGCAGCTGCATCACCAGGAACGGCTCCCCGGCCTCGGTCTCCCCCATGTCGTAGATGTCGATGACGTTCCGGTGCCGCAGCGCCCCGCAGTTGCGCGCCTCGCGCTGCAGCCGCAGCCGGAACTCGGTCTCCGGCCGGTGGATCAGCTTCAGCGCCACCTCGCGGGCCGTCGCCACGTTCACCGCCGCCCAGACCACGCCCATCGCCCCCTCGCCGATCTGGCGCAGGAGCCGGTACTTCCTGTCGATCAGCACACCGGACGCGAGCAATGTCGAGCTCTTCGGCGAGGGCATCATCGGCTTTCCGGAAGCGCGGCGCGCCCCGCCGTCACGGAGCGCGCACGGACGGCCGCGACCGGCAGAGCGAGGCGAGCCACGGCGCACCCGCGACGCCCCCGCCGCCCAGCGCTCGCGCCGCGCGATCCGTCAACCCCCCGCGCCCGTGCGACATGACATCCGGTCCCCAGGTCCACGGGACAGCCTCCTGTGCGGGCATCCTACAGCAGATCTCCCTGGCGCGATACGTTCCCTGCAAGGACGAACGCACGAAGAAAACCGACGAGGAAAGAGGGAGAAGCCCGATTCGATCCATCCAGGACCGGACCCACGCTCGTCGCCCGATCCGACGGATCACTCCGAGGAGGAAAGCGAGGCGCACATGAGCGACACAACCGTCATGAAGGTCTCCTCCGGCCGCTCTCCGACAGGCCAGATGGGACAAAAATACCTGGCCTCCGGGATCCAGGTCTCGATGCGGCTCTGGGAACGCGAGCCGCCAGGCGACGCCAAACAGCCGACCACGCGGGATTACGAGACCGTGGGGTTCGTCATCGCTGGGCGGGCCGAGCTGCTCATCGAGGGGCAGATGGTGCGCCTCGAGCCGGGCGATTCCTGGACGGTGCCCAAGGGGGCGTCGCACGTCTACAAGATCATCGAACCGTTCACCGCCGTGGAGGCGACGAGCCCGCCCGCCGGCGTCCACGGGCGAGACGAGACCGGGGCGACGCCCTCTGGCAAGACCTGAGACCACGAGGCGGGGGTCTCGCCCCCTGGAAGCCCGAGCTCACCCGGACCTCACAGCGCGGTGCCAGCGCCAGACGCGGGCTTCTCCTTGTCCTGCGCCCCCTTGGCGCGCCCCGCCGGCTGCGGCTCGGCGGCGCCACGCGCCGCGGGCTTCTTGTCGTCCCCTCCGCCCGCCGCCGGCTTCTTCTCGCCCTCGGCGGCCTTCTTCTCCTCCGGCCTCGCTCCGGCCAGGTCGCCCGCGCCCGCCGCCCCCGCGCCGCCGGGCTTCCCCTCGGCCGCGCCCGCCTCGACGGGCGCCACCGGCGTCAGCAGCACCGCCGGCTTCACCGGCTCGGCCGCCGCCTTGTCGCCGTCGTCCACCGCGCCCGCGGCCTGAGCCGACGCCACGCGGACCTCATCCTCGCGCGGCTCGACCGGCGCCGGGTCGTCCGGTCGCGAGGTCGGCACGTACACCACCAGCCGATCCCCGGGCATCAGCGGGCTCCGCCGCGAGCGCTGGTTGATCCGCTCCAGGCTGCCGACGCTGAGGCCGTACCGGCTCGCGATCTTGCTGAACGAATCCCCCTCTCGCACCGCGATCTCGATGCGCTTCCGCCCCTTCAGCCCCTCGAAGTGCGCGAAGAACTCCTCCGAGCCGACCTCGATGACGCGCGCGCCGCCCTCGTCGAGCAAGAACACGCCGTCGTGGCGCTGCGACCTCGGGACGAACAGCTGGAGCGTCATCCCCTCATGGAGCGACGCCCCGGGCGCCAGGGTGTTCCAGCGGCAGATCTCGTCGGGCGTCACCGAGAGCACCGCCGCCAGATCCCGCAGCGCGTCGCCCGCGACCACCCGATAGAACACCCGCCGGCGCCCCTCGTAGGAGAAGCGCTGCGCCGGGACCACCACGACCGGCTTCCCCTCCGACGACAGCGGCGCGCCGCTCGCGAGCAGGTGCTCGGCCGCTGCCGCCCCGACGCCCTCCGCCGCCGGGACGAACAGCAGCGCCCCGGGACGCACCGGCTCGCCGGCCCGCAGGCCGTTCAACGTCTGCAGCGTCCACCGCGTCGTCCCCCGGAACGTCGCGATGTCGTCGAGCGACTCGCCCCAGCGGACCAGGTAACGCTCGAGCTTCGGCTCGCGCTCCAGGAGCTTCGGCATCGACTTCGCCGCGCGCGCCCCCGCCCCCGCGGGCACCCGGACCTCCCAGCGCGCCTGCTCCTTCGCGTCCACCGGCGACGGCGGCGTGCGCTTCGCCACGAGCTGCGGGTTGAGCGCCTCGATCTCCGGCGCCGCCGCGCCCGAGGCCGCCGCCACCGCCTGCAGCGACACCCCGGAGCCCAGCGAGATCTTGTCGAACGTCACCGCCGGATCGAGCTCCACGTCGTCGCAGCCAAACACCGCCGGGTTCCGCGCCACGATCGCGATCGCGAGGATCTTCGGCACATAGAGCGCCGTCTCGAGCGGCATCCCCGCCTCGAGCCGCGACAGCTCCCAGAAGTCGTTCGTGTTGTACTTCCGGATCGACGCGAGCAGCCCCCCGTACCCCATGTTGTACGCCGCGAACGCGAGCTCCCAGCCGCCGAAACGCCGCCGTAGATCCGAGAGGTACCGCGCCGCCGCCAAGGTGGATCGCTCTGGATCCAGGCGCTCGTCGACCCAGCGGTCGACGGTGAGGCCATAGATGCGCGCGCCCTCCGGCATGAACTGCCAGAGGCCTGCCGCGCCGGCCGGGGAGTGGATGGTCGGGTCGAAGCCGCTCTCGACGAGCGAGAGCCAGAGGAGATCCTCCGGCAGCCCCTGCTCGCGGAGGACGCGGCGGATGGCGGCGCCGTAGCGGCCGCTCTTCTTGATCCACGTGACCACGGCGGAGCGGCCGCGCGGGTCGTCCTTGTAGTACTCGAGGTAGCGCACCACCCGGCCGTCCCAGCGGACAGGGATCTCGGGCAGCTCGAGCTGACGCAGCCAGGAGATGTCGCGGGTCTCCTCCGCTTCCGCGAGCGGGGCGGGCAAGCCCGCGGGCGGCAGGCCGGAGACCTCGAGGCGCGGCTCGCCCGCGCCGAGCAGGAGCGTGCCGTCGACAGGCCACGCGGGCCCGGCGCTCGGGGCCGCGCCGGGAAACAGCGCCAGGTCGATCGCGCGCAGCGTGCGGAGCTCGGGCGACTCGCCGGTGCTCGCCCCCGCCGGCGTCGCTGTGCCGGCGATGACCCGCCGCGCCGCCTCGTCCGGCGCGCCCGGCTCCCCGGGCTTGCGCGTGTTCTTCGCCGCGCCCTTCTTCGACGGCTTCGATCGCGCGGCGGCCTTCGCCGGCGCCTTGGCCGCGCTCTTCGCGCCGCCCTTCCCGCCCGACACGGCCGCCACCCTGACCGGCGCCGGCTTCTCCGCCTTGCCCTCGGCCGGTCCGTCCTTCTTCGCGTCGGCCTTCGCCGGCTCCGCCTTCGCGGGCTCAGCTTTCACCGCATCGGCCTTCGCAGGCTCCGCCTTCGCCGGCTCAGCCTTCGCCGGCTCAGCTTTCACCGCATCGGCCTTCGCCGGTTCAGCCTTCGCCGGTTCCGCCTTCTTCGCGTCGGCCTTCGCCGGCTCTGCCTTCTTCGCGTCGGCCGCAGGCGCCGCTACCTCCGAAGGAGGCGCCGCAAGGCCGTCGAAAGCGACGCCCGAGAGGGCGGCCAACCAGCCAAGACATACAAGCCTGCGTGCGGCGCGTCGGATCCGCATGTCAGGGACCGACCTGTCTCACGATGCGCCCGAGGGGTCAACTTTGGCAGCCCGCTGAAACCCAGCCCACCTCAGGAGAGCAAGGCGATGAAGTCGCCGATCGCCGTGAAGGGCAGGCTCTCGTTCACGACGCCGGCCCGCACCGCAGCCCCGGGCATGCCGTAGACCACCGCCGAGTCCTCGCTCTCGGCCACCACCGTGCCCCCGGCCGCGCGGACCGCCCGCGCGCCGTTCACCCCGTCGTCGCCCATCCCCGTCAAGATGATGCCCACCGCGCGGCTGCCGCCCACCTGCGCCACGCTCCGGAACAGCCGGTCCGCGCTCGGAACGTACCGATCCCCAGGCGCCGGCGCCCCCACCCGGATCCGGATGTCGCCGCTCAACCCGACCCCGCTGCCCGGCGTCACCGCGATCTCCATGCACATCCTACCCGGGCACACATAGGCCTTGCGGGCCACCACCTGCTCGCCGTTCTGCGCCTCGACCACCCGGAGGCCGCCCTTCCGATCGAGCCGCTCCGCGAACGTGCGGGTGAACTTGTCCGGCATGTGCTGCGCGATGAAGATCGCGCCGGGGAAACGATCCGGGATCCGGTTGAAGATCTCGAGGAGCGCCGTGGGCCCGCCCGTCGACGAGCCGACCGCCACGAGGTGGCGCAGCGAGACGCCGAGCCGCGACGACTCCTGCACCGCGCGCGGCGACGCAGGCTGCGCCGGCCGCGCCGGGGCCGGCGCGGCGGGCATCGGAGACCGGGGGCGGAGGTAGCGCACCAGCAGGACCTTCTGGATGATCTCCCGCCGGATCTGCGCGTCCGCCGTGAACTGCCGGTCCGGCTTCGCCACGAAGTCGACGGCGCCCAGCTCGAGCGCCTTGAAGACGTTCTCCTTGTGGCTGTAGCTCGAGACGATGATGACGGGCGTCGGCTGCCTCGCCATCAGGATGCGGAGGAAGGTGAAGCCGTCCATGCGCGGCATCTCGAGATCCAGCGTGATCGCGTCCGGCCGGAGCTGCGCGGCTTGACGGAGCGCGTCGTCGCCGTCACCGGCCTTGCCCACGACCTCGATCTCGTCGCTTCCGCTCAAGATTTCGGCGATGTTGCGCCGGTTGTACGCGGAGTCGTCGACGACGAGCACGCGCAGGGGAGCGAATGTCATGAGCGCAAAACCTTCCGCCGGAGGTTCATTCTACCCCACCCGGAGCGCCATGGGACCAACCGTCGCCTGCGCAGCCTCGACTTCGTCGGCGCCTCATCCGCCCTCCTCCCCGCCGCCCCGCTCCGGGCCGCCCCGCTCGGGCGAGATCTCCGGGATCCCCAGACGCAGCGTGGCCGCCGGCTTGCGGTACACGAGATCCTCCCGAAGGTGCACGAGCTCGAACGCGGTCGTGACGTTCAGGAGCGACTCGGAGTGGCCCAGCAGGAGGAACCCGCCGGACGAGAGGCGCTCGTAGAAGATGTCGATCACGCGGCGCCGCGACTCCTCGTCCAGATAGATGAGGACGTTGCGGCAAAAGATGACGTCCACGCGCCCGACCACCGCCGCGCGCGACGAGTCGAGCAGGTTCAGGTGGCCGAACTGGCAGAGCGTCCGCAGCTCGTCCGCCACGTGGAACCCGTCCGGCCGCTCCACGAAGTAGCGCCGCTTGAGCTCGGGCGGCGTCACGCGGAACGACGAGGCGCCGTACACCCCCCTGCGCGCCGCGATCACGCAGCGGCGGGAGATGTCGCTGCCGAAGATGCGGACCTCACGGCGCTCCGCGGCGCCCGACTCCCGCGCGGCGATCGCGATCGAGTAGACCTCCTCGCCCGTCGAGCAGCCCGCGCTCCAGATGGACAGCCGGCCCCTGGCGCCCCCCGCCTTGACGATCATGGGCACGAGCTCGGTCATGAGCGCGCGCAGCTGGTAGTCCTCGCGGAAGAAATACGTCTCGTTGACCGTGATGAGCTCGAGCGCCTCGTCGAGCTCGGCGCGCCCGCGGCTGTGGAAGCGCAGGTACTCGTAGTACTGCGCGAACGACGAGAGCCCGAGCTCGACCACCCGCTCGCGCAGCCGGCGCTCCATCGACGTGCGCGCCTCGGGCCCGAACTGGAGCCCGCAGTGCTTGTTGAACAGGTCACGCAGCCTCTGGAACTCGTCAGGCAAGAGGCGGATCTCGTCGTCCCGCCGCCGGTTCACAGCACCTTCCCCGACGGCGGCCCGCCGGTCATCCCCGAGGGGGACGCCGGGGCCTCACCGCCGTCGATCGCCCCGGGCGCGCTCAGCCGCTCCGCGGCGTCGCCCCAGGGAGGATCCGAGCGGAACGGCGCGCCCCCCTGCGCCGCGGCCGCGATGAGATCGGGCTCCCCCGACGCGCGCACCAGCCCGAGCAGCTCGCGCGCGCGCGCCCGCTCGTCGCTCGCGCGGTCCGGGAGCGACGCGTACAGGCGGCCCAGCGCGCGCGCCGCGGCGAGCCGGACCTCGCGCTCCTCGTCGGCCAGGGAGACGCTCAGCACGTCGAGCGCAGAGACGCCCGCCGCCGCCGCGATCGCGGTCACGGCCGCGCGGCGCGCGCGCACGTCCCCCGCCGACGCGGCGCTCGTGAGGAACGCGATCTCCTCCGGCTCCGCGTCGCCGAGCGCCTCGATCACGATCGCCGCCGCGAGGTGGGTCTCCTCCGTCAGCGCGAGCCCGCGCGCGAGCTCGCGCGCCGTCCCGGGGTAGCGCTCCGTGAGCCCCGCGAGCGCGCTCTCCGCCGCGCGCGCCACCGGCAGCGAGATCGCGCGCGTCTGCGACACGATGAGCGGGAAGTCGACAGCGGCCCCGATCTTCGCGAGCCCGTAGAGCGCGCTGGTCGCCACGAGCGTCGAGGGGCTCCGGACCGACCGCCGCACCGCGCCGAGCAGCTCGGCGAGCGTCGCGTCGATCGCGGGCCGCTCGCCCGAGAGCGCGCCCTCGCGCCCGCCCTGCTCCGCGATCGCCACGGCGCCGTCGAGGAGCGCGGCCGTCGCGTCGTCGACGCCCTCCCAGAGATCCGGGTCGGGATCGATGTGGCGCTCGAGGTAGGACAGCACCGCGGGCAGCGCCTCCGCGCCGAGCAGCCCCAGCGCGCGCTGCGCCGTCTCGACGAGCGCGGGCTCGATCATGGCCTGCACCGCGGCGTCGGCCGCGCCCGGGGCGCGCGCCATCGCCGCGAGCAAGAGCGCCTGGGCGCGCCCGCTCACCGGATCCGCGCCTCCGCCGCGCCACGACGGGGGCTCCGCGCCGCCCGAGCCCGGCGCGGCGGAGGCGGCCTGCACGAGGCGGGCGCCCACCTCGGGCGGCGCCGCCCGGAGCGCGTCCACCGCGTGCGACGCGAGCGGCCCCTCGGCGAGCCGCGCGAGCGCCCGGACGAGCTGCGCGAACGCGCCGCCCCGCGCCGTCGCGAGCGCCGCGCAGAGCGCACGCGGCGCCTCCGGGCTCTCCGCGAGCGCCGCGGCGACCAGCGCCGCCGGCCGGAGGATCGGGTCGTCGATGAGCGACGAGAGCACCCGCCACGGCACCGGCGCCTCGAGCCCGTTCAGCCCGTTCAGCGAGGTCAGCCGCACGAAGCGATCCCGATCGGAGAGCCGCTCGTACAGGATGTCCGTCACCCGCTCGCGCGCGATGAGCCCCATCCCGGCGATCGCCTCGATCGCGCTCTGCCGCAGGTTGTCGTCCTGCTCGGCGAGCGCGGCGTAGAGCGGGTCGAGCGCCGCCGGGTCGCGCGTGCGGCCGAGCGCGTCGACGACGAGCTTGCGCTCGTCCCCCGCGAGCGCGCCGAGCGCGTCGACGAGCGCCGGCGTGGCGTCGCGGCCGCAGTAGCCGAGCACCTCGATGGCCGCGTTCCTGAGGCCGACGTCCTCGCTCTTCTGAAGCGCGTCGAGGAGCGCCTCGACGAGGAGCTGCGGGGCCGACGGCCGCTCGCCCTCCACGCCGGCGCCGGGCGACGCCGGCCGCTCCCCCTCGGCGGCCTGCGCCGGCGCAGAGGCGGGCGCGGCCTGGATCAGCCGGTGGCAGGCGTAGGTCGCCTCCTTGCGGACGCGCCAGTCGGGATCGCCGAGCGCGCGGAGCAGCAGCGGCAACGCCTCGACGACGTCGGCCCTGCCGAGCCGCGCGGCCGCCTGGCGGCGCTCCTCGGCGTCGTCCGCGGAGAGCGCCGCGGCGATGACGGCGATCGGCATCGGCGTGCTCCGCACGCTGGGCGAGATGGACTCGGGCTCGGCCGGCCAGGAGCCCGCGTCGCCCGCGCGCGGGCCCTCGAACGGACCCAGATCGTCGAACGCGCGGCTCACGGGGCCTCCAGGAGGGCGCCCGACGCGGCGAGCGCGAGGGCGAGCTCGATGAAGCGCCCGACGTCGAGCACGAAGATCATCCGCTCGTCGTGGGTCGTCACCCCCGTGATGCCGCGCAGATCGCTGCTGCCGCCCACCGGCGGCGTCGGCCGGTAATCGCCGCTCGTCCCGAAGACCTCCGTCACCGCGTCGACCACGAGCCCCACCGTATGCGTCCCCACGTCGACAAGGATCCACTTGGTGCTGCGGGTCGGATCGACCGGGGGCAGCCCGAAGCGCACGCGGAGCTCGATGACCGGCACCACCTCGCCGCGGTGGTTCGCGACGCCGGCGACCTCGGGGGGCGTGTGCGGCAGCGTGGTCACCTCGAGCGGATTCACGATTTCGCGGACCCGCGTGATGTCGATCGCGTAGTGGACGTCGCCGACCACAAAGCCGACGAGGCTCTTCTGCGGGTCGGGACGGCTGCGCTCTCCAGTCAACGGCATCTGAGCCTCCGAGCGCCCGGGCTCTACGAGCCGCCCGGGCGCGGACGAATCGTCCGTTAGGACGCGAGTATGGCCTGCAGGTCGAGCAGGATGATGACGCGCGGCTGCGCCTCGCCCTGGGTGCCATCCGACGCGCTCGCCCCGTGCATGGGCCGGGCGATGCCGGCGATGTAGCCCGCCACGTCCCCCCCGAGCGCCGTCGCGGCGTGCTCGATCTCGGCGTCGGCGAGCCGGTAGACCTGCTGGACCTCGTCGACGAAGAGGCCGAGCGTCTCGCCGTTCGCCGCGTCGACGAGCAGGATGCGCGCCCGCCGCTGCGCCGCGCTCTCGTGCAGCCGCATCCGCCGCCGCAGATCGATGACGGTGACGAGCTGCCCGCGCACGCTGACGATGCCCATCGTCGAGTCCGGCGCGCGCGGCACCGGGGTGAGCGGGGGCGGCTTCAGGATCTCGCGCACGAGCGAGACGGGCGCGGCGTAGGTGTCGCCCGCGAGCGTGAACGCGAGGTACTCGGTCCGCGGGCCGCTCGCCTGCGCGCGCGAGTTCCGCTTCGAGACCGGTATCCGGGCGGGCCTTCGGGTGAGGTTAGCCATGGGTGCTCCGCGGATCGCTGCGCTGCCGGTCCCCGCCGTGGAGGATCTCCTCGATGAGCGCGGGGGCGTCGAGGACGAGCGCGATGCGCTGGTCGCCGAGCTCGGTGGCGCCGGAGAAGCCGCGCACCGAGGAGAGCGACGGGCCGAGCGCCTTGATCACGACGTCCTGCTGCCCGATGAGCGTGCTCACGACGAGGCCCAGCCTCCGCGCGCCGACCGACGCGACGACGATGTACTTGCGCTTGCTGCCCCCCTGGAGCCCGAGCGTCGCGCGGCCGCCGTCGCCCCGGCGCCCGCCGCCCACCGCGGCGCGCGCCGCCGATCCGCCGCGCGCGCCGCCGAGCAGGCCGGCGATGCGCGCGCTGAGCTCCTCCTCCTCGTTCAGGCCGAAGAGCCGCGCCAGGTAGCAGAGCTGGAGCGTGCTGTTGCGCAGCGTGATCATCTCGCGGCCGTCGATCTGGCGCACCGTGGCCTCGTCGAGCGCGACCGCCTCCTGCACGTTGGTCAGCGGGATCGCGAACAGCCGGTCGGCGACCCGGACGATGAGCGCGCTGATGATCGCGAGCGTGATCGGCAGCGTGACCGTCATCTTGGTGCCGATGCCGGGCTCGCTGTGCACGTCGATGACGCCGCCGAGCTTGCTGATGTTCGTCTTCACGACGTCCATCCCGACGCCGCGCCCCGAGATCTCGCTGACGTCGGTCTTGGTCGAGATGCCCGGCTGGAAGATGAGGTTCAGCACCTCGCGGTAGCTCGTCGTCCGCGCGTCCTCCGGCGTCATGACGCCGCGGCGCAGGGCGGCGTCGAGCAGCTTGTCGACGTCGATGCCCTTGCCGTCGTCCTCGATCTCGATGACGACGTGGTTGCCCTTCTGGAAGGCGTTCAGCGCGATCGTGCCGACCGCCGGCTTGCCCACCGCCTCGCGCATGCTCTTCGACTCGATGCCGTGGTCGATGGCGTTGCGCATCATGTGCATGAGCGGGTCGCTGAGCTCCTCGACGATGAGCTTGTCGACCTCGGTCTCGGCGCCCGTGATGACGAGGTTCACGAGCTTGTCGGCGTCGCGGCTGATCTGGCGGACGACGCGCGCGAGCTTGTCGAAGACCTGCCCGAGCGGGACCATCCGGACCTCGAGGATGCCCGCCTGCATCTGGGCGAGGTGCCGGTCGAACGTGCGCTGGAGCCTGTGGAGGTCGAGGGAGAGCTCGCGCTCGGTGGGCGCCGCGCGGAGCCGCTCGACGAGGCGGCCGAGCGCGGAGCGGACGAGGGCGAGCTCGCCGACGATGTTCATCAGCCGGTCGAGCTTGTGGATGTCGACCCGCACCGTCTGCGCGACGGAGCGGATGGAGCTGAGCTCCCCCTTGCGGTTGCCGCGCGCGCTCGACGGCGGGCTCGCCGCCGACATCGAGCCGGTCAGGTCGACGGCCCGCGACACGCCGGTCGGCGCGCCGCCCCGGAGCGCCGCGGACATCGACGGCATGCCCGGCGGGGCGACCCGGCCGTGGCCGTTGTTGTTGCGCCGCGGGATCTCCTCGACGGCGGCGCCGGCCTGGTGCAGCGCGCGCTGGAGCTCCTCGAGCGGCGCGCGCGAGGCCATCAGGATGTCGAGCTCGATCGAGTCCTGGTCCGCGCCCGCGCCGGTCGGCAGGTAGGTGATGATCTCGCCGTACGGCTTCGCGGTGATCTTCAGGTCGTCGAGGGCCTGATCGATCGTGGCGAGGTGGAACTGCACGCGGAGCCGGAACAGGGTCATCCCGCTCGCGATGTTCGTGCGCAGCCGGTGCTCTTCGTACTCGGTGAGCACGGAGAGCAGCCCCGGATCGAGATCGTAGTTGTCGTCGGGGAGGCCGGCCGCGCTCGGGCCCGCGTCCTGGTGCAGCTGGCGCAGGAGGTCGTCGACCTCGGGCATCGGCGCGTCGCGCCCGTCCTTCTCGTTCTGGAGGATGCGCCCGTAGAGCTCGACGCTGCGGAACAGGAGGTCGAGGACCGACGCGCTGATCTCGATGCGCCCGAGGCGGAGGTTGTCGAGCAGCTCCTCGAGCTCGTGCGACAGGGTGGCCATCCGGGTCGCGCCGAAGAGCCCGGCGAGCCCCTTCAGGGTGTGCACGGCGCGGAAGACGTCGTTGATGACGTCGGGGTCGACCTTGTTGGTCCGCACCGCCTCGTCGAGCGCGAGGAGGTCGCGCCCGAGCCCCTCGACGATCTCCTGCGCTTCCGAGAAGAACTCTTCGCGCGCCCGATCGCCGCTGTCGACCATCAGCCGCCGCCTCCCTGGCCGGAGCCGGGCTGCTTGGTGCGGGCCGCGGGCTCCTCCGCGCGCGGGGAGGCAGCGGAGGCGCGATCGTCGGCGCCGTGGGCGCCGTCAGCGGACGGGGAGGCGCCGGCCTGCGGCGCGTCGGCCCGCGCCTCGAGGCTCGCGACCACCGCGTCGCGCAGGGCCTCCGGCGTGAACGGCTTCGGGAGGAAGCGGTCGGCGCCGAGGCGGAGCCCGCGCTGGATGTCTCGCTCGGTCGCCTGCGTGGAGATGATGAGGATCGCGACGTGCCGGTAGCGGTCGCTCTGCCGGACGAAGCGGATCACCTCGAGCCCGTTGATGTCGGGCATGTTGATGTCGGTGATCACGAGGTCGAACGCGCCGCGCGGCAGGAGCCGGAGCGCGTCGAAGCCGTTCACGGCCTCCACGATGTCGACGTCGCCCGCGAGCCCCAGCACGCGGTCCTCCAGCGTCGAGCGGATGTACGCTCGCATTGCCGGCGAGTCCTCGACGATCAGGATGCGTGCCATGCGGCGACAGGGTAACGGAAATCCGCCCGGGGAGACCAACTCGCTGAGCGCCCGGGGGCGACGCGCGCGGTTTTCGACGCGCACGGGGCTATGTACGGCGGTCTCCCTCCCGGAGTAAACCAGCGCGAGCGCCTCCCTGCACGATCGGCGAGGCGACCGCGCGGACGGCGCGTCTGGCGAGGCCGCGCGGGGCCGCCGCGCGCGGCGCGGCCGGCGCCTCGGGGTGTGGGGTGCCGCCCTCCCCCCCCGCGGGCGCGGCCGCGCGGCCGCGCCCGCCCGGCGGGGCGGCCGCGGGAGAGGGGCCGCCTGCGGCAGCGAATTGACATCGCGGCGTCCGATGCGCGCTAATCGCGCGCGTGAAAATCCTCCTTTGTTCTCCAGCGTTCCGGATCCTGCTCGCCGCCCTGTTCGCTCTGTCGAGCGTGGCGTGCGGCGGCGGGCTGCGGGTGACCCGGATCAACTCCGCCCAGAAGAAGCCGAACAACGTCTGGGTGTTCTTCAGCGTCGATGCCGGCGAGGACGAGCCGGTGGGCGGCCTCACGGCCGAGGACTTCGAGATCTACGAGGACGGCGAGATCGTCTCGAAGTTCGAGAGCAAGCAGACCATCCAGAACCCCGAGGTCGCGGCGGTCATGTACACGATGCTGCTCGTCGACATGAGCGGCAGCATCACCGAGTCGGGTCAGGCCGACGCCCTCGTCGACGCCGCGCAGTCGTTCAGCGATCGGGTGGGCAAGAGCCAGAAGGTCGGCGTCTATGCGTTCGACGGCGAGGTAAAAATCCACTCGGTGGTGCCGTTCACCGAGGCGCAGGGCTCGGTCGAGGGCGGGCTCGAGGGGCTCCGGAGCTACAAGCCGAAGGACACGTCGACGAACCTCCACGGCGGCGTGGTGGAGGGCATCCGGGAGCTCAAGAAGCAGCTCGACAAGGACCGGCGCCCCCTCAAGTTCGGCACGCTCGTCGTCTTCTCGGACGGCACCGATCGCGCGAACCGCGTGAGCCGCGAGGACATGCTGAACGAGCTCAAGAAGGAAGAGTACGAGAACTACCAGATCTTCGTCGTCGGCGTCGGCGCCGAGATCGAGAAGGCGCGCCTCGACGAGATCGGGCGCGACGGGACCGAGCTCGCGGCGGATCAGGCGAAGGTCAAGGAGTCGTTCGACAAGATCGCGGCGAAGATCGAGGCGCACATGAAGCGCTTCTACCTGCTCTCGTACTGCACGCCGGCGCGCGCGGGGGAGCACGAGGTGGAGATCAAGGCGATCCGGAAGGATCCGTCGGCCTCGGGGTCGCTCGCGTGGAAGTTCAACGCCGACGGGTTCGGGCCGCCGCCGGAGTGCGATCCCAACACCCCGCCGTCGTTCGAGCTGAAGGCGACCGTGCCCGCGGACGACGACAGCGGCGGCGGCGCGGGCGGGAAGGCGAGCTTCAAGGCGAACGCCAACGTGAAGGTCGAGGCGAAGTGAGGCGCGCCGCGGCCGCGCGAGGCGGCCGCGACGCCGTCCCAGCGGCTCGCCGCGCCCCGCGGCGGGCCTGATCCAGCCAGGATCGAGCCTCCTCTCTCCCGTCGACGTTCACGCGTCGGCGTTCACGCGTCGGCGTTCACGCCTCGACGTTCATCCTCCTCTGCTCGGCGCCGGCGCTCGCTGCGGCGTGGCGCGCGCTGCCATCAGGACCCGCCAGGCGGTGGCGCCGAGGAGGACAGCGCCGCCCACCGTCGACCAGATCCCGGGGCGCTCCCCGACGAGGAGGAGCGCCCAGACCGGGTTGAGCACCGGCTCCAGGAGCACCAGCAGCGAGGCCTCGACGGCCGGCGTGTGGCGCATGCCGCGGCTGAACAGGGCGGTCGCCACGCCGATCTGCACCGCGCCGAGGAACACGAGGAGCCCGAGGTCGACGAGCCCCGGGCGGGCCGCGCCGCCCAGGGCCATCGGCAGCGCGCCGAGCCACGCGAGGACGTTGCCCCAGACGAGCACCGCGGGGTTGTCGTCCGGAGCGGCGCGGAACCTCATGATGCACAGCGCGAACGCGAGCCCGGAGAGGAGCGCCAGGGCGTTGCCGAGGAGCTGCCCCGCGGAGAGCTGATCCAGAAAGAAGAGCGCGAGTCCCAGGATGAAGATGGGGGCCGCGATCCTCTCGCCGCGCGAGGGCCGCTCGCCCAGCAGCCAGGGGCTGAGCAAGAGGACGTACACGGGCGAGGTCGACTGAAGGAAGATCGCGTTCGCCGCCGTCGTCAGCTTGGTGGCCTGCACGAACAGCACCATGACGGCGGCGTAGATCGCCGCGACGCCGAGCGTGCGCCACGAGGGGAGGCGGCGCGCGCCCGGCATGGCCAGGCCCAGCGCGAGCGCCGCGATGAACGCGCGGGCCGAGGCGACCTGCCACCCGTCGAGGGAGATCAGCTTGATGGCCGCCCCTCCGGTGGACCAGAGGACCGCGGCGGCGAGGATCATCAGTCGAGAGCGGAGCATGGGCGACGAGGGCGGCGAGCCTAGCCGAACGGTCGACGAGGCGCGCAGGGGCAGATTACGCTGCTCCGCGATGCCACCCCGCCGCCCCGAGCGCGCCGACCGCGACATCGATCCTCGCTCCCGCCGCTCGGTAGAACGCGCCTCGCCCGGGTCGCCGACGTCGCGCGGCGCACGCCGCCGCGCGCGGCTCCTCGCGCTCGCCGTGGCGGCGCTCGTCTCGGCGGCCCGGCCCGCGCCGATCGCCGCGCAGCCGAGCCCCGCCGAGCCGGCGAGCGAGGATGTCGCCGCGGCCCACGGGCGCTGGAGAGCGGCCGTGGAGAGAGACGATCTGGCCGAGGGCGCCGCCCTCGCCGACAGGTACTTCGCGCTGCTGGAGGGCACCTCCGGGGTCGATAGCGAGCTCGCGCATTTCTACCTCGGCTACGGCGACTACGCGCGCGCCGAGGCGCTGCTGGTGCGGGGGCTGACGCGCGAGCAGCCCTCCTTCAACGACGAAGGGATGCTCTATGCCCGGCTCGGCAACGTCTACCTGGACCTCGGGGACCTCCAGAGCGCCGAGGAGCTCCTGAAGCGAGCCCAGCCGCTCCTCCAGGGCTGGGGTGAGTTCTATGCCGTCGATTCGCTCGCGCGGCTGTACCTGGAGCGGCGCGCGCTGCGCTCCTTCGCGGAGGCGCTCGACAGGATGCGCGTGATCCTCAGGGAGGCCACCGGCGGCTCGGGGTGGGCCTACGCGATCCCGGATCTGCGCGCGGCGCAGCTCTCCTTGCGGCGCGGGCAGGTCGAGGAGGCCGAGCGGCGCCTCCTCGACCTGCGCCCGCGGCTCGATCCCGCGCTCCCGGCGCAGAGCGCGGTGCGCGCCGATCTGCTGGAGGAGCTCGGCGTGCTCTTCACCCGCAAAGGCGATCCCGGGGCGGAGGCGCTGCTCCTCCAGGCGCTTGTGATCCGCGAGCGGCTCTTCGCGCCGGATCACCCGGCCATCGTCCGCGCGCTGGGGCACCTCGCGAACCTGCACGTCGCGCAGGGCCGGACCGCCGTCGCCGTGCGGACGCGCGAGCGGGCCGCCGGCCTCCAGGACCGGAGCGCCCGGGCCAACCTGGCGAGGGGCTCCGAGCGGCAGAAGCGCCTGTACATGGGCCTCGTCCAGCGCGACACCGACGCGACCCTCTCGCTGCACCTCCAGGGTGCCCCGCGCGACCAGGCCGCGGCGCGGCTCGCCCTGCGGTCGATCCTCCGGCGCAAGGGGCTCGCGCTCGACGCCATCGCCGAGAGCTTCGCGTCGCTGCGGCGGAGCCTCGACGCCGAGGGCCGGGCGCTCCTCGGCGCCCTCACGCAGCTCGACGCGAAGCTGTCCACCGCGATCACGCGCGGCCCGATCGACCTCCCCGCCGAGGAGCACCAGCGCGAGGTGGAGCAGCTCGAGGCCGAGCGCCAGCGGCTCGAGTTCCAGCTCGCCGCGCGGACGCGCGCCGCGCGCCCGGCGGACGCGAAGGAGCCGCCGATCACCGTCGAGGCCGTGCAGGCGGCGATCCCGGACGGGGCGGCGCTCGTCGAGATCGTCCAGTACCGGCCCCACGACCCGTTCGGGCCGCCGGTGCGGCCCACGTGGGGCAAGCCTCGCTACGCGGCGTATGTCGTCGGGCGGCGCGGGGACGTCACGGGGGTGGATCTCGGCGACGCCGCCGCCATCGACGCGGCGGCCGCGGAGCTCTCGCGGGACCTCTCGAACCCGGAGCGAGACCCCCGGGAGCGCGCGCGCCGCCTCGACGCGCTCGTGATGCAGCCGATCCGGGGCGCCCTCGGACCCGCGCGCTGGCTGCTCCTCAGCCCGGACGGCGCGCTGAACCTCGTGCCGTTCGCCGCGCTCGTCGACGAGGAGGGCGGCTATCTCATCGAGCGCGCCTCGTTCACCTACCTGACCAGCGGGCGAGATCTGCTGCGCGCCGCGGGCGCCGTGGCGCCGCAGGCCGGAGCGCCGCAGGCCGGAGCGCCGCGTGGAGGCGTGCTGGTCATCGCCGATCCCGCGTTCGGCAGCCCCTCGGAGCTCGCGCCGGACGACGACGCCACGCGCGGGCTGCGCTCCGCCGAGCTGGCCGGGGCGCGCTTCCCGCCTCTGCCGGGCACGGAGCGCGAGGCGGAGGCGGTGCGGAGCGCGCTGGCCAGCGCGACGGTCCTGACAGGCCCGTCAGCCACCGAGGAGGCCCTCAAGCGGGCGCAGCGGCCGCGCGTGCTGCACATCGCGACGCACGGCTTCTTCCTCCCGGACCAGGGCTCCCCGGCCGATCCGGCGGGCACCCGCGGCGCCGCGATCGAGGGCCCCGCCTTTCGCGAGAACCCGCTCCTGCGCTCGGGCCTGGCGCTGGCCGGCGCGAACGCGCGGCGGAGCAGCTCGGACGAGGACGACGGCATCCTGACCGCGCTCGAGATCTCCTCGCTGGACCTCCACGGGACCCAGCTCGTGGTGCTCTCGGCCTGCGAGACCGGCCTCGGCGAGGTGCCGCGCGGCGACGGGGTCTACGGGCTCCGCCGCGCGCTGCTCCTCGCCGGGGCGGAGACGCAGGTGATGAGCCTGTGGAAGGTCGGCGACATGGCAACGCGGGATCTCATGACGTCGTACTACGCGGCGCTCGCGCGCGGCGGAGGGCGCAGCGAGGCGCTGCGGTCGGCGCAGCTCGAGATCCGGCGTGAGCGCCCGCACCCGCACGCGTGGGCTGGCTTCATCACCTCCGGCGAGGGCGCCGCGCTCGACGGCAGGCAGGTCGCGCCGGCCTTCGCGCGCGTGGCCGCAAGCCCGCGCGGGTGCGCCTGCGCGGCCGGCGAGGGCGGCCCGAGCGCTCCGCCGGCGCTCGCCGCGCTCGCCGCGGCGCTCGTCCTGGCCGCGCGGAAGCGCTGGCCCCGCAGGCCCGGGAATTGGTAGACGTCGACGCCGGAGCCCACGCATCGCGGGCTCGTGGAGGTCTGCATGCGTCGATCGGCGATCGTTCTGGTGCTCCCCGTCCTGAGCTGGATGCTCTCTGCCTGCGGAGGCGCGCAGGCGCCCGAGCAGCCCGCCGCCAAGGAAGGCGAGGCCGAGATCTGCCCCACGGGCGATCCCAGCGTGCAGCCCTGCCCGGAGGGCTGCGTGTGGGACGAGAAGGTCCAGAAGTGCAACAAGGACCGCGGCATCATCGTTCACTACAACCCGGGCACGACGGCCCCCAAGCCGTGAACTGATCACCCCCGTCGAGCCACGCCGCCATCTCCGGCAGGAGGCCGATGACGCGCGGGCTCGACGCGCGCACCTCCCCGACGAGCCGCCGGCGCTCCGCCTCGAGCTTGCCGAGGACATTCTCCACGCTCGGCGAGGCCCGCAACCTCGGTGTGCCGCGCCACACTTCCTCGCGCTGCGATCCGGCTTCCTTTACCTGCGCGCTCAAGCCGCCTTGACGGAGGCGACCCGTCGCTCTCTTCTTCTGCTGTGTCCGCCAGATTTTCCACGAGAGCGCATGTATGCAAGAACCGATGACCCGGGGCTCTCTGATTCTCAATGCAGCAGCCTACTCGGACGTGCTGTGTGACGAGGCTGGGGTCCGCCGGGTTCGTCACGGGCTCTCGCAGGAGCTCAGGAGGGCGCTGGCCACCATGTCCAGCACGGCGTGGTACCCTCGCGCTTACTACGTCGAGGTGCTGCGCGGCATCGTCCAGGTCCACAACGAGCCATCGCAGAGCTACCTGGACGTCGTGAGGTGCGGCCGGACGGTCTTCGAGAAGGAAGCGAACACCTTGATGAAGCTGCTTCTCAGGGTGATGAACGTTCGGCTCTTCCTCCGGAAGTTCCCCGACTTCTGGGCGCAGGATATGGTCGGCGGGACGCTCCGGGTGGATTGCTCGCAGATCGAGCGGAACGAGGCGACGCTGCTCGTGACCGAGGTCGCAGGGTTCGAGCACCTCGGACCGCTGTGCGCCGGCTTCGCCGGCCGCGCGCTGGAGCAGGTGACGGGCAAGCAGGTCGACGCGACCCAGACGGGCTGGTCGTTCGACGAGCCAGACGCGGATGAGGTCACGTTGCGCTTCTCGTGGTGAGCGCGCCGACGCGCCGGTGTGCGCGAGCGGTGACTGCCAGGCTGAGGCGACAATCGCCCTGAGACATAGGGGGAGCGCCGCTCGCTTCGTGATCGCCTCTCCGCCGCCGCGAAAACGCCATTTCGTTGGATGCGTGGCCGCCATTCCGGAATTCGCTCACGTTCGGCGCTTCCACTCGGGAGGATGTCGGCGGCCGTGGATCACTCCAACAACCACGATGGCGGCGGGCAGAATCCGGCAGAAGACCGCGTACGGGAAACGTTCGACGAGTACGCGCCGGACGCCCCGGTACAGCGGCGGGTACGCGAGCGGTGCGCTCCGGATGTGTTGGATGGCGTCGTCCAGCTCTCGTCGGAAGACGGCGCCAAGCCCAGACCGCTGCTCCTGGTATCAGCGGAAGGTCCCGAGGGCTTCGGCGCGAGCTTCGGCGAGGAGGACAACGCGGCTCACGGCTCGTCGGTGGTCATCTCGGCACGGACGTCGTCCCAGGGGACACCGATGGGGCCTTCGAGCTCGAGGCGATCAAGGCGGCGGTCAAGCTCAGCGCGGAGCTCGGAGGAAGGTCGTCCGAAGAAAGGCTTCGCCAGAGGTCATCGACCAGATCCAGCTTCTCGTCCGCGGTGAGCTTGGAGAGGTCGAGCGCTGGCTTGCCCATGGGCGTGTCCTGCGCCCTGTCCCTTTCGGTGTCATTCACGCTTGGCCACTTCGATTCTGATAAACTCGGGCAAGTATGACGGCGTACAGTTTTTGGCAACATGGTCGTCCTTGTAGAGCCCTAATGCTTCCCCGAGCTTGATACATCTGGATCGAAATTCAGGCTCGTGAACACCAATCTGGCAAGCGCAGAAATTCATCGCCCATTGAACCGCGGGCTCAGCATCGGCCATATCGTTTTCCAGGGAGTCAAGCAGCTCTGCACTATTACCGGGAGGAGCTTGCCCGACCCAGCGCAAGCGCGCTTGGTGATACCAGAACCAGCGACGCAGAATCGGGGAAGGACTCTTCTCCCACGTCGCTATGAGGGAGACCAGCTTCTTGTCTTTGGCGAGCTGGTTTGCCAACAGCCAGTCAGCCAATTGGTTGCTTTCTTCCGCGTCATACCGAAGCACATCCGATGCAAGCTGATCGATGACGTTTTCCGTGAGGAGCTTCTTATCGAAGATGAGGGTCGCGAGTAGACGAGGATAGTATTCGCCCGTTGACCAAAGCTCCATGGCCAGGTCGTGGTCTTTCTTGATCTCTTTGCCACGCGTTCGCAGGTCGCCCAACATCACGTTTCCGTTCGTGATCTCGGCGACAAGTTTCTTTGCTTTTGCCGATAACACCATTTTGTCTACATCTCCTCTATTCGCCGAACGCCCTAGCAATCAGCCCGCGCGTGCGCCGCCGAGCGGAGCGAGGCTGCGCACGCGTCGGCTGCATTGCCTTGTTGGGCGGCACCTTCGCCCCCAGCACCTCGTCGACGGACGAGGCCGTGACCACCAAGCCGGCCCAGACGTCCAGCTCGGCGGCTCCCGCCTTGTCGATCCGTGTAAGGGTTGCCACGGGGAGGCGGCGCGTCGTGGGGCGTGGTCGTCACAGCGCCCACCATGCCCGCGGTCGGGTCGCGTCGCTACGGAGATCGACAGGCTCCACCCCGTGCCGGCCGCCAACGAGCGGCACCGCATCGCTGCACATCCATGGCGGCTCCCGGGGTTCGGTCATCTCGGGTCGACGCCCGCCCAACGTCGCAATCAGCTGTGATGCGCGACATATCTACCCATTTCCCCATGCAGGCCGCGAACCATGGCCCCCTATCTCCATGTTCCCGAGGATACGTCGCGGCTCGTCATGGCCTATCTCCATGATCCCGCAGATAGGCTGTGACCTTCCGCGGCCTATCCCCGTCATCCCGCAGATCGGCCGCCGCTGCGTAACTACGTATTCCCGTTGCCAGGTCTCGGAGGGCGACGGCGTGTCGTGTCGTCGCGCAAGATTCGCGCCGACGGCCGGGTACCCCGGGCGACCAGAGCCCGGTCGACCGTGGCGCGGAGGCACGAGAAGGAGCTCGCGGCTGGTCGCGGCGAGGTCGACCTGCCCCACGCTCTTCGAGGGAAAATGCCAGGAGCAGTCACCAGCCTCGCCTGGCAATACCACCTCCCCGCCTCTCGCCCTTGCACCGATCCAGCGACTGGCCGACAGCGCCAGCGGTCGCTCTGCGGCCTAAGCGCCCGCGTCAGCGCGGCTGCAGGTCACCTCGCCCAGAGCACCGAGAGCTCGAGCTCGACGGCGTCGAACGGCTCGACGCGGACGCGGGCGGCGTCGCGGTGGACCACCGCAGGTCCAAAGCGGCGATCCGCGCCGAGCACGTACACCTCCAGCGTCCGCTGGATGGGGTCGACAAGCCACGCGTGCCGCACGCCCTCGCGCGCGTAGATCGGCATCTTCTCGTCGCGGTCGACGTCCTCGGTGGAGGCGCTCAGGACCTCGCAGATCCAGTCCGGGGCGAGCGCGAAGTACGCCGTCTCGGGCAGCTCGGGCATGCGCTCGCGGCGCCAGCCGGCGATGTCCGGCACGAGCGCGTCGATCTCACCAGGCGCGTGCGGGTCGGGGAAGTGCAGCTCGGGCCCGTGCAGGATCCGCCAGCCGCCGGGGCCCCCTCGCCCGCGCTGGAAGGCACCGTGCAGGTCGGCCCCGAGCGACGACGCGGCGTTCGCATGTCGCGGCGCCGGCCGGGGCATGACGTGGAGCACGCCCCGGATGAGCTCCGCCACCTTGTGCGGCGGGACGGCCTCGAGGTCGGCGTACGTGGCGCGGCGCTGCTTCTCGGCGGACTGGCCCACGACGGAAGCCTGCCCGTGGGCAGGCGGCGGGGCAAGGCGTCCAGGTGCGCCCGTCGCTCACCCTCGCCGCGGCCGCAGCGCCCTGATCAGCGCATCGATCCCGCGGGAGCGCCACCTGTAAGCCGTGCTGACCGGCGCGTCTTGCTGCTCGGCCACGTCCTCGATCGACATCTCGAAGATGTCGTGGGCAATGATCACGTCGCCCTCGTGCACGGGTAGCTGGTGCAGCGCCTCGAGGAGGGCAAGACGCCGCTCCTCGCGCTCGATGGCCTGATCAGGAGTTGGTGCCTCGTGCTCGGCGTGGGGCGGGGTCGCGACGATCTCCTCGCGTTGCACCCGGGCACTTTCGAGGTGATGGCGGACGCGGTGATAGGCCAGCGCCCGTATCCAGACACGAAGTGCTTCTGCGGGCTGTACGTCCGGGTCGGGGCGGAAGCGGTCCTCTTCGCTGGCCTCCCATGCGGCGAGGAGCACGTCTTGCGCGAGGTCTTTGACGTCCTCGCGTGTCGCCCGGCGACCTCGGAGGTAGCGCGCGACGAGAGCGCTGACGACGCCTGCTTGCGCGACGAGCTCGGCAGACGTGAGGCGCCTTGCGGCGAAGTCCCGCCCCGCGCGGTAGATCGCCGCAAACGCGAAGAGGACAAGATGGCACAGCGCTACGTCGAATCCCGAGATCGCCATATGCTCGCCGCGTGGACCGCGATAAGGGCCATGAACATCACGATGAGGATCTGCTGGGCTCTCTGCCAGGTCAGGAAGATGTTGCCGCGGTAGGGACCGCCCGTGACCATCGCGAGCTCGACAGAGACGATGATGCCGGTCGCAAGCGCCTTGAGCGTCAGCGGCTCACGCGACCGGAACCAGACCAGAAGGCAGCCGAGCGACGCGCACAGCGCGGCGAGCTCGACGGCCAGATAGAGACGCTGGAGGTCAGCTCCGCGCGGGTAGGTCGCCACCATAAACGCCATGGCGGCTGCGTAGGCGATCAGGACGCCCCATGGTCGGCGCTTCGTGAAGACCCAGATCGCGAGCGCGGCGACGCCGGCGGGCCAGGAGATGAACAACGCACCGTCGATGTCGACCGCTACACGTTCCCAGCCGGTGAACGGGATGGCCGCTGGATCAAGGCCCTGCGCCCGGATAGCGTCGCGCGCAGGCGCGATGACGAGCTCCCGCAGCGCGCGCCGACCGAGGTTCGCGAGCAGGTAGAGGGTGAGGAGCCAGGCGATCGGCCGGTGATCGGGCTTCCGACGCGCCATGGCCCACGCGAGCGCCGCCGCCCCCGCGGTCGCCGCGTAGGCCAGGAGCACCAAGTTCATGGCCCGAACACCCGCCCCGCCGCCGGCGAAGGGCCGGACACGTGGAGCAACATGCGGGCGAGGCTACTTGGCTACACCGAGGAGGCCAAAAACCCTGGGCAGATCGGCGGGGGTCGAAGGGGGGCACGTCGGGGGCGCCGGCGGGCAGCCGGCGGAGAGGCGCGTCAGGAGCGCGGGCGGCGGTGGCGGCGTACGAAGCCCAACCCGAAGCCGAACACGGCCAGGAACTGCGCGAACCAATGGGAGACGATGTGGGGATCCGGCGGTTCGATGGAGAGCATGGCCGGAAGCCTACCAGCGCCGGCTCGTGGACGTCGTCCGCTTTCTTGGCCCGGCGAGTCGACCTGTGGCACGCGCGTGCGCGCGCGATGAGCCCGTGCAGGGTCAAGAGGAACGTCGCGCCCGAGCGCCGCCCTCGCCGCACGATCCCTCGACGTCGCTGCAGGACGAGCAGCGCGCTGGAGGCTACCAGGGCTTCCGGTCGGTGGGTGTCGATTTCGTGAGAAAAGATCCGTGGCATCCGTAAGTGGCATCGGCGCGTCACGCGGCGAGCGCCGCCGCGACAGCGACAGGAGCTGGCCGTCGACCTCTCCTCGCCTCGCTCCAGCGGGCGGCCTCAGGGCCGCTGACCCGCTTGGTACCCGTCGCGCCACGAGGGTGAGCGCGTGGAGGAATGCATGCGCCCGCGGGCTGTTGCCCATCGCACTCCGCCGGCCTTGGCGTGCTCGCGCTCCGGCGCTCCACGTCGAGGGACACGTACCCGGCGATCAACAGGCCCAGGGCGCTCTCTGGGTCCACGACGGCGCGGGCCCGTTGAGCATCGGGGCGAAGCTCGCGACGAGCGCCGAACGGGCGCCCACGTTGGCGCGTCGCGAATCGAGCGCGCGCTCTCTCAGTCCAGCCCCGCCCTTGCGGGAATCCAGTAGGTCTTCGTCTTGATGTTCCGAACGCCGGCGCGGCGCAGAGCGTCCCGTACGCCAACGACGAGCTCCGAGCCCCCCGTCAGCGCAACGACGGCGTCGGGGAGAGCCGACAGCCTGGCGGCTACCGCGTCGACGGTCGAGGCGGTCTCCCCGCGCGCCACGACGTCCACTCCGTGGAGGCCGACCGACGCGCCTCGCTCCTGGTCCCAGTCCTGGTCCTCGTCCCTAATTCGGCCCTGCCATGCCGAACAGAAAGCTCTCGCCATTCTCTGCCGCGACGAAGTTCGCCTCCGGCACGCGCGCTCTCCGCAGCGCCATCATCAGCTCCCCCGCAGGCTGGAACCTGCCCTCGTCGGAGAGATCGAATGTCCCCCAGTGGATGCCGACCGAGCGTTCCGCGCCGAGCGCCTGGTGGGCGCTCACGGCGTCGGCCGGATCCAGGTGGACGTTCTGCATGAACCAGCGCGGCCGGTAGGCGCCGATCGGAAGGAGCGCGACCGTGGGGGCGCCGAGTCTTCGCCTGATCTCGGCGAAGTGCGGGGCGAATGCGGTGTCGCCCGCGAAGAACACCGACCCGGACGGGCCCTTCAGCACGAAGCCGCCCCAGAGCACGACATTTCGGTCGCCGAGGCCACGCTGCGACCCGTGGCGCGCCGGCGTCATGGTCACGGTCACGCCGCTCTCGCCCACGGGCGCCGATTGCCACCAGTCGAGGTCCTCGCCGCCGCCGACGTCGTGCGCTGCGAGCATGGCCGCAGAGCCGAGGCCGGCGAAGACGGGCATGCCGAACCGCTCCTCGAGCGCGTCCAACGTCGCGACGTCGCAATGGTCGTAGTGCGAGTGGCTGAGCACCACGGCGTCGATCCTCGGAAGATCGTCGAAGCGGACCCCAGGGTCGGCCTGGCGCGATTGGCCGACGAACGAGGCGGGGCCGACGCGCTCCGACCAGACCGGATCGGTGAGGACCGAGATGCCGTCCATCTGCACGAGGACCGTCGCATGGTTGACGAAGGTGACACGGATGCCCTCGTCGACCCGGGCGGGCGGCTGGGTGGGCACGACCGGGGGCGCCTCACACCAGCGAACCTCCTCGCTCGAGGACATCCAGCGGAAGACGTCCCCCACGCCTGGCTGCGACACCCTGGGATCGTTGTGGAACTCGTGACCGTCGAAATGCCCCGTTCGCGGACCGCTATAGCCCGGCGCCCCGAAGCAGCCGGTGAGCGCCGCGGTGACGCAAAGCGCGACGGTTGAAGCAAGCCGGCACATCCCCATGGCGTCAGCGACCTCCTCGACACTCGTGTTCGCGACGGATCATCGTGCGCTCCTTCATGAGCAGCCGCGCTCGGTTCGCCTCCAGGAGCGCGGATCGCCTCGGCAACAGGCAGTTTTCACTCGATGCCCGCCATGGCCGCGCTCTCGCGCCACGGCCGATCCTGTGCTTCCCGGTCTCGCGCCAGCTCGCGCGACCTGGGCGCGATCCGCTGGATGGGCGGATTGTGCAAAGCGCTAGATCACCCCTCATCGAGCCACGCCGCCATCTCCGGCAGGAGGCCCCGCAGGAGGCCGATGACGCGCGGGCTCGACGCGCGCACCTCCCCGACGAGCCGCCGGCGCTCCGCCTCGATCTTGCCGAGCTGCGCGCGGCGCAGCGCCGCCCACAGGCGCGCGCCGGCGGCGATGCTGTCGTCGCCGTGCTCCTCGGCCACGCGCCGGGCCTCCACCGCGTCCTCGAGGGCCTCCCCCACCCGCTCCAGCTCCCAGTGAATCTCGGCGCGCCGGAGCAGCGTCAGCGCGTGGTATCGGTCCCCCCGCGCCCGCTGGAGCTGCTCGGCCTGATCTGCGCTCTCCAGCGCGGCGGCGGGCCGGCCCGCCCGCGTGAGCGCCGCCGCCAGGAGCGAGAGCGCCGCCGCGCGGAGCGCGGGGTCGCCGTCCTGCGCCGCGAGCTCCGCGGTCCGCCGCGCGACCTCCGCCGCCTCGGCGGCGCGCCCCTCGCGCATCAGGAAGGCCGAGAGGTTCTGCAGGAGCAGCCGGAGCTGGCCCCGCATCCCCTGCTGCTCGGCCTCGGCGACGAGCCTGCGCAGCCGGTCGATCGCCACGCCGGTCCGCCCGAGCTCGGCCTCGAGCACCGCGAGATCGCCCCCGATGTGGACCCTGTGCCACGCCGAGGCCAGCGGCGCCGCGATGGCGAGCGCGCGCTGGAGATCGCGCTCCAGCAGCTCGTGATCGCGGCGGTTCTGCGCGTAGTTCAGCTCGCACCGGAGCACGCGGGCCGCGAGCTCGGCCGCGGGTCCCGCGCCCGCCGCGAGCTCCACCGCCTCGCCCGCGAGCTCCATCGCGCGATCCCCGGCGGCGACCCCCGCGAGCGCCATCCGCGCCTCGCAGCGGAGCGCCGCCTCGCCGAGCGCGTCCGCGTCGGCGAGCAGCCCCGGATCGTCGGCCCCCGCCTCGCTGAGCCCGCGCGCCACCTCGAGCCGGTGGATGCGCCGGCGCACGTCGAGCGGCCCTCCGCGCGCCACGACGGCGTGCTCCGAGAGGCGCGCGAGCCGCCGGCTCGCCTCCTCGAGCTTCCGCCCCTGGATGAGCGCCCGGACCGCGTCGATCTCGAGGCCGGCGCGCGCCTCGGGATCCGCCGCGAGCGCGGCCAGCCGATCCGCAAACGCCGCCGCCTCCTCGAAGAGCCCCGCGGCGGCCGCCTCGGCCATCGCGCGGCCGAGCCAGCGGCGCGCCTCGGCCACGGCGCCGAGCCGCTCGTAGCCCGCGCCGAGGAGCCCCGCGTCCACGCGCCCCTGCGCGCCCTCCGCGAGCGCGTCGAGCAGCGCCCGGTGCAGCCGCTGGAACCACGGCCGCCGCTGCGTCAGGTGGAGCGCCGCCTGCCGCAGCATCTCCTGCGGGAAGCTGTATTCCTGCGCGTCGCCGGAGGCCGTCAGCACGCCCGACCCGCCGAGCGCCTCGAGCGCCGCCTCGGCGCGCTCGTCGTCCCCCACGACGCGCAGGAGCACGTCGACGCCGAGCCCGCCGCCGCAGAGCGCCACCGCGGCGAGGGTCCGCAGGGCGCTGCGCTCGGCGGCGCTGTCGGCGGCGAACGAGGCCACCCGGGCCTCGAGCAGATCGGCCACGCCGGGGACCTCTCCCCGCAGGGCCCGGTCGTCGGCGGCGCAGAGGGTCCCGTCGCGGAGCGCCAGGGCGCCGCTCTCGTGCCACGCCATGATCGCGTGCACGATGTAGAAGGGCACGCCTCCGGACGTCGCGACCACGGCCCGCTCCAGCGCGGGCGCAAGCGGGGCAAGCGGGGCAACGAGCGCCGCGGCCCCGCCCTGCGTGGCCTCTGGATGCAGGCCGCGGCCCACCGCCTGCGCGAGCTCGGCGGAGGCCTCGGGGTCGAGCGGCGCGAGGCCGAGGTAGGTCACCCCGGGACACACCCGCGCGCGCACCTCGCCCAGCAGGGCGCGCAGGGGCGCGGGCCGGCTCGGCTCGCTGCGCGCGGCCGCCATCACGAGCAGCCGGCCCTGCGCCTCCGCGGCGGCGCGCCGCAGGAGCAGCTTGATCAGCTCCAGCGTCGCCGCGTCGGCCCACTGAAGATCGTCGACGAGGAGCAGCAGCGGCTCGCGGGCGCTCGCCCGCAGCAGAGCGTCCTCGATGGCCTCGACCGTGTGCGCTACCTCGTCCGCGGAGGGGAGCAGCGCCGGCGACAGCGCCCGCTCCAGCGCCGCGGGGAGCGCGCGGAGCTCGGGGAGGTCGCTCTCGCCGAGCTCCTCGGCGGCGCGGCGCAGCGGATAGAACGGGCTCCGCCGCTCGGGCAGGCACCGGAGCCGGACGACGTGGCGCAGGTCCCATCCGGTGCGCTCGACCGCCGCATCGAGCAGCCGGCTGCGACCGATCCCCTGGTGGCCGCCCACCACGATCCCGCGCACGCGGCCCTCCTGCGCGGCCTGCGCAGCGCGCGCGATCGCGTCGAGCTCGGCTCGCCGCCCGAGGAGCGGCGGCCGGCCGTCGGGCGGGGGCCGCGCGGGACGATCGTCGGGCGCCGGCCGCGCGGGACGATCGTCGGGCGCCGGCCGCGCGGACCGATCGGACCCGCGAAGTGGAGGCTGCGACCCTTCCTTGCTCCCTGGCGGGGCGAGTTCGGGATCGAGCGCGGCGAGGATGCGATCGAGCTCGCGCGCGACCTGATCGGCGTGCCGGGGGCGGCTCTGAGGATCCAGGGCGACCAGCGTCGCCGTGAGGCGAGAGAGGAGGCCGGTCGCCGTCGTCGGATCGGGCACGAGCGCCTCGAGCGGGGGAGCCGGTCGCCGCGGCACGAGGAGCCAGTGCGCGGGCTCCCCGCTGCGCTGCTCGAGCTCGGCGGGGAGGCTGCCGGTCCTCAGGCGGAAGATCAGGACGCCGAGCGCGTAGAGATCGCTGGCGGGCGTGGCGGACTGGCCGACGGCACACTCTGGAGCGATGTAGCCGGGTGTGCCCGCGAGCACGGAGCCCAGCTCCCGGACGGGGCCGGCGACCGCGGGCACGCTCAAGGTCATGGTCGCGCCCGCCGGCTCCTCGGCCAGCACCGTGCCGGAGTACCCGTCGACCGCCACGGTGGGCGGCGGCCCGGTGGGGGCGGCGAGCCCCCGCTCGACCCAGCTCCGCGCGTTTCCCCCGGAGATCCCGAAATCGATCAGCTTGTAGACGCCCGACCCGCGGACGACGTTGGCGGGCTTGACGTCCCGATGGACGAGCCCGGCGGTGTGCACCGCGGAGAGCGCCCAGGCGACGGCGGACGCCGCTTCGAGGACGGCGCGCTCGGGGAGGCGGCCTGCCTCGCGAGAGAGCTCATCGAGGCTCGTGCCGGCCACATACTCCATCACCAGGCCGACAACGCCGAGGGCGTCGTCGCGCTGGAACGAATAGAACCGCACGACGTTCGGGTGCTCGACCCGGCAGAGCGCCTGCGCTTCGTCGAGAATCGTGTCTCGCCACGCGGCCGTCGCGTCGGGGGAGCCCGAGAGCTGCTCGGGTACGAAGAAGAGCTTGATGGCGACGTCGCGGAGCTTCCTGCCTTCGTAGATCTCCTCGGCGAGCCAGACCGGCGCGAACCCGCCGCTGCCGAGCTGCCGGACGAGCCGGAAGGGACCGAGGCGGGCGCCCTGCCCGAGCGGGGTTCCGGAGGGATTCGGCGACGAGCTGGGCATCCGCCGCCGAGCATATCCTAGCCACCCCGGCGCTCCCGCAGGAACCGGTCGTACATGCTCTCCCTCGTCCGCTCGTGCGCGGGCGCCGTCAGGGCACGATCTCGCGGACGCTGCCCTTCTTGTACAGGAGCCCGTCGGAGCCCACCCCATCGCTCCGGAAATAGACGCTGATGTTGGGCTTGCCGGTCTCCGAGCCCTCCCGTGTCGGCTCCCGCGTGAGCTTCATTGCGGGATCGATGCCCGGCCGACAGGGCTCGCCTCCCACACCGAAGTCGGTCCCCTTGTCGACGTGCTCGTGGATCTTCACCCAGGTGCCTCCGCTCGCGCCGTCGGTCTCGTCGATCCAGAGCTCCTGCTTCACATCGCCGTTCGGCAGGTCGTAGACGAGCTGCTTGTACCCGATCCATACCTGCTCCGGCATGCCGCCTTCCCAGTACGTCTTGCCGAGGATGGCCGAGGAGGCGGGGTGATTCGTCTCCTTCTCGAAATCGATCTTGCCGTCGTAGCGCATGCGGGCGGCGATCCCGCGCGTGTCGCACTTGTCGACGTCCTCGTCGCCGATCGTGCCGTGGTTGGTGCGCGTCATGGCGACGAGGCCGCCATAAGGTGTCCCGTCATCAGCGGCCCGCAGGAAATACATCGTGACCTCGACGTCGCGCCACGGGTCGGCGAGCGCAGGGTCGTGCACGTACATCCGCGGGACGCGGCCGCTGATCTTGAGAATGCCCTGGCCGTCGGTGTCATAGGACGCATCGCCGTGGTCGGCGTCGAACCAGGCGTCGGCCGGATCGATCCCCGAAAACGTGCGCGCGACGCCGTTGTCCCAGGTCGAGAACCACGCTTTGCCCGAAGGCAGCGTGGGCCGCAGCATCGCTATCCCGAACCTGTCGAGCCGCCCCTCCTCCCCTCCCCCGGCGCCGGCCGAGCTGGACGCCTCTGCGCTGCTGGATGCGGACGACGCCTCCGCGCCGCCGCCGGGGCCGCTGCCACCGGGGCCGTTGCCGCCGAGACCCCCGCCGCCGAGGCCCCCACCGCCGCCGGTGCCGTTGCCGCCGAGACCCCCGCCGCCGGATTGGCTTCCTGAGGCCGGGACGTGATCGTCCGCGCAACCGGCGCTGCTCAAGCCGACGGCGGCCGATGTGACGGACATCGCGATCGTGAAGCAGACCCGCACGCCCTCCTGCATAACATGCTCTCAGCCGGTCCGCGAGGCCATTGACGGCGAGACACCGGCGGCAACGTACCTGCCAGGTGCTTTACGGAGACAGCTCGGTTTGAGTTCAAGAATTGCACATTTCATCGCGCTTGGAGCGGCGACATCGCGAGATTTGCCCTCAGACGGCGATCCGTGAGATTGCCGCCTGCATAGGACGTTGGCTGCAGCGCTCCGTGTCTGCTACCTCCCGCAACACCATGGGTCAGCCGGACCTGTTCGCGAAGCGGACGTTTGCCGAAGAGACAGAGCGGGTCACGGCCGGTGCGGTAATGTGGCGGGATCCACCCGAGATCAGGCTGGAGAAGGTGCAGGCCGACGGGCTGCTCGTGATTCACCGCCCCGGCATCCTTGCGCATCTGCCGGCTCCGTGGCCGGCCGCGCAGATGTACGAAGAGATCGTGGTGGAGCTGAAGCTCGCGGGGGACCATCTGGACATGAGCGCGGTGGAGCGGGCCCTGCTTCGCCGGCAGGCCAGGCAGGTGCAACGGGTCGAGGAGAGCGCTCCGTCCTGGCCGGGCGAGACACCGCTCTGGTTGGCGGCGCCGCACGTACCGGAGTGGCTGAGGCAGACGCGCCATCCCGTTCGCTTCGCTCCTGGCTGCTACGCGGTGGAGCCGCTGGGGCGCTGCTTCGTGTGGGTGGCGGCGAACGAGCTCCCGCTGAGCGACGAGCTGGTGCCGTTCCTTGTCGCCCGTTCGGGGCAGCCGCTCGACGAGTTCGCCCGCTGGGTGGCGCCGCGCCGGCCGCTTGAATGGGTGCTGTCCATGCTACCCAAGTACCTGCCCATGTCGACGACGGCCCGTGAGGAGCTCTTGTGGCGGTTCGCCAGGACCGGCGATCCCGAGATCGACGCGCGCCAGGACCGCATCCTGGAAGTCCTGCTCACGGCCAATCCTAAGATGAAGCAGCGTCTGGTCGACGAAGGTCGCCTCGACGAGGCGCGCGCGGCCCTGCGCCGCGTGCTCGCGCACCGGCAGCTCGCGCTCACCCCGGAGGATGCGGCGCGCATCGAGGCGTGCACCGACCTCGCGACGCTGGAGCGGTGGCACGGTCAGGCGCTCGCGGCGTCCAGCGCAGAGCAGGCCCTGCGCTGAGCGCCGCCGCGGGCGCTCCTCAGCACCGGAACGGCCGCGGCAGGATCAGTGGCCCTTCCGGAAAGGGCCCGCGCACCATCAGCCGCACCGCCCCCGCGCCGCCCACGGCGTCGTCCCCGTCCACGAAGACGTGCGGCTCCGCCGTCCCCGCCATGCCGAGCGCGTCCGGGCACGCGAAGAGCTCCACGCGCCGCACCGGCGCCGGCAGCCGGTGGAGGATCTCGTCGAGCGGCGGCAGCTCCGCGGCCACGACGTCGTAAAGGCACAGGACGTCGCCGGCGATCTCCAGGGAGACGATGGCACCGAGATCCTCGGCGTAGAACAGCGGCCGATCCAGCTCGTTGACCACGAACACCGCGGCCGGACCGGTGACCCCCAGCCTCGTCGAGGCAGGCGCGCGGCGCGACGCGAGCCGCTGGAAGATCGCACAATCCTCCTCGTCGGCGAGCCGGAAAGGCCGCATCGGCCGCCGGTCGAGCCGCGGCGCGGCCCCGGCGACCACCTTGTGCTCGTCGACGACCCGGAAGCCGAACGGCTCGTAGAGCTCCGGCTGCGCCGTGCAGAGCAGCGCCGCCGGGTACCGCTCGTCACAGAACACGAGCGCCGCCCGCATGGCGGACGCGAAATGCCCCTGCCGGCGGTGCGCCGGATGCGTGCAGACCGCGTGGATGCAGCCCACGTCCGTCGGTCGCCCGTCCAGCACCGTGGCGAGGCACAGCACGCTGACCTGGCTCACCGGCGCGCCGTCCGCCGAGGCGACGAACGGCGTGGTCACGTCCTCCCAGGCGGCGCCGAGCGCGCGCGCCCGCTCGATGACCCGCGCCAGACCGGGGAACACCGTGTCCATGAGCGCCATGAGCTGCGCGCGGAGGCCAGGCTCCGACCAGGATCTGCGCGATGTCGTCATTCCGTGCCCCTTCTGGCCAACTCCCCATATCACATGCCAGCGCGGTAGACGCGCCATCTGCGTGCGCCGCCCGCGAGCCAGGGCAGGAGTAGGCCGACATTCGCTGAAAGACGCAGAGCGCTCGATCCATGGCGACACAGAGGATCAGCGCTTCGAGAGAACAGAAAGACCAGCGTTCCGGCGCTCCGCTCCCCTATGCAACCGCGGTGTCTCTGCGGCTCGAACGCTCGGGCCCAAGTCCCCAGTTCCAGCAGGATTGCGCCTCCGGGGCGCGCGCCCTGAAAAATCCTCAACTGCATCGCTCTGCGGGGCGGTGTGCCAAGGGGGGAACCATGAAGAATACGCTCGGCGCGCTCTCGCTGTCCGCCGTGCTGTCCAGCAGCGATGTGGCGCAAGCCCAGGACAGGGGTCGTCCGCCGCGCGGCTCCTCTCTCCAGACGTGCAGGAACGTCCGGACGGAGCGAGGCACGCTGTTCGCCCGCTGCGAGGATCGGAGGGGCAACTTCCACAATACACGGATGGTGGACTGGAGGAGGTGCAGAGGAGACATCGAGAACGACAACGGCCGGCTCCGCTGCGGCCGCGGCCGCTGACGCGCGCAGCCGCCGGAGCAGGGCGCCTTCCGCACCCTAGTCCTTCGACGGCTTCCACGGATCGTCCTGATACAGGTAGTTCGGCTTCAGGATCTTGTTCTCCATGTTGGTGTGGAACACCGCCATGGTCGACGCCGACATCGGCGGGACGATCCACGTCCAGTCCGCGTACACCGGGCGCTCGCACTGCCGCTCCTGCTGCTCGAACTTCTTGAAGTACTCCGAGAGCGTGTGGTGGTCCATCATCCGCACCTTGGCCTGCCGGAACGAGTGCAGCACCGCGACGTTCAGCTCGACCAGCGCGGCGTCCTGCCACAGCGTGTCGCTGCGCGTCCGGTCCAGCCCGAGGCGATCCGCGATGAGCGGCAGCTGGTCGTACCGCGTCACGTCGCTCAGGTTGCGCGCGCCGATCTCGGTGCCCATGTAAAAGCCGTTGAACGGCGCCGCCGTGTACTGGATCCCGCCGAGATCGAGGGCCAGGTTGGAGACCGCCGGCAGCGCGTGCCACTTCAGCCCGAGCTCGGCGAACCACGCATACCTCGGGTGCTCGATCGGCACCTCGAGCACCTTCTCCCGCGGCAGCTCGAACCACTTCGGCCGGCCGTCGCCGATCTGGATGATCAGCGGCAGCAGATCGAAGCGCGTCCGCTCCCCGCCCGGCCAGCCCAGCGCGAGCGCCTGGTCCGTCAGCTCCACGTTCCCCGGATCGCCGAGGACGCCGCCCTCCGGGAGCCGGTAGCCCGCATAGCGGACCAGCTGGCCGTTCCAGATGCGGATCCGCGGCTCACCCGGCCTGAACACCGTCATGGTCGCCCGGACGTCGCCCCCGTTGGTCGCCAGATCGAGGTGCTCCACCAGCGCCTGGAAGATCTCCTCCTCCGTCTTCAGGTGGCGCAGATCGCGCACGTGGAGCGTCGACCAGAAGAAGCGCCCGATGCAGCGCGAGCTGTTGCGCCACGCGAGCCGGGCGCCATAGGCGAGCTCGTCGGGCAGGTGCGTGTACGTCCCGTGCTTCTCCAGGCTCGCCCGCACCTCCTGCCAGCGCTCGTCCGCCGCCGAGGGCACCCCGAGCTCCGCGTAGCACTGGCGCAGGAACGCCTCGGCCTCGGTCGGCACCGCCTCGGGCGCGGTGGGGGTCACGTGAAACGACCCGTGCTCGACCGGACACACGCCGCCAGCCGCCGGCGCCGCCCGCGCCGCGCCGGCGCGCCGGAGCGGCGTCGGGCGGACCTCGCCGGCGGTGTCGACGTTCGAGCTGAACAGCTCCCGCTGGATGGCGTCCGGCGGCCAGCCCGCCGCGCGCAGGTGCTCCTGCGCGTCGCGCATGAAGGCATCGGGACCGCACACGAGCGCCCGCGATCCCGGCCGGTAAGGATACAGCTCGGCCACCTGCTCCCTGGACAGGCGCCCCTCCGCCTTCGTCGCGCGCAAGCGGAACGCGACGCCGGGCGTGCGGCCGGCGATCGCGCGCAGATCCTCCTCGAAATAGGCGAAATCCGGGGCGCGCGACGCCGACCAGTCGAGGAGGAAGGCCCGCGCGTCGGGGCGGCCGGCCCTGCCGTCGAGCGCCCGCAGCATCGCCATCGCCGGCGTGACGCCGATGCCGCCCGCGAGGAACACCACCCGCTCCACGGGCGGCGCCGGGAGGACGAAGCTTCCCTTCGGCGCCGACGCGCGCAGCAGCGAGGCCGCGGCGCGCTCGCACAGCCACCGCGAGAACACCCCGAGCTCCTCGCGCTTCACCGTGATCTCGTAGTCGCCGCCGGGGCGCGCCGGCGCCGAGAGCGTGTACGCGCGCGCCACCCAGCGCCGATCGAGGTAGCCCTGCACGAGCACGTGCTGCCCGGGCACCGACGCCGCCGGCGCGCCGCCGACCGGCGAGAGCGTGATCTGGAAGATCCCGGGGGAGAGCTCCCGCGCGGCCTTCACCTCGGCCTGCTGGAGGCTCGATCCGCCGAACATCTCGGCGACCGCCGGGGCGCAGCCGCCGCAGATCTGGCCCGCCCGCGTCCGCTCCGACAGCTCGGCGGGCGTCGCGCACCCGGCCTCGATGAGGCTCGTGATCTGCCCGCGCTTGACCCCGGCGCAGTTGCACACGATCTCGTTCGGCTCGAACAGCGCCGCGGGTTGATCGATCTTCAGCTCGCCGAGCTCCCGGAACGTCGTGAGCTGCCAGCCGGGCAGCGGGCCGCGCGCCATGAGCAGCCGCATCGCCGAGGGGAGGTCGTTCCATTCCCCCTCGACGTGCAGCCCCGTGAGCTGCCCGCTCGACAGGAGCAGCGCGCGGCGCTTGTCGCGATCCCCGCACGGCACCCACCGGAGGCTCTCCGTGGGCGCGTCGAGCCACCGCGCCGAGACGCCGCTCCCGTCGAGCGCGCGCGAGAGCGACAGGACGCGGCCAGCGCCGTCCACGATCTTCGAGATCGCGGCCTCCTTGCCCGCCAGCGCGCCCATCGCGGCGCCGCTCTCGACGACCCCCTCGCGCCGGGAGAGCAGCCCCTGCCCGGGCAGCAGATGGACGTTGACGAAATCGAGCGCGTGCCGCTCGGCCCAGGCGTCGACGCTCGCGGGCGGCAGCTCGAGCCAGGCCTCGTCGGACCCGCGGACGTCCGCGGGGATCCCCTCCCTGGCCAGGCTCGCCCAGCCCTCGATCAGCGCCTCGGCCGCCGCCTTCCGCAGGCCCGCCTGGACGAGCGCCGCCACGGCGTGATCGGCCGGCGTGTCCACGTACCGGAGCTCGAACGAGTCCTCGCGCAGCAGCTGCTGGACCAGGTTGTCGAGCCGCCCCCGCAGCCCGGCGGTGAACTCCTCGAAGTCGACGGTCCCGTCCCCGGTCGTGTCCGCGGCCAGGAGCAGCGCCTTCGCCTCGTCGGCCCCCATCCCGAGGCCGGTGAGGTACGGCAGGAGCTCATCCTCGCTGAGCTTGCGGTTGTGGTCGCGATCGATCTCCTCGAACCGGCGCCAGGCGAAGCGCTCGCTCGTCAGGCCGGCGCGGAGGCCGCGCGAGAGCGCGGCCGCCACCTCGGCGCCGGAGCACGCGGCGGGGCCGCAGACGACGGGCGCCGGCGCGCCGGGCTGCTCGAGCGCGCGGATCGCCCTGCGGGCCACGTCCGCGGGCGCCACCCAGGGCAACGCGCCGCCGCCCAGCGGCAGCGGCAGCGTGCGACGGAGCCGGATGTCCTCGCGCCACAGGTTGAGCGCGCTCAGCAGCGGTCCGTGCCAGACCGTGGTCACCGACTGGCCGGAGGCGCGCACGGACGCCTCAGCGTCGCGGATCTGCTGCCCCACCCGGCTCGAGGGAGGGAAGTAGGGCGCCACCCAGAGGAGGTGCGACGCGCCCACCTCCCTCGCCGACGCGAGGAAGGTCCGCGCGGCCACGAGCGGATAGGCGAGATCCGCGGTGCCCATCACGAGCGCGATGGCCGGCTTTGCGGGCTCGATCGGCAGCGACTGGAGGAAGGAGGCGAGGTCGTTTCTGGGCTCGGAACAGACGATCTTGAGGAAGCTCATGGTGCTCGACAGGGGCAGCCGCGGAGGAGCGCAACCGCCGTCGCGGCCGCCAGGCGGGCAACGATGGCTGATGGCTGATGGCTGATGGCTGCGCGCAGGCGCGGAGCGCTCCGCGCCAGGATACGGCGCATCACCCGGCTGGCCGAAACCCGAAAACGCCCGCGCGCTCCAGCACACACCACCGCACCGAGGGCACCAAGGTGTGTGCGGCGTCGGGGGATCCCTTGTTTTGCCTGGAGGAGATCCGTCTGCGCGTCACAATCTGCCTCATGGGGCACTTTGGTGCGCCGGCCTGCGCTGTCACCGCGTCCGGACACGACGCTGACGGGTCCGCCGCTCGACGTTCCCGCCGCTGGTAGCCGCGTGGCGCCACCGAGACCTCACCCGCTCGCCCCAGACCGGCGGGCGAGCGCGCTCCGCTGTATTCGCGGGAAATCCGACATGAAGGGAGAGCAGGCGAACGAGCATGCGAGCGACGATCGCGCGCTCGAGCTCCGCGCTGCGTGCGCTCGTACATCCTGTGGCTGTGTACGACTGCGGACCGGACATACGGGCACGATCCTTGAATTCGCTCGCTCAGCGCAGCCATGAAGACCCTTACTTCGGATCAACCCCTGGCGATGAGGAGCAAGCAGACGCGGTCATTGGCTGCGTCCCGTCCCGCGGCGTCCACTGCGCGTCATCCCGTCCTGCAGGGCGTGACGATGACGCCGGCGAACGTCTCCGAGGCGCTGATCGCGCTGGAGACGGTCGCCGCGCGGCTGCGCGAGAGGAACGACCCGAGGGCGGTGTTCCCCGACGTCTACGCCGTGATCACGCGCCGCGTGAAAGAGGCGGTCGAGGGCGCGGACGGCCGGTTCCTCGAGCCGGCGTGGATCTCGCGCCTGGCGGGGATCTTCTGCGAGTACTACCTGACGGCGCTCGCGGCGTCGCTCGACGGGCGGTCGACGGGCGTCGAGGCGTGGGACGTCGCGTTCCAGTGCGCCAGCGCGGGCGGGGCGGCGGCGGCGGTGCACGGGCTGCTCGGCATCAACGCGCACATCAACTACGACCTGGCCCTCGGGCTCTACCGGAACATCGTCCAGCACGGCGCGGCGCAGGACGCCCGGCTTCTCGACCGCTACCGTCACGACCACGACCTTGTGAATGAAATTCTCGCGGCGGCGATGCCGGAGATCTTCGCGATCCTGCGCGTTCGTTATGGCTGCCCGCTCGCCCGGATCGCGACCTTCAGCCGGGACGTGGAGCGCGCCGTCTCGAGCGTCGTGATGTACCTGCTGAAGTGCTGGCGCGACCGGGTCTGGACCGACCTGCTCTCCATGCTCGCGACGCTCGGGCACACCGGCGAGACGGGCAAGCGCGCGGTGCTCGCCCGGATGAACCAGCGTTCGGGGAAGATCGCCCGCACGTTCGCCGCGGGCCACGGGGCGCTCCGCGTCGGGGCCCCGCTCGCCCGCGGCGCCGCCCTCACGCTGGCTCTGGCTGCCTGACGCGGGCCATCCCCGCGAGCTGACCGCAGGCGCCGCCCACGTCGCGCCCCCGCGGCCGTCGCACAAGCGTCGTCACGCCGTGGCCGGACAGCCGCGCCACGAAGGCGTCGAGCCGCGCGGGCGACGGCGGGCGCAGCGCCGGATCCGGGCCGGGGTTGCAGGGGATGACGTTCACCCTGCACCGGAGCCCGGCGACGTAGGCCGCGAGCAGATCCGCGTCCTCCGGGGCGTCGTTGACTTGATCGAAGAGCACGTACTCGAAGAGCACGCGCCGCCCCTGCGGCAACGCCCGCGCGATCGCCTCCTTCAGCGCCGCCATCGAGAAGCGCGCGTTCACGGGCATGATCGCCTGCCTGCGGGCGTCGTCCGGGGCGTTGAGGCTGACGGCGAGCTCCGCCCGCGCCTCGCGGAAGAACGGCTCGATCTTGTCCGCCACCCCGACGGTGCTGACGGTGACGTGCGACGGCGCGAACCGGAAGGCCCGCGGGTCGGTGAGCAGCCGGATGGCCTTCAGCACCTCGCCGAGGTTATCGAACGGCTCGCCCATCCCCATGAAGACGAGGTTCCTGAGGGGCGCGCCGCCGCGCTCGGCCGCGAGCGCCCGGGCGATCCGGACCTGATCGACGATCTCGCCGGCGGCGAGCTGGCGCTCGAGCCCGAGGCGCCCCGTCTCGCAGAACGAGCAGGCCCGGGCGCAGCCGACCTGGCTCGAGACGCAGAGCGTGGTGCGGGCGGGCCCGGGGATGAGCACCGACTCGATGAGCGCGCCGTCGTGCGCGCGCAGGACGAGCCGGAGCGTGTCGTCCGGCGCCGGCGCCCGCTCGGCGATCTCGAGCGACGGCGCCGGATCGAGCGCGAGCAGCGCCTCGTGCGCCCAGGCCCCCACGCCCAGGGCGGCGAGCGCGCGCGCGTCCCAGGCCGGCGCAGGCGCGGGCGCGCCCGGCTCGGCGCCGAAGGCGTGGCGCACCACCTTGCCGGCGACCGAGCGCGCCGCCGACGCCGTGCCGCCGGCCCGGCGGAGCAGCTCAGCGAGCGAGGCCGCGTCGTGGTCGGCGAGCCGCGCGCGCCAGCGTGGGACACGCGCGCTCTTCCGGATCAGCGGGCGCCCTGCGACCTGCGCCGGCGGGTCGCCGGCGCGCAGGGGCGACGCCATCTCTTCGGGGATCTCCGGAACGCGCATGCGCACCCGCTAGCACGCCGGGCGCGGCGCCGCGCGGCCCAGCGACGCCGCGCGCAGCGAGCCGAGCCGGCCGCCTCGCCCGGACGGCCTCCGGATGGACCGCTCGCCGGGCGCTCCGGCCGGCCGAGCCCCGACGCCCGCGCATCCGCCGGATGAACGCTCGCCGGGCGCTCCGGCCGGGCCCCGGCTCCCGCCGTTTCCCCCACCCAGGTCATCGCGAGCTTGTCAATCGCATGTCGATCGCCACGCGAAAGACAAGCGAGAACTCGCCCGGCGCCCCGCATCCGACACGAAACCTGCGCGCCGTCTGGGGCCATCAGGTGGCCAATCTGTGGACAAGCATGTGGACTGTCAAACCGGTCTCGGGAACGTGATTTTTGGGTTGCAGATTGGTTCCGAAGGAGGGAGTTTAGCGCCCGGAAGTTGGGAGGCGCGCCGGGTCACGGAGCGCCAGAAATCGCAGAAAAATCAGTTGTATCGGTGTGGGCGGCGCGTCCATGCCCGGGCTGGCTTCGGCTGGCGCCGGGGCTTGGAGGGGCTGCCGCCCCGCGATCGGCGCAGGACGGGCAGCTCCGCGGAGTTGCCAGGGTCCCACGGGGTTTCCACAACCTGGGAACAACCTGTGGATTATTTGTCCCTCCTGCGCGTGGCGTGTTCCAGGATCGGGTGAGCGGGGTTCCCGTTCCCAAGCTTTTCTGGCGCTCTCGGACACACCGGTGGGCTACGTTGCGCGCCGATGTCCGCACGCAACGGCCCTGTTTCCTGCGCGCCGCGCGCGTCCCTCGCGATCGCGGGGGGGCTCGCCGGGTGGCTCGCTGCGGGCGCCGCGGCCGCGCAGGCTCCGCCGCGGAACGCGCAGGCGGAGGCGGCCTTGAAAGAGGCGATGGGGACCGACTACCTCGAGACGCGGTTCGCCGACGCGGAGCGCAAGCTCCGGGCTGCGCTGGACGCCTGCGGCGAGTCGGGCTGCTCGCCCGCGGTCAAGGCGAGGCTGCTGGTCGCGCTGGGCACCGTGCTCGCTCAGAGCAGAAAGGGGCTGGAGGACGCGCGGGGCGCCTTCGCGGACGCGCTCCGCGTCGATCCCTCGGCGAATCTGGACCCGGATCTGACAACCCCGGAGGTCTCCTCCGCGTTCGAGCAGGCGCGCGCGGCCACCGGCGCCGGGGCGACCGGGGCGCCCGCGGCGGCCGGGACGGGCGGAGCGCCTGCGGCAGCCGGAGCGGCGGAAGCGCAGCTCCAGATCGCGCCGATGCCCGAGCAGCGCGTCCGCACGCCCGTCCCGCTGTATGGCGAGGTCTCCGCCGAGCTGCTGCCCAGCGTGAAGCAGGTGACCGTCTGGTACCTGGCGCCCGGGGAGCGCGAGGTCCGCTCTCTCGTCATGAAGAAGCTGCGCGGCCAGGGGTTCGGCATCAACGTGCCCTGCGCCGCGGTGGGAAGGACGGGGAAGCTCCTCTATCACGTCGCGGCCGTCGACGAGGACGGCGCGATCCTCGCGAGCGCGGGCACGCGCGACGCCCCGCTGGTCACGCAGATCAGGGAGAGCATCACCTCGGCGCCGCCCCGCTGGCCCGGCCACGCTCCGCCGGCGGAATGCGCGGCCCCGGAGCAGGAGCGCCCGCGGCAGTGCCTCGACGACCGGCAGTGCGACAGCGGGCTCGCCTGTGTCGGCGGCGCGTGCGTCACGCGAGCCGCAGCGGAGGCTGCGCCGGATGTCCGGAGGAGCTGGGTGGCCCTCACCTTCTCACCCGACGTCGCGCTGCTCTCCGGCCGGGACGTGTGCACCGTCGGGTCGCAGCGGAGCGACCATTTCGTGTGCCTGCGCGGCGACGGGACCCGGTACGACGGCACGCCGACGCCGGACGTCGCGAACGACGTGAACCTCGGCTTCGCGCTCGCGACGTTGCGGGTGACGATCGCCTACGATCGGCTGGTCCTCGACGACCTCACGGTCGGCGGCCGCGTCGGCTTCGCGGCCGGCGGCACGACGGAGGGCGGCGCCTCGTTCCTGCCGCTGCACCTCGAGGCGCGCGCGCAGTACTTCCTGGGCGCGCGGCCCTTCGAGCAGCTCGGCGCGCGCCCGTTCGTGCTCGCCGCGGCCGGGGTCGCGCAGGTCGACACCGAGGTCGACGTGGAGGTCCTCGAGGACGCGACCGCTTGCGGGGCCGACCCGGACACCACGAGCCCTTGCACGAGGCCGGGAGCGAGCGGCAGAGTCGAGGCTCGGCGACAGACGCTCACCGCGACCCGGCAAGCGGGCCAGGGGTTCGCGTCGGTCGGCGCGGGCGTTGCCTATGCGCCGATCGAGGCCCTCTCGCTGAACCTCGCGCTCCGCGCGAGCCTCACCTTTCCTGCCGTGACCACCGTCCTCTCCCCGGAGGTCGGTCTTTCCCTGGGGTTCTGAATGGCTGACACCTCGGATATGCGCCGCGGGGCGACTCCCCCGGGCGCGCTGCGCAACCCGAAGATCGACGCGGCGATCGAGCGCGCCGTGCAGCTCGGCGATCCGGCCGAGCTGCTCGCGCTGCTCGACCGCAGCTCCGGGCTGCCCGCCCGGCGCGGCGGGGTGCGCGCCCCCGGCCCCGACCTCGGGCCGAACGCCCCCTTGCCGCGCGTGAACCTGGATCTCGCGCGGGCGGTCGGCGCGGCGATCGCGGACCGCGGCGCGCCGGCCGAGCGGCTCGTGCGGGCGCTCTGCGCGACCACCGAGGAGTACGCGCTCATCGTGGCGGCGCAGGCGCTCGCGTCGCTCGCGGTGCAGGGCGCGGCGCCGGCGGGCGGAGCTGGGCAGGCGCCGCGCGCGGGCGGCGCGCGCCGCGGGAAGGGCGGGCTCGATCCGCTCGAGGCGCTCGAGGAGCTGGCCGAGGACCCGCGGCGCGTCGTGCGCGACGGGGTGGTGGCGGCGCTCCGCGCGGTCATCGCGGCGCGCGGCGACGCGGTGGTCGGCGAGCTCTCGTCCTGGACCGACGGCTACCTGCAGGCGTACGTCGCGCTCGAGGCGCTCGCCGAGCGCACGCTGCTCGCCAGGCTCTCGGCGGGCGCGGAGGTGGTCGAGCGCCTCGAGGAGGCGTTCGTGCTGTCGGATCGCTCCCCGCGCGCGGACGAGCGGCTGCAGGGCCTGCGCGTCCTCCGGCAGGGGATGCCCGCGCAGATCGCGGCCCTCGCCGGCCGCTTCCCCGAGGTCGTGCGCTGGCTCGAGGAGAAGACCCGGGCGGAGCGCCCCGAGTCGCGCGACGTCGTGGCGGACGCGATCGCCGCGCTCCGGAAGACGTCGTTCTCGGATGCGGAGGTCGACCGCCTGTCGGCGGCGCTCGGCGCGACCGCACCGATACCGCGCTACGCGGCGCGCATCGTCCAGGGGACGCGCAAGCGGAGCAAGGGGCGGCGGTAGGGACGGTCGGTCCTGGGCCGCCGGCGCGACGAGCGCCGAAACACAGGAGATCACGCGGCCTGCTGCGACCCCTCCGGCGCTCCGGCGCCGCCCTGCTGCTCCCTGGCGGCCCCGGTGAACAGGAATTGCAACGCCCCCGGGGCGCGCCGGCGCCACGCGTCCTCGGAGTGGGTCCCGTCCTCGTCCAGGCAGAACAGCAGGTTGTCCTCCCTGTAGCCCTGCTGGCGAAGTTGCTCGACCAGCCGCGCGGCGTCGCGCAGCACCGAGCCCCCGTCCTCCTGAGCGCCGGCGTCGACGTACAGCCTCGAGCTCGCGGGGACGGCCAGAGACGCGAGGACGTCGAAGATCTTGCGCTCGGCGAACCAGAGCGATGGCGACATGCAGAGCGCGGCCCCGAACACCTCGGGGCAACGCCGATGAGCGTAGAGCGCCGCGAGGCCCCCCATGGATGAGCCGCCGATCGCCGTGCTGGCCGGGTCGCGCCTCACCGCGAAGCGCTCCTGTACGGCCGGCACGATCTCGGAGGTGAGCCAGCCCAGAACATCGTCGAGCTTCCCTTCGCTTCCGTCGCCCGGGAACGGCGACAGCTCCGTCAACCGCTCGGGCCCGCCGTGATCGAGCCCCACCAGGACCGGCGCTTCGAGACCTCGATTGGCGAGATCGTGGACGGCCTCGTGAAGGTGCCACCCTCCGCTGTAGGAGGGGTCGTCGTGAAAGACGTTCTGCCCATCGAACAGGAAGAGCACAGGCGATGGCCGCCCCTCACGCGCCCCCTCGTCGGGCAGGTAGACACGCACGTTGCGCTCCCCGTGGAAGCCGGGAATTCGGTATGGACCGAGAAGATAGATGACATGTGTTTTCGCGGAGGTCTGCTGTTCCACCGTCCCGGTCTGAAGCAATCACCGGGCCGCCACTAAGCCGCTGCTCTCCTGCTGCTGAGCGCGGCGCGGCCCGGGCCATCTCGGCTCCCGGGTCGCGCCGCTCCGCCATGGCAGAACGCCTCACGCGTGGCAGGCTGCTGCGAGCAGGCGGCCGCCGCCGCGGGTGCCTGGCCTAATTGCAGCTCGCCTCGGAGCTGCCGCCGAACACCGTGGTCCAGTAGGACCCGTACGTCCCGCCTCCGGTCGCCCGCCCGATGCCGATGACCTTGAAGGCGGAGCCGAGCATGTTCTTGTTGTGGCCGTCCGAGTTCTTCCACTGGGTGAACGTCGCCTGCGCTGCCGAGTAGCCAGCGGCGATGTTCTCGGCCATGGCGTTGCCCCCGCAGCCGAGCTCGTAACAGGCGTTGCACATGCGGGTCCAGGGCGACCGGCCGTCGAGGCTCGTGTGCGAGAAATAGTTCTGATCGCGCATGTCCTCGCTGTGCCCCTGTGCAGCGCGGTTCATCGAGGTGCAGGCCGAGAGCGCCCCGAGGCCGTTCTGCGCGCGATACTGGTTGATGATGGTGAGGAACGCCTGCTCCTCGGTGTCGAGCGGAGTCGTGCTGGGCCCGGCGCCGCTGCACATCTGGCATGCGCCGCAGTCGCTCGAGCAGCTCGAGCAGTCCTCGCCCGCGCCGCAAACCCCATTGCCGCAGACCTCACCGCCCGTCGAGCCGCCCGCGCCTCCGGTGCTGCTCGTCGAGCCGCCCGCGCCGCCCTCGCCGCCCGTGCCGCCCGTGCCGCTCGTCGAGCCGCTCGCGCCGCTGCCCGGCGTCGCGGGGCCGCACGCCGCCTGCACGTAGAGCCGCTTCGCTGTCCTCCTGCACGGATCACCGGAGAAGGTCGCGTTGCTCGCCCGCACGGTACAGCTCGCCTTTCCGACGCACGCGCGCTCCACGACGGCCTTCGACGTCGGCGCGTTGCACGTGGTGGCCGAGTAGCCGCCGCAGACCCCGCGCGGCCTGCCATAACTCGCGAACTGGATCGCCGTGATGACCTCGCCGGCAGGACAGGAGAGCTCCACATCCGAGCCCTCCGACGCGGTATCGCAGACCGCCCCCGCGAGCGGCGAGGACTGGTCCTCCGACAGCTCCGCCGACGGCTCCTCGCCGACCTCGGTCGAGGCGAGGCAGCCGACGGCAGAACAGCCAGCGATGAAGGCGAGGACAAGCGTCCTGTGCAAAGCGCTCATATGCATGCTCCTTGGTTCTCTGGGCCCGTCCGAGCTCGGCCCGCCCCTGCGTCGCGGCTCGCGCCAGCACGTACGCCGGGGCACACGACACCTCGACGGGCCACCCCAGTACAGCGTTGTTCAGGGGGCGGAGTAGCGCACAGCGCGATCCCACGCAGCGCAGCGCCTCCCTTCGATTCGCTCACGACACGGTGTCACCTGACCGCTGGCATGTCCAGATACGAAACACCCTGACAGGCATGATTTGCCGCCGGATCACTGGATCTTTTCAAGGCCCATGAAACCGAGCTTCCCGGAGCTCGACGACACAGGATTTCTTCACGCGAAGACGGTGTGAGACATGGAGCCATCAGGACACAACATCTCCCCTGGTCCGAAGGGTGGGTGTCCGTGTCCGACGACAGACCGCGATCAGAAGCCCGTGGGCGCGACGACACCCTGCGAGCCTCCGCCGCCGCCCGCCGTGGATCGCGCGTCGATCCGCGCCGCGGCGAGCCACAGGCCGCATGTCAGCAGCAGGTCAATCGAACGCCCATGAAATCCGCGCGACTCCCCCGCTCCTCGCCACACCGCCACGCCGCTCGCCCGCTCACGTCCGCGGCAGAGCTCGTCCCTGCGTCACGCGCGGGGTGGCGGTGGATGTGGCCTCTTGCCGCACGCGCGCGCCATCTCCTCCGCGCGGCATGCCGGCTGCCGCGCTGCGCTGGTGGAGAAGGTGGAAAGGCGGCCTGACGGCCTGACGCCCCGATGACCGCGCGGCGACCCCGCAGCACGGCCGCTCGACGGCGAACCGCGAGGCCGCACCCGCGGCGGCTCCTGTGCTATGACCGCCGACCATGCGCCTCAAGGACCGCGTTGTCTTCATCACAGGAGCTTCCCGCGGGATCGGACGGGCCGTCGCCCTCGCCTGCGCGCGAGAAGGCGCCGATATCGTCGTCGCCGCGAAGACGGAGGTCGCCGAGAACCCGCGCCTCCCGGGCACGATCCACGACGTCGCCCGCGAGATCGAGCAGCTCGGCCGCCGCGCGCTGCCCATCAAGCTCGATGTCCGCGACGACGAGGCCTGCAGGGGCGCCGTCGCCACGGCCGTCGAGCGCCTCGGGCGCATCGACGCGCTCATCAACAACGCGGGCGCGCTCTGGTGGGCCGACGTCGTGGACACACCCATGAAGAAGTTCGACCTCATCATGGGCATCAACGTGCGCGCGTCGTTCGCCCTCTCGCAGGCCGTCCTCCCCCAGATGATCGCGCAGAAATACGGCCACATCATCATGATGTCGCCCCCCGTCGACGCCGAGGCCTGCGCCCACCACGGGGCCTATGCGGTCTCCAAATTCGGCATGACGATGATCGCCGACGCCATCGCCGGCGAGTACGCGGAGCACAACGTCACGGCCCACGCCCTCTGGCCCGCGACCGCGATCGAGAGCTTTGCCACGATCAACTTCGGCCTGGGCGGCCCGGAGCTCTGGCGCAAGGCGGATATCCTCGCCGACGCGACGCTCGCGCTGCTCTCGCGCGAGCCGTCGGCGCGGCGGGGCAAGGCGTGGATCGACGAGGCCCTGCTCCGCGAGGAGGGCGTCACCGACTTCTCGAAGTACCAGTGCGTGCCCGGCGTGGAGCCGCCGCACTTCCCCTTCACCGCGATCCCCAAGGCGACCAGCACGAAACCATGAGGCGCGACCCGTGACCCGCGAGGACGACAAGAAGACGCGCCCCGCCGCCGGCGGCGGCATCGATCCCGGGCCAGAGCTCGCCGCGGTCTTCGACGACCTGGAGACGCTGCTCAAGAACGGCGACGTGATCGAGGCGCTCACGGCGCGCGGGATCAACGCGAGCCTCGCGCTGCTCGCCGCCGACGCGCTCCGCGCCTACCTTGCGGGCCGCAAGGCCGACGCGGCGGAGGACTTCGCGACCGTCGCGGAGGAGATCCGCGGCCGGCTCGCCGCGAGCGCCGAGGCGCAGGGGCCGGACGACGGATCGCCAGGGGAGCCGTCACGCTCGAACGGGAGGGGCTGAATGGGCACGAGCTTCGAAGCAGAGCAGACACCGAGGCCAGGCGAGGGCGCGCGGCCGGCGCCGCCCTGGGAGCCGGCCGCGGCCCTCTCCGGCGCCGACTACTCGGCCGTCGAGCTGGCGCAGGGCGACGACCGCGTGTTCCTCCTCGAGCAGCGCGAGCTGCCCGAGCGCGAGCGCTACCTCACCGTGACCGACTCCGCCGGCGTCGCCGAGGCCATCCGGACCATGGTGGTCCGCGGCGCCCCGGCCATCGGCATCGCCGCCGCGTACGGGATGGCGCTCGCCGCGCGCGCCGCCCGCGACGAGGGCGCCTCCAGCTACGTCGCCGCCATGCGGGCGGCGGGGGAGCACCTCGCCTCGGCCCGGCCCACCGCCGTGAACCTCGGGTGGGCGGTGCGGCGCGCGATCGCCGCGGCCCTGCAGAACGCCGGGCGCCGCGGCGAGGAGCGCGCGCGGGAGCTCGCCGAGCTCGCCCGCGAGATCCACCGGGAAGACGTCGCCGCCTGCCACCAGATGGGCCGCGCGGGCGCCGCGCGCCTGCCGGAGTCGGGCACCGTCCTCACCCACTGCAACGCGGGCGCGCTCGCGACCGGCGGCTACGGCACGGCGCTCGGCGTGATCCGCGCCGCCATCGAGGAGGGCAAGGCGCTCCGCGTGCTCGCGTGCGAGACCCGCCCGTACCTCCAGGGCGCCCGCCTCACCGCCTGGGAGCTCCAGCGGGACGGCATCCCCGTCGAGGTGATCTCCGACTCGATGGCCGCGTGGTTCATGCAGAAGGGCGAGATCGGCGCCGTCGTCGTCGGGGCCGACCGCATCGCGCGGAACGGCGACGTCGCGAACAAGATCGGGACCTACGGCCTCGCCTGCCTCGCGCGCCACCACGGCATCCCGTTCTACGTGGCCGCCCCGTGGAGCACGATCGACCTCGCCACCGACAGCGGCGCGTCGATCCCGATCGAGGAGCGCAGCCGCGACGAGCTCGCCGTCGTCGGCGGCCGCCGCGTCGTCCCGCCCGGCGTGCCCGTCCGGCACCCGGCCTTCGACGTCACCCCCGCGGAGCTCGTCACGGCCGTCTTCACCGAGCGCGGCAAGCTGACGACGCGCGAGATCAGCCGCTCCGTGCCGCCTGCGCCGCCGGCAGGTTAGCGCCGGCCGCGCGAGGGCCGCGGCGCCCAGCCGCGCGAGGGCCGCGGCGCCGGCGCGCGCCCTCCCCCTCGCGCTCCCCCGCCGCATGGGCTAAGGACACCCCTGATGGCGCAGTTCTCGCCCAAACCTGAATGGCTCAAGGTCCGCGCTCCCGGGGGTGACACGTACCACCACCTCAAGGAGACGTTCCGCAAGCTCGATCTCCACACGGTCTGCGAGGAGGCGCGCTGCCCGAACGTCGGCGAGTGCTGGCGCGAGGGGACCGCGACGGTGATGCTCCTCGGCGACGTGTGCACGCGCGGCTGCCGCTTCTGCGCGGTCACGACGGGCGATCCGCGCGGCGCTGTCGACGTGCGCGAGCCGGAGCACGTGGCCCGCGCCATCGCCCGGCTCTCGCTCCAGTACGTCGTGATGACGATGGTCAACCGCGACGACCTGCTCGACGGCGGCGCCGAGCACGTCGCCCGCACGGTGAGCCGCCTGCACGCGCTCCGGCCCGACCTGCTCATCGAGACGCTGGTCGGCGACTTCCAGGGCCACATGAGCGCCGTCGACATGGTGGTCGACGCCGGGCCCGACGTCTTCGCCCACAACGTCGAGGTCGTCCGCCGCATCACGCGCGTCATCCGCGACGTCCGGTCGAGCTACGACCAGTCGCTCGCCGTGCTCCGGCGCGCGAAGGAGCGCCAGCGGCGCCTCGCCGCCGACGCCGCGGAGGCCGGCGCGCCCGCGCCGCGGCGGCTCACCAAGAGCTCGATCATGGTCGGCATCGGCGAGACCGACGACGAGGTCCTGGAGGCGCTCCGCGACCTGCGCGAGGCCGGGGTCGACATCGTGACGATCGGCCAGTACCTCCGCCCCTCCTCGAAGCACGCGCCCGTGCAGCGCTTCGTCGAGCCCGAGACCTTCGCCGCGTTCGAGCGCGCGGCGCTCGAGATGGGCTTCCTCTACGCCGCCAGCGCGCCGCTCGTTCGGTCGAGCTACAAGGCGGCCGAGGTCTTCGTCCGCAGCCTGATGGACCGAGGCGGCGCGGAGCAGCCCGCCGGCGCCTCCCCGGGCGGCGCCCCGGCCGTCGAGGCGCTCCTCGAGGAGCGCCTCGCCGTGGCGCGCCGCGAGGCCGCCCGCCTCACCGCAGAGCTCGACCCGGACGAGCCCCGCCCGCCCGTCGCCCCGGCGACGGCGTCAGCGAGCCCCGCGGGCCTCGTCCCTGCCGCCTCCCTCGTCCGCCGCTAGAGCGGCGCTCACCCGCTTCGGATACGGGCCCATCTCGACGTTTTCGGTGCTCAGCGCACTGGAGTGCGCTTGCGCGCCGAAAACGCCGATCTGGGCCCGTCTCCTGTGCGGGTGAGCACCGCTCTGGGACGGGCTCGGCAGACTGGATGGCAGACTGAACGCATTCACCACGGGGACCGCAGCCCTCGGGCTGGCAGACGCAAGCGCCTTGACGCTCCCTGGCGTTTGGCCGAGCGTGTTGGACGGCAGGAGGGTCCAACACCACGATGTCCGCTCCCATCAACAGGCGCCCCGGCGGCATCGCTCCAGGGGCCTCGCGCCTCGGCTCGGAGGCGCCCCGCGTGCGCGTGGCGTCGATCCTGGCCCAGGCCGCGAGGGCCTACAGCGCGCGCCCTCCCATCGAAGACATCACGATGCCCACCGGCTTCGATCCGGCCGCGGTGGCGCTCTTCGAGACGATCATCGAGGCCGCGTTCCTCGTCGCGAACGCCGACGGCCACTTCGACGACGAGGAGCGCGGGCGCTTCCAGGCGATCGTCTCCGGCGCCTGCCAGAACCTCGTCCACGAGAAGCAGATCGAGGCGCTCGTCGCCGATCTCGGCGAGATGCTGGCCGAGGACGGGCTGGAGAAGCGCATCAGCATGGTCGCCCGCACGATCGCGCGGACCGAGCATCAGCGCGAGGTGCTCCGCGTGGCGGCCTCCATGGCGCACGCCTCCGGCGGCGTGAGCGCGCAGGAGCACGGCGTGCTCGAGCAGCTCGCGCGCGGCTTCAAGCTCGACGTGGCCGCCGTCGACGAAGCCCTCGCGCAGGCAGCCGAGCCCGTGAACGTCTAGCGTGGACATCAGCGCCGCCGCGTACGGCGGGAGACGCGCATCAGGGCGCGCGCGGGTTCGAGCTCGCCGCGGCGAGTCAAACCCCGCGCGATCGCTGCGACGAGTCAACGTCACGTCAACGTCACGCGTAAAGCGAATGAGCGTACGCCGCGTCTGGGCACTGGTCTCGGGCAGCGCCTTTGGTTAGTGTCCCGCGAACCGATGAGCACCGCGACGTACTCCACCGACCGCCCGCCGAACGTCTCCGGGGCAAGCCTCGAGCCGCAGGCTGCCGTCGCGCGGCACCCGCTCGATACGTGTGCCGACGACGTGATCAAGGTCCTGCGCGACGACGGCTCGCTCGACCCCGCGCACGATCCGAAGCTCGAGCCATCGGAGGTGATCGCCCTCTACAAGGCCATGATGCGCACGCGCCTGCTCGACGAGCGGCTCGTGGCGCTGCAGCGCCAGGGGCGCATCGGGTTCCACATCGGCTCGCTGGGTGAGGAGGCGACGGTCCTCGGCAGCGTGTCCGCGACGCGGCCCCAGGACTGGGTGTTCCCGTGCTACCGCGAGTTCGGCGCGGCGCTCTGGCGAGGGCTGCCGCTCCAGCGGTACATCGACAACATGTTCGGCAACGCGAACGACACGGTGAAGGGGCGGCAGATGCCGGACCACTACACCTACCGCGAGGGCCACTTCGGCTCGGTGAGCTCGCCCATCGGCACGCAGATCACCCAGGCTGTCGGCTTCGCGTGGGCCGCCAAGCTGAAGCGCGACGAGCTCGTCACGCTGGCCTACTTCGGCGACGGCGCGACGAGCTCGTCGGATTTCCACAGCGGCCTGAACTTCGCTGGCGTGTTCAAGGTGCCGGTCATCTTCCTCTGCCGGAACAACGGCTGGGCGATCAGCGTGCCGACCGAGCGCCAGACGTCGAGCAACACGTTCGCGAGCAAGGGCGTCGCCTACGGCGTCCCCGGGGTGCGGGTCGACGGCAACGACGTGTTCGCCGTCGTGAAGGTGATGCGCGACGCGATCGCGCGCGCCTCGCGCGGCGAGGGCGCGACGCTCATCGAGGCGATGACGTACCGCCTGTCGGGCCATTCGACGAGCGACGACCCGAAGGCGTACCGCCCCGACGCGTGGCTCGACCCGTGGCGCCGGCTCGATCCGATCGCGCGGCTCCGGCGGCACGTCGAGCGCACCCAGGGCTGGACGGAGGCGCAGGATCGCGAGATCGAGGCGGCGGTCGACGCGGAGGTCAAGGCGTGCATCGCGGCCTCGGAGAAGGTCGCGCCGCCGCCGCTCGACTCGATGTTCGAGGACGTCTATGCGGAGCCGCCGTGGCACCTCGTGGAGCAGCGGGAGCAGCTCAAGGCGGGCCCGAGGCCCAAGGGCCACGGCGGCCACTAGGCTGCGCGGACGGCGGCGTCGGCGTGGCGGCTCGCCGGACGGCGGCGCGGCGGGGGTGGCGCCGCTGCCCGCGATCGGCGGGGAGCCTCGGGGGGCCGGGGCGCCGGTGAGGTTGTACCCCCACCTGTTGGCCGAGAGACGGAGACGAAGAGCATGCCTCAGATGAACATGGTCCAGGCGATCAACGACGCGCTACGCCACGAGATGCGGCGGGACGCGCGGGTCGTCGTGCTCGGCGAGGATGTCGGCAAGGTCGGCGGCGTGTTCCGCGTGACCCAGGGCCTGTTCGACGAGTTCGGGGACGACCGGGTCATCGACACGCCGCTCTCGGAGAACGGGATCGTGGGGACGGCCATCGGGATGGCGCTCTACGGGCTCGTGCCGATCCCGGAGATCCAGTTCGCCGATTTCATCTATCCCGCGTACGACCAGATCGTGTCCGAGCTGGCGAAGTACCGCTACCGCTCGGGGGGCGAGTACCCGTCCAAGCTGGTCATCCGGACGCCGTTCGGCGGCGGCATCCGCGGCGGGCACTACCACTCGCAGTCGCCCGAGGCGCAGTTCATCCACGTGGCGGGCCTGAAGGTCGTGTGCCCGTCGAACCCGGCCGACGCGAAGGGGCTCTTGCTCTCGTCGATCCGGGATCCGGATCCGGTGCTGTTCTTCGAGCCGAAGCGCATCTACCGCGCCGCGAAGGGCGACGTCCCCGAGGGCGAGTACACGGTCCCGCTCGGCCAGGCGAAGGTGGTCCGGCCGGGCTGGCACGTGACGCTCGTGGTCTGGGGCGCGATGCTCTACGAGGCGCTCGACGCGGCGAACCAGGCGGCCGCCCAGGGCGTCGAGTGCGAGGTGATCGACCTGCGCACGCTGTGGCCGCTCGACATCGACACGGTGATCGAGTCGGTGAAGCGGACGGGCCGGTTCATCGTCGTGCACGAGGCGCCGAAGACCTGCGGCCTCGGGGGCGAGCTCGTCGCGCTGGTCAACGAGAAGGCGTTCCTCCACCTGGAGGCGCCCCCGGTCCGGGTCACGGGCTTCGACACCCCGTTCCCGTACACCCTCGAGAACGAGTATCTCCCTCTGTCCCATCGTATCCTTCCGGCGATCCTGGAGACGGCGAGGTACTGACGCATGGGCAAGTACGAGTTCAGGCTTCCGGACATCGGCGAGGGCGTCACCGAGGGCGAGATCGTGACCTGGCTGGTGTCGCCGGGCGACATGGTCGCCGAGGACCAGCCGATGGTCGAGGTGATGACCGACAAGGCGACGGTGACGATCACGTCGCCGCGCACGGGCCGGATCGTGGAGACGCGGGGCAAGGTGGGCGGGGTCGTCCCGGTCCACTCGGTGCTCGTCGTGTTCGACCTCGACGACCGACCTGAGGCGGCGGCGGCGCCGCCCGCGTCGGGGGCGGGGGTGCGACAGGCGGCCGCGAAGGCTGGGGCTGCGGAGCCACCCGCGAAGGCTGGGGCCGCGGAGCCCGCGGCGACGGCGGTCGGCGACATCCGGGAGGACCTCCCGGGGATGAACCTGGTGGCGCCGGCGCGGTCGGCGTGGGCGAACGGCAGCATCGGCGCGGGGGGGCGTGCAGCGGCCTACTTCAACGAGAAGCCGCTCGCGACGCCCGCGACCCGCAAGCTGGCGCGCGACCTCGGGGTCGACCTGCGGCGCGTGCCGCCGACCGGCCCGGCGGGCCGCGTGACGAAGGACGACGTGCGGGCGCTCGAGGCGCCCGAGGACGCGGCCCCGGCGCTGCCCGATGCGGCGCCCAGGCGGGCGGCCCCGGCGCTGCTCGAGGCGGCGCCGAGGCCGGCGGCGGCGGGGCCCGGCCAGCTGGACGACGAGCCGGGGCACGGGGCGGCGCGGCCCGAGGGGGAGCGCGGCCGGGGGTTGCCGTCGGGGCCGGGCGACGAGCGCATCCCGCTGCGGGGGGTGCGCAAGCGGATCTTCGAGGCGATGTCGCGGTCGAAGCACACGGCGGCGCACTTCACCTTCGTCGAGGAGTGCGACGTCTCCGCGCTGAAGGAGCGCCGCGCGCGCCTGCGCCCGCTGGCCGAGAAGGCGGACGTGAAGCTGACCTTCCTGCCCTTCTTCGTGAAGGCCGTCGTCGCGGCGCTCAAGAAGCACCCGATGTTGAACAGCGCGTTCGACGAGGCGACGCAGGAGATCGTCGTCAAGAAGAGCTATCATATCGGCATCGCGTCCGCGACCGAGGCGGGGCTCATCGTGCCTGTCGTGCGCGACGCGGATCGGCGGAGCGTGCTGGAGATCGCGCAGGAGATCGCGCGGCTCGGCGAGGACACGAAGTCGGGGCGGGTGAAGCCGGAGGATCTCGGTGGATCGACGTTCACGATCACGTCGCTCGGCCAGCAAGGGGGGTTGTTCGCGACGCCGATACTGAACTTCCCCGAGGTCGCGATCCTGGGGATCCACCAGATGAAGCAGAAGCCGGTGGTGCGCGACGGGCAGATCGTGATCGGCGAGGTGATGCTGGTGTCGCTGTCGTTCGACCACCGGATCATCGATGGGCACGTGGGGGCGGCGTTCGCCTACGAGATCATCGGGTACCTGGAGGATCCGGATCGGCTGTTCCTGGAGATGAGCTGAGCCGCTGATGTGCGCGGCAGCGGCCGCGCGCGGCAGCGATGCGCCCACCGCTTGTCGCGCGGGGCCGGAACCGGCAACATCGCGCGCCGTGATCGCGATTCCCAAGACGCTCGAGGACGCGCTGCGCGACAGGTTCGTCGTGCCCTTCGTCGGCGCCGGCGTGTCCATGGCCGCGCTGGACCGGAACGGGAAGCGGATGTTCCCCAGCTGGGGAGACCTGCTCCTTGGAGCAGCCGCGCGCCTCCGCGAGGACGGCAAGCGGCCCGAGGCCAACGTCGTGGAAGGGCTGCTGGAGAAGCGGGCGCCCGACTACTTCGAGGCGGCCCGGTACGCGCGCGAGGGCATGGGGGCGGGCTGGTACCGCTACCTCCGCCAGGTGCTGGATCCGCCGGGCAATCGCATCGATACTGGATCACTGTCGCTCGCGCGTGCCGTCTGGCAGCTGCCGAGCAGGCTGGTGATCACGACCAACTATGACCAGATCCTCCGTTACGCTCTCGACGATCCCAACGATCTCGTGCAGATCAGCGTCGACGCAACGGCGGAGCTGTCCGCCATGCTGCGCGACGAGATCGATCGCCCGACGGTCTGGCACCTGCACGGCTTCATCCAGCAGCCGCAGCGGCTGATCCTGACGCCGGACGGCTACCGCGAGCTGTACCCGAGCCAGGAGGACGAGGTGCGCTACCGCGGCGCGCTCCAGGCGCTGCGCCACCTGCTCGCGGCGCGCACCTTCCTGTTCGTCGGCTTCAGCCTCGACGACGCGATGTTCGGCAACCAGATCGCGTGGGTCCACGAGGCCTTCGGCGGCGCCGCGGGGCCGCACTACATGCTCGTTCGGGCGCGCGAGCTGCGCGACACCCAGCGGCGCCTGAAGGACCTGAGCTGCATCGAGTTCCTGACGTTCGAGGAGTTCGGTGATCCCCTGGTGGCGCTGGTCAACGCGCTCGGTTCCGCCGGGAACCGGGAGCCCACCACGCCGCCGCCGCTCATGGCGGGCGCCCCCCGGCCCACCGCGCGCCTCGAGGTGGCAGCCGCCCCGTCCCCCGCCCCCGCTGGGCCCCTCGCATTCCTCGCCGACGAGGTCGAGGTGATGGTCCCTCCCGTCACCCGGGTCGCACACCGCGGGCTCCTCCCTGAGGCGGCGCCCGCCCCGCCCGCCGCCGCCGCCGCGACGCCTCGAAGTCTCGAGACGACCGCGGGGGACGGCGGCATGGATATGGCGCTCGTGAGGCAGAGCTATCGGCTCGTCCACCAGTATCAGCGCCGCGTCTTCGATCGGCTGGCAGAACTGTCCGACGCGCTCGCGGGCATCGGGCTCGCGTTCGAGCGCTGGGATCCGTCCCTGTTCTCGCGTCACCCGAAATCGACCACCGAGTTCTTTCGCCGCAAGTACTGGGCCTGGGATTTCCTGCCTGCGTATCGCCTCCAGCTCGTCTGGCAGTCATCGACCAGCACCTCGCGGAGCGTGGTCGTCGACGTGGTGTCGGACACGGGCTTCACGCGCAGCGGAGGTGATGAGCCGGATCCGACGCGCTTCGGCGGCGCGCGCGCGGCGGGCTCCGAGCTGCAGATCAGCCTGATGCGCTCCTCCGTTCGGAACCTGCCGTGGAACCAGATCTGGTCGTCCTTGAGCGAACAGGAGGACACCATCTACGACGGAAACGATCACGATCTCGACGCCGGTGGGCGCCCGTGCACCTACCGCTATCTCCGCGTCGATCTCGGCGCCGCGCTGGACAAGGAGGCGTTCAGCGAGCGCGTCATCGCGCCTGTCAGCGCCTGGCTCAATCGCTGACCGAGATCCTCGGACGAGCGCGCCCCGCGCGAGCGCGGGGCGGCAGGAGGCTGAGTCGATATGTTGTTCGGGGATCGGCAGGACTTCGCCATCGAAGCGGACGTGGAGCCCAACCTGGAGCCCCCGAGCGCAGTGTGGGGACGCATGTGCATCTGGTGCCGCGGGGTGGCCCTCGGAGACCTCGGGGAGTCGCACTGCGCGCTGTACCCGGCTTACCGCTCCTTTCGCTGGCTGCCCTCCAACCTCGACCGCCTGTGGTCCGAGAAGCTGACCGGGCTGGACGACATCGCTGCCTGGAACTTCCTCGACGGGCTATTGTATGGCCATCCTGGAGACGTCGAAGTGCCCGATACCCGAACGGCCGAGGAGCGCCGCCGGGACTGGACGTTCTGGAGCGCCCACGATTTCCTGACCAACTGGGGCGAGCAGTTCGCCGGGTGCAAAGCATTCGTCCTCTGTCCGCCCGGCGGCTCGGTTCGCATCCTCTCTCGCGAGCTACCCGAGCACATGGGCCGCGGCGTGGAGGTGTCGCGAGCCGGGCTCGTTGCAGCCGCCGAGGGGTTCGCACGCTGGTTCGAGCAACAGGCGCGGCGTCTGGAAGGCGGTCGGGTCTAACGCATGCGCATGCCAGAAAGGTAGCGCCGGCCCGCGACAGTCGCGCCGCGTCTCGGCGGGGTATCCCGGCGCTCGACCCAGCGCGACAGCGGGCTGCGATGCGAGCGCCCCGGAGGTGACGTGGACCGGGACGCCGCAGGCCACCAGAGGATAGGCGGCGCGCCGTTGGGCGAAGCGCCGGACACCGCCGCGCCCGGCGCTCCCCCGGGCGGTGCGGCACCGGGCGATGAGGGCGCCGTCAGGCCGGGCGGGCCAGCGTCCTGGGGCGCCGCGCCGGCGTCGCTCGATGATGCCGTGCGACCACCGCGGCCCTTGTAGAGCGACGGCGCGATCGTGTCGGCATCCCGCTCGTTCCAGCGGAGAGAGGCGATCGCCCGGCGTGTCTGATCGTAGGCGTGCACGAGCAGCGCGATGCTCAGCGGATCGCAGGCGGCTGCAGGCACGGTGGCCAGGCGCGTCACCGCCGTCGCCGCCCCACGCACCGAGCCGTGCATTTTCTCAAACGGAACCGGAAATCCCGCCGCAATTCTGGATATGAGCACCCTTCTCTCGCCCGCCGACGACACCCCCCGCAACGCGACATGGAATTCCGTTCACGCTGCCGCACTGCACGTCCTCCCCAGTACGCTCCGGCTCCTGGGGGTCGCCGAGCCCGATATCGACGACCTGTCCCAGGAGATCTTGCTCGCAGCGTACGAGAGCCTGGATCGGTTCGATCCCGCCTACCCCGCCTCCACCTCGTCGCCGCTGGACGAGGCCGACTCCGCGGGTGATCCGCCGCAGCGGGATGGCAGGCGCCAGCAAGGCGCCGAGGCCCGGTGGGTGTTCGGGATCGCCTGGCGGAAGGTCAGCCGCTACCTGGACCGCGCTTACCGCCGCCGCGAGGTGCCGACGGGCTTGCACCCCACGCCGCACGGCCAGGCCGTCGATCCCGCGCCGAGCAGCGAGCAGCGCATCGCTGACCGAGAGCGGCTGGAGCTCGCGATCTCGGTGCTCGGAACGATCGCCCCGGAGAGGCGGATCCTCCTCGTCCTGCACGAGGCGTTCGATGTGCCGATCGTGGAGATCGCGCGCGAGCTCGGCATCAACTACAACACCGCCTGCAACCGGCTGCGCCTCGCCCGCGAGGACTACCGCGCCGCCGTCGCGCGGTTGCGCCCGGAGCAGCGACAGGCGCTGCGCGCGTGCTGGCTCCTGTTCCCGCTGGCGTCCAGCTCCCTCGCACACGAGGACGGCACGGGCGCCTCGACGTCGCCGGGCGCACCGCCGACGCCGTCTCAGACCGCTCTGTCTGTGCTGCCTGCTTCTCTGGCTGCAGCGCCGACCACCCCGCCGCTTGCTCCACCCATACCGCCTGCGTCCCTGCCGCCTGCGCCTCCTCCGCCTGTGCCTCCGGCGCCGCTGCCGGGGACGCCGGCGGCCCCGAGCCAGCGGCGGATGCTCGCCCGTGTCGGCCTTGCCCTCGGCTCGACCGCGGCGGGCGTCGCCGGCACGATCGCCGTGCAGGTCGCCATCGCGTCACCGCCGGCCCAGTGGGCTCGCCGTTTCGGGGCGCTGCTGCCCGAGCTGCCGCCCGTGAGCGCCGCCTGCCTTGCAGCGACCCCGCCGCTGCAGGCGCTGGAGCCGGGGCCCGTCGCTCCCGCGCCCGAGGCACCCCACCGGCCGTGCCCTGCTGCTCCGCGGGCGGCGCCACGGGCCAGCGAGCGCGATGACACGTTCGCGGAGGAGCTGCGGCTGCTCACCGCGGCGCGAGAACGCCTCACCGCCGGTGACCCCGCCGGGGCGCTCCGGCAGATCGCCGTGCACGAGCAGCGGTTCCCCGGGGGCCAGCTGAAGAACGTGCGGGAGCGGCTCCGCACGATCGCCCGGGCGCGCCTCTCTCCTCCGGAGCAGCGTGCGCCGGGAGGAGCGCAGTCGCGATGAGCAGCGCCTGGGCCAGACACGGGCTCGGCGCGCGCCAGGCCCGGCGCGCTATCGGATCGATCCGGAACGCAGGGCGCCCGGCGCGCGCCGCCGTGGCGGCGGCCACGGCCGCCTGGGTCCTGCTGTGCGTCGCGGCGGCGCGCGCCGCGCCGGATCTGCCGCGGGCCGCGATGCGGCTGGAGGTGTTGCGGGGCCCCGGCGCCGAAGCCTGCCCCGACGCGGCGCTCCTGCGCGCGGAGGTGACACGCGGGCTCGGCGCCGATCCGTTCCAGGACGACGCGCCGCGGGTGCTCACGGTCACCATCGCGCAGGCGGGGCCGGAGCTCACGGCCTCGATGGCCCTGCGCGAGAGCGAGAACGCGGACGAGACAACCTGGGCCGAGGGGTTCAGCACCCGGCGCGGCTGCGAGGCGCTGCTCTCCGGCGCAGCCCTCGCGATCGTGGCGCAGATCCTGAACGCGCCGGAGCGGGCGTCACCGCCCTCCGAAGCCTCACCGCCGCCCGAGCCCTCAGCACCGCCTTCGCCGCCACTTCCGCAGACGCGCCGGGCCGCGCCCGAGCCAGTGCGCCGGACCGACCATCCGAAGGCACCAACACCGCCAGAGGCAGCCCCATCCCCGTCGGAGCCGCTGCGGCTCGAAGCGGGGCTCGGCGCGACCCTGGGCCTGGGGATCACGCCGGGGGCCGCAGCTGGCATCACGTTGTCCTTCGGCGTTCGCCGGCCCGCCTGGTCGATCGCGGTGGAGGGGCGAGGGCTCGTCTCCCTGGGAGAGGAGGTGAAAGACATGATCATCAGCACGAGAGCCCTCACGTCGGCTGGTGTGGGCTGTCTGCGCGGCAGCCATCTGTTCGGCTGCGGGGTCGCGACCGTCGGCTTCGTCCGGTTCGTACCCGGGCATCCGTGGGACATGACGGTACGCGACGACGCGCTGTTCAGCGTTGGAGCGCGGCTCGGCAGCGCCTGGGCCCTCTCGGACAGGTGGAGCGCGCATGGATACGCCGAGGCCAACGCGATCGTTGCGGAGGCGGTGATCCGGCGCCGTAGCCAGCGGCGCGAGACAGCTGGATCCATCACATGGTCCTCACCTCCGGTCGGCGCGGCGCTCGGACTCGGTGTCACGGCGACGTACTGAACGATTTCGTGGAGGCCCCGGCTTTCTTCGCCATCGAGATAAGAATTTTCAGAAGGAATCCTCAATGCTCAGTGCAATCGACTGTCTCGTGAAGGCTGCCCATTGTGAGCGCGGGCCATCTCTACGTATCTTGTCCGGCATGCGAACCCCCTTCCTCCTGCTCGTGGGCTCTCTGTTCTTGCCTGGCTGTCCCGGAGATCCGACCGTGATCGGTCCCTGTCAGCCGCAGGAGTACGGCAATCCAGGTTGCCCGTGGCCCGAGGAAGGCGGCGGCGGGGCTGGCGGCGAAGGTGGGGGCGGCGGGGCCGGCGGCAGCGGCGGGACCGGCGGCGGCGACGAGACCGCCTGCGCCGGCGATTGCGTCCCACCGGCGCCGCTCGGCTGGTTCGGCCCGGCGCTCCTCTGGTACGGCCCGCGGGACCAGGTGCCGGACTGCCCCGCCGCCGCGCCGAACGTCGGCTACGAGGGGTTCGCCGACCTGGCGCCCGCGCCGCTCGCCTGCGCGTCCTGCCTGTGCGATCCGCCGGAGGCGGCCGCAGCCTCGTGCCAGCTCCCGCTGGGCTGGTCGGCGCACACCTCGACGACGTGTTCCGGCGACCCCGGCAGCGTCGAGACCACCTTCGCGGCGCCCGGCGGCTGGGACGGCGCCTGCGACGCCGCGACCGCGATCCCCGCGGGCCAGGACTGCGGCGGGCAGCCGTGTGTGCAGTCGATCTCGATCGACGCGCCTGCCGTGCTGGTCACCGCCACCGCCGCCTGCACGCCGAGGGTCGATGAGCCCCCGCCGTCGGCGCTCCTCGATCCCTGGCTGACCCGGGCGCTCGCCTGCGTGCCCGGCGCCTACACCGAGTGCCTGGGCGACCGGAGCACCTGCATGCCGTCGCCGGAGCAGCCCGGAGTCCCGCCGCCCGGCGGCTTCCTGACATGCATCTTCCACGAGGGCGATGTGACGTGCGAAGAGCCCTACCTGGACAGGCATGTCTTCTACGGCGGCGCCGATGACACGCGCGGCTGCTCCGAGTGCGGCTGCGGGGAGCCGGAGGGCGCGTCGTGCACCATCATGGCCTCGGTCTACAGCGACGGGGCGTGCACGCAGACGCTCGTTTCGGCCGTCGTGAGCTCGACGACCCCGTTCTGCGGGGTCACCCCGCCAGGCGTCGCCCTCGGCAGCAAGTCGGCGAAGGTCGTCGACGTCGATCCCGGCGGCTGTGCCCCGAGCGGCGGCGAGCCGATCGGCGAATTGCTGCCGGCCGAGCCGTCGACCTTCTGCTGCCAGGCATAGGGTCCGCGAGAAGGACAGGCGCTCACCGCCTCACGCTTGGCAGCAGTTCACCTGCTCCGAGCTCTCCGCGGTCCTCGCTGCGGAGGGCCGCGACCCGGGCGCCAGCGCGCGGCCCCGAGCCGACCATCGGCCCGACCAGCTCACGCACCCAGAACGCCATGATCGACCCCGCGAGCGTGCCGCGTCCCTCGGCCCGAAGCCGCTTCATGGCCGCGTAGGCCCGGACGTCCGAGGGGCGGATGCGCGGCAGGGAATGGGTGCGCTGCCAGCAAGCGTTCGCGGCGTGGACCGCGCGCATCGTTCTGGCCCTTGTCGATCCCCTGCAAGCGAAGCGAGATCGTCCGCGACCGACCGCGCGTGTCATCGCTTGCTCGCGACGCCCTGGACATTGCGCATGCCTCGGCGAGCTCGACGCGCTCGCTCGCGACGCCCGGGCGCGACCATGCGCACGAATACATCAAAGAACGACGGCTTTTCCTGTATCCTCGTGCCTGGTTCTCGAGGCAAACGTGAACCACCACCAGATACCCCTGAGAGCAAGAACCCATGACCGCAGCACTTCATCGTTCAAGGACGATCCGTCCCAGCCTCGCCCAGTTCATTTCCGCGACAGTACTATCCCAAGCAGGATGCACGATCTTCGACGAAAGGCCGAAACCGACGTGCATGGATCCATCCCCTGAGTGCGTGGCACTGTGTGTACAGGGGCCCGGATTCCCTCAACCAATCTACTGCGGGAGAACGACACCACGACAGAACCAATTCCTGGACATCCTGGGCACAAAGAGCTGCGACGAATGGCGCGAGTCACTTCCCCCCAGCAGCGACCCCAGTCTGACCATCACCCCTCAAATGGTTGGAATAACGCCAACCAAGAAGGACCCCTGCTACTACTAGATCACATTACCCTGGAGACCCATTTCACCACACCAACCACCTCCCAGGCGATCATTGTCGCCCGCGACATTCAACAGATGGGAACCTCACCGACGCCGACAACCTGGATTAGACTGGGATCCATCGCGCTCGCCGCGCTCGCGGCGGGATACATTCTGGGGAGAATCTCGGCAGATAGCGACAACCGACCTCCCCCGCACCAGGACGTCGCCAGCAAGGACGATCCCGAGCTTCGGTCGACTCTGAGCGCCACTCAGAAACGCTTGGCCAGCTGTGAAAAGACCCTCCAGCGTCGCGATCACCATCTTCAGACCAGAGAGGGAAAGCCCCACACCAACGAAGACAAGCCCACTCCTTCACCGGAGCCAGAGCTTCCGAAGCAATGCATCATCTCATCGGCGGCGACGCAGGTACACACACTGTCCGCCAACTGCACGAACTTCAGGAGACATTTCGACGCATACAAGGCAATACTCGGCAGCAGCACAATTGACTGCGAATCCGTCTTGAGCATTCGAGACCTGGCCCGGAACCAGCACTCGATCTGCGCCGCCATCGCAAAAACCTTCGAGGATGGGTCACACTCAGATCTCATGAGCGATATTCGGGGCATCGACGCAATGGAGAATTCCCATATGCTCAGAAACGAATACGGCGACATCGACATCAATGATCTTGTAAAAAACCCGGAGTGCATAGCCCGCATTCAGGCCGAATGAATCGAACACATTTCACGCCGCCGTTCAACTTGCGGGAGGCATCGGCCCGCCGTTCGAGCAGGCCAGGGCAGCCATTCCTGCGCGCGCTATCAGGGCTTGCAGTGTTCTCCCTCGCCGCTCTGGCATCAGCGCAAGAGCCACGGCCCCCAGAGAAATTCCATTGGGGCGGCCTCTACCTCAACGGTGTCGTTCAGACGAAGCTCCCCCATCTGGCGAGGCTCGGAGCCACCTATGGCGGCGGAACGGCTCCGGGGGCCGTCCATACGGTCATGGTGAGCTTCGGGCAGACCGGGAGTCCTACCCAGGAGCTCAACATCGGGTATTTCATAGGCGTTGGAGTGGGCAAGGAGAACATGTCGACGATCGAAGACAAGCAACTGGGGATCCATGCCACGTTCGAAGCCGGACCGTTCCGGGCGAGCGCGACCACGAGCCTGCAACTCTACAAATTGATTGGAGCCGTTCTTCCCATGTTCACCACGACCTTGAGGCCGCAGGGGACCCTTGTCCGGACCGCGCACGTCGATCTCTTCCTCGGCGGGGACGTGTATTCGCTCAACCTTGACTTCCAGATCGGCATCACGTGCGGATTACGATTCCGGGACATAAGAATCTTCGATCGAAGCATGGATGGGCTCCTGTCGATATCGGAGATGAATGCTTGGACCAGCGTTCCAACGCATGGAACCATCTGGGCGGCCTACGTCGAGTCGCGCCTCGGGATTGTGGTCGACCTGGAGTCCGACAAGGAAGAAAAACGCGATCGAGTTCGCGAGTATGGGCAGCTCTGATCGGTCGCCGCAGGGACGCCGCTCGCCTCGTTGCTCTCGCTCAGGCTGATTGCGATGCAGGTGAGAACCGGTTCACCAGCGCGTCCCACCGGCGCCGCTCGGCTGCGCGAGCGCGCCGGAGACCGCCGGCAGCGCTGAAAAATTCCTCCCGAGCACGATCGAACAGGCGCGGTCGAAAGCCGCGAAACCGACCCGCCCTCCGTCGCGTAGCACCGTCGAACGACGCGCCACGAGCCATCGCAGATGGAGGCGGGCGCCATGCGGCCCCGCGGTCGCTCCGATCTCAGGGGTGCGCCGGAGGACCGATCGCCGCCACGCGGCTCGCCGCGGCGGAGGCGATCCAGGTCGCGTCATCTCAATCACCGCTTCTGGAGGATGCTTATGAAGATTCGGAATCGCGCGCTGTCGGCTCTGCCCCTCGTCCTCACCCTCGCCGCCGCTTGCGGCGACGGCGAAGGCGGCGATACCACCGGCGCCGGTGGCATGGGCGGGGGAGGCGCGAGCGGGCCCGGCGGCGGGGACGCGGCCACGAGCTTCGACGTGACCCTCGAGAACGTGACGCCCGCGCGGGATTACCGGGTGGCCAGCGTGTTCAACACGCCCGTGGGCGAGAGCATGCCCGGGCCGCTCTTCCCCGGGAAGAGCTTCGAATTCCGCGTCGGCGCCCTGCCGGGCGACAGGCTGTCGTTCACGACCATGTTCGGGCAGTCGAACGATCTGTTCTATGCGCCCGATGGCGCCGGGATCGCGCTCTACGACGCGTCGGGCAAGCCGGTGAGCGGGGACGTGACCGACCAGGTCCTGCTGTGGGACGCGGGCACCGAGGCCAACGAGGAGCCGGGCGCGGGGCCGAACCAGGCGCCCCGGCAGAGCGGCGCGAACACGGGCGCTCCGGACCCGGACAACACGGTGCGGCTGGTCCAGGATGACTATACCTACCCGGCGGTCGAGGAGGTCATCCAGGTGATGGTGACGCCGGAGCCGGGCAATGAGTTCACGATCCGGATCACCAACATGTCGGAGGTGGGGACGCTGATGCCCGAGGGCGGGGAGCCGGCCGCCGTGCCGCTGTCGCCGGGGCTCTTCGTGGTGCACACGATGGACAACCCGCTGTTCACGGTCGGGCAGGCGTACCCCGACAACGGGCTGGAGGCGCAGGCCGAGGACGGGAACCCGATGATGCTGCACGAGGGGGCCATTCCCCGCGCGGGGCTGACCTCGCCGGTGGCGCCGGGCGTCGCGGTGGTGCACGGGTCCGGAGCGCCCCTGTTCAGGACGGGCGAGGCGGACCGGGGCAAGGGCCTCGAAATGCTAGCCGAGGACGGGAATCCGACCACGCTCGCGGGGTCGCTGGAGGCCGAGATCGGGGGCGAGAGCGGGATCTCGTCGGTGCTGGTCTACAACACGCCCGTCGACGCCTCGACGCCGGGGCCGCTGCTGCCCGGCGCGAAGTTCAGCTTCACGGTGACCGCGCGGCCCGGCGAGCGGCTGAGCTTCGCGTCGATGCTGGGGCAATCGAACGATCTGTTCTTCGGGCCGAGCGATGCGGGGATCGCGCTGTTCGACGCGAGCGGCGAGCCGGTGAGCGGCGATGTCTCCGACCAGGTCACGATCTGGGACGCGGGCACCGAGGCCAACCAGTGGCCCGGCGTGGGCCCCGACCAGGCGCCGCGCCAGGCCGGGCCGCAGATGGGCGCCGACGATCCCAAGGACCAGGTGCGCAACGTCGATGACGGCTATCTGTATCCTGCGTCGAACCAGATGCTGAAGGTGACCATCACCCCGGCGCGGTAGCGGGGGCGCGAGCGGCAGCGCTGGCCGCTGGACCACGGCCCGGGGGTGCCTGGCGGCCGCGCAGCGCGTCTCCGCCCAGCACTGCCACGGTGGCGCCTCCTCAGGGGCCTGCCGCCTACGGAGGAGCCTGCCGGTGCTGGATGGCGTGCTCGGCCTCCATCGTGTACCGGCGGCTCTCGGCCTCATCGGGGTCGAGCCCCAGCTCACCATAACGATAGGCCATCGCCAGCGCCTGGAGCGCCGCAGGGTGCTCCCGCTCGCCAGCGCTCTCGTAGAGCTCCACGGCTCTTCTGTCATTCCTCGGCACGCCGGCGCCCGCGCGGTACGCATTGGCGAGCAGGAACATCGCGTCCGGCGACCCTCCGCGCGCCGCGATCTCGAACCAGCGCGCAGCCTCCGTGGGGTCGGCCGTCACGCCATCTCCGTTCTGGCTCATCACGCCGAGGAAATACGCGGCGCTCGGGTGCTGCGAGAGGGCGGCTCGCAGCAGCCAGGCGCGGGCGCGCGCCGCGTCCTTTGAGACCGATGGAAGCCCCTTCAGGTAGATCCTTCCGAGCGAGACCTGCGCCTCGACGTCTCCCTGCTCGGCCGCCCGCACGAGTGAATCCATCCCGGCGAGGACCTCCCCGGGATCCGCGACCGTGAGCAGGCGAAAGCCGAGCGCCCGCGCCTCCATGCCGCCCGCGGGCGGCGCCCCAGGGCGCGACGGCGCCGCGGCGGCCGTGGGGCGGTCCGGCGCGGGACGATCACCCTCGCGCAGCCCTCCAAGGGACAGGGCGGCGGCGCTGCCCAGCACGAGGGCGCCGCCGGCCAGCACAGCGAGCCGCACGGGAGGCGGGACGCTCACCGGCTCAGGTCGATGGAGTAAACCGAGAGCATCTTGCCGCTGCCGTCATCCTGCGCGACGAGCGAGAGGTTGGTCAGCCCGGCGGCCTCCGCCTTCGGGAGCGCGTTCTGGGCCGAGGTGAAGGTCACGGGGCCCGCCGTCGTGACCCGGGCGAAGCGCCAGCTGCGGGCAGAGCCGTTCTGGGCCCGCGTGAGGTTCTCGACCTTCTTGATGTACAGGATGAGCACGTCGCGGTTCGTGTCCGGCGCGGCGTAGATCGTCTTCGAGCCGTCGAGGCCAGGGAAGCTGCCGCCGCCGCTCGCGCGGTAGTTGTTCGTGGCCACGATGAACTCCGCGGCCAGATCCATGGGCTCGCCGTTCCACTGGAGGTTCTTGATCCGGCCGCTGGCCTTCATCCCCGTGGGCGGGAGCGGCTGCGTCACGTCGATCTCGTACGTGATCCTGCTGTCCGTGAAGATGTCGAAGTTGTATCCGGGCATCGCGCTGTTGATGAGCGGCTGCGCCTCCGTCTTGCTCGAATCGATCTGATTGAAGCGCGTCGCGGCCCTCTCCAGCCAGTCGAGGATGTCCGCGCCGGTGACCTTCACCGCCTGGACCGTGTTCGCGTACAGGTAGAGATCGGCCGCGTTGTTGATCGCGATGCTCCCCGCCGGCACGTCGGTGTAGTCGTTGCCGCCCTGAAAGCCGGACTTGAACGGCGCGCTCACCGAGAGCACGGGCAGCGACGCGTACTGCGGCAGGTTCTCCTCGATGTAGCGGGCGACGTAGTCGGCCTGGGCCTGATTCACGATCTGGATCGCGCTGGCGTCCCCCACGTCGGCGAACATCGACGACATCGCGAAATCGCTCGTGCCGATGGGCGTCTTGACGTAGGCGACCGTCGCCTGGTGCTCGGCGTCGAGGAGCGGCGCGAAGGAAGCGTCGGCCGCGACGAGGACCTTCGTCTTGTCCGGCTGCGCGTCGCAGAGCGTCGCGAACGCGCAGGACGCCCCCGTCCGCCAGCGCTCCATCGCATCACACGCCTCGGGGAGCCCGCCCTTGCAGGTCGTGGCGATCGGCCGGGCCTCGACGACCGTCTTCGCCTTGTCGACCGTCCAGCCCTCTCCGTCGTGGGTGAGCCCCAGCTTGATGACACCGAGGTGCTGGCCCCAGAAATTCGCCATGACCGCGGGGACGCCGTCGACCGTGCCCTTGTCCTTGTCGACCTCCGGCAGGCTGAACTGCGCCACGGTGCTGCTCGGGTTGGGGAAGATCTGGTGCGAGTGGCCCATGAGCATCGCGTCGATGCCGGGCACCTGGGCGAGGTGCCACGCCTGGTTCTCGAGGGTGGGCGTATACGGCGAGTCGTCGAGGCCGCCGTGGACGATGGCGACGACCAGCTCGGCCCCCCTGGCGCGGAGCTCGTCCACCAGCGGGGCCGCGACCTCCTTCACCCCCTTCGTGAAGACCTTGCCCTCGAGCCATTTCTTGTCCCAGCTCAGGATCGTCGGCGGCGTGACGTCGATGAAGCCGACCTTGACCGTGCTCTCGATGGCGCCGCCGCCTGGCGCCGTCGCGGTGATGGTCTTCTCGACGAGGACGGTCTTCGGGAAGAGCGTCTCGCTCGTCTTCAGGCTGAAGACGTTGGAGTTCACAAGCGGGAACCGAGGGCCCTCGCAGCCCGCCGATGCAGCGAGATCGAGCCCGTCGACGTCGAACGGGGTGTGGGTCACCTGCGAGAGAAAGGCGAGGCCGAAGTTGAACTCGTGATTGCCGATCCCGCCGACGTCGAACCCCACGTGGTTCATCGCCTTGTACATGGCCAGCGTCTCACCGCACGCGATCGGCGCGACGAGCGCCTGATAGTCGGCGAGGACGGTGCCTTGGATCGTGTCGCCGTTATCGATCAGGAGCGTGTTCGCGAACTCGTCTCGCGCCTGGTTGATCAGGGTCGCGGTGCGCTCGAGGCCGATCGATGGCTCAGCGACCAGCTTGAAGTAATCGAAGCCGAGGATGTTGGAATGGAGATCGGTGGTCTCGAGCAGCGCGAGGTCGGCCGTGGCGCCGCTCGGCGTCGCGGGCGCCCCTCCCTCGCCGCCTCCTCCCTGGTCGCCTCCGCCCTCGCCGCCTCCCGCCTGGTCGCCTCCTCCCCTGCCGCCTCCTCCCTCGCCGCCTGAGCCTGCGGAGCTGGAGGAGCTTGAGGTGCTCGCGGAGGAGCTGGAGGTCGATGCGCCTGTGCCGCTCTGGTCATCGCCGCACGCGGTCAGCGCGGTCATGGCCAGAATCAGCGAGGAAATCGACGCTACCCGTCCGACTCGACCTGTCATCGTGAACACCTTTCCGAGCGCCGCTTCGGCCGACGCCTCTCCGCGCGCAACCACCCAGTTCGAGTCGAGGCGGCCGAGTTTTCGCACCGATGCGCGCTCGGATCAAGGGCTACGATGAGCTGCTCGGCATGTCAACCGCACCGGAGAGGCGATGCGGCGGAAGAACGCTTGAACGGCGCGCCGTCGACCTCCCGCGCGCCGTTGCGTCAATCCGATGGACGGCTGGTAACGGTCTCGTTAACGCTCGCCGCGCGCGAAGGACGCGCGTGGCATCAAAACACGATCGTCCAACCCGGATTGCTCACTTGCTGCTTCGTGTAAGACACGCCGTCGACCTTCAGCCCTTCCGCGTTGAGCAGCGTGATGAGCCCGCCCTTGTTGGAGAGGACCATCGGAGCCTGGACGACGATCGTCGTCAGCCCACCGGGCTGAAGCTCTCCGGTGAGCGCCATCTTCGATTTGGCCTTGTCGGCCAGCGACCAGCCAGCGAGGTTGATCTTCTGGTTCGACGTATTCACCAGTGTAACGGTCTCCCGTTCGGGCGTACGCGTGTCGTTCACGAGGGCGGCGACGATCCGCACGATCCCGTCGGGCTGCTCCACCGTGGGGAGCCCGCCGCCTCCACCGGCCACGTCCGACGGCGGTCCGGAGACCGGGATGTCGAGCGTGTGCCCTGTCCGGTCGTCGGTGTGCCACGCCTGCGTCTGAAACTTCAGGAAGATCGCGACCCACTGGTCCCCACGCGGGAAGTGGAGGAGGAGGCCGCCGTCCTGCCAGACACCATCATCCTTCTTGAAGCGGGCGTCGTTGCCCTGGTTCATGTGGATATCGTGGATGCCGTTGCCGGGCAGGAAGCCGAAGATCTTGTCCTTCTTCCCGTTCTCGGGGCCCCAGCGCTCCCCGAAGGCGTACAGGATCGCCGTCTCGTCGGCCATCGCCCGCTGCACGTAGTGATCGAGCTTCTCGTTGAGGTCGTTGTCAGGGCCCGGGGCGGAGAATGGCAGCGGGACGAACTCCGTCCGATCCACGAGGTTCCCCCGGATGAGGTCGAGCCCGCCCCCGCCCGGCTTGCTCTCCAGCGGATGGAAGCCCGGCTTCAGCTCGTGGATATCTTGAAGCAGCGGGTGCGCAAAATGTGACTTGACGACATATTCGACCTGGGAGCCGTCCTGCGACTGCACATTCACCGCGATGCGATAGTCTATCGTGTCGTCCACGATGTGGATCTGATAGTGCGGGTTCGCTCCCGACGCGAAACGCCTATCGATCACTGTCCCCTTCAGTACGCCATAGCTCTTCAGCGGCATGTCGCCTCCCGCATCCATCGGCTGAGCACGGCCGGTGCCCGCCTGTGAGATTGCATCAAACCCCTATTTCACTCTTTCGAATGGTCATGGACCATCCGGCACGAATCAAACGCTGTCGCCATCAGGCTCATTGCCCAGGGTCAGGAGCCGGACCTTCGAACAGCTTGGATGTCACCTTTCCCTCTTGGCGGGGTCCCGGCGGACGCCGACGGTGGGATTCTCGTGGCCTGGGCCTACTCCCCGCAATGCAAGACCCCACGCGCAACACGTGCCCTCCCCTTGGCGCCGGTGACCGGCGGGTGTTGGATGGAACGCGCGATAGCGCGCTCTTCACCATTGCAGCCGCCTTCCTTTTCGAAGTCAAGACCGAGCTGACCGTGGACTCGCAAATTTCGCCGCCCTGTCACGCAGCGGTTTGTTTGCGGAAAGCCAGCGGAAAGCCACGGAGCTGGCGCTGGAACCCCATCCTCTCTTGAGCGGCCAATGCCGAGCCGAGGCACGCCCTTTACAGGCACATCAAATTCATCATGGATTCGCTCGCGCTGCGCAAGGCGCGCTTCGAGCGGTGTGCGACCATCGGGTGGATTTTGGCCGAGACGGATCTCGCTACGCGCGGCGGCCGCGGCCGGCGCGCGCCGGGTCGGTCGCCGGCAGCTCGCCGAGGAGGTGGTCGATGCAGGTCCGGACGGCGGCCGTCAGGGCGCGATGCGCGCGATAGAGGAGGCTGACGCCGCCGGCCTCGGCCTCGTAGCCCTTGAGGACGCGGACGAGGCGCTTCGCGGCCACGTCCTCTGCGCAGAACACCTCCGGAAGCATCGCGATGCCCACGCCCGCGAGCGTCGCGCGGTAGGCGGCGGAGGACTCGCTCACATAGAAGCGGGGCTCGAAGGCAATCCGTCGTCTCCGGCGCCCCTGCCCGAGCGTCCACGTGGCCATTCCGTCCGTCGCGTGCACCGCGATGCAATCGTGACGTGCCAGGTCCTCGACCCGGTGGGGAACGCCGCGCGCCTCGAGGTAACGCGGGCTCGCATACAGCAGCTTCCGCGTCGCCCGCCAGAGCTCTCGCGCCACGAAGTCGGTTGTGTCGTCCACGTGGCCCGGGACGATCGCGATGTCGAAGCCCCCGGCGAGCAGGTCGACCCGCCGCGAATCGATCTCGAGGTCGACCGACACGCGGGGGTGCTTCGCGAGATAGGTGCAGACGACGCTCGACACCGCGGCGCCGAGGGCGATCGGCGCCACGATCCGCACGCGTCCGCGCGGCTCGCTCTGGAGCTCGCGGACGTGATGCGTGCCTCTCGTGAGGTCGTCGATCGCCCGCTCGGCGTGGCTGAAGTAGGCGCGCCCGGCCTCGGTCAGGTCCAGCCGCCGGGTGGTTCGCTCGAGGAGCCGGACACCGAGCGCGGACTCGAGCCGCGCGATGCGCCGGCTCACCGTGGAGACCGGCACGCCGCGCTCGCGGGCTGCGGCCGAGAAGCTGCGCGTCCGGACGACGCGCACGAGGAGCGCGGCGTCGTTCAGGTCCAGATCGATTCGTGCGTCCACGGCAACAGTCCCTTCCCTCCAGGCACACTAATGCGCTCCGGCGGCCGGCGCTAGGCTCGGTGACGTGAAGAAGCCCATCGTCACCGGGCCACGCGGGGCACGGAGCGCCGCGCCCGCGTGATCCCTGGGATGACCGCGCAGGGTCGCTGCGCCAAACGCAGCAGGAGGTTGTCATGATCATCGTCACTGGAGCCAACGGTCAGCTCGGCCGAGCCATCATGGAGCGGCTCCTTCAGCGCGTGCCCGCCGCTCGGCTCGGCGTCAGCGTCCGCGACCCGGAGCAGGCCAGCGCGCTCGCCGAGCGCGGCGTCCGCGTGCGCCGGGGGGTTTTCGACGACGCCGCGAGCCTGCGCCACGCATTCGAGGGCGCCTCGCATGTGCTGATCGTCTCCATCAACAGCACGGGTGAGGCCGCGGTGCGCCAGCATGAAGCCGCGCTCGGAGCGGCGCGCGCGGCGGGCGCCCGGCGCGTCCTCTACACGAGCCACATGGGCTCGAACCCGGCGTCCCGCTTCGAGCCCATGCGCGACCACGCGGCCACCGAGGCCTCGCTGCAAAGATCGGGGGGCGCGTTCACCTCGCTTCGCAACGGGTTCTATGCGGCGTCCGCGCTCATGCTCCTCGAGCGGGCGCTCGAGACGGGCAAGCTCGTCGCGCCGGAAGACGGCCCGGTCTCGTGGACAGAGCACGGCGACCTGGCCGACGCGGCGGCGATCGCGCTGACCGACGAGGCGCGCCTCGACGGGTTGACACCGCCGCTCACCGCCTCCGCGGCCCTCGATCTCGCGGACATCGCGGCGATCGCCTCGGAGCTCCTCGGGCGCTCGATCGCGCGGGTGACCGTCAGCGATCGAGCGTTCAGGGCAGACATGGTGTCTCACGGCGCCCCGGAACACCGGGCGGACCTCTTCCTGGGCATGTTCGCGGCGAGCCGGGAGCGCGAGTTCGCCGCGGTGGATCCGACGCTGGAGCGCATGCTCGGCCGAGCGCCGATGTCCATGCGCCACTACCTGACGACGCGCCTGTCACGCTGAGGCACGGGGCGCACCTCGAAGCGCCGGTCGGCGCAGCGAAAGCCCTCGGAAAGGCGACGCTGCGTCAATGATTTATTCTCCCGCCACTTCATCACGCCACCGGGTGGCGCCGTGCGCGTGCGCGACGGCCGCCTCGCGGCGCTGCGCGGGGCCGATTGCGGACGAGGGGCGGGCGGTGAGCTCAGCGCACCATGGTGAAGAAGTTGAGCTTGTTGCCGTCCAAATCGCGGAAATATCCTCCGTAGAAGCCCTGTCCGCGCGGCCCCGGCGCGCCCTCGTCCTTGCCGCCCAGCTCCAGGGCCTTCCTGTGGAGCGCGTCCACCTTGGCCGGGCTATCGACGACGAGCGCGACCATCACCCCGTTGCCAACCGTGGCCGGCTGGCGGTCAAAGGGCAGGGCGACGGCGAGCGCAGGCGCGTTCGGCTTCACCGCCCAGATGATCATCCGCTCGAGCTGCCAGAGCCGCGTCGCGCCCAGCTCGCCCAGCAAGGCGTCGTAGAAACGGGCGGCGCGCTCCAGATCGTTCGTGCCCAGCGTGACATATCCGATCATCGATCTCTCCGTTCGTTGGAATGGTTCGTCGTCGTTGCCTGATCAGGGTCGGGTGCCCCGAGCGCCATGCAGACCTGCCTCGATCGCGCGTGGCACGCTCGAAAAGCAACCCGAGCCGGCGGAGAGCCGTGTACCATGGCGACTGCCCGCGAGGTGAGGTTTCCGCGCTTCAGCGGGGTGGTCATGTTCTTCCACGAGGTGGGTGCGGCGCGGCGATTGCAGGACGGGACTCGCCATGAGCACGAGGACGACCTGCGCGGCCGCAGAGGTGGCGGCCGCGTCAGCCCGCGACGGCGTGGGCGCTACCGCGCCGCGCTCCCGTGATCACGAACACGATCGCCGAAAGGACGTACGGACTCGCGATCACGAGCGCGTCGAAGGGCTGGTGAACCCGGGTGAGGCCATAGCTCGCGCCGCCGATGGCGAGGAGGCCGGTGATCCAGATGGCTTGATTCCAGGTCCTTGTGGCGAGGCACAGGCCGGCTCCAGCGCCCATGATCGTGATGAAGGCGCTCATCAGCGAGAGATGTCGATAGCGAATCACCTCGGCGAGGTAGCCGACCCCAGCGATCGCGAGCCCGACGATCACGAAGTAAAGCGTGATGCTGCCGAAGTGCCTGCCGACATTCGGACCGAGCGCGAACGACAGCACGAGGACGAGCACCGCTCCGGCGTCGATGCCCGCGATCTCCGCGACGGCGACGCCATCGGAGAACAGCGCGAAGTGCACGACCCAGCGCAGAACGAAGAGGCCGAGCAGCAACAGCAAACCCCGTCTCTCAGCGGACGCTCTCATTCGGTCTCCAGCTCTTACCACGGCGGCCGAAGGCCGTCATTCCCGAGCGCCAGGTGCAGCAGCGCGCTCACGACCGCAGCAGTTCCGGCGGATTCGATTCGGCATCTTCGCCCACGTCAACGTCGCGGGCCGTGAGACCGATGGTGTCTGCCCCCTGATTCCAGATGCGCACGATCCTCTCCCAGGGCCCCGGCGCGAGCGGTGTTCCAGTCGACATTACGCCCGCGCGGTGAGTGAACCGGCGGGCCGAGCGCGGCCGGTCGCGTCGACGGGTCGAGCGCTGAGCCCCCTTCCCGCGGGACGGACGCCATGGCGGGAACACCGAGCACCGGCTCGCACACAGGGCTCCATCGGTCACCCGTCGATCGCGGCGCTCTTCGCGGGGAGATCTTTGGTACCGTGGTCGCAGGCGCCTCGCCTGCCTGATGCGCGCTCGCTCGATCGAGCAGGGTGCACCGTGTCGGGCGTCGCGCGCCTGACGGGGTTCGAGGGAGGAGCATGCGAACCAAGGCCTTCATCGAGAGAGCGAACTTCCGTGCTGTCGCGCTGCTGGCGCTCCCGGCGCTCGGCGCGTGCGGCGCGGAGACACCGCCGTACGACGACCTGCCGCTGCGCGACGCGCTGAGCGCCGCGCCGGAGGTCCTCGCCGCCTTGCCGGACGAGGTCCTGCACGACGTGGCGGTGCGGCTGGAAGAAGCGCACGGCGAGCAGGGGGACGAGACGGCGATCGACGGCGCGGAGATCGCGAGCGTCCCCGCGCTGGTCCGCGGCGCGGACGCGGCGCGCGACGAGATGGGGAAGGACGCGATCGTCCTCGGCGCGCTCGAGCCGTCCGACGACGGGTTCGTGCTCCGTTCGGTCACGCCCATCGCGGGGGCGCGCGAGCCCGAGGCGCCGCTCGATCGACCTGTGCCCGCCCTCGCAGGGCCACCGGCGTCGCCGGAGACGGCGCCGCTGGAGGACGCGGCGCTCGGCGGCCGGGCGGGCGAGATCCTGGCGGAGCTCGCGCGGCGCGCGGACGCGCAGGGCCTCGTCCGCGTCACCGGCCTGCCCGCGGGCGTCATCGCCCAGGATCACACGGTGTACGTCAATGCCGCGTGGCTCGTCGCGCTGAGCGCCCTCTCGCCCAAGGACGCGCCCGCGCTCCCCACCCCCTCGGGCGGCGCCGCGATGCCCGCGTGGCCCCGGAGCGAGCCGCGATCCGTGCGCGTGAACCCCTATCACCTCCCCTCGTCCGTCGCGGAGTGCGCCGCCGAGGTGCGGGACGTATGCACCTGCGCCGTGGCCGGGCAGTGCGAGCACGACCGCACCGACCCGGCGTTCGCGGACGCCCAGGCGGAGTGTTCCTGGGTCAACGCCGGGGCGCTGAACGCCGAGGCGCTCTGCATCCTCGCGCTGCTGAGCATCGACGGGGTCAAGGAGTGCGTCCTCTCCGCGGGCAGCGGCGCGTGCGCCGCGCTGCCGATCGCGGGGCGCGACGGCGCGCTGGCGTTCGCCGGGGACGAGGGCTGCGTGGCCTTGCTCGACCGCTGCCTCCAGTACGGCAGCCCGACGGTCCCGGCCGTCACCCCGAGCGCGCCCAGCGGCACGTCGGGCGGGGACGACTGCGGCAGCTGCGGCGGCGGCTGCGACAGCTGCAACGAGGACGTCGCGGGTTGCAACCAGAACTGCAGCGATTGCAACCAGAACTGCAGCGATTGCAACCAGAACTGCCGCGACTGCAACCAGAACTGCAAGGACGGCGATCCATCCACCGGCAGCAACTCGAGCTGCAAGCTGAGCGCCGGCCGGCGCGATCCCGGAGGAGGCCGCCCGGGCGCGCCCGTGCCGCTCGGCGCCGCGTTCTGGCTGCTCCTGCCCGCGGGTTACATGCTGCTGCACATCCGGAGGCGGGCGTGAACCGGGCGGTGATGCTCTGGCTGGAGCGCCACGGCCTGCCGCCGTGGCTCGCGCCGACCTACACCGTGATGGTCGCCCTCGCGGGGCTCCTCGGGGCGGCGGCGTTCTTCTGGCTCGTGCGCAGGGATCGGGGCGACGTGGCCGTGGAGGGCCGGGCGCTCCTCTCGGGCTACGTCGCGGCGCTCCTGGGCGGCTACGTCTTCGAGGCGCTGCGCGCCGCGCCCGAGGCGCTCGCGGGGGGCTCGTGGGGTCCGGTGCTCCACGCCGGCCGCGCCGCCTACGGGGGCCTCATCGCCGGCGTCGCCGTGGCCGGCCTGGTCCTCTACCGCCGCGGCGCGGCCGTGCTCCCGTTCCTCGACCGGCTCGTGCCCGGGCTCGGGATCACCTACGCCTGCGTGCGCACCGGGTGCTTCCTCGCGGGGTGCGACTACGGCCGCGTCACCGGGGGCGCGCTGGGCGTCCGGTTCCCCGCCGGCAGCCCCGCGGCGACGGACCACGCGGCGGCCGGCTGGGTGCCCCTCGGCGCGCCGAGCCTGCCCGTGCACCCCACGCAGCTCTACGAGGCGGCGCTCGGGGCAATGGCGAGCGCGCTCGCCGCCCTCTGGCTCGTCCGGGGGCACCGGGACGGGCGCACGTTCGGGACATGGCTCGCGCTCTACGCGGCGGGCCGGTTCTTCATCGAGCTCCTCCGCGGGGACGCCGGGCGCGGCGTGTACGGGGGCCTCAGCACCGGCCAGCTCGTCTCGCTGGCGCTCCTGCTGGGGCTCGCGGCGGCCGTCGCGCTCGCGCGCCGCGCTCGCAGCGCGCGGCGCGCCGCCGCCGTGGCGCCCGCGCTGGTGGCGCTCGCCTCCCTGAGCCTCGCCGCGGGCGAGGCCGCGGCCCAGCCATACGCGCCGCCGCCCTCGGGCGGGTATCCCGCGCCCTACCCCTACCCGCCGCCCTCGGGCGGGTACCCCGCGCCCTACCCCTACCCCTACCCGCCGCCCGCGGGCGGGTACCCCGCGCCCTACCCCTACCCGCCGCCCGCGGGCGGGTATCCCACGCCCTACCCCTACCCGCCGCCCGCGGGCGGGTATCCCACGCCCTACCCCTACCCGCCGCCGGCGGGCGGATACCCCGCGGCCCCCCCTCCCTCGCCGGCGGCTGCCGCGCAGCCGCAGAGGCGCACCCCGGATACGTCGCCGGAGCCCGCCGCAGAGCAGCCCGCGACGGGTCATCAGGCCGAGGCCAACGCGCGGCGGATGGCGCTCTCGCTCGGGATCTCCGGCTACTTCGTGCCGGGGCGCTTCGCGGTGAAGGACGGGATGTCCGTGGATCTCGACGTCCTCGCGCGCCTCCGTCTGAGCGAGGCGCGCCGCTTCGAGGTCGGCGTCGAGCTCCGGACCGTCTCGACCACCGACGTCAACCAGCTCGCGGTCGGCGTGCCGCTCCGGCTCGTGATGGGGGTCGGGTCGCACGTCGAGATGTCGGTCGGGATCACGCCGGGCTACCACCGCATCTTCTTCGACTCTCCCTACTTCGAGAGCGTGGGCGCCTTCGGCGCTCGCTTCGGGTGGGGGATCCAGCTCCCGATCACCTCGCACCTGTTCCTCGGCTTCTCGCCGCTGAGCTTCCTCGTGCTCGCCTCGGACGACGTGGACGCGCTCGTGGCGTACGAGCCCGGGCTCTGGGCCGGCGCAGGATTGCTGTGACCGCCGTCGCTGACGGCAGCTCCTCGACCTCGAGGCGCGGCCGTGCTCTAGCCGCGACCGATCCTTGTCGCGATGATGAGCCCTGACGACCAGCAGAGCTTGGTCAGCACGAGATCCTGGCGTCGCTCGAGAGCGGCGATCAGCTCTGCCACCTTGGGAGCGTGGTCATCAGGCCAGTTGGGCTGAGGGAGCATGTCGTCGATGACGTAGAGCCCGCCGGGCTTGATCAGGCTCAGCGCCTCGTCGAGGGCGTAGTACTTGCCCGGCCATGTATCGGCAAAAACGAGCTCGAATTGCTGCCCCCGGACCGACCGCAAGAAGGCTTCGCCATCCATGTTCTTGAGCGTGAGGCGGGGGTCGCCTCCGAGGTGCTGCCGCGCCACGTCCTGGACCTTCTCGTCGTGCTCCACGGAGACGAGCGTGGAGCTGGCATTCATGCCATCGAGGATCCAGCACGTAGAGATGCCCGTGCCGGTCCCGAGCTCGAGGAGAGCGCCCGACTTGGCGGCGGCGAGCGTACGCAGCATCGAGCCCGTCTGCCTGTCACTCGCCATGGCAAACCCGATCTCCGCGGTGGTCCGCTCGATCTCCTCGAGCGCCGCAGGCGGTCTCAAATTCTCCAGCTCCTTCATGACCCGATCCCTCTTCACGCGGCCAGTCGCGCGTCACTCTACAGCACCTCGATCTGGCGGCCCCCTGGAAAGAGCCAGCGGTGGAGGGCGTGCTGCGCGGGGGGGCGGCGGGGCAGGCCCCCACAAACCCCGAGCGCCGGCCCGCAGCGCAGCCGCTCGCCCCCCGATCTCGCCTCCCGCACAGCGGGCAATAGCCCCCCAAAAGGCGCGAGTTTGTGGGACAGCCCCGCCGCCCCCCCGCGCAGCACGCCCTCCACCGCTGGCTCCGCTGCAGCCGTCCGAGCCTCACTCCCCGAGCAACACCCGCGCGAGCGTCAGAGTCCGTGCGTTCGCGGAGACATTCTCGAGAAAGCTCTTCCGGAACGCAGGCTCCTCGATCCTGGCCGCTCGAGCGAGCAACGCGCCGCGCTCCTCTCGGACGACCGCGCGCGCCGCCTCCGCGTCGCCCTTCGCGTGCAGCGCCTCGGCGTACAGCGCAGGGATCACCTCCTGCCGCAGCAGGAAGACCGTGCCCGCCTGCCGCTGGAGCGCGAGCGCCTCGCCGGCCATCGCGCAGGCCTCCTCCGTCCGCCCTTGCCGCAGCCGGATCTCGGCGAACAACGAGAGATGCACGGCCCCGGCGAAGGGCGCCATCACCGCCGGATCCCCCGCCGCGCAGAGCTCCTCCTCCGCCCGGGCGAGATCGCCGAGGAGCAGCCGCCCCTCGGCGAGGAGCTGCCGCGGGATCACGCTCCGGCTGCGATGGCCGCGCGCGAGCATGTGCTGGAGCAGGCTGCTGGACATCTCCACCGCCTCGGTGAGCCTGCGCCGCTGGAGGAGCGAGACGATCCGGCACGTCACCGAGGTCGTGAACACGTAGTCGAGCAGGCCCTCGGTCGCGAGCACGCGATCGAGGCACTCCTCTGCGGCGGCCATGTCGCCGAGCCTCGTGTAATCGATCGCCACCAGCATCCACGCCCAGGCGACGAACAGCCCGCTGCCGAGGGACTCGGCGCGCCGCGCGGCGGCGAGGTTCGCCTGGAGCGCTCCCCACAGGTCCCGCGCCGCATGGCAGCGCCAGAAGCCGCGGGTGAGCTCGATCCAGAGGGCCGCATGGAGATCGCCCTCGACGGCCGGCGCGATGACGTGCTCGAGCCGGCGCACGATCCGCTCCGCCAGCGCCGTCCTCCCGTCCCAGAGCAGGCTGAAGACGATCCGGGTCGCGAGCTCCGGGCTCAGGACGTCGACGGGGAGCTCCTCGGCCAGGAGGCGCGGGATCAGCACCTCCACGGCCCGCCGGTCGTCGCAGAGCGCGACGCAGTACATCGCGCCGCTCAGGGCGCGCCAGGAAGCGAGGCTCCCGGGCGCGGCGAGCTCGAGCGCCTGGAGCGCGCTGGCGTGGGCGCGCGCGGCGTCGTCGGTCCAGATGAGGGCGTTCATCCGGAGCAGGTGGAGCTCGGCCAGCCGCTCGCCCTCGGCCCCGCAAGCGATCCCCTTCTCCACCCGCGCGAGCGCCGCCTGCACGTCCGCCCCGTGGAGCGCCAGGGTGGCGGCGCGCAGGTAGAACCCCCCCGCGCGCGGCCCATCCCCGCCCCGCGCGAAGTGCTCGGCCAGCACCATCGGATCCTGCTCGCCGGCCGAGAGTAGCCACTCCCCGGCGAGCCTGTGCCCGACCGCCCGGTCGCGCTCGGTGAGCATCGCGTAAGCCCCCTCCCGCAGGAGCGCGTGACGGAACGCGATCTCCTCCTGCCCCGCGAGGCGCGAGCTCGGGCGGCGCTCGAGGATCTCGCGATCGAAGAGCTCCGCCCAGGCGTCCGCGTCTCTCGCCCCCGACGCCGGGGTGCGCGCGCCGACGAGCGCGCTCACGCCGCCGAGCCACGACACATCCCCGAAGACGCTCGCCGCCCGGAGCAGCCGCCGCACCTCGGGATCGAGCGCCGCGAGGCGCGCCTCGACCATGCCCAGCACCGTCTCCGGCAACGCACCGCCGCGCCCCTCGGCCACGGCCCGTACGAGCTCCTCCAGGTAGAAGGCGTTTCCCGCCGCCCGATCGACGATCGCCGCCACCGTCTCCGGCGCGACCGACGCGCCCAGCGCGCCGCGCACGAGCTGCTCGGCGGCCCGCGCGGACAGCTCGCGCAGCCGGATCTGCGTGAGCCCTCGCTCGATCCAGAGCCGGGGGAAGAGCTCGTGGACCTCGGGCCTCGCGAACGCGAGCACCCCATAGGGGCGCTCGCCGAGGGCCCGCAGCGCGTGATCGAAGATTTTCACCGAAGGCGCATCTCCCCAGTGCAGATCCTCGAGGACGACGAGCATGGGCCGCGCGCTCGTCACGGCGCGCGCGTAGTCCAGGTAGGCCTCCTGGATCCGGTCGGCCATGTGCGCCGGGTCCTGCCGCGCGGCCCGCAGCAGCGGCCCGCCGTCGGCGAGAGGAACGCCGAGCAGCTCGCCGAGGAAGCAGGCCACGCGCTGCTGCTGCTCCCCCGCGAACAGCTGGCCCACGGCCCGGGCGAGCTTCTCCCGCTGCGCCTCGGGGGCCTCGCCGGCCGCGATCCCGAGCGCGCCCCGGAGCGACCCGGCGAGCATCGCGAACGCGGAGCCCGCGCCGATGGAGTCCCCGCTGCCGACGCCCAGCACGAGCTCGGGATGGCGCGGCCGCAGCGCCTGGACCAGCTCGTGACGCAGGCGCGATTTGCCCACCCCCGCGGCCGCGGTCACGAGCGCCACCGCGGCGCGCGGCTCGGTGAAGCTCTCCTCGACGAGATCGAGCAGGCTGCGCAGCTCCCGAGCGCGACCGACATAGGGGCTCGGCTTGCCCAGCAGCCTGCGCGCGCCGTCGGCGACCTCGCGCTCCGCCTCCACCCAGGAGAGCCCGTCCTGCTCCGCGACCTCGAAGCGCGCGTCGAGCAGGGCCCGCGTCACGGCGTCGACAGCGACGCGGAGGCGGCCCGGACGGCCCCGGGCGGCCGCGTCGTCGAGCAGCACGGCCGCCCTGTCCAGGACCTCGCCGAGCAGCGATCGTCCCGTCGACTCGCCGCGCCCCGTCACCAGCACGACGCTGGCTCCGGGGACCGACGCGCCGATCCGCAGCGCGCAGCGGGCCGCGAGCGCCGCCTGGTCGGTGGCGCTGCCCGCGCCCGCCCCCGCCGCCAGGATCGCCACGACCGCCCCGCTGGCCAGCTCCTGCACGACCGCGCCGAGGGGCGAGGTCTCGCGCCGGACGGCGGCGACCGCGCTCCGCTGCGCTCGACCGGCGGGCACGATCGCCGTCGACGCCGGCGCGCTGACGTCCGCCGGCCCGACGGCCACGACCGAGCAGAGCCACACCTCCGCGGCGGTCACGAGCTCGACGGCGGCCAGGCTGGAGCGAGCGCCGCCCGCCGTCGAGGCGCCGAGCGCGTCGAGGCAGCGCACGACGGCCGCGCCGTCGGCCGGGCGCCCCTCCGGGCGCTTGGCCAGCATCTGCGCCAGGAGCTCGTCGAGCGCCTGCGGCACCTCGGGCCGCAGCGCGCTCGCCCGCGGCGGCTCCTCCTGGAGGAGCTTGGTCAGGATGGTCATGAAGTGCCGCCCGTGAAACGCCGGACGACCCGTCAGGCACTCGAAGAGCACGCACCCGAGCGAGAAGACGTCCGCGCGCGCGTCGAGCTGCGCGCGCTCCCCGCTGGCCTGCTCGGGGGCCATGTAGCCGATGGTGCCCACGAGGGCCCCTGTCCGCGTCAGCCGCGCCGAGGCGCCCGAGAGCTGGGCAATGCCGAAGTCGAGCACCTTCACCCGGTCGGCGGCCCCGCCCGGGAGGAACAGGTTGCTCGGCTTGATGTCGCGGTGGACGATCCCGCGCGCGTGCGCCGCGCCGAGCGCGTCCGCCACCGCGCGCACGAGCGCGACGCTCTCCTCCACGTCCAGCGGTCGCCGCGACAGCCGGGCCGAGAGGCTCTCGCCGGAGAGCCACTCCATCGCCAGATAAGGCTCCCCGGTGGGCGCCACCCCGTGCGTCACGTAACGCACGACGTGCGGGTGATCGAGCGTGGCGAGCGCCCGCGCCTCGTGACCGAAGCGCGCCGCCGCCTGCGCGTCGAGATCGCCGAGCAGCTTCACGGCGACGACATCGCCGCTCGCGCGGTCCACGGTCCGGTAGACAGCGCCCATCCCGCCCGTTCCCGCGAGCTCGACCACCTCGAACCGGCCGGCGAGCAGTCTGCCGTGAAGCATGCGCGCCAAGGATGTCAGCGCGGTCACTCACGCGCCAAGCGGAACGAGCCGCCGCCTGGCGAGCTACGGCGCGATGTCGTCGAAGCGCTCCGCGACGGCGTGGCGGCTCTCCGCGTCCCGCGCCGTCCCCGGCCGGAGCAGCTGCGCCGTGCGCATGCCGGCGGCCGCCGCGGCGTCGAGCTCGGCCACGATGTCGGACAGGAACAGCACCTCTCCCGGCTGCAGCCCGAGCGCCTCCGCGATCCGCTGGTAAGCGCCCGCCTCTCGCTTCGGCCCGGTCGTCGTATCGAAGAACGCCGTGAACAGGCCGGTGAGATCGCCGGCCGTCGTGTGCCGGAAGAGGAGCTGCTGCGCCTCGACGGACCCGGAGCTGAACACGGCGAGCGTCACCCCGAGGTCTCGCCATCTCCGCAGCGCCGGCTCCACGTCTGCGTAGATGTGGCTCCGGAGCCCCCCCGACTCGTAGGCGCTGCGCCAGATCTTGCCCTGGAGCGCCTTCAGCGTCGTCTCCTTGCGATCCTGGTCGATCCACGCGAGCAGCGCCGCCGCGAGCTCGCCGTCGCTCACCGCCTGCTCGCCCTCGCCCCGCTCGCGCGCGACCGCGCGCCGGGCGGCCTCGACCTCCGGGCTCCCGGCGTGCGCCGCGACGTACGCGGCCAGATCCCGGCGCGCCACGGAGAACAGCGTGTCGTGCACGAAGCGCACGTCGGTCGTCGTCCCCTCGATGTCGACGAGCACCGCGCGGGCAGGGAGCGGCGCCATGCTCACGCCTCGAGCCGCGGGAAGCGCGACGCGATGTCCGACCCGGTGTGCTCGGCGACCCATCCCCTCGGGTCGGAGAACCACCGGATGCAGGTGAACGAGGGCTCAGGCCCCATGTCGAACCAGTGCCGCGTCCCGGCCGGTACGCTGATGAGATCGCCCTTCTCGACGAGGAACGAGAGCACGCGCTCGCCGTGATGAATGCAGAACAGCCCTCGCCCCTCGACAAAGAAGCGCGCCTCGTCCTCGGTGTGAATGTGCTCGTCCAGGAACTTCCGCCTGAGCTCGGCGTGGTTGGGGGTGCCCGGCGACACCGACACGACATCCGCCGTCACGAACCCGCACGCCTCGGAGAGCTGCTTCACCGGCCCCGCGTACGCCTCGAGCACCCGCTCCTGCGCCGTGCCCGGCGGCAGCGGGCGCTCGGCGGACCAGCGCTCGAAGCGGATCTGCGCCTCTGCGGCGACGCGGGTGATGTCCTCGAGCGTCGTGTATTCGTCGGCCCTCGTCGGGTCGCTCTCCCGGTAAACCCGCAATCGGCTCATGATAGCCCTCCTTCCAGCAGCGCGCAGTCCAGCATGAACTCGATCGCCTCGATGTGGCGGATGGTGCTCGGGATGTCCGAGCCCCATGTGTACAGGCCGTGACCTGCGATGAGGTAGCCATACACGGGCGGATGCGCCGACATGAACGCATCGACGTCCTCCGCCAGCTTCCGGATGTCCTGCGTGTTGACGAAGACCGGGAGCAGCACCGTGGCGGAGTGCGTCGTCATCCCGGAGAGCGCCTTCGCCACCTCGTAGCCCGAGAGGGTCACGTACCCCTCCTGCGCGCACCGGCGCGACAGCACCGTCGCCGCCCGCGAGTGGGTGTGCGCGACGGCGCCGATCTCGCTGGAGTGCCGGTAAAGCTGGCAGTGCAGCGCCGTCTCGGCCGACGGGCGGGCCGGCGAGGGCCCGGTCAGGCGGCCGTCCGCATTGACGACGACGATGTCCGACACGCCGAGCGCGCCCTTGGGCCGCCCGGACGCCGTGATCGCGAGGGTGTCGTCGCCGAGCCGGGCGGAGAAATTGCCGCTCGTGGCCGGCGTCCAGCCGCGCTCATGGCAAAAGCGGGACAGCTCGATGAGCTCGGCCGCGACCGAGGAGAACGATGCAAACGACGTCCCGCGTACGCTCACGGCGCCAACATACCAAAGCGAACGCGGGCGATCAACGCGCCGCGCCGCCGCTCGCGCCGCGTCCGAGCCGCTGAACCCTGGGATCACCCGCGCTGCTCGCGCTCACGGCGCCGGAAGGCGCTCGGCCTCGCGCCGGCCAGCGCCGTCCCGCGCGCCGCCGAGCAGGCCGGCCCAGAACCCGAGCCCGTGCGCGGCGTGCACCGCGGGGAAGATGGCGCAGAGCAGGGGGAAATCGCGCGGCGAGGCGCGCCGCGCGAGCCGGAGCGACTCCGCGATCACGAGCGCGGCATAAGCGAGCGAGGCGAGCGCCAGCGCCGGGCGGACCGCCGGCGCGAGCGCCGACGCGAGCGCGAGCAGCGCTCCGGCCGTCACCATGAAGAACGGCAGCGCCGGCCGGAGCGACAGGAACCTGCGGCGGCACAGCAGCGTGCGCGCGCGCCCCTTGCCATACGCAAAATACTGCCGGAAGAGCGCGGCGAACGACGACCGCGGGTAGTAATAGGCGACGATCTCCCGGGACAGGTAGACCGCGCCGCCAGCCTCGATGATGCGCTGGTTCAGCTCGGCGTCCTCGTTGGTGATGGCGGCCGGGTCGTAGAGGCCGGCGATCTCGAACGCCTCGCGCCGGAAAGCCCCGTTGAACACCGACTCGACGAACCCCTCGCGCGACGGGTCCCGGTACGCCGAGCCGCCCACGCCGAGGGGGCTCGAGAGCGCGACGCAGAGCGCCCGCTGAAAGCCGTTCCGGTGGCGCGGCCGCGCCGCGCCGCCCGCGTTGAGGGCGCCGGTCCTCCGGAGCGCCGCGACCGACGCAGCCACGTAGTCGCCGGCGTAGTCGGCGTGGGCGTCCATCCGGACGATCACCTCACCTCGCGCCCGGCGAATGCCGATGTTCATCGCGGCGGCCTGGATCCGGTCGGGGTTGTGGAGGAGCGTCACCCGTGGATCCTCCGCCGCGACGCGGCCGGCGAGCTCCCGTGTCCTGTCGGTCGAGCCGCCGTCGACGACGAAGATCTCGAGGAGCTCTGGAGGATAACGCTGCTCGAGGGCGCAGCGGAGGACGTCCTCGATGTAGCGCTCCTCGTTGTAACAGGGAATGACGATGCTGCACCGCGGCCGCTCGGCGAGCGGGCGCAGAGAGAGACGCCCGCGTCGAGGCGCGCTCGCTGTTCGATCCATGGACTCCCCCGGTCCCTCGCGGGTCGAGTCGACCCGCAGCAGGACTGCGACAGCCGCGGATACAATCGCGGGGCCAGGCGATATCGCGGGGTCGAGCGGAGCGAATTGCACTGCGCGGCGCGGCCTGGGCCCGGCCGGGGCAGATCGCTGGGCTCGGGCTGCACACCGGCGGGCTCATGCGGAGGGCGCGCGGCGCGAGCGTGAACGGGCGAGCGCCCGGGCTCATGCTGTCGGGGCAGCGGCTCGAAGGGCGCGGCCGCCGGGGCGCGAGCGCGACGGAGCCCGGATCGGGGGGCGCGCGGCCCGCGCGGAGCTCATGCTCCGCTCCACGGCGATGCCCCGGTCCGGTGGGCTTTCCACGGTTCGGCGTGGTCCGCGAACCAGCTTCTCGAGGAGGTATGCAGATGGACTTCGATCTCGTCATCTCGCGGGGAACGATCCTCGATGGCAGCGGCCAGCCTCGCTACGTGGCGGACCTCGGGATCCAGAAGGGCAAGGTCGCCGCGATCGCCGGGCCAGGCGCGCTCGCGGGAGGGCGGACGCTCGACGCCGGCGGGCTCGCCGTCGCGCCCGGCTTCATCGACATCCACTCGCACGTCGACTGGCTGCTCGCGCTGCCCGACCACGAGGACGTCCTCGCGCCGATGGTCGCCCAGGGCATCACGACCGTTGTCGCGGGCAATTGCGGTCATTCCCCTGCCCCGGTCACCGAGGCGTCGATTCCGCTGGTGGAGCACTCCGCGGAGATCCTGAAGGACGGAGCGCTCGCCTACCGGTGGCGCTCGATGGGCGAGCTGCTGGCGGCCCTCGAGGCCGGCGGGCTGCTCGTCAATGCGGCGCTCCTGGTCGGCCACGGCACGCTCCGCCAGGCGGTCATGGGCAACAGCGCCGCTCCCCCGAGCCCGGAGCAGATGGACGCGCTCTGCGCGCTCGCGCGCGCGTCGCTCCGCGAGGGAGCGTTCGGGCTCTCGGCCGGGCTGGCCTACACGCCCGGGGTCTTCGCGCGAAGGCACGAGCTCCTGACGCTGCTCCGGGCGGTGGCCGACGAAGGGGGCGTGTTCACGGTCCACGGCCGGGCCTACACGTGGATATCGCCGTTCTACAGGCCGCTGCTCCTCGGCCCGCCGCACAACCTCCGCTCCGTCCGCGAGCTGCTCGGCCTGGCCGAGGAGAGCGGCGCGAAGATCCAGCTCTCGCACCAGATCTTCATCGGCCGGCGGACGTGGCCCACGGTGCCCTGGGTGCTCCGCGCGATCGAGCGGGCCGTGGACAGGGGGGTCGACGCCGCCTTCGACGCGTTCCCCTACACGGTCGGCAACACCACGGTGAACGCCCTCTTCCCCGCCTGGGTGCTCGACGACTTCCGGGCCCGCATCGGGGACCCGGCCGTCCTCCGCCGGCTCCGGCGGGAGTTCGCGATGTTCCGGCGGCTCCTCGGGCTCTCGTATGCCGACATCCGGCTGCTCTGGGGCGGAGCGCCGGAGCTCGCGGCGCTGGAGGGGCTCGATTTCGAGGCGATCGCGGGGCGCCTCGGCGGGAGCGAGTTCGACGCCTACGTGCATGTCGCCCGCGTGAGCGACGGCAAGGCGCGCGTCCTCCTGAACACGTACTCGGGCGTCGATGCGCACGACGAGCCGCTCCGGGCCGTGCTCTCGCACCCGCTCTGCGCGTTCGAGACCGACGCGATCCTCACCCGGCGCGGCCAGCACAACCCGGCGTCATTTGGCACGTTCCCGCGGGTGCTCGGCCACTACAGCCGCGACGCCGGCCTGTTCCGGCTCGAGGAGGCCGTGCGCCGGATGACCTCGCTGCCCGCCGAGCGGATCGGGCTCCGCGACGTGGGGCGCATCTTGCCCGGGCACTGGGCGGATCTCGTCGTGTTCGATCCGGCCACGGTGGCGGACAACACGACGCCGCGGCGGGCCGACGCGCCGCCGACGGGGATCCGCGCCGTCCTGATCACCGGCGAGGTGGTGGCGCAGGACGGCGCGCTGACGAGCAAGACCCGGCAGGGGCGCCTCCTGCGCAGGTAGGCGGGGCGGCCATCGCCTTCGCTGACGCTCAGGGACGTTCGGTTCCGACCGCTTCAACAGGATCGCGCCGGAGCGCGAGATGAGCGATGGATCCATCGTTCCGCATGTCAGAAATCCCGCCAGAGAAGCCGGGCGATGACGAGCGGCCAGCGCCTCGTCCACCGGGCCCCTCGCGCTCCCGCGACGCGAGACCACCACCCCCGCGGCCACAGCGCGAACAGGCTCCCGCCGAGCATCACGACCCCGAGGCCGAGCGCGACGACCAGCGCCGTCCTGCCGGGCGGAGCAGAATCGGCGTCACGTCAGAATAGACCGCCTCCGAGGACGGTCGCCTCGAAGGAGCCCGTGACCGGCGCTCCCGACTCCGTCGAGGCCTCGTCGAAGTGGATCTTGCCGTCGCCGAAAAAGCCCGTGAGCGCCGGCTCCGACTGCGTGAAATCAAGCGCGAACGCCAGGACCGATTGCCAGTCGTACGGGCCCTCTTTTCCGGCGGCGAAGACCTCCGGGTCCACGACAAACACGAGGGCGCGCACCGTCCCGTCGGGGAAGCTCCCGACGACCGTCACCTGGGCGCGGCCGCTCGTGATGGACTCGACCCCTGGCTCGGAGCCTTCATAGCCCGCCGCGGAGCCGACGGTCCGGGCCGATTGCGGGTCATCCGCAGGGAACGCGGCGTCGAACGTCCCCGTCCCCGCGGCGAAGGGATCCGGCTCGGTGAGCGACCCCCACGTCGTCGAGAACGTGCCCTTCACGGTCCCGACCGTCGTCAGGCACGCGATGGCGGGCTGCGGGAACGTCCACGCGGGGGGCGTCGGCGCGATCTCGGCGGTGATCGTGGCGCGGCGCCCGCTCACGAAGCTCCGTATCGCGTCGGTCGCCCCCCTCACGGCCGCCGCGTCCGCGCGCACGTACGGCGCCAGGAGCTCCTCCATCCGGTCGATCTCGAGGAGCAGCGCGTCCTCATTCCAGGCCGTCTCGAGGAGGTCCATCATCGCCTCGGCATAGGCAGCGCGGAGCTCCGGGGTCTGGTAGAGCCGGTTCGCGATGGCGCCCTTTGCCGAGACCGACTGCGGCCGCCCTGGCGGGCCGAGCGGGTCCTCCGCGTCGAATGACATGTCGGGGCCCCACGGCAAGAAGGACATCTTCCCGGACGCCGGGTCGAAATACACGAAGTGGTTGTTCGTGTTGCCCGCGTAGCCGTCCCACGCGCCGAGCAGCGACTCGGTGGCCCAGTACCGCCGGAAGGTCTCGATATCCAGGACCGCGCCGAGCGTCGCGTCGAGCTCGGCGTCGCTGGCCAGGAGCGCGGCGGAGACCGCGTCGAGCTCGCTCAGGTCGGGGTCGTCCTCGTTGGTCTTCTTTTCGTACGTGGCGGTCCATCCGTCGCGGAAGTCGCTGACCTGGCCCTCGTAGAGGTCGCCGCTCGCGTCCGTGAAATGGCGCTCGAGAAGGCGCTTCCCGACCGGCTCCACGTGCGCGTAGATGCCGAGGTCCTGCCCGTTGACGGTCACGTGGGCGAAGTTGCAGCGCGAGGCGGGCAGGCCGGCGTCGCGGAAGACCTTGAACGCGAGGCACGTCTTGATCAGCGAGGGATCCTGACGGGCGTTGTTGAGGGTCATCCCTTCGAGGCCGGCGTACTCGCGCCCGTCCACGTATTCGTCGAAGCTCACCTTGAGCGACGGCTTCGACAGGCTGGCGGAACCGAGGAAGCCCTTCTTGCGGACGGACGACATCTCGAGCGTGGTGCCGTCGACGGTGACGGTCGCGGGGAACTGGGTGTAAGGGCTCCTCTTGGGGCCCTCCATGCAGCCCTCGCCAAACACCTCCGAGACGTCGCGGGACTGGCGGCGGAGCGTCTCCCAGTCCTCGGGCGCCAGGGTGATTCCCACCTCGATGACGTGGTCGGGATCGAACATGGCGTCGCTCGGGTCGGGATCGGGTGTGTCGGGGCCGCCGCCGTCGCCGGGCGGGCCGCCGCCGCCGGAGGGGCCGCCGCCGTCGCCGGGGGGGCCACCGCCGGAGGAGGCGTCGGGGGTTTCGCCGGGCGTCTGCGGCGGGTCGGAGCCGCACGCGGACGCGCCGAGGGCCAGCGCCAACGCCATCACCGAGAGCATGCTGCCTGCACGAACGAGCGTGTTTGTGTGTTTCCGTACCATGAGACGAGTGTCTAGCACGTCCGGCCGCCTCCGCGGGGCCGCCTGACACGCTATCTTGCGCCAGCCCAACGGGGCGCCCTCCGCCGCGGCATCGCCCGCGGTCACCTGCTTCGCATAAGACGCACGAAACGTCTCCACCAATTGCCACCACGGCCATCAGGTGGTGGTGAGTCGTGTGGCGATCCGTGCCGTTCCTGGGAGCGGCGCCGGACCGCGGCCTCGACGACATCCGGGAGCCTGTAATGATGCGCTTCGATGTAGTGGAGCACCATGTTCGGCAGGACGAAGCGTACGGCTTGGTCTTCGACGAAGAACTCGCCCTTGTCATGGTTCTCGCCGCAGATCTCACAGGTATGCAACCCGCGGTAGTCATCGGGGAGTTGATTGACGTTCCACAAGAACCGAAGCGTGGCGACGATGGTGGGGTCGGTGTCCCCCGGGTGCGTGACCGCGCCGCCGAGCCAGCCCACCGAGCGGTACTGGTACCCGTCGTTGCCGTGCGTGTTGTAAGTCCACTCTGAAAGATCAGGGATGTGCATCGGGTTCACTCTTCAGGGATGACCTTCACAGGACCCCGGGTACATGACGGCAAGTTCGGAGTGACAGCTGCTGGGCGAGGTGGTCCCCCAAGCCCTGGCTCGACGCTCGACCTCCGCTGGCTGATCGGTCCCAATTTGGCAAAACACTGCGCAGCAGGTCTGTGAGCGGACTGGAGCACGGTGGGCGGAGCCGCGTGAGCAGCTCTCCCGCGTACTGCTGCGCGAGGTACCCATTGGCAGGCGGCGCAACGAATGCTCGGAGCAGGACGTATGAGCGGTCATCGGGAGGAAGGTCGGCTACCAGCCGCTCGAGATGCCGGAGCTCCTGCGGGTTCATTCTCGCCCAGCGATCAGGTGCGCGATACAACCGAGCAAGCAACCCGGCCCTCTTGTCCGCTGCGCTCGTAGGCTCCTGGTCGGTTCGTTCGTGGTCGCGCCGGCCCACCGTTTACCCCTCCCGCATCCTTCGAAAGCCTCAATGGGATCGAGGCGGTCGCGCTCCTCTGCTCGCCCAGTCTTCTTTCATCTGGCTAACTATCCGTCGATTGGTCAACCGAAGCCGCCGGACCAGGTCTGTCTAGCCCGTCGCCTTTTGTGACCTCCCCCACGGAGAATCTCACGAATCGGCTCTGCGCCGCAAGGCCCAAATGCTGTCCAGCGCCATAGCGTAGATCCATCGAACACCGGCGGTGCTGGCGGCGGGCCGAGCAGCCGACCCATCGCCTCGTGAATGACCCGGGCCGCCACCTCATCTCCGAGGGAGACGGCGCGGCTCAGGGCATCGCCGGTCCCACCGTAGGCGAGAGGTCAGCCATGTCGCTTGCGGCTCCGAGCGGCATACGGGCCTTATGGCCCTCCGCCGGCCGTCAGTAGATGACGGAAATGTAGTTGATGTAGTGGCTCCACGCGGCCGGGACGAGCGGGCCGGCGGTGAGCAGCGCGGCAGCGAGCGCCACGGCGTCGAGGCGCACGAGCTCGGCGCGCGCCTCGGCCATCAGCTCATCCCGCTCGCCGTGGACGACCTCGACCGCGCCGAGCTGCACCGCGCTGCGGTAGGTCGCGGGACGGGCCGCAGCGCCGGAGACGACGAGCACCCGTCCGGCGGGGGAGTCGTCGTCGGGCGGGAGGCGCATGCCCGGGAGCGGCTCATCGAACGTGATGCAGCCGCTCTCGTCGAGGGTGCCCGCCAGGGCGCCGGCGAGCCGCGGGAAGCGATCCCGCGCGCGCTGGCGGCGTCGCTGGACGAAGCACGCGAAGAGCAGGCTCGCGGCGCCGACAGCGAACCAGCTGATCGGAGGGCCGGAGATGGGGAGGACCATACGAGGCGGGGAGGAAGAAACAATGAATTTCTTTCTCTTGCCGTCTCTCGCTCCCCGCCTCCCCGTCTCCCTGTGAAATTCCTGCTTTTTCTCGTGGTTTCAACCCGTTTGTCGCCCTAGTGCCGCCGCGGCTCGGCGCGGCGGTGCAGGCGCGCGTGCACGCGTACCAGATCGACTGGGAGGCGCGGGCGGCGTAGCGCCGGGGGGCGTCAGTCCTTGTCGTCCGGCTGCGCCACATTGTCCGGCACGCCCAGGGCGACCGGGCCCATCCCCTTGCTCTTGAACTGGTTGTGCCAGAGCCTCTTGCCGGTGAGCGAGAAACACTCCACCTCGCCCTGCTTGGCGACGAAGAGCCGGTCTCCCTCCAGGAGGAGCGTGGCGCGGCCCTGCGTGGCGGCCTTCACCTCCCAGAGCAGCTCGCCCGTCGGGTAATGCAGACAGGCGACGCTGCTGAAGCTCGCCGCGTAGATCGCCGCAGGCGTGATCAGGAGCGCTGTGGAAGAGAAACCGACCCCGGCCTGCTTGTACTCCCAGAGCACGCGCCCGGTGGCCGGGTCGACGCCGAAGATCTGATCCTGGAACGCCGCCACCAGCACCGGCGCCGCCGCGATTGTTCGGTATTCGCTCATACGTCCCCTCGCTTCCTGATTGCGTCCAGCGAGCTATCAGCGGGGGGGCGGCGCGGCAAGCTGCGAGCACGTGCGGGGTCGCGAGCCGCGCGCACGGCGAAGATGGGAGCTCGCATGGGCTCCTGGCGGAAAGGTGATGCGGGGAGTGAGCTCATCTCAAGCGGCTCCTCGCTAGCGCCGTTGCCCGTGGGGGACACGTGGCACGTGCGCGTCCCGAGCCGCATCGGCGATGCCGTGAGCCTTCCGGACGCCGAGCCGCAGACCCCCCGCGTCAGACCCCCGTCGCCAGCACGGTGACGGGGGTGGTCGGGAAGACGCGCTTGCGAGCGCCATCGAAGCGCACGCGGACGACGTTGCCCGGCGAGAGCTTCCGGAGAGACTCCTCGCCGGCGAGGAGGGTCTCCTGGTCGACGAAGGCCGGACTGCCGTCGTCGGGGACGACCTCGAAGACGACCACGACGAGGAAGCCATCTTGCTTCACGAACTCCCGCACCACCGAGCAACGGAGGACGCGCCCGCGGCCGAGGGAGCCGAACGATGCGACCAGGGTGGAGGCGAGGTGCCGCAGGAACCGCGCGAGCTGTAGAATCGCGAAGAGGCCCCCCGCCGCGACGAGCGCCAGGTACGCCGGCGACTCGACGGCCTGTGTTGCGGCCCACGCGGCGATCCCGGCGCCCCCGAAGACGAAGACCGCGTGGAGGAAGAAACCGAAGCCGTTGATCGGCAAGTGACGGACGAGCGTCCAGTAGGCCGAGAGCAACACGCTCTCCACGGCCCGCTCGGCTTCGTCTCTGGACACGGACGCTGCCCGCGCATAGTGGGCAATGGCCTCGTCGCGCTTGCCGTCGACGAGCAGCTGCTTGACGCGCTCGATGTCGTCCTTCGAGACGCGCTGCGCCCTGATTTGCGCGAGGGCGCCGCCGGTGGCGGGCCGCTCGACGAAGAGACTCGTGTTGCAGAAGATGCAGATGACGTTGCGCAGCCCCGGCTCGACGGAGAGCGGCGCGCCGCAGTTGGGGCAAGAGGTCATCGAGAGCAGCAGGCTCATGGGCGGGGAAGCCTACCTCAGACCTCGCCTGGGCTCGAGCGTGGCGCGAACCATCGTGACCCTCGACACGGCGCGGCTCGGGGTGCCGGCGAGCGATGACGGCCGCGACCAGGTACGCCGGGCGCTGCTCCGAGGCGAGGCGCGCGCGCTCGTGCTCCACTGCGACGACGGTGTCCGGACGACCCCGTACGAGAGCACCGAGGCTACAGCCCGAACACGTAGACATCTCTGTTGTTCGTGGGCCAGCAGGCGATCTCGCCGCTCGCGAGGGCGGCGCAGGCTTCCTTGTAGCCGGCAGTGACGTGAACGGCCTCCGGGATGTCGATCGCCTCCAGCGCCATCCTCGCGGAGAACCGCCAGCAGACGACCCTGCCGCCCTGCCGGAGCGCGCAGTACCGGGAGTACCCGGCGCTCACCTGGATCGCATCGTCGAGCCCGGGCACCTCGACCGGCTCGGCGTGCGAGGAGGAGCCATCGCTGCCCCAGCAGACGACCTTGCCCGTCGCGAGGCGGGCGCAGTCGTTGGACCAGCCGGCCGCGATCTCGACGGCGCCCTCGACGCCCTCGACGCGCACGGCCGTGTCCGTCGTCTCACCGGTGGTGAGCCGTCCCCAGCACACCACATCTCCGGTGCCCCGCAGCGCGCAAGTGTGCGTGTGGCTCGCCCCAACCTGCACCGCGTCGTCGACACCGGTGACCGTGACCGGGACCGGCGCCTCCATTTGCCCGGCGCCCTCGACGCCGAGCAACGGCGAACGCCCGCGCCGTTGCGCAGCCCCGCGCGCAACGGCGCGCCACGCCCCGTCGTCAGGGGCACGTCGCCGAGTCGTCGTTGTTGCTCACATACGCTTCTGGAACGCCGGTCCGCTCACGGAGCTCTTCCGCTTCACAGGTGGGGAGCTTCGGGTTCGTCGTGATCTCGAGACCGTAGTGGATCCGCTCGAGCGAAGAGAGTCCATCGATGCTGGTGAGCTCCGGGTTGTTTGAAATGGTGAGGTTTTGCTCGATCGCCCGGAGCGCAGAGAGTCCATCGATGGAAGTGAGCACGGCGTTGCTCGCGATGGTGAGATCTTGGTAGACAGTCTCGAGCGCCGAGAGCCCCCCGAGGCTCTCGAGCTTCGCGTTGCCGACGACGAGCAGGTTGGCGAGCTGACTCACGCCGTCGAGGCCCTGCAAGTTCCTGAGAGCCGGGTTGGACTTGAGCGCCACCGCGCCCGTGCCGGTCAGGTTGCGCAGCCCGGCGAGGCTCGCCAGGACCGGGTTGTTCTCGATCTGGATGCCATGGCGCACCGTCGTCAGACTCTCGAGTCCGCCCAGGTCAGCGAGGCGGAGGTTCGAATGGATGTTCAATGAGCCCTCCACGACCTTCAGGCCATGAAGCCCCGTCATGCTCGCGAGCGTATCGTTGTTCACGATCGTCAACCCCGCCGCGACGGACTCGAGCCGCTCGAGCCCCTCGAGCGTGGGCAGGTTACGCGTGTACCGGATGGTGATCGTGCCCGTGACGTGCCGCAGACAGCCAAGGCGGTGCAGCCGGTTCACCCCTTCGCTGAGCGTCAGGTCCCCCTGGACCTCCGAGATGAGCGGCAAATCGTCGATATCGACCTGGTGCTTCACGTCGAGCGAGCTCGAGATGGGCCGCGCCGTGGCGCAGTCCAGCTCCGCGGGCGCCCCCGCGCTCCCGCCGGTTCCCTCCGGAACCCCGCCGCTCGTGCTGCCCGCGCCCACGCCGACCGAGCTCGCTGCCGCGCCGCCATCGCTCGACCCAGCCGATCCGAAGAGGCCACCCGTGCCGGAGCCGTTGCCCGTGGCTCCGCCCGCGCCACTTCCTCCAACACCTCCTCCTGACGCCGTGTTCCCGGCCTCCCCGGAGCCGTCGACCTCGGAGGAGCTTCCCCCTTCCCTGTCGCCCGCGGCGCCCGGATCGTCAAGGAGCACCCTACCGCAAGCCAATGGGCCTCCTGCTGCGACGAGCCCTGCCGCCGCGATCGGCGCCCAGCACCAAACCCGCCTGCTTCGCACCGGCATGACCGAACCTCCGCCACCCAGTATATGCTCAGGCGATGCCCTGGGGTGAGGGGCGGCGCCCGGCGAAGCCGCGCGGATCGAGCCCACACCGTCACGCGCGCCGAAGGTTGCGCCACCATTGATGTAAATGTGCCATGAGCCCGAAGCGCCGGAGCACCGGGCACCCGCGGCGCATCCATGGCTCGGGCGCGCGACGAGCCCGTCATGAATCGACGGCATCGTTCTCCGGTGCCTGGCGGCGCAGGTGAAGCTCTTTCACATGCGCGGCGCGTGCTCACGCGCCGATCGTTCCCCGACACGCGGCTCCTCGGCGACGGCACGCCGCGTGCTCGCGACGAGGTGATGCGCTGGGCAGCGTTCCTCAACGCCGGTAGGCACAGGGCCTTCAAGCCGATCTTCACGCCGCGTCGGTTCCTCGCTGCCCTCAAGCTTCTCCGCTTCAGCGAACGCATGCGCGCCGACCGGGCCGCGCAGAAGGCGCTCGCGCTCGACGCGTCTCCCTGACCGACCACGAGGATCCCATGCTCCAGAATCTCCGTTGCGCCTCTCGCACTTCGCGGTTCGTGAAGAGCGCCGCCACCTTGGCGATCGTCGCGGTGAGCCTGCTCGCCCGCCCCGCTGTCGCCGCGCCCGAGCCGGTCGTCACGACGCTCCTGACGAAGGAGCTCGCGAACATCCCCGGCAAGGAGGTGATGATGCTCCTCGTCGACTACCCCCCCGGCGGCGCCGATCCGGTGCACCGTCACGACGCCCACGGCTTCATCTATGTCCTCGAGGGCTCGATCGTGATGGGCGTGAAAGGCGGCAAGGAGGTGACGCTCACCCCTGGCCAGACCTTCTACGAGGGGCCCAACGACATCCACACCGTCGGCCGGAACGCGAGCACCAAGAAGCCCGCGAAGTTCCTGGTCGTGCTCGTGAAGAACCGGGGCGTGGCCCCGTTGCTGCCCGTCCACTGATGCATCTCGTGGAGAGCCGGCAGCAAGCGGCCAGTCGAGTCAGGTCCAATCCGGTCAAACGCGATCCCACGGGATAGCTCACCGCCCCCGCGCCCGCCGGGACGCGGCCGCCCTCTCCAGAGCGGTGGGTCACCGGCGAGTGCTCGCCACGGGCTTGCCGCATCCGGACGAACGACCCATGGGACCCGGCGCCGGCGTGCCCTGCCTGGCACGCACGACGACGAGCGAGCAGGTGCTCGCAGGAAGAGGGGACGCGTGAAGTCGGTCGCTGCCTTGATGGCCGAGAGGGTGGTGTGTCTCGTCGAGGAGGAAGACCGACCGGAGGCTCGGCGGCTGGCGAACGGGCACGCGCTGCTCCGCACCCTCGCGGTCGGGCTGTGCGGGACCGACCGAGAGATTGCCTCGTTCACGTACGGGTCCGCCCCGGCAGGGACGGACCGGCTCGTGCTGGGACACGAGGCGCTCGCCGAGGTCATGCAGACGGGTGAGGGCATGGTTCGCCTTCGTCCCGGAGATCTCGTGGTGCCGACCGTGCGTCGGCCCTGTGCCAGAATCGAGTGCCCGGCCTGCCGCGTCGGGCACCAGGACTTCTGCGCGACGGGCGAGTTCATCGAGCGCGGTATCTCCGGGGCGGGCGGCTTCATGACCGAGCTCTTCGTCGAGGAGGAGCGCTACCTCGTCCCCGTCCCTCCGGGGGTCGGCGAGCTCGGCGTCCTCGTCGAGCCGCTGAGCGTCGTGGCCAAAGCGTTCGCCCAGCTCGACGCCGCCCTGACGCGCCTGCCCTGGGAGAACGACGCACCGCGGGGCCTGGTCCTCGGCGCCGGACCGATCGGCGTGCTCACGGCGATGGGGCTGGTCGCGAACGGTTATCGGGCGGTCGTGTATTCGAGGGAGCCGACGGACGGCGCTCAGGCGCTCTTCGTGCGCAGCATCGGCGCCGACTACGTATCGAGCGAGTCCACCGACGTCGCGGGGCTGGTGAGGCGCCACGGGCGGTTCGACGTGATCATCGAAGCGGTCGGCGTGCCGGCGTTCGCGTTCAAGACCCTCCCCGCGCTGGCGGCGAACGGCGCGTTCATCCTCACCGGCATCCCTGCGCCGGGGCCCGCGATCGACTTCGACACATCCGGTCTGATGCGCGATCTCGTCCTCCAGAACCAGCTGATGTTCGGGACCGTGAACGCCGGCCGCAAGTCCTACGAGGCAGCCGTCCGGATGCTCGAGCAGTTCCTGATCCTGTTTCCCGACGCCGCGCGCCGGGTGATCGCGCGGCGGATCCCGCTCGACGAGGCGCCGGCCTTGCTGCGCGCAGGGGGTGGTGGAGCGAAGACCGTGATCCACATCGCAGAGGCCGCAATGGCGACGCGCGATGAAGGGCTTCGCGCTGCTGGGTAGGCCGTGGCGCCCCCTCGTCCAGGAACCGGGAACCGGGAAGGAGAGCGAAGAACCCGTGGCGCGGGCCATCGTCTTCGAGGGGCCGGAGGACTACCACGCTCGCATCAACGATCCGTCGCTCGGGATCGACGAGCGCTGCATCCTCGTCATGCGCAACGCGGGGCCCATCGCCTATCCGGGCTCCGCGGAGGTCGTGAACATGGATCCGCCCGACGCGCTGGTTCGAGAGGGGATATCCCTGCCGACGCTCGGCGATGGCCGCCAGAGCGGCACCTCGGACAGCCCCTCGATCCTGAACGCGTCGCCCGAGTCCGCGGTGGGCGGCGGCCTCGCGCTGATCCGGACGGGGGATCGCATCCAGGTCGATCTGCGCCGGCGTCGCGTGGACGTGTTGCTCTCCGACGACGAGATCGAGCAGCGCCGCAGGTCCCTGAAGCTGCCGGAGCTCGAGAACCAGACGCCATGGCAGGAGATCTACCGGAACGCGGTCGGTCCCCTGTCCACGGGCGCGTGCTTCGAGCCGGCCGTTCGGTACCAGCACCTCGTTCAGCTTCGCGGGCTGCCTCGCCACTCACACTGAACGGCACGGGAACGGAGGTAAGGACCATGAGCATGGAACGGACGGGGAAGGTCGTCGTGCTGGACTACGATTTCGGCGACGTCGACATCGAGCGCTCTCTCGTGGAGCCGGCCGGCTTCGAGCTGGTCGCCGCGCAGTGCAAGACCGAAGAGGACGTCGTGGCCGTCGCGCGCGACGCCGTCGGCGTGCTCACGCAGTACGCCGAGGTCAAGGGGCGAGCCATCTCGGGGCTCCGGCGCTGCCAGGTGATCGCTCGGTACGGCACCGGGGTCGACACCGTCGACGTCGCGGCGGCGACCGGCCGTGGCATCCGCGTCACCAACGCGCCGAACGACTGGTGCGCCGACGAGGTCGCCGACCACGCCGTGGCGCTCTTGCTCACGCTCGCCCGCAAGCTGCCCGCATACGATCGCGCCACGCGCGGCGGATCCTGGTCCTGGCAGGATGGCCGGCCGATCCACCGGATGCGGGGCGCGACCCTGGGGCTCCTGTCGTTCGGCGCGATCGCCCGAAACGTCGCCGCGAGGATGGCGAGCTTCGGTGTGCGCGTCACGGCGCACGACCCCTTTCTCGACGCGGACGAGATCCGCGCCGCCGGCGCTGCCCCCGTGTCCTTCGACGAGCTCCTGGAGCGCTCCGACTACCTCGTCATCCAGGCGCCGCTGACCCAGGGGACCCATGGTCTCTTCGGGGAACGCGAGCTCCGGCGCATGAAGCCGACATCGATACTCGTCAACACCGCCCGTGGCCCGATCATCGACGACGATGCTCTGTACCGGGCGCTCGAGGAGGGATGGATCGCGGGGGCCGGGCTCGACGACCTCGCCGAGGAGCCGGCGAAGCGCCGGGACTGGAGGCCGACGAGCCCGCTCTTCTCGCTCGAGAACGTCGTCATCTCGCCTCACGCGGCCTACTATTCGGAAGAGTCGATCGAGTTCGTCCGACGATTCGCGGCGAGCGAGGTCGTTCGCGTCCTGTCCGGACAGGAGCCGATGTCGCCCGTGAACCTCATGGCCGCTTGATCGCAACGTCCTGGTCTTCGTCGGATGCTCTGAGCGGGACATGCGAGCGGATCGCCGATGTGCCCGCGATGCAAGACTGGCGTGGGGCGCGCCTCATGAGGGCGACGAGCGAGGCCCGAGCGTTCGGCGCATCACGAGAGGCCACGTTTCCGCTGCTGCAAGGCAACTCGCAAGGGTGTACGGTGGAACCCATGAGCCTACACTGGGGAAACCTCGCCCTCGCCGCCATCCTCGCCTCTTGTTCCGCGACGCCTCCGGCACCCGCACCGCCGCCCCCGAGCGCTGCCGCGACCGAGGTCCCACCGCCGGCACCCACCGCCTCCGCGTCCGCGTCCGCGTCCGCGTCCGCGTCCGCGTCTGCGGCTGCGGCTGCGGCTGCGAAGCCGCCGCCCGACACCCGCGTTCGCGATGCGTGCGCGAAGCTTTGCGAACGTGTAAATACCTCCTGCGCGGAAGGGCGCGGAGAGGCATGCCTCGCGCAGTGTGCGAGCTACGAGGTCAAGTCGGCGGGTTGCGAGGCGGTGACCGCGGCAGCTTTCACCTGCCAGCTGAATGCCCCGGAAGGCTTCTGCCACAGCGTCGTCGCGCCGAGGTGCGTCGACGCGTTCGCCGGCATGATGCGCTGCCACCGCGGCGAAGCTCCGGTGCAGGAGAGCGCCCCGAAGGCGCAGGAGCTCCCGGCCGGCTGGGAGCGCGTCTCCGACACGACGTGGGGATTGGCGTTTCCCCTGCCCAAGGGAGCGGCGCTCGATAGCGCGGCGAAGTCTCGCACGTGGCGAGCAACCGCTGAGGGTGCGTCGTACGAGGTGATCGAGTTGCCGATGCCAGCCGGGAAGCTCGACGACAGGGCCTTCATCAAGCTCGTGATCGCCCACGTCGGCGCTGCCTGCCAGCGACAGATGAAGTTGGGGGGCCGCGTTGACGACGCAACGCACACGTTCATTCGATTCGAAACCGGGTGCACTGGCAAAGAGCGGCTGTACGGCAAGATCTACGTCGACCAGAAGCACGCGATCTCGATGCTGGTGCGGGGCGAGCAGAACAGCGAACGGCGCGAGGTGTTCCTCGAAAGCGTGCAATGAGTCATCGCCCGATCGCCCCCGCCGTCGCCATGGCGATTCACGCCGCCCGGAGCCCCGACTCCGGGCGCGCTCGACCGAAGGCGTCGCACCTGCCCCAGCGCCCGGGGATGTCGAGCAGTCGGATCTCCCCGAGCTCGGCAGGGACCGCCGGGTCGACGAACAGGCGATTGCCCATCGGCTCCAGCCCGAGCACGACGCGCAGAAAGAGCAAGGGAGCCGCCGTGGCCCAGGCCTGCGGGCTGCACGCGGTCGGATACTCGACAGGGAAGCTGGTGAGCTCTCGTGGATACCCGGCGAACGCCTCCGGCAAGCGGTAGTGGAAGAAGGGCGCCGCGGCCAGGTTGCCCGTCGCGACGCGCCCGGCCTCCACGCTGAAGCCGTAACGCCGGAGCCCGAGCGCGATCAGCGAGTTCTCGTGCGGCCAGACCGTGCCCACGTGATACCCGATGGGGTTGTACCCGCCCTCGTCGTCGGCCATGGTGCGCACCCCCCAGCCGCTGAACAGATGCGGTCCGAGGAGGTGCTCCACCACGCGTTCCGCCTTGGAGGTCTCGACGATACCGCTCCAGAGCAGATGGCCGATGTTCGAGGTCAACGAGTCGACCCGGCGCTTCTGGCCATCCAGCGCGAGCGCGAAGAACCCGCGATCGTCGAGCCAGAAGTCCTGATTGAACCGACGTTTCAGCTCGGCCGCGTCTCGCTCCAGGCGCGCCGCCAGCTCGGGGTCCCGCCAGAACTCGCGCGCGAGCCGGGCGCCGCGCACCTTCGCGTCGTAGACGTAGCCCTGAATCTCGCAGCACGCGAGGGGCCGCCGCGCGAGCGATCCGTCATGAAAGACGATGGAGTCCCACGAGTCTTTCCAGCACTGGTTCTCCAGGCCGGTCTCGGGGTTGCGCGTGTCGTACTCGACATACCCGTCCCCGTCCCGGTCGCCCCACTCATCGATCCATCGAAGCGCGGCGCGCGCTGTGTGCTCCATCGACAGGACGAGCTCCGCGTCACCGGTCCAGCGCTCGTACTCGTCCAGCAGGATCAGGAAGAGCGGCGTCGCGTCGGCAGAGCCGAAGTAGGGAGAGTGCGGCCGCTCCTCGAAGGCGGTCAGCTCGCCCCAGCGCACCTCGTGGAGGATCTTTCCCGGCTCCTCGTCGCGGAAGTCGTCCCGGCGGCTGCCCTGGCGGCGCGCGAGATAGCGGAGCGTGGAGCGCGAGAGCTCGGGGACGAACGGCAAGGCTTGCAGGCTCGTGATGATGCTGTCGCGCCCGAAGGCGGCCATGAACCACGGTAGACCGGCGGCCGGAATGGCGGCGTCCGGCATCAGCTTGGAGAAGAAGCGCAGCGCGGCCAGGTCGACGAGGCTCCGCTCGTACGTCCGCGCGAGCGTCTCGTTCGCGGTGAGGAGCCGCGGCGCGTGGTCGATCCAGCTCTCGAGGCTGATGCCGATGTTCGGGCGCGCGTGGCTCTCGCCGTGGGCGTACTTCACCCGGGTGTGCCGCTCCTCGAGGCCGTCGATCGCCGCCACGACGTCGAGGCACGTGCTCCAGCGGCCGTGCGGCGCGATGCTCGCCCGGAACGTCAAGCCGCTCGGATCGATCTGGGCGGGCTGCGAGGCGGAGATCCACGTCTCGCGCACGAAGCGCTCGCGTCGATAGCCGAGGACGAGCCGATTGTCCTCGATGCGGTGATAGCGCTCCCCTTTCTTCGGGAGCATGTCCTTGACCTCGAACAGGTCGGCGAAATCGGCGCCGGCCTGGATGCGGACCTCGAGCTCGACGGGGAGCTTGCCGTGGTTCATGAGCAGGAGGTCCTCGTGGAAGCCGTCGCCGGCGAACCGGCTCCGGACGATCGAGAGCGTCGATTCGACGTACATCGCGGCGGGCCTCGGGACGAGGAAGAACTGGGCCTGGAAGTACTGCACGTCGTCGGTGGACAGCGCGGCCGGGACGACGCCGTCGATCGTCAGGATCCACTCGGAGAGAAAGCGTGTATCGAGGTGAAAGAGGCCGAGCGGCCGGCTGACGGAGTGCTCGATGTTGCCGCGCAGATCGCTGACGACGAACGTGCCGCCGTCCAGAATGCTCACTTGCCGTTCCATGGGCCCCCTCCGAGTACGGTGGCTCAGCGCGTCGCTTCCGGAGCCTGTTGATCTCCCGGGGAGAAGACGCTCTGAAACATCTGGGCGACGCCCAGGTCTCCTCGCACGCCGACGCGGCCCTGCATGATCGCCGTGATCAGGTTCTGTTCACCGCGAAAGATCCGCATGAAATCGTCGAGCGAGCACGAGAGCTGGCAGTCCTCGCTCGCGCCTTCGGGCGCGATTCCGAAGGACCCGTCGGCGATCTCCACGACGACGCGCTCGTCGTCGCTGAGCTGCACGGCGCACACCTTCCGTGTTCCTCGCAGGCGGGCGTCGTAGCGTCCTGCCGCGAGATCCTGGATGAGCTTTCTTGCTTGCGACATGGTGTGCCCTTCTGCACGGCGCGGAGATCGCCTCTTCACGGTCGCGTGTGGAGCACGCGAGCGCCGCCCAGCGCGATCAGGACCATCGACATACCGCCGGTCAGGAGGCTGATTCCGACGAGCAAGCCGAGCACCCTCACGGCCGTTGTGACGCCGCCCGTGAGGATCAGCATCCCGAGCCCAAACGCCAGGATGCCGTCGAACACGAGCCATCCCGAGCCCCGCAGCCCGCGGTGCTGATAGGCGCGGATGAGCTTGAGCGCGCCCTCGGAGACGAAGTACGCCGCGGCGATCACCATCAGCGCGACCTTGCCGGTCATCGGGGCGACCACAAGGAGGAGCCCGAACGCCACCTGCACAAGGGCGCTCACGAGCTCCCAGCCGGAGCCGGCCCAGCCGCGGCTCTGGATGGCGTGACAGCCCTCGGCCACGCCGGCGAGCACGATCAACCAGCCGAGGGCGATGGCGGTGACCCGGGAGGCGACGAAGGGCATGACGAACGCGAGCACCCCGAGCACCATCGAAACCACGCCGAGCGCGAGGAACCAACCGCGGTTCTCCCGCACGGTGTGAAAGTCGACCTGCGCAAAGCGAAGCGACCTCGGGGACTCTCCGAGCGGAGCAACCATGGGAGACCTCTCTACTTCGTGGAGCACGCGTGTCCCGTCGGTCACCCGCCGCGCGAGGGCGAGGTGGCCGGGACCGCGTCGGCTTCGAGCATCGTCCGTGCCAGTACGCCGGCGGGAACATTGTGCCTGGCGCTCGCCGGAGGCGTCACGGCCGAGGACGACCCAAAGCACACCGCCTGATCAGCGGGCGGCGGCCTTCGCGGCCCTGGTGCTCGGACTGGCCGCCTGCCGGACCGCGCGCCGCTGGAGCTTCGAGCCCTGCTTTGCGCGATTGGCGCTCTTGCGCGTCGACTTGCGCGACGGGCGGTCCTTCGCCGAGTCTTCAAGCGTCGCCGTGGCCTTCCGTGTCCTCCGCATCGTGTTGCGCCGCGCCGTCGAGCCGCCGCCCGCCTTCCGGTCGGTCGCGCTCCGCCCCGGAGCGGCCGTGTCGACGGGAACGTCACGCCGCGACTTCTCGGGCCGCTCCAGCGCGCGCTCGAGGTTCTCCTTGCCGCGCCCCACGCGCCGCCCGATGAAGCTGCCCTCGGGCGATGGATGACCGGGCCGCGCCGGAGCCGCCGCGCTGCGCTTCGCCGCTCGCGCCGTGGGCTTCGGGCTGCGCGCCGCCGCGCGTGATGCGGCGCGCGGCGCGCGCTCGAGGGCGCTCTGCACGGCCCGCACGATCCCCGGGACGGCTCTGTCGATCGTCTCGCGCGGCTCGTGACCTCGCATCTGGTAGACGACGCTCGGGTGCCCGCTCAGGACGACCTTCACGTCACACGCGACGTCGACGCCGCCGCGCGGCCCGTTCACGTCCGTGAAGCGCACCGTGAGCCGCTCGATGTCGGGCGCGAACCGCCCGAGCTTCGCCCCGAGGGTCTGGCGCACGTGCGCCCTCGTCGCCTCGTCGACGCCGACGCCGAAGGTCCGCACCGCCAACGGCGTCCGCTCCGTCGGTGTGCGCCCGGCGCGCGCCCGGACCGGTCGCGGCACGGTGGAAGGGAACTGCGGACGTCGCCCGGTGGATGGTCGCCCCATGCGCGCAACATCGAGACCGGCCCCCCGTCGTCAAGCGCCGCGGCCACCGGCGAGGACGTGTTCCTCTTCCCTCCTCCGCACCTCGGCCGGCTGCCCATCCTCGCCGCCCGGTCACCCGCGCGTCCGCCGCTGGCGCCGGAGTCCCTCGGCCAGGAGCTCGCGCTCGCAGAGCTCGAACGCCGCGACCCTTGGCCGAGGCGGTCAGTTGGCGGGCGGGATGAAGAGGCCCGGGCAGGGCTCGTCGCCGAAGACCCTGGAGCCGAGCCGGTACATCGTGATCTTCGGGTTCGGCGCCCAGTTCCAGCTGCCCCCGGCGTGGGAGTAATCGTTCGACTGGTTGAACGCCTGCCAGCTCGACGCGTGGAACGCGATGTTGAACCGGTCGGTGGTGGACGAGGGATCGACCGAGAGGAACGGCAAGCGCACGTCGAGGTAATGCGTCGCGCCCGCGCAGCCGCCCCCGGGCACCTCGTGGAAGCTCATCTCGAGCTCGCTCGAGCAACCCCAGCACGTCGCCTCGAGCGAGCCGGGCGGCTCCTGGCTGAAGTAGTACCGCACGGTCGAGCCCGCGAGGTACACGCTCTCGCTCCCCGTGTTGCGCACCTGGATCCCGGGCGTCACCCAGCTCGGCTGCGGCGCGTGGGAGTCGTACAGCACCTCCAGCTGGCAGTCCGCCGGGCACGACGTGGTGCTCTCGCCGCTGCTGCAGATGCCGTCGCCGCAGGAGCAGTCGCTCGCGCACGACGCCGGGCTCTCGAGCGGGCCGCAGGCGCCGTCGCCGCAGGAGCACAGGTCCGAGGCCGTGCGCTCGCACATGGCCTGGATGGCCCGGAAGGCATAGGTCACGTCCTCGCCGCGGCAAGCGTCGTCGGCGCAGGTGAACGGACGCACGCAGTCGCCGTCCTGCACGAAGTCGCGCTCGCCGCGCACCAGGATGCCCACGAGCTCCTTCGTATTCAGATCGAACACCCCGGACCCGGAGTTGCCCACGAACGTGTCCAGGTTGCCGACGAAGAAGTCGAGGCTCGGCGCGTTGCTCCGGATCGCCGCCCCGTCGGCCAGCTTGAGCGGCAACCCGCGGGGGAAGCCGTGCACGACGAGCGGCGTGCCGATCGCCAGGGGATCGCTCGACACGCGCACCGCGGCGGGCGTCCGCCCCACGACCGGCCGATCGAGCCGCACGACCGTGTAGTCCGCGCCCCGCCGGTCCTGGTAATAGCTGACGAAATTCACGCAGCTGTAGACGTCATCGCTCGTGATCTGGCCGAGCTGGCCGGACGGCGTCATCGCATAATCGAAGACGAAGCGGCTATTATTGCAGTTGTTGATGCAGTGCGCGGCCGTGAGCACCAGGTCGTCGTCGATCAGCGTCCCGCTGCAGTCGGCGAGCGCCGGCTGGGACGCGAAGCGCTCGTCGAGGCACACGCCGTCGCGCCCCGCCCAGGTGGGCCCGGCGATCTGGATGTCGTTCGGGTCCGAGTCGTCGACGGCCGACGCGGGGACGAGCGCCACGGTGAAGTCGAGCGCCCGCGCGGCCCAGGCGGGATCCGCGTACGTGAAGGGATCCTCGCGGTCATCCTGGCCATAGATGACCTCGGAGCGGGCCTCGCCGGCGGCCTCCTCCCCGGCGGGCGCGGGCGCCGCGCACCCCGCGGCGGCCCCCACGGACAACAAGCCAGCAGCAATGATGAAGTGGTTCGCTCTCATGACAAGCTCCCAAGTGTTCGAGGCAGAGCGAGGATCACCGCGCGGGCCCGATGACGACGTGTCGATGCCTGGCCGGCGTCGAGCAAGGATCTGACGCCCGACAGGCGAGGACCCCCGAGTGGCACGCTCTTCCCGTTCTCAGCGAGGGGGATCTACTTCCTCGCGAGGCGCGCACCAATTCATATGCGCCATGGACCTCATGCACACGCTGCATCGAGCCGGCGCGGCCCGGGGCGCGAGCGCCCGCGGGGGCGCGCCCCTGACGACGCATTGACCATTGTCCAATGGATTGGCGCCGCCTCCAGCAGGCGGACATCCCGGGCTTACCCTCGTCGCATCGGGAGAACGTCCTCCTGGGGAGCGCCACAATGAAGGTAGCCATCTTGACCGGCAGCGTGAGGAGCGGGAGACAGTCGCACAAGATCGCCCATCACCTGGAGCGGAAGCTCCGGGAGCGGGGCGCCGAGGCCGATCGGATCGATCTGGCGGAGACGCCGTTGCCGATCCTGGAGGACCGGTCGGGTCGTCCCCCGCAGCTCCAGGCGACGGTTCAGGGGCTGAGCGCGCGCCTCCGCGGGGCGGACGCGCTCGTGTTCGTGACGCCGGAATACCACGGGAGCTTCTCGGGCGTGCTGAAGAACGCCCTCGATTATTTCTGGGAGGAGTTCAACAAGAAGCCGATCGGCGTGGTCGCGGTCTCCGCGGGGAAGCTCGGGGGCATCAACGCCTCGACGCAGCTCCAGCACGTGATCCTGAGCCTCGGAGCATTCCCCCTGCCCCTCAAGCTGCTCGTCCCGGAGGTCCAGAGCGTCTTCGACGAGTCGCTCCAGCTCAGGAGCGAGCAGGTCGCGAAGGCGGCCGACAGGTTCCTCGACGAGTACCTGTGGTTCGCTCAGGCCATCGTCCAGGCGAAGCAGGCCGGCGAGATGTCCCGGCCCCTGGTCGCATGAGATCGTCCTCCTACATCGACCTCCACGTCCACGCCGACGACAGGAGCGCGAACGCGCGTGCGGGCAAGCGGGCGAGCGACATGGGAACATGGGAAACTGACGGCCTGACGCGTCCAAGCCTGAGGCTCACGAACATCGCGTGGCTCGCCGTCGAGGCAGCCAGGGCTCCGGCTCTCGGGAGCAGGGCGTCTTGCGGTGTCGCGCGATGTTCGATATCGTCGGTCGTCGGCGGAAAGAGCGCCTCAACCACCATCGGATATGGCTCAATACCTTTCTCCACATCCCGGGCTCGAGGGCTCCGGGAGCGCCTTCGCGTCGGTCGCCGCAGCTCTCGGGGCGCACGGAGACATCGGGAAGAAGGTGCTCTCGACGCTGGGCGTGTCTGAGCTGGTCGCGGGCGAGTGGTACCCTCTTCAGATGCTCCTCGACCTGCTGAAGGGCGTGGCCCGGGCGACCGGGGACCATACGCTGCTCGCCATCGGGAAGGCGCTCGTGGATCACGCCGTGTGGCCGGTCATGCCGCCGACCCTGGTGGACGCCCTCCTGATGATCGACGTGGCATACCACATGAATCACAGGCTTGACGGAGAGGTGATGTTCGATCCGGCGACCGGCGTCATGCAGGAGGGGATCGGCCACTATCGCTGTCATCCGGAGAAGCACCAGATCATCATGGTCTGCGATACGCCTTATCCCTCGGAGCTCGATCGTGGGGTCCTGCTCGGCACGGCGCGGCGAGCGGCGTCGCGCGGGGTCAGGCCGCGCGTCGACGTCGTGCTCGACGAGTCCCGCCCGTCGCGGAAACGCGGCGCCGACTCCTGCACCTACCGCGTCACATGGTGAACCTGGGATGTTGATCATCGGCGGGCAGCGCACCTCGACCCTTCGCTGATCATCGAGGCCCGCACGAGCAGCGCGCGTCTCCTTCGTGGCTCCGCGCGCAGCGGGCAGCAGAGCCTCCGCCTCGTCGCGTCGCCTCGTTGGCCGGGCGCGGTCGACCTCGAGACCTCCGGCGGGCAGGAACTCCAAGCGCCTTTGCGGATGTCAAGAAATTTTAGCCTCTCCCGCCTCCGGGTCGGTCGAGTGGACATGATCTGCCCTGTGAATCTCGCCCATGTAATAATCCAATAAAATTAACATGTCAGCTGACTTGCTGTGAGCGAAATCACCACCGTGAGCTACCGTCGAGATGTCCCCGCGCGCCAGCTGCGCCGCACGCCCTCCGAACGCGGCGCTCCGAACGAGCCCTGACCCGGCGCGGCGCCTCGAGGGAGGCCCGCCCGCCTCGTCCTCCCTCGGCATCGAGCACAGCCGCGGCCGGTCGATTGGAATTGACATCGGGAATGTGAACGTTCACTTTCCCTCCTCGAGGGGCATCCTTTTGCTTCGACGATCGACGGCGTGCCGCCTGGGTCCGTGGGCGCCTGAAGACCCGTGTACACGTGCCCCGTCAGCACCGCGGGAGGATCGCAAGGTCAGATAAACATCGAATTGTTCCATGACACCGGCCGATGGCGTGCACGACCTTTGCCTGCGGTTCGCGGGGAACCGGTCCCATCGGCTGTTCAACCTGGACCATTTCGACTTCAAGCTGGGTATTCTGCCGTCGGCTCAGGCAGCCCTGCGCTCGCCCCGCGTCGTGATTGCATCTCGCAACCTCGCCCGGCCGGCGCCGGGCCGGGCGCTGCCGCATCCGGGCTGTGATAAAGATTTATAGCGTGGGTCGAGTCGAGGGCGACGCCTCGGGGGCACACCAGGCTACCAGCGACTCGAACCGCGGAGAGACGCGAATGGAGTCCATTTCTTCGATCGCTCGAGGGAATACGGTGTTGTTATGAAAAATAGATCGAGTTTGGCTTTCACCTTGGCCGCGCTGGGCATGATCGTCGGCGCTTGCGGCGGCTCGAATGACGACGGCGACGTTGGGGGGAGCGGCGGAGCCCCTGCGGGCGCTGGAGGGAGCGTGAGCGGCTCGGGCGGCGCGCAGGCGAGCACCACCGGAGGGCCTCTGCCTTCGGGCTCGAGTAGCTCGCAGAGCACGGCCGGAGGATCTGACGCCTCCGGCTCGGCCACGAGCGGAGGAGCGCCTGCCGGCGGCGGCGGGGAGACGTCTGGCGGGAACGGAGGCTCGGGCGGCGACGGCGGCGGCGGCGGCGGCCAGGTCAATCGGCCCGAAGTGGTGCTGGCGGGTGACAACGTGAACGCTAACGGACCGCTCGAGACGACGGTTCAGGACCTCTCGTTCAGCGGCGGTGGCCACATTCTCGTCAGGCCGACGACGCTCACCACCGAGCCCAACAAGAAGCACCCGGTGGCCATTTGGGGTCCGGGCGGAGGTACCCCTCCTCGCGACTACCTACAGCTGCTGACGCGCATGGCCTCGCACGGCTTCGTCCTCGTCGGTATTCGAGAGTCGACGGGCGACGCCGTGCTCATGTCGGCGGCGATCGATTGGCTGGAGGCTCAGGACGCCGATAAGAACAGCCCCATGTACGGCCGCTTGATCCTCGACCGCGTTGGTGTGTTCGGGCACTCGATGGGCGGGCTGTCGTCGGAAGCGGCTGCTCAAACCGATAAGCGCGTCTCCACCGCGTTGCTCGACAACAGCGGCTCCTTCGAGCACAACGCCCTCGTCAATCTCAAGATCCCTGTCGGCATCATCTACGGTGAAACGGGTCAAGAGGCGCCCAACGCCGAGGGTGACTTCAACAACCCCGGCAACAAGGGGCCAGTCTGGCTCGGCAAGATGAAGGGCGGTGGTCACGGCTCGGGGCCTTGGGACGGCGCCGGAGCGAACGTTGCTTGGATGCGTTGGCACCTCGGCGGGGAGAACTCCCGCAAGGACGCGTTCCTCAAAGACGGTGGCGACTACAACAACAAGGGCGTGTGGCAGACTCAGTCCAAGAATTGGAACGAGTGGAAGAACTGGAACGAGTGACAGGCGGTACACCGAGCAGACCTTCGTGCTCGGCAGCATCACCTTTCAGGAGGGGCTCGTGACATGAGCCCGGCTGGCTGCGTCTGGCGCGCCCTGTTCTTCGAGGATGTCGCAACCTAGTACTACAGCCGCGGTTAGGGAGCCCGGGCGCGGGCGCGCGGCCGGGCTCCCTAACCGCGGCTGTAGTACTAGGGGTACGTGCCGAACGCCCACCATTCGGTCGCCATGTTGTCGTCGGTGATGATCGGGTCGTCCTGCGTCCGCAGCAGGATCGACTCCCGGTCTTCCCAGGTGGGCCCGCCGCGCCAGTCCTGTTCTTTCAGCAGATCGAGCTGCGCGGCGCCGATGCCGGCGGGCAGCACGGGACGGCCGTCGATACGCCAGGCGTCGAGCTTCCTCTCGAAGCGTGCGCGGTCGATGGCAATCGGACCGTCGCTCACGATCAGCATGTTCTGGTAGCGGAGGGCGTGGGGGAATACGGTCGCCCCGGTCTTCTGAGCCGCGGTGGACATCGTGGTGTTGTAGTAGAGCGCACCCCCCAGCTTCAGGTGCCGGCGGCACAGATCCATCATCTCTCGGGAGAGCAACATCGAGGCATACGAGCGCCAGTACACGATCGTGTTCTCGACGATGACGTCGAAGCGCCGCGAGGTCCGCCCCAGGTAGCGCCGGCCATCGTCGATGAGGAGCTCCACCTTGGGGTTGTCCAGCGCGCTCGCGACGACAGGCGCGCGCCGCGCCGCCTCGACGAACCCGGGGTTGATCTCGACCACGGTGAGGTGCTCGACGTCGGGGTCGTTCGCCAGCACCTGAAGCCAGGAGCCGGACCCGAGGCCGATCATGAGGATGTCGCGCGGCCGGGGATGGAACGCGGACACCAGATAGGCCCGCAGCACCCGGTTCTCGTCCTTTTCGGGCAGCGGGCTGACGTTGGTAATGCCCTCGTAGGATCCGCCGCCGTACACCGCGCCCGACCGGGAGACCGTGACGATACCTTCGCGACGCTCGATGACGTGGGCGAAGCGACCGTGTTCGCGGTGTTCCTCCCCGTAAAGGAGCTTCTCGTAGAGGTCGCCGTAGAGCGTTGGCGCCGACCCCACGAAGGACGCGATGGCGACGGCCAGGATGGCGCCGCTGAACGCGCGCGAGCGCGCCGTCGTCGACGCGGAGAGCATGAGCATCACGCCGATCGCGGCGCCCGCGATCGCGAGGGCCACGTTCAGCTCGCGCAGAGTCAAGACATCCAGCAGCACGAGGCCGGTGACCAGGCTGCCCAGCGTCGAGCCCACGATGTTGCCGACATAGACGTAGGAAAGCCGCGCGCCGGCCAGCTCGTCCGCGGAGATCCCGAAGTGGCACAGGAGCGGGAACCCCGCGCCGAGGCAGGCGCTGGCGAGCGCGAAGACAGGCAGCGTCGAAGCCGGCTCCACACCGCGGCCGACGAGGTGGGCGACGGCGGGGGCCACGAGGAAGGCCGCGAGCGCCCCGGCGAAGATCACCCCGCCTACCCGGTAGAGCTGTCCGGAGCGCTGCGCCGCCGCGCTCCGGCAGTAGCGACCGGCGAGGAGCGATCCGCCGGCCAGACCGGCGAGGTAGGCCGCGAGCAGAAAGCCGAAGGCGTCCGGAGCGCCTTCGGTCGTGAAGCCGTAGACCCGGACCCAGAGGACCTCGTGCGAGAGCGCGAGATAACCGCCGAGCGTGGCGACGAGGACGGCAACGAGGAGCCTCATGGCTCGCCGCGACGCCCCCGGCGCAGAACCATCACGAGCACACCGAGAAATACGTTGAGCGCCGCGGCGACCTCCGCTGTGGCCCGGAGGCCCAGCCCGCCCAGCAGGTAGCGCGCCGCCAGAAAGGCACCGAACGCAGCGCCCAGCGTGTTGGTGAAGTACAGGGTACCTAGCGAGCGACCGACGTTGCGCGATCGCGACGTGGCGTGCGCGACCAGGAGGGGAAGTGTGGCTCCCATCAGCATGACCGGGAGCGCCACGAGCAGGAAGGCCGCCCCACCCGTCGCGACATGACCCATGCCGTGCGTGACCTCTGCGACGAGGGCGAAGAGGTGAAGGCTGAGGGCGCCGTAGAGGCCTATCCCGAGCTCGGAGAGCGCAAACAGCGTCACCGCAGCTCGCGGGTACCGGCGCGAAAGCGCCCCACCCGCGAGGCTCCCGAGGCCGAGACCAAGCATGAACGCGGTGACGACGATCGTGACCGACAGGATGTCGATGCCATAGATCGCGTAGAGCGCGCGCTGCCAGACGACCTGATACACCAGCGCTGCGGAGCCCGAGAGGAAGAACACCGGGAAGAGCCAGGGCTCCATGGCTTGTGCCTTCGGCTGCTCACCGGCCGGCGGGCGAGCTTGGTCGAGAGGGTCTGCGAAGGCATGCTTGCGGCCCTCGGGGCGAATCCGGGGGATCAGGTGGCCATGATGCCCTCACAGATCGGCCTGGCAAGCGCATTCTTCGGTGCCCGGAGCACCAGCGGGGGTCTCGCTTCACCCGCGCCCCGCAGGCTGTGATTACCATGAAACTGTACGATTTCGCGTTTCCTCCCAACTGCCGCAAGGTCCGCGCCGTCGCCTATGAGCTCGGCGTCTCGTTCGAGCCGGTCCACGTCGACCTGTTTCAACGAGCTCCCTCAGAAGCGCAGGCCCAGATCGAGCGCTGCCGTCGCGTAGACGTTGCTCTCGTCGACGGGCTCGTGAAACTGCGCAGAGCTGCCCCCCGGCAGATCCTCGATGTGGGACGCGAGCTGGAAGGCGTAACCGGCGCCCGCGCTGCCGTCGACGTAGAAGCTGCCGAAAGGCAAGCGGTACCCCACCTCGATGTGCGGCACGCCGTAGAACGAGCGCGTCACCATGCGCTCCGCGGCGTGCTCGACATTGCTGCCCAGGAGCTCGACCGCGACGCCGAGCCGAGCACCGCGCGATCGGGTTCGTCGCGCGGCGTCCTCATCCGTCGCTACGCCGTTGTGCTCGTCGGACATGAAGCAGAAGGGGATGCGATCTGTGCGACGGTAGCCCGCGCAAAGCCATTCCGATCTGTCAAGATTTTTCTGCCAACGACCGGCGATTGACACGACGTACAAAAAGTACGATCCACTGACCCGCCCATAAAAACCAACAGATCCAACGAGTGCACTCGGCCGTGCAATACTGCTCACACCACGTTGAGGGGCATTCCCAGCCGACCGAACCAGGAAAGGCTTGCTGCGATGAGCGAACTGACCATCTGGACCTACGACTGGGTGCCTGAAGGCCCTCGTGGTTTTGTGCGTGACCTGAGGCTGAGATGGGCGTGCGAGGAAGCCGGCCTCATCTACGTGGTCAAGACGATCCCGTTCGATGGTCGCGAGACCAATCATCTCGCGCGCCAGCCGTTTGGCCAAGCTCCGTTCCTGACCGACGGAGAGCTGGAGATATTCGAAAGCGGCGCGGGGCTGCTGCATCTGGCCCGGAAAAGCGACAAGCTGATGCCGCCTGATCCGGCCGGAGAGGCGGAAACATTGCAATGGACGATCGCCGCGCTCAACTCGATCGAGATGGTCACCGTACCATGGTGGTTCCTGGAAATATGCGGCGATGAGGACAATCAACTCGCCGGATGGATGGGCAAGCGCCTCGACCAGCTCGAAAAGGTACTGAGCGAGCGAGAGTGGCTCGCGGCCGGCCGCTTCACCGTCGCAGACCTGCTGATGGCGGATGTGCTACGGGTCCCGAAGGTTCGCGCTTTCGGCGATCGGCCGGCGACCGAGGCCTATGTAACCCGTGTGACGGATCGTCCCTCATTCAAGAAAGCCCAGGCCGACCAGATTCGTCTTTTCGAAGCGGCCGACGAGAAGAGAACAGAAAAAGGGGCCAACTGACGAGCGGCTTCGCCTCTGCCCTTCACGCACCGCGCTCGAGCCGTTCGCGCCCGGTCGTGTGAACGAGCTGAGCCCCCGGGTCGCCGCGTCTCCGACCGGCGACAGAGCGCGGAGTCGGCAAAGGTGCCAAGGAACGCGGCGCGGCGAGGGTGACTAGCGCCCCCGGCGCACCACCCGCGCGATCTTGCGAGACAGCGCGTCCGGCGCGACCGGATAACGCGCCACGTCCGCGGCGCCCGCCGCCACGAGCGCGTTCATCCGGTCCGAGGAGAGCCCGGACGCACACACGACGGCGCGCACGCCGGGCGCCGAGCGGCCGAGCGCCTCCAGCAGCGCGCACGCGCCTTCCACGTCGGCGCCGGCGTCGATCACCGCCACGCCCAGCCCCGCATCGAGCAGCGCGGCGGCGTCCGGCACCTCGGCGAGGTGGATCCCCTGCGCGTCGAGCCCGATCTCGCACGCCTCGCTGAGCCCCTGCCCCGCCGGCGCGAGCCGGAGCAGCGCGACCGTGCGCTCCGGCACGGGCGCGAGCTCCGCCGTCTCGCCGTCCGGCCAGGCCTGCGCCCGCTCCGCCCGGTCGCCGCGCGGCGCGTCCGCCTTGCGCGCGGGCAGCCGCCGCGCCTCGGCCTCCCGCGACATCGCCTCGTCGAGCCGCGACCGCGCCGCCGCGGCGCTCTCCGGCCGCTTCTCGGGCAGCTTCGCCAGCAGATCCAGCCGGAGCCGCTCCAGGAGCGGCGGGACCGGCGGAGCCCCCGGCGGCCGGCGCAGCGGCGGCGGGATCGAGAACATGTGCATCGCCATGAGCTCCACCGCGGGGAGGCCGACGAACGGCGGCGTTCCCTGCAACAGCGCCGTCAGGATGCAGCCGCACGCGTACAGATCGGTGCTCGGGCCCACCGCGAGCGAGCGGCACTGCTCCGGGCTCATGTACTCCGGCGTGCCCGCGACCATGTCCTGCGAGGTGAGCGTCGGCCCGGCGTCGAGCGGGTCGTCGAGGTGCGCCAGCCCGAAGTCGACGACCTTGGCGATGCGCTCGCCGTCCTGCTCGGCGAGCAGCACGTTCTCCGGCTTCAGGTCGCGGTGGACGATGCCGCTCGCGTGCGCGGCGCCCACGCCGTCGAGGATGTCCGCGAACAGGGCCGCGACCTCCGCGAGCGGCAGCAGCTCGCGCGACGCCCGGAGCAGCGCGCCGAGCGACTGCCCCTTGAGCAGCTCCATCACGAGGTAGATCGAGCCGTCGCCGTCGTCCTCGTCGCCCCCGAGGTCGAGCACCTTGACCACGTTCCGGTGCACGAGCCGCGACGCGGCGCGCGCCTCGCGGAAGAACCTCCGCCGGCTCTCCGGGAGCATCGCGACGTGCGGGTGCATCGTCTTCACCGCGACCGGAACGCCGAGGAGCACGTGCTCCGCCTCGTAGACCTCCCCCATCCCGCCCGCGCCGAGCAACCGCACGAGGTTGTACTTCCCGCCGAGGACCCGCCCGGCGCGCGCCCGCTGCGCCGCGCCCGCGCCGGGCTCCTCCGAGGGGAGCGTCTCCGCGGCCGCGAAGCGGTCGGCGCGCGGTCGAGGCGCCGGCGCCCGCCCGTCCGTCGCCCGCTGGCCCTTCAGCACGGTGCGGTCGGGGTCCCCGTCCGGCGGCGGGCGCTCGCCGTCGCCCGCGCTCACGGCGACGCCTCGCGGAAGCCCACCGCGATCTGCGCCGTCACCGGGCCCTCGCCCTCGTCGCGCCACGGGCTCACCCGCACCGACAGCGCCCCGAAGAGCGCGCCGCCCGCCTCCACGCCCGCCGACAGCCCCCCGAGCACGTCGTCCGCCCTGACCTCCCGGTCGACGAGGTGCAGATCCAGCGCGCCGTGCAGCCGCAGCCACGGCGCCGGATCCGCCGTCGCCCCCGCCAGCAGGAAGCCCTGCACGGCCGGCGTGGCCGGCTCGCCGCCCGCCGTCGCGCCCTCCCCCCCCGCCGCGCCGCCGCCCGCGCCGACAGCCGCGCCGTCGCCCGAGGCGCGGATGCGGGCCCCGGCGTCGGCCACCCAGGTGAACCGGCCCGCGGCGCCGCCGAGCGCGATCCCGGGCTCGATGCGGAGCGGCGGGCTCCCGTCGGCCATGGGCACGCCCAGGCGGAGCGTGGGGCCGAGCTCGAGCTCCGAGCGCCCGAGGCGCAGGACGCGCGCGCGCGCGCCGAACCAGCCGGTGCTGCCCACGCCCGCGCCATCCCCCTCGCCGGCCGGGTTCGAGCGGAGCGCGACGTCGAGGCCCAGCGGGCCGATCGCGCCGCTCGCGCGCACCTGCCCCGCGGCGACCCAGCCGCCCCCGGAGCGCGCCGCGGCCGCGCCGACGGCGGCGACCGAGGGCGGCGTCGGCGCGAGCCAGAGCCCGTCGGCCACCCCGGACATCGGCAGGAGCGGGAGGTACGCGCCCAGCACGGGCGCGGCCGGGGGCGCGGGCGGAGGCGCGGCGCGCGGCGCCTCGGGCGCGGCGGGCAGCTCGGCGTCGCTCGTCCCGATCACGCCGCCGCGGCCGTCGGCGACGTCGAGCCGGACGCGCAGCGGCTCGCCGGGGCGCAGCGCCTCCCGGGGCAGCGGGATCCGCGCCGTCAGGGCGCCGCCGCGATCGCCGCCGGCGAGCGCGACGGAGCGCACCCCCCCCGGCAGGTGGGCGAAGAGCCGCGGCGCCACCCGCCGCGCGACGTCGACCCCGGCGAGCCCCTCCAGCTCGACCCGGGCCTCGATCGCCGGCCCGCCCGGCCCGCCCGACCCGCCCGGCGCCGGCGTCACCTCGCGCGCGGCCGAGACCACCGCGCCCACCTTCGTGTACCGGACCGGGAGCGACGTCGCCGCGTCGTGCCCCCGCTCCGCCGCCGCGCTGCCCCGCTCGCGCAGCCGGAGCGCGCGCGGCGCGCGCTGGAGCAGATCGATGCGCTCGGGGACGGGGCCGAACGGGCCGTCGTCGAGCGAGAGCTCGAGCGCGGGAGACGGCGTGAGCTCGATGATCCCGTAGGGGTTCGCGGTGATCTCCTGCGCCGCCGGGACGACGCCCCCGGCGGCCCGCGCGGCGACGAGGTGGAACCTGCGCACCGCGCCCACCCCCAGGTACTCCTCGCGATCGACGACCCGGACCCGGAGGAAATAGGCGCCCGCCGGCATCTTCTCCGCGCGGAACGACAGCACGTCCGGCTTCACCTCCTCGCGGGCGATGAGATCGTTGAACTCCGGGTCGCGCGCGATCTCGACGCGGTAGCCGGCCGCGGCCGGCGCCGGCTTCCACGACGCCGACAGGACGCCGAGCCCCTCCGGGGCGAGCGCGATCTGCGCGGCGTCCGCGGTCGTCCATTCGACCGGCGCCGGCAGCGGGCGCGGACGCGCGGGCGGCGCTCTGCCCACGAACCGGGTGCCGTGGTCCTTCGGGACCACGACGGAGAGGCCGCCCGACGTGACGCCCGCCTTGCCGTCGAACACCGCGACCGTCGTCCGCTCCCCGCGCCGCTGCACCACCGTGTCCCGCGACGACGCGCTCACGCGGCCGCCCCCGCTCGCGGCGACCTCGACCGACTGTCCCCGCAGCGCGGCGAGCGCCGCCTTCACCTCGCCGTCCGCGAGCTCGACGGCCGCGGGCGGCGTCTTCGATACCCGCGCTCGGCTCGCCGTGCCGTAGATGACGACGAGCGTATTCGGCGCGAGGAGCACCCGAGTCCGATCCACAAACTCGATATCTGCCCTCCCCTCATCCAGCGTGTTGACGCTCGAGTTCGTGAGCAGGGGCATCCCCTGAGCCGCGGGCGACCAGGCGCCGCCGGCCGGGCGCGCGCGCACGTCCGGGTGCATCGACCGGAGCTTCGCGTCGGGGATCGACGTCACCTCGGCCGGGAGGACCAGCGTGAGCCCCTCGGCGAGCGTCGTGCCCGGGCCGCAGGCGACGCGGTTGTACCGCTGGATCAGCGCTGCATGCTTGGACGAGCCGTAGAGGACCGCCGCGATGTCGTCGCAGGTCTCTCCCGCCTGCACGCCCCATTGAATGACCGCCTCCGGATATCCGGGCGTCGGCTCTCTGGCGCTCGCCGAGCCGACGTATCCAGCGTGGATCGCAGCGTGGGTGGCGCAGCCGAGGAGCACCGAGATAGCGACGGACTGGCCATTTGACGGTGCCACGGCAGCGGCACGCTACCGGATCGAGATCGGCGTTGCAAGGGACCAGGCAATAGGATACGAGCAGACCGATGGCGTATTGGTCGGCGCGCGTCATCGCGCCCCTCCTGGCCTCCCCGCTGCTCTTCGCGGCGGCCACGGCTTCCATGCCGGCCGCAGCGCAGGAGGCCACAGCGCTCGACAGGCTCGCTCCCGCGCCCGCGGGCGACGGGCTATCCACTGTCCCTTCTGCCGGCGTATCGGGGGAGCTCCGGCCCGCGGTCGGACTTCTGTTCTCCTATGCTCATCAACCCCTCAGCCTGCGCGGGACTGCGCCTGCCGGGTCGGTAACGTGGGTGGGCCGGCAGGCGATCCTCCACGCGCTCGCGAGCGTCGAGCTCCTGCGCCGGATCAAGCTCGATCTCGACGCGCCGCTCGTGCTGGACCAGGGCGGCGCGTCCGGCGCGCTCGGGACCATCCGCGTCACGGCGCCCGCCGGCGGCGCCACGCTCGGCGATCTCCAGGCGGGCGGGAGGGTGACGCTCCTGCCCCAGGAGGGCCTCCGGCCGGCGGCGGCGCTCGGGCTCTCCGTCTGGCTGCCGACGGGAGACGAGGCGGCGTTCGCCGGCGCGGGCGCCGTGCGCTACGCGCCGCGGTTGATCGTCGGGGCCGAGCACCCGGGCTTCCGCTGGTCGGCCTCGGCGGGGGGCCGGTTCCAGAGGGCCTCTGCGGACAGCCTGACGGGCAGCGAGGTCCTCTTCACGGCGGGCGCGGGCGTGCGCAAAGGCCCGCTGCAGCTCGGGTCGGAGCTCTCCGTCTGGGCCGCCGCCGGCGAGGGCTCGGCGCTCCAGGTCCCGGGCCGCGCGGGCGGCGAGCTCCTGCTCACCGCGCGCTGGTCGCTCGGCCCCCTCACGCTCGACGCGGGCGCGGGCCCTGGCTTCGGGCGGCTTCCCGGCACACCGAAGGCGCGCTTCTTCGCGGGGATAGCCATCGCCGCGGACGTCGTTCCGTCGGCGCCCCCTGCCGCCGCCCCCTCGGCCGTCGCCGGCGCGCCCGCCGGGACGAAGGGCGCTCGCGGCGCGACGCCGGCCGCGCCTCCGGCCGCCGACTTCGACGGGGATTCGGTCCCCGACGCGGAGGACGCCTGCCCCCGGGTCATCGGCGAGGCGCGCCCGCCCGCGGCGGCGGCGGGCGCCCGACCGGCGTTCCGCCGCGGTTGCCCGCCGGACCGGGACGACGACGGGATCTACGATGTCGACGATCGCTGCCCGGACGTGCCGGGGGTCAGCAGCGCGGCCGCCGACGCGGGACCGGGCGGCGCGGGGTCCGGGGTCACGGCCGAGGCCGCCGCAAACGCCGGGTCCCAGCCTGCGTCGAAGCACGGGTGCCCCGCGGACACGGACGGCGACGGCATCCCCAACGCCGCGGACGCCTGCCCCTACGAGCGCGGCAAGCCGAGCGAGGATCGCGCGACGCACGGCTGCCCGTTCGCTGTGCGCATCGAGGGCTCGCAGATCGTGATCCTGCAGCAGGTCCAGTTCCGGACGGGCCGGGCCGAGATCGAGCCGGAGAGCTTCGAGCTGCTCTCCGAGGTCGCGGCCGTCCTCGAGGAGCACCCCGAGATCGCCCGGGTCGCGGTCGACGGCCACACGGACAACCAGGGCGCCGCCCAGGCGAACCTGAGCCTCTCGCAGCGCCGCGCGCTCGCCGTCGTCGCGTGGCTGACCGCGCACGGCATCGACGCCCGCCGCCTCGAAGCGCGCGGCTTCGGCGCGCGCCGCCCCCTCGCCGACAACCGCACCCGGGACGGCCGGGCCAAGAACCGCAGGGTGGAGTTCCAGATCCGCAAGCGCACCGACGAGGGCGCGGCCGGCTGGAAGGACGGCCCTCTTGAGTGACGTATCGCCCGCGGAGGCCTCCACGTGAGGGAATTCTCGCTCAAGACGAAGGCGATCGCGCTCTTCACGGCGATGGGCCTCGTCCCGGTCGCCGTCGCCGTGACGCTCCTCATCGACGTGAACCGGCGCGCCGTGCGGACCTCCGAGGAGAGACTGCAGACGGCGATCCTCTCCGAGGTGGCCTCGGCCTCGATCCAGCTCGTCCGCGACGTCGAGAGCGATGCCGTCGCGGCGGCGGCCATCTTCGGCCACGCCGCGGGCGGCGCCATCCGGGACGAGGACGCTGTCGCGTCGGTGCGCGCCCTCGTCGCGACGCGCGGGCTCGTCGACGCGGTGCGGCTCGAGGTGCCCGACGCGGGGATCAGCACCGTGATCCGCAAGGCGTCGTCCGACGCCGACGTCCCCGCCGCGCCGGCAGCGCTGCGAAAGCTCGCGGACGAGCGCGGCGTCGGCTTCGGCGTGATCGGGCCGGCCCGCGGCCTCCTCGTCGCCCGCGTGCGGCCCGCCGGCGACGCGGGCGCCGGGGCCGCGGCGCCGCCTCCTCCGGGCGGCCCGGCAGGCTACGTGGTCGCCGAGGTGCCGCTCGACATGCTCGGGCTCAACCTCGAGGTGATCGCCGGGCGCCGCCTCGGGAGCCGCGCGGTGCGCCTGCTCATCGCGGGCCACGACCGCCAGGCGATCGCGGCGCTCGGGGTGCCGGGCGTCGCGCCGGGCAGCGACGTCTCGTCCTTGCCGATCTGGCGCAACCTCCCCTCGGGCGCGGGGTTGAACGACAGGATCGGCGTGCTCGCCCCGCACGACGAGGGCGGCCAGCGGATGATCGGCGCCATCGAGACGGTGCCCGACCTCGGATGGGCGGTCGCGATCTGGCGCCCCGAGCCGGAGGCCTTCGCCGCGCTCGACGAGATGCGGCGCCGCGGCGTCGCCGTCGCCGCGGGCGCGCTCGTCCTCGCGCTCGCCCTCGCGCTCGTCACCGCCCGCCACGTGACGCGCCCCATCCTCCACCTCGTCGCGCAGGCGCGGCTCATCGGCGCCCGGCGCTGGCGCGAGATCGCGCTCGGCGACGCGCTCCGGGGGCGGCGCGACGAGATCGGCGAGCTCACGACCTCCCTCGGCCGCATGGCCCAGGACCTCGAGCAGGGCGAGGCGGACATCGCCCGGGAAGCGAAGCTCCGCGGCGATCTCGGCCGGTTCATGGACAAGGCGGTCGTCGACGCGATCGTGCGGGGCGAGCACCCGCTCGCCCTCGGCGGCAAGCGGGCGGCCGTGTCGGTGCTCTTCGCCGACGTCGTCGGCTTCACGCCGCTCGCCGAGTCGCGCGACGCCGAGCGGATGGTCGCCCTCCTCAACGAGCTCTTCTCGATGCTCACCGAGATCGTGTTCCGGCACGGGGGCACGGTCGACAAGTTCATCGGCGATTGCGTCATGGCCGTCTGGGGCGCCCCGATCGCGCAGGAGGATCACGCGCGGCGCGCGCTCGCGGCCGCGGAGGACATGATGCGCTTCCTCGAGACGGCGAACGAGGAGTGGCGCGAGCGGTACGACGTCGAGGTCCGCCTCGGCGTGGGCGTGAACTCCGGAGAGGCCATCGTCGGCAACATCGGCTCTGACAAGCGGATGGAGTACACGGTGATAGGCGACGTGGTGAACGTGGCCTCGCGGCTCGAGGCGATCGCGGCGCCGAACCAGGTGCTGGTCTCCGCGGCGACGAGGGACCTCGCCGGCGACGCCTTCCCGCTGCGCGCGCTGGGCGAGCGCAACCTCACGGGGCGAAAGACGACCACGGCCGTGTACGCGCTCGATCCGGACTGAAGCGCGCCCGCGCGCGCGCCCATCAACGCGTGGTGGTGAGTTCCCCCGCCCTGCCGAAGGAACGGCCCTGCCAGGGCGCCCCAGGACGCCGAGATTTCTGTCGGTGTCTCATGACGTCTTGGCGGCTCAAGAAGCCCCGCCTTCAGCCAAAGTACCGATCCATCGGTGTTCACCAAGCTCGTTCGGCCGCGCGAAGGGCCCTGAACGCGCTTGGTTGACGCCGATGCCCCCTCGGTCGAGCGCGCCGGCGGAGGGGATATTGCTCCTCCGGACACCCGAACGACGTGCACATCCCATTCAGGTCAGAGCAAAAAGATACCGTTTCGCCAATTTGTGAACGATCACAACCCCGGCGCAGGCGCACCTCGCGCGATCGCGGCGGCCGGCGCCCGCCCTCTTGACGCAGCGATCCGATCCGGAGGAGCTCGCCAGCCCTGCCCTCCCCTCGCCTCACGGAGTTGCGCGGGCCGGTCGATTGGCGTTGACCTCGGCCATGTGATCGTTCACATTTGGATCAAGGGGTATCCTTTTGCTTCGCGCATGAGCGGGTCGCCCTGTGCGCCGCCCCCTTCGTCATCCAATCGAGTCCTTGTCGATTCCAGAGCTCCGTTCGCCCGACCGCCGCGAGAGCGATGGCCGAGCGATGGTGCTTGGTGTTCTTACCGAGGGTGAGCCGCCGGAGGACACCACGGACCTCGTCGATTCGACGGGGGTCGATCAATCCTCGGTATGGTCCGTCGCATCATCGGAGAGCAAGATGAAGAAGCCGTCCTGGCACGAGCTCCGTTTCTCAAGAGAAGCCGCCTGCGTTTGCGCGCTCGCCTTCGCGGCCGCGTGCACTGGCGCGCTGGGTGACAACACGACGGAGGGCGCCGGGTCATCCTCTGTCGGCGGCGACGGAACACCGACGGACTCGGGTGTCGGCGGCGACGGCGACGGCTCACCGGCGGGCTCGGAGCCGCCGCAGTTCCAACCCGCGGCCGGGATGCTGCGCCGTTTGACGAGAACGCAATTTCGCAACGCCGTGCGCGACGTCTTCGGCGTGGACGTCAATCTCAATGACCTCGACGCCGACAGCTGGAACGGGAACTTTGCGGTCATCGGCGCCGCGACCGTCGTGACCTCGGAGCGAGGCGTCGAGCAGTACCACGCGGCCATCGAGGGCGCCGTCGACGCGGTGTTCGCGGATCCCGCGAGGCGAGGCCAGTTCATCGGCTGCACGCCCAGCGGCGCGGAGAACGACGCGTGCGTGCGCGGCTTCATCGAGGCGCTGGGGCTCCGTGCGTGGCGCCGCCCGCTCGAGGCCGCCGAGGTCGACCGGCTCGCGGCCGTCGCGACGAAGGCCGCGAGCGAGCTCGAGAGCGCCGTCGAGGGGGCCCGCTGGGCGACGGTGGCCCTCTTCACGTCTCCGAACTTCCTGTATCGCCCGGAGCTCGGCGCTCCGAGCGCCGACGGCTCGCTTCGCTTGACGGGCTACGAGATGGCGTCCCGGCTCGCGTTCTTGTTGTGGAACAGCCTGCCAGACCAGGAGCTGCTCGACCAGGCCGCGAGCGGGGGGCTCGCAACGGTGGAGGGGCTCCGCGCCGCGGCGACGCGGCTGCTCGAGGCGCCTGCCGGGCGCGAGGCGGTCGGGGCCTTCGCCGAGGAGTACATGCGGCTCGATCGGCTCGGCACGCAGGCAAAAGACACGGGGCTCTTTCCGGAGTACAGCCCCGCGCTGCAAGCGGCGATGGTCCGCGACATGCGGGGCACGTGGGAGGCGCTCGCGTTCGACGATCAAGCGAGCGCGCTCGACCTGTTCTCGACGACGAAGGTCGTCGTCAACACCGAGCTCGCCCAGCTCTATGGTCTCGACACGGCCGGCCTCGGCTCGGGCGCCTTCGAGGTCCGCTCGTTGCCCGCGGACGGCCCGCGCGTCGGCATCCTCAGCAAAGCGGGCTTCCTCTCGCAGTTCGCGAACCAGAAGGAGGGCTCTCCCACGTTGCGCGGCAAGTTCATGCGTGACGCCCTCATGTGCACGCCCATCCCGCCGCCCCCCGGCGACGTCGCCCTCGAGCTCCCGGAGCCGCCCGCGGACAGGCCCCTCACGAAGCGTCAGCGCCTCGAGATCCACCGGACCGAGCCCGCCTGCGCCGGCTGCCACTCGTACATGGACCCGCTGGGCCTGCCGCTCGAGACGTTCGACGCGATCGGCCGCTTCCGCACGACCGACCACGGCCTGCCGATCGACCCGAGCGGCGAGTTCGACGGGGTGCCGGTCGCCGACGCGCGCGCGCTCGGCGTGACCCTCAGCTCGGACGCCTCGGTCGCGGAGTGCCTCGTCCGCAAGTACTACACGTATGCAGCGGGTCACGAGGAGAGAAAGGTGGACAAGCGCGTGCTGAACGCGCTGACCGCCTCGTTCGAAGGGTCGGGGTACAGGCTGCGCGAGCTGGTCCTCGACGTCGTGACCAACGATGCTTTCTCGTCCGTCGCCCCCCAACCCTGATCGCAGGTACCCCCCATGACGAACAAAGTGTTGAGCCGACGAACTGTTCTCCGGGGCATGCTGGCGACGGGCGCCGCCGTCACCATCCCGCTCCCCTTGCTGGAGATCATGCTGAACGAGAGCGGCACGGCGCACGCTCAGACGAAGACGCCGGTGTCGCCGCTCTACGTCACGTGGTTCTTCGGGAACGGCACGCTGCCCGGTCGCTGGAAGCCGACGCGCACGGGCTCCGGTCAGGCCTGGGAGCTCAGCCCCGAGCTCCAGCCGCTCGCGGACCTCAAGTCGTACCTCACGGTGATCAGCGGCCTCGAGAACAAGCTCGTGGTCTCCGGCGTCGAGCACCCCACGGGGTCGGCGGGGGCCACGACGGGCGCGCCGCTCAGCGGGAACGCCGTGCGGGCCCCGTCCATCGATCAGGTCGTCGCGAACGCCATCTCGGAGGGGGCGCCGTACCGCTCTCTCGAGGTGGGGGTGACGCCGGCGACGCCGAACGGCCCTCAGGACTCGCTGCACACGGTCTCGCACAGGGGGCCAAACGCGCGCAACAACGCGGAGTTCGATCCGAAGGCCGTGTTCAATCGATTGTTCATGAGCGGCTTGCCCGAGCCCAGCGATGACGGCGCGGATCGGGCCGCGAAGCTCGCGAACGTCCGGAAGAGCGTGCTCGACTCCGTCCAGCAGGACGGCGCGAGCCTGAAGCAGCGCCTCGGGGCGGCCGACAGGCATCGTATCGAGGAGCACCTCGAGTCGATCCGGGCCATCGAGCAGCGCCTCGATACGATGTCGTCCGGCGGCGGCACGACGTCGGCGTGCAAGAGTCCGACGGCCCCCACCGCCGGCAAGGACTCGAAGAGCGAGGCGCCCCCTGCGGTGAACACCGCCATGGTCGAGCTCTCGGCGCTCGCGCTCGCCTGCGAGAGGACCCGCGTGCTCTCGTTCATGTTCTCGCTGCCCGCCGCGCACGTCTACTATCGGCACCTCGCGCAGGACATGAACGACGACTTCCACGACACCATCTGCCACGGAGATGCCGGGGATCAATCGAGTCAGCCTCGCGTCGACAAGGGCGTGATGTACACGATGCGCTGCCTGAGCGAGTTCTTGACGAAGCTCAAGAACACGCCGCACGGCAGCTCGAACCTGCTCGACAGCTCGCTCGTGTACGTCACGTCCGACACCGCGTGGGGCAAGGTGCACACGAGGACGGAATGGCCGGTGCTCTTCGCCGGGAAGGCCGGAGGGCGGCTGCGCGGCGACGAGCACCGCAACTTCCCCGGCGACAACCTGAGCAAGGCGCTCCTGACGGTCGCTCAGGTCATGGGCGTGAACGTGACGGAGTTCGGCGCCGACGCGGGGCGGGTCACGTCGCCGCTCGCGGGCATCCAGGTCTAAGCGCGCCAGCACGCGCCGCGATCCCGCGGAGGGATGGAATACAATGCATCGCATGCTTTCTCGACATGCTCCCTTCTTGAACGCCACGCTGGTCCTCCTCGCATCTGCCGCCTTCCTCGCCTGCGGCGACGACGCCGACACCTCCTCTGCTGGCAGCGGCGGCGCGGGCGCTTCGGGCGGCGGCGCGGGCGCTTCGGGCGGCGGCGCGGGCGCTTCGGGGGGCGGCACCAGCACGGCCAGCGGCGGCGCCGGCGCTGCTGGCGGCGGCACCGGCACGGCCAGCAGCGGTCAGGGCGGGTCCGGCGGCCATCCTCCCGCGGACCTCGTCGAGCCCGGCGATCCCGGGCCAGGTGATGTCACCTTCACCGTGCGCGCCGATCGGGATGTGCGCCCCATCAGCCGGCTCATCTACGGCGCCAACTGGGCCGAAGACCTGGACGGCGAGCAGCGCGGCACCACCGTCGTGCGCATGGGCGGCAACCGCATGACGGCGTACAACTGGGAGAACAACGCCTCCAACGCCGGCTCGGACTACATGTACCAGAACGACGGGTACCTCGCCGGGAACAGCCCGAACGGCGATGTCCCCGGGGCGGCGGTGCGCATGCACGCCGAGGGCGCGCTGGCGCACGGCGCCGCCTTCATCGCGACCATCCCCATCTGCGGATATGTCGCGGCGGACAAGGACGGCGGCGGCGACGTCAATCAGACCCGGAATTACCTCGAGACCCGCTTTCACCCGACGATCGCGCGCAAGGGTTCTCCCTTCTCCTCGTCGCCCAATCTCAACGACAACGCCGTGTACCAGGACGAGTTCGTCGCCTGGATGAAGCAGGCCTTCCCCGACGCCTTCGAAGGCGACGTCGCGAGCGTGCTGTTCTCGCTCGACAACGAGCCCGACCTCTGGAATCACACCCACGAGCGCATCCACCCGGAGCCGGTGCGCTACGCCGAGCTCGTCGACAAGAACATCGAGTTCGCTTCCGCGATCAAGGACGTCGCGCCGAACGCGCTCGTCACCGGCTTCGTCTCCTACGGGTATTCGGGCTATGTCAGCCTCCAGGACGCGCCCGACGCGGACGGCAACTTCATCGAGCACTGGCTCGACGCCATGAAGGCCGCCGAGATGAGCGAGGGGCGCCGCCTGGTCGACGTGCTCGACCTGCACTGGTACACGGAGATCTACGCGAACGGCGAGCGCCTCACGGGCTCCGACGCCTCCCCCGCGTCGGTCGAGGCCCGCGTCCAGGCGCCGCGCTCGCTCTGGGACCCGACCTTCGTCGAGGACAGCTGGATCGCGAACGACGTCGTGCGCGGCCCCATCAAGCTCATCCCCTGGCTCCAGGGCCTCATCGACGCCCATTACCCGGGCACCGCCCTCGGCATCACCGAGTACAATTACGGCGGCGGCAACCACATCTCCGGCGCGATCGCGCAGGCCGACGCCCTCGGCGTCTTCGGCCGCGAGGGCGTGTTCCTCGCGACGATCTGGGATCCCGGCGAAGAGGTCTCGATGCTCCGGGCCGGCGTGCGCGCCTTCACGAGCTACGACGGGCAGGGCGCGCGCTTCGGCGATACGTCCGTCCGCGCCGAGACGAGCGATGTCGCCAAGGCCACCGTGTACGCGAGCATCGACGAGGCCGATCCGAGCCGAATGGTCCTCGTCGCCATCAACAAGACCGCGGCCCCGCTCACGGCCGCGGTGACCCTCGCCGCCCACGAGAGCTACACGGCCATCGACGCGTGGCAACTCACGTCCACCAAGGCCGATCTCGTGCGTGCCGATCCGATCGCGCCGCGCGCCACGAACGCCTTCGCCTACGCGATGCCGGCCCACAGCGTGTCGGTGCTGGTCCCCCGATAGCCGCGTCCCCCTCGTCCGGAGCGTCGTCCAGACAAGCCTGCGGAAGCCCGACACGGGTTGGGCCAGAGCCCGCGAAGGCCACCCCGGCCCGCCACGGCAGCGTGGACCGCGCTCCCGTCAGATCGCCGGCGCTCTGTAGCCGCCGAGCTCCCGCTCGATGTGAGCGGCCAGGGCGAGGACGACATCCTCGCGGAAGGGGCGGCCGATGATCTGGACGCCGACCGGCGTTCCTCGCGACGAGGTGCCCGCGCGCACGACGACCGCCGGCCACCCTGTCATGTTGTAAGCGAACGAGTAGCTGAACCCTGCGTAGACCCCGTGCTCGACCCACGCATCGTGGGGCAGCGCCTCGAGGACACACGGCGGGCAGACGATGGCGTCGACATCCTTCATGAAGCCGAGCATCCGCCCCCGCCACGCGTCCAGGCGCTCGACCGCCGCGGTCAGCTCACCGCTCGACAGCGGCTCGCTTACGAGCGAGGCCGCCACCTCGGCGCCGGGATCCGTGGTCCCGGCCAGGTCGAGGAGCCGCCTTAACCAGGCGCCGCCGTCCGCCCGGAAGATATCCGCGTCGATCGTGAGCACGTCGCTCAGCGCGTCGGGCTTCTTCGACTCCACCCGCGCGCCGCCCGCCTCCAGCGCCGCCGCCGCGTCCACCACCGCCTGGCGCACCGCCGCGTCCGGCGCCGCGATCCCGTTGTCTGTGTGCATCGCGATCCGCAGCTCCCTGAGCTGCACGTGCTTCGGGTCGCCGAGCGGCGCCGGGATCAGCGCCGCGTCGCGCCAGTCGGGCCCCGCCAGGACGCTGAAGAGCAGCCAGAGATCGTCGACCGAGCGGGCCATCGGCCCGAGCACGGTGAACGATTGGAGCAGCCCCTCCGCCGGGACGATATGGCCCGTCCGCGAGATGCGGCCGGCGGTCGGCTTGAGCCCGGCGATCCCGCAAAAATGCGACGGGACGCGGATGCTCCCGCCGGTGTCGCTCCCCACGTCGAACGGCGAGCCGCCCGCGGCCACGATGGCGCCCGCCCCCCCGCTGGAGCCGCCCGGCGACAGGTCGAGGCCATACGGATTGCTGGTGCGCCCATATACTGCGTTGTTCGTCTCGTAAGACCACGTCATCTCGGGCGTATTGCTCTTGCCCAGCAGGATCGCCCCCGCTTCCTTGAGGCGCCGGACCACGGTGGCGTCCTCCACCGGAACGAAATTGGTTCGCCCGCTCGTCCCGCCGGTCGTCACGACGCCCGCGGTATCGATCGAATCCTTGATCGTCATCGGCACGCCGTGCAGCGGGCCGAGCGGCTTGCCTCTCGCCAGGGCCTTGTCCGCCGCCCGCGCCTCGGCTCTCGCCTCGTCGGCGCGGAGCTTCACGACGGCGTTCAGGCGCGGATTGATCTTTGCGATGCGCGCCAGGTGCGCCTCCACGACCTCGAGCGACGACACCCGCTTCCGGCGGATGAGATCCGCCAGCTGCCCCCCCGTCGCCCGCGTGAGCTCCGACCGCGCCTCCGCTGTAGGCGCATCGATCGGCGTCATCCCATCGCACGCGCCCGACAGGGCCGCCACCCCCCCGGCGAACGCCCGCAAGAAGAAGCGGCGCGAGATCTCCCCTGGTTGCGCGGCAGCGCCCGGGTCATTGACGTTTGCTGATTCGCTCATGCTCTCCTCCCCACGGGAGCGTCGTGAGCCAGTGTCGTACTGCTCGCGAGACGCACACCGCGATTCTTCAGGTCCAGATGATTCCTTTACAGGAAACGAGCTATTGCACAGCAGGATACCGGCAATAGCGAAGGGGCCGCCGTCGCCCCGCGGCCCACGGCCCATGCCCATCTACGGCGCTCACCGCGCGCGGTTGCGGCGCCGACCACAGATTCGACCGGAAGCGCGAAGGGCGCCGCAGGCGCCGACGAGGCGCACGTCGCATCACCAGGCTGGAGGCGAAGCTGCCGCAGACACACGCACATCTCGCCGCTCGGTAGGACGGTGTACAGCGTCCACGCGAGGTCCACACACGTCGTCAGACGTCCGGGAAGGACGAGGCGCGCTCACCGACGGACGAATACGTGGTGAGCGCCCTGCGCGTCGGTAAACCAAGCCGGATCGCCGCGCGAAGGAGCAGCACGGCGCAGGCCCCGCAATCGAGGCTTGACATTTTGAGTCGGCTTGGATTTTCTTCCCTCGAGAAAACTTTGACGTGCAACTTTTTATCCAGACGTCGCCGCGCCTCGCCCGCGCCGGCGCGCGTCCGTCTGTAAGCCTGGAAGCATGGATCTATTCCAAGTCTCGGCAGCGCTGCTCTCGCTCGCTGCGATCTTCAGCTTCTTCAACCATCGGCTCCTCAAGCTGCCGACCACGATCGGGTTGATGCTGATCGCGATGGCGACGTCCCTCGTCATGGTGGCCATCGGAGAGCTGTTTCCGGAGGTGGAGGCCGAGGCGAAGGAGCACCTCCATGGCATCGACTTCAACAAGACGTTGATGCAGGGGATGCTCGGTTTTCTCCTGTTCGCCGCCGCGTTGCACGTCAACCTGGCCGATCTGAAGAAGCAGCGGGTCGTCATCGGCGTCCTGGCCACCGGGGGAGTGCTCATGTCCACCGTGCTGGTGGGCGGCATGACCTACGCCCTGATGACGCTGATGGGCGTGCACATCCGGCCTGTCTACTGCTTGCTCTTCGGCGCGCTCATCTCCCCCACCGATCCCATCGCGGTGCTCGGGGTCCTCAAGCACGTGGGGGCGCCCAAGGAGCTCGAGATGAAGATAGCCGGAGAGTCGCTCTTCAACGACGGCGTGGCGGTCGTGGCGTTCATCGGGCTCCTGGAGATCGCGTCGGGGACGTCGGGCCTCGATCTGCAGCGGCTCTCGCTGCTGTTCGTCCAGGAGGCGATCGGCGGCGTGCTGTACGGCCTCGCGCTCGGCTTCGTGACGCTCGCCATGCTCCGGCAGGTCGACGACTACAAGGTAGAGGTCTTGCTCTCGCTGGCGGCCGCGGCGGGCGGCTATGCCCTGGCGTACGCGATCCATGTCTCCGGCCCCATCGCCATGGTGGTGGCCGGGCTCTTCATCGGGAACGAGGCGCGCGCCGGCGCCATGAGCGAGAAGACCCGCGAGCACCTGGACGACTTCTGGGAGCTGATGGACGAGATCCTGAACGCGGTGCTGTTCGTCTTGATCGGCCTCGAGCTCCTGATCGTCGCCTTCGACGCCCAGTCGCTGCTCGCAGGGCTCCTCGCGTTTCCGGTCGTGCTGCTCGCGCGGTTCATCGCGGTCGCGCTGCCGGTGAGCCTCATGAAGAGGCGCAGGGTCTTCACCCCGGGGGCGATCCGCATCCTCACCTGGGGCGGCCTGCGCGGCGGCGTCTCGGTGGCCCTCGCGCTCTCCATCCCCGGAAAGCTCGCGGACGGCACGCTCGTTCCGGAGCGCGAGATGGTGCTGACCATCACCTATGTCGTGGTGGTCGTCTCCATCGTGGTGCAGGGCCTGACCATCGGCCCCTTGCTGCGCCGGACGCTCGCCGCCGCCGCCGCCGTCGAGCCGGAGGAGCCGCTCCCCGTGGAAGCCGCCTGAACGACCTGGAGAAGCGGCGTTCTCCCGAGATCCTCGCCTGTCGCGGCGCCGCTCGCCCGCGACGGCGCTCAGCGGTGCACGGCGTTGATGATGCCGTCGAAGAACTCGGTGCAACCGACGTTGTCGAGCATGCGGTTCCAGCCGAGCTCGTCGAAGGGCTGCGGCAGCCCGTGGTTGGTCAGGAGGACGCCGATGATCTCGAGATCCGGATCGACCCACATGAACGTGCCGGCGCCGCCCGCCTTGCCGAAGGCGCGCGGCGACAGGCGCATGCCGCCGTTCGAGAAGCGCCGCGTCCGCATCTCCCACCCGAGGCCCTTCGGGGCGAGGAGCAGGTTGTTGATGGGCGATGTATCGGTCTCCGCCTCCGTCACGTAAGGCGTGTTGTTCTTCTTCATCTGCCGGACCAGATCGGGCCGCAGGACCTCGGCGCCGCCGTAGGCGCCGCCGTTCAAGATCATCTGGCAGAAGACGGCGACATCGAGCGCGGTGGTGAACACGCCGTCACAGCCGGCGATGCCGCCCAGCGCGAAGTCCTGCTCGTCCTGCACCTGCCCCCGCACCAGGCAGCCCCGGCGGGCGGAGTACCCCGTGGCCGCGACGCGCTCGACGAGCTCCGGGGGCGGGTTGTACATCGTGTCGCTCATGCCGAGAGGACGCCAGACGCACTCTCTCGCGATGGCGTCGAGATCTTCCCCCGCGGCGGCCTCCATCATGCGGCCGAGGAGGCGGTAGGTGAGATCGCTGTACAGGGCCGATCTGCCCGTCGCGTATTCGAGCGGCGTCTCGGCCATGATGCACCAGGCCGTCTCGACGTCCTCATCCAAGCACTGGTTGTCCAGCGGCAGACCGGACGAGTAACGGAGCATGTCGTAGACGGTGACGGCGCCCTTTCCGTTGGCGGCGAAGTCCGGCAGGTACCTGGCGACCGGCGCGTCCAGCCGAATCACGCGCTCCTGCACGAGCGCGAGGGCCGCCGCCGCCGTCGAGAGCACCTTGCTCATCGACTGGACGTCGAAGATCGTGTCGAGCGTCACCGGCTCGTCGGCGCCGGCGACCTTGCTGCCGAAGGCCCGGTGACCCACGATGACCCCGCGCCGCGCGACCAGCGCCGTGGCGCCGGGAAACAGGGCGTCGTTCACGCGGCGCTGGATCCGCGCGAAGACGTCCTCCAGCCGCTCCGAGCTCATGCTCACGTCCTCGGGCCGCCCCGTCGTGAGCGTCGTCGAGCAGGCGCCTCTCCATGGGTCCGAACCGAGCGCAGGCGCCGCGGCGGCCACCGAGGCGATCTGGGTCATCCCTTGCAAGAACATCCTGCGGTTGACCGCTCGTCGTTGATCGATCATGGCTCTTCCCAACCTTGCTTTCATCAAGAACGAATCCTTCCACGGCGTTTGCCCCCCGGAGGGCCGGAGGCGCATTCAGCGTGGGCGTCTGGCGTGAAGGCTCGCAATTTGTACGCCAGCGTGACCTGCCGTCTCCCCTTCGAGCTGCACCGCCAAAAAGAGCTGCTACCTGGCCGCTGGTTTCAGCCGAGAGGTCCGGCGCGTCCCCTTCAATGGAGTTGGCACGACTGGAATGGAAGCGCAATCGATTGCGGGATGACGCAAGCAGATGACATCCTGGACGACCGCGGACGACCGCGGACGAATGAACGCGCTGCTCCCGAGTTCCCGAGTTCCCGAGGGGCCACGGGCCCTCGTGGCCTGACGTCTCCCCCGCTGCCTCTCCCGTCGTCTCTCCCCCCATCACTCGCGCTCTCGCGCGCCAGCGGACGATACCGTGAGGGTCCCGCTCAAGGCCGAGCTCGGCGGACAGCGTCCGACGGCGCTGCGATCGACGCGGCTCGCCCTGATCGGCCGTCACGCGGCAGCCGGCGCGTCGAGCCGATCATCGGACGCCTGGACCGCCGCGGCGAAGACCGCTCACCGCTGGTATCGATCCTGCCTGTCGATCGACAGCGCAGCGCAGGCGCTTTCGAGCGCAGCCGCGCCCTGGAGAGGTGCGTAACGCCCAGCACGCCAGAGCCATGCAGACAGCGACCGAATACCTCGCGGAGGCCGTGCTGGACGAAGGACCAGATTTCGCGCTCTACCGGGCGCGCGAGCCGGCGGGGCGGAGCGTCCTCGTCAAGGCCCTGAAGGTCGCTCACCCCTCGACGGCCGAGTACGAGGCGCTGCGGCGCGAGCTGGAGGCGACCCGGCTGGTCGGCTGCGACGTGGCCATGGAGGCGGCGCGGATCTGCACGTTCCATGGCCAGCCCGCGCTCGTGCTCCACGACGACGGAGCGACGCCGCTCGCCCGCCTCATGGGCACCCCCATGGATCTCGGCCGGTTCCTCGGGCTCTCCATCGGCATCGCCGGGGCGCTGGCGACGATCCACGGGCGGCAGATCGTCCACCTCGGCCTCACCCCGCACCGCGTGATGCTCCTGCCGGGCGACGACATCAAGCTGACCGGGTTCAGCCCCTGGTCGCTCTCGCCGGGCCGGTGTAGCCCCCGATCGGCCCGTCCGCCCCCCTGCACCTGGCCGTACCTGTCGCTCGAGCAGGGCGGGCGCCTCGGCGTGGTGATCGATCACCGGTCGGACCTCTACTCCCTCGGGGTGATCCTGTTCGAGCTCCTCACCGGACGGCTGCCGTTCTCCGCGAACGATCTGCTGGGATGGCTCTACTGCCACGCCGCGGTCGTCCCCCCGTCGCCGCTCGTGTCCGTGCCCGGGCTGCCCTCGACCGTCGGCGAGCTCGTCCTGAAGCTGCTCGCGAAGCTCCCCGAGGACAGGTACCAGAGCGCCGCCGGCCTCCAGCACGATCTCGTCCGGTGCCGGGAGGCGCTCCGGACAGATGGGCGGATCGCGCCGTTCCAGCCGGGCCTCGCCGACGTGCCGCCGCCTCTCCGGCTGGCCCCCGGGCTCTACGGCCGCGCCGGCGAGGTCGCGCGGCTGGAGAGCGCGGCGGCGCGCGTCGGGCGCGATGGCCGGACGGAGCTCGTCCTGATCTCGGGCCCGCCGGGCGTGGGCAAGACGCGCCTGGTCCATCACCTGGGCGAGTCCGTCCGCGCGCCCGCGGCGCGCTTCACCGGCAGCAGGTGCGAGGCGGCCCCGCGCCATGCCCCGTGCGAGGCGCTCCTCGCGGCGCTGGACGGCGCGCTCGTCCAGGCCCTCGAAGAGGGCGAGGCGCCGCACGCGGAGCTGCAGCGCGGCCTCGCAGCGACGCTGGGCGCGAACGCGCCGCTGCTGGCCGGCATGCTCCCGGCGCTCGCCCGGATCCTCGGCCAGCGGAGCCCGCCACCCGAGATCCCGCCTCCCGAGGCCGAGGCGCGGTTCCAGCTGGCGCTCAGCCAGCTCCTCGGCGCGCTCGCGCGGCCGGGGAAGCCGCTCATCGTCTTCCTCGACGACCTCCAGTGGACAGACGCCGAGACGCTGAAGGTCGTCGAGCGCTGGGCGACCGACCCCGGCGTCCGCGACACGCTGATCCTCGGCGCGTACCGGAGCAACGAGGTCCCCGACGCCCACGCGGTGCGCCGGATGATCCGCCGGCTCCGCGAGCAGGACGTCGCCGTGACCGAGATCGCGATCGCCCCCCTGTCCGCCGACGCCGTGACCTCGTGGGTGGCCGACTCGCTGCGCGCCCCCCGGGAGGAGGTCGCCCCGCTCGCGGCGAGCCTCCACGAGAAGACAGGGGGAAATCCGCTGTTCATCGCGCAGCTCGCGGGCACGCTGCACCAGGAAGGGCTGATCCGCTTCTCGACCACCGCCCGAGCGTTCCGGTGGGATCTCGAGAAGATCCGGGCCAAGAGGTGCTCGGACGACGTCGCCGAGATCATCGCCGCGAACCTCCGCAGCCTCGACGCGGGCACGCAGGACGCTTTGCGGCGGTTCGCCGTGTTCGGCGACGCCGCGGATCTGACGACCCTGGCGCTCCTCCTCGGCTGCCCGGAAGACGCCGTCATCGAGCGCCTGCAGGCGGCCTTCGCGCTGCGGCTCATCGTCCGGATCGACCGCGAGATCCGCTTCCTGCACGACCGCATCCATCAGGTCGCGTACGAGCTCACCCCCGCCGAGCAGCGGCCCGAGGCGCACCTCGCCGCCGCGCGCGCCCTGCTCGACGGCCTCCCGCCCGAGCGCATCGAGGCCCAGCTCTTCGAGATCGTGCGCCAGATCACCCGCGCCGCGCCGCGGATCACGTCCCCGGAGGAGCGGACGCGGGCCGCCGAGCTCAACCTGCGCGCGGGCCGGAAGGCCCAGGCCGCGACCCACCACGCCGCGGCCATCGGGTTCTTCCTGCTGGGCGCCGAGCTGCTCGCGGGCGCGCGCCGCCTCCCCGCGCGCGCCGAGCTCGCGTTCGAGCTCGACTTCGCGCTGGCCCAGTGCCGGTTCGCGACCGGCGAGCTCGCGGCCGCGGAGCGCCTCTGCGCGTCGCTGTGCGAGCGCGCCCCCGGGCGGTGCGTGGCCGCGACCGTGTACGCCCTGCTCGCCGAGATCCAGGTCGCGCAAGGCGCGATGGACGCCGCCGTCGAGAGCTGTGTCGCGGGCTTCGGCAACTGCGGGCTCCCCCTGCCGCGCCACCCGGAGGCCGCCGCGGTGGACGCCGCCGTCGCGGCGGTCCTGGGTCGCCTCGAGGGCGGCGCCCTCGCCATCGCCGCCCTCGCGGACCTGCCGCCCATGACCGACCCGCGCGCCCGGGCCGTCTGCGATCTCGCCGCCACGCTGTACCAGCCCGCTTACCACGCGAGCTGGGACGTCATGGCGGCCGCCGCCAGCGCCGCGGTGGAGCTCTCGCTGACGCACGGGAACACGAGCAGCTCCGCGGCCGCCTACGCGACCTTCGGGCTCGTCCTTGCCGAGCGGCGCGGGCGCCCCGCGGACGCGTTCGCCTTCGGCGAGGCGGGCTATCGGCTCGCCCAGCGCGAGGAGCACTCGCCCTACAGGCCCAGGGCGAGCTTCACGTTCATCGTCTTGCTCGGGTACCTGAAGATGCCTGTCCGACGCTGTCTGGAGCTCGCGCGGCGCGAGCTGGACGCGGCGCTCTCCGCCGGCAACTACCCCTTCTCGTGCTACTTCGGCCACCAGGTCATCGCGTTTCAGCTGTTCGTCGGCGACTCCCTCGACGACGTCGCCGAGGAGGCTTCGCGGCGCCTCGCGCTCGCCGAGCGCACCTGCGGGCCGGTGGACCAGGACATCTTCCGCGATCAGCTGCGGCTGCTCGCGCGGCTGCGCGACCCATCCGCGCCCGGCCGCCCTCTGGAGCGCTCCGCGGAGGAGCTCGCGCGGAGGGCGCCGATCAGGGCCTTCTATGGCCATCTCCTCGACCTGCAGGCGCGCGTGCTCCTCGGCGATCTGGGCGAGGCCGCCGGAGCGGCGGAGCGCGCGGGCGCCTTGCTGCACGCCGCGCCCCGCTTCCTCGGGGCCGCCCAGCATCACTTCTACGCCGCGCTCGCGCGCTCCGCCGGCCACGCCCGCGCGCCCCCGCCGGGCTGCCTCGAGGCCGTGCGCGCGCACCTCGCCCACCTGGCGGCGCTGGCGGACGCGTCCCCGGAGAACTTCGCACACCAGGCGGCCCTGGTCTCGGCCGAGCTCGCGCGCCTCTCGGGCGATGAGCTCGCCGCGGAGCGCGCGTACGAGCAGGCCCTCAAGGGCGCCCGCGCGGGCGGGTTCGTCGAGGTCGAGGGGCTCGCCAGCGAGCTCTGCGCGCGCTTCTACGAGCAGCGCGGGCTCGACACGGCGGCGAGCGCCTACCTCGCGCGCGCCCGCGACAGCTACGAGGCCTGGGGCGCGCGGGCGAAGGTCGGCGCCCTGCTCCAGCAGCACCCCGAGCTCGCGCGGCGGCCCGCGTCCGGGGGTGGCGACGTCAAATACCTGGATATGCTCGGCATTCTGAAGGCCTCGCAGGAGATCTCGAGCGCGCTGGTCCTGCCCCAGCTGCACGCCCGGCTCCTGCTCGTGGCCATGGAGCACGTGGGCGCGCAGCGCGGCTGCCTGCTCCTCTCGTCGCCGGAGGGCCTCGTCCTGGCGGAGGCGAGCGGCGACGGAGAGCGCGTCTTCGGCCCCACCGGCCACCTCGCGGCGCCGTCGCAGGTGCCCCTGTCGCTCTGCGCGGCCGTCGTCCGCAGCCGCAAGCCCATCGCGATCGCCGACGCGGCCGCGCCCCACCGGTTCGCCATGGATCCGTATTTCGGCGAGGCGTCGTGCCGCCGCCGCTCGGCCCTCGGCGTGCCCATCGTGCGCCAGGACGAGGCGGTGGGCCTGCTCTATCTGGAGAACAACCTGGTCCCGGGCGCCTTCTCCACGGCGGAGCTGGGCGTCCTCGATGTCCTCGCGTCGCAGGCGGCCATCTCGCTCGAGAACGCGCGCCTCTACGGCGAGCTCCAGCAGGAGAACGCGCAGCGCCGGCGCGCGGAGGCGTCCCTGCACGACAGCAGCTCGCTCCTGCAGGGCATCCTCGACAACACGCCCGCCGTCGTGTTCGTCAAGGCCCCGGACGGGCGATACCTGCTCATCAACCGCCGTTACGAGGACGTCGTTCACGTGACCCGCGAGGACATCCTCGGCAAGACCGATCACGAGCTGTTCCCGACCGAGATCGCCGACGCGGTGCGCGCCAACGACCTCGCCGCGCTGCGGGAGGACCACCCCATCGAGAGGGACGAGTACGTCGCGGCCCCCGACGGCATCCACACGTTCCTCTCCCTCAAGTTCCCGCTGCGCCATCCGGACGGGACGTCGTACGCGGTGTGCGGGATCGCGACGGACGTCACCGAGCGCAAGCGCGCCGAGGAGATGCTGCGCCACTCGCACGCGCTGCTCGAGGCCACGCTCGACTCGACGGCGGACGGCATCCTGGTCGTCGACGACGCGGGCCGCCCCGTGCGGCACAACCGCAGGTTCAGGGAGATGTGGGGGATCCCCGAGCAGGTGCTCCTCTCGCAGGACGACCGCCTGGCGCTCTGCCTCGATCAGCTCGCGGACTCCGAGCAGCTCCTCCAGCAAGCGAGGAGGACGAGGAGCGTCGACGACCCCCGCGAGGCGAGCGGCGTCGACACCCTGATGTTCGACGACGGCAGGGTCTTCGAGCGCTACTCCCAGCCTCAGCGCGTGAGCGGGCGCATCGTCGGGCGGGTCTGGAGCTTCCGCGACGTGACCACGCGCGTGCAGGCCGAGCAGCAGCGGGACCGCCTGCTCGCGGACGAGCAGCGGGCGCGCGCCCGCGCGGAGGAGGCCGTCCGCGCGCGGGACGAGTTCCTCTCCGTCGCCTCGCACGAGCTCCGGACCCCGCTGACCAGCCTGCAGCTCGCCGTCCACTCGATGGAGAAGAAGCTCTCGCGCGGCGCGGAGGGCATCGAGCGGGCGCGCGCGTCGGTCGATCTCTCGCTGCGGCAGATCAAGCGCCTCGTCGCCCTCGTCGACATGCTCCTCGACGTCTCCCGCATCCACGCGGGGCGCCTGGAGCTCGACCCGATCGAGATCGATCTCCGCGCGATCGTGGGAGAGGTCACGACGTACCTGGACGACCAGCTCGCGCGGGCGGGCTGCGCGCTCGACGTGCGCGCCGCCGGGCCGGTCGTCGGCCGCTGGGACGCGCAGCGCATCGAGCAGGTCGTGACCAACCTGCTGAGCAACGCGATCAAGTTCGGCGGGGGCAAGCCGCTCGAGCTCACCATCGCGTCGGACGGAGAGACCGCCCGGCTCTCGGTCACCGATCATGGCATCGGCATCCCCGCCGACGTGCGAGAGCAGGTCTTCGAGCGGTATCGCCGGGGCGTCTCGTCGCGCCATTACGGCGGGCTCGGGCTGGGCCTCTACATCACGCGCACCATCGTCGAGGCGCACGGAGGGCGGGTGAGCGTCGCGAGCGAGATCGGCGAGGGCTCTACCTTCTCCGTCGAGCTGCCGCTCTCGCGCGACGTCGACCCGCCCGCGAGCGCCCGGGAGCCGCGGCGGCGGCGGCAGCGGATCGAGTAGCGACGAGCGCGTTGACAGCGAGCGCGCCGGCGCTACCCTGGGCATACCGGTCAGGAACAGGATCCGTCATTCCACCGACCGACGAGTCATGACGGGCCGCGCTCGCGCCTGGCGACGATGGACCTGAGAGAGTCCCTGATCCCACATGGGGTCTCGGGTGATGAGGTCGCGCCATGCGAAAGGCGGAGATTGAGGCCCTGGTGCGCGCGCACCGGGGCCGTGCCCGTCCCGTCGCGTTCTTTCATGTGCTCCGTCAGCCGTCGCTGGAGCCAGACGATCATGCCTTCCTGTCCGAGCACATCGACGAGCTCGGGACATCCGATCTCCTGCGCTGGCGGGCGCGCTGCGAGAGCGGCTTCAGCGGGCCGGTGATCCGGCAGCTCGCGCGGCTCGCGATCCAGGATCCCGCGCACTTCCAGCACGAGGTGCTGGGCGTGCCGCGCCTCGTGCTCGACGAGGAGGAGTGGATCGAGCTGTCGGATCTCGTGCGCGGCAAGGTCCCGGCGGGGATCTACGAGCGCGTGCTCGAGCGTTGCCGGCGCGAGCCTGTCCAGTGGCCCTCGGAGTACGTCCTCGCGCCCAAGGTCCACAAGGGGCTGCCGCCGCTGCTCGACGGGGACGAGCTCGACGGCCTGAACGGGGAGCGCCCCGCGCTGCGCGATCTGCCGGTCCCGAAGATCCTCGCGGCGAGGCGGGCCGGGGCGCTGTCGCTCGACGACGACGCGCTGGCCGCGCTGGCGATGGAGCGCGCGCGCGGCTCGGACGAGGACTGGAGCGTCGATATCCTCCATTTTCCCCCGGCGCTCCGGGACGCGATCCTCGAGAAGGCGCGCCGGACGCCGCGGGGCGCGGAGCGGGCGAACCTGCTCGGCTGGCTCGAGGCGCACGGCGTGGCGCGAGCCGCGCTGATGGACATCGCGCTCGGCGCGATCCGGGCGGGGGACGACGCCTATACCGTGCTCTCCTGGCTCGCGCGCCAGCTGACGACGCGGGCGGCGTGGGACAGACACGGCCTGGAGACGCTCTCCACGCTGATGTCGGCGCGCGCCTTCTCGGAGATAGGCGAGCTCGTGACCCTCGCGTGGAGCGAGGCCAGCCACGGCGGCAAGGAGGTCTCCCGCGGCTTCCTCGAGGCGATCCAGGTCGCCTTCGCGCTGGTGCTGCTCGGGATGGCGCGGGAGGCGCTCGCGGCGGGCCGCGAGGCGGGCGCGACGGCGGCGCTGTCGGCGCTCGCGTGCCTCGACCCGCCGTCGCGGGTGAGCCGCGCCGTGCACGAGCTCCGGCGGGTCCCGGGCGCGAGCCCGGACGTGGTGGAGCTCATCGCCGTGAACGAGCGGCTGGTGAAGCACAGCGACGCGCGCGACGCCTCCCTGGAGGGCTTCGTGGCGGCCCTCCACGCGATCGCCGACGCGTCTTCGTGACCGCCGCCGGCCGCGCGTGACGTAGCGCCGGGGAGCAAGCAGCGCCGCGCGCCGTGCTGGGCGCGCAGCTCGCGGCGCGCGGGGCGCCCCCGGCGCGACGCAGGACGCCGGGACGCGTGGGGGGAGCGGCCAGCGCCTCGCCTCCCGGCGCGGGATCGACCACGGACGCCGCTTCCAGCGCGGGCACCGGTGGCCGCCTTCGTTTCCATTGCGCTGGACGACCGCAGCCATCGCTTCCAATGCGACGGCCTCCGGCCGATTTCAATTTCAATGCGGGGACCGGCCTTGCCTCCCCGTCGAACGTCGACTCTGGAGGAGCACGCCGATGGCGTTCATCAACTATGCGAGCCGGGAGATCTACTGCAAGATCGTCTATTACGGACCAGGCCTCTGCGGCAAGACGACGAACCTTCAATACGTGTACGACCGGACGGTGCCGGCCGCCAAGGGGCGGCTCATCTCGCTCAAGACCGAGAGCGATCGCACGCTGTTCTTCGACTTCCTTCCGCTCGATCTCGGGGGCCTGTCGGGCTTCCGGACGCGCCTTCAGCTCTACACGGTGCCGGGCCAGATCTTCTACAGGGCGAGCCGGAAGCTCATCCTGAAAGGGCTGGATGGCGTCGTGTTCGTGGCGGACTCCCAGCGCGCCCGGGTCGACGCGAACGTCGAGTCGATGGCCGATCTGTGGGACAACCTCGCCGAGGAGGGCCGCTCGCCCGGGCGGCTGCCGTTCGTCGTCCAGTACAACAAGCGGGATCTCGAGGGGATCGCCGACATCGCGGAGCTCCGGGAGCTCCTCAATCCGGGCGGAGCGCCCGAGTTCGAGGCCGCCGCGGCGAGCGGGCGCGGCGTGTTCGATACCCTGCGGGCGATCTCGAAGCTCGCGCTCAAGGAGGTGCAGCGCCGCCAGCGTTAGGGCCTCCGCGGGCGCCGATCGGTTGCGGCTGGCGCGCGACGGGCTCACCCTGCCGGAGGGAGGACACGCCATGACACAGAGACTCGCCTACCACGTCATGCCGGACCCCGACGGCTGGGGCTGGGTGGTCGCGGCCGAGGGATACGTCACCCGCTCGCTCCCGTACGGCACGGTGCAGGAAGCGATCGAGTCCACGGAGGACCTCGTCCGCCAGCACCCGGGGAGCACGCTCGTCGTCGACGAGCAGCCGCCGCGGCTCACGCCGATCGAGATAGAGCACCGGCTCGCGGCGTGACCGCGGCCAGACAGGTCGCCTCATCCAGGCGATGAACCGGGCCGTCGCGCTGCTCGCCGCCGCGGGGCTGCACCCGAGCCCGATCCCTTGAGCGAGCTCTGCCCAGCTTGAGCAAGCCCTCGCGCAACGCGCCGGCGGACGCCCGCAGGCCGCGCAGCGCTGGCCTCGATCTCCCGCCCTTTTCGCCGGTGCACCGCCCCCGAGGGGCCGGGCACATCGATTGCGATGAGCCCGGCACGCTCGCCCGAACGCCCCGCTCCGGGGACGGCTCGGGCAGGGCCAACTCGAGGGAACGACCATGAACAGGGTAGAGACGAAGTCGCTTTTTCTTGGTATCGCCGCCGTGCTGGCCGGGTGCAGGGCCGGCGCGATCGAGGAGCCCGCGGGCCCGGAGATCGCCGAGGCGCAAGAGGCGCTGTACGGAGACCTGAACACGAGCTCGTGCACGCTCGCGCAGCGCGACGTGCTCGTGGAGGCCCACCAGGCCGGCCGGCAGATCGCGATGACCAAGGAGTTCGACGCCTGCCTGCGGTACCGGATGATGGAGTGGTACAAGCCCTGTTACCAGGGCAGCGACGACCCGTTCGCGAACGAGCCGAGGAGCACCCAGCACACCAAGGTCCGCAACGTCATGCGCAGCGGCAACATGGCCGACGTGACCGCCACGTGCGCCGACCTGACCGACGCCCTCGGCCACGCGCAGTACGACGGGTACGGCGACTCCCATGAGCGGATGGAGATCGACAGGGGTTACCTCGACGGCGTCGCCGCCGCCGGGATGAGCGACTTCGAGCGCGCCGGCGTCGCGGGCGTCATCTGGCACGAGGCGATGCACCAGCAGGACTATCGCCATGACAGCTGCGGTTATCCTGAAGGCGAGTACGACCAAGGGCTCCACAGCGTCCCCCACATGGCCAATCGCTGCATGCTCTCGGCCGGCATCCTCGGCCGGGCGATCGTCTTCACGGAGGACAGCCGCGCCCAGGAGCTCGGGATCGGCCGCCATCGAGCGAGCTTCGGTCACCTCGGCGGCGTGGGCGACAACAGCATCACGCGCGTGCGCCTGCCGCCCGCGAGCCGGATGCGCTACTGCATCGACGAGGGCGTGAGCGGGACAGGCGGGAGCTGCGCGACGATCGAGAACCCGACCATCGAGTACGGGGCCGCGCACAACGTGCCTGCCGCCTACAGGAACGCGATCTCGTTCGTCGAGATCGAGCCGATGGTGCTGCTCTTCAGCCAGCAGGATTACCGGGGCAGCGCGTCGGCCTTCGGCTACGGGGAGCACCGCGCCAGCGCCGGGGGTTTTTCCGGGGTCGGCAACGACCAGACGCGCTCCCTCTACGTCCCGCCGGGCGCGCGCGTGCGCGTGTGCACGGACGAGGGCGGGACGAGCGGGCACGGCGTCGGGACCTGCCGTTTCTACGATGAGCCGACGCCCACGACCGTGCTCGCGGGCACCTCGTACGCGGAGGTCGTGCGCGTGGTGACGGCCTTCACCGAGAAGGACCTCTATGGCACCCGCGTGAGCTTCGGGGCCGGCCGCTGGGCCGGCGCGGCGCTCAACGCGATCGGCGACAACCGGATCGTGTCGCTCGTCGTGCCTCCGACCCTCACGGCGCGCGTATGCAGCGACGCCGGCAGCGGCAACACCGGCACGGGCGCGTGCCAGAGCCACACGCGCACCACGTTCGACCTCGGGGCCGGCCTGGCGAGCGCGGTGTCGTTCCTGGAGGTCACCCCTCCGCAGCTGGGCACATCGACGCTCAGCGTGGTCCGCGCGGCGGGCAGCGGCGCGGGCCGCGTGGTGAGCACGCCGCTGAACCTCGATTGCACCTCGAGCTGCTCTGCCGCGTTCCCGACGCGCAGCGAGGTGATGCTCCTGGCCTCGTCGACGGGGCACGACGTGGTGTTCACCGGGTGCGACAGCGTCCTGGGCAACGGCTGCTTCGTGACGATGTCGGCGGCGAAGACCGTGACCGTGAACTTCGTACGGAACAACTCGGATGCGTGTTACGACTCGTGCATGGATCTGTGCCGCGAGGACGGCCGGCTCACGCCGAGCCAGTGCGCGCAGTCGTGCAACGCCGAATGCCTGTAGCCTCGCTGGCAAGGTAGGTTTCGCGGATACCGCCTGCACCAGGCCCCCGCGGAACGATCACCACTTTTATCAAAAGAAGAGATTGAACAGGGAGGCGGGGAGACGGGGAGGTTCATGGGATTTTACTCCCCGTCTCCCCGCCTCCTGTGAATTTTTCCGAGATTGGAGAGGATGCTTCAGGTCGATGCCGCGAGCTCGACAGGCGCGCCGGTCCCGTCACTTCCGGTACTGCGCGAGGGTCAGGCCGGCGTCCTCGGTGCCGTCGGCCACCAGGCCCGCCATGACCCGGGCGCCGGTCTCGTTGAAATGGGTGCCGTCGACCGAGCCGTCCGCCCGGACGAGGAAGAAGTCCTCGCCCGCCGCCACGCACCCGATCGAGTTCAGGTGGGCGAGCGTCTTCGCGTTGAGATCGATGACGGCCACGTCCAGCTCGTCTCCGAGCTCGCGCATCGCCTGCGAATGGGCGGCCAGGCCGTTGCCGAATTCGTGGCTGTCCCCGGAGCACGATCGCCGCGGGGGCGGGGTGACCAGCACCGGCGTCGCGGCGCGCGCCTGCGCGCCCGTGATGTACTGCTCGAGGTACGATTTGAAGTCCGTCGCGGGGTCCAGGTAATAGGGAATGGTCTTGCCGTCGAGCTCGTACGTCGCGGTCTTGTTGCTGTCGTTCGTGCCGAACTGCACGAGGAAGTAGTCTCCGCTCCGGATGTCCTCGAGGACGTCGTCGAGGCGGCCCTCGTCGATGTACCGGCGCGCGGTCCGGCCGCCGATGGCCCGGTTGTCGACGCGCACCCGCTCGTCGAAGAACTCCCCCAGCATCTGGCCCCAGCCCGCCTGGTGAAGGGCGCTGTTCACGTAGGTCTGAACGGTCGAGTCGCCGGCGATGTACACCGTGACGTCCGGCAGCTCGGCGCTCCCGCCGCCGCCTTCCGAGCCGCCTGAAGCGCTCGTCGTCCCTCCGGCCGCGCCGCCGCCGCCACCGCCACCCTCTCCCGCGCCGCCCACCCCCGCGGCGCTGGAGCCGGAAGCGCTGCTCGCACCGCCAGCACCGCTGCTGGCGCTCGTGCTTGCGCCGGCGCTGGTGCTGCTGCCGCCGCCGCTGCCCGTGGTCTGCGCGGCGGGGTGATCGTCGGGGTCTCCCGAGCTGCAACCCCCAGACGCGAGGCCGATACCGGCGACGAAAGAATGAAGCACGATGGTCATGAAGATAGGCCGAATTCGCATGACGAGCTCCTGCAGGAAAACAGTGCACGACGAGCACGCGTCGGGTGCGTGCCCGGAGGGACGTACGTGGCCAGCGGGGGTGAAGAGAGCGCGACGCGATGACAAAGCACCGCGGATCACCCTCCGAGCTCGGCGAGGCGGCGGCGGGCGTGCTCGACGTACGGCGAGCCCGGGTGCTCCCGGAGCAGGCGCCGCCAGGTCTGCGCCTCGTCGCCGGCGCGCCCGAGCGCCCGCAGGGCGCGCCCGCGGCCGTAGAGCGCCTCGACCGCGAGCGGGCGCGGGCCGGCGACGCCGAGGTACCGGTCGAACTGCGCGAGCGCCGCGGCAGGCGAGCCGTTGTGGAGGAGCAGGCCGCCCAGCGACACGAGGGAGAGCGTGGCCTCGGGCCCGCGCCGGACGTCGTTGTCGGGCCGCACGGGCGCGCTCGCGAGCCGCACGGGCGCTCCTTCGCGCCGCCGCCGCGCCGGCGCTCCCTCGCACGGCAGGTCGATCACGGCCCCGCCGATCGCCGCGTTCGCGATGCGCGCGAGGAGCTCTGCGTCCCCGGGCTCCGCCGCGCCCGCGGCGTCGAAGTCCAGCGCGAGCACCCAGCTGATCCGGCACGACGCGCAGGCGCCGAGGTGGGCGTCGAGGGCGAGCCGGTCCGGCGCGGTCGCGACGCCGCGGCGCACCCGCGTGAGGAGCTCGCTCCGACAGCCGGCGGTCATGTCTCCCTCCCGCGGAAGAGCTCGGCCAGCTTCGCGTTGTTGGCGAGCGCGCGCCGCAGCGCCTCCTTGCCGAGCCGGAGCCGGCTCCACACCGTGTTCGGAGAGACGCGGGCGAGCGCCGCGATCTCGTCGACCGTGTAGCCGAGCACGAAATGGAGGGCCAGCGCCTCCGCCGTCGCCTCGGGCATCCTGTCGAGCACCTCGAGCACCATCTTACGCCGCCGGCTCGAGACCGCCTCGGCGAACGGCGACGCGCCGCTCTCGTCCGGGGCCACGTCGATCGGCGCGCCCGGCTCGTCGAAGCGCGCGCGCACGCTGAGGCGCCGGCGCGCGCCGAGCGCGGTCATCACGGCGATCCGGTTGGCGAAGTGGAGCACGGTGCACTCCGCGCGAAAGGACGGCAGCGCCTGGAGCAGCGCGAGCACGGCCTCCTGGGTCACGTCCTCGACGTCGGGGTGATGCGGGCCGAGCACCTTCCGCACGCTCCGCAACATGGCGCCGCCGAGCTCGGTGATGAGCGTGCGGATCGCCGCCGGATCGCGCCCCGCGGCGGCGCGCGCGAGCCCGAGCAGCTCGTCCGCCCGCGGAGGCGCTCCCTCCGGCGGCGCGTGGAGGTCCGTCACGGGCTTTCGCATTCTGGCGACGAGGGAGGAGTCCATGAGTCCCGATCAGGGCGCGCAGCGCGGAGCCCGGCGGCGGTGGCGCGACTAGGGACCTCCGGAGCGTGGCCAGCCGTCGGTGTCCCACGCCAGATCGGAGATCCGCAGCGTGGGGGCGCCGTTCGATTGCGCGTCGTAAGCGTGATAGATGTTGTAAGAGCGATCGCCGGCGAACAGCACGGCGTTGTGCCCGGGCCCTCGCCAGCGGGAGCCTCCTTCCACGATGATGCTGCCGCCGCCGGACATCATCGGAGCCCCCTTCTCGTCGACGTACGGGCCTGTGATGCTCGTCGAACGACCGACGGCGATCTTGTACGTGCTGTCCGTCCCACGGCAGCAGGCGTCGAACGAGACGAACAGGTAATAGAAGCCGCAGCGCCGGACGATGAAGGGCGCCTCGAGCGCGCCGCGGGCGTCAGGGCGAGCGGCGAGGGCGTGGAGCTCCTTGTCGGCCCGCTCCCCCGACGGGGCGAGCTTCACCATCTTGATACCGCCCCAGAAGCTCCCGAACACGAGCCACGGCGTCCCCGCCTCATCCATCGCGACGTTGGGATCGATCGCGTTCCAGTCGTCCCGCGCCCCGCCGTCGTTGGAGCAGATGGCGGCGCCGCGGTCCGTCCAGGGACCTGGCGAGTCGAGCGATGCCTTCGTCGCGTGCCCGATGCACGACCGGTTGCTGCCGAACGTGGAGGCGGAGTAGTAGAGATGGTAGGTGTCGCCGAAGCGCGAGATATCGGGCGCCCACAGGTCGCTCACGCCCGGGACCTTCTCTGCCAGCCAGGCGGGCTTCGCGTCGAACACCCGACCGGCGGCCTGCCATGCGGTGAGGTTCGACGAGGTCTTCATCGGGAGCCTGTCCCCCGTCTGGAACAGGTAGTAGCGGTCGCCGGCCTGGATGACGGCCGGGTCGTGGGTCCCCAGGTTCCCGGACAGGGTCAGCGCCTCTGGCGGGCTCGCCGGGTCGTAGAGGGCATCGGCGCACCTGTCCGCCGCCCCGCCCGCGCCGCCGCTCCCGCCAGCGCCGCCGCTGCCTCCGGCGCCTCCGCTGTCTCCGGCACCGCCGCTGCCGCCCGCGCCGCCGCTCCCGGTGGGGCCCCCGGCGCCCCCCACCCCGGCCGTCGCGCTCGGATGGCCTCCCGCGCCGCTGCTCGCCGTGGTGGCGGAAGCGGCAGTCGCGCCGCCGGCGCCGGCGGCGCCGCTGTCCTGGCCTCCTGAGCCGGAGCCCTGCGCCGAGGGCTCCGTGCTGCAGCCCGCGAGCGTCGCGACGACGCCGATCAGGAGGCTCAACGTGGGCGCGGATACCCGTCGTCGCCGCGACCGGCAAAGCGTGAGATGCATCGTGAACTCCTGAGGATCCACGGGCGGATCATCCGTCGAGGTGCTGGCCATGGGGGTCGGCTCGATGTCCTCCGGGACGAGTCGTCCCGCTCTTCCACGTGGGCCGGAGCGCCCACGATCCATCGTGGGTTGCTCGAGCTTCTCGTGGAGCGTCAAAAACCGTCTTCGAAGAAATTTTATACCGCGACGGCGATGTCACGAATCATCGTGCGACGCGCCGAGCTTCGTGGATGTCGGCCACCCCGCTCCGCGTCGATGCGAAGAACAGGACGGCCCCGTCTCCTCCGCCCTCGCGGCTCGACCGGAGCAGGCTCTGGCGGCCCTCGTCGAACACGCTGGATCGAGCCCCCGTCCCTGCCGGCGAGGGCGGGGCGCCTCACCCGACGCCGGCCCCGCTCGGCGGCGCGACGGCCGCGTCTCCCCCATCGGCCTGGAGCGGCACACGGGGGAACCACAGCGCCGCGATGAAGCCCGTGACGCCCATGGCCGCGATGATCCAGAACACCGTGGTCAGGCCGGCCGTGAGCGCCTCCCCGAGGTGCTGGAGGATCGACGGATCGAGGCCGCGCGCCCCCTCCGCCGTCAGGAGCCGGCTCGCGGCGTCCGCGGGGATCGACGGGTCCTTCGCGAGCTGGGCCGTCAGGACGCCGCCCATGATGCCCACCGCCACGACGCCGCCGAGCAGCCGGGAGAACATCGTGCTCGCGGTGGCGATCCCCCGCTGATCCCACGCGACGCTGCTCTGCACCGCGATGAGCAGCGCGACGTTGGAGAGCCCCATGCCCACGCCGAAGACCAGCGTCGTCGCGCGGAGCATCAGCGGCGTGTCGTGCGCCCCGCCGAGCGCGAGCGCGAGCCCCGCCGTCGCCGTGACGCCGAGGCCGATCCAGATGAGCGGGCGGAACCCGACCCGGGGAATGAGCCGCCCGCCGATGGCGCTCGCGACCGGCCAGCCGATGAGCATCGGCGCGATGGCGCTCCCGGCGTCCGTCGGGGTGCCGCGGAGCACGCCCTGCACGAAGAGCGGCACGAACGTGATCGTGCCCATCATCGCGCCGCCGAGGATCGCGCCGGCCACGTTGGAGATGAGCATCACCGGTCGCCGGAAGAGCGGCAGCGGGATCATCGGCTCGGGGGCGCGGCGCTCGACCGCGAAGAACGCGGCGAACAGCGCCGCCGACGCAACCGCCGCGAGCAGCGTCGTCTCCCCGCCGAGCCTCCCCGTGGCGAGCAGCAGCGCGACAACGCCGGCGGACAGGAGCGCCGCCCCGAGGAAATCGAGCTCGTGAGGCCGCTTTTCGATGCGCTCGTGGAACGACGTGGCCACGAGCGCGGCGGACGCAACGCCGAACGGGATGTTGATGTAGAAGACCCAGCGCCACGAGAAGTAGTGCACGATGAGCCCGCCCACCATCGGGCCGATGATGCCGAACAGCCCCCAGGCGGCCCCGAAGACGCCCTGGATCCGCGCGCGCTCCTTGAGATCGAAGATGTCGCCCGAGATGGTCATCGCCATCGGCTGCATCGCCCCGGCGCCGGCCCCCTGGAGGGCGCGGAAGGCGATGAGCTGCGGCATCGTCTGCGCCGCGCCGCTCGCGATCGAGCCGAGCAGGAAGACGGCGATGCCGAAGAGCATGATCGGCTTGCGGCCGTAGATGTCCGACAGCTTGCCGCAGATGGGCACCAGCACCGACGAGGTGAGCAGGTAGGCGGTGGTGACCCAGGCGTACTGGTGAATCCCGCCGAGATCGCCGATCACCGTGGGCATGGCGGTGGCGACGACGGTCGATTCGAGGGCGGCCATGGCGAGGGCCAGGATCAGCCCGGCGACGGTGAGGGCGCGGTGCGTCTTGCGTTCTGGAGCCATGCAGGTGGTGGATGTGGTGTGGACGAGCCGGCGCGGCAAGCGGGACGCCGCGCCGCGCGTCATCACCGTCGAGAAGACCGGTAAGGGCGGAGACAGTCGTCTGCGTCGCCATGGTCGAGCGCGAGACGAGAACAGGTGGGCATGCCGCCGCTCGCGCGGTCGGCGACCGCTGTCGGGGCAAGATGTGCGTCAACGTCTTGTGCAGAGAGCTCGTCGCATGACGAGCGCCGGGGGGTGGGTCCCGTAGAGCGGGCAGTGCGACCCGACAGGCTTCAACCGCGCTGATTCACGCGGCGAGCACCGACGACCGGGTCATCACCTGGCTCACGCCGTCCGTCTCGGGGTCGGCCACGGGGGCGCTCACGGGGTGCGCGAGGGCATAGCGCAAGAGCTCGTGTGTCCACGGCTCGAATATCGTGAACACCTCGTCCGCGAGCGCGATGTACCGCGCGCGCGTCTCGGCGTCGAGCGGGATGCGCGCGAGCTCGGCGTGGTCGGCGTTCACCGCGTGGCCCGACTCGCGCTCGAAATGGAACGAGCCGCAGTAGCGCAGCTGCGTGCCAAGGCGCTTCTCCAGGGCCTCCGCCAGGGGAAGCATCGCCCCGAAGAGCACGTTGCCGGTCTCTTCGATCGCTTCGATGATGACGAGCCGCTCGAGGCCCGTCGTGCCCTTGATGAGCGCGGTGAGCCGCGCGGTGAGGATCCGATTCTGTATCGTCTCCTCACCCCAGAGGAAGTTCAGCAGGTCCGTGCTCCGGCCCTCGACGTCGTGGCCGAGCTTGGACAGATCCTCCAGGTACCACGGCCAGTGATGGTCGTCCTCGCGCGTGTGGGCGTTGACCATCTCTTGGTATTTGTCCGCGGCGTGCTCCTCCCGTAATACGAATTTGTTCAGATCACCGAAGCTCAGGATGAAGTACGCCATGCATGGATAGAACGCGAGCCGCTCGCTCGGATCGAGCAGTTCGTTACGCATGTGCTCGAACAGGGGTAGACGAGCGTATGCCTGCTTCTTCTCGAAGATGTGCCGCAAGACCTGCCGCATGAGCGATCTCCTTTTCGGCTGTGGGTGTCAGTTGGTTGAACAATCCCTCTGTTTGCGTGAACCAAGCGCCGTGAGTGCCTGAGGCCTCAAGACAAGATCACGGCGCACCGAGCATGGACGTTGCTGCTGGACCTCACCTCGGTTGAAATCCTGCGCCCCCTCGCGCTGCATTCCGAGCGCGATTACTGGAATTTTCCACGAACCACCTCAGACGTTTCTGCAACGCTGTGGGGTGCGTCCAGCCGGTGCATCCACTGTAGCGCACGCCCGGTGTAAGTTGCACCCACAATCTTGGGGTCACCATTCAAATTTGAAACGGCGGCCGGTGGGCGAACCGGCGCTGGGGTGCGATACGGCTTGCGACGTTCGCGATTGGCTGACGATTGATCCTGCGGGACGCCCGAGAATACGTGGCGACTCAATGGACCGAATGTGGAAGCAGGCCGCGGTCATTGCCCCGTCCCATGTCTCCCCCGCCTTCCCATGGGGCGCATGTCGCGGCTCCCCGTGTTCTGGTGGGATGCTGGTTGGTCCCACACGCGCGTACCTGAACGATGACGAGCCGGTCACGATGGCGCGCCGGTATCGACGGCGCGGACCGAGGACGGCCGCTGCGAAGGTTCAGCCAAACAGCTTGAATGCCGGCGGTCGAGGCCTGTAACTTGCCGGCTGTGCCGTGAAAGACCAACTCGACTCAGCTCTGATGGTGGAACCCGAGAGCCGCGCGGTCCCGAAGAGCGCGCCCATGCGGGCGGAGATCGTGCGGCTGGTCCGTGAGAAGCGCTACGAGGAGGCGCTGGCGGTGCTGTACCGGGCGCGCGCGGAGTCGCCCGGCGATCGCGAGCTGCAGGCGAGCATCGAGCGGATCAAAGAGTTCCTCGCCGGCGCCTACGCCAAGCGGCTCGGCGGCCTCGATCAGGTGGCGGGGCCCATCCCGGTGTCGGCAGGTCGCTCGCCCGACGCGCTCCTGGTGGCGCGGTACATCGACGGCTCGTCGACGTTCGACGACATCATTCAAATGTGCCCGCTCGGGCGGCTCCGCACGCTGCAGGTGCTGGTCGGCCTCTACACGGGCAGGGAGATGGCGTCGCCGTTCAGCGACCGGCCGTCGATCTCCTTCCGGCCGCCGCTGGACACGCTGCCGTCCGAGGCCGGCGCCGATCCGGGGCCGCCGACCATGCCGGAGCGCGGTCTGGAGCGGCGACCGCCGGGCGCTCCCCCCGCGAGCGCGCCAGCTCCCCCCGCGAGCGCGCCGTTCACGCCACGGGTATACGAAACCGAGGAGGATCGGCTCTACCGCGAGGCGTTCGCCCGCGGCACCGCCGCGTTCGTGCAGCGCCGCTACGACGCTGCCATCGAGGCGTTCGAGGCGTGCGCGCGCATGCGCCCGGGCGATACGGCGTCGTCGGTCATGCTGCGCCGAGTGCGGCGCGACACCGGAGGCTGATGGCCATCGTCGTGGTCGCTGTTCCCGATCTGCGCGAGCGCATGCGGTGCATCCGCGTCATCGCCGGGCAGGCGCCGGTGAGCGCCCTCGGCGCCGCGACCTGGGAGGAGCTCGATCAAGCCCTCGACGGCGTGCAGAGCGCGGAGCTCATCATCTATGCGCCGTCGCTCCCGGGTGGGCCGGAGGACGCCGTCGCGCAGCTCCTCCGCCGCACGGCGCGGCTGGTGCTCGCCGTCAACGATGGCGTGGAGGTCCCGGGAGCGGCGAGCACCACGCGGGTGACGTGGCCCATCGCCGAGGAGACGCTCATCCTCTTGGCGCACGCCGCGGGCGCCCAGTCGGCGCCGATCGGGATGAACTTCGTGCCCGTCGACTTCTTGCAGATGATCTGCATGTCCGGCGAGTCGCACGTCCTCGTGGTCAGCAACGCCAGCGCCGACGTGGGTCTGATCGAGGTGCGGCGCGGCCAGGTGTGGACGGCGTTCGACGGTCTCGGCGTGGGCGAGGAGGCGTTCGCGCGGCTCATCCGCCCCGAGATGCGTGTGCGCGTCACCCCCGCCGTCGGCTCGACGAAGGAGCGCACCATCTTCAAGGATCTGGCGGAGCTGTTGCTCGACTCGCTGCGCCGGATCGACGAGGGCAGCGTGGAGGTGCCGCCGCCGATCTCGTCGAGGCGGATCGAGATCGCGCTCATCTCGCCGGAGCAGCGCGCGGCCCGCATCAAGCAGCTCAACGCCGACGCGCGGCGCCTCTTGATGGAACGCAGCTACAGCGAGGCGGCCTGCGTCCTCATCGACCTCTCGACGCTCGACCCCGCATCCAGCCTCGTGCGCGCTAACCTGGAACAGCTACGCAAGCTCGGATACCCAAGATGACCCGATCCATCGCATTCGCCAGCCTCAAGGGCGGAGTCGGAAAGACCACCGTGGCGCTCAACTGCGCCTTCGCCTTCGCGCGCCGAGGCGCGCGGACCCTGCTCGTCGACACGGATCTGCAGGGCGCCATCGGCATGTCGCTCGACGGCGTCAGCGACCGGCCCGGCCTCGCCGCGAACCTCGCGCGAGGCGGCCCCCCGCTCGAGGGTCTGGTGAAGACCCGGCTCCCGGAGCTCTGCCTCTTGCCCATGGGCCCCGTCGACGCGCTCGATGAGGATCGCTTCGCCATCAACGCGCGCGAGGCCAACATCGTGGGGCGCATCCTGGAGCACAGCCAGCGCGACTTCGACCTCGTCCTCTTCGACACGCCGGCCGGGCTCGGCGGGATGTCGCGCATCGCGCTGGAAGAGGTGGACAGCGTCATCGCCGTCGCGCAGTGCGAGCCGCTCGCGCTGCGGGCCATGCCCCGGCTGCTCGAGCTCCTGGCGCGGCTCCGCGACATCGGCTCCGCCTGCTCCCTGCTCGGCGTGGTCGGCACCATGAGCTCGTTCCGCGATCCGGTGCTCTTGGCCTCGCTGGAGGAGCTGTGGTCCCTCTACCGCGATCAGGTCTTCGACACCGCGGTCCCGCGCGACAGCACGTTCCTCCAGGCGAGCCGCGCGGGCGTGCCGCTCGGCCTGCTCAGCCGCCGCCCTCCGGCGGTCTCCGCGGTGTTCGACAAGCTGGTGGCCGAGATCGAGGAGCGTCTGGGCTCCAACGCAGGAGGCGAGGATGACGGTCCGATCCGTCTCGTGGACTGACGCGCAGCGGGTGACCTCGCTCCTCGCGCGGGTGACCACGACGCGGTCGCGGGAGCCCGCGACGCTCGTGACCGCCATGGGGGCAGGGCGCGCCGGCGCGCCGGGGAAGGCGGCGCCCGTGCCGGCGAAGGCCGCGCCCAAGGAGGTGAAGCAGGTGAAGGAGGTGCCGCGCCTCGTTCAGACCTCCGACAACCCGGCCGATCGGCTCGACACGCTCGTCGCCTGGACGCTCGATCACCATCCGTGCGTGGGCGCCTTCGTGGCCGACGACAACGGCCTCACGCTGGCGGCGCACGGCATCTCCGAGGCGCACGTGTCCCTCGTGGGGCCGCTGCTCTCGGCGCTGGTCGGCGTCCGCTCCATCCCCGGCGTCGACGCCACGGCGGGCGCGCTCTGGCTGGGCGCGCAGATGATGTCCTGGGTCGAGGCGCGCACGGCGCGCGGCGGCTTCTGCCTCGGCACCGTGGGCGACGAGGCTCTCTCCACGCGGTCGTTCGAGCAGCTGAAGGAGGCGCTCGCGACGACCTTGCGCGGGCTGTAGTACATCCGGGTTTTCAATGCGGGCGCGCGCGCCCAGGAGCGACGGAAGCACGATGATCGATACCAAAGTCCTCGAGGCCGCAGTCCATGATCTCCGCAACATCCTCCGCGACGGGCTGCTGGCCACCGACATCTGGGAACGTTCGGCGGGCCTGTCGCTCGCGGGCTTCAACCAGCAACCGGTGGCGGTGGCCCTCTTCACGCGCATCACCGAGGAGCTGGACAGCTCGCTGCGCGACTCGAACTTCCCTCCGCTGGGGCGGTATTACCTGCTCGACATGGCGGGCAACCACACCGTGGTGGTGGTCAACCACGGGAAGCTGCTCCAGGGCATGCTGGTGGACAACAAGCGGGCGAACCTGGGGATCCTCATCTCCGTCGCCATCCCGCGCATGATCGAGACCATTGCGCACGCGAGCGAGCGCTGAGCTGCTCGGCACCCCTCACCCGCCTCGGCGCCGCTGCCTGGAAGAGCGACGCTCTATCAACAACTTATTCAAAGGGACCTCCTTCACGCCACGGCGAGCTGCGTCGCCCGCCGCGCCGTGGACGTGGTGTGGATGAGCCGACGCGGCAATCGTGATGGGCGCGGCTCACGAGGCCCGCGGCGCGCGCGCAGATCGTCGAGAACGCGCCAGTGCGTCGTGACCCTCCGCCCCGCCAAGAGCCCGGCCTCGCCCAGCACGAACGCGCCGGATCGTTACGGCATCGAAATCGCGTCGGTGCCCGGGACGGGCTGGAGCTCGATCTCGGCAAAGCGGCGATGGGTGAAGTTGAGCCGGATACGGAAGGGCGAGGTGGAGAGCACGGTGGCCTTGGCGCCGCACACCTCCTCGCCCACCCCGATGGACGTCTGCGTGAGGCCGCCGGACAGGGCCCCGTCGTCGCTGATGCACGAGGTCTGGTTGATGCCACTCTTCCGGGACCAGAGGAAGACGCCGAAGCCCTTCTCCTGACCCTCGGGCGGGGGGTACGCCTCGTCGACGTACTCGAACATCCCCACGTGCAGTTGGGCGCCGTAGAAGCCGGTGATGCTACCGTCCCGCTCGAGGAGCCCGGCGGGGCCGCACACGCCGTAATCGAGCTCGTTCGTGCTCCGTCTGTACACGACCGTGCCCACGTCGAGCCCTTCGCAACCGGCGCCGGAGCCCGTCAGCTCCACCGCACCTGAAGGCGTGCCCGTCACGTCGACGAAGCCATCGAGCGGGGTGGGCGCAGGCGGCGTCGGCGCCGGATCGCCCGCACAGAGCGGGACCATGGTGGGGATCGCGGCCCGGGTCGGCCCCGGCTCGGGCAACGTATCACCCCAGCACCAGAGACGGTCGTTCTCCATCACCGCGCACGGCGTGATCCCGAGGGTTACCCGCTTCGCCTTGCCGGCCCAGAGATCCACGTCGACGAAGGCCGTACGGTCGATGTACGCGCCGTTGCCCAGCTCCCCCTGGTCGCCCCTTCCCTGGCACCGAATGCCGCCCTCGAGCGTGACGTAGCACTGGTTGAAACTTGCCTGCGCGACATCCGCGGCAGAGACGTCCGGCACCAGCACCGGAGCCCCCAGGCAAGCGCCGCCCCCGGCGCGCTCGGCGATCCCACAATAGACCGCGCCTGATCCCGTCACCGCGCAGCCCCATCGCAGCGAGATGACACCCTCGCCTCCGAAATCCAGCTGCACCGGGTCACAGGACGCCTCGCGCGGCGTCACGCAGTGGACGGCGCCCGCCTCGTCGAGACCGCACACCGCCGGGTGGTCCGCGATGATTTCCGTGATCCTCGCGCCGTCACCGAGCGCAAAGGACTCCCACGCGACGAGCTGATCGTTCCAGCAGGACACATCGTTGTCATCGCGCAGCACGCAGAAGAAGCTCTCGTCGCTGATCGCGACGTCCCGGATGCCAGCGGGCGTGTCCGGGAACCGGACGGGCTCTCGCTCGGTGCCGGCGACGGCACGCGCATCACGGATGGGGGCGGGCCCTCTATCTGCTCCCCAGTAAAAGAGCTCACCGGCCTGGTTCACCGCCAGGGTCGCGCCGCCTGGAGCGACGTCGAGCGTGAGCACACCGCCCGGCACCGTGACCTGGGCGAGCCCATCTCCATCTGCCCTGTCGTTGGCAATGCAGCTCTCGACGCCCCAGCACCACAACGTGCCGTCTTGCTTGATCACGCAGGTGCAGAGACCTGGGAATATTTCACTCACCTTGCAGGCCGAGCCCTCATCGCCGGTGCCGCCCGTGCCGGATGAGCTACCGCCCTCTCCGCCGCTGCCCCCCGAACCGCCCATTCCGCCGCTGCCGCCGCTCGTCGCGGTGCCCGTTCCCCCGGAGCCCTCCGACGGGTCGCCGCCGGAGCAACCGAGCAGATACCCCAAAGTTGCCATCATCGAGAACCTGACCCACCGGATCCGCAGAGTCTGCCGCATGGTCCATCCGTTCTCACGCGAGACGCCACGCCGTCAACGCGAGCAGCGCCGCAGCAAGGATCGGACGCGCCGGGGAGGTTAAACGATGCTGGGTGTGGCGTCAGCGCGAAGGCTCGTCGAGCAATCCGCGGACGCGCCCCTCGACCGCCGCGAACTCGGGGGTGGCAGGCTCCAGCTTGCCTCCGAGGTGCACGTGCCGCACGAGCCCCGCCCGATCGAGGAGGAAGCTGACGCTCGTGTATTGTCGATTCGGATGGCCATCCATCCACCAGCGCTTGAGCGTGCGCCAGTCCGGATCGATCGCGACCGGAAAGGTGTATTTGAAGTGCGCCAGGTAGCCTCTGACCGCCTCGGGATCGAGGGGCTCGGGATCCTTGTGGTGGTACATCCCGACGACGACGAGCCCTCGTTCACGATAACGCTCGTCCAGCGCCTTGAGCGCCGGAGCCGTGGCGCTGCAGAACGGGCAGCTCGGCGACATGAACCACCGGACCAGCACGACCTTGCCTCGAAGGGCCGCCGGCGTGAGCGGCGGCGAGTTGTACCAGGGCCCCACGTCCCACGCAGGCGGCGGCGCCCCGATGACGCCCGACACATCGTGGTCGAAACCCGGGTCGCCGCTCGACAGGAGAGCGGCGCTTTCCGGAGGCGGCTCAGGCGCGGCGGGCGCCGCCGGCAGGGCCGCGGGCGCAGGCTCCGGGGAGGCACACGCGAGGGCGAGCGCGGCGAGGGGCAGCGAAAACAAGCGAGCGAGCATGGCGATGTCCCCGCGCGAGACGATCGCAGGCCCGTACATGCGAGTCAATCGTGGCCGGCCGGCGTCCCGCCTCCGCGCTGGCACGCCATGTCCGTGAGCCGAGCTCGTCCGTGTCGCCGGTCGCTCGCGTGGGCTCGCGCCGGAGCGGCAGCCAGCGCCGCGCACATCTACCGATCGGCGACAGCGTCGTCATAACGACCCAATCCACCGTTTACCGCCGGCTCGCGCTTCCGCCGCCGAGCGAACGGCGTCGAGCGGATCACGGAGCGAGAAAGCAGCATGTCCGGAAAGGAAGCCTGCTCGAAGGAAGGTAGGCTGATATCGACGCTCCAGCGCTTGCTCGAGCTGCCGGCGGCCGACCTGAGGCAGTCGCTCAACCAGGCGAGTGACCTCCTCGCCGGCGCGCTCTGCGCCGACAAGATCGACATCTTCCTCTTCGACCCCAGCAGGAACACGCTGCGTGCCCTGGGGACGAGCAAGACGCCCATGGGCCGGCTGCAGCGATCGCTCGGGCTCGACATCCACCCGGTCGCGAACGGCGGGTCGATCGCCCGTGTCTTCACGACCGGCGATCCCCACATCACCGGGCACTCGGAGCAGGAGCCCGGCGAGCTGCCCGGCCTGGTCCACGAGCTCGGCGTGCGGTCGCACATCGCGGTCCGGCTCGTCGTCGACGGCGAGCGGCGCGGCGTCGTCTCTGCTCACTCCGCCGCGCCGGATTTCTTCTCCGACGAGGATCTCCGCTTCCTCGGCGCGGTCGCGCACTGGATCGGCGCCCTGACGCACCGGGCGGAGCTCGTCGAGCAGGTCACCTCCGCCGCGCTCGCGCAAGGCAGGCGCCGGGCCGCGGAGGAGCTCATCACCGTGCTGGCGCACGATCTGCGAAACCACCTGACCCCGCTCATGGGCCGCCTTGGTCTGCTCCACCGGCGCGCGGAGCTCGACGGCCGGGTCGACGACGTGCGCGACGCCGACCGGGCGACCGAGTCGGTCGCCCGGCTCGGCCAGCTCATCTCGGACCTGCTCGACGTGGGGCGCATCGAGCAGGGCCTCTTCGAGATCGCGCCTGCGCCGATGGACCTGGTCTCGCTGGCGCGGGACATCGCCGTTGCGCTCGGGACACCCAGCGTCGAGATCCGCGTCGAGGGCCCGCGGGAGCTCGTCGTCGTGGCGGACAGGGATCGCCTCCGCCAGGCCCTGGAGAACCTCGTCAGCAACGCGATCAAGCACTCGCCTCCGGGAAAGGGGGTCCTCATCACGCTCACCAGCGAGCTGATAGAGGGGACGGAGCACGCCCACGTCGACGTCGTCGACCGCGGATCCGGCGTGCCGCCGGAGATCCTTCCCCGCATCTTCGACCGCTTCGTCACGGACGGCTATGCGTCCGGGATGGGCCTCGGGCTGTACCTGGCGAGCAGGATCGCCGCCGCCCACGGGGCCACGTTGGCCGTGAGCTCCTCTCCTGGAAACGGCGCGACGTTCCGACTGAGCTTGCCCGCGAGCGGACCGCCCGCTCGCGGGGACGACCTGTGATCCCGCTGCGGTAGCGGCGCAAACGCCCCCCGCGCCTGCGAGCGCGGCGCTCCGGCCGCGGTGGCGGGCGCCGCCGGCTCGGCTACACCGCGCGGATGCTCCGCCGGCTCCGCGAATGGCTCGACCGCGCGCTCTCGCCCCGCGCGCCCGCGCCCCCCGATCTCGCGGGGCTCGACGCGCCCGGGGCCGGGCCCCCCGACGGAGCGCCCGAGCCGCCCGGCGGCGACGACGTCGTGGTCATGCCGATCGAGGACGCGATCGACCTGCACACGTTCGCCCCGCGCGACGTCGCCTCCGTGGTCGAGGAGTACCTGCACGAGGCGCAGCTGCGCGGGTTCCGCGAGGTGCGCATCATCCACGGCCGCGGCAAGGGCGTGCAGCGCCGCGTCGTCCGGGCCGTCCTCTCGCGCCACCCGGCCGTGGACGGCTTCCGCGACGCCCCGGCCTCCCGCGGCGGGTGGGGGGCCACCGTCGTGTGGCTCAAGCCGGCGGGCGGCGACCTCTCGCCCTGAGCCGCCGGCAGGGCCGCCTCTGGACGAGCACAGGCCCACGCGTAAGATGGCGCGCATGCCGCGCCCCCCCGCCACGCCCGACGACCCCGGCCCGCCGAGCCTCGCGGCCTCCACGGAGCCCCGCATGGCGAAGGGCGAGGTGCTCGCGGTGCCCCGGATCGAGCTGTGCGTCGAGCGCGAGGCGGGCAAGCCCGCGAGCCGGGTCATGGTGCTCGACGGCGATTTCATCCGCATCGGCTCCCACCCGAGCAACGACCTGGTGCTCGCCGACCGCGCCGTCTCCCGCTTCCACTGCATCCTCGAGCGCGTGAAGTCCACGTTCCGGCTGACGGACGTCGGCTCGCTCAACGGGACGACCATCGCCGGCGTCCGCGTGCGGGACGCCGACGCCATCCTGCCGGAGTGCCGCATCGAGCTCGGCGAGTCGGTCGTGCGCATCCGCGACGCCGACGCCGTCGCCGAGACCGAGCTCGCGCGCGCGGTCAGCTTCGGGGCGCTCCAGGGCGTGTCGGTCCCCATGCGGCGCCTCTTCCCCGTCCTCGATCGCGTGGCGAAGAGCGCGCCCGACGTGCTGATCGAGGGCGAGAACGGCACGGGCAAGGAGGTCATCGCCACCGAGCTCGTCCAGCGCGGCGCCCGCGCCGACAAGCCGCTCGTCATCGTCGACTGCGGCGCCATCTCGCCGAGCCTCATCGAGAGCGAGCTGTTCGGCCACGTGCGCGGCTCCTTCACGGGCGCCACGCGCGACCGCGCCGGCGCCTTCGAGGAGGCCGACGGCGGCACCGTCTTCCTCGACGAGATCGGCGAGCTGCCGCTGGAGATGCAGCCGAAGCTCCTCCGCGCCCTCGCCTCGCGCGAGGTGCGCAGGCTCGGCGAGAGCCGGGTGCGCAAGGTCGATATCCGGGTGATCGCCGCCACGAACCGGCGCCTGGAGCGCGAGGTGAACAGCGGCAGGTTCCGCGAGGACCTCTATTACCGCCTCTCGGTGCTCACCGTGCGCGTCCCGCCGCTGCGGGAGCGCAAGGAGGACATCGGCCTCCTCGTCCACTGCTTCCTGAACGAGCTCGGCGCCGTCGACAAGGTGCACCTCTTCTCCCCCGAGGTCATCGAGGACATGAAGCGTTACGACTGGCCCGGCAACGTGCGAGAGCTGAGGAACTACGTCGAGCGCCGCGTCGTGCTCGGCGAGGGCGCCGCCATGGGGGCGGCGCCGCCCGAGCGCAGCCCCGCGCCGCCGGGCGCCGCGCCGCCGGGCGCCGGGCCCGAGGAGCCCGCCGCGAACATCGAGATGCCCTTCAAGGAGGCGAAGGACGCGATCATCGACCAGTTCGAGCGGCGCTACCTCGCCGCCCTGCTGGAGTGGTCGAACGGCAACGTGAGCCGCGCCGCGCGCAAAGCAGGGCTCGACCGGATGTACCTCCACCGCCTCCTCCAGCGCCACGGGCTGCGCCGCGCCGCCGCCCTCGACTGAGCGAGCCGGGCATGCCGGGTCACATCGGGGCCAGCCCGAAGCCGCCACCCTGCGATAGAAAAGGGCGCAGCGGTGCTGCACATGTCACAGTCGCGTCGCAATGGCGCGATCCGTCCGTGTGCGCAACCTCGCAAAATCTCTGAATATTTCAGAAACCGATCTGCTCCTCTGGCTCGCGGAGCACGCGCCAGCGACGGAGCTCCGCCACCCCGCGGACTTCCTCCCGGCGGAGCTCGCGGGCCGGGCGCAGCAGGCGCTCGGTCGCTCCCCGCCGTCGGCGCCGGCGGAGGAGCGGGTCGAGCGCCGCTGCGCCGAGTGCGCGAAGCTGCCGCCGAAGGCCGGGCTGCGCGTGGTCGAGGTCGGCGCCGATGCCGTCTGCGACCTGTGCGGCAGCTCGGCGAACAAGCGGGCAGCGCTCGCGATGATCGGCGCGTTCCACGCGCGCGGGCTGCGGAGGCTGCTCGTGGTCGGCGGCGGGCCAGGCACGTCCGAGGACCTGCGGCAGCTGCTCGCGGGCGAGGTCGAGATCCGCATCGTGGACGGAGAGGGTCACCGCAATGCGGCGAAGGCCGACGCCGATCTCCGCTGGGCGGACGTGGTCGCGGTCTGGAGCTCGACGATCCTCTCCCACAAGGTGTCGAAGCTCTACACCGATCAGCGCGCCAGCTTCCGCGAGAAGCTCGTGACCGTCCCGCGGCGCGGCGTGGCCGCGCTGTGCATGGCCGTCACCGAGAAGGTGGGCGCGCCCGCGGGATGAGCGGCGCCCGGCCTCCCCGGCCGGCTTCCGCCGGGCGGCGCCTCACCCTTGCTCGGGGCGGTTGTTCGGCGAGCGCAAGCGCGAGCGCTCACGCGGGGCGGCTGCTCAGCCGCACCCGGCGGAAGGTGCGCCGCGCGTGGGGCACCCAGCCCTGGAAGTGCCAGCGCGCGGCCATGACCAGCCCGCGGACCCACTCGTCGGCGGCGTAGGCGACCCAGACGCCGGCGAGCCCCCAGCCGAGGTGGACGCCGAGCAGCCAGGACAGCCCGACGGCCACGGCGAACATCGAGAAGACGCCGAACCCGACAGGGAAGCGGGCGTCGCCGGTGGCGCGGAGCCCGTTGATGACGACCAGGTTGAGCGTGCGGCCCGGCTCGACGAGGAGGGTCAGCCAGAGCAGCCGGGAGCCGGTGGCGATCACCTCGGGATCGCGCGAGAAGAGGCCGAGCAGGTGGGGGCCGAGCAGCGCGGTGGCGACCACCAGGCTCACGCACACACAGAACCCGATCGCCAGGCCGCTGCGCACCAGGCGATCGGCGCCCTGAAGATCGCCGGCGCCGATGTGGTGTCCGACAACAATCTCGGTCCCGAAGCCGATCGCCATGCCGAACAGCAGCAGGAAGTGCATGATCTGCATCGTGTACGTATGGGTGGTGAGCGCCGTCTGCCCCATGTTGGCGACCATCGCGAGGATGATCATGAAGCTGATGCGATAGACCACGTTCTCGCCCGCCCCCGGCAGGCCGATGTGCAGCATCTCGCGGAGGCGGTCGGGGCGAATGCGCCAGAAATCCTCGAACGTCGGGCGGATGCCGAGGCGCGAGATCCACAGCTGCCGGTGCATCCAGAACGAGAGCGCGCGCCCGACCACCGCGGCGACCGCGAGCCCCATCATGCCGAGCCCCGGAGCCCCGGCGACACCGAACATGAGCGGCAGGCTGAGCGCGAGCTGCACGACGTACATGACGACGATGAGGCGCAGCGTGTCGCGGGTGTAGGTGTGCGCGCGCAGCACCGAGCCCATCGAGAAATTCACCGCGTCGAACGCCAGCATCACGCCGACGGCGATCAGATAAGGCTCCGCGATCGGGAACAGGGAAGGCGGCAGGCGCATCAGCTCGAGCAGCGGCCTCGCGCCGATCGCGATGACGACGAAGCTGAAGACGCCGAGCCAGAGATTGGCCGCGAGCGACGCCCGCGCGACATGCTCCGCGCCGGCGCGGTCCCGCGCGCCGAGATACTGGGTGACCACCACGCTCGCGCCGACGCTGACGAAGCGAAAGGTGATCATGAAGGTCAACATGATCTGGTTGGACAGCCCGTACGCGGCGGCGGCCTCGTCCGACAGGCGGCTGACCAGCCATACGCCGAACACGCCGACGAGCATGTGCAGCAGGTTCTCGCTGAAGATGGGCCAGGTGATCTCCAGCAAACGAGGGCGAGGGAGAGCGGGTGCAGGTAGGACCGATTGCAAAGCGCCGCATCCTACTCTGCCGAGGGGCACCTCGCCATGACGGAACACGGCCGCGCAGGCGCGGTCTCGCGGTCTCGCGGTCTCGCGGTCTCGCGGTCTCGCGGTCTCGGGCGCGGGGCGCGGTGGTACGCGGAACGAAGGTTGGCGCCGCTGTCGCCTATCTCCTCACGGTCCGCTCGATCGCGCGGAAACCTAGCGAGGCAGAGCGAAACCGAGCGAATGACACCGACTGCCCCGCGCCGCCCCCGGCGGCGCAGACGGAGAGGAAAGCTTCCGTCAACACACGCAAGAGCGTGTTCTGGCTCGCATCCTTGCAGGGTTGTCCCTTCCCGTATCCCCGCGGTTCGATTACTCTGGGAATGGGCGGAGCAGGGCACACTCGCCTCTCTGCGCCTGGAGGATCAAATGGGGATAGTGCACGGCAGCGCCCGATGGCTCCTGGCCGCGGCGGCCATGGCGCCGGCTGTCGCTGGCGGATGCTCCTGCGGCGATTCCGGCGGGACGATCGGCGCCACGTCCGGCGGCGGAGCCGACCAGAGCGCGGGGGGTGGCGGCTCCGGGGGAATCCCCTTCCTGGCGGGGAGCGGCGGGTCGGGGGTCACGAGCGGCGGGTGCGAAGGGCTCGAGTGCCAGCAGATCGCCTGTCCAGGCGGCGGCACGACCACCGTGAGCGGCACCGTGTACGAGCCCGCGGGCAAGCTCCCGCTGTACAACGTCACGGTGTACGTCCCGAACAGGGAGCTTGAGCCCATCACCGACGGGGCGAGCTGCGATCGGTGCAATGTGACGCTCTCCGGCGATCCGATCGCGACCGCGCTGACGGACACGAACGGGCGATTCGTGCTGGAGAACGTGCCCGTCGGGGTGGATATCCCGCTGGTCGTCCAGCTCGGCAAATGGCGGCGCCAGATCACGCTGCCGAAGGTCGAGGGGTGCGTCGACAACCCGACCGTGGACACGACGGTCCGCCTGCCGCGCAGCAGGGCAGAGGGCCACCTCCCGAAGATCGCGCTGACGACCGGCGGCTCGGACGTGCTGGAGTGCCTGCTGTACAAGATGGGAATCGACGCGTCGGAGTTCACGCCGGAGGCGGGCGACGGGCGGGTGAACCTGTTCGCCGGGCGCGCTATCGAGGGCGACAGCGCGACGAGCAGGTATCGAGACGGCCTGAACGACGGCGCCCCCTTCTCCCTCGCGCGGGAGTTCTGGGGCTCTCTCGACGACCTGCGTCGGTACGACATGGTGATCCTGTCGTGCGAAGGCTCCGAGTTCAGGGACGACAAGCCGGAGGCCGCGCTGCGAGCGATGTTCGACTACGCCTCCGCGGGAGGCCGCGTGTTCGCGTCGCACTGGCACAACACCTGGATCCGGCTCGGGCCGGAGCGGTTCCCGGAGACGGCGGAATGGGACGAGGAGAGCGATCCCGACGACGGGCTCCCCGTGCTCGTCGACACCACGTTCCCGAAGGGCCTGGCGCTCCGGGACTGGCTCGCCAACGTGGGCGCGTCGACCGTGCCCGGGCAGATCGAGATCGACGATCCGCAGCACTGGGTCGACTCGGTGAACGAGGAGATCGCGACGCGGTGGCTCTACAACGAGGCCAACACCGATTTCGACGCGCCCGCGGGGGTCAAATACTTCACGTTCAATACGCCCATCGGCGCGCCGGAAGAAGAGCAGTGCGGCAGGTTCGTGTACACGGACATCCACGTTGCGGCGAGCGACGTCGCCGGGGCGCCGTTCCCGAGCGGCTGTGAAGACCGCGACGGGGCGATGCATGAGCTGACCGCCCAGGAGAAGGCGCTGCTCTTCATGCTGTTCGACCTGTCCGCCTGCATCGCGCCGGACGACCAGCCGCCGCCAGTGCCGGTGCCGACGTGACGAGCGCCTCGACGGCGCGGCGAGGCGAACCGGGCGCGGCGCCCGACGCTTGACATCCCGGGGGCGCTCGCTCGCAATTTCCTGAGCGATATTGACGCCCTGCGCATGGATAGGCGATTGCCCAGGGTGGTCACCCGACCACCAAGGGGAGCACTGTAGCCTGCGTGGACCGGCGCGGGACAGCCCTCGCGCCCAGACCAGAGACGCAGCGCATCAGCGTCCGTTCCACGGGCTCCACCAACTGGCATATTTTTTGCGGAGTTTCTGTTGACTGCGTTGCCTGCACACCACAGCTCCCTCAGATCGGCGCCCGTGAAGGCTTCGCCTCACGGTCTCGCTGGAGACCACCGGCCGCAGCTGTCACCTGCGTGAACCAGCACTGTATTTTGCCATACAAACAGCGCGGATTTTATCCCTTGATCAGAGGCACGCAGAGGGCTTGCCATGGCGCTGAACTGCCCTTTTAATGCCGCGCCATCCGGATACTTCTCTTGGAGGACATGATGAAAACTGTTTTGCTTCGCGGTGTGCTTGGCAGGTCGAAGTGGTCATTCGGCCTTGCGGTGGTTGCGCTGCAAGCCACCGTGCTGATCGGCTGCGGTGACGCGGCGACGGAGGACGGCGCGGGCGGCTCGGGCGGCGGCGGGGCGACCTCCGCGAGCGCGACGACCTCGAGCGCCTCGACGACCTCCGCGACGACCTCGAGCGCCTCGACGACCTCCGCGAGCGCGACGACCTCGAGCGCCTCGACGACCTCCGCGAGCGCGACGACATCGGCCTCGTCCACGACGAGCGCGAGCACCGGGGGGATCCCCACGGACGGCACGCCGGTCGAGCGTCATGGCCGGCTGCGGGTCATGAACGGCAACATCGTCGGCGAGCACGGGTCCCCGGTCCAGCTCAAAGGCATGAGCCTGTTCTGGAGCCAGTGGAGCAACTACTACAACGGCAATGTCGTCAATTCGCTCGCGGACAACTGGGAGTCGACCGTCGTCCGCGCCGCCATGGGCATCGAGGGTGAAGACGGGTACCTCCAGGACGCGGGCGCCCAGAAGGCCAAGGCGAAGACCATCGCCGACGCGGCGATCGCGAAGGGCATCTACGTCATCCTCGACTGGCACGATCACAACGCGCACCAGCACCTGGACCTGGCGAAGAACTACTTCCGCGAGGTGGCGCAGGCCTACAAGAACACGCCCAACGTCATCTTCGAGGTCTTCAACGAGCCCCTCAACACGAACACCTGGCCCGCGGTGAAGTCCTACGCCGAGGCGGTGATCTCCGAGATCCGCGGCCAGGGCGCGAACAACCTGGTCATCGTCGGCTCGCCGAACTGGTCGCAGGACGTCGACATCGCCGCGGACAATCCCCTCAGCGATCAGAACGTGGCGTACACCCTCCACTTCTATGCCAACACGCACAAGGCGTCGCTGCGCGACAAGGCCCAGAAGGCCATCAACAAGAAGCTGGCGCTCTTCGTGACCGAGTGGGGGACCTGCTCCGCCGACGGCAACGGCCAGCTCAACCTCGGCGAGTCGCAGACCTGGCTCGACTTCCTGGACTCGCACAACATCAGCTGGGCCAACTGGTCGCTTGGCGACAAGGCCGAGGCGTGCTCCGCGCTCAGGCCCAACGCAAACCAGATGGGCAACTGGAACGACAACGACCTCACCGAGTCGGGCAGGTGGGTGAAGGGGAAGATCGCAGAGTGATCCCCGTACGGGTCACCGGCCGCTCGCGCCGGTGACCCGGCCCCGACCGAGGGCGCCGCTCACCCGTGCGCTCGTTTGCTCTCCACGGACAGGGGCCGCCCGGCACAGAAGGGGCATTGTTCGTCCGAGCACCAGTCGTCGTCCTCGAGGCCGAGCGCCCGGAGCTGCTCCAGCTCCCACGCGCGCGCCTCGGGCGAAAGCGGGGAGGGACAGGTGGACTCGTGGTCTCGCAGGCTGCTCAACATGGACGGTCCCGTTCGGTTGTGCTCCGGAGAGCGATTCCGGGATCTATCGCGCACCGCCCTGCAGCGCCCGCGAAATCGGCCGTTCCCCGCCGCGTCCTCCTACATCCGAACGTTTACGTTCACGTTCACACTCACGTTGGTGACGGATGATGGGGAGAAGGGGCCGGAGCGCTCTTCAGCGGAGCGCACCCGCGCGCAGCCGCTCGGCGACCTCCCGGCGTCGCAGCTTGCCGCTCGTCGTCTTGGGCAGCTCGCCCGGCGGAACCAGGACAACCTGGTCCACCGTGACGCCGTTCGCCCGCAGCGCCTCCCGCACGCGCTCCACGAGGCCGGCTTGCTCGGACGCCTCGGCGCGCGTCTCGGCCACCACGTAGACCGACTCGGTCTGGCGCTCCTCGACGAACAGCCCGACCGCGACGACGCACCCGGCCCGGATCCCGTCGACCCGGGAGGCGATCTCCTCGATCACGGCGGGGATCATCGTGTGACCACCCTTGATGATCACCTCCTTCTTCCGGCCGGTGACGAACAGCGTCCCGCGGTCGATGAACCCGAGATCGCCCGTGCGCAGCCACCCGCCCACGAGCGCCTCGGCGGTCGCCTCGGGCTCGTTGAAATAGCCCTCCATCACCGTCTCCGAGCGCACCTCGATCTCCCCCACCGTGCGCTCCGGGACGGGGCTGCGCTGGGCGTCCACGATCCGGATCTCCGTGTGCGGGATCGGCCTGCCGACGCCGGTGAGCTCCAGCGAGAGGGGGCCAGGCGCGGCCTCCTCGACGCGGCCCTCGCGCTCCAACAGGCCGCGATCCACCGTGAGGGCGCGCGGCTCGGCGTAGAGGTCGGGGAAGGTCACGGCGACCGTCGCCTCGGCCAGCCCGTAAACAGGGAAGAACGCCTCGACGCGGAAGCCGCAGGGCGCGAACGCCTCGGCGAAGCGGCGGAGCAAGGCGGGGGAGATCGGCTCGGCGCCGATCATCGCGCACCGCCACGCGCCGAGATCGAGGCCCGCCTCGGCGGCGCGGCGGGCGAGGCCGATGCAGATGGCATAGGCGCTCGGCGGCCCGAGCGAGATGACGCCCCGGATGCTCGACATCTCCGCGAGCCACGAGAACGGCCGCGTCCGGAACTCGAGCGGCGAGAGCATGTGAACGGGGAAATCGTTGAAGAGCGGGAAGAGCAGCCCGCCGACGAGGCCCATGTCGTGGTGGAGCGGCAGCCACGAGACGCCCCCCGCGCCCTCGCCGCGCACGGGGAGCCGCTGGCTCATCGCGTCGAGGTGCAGCATCAGCCGCTCGTGCGGGATCACCACGCCGCGCGGGTGCCCGGTGCTGCCGCTCGTGAGCTGGATGAGCGCGGGCCCGGGCGCGCGCTCCGGATCGGGCAGCGAACCCGCGAGGGGCGCGTCGAGCAGCGGCTCGGCGGCGAGCTGGAGGAGGCCGTCCGCCCCCTCTTCACCCTGCGCGAAGCCGAGCAGCGCGGACGAGACGACGAGCGCGCGCGCGCCGACGCGGTCGGCTGTCCGCTGGAGCTCGCCGAGGAACGCCGCCACGTCCGTGAGTCGGTAGGGCACCCCGACCTGGATCGGCACCGCGCCGAGCACCCAGACGCCGAAGAGGCACGGCACCGCCACCTCCACGTCCGTCACGAGCAGGAGCACGCGATCACCCGGGCGCACCCCCGCCGCGAGCAGGCCCGACGCCGCCGCGCACGCGCGGCGCCAGTACTCCGCCCACGACCACCCGACGAACTCGCCCTGCTGCTTGTGATAGAACCCGAATCGATCCGGCGTCGCCTCGGCCCGCGCCCTGAGCAGGCCCGCGACCGTCCGCGCAGCGAGCCCGCGGCTCACGGCGCGCGCCCCGGCTCGGGCGAGGGCGCGACGCCGAGGCGCTCGCGGCCGCCGCCCTTCGTCGCCACGATCATGTACTCGAGCGCGGTGCGGCGCGCGAAGGAGAGCCGGCCCACGGTCATGTACGTCTGGAGCAGCCGCGAGAAGCCGGGCGCGCGGGCGTCGATCCGGGCGCGGTTCGCGCGCACGTTGTCGATCCACCGGGCGACCGTGTGCACGTACGAGCTCGTGAGATCCTCGACGCGCCGGACATCGAGGCCGGCCTGCTCGATCATCCCGAGCTCCTCGGCCAGCGAGATCAGGCGGCAATAGCCGAGCGCCTCGACGAAGATGTACTGCGTCGCAGAGCTCTCCCGGTCCCCGCGGGCGCGCGCCGGGAAATAGCAGTCGGAGATGAGCAGCCTGCCGCCCGGGCGCAGCGCGGCGGCGATCTTCTGGTGGATCCGCTCGCGGTTGTGCATGTGCACGATGCTGCCCACGAAGAGCACGGCGTCGAGCGACTCGGGCGCGAGGTCGATGTCCTCGATATGAGCGAGGTCGATGCGGACCCGCGAGGCGACGCCCGCCCGGTCCGCGCGGCGGAGCGCCTCCTGCCGCTGCTTGTCGCTCAGCGTGACGCCCTGGAAGCTCCCCCCGGTGCGCTCGGCGAGATAGATGAGGTTCGAGCCCCAGCCGCACCCCACGTCGAGGACGCGCTCTCCGGGGTGGATGTCGAGCTCGCGGCGGACCCAGTCGTACTTCCGCTCTTGCGCCGTCTCTAGGCTCTCGGCGGGATCGAGGAAGATGCCCGTCGCGTAGGCCAGGCGGCTGTCGAGGACCATGGAGAATATCTCCGGGTCGTTCTGGTAATGCGCGGCGACCTCCCGCCGCTCGTGCTCCCGCTGCTCCTCGGGCGTCCGGACGGCGGCCTCGCGCTCGGCGCGCGTGCGCGGGGCGGTCAAGGCGCCCCTCCCCGGCCGCCCCGCGCCGCGATCTGCGCCTCGACGAAGGCGATGACGTCGCCGACCGTGCTGATCTGCGCCTGATCGGGCGCCGCGAAATCGGGCGCCACGATCTGGAATCGCTCCTCGAGCGCGACGTTGACCTCGATGAGCGCCAGTGAATCCACGCCGAGGCCGCTCTCGAGCGACAGGTCGGGAGTCACGGCGTCGACGCTCATCCCACATCGCTCTGCAATGATGGTACGGACCTCTCTGGCGATCTCCGGATCTCCACCGCTCGCCACCTGCGGCTGCTTCCGAAGCGCCGCCTCGCTCTTGTTCATCGCGCTCTCCAGTCCAGGGTTCGGCGCGCGCGACCATCAGCACGCCGGCGCGATAGATGCTCATGCCAGCGCCGGTCACGGCCGTAGCGCGACGTACCATGATCGCCAGTCGTCGTCCATGGCCGGACGAGCCCGCTCGACCGCGAGGTCAGCGCGTCGCGGGCGCGCTCGCGTGCTGCGCGCCGGAACCTGCGCGCGACAGACGCGCGAGGCCCTGCCGCGGCGCCTCGCCGCGGCCCGGCGCGAGCGGCTCAATCGCCGAAATCGCCGTCGAACCCGCCGCCGTCATCGACCCCGCCGCCGTCATCGACCCCGCCGCCGTCATCACCCCACGGATCGCCGTCATCCGCCCCATCCCCCTCGTCGCCCGCCGAGAGGTCGTCGCCGCCGCGATCCGCGCCGCTCAAGAGGTCAGGATTCTCGGCGGCCTCCTGCGCTGTGCCGAGCATCGTGCCCGCCGGGTTCACGAAGAGGACGTGTGGCGGCGTGAGCATGTGCATGAACGAGGAGATGAGCATCACGTCCAGCATCATCCCCAGCGGGCTGGGTGGGTAATAGACGACGAACGGGTCATAGCCGGGGTGCGTGGGGCTCACGGGAGGCCGCTCGGCGCCCGCGCCGTCGCCCGCTGGCGCGTGCACGACGCGCGCGTCGGCGTGGTGATGCTCCACGCGCGCCTCCGGCATCGTGGCCTTGAGGGCGCCCTCGACCCGCCCGACGAAGGACTCGAACTGCAGCCGCGCCGCCTCGAACAGCGCCGGATCCTTCGCCAGGGGCTCGACGCGGCGGCGGTAGTCCTCCGCGGACTCGCCGGCTCGCGGCTCGAGATCCCGCAGGCGCCCGCCGATGGAGACGAGCCCCGCCGGCTCGTCGTCGGCGTGCTCGGTGCGCGCCCGCGTCTCGATGACCAGGTGCAGCCCCGCCTCCTCGTGCTCGGCGGCGAACCTGAGCTCGCTGAACCCGCGCCCGAACACGGCGGAATGCTCGGACAGCGCGAGCACGAGGTCGGGAAGATCGTCCGGCTTCCCGTCCGTGTCCTGGAAGATGACCGTGTCGTCGATCACGAGCGAGAGGGCGTTCGTGACCCCGAGCTGGACGAGCGCCCCCCGCACCTGATCGACCACGGCGGTGGCCTCGAGCTCGACGCGCACGCGATCGGTGTCGAGATCCACCGTGGCGCCGAAGCTGCGCTTCAGCTTCTCCCAGACGGTGGGGTTGCGCTGGATGATGCTGCCCTTGAGCGAAACGTGGATCTGTCCGATGAGCCGCATACGCGCTACTTAGCACCGCGCAGGAGCCCGGCCGCCCCTGGCCGCCCCGGTCAGCCGAACGTGAACCGCTGCGCCACGCGCTTGTACGCCTGCTCGACGACGCGGCGGGCGTGGTGGATCGCGTTGGAGTGGGGGAACTGCAGCGAGGGCGGCGCGCCCTCATCGACGCCGCGCGCCCCGTGCGTGGAACCGTGCGTGGAAGACGCCGCGTCCGAGAGCCGGCGCGCGAGGGCGCCCACAGTGTCGACCTCGAAGTCCTTCGAGTTCTCGTCGAGGAAGCGGCAGAGCCCGCGGAGCCGCTCGACGTTGAGCCGGTTCGGGAAGCCGCGGCGCGCCTCCGCCGAGTCGAGGAAATAGAACTCGAACGAGTGGGTCACCAGCGTGACCTCCTTCACCCCGAGGGCGCGGTAGCGGAGGAGACAGTGCTTGATCTCGTCGAGGGTCACCGCCGTGATCTGAAGGTGCCTGAAGCGCTTCGTGGGCTCGATGAAGTTCGTGACCGGCAGCTCGTACACCCCCGGCTCGGGCGTCTCGAAGAGGCCGAGCCGCGCGCCCGGATACTGCATCTTGCAGTTCTTGCTGAAGTAGCAGGGGTTGTAGTTGCTGCTCAGCACGAGCCCCGCCCGCTTCATCGCCCGCCATGTGTCGTTGCTCGCGCCGAAGTTGCCGGCGCGGTAGCCGAGCAGCTCGCTCGCCGGGACGCCCGCGCGCACGAGCAGGTCGCGCCCCTCGAGGAGGAGCCGCGTCTGCTCCTCGACCGGGTAGTCGGCGATGTCGTCGGAGACGCGGGGCTCGCCCCGGGTGTGCCAGTCCGCGCGCCGCTGCACGGGGTGCACGTGCAGCTGCACGTCGTGGCCGCGGCTGTGGAGCGCCTGGCACACGCTCGTCAGCCCGTCCATCCCGAAGCTGTACGAGCCGATGGCCTCGACGAAGAACGTCCCGCGCTGGCCGTACGCCTCGAGCTCGCGCATGATGAGCTCGATGCCGAGGGGCTCGCGCTGGTTGACGAAGCGGCCCCAGATCCGGAGGTCGTAGCCCATCGCGGGAGACTTGGTATCGCCCAGGATGCGCTCCTCGGCGCACTCCACGTCCACGGTGATGTATACCCGCGTCCTCCCGTCAGCCATCGCCAGCTCCTCCCTCACCGCGCTTCTGAAGAACCATCGTGATCGTCGGGGACACGCAGCCCACGTGCATCCCGAGCGGGCCGAGCAGCCGGTTCGCCGCCGACAGGGCCATGAGCCGCGGCCCGGACAGCCCCATCTTGGCCTTCAGGTCGACGATCAGCCGGCCGCGATCCTGCTGCGATATGTCGACATAATCGCCGAACCCGCGCCGGAGCTGCCAGGGAAATACGCTGTAGATCGACCTGCCCGGGAACAGCGGGCGCAGCAGCCGAGGCACGTAGTTCATCAGGGGGCGGCGGCTGTGGCACTCGACCGGCCAGAGGCGGTTGCTCGTGCCCAGGATGACGATGAACCCCCACGGCCCGAGCACCCGATCGATCTCGCGCTGGACGGCCGGCAGGCGCTCAGGCGGGACGTACTCGAGCACGCTGTTGCAGGAGACGAGCTCGAACTCCCCGTCGGCGAACGGCATCGCGGTCGTGTCGGGGACGTGATGAACGCGGATCCGGTCCGACAGCCCGTGGCGCTCGACGTTCAGCTGCGCCAGCTCGACGTACATGGGGTCGACGTCGAGCGCGGTCACCTCGGCGCCCAGGGTCGCGAGCACGATCGACGTCCCGCCGAAGTGGCAGCCGAACTCGAGCACCTTCTTGCCGCGGACCGACGTGAAGAGGTCGTCGTAGGCGTGGCGGCTGCGGCGCCACTCCAGCGTGGCATACCCCCCGACCCACGGATCGTCGGGATCCCAGCCGTGGCGCCGCGCGCTCTCGCGGAAGCGGTGATCGGCGTCTGCGTCGCGGACAGCCGGCGGGGTGGCGACGTTCTGGCTCGGTTCGCTCATCGGGGAGAGGATCAAGCGTCGGCTGTCCCTGCGGGCAGCAGGGGCGCCCGGTAGATGGCGAACAGGAAGGGCGAGAACCAGGGGTTCGTCTCGCCGGGGACCACCCGGCGCGCGATCGCCTTGAGGGGCGGGACGACCTTCCAGACGACACGCCGCGCCACGAGCGGCGCCTCGTCGTCCAGCCAGAAATCGAAATGGCCGCCCGTGTAGCGGGCCTGGACGATCTCGGCGCCGTTGCGGCGGGCGGCGGCCTCCAGGAACGGCAGGTTCATGATGCGGGTGTTGTGGCCCTTCAGGTTCTTGCGATCGAACAGCCAGTGGAGCGCCTTCTGCCCGCCGGCGAAGTTCGGCATGCCCACCACCACGGTGCCCCCCGGCTTCACCAGCTCGAAGTGCCGATCCATCACCGCCCCGGCGTCATCGAAGTGCTCGATGAACCCGAAGGAAGCGACGATATCGAACTTCTGCTGGGGCTTCCAGCTGAAGAAATCCCCCTTCTCGATCTTGCCGACCTTGATGCCGCGCTTCCGGATCTCCTGCTCGACGACCTCCGGGTCGCAGGCGTAATCCAGGCCATACGCCGTGAACCCCAGGCGCCCACAGAAGTCGACAAGGATACGGCCTGGTGCGCAGCCGATCTCGAAGAACGACAGCCCCTCCCCGCGCGGGAGGAACGGAGCGACGTCGTCGTAGATCTCGCAGCCGCCACCCAGATCGTCGGTGCCGACGTAGCCCTTCCAGTGGTTCTCCCAGTACTCCTGTGACGTGAGCTTCAACGTCGCCTCCTCGATGCCATCGCGAAAAGGGCGGCTCATGAGGAGCCTCCCGGAGAACCGCAGTCGACCACGCGCGGCGCGGGCGATCGAATGCTGTCCGAAATTCGTCCAGTTTTGACGAATCCTAGAGGACGGGGAGGCTCACATGCAAGCCGGCCCTCCGCCTTCTTCCCGCGCCTCCGTTCCTCAACGCAGGCGCACGCAGGCGCGCGCCTGTCAACGCAGGCGCACCTACGCGGCGCGGGGTCGCCGCGTAGGTGCCCCAGCGCGCGCGGCGCCCGGGCCCGCTCCCAGGAGCTCCGCCGCGCGCCGCGCTCGCGCGTCGCGCGTCGTCAGCGCTAGGAGGCGGCCCCCTGCTGGAGGCGCTCGCGGAGCAGGACCTCGAGCGAGGCGAGCGCCTTCGCGAAGCCGTCGATGCCCTCGCTCAGCTTGTCGCTCGCCATCCGGTCGGCGGCGTGCATCGCGCCGAACGCCGCCTCATCCATCGGGATCTTCGCGATCTGCAGGGCGCGCGCCGCGTCGGGGTCGAGCTTCCTCGGCAGGTCGCCGCGCGCGGAGGCGAGCTCCGAGAGCAGCTTCGGCGAGATCGTCAGGAGGTCGCAGCCGGCGAGCTCCTTGATCTCGTCGATGTTGCGGAAGCTCGCGCCCATCACCTCGGTCTTGTAGCCGTGCTTCTTGTAGTAGTTGTAGATCTTCGTGACCGAGACGACGCCGGGGTCCTCGGCCGGCGCGTAGCTCGTGCGGCCGGTGTCCTTCAGGTACCAGTCGAGGATGCGCCCGACGAACGGCGAGATGAGCGTCACGCCCGCCTCGGCGCACGCGATCGCCTGGTGCAGCCCGAAGAGCAGCGTGAGGTTGCAGTGGATGCCCTCCTTCTCGAGGACCTCCGCCGCGCGGATGCCCTCCCACGTCGAGGCGATCTTGATGAGGACGCGCTTGCGCGAGACGCCGGCCTCCTCGTAGAGGCGCACGATGCTCCGGCCCTTCTCGATGGTCGCCTGGGTGTCGAAGGAGAGGCGCGCGTCGACCTCGGTCGAGACGCGGCCGGGGATGATCTTCAGGATGCGCAGGCCGAAGTCGACGGCGAGCCGCTCGAACGCGAGGCCCACGACGTCGTCCGGCCCCTTGCCCCGGCCCGCCTCCTTCTGGCCCCAGGCGAGCGCGCCGCTCACGATGTCGGCGTACTCGGGCATCTGGGCCGCCGCCGTGATGAGCGACGGGTTCGTCGTCGCGTCCTGGGGGCGGAATTTCTCGATCGAGTTGATGTCGCCGGTGTCCGCGACGACGACGGTGTACGCCTTGAGGCGCTCCAGCAGGTTCTGGTCCATGGGCGGCATTGTACGAGCAGCCAGCCAGGACGCTTCAAAGCTTTCGTGTCCTTCGTGGGAGGACCCCCCTCCGGCTGGATGCACGGCCGGCGGTGGCCTATGGAGAGGGCCCCGTGGAGCCGCCCCCCAACGCCGTCGCGCAGCGCGTCCTGTCCGCCTACGAAGATCGCCTCTCGGTCCTGCGCGCCGAGGCCGGCGCGCTCGATCGCCGCTCGAGGACCTTCTCGCTGCTGCGCGGGGTCTCGTTCCTGGCGGCGGCCGTGGCCGGGGGGTACGCGCTCTTCGGCGACGTGCCGCGGTGGGTCACGTACGCCGCCGGGGCGGTGACCGCGGTGTTCCTCGGGCTGCTCGTCGCGCACGCGCGCCTCGTCACCCGGATGACGGAGATCGAGCAGCGCATCGGCCTCTACGTGCGCGGCAAGCGGCGGGTCGCCGGCGATTTCGCCGATTTCCCGGAGCGTGGCGATCGGTTCGCCGCGCCGGACCACGATTACGCGGGCGATCTCGACGTGTTCGGGCAGGCGTCGCTGTTCCAGCTGCTCAACGTGGCGCAGACGGGCGAGGGCGAGGCCACGCTCGCGGCCTTCCTCGCGGAGCCCGCCCCGGCGACCGCCGTGGCGGCGCGGCAGGAGGCGGTGCGCGAGCTCGCCGGCCTCGGGGCGTTCCGGGAGGATCTCGCGGTGGTGGGCATGCAGGCGGGGGCGCGCGGGCGCGAGGCCGGCCCGCTCATCGCGTGGGCCGAGGCGCCGCCGGCGCTGCTCGGCCCGGAGGCCCGCGCGGGCGGCCTGCCGGTGAGCGCGCTCCTGACCGCGGCGAAGGTGCTCGTGCCGCTGACGCTGGCGCTGCTCGCGGCGCCGCGGTTCATCCCGGCGGAGCAGCTCGGGCTGCTCCGCCACGCCTACCTCCTGCCGCTGGCCGCCCAGATCCTCGTGCTGGTCCTGCTGCGGCCCGCGGTCGAGCCGATCGTCGCCGCGGCCTCGTCGCGCGAGGCGCCGTTCGCCCGGTACCGGCCGATCCTCGCCCGCGTCGAGGAGCAGGCGTTCTCGTCGGCGCTGCTCGGCGAGCTCAAGGCCGAGCTCGCGGGGCCCTCGGGCGTGCTCGCCTCACGGGAGATGACGGCGCTCGAGAGCCGGGTCGGCTACTCGGACCTGCGCCACAGCGGGCTCGTCCACATCGCCGCCAACCTCTTCCTGCTCTGGGACGTGTGGTGCGCGCTCGCGCTGGAGCGGTGGAAGCTGCGCGCGGGCCGGCACGTGAAGGCGTGGATGCGGACGCTCGGGCACATGGAGGCGCTCGCGAGCCTCGCGACGTTCGCGCACGAGAACCCCGACTACGCGTACCCCGACGTGAAGGACGGCGAGCCGCGCTTCACGGCGTCGGGGCTCGGCCACCCGCTCCTCCCGCGCGATCGGCGGGTGACGAACGACGTCTCGCTGGAGGGCGCGGGCGCCGCGCTGCTCGTGACGGGGTCCAACATGTCGGGCAAGAGCACGCTGCTGCGCGCCGTCGGGGTGAACGCCGCCCTCGCCCTCGCGGGCGCGCCGGTCTGCGCGTCGTCGCTGGCGCTCTCGCCGGTCCGCGTGCGGACGAGCATGCGGATCAAGGACTCGCTCGAGCACGGCGTCTCGCACTTCTACGCCGAGCTGACCCGCCTGAAGCGCGTCGTCGACGGCGCGAACGGCGGCGAGCGGGTGCTGTTCCTGCTCGACGAGATCCTCCACGGCACGAACGCGCGGGAGCGCCAGATCGGGGCGAGGGCGGTCGTGCGGCACCTCGTCGCGCGGGGGGCCATCGGCGCGGTGTCGTCCCACGACATGGGGCTCTCCGTGCTGGAGCAGGAGACCGCGGGGCGGGTGCGCAACATGCACTTCGAGGAGCTCGTCGTCGAGGACAGGATGACCTTCGACTACAAGCTGAAGCCCGGCGTGGTGACGAGCGCGAACGCGCTGCGGCTCATGAAGATCGTCGGGATCGACGTCGACTTCGCGGAGGGCGAGCGGACGGCGCCGGCGGCGACCGCGGCGGCGATGGCAGCGACGACCGCGGAGGCGGCGCGGGAATGAGCGGCGGCGACGGCGGTGACGACCGCGGCGATGGCGCGGGAATGCGCGCGGCCCCCGGCCGCGTTGAGGGCGCCATGCTTTCTCCGCTCCCCGGGTACCTCTCGCGCCGCGCCCTCGCCTCGGCGCGTCCCCTGCTCTCCGGCGCGGTCCTCGCGATCACAGCGAGCGCCTGCGCCACGGCGCCGCCGCCGCCGTCAGCTCCCCCGGCGGCGAGCGGCGGGGCGGCCCCGCCGGCCGCGAGCGCGCCGGCCGCGAGCGCGCCGGCCGCGGCGCGGACCGAGATCGACGAGGGCGGGGCGGCGCTCCTCCGCGCCGAGGGCGTGGACGGCGCGTTCGTCCTGTTCGACGCCGCGCGGGGCGTCACCCGCGTCGTGAACCCCGACCGCGCGGCGTCGCGGTACGTGCCCGCCTCGACCTTCAAGATCCCGAACACGATCATCGGCCTGGAGACCGGGGTCATCCCGGACGAGCGCTTCACGCTGCGGTGGGACGGGGTGCAGCGCCGCGTGCCCGACTGGAACCGCGATCACGATCTCGCGTCGGCGATGAAGCACTCGGTCGTCTGGTTCTACCAGGAGGTCGCGCGCCGGATCGGGCCCGAGCGCATGCAGGCGCACCTCGACGCGCTCGGCTACGGCAACCGCGACATCTCGGGGGGCATCGACCAGTTCTGGCTGACCGGGGGGCTCCGCATCTCCCCGCACGAGCAGATCGATTTCCTGCGGCGGCTCCACGCCGGCGCGCTGCCCTGCTCCGCGCGGAGCGTGGACATCGTGAAGCGGCTCCTCGTGCTGGAGCAGACGCCGGCCTACACGCTGCGCGGCAAGACCGGGATGGAGATGGACGAGCGATCGAGCACCGGCTGGCTGGTCGGCTACGTCGAGCGCGGGGCAGACACCTACTTCTTCGCGACCGTGCTCCTCGGCGCAGGCAGCGACGGCGAGCGCATCATGCCGCTGCGCCGCAGCCTGACCCGCGCCCTGCTCAAGCGGCACGGCGCGCTGCCCGAGGACGCCTGACGCCGGCGCCTCTCCCGGCGCCTACGCCGCCGGCGCCGCGCTCGATGGCGACGGCGCCGCGCTCGATGGCGACGGCGCCGCGCTCGATGGCGACGGCGCCGCGCCCGGCGACGCCGTCGAGCGCGCCGCCCACGCAAACGCGGCGATCCGCTCGGCGAAGCGGCGCGGGTCGTCGACCTGCGGGCAGTGCCCGATGCCCTCGGGCTCCTCGATCTCCGCGTGCGGAGGGAGGTGCCGCCGGTAGTACTCGAGGTTGGCGCTCGGCATCAGGCGGTCCGAGCGGCCCCAGATCAGCAGGATCGGCATCGAGAGCGCGGCCAGCTGCTCGGGCGTGAACGCGTGGTCGCACCGGGCCGAGCGCCTGAAGGAGAGGATGGTCTCGCGCGAGAACGTCCGCACGACGTCGCCGGCGATCAGCGGGGTGAACCACGGGACGCGGTGGTAGAGGCGCGCGAAGAACGCGTGGGCGTCGGCCCGCGACCGCAGGTTGAACACGGCGAGCAGCTCGGCGAGCTCGGCCTGCTGCATGCCGGCGCCGGCCGGCGACGCGAGCACCAGCGCGCGCACGCGGTCCGGCGAGGTCAGCGCGTAGCTCACCGCGACCGCGCCGCCGAGGGAGTTTCCGACGACGATCGCCGGCTCGTCGAGCTCGCGGTCGAGCAGCTCGTGCATGGCGGTGGCGAGGCACTCCGGCGTGAACGCCGACGCCGGCGCCGCGCTCCACCCGTGCCCCGGCGACTCCGCGGCGATGACGCGGCGGGCGCGCCCCCGGAGTCGCTGCAACACCGGCGCGTACGGGAGCGCCGAGGAGCCGATGCCGTGGAGCAGGACCACCGTCGGGAGCGGGCCCGTGCCCGGAGCATCGTAGAGGTGCAGCCGGCAGACCGACGTGTCGACCCAGCGGCTCTGCACCCCGGACCTGTTCAGCGCCTTCTTGGCGAGGCGTTCGGCGAGCGGGAGGATGCCCATGTGCCCGGCATAGCAGATCGAAAGGGTTCCTGCGGGGGCGGAAGCGCTGGCGCGCGCGGGGGCCGTCGAGCGATCGATCGGCGCGCCGCGGACGAGGCCCGGTGGCGCGCCCGATTTCCGTTGAGCTCCATGGAGATCCGCGCCACATCTCCCGCCGTGCGATCGCCTCTCCTCGCCGCCGCCGTCGCCCTTGTCGCGTGCTCGCGCCCCGAGCCGCCGACGCTCAAGCCCGAGCTCGCGACGGTGACCGCCGTCACCGTTCAGGGCATCGATCTGCGGGTCCAGATCCAGGCGTACAACCCGAACAGCATCGATCTCTCGACGCGCTCGATGAAGGCGAGCGTGCTGCTCGACGGCAAGTACGACGTCGGCACGGTCACCGCGCTCACGCCGCTCGAGCTGCCCGCGAAGAAGTGGACCCGGATCGAGGCGCCGATCTCGGTGAAGTGGCAGGACCTCACGAGCATCGCGGCGCTGGCGGCGCAGAGCCGCGGTATCCCGTACCAGGTGAGCGGCACCGTCGCGATCGGCGGAGAGACGCTCAACGTGGATGTGCCGTTCCGCCTGGCGGGGACGATCACGCACGAGCAGCTCGTCACGGCGATCGGCAACTCGCTCCCGGGCCTGCCCCTCCCCGGCCTGCGCTGAGGAGGGCTGCCGCGAGCGATAAGCGCGCGAGCCGCCTCGGCCGCTCGCGCGTGTCATCGTTCCCGTTCGACCCTCGCCTCGACCACGGCCCTCGCCTCGGGCGTCACGCACAGCGCCTCGAGCGCTCGCGCACGCCACGCAGGCTGATCGCACAACCGCCGCAGCGCGCGGCGCCACGCGTCCTCGACCGAAGGCCCGTAGGCCTCGCGCGCCTTGTCCCAGGCGGCCTGCGGCAGCCCGCCGAGCACATGCTCGAGCAAGATGAGATCGATGACATCGCGTGCCAGTGCGGCATCGTCGAGAAAACGGTCTTCGTTGGCGAGGAGCTTCTCGGCGACGAGATCTTCGTCGGCGAGGCGTGCCACCGGCAGCGCCGGGTCCTCGACCCCAGCAAGCTCGATCCTGCCTTCGCTGACGATCTCGAGCTTGAGCGGCGCGCCGCCCACGTCGAGCACGACCCGGATACCGTAGCGATCGGCGCGCAGCTCGCGTCGGACCGCCATGTCGGCGACGAAGAGCCCGCGAACGCCGGCCTCGTAGACGCGTTGCCGCAGCTGTCTGTACCCCTCGCGGGAGGCACAGAGGAAATCGACGTCACGCGAGATGCGGAATTCGTCGCAGCGGAGCGATATCGCCGTCCCGCCCGCAAACCAGCACTCGGACTGCCTTAGCAAGGCTGCATCCAGCGACGTGAGCAGGTCGAGGATCCGCCGGTGCTCGTCGCGCTCAGCCATTGAATACGCCTCGGCCGTACCGCGCGACGAGATCGTCGAAGAAGCGCCGCTCGCGCTCGCTCATCGAGGCGCGATCGACCCATTGTCGGTTCGCCTCGTACAGCGCGAGCGCCTCCTCCTCCGTGATTGCGTGATCCTCCCTGTTCCAGAGGAGCAACCGGAGCTGCTCCAGCTCCTCGCCGACGATCATGGCCCAAGGATAGCGGAAGCCGCGGTCGGTGCACTCCTCACAGGGGGCGCGCTCGGGGCGCCGCCACGCAGGCGCGCGCAGCGCAGCGTCAGGCGGCGCGCCGTCCTGGCAAAGGCCCAGCGCGCCCTGTCGTCGCCAGCGTTGTCTCGAGCCCGCAAAGCTTGCAGAATCGCGGCGGAGGAGACGTCCGTGCCCGTCCACGAGGAGCCCCCCGATCGCGCGCGCCCGCGGTCATCGACGCGCTCGCCTCCGCCGCCGGAGGGCGCAGCCCCATGTCCGGCGGCCTGATCTTCCACGACGGCGGCGGCGGGGCCGTCGCGCGCTGCACGCGCTGCGGCGCCGAGGCGGCGGGGCCGTGCGCGCGCTGCGGCGCGCCGGTGTGCGGCGACTGCTGCGTGCTCACCGAGGGCGGCGCGCGCGTCTGGGCGATCTGCCTCGCGTGCGAGGATCGCGGCGGCCGCTCCCTCCGCCGCGGCTGGGCGACCGTCCTCGGGTGGATCGCGCTGCCCATCGCGGCGCTCGCGCTGGTCGTCGGGCTGCTCGCGTGGCTGCAAAGCAACTGAAGAGACCGGAGGAGTCATGTTCAGCGTGAAGGAAGTCGAAGGCGCGATTCCCACCATCGAGCTCGCCGACAGCGACGCCGCGAGCCGCGCGGTGCTGGCCCCGGCCCGCGGCGGCATCCTGACCGAGCTGACCGTCGGCGGCCGCGCGCTGCTCTACCTCGATCGCGGCACGTTCGACGATCGCGCCGCCAACGTGCGCGGCGGCAACCCGGTGCTCTTCCCCTCGCCCGGCAAGCTCGCCGGCGACGCCTGGTCCGCCGCCGGCGCGGCGGGCCAGATGCGCCAGCACGGCTTCGCCCGCACCCTGCCGTGGTCGCTCGACGACCGTGGCACCCTCGAGTCGGGCGGCGCGTACGCGCGCCTCGTCCTCCGATCGAGCGAGGCGACGCGCGCGCAGTACCCCTGGGATTTCCGCGCCGAGTTCACCTACACGCTGCGCGGCAGGGCGCTCCGCATCGATCTGCGCATCACGAACGAGACCGGCGACGGCGCGCCGCCGATGCCGTTCGGCGCCGGGTTTCACCCCTACTTCGCCGTCTCCCAGTCGGACAAGGCCCGCGCCTCGATCGAGACGCGGGCGACGCGCGCGTTCGACAACACGACGAAGCGGGAAGCCCCGTTCTCCGGCTTCGACCTGACCCGGCCCGAGGTCGACCTCCACCTGCTCGACCACGGCTCCACCGAGAGCGCGCTCTCGATCGAGGGCGACCCGGGGGTGCGCATCGCCGTCCGCGGCTCGCCCGAGTTCACCCACTGGGTCGTGTGGACCTTGCAGGGCAAGGACTTCGTCTGCCTCGAGCCCTGGACCTGCCCCGGCGACGCCCTCAACACGGGAGAGCGCCTCATCCACCTCCGGGCGCGCGAGACTCGGGCGCTCTGGATCGAGCTCTCCGCCTGAAGCGATGACGGCCGCGCGCGCGACGCGCTGGAGGGCGCGCGCGCGACGGGCTGGAGGGCGCGCTGGAGAGCCCGAGGAGCCGCGCCGCGTCGGCGGCGACGCGCGGCTTCTCGGTTGACTGCCGGCCGGAAAACGCGTCGAATCCCGCCATGACTTCTACCGATCTCCTTACCGCACATCGATCCCTGCTCGCCCCCTCCCGAGCGCTCCTCGCGCGGCGACCTGGCCGCGCGCTCTCCACCCTGGCCGCAGCCACGCTGGCGACGACGCTCACCGCGGGCGCCTCCGCGGCGCCGGTCTGGACCGGAGACTTCGAGACGGGCAATCTGAACCAGTGGAACACGACCCTGAACGGCGAGCACATCTCCGTGGTGACGTCGCCTGTCCTCCAGGGCACGAGGGCCGGGAAGGTCCAGCTCACCAACGACGCGAGGTGGTCGAACGGCATCAAGCGCGTCGAGCTGAACCACAAGCCGGCCGCCGGGCGCACGGCCGAGGGCGCCCAGACCTACTTCGCCTGGAGCTTCTATCTCCCCGAGGCGCTCGCGGCGGACCCGCCGACGCAGATCGGATACTGGGAGTCCGAAAATAGCTACAATCAGATGATGTCGTTCGAGGTCGTCGGACAGCGCATCAGCTTCGCCACCCGCAAGCCCGACAACAAGGTGCACTGGGAGGCGAACGGCGCGGTGACGCCCGGCGTGTGGCACCGCATCGCGCTGCACATCCGCTGGTCGACGAACCCGAACCAGGGCTCCGTCGACGTGTGGTTCGACGGCAAGCAGGTCGTCACCGGCGGGAAGGCGCAGACGCTCGCCGACAACAACGCGCACTTCACGCAGATCGGCCTGCTGCGCAACCCGTCCGAGTTCACGGACAGCCCCGTCATCGTCCTCGATGACGCCGTGGAGGGGGACACCCTCGAGGACGTCCGCCCCGCGCTGCCCTCCTCCGGGGAAGGCGGCGCCGGCGGCGCGGGCGGCTCCGGCGGTGAAGGCGGCGCCGGCGGCGCGGACGGCTCCGGCGGGAGCGGGGGCACCGGGACCGCCGGCGGCGGCGCCGCAGGCGGCAGCGACGGCGCGGGCGGCGATGTGGCGCCCGGCCCCAGCGCTTCGAGCTCCTCCTCCGCCGCTTCCGGCGCCGGCTCCACCGGCGCGGGGACCGGCGGCACGGACGAGGTGGAGACGGCCGAGGGCGACGACGGCGGCTGCAGCTGCCGCGCCGCCGGCTCGCCCGCGGCCCCCGCGCCCATGGCCCTCGCCGGCCTCGGCCTCATCGCGGCGCTCGCGTCCGCGCGGCGTCGCGAGCGGCGCTGAGCCGTCGCGAGCGGCGCGAGCCGCAGCGCCCCGGGCGGGCCGAAGCCGCGCCGAACGCATGACGAGGGCGGCTCTTAAACAAAATTGATTTTCGGATCAATTTTCATCATCTCGACATTGACAATATTGACCTCGGTGAGGATAATCCACTCATCCCGTGGCAAGATTTGTCGTCCGATGCCCTAGCTGTGATGGGGAGCTGCGCGCGACGCGGCTCGGCTGCCAGAGCTGCGGAACCCACCTGGACGGTCAGTTCGAGATCCCCGCGCTGCTCCAGCTGTCGCCGGACGATCTCGCCTTCGTGACCGCGTTCGTGCGCTCTTCAGGCAGCCTGAAGGCGATGGCTCAGGTCCTTCAGATCAGCTACCCGACGGTGCGAAATCGCCTCGACGAGATCATTGGCCGGCTCGACGCGCTGGAGCAGGGCGTCGCGCGGCGCCGGCACGAGATCCTGGATGCGCTCGAGAAGGGGAGGCTCTCCGCGAAGGAGGCCGAGGAGGCTCTGCGCAAGGTGGGATTATGATGATGACCACGCCCGACGAGAGAGTGCGCGCGCTCGTGCGCGACAACGTCATCAAGCCGGCGGAAGGCGAGCGGCTGCTGGCGACGATGTCGCCGAAGCCTCCCCGGCGCGGATGGCGGCTCGCGCTGAATCCATTCGAGCGCTTCGGCGGGGGAGCCGCCGCAGCGGCAGGCCTCGTCGTGGCGGCGCTGAGCGTCGCGATCACGAGGCTCGGCGTTCGCTTCGACGGATTCCTCGACCTGCACACGGCGCCTCTCGTCATCTCGTACGGGACGGCGCTCCTCGAGCAGATCGTCGTGTGGCCGTTGCCCGCCCTGCTCTTCTGGACGTATGCGCGGCTCCTGCGGCGCCGCGTGCGGATCATCGATTTTCTCGGCGTGATCGGGCTGTCGCGCGCGCCGCTCGTGCCCGCGGCGATCGCGCTCGGCCTGCTCGCCCCGCGGCTGCCGGCGGGCGTGCCCACGTTCACGCTCGAGCTGACCGCCTTCGCCGTCCTCGCGGCGGTGTGCCTCGTGTGGTCCTTGACGCTCCTCGTCCAGGGCTTCAAGAACGCCTCCGGCCTGCGCGGCGCGCCGCTGATCGCAGGGGTCATCGGCCTCGTGCTCCTGTCGGAGATCCTCTCGAAGGTCGCGCTCGCGCACCTCGGCTGAGCCATCGATCTCCCCGGCGCGCCGCCCCGCTCGCGCGGCGCGCGCTGCGGTGCTCGCGCGACCGCGAGGGCGCACCGGTGCGCCCCGGGCGGCCCTGCACCTCTCTCTCATCCTCGGAGGGCTCGTCATGTCATTGCGATCGGTTCTCGTGGTCCCGGCGCGCCGCGCCGCGCTCGCCGTCTCGTGTGCCGCCGCGCTCGCGTCGTCGCCCCTCTGCGCGGGCTGCGGCGCCGGAGAGCGCGCGTCGACTGGCGGGAGCGGCGCGCTCCCTGACGACACGGACGTGCCTGACACGGAGACGCCGACAGCGCCGGACGCGCCGGGGTGTCCGGCGGCGGTCAGCGCCAGGACCACGGTCGAGAACGCGCGAGGCACGCTGGTCGGCACGCTGGTGGTGCCGGCCGGGTGCGGGCCGTTCCCTGCGGTGGTGATCATCCCCGGCTCGGGGCCGACCGACCGGGACGGCAATCAGGTCGCCGCGGGCATCGAGCCGGACACGTACAGGCTCCTCGCGGAGGGGCTCCGGGACAGGGGCATCGCGTCGATTCGCTACGACAAGGCCGGCATCGGCGCGAGCGCCTCCGCGGCTCCCGGGACGGAGCAGGAGCTGCTCTTCGAGATGGGCGCCGACGACGCCGGCCTGTGGGTGAAGAAGCTCCGGGCGGACGGGCGCTTCGCGACGATCACGGTGGTGGGGCACAGCGAGGGCTCGCTGCTCGGTATGCTGGTCGCCCGGGAGACCGAGATCGACGGGTTCGTCTCGATCGCCGGCGCGGGCCGGCCCATCGGCGATGTCCTGCGCGATCAGCTCGAAGGGCTCCCGGACGAGGATCGCGAGAGGGCAAACGCGATCCTCGACCAGCTCGAGGCCGGGGAGCTCGTCACGGACATCCCGCAAAGTCAGGTGTTCATGAGCCTGTTTCGGCCGAGCGTGCAGCCGTTCGTCATCTCCTGGATGAAGCACGACCCCGCGGTGGAGCTCGCGGCCGTGACGGCGCCGATCCTCCTCCTGCAAGGGACGACCGATCTCCAGACCAAGGTCGAGGACGCGGAGCGGCTCGCCGGCGCGCGGCCGGACGCGACGCTCGTCATCGTCGAGGGAATGAGCCACACGCTCAAGGAGGCGACGCTGTCGAACGCGTCGCAGGCCGACGCCTACACCGATCCGGGCCTGCCTGTCGTGCCGCGCGTGTTCGAGGCGATCGAGGCGCTGATCCGGGAGGAGTGACGCAGCCCCGGAGGCAGCGCTAAAGCACCGAACTCACGAATCGTGTCGGGGCGCTCTCGCCCCTCGGCGGCGCGCGCGGCCGCAGCGCCTCCTCGGTCCTCCCGCCGCCGAGGCGTGGTAGAAGGCGACGATCATGAGCAGGCTCTCCGAACGTGCGTTTGCCGAGATGGTCGAGGCGGGGTGTCCCGCGTGCGGGGGACAGAAGCTCAACCTGCGCTCGTATGTCGACGGGCTCGTGCCGCTCATGGAGGGCGAGCCCGTCGGGCCGATCAAGTGGGTCTACAAGGGCGAGATGTTCGTCGACGGGCTGTACGAGATCACGTGCGGCGCGTGCCAGCACCTCGTGTTCACGGACGACCGCTGCCCGCGGTGCCACGCCGAAGGCGGCCTCGCGCGCGGGCTCACGACGACCAACGCGTACGCGGTGCCGGAGCGGTGCTCGCGGTGCGAGCACATCGAGGTGCGTTACATCGCGTTCGTGCCAATGCGCGTGAAATACGAGGGGAAGCGCGCGGACAGGGCACAGACGAGCGTCGAGCTGCACGACCCCGGCTTCCACGGCTATCGCGTCGACTGCAAGGACTGCGGCAAGATCGCCGAGCGCGCGGACGCGTGCCCGATCTGCGAGAGCCCGGCGCCGATCCGGGCGCGCTTCAGCTGATCGTCAGGCGTGGCTCGCGATGAAGCTCGCGGTCGCCTCGGGTGATGAGAGGATCGCCCACGGCGACAGCTTCATCCCAGGTCCCCCGCCGCCGGCAGGTACGCAGCGCCGAGCGTCACGCCCTGCGCCGCGCGGATGGCGCGCACCACGGCCAGCGTGCAGACCTCGGCCGCCATGACGCACAGAGTCATCATGCCGAGCGTCGAACCGGACGCGCCCGTGCCCAGCGCGAAGAGGGCATCTCCGTCGGAGAGCGTGTGCAGCGGGTTGATCGCGCGCGCCAGGCCGTCGTGCCCCACGGTGGCGAGGCGGCAGGCCTGGCTCTTGGTGAGCACGGCGTCGGTGGCGATCACGCCGATGGTCGTGTTGCTGCCCGCGAGCATGGGCCTGGGCATGTCGCCCCGCAGCAGCGCGCGCCGCGTGTCCAGAAGGCGCGTGCCGCGCTCCGTGCGCGCGCCGGCGAGCACCTGGCCCGTCTCCGGGTCGACGACGTCGCCCAGCGCGTTGCAGGCGACGATGGCGCCCACGGTCACGCCGCCGACGGTGACGGAGGCGCCGCCGATACCGCCCTTCATCGCGCGGTGGAAGCCGAAGATCTTGCCGACCACGGCGCCGGCCCCGGCCCCCACGTTGCCTTCGGCGGGCGGCGTGGTCGACGCGGCCTCGCAGGCGGCGTAGCCGGCGGCGGCGTCGGGGCGGATACGCTGGTCGCCCAGCGCCAGGTCGAACAGCACGGCGCCGGGCACGATGGGCACGCGGGCGGGGCCGACGGTCATGCCCACGCCGCGCTCGTCCAGCCAGCGCATCACGCCGCAGGCCGCGTCCAGGCCCCAGGCGCTGCCGCCGGCCAGCAGGACGCCGTGGACGCGCTCGACCACGTTGGACGGCGAGAGCACGTCGGTCTCGCGCGTGCCCGGCGCGGCGCCGCGCACGTCCGCGCCGGCGACGGCGCCCTCGCGCGCGAGCACCACCGTGCAGCCCGTGGGGCGGCGGCTGTCGGTGAAATGGCCGACCTCGATGCCGGCGACGTCGGTGATCGCGCCGGGGCGCGGGGAGGCGGACGCGGGAGCGCCGGGAGGCATGCGCTCATTGTCCATGGCCCCGAGGAGCCGCGCCATGTGGCCGCGGCCGTCGCGTGGCACTCGGCCGCGCAGCGCCGGCGGGCCTCGGCGCCTGCACGTGACGGATCGGATGGGTCGAGGCGCGGCGTCGTCCTCAGCAGCTGGACGGGTCCGCGAGCATCGCGACGGCCTCGGCAGAGAGCTCCACGCCGTCGAGGCCCCCGACAAACTCGCTCCACGCCGCGGCGTCGCCCTGGATCAGCGCGCGGGCGACGCACACCGCCAGACCATCGAGCGGCGTCGTCGATGGGGCGCGCAGCAGCTGGCGCAGGGCGGCCAGGGCCTCCGCGTTCTCCGTCGCGGTGGGCGCCTTCGTGCGACTTAGCCCGTCGAGCGCCTGGTAGAGCAGCTCGAACACCTCCGTGGACGTGACGATCTCGCCGAAGAAGGCGCGGAGGGCGGGGACGTGCTCCGGCCGAGCTCGATCGATGTCGAGGCGGATCCTTGTCATGGCGAGCGAGCGCGCGCGCAGCGAGCTGGACTGCCTGGCGACGTTCCCCCACGCCGATACCACCGTCTCGAGCGGCAGCTCGAAGTTGTACAGGAACAGCAGGTGCGCGTCGGAGAGGTCGCCGGCCGATGGCCCCGCCGCGAGCGCCGACCACTCGTCCGCGTAGAGCGCCAGCGCGTCGACGACCTCGCCGCACGCCCCGTACTCCAGCCACGGCGTGAACTCGGTCCAGTGCGCGAAGGGCGGCCCCGCGAGCAGCGGCGCGAGCGCGCTCGACCAGGCCGCGCGCAGCGCTGGATCCAGCGCCGGATCCGCGGCCCTGACGCACGCCGCCGCGACCGCCATGCCCTTGGCGTCCTCCGCGTCGAGACCGCCGAGGAAGGCCGCGAACGCGCCCGGGGCCAGGGTCTCCGGCAAGCCGACGTTGAGGGCGGCCGTCTGGTGGACGCCGCCGGCCTCGAGGAGGTTCGCGACCTGCGAGGGGCTCGTGGGAAGGCGAAACGAGGAGAAGCGCGCCGCGTGGCCCTCCGGATCCAGGCTGGCGTCGTCGACCAGGTAGAACCAGGAGATGTGGCGGTCGAGCGGATCGAAGATCAGCAGCTCGCCCTCCTGCTGCGGGGCGACGTCCACGCCCTGATCGAGCTCGAGCACCTGCGAGCGCGTCGCTCCGTCGTCCGCGATCCAGAGGAGATCGAGCGGCGCGACGAGCGCGCCGTCCGGATCGCGCAGCGTCACGAGCACGCCGCCGGAGGGGGACCGCCCGAGATCGAGGTGCGGGAGCGCGCTGGCCCGGAGCGCCCGCCGCGCGCGGGCGGTCGCGTCGGGGCCGAGGTGTCGCGCGAAGGCGCCGAGGAACTCGTCCGTACCGACGGCGCCGAAGCGGTGGTCGTTGAGGACGTCGCGCAGCGTGCCCCAGAAAGGATCCTCCCCGATGAGGCTCCGGATCTGGGTGAGCAGCCACGCGGCGCGGTCGTAAGGTCCGCTCGTGTACTTGTCGTCGGGATCGCGGTCCGGATCCACGATGAGGGAGTCCACGACGGCCGCGAAGGAGTCGCCGTTCAGCGTCCCCTCACCGCTCTCATCCAGGTAGAGGCGCGCGCCCTCCTCTGCGAGCAACGTCGCCATGCCCTCCTTGATCCACAGATCGTCCCAGGTCTTGACGGTCACGAGGTCTCCAAACCACTGGTGGCCGAGCTCGTGGATCGTGAGCCTCAGGTCGCCGGAGCTGGTCGGAGCGGTGCTCCGGGACTCCCCCTAGAAGGTGATGCCGAGGTTCTCGAGGCCGCCGCCGTACTCCGGTACGAGCACCAGCGCGTACTTCTCGAAGGGATACGGCACGAGCAGCTCCTCGAAGAGGCCGATCGAGCGGACCACCTCGTCGAGCAGACGGTCGTAATCGCCCGGGACGCCGCGCCGGTGCCAGACAGAGACGGGGAGGATCCCCTTCATCGTGCCCTCGACCTCGAAGTCGCCGATCGCGAAGGCCATGAGGTAGATGGGCACCGTGTAGTCCGTCGCGTACTTCATGCGGCGGCCGGACGCGCCCTGCTCGTCGGAGACGAGCGTGCCGTTCGCGATCATCGTCTCCTGTGCGCCCATCCCGAGGTCGATGGAGAAGACGGCGCGGTCCTCGGGTGTGTTGTGGCACGGCATCCAGAGCGCGGCGTCGAGCGGCTCCGAGAGCGTGTAGACAGCGCGCGACGCGGCAGGGTCCCCCCGGCGGGCGGGGATCGCGCGGAGCGCGACGCTCTCGGCGGCCTCGTAGTCGATCTCCAGCGTGATCGCCTGGTCCGCCGCGATGTCAGGCACGCGCGAGACGTCGACGCGGAGCGCCCGGAGCTCGGCGTCGACCGTATAAGGCAGGTCCGCGCCCCCGGCCACCCGGACCGCCTTGACCTCGGCGACCGCGCTGTCGAGGCGCAGCGAGCGCAGGCCGTCGTCGCCTGGCAGGAGCGTCACCGCGACCGTCGCGACAAGCCGCACTCGGCTCCAGTCGAACTCTCCCGTCACCTCGTAGCGCTGGACGTCGATCGGCGCGCCTGGCGGCGGCTCGGGCTCGGACGGAGGCTCGGGCGAAAGCTCCGTGTCGTCGGGCGGCGATTGCCCTGGAGCGGTGGGATCGGCGCCCGAGCACGCGGCCACGGACGACGCCAGGAAGACGGCAACGAGCCACGTTCCCGGGCGGACAAGAGATCTGGCAAGGTCCATTCGAGCTCCTCGATGGACGAAGGGACGCCCTCGACCTCCGTTGATTGGCTCCTCTTCCCGCCGGTTTCGTGCTCCTGGCACGGAGGGACCCGATCGAGGACACGGCGCAGCTCACGCTGTCGGCGCCTGAGCACGGGCGCGAGACGGACCGCTCGTCAGTCGTCGTTCGTGGGCGAGAAAGGCGTGACGGGCGCGGATTCCTCGATCTCTCGCCTGGGCGGGTTCTTGACGGAGAGCTGGCTGTCGATGAGGACGGCTCGACGCGGGCGCGGCGCGCTGACCTGCGCTTTGCAAAGCTCCTCGACGACGCGGCCGCGCAGCGCATCGTTCACTTCCTTGTTCTTGCCGGGTGGCACGCGCGCGCTGATCCGCAGGACGATCGAACCCTCGTTAAGCTCCTCCACGCCGACCTCCACCTGCCCCGGAGCGCCCGTCTGCAGCTCGACCTCCTTTTCGGCGACCCTCGCGAGGAGCTCACGCACCCGCTGCACGTCCTCCTCGTAAGGCACGTGCACGTCGACCACCGCGTTCACGTAGGATCGCGAATGGTTCGCGACCTTGCGCACCTCGCCATTCGGGATCGAATGGAGCACGCCGATGTCGTCGCGGATCTTCGTGATACGAACGCCGATCTCCTCCACGCGCCCCTGGATGCCGCCGATCTCCACGAGATCCCCGACGAGGAGCAGGTTCTCGAAGAGGATGAAGAAGCCGGCCACGATGTCCCCCACGAACGTCTGCGCGCCGAAGCCGATGGCCACGCCGATGACGCCGGCGCCGGCGAGCAGCGGCGTGGGATCGATGGAAGCCTCGCGCAGACCCATCACGAGAGCCGAGAAGTAAATCGCGTACCGCACGAAGCCCATGGCCACGGGGACCAGGGTCCTTCGTTGCTGGAGCGTCTGGGGGTTCTCCTCAGCCACCTTCCCGAGGAAAAGGTCGTTGATGAGGAGCACGCAGAGCTCGACGAGGACCCGGCTCGCATAGATTATCGCGATGATCCGGAGCCCGACCCGCCCCGCCTGCGAGAGCCACGTGTCGGGCGTGAGCGCGTCGGCGACCCACGTCGCCGCCGTGATGTACACGCAATAATCGACGACGCGCTTCGTGATCCCGAGCAGGTGCGACAGGTTCCCGAGGTACCTGAGCGGGCTCTCGAGGCGGGCGAGCCTCGTGGAGTTGTCGAAGAGGACGTCGAGGAGGAGGTATCCGATCCCCGTCGCGAGGCGGCTCACGTAAAACGCGCCCAGCGTGTAGCTGGCGAGCAATACGGCGCGCTGGGTCCCCGGCGCGAGCGCGAGCTTCTCGGTGAGGAGGACCGCGGCGGCGCCGAGGACGACCACGCGGAGCGCCTTGCGCAGGCGGTTCGTGACCTCTGCGACCGGCACGCGCCGCTTCTCCAGCCAGTCCGAGCGCGCGACCGCCTTTCCCAGCGCGTCGGCGAGCCCCCGGGCGAGCGCGTCGACGAAGAGCGCGCCGACGGCGATCCCGAGCGCGGTGAGCAACCGCATCCTGGCGATCGCGGGATCATCTCCGGCGAGCCCGACGAGCGCGCTCTTCACCACGTCGAGGGCGCGAATTCCGCGAACCATGGCGAACGCCGCGCCGCCCATGAGCACGACCCCGACGAGCGCGACCCAGACGAGCGCGCGGCGACGGACGCGACGCCGGAACGACTTGCGCTCGTCGGCCGTGACGTGCTCCAGCGTCGGCGAGCGCAAGACGAAGGCGTAGCCCCGATGGATCAGCCTGACCACGAGCTCCGAGAGGAGCAGGAGCACCACGATCGCGATGCACAGCGCGACGAGGTTGTGGAGGAGCAGGTCGAGATGCAGCGTCATCGAGGCCGCCGAGGCTACCGCCCGATCTGGACGTTCTCAAGGACGCCGAGAGCGTCCGGCACCAGCACCGCGGCGGAGTAATAGGTGCTCACGAGGTACGAGGTAATGGCCTTCCCGTCGGTCTCCATCCTGCGGGCCGAGACGCCGGGCTCGATCTCCTCGGGGAGGCCCGTGCGGTGGAGGCCGATGACGCCCTGATGCTCCTGCCCCGTGCGCATGACGAGAATGGAGCTCGTTTTGTCCTCGTTGATCGGGATCTTGTCGCAAGGCAGGATCGGGACGCCGCGCCACGCCGCGACCTGCGTGCCGGAGAGCTCGACGGTGGTCGGGTAGATGCCCCGGCGACTGCACTCCCGGTGGAAGGCGGCGATCGTGCGCGGGTGCGCCAGGAAAAACTGCGACTTGCGGCGCCGGCAGAGGATCTCGTCCATGTCGTCGGGCGTCGGGGGGCCGCTCCGGGGATGGAGGCGCTGCTTCAGGTCGGCGTTGTGCAGGAGGCCGAAGTCACGGTTGTTGATGAGCTCGTACTCCTGACGCTCGCGCAGGGCCTGGACGGTCAGGCGGAGCTGCTCCTGGAGCTGATCCATCGGATCATTGAAGAGATCCGAGACGCGCGTGTGGAGCCGGAGGACCGTCTGCGCGACGCTGAGCTCGTATTCACGCGGCGCGGTCTCATAATCGACGAACGTCCTCGGGAGCGCGCGCTCGCCCTTGTGACCGGCGGCGAGGGCGATCGCCGCCTGTCCGAGCTTGTCCTGCGGCTTCTTCAGCCGCTCCTTGAGCGACTCGACGTGCGCGTGCAGCGCAGGGGATCGCGAGATCAGCTCCTCGAAGGCGCGCTGCGGGAGCTCGAGCACGATGCACGGCGTGACGGCCCTGACCGAATAGGTCCACACGTCGTTCGATTCGATGACGGACTGATCCCCGAAATGGTCCCCATCCGCGAGGACGTCGAGGATCGTGTCGGCGCCGTACCTGCCTGCGCCGAGCTTCTGGGCCTTTCCGTGCGCGAGCAGGAAGATCGTCTCCGCTGGCCTTCCGCGCTCGGCGATCAGCGCGCCGGGCTTGACCTCTCGCTGGACGAACCGGCTCGCCAGGGTGTCGAGCACGGCGTCGTCCGAGAAGCCTTGCAAGAGCGGCAATTCGCAGAGCTCTTGCGGGATCACCTGCACCTTCGCCCCGACGTTGCCGAAGCTGAGCCGCCCGTCGCCGACGGCATAACTCAGGCGGCGGTTCACGCGATACGTGCCGCCCGTGACCTCGATCCAGGGCAAGACCCGCAGGAGCCACCGGGACGTGATCCCCTGCATCTGCGGATGCGACTTGGTCGTCGTCGCGAGCCTTCGCGCCCCCAGCGTCCCGAGGCTCGAACGCTCACCATCGTTCCCGATCCCAGGGTTTTCGGCGTTTGCCATGATGTACCTTTCCTTCTGCGGGCTTCGGAGAGCAGAGCGCTCCGCGTATCCCCGGCGTTTGCACGGGGCACACGCGGAGCGCCTACCGCTCGGGGCTCATTCGTGGGCGCGTCCGATCTCGACGCTCTCCAGGACGCCGAGCGCGTCGGGGACCAGCACGGCCGTCGAGTAATAGAGGCTGACGAGGTACGACATGATGGCCTTGTCGTTGATCCCCATGAAGCGCACGTTGAGGCTCGGCTCGACCTCGTCCGGAATGCCGGCGTGGTGCAGGCCGATGACGCCCTGGTTCTTCTCGCCCGCGCGCACGAGCAGGATCGAGGTCGTCCGCGTCTCCGAGACCGGGATCTTGTTGCACGGGAAGATCGGTACGCCGCGCCACGCCGGAACGCGGTGGCCGTTCACCTCGATGCTCTGCGGATAGACGCCGACGCGGCTGCACTCCTGGCCGAACGCCGCGATGGCGCGCGGGGGCGCGAGGAAGAACGACGGCTCCCTCCAGACCGTGGCGAGGAGCTCGTCCATGTCGTCCGGCGTCGGGGGCCCGCTGTGGGTGTGGATGCGCTGCTTCAGGTCGGCGTTGTGCAGGAGGCCGAACTCGCGGTTGTTGATGAGCTCGTGCTCCTGGGTCTCCTTCAAAGCCTCGATGGTCAGGCGCAGCTGCTGCTCCGTCTGGTTCATCGGCTCGTTGAACAGGTCCGCGACGCGCGTGTGGATGTGGAGCACGGTCTGCGCCACGCTGAGCTCGTACTCGCGGGGCGAGGTCTCGTAATCGACGAACGTGCCGGGAAGGACGGGCTCGCCGGAGTGGCCCGCCGCGATCTCGATCGCCGCCTCGCCCGTGTTGTCCTGCTTCTTCGCGGCGAGCGCCTTGAAGTTGTCGAGGTGCTTCTTCAGCGATGGGTGCTGGGCGACGAGCTCCTCGAAGGCGTTCTGCTGGAGCGTCAGCACCGTGACCGTCGTGACGGCCTTGGCCGTGAACGTCCAGTAATCCTGCGCCTCGAGGAGCGCCTGGTAGCTGTAATGGTCGCCGTCCGCGAGGACCGCGAGCACCGTCTCATCGCCGTACTTGCCCGCGCCGATCTTGTTGACCTTGCCGTGCGCGATGAGGCAGATGTGATCGGCCTCCTTGCCGCGCTCGGTGATGACGTCGCCGGGCTTGTATTCACGCTGCACGAAGCGGTTCGCCAGCGCGGTGAGGACCTCGACGTCCTCGTAGCCGCGGAGGAGCGGCAGCTCGCAGAGCTCCTGCGGGATGACCTGGATCTTCGCGCCGGTGTTCGTGAACGTCACCCGCCCGTCGCCCACCGCATAGCTCAGCCGGCGGTTCACGCGGTACACGCCGTTGACGTGCACCCACGGCAGGAGCTTGACCAGCCACCGCGACGAGATGCCCTGCATCTGCGGCGCCGACTTGGTCGTCGTCGCGAGCTGCCTCGCGGCCGCCGTCGCGAGGCTGGTCTGGTGCTGATCGATCGAACCCAGATTCCCTGTGATAGACATGAGTCCCTCTTTCCCGGACGGCTAGGGCCGCCCCTGCTTCACCGGCACGGACCGCGCCGTACCCATTGAAAGATCCGCCTTCGCAGCAGGAGCCCCGGCGCCGGCTCTTCCGGCGCCGAAGAAGCTGCTGATACGCGCCGCAGAGGCGCCAAACCCACGCGCGCCATCGATCGCCCGTTCGATCGGCTGGCGCTCGAGCTCCGCGTCCACGTACCGGCTCGTCACGACGTGCCAGTGGAGGACGCCAGCCATGTACAATCGTTGCTTCTCGACGTATCCGAGCACGGCCTCGCGGGCCGCCTTGTCGAGCTCGAACTCGTCGAGGATGCGGGGCAGCTCGGTCGCGACGATGTGCTCGAACTCCGGCACGCGCGCCGTGAGCAGGTCATTGACGACCTCCTTGGCCCGCTGCGCGTCGCATTCGAGGAACCGCTCGGCGACCAGCACGAAATTGCTGAGCTCGCCCTCGAACTCGATCTCCTTGCGGTACGAATAGAGATCGTTGATCCACCCGCCCACGTCGGCCGTTGTGTTGTCGAGCCCTCGCATCGTCCGCGTGCGGAAGATCGGGGCCGGGACCACATCACCCAGCGTGAGCTTGGACAGGCTCATCGTGAGATCGGCGCCGAACGTCTTGCGGCGCATCTCGACGTAATCGACCGGATCCGGGATCCGGTTCTGGGTCTGGTTCAGGAGCTCCCAGAGCCAGCTCCCGGTCATGGTCTCGACGCTGCGGCGGAGCGATTGCCGCGAATTCATCGACATGGGGGAGGCCGTACGGATCCAGAGATCGAGCAGGCCGCTCTCCACCGGGTTCTCGGGCACCGGGGCGCCCGCGCAGTCGAGGGGCATGAACATCGAGAGCCGGGCGTTGAACCGCTTCGCGCCCGCCATGTCCCGCGTCGCGCCGAACACGAGGGGGAAATAATCGTCGCCGTACGTCCCCCACGTCAGCCAGGCCGAGCTCAGGTCGAGCTCGTGCGGGGACGCGTCCGGGTGAATGCCCGCGGCGCAGATGGGGAAATCGAAGCCGATGAACCTGCGCTCGTCCCAGATCCCGGACCCGAAGACGCCCGGCACCACGTCGAGCATCGCGAACTTCCGGGCCCACTCGAGTGTGTTCCGGCGCGCCGCGGCCAGATGCGGGCTCAAGCGGAGCTTGAACGGCATGTGAATCTTCGGGAGCGGCATCCTGCCCACAGGCTGGAACGGGGCGTGGGTGAGGGTCTTGATCCGCTGCAAACCGAGGGCGGCGGGCGTGAGCCTGATCCGGAACGCCGAGGTGCCGAGCCCCGTCGGCGTCCCGGGGAAATCGAGGACGTCCGCGGATTTGTCCGCGTTCTCGTTCATGTAGCGGCTCGACCGCATGTGCCATTCGTGGCCGCCGGACTGCCAATCCTGCAGCCCCTTCACGTACCTGGCGACGTCGAGGGCTTGCGCCGGCGTCAGCCCGTACTCGGCGCAGAGCGCCGGCACCTCGACGAGCGCCGTGTTCTCGAATTGCTGGAGCCGCGACGTCAGGATCTCGTTCGTGAGATCGGCCGCCTTTTGCGTGGGGACGCCGAGGAAACGCTCGAGGACGAGCACGCAGTTGGCGTTCTCCCCTTCGACCTCGACCTCCCGCTGGTACGAGAACAGGTCATTGCGCAGGTGGACGCCGTCCGAGAACGTGTCGCGCAGGACCTCGAGGGGGCGCGTCGCGGCGACGGCGGCCGGGACCTCGGCGCCCACGGCGATCTCGACGAGGCCCGCGGACCAGGGCGCACCGCCGACCTTGCGGCGCATCTCGATGTATTCGACCGGGTTCGCGACGCGGTTCTCCTGGATATTGGCGAGCTCCCACATGCATTCGAGCATCAGGTTCTTCGTCGCCTCGAGGAAGCGCTCGCGCCAGTGCACCGAGGTGAGCGGGACGGTCCGCGCCCAGAGGTCCGCGAGCGCGCGCTCGACGACGTTCGTCGGCTCCGGCGGCGTCCCCGTGGGCACGACGGGCATGAAGAGCGGCAGGCGGTCGAGGTACGCCTTGGCGCCGCGCATGTCCTTGGTGCGCTTGTAAATCTCGAGGAAATGGTCGTCGAAGAAGAACACCCAGACATACCAATCCGTGATCAGATTGAGCTCGGGCGCGGGCGCGTCGGGGTGGGTGTACGCGCAGAGCAGCGCGTAGTCGTGCGCGTCGAGGTCGCGCTCGGTCCAGATGGGTTTTTCCTTCGGGTTCTCCTCCAGGATACCCATCTCGTAGGACCAGGCCTTGGTATGCGCGCGCGCGCCTTCGAGGTGCGGATTGAGGCGCGCCGGATGCGGCATGTAGAAGTCGGGCAGCGTGAAAGGTTGCATATTCGCTGACTTCTCGCGCGCGACGTCGGTATGGGCGACGCGGGCGACCTGAATGTCTTGGCGGTCCGCATTCCGGACGCACCTCGGCCGCTCGCACGCAGACGTACGACGACGCGTTGCTAGGGATCGTCCCCACAGACCGATCGGGATCGTTCGGACGGGGCGGATCTAGTTCAGCCCAGCGCTCTCACCAAATTAACTGGTGACGAACTCCAGACCGCAGGAACTCCACAGCTGCTGCTTGGTGCGGAACCGCGCGGGCGCCGCGGCGACCGCTTGAGCTCCGCGGGCGGGCTCCGTCATGACACGATCACCCGCCGAGCCGGCCCGCAGCCGGTGAGCCCGCGACAGCAAGCACGTTTCAGTCAGCCCGCTCGTTTGCCCTGACCGCCCGGTGGTGTGGTACCTGCCCCGCACTGCCAGAATGCCGGAACCGCCAGGGCGCCACGAGACGCCAGGATCTTTGTGTTCTTCTTGGCGTCTCGTGTCGTCTCGGCGATCCTTGGCCGGATTTTTGACACACGAAATTAGGCTATACCCGCGCCGTCTCCTCGAGCTCCTTGCCGCGCGTCTCCGGCAGGAGCCACAGGATGAGCGCGAGCGCGACCAGCGGGAAGAGCGCCGTCGCGGACACCGCAGGTCCCCAGCCGATCTCCTCCGCGGCGAAGCCGACGGCGATCGGAGAGAGCATGTAGCCGATCCGGCCGAGCAGGTTGTTCGACCAGGCGATCGCGTCGCTCCGGAGGTGCGTGGGGAAGAGCTCGGTCATGTAGGCGTTCAGCACGGGGAGCACCCCGCTCGCGCCGAAGATGGCGAAGACCAGCGCGGCCGTGAGCGCGCCCCGCGAGCCCAGCGAGTAAGCGCCGAGCACGCCGGCCGCCGCCAGCGCATAGATGATCACCGCGCCCTTGCGGCGGCCCACCACGTCGAGCAGCTTGCCCGAGGCGAAGATGAGCGGCATCGAGACGAGCGCGGCGAACGTGATGCTGCCGCCCACCTCGCCGTCGCTGAGCCCGCGCTCCCGGAGCGCGAACGTCTTCCAGAACGTCACCGCGTTCTGGGTGCAAACGTACGTGAGCCCCCAGATCAAGGCGAGCTGCAGCATCCGCTTGCGGTACGGCGTGCGCAGGATGCGCGTGAACGGCGGCGTCCCCTCCCCCTTTCGCTCGGCCGCCACCTGCTCGAACCGCGCCGTCTCGCGCAGGCCGCGCCGCGCGACCGCGATGAGCACGAGCGGGATGCCGCCGACGAGGTACACGCTGCGCCACCCGTAAGGCGTCGCGAGGAGCAGCGGAACGACGCCCGCGCACACGATGGATCCCAGGCTCGAGAACGCCTGGATGACGCCGATCACCATCCCGCGCCGATCGCTCGGGTACTCCTCGGCCGCGTACACCATGCTGACCGCCCACTCCCCGAGGAGGAAGATGCGCGCGAGGAGCTGCAAGACGGCAAAGACATAGACGTTCGGCGCGAACGCCGTCAGCACGGAGAAGATCGTATACCCCGCGATGGTGACCGAGAGCACCCGCCGCCGGCCCCACTGGTCGGCCTTGCGCACGAGGAGATACGCGATCATCGTGCCCGAGTTGATGACCCCGACGAGGAGCCCCTCGTGGCGGGGCAAGAGGCCCATCTGCGCGCCGAAGTTGGGCAATATCTGCGTGAGCGCCAGGAAGTCGTAGCCCTCGAAGAACGAGGCCACGCTCAGGAACCAGAACAGCCGCCGCTGGTACGGCGTGAACGGCGTCTTCTGGTGGAACCCGTGCTCGTCGAGGGTCACGTGACGTCTCCTGGCCAGCTCCCTAGCGCAGACGGGCGGCGGCGGGAACAGCGGCCGCAGGGAGCGCCCGCCAGCGCGGAATCTGCGCCGCTGCGCACGCCTTGCGGCCGCGTGCGCCGGCCCGCCGCGGCGTCCCGCGGTCGCCCTTCGCGCCGAGTCGGCTCGTCCCGCCGCCGGGCCGTCGATCGCCGCTCCGGCCGAGACGCAGCGGCACCTGCCTTGCAAAGCGGCGGGTCGAGGATCGAGAATCGATGAACCGGTCCGGCGATAGATGACGCACGAGCAAGATCCCATGACGGAAGAGCAACGGCGAGATGAACCGCCGGAGCCGCCGGCGCGCGAGCGAGCGCGCGGCGGGCGTGGCTCCACAGGAGCCTTGCTCCTCGCGCTCTGCGCCGCGCTCGGCGTGGCCGCCGGGCTCGGCGGGTACACCTTCGTTTATGCGAAGGGCGCCTCGTACCTGGGGAGCGATCCGTCGGCGTGCGCCAACTGCCACATCATGAACGAGCAGTTCGCCGGGTGGCAGCGCTCCAGCCACCGGGCGGTGGCAGGGTGCAACGACTGTCACGCGCCGCACACGTTCCTGGGGAAATATGCCACGAAGGCGTCGAACGGGTTCTGGCACTCCTTCGCCTTCACCTCGGGCCGCTTCCCGGACCCGATCCGGATCAAGCCCAGCAATTTACGCATCACGGAGGAGACCTGTCGCGGGTGTCACGGCGACGTCGTGGATGCGATCGACAGCGAGCACCACGGCGCCGCGGGGCTCTCGTGCGTGCGCTGCCATGAATCGGTGGGCCACCTGCACTGAGGGGCGCCCGCTGCACGAGGGATGGAATCGATGACGGAGCCGAAGGACGAAGGATCCACGCAGAAGAGCGAGCGCACCGGCAAGCCGCCGGCGCGCTGGCGCTACCTGCCGCTCGCGGCGCTCGCCGCGGCGGCGGCGACCGCCGGGATCGCCGCGCTGCTTGTGAACATCTTCGAGCACAAGCAGGAGGCGAAGAGCCCGTTCTATCGCGTCGTCGAGCTTGACGACACGATGGACGACCCGGCCGTCTGGGGGAAGAACTTCCCCCTCCAGTACGACGGCTACCGGCGCACGGTCGACCAGAAGCGCACGCGCTTCGGCGGGAGCGAGGCGGTGCCGCGCACGCCGACGGACGCCGATCCGCGCAGCGTGGTCGCGCAATCGAAGCTCGAGGAGGACGGTCGGCTGAAGACGATGTGGGCCGGCTACGCCTTCGCGCGCGACTTCCGGGAGGAGCGCGGGCACGCCCACATGCTCGAGGACCAGGTGTACACCGAGCGGCAGATCGCGGCGAAGCAGCCGGGCACCTGCATTCACTGCCATGCGTCCGTGTACGTGCCGTACAAGAAGCTCGGCGGCGGCGACCTGATGCGCGGGTGGGAGGCGATGAACCAGATGCCCTTCCCCGAGGCGCGCAAGCTGGTGACGCACCCGGTCTCGTGCATCGATTGCCACGACCCGGAGTCGATGCAGCTCCGGGTGACGCGGCCCGGGTTCATCGAGGGGATCCGCGCGCTCAAGGCGTCGACGGGTGAGGCCAATTACGACGTCAACACGATGGCCACGCGCCAGGAGATGCGCTCGTACGTCTGCGGCCAGTGCCACGTGGAGTATTACTTCAAGGGCCCGGAGAAGCGGCTCGTGTACCCGTGGGCGAAGGGCCTCAAGATCGACGAGATCTACGCCTATTACGAGGAGAGCGGCCACTCGGACTGGACGCACGCGGAGTCGGGCGCGAAGGTGCTGAAGGCGCAGCACCCGGAGTTCGAGATGTGGAATCAGGGCATCCACGCGCGCTCCGGCGTGGCCTGCGCCGACTGCCACATGCCCTACCAGCGGGTCGGCGCGACGAAGATCAGCGATCACCACGTGCAGAGCCCGCTCCTCAACGTGAACCGCGCGTGCCAGACGTGCCACAAGTGGCCCGAGGACGAGCTCCGGCAGCGCGTGGAGACGATCCAGTCGCGCCATTTCGAGGCGCGCAACCGGGCGATGGACGCCGTGACCGCGCTCATCAGCGACATCCGCCGGGCGAAGGAGGCCGGGATGGCCGAAGAGGCGCTCGCGGGGCCGCGCGCGGCGCAGCGAAAATGTCAGTTCTTCGTCGACTTCGCCGAGGCGGAGAACTCGTCCGGCTTCCACGCGCCGCAGGAGGCGATGCGCATCCTCGCGTCCGCCATCGATACGTGCCGGCGAGGGCAGCTCGCGCTGCGAGACGGAACCCCGCCCGAACCGTGACCGAACCAACGTTCACGTCAACGTAAACGTGGTCGTGGTCGTGGTCGTTCACGGCCTATCGTTGACGACCACGACCACGACCACGTAAACGACCACGACCACGTTCACGTCCACGTCAGCGTTCGGATGTGGGAGAACGCGGCGCGAAGGTTGGTTAGCGCCTACCGCTCCTCGACTGCCATGCTCCTGGTCCAGGCCACCTGGAGAGCCGGACGGCGGGCCGCGCGGCTGCGCGAACAGGCCGAGCGGCCTCGTCATCACTCACGGACTGACGAGCTGGACCATGACTCCAGAGCTCCGGTGGAGCGCTCATGTGTCCCTCATTGCATTTGACGCGATTCGATCCAAAGCTCGACTCATCGCGAGATAGTGCTTGGATAATTCGTTTGAGATCCGTACGGTGTCGCCGAAAGGGGAAGACGCCATGACAACCTGCCGTAATCGTTCGAGCGCCGTCGCCGCGCTGGGTGCCGCCTTTGCGCTCGTCTCGACGTCGTGCGCGTCCGGAGATCCGGGCGCGCCGGCGGCCGGAGAAATCCACGTTTCGCACGTGGGCAAGGATACGGTCAGCACGTTCCTGAACCGGCTCGCGACGGAGACTGGCCAGGTCGTCGTGACCCGCGCCAGCGTCGATGACGCCTGGCAGAGCGTCACTCTGAGAGAAGAGCGCGGGGCCTCGCTCTACCTCGTGGAGGGGCCGCTGCCCAGCGCGGCGCTCCCGGGCGAGCGCGCGCGCGTCGGCGGGATCGCCGCCGTCGCCGTCCCGACGGGCCGCGACCCCCATGACTGGCTCGGCTCGCACCGCCTTCACGCGGAGCCGCTGGGGGAGCAGGATGTGGCCCTGTCGCGCGCTCCGGGAGCACAGAGGACCCGCGCTCCGGCCGGGACCCGCGCGCGGCTCGACGGCGACGCCGCCGAGCTCCCCGAGCTCCACATCGACGCCGCGTTCCTCGAGGCGCGGCTCAAGGAGCTCTCCGGCGCCGCGCCCGTCACCGTCGGCGGCCGCTCGGCGGTCATCCGCGAGCGCGGCTCCGAGGACGGACGCGCGCTCGCCCGCGCCTGGATGCGCCAGCAATTCGAGGCGATCGGGTTCACCGTCGAGGAGCACGCTTATCAAAGCGGCTGGAGCCAGGGCGTCAACCTGACGGCGGACAGGCCCGGCGCCGATCCGTCGCGCGTCCTCATCCTCTCGGCGCACTACGACACCATGAGCAACGCGGGCGCCGACGACGACGGCTCAGGCATCGTGTCGTCGCTCGCCATCGCCCACGCGCTGAAGGACGCGAAGCTGAGCATCGGGCTCCGCGTCGTCGCCTTCGATCAAGAGGAGGACGGCCTCCTCGGCTCGCGGGCCTACGCGAGCAAGCTCTACCGGAACGGGCAGATGGATCAGGTGGTCGGCGTCCTGGATCTGGAGATGACAGGCTACGACTCCAACGACGACGGGCACTATCACGTCATCCACTGCAACGAGAACACGTCGTCCGATCTGGCCGCGCTGGTCGAGGAGGCCGCGTCACACGGCGAGCTCGGCCTGACCCGGGTGGACGCCTGCACGAACCGCAGCGATCACGCGGCGTTCTGGCGCTACGGGACGCCGGCCGTGGCCATATCGCAGGACTTCTTCGGCGACGACGGCAACCCCTGTTACCACCAGCGCTGCGACCGGGTCGATCAGCTCAACTGGGACTACATGCGGCGGCTGACCGAGGCCGCCGGGCGCGCGGCGGTGAAGCTCCTGATGGAGTGATTCGAGCGATCGCGCCATCAAGCAATCGAACGGGCGAGGCCGCAGCGTGCGAGGAGCGTGCGAGGAGCGTCCCAGGATCGCGCGAGGCGGCGCTACTCTGCCCGCCTCGCCTTCGTCTTCTTTTTCTTTTCTGGTCTGGTCAGCTCGCTGATGGCGGCCGCCAGCGACTGGAAGATGGATATGCCGTGCAGCTCGATCCCGAGGCCGACCATGCCCTGCGCCATCGTGGGCCCGACGCCGACGAGGCTCACGCGCGCGCCGAGCAGCCGGGTCGCCTGCGCCGTCTGCACCAGCGCCGCCGCGATCGCCTCGTCGACGAACGGCACGCCGGTCACGTCGAGCAGCACCCACCGGGCCCCCTCCCGCGCGACGCCCGAGAGCGCGGCCTCCATGATCTGCTGCGCCCTCGCGGCGTCGATCGCGCCTATCAGCGAGATGAGCAGCACCCCGGGCAGCAGCGGGATGACGGGACAGCCGAGCTCCCGCACCGTGCTCGCCAGCGCGCGCTCGCGCTCGTAGGCGGCGGCCAGCATGTCGCGCTCCGCCTGCAGCGCGACCGCCATCTCGTGCTGCTCGAACGCGGCGATCAGGAGCGACACCCACATGGACAGCGGGTGGAGGTTGTCCGCGAAGCTCTCCGTGTGCAGCCCTCCCATGACCAGGGTCCCCCAGTCGCGCTGCGCGCTCACGATCGGGACAATCACGAGAAAACCGCTCGGCTCGTCCGGCAGCGCGGCCGCGCGCAGGGCGGGCGGCGGAAAGAGGCCGGCCGGATACCGTCGGCCCACGAGCGCGGCCACGTCCGGATCGCAGGTGTGCACGCTCTCGATGACGGCCTCCGGCCCGTCCGCGCCCGGATCGTCCGCCCAGCGCGCGACGCACGCGACGCGCACGGTGGTGTGCGCCAGCCACGCCAGGCGCTCGTCGGTCCATACCTGCTTCGAGGTAAGGAGCCTGCTCATGGTCACGTTGGCGCGAACCAGCCGCTCGAGGCTCTTCACGCTGTACCGCTCCGCCGCCACGAGGGCCCGCTGCTGCGAGAGGCGCACGCGGTCGAGGAACCTCTCCAGCCGGCGCGCGGCGTCCGGATCCGAAGCGCCGGCGAGCTGCCGCGCGGCGGTCGCCTCGATATGCCTCACCACCGCGAGGAGGACGTCGATCCTGCTGTTGCGCGCGACCGCCGCGCCGAAGGCGCGATCGAGCGTCTCCACGTCCGGCAGCTCCGCCCCGGTGAGCGCCGCGCCGAGACCCCGCACGATCACCTCGGCCTCGGGCCAGGCGAGGGGCGCCTCGGCGGGCTGCGAGCACGTCGGCCCCTCGATCAAGCCGCTCAGCTGCCGGGGCAGCTCGCGCTCCCAGTCGCAGAGCGGCGCGTCGAGCTCCGGCGCGAGCGGCGCGGCCTCCCACGCAGCGCTGCCGCACGAGCGCCGCACCACGAGCTCGGCGGGGACGCGGGTCACGAGCTGCGGAGGAGGGCGGCCGTCGAGGAGATCGATGAGGCGCTCGACAGCCGTGCTCCCGAGGAGCACCGGGTCCTGCCGTATCGTGGTGAGCGGCGGCTGGCAGTGCTGGGCGGCGCTGATGTCGTCGAACCCCACCACGGCGATGTCCTCGGGCACGCGGTATCCACGCGCCCGAAACGCGTTGATGGCGCCTATCGCCATCTCGTCGTTGCCTGCCACGAGCGCGGTGCAGAACTTGCCGTCGCGCTCGATGAGCGCCCGCACGCGCTGCTCGGTGTACAGGATGTTGCACTCCTGGAACTCGGAGAGCAGGTTGAGGCCGGTCTCGAGGCCGCGCGCGCGCAGCGCCTCATCGAACGCGGCGGCCCGCTCGATGAAGTCGTCCGACGTCGCCTTGCCGATGTAGGCGATACGGCGATGACCGAGGCGGGCGAGGTGGTCGACGAGCTGGTGAATCGTACCGTGGTTCTCCGCCCGAACGACCGGGCAGCGCGAGCCGAGCGCGGGCGCGCAGAAGATCACGCCAGGCTTCCCATCGGAGAGCAGCTCCTCCAGGCCGTCGATGGTGTACATCGTTATCCAGCCGGCCACGTGGTGAAGCGCCATCCCGCGCGCGAGGACGTCCCGAGGCGTCGCGCGGATCAGGAGGAGCTCGTAGCCGCGCGCGCGCGCGGCGCGGTGCATGCCGGCGAAGGCCGCGGCGTTGAAGGAGTTGTCCAGGAAGACCGCCGCGACGCCGATCACCTTCGACGTGCGCTGTTCGACAGGCCCACTCTTCATCCCGGTCGCGTCCTCCCCCCACGTCGCACAGGCGAGCCTATCACCGTCCTCGACGAAACAACTGGAGAACTTCCGAGCAACCGGCTGGACATCGATCCGGAGCGCGCTTCGGGTGCGCGCATGTAATCAATTCTACACGGCCGCACCGCAGCGATCGCTTCTACAGCGGCTTCCGCGCGGCGCGGGCCGAGCGGGCCAGCCGTGAATCGATGTTGTGGGGAGCCCCACGCAGGAGGCGAGAGGCGAGGGCGGAGATGGGGGGCGCTTCAGGGCGCGGCGGGCTCGCACTGCGGAGCGCGCCGGCCGGCCGGGCGAGCGCGTCGGCCAGGGCGGGTAGCCGCGGGCGCGGTCACTTGCCTTGAGCGCGCCCGACGGGGAGCGCCGGGCCGACGCAGCCGCAGCCGCACGCGTCGGAGAATTGCTCCTCTCCCGGCGCGCAGATGAAGTCGACGAGGTGGCAGTACTCCGGATCGTGAGAGACGTAGCGGACGTCCGGATCCGCGGCGTCAGGGCAGGTCTCCGGCGCGGGGCCGACGCAGCCACAGCCGCACTCGCCGCCGAAGAGCTTCTCTGGCGGTGAGCAATCGAAGTCGATGAGGGCGCACTCGTTCGGATCGTGAGAGACGTAACGGACGCCTGGATCACCCGGGTCCGGGCACGCGGGGGGAGGCGCCTCGTCGATGCAGCCGCAGCCGCACCCTGGTTGGGTCATCAGCCGCTGTCCCTCCGCGCAGACGAAGTCGATGAGCGCGCACTCGTCGGGATCTTGAGAGACGTAGTGGACGCCAGGATCGCTCGGATCCGGGCACGCCCCGCCCCCGCCGCCCGTGGGAGGTTTACAGCCGAACAGCCCTACGATCGAAGAGGCCGCAAGAAGCAACAAGGCACAGGTTCGCATGGTGATCTCCGTATCTTTCTCGTGTGGGTTGGGAGCTGCGAGCTCCCCCTCGAGGCCCGTCTCGAGCCTCCCGGAGGAGCGGAGAGCTGGAATCGACTCAGGGAGCGCCGGGCACGAAGAGCGTCACCGCCCGCCGGAAGACCTCCGGTGAAGACACCTCGATCAGCGCCACTTCCTCGCGCGCGGCGGCGCCGGTCGGCCGGTACACAACGCGGAGCTCTCCGGCGCTCCCCGCCTCGAGGACCACGGGGGCCGCCGTTCCCTCGAGGCTGTACTCGGGCGCCGGGGCGCGCAGCGCGATCCTGTCGATCGCGAGCGGCGCGCCGCAGGCGTGCGCGAGCGCGACGGCGCCGCTGGACGTCGCGCCGGCGGCCGCCTCGGGCAGCGCGAGCTCCCGCTCGACCTCGAAGCAGTCCGCGAGCGGGCGAGGCGACGGCTCGAGGGCGCCGACCCCGGCGATGAGGTCCACCGGCTCGGAGCGCAGCGCGCCGCGCCGCGCCTGGAGGCGCAGCTCGTTCCCGCGGAGGCCGCCGATGTCGAGCGCGAAGCTGCCGTCGCCCGCGACCGGCGCGACGACCGGGGGCGCGGTCCCATCGAGGTTCACCGCCCAGACAACGTCGGCGTCGGTCACGCTCCCGGGCGCGCCGGTGAGCTTTAGCGGGGCGGCGTCGCACTCGTCGCACACCGCGCCGACGACGTCGCCGGCGAGCGCCGGCGGCCGCTCGAAGGGCGGCTCCGGGATGGGGTTCACCCCGCACCCGGCGGCGCAAGCGACGAGAAGGACCGCAAGCCAGCGCATCACGCCGCCCCTCTGTTCAAGAGTCGCGCCAATACGATCCGCTGCTTTCCGCGGAGATCGTGGGCCCCTTTTGTACCATTCTGTACCATATTGTACCGATGGTACACCACGGCATTGCGCCAGGGGCCGTGGTCGATGGCCGTTACGAGGTGGTGCGCGCGCTCGGGCGCGGCGGGCTCGCCTCGGTCTACGAGGCGCGCGACCGGCTCTTCGATCGCGACGTCGCGATGAAGTCGCTGAGCTTCGGCTCCGCGGGCGCGCTCGAGGCGTTCCGGCGGGAGTTCTCGCTGCTCTCGGCCTGCGCTCACCCGCGCCTCCCGCGCGCGTACGACTTCGCCCGGACGACGTCCGGCGGCGCGCCGGGCCAGCCGCTCACGTACGCCACGACGGAGCTCATCCGCGGCCGGACGCTGGCCGAGCACGCGCGGGGGCGCGCCTTCCGCGCTGCCCTGCCCGTCCTGCTCGACGCGCTCGACGCGCTCGGGTGGCTCCACGGCGCCGGCATCGTCCACGGCGACTTCAAGCCCGAGAACGTCCTCGTGAGGGACGACGGCGCGGGCGTGCTCATCGACCTCAGCGCGGCGCGGAGGATGCGCGCGGACGCGGGGGACCTCTCGGGGACGGCGCGGTTCTTCGCGCCGGAGCTCCTCCGGGGGGCCCCGCCGAGCGCGCGCTCGGATCTCTTCGCGGTGGGGCGGACGCTCGAGGCCCTGTTCCCGCTCCTCTCCGGGGCGCCGAGCGCCGCCGTTCGCCGCCTCGCCGAGCGGCTCACCGCCGAGGATCCGGCGAGCCGCCCCTCCGGGGTCGAGGAGGTCCTCGAGGCCCTCTCCGCCGGTGGCCTGCCGCGGCGCGCGCCCGCCGTCGTGAGCGAGCCGGGCGAGATCGTCGGCCGGGAGCGCGAGGTCGAGGCGTTCGGCGCGGCGCTCGAGGCGCTGCTCCGCGGCGAGCGCGGGCCGCGCGCCGTGATCGTCACGGGCGAGGAAGGCGCGGGCAAATCGCGGCTGTTCCGCGAGCTCAAGTGGCGCGCCCAGCTGAGCGCGCAGGTCGTCGAGGGCGCGCCCCGCGGCGACGATCCGCTGCGCGCGCTGCTGGTCCGGGCGCTCGGCGGCGCGGCGCTCCCGGCCGGCGTCGACGCGCTGCTCGGGGCCCGCGGCGAGCTCGCGGGGGCGCGCGGGCGCGAGGGCGAGGCGGCGCGCGCCCCGCGGGATCCGCGCGATCTGCGGGATCCGTACGGATTGCCCGCGCCGCGCCGGCCGCGCGTGCTCGCGATCGACGACGCCCACAGGCTGGGCGCGCACGACCGGGCGCTGCTCGAGGCGCTCGTGCGATCGACCGAGCCGACCGACGCCGTCCTCTGGCTGATCGCCTCCGCGGAGCGGCTCGACGTGGGCGGCGGCGCGGTCGTCGAGCTCCCGCTGGGCCCGCTCGGCGAGGACGCGGTCCGGGTCTGGACCGCGCCCCTCGCCACGGCGGCGCGCACGTCGGACCTCGTGCGCGCGAGCGGCGGCCGGCCGCGCGCGCTCAAGGAGCTCTGCGCCGCGCTGGCGCAGCGCCGCCTGAGCGAGGCGGAGCTCGACAGGTTCGTCCACACGACGGGCACCCCGGAGCTCTGGCGACGGCGCGTGGTGGCGCTCGACCGCGGTGAGGCGCGCGCCCTCGCGGCGCTCGCGGTCGCGGACCCGCTCGGGCCCGAGGCCGCCGCCGCGCTCGGCGTGGGGCGCGCGGCGCTCGACGCGCTCGAGGCCGCGGGGCTCGCGCGGCTCGACGGCGAGGGGTTCCGCCTCGGCCAGCCAGGGCAAGCCAGGGCGATCCTGCCCTGGCTCGACGCGGGCGTCGTGCGCGAGGTCGCGGCCGCGATGGCGGCCCACCTCGCCGGTGCCGACGAGGCGGCCCTCGCCCCGGCGCTCCGCAGCCAGCGCGCGGCGGACCGGGCGAGGGCGCTCGTGCTCGCGGGCGACCACGAGGCGGCGCGGCGGGCGCTCGCCGCGTCCGGGCCGATGCTCGAGTGGGCGCCGCGCGCCTGGGTGCGCGCGGCGGACGCCGCCTGCGAGGTCCTGCCGGCGCCGCGGACGCTCGTGGCCGCGGCGTCCGCGATCGAGGCGGCCGGCGACCCGCGGCGTGCGCTCGCGCTGCTAGCGCGGGCGAGGCGCGCGCGGCCGCCCGCCGACGTCGGCGCGGAGCTCTCGTACCGGGCGGCGCGCTGCTACGAGAAGCTCGGCAAGGTCGAGCGGGCGCTCTGGCAGCTCGGGCGCGCGCGGGCCCTCTCGCCCGGGCCCTGGGGCGGGCGGCTCGCGAGCCTCTCGGCGCGCTGCCTGCTGCGCCTCGGCCGCTACGACGAGGCCCGGCGCGAGGCGGAGGGGGCGCTCGCGGCGCTCGGATCACGCGAGGTCGACGGCGCGCCCGCGAGCCGCGAGGCGCGCGAGGTCGGCGGCGCGCCCGCGAGCGGCGAGGCGCGCGAGGCCGCCGCGGAGCTGGCCGAGACGCTGGGCCTCGCGCTCGGGTACCTGAGCGACCAGGCCGGGGCGCTCCAGAGCCTGGCGCGCGCCGTCGCGCTGCGGCCGGCATCGGGCTCGCCCCGCGCCCGCGCCCGCACGCTCAGCTACCACGCGCTCCACGCCTACCGCGCCGGCGACGCGGCCCTGGCGGCGCGCGGGTTCCAGGAGGCGCTCGATCTGGCCGAGGCCGAGGGCCTCGGCGACCTGCTCGCGACGGCCGCGCTCAACCTGGGGACGGCGAGGCACCAGCTCGGCGACTGGGGCGCGGCGCTGCGCTGCTACGAGCGCGGGCTCCGGGCGGCGATCGCCTTCGCCAAGGAGCGGACCGAGGCGACGCTGCGCTTCAACCTCGCCAAGATCCACGCGGACGTCGGCCTGCTCGATCGCGCCGAGCTCGCCGTCGCGCGGATGCGAGCGCCCGAGGGCCCGAGGGCCCCCGAGGAGATCGCCGTGGCGGCGCTCGGGCTCGCCGCGGAGCTCGCCGCCGCGCGCGGGGCGCTCGGCGAGGCGGCGCGGCTGCTCGAGGAGGCCCGCGCCGGCCACGCGGCGCGCGGATCGAAGCGCGAGGCGTGCGAGGCGGTGATCCACGCCGCGGAGGTCGCGCTCGCGGCGCGGGACAGGGCCGCGGCGGGCGCGCGGCTGGCCGAGGCCGCGGCGCTGCTCCGGGAGGCCGACGCGGCGGACCTCGCGCTGCGCCACGCGACGGCGGGCGCGGAGCTCGCGCTGGCCCGCGGCGACACGGGCGCGGCCCTCGCCGAGGTGCAGCGGGGCGCGGGCCTCGTGGCGAGGGTCTCGCAGCTCGAGCTCCACGCGAAGCACGAGGAGGTGTCCGCCGCGGTGCTCCGCCTCCGGTCGGCGACGGCGCTGGCGGAGCGGCACCGCACGGCCGCGCTCGAGTGCTGGGAGCGCATCGGGAGCACGCTCCCCGCCGAGCTCGCCGAGGTCTTCTGGCGGCACCCCCGGCGGGCCGCGCTCCGCGGCGGGCCCGCGCCGCCGGGGGCCCGCATGGAGCTCGTGCTGAAGCTGCTCGAGGTGAACCGGCGCCTGAGCTCGACGCTCGACGCGGAGGAGGTGCTCCGCCTCGCCATGGACGCGGCCATCGAGCTGACCGGCGCGGAGCGGGGCTTCGTGATCCTCGCGTCGCCATCGCCGGAACCGGGAGGCCACGCGAAGGGCAGGCTCGAGGTCGCTGTCGCGCGGAACCTCGATCGCGAGCGCGTCGGCAAGAGCCAGCTCAAGTTCAGCCACGGGATCGCGAAGCGGGTTGTCGAGCGCGGGGAGGCGGTGCTCACGGTCGACGCGCTGGCCGACGAGCGGTTCCACGGGAACGCGTCCGTGCACGGGCTGCGGCTCCGGTCGATCGTGTGCGTGCCGATCCGCGCGCACGGCGCGGTGATCGGCGCCGTCTACCTCGACAACCGGTTCCAGCGCGGCAAGTTCTCGGAGGGCGACGCGGATCTGCTCGGCGCGTTCGCGGACCAGATCGCGGTCGCGCTGCACAACGGCAGGCTGATGGCCGAGCTCCGGGACCGCACGCGGGCCCTGGAGGAGGAGCAGCGACGCGTCGCGGAGCTCATGCGCTCGCAGGCCGACGAGATCGAGCGGCTCTCGCACGAGCTCGAGCGGACCCGGGCGGACGCGCGCCGCGACTTCCCGGAGATCGCGGGGAGGAGCGCGCCGATGCGCGCGGTGCTCGCGCTCTGCGAGCGCGTCGCGGAGAGCGACGTGACCGTGACGGTGACCGGCGAGAGCGGCACGGGCAAGGAGCTCGTCGCGCGCGCGATCCACGCGGGCGGGCCCCGTCGGGACGGGCCGTTCGTGGCGGTCAACTGCGCCGCGCTGCCCGAGGCGCTGCTCGAGTCGGAGCTCTTCGGCCACGTGAAGGGCGCGTTCACCGGCGCGGTCCGCGATCACGGCGGGTTGTTCGTCTCGGCGCGGGGCGGGACGCTGTTCCTCGACGAGCTCGGGGAGGTGCCGCTCGGCGTGCAGGCGAAGCTGCTCCGCGCGCTCCAGGAGCGATCGATCCGCCCGGTGGGGTCGGACCGGAGCGTCTCGGTGGCCGACGTGCGGGTCGTCTGCGCGACGAACCGGGATCTGCGGGAGGAGGTCGCCCGGGGGCGCTTTCGCGAGGATCTCTACTACCGGGTCAGCGTCATCGAGATCCGCCTGCCGCCGCTGCGCGACCGGCCGGACGACATCCCGGCGCTCGCGCAGGCGATCGTCGAGAAGCTCGCGGCGCGCCAGGGCCGCCCGGCGTTCCGGCTGTCCCGGGGCGCGCTCCGGCGGCTCTCTTCGTACGGCTGGCCCGGCAACGTGAGGCAGCTGGAGAACGTGCTGTCGCGCGCGTGCGTGCTCTCGCCGGGCCCGGAGATCGGCGCCGCCGACATCCAGCTGCCGGCGGCGGCTCCCGCGCCGCGGGGCCGGTCGCGCGCCGAGCACCAGGGCGCCGAGGAGGAGCGGATCCGCGCCGCGCTCGAGCTCTCCCGCTGGAACGTGAGCGAGGTGTCGAGGAGCCTCGGGATCCCGAGGATGACGCTGTACCGGAAGCTCGCCCGCTACGGGCTCTTGCGGAAGGAGTGAGGGTCAGCGCGCGAGCCGGGAGGCGTCGCGGCGAGGTGAGGGCGAGCGGAGCGCGGCTCGACTCATGGCCGCGTACTCGGCGTCGTCCGCGACGCTGCGATCGAGCCACGCGCGGGCCCGCGCTCGCTCTGTGGGATCGATATCCGGCTGGCCCACGATCACCTGCATGGCCCGGATGATCGCGAGGTGCTCGCGCCTGCGCTCGAGGAGAGGTTGCCGCTGATTGAGCTGCAGCACCTCGTCGATCGTGGCTTCGGCGCGCGGATCCCCCTCGATGGCATAGGCGTACTCGTCGCGAAAGCCGATGATCCGCTCGGGATCCTCCTGCGCGGGATGAACGAGGAGCGGCGCCTCCGCGGCCAGCTTGGCGCGCGTTGAGCGGGCGCGCTTCCGGGGATCACGCAACGGGAACAGGTTCCTCTTGTGCTTCTCGTTGCAGAGCACGCACGAGAAGAGGAGATTCTCCCACGCGTACGCCAGCCAGTAGTATCCCGGGCGCTCGATGGGCGCCGTCCGCGCCTGCTGCACCGAGGCCTTGGGCCGATAGTGCTCCACGTCCCCGTGAGCGACGTGCTTCACCTGCGACTCGCAGTAGCAGCACTTGCCGTGGTGAGCCGTCTCCAGCGCCGTCTTCACGGCGGGGTGGGCATAGACGGCGACCTCGAAGTCGAGCGTCGCCGCGCCGCGCTGGATCGACGCGCGGGCGCCGCGGTACGAAGCGCAGACGGCCGCGCGCGCCGCGGGCGCCTTGTCTCTCAGCTTCCTGGGCGCCTGCTCCGGCTTCTTGACCCGGATCATCTGGAGGCGCCGCCACCGGCCTTCTTCAGCGAGCGCGCGGCCTGCTGGATGATGTCCATGGCCTCCATCTGCTCGGGCGTCTCGCCGGTCGGCAGCTCGCCGATCTCTCGCTCGACGCGCTCGAGCGCGCGTCGATCCGCCGTCGAGAGGCGGGGCTTGGTCAGGATCTCCCGGCGCTCGGCGAGGAGCGCGTCGAGCGCGGGCGGCCGCGCGCTCGGCAGCCCGAACAGGTCGCTGGTCAGGATCTGATCGACGCGCCAGGTTCGGACCGCCGCGCCGCTGTTGTCGATGACCACATGGTCACCCTCACGACGCAGGACGACGATGTTGGCGTTCTCCGCCGCCTGGACCACGAGCGGGCTGCGCGCGGTGACGATGAACTGGACGTTGGGGAAGCGCTCCGAGAGATAGCTGAGCAGCTTCCGCTGCCAGGCCGGATGCAGGTGCAGATCGATCTCGTCGACGAGGACCACCGCCGGTTCCGCGAGGGGGTTCTCGCTGTCGGGATAACGCTCGTAGAGGCGGCTGGCGAAGTCGACCATCCACGCGAGCAAGGTCTTGTAGCCGAGGCTCAGGCCCTGGAGGGGCACCCGACCATAGGGCGTCTCGAGCAGGATACCGGGGCGGGGGCGTGCAGGGTTATCGTCCAGATCGGCGAGGATCTGGATGTCCTCGACCTCGGGCAGCAGCTCGATGAGCATCGACCGGACCGCGTCCCGCCGGGCGCGAGCCTGCGCCTGGTGCGGTGAGGGCTTGTTCGCGGCGTAGTCGGCCTGGAGGAGCCATTCCTCGGCGTTGCGCAGGGGAACGTGTTCGTCGAAGAGGGTGGCGATGGGATGGTCGCCACGGGGATCCGTCAAGGCGCTCGCGCCCATGCGACGCGAGGCTCCGTAGGCAACACAGAACAGATCGGCCAACTCGACCCGCTTGGCGATATTGCCACGACCTCGGAAACGTTCGACCTTGGCATGCAGTGTCTCCGCGTGGAACTTGGCTTCAGGTGCAGAGATCAAGCCGCCGAACGAAATACGGCTCTCGAGGATTGCAGTTCGTGCCGAGGTGCGTAGCAGTTCTTCATTGTTGATGAGAAACTTCGATGGCGATATGATGTGACAGATAACGTACTCCGGCTCTGCAGCCAACACCGGCCGGCTGGCGACGAGCGCCTTCAGCAGCGTCGTCTTTCCTACCCCGTTGTTCCCCAGGATCACGGTCCACTGCCGCGGCTTTCCCTCGCCGTTCGACAGGTCGAGCGTCTGCGCCGGCCCGAAGCAGCGCACGTTCTCCAGCGTGAGCGACAAGAAGTAGACGCCACGGGCGCCCTTGCTCGGCCCCAGCTTCCGCGCGACCCGGCGCTTGGCCCCGCCCGCCGCTGCCTTCCTCATCGTCATCTCGCCTCCCTATCGCCCATCAACCCGGCCAGGGCAAGCCCGGCCGGCAACGGCATGCCGGGGGAGCCAGGGGGAGTCCTCGTGGCTCTGCCTGCGCGCGCCAGCAGCCCCTCCCCCCGGCCGGCGCCGGTACACCCTGGTCGCTGGGTCGTCGAACTGCCGGGGTCACAGTGCAGACGGGCACGAACAGCGCCTAATCCCAGATGCGCACGACCATGAGCCCCAGGTTCGACCGCTTCCCCGCGGCCACGATGCGGCCGTCGCGCTGGACGGTGACGGCGTAGAGGTAGTTCTGGTCCGGATGGTCGTCGAGCACGACGGCGCCCGAGACGCCGAACCCGGCGTCCCTGGAGCCGTCCGGCAGGAGCCGCAGGATCGAGGCCGTGATGCCCGAGTTCACGGTGCCGCCCGCGACCGCGCCGAGGATCTTGCCGTCGGCCTGGAGGGCGACGCCGTAGCCCCGCACATAGGGCTTCTCTTCGCCGCTCGCGTTCACCATGCCAGTCTCGCCGAACGTCGTGTCCGCCGAGCCATCCTCGTTGAAGCGCGCGAAGGCATAGTGGTTCACGCCGTCGAGCGCGTATCCCACGAGGACCGGCTTACCGTCGCTTCCGAGGGCGAGGTCGGAATCGTTGTACGGCGTCTGCGAGAGGTAGGCGATGCCGCCCGATCCGAAGCCGGGATCGAGAACCCCGTCGCGATCGAGCCGCGCCGCGAGGAAGGTAGTGCCCCCGCCCCGCTTGGTCCCTCCGGCGACGATCTGATCGTCCTCCCCGAGCGCGACGGAGTCCAGCGGCCGCTCGGCCATCGAAACGAGGCCCGAGCCGCCGAAGTCGGGATCGAAGTCGCCCGTCGAGGAGAACCGCGCGACGATGCCGCGGCTGCCGGGGCCGACACCGACGGCGATGATCGCGCCATCGCTCTGGACGGCGACGTCGAAGCCCTCCGAGTCACTGATCGTGGCCGGATCGAGCTTCGCGACCCCGCTGGCGCCAAAGACCTGATCGATCCCGCCATTCCCGTGGAACCGGACGACCGCGAGTTGGTGATCGCGCGTCCCCACGGCCACGATGCGCCCGTCCGGCTGCAGGGCCAGCGACTCGACCGTCCCCTTCTGGCCGACGACGAGGCCGCCTGTGCCGAACTCCGGATCGAGCACGCCGCTCGGCAGGAAGCGCGCGAGCGCCCAGGTGTCCCCATCGACCCCCGCGACGAGGATCCTGTCGTCTTCCTGGACGACGATGGCGCGCGCCTCGTGGGACGTGCCGCTGATGGCGATGCCCTCGCCGTCGAACGACGCATCCAGCGTCCCCGGCGGATCGGCGACGAGGAGCGAGATCGGCAGTTCCCGATCCTCCAGCCCGGGCGCGCTGGCCACGAGCGAGGGCGCGGCGCCGCCGACCGCCGCGAGCGGCTCCGCGGTCAGCGTGAGCACGCCGGTGGCCTCGCCATCCAAGACCACGACCGGGCTCGCCGTGACGCCGCTCGGCAGGCCCGACAGCGAGAGCGCGACGTCGCCCACGAAGTCGTCCGAGCGGGTGACGGCGACGGGGAGCGACGTCGAGTCGCCGCGCACCACGCGCGCCGCCGCCGGGTCGAGCGCGATCGAGAAGCCGGCCTGCGGCGCCCCGCCGCCGCTGCCGTGCGCGGACAGGTCGCCGCCTCCGCCGCCGCCTGCGCCCGACGCGGCGGCGCCACCGGCGCCGGCGCCGCCGTCACCGCCGGCCCCGTCGCGCGAGACGTCGTGAATGCCGAGGATGCCCTGGCAGCCGAGCGCGAGACAGGCCGCGGCCGCACCGGCGAGGAAGGCCCCGCGCGCGAGCCGGACGCCGCGGGCTGGCCGGGGTAGCGCGCTCCTCTGTGCGAGCGGCGCGAGCGGGAGGATCATGCCGGCAGGCTACCACGTCGGCTCCCCGCCGGACCCAGCGCCACGACGGCGCCGGGATCACGCGCTCGGAGACAAGGCGCTCTCGACCTCCTGCGCGAGCTCATCCCACCCGGGGTACCCAAACCGGTATGGCTCGACAGAAAGGCCCTTCAGAAACCGGAGGACCGATCGCGCAATTACGTCCACCTCGTGGCGCGGCGCCATCGGGTGAGAGCGCCATGCACGGAACCGCTCGACCACCTCCCGAGGCGCGAAGGGAAGACACAGCGAGCTCGGGCTCGGCTCGGGATCCGGATAGGACGTCAGCACCTCGATCTCCTGCCGCAGGAGGTCGAGCGCCCCGCGAGGATCGGCCTCTTGCAGGAGGCGCGCGTACTCCCGGTACGGCGTGTGGTGCGACGGGCTCAGCCGCAGGGCCTTCTCGTAGTAGAACCGCGCCCGATCCGGATTGCCCAGCCGATCGCGGTACAGGTTCCCGAGCCTGCCGTACGCCTCGACCGTCCCCGGATAGAACCGCTTCACGTCATAGTAATCCGGGTGGGAAGCGTACGAGTTCCTCGGGGAGAAATCGGGCACGAGCTCGGCGAAGCGCGCGTAATGCTCTGCGGCCTGCTCATGAGCCCCGGCGCTCGTGGAGCTCTCCCAGATAAAAATGATTGACCGTGTAGAGGCGCGGGTCGTGGTACGCCCGCGACACGTTGTCCAGAGTTCGCTCCTTCAGGGGTGCGCGCGGCATGACCTGAGCCGCTCCGCCCCGCCCCCTCGTCATGAGCGTCTCCGCCAGGTGGAAGGAGCGGAGGAGATGGCGCTCCGCCTGATCCGACTCGTGATAATGCCACAGGAACTGGCTGCTGATGATGTAGGCCCCCAGCGGGTGGATGCTGTCCTCGTCCATGAATGGATCCGCGTGTTGATAGGCGGACTCGGACTGGAACGAAGGCGCGATCTCGTCCCACCAGCGCTCGAGCTGGCGAAGCGACGCAAGCGCGCGCTCCAGCGACATGTTCAGGCTCCGCTCGGAGTACCAAGGGTAGATATCGTACGGCATGCGCAGGAAGTCGACGGCCTGCTTGAACGACGCGAGCTCCTCGCTGGACAGCGCCCGCCGCCTGGTCACGTCGTACTCGACGCAATGGACACGGCAGACACAGGCGCTTCCTTGGTCCGCCATGCCTGGGCGTCGGCCACTCCCGGACGGTCCGCCGCGCCACGAGCGCCAGGCACACCTGTACATCCGTTCAATGATCTGCTAGCCGATCGGCATGCGCCCCCGCAAGGCCGCCGCCGCCCTCATCGTCGAAGAGCTGCCGCCCGCCGAGGAACCCATCGACGCGATCCCGCCCGACGACACAGCGGCGGACGAGCCGAGCTCCGCCGTCCGCGAGCCGCTCTCGCTCGGCCTCATCTGCATCGACTGCGGCAGCAGCGGCGGCGGTCACGACGGCTGCGCGCACCGCGAGCGCGCGCGCTTCCACGCGCCGCCGCGAGCAGCGCTCGAGCTCGTCGCGCGCCTGCGCCGGGCCGCCGCCGAGCACCGCGCCGCCGCCCGCGCCCTCCGCGCCCTGGTCACCGCCGAGCACGCGCGCGGTCGCGCCGAGATCGAGCGGGCGGATCCGGTCGAACCGCCGCAGCCCGAGGCGGAGCCGGAGCCCCCCTCGCCGCCCCGACTCGAGATCGCGGCGCCGGAGCCGCCCGCGCCGCCCGCCGTCTGCCCGCGCTGCGCCGAGCAGACCGAGGGCGAGCCGGCGGAGTCCGGGGCGCCGCCGCGCCGGCCAAAGCGCAAGGGGCGGGTGGCCCTCGAGCAGCAGGCGTTTCTCTTTTCGAGCGATTCCGAGCAACGCTCGCCGCACGGGGCCTGAGCCGCGACCAGGGCGCTGCCGAAGGAATCGGAAACCCGGGATCGGCGTTAGGCTGCGCCGATGTCCCCGAGCCCGTCCCGAGCTCCTCGCTTGCGCGCCGGAGGCGGCGCTCTGGCCGCCGCGCTGCTCTGGCAACTCGCCTGCACCGCAGGAGCTCCACCCGGAACTCTGCCCGTGACCGGAGCGCGCCTGTCACCCGCGCCGCAAGTCCCTGAGAGCAGCCGTCTCGGCGCTGGAGAAGCGCTTCATCGACGACGCCATCACCTGGGGAGGCACGACCGCGCTGCACGTCGAGGACGAGACGGCAACGCACCTCCACGTGTCCGTGCTCTCGTCCGACGGCCGCAAGCGGCTCGCGCGCTTCCGCGTCGACAGGCGTACGCGCGAGCTCTCGTGGGACGACAACGGCGAGCTCCGCGGCTACGGGGCGTTCAAGGCGAGCTGGTACCGGGACCATCCCCCGGCGGTCACCGCGCTCGGCCAGCTGCTCGAATGGAAGTGGTCCGGCGTCGATTCGCTCGCGCTGGAGGCATCCCGCGGCCACGTCTTCGATCTCGTCGCCCGGGCCGGCGAGACGTGCTCCCCGGCCAGCGGCATCTGCGCCACGGAGCGATTCCGCGTCGATATGCGGCGCGGCGCGGCGATGTGGCACGACGGCAAGGCCTACGTGCCCATCGAGCGATTTCTTCAGGACCTGGAGCAGAAGGGGCAAAGGGCCGTCCTCCTGGCCAGGGCCTGGGCGCTGAAGCAACGAGGGCCCGCCGGCGCCTCCTGCATCGCCTTCCGGCCCGAGAGCGTCGACAGGGCGAGCGCGCACGTCCGGATGCACCTCGCCCCCCCGTGCAACACCTCCCCGATGCTGATGACGCTCGCGTGGTACTTCGTGGACCTGCGCACAGGCAAGGTGTGCTCGTCCGAGGACGACACGTGCGGTTCGGAGTCCGGGCAGGGCAGACCATGACATGGGCCGGCGGGCGCGGGCCCCATGAGGCCGCCCGCCGCGGCGCCCTTCGGCGCGCGACAATCGGAGCTGACAAGCATCGCCGTCCATCCGATACTCGCGCCGCTTGCCGCACAGCACGGCCATCAGCAGGCGACCGGGAGCCGGACGTGAGGACGCGGGGACGCGGGAGCGCGAGACGACGAGCGCCCGCTCCCGCCGCGAGCGCGCCGCAGAGCGGCATGGCCACACGGGTGTCGCGTGCTACCAGTCTCCGTTTGTGATCGCGTCACGACGGAACGCGGGCGCTGAGGACCACCGAGGATGCTGCCACCATGTCGCTCGATAGAGCCATCGGCATCATGTGCCCCGACATCTGGGGCAGCTATGTTTGCGAGCTTCTCGGCGGTATCCAGTCGGCCGCCGCGCGCGCCGGATACCGGGTGATCGCCATCAGGGCGTCCCCGCGAGACGTCCACAGGCTGCGGCTCGCGCGAGACCAGATCGACGGGTGGATCGCGCTCATCGACGCGGCGGAACTCGAGCCCTTCCTCGACGACGGCCGGCCCGTCGTGACCCTCAGCGCGCGCGCAAACGAGGACGCGCGCTGTCCCTACGTCCTGCCCGACAACCACGGTGGCGCCCTCTCGGCCGTACGCCACCTGCTCGACCACGGCCACGAGCGGATCGTCTTCGCGGGCCACATGGCGCACGAGGACATCCGGCAGCGCTTCCAGGCCTACCGGGACGCGCTCGAGGAGCGCGGCATCTCGTTCGACCCCGACCTCGTCTTCGATCTCCCGAACAACGAGCGGGCGAGCGGCCGGCTCGCCGTGCGGCGCCTGCTGGAAGAGGGCGTCACCTGCACCGCGATGTTCCTGTCGGCCGACAAGGAGGCGCTCGGGGTCCTCGACGCGTTCGCCGAGGCAGGCATCCGCGTCCCCGAGGACATCGCGCTCGTCGGGTTCGACGACATCGAGGCGGCCCGGTACGCCTCGCCGCCGCTGACGACGGTCCGCCAGCGGTTCGACCGGCTCGGCGGGAGGGCCGCCGAGCTGCTCCTCGACCTCCTCGCCGGACGGGAGCTCCCCTGCGCGGGGCACATCGCGCCGACGACCCTGGTCCTGCGCCGCTCCTGCGGCTGCTCACCCGCCCCGGCGCAGCGCGACGCGCCCCCGTCGTCCCGCAGCGCCGCGGCGCCGGCCAGCGCGCCCGCGTCGGCCCGCAGCGCCGGGGCGCCGGCCGGCGCGCTCGCGCGGGAGCTCGCCGCGCTCGCGAGCGCCTCGACGGCCCTCGATCCGAGCGCGCCGCCGGAAGAGGCCTGGCCCGGGGCGACGGAGGTGGTCCTCGGGCTCGAGGCGGCCGTCTGGGGCAGGCCCGGCCCCGCCGCCGCCTCGCTGGAGAGGGCCTGGCGAGAGGCCGCGGAGCAGATGCCCGACATCGACCAGCTCCTCGAGATGGTCGACCGGCTGGAGCGGGCCGGCCAGAAGATGCTCCGCGGCGCGGGGGACGCCGCCGCCGAGCGGCGCGTGGCGACGTACATCCGGGGGGCCCGGCGCGCCATGATGGAGGGCCGGGTCGCGATCGAGGCGGCCCGCGCCGACTACCTGAACGGCCTGCTCGACATCAACCTCGTCATCCGGGAGACGCTCCTGGAGGACGCGGGCGGCGGCGGGAGCAAGCTGAGCTGGCTCTCCGCCGTGCAGATGAGCTGGGGCTGCCTCGCCGTGTGGGAGGCGCCCGGGGACACGGGTCCCCTGCTGCGGGTCGTCGAGAGCTGCTCCCCCGGAGCGGCGGCCGCCACGCCGGAAGCGGGCGCGCGCGTCGCGGCCGAGGCGTTCCCGCGCGGCGACTGGCTGCCTGCCGCCGCCCGGCGCGACGACCACGTCCTCCGGCTCATCCCGCTCCGCAGCGAGGGCGCGGATCGCGGCATCCTCGCCGTCTGCGCCCCGGTGAGCAGCCCGCTCGGGCTGGATCACCGGGACATGGAGATGTGGGTGGCGATGCTCACCGCGGCGTTCGAGCGCGCGTCGCTGATCGAGTCGCTGATCGAGCAGGAGCAGCAGGCGCGCGCCGCCTACGAGCGCGAGCGCGCCCTCGCGGAGGACGTGCGCCGGCTCGGGTGCCCGGTCATCCCGCTCGAGCAGGGCGTGCTGCTCGTGCCGCTCGTCGGCGCCATCGATCTGGAGCGCGCGCGCCACGTGCTCGAGGTGGTGCTCTCGGAGCTCAGCCAGAAGGAAGCCGAGGTGCTGCTGATGGACATCACCGGCGTGCCCTTCGCCGACATGCAGGTCGCGGCGTCGCTGATGAAGACGACCCGCGCCGCCCTCCTGCTCGGCGCCGAGGTCATCGTCGTGGGGATGCGGCCGCAGGTCGCGCAGGGGTTCATCCGCCTCGGCATCGACCTCCAGGGGATGACGCTCCACCAGACCCTCGGCAGCGCGCTCTCGGCGCTGCGCCGCAGGCGGCAGCCGCTCGACGCGCCGCCGGGCCCCCGGGCCTGAGCCCCCGGCGCGCGCCGCGCCTCGGCTCCGCTATTCCGCGGCGTCTGGCCTCGCCGCGGCGGCCCCGCGGGCACGGCGGCCGCGCTTGCCTTCCCCAGGTTCCCCCGGCGCGCCGCGCGCCGCGCGCGGCTTGCCCTTGCTGACGCCGACCCGCCGCACGAACGACAGGAACTGCCGGAGCGTGGGGGACGCGTCGTCGGCGCGCCACGCGACGAGCAGATCGGTCGACGGCGCCCCGACGATCGGCCGCAGCGCGAGCCCCTTGCGACCGACATTCTTGATGGATTCCGGCAAGATAGAGACGCCGAAGCCCGCCGCCACGAGGCTCAGGATGTCGAGGTGCAGCGCCTCCTGCGCGATGCGCGGGGAGAAGCCCGCCGCGCGGCAGAGCCCCATCACCAGGTCGAAGAAGGCCGACCCGCGCTGGCGCGGGAACACGACGAACGGCTCGCGCGACAGGAGCTCGAGCGGGATGCGCTTCCGCGCCGCGAGCGGGTGGTCGGCCGGCAGGGCGATGAGGAGCGGCTCGCGCCGGACGCACTCGGACGCGAGCCGGGCGTCGTGGAGCGGCGCCCTCACGAAGCCGACGTCGATGCGCCCGTCCTTCAGCGCCTCGATCTGCTCCTGCGGCGGCATCTCGCGGAGCGCGAGCTCCACCGCGGGGAGCTCCCCGCGAAAGGTGCGGACCAGCTCGGTGATGCCGCTGTAGGCGAGCGACGACAGGTACCCGACGACGAGGCGCCCGGTCTCGCCGACGCTCGCGCGCCGGGCCTCGTGCACCGCGAGCTCGAGCGCGTCGAAGACCCGCCGGACATGGGCGAGGAGCACCGCGCCCGCCGGCGTCAGCTCGACGCGCCGCCGCGAGCGATCGAAGAGCGAGAACCCGAGCTCGGACTCGAGATCCTGGATCTGCCGGCTCAGCGGCGGCTGGGCGATGCCGAGCCGCTGCGCCGCGCGGCCGAAGTGCCGCTCCTCGGCGACGGCCGTGAAGTACCGGAGGTGGCGTAGATCCATACCTTGAAGGTATCGTGTGATACGAAAGAATAGATTGGACGAACGTCTAGGGCACCCTAAATGCGGAGCCTGCCCTCAGGCGCCACCCCCGGCCGGGGCGCTCCGGAGGGGGACGGGAAGTGGCCCATGTGGCTCGTCCGGATCGCGCTTCAACGCACGTACACGTTCATCGTGATGTCGATGCTGATCGTCATCCTGGGCGTGTTCACCGTCGCCCGGATGCCGACGGACATCTTCCCGGACATCGACATCCCGGTCCTGTCCGTAATTTTCAACTACGGCGGCCTCCCCCCCGAGGAGATGGAGAAGCGCATCGTCAACAACTACGAGCGCTTCCTCACAACCACCGTCAACGACATCGATCATATCGAGAGCCAGTCGCTCACCGGCATCTCGATCATCAAGATCTTCCTTCAGCCCGGCGCCAGCATCGAGGCCGCGACGGCGCAGGTCACGGCGATCTCGCAGACCGCGATCCGCCAGATGCCGCCCGGGATCAGCCCGCCGCTCATCATCCGTTACAGCGCCTCGAACGTGCCGATCCTCCAGGCCGCGCTGGAGAGCGAGTCGCTGAGCGAGCAGCAGCTCTTCGACTACGCGGTCAACTTCATCCGCGCCGACATCGCCACGATCCGGGGCACGCAGATCCCGTACCCGTACGGCGGGAAGCAGCGCCAGATCATGGTCGACATCGACCCGCAGCGCCTCTTCGCCTGGGGGCTGTCGCCGCGCGACGTGAACGCGGCGCTCGGGCTGCAGAACGTCACCCTGCCCTCCGGCACGGCGAAGATGGGGGAGAACGAGTACCCCGTCATCATGAACAGCAGCCCCGCGGCCTTCGAGGAGCTCGGGAAGCTGCCGCTCAGGACGGTGAACGGCAGGACCATCACCCTCCGCGACGTCGCGAGCGTGCGCGACGGGAGCGCGCCGCAGACGAACATGGTGCACGTGGAGGGCAAGCGCAGCGTGCTCCTGAGCATCCTCAAGAACGGGAGCGCGAGCACGCTCGACGTCGCCTCGCGCATCCACGCGATGCTGCCGGCCACGCTGGAGAAGCTCCCGAAGGAGCTCAAGGTCTCGCTGCTCTTCGATCAGTCGGTGTTCGTCCGCGCCGCGGTCTCCGGGGTCGTGCACGAGGCGCTGATCGCCGCGGGGCTCACGGCGCTCATGATCGTGCTGTTCCTCGGGAGCTGGCGCAGCACGCTCATCGTCGTCCTCAGCATCCCGCTCTCGATCCTCGTCTCGATCATCGCGCTGAACGCCCTGGGCCACACGCTCAACGTGATGACGCTCGGCGGGATGGCGCTCGCCGTCGGCATCCTCGTCGACGACGCGACCGTGGCCATCGAGAACATCCACAGGAACCTCGGGCAGCGGAAGCCGTTCCTCCGCGCCATCGTCGACGGGGCGCAGGAGATCGCCGTCCCGGCGCTCGTCTCCACGCTCTGCATCTGCATCGTCTTCGTGCCGGTCGCGTTCATCACCGGCGCCGCGCGGTCGCTCTTCGTGCCGATGGCCCTGGCGGTCGTCTTCGCCATGCTCACGTCGTATTTCCTGTCGCGGACGCTCGTCCCGACGCTCGTGCGCCTCCTGCTCGAGCGCGAGGCGGCGGAGCACGCGCACGGCCACGCCGCTCCAAAGGGCCTCTTCGGGCGCGTCTTCGCCGCGTTCAACCGCGCCTTCGACCGGCTGCGGGCGGCGTACGGCGGGTGGCTCGCCTGGGCGCTCGCGCACCGCCCCCTGTTCGTCGGGGCGTTCCTTGCGCTCGTCGCCGCCTCGGTCGCGCTGATCCCGCTCCTCGGCCGCGACTTCTTCCCGACCGTCGACGCGGGGCTCATCAAGCTCCACGTGCGCGGCCCGCCGGGCACCCGCCTCGAGGAGAGCGAGCGGCGCTTCGCCCGCATCCAGGAGACCATCCGCGGGGCGCTCCCGCCGGGCGAGATCCGCACGATGCTCGACAGCATCGGCATCCCGGCGAGCGGCATCAACCTGTCGCTCAGCGAGGGCGCGCAGATCTCGTCGGCCGACGGGCAGATCTTCATCGCGCTCGCGGAGCACCACCGGCCCACCGCGGACCACGTCCGGACGCTGCGCGCGAGGCTCAACGCGGCGTACCCCGACACGACGTTCTTCTTCCTCGCCCCCGACATCTCGACGCAGGTGCTGAACTTCGGCCTCGCGGCGCCCATCAACGTCCAGGTGGTCGGCCCGATCGGCAAGGAGGACGAGACCTACGCCGTCGCGCTGAAGATCGCCGATCGCATGGAGAAGATCCCCGGCGCCGTCGACGTCCACCTCGCGCAGGTGCCGGCGAGGCCGCAGCTCCGCATCGACGTCGATCGCACCATGGCCGACCAGCTGGGGCTCAGCCAGCGCGACGTGGCGAGCGACGTGCTGGTCTCGCTCTCGTCGAGCGGGCAGACGTCGCCGACCTACTGGCTGGACAAGCGCGGCGTGCAGTACCTCGTCGCCGTGCAGACGCCCCAGTACGCGATGGGGTCGATCGACGACGTGAACGCCACGCCGCTGTCGACAGGCGACGGCCGCCCCCAGCTCCTGTCCAACGTCGCGTCGATGTCGCGCGCGACCGGGCCGGCGAACATCACCCATTACAACGTCGCGAGGACGTTCGACGTCCAGGCGAACGTCGACGGCACCGACCTCGGCTCGGTCGCGGGCGCCGTCGGGCGTGTCGTGGACGAGCTCAGGCCCGAGCTGCCGCGCGGGACGAAGGTGACCATCAAGGGGCAGGCCGAGAGCATGGACACCTCGTTCACGGGGCTCGGCTACGGGCTCCTCTTCGCGGTCGTGCTCGTCTACCTGCTGATGGTCGTGAACTTCCAGTCGTGGCTCGACCCGCTCATCATCCTGATGGCGCTGCCGGGCGCGGTGGCGGGCATCGCGTGGGTGCTGTTCGTGACGCACACGACGCTGAGCGTGCCCGCGCTCATGGGCTCGATCATGTGCGTCGGCGTCGCCACGGCGAACAGCATCCTCGTCGTGACGTTCGCGAACGACCAGCGCAAGCTGGGCCGCGACGCGGGCACCGCGGCCCTCGCCGCGGGCATGACGCGCCTCAGGCCGGTGCTCATGACGGCGCTCGCGATGATCTTCGGCATGCTGCCCATGTCGCTCGGCCTGGGCGAGGGCGGCGAGCAGAACGCCCCGCTGGGGCGTGCGGTCATCGGCGGTCTCCTCGTGGCGACGCTGAGCACGCTCTTCTTCGTGCCCGTGATGTACAGCCTCCTCCGGAACAAGGCCCCGGCCAGAGACCTGCTCGCAGAGGACCTATGAGCTCCCCCGCCCGCCGCTCCGCTGCCCCCCCGACCACCGCTCCCCCGCCTCAGGGCAGCCCTGCCGACGACCTCGGGTTCGATCTGCCGCCGCCCGCCGTGCTGACGAGGACGCGCGGCCTCGCCCTCGGCGTGGGCCTCGTCGTCGTGCTCGGGGCGGCGTTCGCCGCGGCCTACCTGCCCCGCCGCAGCGCCCGCGCCGCGCTCGAGCAGGGCGCGCGGGCCGCCGAGGGCGCGGCCCCGCGCGTGGGGGTCGTCGCGCCGCAGCCGGTGTCGAGCGACCGGGCGCTCGTCCTGCCCGGGAGCATCCAGCCCCTCGCGGAGACGGTCGTCTACCCGCGCGTGAGCGGCTACGTGCGGAGGTGGACGGCGGACATCGGCGACAAGGTCGAGGAGGGGCAGATCCTCGCCGAGATCGACACGCCCGAGCTCGATCAGGAGCTCGCGCAGGCCCGCGCGCAGCTCGTGCAGGCGAGCGCCGGCCTCGTGCAGGCCGAGGCCAACCGCGACCTGTCGAGGTCGAGCGTGAAGCGCTACGAGCAGCTCGTCCCCGCGGGCGTGGCGCCGCAGGAGGAGCTCGAGCAACGGCAGGGGCAGGCGCACGTCGCCGAGGCGAGCGTCACCGTGGCGCGCGCGGCGATCACCGCGCAGCAGGCGAACGTCCAGCGCATCCTGGATCAGAAGAAGTTCGCGAAGGTCGCAGCGCCGTTCGCGGGGACGGTCACCTCGCGCACGACCGAGCGCGGGGCGCTGGTCACGGCGGGCAACGGGACGCCGCTCTTCACCGTCGCGGCGACCGACCCCGTGCGCGTCTTCGTGGGCGTCCCGCAGGACGTGGCGCCCAGCGTGCGGGTCGACGCGCCGGCGAAGGTCACGGTGCGCGAGTTCGCGGGGCAGCCGTTCCAGGGCACGATCGCGCGCACGGCCGGCGCGCTCGACGCGGCGACCCGGACGATGAACACGGAGGTGCGGGTGCCGAACCCCGACGGCCGCCTCCTCACGGGCATGTACGCGGAGGTCGCGCTGACCTTGCCCACGCCGCACCGCGTGCTCGAGATCCCGGCGACGGCGCTCTACAACGACGCCAGGGGGCTCCGCGTCGCCGTCATCGACCCCGGGAGCAGGATCCGCTTCGCGCCGATCGTCGTCGAGCGCGACACGGGCGCGACGATCCAGGTGTCGACCGGGCTCGACGGGAGCGAGCGGGTCGTGAAGCTCGCGAGCGCGGAGCTGACCGAGGGGATGGCGGTCGAGATCCTCCCTGAAGGGCCGCCGCCCCCGCCTCCGGGCGGACCGAACCGTTGAAGTAAGCCTCGATCGCGTCGAGCTCCTGCGCAAGCAGCGCCCTGGAGAACGCCGGGGGGTGGGAGACTTACCCCACCTTGCCGGAATGATGGGGTCGCCAAGACGCCGCAAGACGCCATAAGACGCCAAGATTTGGATGTCACGCCGTGACAATGTCACGATGTCACGCCGTGACAACGTCACGATGTCACGCTCCGCGAGCGTGCCTTCGTGCGGCGCAGCGGCGCGCCGAGCCTCTCCCCTCCTCCTCCTCGCGAGCGGCGCGGCGCCAGGCGGAGGCGGGGCCCGGCGCCGCGCTACCGGGGGCGTCATGAGCCTCGCAAGTGGCTGATATAAAACGCGTTTCCGCGGACTTCGGGCGGCGCCACGGCCGCTCCCGAGGGGCGCCCGGCCGTCGTCGCGGCCACCACGGCGCGCGCGCCGCGCGGGGTGCGCGGCTCGCCGGAGCGCCGTGCGGCCCGCTGGCACGAAGGGTGGATAAGCCCCTGACGGGGCGCGGGCGAAGAGGCGCTCCGAGACCGCAGCCGATGATCCCGACGGCCCTTCGCCCCGCCCCGCCCCGCGCTGAGGCTGCAGCGCCATTCAAGGAAGGAATCGCGAACATGAGAGCCAGTAGCTTGATCTTCTGTGGAGCCGCGGCCGCCGCCCTCGTCGGCATGGCGCCGTCGGCTCACGCCCAGCACACGTACCCTCTGGCGCCAACGGGGTACGAACACCTCCGCCCTGGCACGCCGAGCTCGGCGAGCATGGCCAGCAACATCCTCAACCAGGCCGTCGATGAGCTGGAGGAGGCGGTCGATGACGGGGATATCAAGGGCGCTGTCCTCCTGGTCGCCCGAAGGGGCAAGATCGTGCTCCATACCGCCGTGGGGACGAGAGACGGCCTGAACGAGGACAATCCGAGCATGCCATCGGCGCCCATGCCGCTCGACGGGATCTTCGATCTCGAGTCCATGACCAAGCCGTTCACCGTCTTCCTCGCGATGAGGATGCAGGAGTCCGGGAATTACCCGGGCTTCAACATCGACAACACGGTCGCGACGTATTTCCCGGAGTTCGCCGTCTCCTCGGTCAACAACAAGCACCTCGTCACGATCAAGGATCTGATGAGCTACGTGTCGGGGGAGGATGTCGACTACTCCGACGACAGCAACCCGAACGGCCTCTTCGACGACGCCGACCCCTGGCACTCGATGCTCGTGGCGCCGCTGGAACTCCCGCGGAGGACGCAGGTCCTCTACAGCGATCTCGGCTTTCGGATCCTGGGCCACGTGCTGGAGACGGTCGGGGGCGAATCGCTCCAGGACCTGATGCAGACGTACATCTTCACCCCGCTGAACATGACGGACACCGGCTTTCAGCCGTCGCTCAACATGCCGGAGAAGCAGGGCCGCTTCGTCGGCACGGCGTGGTCCGAGATCCGCGAGCGTTACCTCCGGGGCGAGGTGCAGGACGAGACCGACTACTTCCTCGAAGGGGACGGCCCGGACCCCGCGGAGCACCTCACCGGGTGCGATGGGCTGTTCTCGACGGCGATGGATCTGGCGAAGTTCTCCCAGATGATGTTGAACCGGGGCATCCACCGCCGCCCGTGCAACCCCAACGTTCAGTTCTCCTTGATGTGCGAGACGCCCCTCCTCTCTGCCCAGAAAGTGCTCGACATGACCACGATCCGGACAGGCACGCTCCATCTCCAGAGGCCGGCCTGGACGTACGCCGAGAATCTGTTCTACTCGCGCAAGGGGTACGGCTGGGAGATGTGGGACGGGGGCTCGTGGCCCGGCGGGGAGGCGACCTCGAGCGTCGCCTACAGCAAGACGGGCGGCGCCGGGACGCTCATGGTGATCGATCCTGAGCCGAACCGCGAGATGTTCGCGATCCTGCTCACGAACCACGGGCTGCCGAACTTCGACATCAGCGAAGATTCGACGGGTAAGCTGGTGTGGCCGGGCTTCAACCTGATGATCAATGAGATCCGGGCCCTCGAGACCATGAACAAGGTCTTCGGTTCCATCGAATGGTGACCCGGCCCGCGGCGACGACGCGGGTGGGGCAAGAACGTTTGCCCTTATCGCGTCTCTGACCGTGCGGTACCACCTCCGTATCAGGTCACGGTCGTCGTACGAGCTCCGCAAGGCAACCACCCCGCCGGAGCGACGGACACCGAAAGCATGAATGGAGGCGGAACATGACACACGACATCAAGAGCGCACAAGGCACACTCCCCGAAGGCCAGGACGACTGCACCGCGGCCCGACCCGAAGATGACCGGCGAGCTCGGTCGGGCGGGAAGGGCCGGAGGGTTCTCGCGAAGCTCGGCGGGATGATCGCCGTCCTCGCCTCCATGGCGCTCGCGGGCTGCATCGCGCAGGAGGGCGACGAGGCCCTGAGCGACGAGGACCTGAGCGAGGAGACCGTGGAAGAGGCGGAGCAGGCGCTCCAGATCGGCCTCACGTCGGTGACCTGCAACAGCGGCTGGCCGGGTACGCGGGGCTGCTTCAAGACGATCACGAGCGCGACGAACATCGTCGCCGGCACGATCACCGTGCAGGTCGATGGCCACAACGGCGCTGTCGGGTTCAGCGCGTCCCAGACCGGGCCCAAAACCATCCAGTTCTCGGCCAGCATCCGCGAGGGCGACGCGTTCAACCCGGGGGCGAACACGACCAAGTTCCTCGTGGCGTGGATGCGCCAGTAACAGCGGGACGAGGACCCGACCCAGGTCGGCCGCGCGGCGCGGCGTTGCCGCGCAGGGCCAACCGGGGTCGGGTCACCCCAACCCCGGGACGGACGTGCGCGGATCAGGGGATGGAGCGGCCGACCGTCTCGGCCTTCGCCCACATCTGCGCGAAGCCTTCGGCTCCGCCGTAGAGCCGGTCGACGAGCTGCTCTCCGCCCGGAAGCGCCTCGACGTGCTTGAGGAAATCCGGGAAGAGCCCGATGTGAACGACCCCCTCCTCGTTGTAATCCCACGAGCGGCTCCCCATCCGGGCCCTGGGGAAGCTGGAGTAATCGACGCACGCCGTGGCCGCCGGATCGACGCACCGGTACACGATCTCCATGGCCTGCGTACAGAACGCGCGCGTCGCGGCCTGGACACCTGCGCGGCTGTATTCGTCGGGAGTCGGCGCCTTGTAAGAGCAGGACGTCCTGTCATTGCAGGCGCGGCCGACGAGGCCCGTCAGGTTTCCGCTGGTCTGGATGTCGAGGCAGCCGATGCGCGCGGAGCGCACGTCGATCTCGGCCCCTGTGCACCGGAGCTGCGCGGCCGGGTGGTTCCAGGCGTCGCCTGGCACCGTCACCACCTGGTCCCGGGGCGCCTGGCACTCGGGAGAGCGCGGCATGACGACCATCCCGTTGATGTCCGAGCCGAGGGTGATCTGGAGCGCCTTGCCGCCTGACGTGATCGCCGCCACGGCGGCCGCGCTCCCGAGGAAAGTCCGCGCATCGGAGTCGCCGAAGCCGACGCCCGCGAGCCCGCCGCGCGCGGCGAGCTCCGTGTACTGGGCGCTGGTCCGGCCGTTCTCGTTGCCGCTCGAGCCGCGGAGCCCGTTGTGCCCCGAGACGAGCGGATACGCGCCGCCGGGCGTCGTCCGGGTGAATGCGAGCACGTCGCTCACCATCCGCTGCGACATGTGATCGATGTCGATGACCATCCCGAGCCTCATCATCTCGTTGAGGGCGACGCGGCCCATGGGCAGGAGCCCCAGCCGGTTCTTGTGGCCTTCCCCCGGCTGGCAGCTCGGGAGCGGGATGTGACCGCCGGCGTCGCCGAGCTTCATCAGCTTGAAGAGGTCGTTCCCCGACTGGATCTGCTTCGTGATGCCCTCTCCGCGGGAGCACTCGAGGTCCCACCATTTCCCCGTCTGGAAGCGGTTGGCGCGCGCCACCTCGTCCTCGTAAGCGGCGGTGCCGCCGAAGAGGTTGTCGGTGAGGTGGACCGGGAACACGTAGCGCACGCCGAGGACGTGGAGGCGCTTGATCTCGGCGCGGATCTGGGCCTCCGTGGGCGACGCTCTGTTCCACACGAAGTTGCCGATGTCGTCCAGCTCGACACCGACGATCACCGCGAGCTTGTTCTTCTCCACGATGCGCCGGAGATCGGCGGAGGAACGCGCGATCTCCATCCACGTATCGTGCTTGCCGACGAAGCGGACGAGCTCTTCGATCTGGAGATTGCCCGACGCCCTGTCGTCGATGGGCGGGTTTGCCTCGACGCCGTGGGCGAGCGTGCGGCTGTTGACGGCCAGCGCGACCATCACCCGGAGGCCCCCCTCCTTGGCGCGGCGGATCCAGTCGACCCACATCTGCTGGTGCAGGATATCGTTGTGCGCCGGGAAGTGCGCGAACGTCGGATACCCCACGGGGCGCTCGACCTCGAACGAGCGGATGCCGTGGGATTTCGCCATTTCCCCGAGCACGAGCTGGCGGACATGATTGCCGCACTTGTTCGTGAGAAAATCGTGACCCCGGTGGGTGCTGTAGCTGGTCCCCAGCGCCTCCGCGATGCTGGCGGCGCGCCGCGCCGACGCATTGCACGTGGCGCCTGACACGCCTTGACCGCTGGGGTCGTAGATGGTCCCCGGCGCCATGAGCACGTCGACGTCGGGAGCGCCGTGGAGCACGTGCCCGCCGAAGCCGAGGTGCGCCATCGGGTGGGTGTGGAGATCGACGAACCCGCGCAGCGGCCGGCCGGGAGCGTTGAGCGCCGAATCGAAGATCGGCGAGCGCCGCGCCTGCGCGCTCACGGGGCCGGACGCCGCGAACGTCACCGCGGCCGCGGCGATCGCAATCCAGGTCGGAGCCAACGCAGGACCTGTCATTGGGCTGGTTTTCTTCATGCCGGGTCATCCTTCCGAGGTGTGCGAGCGAGGGAGCCCATGCGAGTCCCCACTTCGCCACCGAGGCGTACCGCGCGGCCAGCGGCGCGATGAGGGCAAATCTTCTTGCCGCCCTGTCCGCGCGCCGCGCGCTCCGCCGTCACACCGGCGCTTCGAGCAGCTCGATGGTGACCTTGGCGCCGCCTTCCGGGAGGTTGGCGCGCAGGACGAGCCCACCGCTCGATTCCACCATGCCGGCCACGAAGCCGAGCCCCTGTCCGGACCCGCCCGGCTTCGGGCTCGGCGTGTCGTGGAACCCGGGGCCGTCGTCCTTCACCTCGATGGCCACCCGCCCGCCGCCCAGCGGGCGCGCGTCCAGCGTCACGCTGGACGCCCCGCGCTCGCCCGTCCCCTCACACGCGTTGACGAGGACGTTGAGGAGCACGCGCTCCAGCACGTCGTGCCCCCCCGCGAACAGGACCGCGGTGCGCTCCGCGCGATCCGTGACGTCGACCCTCACCGCCTGGTAGCGCCGCCGGACGACCCGGAGCGCGCCGCGGGTCGCCTCGCCGATCTCGGCGGGGGCCGTCGCGCGCAGCGCGTCGAGCTCGCGCATCGTCCGATCGCGGATGTGCCCCATGGTCGACGCGACGTCCTCGATGCTCTCGCGGAGCTGCTCCAGCTTTCGCAACATGCGCTCGGCGCTCGCGGACTCGACCCGAAGGAGCTCGCGCCGGAGGAGATCGGTGTCGATGAGGGCGGCCGAGAGCGAGGTCTTCACGTCGTGGTGCTCGTGCAGCATGACGCTCAGGTTCCGCTGAGCGCGCTCGGCGCGCAGCGTGGAGCGGGCCCCGAGCTCGACGACGCGCACCGTGCGCATCGTGGCGAGGAGCGCCGCGCTGGCCGCCGTCAGGAGCAGGAGGAAGAAGAGCGACGCCGGCGCCCAGAAGTCGCCGTGGTGGCCGCCGTTCAGCGCGCGGTCGAGCGCGATGAGCACGAGCGCGGAGAGCGCGTTCGCCGCCGTCGCGAGGAGCACCGCCCGGCGGACGAGCCGGAACGCGCTCACGGACACCGTGATGAGGAGCCCGGCCATATCGGGCAGGTGCAAGATTCCCGGGTAGCCGTCCCAGGGCCAGAGCACGTTCGGCAGCAGCGCCAGAAAACACAGGAGCGCGTCGAGGCCGACCGAGACGAGGATCAGGTGAGGAGGGGCATCGGTCTTCCGGCTCCGCCACCACACGTACAGCGAGGCGGCAACCGCGCCGAGGAGCAGCGGAACCTCGATGAGCGAGCGCGCGTGAGAGCCTGACGGCGTCAAACCGCCGACGGCGAGGAACCGCGCGAGGAGGGCCGCACAGAAGATGCTCCGCGCGATCGAGGCGGTGCGCTCACCCCGCAGCGCCTCGCGCGTGATGAGGGCGTCGAGCTGAGCGCCATTTGACAGGGCCGACACCGCCGGGAGGCTGGCCAGCTCCGCCCTCTTGAGACTATGCGCCCCCATGAACCGGGGGCATTCTACCATACGATGTTACGCTGGCTGGTCGTGGAGGATGACGCGAGGCTCAGGCGCGCGCTGCACGAGGCGCTCGAGGCGCGCGGCGCCGAGGTCGTCGCGTGCGCGTCGGTGGCCGAGGCGCACCGCGCGCTCGCAGACGGGGTATTTCAAGGGATCATCGCCGACGTGATGCTCCCGGACGGGAACGCCGTCGACGTCGTGGAGCGAGCGATGACCTGCGCTGTCGCGCCGACGATCGTGGCCATCAGCGGCTCGGCGAGCCCGGCCGTCTCGTTCCGGCTCGCCCAGATAGGGGTGCGCTCGTTCCTGGAGAAGCCGCTGCGCCTCGAGGAGCTCGAGCGCACGATCGACGACGCGCTGGCCCGGCCGCCCGATCTCCGGCCTCAGGTGCGCGCGGCGGTGGGGCGGGCGTCGATCCAGGACGTCGAGGAGCAGGTGCGCACCGTCATGGTCGACGAGGCGCTCGCGCGCGCCGGGGGAAACCGCCGGAAGGCAGCAAAGCTCCTGAACGTTTCGCGCCAGCTGCTCCAGCACATCCTCCGGCGGCGATCGTAGGAGAGGCCAGCGCCATGACGCGCGGGCCGTGAACCACGGCAAATTCCTCCTCTACCGCAAGCGGCGGCGAGCGGGACGCGCCGCGGCCGGCGCCGTCACTGCCCCTGTGTCGCCGCGAACGGGTTGAGCACGTTCGTGGGTACCCGAGATCCTCCGCCAGCTCGGGCACCGAGACCATGCCCGAGAACCCCTGATAGCGCAGCTCCTGCACCTCGTAGTCGCCGGCGGCGCCGTCGCCGCTGCCGTGGTCTCCCTTCGAGCAGGCCGCGAGCGCGAGCGCGGCGCAGAGGGCCGCCGCGAGCCTGCGGCGCGTCGTGGCGATCGAAGATGGCTTGTCGAGCTCTCGCATGGTGGTCGTCTCTCCTCGGCCGTTACTCTGCGGCGGCGGGCTCGGCGGGCGCGGGGCTCGCCGCCGCCGCGAGGGACGTCCTGCGCGCCACGGCGAGGAGCACGCCGAAGAACACGGACAGGAGCAGGAACATCGTCTGGAGCCCCAGGCTCCGGCCCAGGAGGCCGCCCACGGCGCTGCCGAACAGGCCGCCGGACGGCCCCACGAGCGCCTGCAAGCCGGCCACCTTGCCCCGCCCCGCCCGCGCGCCGATCCGGGCGATGCGGGTGAGGTTCGCGATCTGGAGGATGCCGAGCCCGAGGCCGAGCAGCAGGCCGCCGGCCCGCAGCGGCAGGAGATCGCGCGAGAGGCCGAGCAGGAGGAGCGCGCTCGGGACGAGGACCAGGCTCGCGAGGTAGACGCGCTCGTGCCCCACCCGGCCCACGAGGCCCCCCAGCGCGAACAGCGCGAAGATGAACGTCACGCCCTGCCAGGCCAGGAGCCCCGACGCCTCGGCCGCCGTCAGGTGGGCGACGGTGACGCCGATGGGGATGATGAAGAACATGAAGAACGAGTTGATCGACTGGGCCGCAAACTCGATCAGGCACACGCTGCGCAGCTCGACGTCCTGCGCGAGCAGGGCGAGGTCGGCGCGGACGCCGGAGAGGCGGAGCGATCGAGGGTGCGCGGACCGCGCCGTGTAAGGGCCGAAGACGATCGGCGACATGAGCACGGTGATCAGGAACGAGAGCCCGATGAGCCGGTACGTGCCCGAGAAGCCGAGCGCCTTCGTGAGGCCGGCCGCGAGCATGGGGCCGAGCAGGAACATGCCGACCAACTGGGTGCCGCGGTACCAGCCTGCCTTGCCCTCGCCCACCGTCTCGAGCTGCTGCATGAACACGGCGCTCAGCGAGACGAAGCGCATCGGCATGAAGAAGCTGATCGCCGTCGTGAAGGCCAGCAGGAACACCGGAGACGGGACCGCCGGCAAGGCCATGTAGAGCGACCCGGCCACGAGGCTCCCGAGCACGAACAGGCGTGAGGGCCCGAGGTGATCCACGAGGAGCCCTATGGGGATGCTCATCAGGAGCACACCGACGCTCTGCGATCCAGAGATCAGCCCGAGCAGCGCCTCGTTCGCCCCGAGCTCCAGCGCATACAGCGTCGTGCTCACCTTGGCCACCCCGACGCTGAGGCCCATGACCGAGGACAGCGCCGCGAACACCAGCAGGAAGCGGTTCTTGTCGATGAAGGAGCGCAGTTGGACCTCGGCGCACGGCGCGGATCAAGCCTGTTGATCCGCGCCGGCGAACACCGGCGGTCAGCAACCCCCATGCCGCGCCGGAGCGGGCCGGAACGCGGGGCCGAGAGCCTCCTCGCTGCTGCCGTGGCAGCAGCGGGTGGTGATCCGGTGCCCCGGCGCGAGCAGGCGCGCGCGCGCCGCCGGTAGCAGCTTTTGCGCAGAGCCGCCCGCGCTTTGTTGTTGCCCTCGTCATTTCGAGGGTGGTACTGGTGCACGGCATGAAATTCTCTGCGATTCATGCATTGATCGCCGCGTGTATGCTCTGTTCCACGGCCGCGTGCTCGTGGCAGCCGTATGGCGAGGTCCGCGTCGTGAGACGGACGAAGGTCGGGGGCGAGCTCGCGATCCTGGGCGATCGCGAGGTGGCCATGCAGAAGGCGAGCCAGACGATGGCCACGACCTGCGGCGGACCCGAGAGCTACGAGATCGTCGAAGAGGGCGAGACCGTGATCGGGGAAGAGTCCGTGGCGGAGTCCAGCGAGCGCCGTGAGAAGGATTTCTTCGGGCCGAAGAAGCGGAAGCAGGAGAGCACGCAGACGGTGCAGAAGACCGAGTGGCGCGTGAAGTACGAGTGCAAGCCGGACGAGCCGGCGGCCGCCGCGGAGGGGGCGCCCGCGGGCGACGCCGCGCCCGCGGAGGCCACCGAGGGCAAGACCGAGGGGCGCCGCGTCCACGAGGTGATCATCCGGTTCTGACGCGCGCGGCGGCGACCGGTCCGTCGTGAAGCAGCAAAGCCGGCCACCGGGTCGCTCCCGGTCGCGCCGGCTTTGCCATCGTGCTCCTGGCCTGCCCAGTGGTAGATCTGGTGCAGCATGGACGTTCTTGAATTGGTCGAACGCGCGGCGGCCGCGCCGTCATTGCTGCTCGCGACGGACTTCGACGGGACCATCTCCGAGATCACCGCGGTCTCGGGCGGGGCGGTGGCGGCGCCGGGCGCCCTCGGGGCGCTCGGGGCGCTCTCGCGGGCGCCGGGCACGACCGTGGCGATCGTCACGGGGAGGACGATCCAGGACGTCGCGGCGCGCACCGCGGCGATCGGCGCGGCGTGGCGCGTGGGCGAGCACGGGGCGGAGATCTCGACGCCGGCCGGGGAGCTCGTGTACCGGGCGGAGTCGCCGACCGAGGCGCTCGACGCGCTGGAGCGCGAGGCGGACGCGGCGGTGCGGCGGGTCCCTTCGCTGTGGGTCGAGCGCAAGCGCTGCTCGATCGCGCTCCACTGGCGGCTCGTCCCGGCGGAGGCCCGGCCGGCGGCGTTCGACGCGCTCGGGGCGTGGGCGGACGCGGCGGCGCGGCGGGGGTTCGTGGTCATGCGGGGGCGCAGCATCCACGAGGCTCGGGACGCCGCGCACGACAAGGGCCGCGCCCTCGCGTTCCTGCTGGCGCGGCTGCCGCCGGGGACGCTGGTGGTCTATGCGGGCGACGACACGACCGACGAGCCGGCGATCGCCCATGCCCGGGCGATCGGCGGCGTGGGCGTCTACATCGCCTCGTCCGAGCGGCCGGACCCCGCGGTCGAGCCCGACCTGACGCTCGATGGCCCCGCGGCGTGGATAGCGTTCCTCGCGGCGCTCGCGGCGAGGCGCGGCGGCGAAATCGGCGAGGCGCCGCGCCTCGTCTGAGGGCCGTACTCAAGTTCTCCGTTCTTGCACGTCAGAGAGAAGATCAGGAGAAGCGGTGTTGCGCGCGCCGCGCGCGGAGCACCGGTGTACGGCGGGCAGATGCGGTGGGGTGGCGCGCCGGACGGCGGTGACGCGCCTCGAACGGAGCGTGAGCCTACCTGCGCGCTCCGCCGCCGGCAAACCGCGCGCGCCGTTCGTCCATGGCCGCTCGAAAGAAGAAGTCTGATGTGCGGGTGAGCTGGACCGACAGTAGAGTTCGGCGCATGTGGACATTTCACATCTCAGCACGTCCGCTCCGCCGCACGGGCCGCGTGCAGGCGACATCGGTGCCGCTGTGCCTCGTCGTCGCGCTGGCGGGCTGTTCGCCCAGGGCCCGCAGCTTCCAGGGCTCCGGCGGCGCAGGCGCCGGCAGCGGCGGGGATCAGGGGGTCGGGGCTGGTGACCCCGGCGCCGGCTGGGACGGAGAGGCCCCTGCGTGCGCGGCCGAGACGCAGGCGACCGACTGCGACGATGAGAATCCATGCACCGCGGACGCGTGCACCGCGGGCGCGTGCGTCAATGTCCCGCTCGACGGCGTGCCGGCCCTGCCGTCCGGGCAGATCACGGGCGACTGCCAGATCCTCACCTGCGCTGCGGGGCAGCCGTATCCTGCGCCGGACGACGCCGACGCCGAAGACGACGGCGACCCATGCACGAGCGACGGGTGCAAGCGCGGGGTCGCCACGCACGTCGTGGCTGCAGGCTCGCCGTGCGGCCAGGGCCGCGTCTGCGACATAGCGGGCGCGTGCAGGGGCGCGAACGGCCAGGCGTGCGGCGGGCCGAGGGATTGCGCGAGCGGGAAATGCGTCGACGGCGTCTGCTGCGACACCGCTTGTGACGAGACCTGCATGGCCTGCAACGTCGAGCGGTCGGTGGGCACGTGCTCGCCCCTCGGGCCCGGAGTCGAGGACGATCCGGACTGCGTGCTGGACGACAAGGTCTGCAATGGCGCGGGCGCTTGCAAGCTGGCGCCCGGCCGGCGGTGTCATCGACACGAGAGCTGCGCGAGCGGCGTCTGCCGCGGGAGCGGCCGCTGCGGCGAGTTCCCGGAGGAATGAATCTCCATCATTCTCATCGATCGCCCCCCCGACACCACGTGGTCGCTCATCTGGCCGCAGCCAGCGCCACCGCGTCGGGACCGGCAGGGAAACGGAGCTGCCCCGACGCGTCGTTCGCCGCGCGCCACACCCCTTCGGCCACGTCGGACTCGCTCGTCACCAGGGCAGGCTGCCCGAAGGAGGCGAAGATGCGCTGCGCGAGAGGCGCATAGGCGTCGGGGATCAGGCCTTCCATGCGGGGTCCCCCGTTGCTCGTGAAGCGCGTCGTCGGGCCGTAGCCCGGCTCGACGAGCTTCACGCGCACGCCGAAGTCCTCGAGCTCGAACGCGAGCGACGCGGTGAACCCTTCGATGGCCATCTTGCTCGCTGTGTACACGGCGACCAGCGGCATCGGCGCGAGCGTCGCGCTCGACGTCACGTTCACCACCACGCCCGATCGCCGCGCGCGGAGCTGGGGCAGCACGGCCTGCGTCATCGCCATCACGCCAAACGTGTTGGTCTCGAACACCTCGCGCACCGTGGTCATCGGCGTGGCCTCGAAGGCGCCCAGGAGCCCGATGCCGGCGTTGTTGACGAGAACGTCGATGGGCCCGCTCGCCTCGAGCGCAGCCGCGATGCTCTCGGGCTTCGTCACGTCGAGCGCGATCACGCGCATCCGGTCCGACCGAGGCAGCACGTCCTCTCGAGGCGTTCTCATGGTGGCGACGACGTTCCAGCCCTGCGCGTGGAAGTGGCGCGCGGTTTCGAGTCCATATCCCGAGGAGCAACCGGTGATGAGCACAGTGTTCATGAAGGGAAGATAGCGACGGCGCGCTGGACTATCTACCATTGGTAGTCCACGTTTCGTTTGCTAGAGTCCAGACATGAACGACCCTCTCTCGGAGGTCATCGCGCTGCTCCAGCCGCGCGCCGTGTTCTCGAAGCGCATCAGCGGCGCCGGTCGCTGGGGGGTCCGCTACGCGGACTTCGGCCAGCCGAGCTTCTGCGCCGTGCTGGAGGGCAGCTGTCGTCTCGCCGTCGACGGTGAGCGCGCCCTGACGCTCGAGGCGGGCGACTTCGTGCTCCTGCCGGCGACGCCGGGGTTCACCCTGTCGGGCTTCGAGCCGGTGAGGCCAGAGCGCGTCGACCCGAAGGTGACGCCCGCGCCGACGGGCGAGGTCCGCCACGGCACGCGCGGTGGACGCCCGGACGTGCGGCTGCTCGGCGGCTACTTCCTCTTCGACTCGCCCGACGCGGCGCTGCTCGTGTCGCTGCTGCCAGCGGTGCTGCACGTGCGCGGCGTCGAGCGCCTCTCGGTGCTCGTGCGGCTCGTGGGCGACGAATCGAGCGAGCAGCGATCGGGGCGCGACCTCGTGCTCACGCGGCTCGTCGAGGTGCTGCTCATCGAAGCGCTGCGGTCGACCTCGGCTGAAGACGCGCCACCGGGGCTCCTGCGCGGGCTGGCCGATCCGCGGCTCGCGCCGGCGATACGGCAGATGCACGCCCAGCTCGCGCGCTCGTGGACGGTCGCCCAGCTCGCCAGGACCGCGGCCCTCTCACGCTCGGCGTTCTTCGAGCGCTTCACCCGCACCGTGGGCCTGCCGCCCATGGAATACCTGCTCGGCTGGCGCATGGCCGTCGCGAGGGATCTGCTCCGCCGCCATGGTCTCGGGATCGCCGAGGTCGCCGAGCGCGTCGGCTACGGCTCGGCGAGCACCTTCAGCACCGCGTTCAGCCGTCACGTGGGCCAGCCCCCGGGTCGCTACGCGCGCGCTGTCTAGCCGGGCGTCAGGCAAACCGTTGCTCGTTGACGCAAGCCCGCGCGGTCGCCTCGCCGCCGCCCACGGGCGTCATCGCGCTCTCGGCGCGGGTTCCCGCGAGGCACGGGCGCTGCAAGCGCGCCGCGGCAACGCCGGCCCGGGCTGGGGGCGGACGATCAGCGAGGGCGCCGTGATGGGCACGGCGACGCCGAACGTTCGCCCTGGCCCCGCCGGCGACGAGCAAGGCAGGAGATGACGATTCCTTTCCACGGCAAGGAGTTCACGTTCAGCCAACCCGACGGGACCACGTTGCGGGTTCGCGGCTTCGGCGATCAGCACTTTGCCACCTTCGAGACGCTCGACGGGTATACTCTCGTCGAGGATCCGGCGTCCGGCTTCTATGAGTACGCGACGTTGTCCGCCGACGGCGTGGACCTCGTCCCGACGGGCGTGCTGCCCGGCAGGATCGCGCCGCTCGCGCTCGGCGTCGCGCCGGGGCTCCGCATCACCCCCGACGCCGCCCGGGCGAAGGCCCGCACGATCCCGGGGCTCCCGGTGGGCAACACGCGGTGGCGGCAGCGCCGCCGGCGCGCCCTCCGCGAGCGATCGGCCCCGCTGGCCCGCGGCGTCCTCACGGCGCCGCCGCAGCGCACGACCACGGGCGACTTCGTCGGCCTCTGCCTCCTCGTGCAGTTCCCCGACGTCCCGCACACCATCCCGCGCGAGGAGGTCGAGGCCTTCTGCAACGACCCCGGGTACCGCGGGTTCGACAACAACGGTTCGGTGTACGACTATTTCCATGAGAGCTCGCACGGGAAGCTCCGGTACAACACCGTCGTCACCGAGTACTACACGGCCCGGCACCCGCGGTCTTATTACACGAACGAGCGGGTCGCGCAGCCGAGCCGGGCGTGGGAGCTGATCAAGGAGGCGCTCGCCGCGCTCCGGTCCAGGGGCTTCGACTTCAGCCAGCTCACCGTCGACGACGAGCGCTGCGTCTATGCGCTCAACGTCTTCTACGCGGGCGACATCGTGAACAGGCACGGCAGGGGCCTCTGGCCGCACGCGTACCACCTCCCGACGCGGGTCGAGCTCGCGCCGGGCGTCTTCGCCTTTGACTACCAGTTCACGAACATGGGCCCCGAGCTCACGCTCGGCACCTACTGCCACGAGAATGGACACATGCTCTGCGATTTCCCGGACCTCTACGACTACGGCAACGAGTCGAGCGGCGTGGGCGCCTATTGCATGATGGGCCTGGGCGCCAACGCGGATCCGAAGAACCCGCCGCACATGGGCGCGTACCTCAAGTACCGCGCGGGCTGGGCCGATCGGGTCATGGTCGCCGAGCCGAACATGCGCGGCGCCCTGCGGGCCGGCGTCAACGAGTTCCTGATCCACGCGCGGAGCCAGACCGAGTACTACCTCGTCGAGAATCGGCTCCAGACCAGGCGCGACAGGTCGCTGCCGGACTCGGGTCTGGCGATCTGGCGCATCGACGAGAGGGGCGACAACAGCGATGAGCAGATGACGCCCCGGGACCACTACGAGTGCGCGCTGGTCCAGGCGGACGGTCGCTTCGATCTCGAGCGGCGCCAGTTCCACCTGGGCGACGCTGGCGACCTGTTCGGCGGTCCGTCCGCGCCCCGATTCGGGCCCGACACCGTCCCGAAAAGCGTCTGGTGGGACGGGACGCCGTCGGGGCTGGAGCTCCACGACATCTCCGCGCCGGGTCCGAGCGTCGAGTTCAGCACCAGCATCCGCTGACGCGTGACAGGACGGGAGCGCGCCGGGCGAATCCGTGACGACGAGCGACGCCGATCAGGGCGTTTGCATCGGGCTTGAGGGTTTGCTCGGCGCTCGCTCAGAGCGTCGTTCCGAGCCTCTCCAGCACCTTGGGCCACCCGGGCTTCATGCCTTCGAACGCGCTCTTGCCGCTCGCCGAGTCGAGGTTGAAGCCCTCGTGCGTGAGCGTGAGGAGCGTGCCCGCCCCTTCGGGCGTGAGGCGCCACGTGATGATGGTGTCGAGCTTGCCGATGGCGAAGCGGTACGAGAGGAGCCGCTCCGCTTCGACGGCGAGCACCTCGCAGGCCTGCTTGCCCCAGGGCCCCATGTCGAGCTCGAAGCGGTGTCCGACGACGGCTCTGACGTCGCCCGGAGCCCACCAGCGCGCGTGCAGCTCCGGATCCGTGAGCGCCCGCCAGACGGCGGACGGAGGCGCTGAGTAACGATGTTCGAGGTGGATGGCTGCGGGGGCGTTCATTTTTTTCCTTCTTCGTCGAGGAGATCTTCGAGGGCGGCGAGGCGCGTCTTCCAGTACTGAGTGAACGTGTTGAGCCATTCGTCGACCTCGCTCAGCGGGCGCGGATCGAGGTGGTAGTAGCGCTCGCGCCCGCGCGGCTCCTCGCGCACGAGGCGCGCTTTGCGGAGCACCTGCAGGTGCTCGGACACCGCGGGGCGGCCCAGGTCGAAGCCACGCGCGAGGTCGTTCACGGCGCGAGGTCCCATGCGGAGCTGCATCAGGATCTCGCGCCGCACTGGGTTGGCGAGCGCCGAGAACACGTCGACTTCAGCCATGTCCTCAATATGTCGGAATTCTCCGACGCGTCAACAAGAACCCGACGAGCGGCATCACCAGCACCCCCTCGGCGATCGGCGACAGCGGCGTCACGAGCTCACGTATCGTGTCCTGCTGCGCCGCGATCAGCGCGTCACGCGCAGCCTCCCGCTCGCGCTCCGCCGCCTTCACCCGCGCGTTCCTGCGCGCCAGGTCATCGACGTCATTGTCAGCGGAACGCGCGCGAGCCCATCAAGCGACGCTTGACCTCCAGGAGCCGCTGAGACCACATGGTAAGCCATGATCCAAGCCCCGGTCCGGCCCGGCGACGTCGTGGCGGGCAAGTACCGCGTGGAGCGTGTGCTCGGCGCGGGGGCGGTGGGGGTCGTCGTCGCGGCGCTCCACGTCGAGCTCGACCAGCGCGTCGCCGTGAAGTTCATGCGCTCGGCCCACCACGTCACCGCCGACGTGCGCGCGCGCTTCTTGCGCGAGGCGCGCGCGGCGGTGCGGCTGCGCAGCCAGCACGTCGCCCGCGTGTTCGACGTCGGCACCCTCGAGAGCGGCGCGCCGTACATCGTCATGGAATTCCTCGAAGGGCGTGACCTCGCCGCGTTGCTCAAGGAGAGTGGGTGTCTCTCGCTCGACGACGCCGTGGAGTACGTCCTCCAGACGTGTGAAGCCGTCGGCGAGGCGCACGCCGCCGGGATTGTGCACCGCGACCTGAAGCCGGCGAACCTCTTCGTCACGCAGGACGTCAGCGGCGCGCCGTGCATCAAGGTCCTCGACTTCGGGATCTCGAAGATCAGCGGCGCGGAGCTCGCCCTCACGAACGACGACCAGCAGCTTGGCACGCCCTACTACATGTCGCCCGAGCAGATGAGCTCGCCGAAGGACGTCGACGCGCGCAGCGACGTCTGGGCGCTCGGCGTCCTCCTGTACGAGCTCATCGCGGGGGAGACGCCCTTTCACGCGGAGACCATGGCGGAGTTCTATGGGCGCATGCTCGCGGCCAAGCCCACGCCGCTCCACCAGCGCCGGAGCGACGTGCCGCCGGAGATCGACGCGGTGATCCAGCGGTGTTTGATGCACGATCGCGAGCAGCGCTGGAGCGACGTCGCAGCGTTCGCCGGCGCCCTCGCGCCTCACGCGCCCGCGCGAGCGCCGAGCTATCCGGAGCGGGTTTCGCGGGTGCTCTCCATGTCGCGGTCGTCTTCGCCGGGAGGCAAAGACACGCCGGAGCCGCGCCGCGTGGGAGCCTCCTCGCCGCCGGCCAGCGCCGGCGCAGCGAGGTCGATCGCGCCGCGCCCGCCGGACGCCATGGCAGAAGCAACGCCCGCCGCGTCCCCGCCCCACAGAGCCCTATCGCCCTTCGTCGTGCTGATGTCGAAGCCGCGCTATCGGGCTCCCCTTCTCCTCGGCGGTGCGTTCTTCGCCGGCGCTGCGCTGGCGGTGATCGCCTGGGGGGGGCAGGACGGAGGGGGGCAGGAGCGAGCGCGATCCCCGGCACCGGCAGCCCCTCCCGCCGCCTCCGCCGGCGCGCCGAACGCGGCCCCATCCGCGACCGTTGACCCCCAGGCTCTCCCCTCCGCGCCCGCCTCTCCCGACGCGAGCGCGAAAGCGCAGGCGGAGCCCACCGCGCCTTCGCCGGCGGCGACGGCCACGCGGAAGGCGACGAAGCCCTCCCTGAGGGCGAAGCCCCCGGCCAAGGACGTTCTTGCCCCGAAGCCTGAGCCGGCGTTCTCGTACGACGAGCGTCGCTAACGGTGAGACAACGGCGAGGGGTGCCGATATAATGGGATCGGTGCGTGGCCCAGGACCGACGCGTGTAAAGCGCAGTGTCATCGCTGCGAGTGCGCTGATCCTATCGTTATCGCTCGCGCCGCGCGCCCTCGCGGACCCGACCGCCGAGGACCGCGCGGCCGCCGATGTGCTCTTCCACGAGGGGCGCGAGCTCGTCAAGCAGGGCAGCTACGCTCTGGGGTGCTCGAAGCTCATCGCCAGCCAGAAGCTGGACCCAATGGCCGGGACGCTGCTCGCCCTGGCGGATTGCTATGAGCTCAATGGCGAGACGGCGAGCGCCTGGGCGACCTTCAACGACGCCGAGGCGATGGCCCGCAAGGCGGGCGATGGGCGGCGCACGAAGGAAGCGGGGCGGCGGGCGGGCCTCCTCGAGCCGCAGCTCTCGAGGCTCGTCATCGAGGTGGCGCCGGAGGCCCGGGTCGAGGGGCTCGAGGTGCGGCGCAACGCGAAGCCGCTCGATGCGGCGATGTTCGGCTCGGCGATCCCGGTCGATCCGGGCGAGCATGCCATCGCGGCGGTGGCGCCTGGCAAGAAGGCATGGAGCACGAAGGTGGTCGTCGAGCCGAAGCCAGGGCAGAGGACGGTGCACGTCCCTCTGCTCGAGGACGCGCCCGCGCCAGGGCCGGAGGCGCCCGCGCCTGCGGCCACCAGCGCCGCGCCCGCGGCGAGCTCGTGGAGCGCGCAGCGGACCGCTGGGCTCGTGCTGGGCGGGGTGGGCCTGGCGGGGATCGCGGTGGGCGCTGTGTTCGGTGTCGAGACGCTCTCGAAGATGAGCGAGGCGCGCGACCAGCACGGGTGTACCGACGACGACCCTCCCCGTTGTGACGCCGAGGGGGTCAAGCTCCACCAAAGCGCCAACACGACCGCCAACATCTCCAATGTGGCGTTCGCGGCGGGAGGCGCGGCGCTCATCACAGGCCTGGTCGTGTTCCTGACCGCGCCGTCGAGCGACGCCGTGCCGGCGACGGTGCTGGAAGTGCGCCTCGTGCCTCCGGCCCGGGCGGGAGCAGCGGGGCTGTCGTTGCGAGGTAGCTTTTGAAATGCGTGAGGTGCGACCATGGAGGATCGTCATCGTCGGCGGAGCATTGCTCGTCGCCGGCTGCCAGATCATCGCGGGCGTGCGCACCGACGCGGAGCTGAGCCAAGGAGGCGACGGCGGCGGAGCGTGCAGCGTCTCTCTCGGGTGCCCGAGCGGCGTCTGTCAGGACGGCGTCTGCAAGCCGGCCGAGGCGAAGTGCGCGCTCGACCTCGAGCCGTTCGACATCCTCACGTCCGAAGACCTCGGCGGCCACGAGGTCGACACCTCCTCGCTCGTGCTGGCGAGCGGACCCGATGGCGTATTTGCCTCGATCATCGACAAGACTGCCAGCCGGCTCGTGATCGGGACGGTGCACGAGATCGGGGAGCCAGCCGGGTCGAAGGCGGAGTTCCCGTTCACCGACGGCGCGGCTTTCGTCACCGGCCGCGAATCCGGAGGGCGGGTGATCCTTCAAGGCAGGGTGGGGTACGAGATCGGGCAGCTCGTCTTCCCCACGACCGCCGACGGCGTCTCGTCCGAGGGGACGTTCCAGCGGTTTCCCGCGCTCGCACCGGAGTGCTCGAGCCCCAGCGTGGCGACGTCGATGGCGTTCGTCGCGGCGGGCGATAACACCCTTTACGCCGCGACCTGCGCGGCGCCGGGCGGCTCGACGCGAGCGCTCGTCGTCGGTGGATCGGCCGAGCCTGCGCCGACCCTGGTGGCCCAGGGCGCACGTACCGATGCCTCGCTCAACGTTCGCTACTACACCGTCACGAACGGCCAGCACCTCCTCTTGTTGGATGACAGCGCGACCGGAGAGGCGTTCTTCAGAACGGGCGCCTCTCGCGCCGATCTCGGCGTGGCGCACCAGATCCAGTTCAGCCCGTCTCCTGACGAGGTGGAGTCCTTCTTCGGGGCGTTCCCGCTGCCCGACGGCGATGGCGTCACGCTCTTGATGGTGCACCTCGTCCCTCCGCCGAGGCTCACGCTCTCGGCGGAGGTTGGCGTCGTAAGGGACTTCCTGTCGCTCGGACAGGTTCCCCCGCCCGGCTTCACCCCTGTCTTCAAGCTCCAGAATGTGAACCAGTACAACCCCCCGGGCCCCGTCGCGAGCGACGGCGAGAACGTGTATCTTGCGTTGGTGCCGCCGCCTGGAAAGAGCGTGAGCCTGGGCTGGTTCACCCGAACAGGTGAGAACGTGCTCCCCAACCAGCTCATCTTCTCCCTCCCGGACGGCAGCAGCGCGCAGATCCTCGGCTCGACCGTCGCGCAGCTCGGCGTCAAGCTGCTCGTCGCCTGGATCGAGCAGCGCGACGGCGCCTACTCCGTGCGCGGCCAGCGGCTCATCTGCACGCTGCAATGACGCGCCGACCGGCGCGGCCAGCTTGAGCGACCCGTGGGTCGGCAGGCGCCCACGCAGCGGGGCGAAGCGCCTGGCGGCGCGGGGCGCCGTGCTGTCACGTTCGCTTCAGCGCGTACGCGATGCCGCCCCGCAGCGTCCCCGCCGTGACAAGGCCCCGCAGATCGACGTCGAGCTCGATGAGCGTCCGCGCGATCGCCGGCTGGATGCCGGTGAGCACCACCTGCGCGCCGAGCAGCCCCACGGCGCGCGCGGCGTGCACGAGCATCTCGGCCACCTGGACGTCCACCGCCTTGACCCCCGTGATATCGATGATCGCGATGCGGGCCGCGTGCCTCTCCACCCCCTGCAGCAGCGTCTCGATGATCCGGCTCGCCCGCGCGCCGTCGAAGAAGCCGATGAGCGGCATCACGAGCACCCCCTCGGCGATCGGCAACAGCGGCGTCACCAGCTCACGTATCGTGTCCTGCTGCGCCGCGATCAGCTCGTCCCGCGCGGCCTCCCGCTCGCGCTCCGCCGCCTTGACCCGCGTGATGTCGACAGAGATACCGGCGACCGCGCCCTCCGGGATGCCCTCACCCCAGACAGGGAACTTGATCGAGTAGAACGTCTTCTCGCCTCGGGCGTCAGGGACGGGATCCTCGGCCTCGAGCGGGACGCCGTTCCTCCGCACCAGGTCATCGACGTCTTTGTAAATAGACGCAACTTCCGATGGAAAGAAGTCGCTGTCGGTCTTTCCAAGCATGCTGCCCGGGGTCGCCCCGACGAGCTCCTCCACCGAGCGGCTCACCAGGAGAAAGGCGCCTTCCCGATCCTTTGCATACATGAGGACCGGCGCGTGATCACAGAACGTCGCGAGCAGCGACTCGCTCCTGTGGAGGCGCTGCTCGCGGCGCTTTCGCGCTGTCACGTCCTCGGCCGACAGGAAGATCTCGCGCGCGGCGCCATCCTCGCTTCGCGCGAAGACCTCCGCGCGCACCGCGAAGATGCGCTCGTCTCCCTCTCGGCCTCGCGCCCGGAGCTCGCCCTCGATCACCTCGCCGTCCCGCGCCCCCCTCAGCCGCTCCGCGCTCGCGGCGAGGCCGGCCATGTCGTCCGGGTGGATCCGATCCGAGAGCGCCTCGACGCCGCGTGTCGAGAGCTCTTCGCCCGTACAGCCGAGCGAACGGGCGAGGGCGGCGTTGTGCGCGACGAGCCGCCGCTCGTCGAGGCCCACGACACACAGGATCGTCGGCGCCGCGTCAAGCATCCTCCGGGCTCGCGCGCTGAGCGCGTCCTGCTGCTCCTTGGCCCTGGTCTCGTTCATCGCGGCAGGCCTCTCCTCATGGCGGCTCCTTCCAGGCCCGGCGGCGGACGCGCGGACCAGAGCTCGACCCATGATAGCCACGGCGCGCGCGCGGCGAAACCGAAGACGCTGCGCCGCCTCGCTGTCGCGGATGGCCGGCTGGCGCACCGCAGCGCAGTAGCCTGGCCTACCGGCGCAAGCGACAGCGGCGGCGCGCGTCACGCAATGCAGCCTACCGTGCTGAGCAACAGCGGGCTCAGGGGAGCAAGCTGCACTTCGACAGGGGCGTCCGGTAGTCCATCGCCTGGGTGTTGCGCTCGAACTCCTCCAGGTTGTTCGGACAGACGACGTACCAGCCAGCGTCGGTGAAGGCGCTCACTTGCCGGTCGGTGGTGGCCAGATCGTACGCGAGCATGACGGTATCGTAGCCCCAGCCGAACAGCTTCTGACCGAGGAGCACGTCCACGTACCCATCGCGCATGCGATCCATGTACTCCGGCAGCGTATCGAAGGCCACCGAGTGGATGGTCTTCTCCTTCGCTCTCGCGGTGAGCAGCGGCGCGTTCGCCTCGAGGTCGGGCTCGCCGAGGAGCTTGCTGTAGGAGAAGAAGAAGCCCGTGATCTCCGGATCGCTCTTCAAAGCCTCCTCCGCGGTCTGCGCGCAGAAGGGGTTCGCGTAGTCGCAGCACACGCAAGGGAGGCTCACGGCGTTCGTCATGTCCGGGTACTTCTTCAGCGCCTCGGAGAAGCCGGCGAGCCGGTCGATGAAGGTCCCCGCGGGGGTGGGGGTGTAGACCCCGTTACCGTCGTCATCCATCATCGTCTGCAAGGCGATCTTGCCGGTCTTCCCGTTGATGGTCGCGAGCGCATCCATGAGGAAGGCGGCGGCGGCCTTGTTGTCCATGCCGTAGTAGGTGTGGCGCTTGCTGGCCGGGGCGTCGCCGCCGTACGTGACGACCTTGATGCCGGCGTCCACCGCCTTGTTGATGAGGTCGTTCTCGCATTCCCCGCTGAAGACATCGATGGATATCGCGTCCACCTTCATGTCGATGACCTCCTGCAGCACCTCCATCTGCGGCCGGGAGAGGTAGCAGGCGTCGTCGGGGTCCAGCGGCTTGCCGTCTTCCGTGAGCTCCGGACATTCAGGGTCCAGGATCATCACGTTGACCGGCCGCGCGCTCGTCGTCGACAGCTCGCTCTGCGCCTGCGCGGCGCCCGCGCGACCCAGATCGTGGAACCGATTGCACTTGTTGTGGGTGATGTAAGCGATGGTCAGCGGCGCTTCTGCCGTGCTCTCGCTCGAGCTGCAGGCAAGCGCGCTGGTCGCCAGAAGGATGCCCCCGATGATGGCGCGATCGACCATGAATCCCCTCCTCTTCTCGATATTGCTCGACCCGTTTCACCGTCCCCTGACGGCTCGGCGCGGCTGTGCGCGCGCCGACATCCGGGACCCCCTGCGATGGCGCGCGCTCGGCGCGCCTCGCCCTCATTCACGCCGCAAGTCGCGCGGCTCCTGTCCGCCGCGGGCTTGCCCGACCGGGTACGCATACGCGATGCCGCTCCGCAGCGTCCCCGCCGTGACAAGGCCCCGGAGGTCGACGTCGAGCTCGATGAGCGTCCGCGCGATCGCCGGCTGGATGCCGGTGAGCACCACCTGCGCGCCGAGCAGCCCGACCGCGCGCGCGGCGTGCACGAGCATCTCGGCCACCTGGACGTCCACCGCCTTGACCCCCGTGATATCGATGATCGCGATGCGGGCCGCGTGCCTCTCCACCCCCTGCAGCAGCGTCTCGATGATACGGCTCGCCCGCGCGCCGTCGAAGAAGCCGATGAGCGGCATCACGAGCACCCCCTCGGCGATCGGCAGCAGCGGCGTCACCAGCTCACGTATCGTGTCCTGCTGCGCCGCGATCAGCTCGTCCCGCGCGGCCTCCCGCTCGCGCTCCGCCGCCTTGACCCGCGTGATGTCGACAGAGATACCGGCGACCGCGCCCTCCGGGACGCCCTCGCCGCGGAGGGGGAACTTGATCGTGTACAGGGTCCGATCGCCCTGGGCCTGCGGGACGAGCTCCTCGGCCTCGAACGGGGCGCCGGTCCTCCGCACCAGGTCATCGACGTCTTTGTAAATAGACGCAACTTCCGCCGGACAGAAGTCGCTATCGGTCTTTCCGAGCATGTTGCCCGGGGTCGCCCCGACGAGCTCCTCCGTCGAGCGGCTCGCCAGGAGGAAGGCGCCGTCACGGTCTTTCGCGTACATGAAGACAGGGGCGCGGTCGCAGAGCGCCGCGAGCACCGCGTCTCTCCTGCGGCCGCCCTGCTCGCGGCGCTTTCGCGCGGTCACGTCCTCGGCGAAGAGGACGACCTCGCGCACGGCGCCGTCGTCCCCTCGCGCGAAGACCTCCGCGCGCACGGCGAAGACGCGCTCGCGCTGCCCTCCCCCGATGCTCCGCGCCCGCAGCTCGCCTTCGACGACCCCGCCGTCGCGCGCCGCGGCGAGCTCGGCCGCGCGCGCGGCGAGGCCGGCGAGATCGTCGGGGTGAATGCGCGCCGAGAGCGCCTCGACGCCCCGCGAGAGGAGCTCTTCTTCCGTGCAGCCGATCGCCCGGACGAGCGCGGCGTTGTGCCCCGTGAGCCGCCATCCCGCGAGGTCCAGGACACACACGATCGCCGGCAAGGCGTCGAGTATCTGCTGGGCTCGCGAGCTCGTCGCGCCCTGCATCCGGCTGGCCTCGGTCTCGTTCATCGCGGGCATCGCGGGGACTTCTCTCGAGGGCTCCCTGCCCGGTCAGGGCAGGAGATCACACTTCGTTTCTCGTGGTACATCGATGACGATGACGCTCGCCTTCATGTCGATGGCTCCCTGACGCGCGTCGCCAGGAGGAGACCGCCAGAGAAATTACGGTCGTGCACGCTCCCCCTTCACGACAGGGACACGACGGTCCAGCCGAGTTGCATCATTACGACTATGGGAAACAGAATCGACTGTCAACGCCTTTTACGTCCTCGTTCCCTCGTTCGCAACAATGCCGACAATGCGAGTTCCAGCCGGAGAGCATGCCAATCGACAGTAGGGTGCCGTCGGAGATGACTCCACGGTGAACGATTCGGCCCCTCATGGGGCGATAGGTTGACGCAATCCACCGTAATGAGGAGATGGCCAGCGCGATCACAGCCCGGCGCCGCCCACGCCGCCCGCGCCGCCTGAGCCGCCGTGACCGCCCGCGCCGCCTGAGCCGCCGTGACCGCCTGCGCCGCCCCCGTCATCGGCGCTCGCGCCCGCGCCGCCTCCGCCCTCGGCGCTCGCGCCGCCTCCGCCGGCCGCGCCGGCCCCGGTCGTCCCGCTCGCCTGAGAAGAGCTCGCGGAGACGCCCGTGTCGAAGCAGTTCGGGTTGTCGTCGTCGACGAAGCAGCCCACCTCGATGGGGTGGCCCACCTCGACGCAGCCCCCCGAAAGGAGGCCTGTCGTGGCCGACAAGCGGAGGAGGAGCGCGGGAAAACGTGTGCTCTTCACGGTGAAGCTCCGTGGCTCGCGCGCCCGACGGTCGCGATGGAGGAGGGCCTGGCCGCCGCGGCCGGGCGGCCCGCGGCGGCGTCGTCATCGAGGTGAAGCTCGATCCCGGCGAAGAGCGTAAGGCGGTTCTTTAACGCGAAATCCGCGGTGGGGCCGCTCTCGACGAGGTAGCGCGGCTGCCCCTGGTTGGGGCCGACGACGTAGGGCTCATGGGCCGAGAACGCGTACTGCCCGCCGAGCAGGTACCCGGCGCCCTTCACCCCGGGTATCGCGCCCGTCACCGCCGCGCGGAGCTCGACCTGCGGCGGCACCTCGGGGCGAGGGGCGATGTTCGACGGATCACCGCCATAGTAGGCCTGGTCGGCGATCCGCCGGCCCATGTAGGCGGCCGCCAGGGACACGGCGCCAGCGCCGACCTCGTACGACACGCGGGCGTTGCCGTACACCTGCGGCGCGACCGTGATGGGGACGTCGTCGCCGGTGCCGAACGGCGCGTTCCGATGGATCTGCTCGGCGGACATGCGGCGTCGCGTCGCGGCGAACGTGGAGTTGACGCCGACGCGCAGCTTCCGCTCGAGGAAGCTCGTCTCGAAGCCGAGGTTCGCGCCGTAGTTCTCGATGCCTGGCACGTTGTTGTACCTCGAGACGCTGGGCGCCTTCGCCCTCAGGAGCTGGAGCTCGATGACGTCCCGCCATTCCGAGTAGAAGCCGCCGGCCGTGAAGGAGTACGCGCCGCTCCGGAACGACGAGACCGCCTCCAGGGAGGAGACCTTCTCCGGCTTGAGGCCGTCCGGGTTCGGCAGGAGCCTGCCGCTCACGGTGTAGAGCTCGACGAAGCTGGGGGCGCGGAACGCGCTCGAATAGATGAGCTTGAGCGACACCCGCTCGTCCGGCGTGAGGATCAGCGCGGCGCGCGGTGAGATCGCGTTCGCCACGTACTCGAGGGGGATACGCGAGTCGAGGTCGACCCGGATCCCGGCGTTGAGCGAGAGGGGCCGGAACAGGCGGAGCGTCTGCTGCACATAGGCCCCGAGCGCGGCCTCGTCCTCGAGACGGTGTCCGCCGCCGTGCCAGCGCGTGCGCGCCGGGTCGGAGCCATAACTCTTCCCCGTGAGCTCGTCGAACGCGACGAACTCGTAGGCCGACGTGCGGAGGCGCCCATCGAGGCCCGCCATGGTCGTGAAGGCGCCGTCGCCCGCCCAGTCGTACCGCGCCTGGAGCTCCAGCCCGAACCAGCGGGAGAGGAACAGCGCCTCCTTCCGGCAAGGCCCGGACGGGCCGCGCGGGCACTGCTCCGGATCGAGCACGTCGAGCGGGACGTGCGGCACGAGCGGATCGTGGCCCACCACGTAGCGCGAGCGCTCGATCCGGCTGTACCCGAAGTACCCGCGCGCCACGCCCTCGAGCCGCTCGCTCAGGCGGTCGCGGTAACGCACGCTGGTCAGGACGAGCGACTGCGTGTTGTCGTTGCGGGCGTCGTCAAAGGCCCCGACGCGGTTCTCGTGGAGATCCATGAAGGGCGCGGCCCACGACGCGCGCGTCGCCTGCGCGACGGCGCTCAGGTCGCCGACGTCGAGGCGCACGAAGGCGCCTGCCTTGCGGCGAAACCACTGCTCTTCCACCGTGCCGCCCCAGAAGCCGGGCTCGGCGTGCGAGCCGAGATCCATGACGGACACGCCGTCCGCCAGGACCGGGAGCCGCTGCTTCGGGAAGCTCACCTCGGGCCCCTCGAAGCGGTGCATGTCGACCGCCGCCACCACGCCCGCGGGCTGCCCGAGCAGCGTAAAGCGGCGCCCGAAGCCGATCGCCGCCGTGCCCTCGCCCCCGAGGCCCTCGAGGTCCGGCGCCCTGATGTCGCCCGATTCGTCGAGCGGCGGCGACGCCCCGAGCGTCAGGGAGGCGCGGATGCCCTGGTGATCGGCGGCCTTCTTCGTGACGACGTTGATGACCCCCAGCATGGCCTGCGCGCCGTAGAGCACGGAGCCAGGGCCCAGGACCACCTCGATATGGTCGACGATCTCGATCGGGATATCGTGCAGGAAGACGGCGCCGCCGCCCTGCTCGTTCACGACCATGCCGTCGAGCACGATCAGCACGTGGCTGTTCGCGTCCCGGGTCAGGGCGACCCCGCGCGCGCCGACCTCCGGGACCGACATGCGGTCGTGCGCGAAGACGCCGCTCGCGAGGAAGGTGAGCGCGTCGGCGAGGCGCCGTATGCCGAAGAGCTTGAGCTGCGCGCCCGTGATCACCGACGACATGGCGGGCGCGTCGCTCTCGCGCTCCGCGGAGCGCGAGGCGCCGGACACGACGTTCTCTTCGAGGATCTCGAGGAGCGAGCTGACGTCCTCGGCCCGCGCCTCGCGCGGGGCGGCGGTCGACAACGCGAGCGACGCGGCGCAGAGCAGTGCGATACGGGTCGAGCTCACGTCAATAGATCCTTGCCAGTTTGAGGATGGGAGCGGGGAAGTCGATGTGCTGGGCCCGGGCCTGCGCGAGGTTGATGCTCATGCGCGGCTTGCCGTCCGCGACGTCGACGCCGAGCACGGCCCCCTGCGAGACATAGGGCTCCACGGCCGCGAAGCTCAGGATTCCCGTGTCCGTGAGCGCGCCGCGTATCGCGGCGACCTCCCTGCCGAGCCCCGAGGAGATGTACACGACGTTGATGTCGCGCGCGCGGCACGTCGCGGCGAGCTCGGACGCGCTCGAGTACTCGGCGCTCTCCACGCGGATCGGCTTGTCACGCACCTTGCCGATGTCGTTCAAGGCCCTCCTCATCTGGAGCGCGGCGCTCGCCGAGTCCGCGTCGCCGGCCCGGGAGAGCAAAAGGAAAGAGACCTGTCCCTTCACCCGCTCTGGAAAGCCCCTGTCGTACGGCAGGATGCGCGTGACGATCTCCGCTTGCACGGCGAAGGGCGCCGTCGCCGGCTCCGCCATGACATGGAATGGGGCGAGGGCGGCCGCGACGAAGAGGCCGAGCACGAGGGCGCGCCGGCGAGGCGTCATGTCTTGCGTTCCTTGCCGCGCGACAGGCCGGCGAGCTTGCGTATGCGGAGCGCCGCTTGCACCTGCGGGGTGAGGGCGAGCAGATCGCCTTTCCTGCTGAAGACGCCGTCGAAGCCGAGCTCCGCGTACCGCGATCCGGCCTCGGCGTCCGTCGTGTAGAGGTAGAAGAGCGGCGGCCTCTCGCCCTCGGGCACCGCGGCCTTGAGCGAGCGGAGGACGGCGGCGCCGTCGAGGCCCGGCATGAAGAAGTCGACGATGACGAGATCGCAGCCGCGCAGGTGGCGGGCCGTGCCCACGAGCTGCGTCGTCGTGACCACCTCGTAGCCGGCGCTCGACAGCTCGACGCGGATCCGCATCAGCACGATCTCGCTGTCATCGATCACCAGGATGCGTCCGCCGTGTGACATCGAGTCATTCTCCGTTGCTGAGAGGGACAGCCTGGGGGCGGATCACGAACGCCGCGCCGGTCTGGCGCGACGCGTCCACCTCGATGAGCCAGCCGACCGAGAGGAGATCGGCGCGGACCGCGGAGAGGCCGATGCCGCGGCCCGCGAGGTCGCTCACGTCGCCCTTCGTGCTCACGCCGGGGGTGAACAGGAGCTCGCGCGTCCGGCGCAGATCCTTCGGATCGACGCCGGCGCTCGTCGCGAGCGCGTCGAAGTCGATGCCCTGACCGTCGTCCTCGACGAGGAGGGTGGGCAGCGGCCTGTCCTCGACGCAGCTGGCGCGGATCACGCCCACCTCGGGCTTGCCCACCCGGGCGCGCGCGTCGGGGGATTCGATTCCATGGGCGATCGCGTTCCGCACGAGGTGGAGGAACACGCCCGGGAGCAAGCGGGCGAGATCCGAAGGAATGGAGGCCTCGCGGCCGTCGATCTCGAGGCGGGCGCGCTTGCCCTCCCGCTCGGCCCAGCGAGGGACGCGCTCAAGGAGCGGCGCGAGCACCTCGCCGAACGGCCGGGCCGCGAGGCGGCGGACGATCTCGGCGGCCTCGCCGCCCTGCGGGCCGACGAGCTCGCCGAGCCGGGTGACGTCCGTGCGGCGGACCGTGATCTGGTCGAGGATCGCGCTGCCCACGGGCGAGGCGTCGACGAACGTCTCCTGCGCGCGCGTGAGCTCGTCCGCGACGCGGGTGAGCCGCGCGCGCCACGACGCCGCGTGCCCCTCGACCGAGGGCCTGTCCTCCGAGCGCGCGCGCCCCTGGACCCTGGAGAGCTCGTCCTCGAGCGCCATGATCTCGTCCGCGAGGCGCTCCAGGTCGAACGACCGGGCCTCGCCCTTCATGGTGTGCAGCTGCTGCAAGAGCTCGTCGATGTCCGCGGGGCAGAGCTCCCCGCCGGGCATCAGGATCTCGCTGCACCGGGCCACGCGCTCGCGCGAGATCTCGATGAAGCGGACGAAGACCTGGCCGCCGCCGGCGATGAGGCGGCGCATGGCGGCGATCTGGCGCGCGTGCTCCTCGTCCTTCGTCTTGACGCTCTCCGTGAGGCGCCTGAGCTCGGTCTGGTCGGTCGCGAGCAGCATGATGCGCGCGATCTTCTGGCCGGAGACGATGGGGCAGAGCTCGATCCGCAAGAACCTCCGGTCGCCCGGCGCGCGCTCGAACCACACCTCGCGCGGGGCGAGCTCGGCGACCTCCTGGAAGGCGTCGACCTCGGCGTCGAACGCCGCGTCGACCCATTGCCGGAGCGCCTGGCTCTCGACGCAGAGCGGCCCGCCGCGGTAGAGGAGCTCCGCGACGTGGTTGCCCTCCGCGGCGCGGTCGCCGAAGAGCTGCCTGGCTTCTTTCGAGGCCTCGCTGCCCAGCCGGCCGTCGGGGCCGAAGGCCACGATGGCCTCGCGCATGTTGTCGAAGAGCTCGCGGAGGCTCTCGGTGGCCATCTCGAGCTTGCCCTCGCGCTCGATGATGGCGGAGCTCATCGCGTTGAAGACGTCGGCGAGCCGGCCGAGCTCGTCGTTCGTGCGGACGTTCACGCGGACGGCGCGGTCCCCTTCCCCGACGCGCCGCGCGGCGTCGACGAGCCGCGAGAGCGGACGCACGATCTGCCACCTCGCGAACGCGAGGAGCAGGAAGGCCGTCATCGCGCCGACGATGCCCGCGAACTCGAGGATGTTGCGGCGGGCCGCGGCGAACGCGGCGTTCTCGGGCTCGAGGGAGAAGACGAGGACGAGCGTCCCGAGGCGCCGCCCGTCGTCGCGCACGACCGGGCGGGCGACGCGTATCTCGCGCTCCAGGACCTGGTTCTCGGCGCCGCGCGCGGTGAACACCGACAGGCCGCCTTCCGGCTGACCGATCTTGGCGACGGGCTCGGCGTCGCTGCCCCACGCGACCGCGGCGATGAGCGCGCGGTTCGACCGGAGCTGGTCGAGGTCGCCCTGCGCCGTGTCCCGATCGCCGAAATCGAGCGACGCGGTCAGGGAACCCGACAGCAGATCCGCCATCATCGATGCGGCGTTCGCCTTCGCCGACACGAGGTCATCTCGTGTCTTCTGGATCACCTGATTGGCCACCAGCACGGTGACGCTGGTGAGGACCACCACAGTCGCTGCGGCGAGCTTGACGCCGATGCCGAGGTGAACACCGGAGCGCCGGTGAGCCGCCGGGGGCCGGGAGACAGGGGCCGAGACCAGCATCACGCGCTCGGGGCGGCAGGCCGTATCCGAGCCAAGGAATGGTCGAATCCAAGAGCGTGCGTCATCCGCGCCCCCCCTCCACGGCAGAAGCTTCGCCAGGCGCACCATCGGAAGCACCCGAGGGACGAGGACAGGCGCATGGCGATGCCCTTCCGACCTCGACGGTACGTAGTTCATTTCATTTCTGCAACAGGATTTTCCTTACGCACCGCCAATGTGACTGTCCGCTCGTCGCGTCATCGGCAACGGCGCCATGACGTCGCGCGTCACTCCGGCGACGGCGACCCTGCGGGATCGTGTAGGCTCGCGGGCATGCCCATCACGCGACTCACGAAGCCTGATTCGAAGTTTCGCCTCGATGACGTCTCGACCGATCCGCCTCGGGACGCGACGAAGCAGGAGGCAGCGGAGCGGCTCAAGGAGCTGGGCGAAGAGCTGCTCGAGCTGCAGGAGCTGATGTGGGGAGCGAGGACGCACAGCATCCTCATCGTCCTTCAGGGCCGCGACGCGGCCGGCAAGGACGGGGCGATCAAGAACGTCGTCGGCGCGCTGAACCCGCGCGGCGTCACGGTGAGCTCGTTCGGCGTGCCCACGAAGGAGGAGCGGGAGCACGACTTCTTGTGGCGTATCCACCGGCAGGCGCCGCGCGCGGGGGAGTTCGCCATCTTCAACCGCTCTCACTACGAGGATGTGCTCGTCGTGCGCGTGCACGACCTCGAGCCCAAGTCGCTTTGGGGGGAGCGCTACGGTCACATCAACGACTTCGAGGAGCTGCTCGCCGAGCACGGGACCATCGTGATCAAGTTCTTCCTGCACATCAGCAAGAAGGAGCAGGAGAAGCGGCTCTTGGAGCGCGAGGAGAACCCGTCGACCGCGTGGAAGCTCAACGTGAACGACTGGAAAGAGCGGGAGCACTGGGACGAGTACACCGAGGCTTACGACGAGGTCTTCCGGCGCTGCTCGTCCAAGCACGCGCCCTGGTGCGTCGTGCCGGCCGACGCGAAGTGGTACCGCAACCTCGTCGTCGCCGAGACCGTGGCGGAGACGATGCGGGAATACCGCGACGGCTGGCTGAAGACGCTCGAGCGGAACGGGAAGGCGGGCCGCGAGGAGCTCGACGAATACCGGAGGTCGCGGGGTGGGCGGAGCAAGGGGTGAGCGCGCCCGACCGATATCCGCCCTGACCAGGCGCAGAGCGCGAGTCGCGCGCTGCGGCCTGCGTGGGCTCTCGATGCCATGGCACGGAGCTCCACGCGAGGGATTCCGTGGTTGCATGAACCATGGATGTCCCCAGCCGGCGGGGCCGATCGACGACCTGTGGAATCGTCGGCGATCTCGACACGTGATCCCATGCGGTGGAGTCAGGAGGTCGTCCACGGCGACCGGCGGGGGCGACGGCCCTCGGCTCGCCGACGGTGCTCGTCTTTCAGGGAAGGCCGTGGCCGGGCGCGCTCCGCGATCCCGCGCGCGCCGTGTGGGGCCGAGCGCCTCGGCCAATTGACGCGCTGTCGCTCGGGTGATGCAATTCCGACGAGGAGGAGGGGGCATGCAGCTCGACGATCCCAGGCACGAGTACAACCCGTACGCTGCGCCGACGACCGGCGACGCGCACTCCCATGGCGAGGACGAGCCGGACGAGCACGTCCTCGCCGAGCGCGGCACGCGGCTCGGCGCGCGGATCATCGACAACCTGCTGCTCGTCGGCTCCATGATCCCCGCCGTGCTCCTCCTCCTCGCCACCGGCGCGCTCGATTACGCCGCGCACAGCGAGGAGAAGGCCTACCTGATGATCGGCGTCGGCGCGCTCCTCGGCCCGCTCCCGCTCGTCATCTACCAGTGGTGCCTCATCGCCACGCGCGGGCAGACGCTCGGGAAGAAGTGGACGAAGATCAAGATCATCAAGACGGACGGCTCGCGCGTCGACTTCGCGTCCGGCGTCGTCCTCCGCAACTGGCTCATCGCGCTCCCCGGCCTCGTCCCCGGCGTCGGCCGGCTGCTCCACGCGATCTTCAACGTGATGAACGGCCTCATGATCTTCGACGACGACCGCCGCTGCCTGCACGATCGCATCGCCGGCACCAAGGTCGTCGTCGCCCCGCCCAGGGCGGGCTCCTGATCGCCCTCCTCGCCGCATGATCCACCGCGAGACGCTCCGCGAGCCGCTCGACACGAGCGCCGAGATCGAGACGCCGGAGCACGTGCGGTTCCGCCACCAGATCGCGGGCCCGGCGCGGCGCGCGCTCGCGTACCTCATCGATCTGCTGGTGCGCGGCGTCATCGTCTTCGCGATCGGGATGCTCGCCGCGGTCGGCGGCGTCGCCGTGGGGCCAGCGCTGCGCGGGGCGTCGACGGGCTTCGTGCTGCTGGTCCTCTTCGCGATCGAGTGGGGGTATTATGTCTTCTTCGAGACCCTCTGGGGCGGCTGCACGCCCGGCAAGCGCGCCCTCTCGCTGCGCGTCGTCACCGACGGCGGCCAGCCGCTCCGCTTCGGGGACAGCCTGCTGCGCAACCTGCTGCGCGCCGCGGATCTCCTCCCCCCGTTCATCGATCCGCTCTCGTTCCTCGGCACGTACGCGGTCGGCCTCGCCGTCATGGGCCGTGATCCGCGCTTCCGCCGCCTCGGCGATCTCGTGGGCGGCACCCTCGTGATCGTCGAGGCGCGCCACACGGTCGCCGGCCCGCTCGTCCTCCGGCCGCCGCCGAGCCCCGCGGAGCTCTCGAGCCTGCCCGCGCGCCTCCCGCTCTCCGGCGAGGAGCTCGACGCCATCGAGCTCTTCCTCCGCCGCCTCGATCGCCTCTCGCCCGCGCGCGCGAGCGAGCTCGCGGAGATGACCGCGCCCGTGTTCGCGCGGCGCATGGGCGTCCGCTACAAGGACGCTACCCGCTTCCTCGGCGTCCTCCACCACCGCGCGCACGCGCACCGCGGCGGCCAGGAGGAGGCCGCGAGCGCCCCCAAGCCCCGCCGCAAGCGCAAGAAGGAGGTGAGCGCGTGATCGGCGCCCGCTCCCAGGACGAGTTCGTCGCGGCCCGCAGGCCGGACTGGCAGGAGCTCGATGGCCTCCTGCTCCACGACAGCGGCTCGCTCGCGAAGAAGGACGGCGCCGCCATCTCGCGCCTCGCCGCGCTCTACCGCTCGCTCTGCACCGATCTGATGCGCGCGCGCGCGGCGCGCTACACGCCCGATCTCACCGCGTACCTCGACGCGCTCGCCGCGCGCGCGCACGCGGCGCTCTACGGCGCGGAGCCCTTCCGCCTCCCCGACATCGTCTCCTTCTTCACCCGCGATTTCCCGCGCGCATTGCGCGCGAACGGCCGCTTCTTCGCGATCGCCTGCGCGCTCTTCTTCCTCCCCTCGCTCGTCGGCATCGCGGGCGCGCTCGCCTCCGACGAGTTCGCCACCCACGTGCTCCCGAGCCCGGTGCTCCAGGGCATGGCCCAGATGTACAGCGAGGGCCTCAATGGGCGCGACACGGGCACCGACACGGGCATGGCGGGGTTCTACGTCTTCAACAACGTCGGCATCGCCTTCCGCTGCTTCGCCACCGGCGTGCTCTTCGGCGCGGGCAGCATCTTCTTCCTCATCTACAACGGCCTCTTCACCGGCACCGTCGTCGGCCACGTGATGAGCGTGGGCCACGGCGGCAACATCTGGACGTTCATGTGCAGCCACGCGCCCTTCGAGCTCACCGCGATCGTGATCGCCGGCGGCGCGGGGCTCGAGATGGGCTACGCGCTCGTCGAGACGCGCGGCCGCACGCGCGTCGGCTCGCTGCGCCGCGCGGCGCCGTCGATCGTGCGCCAGATCCTCGGCGCGGCGGCGATGCTGCTGATCGCCGCGGGGATCGAGGGCTTCTGGTCCCCCTCGGGGCTCCCCCCGCCGGTGAAGTGGGCGGCCTCGGGCGTCTTCTCGCTGCTCATCGTCCTCTACCTCGCGCTCGCGGGTCGCCCCGCGAAGGAGGCCTCGCGATGAACCTCGGCGCCTCCGCGATCGTGCTGCGCCCGCGCCCGCTCTCCGAGATCCTCGATCTCGCCTGCCGCCTCTCCATGTCGCTCGCGCTCGGCCTCTACGCGCGGCTCTCGGCGATCCTCTTCCTCCCGATGCTCGCCGGCTGCCTCGCGCTGCGGTATGCGGCGGGCTGGTCGTGGCTCGCGGTGTGGGGCGTCGCGATCGCGCTCGGCGGCGTCGCGCAGGGCGTGTTCACGGTCGCGGTGGGGCGCCTGCTCTTCTCGGAGGAGCTCGGCGCGGGCCAGGTGCTCCGCCTGTTCAGGGCGCGCCTCTGGTCGTACCTGTGGATGCTCTTCTTGAGCCGCCTCCTGCTCGCCGCGGCCGCGCTCCCGATGTTCCTCGGCCTCCCCCTCGCCTGGCCGCGCCTCGTCTTCGTGCACGAGGCCAGCTTGCTCGAGGCCGCGGACGCCGGCGACGCCATCCAGCGCAGCAGCCGCTTCGTCAGCGGCCGCGTCGCCGCGGTCCTGGGCGCGCTGATCGCGCTGCTCCTCGCGCAGGCCGGCGTCGCGCTCACGGCGGAGCTGCTCGGCCAGTCGCTCGTCGACGCGATCCTCCAGCTCGGCAAGCCGTTCGGCGCGCTCGTCGACGACGGCGGCTCGCCCTTCGCGCTCGCGGGCTTCTTCGCGGGCATCCCGTACGTCGCGACCGCGCGCTTCCTCCACTACATCGACGCGCGCACGCGCGCCGACGGCTGGGACATCCAGCTCCGCTTCCTCGCGATCGCCGCGCGCGAAGGCGAGAAGAGGGCCGCCGCGTGAGCCGCCGCGCGCGCCTCTTCGCCGCCCTCGTCGCGCTCTCCGCCGGCGCGCCGCTCGCGCGGGACGCCCGGGCGGAGGACGTGGAAGAGAATGTTCACTGGGACGTGCGCGACGTCCTCGAGGACGATCGCTACCGCTTCTGCCACGAGGACGACTACCCGCTCACGCCCGAGGAGCACGCGTGGTGCCCGATCATCGCCGGATCGAGCGACGTGTGCCCGGAGCTCCCCGCCGCGTGCAAGCTGCCCCCGGTCGAGGTCTCGCGATCGGCCGGGTCCGGCCGCGGCGGCCGCGGCGGCCGGGACGCGTCCGGCAAACACCCCGCGGGCGGCGCGCCGACCGATCGCGGCCCGACCGAGGACGAGCGCCGCCGCCCCTGGCCCGACATGCGCGTCGATCTCTCGGGGATGAGCTTCTTCGCGTCGGTGCTCTTCATCGGCCTGCTCGTCGTCTTCTTCGGGGGGGTGATCCACGCGCTGCTGAAGAACCTGCTCCGCGATCGCGCGCCCGCCGACGAGGCCAAGGAGGAGAGGGCGCCCGTGCGCGGCCCCACGCCCGAGGAGACGGCGCGGCGCGAGGTCGAGACCGATGTGCAGCGCCTGCTCGCGCGCGCGCGCAGCCACGCGGCCCGCGGCGACCACGCGCGCGCGATCGACGACGCGTACGCCGCGCTCCTGCGCCGCCTCGACGGGGATGGTCTCATCGAGATCCACCCCTCTCGCACGAACGGCGACTACGTGCGCAGCCTGCGCGAGCGGCCCGATCTCAAGGTCGCGATGCGATCGATCGTGCGCGACGTGGAGGGCGTGCAGTTCGGCGTCACGCCGCCCTCCGAGCCGATCTTCCGCGCGGTGATGGACCGCGTCGTCCCGCTCGTGAGCCGCGCGCTCGCGCTCGCGCTCGCCGCCTTCGGCCTCTCCGCCGCGCTCTCCTGCACGCCGCACGGCGGCGGCGACGAGGGCGGCGGCGATCGGTCGCCCTCGGGCACCCAGGCGGTGCTCGAGGTGCTCAAGGAGCAGGGCTTCAAGGCGCGGCGCCGCGGCGAGGCGCTCACGGCGCCCGATCGCGCGCTCGCGCTGGTGGTGCTGCCGGGCGCGGCGATCGACGACGCGACGTGGAAGGACCTGTTCGCGTGGGTGAGCGACAAGGGCGGCACGCTCTTCCTCGCCGGGCTCCCGCGCCTTCCCGACGAGGTCGAGCTCGGCCTGCGCGTGGCCCAGGACGCCGAGACGTCGACGGCTCTCGCCGCGGACTGGTCGCGCGGGCTCCGCGCCTCGCTCCCGCCCGGCAAGCGCCTCGTCGAGGCGAACGGCGACGAGCCCGAGGACCTCTACATGATCTTCCGGGGCGAATCGTCCTCGACCGCGGGCGTCGTCCGCCGCCTCGGCGAGGGCAAGGTCGTCGTCGTCGCGGACGATCGCCTCGTGTCGAACGTCTCGCTCGCGGCCCCCGACAACGCGCAGCTCTTCCTTGATCTGCTCCGGTTCGCGCCGTACGCGACCGAGGTCGAGATCGTCGACGAGTGGACCGGCGTCGGCGCCGAGACGCCCTTCGAGGCCGTGCGCGAGGCGAACCTCTGGCCCGTGATCGCGCAGCTCTTCCTGCTCCTCGCGCTGCTCTACCTCTGGAAGGGCAGCGCCTTCGCGCGCCTCCGCGATCCGCCCGCCGCGGGCCGGCGCGCCTTCGCCGATCACGCGCGCGCGCTCGGCCTCGCCTACCGGCGCGCGCGCGCCTCGCGCCACGCCGCGGGCCTCTACGCGAGCTGGGCGCTCGATCGCCTGCGCGAGCGCGTGCACAAGTCCGGCCGGCGGGGCCTCATCCCGCTCGCCGAGGCGATCGCCGCCCGCACCGGCCGCCCCGAGGCCGAGGTGATGCGCGTGCTGGTCGAGGCCTCCGGCGCCCGCGAGGACGCCGCGCCCGCCTCGTCGCTCCGCGGGCCCGAGAGCGCGCGCGGCGCGCGGCCCTCGCCTCGCGCGCGCGACGGCGCCGCCGCCGATCTCGAGCTCGTGCGCGAGCTCCAGGGCTTCCTCGACGCGACCGGTCAGCGAACCTCCGATCGAAAGACGACATGAACCCGATTGAACTCCGCGATCGCTTCGATCTCCTCCGCCGCGAGGCCGGCAAGGTGCTCCTCGGCCAGGACGATCTCATCCTGCACACGCTCGTCGCCGTCCTCGCCGGCGGTCACGTGCTCATCGAGGGCGTGCCCGGCCTCGGCAAGACGCTGCTCGTGCGCACCCTCGGGCACGTGCTCGGCGCCACGTTCAAGCGCATCCAGTTCACGCCCGATCTGATGCCGAGCGACGTCACCGGCGGCAACGTCTTCAACCAGAAGGAGGACCGCTTCGTCTTCCACGAGGGGCCGATCTTCACGCAGCTCCTCCTCGCCGACGAGATCAACCGCGCGCCCGCCAAGACGCAGAGCGCGCTGCTCGAGGCGATGCAGGATCTCGCGGTCACCTCCGACGGCATCACGCGCGCGCTGCCGGATCCGTTCTTCGTCATCGCCACGCAGAACCCCATCGAGTCGCAGGGCACCTACCCGCTCCCCGAGGCCCAGCTCGATCGCTTCTTGATCCAGGTCAACGTCAAGCACCCCTCGCAGGCGGTCGAGCGGCTGATCCTCAAGAACCACGTCAACGGCTTCCACGCGGCGCGCCTCGATCGCTTCGAGATCCAGCGCATCGCCACCGCCGCCGAGCTCGTGGAGATGCGCGAGGGGCTCGCGCAGATCCGCGTGGACGACGGCATCATCGAGTACATCGCCGACATCGTCGGCCGGAGCCGCGTGCACCGCTCGGTCTACCTCGGCGCCTCGCCGCGCGCGTCGATCGGCCTGCTCGCGGTCGCGCGCGCCATGGCCGCGAGCGAGGGCCGCGAGTACGTCATCCCCGACGACGTGAAGGCGCTCGCGCCCGCGATCCTGCGCCACCGGCTCATCCTGCACCCCGACGCCGAGATCGAGGGCGTGAGCGCCGACGACTGCGTCGACGACATCCTCCGCGAGGCCAAGGTGCCGAAGACGGCGGCCTGAGCGCGATGATCCCCTCGCGCGCCCTCGTGCTGCTCGCGATCGTGCCCCTCGGGCTCGCGGTGGCGACGCTCGTCGATCGCACGCTGCTCCTGCCCATGCTCGCCGCGGACGCGGGCATCGCGCTCTGGGCCGCGATCGACGCGCTCCTCGCGCGCAGGCCGCTCGTGACGGTGAAGCGCCACGCCCCCGCGGTGCTCTCCATCGGGCGCCTCAACCTGATCACGCTCGAGATCCGCTCGCTCTCGCGCCGCAAGCTGTCGATCGAGGTCGCCGACGATCTCTTCGATCACGCCGAGAGCGACGACCTGCCCGTGAAGCTCGAGCTCCCGCCCAGGGAGCGCGCGACGGCCCGCTACCACGTGCGCCCCACCCGCCGCGGCGCGCACACGATCGGCGATCACCACGTGCGCTACCTCTCGCCGTTCGGCCTCTGGATCCGGCAGGTCACGGTGCCGGCCGAGACGCCGGTCAAGGTGTACCCCGACGTGCAGGCCGTGCGCACCTTCGAGCTCATGGCGCGCCAGGATCGCGATCCGTCGGCGCTGCGCGCCTCGCGCAAGCGCGGCGGCGAGAGCGAGTTCGAGCGCCTGCGCGAGTACCGCCGCGGCGACGAGTTCCGCTCCATCGACTGGAAGGCGACCGCGCGGCAGAAGAAGATCATCAGCCGGGAGTACCAGCTCGAGAGCAACCAGAACCTCCTCTTCCTCCTCGACGCGGGCCGCCTGATGACCGCGCAGACGCAGGGGCTCTCGCTCTTCGATCACGCGCTCAACGCGAGCTTGATGCTCTCGCACGTCGCCGCGCGCGGCGGCGACCGCGTGGGCCTGCTCGCCTTCGCCGACGGCATCAAGAGCTACGCGCCCCCGGTGAGCGGCGCGGGCGCGGCCAAGCACGTGCTCTCCGCGGGCTATGACCTCTACCCCGAGCTCGTCGAGACCAACTACGGCGCGGCGTTCCAGCACGTGGGCCTGCGCGTGCGCAAGCGGAGCCTGATCGTGCTCTTCACGCAGGTCGTCGACGACGTCGCCGCGAGCGAGCTGCTCCGCCTGATGCGCGGGGTGATGCCGCGCCACCTCCCGCTCATGGTGCTGCTGCGGGACGTGGAGATCGACGCGCTGGTCGAGGGCGGCGACGCCGACCCGTACACGCGCGGCGCCGCCGCCGAGCTCTCGAGCTTCCGCGATCGGCTCGTGCGCGACCTCAAGAACCAGGGCGCGCTGGTGCTCGACGTCGCGCCCGGGCAGCTCACCGGGCAGCTCATCAACCGGTATCTCGAGATCAAAGCGCGCCATTTGCTCTGATCTGCGGGGCGGCCCTCGCGCCGATCGCTGCTCCAGCAGCGATCGGCGCTGATCCATTGCTCCTGCACGAGCACACCGGCGCCGGCCCGAGCGACCGATCACGGTTCAGCGCGTCACGCTTCGCGGGGAGATCGCTTTAAGATGAGCGCATGCCCAGCGAGCAACCCGAGCAGTCCCCTCCCCTGCCCCGCGCCGAGCTCCGCGGGGCGAGCCGCGTCCTCGACGCGCTGGAGCGCGCCGGCAACAAGCTGCCTGATCCGGCGGTGCTCTTCGTCCTGCTGGCCGCCGTGGTCGTGGTCCTCTCCGCGGCGCTCGCGACGCTCCAGTTCAGCGAGATCGACCCGCGCACGAAGCAGCCGCTCGTGGTCCACAGCCAGCTCTCGGGCAAGGCCATCACCGAGTTCCTCTCGACCATGGTGCAGACGTTCACGGGCTTCCCGCCGCTCGGCGTGGTGCTCGTGGCCCTGCTCGGGGTCGGCATCGCCGAGCGCTCGGGGTTCATCAACGCCGGCCTGAAGAAGGTCCTCGCCGTCACGCCGAGGGTGCTGCTCACGCCGATGCTGATCCTCGTGGCCATCGCGAGCCACACCGCGGCGGACGCGGGGTACGTGCTCGTCATCCCGCTCGGCGGCGTCATCTTCCAGGCCGCCGGCCGGCACCCGCTCGCGGGCATCGCCGCGGCGTTCGCGGGCGTGTCGGGCGGCTTCAGCGCGAACTTCATCCCGTCGAGCCTCGACCCGCTGCTGCAGGGCCTCACGCAGGCCGGCGCGAGCATCCTCGACCCGAAGCGCACCGTGAACCCGCTCTGCAACTGGTTCTTCTGCAGCGCCTCCTGCCTCGTGATCGTCGCGGTCGGCTGGTACATCACCGACCGCGTGATCGAGCCGCGCGTCGCCCGGACGCCCGTGGACGCCGCGCCCGAGGCGGAGCAGCGCATGACGGCGGCGCTCACGCCCCGCGAGGCGCGCGCGCTCTGGCTGGCCCTCGCGTCGATGGCGGCCGGGGTCGCGCTGCTGGTCGCGGCGAGCGCGCCCGCCTCGTCGCCGCTGCGCGCGCCGAGCGGGCAGCTCACGGTCAGCGGCGCGCCGCTCATGAGCGCGATCGTGCCGCTCATCTTCCTCTTCTTCCTCGTCCCGGGGCTCGTCTACGGCTATGCGGCCGGCGCGTTCACGAGCCACCGCGACGTCATCGACGGCATGAGCAAGACGATGAGCACGATGGCCTATTACCTGGTCATGGCCTTCTTCGCCGCGCAGTTCATCTACCTCTTCAACCGCTCGAACCTCGGCGCGCTCCTCGCGCTGAAGGGCGCCGCGGGGCTGCAAGCACTGGCGCTCCCGAGCGCGGTGACCATCGTGGGCGTGATCCTGCTCACGGCGCTCACCAACATCCTCATCGGATCCGCGTCGGCGAAATGGGCGCTGCTCGCCCCGATCCTCGTGCCGATGCTCATGTCGCTCGGCATCTCGCCGGAGCTCACGCAGGCGGCGTACCGGATCGGGGACTCGACGACGAACATCATCTCGCCGCTGATGGTGTATTTCCCGCTCGTGGTGGTCTTCTGCCAGAAGTACGTGAAGGGCACGGGGATCGGCACGCTGGTTGCGCTGATGGTCCCTTACTCGGTGAGCTTCCTCGTCGCCTGGACGCTGTTCCTGCTCGCGTACTGGCAGCTCGGGCTCCCGCTCGGGCTGGACGCGCCCTATGTCTACCCCTGATGAATCCGGCGCGTTGAAGCGGCGAGGGAGCGCCCTCACGGGCAACCGCCGCCCGGACAGGTGTTGCAGGTGACGGTGATGCCGCCCGAGGAATCGTCGACGCGGCACGCGGGACAGCCCGGGTCGGCACATTCGCAGGTGACAGGGCCAGCTCCGCAGGGATTGGCGATGCACGTCCCGAAGAAGGCGCCGCCCTGGATCACCGAGCAGATCTGGCCGGGCATGCACTCCTGGCTGCCGGTACAGGGAAACGCGGCGCAGGGTCGCGTCTCGAGCGTCCACCCCGATGCCAGGCAGGTCGCGACCGTACGCTGGCCGTCTTCGCAATCGCCATAGAAACACGAGGGGCCGTTTTGCTGCCGGCACTCCGCCTCGGGCACCGGAATGGTCTCCGGGCAAAGCGCGGTCGGAGGCGGTCCGCCGGCGCCGCTGGTGGTCGTGCCGCCGGTCTGCGAGCCACCCGTGCTCGCGCCGCCCGAGCCGCCGCCGCCATCCAAGCTGCCACCGGATCCAGACGTCGCTCCGGCCCCCGCGCCTCCGCTGCCCCCCGATCCGCTTTCGGCGTTGGAGCTCTCTCCGCCACAGCCATGGAGCGCGGCGAGCACCAGCACAAAGCTACCACGAGCATGAATAAATGCGGTTTTTGACATGGGCACAGCGATTAACAAGCCGTGTACCAGGCGGCCAATTGCACGGGAATCCGAGCAGCTCGTGGCCCTCCTGTGCCCGCTGACCCGATCCAGACGCCAGAGGATGCCGACGTCGTGGCACACCCGTGCGCTGCTCGTGTGAGCGAGCGCCGCGCCCACAGGCTCGTCCGGCGCCCATGTGGACACCCGTTCCTATAGAGTGTACACTCGTCCATATGTCGACGCCTCACGATCCCCGGTCCATGCGCGAGCGGATGCTCGCTGGCGACCTCTACATCGCCGACGATCCCGAGATCGCCGAGCAGAGCGCGGCCGCGCTCGATCTCATGGCGGCCTACAACGCGACGTCGCCCCGGCAGCGCCCGCTGCGCCGCCGCTTGCTGGAGCAGCTGCTCGGCGCGATCGGCGAGGGCACCGAGATCCGCCCGCCGTTCTACGTGGACTACGGCTCGCGCATCACCATCGGGGCGCGCTGCTTCGCGAACTTCGGGCTGGTCGCGCTCGACGTCGCGCCGATCACGATCGGCGACGACGTGCAGATGGGCCCGAACGTGCAGCTGCTGACGCCGACCCACCCGGTGGAGCCCGAGCCCCGGCGGCAGAAATGGGAGGCGGCGAAGCCCATCACGATCGGGAACAACGTGTGGCTCGGCGGCGGCGCCATCGTGCTTCCGGGGGTGACGATCGGCGACAACACCGTGGTCGGCGCGGGCTCCGTCGTGACGCGCGACCTGCCGGCCAACGTGATCGCGGTCGGGAACCCCGCCCGCGTGATCCGCGCGCTCGACGTCGCGCACGCCGCGGGCGCCGCGCAGGCGCCGGGCGGGGCGCGAGGGTGACGGAGGCGCGATGAGCGCCGCCAGGGCGAGGCGCGCCGCCCCCGCGCGGCGGGCCCGCCGCCACGACCCAGGGCGCCGGGAGCGGCTCCTGGCGACCGCGCTCGACGTGATCGCCGAGCAGGGCGTCGCCGGCGCGTCCCACCGCTCGATCGCCCGGGCCGCCGACGTGCCGCTCGGCTCGACCACGTACCACTTCGCCTCGATCGACGAGCTGCTCGCCGCGGCGTTCACCCGGCACGCGGACGACATGGCTACCCGCTTCGAGGAGCAGATGCGCGCTGCGTGCGACCGCGGGGCCGCGGTCGAGCTCCTCGTCGAGCACCTCACCACGGCCCTGCTCGGCTCGGAGCGCGACCTGGTGCTCAGCGTCGAGCTCTATGTCGCCGCCGCCCGGAGGCCCGCGCTGCGCGCCGTCACCCAGGCCTGGATGCTGCGGAGCCGGCGCGCGCTGGAGCTCCACTTCGACCCGGTGACCGCGCGGGAGCTCGACGCGCTGATCGAGGGCCTCGTGCTGCACAGCGCCCTGTCGACGGATCCCATGGCGCCCGAGCAGATCCGGCACGCCATCCGCCGCTTCACCCGCTGACCTCCCGCAGGAGATTGCCCGTCAGGGGCGAGCGCGCGCCCGTCACTTCAGCACGACGCGGACGAGCGCGAATTCCGACCCGAACCAGCCGCTCGTCGGCCGCGAGTACGTGATGTACTGCACCCGGCCGCCGTCCTCCTCGTACTCCGCGTGGTGAACCGAGTCGTACGGCGCGCGCTCCTCGGGGGCCGTATAGAGGGTGGCCTCGTCCGACCATGGGCCGGTGAGGTCCGGGGCGGTGCGCGCCACGATCCGGTGCTCGAACGGGGGCGAGTAGACCGCGAGCCACGCCCCGAGGTGCTCACAGTACGAGACGGACATGATGGGCGCGCCGTCGAACAGCTCCGCGGCATCCCCGGCGTCGTCGCTCCAGCCATCGCCGTCGAAGTAGCGGAAGGCGCCCCGGTCGAGGGGCGTCTCGAGCGGCACGCGCGCGAGGCGGCACGGCTTGGACAGGCTGCCGTCGCACGCGAAGGTGTACAGGTCGTCGCCGTGGGCGACCAGCGCGGCACCCCAGCCGGGCTCGCCTTCCCCGAAGAGAAGGTCGGGGTGCTCCGCGCTCGCGTCCACGATCGGCCGCACGGGCGCCTCGTCGAGGCCCTCCCAGATCGCGAACGACTGGCCCACGCCGCGGAAGTTGAAGTCGCCCGGCTCCGCGTAGATGAGGCCATAGGGGATCAAGGCGCGGTCGCGCGCCGCATCGAACACCGGCGCCCCGGGCCACACCGCCCAGCGGGCGCCGCACGGCGCCTCGGCGCAGTCGTCGCCGGCATGAGCGTCGTTGAACGCCTGCTCGTCCGCGGTGGGCGCAATGAAATACCCCGGCGCCCCCGCGCCGTCGGCCGGGGACGAGAAGCCACCGATGCCGTCGGACGCGTCGAGATCGTCCGAGATGTCGAACGAGTTATGGTGCCAGTTGGTCCCGGCCTCGTCAGCCTGCGTGAGGACGGTATCGCCGTAGACCCAGACCGACTTGCCCCACGCGACAGCGCTGTCTCCACCGTCGCGCCCTTCGATCCATGAGCTCTTCTCGATGACGCCGATCTCCTCGGCAGACTCGACGCCTGGACCCGGCTCCCCGCCACACGCCGCGACGACCAGGTGCGCGAGGACGATGGGGACAGAACGGGAGAGCGTGAGGGATCGGCGTGTGGAGCGCATCACGCCATCCTCCCACGACAGCGGGCGGCGCATCGAGCCGATCGACCCGCCTGGCGCTCCGCTCGACATCGTCCTCGACGACCGACTTCGTCCTCTTCGGCTCGCGTCGCTCTGCCGGCGACCGCTTCAGCTCCGGCTGGGATCGCGTTGCCTTCAGCGAGCCCACACGTGCTCGATGGGCAGCTCGACGACGAAGGTCGAACCCGCGCCGAGCGCGCTCTCGACCCGGATCGAGCCGCCGTGGGCCTCGACGATCTGCCTGGCGATGAAGAGGCCGATGCCCACCCCGGCGTAGTCGCGCGACGAGACAGCGCGCTCGAACCGCTCGAAGATCCGCGCCGCGTTCTCCGGAGCGATGCCGATTCCATGATCGCGCACCGCGATCACGGCCGTGTCCCCACGCCGCTGTGCGCTGAGCTCGACGGGAGCGTTCGCGCCGTACTTCAGCGCGTTGGACACGAGGTTCGTCACCACCTGCTCGATCCGCAGCGCATCCCAGCGACCGAGGATCTCGCGCTCGACGCGCAGAAATAGCGAGCAGCCCGCCTGCGCCAGCACCCCCTGGAGGGGCTCGACGGCCTGACGCACCACCTCGACGAGATTGACCCCCTCGGGCTCGAGCTTGAGACGACCCGCCTTGATGCGCGACAGATCGAGCAGCTGCTCGACGAGCCGCGTCAGCCGCGCGACCTGTCGAAGGCTCCCCTCCACCGCCCGGACGGTGCCGTCGTGCCGGAGGGTCGCTGACTCGTCGCCGCCGAGCCTGCGCTCCAGCGCCTGCAGCGTGAGCTGGAGCGCGGCGATGGGCGTTCTGAGCTCGTGGGACGCGATGGAGAGGAACTCGTCTCTCTCCCGGACGGCAGCCTGCGCGGCCTCCTCACGGAGAGCGAGTCGGCCGCGATCTTCTACGGCCCTCCCCCGATCCCGGTCGACGCATTCCAGCGCGGCAGCGCTCTTCCAGATGTGGCGCACGATGAGGACGATGCAGCCGATGACGAGGAGCGACGACTCGAACGCCGAATCGTAGAGGCCGAGCTTCCGCCCCTCCACGATCACCCAGCCGAGGACGAATGGCGCGCCGAACGCGGCGAGAATCAGGCGGCGCGCCATCGCGCCGCCGGCCCCCGCGCTCGTCAACAGCTCGACGCCGCTCAGCTCGGGCCGCGCGCACAGGACGCCGGCAGACAGCACCAGAAAGAGCAGCGCCGTATGCAACGCGACCTCGGTCGTCGCCCCGACGCCATAAAGGTACCCGACCCCGAGCACATATCCGAGCACCACCAGCTGCCCGAACAGCGCGATCAGCACGACCAGCGCCGAAAAAAGCCGGCGCACGCGCCGCGCCTTCGCGTCGAGGAGCCACAGCGCCGAGCCGACGAGGACAAAGCAGATGGCCGTCGTGATAGCCATCCTCCCGAGGTGAGGGGTGCCGACGGCGCCCGGCCCCTCCCGGAAGAGAATTTGATCGATATGGAGCGGCCGGTTCAGCGCGTATTCCAGGAACGTGAGCAACCCGACGACAGCGACCCCGCCGGCGCACGCCCGCGAGAGCCGGCGCGTCCACAGGCGCGATCCCGCGCGGCAGTGGAGCCACAGCGACGCGGCGGCGGCAAGGAACGCCAGCGCCGTGTTCACCTTCATGGTCACGAAGGTCGGATGAACACTCTTGAGAGTCTGAACATCGAGCCACCAGCCCACCAGGACGGCCGCAGCGGTCACGACGGTGATGGCGCACGCGGCTCGTGGGACGATCCCAATCCAGCCGATCAGAGCTGAAGCAGGGCCTTCGCGCGGGCAGCCAGGCCCATCCAGTCCGGGGCTTCGCCCGCCCGCTTTCGACATCATTGATCAGGTAGATTGTCTTCGAACACCGCGATGCGCAACGTGCGCTAGAAGGCACACGCGGCTTTCTCGTCACGCCTCCCAGCACCGCGCTCCACGAGTCTTTTTGGCATCTTCGGGTCTGCGATACGTACAGGGGCAGCCCAGGCAAAACGGCGGGGGCCGTCCGGCCGCGCATGGAACGGCAGAGGTCGCGATCTGCTGTGGCGCGCCGAGCACGCAGAGGGCCGTCGCCATCCTCGGCCGAACTTCTACTCTATCCCCAGCGCCCGCCGGTTCAGGCCATCCGCCGGACCATCCTCGTGTGCGGGATCCCCGCCTCGTCGAAGATCGGCCCCTCCTCGACGAAGCCGAGCTTGCGATAGAACGCCGCTGCAGCGACCTGGGCGTTCAGGACCAGCGCGCGCGCGCCCTCGGCCCCGGCGACGCGGATCGCCTCCTCCATCAGCCGCCGCCCGAGGCCCGCGCCGCGAAGGTCTCTCCTGACGGCGACGCGGCCGACCTTGAGCGCGCCCTCGTACGGCACGATCCGCATCGTCGCGACGACCTCGCCGCCGTCGAGGACGACGAAGTGCCGCGCGACGGGGTCGAGCTCGTCCATCTCGATGTCCTCGGGCACGGACTGCTCGACGATGAAGACCTCGCGCCGGAGGCGGAGCGCGCCGGCGTAGAGCGGCGAGTCGCTGCGGATCCGGAGGACGTCGCCGGCCATGCCCGCTTCGTGCGCCGTCTCGGGCGCTGCGTCCACCCGATTCAGCGCGCCTTTTGGCTGCTCCGCGCAGACGCCCCGGCCTCGGAGGAGCTAGCCTGATCGGACCGTGAAGATCATGACCTTCAACATCCTCTTCGGCGGCGAGGATCGGTTCGAGGCGATCCTCGCGATCGTCGCCGCCGCGCGCCCCGATCTGCTCGTCCTCCAGGAGTGCGTGGGCTGGGAGGACGGCGCCCGGCTCCGGGCCGTCGCCGAGGCGATCGGCGCGCCCGCCGGCGAGCGGCACGCCGTCCTGGGCAACGCCAACCCGCGCCCGAACGGGAGGCGCAACCACGTCGCCGTCGTCAGCCGGGCGCCGCTCGCCGGCGCGCGCGTGCACGCGCCCGAGGCGCTGGCGCACTGCCTCGTCGAGGTCGAGCTCTCGCTGGGCGGCGAGCCGCTCGTGGTGCTCGGCACCCACCTCAACGCCGGAAGCGAGGATCGCCGGCTCACCGAGGCCCACTGGCTGCTCTCTCTCGTGCCGCCCGCCCGGTTCGCCTCGGGCCTCTGGGCGCTCGCGGGCGACCTCAACGCGCTGTCGCGCCGCGACCCCTACCCCGCGGACCTCGGCGCGCGCCTCGCGGCGGCCGGCATCGAGAAGTACGGCAGCCCGCCGCGGTTCGACACGATGGATGCGATCGAGGCGTTCGGCTGGGCCGACGCCCTGCTCCTGAGGCCGCGCTCCTCGCGCTGGTTCACCGCGCTGCGCGGGCGCGACGGCGCGCAGGTGGAGACGCGGACCGACTACGTGCTGCTGTCGCCGCGGCTCGCCGGCCGGCTCGCGCTGGCCGACGTCATCGACGTCGGCGCCGCGTCCGACCACCACGCGGTCGTCGCCGAGCTCTCCTGACACCGCGCGCCGCGTGGACGATCCGTCCACGCCTCTGCAACTGCAACAGCGAGGCACCGTTCGCTCAGCAGTCCTCACGGCGAGCGCGGTGGCGGCAGCGCCCGAGCCATGGACGGAGCGCCGGTGTGACCGGGTCGGACCGGGACGACGCCACTGGAACAGCACACGATGCGATGTCTTCGGCTCGCCATCGGCCGACAACATGATTGAATCGGCGGTATCGCGCGCGACCCGCGCGGGGGGCTCCGTTACGCATCCGTTACGCATCCGTTACGCAAACGCTTCGGTCCGCGCCATGGATTCACCCTACGGCCTGCACGCTGGCAGCATCATCGGCGGCGACTTCGAGGTCGTGCGCACGCTCGGCTCGGGCGGCACGGGCAGCGTCTATCTCTGCCGCCAGCACAGCACCGCGCGCCAGCGCGCCGTGAAGGTCATGCACCCGGTGCGCGCCGTCGACCCCGAGGAGCGCCGCCGCTTCGAGCGAGAGGCGCGAGCTCCTGGGCTCATCGGGTCGCCGCACATCGTCGAGGTGCTGATCGCCGGCGTCGACGGCGTGACGGGCCTGCCTTACCTCGCGATGGAGCTCCTCCAGGGCGAGACCCTCTCGGCCTGCGTCGAGCGGGCAGGCCCGCTCCCGATCGCGGAGGCGCACCGCGTCCTCGGGCAGCTGGGACGCGCGCTCGAGGACGCGCACGGCGCGGGCATCGTTCACCGCGATCTCAAGCCCGAGAACGTCTTTCTGGAGGAAGCCGGCGACGGCGCCGCGCCGCGGGTCAAGCTCCTCGATTTCGGCATCGCCAAGATCATCGCCGACGCGCGCGCCTCGCTGACGGCCGCCGTCGGCACGCCCCTCTGGATGGCCCCCGAGCAAGCGCGCGAGAGCCAGGGGGCGCTCCCCCAGAGCGACGTCTGGGCCTATGGGCTCGTCGCGTTCTTCGCCCTCACGGGCAAGCCCTTCTGGCAGGGCCGAGACCTCCCGGCGCTGCTCCGGGAAATCCTGTTCGCGCCCATCCCCACCGCGAGCCGGCGCGCGGGAGAGCTCGGACTGCCGCCCTTCTTCGCCGGATTCGACGCCTGGTTCTCTCGCTGTGTCGAGCGCGATCCCCTCGCCCGCTTCACCAGCGCATCCGCGATGTGCCCTGTCCTCGATCGCCTCCTCGACGGCGCCACACGCGTGGCGCCGACCGCGCCGGCGTCGACCGCGCCGGCGTCGCGCCGCCGCATTTCGCTCCCGCCGCCGGAGGCGTCGTCCGGCGCCGCGGCGGCGCGTCGCCGCAGCTCGCTCCCTCCGCCCGAGGCCTCCCCGGCCGGCATGGTCACGGCGAGGCCGCCCGCCCCCGTCGCCGCCTGCTTCAACAGCCCGCTCGCGGCCCCGCCGCTCCGGGATCACGACGATCCCGCGCCGCCTGCGAGCTCGCCGCCGCGAAGCGAGGGGGGAAGCAGGGCGACGAGGCCTTTCCTCCACGCGCTGGACGAAGATCACTGCGTCGCCACCTGGAAGGGCCTCCTCTTCCAGATCTGGCGCCGGCACACCACGGCGGCCGCGGTGAGCGAGGTCCGGAGCATCCTGCGCGAGCGCGGCAGCGAGCTGCAGGCGACGCTGGTCATCCTCGAGGAGAACACCGTCCCGGCGGGGCGGGAGGTCCGGAGCTCGCTCGCGGAGCTCTCCAGGGAGCTCGCGGCCCACGGGATGTGCGCCGCGCTCGTGTTCGAGGGCCACGGCTTCAAGGCGTCGCTCGTGCGCAACGTGGCCATCGAGTTCATCCTGCTGAGCCGCTCGCGGCTTCGTTACGAGGTGTTCAGCACCATGGACGACGCCGTCGGCTGGCTGATGCGCAATCGCCCGACGCGGGACTGGCTCAGGGAGCTGCCGGGGGTCACGGAGGCCCTCCGCCGCGAGGTGGCGGCGCACGCGGCGCGGGCGTCGCACATGCCCTAGCGAGGAGGCCGGGCGCGAAGGCCCGGGACGAGCGCGGCAGCTCGCCGGGCGCGCTCCGCCGTGCTGCGCGCGCCGCCTTTCGGCTACGCTCGCCGCGCGACCTCCCGCGGGAGGGGGAAGCAGGAGGAGGAGCGAGCGTGGTGGATCTGCCGATCATGGACCGTGCGCCCGGGGACGACGCGGCGGCGCGACGCGACCGCCTGCTCGCCGCGCTGCTCCGCGGGCCGGACGCCCTCGTGCTGCTCCGCTGCGACCCGGTCCTGGCGTTCCTCGCGGGCAGGTCGGCGCCCCTCCAGATCGCGCTCGTCACGGCGCCGGGGGACCCCACGGCCGACGAGCTCCACGCCCTGCTCGAGCCGCTCGTGAAGGCGGTGAAGCCCGGCGGGCCGCCGACGCACGTCGTGCTGGTGGGCGGCGGCGCTGCCCCGGGCCAGGCCGCGCTCGCCAAGGTCGCGCCGTTCGTGCAGCCCGTGCCGATGGGCTTCCACCACCTCGACGCGGCGGGCGGGCTCGCGCGCGTGAAGGGGCAGGCCCTGCCGGCCCTCGAGCGGGCCCACGAGCGCCTCGCCGAGGCGGGTCCGCTCGAGCATGAAGCGCTCGCGGAGGCGCTCGCCGAGGGGCAGGCGCTGGCGCAGCAGGAGCGCGCGATCGTCGACAGGCTGAGGGGCAGCCGCCGCGTCACGGCGACGCTCATGATCGCGTGCGCCGTGCTGCTCGCCGTGAGCTACGCCTTCGGCTCGGGCACCCACGAGGCGGCGCTGTGGCGCATGGGCGCCAACAGCGGCGAGGCAGTGCGTCAAGGGCACCTCTACCGGCTCCTCGCGTCGGCGTTCCTGCACGCCGACCCGATGCACCTCTTCGTCAACATGCTGGCGCTGTGGTCCTTCGGCCCGATGCTCGAGGCGCTCTTCGGCCCGCGGCGCTTCCTCCTGCTCTACGGCGCCTCGGCGCTCGGCGGGTCGCTCGCGAGCGCGATGCTGGAGGAGCGATGGAGCGTCGGCGCGTCGGGCGCGATCTGGGGCCTCATGACGGCCGGCATCGGCGTCGCGCTCCGGCCGCACGGGCTCCTGCCCCCCGCGATGATCGCGCAGATGCGCAGCCGCGCGTGGCTGCCGCTCGGGCTCAACCTCGTCTACAGCTTTCAGCCCGGCGTCGACCTGCTCGCGCACCTGGGCGGCGGCGTCGTCGGCTTCGCGCTCGTCGTCACCGTCCTCCCCCGCGGCCTCACGCCCGTGGACCGGCGCGAGCGCGCGGCGGACGCCGAGCCGAGGCCGCGCCCCCTCCTCACGGCGGCGGCCGCCCTGACGGCCGCGGCGATGGCGCTGTCCGTGGCGACGGCGTTCGCCGCCGGCCGCCCGTGGGAGCTCCGCGCGCCGCCGGCGCTGGCGCGCACCGCGGTCGCGGACACGGGCGTCGCCCTGGACCTGCCGGAGGCGCTCGCGAGCGCCGCGTCGGTCGAGGAGCTGTCCGGCGTCCGCTTCCACACGTACGGGCAGCTGCCCCGGACGCCCGTCGTGTTCCAGGTCGCGGTCTTCCCGCTCGAGGGCGCGGTGCCGCCCGACCAGCTGGACGCCCTCCTCGAGCAGGAGCGCAAGGTGCTCGACGAGCAACGGCCGGCGAACACCGTCACGAAGGGCCCGGCGGCGCGCATCACGCTGGGCGGGCGGCCGGCGGTGAGGGTCAAGAACGGGCTCAAGAACGGCGTGCAGATGGTGAGCTACGTCGTCGTGCTCGGGGACCGCGAGGTGATGCTCCAGGCCTACTCGACGGCGGATCGGCCGGCGACGTGGGAAGGGATCGAGGACAAGGTGGCGGCGACGATCGTGGCGCAGTAACACCCGGCGGGCGGCGCCCGCGGCCGGCGCCGTGAGCAAACCACCTTGCGGAGAGAGCGATCCCGTGGAGCACATGAATTCTCTGATGCAGCCGATCGGCCACCCCCTCCCCGGCTGGACGCCGCGGCCGCTGCCGCCGCGCGAGATCCTGCTCGGGCGCACGTGCCGACTCGAGCCGATCGACCCCGAGAGGCACGCGGCGGACCTCCATGCGGCCAACCTCGCGGACGCGGAGGGGCGGGGCTGGACCTACCTGCCCTATGGGCCCTTCGCGACCCTCTCGGACTACCGCGCCTGGATGGATGCCACGTGCCTGGGCGACGATCCGCTGTTCCATGCGATCATCGACGCGGCGACCGGACGGGCGGTCGGCGTCGCGGCGTACCTGCGGATCGACCCCAAGAGCGGCGTGATCGAGGTCGGACACCTCAGGTATTCACCGCTCCTTCAGAGGACGCCTGCGGCGACGGAGGCGATGTACCTGATGATGCGGCGGGCGTTCGACGAGCTCGGCTACCGGCGCTACGAGTGGAAGTGCGACGCGCTCAACGCGCCCTCGCGGGCGGCGGCGGCGAGGCTCGGGTTCCGCTTCGAAGGCGTGTTCCGGCAGGCCGCGGTGGTCAAGGGGCGCACCCGCGACACGGCGTGGCACGCGATCATCGACAAGGAGTGGCCGGCGGCGAAGGCGGCGTTCGAGCGCTGGCTCGACCCGTCGAACTTCGACGGAGCGGGCCGCCAGCGGCAGAGCCTCTCCGCGCTGATGGGCGAGGAGGAGCGGCGGTAAGCGGGGGTGACCGGGCGACGGCGAGGCGGCGCCGCGTCGCCCGGTGGTGGGGTACCGAAGGTGGAGTCTTTTGAACCGCGAGGACGCCACAAGACGCCATGAGGCGCCATAAGACGCCAAGATTATTATTTTTCTTGGCGTCTTGTGGCGTCTTGGCGGCTCCATCATTCCGGCTGGATGGGGGAATTCCCCATCACCTGCATTTCATCCCCACACCACGCGGTCGAAGTCCGGATCGATCCCTGGTCGGATCGCGTCGGCCCAGGCGCGACGTTCGTCGATCTCGTACTCGAGCGACTCATCGGCGAAGGCCTCCTGGATCTCCTCCCATCCATGACCCGGGCCCTCCGTCGTCCGCAGAACGTGGGTCTGCGTCCAGTACCTCACCGCCGCGCGCGCCTCGCCCGACCCGATCCACGAGAGCGCGGCCCGCACGGAGGCCGATTCCTCGAACGTGGCCGCGTCGTCCAGCGCGAGCAGGAGCTCTCGAAGGCACCACGCCTGACCGAGCGCCGCGAGCGCCGCGGCGACGTCCGTCCGGACCGCGGGCGTGCTCGATCGCAGCCCCCGGCGGAGCGCGGCGAGCGCGTGCGGAGGTGCGTGCTCGAGGAGCAGCAGGGCAAGCTCGCCGAGGAACGGGTTGCCCAGGTAGCCGGCGACGACCTCGACGCGCGCGAACGCCAGCACCGCCTCGACCGCGCGCTCGCGCTCGATCCCGCGGCGCAGCAGGTACCGGGCCGCGGCGTGCACGGCGTAGGGATGATGCAGCGCCGGATCCGCGCGGGTGAGCAGCCTGGCTACCGCCGGGCAAACGGGGTAGTCCGGGTGTACGTCGAGCCGCTCGATCGCGCGCCCAGAGGTCGTGTTCACCGACGCGTCGATAAGCCCCGAGCACACATCGACGAACTCCGCCGGATCGAGCGCTGCCTCGAGGGGCTCGATGAACGCGCGCGCCGTCGCCTCGCTCGCGATCCCCGCGAGCAAGTACCGCTTGTAGGCGTCGCGCTGCGCGGCGGCTCGCGCCTGGGTGGCCGCCGAGGGCCGCTCGACGGCGAGCATCTCGTGATCGCCGAGGTGCTCCGCCCAGCGAGCGCGGAGGGACGCGTCGGAGAAGTCGATCGCGGCGAACGCCCCGGCGTTCTCCTCGATCTCAGGGACGACGCGGAAGACGTGCCGATGCTCGTTGCGGACGAGCAGACCCTCCCGGGTGAGCTCGCCGATCGCGGCGGCCATGGCGTCAGCGGTCGGAAGGAATGCGAGCAGGCGCCGCTCGGGGAGCGCGGGGTCAGGGAGGCTCAGCATGCGCTGCGTGAAGAACCAAGGATCGATCGTGAGGCCGTCATCGCCGTGATCGTCGACGTCGATCGTCTCGCCGTCGGGTGCGGTCAAGCAGAGGCCGATGCCGTGAAAGTAGAACTTCCAGCCCGGCATGCCCGGTACGTCGCCACGGCGGGAGGCATGAGAGAGGCGCTCACGCTGGACACGTACCAGCCAGCGCTGCCGATCGACCTGCCGCGCGAGCGCCACGAGGAGCCACGCGTGCCACGGGTCAGGAGGCGGAGCCGCGGTGACCGGGCCCGCGCCCAGGGCGGCGCGAGCTGCGACGAGGACGGGATGCACAGGCGTCGTCGTGACGCGGCTGGGCTTGCGCGGCAAGGCTCATTCAGCGGGCGACACATCACCTCCTTTCAACGCTCGCGCGCATCGCTCAGCCAAAGCATGGTTTTCTTGAGCCGCTTGACGCACCTCGACACTGTCCAACCCCGGCTCGATCAGCTGGTTGATCCGCCTGACGATTTCGAGGTTCCCGGCTGAAAAATCGGCCGTTCCGACGCCGAGTTTTCCCGCCGCGTGAAGCTCGACGAGCTGCTCGTATGCGCCCTCGAACGAAGCGAGATCATCAAGAATCTTCTGTCGATTCCCGACCGCATGAGCCCACGCGGCGACGACATCGAGCACGTGGGCACCGTTGTAGAAATCGACCAAGAGCCTCTCAATGTCCATCACGCCTCTCCTCATCCAATTTCCCACTCCCCCCTTACGCCGGACCTCAGATGCCACCGCGGAGGTATCCGCCTCGCACTGGCGAGCAACCACGGGAGGGCTCGGCGCTCCACTCGGCTCTCCCCGGCGAGCTCGGCCCCTCCCCGACCGCCGCGCCGGCGCCCCTCCCGCCCGCGACGCACGCCGCCTGGCCGGAGGCGCCGCGCGGCCCTACCTTGACCGCCATGAAGAAGCTCCGTGTCGATGTCTGGTCCGACATCGCGTGCCCGTGGTGCTACGTCGGCAAGCGCCGGCTCGAGGCCGCGCTCGCCAGGTTCCCTCACCGGGATGCGGTCGAGGTCGTCTGGCGCGCCTTCGAGCTCGACCCCTCGGCGAAGCGCGTGCTCGGCACCGAGGTCTCCTACGCCGGGCGCCTCGCGAAGAAGTACGGCGTGCCCGTCGCCAAGGCCGAGGCGATGATCCGGCAGATGACCGAGGTGGGCGCGGCGGACGGCCTCGATCTCCGCTTCGACAAGGTCCGGGCCGGCAACACCTTCGACGCGCACCGCGTGCTCCACCTCGCGGCCGAGCGCGGCGTGCAGGACGCGGTGAAGGAGCGGCTGCTCCGCGGCTACATGACCGAGGGCGAGGCCATCGGCGAGCCGGAGGTGCTCGCGCGCCTCGCCGGCGAGGCGGGGCTCGACCCGGAGGAGGTCCGCGCGGCGCTCGCGAGCGACGCCCACGCCAGCGAGGTGCGGGCCGACGAGGCCGAGGCGCGCGCGATCGGCGTCACGGGCGTCCCCTTCTTCGCGTTCGGCGGGCGGTACGGCGTCTCCGGCGCGCAGCCGGCCGAGGCCCTCCTCGGCGTGCTCCAGAAGACGTGGGACGAGGCGGCGGGCGCGCCCGAGCAGGCGCTCCCCGAAGGGGCGGCCTGCGGCCCGGACGGGTGCGCCTGAGCCGCCGGGCGTGATAGAGCTCCGCGGCGGATGTCGATCCAATGGTATCCAGGCCACATGACCAAGGCTCGGCGCACGATCGCCGAGTCGATGCCGTCGCAGGACGTCGTCATCGAGGTGCTCGACGCCCGGATGCCGCTGGCCAGCGAGAACCCCGTCCTGGCCGAGCTGCGCGGCCAGAAGCCGTGCATCAAGGTCCTGAACAAGAGCGATCTGGCGGACCCGGCCGTCACCACGGCGTGGCTCCGCTACTTCGAGGCGGAGAACGCCGCGCCGCCTGACGAGGCCGAGCGCGGCGCCTCGCCGGGGGGCCAGGTGCTCGCGATCGCGATCTCGGCGAGCCAGTCGTCCGAGGCGCGGCGCCGGATCCCGGAGCTCTGCAAGCGCCTCGCGCCCCCCAAGAACGGCCCCGGCAAGGTGGTGCGGGCCATGATCGTGGGGATCCCCAACGTCGGCAAATCGACGCTCATCAACGCGCTCATGGAGCGCAAGGTGGCCAAGGTCGGCGACGAGCCCGCGGTCACGAAGAGCCAGCAGCTCGTCACCTTGAAGACCGGCATGGCCATCTCCGACAACCCGGGGATCCTCTGGCCCAAGATCGACGACGAGGCGGCCTCGTTCCGCCTGGCCGTGGGCGGGGCGATCCCCGACACGGCCATCGATTACCAGAGCGTCGCCCTGTTCGCGGCGGGGTACTTCCTGCGGCGCTACCCCGAGCTCCTCGTCGCCCGCTACAAGCTGAAGGAGCTGCCGGAGACGGCCGCCGCGCTGATCGAGGAGATCGGCCGCCGCCGCGGCTGCCTGCGCAGCGGCGGGTCGGTGGACCTGCACAAGGCGTCGGACATCCTGGTCCACGACTTCCGCGCCGGCCGGCTCGGGCGCATCAGCCTGGAAGAGCCGCCGGGGCTGGAGTCGCCGTCGGGGATCGAAGAGAGCGCGTGAGCCGAAGCGCGGCGCCGGCGGCCAGACCAGCCGATCGACGCGGGCGCCCAGGATCTTCGACCCGAAGGCCGCCGACGCCCGCTACCATGCCCACCGCGACGGCTGCCGTGCGGCGCCGCCCGTGACGTTCGCCACGCTCCCCACGCTCCACCCCCATTCACCCGACGAGGACCTCACTCCATGGCCGGAAGCAGCCTGCTCGCCCTGATCGACGACATCGCCACCGTGCTGGACGACGTTGCCGTGCTGACGAAGGTGGCCGCCAAGAAGACCGCCGGCGTGCTGGGCGACGATCTGGCGCTGAACGCGCAGCAGGTGACGGGCGTCAACGCCGACCGCGAGCTGCCGGTCGTGCTGGCCGTGGCGAAGGGCTCGATGCTCAACAAGGCCATCCTGGTGCCGGCGGCGCTGGCGATCAGCGCCTTCGCGCCCTGGGCCGTCACGCCCCTGCTGATGGTCGGCGGCGCCTTCCTCTGTTACGAGGGCTTCGAGAAGGTCGCCCACAAGGTGCTGCACAGCAAGCACGAGGACGAGGCGCACCACGCCGAGCTCGTGCAGGCGCTCTCCGATCCGAAGATCGACCTCGTCGAGTTCGAGAGGGACAAGATCAAGGGCGCGGTGCGCACCGACTTCATCCTGTCGGCCGAGATCATCGCGATCACGCTGGGCACCGTGGCGGCGTCGCCGTTCGGCACGCAGGTCGCCGTGCTGACCGGCATCGCCCTGCTCATGACCGTGGGCGTCTACGGCCTGGTCGCCGGCATCGTGAAGCTCGACGACGCCGGCCTCTACCTGAGCCGCCAGAGCGGCGGTCTCCAGCAGTCGCTCGGCAGCGGCATCCTGAAGGCGGCGCCGTGGCTGATGAAGGGCCTGTCGGTCGCCGGCACGGCGGCGATGTTCCTCGTCGGCGGCGGCATCCTGACGCACGGCGTGCCGTGGCTGCACCACCACATCGAGGACATGACCCAGGGCGCCGGCGCCGTGCTCGGCGCCGTGGTGCCGTCGCTCGCCAACATGATCGTCGGCGTCGCGGCCGGCGCGGTCGTGCTGGGCGTCGTGACCGCGGTGAAGCAGGCGATGAACCGCGAGAAGGACGGCCACTGACCTGGAGCGCGGGCTCGCGCCGCCTGGAGCGCGGGCTCGCGCCGCCTGGAGCGCGGGCTCGCGCCGCGCCGATCAGCCCTGTCCGGAGCGCGCTGGCCTCACCAGCGTCGCGACCAGCCGGTCGAGCGCCGCGGCCGGGTCGGCGCCGAGGCCGGCGTGGACACGCGAGGGCTGGACGACGGTGCTCGCCGGGGACACCACCCAGCCGAAGCGCTCGGCCTGGGGGAGCTCGGCGACGTACCCGCACGCCCGATCGGCGGCGCAGACGCGGCGGATGAAGTCGAGGTGACCGCGGACCGCCTCCAGGTCGAGGTCGGGCCAGAGGGCGAGCAGGCGCCGCTCGTCGGGCTCGAAGCGCGCCTCGAGGAACCCCCGGGCGCGGCAGAAGAGGACCACCCCGACGTTGACGCGCTCGCCGCGCTCCACGCGCGGGACCACGCGCAGCACGGCGTAATCGAACGGGTCGGCGGCGTCGACGTCGCGCGCGCCCGGAGGGCTACCGCCGGGCACGGGCTGCATCGAGCGCCTCCTCGACGAAGCCCCGCGGCGACGCGAGGCGGTGGGTCAGGTAGGCGGCGTACGCCGCGCGCCGCGCCGCGACCGGCGCGGCGTCGGGCTGCGGGGCATCGACCGCGTCGGGCGAGAACGCGGACCGCCGCTCGCCCGAGGGCCGGGCGCGGGGGTCCTGGTCGGCCAGCCACGCGTCCGGGATCGCGGCGACGATCCCCGCGATGCGCTCGGGCGTGAGCCGGGCGCTCAGCGCGGCGTCGGCCGCGGCGAGATCGCCCGCGAACGGGAGCAGGACGTGGCTCCTGACGAGCGGGAAGCGGTCGTCCGCGTCGGCGCGCGGGTCGGTCGCGTCGGTCCAGGCGTGGTGGACATAGAGCGCCGCGCCGTGGTCGATCAGCCAGAGGCGGCGGTGCCACAGGAGCAGGTTGGGGTTCTTGGGCGTCCGATCCACGTTGCTCATGAAGGCGTCGAACCAGACGACGGCGGCCGCAAGCCCCGGGTCGATCGCCGGGCCGGCGAGCGGCTGGAAGGCGAGCGATCCGGGCAGGTAGTCGAGGGCGAGGTTCAAGCCGGCGCTCGCCGAGAGCAGGTCGGACAGCTCCGGATCCGGCTCGGCCCGCCCGAAGGCGGGGTCGAGATCCATGAAGACGATCTCCGGCACCGGGAGCCCGAGCGCGCGCCCGATCTCCCCGGCGACGAGCTCCGCGATGAGCGCCTTCGGCCCCTGGCCGGCGCCGCGGAGCTTCAGGACATAGAGCCCGTCGTCATCGGCCTCGACGAGGGCCGGCAGCGACCCGCCCTCGCGGAGCGGGGTGACGTAGCGGGTCGTGTGGACAGTTCGGAGCATGCTTCAGCAGCGTGGCGGGTGGCGGGGGAACTCCCGCGCCCCGCCGGAAGGATGGGGCCACAAAGACGCCATGAGACGCCATGATTTTTATGTTTTTCTCGGCGTCTTTGGCGTGATTGGCGATTCAAAAGCGCCACCTTCGGCCAAAGTACGCCGGCGCGCCGCGGTTACGTGAGACGGGGAAGCTGGGTCGGGCTGGAGCGCGCAGGGGAGCGCGCCCTCGATGGTCGATGAGGCGGCCCGGGCGCTCGCTCCACGCAGCAGCGCGAGAGCGAACGCCGCAGGCGCTCGTGGATCACTCGAGGTGATCCAGCCTCGAGCCTTGCACGGGCAGGTAATCGCCGAGCAGGAAGTTCTGCAGCCCGTCCGTGAACTCGAACGGACCGACCACATGAATCACCTCGCCGCTCGCGCCGCCGGCGCCGCCCTCGCCGCTCGTGCCGCCGGCGCCGCCCTCACCGGTGGCGCCCGCCGAGCCGCCCTCGCCGCTCGTGCCGCCAGCGCCGCCCTCACCGGTGGCGCCCGCCGAGCCGCCCTCGCCGCTCGTGCCGCCAGCGCCGCCCGAGCCGCCCTCGCCGCTCGTGCCACCAGCACCGCCGGCGCCACCCGCGCCGCCGGCACCGCCCGCGCCGCCGGCACCGCCCGAACCGCTCGAGCTGGCAGACCTCGTGACGGTGATGGAGTCGACATAGACGATGGTCGGGTTGGCCCAGGGCCCCTCGGCACCTGCGTCGACCTTGATGCCGATGCGCTTTACCGCGGTACTCGCGAATTTCCCGCCAGCAGCGGCATTGGCCGCATCAGCGGCATCGACGTCGATGGTGAGGTCGGTCCACTCTTTCAGGTCGCCGAAGCTCGTCCACGCCCAGGGGACGCCCGCCCAGCTCTCTTCATCTTCGTTCCGTGCAGGTCCGTTCTGTACGTACGTCTGCACGCCACCGCCGGTGGCGGCATGAGCCTTCACACGGAACGTGACGGTAGCGCCGGTCAGGTCGACCAGCTGAGCGAAGTCGAACTGGAACAGCGTCCCCGTGGAAGCCGTGGTGAGCGGCACAGCCAGCCGGGCGCAACCCGAGCAGCTCTCCTCCGGACCGGGACCGATGTAGGGGGCGCTGCCGCCTTCGCCGCCTTCGCCGCCTTCGCCGCCCGCGCCACCGTCGCTGCCGCCCGCGCCGCCTTCGCCGCCCGCGCCACCGTCGCTGCCGCCCGCGCCGCCTTCGCCGCCTTCGCCGCCGCCCGAGCTGGTCGAGCTGCTGCTGGAGCTCGACGTCGTGCTGGAGCTGGTCCCACCGCCCGCACCGCCCGCACCACCGCTGCCGGTGGTGTCGTCATCACCGCAACCCGTCATGGCGAATGCGCCGACCAGCATCCCGCACATTGCCAAAGAAAGAACTGATCTCATCCTGACCCTCTCCTGATGTGCACCACGAGGCCACGCAGCCCGGGCCGCCGTTCGCCATGGCGGTTGCCACCGCCCGCTGGCTCCTCCGAGCCAGCCGCGTGGCGCAAGCTACCCTGGGCAGAAATTTTTCTCAACAGGCCGAACGTGTGAGCCTGGCAACCAGATGAGCCCCGTCGAGGCGCTGCGCTCAGCGCCCGCCCGACAAAAGCGCCGCGGCGGGCTCAACGACGGCGTCGCGACGGAATCGTGCGGCACACTCTCGCCGGGGCGGCCCCTCAGGCCGCGCCCCCGCGCTTCACGTCGTACCGGAGGAGCGAGACGCCGTTCGTGTACGACGTCGCGCCGAGCAGCGCCAGCTCGACCTTCCTGGAGCTGCCGCCGAAGAGCCGGACCCCGTGCCCGAAGACGATGGGATTCACCTTGAGGACGAGCTGATCGATGAGGTCGTGATCGAGGAGGAAGCCGGCGAAGGCGCCGCCCGCGCAGAGATAGATGCCTGAGAGAAATTTGTGGGTGAGCCATTCGGGCGCCGGCAGGTTCCCGAGCGCGTAGTAGAGGGCGATCTCCGCGTGGTCGAGTCATCGTCGAATCATCGTCGAGTGCAAGGCGGCGGCCGCCCACAACCTGCACGGCGCCTCGCGGGCGGAAGCGCCGCACGGCGGCGTTGTTCAGCTGCCGCACGCGGGATCTTGGCTGGTTTGCGGAAGCGGACGGCAGGCGGCGCGGCCGGCGCGCGCTGCTAGCGCCTGCGCCGCGCCGGCCGCGTCGTCGGCGGACGGGCTTGCCCGTGGACGGGGCGCCCCAACGACGTCAGGGGGTGTAGATCTCGGCGGTCGGCAGGGGGGAGCCGTCACTGCCGCCTACGATCAGCACCTTTCCGTTCCCGAGCCGGACCGCTGCATGAGCGTACCGCACATCGTTCATCTGCCCGGTCAGGTCCATGTCACCGGTCGCGGGATCGTAGATGTAGACGTTCCGGGTCACGTTCCCTGCGCTGTCGATGCCCCCGGCGAGCAGCACCTTGCCGTTGTTGAGCAGCGTCGCGGTATGCGAGCGATAGGAGAACTGCTCAGTACCGGAGGACCAGAGATCGGACGTCGGGTTATAAACCTCGACGGTCGGAGTCAAGTTCGTGGCGCATCCTCCCACCGCCAGCACCTCGCCGGTGTTCAGCAACGTCAACGTATGATAGGCGCGGCTCTTCACCATGTGATCCACGGCCGTCCATAGATCGGGCTCGTAGAGCGCGGCAACGGCGTGCTGCGCTGCGTACTCGCTCTTACCTCCCGAGAAGAGCACCTTGCCGTTCGAAAGCAGCGTCGCGGCATGATAGGCATGGGCAATCGGCATGTCGTCGGCGGGCGACCAGGCATTGTTCGCCGGATTGAACAGCGCCGAGGAGTACATGTAATCGTCGGGGGTGGCGGAGGGATTGACCCCTCCGTATACCAACACCTTGCCGTTCGGGAGCAGCGTCGCGGTGTGCCCCATGCGGTTGAGGTCTGGGCTTGTCGACGAGCCTACGGACGACCATGTGTTGGTCGCGGGATCGAACAGCTGGGCGTTCGCGGGGGACGAGACGCTCCGAATGCCCACGACCAGCACCTTGCCGTTGCCGAGCAGCGTCGCCGTATGATACTGACGTCCCACACCCATCAATGGCCCCGCCGCCCAGGTGTCGGTCGACGGATTGTACAGCTCGGTCCTCGTTCCCAACGAGTCACCGCCCGTCACGAGCACCCTGCCATCGTTGAGCAGCGTCGCGGTCGGCGCCATGCGGGCGTGAGACATCGACGTGACCGCCCCCCACGTCGTGGCCGCCGGATCGTACAGTTCGGCGCTCGAGTAGTACGTGTTCAATGGAATGCCAAAGTTGAGCCCACCCGCGAGTAGCACCTTGCCGTTGCCCAGCAGCGTCGCAGTATGATTGGTGCGGACGGTGCTCATCGACCCGGCCGCTGCCCAGAAGTTGGTTCCCGGATCGTAGACCTCGGCGCTTGCACTGACGACCATGGGGGCGCTCCACCCGCCCGTCAGGAGCACCTTGCCGTTCGGGAGCAGCGTCGCGGTATGGTCGCCGCGCTTGCTGCTCATCGGCGTCGCCGTCGTCCAGACGGGTGGCGACGAGGACGGGTCGTAGATCTCGACGCTCTGCAGGTAGTCGGCAGAACTGTCGTAACCGCCCGCGACGAGCACCTTGCCGCTCACGAGCCGCGTCGCAGTGGCGTTTTGGCGGGGCCCGGTCATTGAGGCCGTCGGCGACCATCCGCCGGTCGACGGATCGTACAGCTCGGCGGTCGCCAACGCCACACTGGAGCCGCTATGCCCCCCGGCGACCAGCACCTTGCCGTTCCCGAGCAGCGTCGCAGTGGGCCAGGAGCGGCTCGCCCCCATCGTTGAAGCGGGCGACCATCCGCCGGTCGACGGCTCGTACAGCTCGGCGGTCGCCAACGCCACACTGGAGCCGTTATGCCCCCCGGCGACCAGCACCTTGCCGTTCCCGAGCAGCGTCGCGGTGTGGGCGGCGCGGCCCGCGGCCAGCGCGCCGGTCGCCGTCCAGGTATTGAATGCCGGATCGTACAGCTCGGCGCTCGTATGGACCCCCGAGCCGCTGCCTTTCCCGCCCACGATCAGCACCTTGCCGTTGCCGAGCAGCGTCGCCGTATGATTGTAGCGGGCCGTGGCCAACGTTCCGGCCGACCACCAGGTATTGGATACCGTGTCGTACAGCTCGGCGCTCCCCATCGCATTGAGCCCGCCCACGACGAGCACCTGGCCATTCCCGAGCGGCGTCGCCGTGTAGCTGGCACGCGCTGCGCTCATGGATCCTGTCGGCGCCCATATCGGGTCGACCAGCACCTCCTCGCCGCCCGCGTCGACCCAGAGCGCGATCCTCGCGCCGCGCACCTCGAGCCGCGCCTCGACCGGCCGACCGCCGCTCGCATACGCGGCCGGCGCCGTCACCCGCAGCCGCGGCGCGCCCGCGTCGTCGACGACCTCGACCGCGTCGCCCTGCTGTCGCAGCGTCGCGCCGTCGACCTCCCACGCCGCCACCGGCGCGCCGCCGTTCGCCACGCCGGCATCGAGGAGCAGCCACTCCTCGTAACCAGCGTCGACCGCAGACCAGAACGACGTCCCGCCCTGGCGCCGATACGCCACGGCGCGCTCGACGACAGCGCCCTTGCCCTCGGCGCCGATCTCGCGCACGCCGATCTCGAAGCCGCCGGGCAGATGGAAGCGGACCTTCCCCTCTCCGCTCGCGGGCAGCGCGGCATGCAGCCCGCCGCGGCGCTCGAACAGAGCCTCGATCTCGCGGGTCGAGCCGCCTGTCGAGGCGAGCGCGAAGCCTTCGTCGATCGCGACGAACCCCTCGTCGCTCTCGAGCACCTGTGCCGCCTGGCCAGGGAAGCGAAAACGCAGCTCGTCACCCCCCGGCGGACCGGCGTCGAGCGCGCATCCGAGGCCGCTCAGGAAGATCGCTCCGGCGAGGAGCGCGGTGAGCCATATGGATGATGCGGAAGGTAAACCCCGAAGCACGAAACGGACACGCGTCATGGATACTCCCCTGGCAGGAAGAAAAGCCCATCAGGCCCCCATGGTATGGAGCGCGATGAGGCTTGCGATCGAGAGCGGTCGGGGATCGCACGCCGCACACGGGGACGCAGAGCTCGGCTTCCGGCCAAATGCCCCATCGCGGCCCACGTCCCCCGGCACGGATGCCCCCTTCTCGATCAGAAGAAAATCAGAAACTAATGTAAGCCTGAAAGGTAGCCCACATCATTTGGTCGATTCGCTTCTCGCGGTCAAGTTCAAATTTCTGCCACGTTGAGCGACGCTCCGCGCGCTTCGGGTGCGAACAGACGCAAAGGTCGCCTCTCCAGAGGCTCGCGACCCCATGCACGCCGCCACGCGCACCGCATCCAGAGGCGTCCTTCACGCGCTCGACACGCGAGAGCGGCACGACGGCCAAGCGTGCATGTACACGAGCGTCCCGCCCTTGTCGTTGAACGCGGCGTGCGGCCCGTCTCAAGCCTGTTGGCATTGTCCGCCCCGGCGACAGGCTCAGCCCCGTCGAGGTGCGGCGCTCAGCGCCCGCCGACGATCGCGCCGCCGCGGAATCGAGCGGCACGCGATCGCCGCGGGCGACCCCTTACGCGGCGCCCCCGCGCTTCACGTCGTACCGGAGGAGCGACACGCCGTTCGCGTACGACGTCGCGCCGAGCAGCGCCAGCTCGACCTTCCTGGTGCTGCCGCCGAAGAGCCGGACCCCGTGCCCGAAGACGATGGGATTCACCTTGAGGACGAGCTGATCGACGAGGTCGTGATCGAGGAGGAAGCCGGCGAAGGCGCCGCCCCCGCAGAGATAGATATCGGTCCCGTCGCCCTCCTTCAGCCGCTTCAGGGCCGCGATCTCGTCACGGTCCACGACCTCCACCTCGGCGCCCTCGCCGAAGCGGAGGGTCTTCGAGAAGATGTAATGCGCCATGTGCGGGTAGGCTCGCTTCCCCGGGACGAGCCCGAAGGGATAGCCCCACTCGTACGTCCTTCGCCCCATCACGACGGTGTCGTAGCCCTTCAGGCGCTCGACGTAATCGGCGGCGTGCTCTCCTTGCATCACCAAGCCGTTCACCGAGCCGTCCTCGTGCGAGATGAAGTTGTCGACCGTCACCGCGACGTCATAGACGATCTTTCTCATTCGAATCCTCCTTGAAGCGCTGTCCTGAGCTCGCCGTGGGTCGGCCCATCGAGCGCGCCGGGTCCTGGCGCGTCGAAGCCATTCTCATCGCGCAGCTCGCGCCAGCGCAACCAGAGAAAGCTCGCCGGGGGGCTGTCGAGCCCCTCCGGCTGGCGTTCTCACGAGTTCAGGCTGTTGTTGGATGCTCTGGCGCGCCTTGCGCGCTTCGCTGCGTCCGGCGCAGCGTGCTCCCCGGCTGGCCCGGGATCACTCGGCGATGTGGGTCAGCAACGAGCCGGCCACCGGCCTGTAGTTGCCGATCTCCATCGGCTCCGCGCCGGTCGTGAACTCGAACGGACCCACCACGTGGATCACCTCTCCACCGGAGCCGCCGCCTTCACCGCCCGCGCCGCCGACACCGGCCGAACCGCCTTCGCCGCCCGCGCCGCCGACGCCGGCCGAACCGCCTTCGCCGCCCGCGCCGCCGACGCCGGCCGTGCCGCCTTCGCCGCCCGCGCCGCCGACACCGGCCGTGCCGCCTTCGCCGCCCGCGCCGCCGACACCGGCCGTGCCGCCTTCGCCGCCCGCGCCGCCGACACCGGCCGTGCCGCCTTCGCCGCCCACGCCGCTCTCGCCGCCGGCGCCACCTTCGCCGCTCCACCCGCCTGCGCCACCTTCGCCGCTCCACCCGCCTGCGCCACCCGCACCTCCGGCGCCGCCCTCGCCGCGCTCGCCGCTCGGTGCGGCGCCTCGCGCGGCGCTCGGAGCGCCGGGTTTCGTGACGGTGATGGAGTCGACGTAGACGACGGTCGGGTTGGTCCAGGGCCCGGTGCCGCCCGCCGTGAGCTGAAGTCCGATCAACTTCACCTCCTTGCGTTCGAAGGAGGGCTTCGACCCGGCCAACGCGTCGACATCGATCGTGATCTCTTGCCAGTCTGCCAGCCCGGCGATCGGATTCCACGAGTAGCCGATGTTCGCATAGGACCGGTCCACCCCGTTCTGCACGAACGGCTGCACGCCGCCGCTGGTGCCGGCGTGGGTCTTCACACGGAACGTGACCGTGCTCCCCGTCAGATCGACCACCGAGGCGAACTCGATGAAGAACTGCGTCGCGGTATTCGCGGTCGTGAACGGCACGGACAGCCGCGCGCAGCCGGAGCAACGCTCCTCCGGGACCGAGCCGCCGCCGCCTTCGCCCGAGCTGCCGCCGCCGCCGACACCCGGGCTGCTGCCGCCATCGCCCGAACCACCGCCGCCGTCGCTCGACCCTCCGCCGCCGTCGCTCGAACCGCCGCCGCCGTCGCTCGACCCTCCGCCGCCGTCGCTCGAACCGCCGCCGCCGTCGCTCGAACCACCGCCGCCATCCGCGTTTGAACCGCCATCACCCGCGCCGCCGCCGCCGTCAGAGCCCGAGCTGGTCGAGCTCGACGACGTGCTGGAGGTGGACGAGCTCCCGCCGCCCGTCCCGCCCGCACCGCCGCTGCCGGTCGACTCGTCGTCACCGCAACCTGTCATGGCGAACGCGCCGACCAGCACCCCGTACGCCGCCAAAGAAAGAACTGATCTCATCGTGACCCCTCCTGGATAGGCCCCGGCGAGGCTGCGCGGCCGAAGCCGCCGTTCGCCGGAGCGGCTCTCACCGCACTCGATCTCTGCCGAGCCAGCCCCGCAAGGAGCGACATTATCCTGGACAGACGACTTTCTCAACAGCCCGGACGTGCGAATACGTCACCAGAACCCAACGCGCTTGGCATCGCCCGGCGCTGGCGCCGCTGCGAGCGCGGCAGCCACATGAGACCACCTGTGGAGTCGAGCAAAGCGGGGCGCGGCAGCCACATGAGACCACCTGTGGAGTCGAGCCCGAGCACAGCGCGGCATCCCGAGAGCGCCAATCAGCGCGCTCTCATGCCAATCGCTTCATCAGCGACCGTCGTCGCCGCGACGACGCCACCGAAAGCGCACCTCGTTCATTCAAGGCACCTCCGGACGCGGCAGCGCGCTCGGCTCGTCGAGCGTGCCGAGCCCCTCGCCGTCGCGCCCGGAACCGTCGTCAGATCGGTGCAGATGGATGCTTCAACACGTCTCGTGGACCTCCCTGACGGGGTACAAGGGCGCCACGGGATAGCCAGGGGTCACGGGGCGACGTGGGTCACCGTCGAGCCTTCCACGGGCTGGTAATTGTTGACCTCCATCGGCTCCTCGCTCGTCGTGAACTCGTACGGACCCATCACATGAATCACATCGACGCTGGGGCCGCCGCCTTCGCCGCCTTCGCCGCCTGCGCCGCCTGCGCCGCCTGCGCCGCCTGCGCCGCCTCCTCCGCTCGCGCTGCTGCTGCTCGCGCTGCTGCTGCTGCTGCTCGCGCTGCTGCTGCTGCTCGCGCTGCTGCTGCTGCTCGCGCTGCTGCTGCTCGCGCTGCCGCCGCCTTCGCCGCCTTCGCCGCCCGCGCCTCCGGCCCCGGCCACCCCACCCGCGCCTCCTGCGCCGCTCATACCCCCGGCGCCGCCATCGCCGCTGGTGCCGCCCGCGCCTCCGGTGCCGCTCATCCCCCCGGCGCCGCCTTCGCCCCCAGCGCCGCCTTCGCCGCGCTCCCCGCTAGGGCCGAAGAAGAAGCGCTCGCTGCTCGGAGCCCCTTCGCCTGTGCCGGGTCTCGTGACCGTGACGTAGTCGACATCGACAACGGTCGGATTGGCCCAGGGCCCCGTGTTGCCCGCCGTGACCTGAACCCCGATCATCTCCACCACGGTGCGGTTGAAGGTGGTATTCGCCGGAGCCAGCGCATCGACATCGATCTTGAGATCCGTCCACTCTCCCAGGTCGACAAGCGCGTTCCACGAGTAGCCGATGTTCGCATAATTGAGATCGGCCCCGTTCTGCACGAACGGCTGCAGACCGCCGCTCGTGCCGGCACGGGTCCTCACGCGGAACGTGACGGTCGCGCCGGTCAGGTCGACCTGCTTGTGAAAGAAGATCATGAACTGCGTGGCCTGCATCGCCCTCGTGAGCGGCACGGAGAGCCGCGCGCAGCCAGGGCAGCCATCGCCCGGATCAACGACGCCTCCACCCGTACCGCCGCCGGCACCACCACCTGCGCCGCTATCACCGGTGGTCGCTCCGCCGCTCGTGCTGCTGTTCGCGCCCGTCAAGCCCGAGGATGTGCTCGGGGGGAAGGGGAAGCCCCCGCCCGTACCGTCCTCGATCGCGGGGTTGTCCGTGCAACCCATGACGGCGAACGCGAAAACCAACAACCCACACCCCGCCGTAGAACGAACTGTTCTCATCCTAGCCCCTCCTAGATCCATCCCGCGAGGCCCCGCGGCCAATGCCGCCGTTCGCCTTCAGCGGCTCCGACCACGCCCGAGCTCCTCCGAGCCAAACAGCACCGGACGAGACTATCCTGGACAGAGCAACTTCTCAACAACACGGACGTGCGGATCCGTCGTTACAGTTCAGCTCATTTCGCGATCACCGACGCCGGCGCCAATGCGCGTGAAGAGGCCACATCATGCCACCTGCGAAGTCGCGTCCGGAGCGCGGGCGCCCGCCGGCGCCAGCGGCCGAGCTTCCCTGGCTGCTCGGCCGTGGTGCGGTGTCGAGGCGACCGCGGCGCGCGGCACCGAGAGAGAGAGAGCGGCCTCATCGGGGGCGCAGGGCTCAGCGCCCACCGGGCGACGGGGCGGCGGTGGGGTGGAGTAGCATCATGGCAATGGCGATCACATAAAACGAGAGGCCGACGAGCAGGAACGCGATGGCGACACGGTAGATCGTGGTCTTGCGATCGCGGTAGGCGAGCGAGGCGAAGACCCAGCCGCGCAGGTCGTCGCCCGGTTGCTCGGTGAGCCAGCGGATGTGCTGCACACCCCAGACGATCAGGGTCGCGGAGAGCAGGACGATCGCCACGCCGGCGATGATCAGCCCCTGCGCGTGGGGGCTGGTGCCGGCGATGAGGCGGCCGGAGAAGCCGGTCGTGGTGATGACGATGCCGCACAGACCGATGAGCACCTGAGCGCGGTTGTGGAGCACGGCGAACTGCCGCTCCAGGATCCCGTGGATGACGTCCCAGGACCCGGCGCCCACGCGCTCGATGAGCCGGTCCGCCTCCTCCTCTCTCTCGATCTTCTTCATGGCAGGCGCCCTAGCACCGCGGCGCCCGCGCCTCATCACGCCGCGCCGCGCGCGCGACGAACAGGCCGAACGCCGCGCCCGTCAGCGCGACGAGGAGCGCGCCCGAGGCCCACAGCACGGGGCGGTGCCCGTAGCGATCGACGCCCATCCCCACGACGGGCCCGAGCAGCACGAAGGCGAGGCGGAAGAGGAAGCTGCGGAGCGAGACGCAGCTCGCGCGATCCCCGTCGGGCGCGAGGCGCTGCTCCTCGTGGTGGAGCAGCGGCATGTGCAGCCCGCGCACGAGCGTCAGCAGGAAATAGAACGCGACCCCGAGCACGTGGCGCGAGAGCGCGAGGCCGAGGTACCCGATCGCGACCAGGACGACGCACGCGAGCAGCGTCCCCGTCATGCCGAGGCGGCGGCCGGCGCGCTCGCTCAGCATCGAGCCGAGCGCGGTGGTGAAGCTCGCGAGGGCCCACATGGGGCCAATCCACGCGACGGGGGCGCCGGCCTCGGTCGCGTACAGCGCCATGAGCCACGTCGGCAGGTACGACGCGAGCGCGAGCGCGACGCCGAGCAGCAGCACCGCGCGGAAGTCGGCGCGCTCGAACAGCGCGTCGCGCACGATCGCGCGCATGCGGCCCAGGTGGTCCTCGACCTTTGGCTCGGCGCGCCGGGTCTCGCCGAACCGGAGGGCGATCCCCGCCGCGAGCGCCCAGGCCGCGGCCTCCATCGCGAACGGCAGGCGGGACCAGCGCGCGTAAAGGAAGCCCGCGGCGAGCGCGGCGCTCCCCGAGGCGATCTGCGCGATCGACCGCATGCGTCCGTACCAGCGGGCGAACTCGTGCTCTTTGCCCTGCTCTCGCAGCGAGTCGAAGAGGAGCGCGGAGTCCGCCCCCGAGACGAGCGAGAACCCGACGCCGAGCACGAGCTCGGCGAGCAGCACCGACCAGAGCCCGCGCGAGAGCGCGTAGAGGACCCAGCCGGCGAGGATGCAAAAAGAGGCGATCACGAGCGCGCGTCGGTGACCCAGGCGATCGGCGATGTAGCCCGACGGGAACTCGAAGAGCGCGATGCTCAGGCTGAACGCGCCCTGCACGGCCATCATGGTGGCCACGCTCATGCCGATGTCCTGCGTCCAGAACAGCGGGAAGATGGCCGCCGGGAACATCAGCGATTGAACGCCGTGGTAGACGCAGATGCGCCAGGGGTTCTGCTGGACGGACGACATGGCGGGGAGTCGTTGAGCCCGCGCTGCCGCGGGCGCGCCGGACGCCTAGAACTCGGTCCCGATCATGTACCTGAGCTGCCCCGTCTTCAGCGAGAACACGTAGAGCGCCGTCCAGCTGGCGAAGAAGACGTCGTTCGCCGAGATCGAGATCCCGGACGAGACCTGCGACTTCTTGTGGACCTGCACGTCCCACAGCCGCTTGCCGGTGCCGGCCTCGAAGCAGGCGAGGCGCGTGCCGTCCTTGTGATCCTTCATGTCGTAAGGGACGACCAGGAACCCGCCTTCATAGGCCCCCGCATCCACCCCCGTCGGCCTCGTGGTCAGCGGGTCGACGCCGGGCACCACCATCTTCCAGAGGACCTTCTTCTTGTCCACCGCGGCCACCATGCCGACCTGGCTGCCCTTGCTCCGGCCGCCGAGCAGGAACCGCGGCCCGGGCCCGCTCGGGATGATCGCGCCGCTCACCGACATGCCCTCGACTTCATGTGACCCGGGCAGGCCGAGCTCGTCGAACTCGTGCCAGCGGGCGAACCGGTAACCGGGCGCCTCTTCCTGGATCGAGCTCGGGACCGTCTTGCAGGCCGCGCCCTTCGCGAGCTCGCGCCGCGTCCCGCTCGCCGGATCGAGCCCGTGCTTCGCGTCGTCGACCGTCTCGACGACGATGACGCCGTCGCCCTGGCACAGCCGCCTCGCCTTCTCACCGAGCAACGCCGACCACGACGGCGTCCCGGTGCGCAGATCATAGGCCTGCGCCTTGCCGAGCGCGTCGATCGAGATCAGACGGCCGGAGACGATCGCGCGCCGCGCCTCGTGATTGGCCGCGTCCTTGGTGAGCGCCGCCGTCTTCCAGATCGGCTTGCCGTCGCGCCCGTCGTAGGCCGCGATCCACTCCTCGCCGCCGGGGACGTTGCTCTTGCCGATCACGTCCGGCGCGCCGTCGCCGTTCACGTCGGCGAGCATGGGCCGATCGCTGAAGTACGTGTTCGGTCCCAGGCCGAGCAGCGGTGTCGACCGGCCCTTGGACGGCCCCGACGCGCTGAACATGAAGGCGCCGGCGGCCGCGCCGGCCACGACCATGGCCATGACGACCGACATCACGATGACCCCCGCCGCGTTGCTGGACGGCGGGGCGACCCGGACGACGTGCATGCCCTGCGGGATCGGCGCGGTGGTCGGCTTCCTGCCGCGATCGACGAGCGACCGCGCGCCGCAGTACTGGCAGGTGACTGCATCCATCGCCGGCTGAATCGGCAGCGGGGCGCCGCAGCGCGGACACCTGGAATCGACGATCCGAGCCATCGTCCCACTCTACACGAGCTCGCGACTGTCTATCTCTTCTTCTCGCTCTTCTTCTCGCGCTCACCCGGGGCCGCGCGCGACGCCGCGCGGCCCGAGGGCGGGGGCTCCAGCAGCGCCGCGCGGGTGAGCCCCATCCCACCGAAGCGCTCGGCCACCTCCGCCACGACGCCCTCGAGGCGCCGGCGGCGCTCGGAGGCGACAGGGAAGAGGCTCAGCGTCGGGCCGCCGGTCTCGCTCGTCAGGTCGCTCGCGGCGACGCCGACGAGCCGCACCGGCCGCGAGAGATCGAAGCGCGAGAGCAGCCCCTTCGCGCAGGTGTAGATCGAGTCCGTGTCGCTGACCGGCTCGGACAGCGTCGTCTGGCGCGTCCGCAGCGTGAAGTCCGAGTACTTGAGCTTCACCACCACCGCGCGGCAGGACAGGCCCGCCTTGAGCAGGCGCCGCGCCACGCGGCCCGACAGATCGAGCAGCCAGCGCTCGATCGGCTCCCTGCCCCGGAGGTCCTCCTCCACGGTCTCCTCCGCGCCGATCGACTCCGCCGCGCGGCCCGGGACGACCGCGCGCTCGTCGACGCCCGCGGCGAGCAGCCGCACGTGCTCTCCCCACGCGGGGCCGAGCAGCTCGTGGAGGCGCGGCGCGGGGCAACGCGCGAGATCACCGATCGTCGCGAGCCCCGCCGCGCGCAGCCGCTCGGCCGCGCGGGGGCCCACGCCCCACATGCGCTCGAGCGGCAGCGGCGCGAGGAACGCGGCGACGTCGCCGGGGACCACGACGAGGCCGTCGGGCTTCCGCAGGTCGCTCGCGATCTTCGCGGCGAACTTGCAGGGCGCGACGCCGGCGGAGGCCGTGAGCCCGGTCTCGTCGCGGATCGCGCGCTTGATCTGCGCCGCGATCGCCTCGCCGTCGCCGAAGAGCGCGCGGCTCGCGGTCACGTCGAGGAACGCCTCGTCGAGCGACAGCCCCTCCACGAGCGGCGTGAAGCGGCGGAAGATCGCGAAGACCTGCGCGCTCACCTCGGCGTAGCGGGCGTGCCGCACCGGCACGACGATCGCCTGCGGGCAGCGGCGGAGCGCCTCGACCATGGGCATCGCCGAGCGGGCGCCCGAGACGCGCGCCTCGTACGACGCGGCCGCGACGACGCCCCGCCGGGAGGCGCCGCCCACCAGGACGGGGCGGCCTCGCAGCGATGGATCGTCGAGCTGCTCGACCGACGCGAAGAACGCGTCCATGTCGATGTGGAGGATCTGTCGCATCGGTGCTGCTCTTCTGTACCGCCTCGCCGCCCGCGCGCCGCGGTGAATCGGGCCAGCCAGGCCGCGCGCGGGGCGGAATCATCCGTTGGCGCGCCCCGCGAGCCGCCCGGGTCGGGTCAGCCGCCGGGGGGGCCCAGGATCACCGGCCCTGGCGAGAGGACGTGGGTGCCGTTCATCAACCACACCGCAACCTGGCTCGTCCCCAGGCGTTGCCACACGACATCCGACATCAGATCGGCGTTGACGTCGCCGGCGGCGACCGCTGTCCAGCCGTCGCCGATCGGCCCGGGGATCACCGGCCCCGCGTCGAGGAGCTCGACGCCGTTCATCAGCCAGATCGCCACGAGGCCCCTCTCCTCGTTGGTCCAGAGCACGTCCGACATGCCGTCAGCGTTGAAGTCGGCCGCCCAGAGGATGTCCCATCCCTCGCCCATCGGCCCGGGGATCACCGGCCCCCGCCCGATGACCTCCGTGTTGCTCATCAGCCACACCGTCATCAGGTTGTGCACCTCGTCATTCCAGATCACATCCGCGATGCGATCGAAGTTGAAGTCGGGTATGGGGCCGATCTCCCAGTCGCCGCCCGGCCCCGGGATGAACGGGCCCGGCGCGAGCAGCTGGACGCCATCCATCAGCCACACCGTCATCAGGTTCTGCTCCTCACTGTAAAAGAGCACATCCGAGGCGAGGTTGCGGTTGAAGTCGTTCGGCCGGATCACCCAGCCGTCGCCGCGCGGCCCGGGGAGCATCGGGCCCTGCGCGAACGGCCGGCCTCCGTCCGTCAGCCAGATCGTGATCAGGTCGCGCTCATCGTGACGCCAGATCACGTCCGCCAGGCCATCTTGGTTGAAGTCGTGCCCTATGGCGAACCAGCCTCCGCCGGGCGGCCCGCGAAGGGTCGGGCCCGGCGTGAGCAGCTGGACTCCGTCCATGAACCATACGGCCATGAGGCTGCGCTCGGGGTCGATCCAGAGCAAATCCTGCTTTCCGTCGAAATTATAGTCGATCACCTCGATGACCCGCCACCCGTAGGTGCTGGCCCGCTGCTCTGCGACCCCGAGGGTGGGCGTCGCAGCCGCCGCGGCTCCGCCCTCGTCGGGCAGGTCGACGCCGGCCGCGCAGCCGAGCACGGCGTGAATCGCAGCGGCGGCACACAGATACTTGCTCACGACCACAGGACTCGTCACGCTCGCCTCTCTTGCGCCGCGTGCGCGGCACGGCCGCCGATCCCGGGGGGATGCGCGACCTCGCCCGTGGGCACGCCGCTCACGCGCCTCGTGGGACGGCAAGCGGCGGTCCATCCGCGACCGGCGTTCGAGGGCGGCGCTCTCCGCCGCATTTCAATCCTATCGCAGCGAGCGCTCGGGCCCCCATGCGAGAGCGGTGGTCGCGGCCCTCGCTGGCTCCGTACCGCATTCTTCTTCGAATTCTCGAAGAAGTGGGAAGAACGGTACAGACGTCCTCACTCGGAGCGCCGATGCCCGTGGGAACGCTACGCTTGGCAGCAGAACGTCGACGGCTCGGCCGGCAGCAGCTCGCCGATCGGCTCGCCGCCGCTCGGGGCGCAGCCGCCGGGATCCACGGCCACGACCTCCGCCGACTTGCTGCCGAGGGCGACGCCGGGCGGCGTGACCCCGCAGAATGGCGCCATGGAGCTGACGAGGATCGATGCGACCTGCTCGGCGCACGCCCCGTCGCTGTAGACCGAGGCCATGATGGTGCACGACGCGCCCTCCGGCTCGCCACAGGCGCATTCGGAGCAGCCGCGCGTGTCATCGGCGCCGCCGTAGAAGACGTGCCTGTCCAGGTACGGCGCCTCGCACGTCACATCGCCCTCGTGGAAGATGCACGTCAGTAAGCCGCCGGGCGGCGGGACCCCGGGCTGTTCCGGCGACGGCATGCAGGTGCTCCGGTCGCCCAGGCACTCCGTGTAGGCGCCGGGCACGCAGGCGAGCGCCCGGGTCTGCCAGGGATCGAGGAGCGCCGGCGGCGGGGGCTCGTCGACCCTGGGCGTGCAGGCGGCGGCGGCGGTGACCAGCACGACCGGCGCATCGATCGAGATCGACTGTACACACGGCTGCCCGCCGCAGTCCTGGCCCGCGGGGATCGCGGTCGAGGCTGTGCAGGCGCCGTCCCAGCCGTCGGGCGCGGCGAAGGTGGTCTCGACGCCGCCGGGGTCGCCGGGACACGCCGAAGATGCATGCGCCGACCAGCCCAGCGGGAGCTGGCACGAGGCTGCGGCCGCGTCGGGCGGATCGCACAGGCAGGCCGCGCAGGCGAGCGGCGCGGGCGCCAGGTCGGCGAACCCCTCATAGCCGACGTTCGGCGCGGCGGCGGGGCATGCGGGTACCTGGTCCCGCGGGCCGAACCAAAGGAGCGCCGGGCCGAACCAGCCCAGCGGCGCCGGTGGGACGCAATTGCCGGCGCAGGCGGTCTCGTCGCCACCGCCTGTCCCTGCACCGCCGCCCTCGCCTCCGCCCCCATCCCCGCCATCGCCCGCATCCCCCGTGCCCGCCTCGGGATAGGGGCACACTGCCGTCTTGCCCCACTCGCTCGGCTGACACGGGCCGTAGACCGTCGGATCTTCGCCGCAGCCCGGAAGCAAAAGAAGGCCCACCATCAGACAGAAGCAGGTGCGCATGCCGCGCAGGCTACCCGAGACCGCCCCGCGCGCACAACAACCCTCTTGTTTCATGCGGCCGATTGCGTTCGCCATTCCCATGTCCTCTCCGAATTTCTCGCCCGACGGTCGTGGCAGAGCGCGACTTTTCCAAAGGTAGTTCAGTACGCAGCCGTAATGCCCAGCCCGAAGGCTGTGCCTATCAGCGGAGACGTCCACTCGAGCGGCGCCGGCGTCGCGGTGTCGTACGCCCCACGCCTGAGCACCGCATCGTTCACAATCCCGGTCGCCTCGGCGTACCCGAGCACGGACCACCTGCTGGAGAGGGGCCAATCGGCACCGAGCCGCCCCCCGAAGCTCAAGATAGCATCGCTGCGTGAGCCCATGGTCCACGGCGTCCGAGGAGTGAATCGGACAGCACCGAGGGTGGCGAGCCCGCATCCGAACAGGAGGCGGCCTCGATAGCAGCCCACGGTCGCCGCGGTGAACGCCGTCGGCTCCACGAACATGCCTTCCACCTCCTGCGCCAGGGACACGAGCCCGCGCCCCTCCACCGCGATCGACCAGTCGTGCCGGCGAACACCGAAGGAGAGCGTCATCCCGGCCGCGGCTCCCGGCGTGATCCCCAGGCCCAGGGTCGCCCCGAGCCCCGCTTCGAACCGCAGGCGCTCCGGCGGAGCCGGCGCCGCCTCCGGCCGAGACAACGCCTGCGACGGCTCGGCCGGCCGAGCTGGCTCCGGCGCGGCGCGCTGCGCTTGCGGGGGCGACGCCGCGGGCGGCGAGGAGGGCTCCGGCGGCGAGGGCTCGGGCGACTGCGAGGAGGGCTCGGGCGGCGGCGAGGGCTCGGGCGGCGGGGATGCCCGCTCCGGCGCGCTCAGGACGCGCGCCACGATCGCCAGGGCCACGCCGGAGAGCAGCTCCTCGCAGCCGCTCCGGGTGCCGAACCCGTCAGCCCACCGGGTATCGCCCGCGCCGTCGCGCAGCGCCAGCAAGGCGGTGAGCTCCGGCCCCTCCTGCGCGATGCGGACCGTGAGCACCTGCGGCGCGTCGTCCTGGAACGGGTCGGCGCCGATCCGGCGCGCCACCTCCGCGCGCAGGAACGCGTCGCCGGGGCAGCTTTCGGCGCCCGGGCCCCGCACGACCTCGATCCGCATCGCCGCGCGCGGCGCGTCCGGCGCGGCGCGCGCGTCCCCGGCGCCGAGCAGGACGGTGGCCGCCGCCACGGCGGATCGCGCCGAGCGCCCCGCGCGCGCCGAGCGCCCCGCGCCCCGGAGCGGTCCGGTGGCGCGGCGGCCGCGGGCCGGTGGCACGCCGAGCCCCGGCCTCGGTCTCGCCCTGGACCGGCTCATCGCGCCGGCTCTCTTCCTGACGCGCCCGGCTCCGGATGGGCGAGGCGCGCCTGGACCGCCGTGCGAAGCTGCTCTCGCACGGACTTCAGCCGCCCTGCGGGGAACCGTGCCTCGTGCGCGGCGAGCTGCCGGAGCGCCCCGGCGGGATCGCCCGTGGAGAGGCGCTCTTGCGCCGCCGCGAGCAGCCGGCGCTCCTCCGCGAAGGCGTCCTCCCGCGCGCCCGCCAGCGGCGCCGCCCGCGGCGCGGCCGGGCACGGGCGCGCGGGCGCGTCGGCCGCCGGCGCCGCCGGCCGCGGTTCCGGGGTTTGCTGCGACGGCTCCGGCAGGGGTGCTGCAAGGCCGGCGCTGGTCGCGGGGAGCTCATAGGCCAGCGCCGCCTCGAAGCGGTGAGCCCAGAGGGGCCGCGGCGGGGCGAGGGCAAGCAGTACGGCCGCGGTCGCGGCGCCGCCCGCCGCGGCCGAGCCGAGGGTGCGGCCGAGCCGGGCGAGCCACGATCGCAGGCCCGGGCCGGCAGGCGCGTGCGGCACGCCGGCCGGCGGTGCGGCGGCGCTCGCGCCGCCGTCGCGCACAAGGAAGTCCGACGCCAGGGGAAACACGAGCCAGCAGGCGCGCAGCGCCTGTCGCCGCTCCGGGCGCAGCCGCTTGACCGCGGCACGGTAGTCCTCCCGGAAGGCGCAGCCGGTTGCTGGCGGTGTTGTAGTTGAGGCCGAGCTCGCGTGCGATGTCGACGAGCGGCACCTCGTAGGCCTCGTGAAGGACCAGGAGGACCCGCCGCTCGGGCGCGATCGTCAAGAGCACGTCCCTCGCGACCTCCAGCCGCTCTTGCTCCGCGATGCGCTCCTCGCTGAGCGGCGCGGGATCGACGGTCTGGTAGCGCGACGCCGGACGCAGGCCGTCCGGCACCTCGCGGCGGCGGTAGGCGCGGTCCAGGTGGTGGCTGACCTTCCGCCACGCGATCCCGAACACCCAGCGGGCCTCGGGGCTGCTGTGCTGGCGCCGGCCGTCCCGGCGCGGCGGATGGCTGGCGATCCACGCCTCGCCCTCCGGCGGGGACCAGGCGGGGTCGAACCGATCCAGGCTCTCGTACGCCGCGAGCAGGACCTCTTGCACGACGTCGTCGATGTCGGGCTCGGCGACCCCCAGGAGCCGAAGCGCGCGGGGGAGAATTTCCACCGCGGCAGCGTGAACGGAATTCCATGTGTGGTCGCGGGAGGAGCCTTCGGAGGGGAAAAGAAGTGTGCTCATATTCTGAAATTGCGCGGAGCTTTCCGGGTCTGTTTGTAAAACGCGCCTCCCGGTGCGCGGGGTTGGAGGCCACGCCCGCCCGCGGTGGGAGGCGCCCCGGTCCGCCGCGGTCGTCCCTGGCTAGCTCCGCTGCCCTCGGCGCACCGGCGGTCGCCCCTGCCTGGCTCGGCGGTGATGTCCGGAACCACATCGACGCCACCCGCGTTCCGGACACTCGCGCGGCGCATCCCGGACACCCCACTCCACTAAGTGGACTTTGCAGCGCGACCGACCGCTAGAGCGACAAACGGGTTAAAACCACGAGAAAAAGCAGGAATTTCACAGGGAGACGGGGAGGCGGGGAGCGAGAGACGGCAAGAGAAAAAAAGTCATTCTTTCTTCCTCCCCGCCTCCTCGCCTCCCTGTGAAAATTCTCCAGGTTTCAACGTGATCAATGTTCTAGTACTACAGCCGCACGTCGGTGAGCGCCGAACGAGCTGGGCTTCACCAGTGTGCGGACGAGCCATGCGTCACGATCGTCCGCCTGCTCATCAAAATCCGCGGAGATTCCGCGACGTGCGGCTGTAGTACTGGCTCTACTGCGGGAAGTTGCCCCGGATCAGCAAAAAACCGCCAACCCGCCAAGGACGCCAAGGGGAGAGGGGCATAGGCGTTAACCAAGATCGTTCGGTCACGTTCAGGGCACGAACCCCGCCCCCATCGGTCACCAACGTGAACGTTTATGTGATCGTGGACGTTCACGGCCTATCGTTGACGACCACGACCACGACCACGACCACGTAAACGTTCGGATGTAGGAGGACGCTGCGGGAAGCGTGGTTAACGCCTGTGCCGCTTCATGCCAGGCTCGACTCAAGGGCTCTTGAGCCGGTAGCCCACGCCTGGCTCCGTGATCAGGACCGACGGGCGCGCCGGATCGCGCTCCAGCTTGTGCCGGAGCTGCGCCATGTAGACGCGCAGGTAGTGCGCCTGCCCCGCGTAGGCAGGCCCCCACACCTCGCCGAGGAGCTGGCGATGGGTGAGGACCTTGCCCGCGTGCCGTATCAGCGTCGTGAGCAGCTTGTACTCGATAGGAGTCAGGTGGACCTCCTCGCCCGCCCGCAGCACGACCCGGCGCGCGAGATCGACCTCGATGTCCTGGACCGCGAAGCGGTGGCCCTCCGCCGTCGCCCCGCGCGCCGCGCTGGCGGCGTGGCGCAGCGCCACGCGCAGCCGCGCCAGGAGCTCGCCGGCGCTGAACGGCTTGGTCAGGTAATCGTCGGCGCCGCCGTCCAGCGCGTCGATCTTGTCCTGCTCCTGACCGCGGGCCGACAGCACGATGATGGGGACGGCGCTCCACTCCCGGAGCCGCCGGGTCACCTCCAGGCCGTCCATGTCCGGGAGCCCCAGATCGAGGAGCACGAGATCCGGATTGCGCGTCGTCGCCTGGGCGATCCCGTCGCTGCCCGTCTCCGCCTCCACGAGCCGGTAGCCGCGGGCCGCCAGCATCGCGCGCAGGAACCGGCGCATCTGCGGCTCGTCCTCGATCAGCAGCACGAGGGGGGACGCGTCCGACATTCGCCCAGCCACGTTATCAAGCGCCCGCCGCCGCCGGCAGCTCCGGGGCGGCGAGGTTCGGCGGGCAGCCCTCGATGGGCAGCGTCACGCGGAAGGTCGCGCCCCCGTGAGGCCGGTTCTCCGCCGTGATCCGCCCGCCGTGCGCGGTCACGATGCCACGGCAGATCGTGAGGCCGAGGCCGATGCCCCGCTGCGTGTGGCCGCGCCCCCGGTGGAACTTCTCGAAGAGGCTCTCCTCCTCGCCGGGCGGTATGCCCGGACCGCGATCCTTGATCTCGAGCGTGGCCACGTTCCCCTCGGTGAACCCCCGGATCCCGATCGGGCTGCCGGCGGGCGTGTACTTGATCGCATTCTCGAGCAGGTTGATGAGCACCTGCTCGATCAGCACACCATCCATCGGGACGAGCTCCGTCGCCCGGTCGAGCTCGATCGAGACCTCCCGGCCTTGAAGGTGCTCCTCGACCCGGTTCAGCGCAGCCCCGACGACCTCCTCCAGCGGCAGCCACTCCTTCCTGACCGCGAGCGCCCCGGACTCGAGCCGCGTCATGTCCAGCAGGTTGCGCACGAGGCGCTCCAGCCGCTGCGCCTCCTCCAGCACCGTCTGCGTCAGATCGCGGCGAGCGGCCAGGTCGAGCGCCGCCCCGTCGTTGCCGTCATCGAGCAGCGCCCCCGCCGCGCCGGTGATGGTGGCGAGCGGCGTGCGCAGATCGTGCGAGACGGAGCTCAGGAGGGCGTTGCGGAGCTCCTCCGCCTGCGCCTGCAGCCGGGCGCGCTGGGCCTGCCTCGCGAGCAGGGCGCGCTCCAGCGCAAGCGCCGTCTGCGTGGCGAAGGCGCCGAGCAGCTCGCGCCGGCTCAGGTCGAGGAACGGCCACGGTCGGCTCGGGCGGACGCTGAGGACGCCGATCGGCCCGGAGGAGCCCTGGAGCGGCAGGTGCATCGCGCTCGCGCTCGGGAGCGTATCGGTGCCGGCGCCCGCTGCCTTGCCGCGCGTATACGCCCACTCCGCGACCGCCCGCTCCTGCTCCCCCGCGACCAGATCCTCGGCCGTGCCCGCCCGGACGGCGAGGCGCCCGTCGGGGCCGGGCAGGAGGACGACGGCGTCGGCCTCGAAGACCTCGCGCACATGGCGCGCGGCGGCCAGGCCGAGCTTGTCGATCCCACGCAGGGCGGCCAGCTCCCGGCTCATCGCGTAGAGCGCCGCGGTGCGCTGCTCGCGCTCGCTCGCGCTCTCGGCCTGGCCGCGGATGCGCGCGGTGAGGCTGGCGATGACGAGGCCCACGCACAGCATGATGGCGAACGTGAGGAGGTAGCGGAGGTCGCCGACCGCGAAGGTCAGGTACGGCTTGACGAAGAAGAAATCGAAGGCGGCGACGCCGAGCACCGACGCGAGCACCGAGGGCCCGGCGCCGAAGCGGCTCGCGACGAAGACGACCCCGAGCAGGTACACCATGATCAGGTTCGCCAGATCGGAGAACGGGTGCATGAGCCACGAGACCAGCGTGCAGATCACGGCCGCGCACGCGCCCCAGGCGTAGGCCAGCGGCCGGAGCCCGCGCCGCTCCGGCGGCCCGGGCTCCGGCTTCGCCGCCTCCGCCACCCCCTGGATGACGTGGACGTCGATGTCGCCGCTCCGCCGCACGAGATCGTCGAGCAGCGAGCCGTAGACGAAGTCCTTCCAGCGGGGGTGGGTCGGCTTGCCGACGACGATCTTGCTGACGTTGTGCTGCCTGGCGTACCGCAGCACCTCCGCGGCGACCTCCGCGCCGTGGAGCTGGACCGTGGTGGCGCCGAGGCGCTCGGCGAGCGCGAGGTTCCGGTCGACCCGCGCGCGATCGGCCTCGGACAGCCGCGCCTGGGCCGGCGTCTGCACGTAGACCGCGTGCCACTCCGCCTTCAGGCCGCCGGCCATCCGCCGCGTCGCCCGGATGAGCCGCGCCGACATGGGGCTCGGGCCGACGCAGACGACGATCCGCTCGGCGACGGCCCACGTCTTCTGGATCCCGTGGGCGCGCATGTAGCCGCGCATCTGATCGTCGACGCGCTCGGCGGTGCGCCGCAGGGCGAGCTCGCGCAGGGCGATGAGGTTGCCCTTGCGGAAAAAGTTGCTCGCCGCGCGCTCGATCTGCTCCGAGAGGTAGACCTTGCCCTCGCGCAGCCGCTCGAGGAGGTCGTCCGGGGGAAGGTCGATGAGCTCGATCTCGTCGGCGCGCTCGATCATCGAGTCGGGCACCGTCTCCCGGACCACGACGCCGGTCACCTGGGCCACCACGTCGTTCAGGCTCTCGATGTGCTGGACGTTGACGGTGGTATGGACGTCGATCCCGGCGTCGAGCAGGTCCATGACGTCCTGCCAGCGCTTCGGGTGCCTGAGCCCCGGCGCGTTCGTGTGCGCGAGCTCGTCGACGACGAGGAGCTTCGGCCGGCGCTTCAGCGCGGCCTCGAGGTCGAAATCGCGCAGCGTCCTGCCGCGGTGCTCGACCTCGATCGCCGGCAGGCGCGGCAGCGGCGGGGGCTCGTCGAGGAGCGCCTCCGTCTCGGCGCGCCCGTGCGTCTCGACCCAGCCGACGACGACGTCGACCGCTTCCTCGCGGAGCGACCGCGCCGCCTCCAGCATCGCGTACGTCTTGCCGACCCCGGGCGCGGCGCCGAAGAAGATCTTGAGCTTGCCCTTCTTCCCGCGCTCCTCCTCCTCGCGGGCCGCGGCGAGCAGCGCCTCGGGATCCGGCCGATCGTCGCCTGCGTCCACCACCTCGCGCTCTCCTCAGCGGGCGCCGTCGAGGGCGAGGTTCAGGAGGAGCACGTTCACGTGGGGCTCGCCGAGGAGGCCGAGCAGGCGCCCCTCCGTGTACCGCGCGACGAGGCGGCGCACGTCGTCCTCTGCCAGATTCCGCGCGCGCGCCACGCGCCGCACCTGGTACTCCGCCGCCGCGGGGCTGATGTGCGGATCGAGTCCGCTGCCGGAGGCCGTCACCAGGTCGACCGGCACCGGCGCGGCGCCCTCGGGATCCGCGGCGCGGAGCGCGTCGACCCGGGCCTTGACCGCCTCGGCCAGGGCAGGGTTCGTGGGCCCGAGGTTGCTCCCGGCGGAGGCCTGCCCCGCGTAGGGGACAGGGCTCGTCGCCGAGGGCCGTCCCCAGAAATAGCGCGGGTCGTGGAACGGCTGGCCGAGCAGGCTCGATCCGACCACGCGGCCGCCTTGGAGCACGAGGCTGCCGTTCGCCTGATGGGGGAACGCGGCCTGCGCGATGGCGGTCGAGAGCAGCGGGTAGGCGAACCCCGTGAGGCCGGTGAGGACGAGGAGGAGGACGAGGGCGGGTCGCAGGTGCGCGAGCATGGTGTTCTTTCCTTGGGACCTCAGGTGAGGCCGAGGGCGGACAGGAGCAGATCGATCCCTTTGATCCCCACGAACGGCACGACGAGCCCGCCGAGGCCGTAGACGAGCAGGTTCCTGCGGAGCATCCGCTCCGCGCCGACGGACCGGTAGCGGATGCCCCGGAGCGCGAGCGGGATGAGCGCGACGATGACGAGCGCGTTGAAGATCACCGCGGAGAGCACCGCGCTCCGCGGCGTGGCGAGCCCCATCACGTTGAGCCGCCCGAGCGCAGGGTACGTCGAGACGAAGGCCGCCGGGATGATGGCGAAGTACTTGGCGACGTCGTTCGCCAGGCTGAAGGTCGTGAGCGCGCCCCGCGTCATCAGGAGCTGCTTGCCGATCTCGACGATCTCGATGAGCTTGGTCGGGTTCGAGTCGAGATCGACCATGTTCCCGGCCTCCTTCGCGGCCTGCGTGCCCGTGTTCATGGCGACCGCGACGTCCGCCTGCGCCAGCGCGGGGGCGTCGTTGGTCCCGTCGCCGGTCATGGCGACGAGCCGACCGCCCGCCTGGTAATCGCGGATCATCTTCAGCTTGGCTTCGGGCGTGGCCTGCGCCAGGAAGTCGTCGACGCCGGCCTCGGCGGCGATGGCGGCGGCGGTGAGCGGGTTGTCGCCCGTGATCATCACCGTCTTGATGCCCATGCGCCGGAGGTCGCCGAAGCGCTCCTTGATGCCGCCCTTCACGATGTCCTTGAGGTGGATGACGCCCAGCATCTCACCCCCCTCGGCGACCACGAGCGGCGTGCCGCCCTTCCGGGCAATGGCCTCGGTCACCGCGCGCACCGCGGCCGGGACCGCGCCGCCCTTCTCCTTGACGTAGGCCTCGATCGCGTCGAAGGCGCCCTTCCGGATCTCGCGCGCGCCGCTGTCGACGCCGCTCATCCGGGTCTGCGCGGTGAAGGGGACGAAGCGGGCGCCGAGGGCCGAGAGATCGCGCTCGCGCAGGCCGTACTTCTCCTTCGCGAGCACGACGACGCTGCGCCCTTCGGGGGTCTCGTCGGCGAGCGACGCGAGCTGCGCGGCGTCGGCGAGCGCCCTGGCCTCGACCCCGTCGGCGGGGATGAGCTCCGTCGCCTGCCGGTTGCCGAGCGTGATCGTGCCGGTCTTGTCGAGCAGCAGCACGTCGACGTCGCCCGCGGCCTCGACCGCGCGGCCCGACATGGCGATGACGTTCGCCTGGATCATGCGGTCCATGCCGGCGATGCCGATCGCCGAGAGCAGCCCGCCGATGGTGGTCGGGATCAGGCACACGAGCAGCGCCGTGAGCACGGTGATGCTGATCGGGGTCCCCTGCCCTGCCGCCCGGACGCCGAAGACCGAGTACGGCAGCAGCGTCACGGTCGCGAGGAGGAACACGATCGTGAGCGCGGCGAGCAGGATGTCGAGCGCGATCTCGTTCGGCGTCTTCTTCCGCTTCGCCCCTTCCACCATCGAGATCATCCGGTCGAGGAACGCCTCGCCGGGGTTCGCGGAGATGCGGAGGATGAGCCAGTCGGACAGGACGCGCGTCCCGCCCGTGACGGCGCTCCGGTCGCCGCCGCTCTCCCGCACCACCGGCGCGCTCTCGCCGGTGACGGCGCTCTCGTCGACCGACGCGACGCCGACGACGATATCGCCGTCACCGGGGATGATCGCGCCCGCCTCCACGAGCACGAGGTCTCCCTTCCGGAGGCTCGACGCGGGCACGGCGAGCCGCTCCGCGTCGCGCTCCGGGCGGGCGAGCTTCACGGCCTCGACGTCGCGCCGCGCCTTGCGGAGCGTGTCGGCCTGCGCCTTGCCACGGCCCTCGGCGACGGCCTCCGCGAAGTTCGCGAAGAGCACGGTGAACCAGAGCCAGAGGGAGATGGCGAGGATGAACCCGGCCGGCTCCTCGCCCTCCCCGACGAGCGCGTGCACGAACAGGGCCGTGGTGAGCGCGCTCCCGGCGAGGACCACGAACATCACCGGGTTGCGCACCTGGTGGCGCGGGTCGAGCTTGCGGAGCGCCGCGACGATCGCCGGCTTGACGATCGCCGGGTCGAGGAGCGGCCTCGCCGCGGTCTTCTTCCCCTCCACGTCGCGGGACGGGTGGCGCGGCCTCGGCGGCGGCGACAGCTCGGGGGGCGGGGGCGCGGGGGCGCCGGGCTTCGCCTTGGCGATCGCCTGGCCGGCGGTGTGAAGGTTCATGGTCATCGCGTCATCTCCAGGTGCTCGACGACCGGCCCCAGCGCGAGCGCGGGGACGAAGGTGAGCGCTCCGACGAGCAGGACGGTGCCCGTCAGCAGCCCGACGAACAGCGGCGTGTGCGTGGGCAGCGTGCCCGGGCCGGCCGGCACGAGCTTCTTCCTCGCGAGTGAGCCCGCGAGCGCGAGCACGGGGACGATCACCGCGTAGCGGCCGACGAGCATCGCGACGCCGATGGCGGTGTTGTAGAAGGGGCTGTTCGCGCCGAGGCCGCCGAAGGCGCTGCCGTTGTTGTTCGCGCCGGACGAGAACGCATAGAGCACCTCGCTGAACCCGTGCGGCCCCGGGTTGAAGACGCCCGTCTGCCCTCCCTCGGTCATCACGGCGATCGCGGTGCCGGTGAGGACCGTGATGGCCGGGAAGAGCACGACCAGGGACGCCATCTTCATCTCGAACGCCTCGATCTTCTTGCCCAGGTACTCCGGCGTGCGGCCGACCATCAGGCCGGCGACGAAGACGGCGATGACGACGAACATCAGCATGCCGTAGAGGCCCGAGCCGACTCCGCCGAAGACCACCTCGCCGAGCTGCATGAGCCAGAGGGGCACGAGCCCGCCGAGGGGCGTGAAGGAGTCGTGCATCGCGTTGACGGAGCCGTTCGAGGCCGCCGTGGTGGCTGTCGCCCAGAGGGCGGAGCTCGTGATGCCGAAGCGCGCCTCCTTCCCTTCCATGTTGCCGCCGGCCTGGAGCGCGCTCGCCGCCTGATCGACGCCCAGGGCGGAGAGCGCAGGGTTGCCCGCCTGCTCCGAGGCGACGCATGCGACGAGGAGGACAGCGAAGATGGCCGTCATCGCGGCGAGGACGGCCCAGCCCTGGCGCCTGTCGCCCACCATCCGGCCGAGCGTGTGGCACAGCGCCGCGGGGATGAGCAGGATCGCGAGCATCTCGAGGAAGTTCGAGAGGGCCGTGGGGTTCTCGAACGGGTGCGCCGAGTTCACGTTGAAGACCCCACCGCCGTTGGTCCCGAGCTGCTTGATCGCGATCTGCGACGCCGCGGGCCCCATCGGGATCACCTGATGAACGACCGCGTTACCGCCCTGGTCCTTGACGGCCTGGAGCAGCGACGCGCTCTGGTACTCGCCGAAGCCCTGCACGACCCCCTGGGACACGAGGAGGACAGCGAGCAGGAGCGAGAGCGGCAGGAGGATGTAAAGGGTGCTCCGGACGAGATCGACCCAGAAGCTCCCGACGGTATCCGCCGTCTTCCGCGTGATCCCGCGGATCAGCGCGACGAGCACGGCCATTCCGGTCGCGGCGGACACGAAGTTTTGCACGGTGAGCCCGGCCATCTGCGTCAGGTAGCTGAGCGTCGACTCGCCGCCGTACGCCTGCCAGTTCGTGTTGGAGGCGAAGCTCGCTGCGGTGTTGAACGCGAGATCGGGCGGGACGCCGGCCATGCCTTCGGGGTTCAGCGGCAGGACGCCCTGGAGCCGCTGGAGGGCATAGAGGACGAGGAGCCCGGCCAGGTTGAACGCGAGCACCGCGAAGGCGTAGTCCTTCCAGCGCATCTCCTGATCGGGACGCACGCCCGCGGCGCGGTAGACGAGCCGCTCGAGCGGCCCGAGGACGCTGGCCATGAGGCCGCGCTCGCCCTGGTAGACCCGCGCCATGTACGTGCCGAGCGGGACGGAGACGCCGATGAGGACGGCGAGGTAGAGCGCCAGTTGAAGCGCGCCGATGGCGGTCATGACAGGCGCTCCGGCTTGAGGAGGGCGAAGATCAGGTAAAACAGGAGACCCAGGGCGAGGATGCCCGAGATCCAGGTGAACGCGATCATGGCGCTCAGACCCTTTCACAGAGCTGGATGAGCCCTGCAAACAGCAAAAAACAGGAGACTGTCAGTCCCAGGTAGACCATGTCCATGGCGACCTCATCAGGGGCCATCGGACGCCGCAGGCGCCGCGGCGCCCGCGCCGACCGAGCGGGACAGAACGTAGTCCCGCGCGGGTCAAGGGACCGTCAAACCGAGGGGGCCCCTCGTCAAGAAAGTATCAAGACGGCGGGATTGCGCCGCGCGGCCTTCCCCCCGCGCCTGCGAGCGGGTTGACGACCTCTTGACGGTGCCCGACCGCCTCTTGACGGCTTCTTGACGCCGGCGGGACTAGCTTTGCGCGCGTCATGCAGAACAGGCCACCACTCTTCGTCATCCCCACGTACCGGCTGCGCGACGTGGGCGAGACCATCCACCTTTACGACGAGCACTTCTGGCGCAACGGACATGCGATCACGATGTTCGTCTTCGACGACTCGAACATCCACAACCAGCAGAAGTACTATTCGCAGCTCGAGCAGACCGCGACCTACAACGACCTCTACTACGTCGGCCCGCGCGAGAAGGAGGCGTTCATCGCCTACCTGAACCAGAGGCTCCGTGACCGCAAGCTCGAACCGCTCGTCAGGAACCTGTTCCGCCCGAGCTACGGCGGGAACCGCAACTACACCCTGATGTACACGCTGGGCAGCCGCGTGCTGAGCGCCGACGACGACATGCGCCCCTACGCGCTTGTCGAGGACAGCCCGGAGTCCCTCGAGCGGGACGAGATCTGCCGGGGCAAGCTCCTCAAGGCGAACGGCGGCGGCTTCACCCGGAAATCGTTCGATATCCTGGCTGCGTTCCTCGACGTGCTGGGCAAGCGCGTCACGGACGTCCCGTCGAACCACGTGCGCGGAGAGCTGCTCCGCGACAGCGCCATGGACCTCGAGACCAACGCCACGCAGGGCCTCGCCCGCGAGAACTCGCTTCTCCTCAGCTCGGGCGACGTGCCCGAGGACGCGGTGGTCAAGGTCGCGCAGACATTCCGGTCCGGGACGAACGATATCGACGCGATCGACTACGTGGAGTTGTTCCTCGACGACGAGGGGCAGGTGGAGCTCGACCAGCTGAGCGACGTCTACGTCCTCGTCAACTTCCGCCCCGCCGTCACCAACAAGAACTGGCGCATCGACTGCGGGGTGGCCGGCTATGACAACAGCTTCGGACTGCCGCCGTTCTTCCCGACGCGGCTCCGGTTCGAGGACTACATCTACCGGCTCTGGATCCAGCAGCAAGGCGTGGCCGCCGCCCACGTCGACGCCGCCCAGACGCACGTCAAGAGCAACTACATGCGGAGCCCGCTCGCCGCCGAGGTGTTCAACGAGGAGGTGTCGAACCTCCTCAAGCTGAAGATCAAGTCGACCCTCTCGAAGATCGAGGACCTCAGCATCGGCTTCGACTACGGCGGCGAGGTGACCGCGGAGGACTGCGACCGGATCCTCGGGCGGATCACCGCGCTCCATGCGCGGGTGCTGGGCGCGGCGGCCACGACGGTGAACCAGGAGCGCGCCGAGGCCCTGCGCCGCTTCGCCGTGACCCTCGAGAAGACCTTTTACGGCTTTGAGCCCGACTTCTTTCAGCAGAACCTCGTCCGCATCGTCGACGACGTGATCAGCCAGTTCAAGGGCTCGCTCGAGCTGTGGCCGACGCTCGTCGAGATCTGCTATCTCCAGAAGAACCGCGCCGGGCTGCCGCAGTCGCGCGTCCAGAACAAGCGGCGGCATTGACCCGCTCCGCCGCCCGCGTGGACGGGAGGCGGAGCCATGTCACCCGCCGTCGCAGGGACCCAGGATCGCTGGGTTCCTTCGTGGGTGTCGACCGAAGCGGAGAAGCCTCATGAGGTCGTGTGATGACCTCGAAAAGCGTGGCTCTTCGCGATGGCGCTCGCGTAGCGCAATGAGGCTCGGGTAGCGCCGTCGGCCGCGTCACACCATATTTGATGATGCCGTCGCAGCGCACGGCCCGGCACGAGTGGTCGCAGGTGAGAGATGCTTGCGTGGCCACCGCGGTGCACAGCGTGCGCCACGAGCAACGGCACAGTCTTCGCGCATTGGCTATTCTGGCAAGCATCGACGGCCTGGAGCCTGTGCGCGAACGCAAGAGGAAGGCAGGGGTATGCGACTCGTCATGGCGGCCAATCTCATGAGCACAATCCCTGCAATATGTGCCATGTTTGCCTGCGCGGACGGCGCCGAGCGCGAAGCGAATGGTCTGCGTTCCGAAGGCCAGAGTCCATCGCTCGGCGTGGCGGCGCAGCGGTTGGACGGCGACAGGTGGAAGACCATCTACCCGGCCGATTTCAATCGCGACGGCATGGCGGACGTGCTCTGGAACAATGCCGGACAGAACCTGATGGCCGTGTGGCTGATGAACGACAGCCAGCTCCTGGCGCCGGGTCCGAACATCCCCGGACCGATCGGCGACGGGTGGGAGGCGATTTCGGCTGGTGATTTCGACGACGACGGCATGGCGGACGTGTTCTGGTACAACAGCCGGCAGAACCTGGTGGCCATATGGCAGATGAACGGCAGCCAGCTTTTTGCACCGGGGCCCGTCATCCCCGGACCGCTCGGCGACAGGTGGGTGGCCGTGACGAGCGCTGCCGACTTCAACTTTGACGGGATGAATGACGTGGTATTGAACAACCCTCGACAGAATCTGGCGACCGTGTGGCTGATGAACGGCACCCAGCTGCTCGCGCCGGGTCCGAACATCCCCGGACCGATCGGAGACGGGTGGATCGCCTCGACAACGGCCGACTTCAACTCCGACGGTATGGCGGACATACTCTGGAACAATGCCGAACAGAACCTGATGGCTGTATGGCTGATGAACGGCACCGAGCCGCTCGCGCTGGGTCCGAACATCCCCGGACCGATCGGAGACGGATGGGTCACCATCACGGCGCTCGACGTCAACTTCGACGGCATGGCGGACGTGCTGTGGCATAACGCCGCACAGAACCTGATGGCCGTGTGGCTGATGAACGACAGCCAGCTCCTCGCGCCGGGTCCGAACATCCCCGGGCCGATCGGCGATCGGTGGGTGCCCGCATCGGGCCTTGCCGATTTCAACTTCGATGGCATGGCGGACGTGCTATGGGGCAATGCCGAACAGGACCTGATGGCCGTGTGGCAGATGAACGGCAGCCAGCTCCTCGCGCCGGGTCGGAACATCCCCGGACCGCTCGAAGGCAACTAGCGCTATTGCGGGAAGTCGGGCCGGGAAGCGAACCGCCCTGACGCCAGGGGCGCCGAGGAACCAGGGGAATAGGAGGGAAATGCAGGAACAGCCCTTCCCCTCGCCTCTTGGCGGCCTTGGCGCCACGGCGTTTTTTCTGCTGATCCGGGGCAACTTCCCGCAGTGGTGCAAGGTGCCCTGCGAGGTCACACAAGCAACCGAGCATGTTCCGGTATGGTTCTCAGGGTCAGGCAGTCCGGGCGTTGAGCGCATCCACCGTGCTTCGCGCCGGACCTGGGCGCGGCGCCACCTGCGCGCCCACACGGCCAATCCCCGCTTCTTGCATCCAGGGTCGTTGGAGATGCATTCGATGCACATCGAGCTGGTCGCGCTTCTGGATCCAGGGTGCTTGCCGCGTTTGCGCGATGGTTCCGGGAGGCCGAGGGAGACCATCGGCTCCTCGGCGCTCTGCACGGCGGCTCGGCTCCGTCTCTTCGCTGCGTTGATTGCAACCCAGGGGAGTGCACATGTTCGTTCCTGACGTGAAGCTCGTGCTCGGCACGGCGATGCTGCTCGTTCCATCCATCACTTGCGTGAGCCCGCGGGATGCGTCCGAGGTGCCCGAGCGCGCGGACAGCGGCGTACGGGCCGGGGTCGGCGAGGCCCGGCAGGCCCTGTGTTTTGGTCGGACGATCACGAACGTCCTCGTCCTGCCGGAGACGTTCCACTGGGAGGACGCCGCCCACCTGCTCCGCGTGGCGGAGGGGTTCGGCCCGCGGACCCTCAGCGTCTCCGTGTCGGCGAGCGTCACGCCGGCGGTGCGCGTGCTGAGCACCACCGCGCCCAGGGTGCCCCCGCCCCGGCCCGTGGCGCGCGCACGCGACAGTCGCGCGCCCAACAACCTCTGGCCCTTCCCGGCGCTCGCGGAGGAGGACCCGTTCGGGGTCTTCCAGCCCTTCCCGGGCGCGCCGGGCGGCTTCGGCGCGTTGAGCCCTCAGCCCTCGACGGGAATGCCGGGCAGCGGCGGCGGCTGGAGCTATCAGCCCGCGCCGGGCATGCCGGGCGGCGGCACCTGGGGTCCTCAGCCTTCCTCGGCCACGTCGGGCACGCCGGGCGGCGACACGTCCGCGGGCGCCCAGCCCACACCGGGACCGCTGGACGACTGCGTGCCGTCGGACGACCAGATCACCAGGGCGGTCGGGTTCGACGTGAGCGCGAGCGTCGGGCTCGACGCGACCTCGGTCCTGTTCGTGCCCACGGCCGCGCTCGCGCGGGTCTCGGCCTATCCGGTCTACCAGCAATACACCTGGGATATCGTCAGCACCACCGGCTGGAACTGGGAGACCCATGCAGCGGAGACCGTCGTCGTGGGCTCTGGCATCGCCTACAGGCCGATCGGTATCTATTTCGATACCGACCTCATCTATGACCTGGCCGCGATCGGCGGCGGTCTGATCGACCCGGGCCCGTACGTGGACCCGGGCGGCGGCACCGGCGGTGCGGGCAACGGCTCGACCTCCCCCGGAGACGACGAGGCCAGCGGCGCCGGGACCACCGGCGTCGCGGCCACCGCCGCGGCGACCGGCGGCACGGGCACGGGAGCCGGCGCGGGCGGCCCCGGCGATTCGGGCTCCGGCGCCGGTGGCCGCGACGGCGCGGGCGGCGCCGGCGCCAACGACGGCGCGGGCGGCGCGGGTGGTCCTTGGATCATCGATCCGTAGACCGCTGCCGGTGCCGGCGCTTCACGTCCTCCATCACGGTCGCTCGAGCTCGAGGCCCCACTGCCGCCGGACCTCCGGAGGAAAGTGGTGATCGAGGACGTCATGGGAGAGCGCCTTGAACGCCTGGCGCCGATAGAACAGCGTCCTCAGGGCGGATCGCCAGGCCCTCGCGACGGCGCGGCCGCCTCCCGCACGGATTGCCTCCCGGATCGCCTTCACATGATGGCTGACGAGGTCGGACACATGATCTCCGTAGTCCGTCACGAGCGCGGGGCGGTCGAGCTTGAGGACCTGGATCGTCCTCTTGCCCCGTCGGCTCCCGCCACGAGCCACGGGGATCCATTTCTCTTTCTTCCCAGTCTGGCGGAATGGCACGAACTGGATGTGCTCGATCGGATCGTCCTCGCCTGAAGGATCGATGAGGATGGCCCGCTCGGGCCCCGGTGGACTGTGCCCCGCCGGCAGGATACGGCTCTCGCGGGCGAGGGGGAATCTGTTCTTCTTGTGCCGTCGATTGCAGCTGGGACAGGCGAAGAGGAGATTCTCCCACGTCCACGCCAGCCACCAGTAGCCGTGCGTGGGACGTCCCTGGCCGCGGCAGGCGCGGGTCTTGGGCCGGAAGTGCTCGACATCGTTGTAGAGGCGGTCGATGCGGCGCTCGCAGTAGCAACACGTCCGCCCTTGCGCTTTCCAGAGATCACGGCGGGCGATGTTGTATCTGTTGCCGAAATCCTTCGCCTTCGGTGGCGCCTCCCGTACGAGGGCCGCGAGCCGCTTCACCTCCACCTTGCGGATGGCCTCCAGCCCTTCCGGCTTCGGGCCTCGGTCCACGCGGATCACCGTCCTCGCGCCTTCTTCGTTGACCGCCCCCCGCTCGTCCTGGTGCGGGGCACCGGTTCCCACTCGGGCTCGACCTCGGCGGCGCGGAGCTTCTGCCGCAGCGCGACCATCTCCTGCTCCTCCGCGTCCGAGCGACCGGGGTCGTTCGCGAGCAGGCCGTAGCGCTGCGCGGCCTCGCCGAGATCGGTCGGAAAGAGGCGATCGATCCCGAAGAACTCCTCGTACAGCTCGCTCCCGGTCATGAGCGCAGGCGACTCCCCGGTCTTCCGGGCGATCACGTCGCCGTCCCGGTTCCGGCCGAGCCGGACGATCTCGTCCTTCGCGAAGCCGGGGAGGACCAGGGGCGAGTGGGTGGTCACCACGAACTGCATCCGCGGGAACACCTTCCTCAGCTTCGGCACAAGCTCAGCCTGCCAGCTCGGGTGCAGGTGGAGGTCGATCTCGTCGATGAGGACGAGACCGCTCTTCTCCGAGGGGTTCACGAGGGCCCCGTAATTCGACGTAGTGGCCAGGATCTGAGTATCGGCCACGATCTGACCGATGAGGTCCGCGATCCAGGAGATCAGCCCCTGGTAGCCATGGGACAGCCACGTCGCGGGCAGCGTGAACGTGGAGGAGCCCGAGCGCAGCTCGAAGCGGTGCGCTTCCACGAGGTCGGCGGCGCTCTTCACCCCGCCGCGGCGCCGGAGCTCCAGCCCGCGCACGCGCGGAAGCAGGCGGGAGCGGCGAAAGAGGGCGTCGGACAGCATCTCGGCGTAACGGGAAGGATCGATGCCGAGGTCCTGGAGGATGTCGGCGAACCCGGTGCCGAGGATCGGGGCGCCGTCGAACAGCGAGTCGAGACGGCTCAACGTCGGATCGTCCGGGCGCGCGGCGCCGTGCGGCTTGGGTAGGCGCCGGTTGACGCCGTACCCGGCCACGAACCACCACGGCGCGCCGATGGCGCGGGCTTCGCGCAGGGGGCCCGGATCGGCGCTGCGCACTGGATCGAGGTGTTCCTGTGGATGCGCAGAGGGCTCCCCGTAGTCGGACGAGCCCACGAAGACCTTCCATCCGGGCGCCAGGCTGAGCCGGCTCTGCAGGAACTTTGGCGGCTGGCCTGGCTTGCCGCCCCAGCCGGGATACATGCGCGAGCGCCCTTCGGGCAGGGGGCCGAACGCGAAGTTGGCCGCGATGTCGAGGGGCTCGTCCGGGTGCCGCCGGTCCGGCAGCGAGGGGATATCGGCGAGCTGGTTGGCCCGGTCGGGGCCGCTCGCCGCGAGGGCGATGGCCTGCAGGATGGATGTTTTGCAGAGGCCGTTCTCGCCGACGATCACGGTCCACATCCGCGGTTCGCCGGAGGAAGAGGTGAACGACAGCCGCAGATCGCGGAGCAGCTTGAGGTTCCGGACGTGGATCTCGCGGAGGTACACGGCGGCATCCTAGCGCAACCGGCGCGCGGGGTTGGGTGCGGAGCGCTGGCGGAGCTCGCCGCAATGAAGCGGCATCGCCAGCCTGTACAACAGCTCCGCTGCGCCGCCCCTACGGCGCCGCCCGCGCGATCTCGTCGGCCGCCCGCGCCCTCTCCTCCGCCGCCTTCGCGAGCGGCCCCGTGAGGAGCGCCTGCGCCTCGCGGAAGCGCGCCGCCACGTCGGACCAGTAGCTCGCCTCGGCGCTCTGCGGGGCGGCGATCTGCTTGATGACGGCCGCGTCGTACGCCGCGATGCCCGCGTACGCCGAGGCGGGCTTCGCGCGGGCCACCCAGTCGAGCGCGGCGAGCTCGCCCAGGCCGAGCCCCGCGAGCGGCGCCCGCCGCATCATGAGCGCCGCGTCCTCGGGGCCGTTGCGCAGGCCGAGCGCGACCGCGAGCAGCGCCGTCGCCTCGGCGGGGCGCGGGGTGTCCTTGGGCCACGCCGCGAGCAGCGCGGTCGCCTGATCGAAGTCCACGGCCCGCCAGTACAGGCGGCCGAGCTCGAGCCGCGCCCTCGCATAGAGGAGCCTCGACTCGGGCGAGAGCTGCGCGGTGCGCAGCGCCGCGCGGTGCTGGAGCGGGACGCCCCGGCCGAGCAGGACGCGCAGGAGCTCGGGCCGCGCCGCCGCCTCGGGCGCGATCAGGCGGCCCGCGTAGTACGTCGGCAGCCGGGCCGCCAGCCGCTCGACGGCCGACGAAGGGGCGGCGCCCGCCGCGAGCGGCGGCAGCTCCAGCGCGTCCAGCGCGTCGACGCGCCGGCCGCCGTAGAGGCGCGAGAGCATCTCGCGCGCGCCGTCGACGCGGGCGTCGCGGAGGACGCCGACCGACGAGAGCTCGCGCAGGCCGACGAGCGCGGCGTCACGGCCGCGCGCCTTCCAGGGATCGAGCAGCTGATCGAGCTCGCCGTAATAGACGTTCGCGAGCTCCGCGTCCTTCCGCATGGCGTCCGGCAGCGGCGCGGACCGGACCGCCTCGACGAGCCGCATGTCGGCCCGCCCGGACTCCACGGCGACGATGCCCTTCGCGTAGAACGGAAGCTCGACGCCGCGCCGCCCGAGATCCTCGATCGCCCGGGCCTGCTCCGTCACCCACGCGAAGAGCGGCCCCTTGGTGAACGCGAGGACGCGCTGGACATCGTAGGGCGGCCGCAGCGTGGGCGGCTCGGTCGCGGTGCGCGCGAGCCGGGCGGAGAGCGTCAGGCCGAGCAGCACCTGGTAGAGGTCGCCCCGGAGCGCGGCGGGCGGCGCTTCGAGGAGCGGCGCGGCGACGGCGTCGCCGCAGGTGATGGGCGCGAGCTCGGCCCGGAGCGCGCGCGCGAGGCCCGCCTCGAGGCCCGCGCACGCCTCGACGCCCGCGAGCCGCGCGTCGCGCTTCGCCGCGTCGTCCTCGGCGAGCGCGGCGTCGAGCGCCTCGAGCGCGCCCTGCGCGTCGCCGCAGGGCTGCGCCGGCGCGACGGCGGCGCGCCGCACGAACGCCTCGCAGGCGCGCGGCGCGGCGGGCACGCCAGCCGGCGCCGGGGGGACCAGCGCGGTCTTCGGGTCGAAGGGCGCCGGCTTCAGGATCGGGAGCCACTCGTCCTTGAGCGTGCCGTGGACGGCGAAGGCCTCTTCCTCCGGGAGCGGCGCCGGCGGCGGGGTCGCCGGGCGGCCGTCGCCCGGCGAGACCGGCGCGTTCGGCGCGGGCGGAGGCGCCCCGGCGCAGGCCGCGAGGGAGAGCCCGATCGCGGCGGCGAGGGCGTTGAAGGCGAAGTGCGAGCGAAGGTGGGAGGGCATCACGTCTCCTTGGACACGGGCGGTCCGCAAAGGTTTCGCGGAGGAGCGGCGGGCGTCCATCACAATCCGAGCGGGGGCATCCGTGGAGCGCACCGAGGAGGCGGGCGGGGGGCACAAGGTCACGGTCCGCGGAAGCGGAAGCGCGGGCTCAAGGCGAGGCGGGTCGCGCCGGGGCACGATGGATGCGGGCGAGAACGCCTGCAGCGCCCGAACCACGGTAAGCTCGACGCCCGATGACGAACGCCGGACCTACGATCCCGATCCAGCAGCTGCACGTCGAGAATTTCGGCTGCGTGCGAGACGCCACGGTCGAGCTCGAGCCGCTGACGGTGCTGGTGGGGCCCAACGACTCCGGAAAATCGATGCTGCTCAGGTCGCTCTTGACCTGGGCGGCGGCGAGCCGCTCAACGGATGGCTGGGGAGCCGTCTTCCCCACGCCCGAGGCCATGAACGCACATTCGTTCAACGGAAAAGGGGGGCCGATCCGGATCGGCTCGCGTGGCCTGAGCGGCAATGTCGAGTACAGCTATGATGTCGCGGTCGATGTAGGGCGCTTCGGCGTGCAGGTCCAGGCCGAGCATCTGCGCCTCGGTTCGGCCTGCGCGGAGAGGACCGGGCAAGAACTGACGTTCCGCGCTTCGGCCGACGACCGACCCGATGGACCGCACGGTTGGATGGATCTGGGCGCCCCCCTCCTCAACCGGCGATGGTTCCCTGCTCCGGACGGGGCAATCAAAGAATGGCAGCGATTCTCCGAGATGTTCCAGGCTGCGGAGCCGCTGCTCGCGGTGCTAAGCGCCACTGGCATCTATTCCTTGCGCCCGGAAGCGCTGCATCGCGGTGTACCCCATGCGATCGCGTCCTCGCGCGAGGAGCGGGTTGCGCGCCTGGGAGTCCACGGAGACGGGCTCGCCAACGTGATCGCCGACCTTCTGCTCCGCGGCCGAGACATCCTGGAGCGTATCGAGGATGCGCTCACGAGAGCGATGCCCCAGGTCAAGCGCATCGACATCAAGCAAAGGCGTGCGGACCACGGCGCGGCGCCGGTGAACGAGATCGAGCTCGTTATCCGGTCCGGCACACGGATCCCGAGCCGCTCGGTCTCCCATGGGGTGCTCCTCTATCTCGGATATCTCTATCTGGTGCTCGGCCCGGATCCCGCCCCGTTGCTCCTGGTCGAAGAGCCAGAGACGGGGCTGCACCCCGGCATGCTGCGCAAGCTGGTAGGGCTCTTCCGCGACATGAGCACGGGGGCCCACGGCGGCGCAGCCACGCAGGTCATCCTCACCACGCACTCGCCGATGCTGCTCAACCTGATCGAGCCGCAGGGGATCCGCGTCGTCCAGCGAGGCGACGACGGCGCGACCACGGTCACGCCTTTCATGAAGCCTTCCGGGATCGAGGCGCTGCTCGACTACCAGGGCCCCGGGGAGATCTGGGTCAACGAGGGGGAGGAGTACATCGTCGGGAGCGACGCTCGGCCGTGACCCTGCGGATGGAGCTGTGGGTAGAGGGACCCACCGATGCACGGACAGCGCGCCGCGATGGCCGCCCGGAAGAACGAGAGCCGGCCGAGGGCGGCGCGCTCGTGCCGCTCGTACGCAAGGCGCTGGCACGCGCGCCAGGCATGACCGAAGCTGCGCTCGACGAGGCCCTCCCTGTAGAGAGGATCGTCGCGCACCGCTTGCAAAGCCGTATCCGCGACGAGGTCAAGCTCGATGACGGCGAGCGGCGCCGCAAGCTGAGCATCAAGGGATGGAAGGTGCTCTCGGCGATCCAGAAGTCGCGACGACGGAGCCCCGAGACGCTCATCGTCGCGGTATGGGATCGGGACCGGGAGGACGCGCCGCTGCGCGATCGTGAGACGATCCTCGATGCGCTCCGCGTCCACGGCACGAGCGGGGCTGCCGTCGGGATCTGTGTCGAGGAGCTCGAAGCTTGGCTGCTCGCCGATTCCGGTGCTTTCCGCCGCGCCTTCGGCCGAGGTCCCGCGAGTGGGCTCTCGAGAAGCCCCGAGTCCGAACACGACCCCAAGACGATGCTCGAAGCTGTGCTCTCCAGTTACCCTGGTGTCGAGGACCGAGCCCGTGCATACGGACAGATCGCGAAATCCGTGGATATCGAGGTCCTCATCCGGTGCTGCCCGCGCGGCTTCGGCGCGTTCGTGGATGCGCTCGGAGAGTTCATCGCCCCCGATCTGCGCGCGCGTCGCTGAGCGAGGCGCAACAACGGCGCGCGACGCCCGTGGGTCGCGAAGCCCACGGCGCCGCGACCCTGCTCCCTATCGTGGGCGATGCCTACGACCTCGGCACCGCCTCCCAAACGACGCCGCGGCCAGGTCGCGACTTCCGCGTCACCTCAAACGACGCCGCGACCGAAGCGCAACCCAGCGTGCCAGCGCGTGCCGGCGCGTACCAGCCGCCGTGCGCTCACCTTGACACCGTCTCGGCTCCTCTGGATGCTATGACCCTACAGCACGACGCGCTCCCGAGATCCGTTGAGCGGATCCGCGCGACACGCGATCGAGGAGGCTCGCTCTACGGCACGGGTGCTGTGCGGTGGGCAGCGCCGCGCGACGCTGCAGCGCGGGACGCATCGGCCAAGGAAGTCGCGCAGGAGCGCGGGCCGTCGACGCGGGCGTGGCGGAGCAGGCCGACTGCCGACAGCCCGCGCAGGCCGACGAGCGCGGCGCCACGGCCGCTGGTCCACCAGGGCTCTAGCAGCCGGCCGAGCTCGCCGTGGTAGACGTTGCAGAGCGGCACCTTGGCGAACGCGAGAAGGTGCTGCCCGTCGTTGGGTGGCTCGGTCGCCCGGTGAGCGCGAGCCGGGTGGTGAGCGTGAGGCCGAGCAGCACCCAGCACATGTCGCACCGCAGCGCCGCGAGCGCCGCCTCCGGCAGCGGCGCGGCGATGGCGCCACCGCAGGCGATGGGCGCGAGTTCGGCCCGGAACACGCGCGAGGCCCGCCTCGACGCCCACGCATACATCGACGCCCGCGAGCCGCGCGTCGCGCTTCGCAGCGTCGCCCCCGGCGAGCGCGCCCTCCGCGTCGCGTCGCCGCAGGGTTGTGCGGGCGCGGCGCCAGCGCGTCACGAGAAAGCCTCGCACTCGCTCAGCGCGGCGGGCGCGCCGGCCAGCGCCGGGAGGACCTGCGCGGTCTTCGGGTCGGAAGGTGCCTGCTTCGACAGCCGCGTTCGACGGGCATCGATCGCAGAACGCAAACAGCAAACCTTGTGGTGCGCATCGCACCCACGGCCCTTGACAGCTCCGTCCTCAATGCGATGTCATCGTCTCGAAGGACAACCATGTACACTGCGATGCCTACCGTTCGGGACTGCCTCCATCGAGCCGGCGCGTGGCTGGGCGCTCGCAGGCGACGCATGCGCTGTATGGAGACCGGGCTGATTGTGGGACTCGCGTCCCTGCTCTCGACGTCCTGCTCGTCGACGGCGCCCGATGAGCCCGATGAGCCCGAGAACGCCATCAGAATCGGGGCCCTCCTCCCCTTCTCCGGGGGCGAGTCGGCCATCGGCCGCAACCTCGAGCAAGCCATGTTGCTCGCGGTCCAAGACCTGAACGCCGCGGGCGGGCTCGAAGGGAGGCCGTTCGACATCGTGAGCCGAGACAGCCACTCGACCCAGGACCGCGGGCTCGACCAGCTGCTCTCGCTGATCTACACAGATGATGTCCGTTACCTGGTAGGGCCCGAAGAGAACGAGCTCGCCCGCGACATCGCGATCGAGGTGAAGAAGGAGGACATCCTCCACATGCTGACGGGTTATGCCGCGCCCTCCATCGCGCGCCGTGAGGACGTGGGCGGCAGGATGAGGCTCGCCCCTTCCCCGTTCGGCATCGGCTGCGCGCTCGCGAAACACATCGTCAGCGAGGGTGTCCGCACCGCCAATAGCCTCTCCGCGCGGGACGACTACAACACAGCCGTCAGCACCGAGTTCACGACCCATTTCGCGGCGCTCCAGGGCAGGATCCTCCCCTCGGTGACGTTCAAGCCGGGCGAGACGTACAAGGACAAGATCAGAGCCGCCTTCTACCTGGACGACGAGACGGAGCGGGCGCCGGCCGGCCGCACGCTGCTGGCCGCCTATCCCGCCGCCGCCTCGACCATCGTGACCGAATGGACCGTCCACGGGCGTCCGGGCAGGTGGCTCCTCGGGCCTGCGTTGCACACCGAGGTGTTCCTCGCCAACATCCCTCAAGGCGCGCTCGATGACTCCTACGGGATCTCGCCCTCCCTCAGCCTGCGGAGCGAGTGCACCCCCAAGGACGAAACCGGGGAGAAGCTCGATTGCACGAACTGGAACACCACGGCCTTCACCTATCACTTCTCCCGCCGGTGGAACCGCGAGGTGCCGTTCCCCGCAGCGCACTTCTATTACGACGGCGTCGTCCTCATCGCGATGGGCCTCGTGTACGGCTACGCGACCACCGGGCAGATCATCACGTCCGGACATGAGCTGCGGCAGAAGATCCTCGAGCTCAACGACCCCAAGAACGACGTCGCCTTGTGGTGGGATCTGAACACCGCGATGGCCAGGCTCCGCGCGGGGACCCCGCTCCGCTACATCGGCGCAGCCGCCGAATACGAGTTCGACTCCTACGGGGCGAGCCAGAATCACATCATGCAAACGTGGACCATCGAAGGCGACAAATTCCGCGATCTCGACCCCTTCGACGCCAAGTGTGTGGTCCAGCACTGATCGAGAGCGGTTTTCAGCTGAGCCTGGTACGAGCGTCGCAGAGCGGCGGTCACCCGCACAGGAGACGGGTCCAGATCGGCGTTTTCGGCGCGGAAGCGCACTCCTGTGCGCTGAGCACCGAAAACGTCGAGATGGGCCCGTATCCGAAGCGGGTGACCGCCGCTCAATAGCGGTGTCGTAGCTCGAAGAAGATCTCGCGCGGCGCGAGCGGGTACTCGAAGCCCGAGAAGCCGGGATCCGGGCCGAAGGTGCCGAGGATGTTCTTGGCGCGCACGGCCAGGGTCGTCTCGTGCCCCGGGATGATCCACAGGTTGCGCGCGACCAGGCTGGCGTTCCACCTGAGGTACGTGGGCAGCTCGAACGCGCCGCCGGCCTCCAGGGTGCTCGCCTCCGCGGACTGCCGGGGCCCGACGAGGATCCCTTGCGTCGAGAGCTCCAGCGGCACGGAGCTCGGCGACGGCAGCTTCACATAGGCGCCGGCGCGGGCGATCCAGCGCGGGTACGCGACCATCGACGAGCCGACCAGATCCGCCTGGTACCCCACCTGGCCGGAGTCCCGGGTGGAATGCACGGTCTCGAACGACCCGTAGCCCCCGAAGGCGTCGCCGTGCCGCAGCTCGGCGCGGGTCGCCCAGATCAAGGACTTCTGGCTGGCGATGTTCAGCGCCGTCTTGTTGATGCCCCGCGGAACGAACTCTGCCTTGTCGTTCAAGAGGCTGTACGACACCCCCGTGCTCGCCGAGGCCCAGACAGCAGGCCTCCACGTCAGCTCCGCGTCCACGGTGTGGATGAGCTGAGGCGACAGGCGCTCGTTCCCGATCACGTCGCCCGGCACGAGGGGCTCGGCGAAGAGCAGATACGGGGACGGCGCCTTGAAGGCGCTGCCGTATAGCAGCTTGGCCACGACCGTCTTTCCCAGGTGCGAGGTCGCCCCGAACCGACCGGTCAGCTGATTGCCATACTTGCTGTGGTGATCGTAGCGGAGCCCGCCCGTGACCTTCAGCCACGGATCGAGCACCTTGAGGTTGGCGCTAAGGAGCGCTCCGATGTCGACAAGCTCGGCCGATTGCTGCTCCCGCTCCGGGGAGCCGAAGGACTGCCCCGTTTCCTTGGTGACCCGGCGGAAGGACGGCAGGTCCTCCTTGTCGTAGACGGACTCCAGATTCAATATCAGGTTGAATCGGTCCCACGGCATCCACCGGGCCTCGACGCTCGCGTCCACGCCGCGATACGCCATGCGCCGCTCGATGTAGTACCAGCCGCCGGCGAGGTCGACGCGGTCGTCCGGCAGGACGCCGCCCTGGAAGTACATCCCTTGCACCGCGAACGCGAGCTCCCGGTTCAGCTGGTAAAGCCCGTCGATCGCCACGCGACGCTGCTGGAGGCTGATCACCGTGCCGACACGGTTCCCCTCGTCGTCCGTCCCGCCGGTGAGCTGGGCCCATTGCGCAAAATCCCCGCCGCGCCGGAGGCCTGACCAGTACGCGCTGAGCCTGAGGTGGTGCCCACGCTCGGGATGGCGATACCCGATGCGCGCCCCGACGACCCCCGACAAACGCTCGAGGTTCTGGGCGTCCAGGCGCCCCGCGTTGTAGGGCGGGATGCGTGGAAGCGGGGACTGGGTAGGCATCTCCAGGCCGCTTCGATCGTCGAGCTCCCCCGCGGCCGTCAGCATCATCTCGAAGCGGTCGGTGAACATGCCGCCCACGAGGTCGAAGCGGCCGCGCGGGTGGTCCCTCGTCACGCCGGCTTGCACCGTGCCGTCGACGAAGGGAATGTCCTCCGGATCGAGGGTGATGATGTTGACGACCCCGAGGAACGCATCGGCGCCATAGAGCGCCGACGCCGGACCGCGGACGATCTCGATCTGCTTGATGGCCGACAGCGGGATCAGCTCCGTGCCCAGCCAGTTGCCGCTGGTGGTCCGGAACGCCGCCGATCGACCGTTGATCATCACCTTGATCCCGCCGCTCTCGGCCCCCAGCCCGCCTGTCATCCCCTGCACGCCGGCGTTCGGCAGGATGTGGTCGTCGATGAGATAGAACCCGACGACGTGCTCCAGCACCTCGCCGACGCTCGTGTATCCCCAGCGCTGGATCTCTTCGGCGGTGATCGCCGTCATGATGGCGGGCGCGTCGTCGAGGGTCTCCAGCGTCTTGGTGGCGGTGGACACCTCGACGTCGAGCAGCCTCAAGAGGTCGACGTCCTCGAGCGCGTCGTTCCGGCGCTCACCCCCCACCGCCTTCGGCGCTCCCGGCGCCGTCGCGGTCGTCGGCTGGGCCCATGCGAGACCGGGGATCGAAGCGATCACCAGCGCAACCATCCACCGGGTTTCGAGTGAGGCAAGCATCATGCGGGTTCAGTGGGCTCCAGACATTCGTCCATCGTCGATTCGGCGCGATCGTCACGTCGCCTTGGCTGTCGCAGCGAGCTCCTCCTTCAGGGCAGCGCTCACGGAGTCGAACTCGTCACGTAGCCGCGTGATATCGCCCGCCTGCGGCAGCTCGCCTTGACCTGCGGCGAGCTGCATCTTCTCCGCCAGCTCCGCGACGCGCGCCGCGCCGATCGAGAGCATGCTGCCCTTCAGCTTGTGAGCGTTCGCCTTGATCTCTGCAGCCACGGCGCTCCGGATGACCGCCTCCAGGCCATCGAGCTGCGCCGGCACGTTCTTGAGGACGAGCTCGATCAGCTTCCGCGAGCGCGGGACCTCCGGGTCGAGCACCGGCGCGCGCGCCGCCTCCAGCTCGGGGGCGGAGGGAGACCGCGACGACGGGGGCTCGTCCCGGCTCAGGACCACGTGCCGCCACAGGGTCTTCTGCAGAGATTGAGGGCGTACCGGCTTGGCCAGATAATCGTCCATCCCCGCCGCGAGCACCCGGTCCCGCTCGCCGACGAGCGCGTGCGCCGTCAGCGCGATGATCACCGTGTGTCGATTCCTCGAGCGCTCCCAGGCGCGGATCTCCTGGGTGGCGGTGTACCCGTCCATCACGGGCATCTGGCAATCCATGAGCACGGCGACGTACCGCTTTCGCTTGACGCACTCGAGCGCCTCCTGGCCGTTGCACGCGGTCTCCACGCGCAGACCCAGCTGCTCGACCTGCTCCATCGCCACGTAGCGGTTGATCTCGTTGTCATCGACGACCAGCACGGGGAGCTTGCTCGCGATCTTACCCGGCTCCGCGCCGGGCTTGCTAGGCGGCGGGGTCGAGGCGCCCGTGAGCGCGCTCTGCAGCGTGTTGTACAGCTCGGAGACGCGGAGCGGCTTGGGGAGCTGCGTGACCATGCTGGAGTCCATCCCGCTCAACGTCACGCTCGATCCCATGTGATAGAGCGCCACCACGGGCAACGTCTGCAGCGCCGGGACCGACTGGATCGTCCTGAGGAACTCCTCGAGGCCGAGGTCGTCCATCTGGACACCGACGACGGCGGCGCTGAACGGCCGCTTCTCCAGCACCGCGAGCTCGAGCCGGTTGATCGCGTCCCTGCCGGAGGTCGCGGACTCGGCGTCGAAGCCCCACGCCACCAGGTGCTCCACCACGACGTCGCGCCAGCTCCTGCTGATCTCCACCACGAGCGCGCGGCGCCCGCTCGCCCACTCGGCGGAGCGGATCTGCTCGCCGCCGGCCGTGACGCCGACCCGGATCGTGAACCAGAACCGGCTGCCCTGCCCCGGCGTGCTGTCGAGGCCGACCTCGCCGCCCATGACCTCGACGAGGCGCTTGCTGATCGCGAGCCCGAGGCCCGTGCCGCCGTGCTTGCGGACCAGCGAGCCGTCCACCTGCGAGAAGGCCGCGAAGAGCTTCTTCTGGTCGTCGGGCGCGATGCCGGGGCCGGTGTCCACCACGGCGAGCTTGATGAGCGCCGTGGCCTTGTCCTGCTGAGAGATCGAGGCGTCGATCAGCACCTCTCCGCGCTCGGTGAACTTGATCGCGTTGCCGACCAGGTTGGTGAGCACCTGGCGGAACCGGTCGGGATCGCCCACGATGCCCGTGGGGACGCGGCGCTCGACGCGGTACACGAGCTCGAGGCCCTTCTCGTGCGCCTGGCTCGCCATCAGCTCCGCGACCTCCTGGATGACGAGGCGCAGATCGTAGGAGACGTGCTGCGCCACGTACTTGCCGGCCTCGAGCTTCGAGAAGTCGAGCACGTCGTTGATGATCGACATCAACGTGTTGGCGGAGGCGTCGACGGTCTCCACGTAACGCCGCATCTTGCCGTCGAGCGACTGGTTCTGCATGAGCCGGATGACCCCGAGGATCCCGTTCATCGGCGTCCGGATCTCGTGGCTCATGTTGGCGAGGAACTCGCTCTTCATCCGCGACGCCTCGAGCGCCTGCTCGGTCTTCACGCGCAGCTCCTCGAACGCCTGCTCGTTCGCCTCGACCATGCTGTTGAAGGCCGATCCGAGCAGCTCGAGCTCGTCGCCGCTCGTGATCTGCACGCGCTCCCACTTCTTCCGATCCACGATGGGCGATTCGGTCGGCGGTGCGCTCGATCGGAGCCCGGTGGCGATGGCCCCCGCCGCCGTGCGCAGCGCGAGCAGCGGCTCGGTGATGTGGACGGCGACCCGCTTGACGAGGAAATAGCTGGCCGCCCCGCTGCCGAGGATCAGCGCCACGATCAGGCCGAGCGTGGTCACGAGCCGGTTCGCGGCGAGGTCCCGGGCCTGGACCATGCGCTCGGCGACGCTCCTCGTGCTGACGCCGTAGATCACGCTCCCGGCGTGGGCCCCCTCCGAGATGACCGGGGCCGCGACCTCGAGGACGTCCTCTCCGCCCAGGGGGTTCTGCCGCCGCCGCAGCACGAGCCGGGACTGGTGCGCGGTGCTGATCCCGAGCGACTCCAGGTCCGCCGCTGTGTAGTTCGGCGCCGCCGGGCCGGGCGCGTCCTTCGAGGCGGGCGCCCGGGCCAGGCCGCTCGCCGCCCAGACCCGGTTCTCCGCGTCGAAGAACACCCCGTAGGCGATGTCGTTGTTCTCCGAGACGGTCTGGTGAATGAGCGCCTTGACATCCCCGAAGAGGTTGTCAGCCACCAGGCTGCGCAAGGCCAGCGCCTGGTTGAAGCCGAGCAGGCGCGCCTTCTCTTCCAGGCCGCTCAGGAGCTCCTGCTCACGCTTGGCCTGGACCGCGCGATCCGTCGAATAGATGAGCGCGCCGCTCGCGAGCAGCGTGGTGCCCCCGAGCAGCAGCAGCGCGCCCAGGATCAGGCGAAGCAGCTTGATGCGGAGCGAGCCGTGGGTGTTCGGGGTTGCCATGCACTCTACTTTGGACGCCTCATCGAGGGCGGCGGGTTAGAGGAGGACGACGCCGCAGAAGACCCCGCAGACGAAGGCGGCGGCGGGCTGGTCTTCCCGGCGCGCGCGGCCACCGCGCGCTCGACCGCCGGCGCCAGCGCCACGTGCAGCTTCGCCTTCGAGACGATGCCGTCGGCGCCGACCTTCTCGCCGATCGCGCTCAGCTTGTCGATATCACAGCTGGAGACGAGGACGATACCCAGGTTCGAGAGCTGCGCGTTGTCCCGGAGCAGCTTCGCCAGCTTGTCGCCGTTGATGGTCGGCATGTTGATGTCGAGCGCGACCACGGAGATCTTGTCTCGCTTGATGACCGCCGTCGCGCCGATGGGCGTGGCGAGCTCGACCACATCGAAGCCGGCCCTGACCAGGACGGCGCGCATCGCCTCGCGAGCGATCTCGTCGTCATCGATCACGAGCACCCGGATCATGACGGCGCGCTCCAGGGGCGGCAGCACCGCGCGCGACGCTCTCCACGCGACGAGCAGATGGCGGGCGAGCCCGGGATCTCGATGGTTCGAGCTGGCCCGTCGCATCGTGACCATGTGCCCGGTTGGAAAGGTAATCGCACGGCGCCTCCATTCCCCCCGATACGCGCTCACCTACCGATGAGAAAGTCAACCTGGCCGAACTCACTGGAATTCAGCCCGAAGCGCCGTGCGAGCCTCACGTCGACCAGGCGTTTCACCGAGATGGGCAGGCGGACGCCCGACGACCGGAGCTTCCAGTCGGCGTCCGCGAGCTCGTAAAGCACATCCGCCGCTTGCACCGCGAGCGCCTGGGTGTCGGGGATGGCAGCGAACGTCCCGAACTCCGCGTGCTCGTTCACGAGCGAACGGACGGCCACGACCACCGGCGCGCCGAGCCGGTCCACGTAGGGCAGCCAGACGTTGGTCAAGAACCTCGGGCTCAGGAGGCCATTGTCGTTCGGCAGCCAGATCGCGTCGACCTTCGCCCGCTGGAGGTTCACCAGCGCGGCGCGGAGGTCCTGCACCCGTGGCTTGTTCGAGAGCTCTTCCTTGACGAAGGTCAGCTTCTCGACGTGCATGAGCGATTCTTGTCGCGCGATGTGATCCGCGAAGCCCTGGCGGTAGACGACGCCGACCCGATGAGCGTCGAGGCCCAGCGTGCGCAGGCCCACCATGGCCGTGACCGCCGGCACCTCGTAGGAGATGGCGACCGAGTTGGGGACGGTGCGCTGGAGCTCCTCGGCGAAGGACGCCATCAGGATCAGCGCGACCGGCGGGGTCGGGACGGTGCGCGCCCACTCGCGATACAGGAGCACGGTCGAGTTGTTGACAAGCACCACCGCCTGCGGGCGATCGCGGGCGACGATCTGCGCCACGAGATCGGGGCTCGACGCCTCGCCGCGCAGCAGCGAGATGATGACGCGGTGTTCCCCGGACAGCTCGACGCGGAGCGATTTCAGCATGTCGTCGAGCTGCGGATCCGAGGGGGCGATGACGGAGATGACCGGCCTCGCGTCCGGAGGCGGCGGCGTGAGCGTCGGCGCCGGGTCGCTGGCCACGGGCGTGGCTGGGCCCGACGAGCAGCTCAGGGACAGCACGAGCCCCGCGAGGGCGGAGGCCCGCAGCAGCGAGCGCCGAGAGAGGGGACGCGTCGACCTTACTTCCATTCGTCAACCCCCAGATCGGCCAGCACGTGTTTCGGAAGCCTCCGGATCGCGCCCTCCAGCGTCTGGCGCTCGCCCAGGAACGTGACCGCCACCAGCCCGACCTTCGCCGTCGAGAGGCTGAGGATCGTGAACGTCATCTTGCTCCTCGACTCGAAGTCAGAACGAAATCGCTCGGGGAGGAGGACCGCATCAGCCGTCTGGAACTGGAGCAGCTGCAAAAGATCTTCGATCTTCGTGACGCGCTGGACCTCAGGCGCGGTGCTCACACCCAGCAGCCCGGCCACGAACTTAGGGAGCGATTTCCGTTCGACCAGATCGACGATCCCGTATCTGAGACCGGAGAGCATCTCCTTGGTCAACGCCCTCGTCGAGACCAGGAGGTACTGCTCCGCGTCGCTCCCCGCCTTCATGCCCTGGATGTCGGCGGTCCGATTGAGCGAAGCCAGGACCGGCTTTGGCGAGAGGGCCGCGTCGGGCGGCGTCGACTCGAGCGCGGCTTTGAAATCGCTCAACTTTCCGAACACGGTGACATCGACGCCGGGCATCGACTCCTCGATCTTCTGCTCGAGGGCCCGAGCGCGGAGCGGTGTCACCGCATACACATAGAGCGTGGCCACGGGCCCAGCCGTGATAGGCGGGCTGAGCAGCAGAAGACAGCACCCGATGAGCAGAGCCGCCGCGAGCAGGGCCGCCGGCGCGCGCGTCGATCGGAGCCCCCGGCGAAGCGGAACTCCGGTCCTGTCGGGCCAAGCGCGCTCGGCGAGGGTCCTGAGGAGTGAGCGAAATCCCCCGTGCCGAACCGGAGGAGCCGCGCGGTTATTTCGTGGCACCCACGATGATGCCCAGCGGGTTGCGATTCGCGCCCGACACGCGAGGTGCCCCACGGCCCGCTCGACCGCTGACCGCCGTGCCCCCGTGGAGCGCCTGCAGCTCGTTTCCACCAGGCTCATGCCCTCCCGGTCATCATGGGTAGGGAGCGTAGCCGATGGTTAACCCTCTTTGTCAAGCGCCCCCGCGGAGGCGCCCCCGCGGTCCCACGGAGCTTGGCGAAATGGGGACGCCGGAGAGGGTGACGACACCCGACGGCCGCTCCCCCAGCAGCCGGCCAGCACGACCACGCCGGCGCTGCCGAGCACGCCAAACACGAAGGCGAGCGCTTGACATGCTCCTCACGCACCTCGGTCTCAGGGCTCGATCTCGAGTCCCAGGAGCGGCATGCCCCCCGCACAGCGTAAGCAAGAGATGGCGCCTCCGAGAGACCAGCAGATGGCGTCCCGGATTCGCGCGACACATCCTGCCTTGTCGACCTACATGGTGAGCGATGGTGCATCGTGATACTCGGTAATTTTACCTTGTCATGCACAACAGCGGATCCATGGGTGCGCGTTCGCTCCCTGCCACCGAGCTCGAAAGCTCGCGCATCGCGCTCGATCTACGTACCGCCTGCTTACCGCTGGCGCTCTATCGCTGGCGCTCTACTTGGTGGCGCTCTGCCGCTGGCGCTCTCCTGCTGTCGCTTGCCGCTGCCGCAGGACGATCGTGGCGCCCAGCTCTCCGGTGCGGCGTCCCGCCAACAATCGCCCCGACAATGGGATTGTAGTCCATCGGGTCGCCACACAGCAACCCTCGCGAACCGCGAACGCAGGGTCGGGGTATCGCGGCTCACGGCGGGTGGCGCGCCACAGAGGCGCTGGCGCCGACCGCCGCGCAGTCGTGAGGCAGGGCCCCCTTGCGACCCGGCGTATTTGCGAGGAACTCTCTTGACCTGGGGAACGAAGGTTCCACTCGAAGGGCGCTCAGCCAGCGGACGGGCACACCGCTGCCCGCCGCTGCCCGGAGCGCCGGGCGAGCGGAGCGGCTCGCCCGGCGAGGCGGCGCGCCGCGCTCCGGCGCGCCGTTCGTCTCAGTACCACTCGCTGCCGAGGCCCAGCGTGAAGGTGAATGTCGTCCCCTCTGGCAGGAACACCGGGTGGAGATCCGCGCTGATGGCGAAGCCGCTCCGGCGCGCGCCGCTCCCGGCGAGGCCGCCGAGGATCAGCGCGCCCCGCGCGTGAGCGCCAGGGTACCAGGCCGCCGTGCTCTCACAGCCGGCGCTCGGGAGCGGGATGCCGCCCTCCGGGACCTCCGCGCCGCAAGTCGCGACGGCCACGTAATCCATGGACGGTCCCGCGCCGAGATCGAGGAAGTGGAACAGCGTGAAGCCCGCGAGCACCGAATTGTAGTCGATGAACCCCGCCTCGAATCCAGCGCTGTTCTCGGTGCTCTCGGGGGTGAGCGTCACCATCGGTGTGTTCTGGTAGTATATCCCGAAATAGTGGTTGACCTGGACACCGAGCCGGCCCGAGAGCGCGAAGACGGCCCCCGCGCCCGTGGGTGACTCGATGATCCCGCCGCCGAGCGTCGTACCGAAACGAAAGCGCATCCCGTCCTTCTCGTCGTCCTCGGGCTCCTTCGGTTGCTCCTCGGGAGCGGGCGGAACCGGCGCGGGCGGCTCCGGAGCGGGCGTGGCCGCGGCCGGCGCGGACCGCGGCGCGGGCGGCGGTGCAGGCGCTGGCGCGGACCGCGGCGCGGGCGCGGGCGGCGGTGCAGGCGCTGGCGCGGACCGCGGCGCGGGCGCAGGCCGCGGCGCAGGCGGCACCGGCGTGGGAGATGGCGGCGGGAACGGCATGGGAGCGGGCGCAGGCGCAGGCGCGGGCTGCACCGGAATCGGCGCTGGCGCGGGTGCGGGCGCAGGTGCGGGCTGCACCGGTGTCGGCGCGGGCGCCGGCTGCACGGGTGTCGGCGCGGGCGCCGGCTGCACGGGTGTCGGCGCGGGCGCCGGCTGCACGGGTGTCGGCGCGGGCGCCGGCTGCGCCGGTGTCGGCGCGGGCGCCGGCTGCACGGGTGTCGGCGCGGGTGCCGGCTGCACGGGTGTCGGCGCGGGCGCGGGCGCAGGCTGCACCGGTGTCGGCGCAGGAGATGGCGGGGGTGCTGGCTGCGCGGAGGCAGACGGGAGCGGCTCTGGAGGAGGAGGCGGCGGGAGGGGAGCGTCGCCCTGGGTCAAGGCCGTCGCCGAGACCGCCAGTGGAACGGTGAGCGCCGCGAGCGCGGCAAGCCAGCGAGGGGGTGTCATCCGGTCTTCCTCGATGCGCTCCTCGCGGCCGTCAAGCGCGCGGAGGTGCGCGCTGTCGGTCGCGGTGCGCCGCAGCGGATGATCCGCCCGCGAGCCGTAAAGCGCCAGCCCATCGACGACCGCCCGATGAACGTCGCCCCCCGTCCCTCCACTTTTCTTCACGGAACGCGGCGGCTCCGGTCACCAGCCCCTCGATCCATGCGCCGAGCTCGCCAAGCCCTCCGCTGCGGTATCAGCCCCCTGCTCGGGATCCGCTTCTCCGTGGCATGTGTGGAGGAAACGCTCCCCCCAGACGCGACCGGGGGCGGCGGCACTGGAAATATCCAGGAGACGAGCGACGATCGGTCGCTCGAAGCGCAGGCGGCGACCATGCGAGAAGCGGTTCCACTACTCGAATCGGACCCCGACGTCTTCCGGCGCGCCTGGTTCTCCGGAAGGACCGACGCGATCCCCGACGTGAACCTGCTCGGCGCGAGCGCCGAGCTCACCGCGCTCGGCGAGCTCACCGTCTCGCTGCCCTGCGAGGAGGAGCGCAGCCCGTGACGGCCCGCGCGGCGGTCGCTCCCTCGACGCCTCCGCCCGCCGGCGCGGTGGCCGCCGTCCCCGCCGCCGGCGTGCAGGCCGCGCCGCTCGACTTCGCCGAGGTGTACGAGGAGATGTTCCCCTTCGTCTGGCGGACCGTGCGCCGGCTCGGCGTGGACGCCTCGGCGCACGAGGACGTGTGCCAGGAGGTGTTCGTCGTCGTGCACCGGCGGCTCCCGGAGTTCCTGGGCCGCTCATCGCTGAAGACGTGGGTCTTCGGGATCGTCGTGAACGTCGTGCAGACGCACCGGAGATCGCTGCGCCGCAAGAGCCCCGCCCACCGCGGGACAGGAGAGACCGTGGATCCCGAGCTGCTCGCGGGGCCGAGCAACCTCAGCCCCTACGAGGCCATGACGAGGGCCGAGGCCGCGCGCGTCGCGCACGAGCTGCTCTCGTCGCTCGACGAGGAGAAGCGCGTGGTGCTCCTCCTCGCCGAGCTGGAAGAGATGCCGGCGGCGGAGATCGCGCGGGGCATCGGGGTGAACGTCAACACCGTGTATGCGCGGCTGAGGGCCGCTCGACAGGCGTTTTCCGACGCGGTGCACCGCCACCACGCCAGGATCCGAGGAGGCCGCAATGGATGAGCTGGGGACCGGGGAGCGAGCGCTCCTGAACGCCCTTCGTGACGAGGACGAGCCGACCGACGACGACAGACGTCGCACGCGCGCGGCCGTGTGGGCGAGGCTCGGCCTCGCAGGGACGGCGGCCACGGCCACGGCCGTGGCCGTGAGCGCCGAGAGCGCCGGAGCCGCGGGCTCCGCGAGCGCCGGCGCGGCCGCGCACGCGGTCGGCCCCGCCGCCGCGAGCATGGCCGCGGGCGCGAGCACCGCGGTCGCGAAAGGCGCGGCCATCACGCTGCTCGGCGCCCCGATGAAGATCGGGCTGGCGGCGCTGGTCGTCAGCCTCGCGACGGGGGCCGCGCTCTACTTCCCGACACCGGGCGAGGCGCCCGGTGCGCAACGCGCGCAGGAGGCGGCGGAGAGCGCGGCCGAGGCGCCCCGAGCGGCGCGCGCCGCCGCGCCCTCCAGCGCCCCGAGCGACGGGACGCCTGCGTCCGCCGAGGCGAGCGCCTCCAGCAAGGCCGACGCTCCCGAGGCGTCCGGCGCGCCCGCCGAGCCGAGCGCCGCGCCCCCGGCGGCGGCCGCGGCGCGCGCGACGGCGTCGCGCGCGCCCCGGGCGGCGGCCGCCGCGAGGCAGGGCTCCGAGGGGCTCGACGCGGAGATCGCGCTGCTCCGCGACGCGCAGCAGGCGCTGCAGGCGGGCCAGTTCGCGCAGGCGCTCTCGAAGCTCGACGAGCACGCCAGCCGGTACCCGCGGGGCGTGCTGTCGACCGAGCGCGAGGCGTCGCGCGCGATCGCGCTCTGCCGCTCCGGCCGCGCGCCGTCCGGCAGGGCGATCGCGGCGAGGCTGCTCGCGAAGAGCCCGGGCTCGCCGCTCGCGACGCGCGTGCGCGCCGCGTGCGGACAGGAGGAACAGGAGGAGTAGAGTGCGCGGGTGCACGTCTCGAGGTGGGCGCATGCGCCGTCGATCGTTCCGGCGCTGATCGCCGCGGCAGGGCTCCTGCCCGCGCGCGCGCTCGCGGCGCCCGCCGCGCCGCGCACCATCGATCTCCGCTGGGAAGCGCCGGCGGGGTGCCCGCCGGTCGACGAGGTCCGGAGCGAGATCGCCCGGCTGCTGGGGACGTCGGAGCAGCGCCAGCCGATCGAGGTCGAGATCGCGATCGCTCGCGAGCGCCACGAGCGCTACCGGCTCGACCTGCGCATCCGCGCGCCGGCGCCGGGCGAGCGGGTGATCCGTGGCGACGACTGCGCGTCCATGTCGCGGGCAGCGGCGCTGATCGTCGCGATGTCGATCGATCCCGACGCGGTCGCGCGGAGCGCCGCCGCGCAGCCCGCGCCGCCCCAGGCGATCGCCGCCCCCGCCGCCAGCGCGCCGCGCCCGCCGCCTCCCGCGCCGCGCCGCCCACCTCCCGCGGCGGCGCGGCCGTCCGCCGCGAACGAGCGCGACGTGGAGGGAGCGCTCTGGGTGAGCGCGCAGATCGAGCAGGCGCTCGTCCCGACGATCGGCGTCGGGCTCGCCGCGGGCGGCGGGATCCGCAGCGGCTGGTTCCGCGTGGACGGCGCGGCCGGCGTGGTGCCGTCGAGCTCGAGCCACATCGCGGGGCAGGCTGCAGGCGCCGAGTTCCGGCTCTGGTTCCTCGAGGTCGACGCGTGCGCGCTCCCGCTCGAGCGCCCCATCCGCGTCTACGCCTGCGCGCTCGGCCGCCAGCACTGGCTCCGCTCCAGGGGGCGGGACGTCGACGAGCCCTTCACCCTCACGACGCCGATCTTCGCGGCCGGGCTCGGGACGCTGCTCGAATGGCGCATCGCCGCTCCCGTGAGCGTCGAGGGCGCGCTGCACGCCGTCGTCCCGCTGAGGCGGCCGCGCTTCGTCGTCGAGAACCTCGACGGCACCGTCTACCGCCCCCCGGCCGTGGGCCTCAGCGCGCGCCTCGGTCTCGCTCTCACCTTCTGAGCCTCAGGGCAACTCCGGGCCGGCGCGCCACGCGGCCTCGATCGCGCAGCCGGCCAGCGCCCCGCGGTAGAGGCGCAGCTCGTCGTAACGCCCTCCGAAATACGGATCCTGATCGAACTGGGACCGCCCGAGCCAGTTGTTCGCGTCCTTTATCGCCGAGAGCGGAAAGCCGACCGGCGTGCTGCCGAGCAGCGCACCGTCGAGGTAGAGCGAAAGGGTCCCCGCCGCGCCGTCGAAGACCGCGGCGAGCTGATGGATCTCGGCGTCATCGAGCGTGGGCGCGGTGGTGACCTGCACCTGACCCGCGGCGCCGCTGTCGCTCGCGAACGCGGCGATGCCCGGCGGGTCGAAGCCCGTCGAGGGGGTGATGACGAGGTAGGACCGCCCCACGCTCGAGTCGCCTTCGACGGGATTCTCCCCTGTGCTGCCGACGCCGAAGTCGACGACGCGCAGGTACGCCCCTCCGCCGTTGCGGGCGACCCAGACCATGACGGTGACGTCGCGGAGCCCCGAGAGGAGACCCGCGGGCAGATCGACGTAGTCGTCCTCTCCGTCGAGGGTGAGCCCCCCTCCGCCGTCGAGGCTCGCGCCGCCGAAGATCTCGCCGTCGGCGCCGCCGACCGTATCGGCGACGACCGTCCCCACCCCGTCGAACGTGTACCGATGAGCCAGCGACGGCAGCGCATCGCAGGGGGCCGCGCCGCTGCCGCCTTCCCCGCCGCCGCCCGCCTCGCCGCCGCTTCCCCCCTGCCCGCCGCTTCCCGCCTCACCGCCGCTCAGCGCCCCACCACCACGCCCCCCTTCCCCGCTGCCACGACCACCTTCCCCGCCGCCGCCCACAACCGACGTCGGAGTCATACGGCCCACCGCAATATCCATATCTGCCCCACATCCGGACAGGCCGAGGAGCAGCACCATCATCGTAGTCTTCCGCGCGCACGACACAGGCTGATCGTAGCGCGGGTGTGCGGTCGATTCGATCACGAAAGGCGCGCGCTCCGGCGACGAGGGGGAGAGTGCTGATTCCACACGCGGGAGCCGACCATGATGTGCCGACTTGACCGAGTGTTCGCGAGTCCCTGGCTCGTCGCCGGGGGATGTCTCTTGAGCGTCTCGTGCACTGGCATCCTCGGAGGTGATGACGCTCCGGGGCAGGAACCGGGAGACGACGCCGCCGTCGCGCCAGGCGGGATGCCTTTGCACCACATGACAGCATCGGAGTACAACAACACCGTCGCCCACCTCCTGGGCACGCGCCTGCGGCCGGCGGACGGGTTCCCGGCCTCCGGCGCGAAGGGCTTCGACGCGAACGCCAGCGCGCTCTCGAGCCTCTCGCAGGTCCTCGTCCAGGGGTATTACGACGCCGCCAAGACCCTGGCGGCCGACGCGTTCTCGAACGAGGCGCAGCGCGCCCAGATCCTCGTGTGCGACCCGGCGGAGGGCGCGGGCGCGGACGACGCGTGCGCGCGCGAGATCATCGAGCGCTTCGGGCTGCGCGCCTTCCGGCGCCCGCTCGAGGCGGCGGAGGTCGACCGGTACGCGGCGCAGTACGACGACGCGGTCACCACCCTCGAGATGTCCCCCGTCGAGGCGGTGCAGCACGTCGTCCGGAGCCTGCTGACGTCGCCGAATTTCTTCCTGCGGATCGAGGTCGGCCCTGACTCGAAGCGATCGCCGGGCGCCCTCGGCGGCCATGAGATCGCGTCGCGCCTCTCGTACCTCCTCTGGAGCTCGCTCCCGGACGAGGAGCTCTTCGACGCCGCAGAGGGCGATGCGCTGGCCACCGAGGACGAGCTCCGGGAGCAGGTGGACCGCATGCTGGCCGACCCGAAGAGCGCCGCGTTCTTCCAGAACTTCTTCGGGCAGTGGCTCGGGACCCGCACGCTCCCGAGCCACAGCGTCGACACAGCGATGTTCCCGGGCTGGAACGACGAGATGAAGGGCGCGATGATCGACCAGGCCAACGCCTATTTCACCGGCTTCACGACCGGCGAGCGGCCGTGGTCCGAGTTCCTCACGGCGCCCCACCCGGAGAGCCCGCTGCTCGCGCCGCTCTACGCGAACGACCCCGAGGCCGAGCGCGCCGGGTTCCTCACGCTCCCCGCGTTCCTCACGCTGTCTTCCCGCGCCGATCGGACCTCCCCCACGTCCCGCGCGAAGACGATCCTGGCGCAGCTCTACTGCGCCGAGCTGGCCCCTCCCGCCGGCGTGGATATCCCGGAGCTCGAGGCCGCGGGAGGCGACACGGGCGCCGTCGACAACGTCCGCGAGAAGCTCGAGAAGCACCGCGAGTCGCCCGACTGCGCGGGCTGCCACGATGTCCTCGATCCCATCGGGCTGAGCCTCGAGAACTTCGACGCGATAGGCGCCTACCGGACCGCGTACCCGAACGGCGACGCCGTCGACGCGACTGGCGAGTACGGGGGCGCGAAGTTCCAGGACATCTCGGGCCTCATCCCGGAGCTCCAGAAGGACCCCCAGCTGGGGATCTGCCCCTCCGAGCAGCTCTTCACCTATGCGTTGCGCCGGCGCCCGAGCGGCGGCGACAGGGGCGCGCTCGAGGCGATCGCCGCGCGCTGGGAGAAGGGGACGATCGCGGATCTGGTGAAGCAGGTGGTGACCAGCGAGTCGTTCCGCCTCCGCGCGGCGAAGGTCGGGGCGAAGTGAAGCCGCAGGCGTTGTTTCCTCACGGAACCAGGGACGAAGGAGCGATGCGCACATGAAACGCGGAATGACACGCAGGAACCTGTTGCGCGGCGCGGGCGTCTGCCTGGCGCTGCCGTTTCTCGAGAGCCTCGCGCCGCGCACCGCGCGCGGCGGGGAGCCCGGCACGCCGAAGCGCTTCTTGCTCTGCACCTTCCCGAACGGGGCGCCCCACCACTGGTGGGAGACGGCGCCCGCGTTCGGCAAGACGCTGAGGGGCGCCGATTTCAAGCTGCCGAGGGTGCTCGAGCACTTCGCGCCGGTGAAGTCGAAGATGCTCATGATAAGCCGCCTCGGCAACCACACGTGGAGCAAGCAGCAGAACGCGTTCCTCGAGCCGTCCCACTCGCGCTGCATGGCCGCGCTGTCGACCTGCGTGGACGCCGATGAGCTCGGGAGGGCCGCCGGGCAGGACCTCGGCGAGTGGGTGGGCAACGGCGTCTCGGTCGACCAGCTCATCGTGCAGAAGGCAGGCCCGGAGCAGGCGACCCGCATCCCGTCGCTGCAGACGGGGCTCGGGGTGAAGCCCGGCTTCTTCGACGGGCGCAGCTACGCCTACAATCAGGCCGTCTCCTGGAAGAGCCCGAGCGAGCCGCTGAAGCGCTCGGTCAACCCGAAGGCGGTGTTCGACGCGCTCATCAACGCGGGCGCCGCGAGCGCGCCCTCCGTGCCAGGGCAGACCGACGAGCAGGCCAGGATCGAGGCGGAGCGCCGCGCCGCGACCGAGAAGAGCGTCATCGACGCGGTGCTCGCGGACGCGAACTCGCTCATGGGCCGGGTCGGCTCGGACGATCGCAAGATCGTCCAGCAGTACCTGGACGCCCTGCGAGAGACCGAGAAGAACGTGACCCGCGTCCAGTCGACGATGCCCCCGTCGAGCCTGGGCTGCAGCCCGATCGGCCAGCCCGGCGTGGTCCCCGAGCCGCCGGGGCAGCAGGAGGGGCTCAACGAGAACGACAGCACGGAAGCCGGCGAGTACAAACACGAGGATCACGCGAACGTCATGATCGATCTCATCGTCATGGCCATTCAATGCGACGTGACGCGCGTGATCACCCACATGCTCGACGACGCGCGCTCCGAGTTCGAGTACCGGTGCATCCCGGCCGACGTCCGCGCGAAGGTGGGACTCGAGTACAGGGAGGGCAGCAGCCTCCATTATCACTCCTGCCAGCACGGCCCCGGCAACCTGGGCGCCACGGACGAGGGCGGGCGCTACGCGGTCGTCGAGGAGAGCAACCTCGATTTCGCGGCGATCAACTGCTGGCTCGGCCAGAAGACAGCGCAGCTCGCGCAGCGGCTCGACGCGATCCCCGAGGGGGATGGAACCGTGCTCGATCACTCGGTGATGGTCTACATGAGCGAGATGCGTACGCACGACCACGACGCGTACGATCTGCCCATCGTCCTCCTGGGCGGCGACGGCGTCTTCCTGAACGACGCGCACGTCGCGTATGGCCCCCTCGGCCAGGATCGCCAGCTCCGCGATCTGTGGTTCACCATCATGAACCAGTACTACAACCTCGGCGTCGCGTCGTTCGGCGAGGATCGCCGCGGCGTGCCGAACGCGCTCCTCGAGGAGATCCTGCGGTAGCTCTGCGGTTCACGGTCTCGATGGATGGGCTCACACCGGAGGTCGAAACGCGATGTTCGAAAGCCGCTCACGTCGGTTGGTGTCCGGGGGTCTTCATGTCGCGCTCGGGCTGCTCGTGACCTGCGCAGCAGAGCTCGGGTGCTCGAGCGACCCTTCGCCCGCGTCTCCCTCGCACGGGTCGCCTTCGCCGGAGTCGCCCTCGCCGGGCGACGGGGGCGGTCCGGGAGGGGCGCCGCCCTGCGAGGAGACGAGCGACGGGCCAGCGCTGCCGCAGGCGTTCGCGCTGAACTGCGGCGGGTGCCATAGCGCTCACGGCAAGCCGGCCGGCGGGTTTCCCGATCTGTTCGCCTTCGAGGGCACCCTGGAAGAATTCACGGCGCAGGTGCGCACGGGACGCACGGAGGACGCGCGCATGCCGGCCTTCGGCGAGCAGCAGATCGCGACGGCCGACATCGAGGCGATCTTCGCTTATTTCTCTGCGGGAGCGCCGCCCGCGCCGGCCTGCGACGGCGGCGCGGTCGATCCCGGCGAGTGCTCCGGCGTGGACGGCGAGATCTCCCCGCTGTTCCCCTCGGCGACGGCGGGCAAGCCGATCACCACGAGGGCCGCCGACGGGACGATCACGCTCGAGGCCGCAGGGCGCGTGCGCGGGCGCCACGAGAAAGAGGAAGAGTTCAGCCCGTACCAGCCGCGCTATTTCGAGAACCGGAGCTACAAGTTCATCGTCGAGGACACGATCCCGGCGGGCGGCAGCACCGTCAAGTTCACCTGGCTCCCCAAAGCCAGCGCATCGCTCAACCAGACCATCAACTTCCGCTGCTGGTACTCGGGCGAGGGCAACGTGTTCGACTCGAACAACGGCATGAAGCGCATCACGAGCACCCACTGGGAGTTCGTCGTGGATCGCAACGCCAGGGACAGCAGGGAGATCCGCGCGGGAGATCTGCTGGAGTTCGAGTTCGGCGTGTTCCTTGACGCGGGCACCGTCGAGGGGAGGACGAGCTATTACAGCGACACGTTCCGCTACCGCGTCGGGAGCGGCGAGCTGACGCCGTTCAACGAGCCGAACGAGGCGGCCCTGTCGGGCGGCGACGGGACGATACCGTACATCTACGAGGAGCCTCATCTCTATTACGAGCAGATGGCGCTCAACATCCAGGAGAGCTCTATCCAGCCTTTCCTCGAGGGGCGCCGCCTGTTCCATACCGATTTTGCCACAGGCGAGCACAGCGAGGGCGGTAACCCCGTCTTCGACGAGCACGCGGGCAAGGCGGGGCCGCTCTCGAACCAGGCGGCGTGCGTGGGCTGCCATATCAACAACGGTCGCGGCGCCCCGCCCGAGCCCGGCGAGGCGATGGAGACCGCCGTCGTGAAGCTGTTCGGCGCCGGAGCGAACGCGGACGGCGGGCCCGCCGCCGACCCGAGCTACGGCCGGCAGCTGCAGGACAAGGCGCAGGGCGGGGTCGAAAGCGAGGGTACGGCCACCGTGGCCTATACCGAGGAGCCCGGGCAGTTCCCCGATGGCACGCCGTACGTCCTGCGAAAGCCCACGTTCCGCCTCGACGGGCTCTCCGCAGGGCCCATCGCGAGCTACTCGGTCCGCGTCGCACGCCCGCTCGTGGGCATGGGCCTCCTCGAGGCGATCGCAGAGGACGCGCTGCTCGAGCGCGCAGACGGGATGGACTGCAATCAGGACGGTATCTCGGGCCGTCCGAACCTGATCCCGGACCCCGCCTCGGGGGTGACGCGGATGGGGCGCTTCGGCTGGAAGGCGGGCAAGGTGAGCGTGCCCCACCAGGTCGCCGACGCGCTGGTGGCGGACATGGGCGTGACGACGAGCCTGTTCCCTGTCGAGGAGTGCGGCGAGGCGCAGACGGGTTGTCAGGACGGTACGCGCGGAGATCCCGAGCTCTCCGACGAGGATCTCGACAGGCTCTCCGTCTACATGCGCATGCTGGGCGTGCCGCCGCGCCGCGACACGGCGGACCCGGCCGTCCAGCGCGGCGAGGCGCTGTTCAGCCAGGCAGGGTGCGCGAGCTGCCATGTCCCCTCGATGAAGACCGGGGGCCGCCACCCGCTCGTCGAGCTGCGGGATCAGCTCATCCAGCCCTTCAGCGATCTGCTCCTGCACGACATGGGAGAGGAGCTCGCGGACACGTCGACGAGCGACCACCTCGCGGGGCCGCGCGAGTGGCGGACGCCGCCGCTGTGGGGCATCGGGCTGCTCGAGGCCGTGAACGGCCACACCCAGCTGCTGCACGACGGCCGCGCGCGGAACGTCGTCGAGGCGATCCTGTGGCACGGCGGCGAGGCGGACGCCGCGAAGCAGCGCTTCATGGCGCTCCCCGCGGGAGATCGCGACGCGGTGGTCGCCTTCCTGCGCTCGCTCTGAGCCCCCGCCTTGCGGAGCCCGCTCCGGGCGCCCCCTCCCCGCCCCCACCTTCCTTCGGCTTGCTCGGGTGCTCGGTCCGCTCGGCGTTCCGGCGCGGGAGGGGCGCGCTCGGCTCAGAACCCCGACCGGCGCGCCATCCGCTTCGAGAGCCAGCGCATGGGGCCAGGCGCCACGCGGGCGGCGAGGCTCGCGGTCTTCACGAACAGGCTCGTCTCCAGGACGTCGCGGCCCGCATCGACGGCGCGCACGATCATCTCGGCGACCTCGTCCGGGCTCTGCTTCTTGTGGCCGGGCGGGCGGTAGCCGACGTTGTCGTCGGTCACGACGGCGTTCGCGTGGAACGGGGTCTCGACCGGGCCCGGCCGCACCACGAGCACGCGCACCCCGCGCGACGAGAGCTCCGCGCGGAGCGACATCGCGAGCGCCTCCAGCGCGAACTTCGACGAGGCGTACGGGCCCATCCGCGGCGCCGCGACGAGCCCCGCGATCGAGGAGACCATGACGAGGGTGCCTTTCGTGGCCGCGAGGGGCTCGATCGCCAGCTGCGCGAGGCGCACGGGGGCGACGACGTTCAGCCGGTAGAGCGCCTCGAGCTCGGCGGGATCGATCTCGATCGACGGCGTGTAATAGCCGCGCCCGGCGTTGTTCACCAGCACGTCCAGCCGGCCGTACGCGGCGAGCGCCCGCTCGCAGAGCGCCTTGCGGTCCTCCTCGACGGTCACGTCGCCGGCCACCGCGAGGGCGTCGCCGCCCGCCGCGCGCACCTCCGAGGCGACGCCCTCGAGCGCGTCCCTCCCGCGCGCGCTCAGCACCACGCGCGCGCCGCGCTTCGCCCAGGAGAACGCGAGCGATCGACCGATTCCGCTGGATGCACCGGTGATGACGACGACGGGAGCCATGTCGGCGAGAGTACACGCTCCGCCGGTGAACCGAGCGAAATACGCTGTTCGCGCCCGACCCGGGCGCGCCAGGCACCGAGAGATCCCGCAAAGGGACGGTCGGAATGTCGCGTGGCCGCGCGCTCGAGCTGCTTTCGACCGCCCGCGCGCCTACGATGCGGGCCTTGCTTCGCTGTGCGCAGCGGCGACGCGACACCGCCCGATCCACGCCGCTCCTCAATCGTCCTCGCCCGGTGACCATGAAGAAGCTTGTCAGAACGCTGTTGGTGGGAACCCTCCTGACGGCCGCCGCCTGCGGCGATGGCGGGCCGCCCTCAAGCGGGGCAGGAGGCGGCAGCGCGGGAGAAGGCGGTTCCGGCAACGGCGGTGAGTCCGGGAGCGTCCGTTGCCCCGGCTCGGACATCGTGTGTCCCGGGGGCGCGCGGTGTCAGATCGACGCCGAGGGCAAGCCGTCGGGCTGCGCCGCCGCGTGCGACGAGGCGCGCGCGTGCGGCGACGCGGTGTGCTGCAGCCCCGGCGCCACGTGCGTGCGCGGCGGCTGCGAGGCGGCGGACCTCGTGCTCGGGCCCCCGGAGCGAGGAGAGCCGGTCACGTTCGCCACGGTCCGCGTGGACGAGGACGCGTGCGAGCTGCTGCATGGGTGCTTCGGCGCGAGCGGCCGGCGGGCGCTCATGCGCTTCCACGTCTCGCTCGAGAACGCCGGCGACGTTCCGCTCGACCTCGGCGTGCCCTCGGAGAGCGACGTCTTCGAGCCGAACTTCTGCGAGGACAGCTACGTCGTCCCGCGCTTCTTCCGCGCGCGCCTCAGCCAGGGCGGCGCGGTTGTCGCCGAGGCCGAGCTCGACGCGCGCTGCGTCGCGATGCCAGGCGGCCAGTACGGCTGCGGCGCGCAGGGCCTCGGCCCGGGAGAGCACGTGGAGCAGCCCGGCACCCTGGCGTGCAACGCCCTCGACGTGACCGGCGTCCCGGCCGGGCTCTACGAGCTCGAGATCACCGTGAACCCGGACAGGACCGTCGCCGAGGCGCGCTTCGACAACAACACGATCGTCCTCCCGGTCGATTACCCCGCCTGCGACGGGGCGATCTGCGGCGGCGCGTGCTGTCCCAGCGGCCACGCGTGCGAGGCCGGCGTCTGCGTCGTGCCCGACCTTCGCCCGGACAGGCAGCGCATCGTCGACACGATCCGGTTCTCGTACCAGACGTTCCCCAGAGACGCCTGCGAGCTCATGGAAAGGTGCATCGGCGGCCCGGGCCGGCGGCATCTCCTCGAGTTCGAGGGGCGCGTCGAGAACGCAGGGCCCGGCCACCTCGACCCCGGCCCCGAGTTCAACAGCCCGCTCTTCGAGTATGCGCAGTGCCACCAGCACTTTCATTTCCTGGACTTCACCGATTACAGGCTGGTGGACGCGGAGGGCGAGGTCGTCTCCCTGGGGCACAAGCAGGCGTTTTGCCTCGTCGACATGGAGCCCCTCGATCCTTCGTCCCCCGCGCCGCGCGGCTACCCGACCTCGGGGGGCATGGGGTGCAACTTCCTGAGCGCGGGCTGGGCCGACACCTACGACGTCGGCACGCCGTGCCAGTGGGTCGACGTGACGGACGTGCCCGAGGGGGACTACACCCTCCGCGTCACCGTCAACCCGGTCGGCGCGATCGCCGAGCAGGCGATCGAGAACAACGTGGTCGAGGTGCCCGTCCACGTCCCGGCGTTCGCGCCCTGCGAGCCCGAGCCGGAGATCTGCGGGGACGCGGTGGACCAGGACTGCGATGGGCTCCCCGATGACGGCTGCGAGGGCGAGGGGTGCGCCTCCCCGGTGCCCGAGGTGTGCGGCAACGCGGTCGACGAGAACTGCAACGGCGTCCCGGACGACGGCTGCGCGCCGATCCCGGGCGCCGACCGCTGCGAGACGCCGGGGGAGCTGGCGGGCTCGATGGATTACGCGGCGGAGATCACGGCCGGGAACACCTCCGACGTCGCGCTGCCGTGCGGCGGCAGCGGCGGCGAGGTGTTCTTCCGGTTCACGCTCCCGTCCGACGAGGTCGTGTACCTCGGCACCCTGGCGTCGGACGTCGACACGGCGCTCGCGGTGCTCGAGGGCGACGGGTGCGGCGGCCCCCCCGTCGGCTGCGCGGCCAGCAGCTGCGGCGACGCCGCGCCGGGCGCGCACTTCGCGGCCAGGCTCCCGGCCGGGACGTACACGGTCGTGGTCAAGGCAGCGCACCCCGAGGCGCTCGGCACGGTCCGCCTCAGGTTCCAGCGCGCGTCGTGCCTCGGCGAGAGGGCCGGGGTCATCTCGGGCAGCGGCCTCGTCAGCGGCGACACCACCGGGGCGCCGATCCCTCCCAGCTCCCTGTGCGGCGCGAGCAGCCCTGAGCAGACGTTCTATGTCCCCGTCTGCCCGGGGATGTCCACCGTGGTGTCCTCGTGCGGCCTGACCGACTTCCCGATGACGATCAAGACCGCGGACGACGCATGCAATCCCATCAATATCGAGTGCTTCGGCCCGCTCAGCGCATGCGCGGGCGAGAGGGAGGGCGTGAACTCCCGGATTTACGGGGCACGACCGGGAGGGAGCCTCGGCGCCATCACCGTGAAGGGGCGTACTCCGGTGGATTTCGGGCCGTACCAGATCTTCGTCACGCCATTCCAGTGACAGGGGCGCGCCGCGGGGCGTGAACACACAGCGCCGCGCCCCCATTCCACGAGCGAAGTTTGCGCTCGACCTCGGGCAATCTGCGCTAAAACCGCGCCCATGCGAGCCCACCACCGGTCCGAACGGACGCGCCTCCGGGCGCTCTCGTCCCTGTCCAGCGCGCTCGTCGCCGCGCTCGGCCTGACGTTGCCCGCCTATGCCGCGCCCCCGGCCGCAGCGCCGGCGCAGCCTGCGGCGGCTCAAGCTGCGGCCAAGCCCACGCCCGCGGCGGCGGCGCCGATCGCGACGAAGGCGCAGCCCGCGGCGGCGGCGACCAGCGTGAGCGTCGCGATCCCGGTCGAGAAGTACACGCTGGAGAACGGGCTCGAGGTGGTCCTGCACGAGGATCACCGCACGCCCGTCGTGGCCGTCAACGTCTGGTACCACGTCGGCTCCAAGGACGAGCCGCGGGGGAAGAACGGCTTCGCGCACCTGTTCGAGCACGTCATGTTCCAGGGCTCGAAGCACGTGGGCGAGGACATGTTCTTCAAGTACCTGGAGCGGGCCGGCGCGAGCGAGCGCAACGGGACGACGAACAGCGACCGCACCAACTACTTCGAGACCGTCCCCGCCAACGAGCTCGCGCTGGTGCTCTGGCTGGAGAGCGACCGGATGGGGTGGCTGCTCGACCACGCGAACGACGCGACCTTCACGAGCCAGCGCAACGTCGTGAAGAACGAGCGCCGCCAGAACTACGAGAACGCGCCCTACGGCCTCGTGCCGCAGTTCCTCCGCGCGGCCCTGTTCCCGGAGAGCCACCCCTACCACCTGCTGACCATCGGCACGCCCGAGGATCTCGACGCGGCGCAGATGGACGACGTGAAGGCCTTCTTCCGGACGTTCTACGTGCCCAACAACGCGACCCTCGTCGTGGCGGGCGACATCGAGCGAGACAAGGCGAAGGAGCTCATCCAGAAGTACTTCGGCCCCATCGCGAAGGGCGCCCCGCCGCCCGTGGCGACGAAGCCCGACCCCGGCGACCTCGCGACCGAGAAGCGCCTCGACATCGAGGCGGACGTCGAGCTGCCCCGCGTGACGATCAGCTGGGTGACGCCGCCGAGCTTCGCGCCCGGCGACGCCGAGCTCGACCTCGTCGCCAACGTCCTCGCCTCGGGCAAGACGAGCCGCCTCTACAAGAAGCTCGTGTACGATCTCCAGATCGCGCAGGACGTCTTCGCGTTCCAGCAATCGAGCCAGCTCGCCAGCACCTTCCAGATCACGGCGACGCTGAAGAAGGGCAAGTCGCCCGAGCAGGCCCTGAAGCTCATCGACGCCGAGCTCGACCGGCTGCGCAAGGCGCCGCCGACGCAGGACGAGCACGACCGGGCCCAGGCCAAGGTGCTCTCGGAGCTGGTCTTCAGCATGGAGCAGGTGACGGCCCGCGCGAACGCCATCAACAACTACAACCAGCTCACCGGCGATCCGGGGTACTTCCCGAGGGACGTGGCCAGGTACGAGAAGGCCACCGCCGCCGACCTGCAGAAGGCGACAGCGGATCTCCTGCCCCAGGGCAGGCGCGTGATCGCCCTCGTCACGCCGAAGCCGGGCGCTCCGAAGGCCGGGCGCCTCGTGAAGCAGAGCGGGGCGGCGACGCCCGCGGCGGCCGCGAAGCCCACCACCGCGGCGCCGTCGGCAGCGGCGAGCGTGCAGCCCGCGGTCGCGGCGCCCGCGGCCGCGCCGGCGGGCGCGAAGCCCGCGGCCGCGCCGGCGACCGACAAGCCGGCGGCCGCGCCGGCCCTCATGAAGCCCGCTGGCGACAAGCCCGCGGTCGACAAGCCTGCGGCCGGGCCGGCCGCGCCGAAGGGGGGTTGAGCCCATGCGCATGAAACGAACCGTCTCCGCCTCGCTCGCAGCCGTGGCGCTCGCCGCCTGCGCTCCGGTCACGTCGACGCCGCCCCCCGCGCCCCCCGGCGCGCAGCCCCCCGCGGCGGCGCCGCCCGCCGCCGCGGCGGCGGACGACTTCCGCAAATCGCCGCCTCCCCCCGGGCCGGACGTGGTCTTCCGGCCGCCGCAGATCGAGGAGGCGAAGCTCGCGAACGGGATCCGCGTCCTCGTCGTGGAGCGGCACGAGCTGCCGATCGTGGCCGTGGACGTGACGACCGTCCGCGGCGCCGATCAGGCCGAGCCGGGCGTCGGCGCGTTCGCGGGCGCGATGCTCATGCAGGGCACCAAGACCCGCAGCGCGCTCGCGCTCAGCGACGCGCTCGGCAAGCTCGGCGCGAGCTTCTCGTCCGCGGTCGGCTTCGACGGCGGCGGCGTGCAGGGCCAGAGCGTGACGCCGCGGTTCGGCGAGATGCTCACGCTGCTCGGCGACGCGTACATGAACCCGGCCTTCGCGCCGGCGGAGATCGAGCGCGAGCGGTCGCGCCGCATCACCCAGCTCGCCGAGATGAACGATCGCCCCGCGTCGCTCCTCTCCATCGCCCAGGCCCGGGTCCTCTACCCCGAGGGCCACCCGTACAACGCGCCGCTGATCGGCACCGAGGCGGCGCTGAAGAAGATCACGGCGGGCGCCCTGGCGAAGTTCCACGCCGCGCAGTTCCGGCCGGAGCTGACGACCGTCGCCATCGCCGGGGACATCACGAAGGCCGACGCGGTGAAGGAGGTGGAGCGGGTCTTCGGCGCCTGGAAGGGCCCGGCCTCCGCGCCGCCCGCCCCCGCCAAGGCGGCGATCCCCGCCGATCCGCCGGCGCTCGCCGCAGGCGCGCCGCGCGTCGTCATCGTCGACAGGCCGGGGCTCACGCAGTCGACCGTGACGGTGGCGCTGCCGGGCGTGCCGCGCGCGACGGCGGACTACGACGCGCTGCTCGTGATGAACACGCTCCTCGGCGGGCAGTTCTCGAGCCGGCTCAACCTGAACCTGCGCGAGAAGCACGCCTACACCTACGGCGCGCGCTCCGGCTTCGACATGCGCCACGGAGCGGGCCCGTTCTCCGCGGGCGGCGCCATCGTGCGGGAGAACACGGGCCCCGCCGTGAGGGAGATCTTCGCGGAGATCGACCGGATGCGGAGGGAGCCCGTCACGAACGAGGAGCTCGCGGACGCGAAGGCGAACCTCATCCGCCAGCTGCCGGCGCGCTTCGAGACGGCGGACGCGACCGCGTCGACGATCGCGGGCCTCGCGGTCTACGATCTGCCGCTCGACGAGTACGCGACGCGACCGGCGAGGCTCCAGCGCATCACGCCCGCGGACGTGCAGCGGGTCGCGCAGAAGTACCTCGTGCCCGAGCAGCTCCGGGTCGTCCTGGTGGGCGACGCCGGCGCTGTCGGAGAGCAGCTCTCGGCGTTGCAGCTCGGTGAGGTCATCGTGCAGAAGGCGCCAGGCGTGGCGGCCGGACCGGCGGCGGCGGCGAGCAAGCCGGCGGCGCCCGGCAAGCCGTCGGCGCCCGCCGCGCCCCAGGCTGCGAAGCCCGCGGCGCCCGCGCAGCCCGCGGCGCCCCCCGCAGCGAAGAAGCCGTGAGGTACGCCGCGCCGCTCGCCTGCGTGTGCGCGCTGGCGTGGAGCGCGCCCGCCGCCGCGCAGGCGGGGCCGGCGGCCCCGGACTGGGCGTTCGGGGCGCCGGCGGGCGAGGTGGCGGTCGTCGCGGCCTGCACCGCCTCGCTGGCGACGTACTTGCTGCCTCAGCGCCGCTCGGCGTGGGGCGCAGCCTCCAGCGAGGAGCGCAACGAGACACTCGGCCTCGCCAGCGACATCACCGGCGCCGCCGCGGGCACGCTGCTCCAGCTCGGCAGCGGGTACGCCCTCGAGGGCAGCTACCTCGCGGGCGCCGGCGTCCCCCACCCCTTCTCCCGGGCGCTCAGGACGTCGCTGATCGAGCTCGAGGCGGCGGCGCTGTCGACAGGCCTCTCGAGCATGATCAAGCGGCTGTCGGGCCGGTGCCGGCCGCGCTCGTGGCGGACGGACCGATGCGGGGACACCGATCTCGACTTCGACGCCTTCCCGTCGGGCCACACGACCCCGGTCGCGGCCATCGCGGGCGTGCGCCTCAACCTCGCGCTGCGCACGACCGGCGACGCCGCGCCGCGCCTGGGCGCGCTCGCCCTCGCCGAGGCGGCGACGGTGGTGACGATGGCGCTGCGGATCGGCGCCGGCGCGCACTCGTGGCAGGACGTCGGCGCCGGCATGATCCTGGGCCACGTGACGGGCTTCGCGCTCGCAGCGATTCACCCGATCCAGCCGACCAGGACGCGGTTTGCGGCGGGCGCGCTGCCGCAGGAGCCGGGGGCGGAGCCGGCGATCGTTACTTGGTCGTGGGCGTTCTGATCGTGCGCCCGCGAGCGCCCCCCGCGCGGGCGGCGGGTGAGCTCCAGCGGAGAGGCGCCCAGGCACGCGTCAGCGGTGCGCCACGGCAAAGCCGAACTCTCTGTCCCCCGGCGGCTGTGAGATCGAGGTGTCCTCGACCTTGGGATCTGCGATGACCGAACCACCGAGATACAAATAGACGATGTTCTCCTCCGTGATGGCGATCGTGAGATCCGAGTACCCGTCGCCGTTGATATCACCGGGAGAGCCAAGGCGCTGTCCTGTCCTGTCTTCGATGGCGTCTCTGTATATGGCCGTATCCGGTTCGTCCAGCTCCGACTCATTGCCACCGAGGTAGACAAGCACCTTCGGGGAGCGGTCCGCGACGGCGAAATCGTCGAACCCGTCGTTGTTGAGATCGCCCACCCCAGCAACGGTGATGCCGAACGCGTCGTCGCCTGCGAGCGTGACGTCCGGCGCGGAGCTCAACCCCTGAGGTCCGCCGAGGTAGAGGTACGCGTGGCTCGTCTCGTACGACCCGAGGATGACGTCGCCGAAGCCGTCGCCATTGACGTCGCCAGCGGCGTCGAGCGACCTAGCGAACCTCGAGCCACCGGACGGATCGACCAGCTCTACTTTGGGTGTGGTATCGAACCCTTTGCCGGGGTTCCCATGGTAAATGCGCACGACGTCGCCGTCGGACGAGTAGAACAACACCATGACATCCGAGAAGCCGTCGCCATTGACGTCGCCGGCCGACGACACCATCGTACCAACGCTGCCTGCGCTCTCCACGCTCTGACCAAACGCTAGCGCAATCGGCCCGTCGAGCGCTGCCGAGCCTCCCAGGTACACGTAAGCGGTCGGCTCGGAAAAGCCGGTTCCCGAGACGAGCACATCGCCGAACCCATCTCCGTTGACATCACCGGCAGAAGCGACGTAGGGACCTAGCTCACCCAGCGCCGAGATCCCTTCGAGTGTCTCGTAGTCTGCCCTGAACCGATCGCCGCCACCACCGCGGTAAATGTATGCCTTATCGTGATAGGTTGCTCCCGTCAGCGCATCGGCATAGCCGTCGCCGTCCACGTCGCCCGCGCACGACAGGGACATCCCGAAACCATCGTTCCGGCCGTTCGGGCTGAACACCAGGCCATCGTCGTCCATGCCGAGCTGCTCAAGAGGCGCCCCATAGTAGAAGTAGATCGCATTCTCGGCCACGAAGCTGTATGCACTTATAGCGATATCGTCATAGCCATCGGCGTTGTAATCGCACCTGGCTCGGCCGACGTTGATCCATCGCGCCCGCGAGAACTCCGAGCAGGAGTCTCGCGAGCAGGCGCGCACGCGCCAGTAATAGCGCCGCCCGACGGGCGGCAGGAGCGCTATCGGCAGATCCTCCTCCGGCTGGAACTCGGTGTGTTCCGTGGTGGCCGAGATCGCGTCCGTCATATCTGGATCGGCGCTGTACTGTAGCTCGTACTCGATGGGCGCGTCGGTGGGCGACACGGAGGCCTCCCACACGAACCGGGGTCGCTTCGAGCCGCTCTTGCGCAGGGCGCCGAGATAGGCATCGTTCTTCGGGAGCCGCAGGACGGGCACCGACGGCGGCTCTCCGGAGCCGCCGTCACCCCCGACGGACGACGTCGATCCGCTGCCGCCCGCTCCCGCGTCGCCGCCGCGGCCGGCGATATCGACGAACTCATCGAGGCCCAGAATCTGGCCGCAGCCGGTGACCAGGCCGATGGCGACCATCGCCACCGCACCGGCTCGATGAACTCCACCTTTCGCACCAGCTCGCATGAGATGCCATGAAATCATGGGGGTTCATGAAGGTCAAGCGACTCGCTCGCACTCGCTCTCGGTCTGGGAGCGGTGGAGATCGCTCTCTTCCGGGATGCAGGCACGAGCCCATGACGAGCGCTGCACGCCGCGCGGGCGCGACTGCGCGCCGTGATCCATCCTCGCGGCATGCCCATCTTCGAGAAGCGCACGCGCATCGCCGCGCCCCCCGAGCGGGTCTTCGCCTTCCACGAGCAGCCCGACGCCCTCGAGCGCCTCACGCCCCCCTGGGAGCACGCGCGCGTGCTGGAGAAGGCCGGCGGCATCCTCGTCGGCGCGCGCGTGGTCGTGGAGACGCGCGTCGGCCCCGTCCCGCTGCGCTGGGTCGCGGAGCACACGCAGTACGAGCGGGGGCGGATGTTCCAGGACACGCAGCGCAGCGGGCCGTTCAAGCGCTGGGTGCACACGCACCGCATGGACCCCGACGGCTCGGGCGGCTGCTACCTCACAGACCACGTGGAGTACGAGCTCCCGCTCGGCGCGATCGGCCGGCTCGGCGGCGGCCTCTTCGTCCGGCGCAAGCTGGAGCGGATGTTCGACTACCGCCACGAGGTGACGCGACGGGCCTGCGAAGCCCCGCCGCGGTAGCCCGCTCGCCGACCGCCGCGTCCGCCGCACGGCCGACACGCCCCCTGGTTGCCAAGGCGTACGCCGGACCCAAGTTGCTCGCAATGCCGCGGCACGCGGCGACGGCAAGGAGAAGGATCATGGCTATCTACCGTTGCGGCCGCTGCGGCTCGATCAACCGGGTTGCGGACCAGAGGGTCAAGGATCGGCCGGTCTGTGGCCGCTGCAAGGCGCACCTCGACACGACGGGCGCTCCGCAGCCGGTGAACGGGGCCGCGCTCGAACAGGCGATTGCGAGCTCTCCTGTCCCCGTCCTTGTCGACTACTGGGCCACCTGGTGCGGCCCGTGCCGTGTCGTCGCGCCGGCCCTCGACGAGCTCGGCCGCAGGAATGCGGGCAAGGTGCTGGTCCTCAAGCTCGACACCGACGCCGATCCGGCGGAAGCCGGGCGCCGGCGCATCCAGGGGGTGCCCACGTTCGTGCTCTTCAGCGGAGGGCGAGAGCTCGATCGCCGCAGCGGCGTGACCTCGCGCGCCGATCTGGAGCGCTGGATCGAGACCAGGGCCGGGCAGCCCTCCACGGGCGCGAGCCACGCTTGAGCCCGCGCTGCGGGCCGTGGAGGGAGGGGAGCTGGGAGCCGAGAAGAGCGGGTGACGCGACGCGCCTGGTCGACGTCATCAGGGCGTCGTTGATCAAGCGTTGCGCGTCCGGCGAGGCAGGCGTGGCGTTGAAGAATTGATTCATTCCGCGTCGGTCGACGCAGCCATTTGGATTTCTGCGTGCCCCCGATGCGCTGGAGTGGCGCTGCTGTGAGGTGGGCGCGGGAGGCGAGCAGAACTTGGCCGCTCACCACCCTTTCGGCGTAGTCACGCGCCGTGCCGAGCACACCGCACGAGGTTTTGATCGTCGCATTGCGTGAGCAGCCGGGGCTGCTCGGAGCGCTCGTCTCCAAGCTCACCGGCGTGCGGCTGCCGCGACGCCTCAAGCCCGCCGACGCCACGCTCCGCTTCGTGAAGCCGGCGGAGCTGCGGCTCGATCTCGTCCTTCATGGCGGCCGGCGCCGCTGGGTCCTTGTCGAGCTGCAGCGCAGCGTTGATCCGGCCAAGCGCCGCCGGTGGCCCCTCGCGGCCAGCCTGCTCTTCAGTCAGACCGGCGCGCTCGGCGACGTGATCGTCATCACCGCGCGCCGCGCCGTCGCCCGCTGGGCCGAGCGCGTCGCGTGCGTGCGGACGCGCCTCGGAACCGTGCTGCAGCTCAAGCCCGTCGTGCTCCACCTCGGCCACGCCGAGGGCAAGGCGCTGCTCGATGAGCGCCACCCGGAGCTCGCGCTCTTCGCGGCCTGGGCCATGCAGCACCGCCATGGGCCTCGGGCGCGCGCCGTCGTCGAGCGCGCGTTCGAGCTGACCGAGCGGCTGCCGCGCGCGTTGCGACGGGCCCAGCAGCGTGCGATCCTCTCCGTGCTCAGCGAGCGGATGCTGGAGCTCCTCAGGGAGGCCTCGATGAACCCCGACAAGATCCCGGAGACACCCGCTGCCCGGAAGCTCCGCCTTTTCCTCGAAGCGCAGGGGCGGAAGAAGGGCCGCGCCGAGGGCGAGGCCAAGGGCCGGGCCGAGGGCGAGGCCAAGGGTAGGGCCGAGGGCCGTCAAGACGCGCTGCTCACGCTGCTGCGGGCGCGCGGGCTCTCCCCCTCGGAGGACGACGAGGCGCGCATCCGGGCCTGCGCGGACGCGGCGAAGCTCGATCGGTGGATCGCGCAGGCGGCCACGGCCACGACGGTGCGAGAGGCCCTCGGGTTGAAGGCCCCGGGCGTGAGGGCTCGCCCCCGCACGCCGGGTCGCCCCCGGCCGGCCTCCCCGTCGCGCTCCTGAGGCGCCCCGCCGGCCTCGCTCGCCTCAGCGCACCCGCCGGGCCAGCGTGCCCCGCACAGCCGCGCCGACGCGCTGGCTCAGGTCGTCCCCGGGGCGCGCGGCGCGGTGCTCGCCTCCCCTCGCCCGAACGCGGCGGCCGCCGCCCCGCCGCGCGACGCCCGGTAGCGCGCCAGCTCCCCGAACTGCGCGAGCCGCGCGCGCACGATGTTCCTGCTGATGCCGAGCAGCCTGGCCGTCTGGAGCTGGTTGCGATCGCAGTAGCGGTACGCCGTCCGGATGATCGTCTCCTCGATCTGCTCGTGCAGGTTCGGCAGGTTCTGCTCGAACAGCGCGAGCAGCGCGCCCTCCAGCGCCGTCGCCTGCGCCGTCGGCCTGACCTGGGACACGGCGTCCGTCGCCCCCTGCTCCGGCGGAGGAATGCTGGCCCCGGCCTTCGGCTGGAGCGCCGTCAGGCGCAGATCCGCCGGGGTGACCTCCTGGCCTTTGCAGACCAGGAGCGCGTGGTGCATCGCGTTCTCGATCTCCCGGATGTTCCCGGGCCACGGGTGCCCGAGGAGCCGCGCCGTCGCCTCCGCCGTGAGCACGGCCGGCCCCGAGCCGAGCCGGTGGGCGTAGAGCTCGAGGAAGTAGCGCGCCAGCGGGAGGATGTCGCCCGGCCGCTCGCGCAGCGGCGGGAGCGCGAGCGTCGCCACGTTGAGCCGGTAGAAGAGATCCTCGCGGAACTTCCGCGCGATCACCGCCTCCTCCAGGTTCACGTTGGTCGCCGCGATGAGCCGCACGTCGATCGGGATCGGCTGGCGCGAGCCGAGCCGCACCACCTCGCGCTCCTGCAGCACGCGGAGCAGCTTGACCTGGAGCGGCAGCGACAGATCCCCGATCTCGTCGAGGAACAGCGTCCCGCCTTCCGCGGCCTCGAACCACCCGGCCTTCGAGGTCGTCGCCCCCGTGAAGGCGCCCTTCTCGTGGCCGAACAGCTCGCTCTCGACGAGCGACTCCGACCAGGCGCCGCAATTGACCGCCACGAAGGGCCGCCCCCGCCGGTGGCTCAAGGCGTGGATGTGACGGGCCACGATCTCCTTGCCCGTGCCGGTCTCCCCCGTCACGAGCAACGTCGCGTCGCTCGGCGAGAGCTGCCGGATCCGATCGAGGATCGCCTGCGAGCGCGGATCCTCGAAGACAAGCGCCTTGGCGCGCACAGAAAGGGCCAACGAGCTCGTGTTGGGAAGCGTGAGCAAGGGCATCGTCATCGGGCTCAACTCACCATGATAGCGGATGGTTCGTCCATTATAACGGATGACCCTGCCATGCGCCAGAGATCTTTCTCTGGCGCGGCCCCACCGGTTGTCCCAGAGGACTTCGGGCCTTCCGTCACGCTGCGCCTCGATCCGTCGCGCTAGGCCTCGAGGAGGTGGCCGCGCACCTCGTCGACGAGGGCCTTGATCTCGTGATCGGTGCGGGACCTCGGGCGCGGCGCGCTGACGGGGACGACCTGCTTGATCCTCCCGGGCCGCGGCTCGAGCACGACGACGCGATCGCCGAGGAACACCGCCTCCTCGACGTCGTGCGTGACGAGGATCATGGTGATCTTCTCCTCCTGCCAGATGCGCTGGAGCTCCTGCTGCAGCTTCGCGCGGGTCAGCGCGTCGAGCGCGCCGAACGGCTCGTCGAGCAGCAGGATGCCCGGCCGGTTGACCAGCCCTCGCGCGATCGCCGCCCGCTGGGCCATCCCGCCGGAGAGCTGGTGCGGGTACGCCCGCTTGAACCCGGACAGGCCCACGAGCTCGAGGTGCTCGTCGACCGCGCGGGCCTTCTCGGCGTGCGTCCACGCCGAGCTCTCGAGCCCGAGCGCGACGTTCTGCTCGATGGTGAGCCAGGGGAAGAGCCGGTGCTCCTGGAAGACGATGCCCCGATCGAGGCTCGTCCCCTCGACGCGCGCGCCGCCGACGAGGATGTCGCCCTCGTAGTCGCCGTCCAGCCCGACGAGGAGCCGGAGGAGCGTCGATTTGCCGCAACCGCTCGCGCCCACGACGCTGATGAACTCGCCGGGGTGAATGGTCAGGCCGATCCCCCGGAGGACCTCCAGGGGATTGTCCTTGACCACGTACTTCTTGCTGACATCACGAATGTTGATGACTCCAGGCGAGCCCATGAGTTCCTCCTCGAAGCAGATGAAGCAGACGGAATCAGACGTTGGCGACGTTGACGACGTTGACGACGTTCACACGCCGCGGACGCGCCATCGCAACAGGCGGTCTTCCGCGGCCTTGGCCAGCGCGTTCAGGCCGAAGCCCACGAGGCCGGACACGATCAGCCCGACCAGCACGACATCCATGGCGAAGCGCTCGCGCCCGTCCACCATCAGGCTGCCGATCCCGGGCGCGGGCTCGAGCAGGTACTCGGCCCCGAGCGTGCCGAGCCACGCGTAGATGAGCCCCTGGTGCACGCCCGCGAAGAGCGACGGCGCGGCGGACGGCAGGATGACCTTGCGGAGGGTCTGCCACCGCGAGAAGCGGAGCACCCGCGCCACCTCGATGTGCTCGACACCGACGCTGCGCACGCCTTCATAGGTGTTCACGACGACCGGGTAGAAGGCGGAGAGCGCGATGAAGGCGATCTTCGCCTGCTCGCCCACGCCGAGCCACACCGACATGAGCGGGATCCACGCGAACAGCGCGACCTGCTTCGCCGCGTGGAAGCTCGGTGAGAACAGCTTGTCGGCGGTGCGCGAGACGGCGAGCAGACCGCCGACGGCGCCGCCCGCGACGATCCCGAGCGCGAGCCCAAGGAGATCGCGGACGAGGCTGGCGCGCAGGTGTGTCCAGAGATCGCCGCTCTCGTGCAGCGCGCTCGCGGCCCTCCAGACCGCGAGCGGCGGGACCAGGATGCGGGTATTGGCGAGCTCGTAGCGGCAGACCACGAGCCACGCGACGAACAGCAGGACGGGCAGGACCAGGCCGCGCCGCAGCCGCGGCTGGATCAGAGCATGGGTGATGGCGCTCATCGTGTGGGTTCTTCGGTGAGGTGCTAGAGGGCGGCGCGCCGCCAGCGGAGGAGGCGGGCCTCGATCGCCTCGAGCCCCTTGTCGAGCGCGAGCCCGACGATCCCCACGACGAGGATCGCCGCGAGCACCACGTCGAGCTGGAACAGCTGGCGGCCCCAGACGATCAGGAACCCGACGCCCTCGGACGAGGCAAGGAGCTCGACCGTGACGAGCGACAGCCACGCCTGCGTCAGGCCGTAACGGACGCCGACGGCGATGGACGGCACCGCGGCGGGGAGCACGACCTTCCGGAGCAGCTGAGCATGGCTGAAGCGGAAGACCCGGGCCACCTCGATGTACGATCTCGGCACGTTCTTGATGCCCTCGAACGTGTTGATCGCCACGGGGATGAGGCTCGCCTGCGCGATGAGGATCAGCTTGAGCGACTCGCCGATCCCCGCCACCATCATGACGAGCGGCAGCCACGCGAGCGCGGGGACCTGCGCGAGCGCCTTGAAGAGCGGGTGGACGTGCTCCTCGATCCGCCGTGAGAGCCCCATGGCGATGCCGAGCGCGAGGCCCGCCGCGCCGCCCGCGGCGAAGCCGCCGAGGACGCGACCGAGGCTGATGGCGATGTTCGTGTGCAGATCGCCCGAGCTTGCGAGCTCGGTCAGCGTCTGCGCGACGAGCCCTGGCGCGGGCAGGATCTGCGCCGGTATCAGCTCGCGCTGCGAGGCGTAGCTCCACGCGAGGAGGAGCGCCGCCGGGAAGACGAGCCCCACGGCGACGTTGCCCACCTTCCGCGACAGGAGCCGGGAGGCGCCGCCCGCGGGCAGCGCCACGTCGCGCGCCGCGAGCTCGTAGCCGGCCTGGGTCTGGCTTTCTTGAATTCCCTGCTGCGTCATCTTGGTTGCCTTTCTCTCGTGGCGTTCCGCCCTGCGCTAGGCCCCTTCGCCGCGCGCGCTCCTCTCATGACCTCCCGGGGTGCTTGACCTTCCCGTTCACGTCGAACTCGGGCCAGTAGCCCTCGAGGTTCAGCTCCTTCAGCGCCGCGTTCAGGAACCGCAGATCGATCCAGGAGTCGACGTCGAACGTGCTCCTGATCAGGCCGAACCGCTTCGCGTCGGCGGCGGCCGCCTTGTAGCGGGAGGTCAGGTATTCATCGAACAGCGGGCTCGCGCGCACCTTGAGCGAGTCGCCCGTCTGGTCCGCCTTGAAGTTCGAGTACGGCACCCCCGACTTGGACCAGAGCTGGTAGATCGGCGCCGGGTTGGCCTCGTTCTGCGCGATCCAGTGGGCGGCCTGCACCACGACCTTGACGACGCGCTTCGTGATGTCGGGATACTTGTTCGCGAAGTCTTCCGTGACGATCAGGTGGGCGTGCCGCAGGTAGGCCGGCGAGTCGTTCTTCGTCGAGTAGACGATCTTGGCGACCCCCTGATCCTGGAGCGTGAGCAGGTCGTACCCGCCGAAGGCGGCGTCGATGTCTCTCGTCGCCAGCGCCGCCTTCGCGGTCGCGCTGTCCATGTTGAGGATCCGGAGATCGCGCTCCGACAGCCCGCTGCCCGCGAGGATCTTGTTGACGGCGAGCTGCAGGTTCGTGCCCTTGAAGAGGGCGACCTTCTTCCCCTTGAGGTCCGCGAGCGACGCGATCGACGAGTCCGCCGGGACGGCGAGGTACGTATGCTGCCTCGTCGACACCCCCGCGAGGAGCTTCGTCTTGAGCCCCCCTGCCCTGCCGATGCTCGACGGCAGGTCTCCCTGGAGCGCGAAATCGAGCAGCCGGTTCGCGTACGCCTCGTTGACCGCGGGCCCGGCCCCCTTGAAGAAGGACCACTCGATCTTGATGTTGTCCTTCTTGAACTCCTCCTCCAGGAGCCCCCGCGCGTGCACCACGCTCAAGCTGCTACCGCCCACAAAAGGCCGGTTCCCGATCCCCACCCCCGCAAACGCCACCCGGATAACGCCAGGCGCCTCCGCCCGCGCCACATGCGCCGACAACGTCAAAATCGCCGCGATCAACATCTGCACCAAAACCAAAGCTCGTCTCATAAATCTCCTCTCTGCTTTCATTGCATTGCCACGCACCGCCCCCAGAGGGGGCTCTCCCGCACAGGAGACGGGTCCAGATCGGCGTTTTCGGCGCGCAGGCGTACTCCGGTACGCCGAGCACCGAAAACGTCGAGATGGGCCCGTATCCGCAGCGGGTGAGCCCCCTCTAGAAGGCGCCTTGGAGTTGGGCTAGGACCTCGTGTTTGGCCCCCTCGGTGCTCGTGCGGTCGTCTCGGCGGTTGACGTTGAGCTGGAACTTCGTCGTCTCCGCGAAGAAGACGTTGAAGCCGAGCGTGTAGACGTCGACCCGGTTCTCTTGCACCTCGGTGCTGGGGTCGAAGAGGTCGACGCGGAGGAACGGCTGGTAGGTCTTCGGCCACCAGTCGTCGTAGCGGCCCTGGTTGCGGTAGCCCCTCAGGAACTGCTCGCCCCAGTTGTAGAAGAAGGTCGCCACGTGCGACAGGCTGGTTTGCCTCGTCTTCCGGGGGTCCTCCGCCGTCGTCCCGAGCGTCACGTCGTCCTGGCCGTAGATGAACTCGTAGGTGACGCCGATCGGATAGTGGTTGTAGTAGATGTCGCCGCCGAAGCGGCGCTTGACGCCCTTGCCGGACAGCGTCTTCTTCTCGTCCTTGAGGAACGTGTTCTGCCAGCCGATGTACGCGCTCCCGCCGAGCGTGATCTGGCGGAGGATGGAGTTGTAGTCGGACGGCACGGTGAACGCGAGGCGGCCGATGATGTCCTTCTCGCTGTTGTCGTCGGGCGTGTTCGGCCCGCTCCCGTTGATGATGCCGATCGCGTAGGCGAGGAGAGGCGCCCGGTAGTTGTAGCCGTAGTCCACCTGCGGCAGCACGTCGCCGCGGACGATGAGCCCGAGGTCGCGCCGGTTCAGCCCGAGCTTCGTCGTGAATTGCGCGTTGGTGATCACCGGCTTCAGCTCCTCGCTCGCGGGGACCTCCAGCCCGAAGGGCAGGAGCTGCTGGCCCAGGGTGACCTGCAGGACCCAGTCCTCGGGGGCGAGGGTGGGGAGCACGGAGTACGCCAGCTGGGCGTCCAGCAGGTTGAGGAAGCTGTTGTTGCTCGCCTGCTGGGGCGAGGCGCCGAAGCGCACCGAGTAGGTCAGGTTGCGACCTTCCTCGTAGTCCTTGTAGAGGATGCCATTGAACGTGAGGGTCGCGGCGCCCGTGTCGAACGTCACCTTGCGATCCTTCGAGGTCGCCGTGTTCACCGGCTGCTCCGTCCATCCGATGCGCGCCTGGATGACGCCGCCGACGAGGAGGGAGCGGGTCGAGAGGGCGGTGTGGAGGTCGCGCTCTCGCTGCCACTGGAACTTGAAGTTCTCGAGGTCGGTGACGAGCCCTTGCAGGTCGTCGCGCGTGACGGCGTTGGGATCCGGCTCGACGAAGGCCTCCGCGGCTGCGTCGCCCGCGGGCGGAGCGCCGGGGTCCGGCGCGCCGGGGGTGGCGCCGGGAGCAGCCGGGGCGGCGCTCGCGGCGCCCGGCGCGGCGGGGGCTGCGCCAGCAGGCGCCGCAGCCGCGCCAGCGGGCGCAGGGCCCGCGGGAGGCACGGCGGCCGGCGTACGGGCCGCGCCAGCGGGCGCAGGGGCCGCGCCGGCAGGCGCCTGAGCCGCACCGGCGGGCGCAGGGGCCGCGCCGGCGGGCGCAGGCGCGGGGCGTTCACCCTGGGCTCTGCCGGGCGGGTTCTGCGCGCTCGCCTGCGTCACGCAAAGGACGAGGCTCGTCGCGAGGATCGATGAGATGGCGGTTCTTGAGCGGTCGAGCAAACGCATGAACGGATCCAGAGGGGTTCGTTGATTCACAGCTACCGTCGGGCGGGGCCGCTTCCGTCGCCCCGCCCGACGCTCCACGTTCAGGCCGCCTTGCTCTTCCGCAGCTTCTGCTCGACCGCGGTCCCGGCGAAGAAGCCGGGGTTCTTGCCGGCAAAGAAGTTGTATGGATGGGTGAACACGAGATCGCGGAAGTTCGCCTCCGTGAGCGCCCCCCGCTCGACGAGGCTCCAGGTGTCCGCGAGGACCTCGGTCAGGTCCGGCACGTCCCAGTGGCCGCTGTCCGACGCCCAGAAGGCGTTGAGCTGGACGCCGAGCGGGTTGACCTTCGTGTTGAACGCGTACGCGATCGTCGGGTCGTCCGCCTCCGAGCCGAAGTAGAAGTTCGGCACGTACCTGTCGCGGATGTCCTCGATCCGCTCGATGCCCGCCGCCGCGAAGTCGTCGAGCGCGCCCGGGTCCTGCGGCTGCCTCCGCGAGTTGTTCGAGACGCCGAGCGCCCCGCCGAGGACAGCGTGGATGTCACCGAGCCGCGCCCCGACCTCCTCGCCGCCGTACTGCTGGTAGAGCGCGTACAGCAGCTTCGCGTCGATCAGATCGGGGTTGTAGTTCTGGACCGCCCTGCCATTGCGCTTCTCCCAGTGCCCCACCAGATCCGCGAACAGCGTCGCGCCCCACGCCGCCCCTCCCTCGAGGAAGCCGACGCGGAGATCGGGGAACCGGCGGGTCACGCCGCTGAAGAAGAGCGACTTCGCGAGCGCCTCGGAGGCGGAGGCGAAGTGGCCGATGTGGTTGTACATGTAGCTCGACACCGAGCTGCGGCTGGTCCACCCCATCCCGGCGGAGTGGGTGGTCAGCACCGTCCTGAGCTCGACCGCCTTGGCCCAGAACGGGTCGTAGTTGTGCTCGCTGTCCACGCCGAACGTGTCGAGCCAGTTCGCGTGCCGCGCGACGTCCGGGTGGTGCCGCGACGGGTACTTCTCGGCGACCGACCGGATCGGCCGCCGGAGGTTGCCCGGGATGAGGGCGACCTTGAGGCCGAGCTCGCGCACGGCGAACTCCAGCTCTTCGACGCCCTCCTCCGGCGTGTGCAGCGGGATGGCCGCGACAGGCGTGAGGCGGTCGGCGTACGGCCGGTACACGTCGGCGTGATAGGCGTTGACCGCGCGGATGAGCACCCGGCGCAGGTCCTCCTTGCCGACGTGGGTGGCGAACGTGGAGACGTTCGGGAAGAGAACCGCGTAGTCCGTCCCCGACTCGCCGAGCCGCTCGTGAAGCAGCCTGGGCAGCGACACCGTGGCGAGATCGAGGGTGTTCTTCGTCGGCAGCGCCCACCACGGCGGGCGGACCGAGCGCTGCGCCGCGCGCTGCTCGGGCGTGAGCTCGTACCACTCGTTGCTCAGGTAGCCGAAGCCCCGGTTGATCGCGTCGCGGAACTCGTCGACGGACCTCGCGCCGCCGTACTTCGCGATGTAATCCTCGAGGATCGGCGCGAACTCGATCGTGTGCAGATCGGTGTCGATCACCGGATAATCGAGCTTGTCGCGCACAACCCGCGAGCGAGAGGTCTTCTTGCCGTCTTTCAGCGAGAGGTGAGAGGATGAGACGCTCATGACGATGACTCCGTGGCGCGATCGCGCGGTCGCGCGGCGGCCATCGGCGCCGGGCAGCCGCGCCCAGGGCGCACGAGGCCGCGCGCCGACCAGGCGCCCGCTCCTGTGCTGAGAATGTGAGAGGCCTTCGAGCTAGAGCGCCGCGAGCGCGGCGCCCCTACAGCGCGTGGCGGTCCATCGCTCGACGTCGGCGCCGATCCGGCGGGGCGCGAGCCGCCGCGGGCGCCGGGGGAGCGCCGCGGAGCGCGCCTCTGCGCAGAGCGCAAGGCGCCTCGCGACCCGGCGCAACACGACGGCTCGCGCGCCCGGGAGGGCGTTCGTCAGGGTCGTGCTCGCGAGGATGTGTGAGACCGCGTCGATCGCGATCACTGGATCTTTCATGGCTTTCTTCAGGTCGACTATCGCCCTGACGCATTGCACTGTGCGGACCAAGCCTTCACCGTGGCCAGCAGGGCAGGTCGGGCGGAAGCACCATCGATGCGCTCGGCCTTGTGACCGCGCCCGAACGCTCCAGCGCGCCGTCCCGTGGGAGAATTCAGAGAGGGCTCGAAGGCCCGATGCCTCCCGGCAACGAAGGAAACTCGGCCGCACGCGGCGCACGCCGCGCACTCTGTCAGGAAAGCAGCTCGACGCTCGTTGCGCCGCTGCCGATTACGTTCTGGTTTCTGCGTTTTGCATGCGGCGTACCAGGCTTACGTCCGCTTCAAAAGACATGGATCCGTTATACCGGACAAGCCCTTGCTGCTGGAGCAGCAGGCGCGTGCTGCGGGGGTGCTGCTCCAGCAGCAGCCCCCGGGCAAGGTGCGTCAAGGCTGGGACGGCGACGCGGGCGCCAGGCTCATCCCGGTCGCGAACGAGATCGCGCTCTGCAGGTCGCGGCGGGTCACGACGCCGGCGAGATCGATGTCGAGGCTGACGATGGCGTGGGACACCTCCGGCCGGATGCCCGTCAGGACGACCTGCGCCCCGAGCAGCCGGACCGCCCGCGCCACCTGCAGGAGGGCGCTCGCCGAGGCCGCGTCGATGTGCGGCACGCCGGTGACGTCGATGATCGCCACACGCGCCTGCCGCTCGACCACCTTGCCCAGCAGGTTCTCCATCATCTGCTGCGCTCGCGCCGCGTCCAGCACGCCCACGAGCGGCAGCACGAGGACGCCCTGGCTGATGGGCACGATGGGCGTCGACAGCTCCAGGAGCGTCCTCGCCTGCAACCGGAGCGTATCCTCGAGCCGCTTCCGGTCGGTGATCACCTCGGTGAACAGCATGATCCCGCCGATCTCGCCGGTCGACTTGTACCAGGGAAAGATCTTCCAGCGCACCCAGTCGACGCTCCCGTCGGCCCGCGCGAAGGGCTCTTCATCATTCGATTCCGAGGCCCCTGCGATGCAGCGCCGGTGGATCTGCCTCCAGTGCTCGGGGATCTCGGGGAAGAGATCGTAATGACATCGGCCGATGATGTCCTGCTCCTTCATGCCGAAATCTTCCCGCCAGCGGTGACTGGCCAGGATGTAGCGCATGTCCTTGTCGAACATGGCCACAGCAGCCGGGCTGTAGGTGACAAAGACGCGCGCATGCTCCTCGCTCTGGCGCAGCTCCGCCTGGAGGCGATCCCGCGCCTCCTCGGCCTCCTCCAGCTCGCGGATGCGCTGCTTCAGCTGCTGGTTCTCCGCGACGACAGCCATGTAATCGGCATCACCGTTCATCCGCACCTCGGTTCCGTCCTGGCTTGTATATCAAAGAAGCGCGGTGCATGGCGCTCGCCCGGCAGACGCGTGCGCTACCGAGGAGCGGGACAAGGCTGCAGCCGTCGAGGCAGGCGGCTCGTGCTCTGGTCGTCGCTAGCGGTAGGGCCCGCCCCCGGGCCCACGCAGGAGGTTGCGCTCGATCCTTGCGCGCACCTCGTCGAGCGTGTCGATGGCCCACACCACCGTGTCCGGCGCGATCGAGGGGGCGATCGGCCCCAAGGTCACGCCGCGATCGTCGATGGTAACGGGGCCAGCGCGCTCGTCGAGGGCGAGGAGGGCCACACGGGCGCCAGGGTCGAGCAGCGCGGGGGTCCGGTCGGTCTGCCGCGGATCCACACGCACGTGGAAGCGGCGATCGAACGCCTCGTCATCAACGACGATGTCCTGCCCGCCCAGCATCGTGGCGAGGCCGTCGAGGAGTCGTTCGCGCCGGACGGCGAGGCCAAGGCCGAGCTCGGTCTCGAAGCTCGCGCGCGCGGTGATCCGGTGGCGGCCGCGCGCCGCGCGCGCCGAGCCGACCTCGATGGGGCCGCCCTCGATCCGGCCCGTGACCGAGAGCGGCACGCTCGCGAAGGCGAGGCCGCGCGCCGAGGCGAGCGCGCGGAGCGCCTCGGCGTGCGCGGCGAGCGGCGCCGCGGCGCGGAGCCCAGCGCGCGCATCGTCGAGGAGCTCGACGGTCTGCGCGGCGCCGTGGGCGGCGCGCACGATCCACGCCTCATCGGTGGAGCCGTACGGCTCGGAGAGCGTGCAGCCGCCGTCGTGGATGCGGAGCTCGTAGGACGCGCGGTGCAGCGCGACGAGGTGCTCGCGGAGCGCCACGGTGAAGAGATCCCCTGTCCGGGAGGGATCATCCGCTGCGATCGAGAACTCGCTGTCGAGGTCGTCGCTGCCGGTCATGACCGCGTTCACGAAGCCCAGGGTCGTCTGCCTGCGCTCCATCTCGAGGCCCAGATCGAGGGGTGGCCGGAGCCAGCCATGGACGAGGGCGTACGGACGATCTTGTGTGTCGCTGAGCTCCACGGAGACGCGGCGCCCCGCGACGAGGCCCTTCGCTTCGCCGCCCCGCGCGTCGAGGCCGAGCGTCGCGGCCGCGGCCTGGACTTGCTGCTCCCAGCTCCTCATGCACCCACGCTATCCGCGCGATGCACCGGGCGCAATCATCGCAATCCCACGCGCCGCCGCCCAATGGCCCTCGCCTCGCTGCGCCCCTCGCCTTGGTGAACGGAGGAGCGTCATTGTTCCTTCGAGGCCAGAACGCCTTCCTGGGGCGCGCGCCTCGAGCTCAGGGCGCTCGAGCGCGCTTCACCCGAGGAGAAGGCGAGGAGTCCCCACGAGGGGACTCCGCGTCTCCCTGGATGTACTGCTGTCGTGCTGCGCAGCCGCCGGGTCGCGGCGCGACTGGCAGCGTCACCGCGGGCCGCGGAGCTCGCTGGGCAGCGCCGAGGTGGGACGCGATCCTCGTCGGGGGTCCGCGCCCCATGCCTTTCAGCGTGACGTCACGGTCAGCCGCGCAGGACGTCGAGCGCCCCGGCTTCCTGTCGCATCTCGCGCAGGAGGGCGGCGGCGACGACGCCGGGGTGCGTGCGCTCCGGCGCGGCGCCGAACGCGGCGAGGACCTCCGCGAGCGGGCGGGACGCGTCGTCTTCGGCAGGCGGCCCGCCGAGGCGCGCTGCCGCGAAGAAGAAGCTCGCCGCGTAGAAGGCGAGGGCGATGGCGCGCGCGAGGCCCGCCCGCGCGCGCTCGCCGTCGCTCGCTGGCCTCCCCAGGTACGCCGCGAGCAGCGCCTCGCGCTGCTCGGGCCGCGGGCACGCAAAGACGCCGAGCTGCGCGAGATCGATGAATGGATCTCCCGCGCCCGCGTGGGTCCAGTCCACGAAGTACACGCGCTCGGCCGTCACGAGCACGTTGTTCGGGTTGAGGTCGCGATGACACGCGGCGGCGTGCGCGTGCGGCGCGCTCACACGCTCGAGCTCCACGACCGCGCGCACGAGCTCGGCTGGCAGGCCCGCGCCTGCGAGCGCGGCGCACTGCGCGTCGAGGGAGCGCAGGAAGTCCATGCGCGACGGGCTGCGCGGGAACGGCGGACCGTCGTGGAGCCGCCGCAACGCCGCAGCGACCCGCTCGATCTGCGCCGGATCGCGCGTCGGGCGGAGCTGTGCCCCCGCGATGCGGTCCATGATCGTCACGCCCGTCCGCGCGTCCGCGTGGTGCAGGCGCGGCGCGACGCCGCGCTCGGACGCGATGCGCATGCACGCGCTCTCGCGCGCGGCGCGCTCCGGATCGCTCGGCTCGAGCGCGAAGCGCTTCGCGACGTACGGCGTGCCGTCGACGACGAACGCGATCAGCGCGGCGCCGGAGAACCCGCCGGAGAGTGAGGTCACGTCCTGGACCGGGCGCCCCGGGAACGTTGCCTCGAGCGCGGCGGTGAGGTCCGGGTGCAGCTCGGGGGCGCTCATGCCCACCCCCGCATCGAGGCGAGCCGCTTTGCGTAGAGGCGGCTCCGCGCGGCGACATCGGCAGGCCGTGCCCAGTCCCACCCGATCGCTTGCCAGTCCGGGTCGTCGGGATCGAGCCCGAGCGACGCGACGAACGGGCGATCGGCGACGAAGAAGTGGTGTTTGTACGCGAGGAGGTAGCCGCGCGGCGCCTCCGGCAGCGCCTCGACGTGGGCGCGCGCCTCCTCGTAGGTCGCGAACCAGTGGTGCAGCACGCCGCCATCCCGGCCGTAGAGCAGCGTCCCGAGCTCGGGCGCGCCGGGCTCTCCCGCGAGGGCGAGGCGCGCGCGCTCCCAGCTCGAGAAGCCGCACTCGCGCGCGACCACCGCGAGGCAGTGCTTTCTGCGGATGCCGGGAACGGCCGCGGCGAGCGCGGCCTCGTCGGCGCGCCCGAGCTCGGGCAGCGCGCGCAGGCGCAAGAGCGCCCTGGCGTCGTTCGACGCGAGCTGCTTGTGCAAGAGCTCGGCGCGGGTCTTCAGCTCGCGAACGGGATCCATCATGGACGTCTCCTCTCGAATCGGCCGCTACCCGCTCCCTCGGCCCGAGGATGTCGACGTGGTCATGACGGTGCGAGGTGACTCGCGGTCGTCGCGTCGCAGGGTGAAAGGCTTCTTTCCGGCGGGGAGGGCGCCCCTGCGCACCCTGGCCAGACGCTAGCGCTTCGCGTCGGGGCGCGCCAGGACGAACCCAGGAGCGCGCGGGCGCTGAACGCGCAAACGGCCGAACGGGCGTCGGCGCTCCGCCCTCTCCACCTCTTCCGAGCCGAAGGTGGGAGCGCACCCTGGCGGCCTCACGCGGGCCCGCACCAGGACGCGAGCGCGCTCCTCAGATCGGCGAGGCGCGTCGCCCGTCGGGCGGCGTCGCTCGCCCACGCGACGTGCCCGTCCGGCCTCACGAGGACCGCATCGACGGCGGCGAGATCGCTCTCGGGGGCGGCCGTCGCGCGGACGACCTCGACGCGATCGCCCCACGCCGCGCCTGCCTCCCGGAGATCGACCGCGCCGGCGAGGTCGAGCAGGACGAACCGGGCCGTGTGGAGCAGCTCGTACAGCCGCGAAGCGCCGGAGTCCGTCACCAGCGCGCGATCGGGCGCCCGCCTGCCGACCCAGGGGTGCGCCTCCGCTGCCCCGCCGGTCGGATACGCGACGTCGAGCGCGCTGATCATCTCGGAGATCCGCCGATTGACGGGATCCATGGCGAGCAGCTCGCTCATCATCTGGCGGAGCGAAAGCCCCGCTTCCGAGAAGTCGCCGAGCTTGGTCTGAACCTCCGTGTTGCGCCCCAGGGCCACGCCCACGGGATGGCGCTCGGCATGATAGCTGTCCAGGAGGTGGGGCGGCGCCCAGCCGTTCACCTCGGCCGCGAGCTTCCAGCCGAGGTTCATCGCGTCTTGCAGCCCGACGTTGAGCCCCTGGCCGCCGGCGGGAAAGTGGATGTGCGCCGCGTCGCCCGCGAGGAGGACCCGCCCGCGCCGGTACTGCTCGGCGACCCGCGTCGCATTGCCGAAGCGCGACAGCCACCGTGGATTGCGCATCCGGAAGTCCCTTCCGACGATCCGCGCGACGCCGCTCTGCAGCTCCTCGAGCGTGACCGGCTCGGACGTGCTCACGTGCACCCTTTGCGGATCGAACACGACGAAGCGATAGACGCCCTCGTGATCGCCGGGCGGAAGCGGGGCCGCCAGAACGGAGCCGCGCGAGCACGTGTGCCTGAACGGCCTGGCCGGGGGCTCGTCGAGCTCCACGTCGCCCAGGATGGCCGTCACCGTCGTCTCCGTGCCCGGAAACCCGACGCCGATCGACCGTCGTACGACGCTCCTCGCCCCGTCGCACCCCACCACGTAACGCGCGCGCTCCTCGGCCTGCCCCGCGGGGCCTTCGACCCGCAGCGCGACCTCGCCTTCCCTCTCCGCGACCTCGACGACCGAATGACCGCGCTGGATCTCGACGCCCAGCTCGCGGGCCCGCGCCTCCAAAAGCGCCTCTGTCTGGGCCTGGGCCAGCCACAGCGTGTGCGGGTGCCGCGTGTCGAGGCGCGAGAAATCGAGCGGCGTGTCGAGCCAGGCGAAATGCCCTGCAGGCACCGGCACGCCCCGGCGCTGGAAGCGGTCCACGATCCCGCGCTGATCGAGGATCTCCAGGGTCCTCGGGTGCACCGTGAGCGCGCGCGATTGCTCGGGCAGGAGCTGGATGTCCAGGCGGCGACGCTCTACTGGCACATCAAGAACAAGGAGGAGCTGCTCGACGCGATGGCGGAGGCCATGCTGGCGGGCTGCGCGGAGAGCGCGCCGGCAGCGCTCTCGGGGATGGAGCGCGCGGCGGACATGGCCGAGCGGCTCCGCGGGGCGCTCCTCGCGCACCGCGATGGGGCGCGGGTGTTCGCGGGGACCTACGTCGCGCAGGACAACACGCTGCGGGTCTCGGAGGTGCTGCTCGGCGCGCTGAGCGACGCCGGTCTCTCGCCGCGCGCCGCGGCGTGGGGGTGCTGGTCGATCGTGTACTACGTGATCGGCTTCACCCTCGAGGAGCAGGCCCTGGTGGTCCGCCCGGGAGCGGACCCCGGCAAGGCCGATCCAGCGCTCTTCCGCGAGGCGGTGGAGCGAGGAGCTTACCCGCACCTCGCGGCGGCGCTCCCGCACCTCCTGAGCACCGACACGGACGCGCGGTTCCGGTATGGACTGGAGCTACTTCTCAAGGGACTTGAAGCGGAGCTCGAAGGGGCGCCGCGACCGAGGGAGTCCAGGAGCCCGCCGCACGCCGGAGCCAAGAAGCGGGCGCCCCGCCGGAGCGGCTGACCGCCGCCGGCGCGGATGGCCGGGCCGCTCGGGTCGACGGTCGCTCCCGACCTGGACCGCGCCGCTGCCGCTGCTGTCCGGCGGCTGCGCCTACCTGGATCGAATCGCTGCGATCACGCGCGCGGAGGACCGTCCTCCCGCGGAGCTCACGACGTGCGGAGCGGCTCCGCGAGCCAGCGCACCAGCGCGTCGGCCTCCAGATCGAGCAAGGCATCCTCGACCTCGCCCGGACCGATGGCGCGGGCTCGCTCGATGATCGAGCGCTCTTCTTCGGCCGTCGGTCGCCGCCCGAGCCGCCGGGCGAAGAGCCGACCGAGCAGCTCCGCGATCGCCTGCTGCTTGCCTCGCTCCTCGCCACGCTCCTCGCCGCGTCGCTCGCCCCGTTCCTCGCCGCGTCTCTCCCCCCGCTCCTCACCGCGTCTCTCCCCCCGCTCCTCGCCGCGTCGCTCGGCCTCGATGATCATCTCCCCGATGATCGGCGTGCGCCGGAGCAGCCCCTCTTCCTTGTCCTCCACCATCATGACGAGCTCCTTCAGCAGATTATGCCCCCAGGGATCGATAGTGGCCATCACCAGGAGCGCCGTGTACAGCTCGGCCCGCTCCTCGGCGGTGGCCGCCCCCGCATGGATCTCCGCGACGATCTGCCTCAGCGCCGCCGGGGTCGCGTTCCGGGCGAGAGGCGCGAACACCAGCCAGAGCACGCTGCCGCGCGCCCGCAGCTCGGAGACCGTGCGCTGGTAGACGGCGTCGATGCGGAAGTGCGCGCCGCTGAACGGCCGCCCCGGCCACGCGATGCAGCGTTTGCCCGTCGTTGGCAGTCGCCGCCTGCGGCCCGACAGGACCACGGCGACGCTCTCGATCGGCGGCACCGCCTCCCCATGGGCATCGAGGCGGAGCGCGGCGAAGAGGAAGCCGAGGTACTCGAAGAGGCGATCCGGAACGTCGTCGCGGAGCGCGAAGCAGAACTCGACGTGCAGCACGCGCGGCTCGCCGTCGATCCGCAAGCGAATGGCCTTGTCGACGCGACGCTCGATGTTCGTGACCTGGCTGTCGACCCAGCCGAGGACCTCGACGGAATGGCCCTCCGGGACGAGGGCGCGCACCAGGTCCTCCGGGTGCCTTCGGGCGAGGTGGCGCAAGGTGATGTCGGCGTCTCCCATGCGCGGTGTCCATGGCAGCGCGCGTACCAGGGGCATATACGGCCGAAATCAGGGGAATTCAGGGTGTGGCGTGGCGTCAGGCAGGTGGCGGCGCCATGACGGGAGCGGGTGGCGGCCGCACGAGCTGCGGGGCTCCGGCCAAGATCGTGTTCGAGCAACCGGCCCACGGAACGTTCGTCGGAAGCGGAACTGGACAGGCCGCTTCCCCCGCCTGCCGCTCGCCGCGCTCCTGTCCTCGTCGTTCCCTCCGCTCCTGCCCGCGTTGCTCTCCCGCGCGCGATGTCAGGATCGATGCCCCGGGTTCGAGGCCGGTGGCAGAATCATCTCCGGCGGCCGGTCGCATGGCCGTCCAGGAGGGGCTCGATGCGAACGTTGATCACGACGATACTCGTGCTCGCCGCGCTCTCGGCGGGCTGCGCGGCGGAGCAGGCGGGAGCGCGGGGCAACACCCCTGGAGGCGCGGGCGCGCGCGACATCCGCCTGCCCGAGGGCGCGCGGCTCGTCGACCTGACCTATCCCTTCGACGACAAGACCATTTACTGGCCCACGGCGACGACGGGCTTCACCCACGGCACGGTGCACCACGGCAAGACCGAGGGCGGCTACTTCTACTCGGCGTACACGCTCTGCGCGCCCGAGCATGGCGGCACGCACCTCGACGCGCCCATCCACTTCGCCGAGGGCAAATCGACCGCGGACGCCGTGCCCCTCTCCCGCCTCGTGGGCTCCGCGGTGGTGGTGGACGTGTCGGCCGCCGCGGCCAGGGACAGCGACTACCTCGTGACCCTGGCGGACATCGAGGCGTTCGAGCGGGCGCACGGCGCCATCGAGCCGCGCACCATCGTGATGATCCGGACGGGCTGGGGCGCGCGCTGGCCTGACAAGAAGCGTTACCTCGGCGACGATCGGCCTGGCCACGCCGAGGCGCTGCATTTTCCGGGTATCGGCGAGGACGCCGCGCGGGCGCTCATCGAGCGGAACGTGGGGGCGGTGGGCATCGACACGGCGAGCATCGATCACGGCCCATCGAGGAGCTTCATGGCGCATCGGGCGCTGCTCGGGGCGGATATCCCGGCGTTCGAGAACGTCGCCTCGCTCGAGTCGCTGCCCCCGCGAGGCGCGCTCGTCATCGCGCTCCCGATGAAGATTCGCGCCGGCTCCGGCGGGCCGCTGCGCATCGTGGCCGTGCTGCCGCCCTGACCGCCGGAGCCGCGCCGGCGCCGGACCTAGAGGTTGATCTTGTAGTTCAGCTTGACCTCGTCGCCGTGCATCCCGCGAAACCCCCAGTCGTGGGCGGGCGACTCCGAGATACAGATCTCGATGTCCTGGTGGTCGATCCCGACCTCGTCCCGGATCTTGTCGAACAGGAGCCGCACGAGCTTCTTCTTCGTCTCGACGCTGCGCCCGGTGATCATCGAGATCTCGATGATCGTATAGGCGTCGGTGCGCCCGCCCGGCGCCAGCATGTCCTCGCGCTCCATCGGGAAGAAGCGATGCGCCCGCTTGTCCTGCGGCATCTGCAGCGCCTCCATGACGCAGGCGTGGATCACCCTGGACAGGGCCTCCTTCACCGGATTGAGCTTCTCCTTGATTCCGTAGATCTTCACCTGAGCCATGGGGAGTTCTCCTGGAACAACGTCGATTCGCTTCAGTCGTCCGCGTCCTCGCCCTTCGGCCCGGACTGCCCCGCGGCGGCCTCCTCGCCCTCGTCCTCGGGGAGCCCCGCGTCCGCCGCCTCCGCCGCGAGCGCCATCCGCTCGGCGAGGGGCCGCTCGGGCAGCGTGAGCAGCGGGCCGTCGCCGAGCTCGCCGATCATGTTGAGGTACGCGTTCATCGCGTGGCACACCGAGTCGGTGCGCACATAACGATCCCTGACGCTCCAGAACACCCCGCCCGCGGCCGCCTGCGGGTTCTTCACCACGAACGAGCTCTCCGGACCGTAGGTGTACTGCGAGAGCAACCGGATCGCGGCGACCACCGCGTCCTTGTACCGATCGCAGCCCTCCGTGCCCTTCTTCCGGCAATGGTGGTACACCTCCGACATCACCTCGGCGAGCCAGCCGCTCCCGCTGCTCGACAGCGACCGCTGCCAGCGGCCGTAGCGGTAGGCGTCCTCGGGCCTGCGCCACTGCCGCTTCACGAGGTCGTCGGCGCAGCGGAAGACGGCCTGCTCGGCGCGCTGGTCGCCGCCGGCCTTCGCGAAGTCGAGGAGCGACTGGACCGCCCACGAGCTCGAGATCGGGTTGGGCTTCCTGTAATCGTCGCCGAGGAAACACCCCTTCTCCGCGATCCTGGCGAGCAGGTAGTCCGCGGTCCGGGCGGCGGCGTCGAGGTACTTCTTGTTGTTCGTGGCCCGGTAGGTGCGCGACAGGGCGGAGAGGACCTGCCCCGTGTAGAGCGTCGAGTCCTTGCCCTGGACCTTCCACGCCCCGCCCTCCTGCCCGGTCAGGGCCGAGCGCACGCTGCCGTCCGGCCGCTGCATCGAGATCAGCCACTCGGCCGCGAGCACGGCGGACTCGAGGTACCTCTTGTCCTTCGTGACGCCGTGGAGCTCGAGGAGCGTGAAGATCGACTTCGACGCCGTGCCGACGACCAGCCGGCGCTCGGGCCGCTCACGCTCCAGGTCGAACGCATAAAAGAAGCCGCCGGCGGTGCGATCGCGCGCCTCGCGGCTCTGCATGCCCATCATGAAGCCGGCGGCCTCCGTCGCCAGCCGCAGCAGGCGCTCGTCGGGCTTGTAGGCGTGCAGCTTCAGCAGCGTCAGCGCCGTGGACGCGGTGTAGATCGTATGCAGCTCGCGCTCGAACCGGTCCGCGGGGGCGTGGTAGTATTTGTGAACCCCCTTGTGCCGCGGATCGATGACGCGCAGGAGATAGCCTTTGCCCTCCTCGATGCGCCGCGCGAGGAGGGGCTTGTCGAGGACGCGCACCGGCACGAGCCCCTCGACGAGCTCGACGCCCTTCCCCGGGCGCTCGACGCTCTCCACCATCGACTCGTGATGATCCGGAAGCTCCACGACCAGCCGCGCGCCCGCGAGCGCGCTCGTCATCGCCGCCGCGCCGCCCGCCGCGGCCACGGCCCTGCGCGCGGCGTCCTTCAGCGCGACGCAGAGCCCCGCGTCCGACGCCTCCCCGCGGGCGATCTGCTTCCCCTCCTGAAAGCCCATCACGACAGCGCGGAAGGGGCGTTTGGACGAGAGGGCGAGATCACACGTCACCTTGTCACCGCCCGCTGCCACCTGGCGGACGAAGGCGATGACGCGATCGCGGAAGGTGCCATTGTCGAGCTCGGCGCCCGCGCCGCCGCCCTCCGGGGCCTGGATCGCCGGATCGGGCACCCGGGGTAGGTTCGCCGCGATCTGGGCCGCGAAGCGGTCGTCGCCGGCGGGCAGGGCGCGTTGTCGACGTTCCGCACGTTCCGCACCTTCCGCACCTTCCGCACCTTCCGCGGCGCTGGCCGTCGCGGAAGCCGCGGCGGCGGGCTTCCCGGCCGCAGGGTCCTCGCTCGGCTTGCAGCCGTCACAGCCGCTCGTGACCCCACACGACAGAGCGGCGAAGGCCGCCAGGGTTGCGATGGAGAGCGCGCGAGCAGACGGCATGAACAAGGACCCCGGAAGCAGCGATTTCGACGCGTATCAAGAACCCAGAGGCCCCGCAAGGCCGAACGGGGTAGCCGCCCGCCTCGCGCTCGCCCGCACGCGCCCCTCGCGATTCGCCCGCACGCGTCCCTCGCTGTTCGCCTGCGCGCGCCCCGCGCTATTCTGCCCGCATGGGACCCGCGCAGATCAAGGGCAAGAACGTGGACATCAAGCTGTGGACCCGGCCGGACGAGGTCGAGGAGATCGCGCTGGAGCAGCTGCGGAACATCAGCGCCCTGCCCTGGGTGTTCCACCACGTCGCCGCCATGCCCGACGTCCACTTCGGCAAGGGCGCGACCGTCGGCTCGGTCATCGCGATGCGGGACGCTGTCGCGCCGGCCGCCGTCGGCGTCGACATCGGCTGCGGGATGGGCGCGCTCCGCACGAACCTCACCGCGGCCGATCTGCCCGACGACCTCCGGCGGATCCGCAGCGACCTCGAGCGGGCGATCCCCGTCGGGTTCGCCTCCCACGACGCCCCGCCGGCGGGGTTCGAGCGCCTCGCGCTCTGGGACGAGTTCGCGAGCCTGAGCCCGAAGGTCCAGGGGCTGTTCACGCGGGCGCGATGTCAGCTCGGCACGCTGGGGGGCGGCAACCACTTCATCGAGCTCTGCCTCGACACGGACGGCGGAGTGTGGCTGATGCTCCACTCCGGCTCTCGCAACATCGGCAAGGAGCTCGCCGAGATCCACATCGCCACGGCGAAGAAGCTCGCCCACAACCGCGACCTGCCCGATCGCGATCTCGCGGTGTTCCTCGCCGGCACCCCGGAGATGAAGGCCTACCGGCACGACCTCTTCTGGGCGCAGCGGTACGCGCGGACGAACCGCGAGGCCATGTTCGACCTCGCCGAGGGCGTGCTCCGCCGGCACTTCCCCGAGCTCGCGATCCAGGAAGCCATCACTTGCCATCACAACTACGTGGCAGAGGAGTGTCATTTCGGTGAAGACGTGCTGGTGACGCGCAAGGGCGCGATCCGAGCGGGCAAGGGCGAGCTTGGCATCATCCCCGGCTCGATGGGCACGCGCTCGTACATCGTGCGCGGCCTCGGCAACCCCGAGGCGTTCGAGAGCGCCTCGCATGGCGCGGGGCGCAAGATGAGCCGCGGCGAGGCGAAGCGGCGCTTCACGGTCAACGACCTGGCCGCGCAGACGGCCGGGGTCGAGTGCCGCAAGGACGGCGGCGTCCTCGACGAGATCCCCTCCGCCTACAAGCCGATCGAGCGCGTCATGGAAGACCAGCGCGATCTCGTGGAGGTCGTCGCCGAGCTGCGGCAGGTCCTCTGCGTGAAGGGGTGAGCGGCCGGCGCGGGTCCGGACAGGGAACTTCTCGCGGCGGCCCCGTTCGTGGCCCCTCCCCGCCCCGCCCTCGGCTACGATGCGCGTCGCTCTCACGACGCGCGCCGCGTACCCACCGCGGCGCGCGCCGCGGCGCGGAGAAGCCATGAAGTCGGACTGGATCGATCTGGGCCCCCTCTCCGAATTTCCGGCGGAGGCGCCCGTGCTGCGCAAGGACGACACGGGGCGGCGCTTCGCCTGCGTCCTCCGTGGCGGCGAGGTCCACGCGCTCGACGATCGCTGCCCGCACCAGGGCTACCCGCTGTCGCAGGGCGCGCTGCGCGACGGCGTGCTGACCTGCGCGTGGCACAACTGGAAGTTCGAGCTCGCCTCGGGCGCCTGCATGTTCGGCGGCGAGCCCGTGCGGCGCTACGCCACCCGCATCGACGGCGGGCGCGTGCAGCTCAACCGGGCCGTCGACACAGCGGCCGAGGTGCGGCGCCTCGTCGCCGGCCTGCGCGAGGCGATCCTGCGCGACGAGCCGGCGCGCGCGCTGCGCGAGGGCCTCCGGCTGGGCGCGCTCGGGCTCCACCGGGGCGAGACCGGCCTGGGCAGCCTGCACCTCGCGTTCGAGGTGCTCGCCAGGGACGGGGCGGAGCGCGCCGAGTACGGCTTCGACCACGGCCTCGCCCTGCTCGCGGATCTCTGCGCCTGGGTCGAGCGCGGCAGGATCCCGGCCGAGGAGGCGTTCGTGGTCGCCGCCCACGCGATCGGCGAGGCGTCGGCCCGGCTGGGCCCCCGCGGCAAGGGCCCCGGCAGGGTGGGGGCCCGCTCGCCCCTCGCGCGCATCGCCGACTTCGAGCTCGACGAGCCGGCGAAGGTGAGCGAGGCGCTCGCGGCGGAGCGCCGCGACGAGGCCGAGGCGCGGATGCGCGAGCTCGTCGAGATCCGCGGCACGGCCGGCGCGCGCCGCGCGCTCATGCCCTTCGTCGCGCAGCACCTGTACGACTACGGGCACGGCGCCATCTTCCTCTCGAAGGCGCTCGAGCTGGCCGAGCGGTTCTCGTCCGCCGCCGACGAGGTCCTCGCCGCCTCCACGGTGCAGCTCGCCTGGGCGACCGCCGACACCCGCCTGCCCCCCTTCACCGCCACGCGCGCCGCGCTCGCGCGCCTCGCCGATCTGCCCCTGCCCGGCCCCGACGGCGCCGCAGAGGCCACGCGCCAGGACGCCTCGCCGCTCGAGGGCGCGGAGCGCGCCGCCTTCGAGGCCGAGGTGCTCGCGGGAGAGCAGCCGGCCGTCGAGGCGACCGTGCGCTGGCTCGCGCGCGGCGCCGGGCCGCTCGCGCTGCTCGGCGCGATCGGCCACGCCGCCGCCGTCCGCCTCGCGCGCTTCGACTCGGCCTGGGAAGCGCGCCTCGACGCCGAGGTCGGGGTGCTCGACGTCACCCACGCCGTCACCTTCGCGGAGGCGGCGGCGGCGCTCGGGCGCGAGGCCCTCCCGCGCGAGGCCGCGCAGCTCGCGGTGCTCGCGGCCGGCTTCGTCGGCAAGCTCCGCAAGGCGGACGCCGCCGCGCCGCACGCGTCCGCTACGGCGACTACCCGCGCGCGAGGCGGCGGGCTGCTCCAGGCGGTGGAGGCGCGCGACGTCGGCGCGGCGCTCGCGATCGCGCGGGAGCTCGACGCCGCGGGTCGCCGGCGCGCGTTCGCCGAGCTCGCCCCCTTCGCCGCGTTCGACGCCGCGGTGAGGCCCATCTTCACGGCGCACGCCGTCAAGACGCTCGAGGCGCTGGAGCGGCTCGAGTCGTCCGATCCTCAGCCCGACGGCGCGTACCTCGCGGCGCTGCTCACCCACGTCGTCCCCGTCCGGCGGGAGCTCTCCGCGCGCCGGATCGCGGCTGTGGCCAAGAAGTTCATGTCCGATGGGCGACCACCCGATGGGCTGTATTGAGCCGGCCGCCCGCCCGGTCGACAGAGACCAGAGAGACGTGCACTGGTGCGAGCATCATTCATACTGACTGTCTATGCGGCTTGAGCCTGGATCCCATGTAGCGCCGCACCTGACGCTCGACACCCTCCTCCGGATGGGAGGCGTCGGCAGCATCTGGACGGCGCATCACCTCGGGCTCGGCAAGGAGGTCGCCGTCAAGTTCATCTCTGCGTCGCTCGCGACCGACGCGACCGCGGTCGCCCGGTTCCACCGCGAAGGCGCGCTCATGGTGAGGATCAAGAGCCCTCACGTGGCCGAGGTGTACGAGCACGGCGTCGCCGCCAACGGCCTCTCGTACATCGTGATGGAGCTGCTGCGGGGCGAGGAGCTGTCCGACCGGCTAGCGCGCGCCGGGCGCCTCCCCCTGGAGGAGACGCTCGCGCTCGTCTCGCAGCTCTGCACGGGGCTCACCGCGGCGCACAAGCTCGGCGTCATTCACCGGGACATCACGCCAGAGCACGTCTTCCTCGCCGACACCGGCGGAGGCACCTGCGTCAAGCTGCTCGATTTCGGGGTGGCCAGGGGGGATGTCGACCCGGATGGGACCACGCTGACGAACACGGGCGCGGTGGTCGGCAGCCTCGTTTATATGAGCCCGGAGCAGTTCTTCAACCCGAAGCTGGTCGACGGCCGCTCGGATCTCTGGTCCGTGGGCATCATGGCGTACCACGCGCTCACCGGCGCGCCGCCGTTCGAGCAGAAGGGGATCGAGGCCCTCCTCGGCGCCATCCGGCTCGGCACCTTCTCGCCTCCGAGCCAGCGTTGCGCCGAGATCACGCCCGCCCTCGACGCGTGGTTCATCAGGGCGCTTGCCCGTGAGCCGTCCGGCCGCTTCGGATCGGCCGAGGAGATGTCCGAAGCGCTTCGCCGGGCCGCCGCCGGGCCGCCGGGCCCAGGGAGCGCGCTTCCCAGGGTAGATTGACCGGCATGGCGCGCACCCGCACCCCGAGCCGTTCCAACCATGAGCTCGTGTTTCGCAGCGCCCGCAAGGGCGAGGAGGGCACCCTCGCGACGGTCGCCTACCGCGCGTTCCAGGCGGGTGATCCAGAGGCGTGGCTGCGGTATTTCACCGAGCACGCGCACCTCGCGCTCGACAACGTGATCGTCGCGGAGACCGACGGCCAGCTCGTCGGGTACGTCGCCTCGCTCGACCTGACGATGAGCTTCGCGGGCGCGGACGTGCCGTTCCAGGGCCTCTCGTCCGTGGCGGTGCTGCCGGAGTTCCGCCGCCGGGGCATCGCGGATCGGCTCGTCCGCGAGAGCCTCCGCCGCATGCGCCGCCGGGGCGAGGCGCTCACGCTGCTCCACCCTTTCCGGCTCTCGTTCTACCGGCGGTTCGGCTTCGGCGTCTGCGAGCTCCGGGACGTCGTGCGCACCTCCCCCGATCGGCTCCCGGACTCGGTGCTGCGCCGCCACGTGCGGGCCTTCTCCCGCCCGCGGGACGAGCCGCTCATCAAGCAGGCCTACGACGTCGCGCGGGCCGAGACGACGGGGCAGCTGAAGCGGAGCGACTACTGGTGGGACGTGCGCGTCTTCAAGCGCTCTCCGAGCGGCGCCGTCTACGTGGATCCGGGCTCCAAGGCGATCGCCGGCTACCTGTTCTTCGACGTCCCGGAGGGCGGCGCCTACGGCGCCCAGCAGCTGCTCGTCCGCGAGCTCCACGCGCCGACGCCGGGCGCGTACCGCGGGCTCATCGGCTTCCTCGGCGCGCTCGGCGATCAGTACGAGGTCGTGGAGCTTTCGCTCCCGCGCGGCCAGGGCGCGCCGCTGCTCGACGAGCCCGGCGTCCGCGACGAGCCGATCGTGTACGAGACGGCGGCCCGGCACCCCGGCCTGTGCCCGCCCGCGCACACCGCGCAGCGCCGCAGCGTCCTCGGCCTGACGGCGGCGGGCGCGATGGGGCGCATCGTCGACGTCGCCGCCGCGCTCGCGCTTCACCCGTCGCCGCGGAAGCACGGCGTCCGCGGCGCCATCGGCGTCGACGTCGAGGACCCGGTGTTCACGGACGCGCCGCGCGCCTTCGACGTCACCTTCGCGGCGCGCGGCGTCCAGACGGCGCCCGGCAGCACCGCGGGCGATCGCCTCTCGCTCTCCATCGAGCGCCTCACGCAGATCTATTTCGGCGCCTCCTCGGCGCGCGATCTCCTGAGCCAGGGCTTCGTGGTGGGCAGCGCCAAGGCGGCCGCCCTCCTCGACGCCGCGTTCGCCGGCCCCCCGCTCTTCCTCGGCGCCTTCAACGCGTTCTGAGCGCCCCGCGCTAGGTGTTGCGCCGGCTCCGGAGGAAGAGCTTGAGCGAGCGCGACGCCAGCGCCGTCTCTTCGCCGCCTTTCCGCGTCTCGACGGCGGCGTCGTCCTGGGTGTCCACGAGGAGCTGCCACGGCCTGGGATCATCGGAGAAGGGGAGGAGGAAGCTCAGGTCGCACGGCGACGCGTTGAGCAGCAGGACGAAGTCGTCGTCGATCAGCCGATCGCCCTCCTCGTCCACGTCGTCGAGCCCCTCCCCCGACAGGAACACGCCGAGGCACTGCGTGAACGGGTTCGACCAGTCCTCGTCGGTCATGAGCTCGCCGTCCGGGCGATACCACTGGATATCGTAGGTCTTGCCGCCGCGGATCGGGCGCCCCTTGAAGAAGATCGAGCGCCTGAGCGCCGGGTGCTCGTGCCGGATGCGGAGGCATTTGCGCGTGAACTCCAGCATCGCCCGCGACGGCTCGTCCCAGCCCCACGGCTGCCACGTGAGCGGGCTGTCCTGGCAGTATCCGTTGTTGTTCCCCGCCTGCGTGCGCCCCCGCTCGTCCCCGTGGAGGAGCATCGGAGTCCCCTGCGAGAACAGGAGCGACGCCATGATGTTCCGCGCCTGCCGCGCCCGCAGCTTCAGGATCTCGGGGTCGTCGGTCGGCCCCTCGGCGCCGCAGTTCCACGAGCGGTTGTCGTCGGCGCCGTCGCAGCCCCCCTCCCCGTTCGCCTCGTTGTGCTTTTCGTTGTACGAGACGAGATCCGCCAGGGTGAAGCCGTCGTGGGCCGTGACGAAGTTGATGCTCGTGTACGGCTTTCGCCCGCTGTTCTCGTAGAGATCGCTGCTCCCCGTGAGCCGGAACCCGAGATCCGAGGCGATGCCGCCCGAGCCGCGCCAGAAGTCGCGCAGCGTGTCTCGATAGCGACCGTTCCACTCCGCCCAGCGCACCGGGAAATTGCCCACCTGGTAGCCGCCGGGGCCCACGTCCCAGGGCTCGGCGATGAGCTTCACCTGGCTGAGCACCGGGTCCTGGTGGATGATCGTGAAGAAGCTCGAGAGCTGGTCGACGTCGTGGAGGCCGCGCGCCAGCGCCGCCGCGAGGTCGAAGCGGAACCCGTCCACGTGCATCTCGAGGACCCAGTACCGCAAGGAGTCCATGATCAGCTGGAGCGTCTGCGGGTGACGCACGTTGAGGGTGTTCCCCGTGCCCGTGTAGTCGAAATAATAGCGCTCGTTGCCAGGGACGAGGCGGTAGTAGGTCGGGTTGTCGATGCCGCGCAGGCTCAGCGTCGGGCCCAGGTGGTTGCCCTCCGCCGTGTGGTTGTAGACGACATCGAGGATGACCTCGATGCCGGCGGCGTGGAGCGCCTTCACCATCTCCTTGAACTGCCGCACCTCCGACGCCACATCGGCGCCCGCGCGGTACCCGACGTCCGGCGCGAAGAAGCCTATCGAGTGGTATCCCCAGTAGTTCCGCAGCCCCTTGTCGAGCAGGAATTTCTCGTGCACGAAGGCGTGCACGGGCAGGAGCTCGATGGCCGTGATGCCGAGAACCCTTAGGTATCCGATCATGGCCGGGTGGGCGATGCCAAGGTAGGTCCCGCGGAGCTCCTCCGGGATCTCCGGGTGCTGCATCGTCATGCCGCGGACGTGCGCCTCGTAGATGACGCTGCGGTGGAACGGCACGTAGGGGCGCCGGTCTCCGCCCCAGTCGAAGGACGGGTCGATGACGACGCCGAGCGGGGCGCCGAGCGCCTCCCCCTCGGCCATGGCGAGGTCGCCGTCGGGCTCACCGCTCCGGTGGGCGAACGCGCCCGCATCCCACTGGACCCGCGAGGCGAGCGCCTTCGCGTACGGATCGAGCAGGCGCACCCGCGGGTTGAAGCGCAACCCCCGCTCCGGCGCCCACGGGCCGTGCACGCGATACGCGTATTTCTGCCCCGGCCCGACCTCCGGCACGTAGACGTGCCAGACGAGGGAGGTGCGGTGACGGACCGGCAGGCGTTGCTCGTTCCCCTCGTCGTCGACGAGGCACAGGTCCACCGCCTCGGCGTTCTCCGAGAAGAGGGCGAACTGCGTTCCAGCGCCGTCCCATGTCGCGCCGAGGGGGTACGGATCCCCGGGGCGCATTCCTTTGCGCTTGTAGCTCATGCTGGTCTCGATTTGCCGATCCACGGCCGGGGCGCGGCGCCCCCTTCGGGCCTCATCGCCCCGGCCGGCGTGCTCGCGCGGCTAGCGGCTAGGCGACGTGAGCGCGCCGACTGCCCATGGCGTCGGTGACGACATCCGCGACGCTCCGTGCCATCCCCTCCGCGATGCGGAGCGCCTGGGCCTGATCGCCCTCCGGAGTGCACATCCTGAGGCGCTCGATCATGTCCACGAGCCGCCGGGCTAGCTCGCACGCCTCGGCCATCGAAGCTGGTGACTCGACGGAGGCCCTCCGCGGGAGGGAGACCATCTCTTCGCTCAGTGTCATCGCGGTTGACATCATGCCTGGCTCCTTGTCGGTGATGGCTACGGTCCGCACCCCCCAGAGCAGGCGTCGTGCCAGCGCGGCTCCCGTGCGGATGCTCACCGCAGACACAACGGTAGGTGGTCCGCCGACAAACTGGGCGGCACAAACCGCCACAGGTGGGGCGATTTGTCCCCCTCACAGGGACCGTCGCTCGGCGAAGCAAGGCGGCGCACCGAACAGCCAGGCGCAAAAATTGAAAACACGATGTATGCCGTAAGGGGTCGCTGCACGGTGGCTGTTCGGGACGGCCGTTCGGGCTCTGCTGGGGTGTGCTCGAGCTTCCATGGCCTCTGCGCCCCCCGTGCCGAGGGCGGGCGAGCCGGGCCGCGTGCGCTCGCTGCTTGCGGGGCGAGGACGGCGTCGCGCGCGCCTCGCGGGGGACGAGCGTGGCGAGCACGATCACGACGCCCGCCTTGTCACGCGCGCCGTCCGGGAGGCAGGTGGGCGGCGCTCCGCGCGGCGTCGCGTGAGACCGCGAGGAGATCTTGATCGCTGCGCGGCCCCGAGGCGGCTATGGCTACGCCCGGGGGGGCCAGGTTAGTATCCGTCCCGCCGCGGCGGCCGCCGGTCCAACGCGTCGCGGTCGAGAGAGCTCATGATCGGAACACTCCAGGCGAAGATCCAGTATCTCAAGAACAAGAACCTTCACAACTGGCTCGGCGGCTACGCCCGGCAGAGGATCGAGAACGCCCGTGCTCCGCGCCCGCTCGGCCCGCGGCACCTGCTCTTCTCGGTCTGCGATCACTGGGAGCCAGGGTGGGAGAACGCCACACCGGAGGTCGGCGACGCGCGGGTGAGGGCGTGGTCGAAGGGGTATCCCGAGATGGCCGGCGCGTACCGCGACGCGGACGGCCACCATCCGCGTCACAGCTTCTTCTTTCCGGGGGAGCAGTACACGCCCGGGTGGCTCGACGCGCTGGCGGACCTCACGCGCCGCGGCTTCGGCGAGGTGGAGCTGCACCTGCACCACCACAATGACACGGAGGAGAACCTGCGCGCGGACATCCTCAGGTACCTGGACATCCTGGGGAAGCACGGGCATTTCTCGCGCGACCCGGACGGGCGCATGCGTTACGGGTTCATCCACGGCAACTGGTGTCTGGCGAACTCCGGGCGGGACTCGCGGAACTGCGGAGTCGACGCGGAGCTCCCGCTCCTCTTCGAGACGGGCTGCTATGCTGACTACACGTTCCCGTCGGCCCCCGACGAGTCGCAGCACTCCATCGTGAACCAGATCTACTGGCCGACGGGCAACCTGGCGCGCCGGAGCGCCCACGCCGTGGGCGCGCGAGCCAAGGTCGGCGAGGTGCTGGAGGACCGGATCCTGATGATCGAGGGCCCGCTCGCGCTCGCGCTGACGCGCCGGGGAAGCCGGGTGCGGATGCGGATGGAGTACGGCGCGCTCCAGGCGGTCGATCCGCCGACGCCGGACCGGGTGAAGACGTGGGTGGATCAGAACATCCATATCGAGGGGAGGCCCGAGTGGGTGTTCGTGAAGGTCTACACGCACGGCGCCCCCGAGGACCAGGCGGCGTCGCTGCTCGGCGCCGGGGGCCACGAGCTGCACCGGGAGCTCACCACCCGTTACAACGATGGCAAGGAGTGGGTGCTCCACTACGTGACCGCGCGGGAGATGTACAATATCGCGATCGCCGCGCTCGAGGGGAAGACAGGCAATCCCGGTGACTACAGGGATCACCGCCTGAAGCCGCCGCCCTGCGCGAGCTGACCGTTCATCCCTGAGGCCTCCCCTCAAGTTCTTCGGGAAATTCACAGGGAGGCGGGGAGACGGGGAGGGAAATTTTCGAGTACTCCCCGTCTCCCTGCCTCCCTGTTCAATTCCCCCGTTGAATCAGCCCGGCCCGCGACTGCGGTGCTCGCCGAGGACCTCTTTCAGGAGCGCGTGATAGCGCTCCCCCACGACGTCCCATGACAGCGCCCCCACGCTGCCCCGCAGCGCCTCCGGCTCCCACGCCGTATCCAGCGCTCGCGCCAGCGCGGCCCCGAGCGCCCCGGGATCGCCGGGGGGGACGAGGAGGCCATTGCCCCCGTTCCCTTCACGCACGAGCTCCGGCACTCCGCCGACCCGGGTCCCGACGACGGGGCGGCCCGAGGCGAGCGCCTCCAGGACGACGTTCGGGCAGCCCTCGCGGCGGCTCGGCAGGCAGAACACGTCGCACGCGGCCATGTAGTCCGGGATCTCCACGGGCAGCGCCCAGCCGAACAGCCGCACGCGATCGCCCAGGCCGAGCGCGCTCACCTTCGCGCGCAGCGGCTCGAGCAGCTCGCCACCGCCCACCATCATCAGGTGAATGTCGCGGCGGCCCGCCCGGTCGAGGTGCGCCATCGCCTCCACGAGGACGTCCACGCCCTTCTCGGGCACGTGATAACCGGCGTACAGCACCACCTTCGCGTCCGCAGGGACGCCGAAGCGCCGCCGCGGCTCGGCCCGATCCCGGATCGCGAACCGCGCGCCGTCGACCGCGTTGAGCTGCACCACGACGCGCTCCCGCGGCACCCCGAGCTCCACCAGGCGCTCCCCGAGCGCCCCGCTCACCGCGACCACCCGGGCGCAGCGCTGGAGCGCCGGCGCGATCTGCGCCCGCAGCGCGGCGTTCCTCGGCTGCTCGTTGATGTCGCTGCCGAGCACCGTCGTGACGACCGGCACGCCCGCCTCCCGCGCGAACGCCTCCGCGGCGACGGTATCGGGATAAGCCCACGCGGCCAGGATCGCGTCGTACGGAAACTCGCGCCGCAGCCCCGCCATCGTGCGCCCGAGCGATGCGCGGAGCGCCCGCGCGTGCAGGCTCGGCAGCCCCGGGACCGACCAGTACGTGGGGAACAGCGCGTCGATGCCGGTGTGCGCCTCGCGCGTGCCGCCGAAGAGCTCCCCCGACGCCCCGCGCGCGCGCGTCCACCACGGGATCGGGGCCACCAGCCGGAGCTCGCAGCGGCGCGCGAGCGCCCTGTACGTGTGATAGCTGTACGGCGCCATCGTCGGCAGCCGCGTGGAAGGGTAATGATGGGTGAAGACGAGTATCTTCATCGCGCGCTCGCCTGTCACGTGAGGCGGAAATAGAGTTGCTCGTATTTGCGCGTCATCTTCTCGAACGAGAAGTCGTCGCGCACCCGCGCGTGCCCCGCCTCGCCGAGCCGCCGCCTCAGCGCCGGATCGCTCGCGAGCCGCTCGATCGCGTCCGCGAGCGCGTCGTGCCCGTCCACCGGGACGATCAGGCCGTGCTCCTCGTGCCGCACCACCTCCGGGACCCCGCCGACCGGCGTCACCACGACAGGCAGGCTGCGCGCCATGGCCTCGAGGACGGCGAGCGGCAGCCCCTCGTCGCGCGAGGGCAGCGTGAAGAAATCGGCGGCGACGAGCAGATCGGGCACGTCCTTGCGGAAGCCGAGGAAGCGCGCCTCGGCGCCGTGGACCCCGAGCTCCCTCGCGAGCCCATGGATGCGATCGCGCTCGTCGCCGTCGCCGACGACGAGCACCGCGACCGCGACGCCCCGCTCCCGGAGCCGCGCGAGCGCCCGCAGCAGCACGTCGTGCGCCTTCACCGGGTGGAACGCGGCGGGCATGATGCCGAGGAACACGTCCGGGCCGAAGCCGAGCTCGGCGCGCACCTCGTCGCGCGTCCGCTTGGCCGGGGTGATGTCGATCCCGTTGTGGATGACAGAGATGCTGCTGGCCACGCCGACCGCGCCGCTCTTGTCTGCCGTGTCCTGCGAGCAGCCGACGACAGCGTCCGTTTCACGCCACTCGAAGCGCGATGGAACGCGGATGATCCCGCGCGTCTGGGCATGATCGGTGAAGACGAGCCGCGCGCGCGTAAGGAGCTTTCCGATCGTGGCGTAATGGAGCGCAGTGGGGTTGTGCGCGTGGACGACGTGCGGGCGGGAGCGCGCGAAGGAGAGGGCCGCCTGCGCGAGCCGCGTGGGGAGGCGCCCCCCCAGCACCGTGGTCGGCAGCGCCCGCTGCCGCGCCAGCTCCGCGAGCGGCCCGCCGCGCAGCGCGACGATGGAGGCGTCGTGGCCGTGGCGCCGCTGCGCCTCGGCGAGGCGCAGCACGAAATGCTCCATACCACCGCCGTTGAGGCTGCTCACGACATGGACGATCCGCAGCGACGAATTCCCCATGAAGGCTTGCTACCCGAATCGGGTCCCCTGTTGAAGCGCAAACCGCACCCAGCATCACCCGCGCTGCCAAACGCCCACCCGAAATGCCGGCGGCCGTGGCGTCTGGCGCGCGTCCACGTTCGTCCACGCTCGTTGGCGCGCGTCGCCGCTCGCCGACGCACGCGCCCAAGGTCGCTGGATCAGCGTACCACCTCGCCTCGCCGTCACCTCACCTTTTGATTTGCCGAACGGAAGCGGCTACTAGACGGGCATGAACCCTGAGCTTCGGCGCGCCCTTGACGAAGGCATGCGCCGCGTGCCCGGCATGGACGCCGCGACGAGGCTGCTCGCCGTGCGGCTCGAGACGGTCAAAGCGCTCCTCGCGCGCCGGCTCGCAGAGAACCCGCTCCCCGTGCCCGACGCCGTCACCCCGAGCGACATCCCATCGGTCGCCGAGCTTGGCCCGGGGGACAGGGTGCTCGCGGAGCTCGATCAGGACGGCTTCGCCTTCGCGGTCCACCCGGCCGACGTCGCCTTCTTCAACCGGCGGAGCCAGAAGATGCCGCGCCTGCGTTACCGGCTGCACATCGTGCTGCGCGGCGGCTACGTCTGCGTCCGCAAGCGCTTCGTCGGACAGCCGCAGAACGCGCCGCTCCAGGCGCACCTCTTCGCCCTGCTCGGTCTCTTCTTCTACAACGAAGCAGCCGCGCTCTTCCGCCTGCGCGACCTCCCCAGCGTCCCGAGGATTCGCGATCTCAGCCTCGCCACGCGCACCCTTTACCTCGACTACGTGCGCGGACGGACGCTGCAACATCAGGTCGCCGAGCGCGGGGAGAAGGTGCTCGACATCGACCTCGCGCCGCTCGGGCAGCTGTTCGATCCAGACCGCGACCGGCGGGAGATCGAGGCGTTCGCGAGCGGCGGCGGCGCGGCCTACCGCGGCCGGATCGAGGAGATCGTCCGGGCGATGAACGCGCGCGGCGTCGCGCCGCTCGACGTCAAGCTCGGCAACGTGCTCATCGGCGAGAAGACGGGCGCCCTGTACTGGATCGATTTCGAGCGAGCCGCGCTCGAGGGCACCCCCCGCTACCGCGATCGCCTCGACGAGCACCATGACCTCGTGAACCGGTGGTTCGGGCTCGCGCTCTCCGGCGACGGCGGGGCGTGAGGCGCGCGGCGCGACGCGGCGCGCTGCCATGCGCTGCGGTGGGCTCGATGAACGGCTCCCGCGATCGAGGGTGGTTCGATGACGAGAGATGAAGGCGCGGCGCCGCGGAGCGCCATCGAGCGGATCGGCGAGAAGGCGGGGCGATCGTGGCCGAGCATCGAGGCGGCCGCGCGGCTCTCGACGGAGACCCGGGCGCGGCTCGCGGCGCTGCTCCGCGAGCAGATCCCCTGCGACACGAGCGTCGTGGTCTTCGGCTCGCTGGCGCGGGGCGAGTACACGACCGGCAGCGATCTCGACTGGACGCTGCTCATCGACGGTCAGGCCGACGAGGGGCATTTCAGCCAGGTCCAGGCCATCACGAGGATCCTGAAGGAAGCGAAGTTCCATGAGCCGGGCCCGACGGGCGTGTTCGGCAACGTGGCCTTCAGCCACCCGATCCTCCACCAGATCGGCGGGCAGGAGGACACGAACAAGAACACGACCCAGCGCATCCTGCTGCTCCTCGAGTCGCTCGCGATCGGCCAGCCGGACGCCCACGAGCGGGTGCTCAGGCTCGTGCTCTCGCGGTACGTCGAGGACGACCGCGGGCTGCGGTACGGCAGCAAGCGCGAGATCCTCCCGATGTTCCTCCTGAACGACATCGTCCGGTACTGGCGCACGGTCGCCGTCGATTTTGTCTACAAGCAGCGGGAGCGCAGCTCGGGCTGGGCGCTCCGCAACGCGAAGCTCAGGATGTCGCGGAAGCTCATCTTCGTGAGCGGGCTCCTCACCTGCTTCGGCTTCGAGCTGTTCTGCAAGGATCGGACGACGTTGACCGACGACGGTGAGCGGCTCTCGACGCCCGCGCTCGTGCGCTTCCTGCGAGAGCGCATCCGGGTGACGCCCCTGGAGAGCCTGGCCGAGGTGCTGCTCCGGCCCTCGATCTCGGCGGAGACGGCGCGCACGCTGTTCGACAGCTACGACGCGTTCCTCGCGCTCCTCTCGAACGAAGAGGAGCGCGGCCGGCTGAAGCAGCTGCCGCTGGACGATCAGCTGGGCAGCGACCCGACCTTCAAGCGGGTGCGGGACATCGCGCGTGAGTTCCAGGGCGGGCTCGACCGGCTCTTCTTCAAGGAAGACGACGAGCTCCGCAAGCTCCTCCAGACCTATGGGGTGTTCTGATGCTCCTCCAGACCTATGGGGTGTTCTGATGCGACCCGTGGGCTACTCGACAGGGGCGCTCGCCCTCAGCGACGTCGAGCGGGCGCTCTCGATGCTCGAGGGGAGCTCGGCGACCGCCGTGGAGCTCTCCGCGCTGCGGATCTCGGAGCTCAAGCCGCTGCTCCGGCTCCTCGGCTCGCTCGACCTGTCGCGGTACGACCACGTCTCGTTCCACGCTCCGAGCCGCTTCGACGCGGCGGAGGAGCGCGCCGTCGCCGACGCCATGGCGGAGGTGGCCGCGCTTGGATGGCTGATCGTCCTCCACCCCGACACCCTCCATGATCTCGGCGCCTTCCGGCAGCTCGGCGGCTTCCTCGCGATCGAGAACATGGATAAGCGAAAGCGGACAGGCCGCACCGTGGAGGAGCTCGGGCCCTTCTTCGACGCGCTGCCGGACGCGTCGTTCTGCTTCGATATCGGCCATGCGCACCAGGTCGATCGCACGATGACCGAGGCCCATTTCCTCGTGCGGGAGCACAGGATGCGGCTGAAGCAGCTCCACGTGAGCGAGGTGAACGCGGGGAGCCGCCACGGCGGCCTGAGCCAGAGCGCGGCGCACGCGTTCCAGCGGATCGCGGCCCAGGTGCCCGATGACGCTGCGCTGATCCTGGAGGCCCCGGCGTCGCCCGCGGAGATCGAGCGGCAGATGGCCATCGCGCGGACGGCGCTGTCGATCCCGAACGGCCTGGAAAACACGCGCGCCTGAGGCTGCGCGCTGCGGCCTCGACGGGAGCCGCGCCGCGCCTGAAGCGCCGCGTTCGTCCGCCTCCCCGGCGGCTCCGGGAGCTCCGGATTGCCCGGCGGACGGGCCGCGCGCGCTTGCGGCGCTACGCTTCCGCCCGTTCCCGGCGCGACCTGGGCCGGAACCGGGGGACGACGATGAAGCTGAAGACGCTCGCGGCAGCGAGCACCGCATGGCTCGCCGCCCTCGCGCTGCTGACGGCGAGCGGGTTCGCGCTCAGCGCCACGTACATGACCCGCGAGGTCACGTGCCTCTTCAACATCGTCCGGGAGGTGCGGTCCATCACGCAGCTGGAGGTCCACCTCCTCTCCCACGAGCGCGAGAGCGCCCGCGTCGCGCTGACCCACCTCCCCGAGCACGTCGGCGCGCGCGACGCGGCCAGGCGCGAGCTCTCCAGGTGGCTCGAGGACGCCCGCGAGCAGCCGGTCACCGCGGAGAGCGCCAGCGTCTTCGAGGAGGCCGAGCGGGAGCTCGAGCGCTACCTCGCCACGCACACGCAGGAGCACCGGAAGGCCGGGGCGGACACGGGGGCGTCCCACGACGAGGTCGATCGTACGTTCGCCGCGCTCGAGCGGCTGCTCGCCACCCGGCTCGTCGAGGCGCGGATCGCCCGGCAGCGCGTCGACGAGGTGCACAGGCTCTCGGAGATCGTGAGCCTCGGGGCCGCCGGGATGCTGCTCGCCGGCGTCCTGCTCGCGCTCTGGCAGCTGCGCAGGTGCGTCTATCGCCCGCTCCTCTCGATACGCGCCGCGATCGACCGCTACGGGGCCGGCTCGCACGACGCCCGCGCGCCGCAGGGCGGGCTCGACGAGCTGCGCGAGATCGCCGTCGCGTTCAACGAGATGGCCGCCGCGCTGGCCGAGCAGCGCAAGAGGCAGCTCGGGATCCTCGCGAGCGTCGCGCACGACCTGCGCAACCCGCTCGCCGCGCTGAAGCTCACCGTCGACGGCCTCCGGCCGGATCGGCCCCTCCCCCACGAGGAGCGGCTCCGGTCGATGCTCACCCGCATCGGGAAGGAGGCCGCGCGCTGCGATCGGATGCTCACGGACCTCATGGACATCGCGCGGATCGAGGGCGGTGAGCTCGAGCTGCGCCGCGAGACCCGGGACGCGCGCGAGCTCGCCCGCGACGTCGTGGAGCTCTACCGCCCGACCGCGACCGCGCACGAGCTCGGGCTGTCGCTCCCCGACGAGCCCGTCCCGCTGTGCTGCGACCCGATCCGGATCGAGCAGGTGCTCAACAACCTGGTCGCGAACGCCATCAAGTACTCACCTGCGGGCGGCGCCGTGCAGGTGACCGTCGCGCGGGTAGGCGCCGAGGTCTCCATCGCGGTCTCGGACCGCGGGGTGGGGATCGCGGCCGACGATCAGCGACGGCTGTTCGAGCGCTACTTCCGCGCTCCGTCGTCGAGCGGCGTGGCCCCGGGCGTCGGCCTCGGCCTGTGGGCCGCGCTCCGCATCGCCGAGGCGCACGGCGGGCGCATCGAGGTGACGAGCACCGCGGGCAGGGGCTCGACCTTCACCCTCCGCCTGCCGTCATGAGCGCATCGTCCCGCAAGGAGCGGCTCGTCCGCTCATCCGGCTACGGGAACGGGCCCCCAGGCTCGTCGGGATCGAGCTCCCAGCCGAAGAGCCCCGGGGTGCGGGCGCGGTGTCTGCCGAGCGCGTCGCCGGGCAGCCGGGGGCCGTCGGCGGCCCAGCGGGCGGCGAAGGCGTCGCGCAGCACGAGCTCCGCGAGCTTGCCCCTCGGCGAGAAGCCCCACTCGGCCTCCTGCGAGACGTCGTCCGGATCGGCGTAGAGCCGCCAGACGAAGAAGCCGGCGCACGTGCGCGCGTCGAGGAACGGCGCGATCACCGCGGCGTAGGCCTCGGCCTGCGAGCGCTGGTCGACCACCACGCCCTTCATGCGGTCGGGCCACTCCCACGGGCGCACGGCGGGATCGCGCCGCGTGGTGTAGCCGATCTCCGTCAGCAGGATCGGCTTGCCCCACGCGCGCGCCACGGCGTCCACCCCGGCCGCCACCTTGCGCCCGCCGCGCAGGAGCTCCTCGAACGACGCGCCCTCGCGCTCCGCCAGCGGGTAGAACGCGTTGATGCCGATGAGGTCGAGCGCGTCGAAGATCAGCGTGTGCTCGACGTCGTCCCAGTTCGCCGAGTAGGTGAGCAGCCCCGGATACACACGGCGCACCGCCTCGATGATCGGCAGGAAGCTCGCCGCCCGCGGCGTCGTCACCCAGCTCCGCAGCTCGACGCCCACGCTGAGCATCTCCGCGCCTCCCTCGCGCGCGACCGCGGCCCACGTGAGCAGGAACCGGCGGTACGACTCGGCCCAGCGCGCCCAGCCGGCGTCGTCCCCGGGATCGATCAGGGCCCGCCACTCGCCGCTCTCGACCCAGAGGTGCGGAACGAGCAGCACCTTGAGCCCGCGCGCGTGAGCCTGCGCGATCGCCGCGAGCACGTTGCGCCGGTTCTCCTCGAACGGCGCCTCGAAGACGAGATCGACGCCCGTGCCCTTGCCGTCCCACACGCGGCCGAACGGGGTCAGGCTGACCCACGTCGCGCCCATGGCGACCGCCTCATCCATCGCCCGCCCGCTCGCCGCGGTGCCGTAGCCGCGGCCCGGGTGCCGCAGGTTCTCGATCGGCCCGATCGTCACGCCGCGCACGCCGCCCCAGCCCGACGCGGCCCACCCCGCCGCGCCGTACGGCAGGTGCTCCGGCGCGATCCGCGGCGCCTGCTGCGCGGCCTGCGGCGCGGCGCTCGCAGGGCGCACAGGAGCGCCGACCGCCGCCGCAGACACGGCGAGCGCGGCGCTCGCAGGGCGCACAGGAGCGCCGACCGCCGCCGCAGACACGGCGAGCGCGGCGCCCGCCGCGCGGGCGAGCGCGAAACCTCCTCGACTCATCCCTGACACGGGCCGCCTTATACCAGGCAGGCGAACCGCCGGCCCGAGGACGTCACCCGCCGTCGCTCGCCTGAGGTCGCTGCGCGCCGTCGCTCTCCGCGGGTTGCTGCGGCGCGCGCGCGCCTTCGGCGGGCTGCGCCGGCCCGACCGCGCCCTCCTCGGGCCGCGGCGGCTCGCGCCGGGACGCGTCGCGCTCTTGCCGCGCGCGGGTGGTCGCCTCACGCCACGCCCGCTCGCGCTCGAGCTTCTCGCGCCGCCGCCGCCGCTCGCGCTCGACCTCGTCGTAGATGACCTCGGGGCGTCGCGCGTCGAGACGGGCCCCTCGCGCTTGCGCCACCCGCGGCGCCTCGCTGTCCGGGCCCACGGCGCTCGCGGGAACCAGCTCGGCCGCCGGGGGCTCGGGCGAGGGCTCCGGCGCGGCAGGAGCGGCCGCGCTCGATCGCCTTTCCACCACCGACGAGCGCGCCTCCTGGACCGCGCGCTTCGCCAGCCCCTTCGCCGCAAGCAGCGCGCTCCCGCCGCCGTCGAGCGTGCGCATCTGCACGAGCCACACGCCGCCGATCCCCGCGAGCATCCCGAACAGCGCGAACGCGATCGCGAGCCGCCGGGGCCACGGGGACGGCCCCCGGCGCACCACCGTGAGCCGCTCCGCATCGGTCTCGGCCAGCGCACGCGCCGCGAGCACCGGCGTGACGCGAGGCGCCGCGCCGTCGCTGACGCGGTGCACGACCTTGCGGCCGAGCGGAACGGGCGTGTCCTCGGCGGTCGGCGGCTTCCCTGGCCCGCCCGCCTGAAGATCGGAGCGGCGCTCCGGCGGGCTCAGCGTCAGGACCGGCGGGGGCGGCGTCCGGCTCGCCCGGAGCTGATCGCCGCCGTCCCACGCCGCCCCCGCGTGCGACACCAGCGTGACGTCGGACAGACGGCCCGCGGGAGATTCCCACTTGGCCGTCGTCTCGAGGTCGCTCATGAGATCGTCGGGCGACATCCTCGGCAGGTCCGCCAGCGTGTCGGCCTCCCACTCGTCCGCGGCGACCGGAGCAGGCGTCGCCATGCGGACGGTCTCGTCCGCCCGGAGCGCCTCCCACACGCGCTCGGCCGCGTCCTCCGCGCCCTCGCCCCCGAAGCGCGCGAGCGCGAACGCGAGCTTCGCGACGTCCGAGGGGCGCGCCTCCGGGTCCTTGGCGAGGCAGCGCAGCAGGAGGGCCCGCAGCTCCGGGGGCTCGACGCCCGCCGGAAAGGGCGCGGGCGGCTCGGTCAGGACCTTGGTGCAGATCTCGAGCTCGCTCGGCGCATCGAACGGGCTCGCCCCGCAGAGCAGCGCGTAGGCGACCGCGCCGATCGACCAGATGTCGGCGCGCTCGTCGATGCCGCCCGCCGACCGCATCTGCTCCGGCGCCATGAAGAGCAGCGACGTCCGCATGGCGCCCGAGGCGGCGTTCGGCCCCTCGCTCTCGACGCCGCAGGCGACGGCCGACACCCCGAAGTCGAGGACCTTCACGCTCGGGGCGCCGTCGCCGAAGCTGAGAAAGAGGTTCTCGGGCTTGATGTCCCGGTGGAGGATCCCGATGCCGTGCGCCTCGGCGACCGCCTCGCAGATCTGCAGGAGGTACTTCACCGCCTCCCTGACCCGGATCGGCCCGCGGCGCCGCAGGTAGCTCGTGACGTCGGAGCCCTCCAGGTACTCGCTGACCACGAACGGCGCGCCACCTTCGACCCCGACGTCGAGGATCCGCGCGACGTACCTGCCCTTGAGCGCGCGCGCGGCGCGGGCGCCCCGGAGCAGCCGATCGACGGCGTGCCTGTTCTCGACGAGCCTCGGATCGACGCGCTTGAGCGCGACGCGCTGGCCCGACAGGCGATCGGTGGCGAGCTGGACGACGCCCACGCCGCCGGCGCCGATCCGGGTCTCCACCGCGTACCTGCCGGCGACGATCTCTTGCCACCCCGGGCCGCCCTCGGCCGCCCGCGGCGCACGTCCAGCGTCGGTCCGCTCCCGTGCGGCCGCGCGATCCTCTTCTCTGGGCTTCAGCGACGTCAACGCACTGCCTCGGTGTGTGTCCGCGAGCTCCGCGGACAGAGTCAAAGCCTGTCCCATGAATAACAGATTCAGAGTGCTGCTATCGCGTCCATGACGTGTCGTCTAGTGACACTCGGGCACGAAAATGTCCGTTCTTCACGCATTTGGGCGCGGCTGACTGGCCGGCCAGCTGGCCGGCCGGCCGGCCTGCAGCCATCTCCATCAGCGGCATCCGCGGCACCTGTCATGCGCCATCGAGCCATGGACATCGCTTCCATGCGTGCCACGTGCCAGCCACGCGGCTCACGGCGGGAGCCCCAATGCGAGCGCGACCAGGTAATCGACGCCGCTCAGGATCAGGACGAGCGCTGCGGCGGACGCCGTGCCGAGCCCGAGCGCCTTCAGCGCGCGGAAGCGCGCTGTTCCGTGTGTTCCACGCGCCCCCGGCCGCCCGTGCTGGACGCCGCGCGTGACCCAGCACCACCCGAGCATGGACAGCGGGCCGAACGCATAGAGGGCCGCGCCCCAGGTCGCTCCGTTCCAGCAAGCTGCGCGCTGCTCGGGCGTGAGCCGCCGTCGGTCCCAGCGCTGCAGCGCGAACGGTAGCGCTATACCGAGGACCATCTGGAGCGCGAGGCGGAGAGTGCTCATTTCGTGCGCCGAGCTCCCGGGCGAGCGCTCCACTCAGGCAGCGCCGGACAAGCGCAGATCGCCAGAGCACGCCGCAGCGCGTCGCGGCAGAGCTCGGGTGAGCGACTCGCTGCCCGGCTTCGCTGACCTCCTGCCTCGAGGAAAGCGCCGCAAAAATCGCGTGCCGGCCTTCTCGATCTCGACGGGGATTGGTACGAACGAGGGATGACAACGACTGAGGCAGGGGACATCAGGAACGTTGCAATCATCGGACACAAGGGGGCTGGGAAGACATCGCTTGCCGAGGCCATGCTGTACGTCGCCAAGGCGACGGCCAAGCTCGGCAAGGTGGACGACAAGTCGAGTGTCCTCGACGAGACCGCCGAGGAAAAAGAGCACGTTTGCTCGTTCGAGGCGAGCGTCGCGCACCTCTCCTGGGCAGGGAAGAAGGTCAACCTCGTCGACACGCCGGGCGAGGGCAGCTTCCTCGCCGAGACGCGGCTCGCCCTCGCGGCGGTCGACGCGGCCGTCCTCGTCGTGAGCGGCAAGGACGGCGTGCAGCCGATCACCGAGCGCGTCTTCGGCTGGGTGAGGGACGCAAAGCTACCGTGCATGATCGTCGTCACGAAGGTCGACGCCGAGAACGCCCGGCCCGACGAGGTGCTCGCCGAGGTGCGCGCGCGCCTCAAGGCGCCGCTCGCGGTGATGGAGGAGCGCGTCGGCGAGGGGCTCCAGCACCGGGGGGTCGTCGCCATCCGGACGAAGAAGGCCTGGCTCGACAAGCCCGAGGCGCCCGCCACGGCCGCGGGCGCTCCCGTGCCGGCCGACGCCGCGGGCGCCATCGAGAAGGCCCGGGGGAAGCTCGTCGACGACGTCGCCGGCAGCGACGACGAGCTCACCGAGCGGTACCTGACCGAGGGTGATCTCACGCAGGAGGAGCTCGACCAAGGGCTCCGCGCCGCGGTCCGCCGGGGGGCGCTGATCCCTGTCTACTTCGCCTCCGGGGTCCGCCCGAGCGGCGTCGCCGCGCTGCTCGACGGCATCGTCGAGCTCGTGCCGCCGCCGGCCGAGCACCCGGCCTGGAGCGGCGTCGTCCCGACCGGCAAGCCCGGCGCCGCGCCGCAGGCCGCGGAGCGGCCGTCGTCGGCGGAGGCCCCGGCCGCGGCGTTCGTCTTCAAGACCTCGATCGATCCGCACGCCGGCCGCACCTCGTTCGTGCGCGTGCTCTCCGGCGTGCTCCGGCCCGACGCCACGATGCTCAACGCGAGCACGGGCGGCTCGGAGCGGCTCGGGAAGATCCACAGCGTGGTGGGCAAGGACCACAAGCAGGTGGACGAGGCGCGCGCCGGGGACATCGTGGCGCTGCACAAGCTGAAGGCGACGCTGAGCGGGCACACGCTCTCGGACGAGAAGCACCCGTTCTTGCTCTCCGCGCCGGAGCTGCCGCCGGCCCTCTTCTCGCGCGGCGTGCGGTTCGACGCCAAGGGCGGCGAGGACAAGGTCGGCAACGCGCTCTACCGGCTGACCGAGGAGGACCCGGGGCTCAGCGTGCACCAGGACGCGTCGACCCGCGAGCTCGTCGTCTCGGGCCTCGGCGCCCTGCACCTCGAGATCACGGTGGAGCGCATCCGCCGGCGCGTCGGGGTCGACTGTCGGCTCGGCCCGCCGCACATCGCCTACAAGGAGACGATCTCGAAGAAGGCCACGAACATCGAGGGCAAGCACAAGAAGCAGACGGGCGGACATGGCCAGTTCGGCGTCTGCTACATCGACATGGAGCCTTTGCCGCGCGGCGGCGGCTTCGTCTTCGAGGACGCGGTCGTGGGCGGCGCCGTGCCGCGGCAGTTCATCCCCTCGGTCGAGAAGGGCATCGTCAAGTCGATGTCGAAGGGCGTCCTGGCGGGCTACCCGATGATCGACGTCAAGGTCCGGCTCTTCGACGGCAAGTACCACGACGTCGACTCCTCGGACGCGGCGTTCCAGATGGCGGGCAGCAAGGCCTTCAAGGCCGCCGCCGCGCAGTGCGCGCCGGTGCTGCTCGAGCCCATCGTGCGGCTCTCGGTGACGGTGCCGAGCGTCGCGATGGGCGACATCATCGGCGACATCAACAGCCGCCGCGGGAGGATCATCGGCACGGACTCGGTCGAGAGCCAGACGATCGTGAACGCGTTCGTCCCGCTCGCCGAGGTGCTCGAGTACGAGTCGAAGCTGAAGAGCATGACCCAGGGCAAAGGCACGTTCACGATGAACGTCGAGCACCTGGAGGTCTGCCCGCCGATGGTGCAGGACAAGGTGATCAAGGAGAGCGGCTTCAAGGCCGAGGCCGACGAGGACTGACCCCCGCCGCTTCCTGAGCTCCGCTCTAGGGATGGATGTGGACGATGGTCCCTTCCCCCGTGGCCTTCCCCGCGCTGACCCCGTGCCATCCCTCGGGCACGGGGGGATCGGTCCAGAGGAACACCCGGCGCGCGTCGATCGGCGACAGGTTGATGCACCCGTGGCTGCGCGGCTTGCCGTAGTCGTCGTGCCACGGCGCCGCGTGGATCGCGTAGCCGGCCTCGAAGTACTGCACCCACGGCACGTCGCGGAGCTCGAACTTGTTGTCGACCTCGTGCGCGTCCATGGTCGTCGTGACGTGCTTGTCGCGGATCCGGAACGTCCCGCGCACGGTCGAGAAGGTCTTCTTGGGGTCGCCGAGCCCGTCGCGGCCCGTCGCCGCCGCGGTGGCGTAGACGGGCTTCCTGCCCTCGTAGAGGATGAGCGTCTGGCTCAGGATCGAGATGTCGATCCACTTCACGTTCCCCTGCGCGAACGACGGCAGCTCCGAGGGCTTCACCGCGATGGCGACGTCGGAGTCGCGCACCCACGTCCCGTCCTTCGCCTCGACGAGGCGGGCGCCGCCGACCTTCTTCGAGCGCCCCGTGAGCTGCACGGCGGTGTGCCAGGGCAGCTCGCCCGCCTTCTCCATCTCGCCGCCGGAGATGTCGTAGCGCTTCGCGTCCTGCCGGTGCACGAACGCGAGCGGCAGCTCCCACCCCTTGGTCATGTCGACGCCGTGGAACGTGGAGCCGCGGGCGGGCTTGAGCTTCGAGGTGGGCACGAGCCGCGCGTCGGTCGTCAGGGCGAAGCGCCGCCCGCCGTCGCCCATGAAGGTGTCGATGAGGGCGAGCCCTGCCTTGCGCGCGATCCGGTTGGTGATGATCGCGTAGCCCGGGACCTTGAACGACGAGATGTTCGGGAGCTGCCGCCCGCCCTTGAAGAACCAGGGGATCTCGTCGCTGCCGTTGCCGCCGAAGAGCTCGCTGTCGCCGAGCTCGGGCGGCTCCGCGGGCGGGTCGGCGACGGCGTTGCCCGCGGGGTCGAGCGGCACGTCGTTGGCGCCGACCTTGACCTCGTCCCACTTCTTCTTGAGCTTCTTGTAGCTGCGGAGGTGCCGCTCCAGGCTCATCTCGTACTGGAGCTGCTCCTTCGTGGACGGCATCCGGTAGTAGTTCGGCGCGATGGCCCGGACGAAGGCGTACGGGTACGGCATCGGCTTGGACAGGTCGGGCCGCCGCGTGAGCGCCCGGAGGATCGGGTGCTGCGTGTCGATCGTGGCGTCGCTGTCCGCGCACATGTACCCGGCGGGCAGCACGCGGTAGTAGCCGCCCTGGCAGTCGTCGAACGCGGCGGGCTTCTCCCCGCGGGGCGCCGTCCCGCCCGCGCGGAGGTAGCCGAGCTTGGCCGAGCGCCGGTCCGCCTTCTCGTAGATGGGCGCGACCATCTGCACGGCGCCGATGCGGGGCCCGTCCGGGCGCGGCAGGGTGGCGGGGTCGTTCTCGGCGGACTTCTGGGCCGCGCCCGCGGAGAGGCTGATGATGCCCTCGGGCGTGGCGTTCTCCCCGCCGGTGCAGGCCGGCAGGGCGAGGGCGGCGACGGCCAGGGCGAGCGGGAGGGGTCCGCGCGCGGGGGCCGGGATCGCGGAGCTTCGCTGACGGGCATCCATGCCCCGGGAATGCCGGACAGACGGGCCGGTGGCCAAATTTTGGCCATCGCCACGCCGCCCTCGCGGGGCGGGCGGGCAGCGGCACCACGGCTGGCGCGGGGCCCCTCGGCGAGCGACGGGTCGGGGTGGGCGGGGCGGCGGCGCGCAAAGGTGCAGGAAAGGGGTTGCGCGGGAGCCAGGTCTTGGGTAGGTTCCGGGCCCTCGCGAAACCCGCGAGAGTGCGCCACTAGCTCAGCTGGATAGAGCGTCGGCCTCCGGAGCCGAAGGCCAGTGGTTCGAATCCACTGTGGCGCGCTGGGTCCTCTGCCTCTCCGCAACGTTCGCGGCTGGCTCGGCTGTGCTTCGCCCGGAATCCACGCGAGCGCAACGTTGGTCGGTTGCGTTTCGGGCTGCCGCGCGCTGATCGCCGTTCGAGGGAGCGCCGCTAGAGGGCACGACGGTGGCCGGCCGACTCTTCGGCGCTTGTGTCGGTGGCGTGGCCGCGCGCTCCAGGCGAAGTTCTAGGGGCCACCGCTCGCTTTTGCGCCAATCAAGACACGCCACTCATAAGCGTAGCTCGGATCGTCGCCCGGGTGGCAGGCGCCAGGGTCGCTCACGAAGTTGTCCACGCTCGTGCCCACGATCGCACGGTATGCCCCGCTCGCGTCGATATCCCCTTCGTGACCGTCGAGAATCGAGGCGCCGGGCACATGGTCGACCCAGAACTGGATCCGGGATCTGCGGCTGCTCAGGCATTCACGTCGGATTTCTACGGGACATCCTTCTTCGGCGGCCGGCAACATCGCGATCGGTGTGAAATAGCCATCAGGGGTCCAGTTCGAAGCGCGAACGCCTGCCGCGAGCAGCGCGCCCGTGACATCGGAGCCGGCGCGCACCTCGAACCACTGATAGACCTCGCTGAACTCCTCATATCGCGCCGCCCGAAGGAACACGGGACCGCTCGCCGGAATAGCACCGACGATGTGCAGATTGGAAATGGTGAGCGTCAGGCCGTGCACCGTGCCGTCTGCGTACGTACACGCGAGGTCGCGCGATGCTGCGCTGACTGCCTCCACGTGGCAGGGCGCGGCGAGATTGTAAGAATACTCATCGGACGGATCATCCGGCCAATCCTCCACAATGAGCTCGAAATCAGCCGAAGTCCCGGCCTGTCGAGGCTCGCAGACGGACGCCTGCTCTGGGTTCGTCGGGTCATCGTCGTTGCTCCCGGGGTCGTCGTCGTTGCCCCTGGGGTCGTCGTCGCTGCCGCCGGGGTTATCGTCGCTGCCGCCGGGGTTATCGTCGCTGCCGCCGGGGTTATCGTCGCTGCCCCCGAGGTAGTCGTCGTTGAACGGCATAGGAGCAGGACCGCACGCGATTGTCGTGCAGAGCGGCGCGAGAGACATGAGCGCAAGAGCAAACGTGGAGAATGTGCGTTCCATGTGACAGCGGTGACGCAACGGGTGTGCCGGCACGGACACCGACAAAACCGCGGCGTCTCGCGTCGTGCACACGAACCGCATGGCACACATCGCCATGGCTTGTTGCGGAATGTGCCATGAGCCGCCTCCGCACGGCCGCGTCGGCCGCCCGAGCGCCGCTTCACGCGCGGACGAGCTGCATCTCCGTCGACGTGAACGGCCGCGGCGGCAGCGCCGCGCGGTCACGGAAACCGAACCGCGCGTAGAACGTGTGCGCGTCCTGGGTGCCCAGGTGGACGTGGCTCGCGCCGCGGACCGCCGGGTGCCCGAGCAGCAGCCGCACCACCGCCTCACCCACGCCGCGGCCCCGCAGCGAGGGGGCGACCATCACGTCGTACATCCACGCGCGCCTGCTCCCGTCGCTGATCGCCCGCGCCGTCGCCACGAGCCGGCCCGCCGCGTCGCGCGCGCCCACCCACGCCGACGACCCGAGCAGCGCCCGCGCGATCGCCTCGCGCGACACGCCCTGGTTCCAGTAGCCGCCCTCCAGCAGATCGACGGCCGCTGCCACGTCGCGCTGGCCCAGCGCGCACGCGAGCACGCAGCCCGCCGGCGCCTGCAGGAACTCGGGCACCGGCGTGTCCAGGCAAGCGCCGCGGAGCAGCTCGATCGCCGCGGCATCGCCCGGCGCACCCCGCTCCCAGAGCTTCGTGAGGATCCGCGCCCGCTCCTCGGGCGTCCGGTTCTGCGCGAGCTTCGCCTTGCCGTCGAGCCGCGACAGCGGGACCGCGAGCACGAGGATCCCGGCGATCGCCTTGCGGTAGAGCGGGCTCGACGCGTCGAGCGGCGTGTACCCGCCCTCGGGCTGGTACTTCTGCATCAGCGCCTCCAGCACCTCGGCCTTGTGATCCGGATCGTCCACGCGCTCGATCACCCCGTGGACCTGCGCGCTCCGGTAGAGCGTCGTCGCCGGGCACGCCCGCTCCGGATCGGTGAAGTAGCTCGGGATCGACGCGACGACCTGCTCGCACGACACCACCGCGGGCCGGCCGACAGCCTCGGTCTTCTCGCCCACGGGCGCGCCGTGGAACGCGATCGCGCCCCGGACCACGACGCCGTGCACCGTCCTCAAGACCGGCTGGCCCTCCGCCGTCGTCGACGCCAGGTGGACCACCTCCGCGAGACCGAGGAGCGCCTCGGCCTCCGCCCTCTCCATGCGAAAAATCTCCCTGCGCATGGACCGAGGTTGGCGCGCACCTGGTACTCTCGAAAGATCCGGTTCGCCGATTTCTGCTAGACCAGCTGACATGCCCTGGGAGCTCGCCCTCGCGGTCGATCCCGCCGCGCCGCAGCCGATCTTCCTCCAGATCGCGCGCGCCCTCGCCGACGACATCCGCCGCGGCCGGCTCCGCGCCGGCGCCGAGCTGCCGGGCAGCCGCGCGCTCGCGCGGTCCCTGTCGGTCCATCGCAACACCGTCCTCGCCGCGTACCGCGAGCTCGCCGCCGAGGGCTGGATCGAGGCCAGCGCCGCGCGCGGCACCTTCGTCTCGGCGGAGCTGCCGGCGCCGGCGCCCCGCGGCTTCGCCCGGCGCGCGGCCGCGCGGGCGGAGGTGCCGGCGCGGCTCGGCTTCGATCTCGGCGCGACCTCGCTCCGGCACGTGCCCATCATCCCGCCCGGCACGCTCCGCATGAGCGGCGGCCTCCCCGACATGCGCCTCGTCCCGACCGCGGCGCTGGCGCGCGCCTACCGCCGCGCGCTGCACGCCGGGTCGAAGCAGCTGCTCGACTACGCCGATCCGCGCGGCGACGAGCGCCTCCGCGCCGCCCTCGCCGCGATGCTCTCGGCGGTGCGCGGCCTCGCCGCCGGGCCGGAGTCGGTAATCGTCACGCGCGGCAGCCAGATGGCGCTCGACCTCGTCGCCCGCGCCCTGATCGCGCCGGGCGACGCGGTCGCCGTCGAGTCCTACGGTTACCGCCCCGCGTGGGAGGCGCTCCGCCTCGCAGGCGCGCGGCTCCTCCCGCTGCCGGTCGACGCCGCGGGCCTCTCCGTCGACGCGCTCTCGGAGCTCGCAGAGCGGGAGCGCCTGCGCGCCGTCTACGTCACCCCGCACCACCAGTACCCCACGACCGCGGTGCTCGCGCCCGGCAGGCGCATCGCGCTCCTCGAGCTCTGCCGGGCCCGCCGGATCGCGGTCCTCGAGGACGACTACGATCACGAGTTCCACTACGACGGCCGCCCGGTGCTGCCGCTCGCCAGCGCGGACACGGCCGGCGTCGTCGTCTACATCGGCACCCTGTCCAAGATCCTCGCCCCCGGGCTCCGGATCGGCTTCGTGGTCGCCCCCGGACCGCTGGTCGAGCGCCTCTCCCTCCACCGCACCTTCGTCGACCGGCAGGGCGACCACGCCGTGGAGCGCGCCGTCGCCGAGCTCCTCGAGGACGGCGAGGTGCAGCGCCATGCGCAGCGCGCGCGCCGCGCCTACCGGGCGCGGCGCGATCGGCTCGTCGCGTCGCTGCGCGCGCGGCTCCCCGGCGCGCTCGACTTCGCCGTGCCTGCCGGCGGTATGGCCCTGTGGGCCAAGGTGGACGCCGCGATCGACGCGGACGCCTGGGCCGAGCGCGCGCTCGCGCGGAAGGTGGCGTTCTCCGCGGGGCGGCGGTTCGCGTTCGACGGCAAGAAGCGCCCCTTCCTGCGGCTCGGGTTCGCGGCGCTGGATGAGCAGGAGATCAGCGACGCGGTGGAGAGGATGGTCGAGGCGGTGTGAGCGCCCCGGCGGGCCGACCAGCTGAGCGCCGCGGCCCTCCCCAAGGTGGACGCCGCGCCACGTGGAAGCGTGGAGGCGTCGATAAAACATCCCTATCTCCCTGTCTCTCCGGATACGCCTCCCCTATGCACCTCGGGCGAACCGAAGGGACACGACAGAACGGATGACGCCAGCAGCAGTGACCACGCTCGGGCTCGTCGCGGCCACCCTCACCACGATCTCCTTTCTTCCTCAGGTGCTGCGCACCCTGCGCACGCGCGACACACGCTCGATCTCCGTCGGCATGTACGCGGCGTTCGTCGCCGGCGTGGGCCTGTGGCTCGTTCACGGCGTGCTCACGCAGGACGTGCCCATCGTCGTCGCGAACGCGATCACCCTCGTGCTCTCGGGCACCGTGTTCCTCCTCAAGCTCCGATACGGCTGAACTCTCCTTCTCCCCCGCAGGCGCTGTCTCCGACAGACATCGATCGTCCCGCGGCCCCGCCGCCGTCGAAGCGCGCTGCGCCCGCGGTGGATGGATGATGGATCCGACGCGACGAAAGCCCTGCTGGCTTGACCTCGCTCGCGCCCCCTCTCACGATGCGAAGTAAGGGGGGATACAATGAATGGCGCGGTGATCTACGACCTCGCGATGCGGCTGCCGCTCGCCGTCCTCATGCTCTATAACGCCCTGTTCGTCGGGCGCGAACTCTATGCTCACCTGTTTCTCTGGAGCGGGCCCAGGGGGCTCACCTACGGGACGACGGTGGCCTCGCTCGTGGCCACCGAGGTCTACCTGCTGCTCGTCGCGGCGTTCACGCTCGTTCGCCTCCGCCCTGTACGCAAGCTGAGCGGCGTCGTACCTCGCATCACCGCGCTCGCCGCCGGCCTGCTGCCGGCGAGCATCGCATGGCTGCCCAAGACCCCGCCGATGCCCGGCCGTCTGGTGATTGGCACGCTGTTCATCATCGGTGGAATGGCGCTCGCCGTGGTCAGCATCGGGTGGCTGGGCAAGTCGTTCAGCGTCATGCCCGAGGCGCGACGCCTCATCACGAGCGGCCCCTACCGGCTCGTGCGCCACCCTGTCTATCTCGCCACCCTGATCCAGGGGACGGGAATCATCTTGATCTATCCGTCCATCGCCGCGGTCCTGATCTACACGGTCGAGATGATCCTGCAGGTCATCCGCATGGGATACGAGGAGCGCGTGCTGCGCGACACCTTTCCGGAATACGACGACTACGCGCGCCGGACGTCCGCGCGGCTCGTCCCCCGCCTCTACTGAGGAGGGCTCGCGGCGCGCGCGCCCCCTCACTCAGAGGCGGGCACGCGGCGCCATGAGGCAGGATGCAACGCCTGTCGCAGGATGCCTCGCTCGTCCGGACCCGGCGCTCTTACCTGGACGGGTCGGCGACGCGGCCGACGAACAGGATCGCGCCCGTCGCGCGATCCCGGATGACGAAGAGGAACGGGCGGTCGAAGCGGATGGCGGCGGGCTCGGGCGCCGACGTCTCGCCGATCACCACCGCCGTCGCCGCCGCCGCCTCGGTGCCCGCCTCGTTCACGGAGACGAACGCTTCGTGGAGCACATCGGTGATGAACAGGCCGCCCTGGACGCTCATCCCCGAGAAATCCGCGTGATCGGAGAAGGCGGCGGGCATCCCCAGATCCTCGAGCGGCGGGGCGAGATCCAGGGTCGAGGCGATCTTGAACCGCGGCAGCGCCATCGTGACGCTCCGCGACCCGAGGGAGGCGAGGACGCCATCCAGCCGCTCCGGATCGAGCCCCGCCTCGAAGCCGCCGAGCTCCGACGGGAGCACGAGCACCATCGACAGCTCACCGCCGTCGTAGGGCAGCTCCAGCGCCTCGTAGCCGTCGCCCTCGCCATAACGGACCTGCGCGTGGTTGGTCATCATCGGCACGGACACCGCGGAGCCGTCCGCCAGCGTGAAGCTCCCCGGAGTCGTCTCCTCCTCCTCGAACGGAAACTGCCAGGCAGCGTTGAAGTAGATGGCGTTCGTCAACACGAGCCGGGTCGAGGACCCGAGGGCGCCTTCTGGCAGGATGTCCTTGATGCGGTCCTCGGTGCGCTCGGCCACCCAGCCATTGATGATCCCCCGCGCCTCGTCGGGCGCCTGGACGAAGTCGACGACGTGCAGCCCGGCCCCGTAGCTCTCCGCCAGCACGTCGAGGAACGACGGCACGAACGCGGAGCCGACCTGCCCCCAGATCGCGTTGGCCATGTGGAGCCGGAACCCCTTGCCGTCCCGCCCCTCGGCGCCCTCGCCGCGGCGCGCGAGCGCGAGGTCGAGCGCGTTGAACGCCGGGTGGAGCCGCGCTTGCGGCAGCGTGAAGCGCAGCGCGCGCGCCATCTGCTCCGCCGTTTCCCCGCGCGCGCCGGCGTACGTCATCGCCAGCGCGCTCGACACGCTGTACGGCGAGCAGAAGAGGTTGCCCGGCGCGGCGCCGATCCGGCGGTAGAGCTCGAGCGCGAACGCCGTGTTGCCGAGGGCGAGCTCCCTGGCGTCGGCCTCCGGCACCCGAGGCGCGCGGGCCCGCTGCCTGTCCGAGGCGACGACGCAGCCCGCGGTGCCCGGATCGGCGCACCCGGACGGCGAGGGCCGCGGCTCCGGCTCGGCGCCGCCAGAGGAGCAACCGGCGCAGAGCAGGGAAAATGGCAACAGGACCACAGGGATCGGAGGCCTACGCATGCGCCCGGCGCAGCAGGGGGCGTGCCGAACCGCCCATGATAGGATGGCTCCCACCATGCGGAGAGCGCGAGAGACAGCCATCGGAGAGGCGCGGCGCCCGTGATCGTGCTCGTGATGGGCGTGAGCGGCGCCGGGAAGACGACGGTCGGGGCGCGCCTTGCGCGCGAGCTCGGATGGGAGCTCGTCGACGCCGACGACTTCCATCCCGCCGCCAACATCGAGAAGATGCGTGCCGGCAAGCCGCTCGACGATCGGGATCGCGCGCCGTGGATCGCGGCGCTCACCGCGCGCATCCGCCAGCTCCTCGACGAGGGGCGCGGCGCCGTGATCGCCTGCTCGGCGCTCAAGGCGGCGCACCGCGCGCAGCTGCTCGTCGACCCCGCGCGGATGCGCCTCGTGCACCTGACCGGCGATCCAGCGCTGATCGCCGCGCGCCTCTCGGCGCGCAAGGATCACTTCATGCCCCCCGGCCTCCTCTCGACGCAGCTCGCCGCGCTGGAGCCGCCCGAGGACGCGATCCGCGTCGACGTCGGCGGCACCCCCGAGGAGATCGTCGACGCCGTCCGCCGCGCGCTCGGCGTGTGAGCCGGGCCAGCGCCGCGCCGTCTACCGGCGCCGGGCGCTTGCCAGGCGATCTCTCCGGCAGGACCCGAGCGCCCGCGCGCGGTCAGCCCGGGTCCGGCAAGCGGGTCAGGAAGAGCGCGCCCTGGTCGCTGGAGAGGCGTTCGTCCCCGAGCGCCATCGTGCCCTGGAAGGACCCGGCCAGCATCGGGCTCTCCCACGGGTCCATCTCCAGCCCGGAGACGTGGACGTCCGCGCCGATGCGCCGGGTCCACTGCTCCTCTCCGCTGGAGCTGAGCTCGGCCGCCCACGCGCTGCACGACGCCGGCTCATCCGCCGACGCGCACAGCGCATCGCCTGCCAGCACCACGCGCTCGCCGCTCGCCGTGATGCGGCGGGGGCTCCGCGCGTCGAAGCGCTTCACCCAGATCACACGGCCATCCGGGCCGATCTTGGCGACGAACGGCCGCGGGCCGCCCGGCAGATCGGGCTCGCCGAAGACGCCGCTGCCGGAGAGCAACGCGGCGCCTTCTGGATCCACGGCGAGGTCGTACGCCTCCTCGAGCTGATCCGGCGAGCCACGGAACCGCTTGTGCCACACGAGCTCTCCGTTCCGGTCCAGCTTGGTCACGAACGTCGCCGTGCCCCGCCCGTCCTGGCTCGCGAGGATCGCGTTCCCGTCGCGGTCGACCTCGATGCCGATCTCGTCGCTGTCGGAGCCGCTCGGCGGCAGGCTGACCCACGCGAAGCGACCCGAGGCGTCGAGCCGGACGACGAAGGCGCCGATCGCCCGCCGCTCGATCCGCGCGCCGGCGACCTTCGCGGCCCCCTCCAGCCTGCCGAGCACGAGCGCGCCGCCGCGGCCATCGGCGGCGAGCGCCGTGCCGCTCAGGATCGCGTCCTCCTCCGCGGAGATCTGCGCCGCCCAGCTCGCCGCGCCGCGCGGGCCGAGCTTCGCGAGGAACAGGTCCGCGCCCGAGGGCGACGCCGCCGTGAGCCGGTGCGCGCCGAAGCGGACCGTGCCGGAGAAATCGCCGAGCACGAGCGACTGACCCCCGCTGCTCGCGGCCACGTCGATGGCGCTCTGCGCCGTGCCGTCGCCGAACTGCTTGCTCCAGAGCGGAGCGCCGCACGCGTCGAGCTCGGCGACGAAGGCGTCCGTCGCGCCCGCGCTCCGCAGCCGGGTGCTGCCGAAGGTCAGCTCCCCTTCGAAGGAGCCGGCGAGCAGCGCGCGCCCGGCGCCGTCGACCGTGAAGCCGCGCAGGGTCGCGCCCTTGCCAGGATACTGCCGGCTGAACGATCTCTGCCGGCACGCCCGCTCGGCCCGTTCGCTGTCGCCGAGCCCCGCCGCTCCGGCCAGCCGCCCGCTGGGTGCGACCGCGGCACCCGGACACACGCCCCCGGGGCCGACTGCCCCCATCTCGCACATCCCGGGAGGCGAGGCGTGCTCGGCGTTCGCCCGCGCCGCACCGCCGCTGTCGCCTCCGGGTTCGCCCTCCGACACAGCGTCCGCAGCCTCCGAGGACATACACCCGGCGCCACAGCAGATGACGCCGCAGAGGGCGCTCCGTGCTCTCAAGACAGACCACATACTGAATCTCCTCTCCCGCCTCGACGCGGGCACACTGGAAACATTGCAGGATGCGGACCATGGCCCGCGCCTTTCAAGCTTCTCGCGAAGTTGAAAACTCCAAACTTTTCTCGCTGGATGCGGGCTCATCCGGGGCAGCAGGACGCGTTCGTTCGGCGCCGCCTCATGTCCTCTTCGCCCCGTCGCTCCAGGGCGAGCCGGCCATTCGACCCCGGTCGCGCGATCGTTCGACTCGCGCGCTGACACGCGCGCGCCGACAGAGATGGATAGGGCATCTCTCGCCCTGGACACCGCCTGTTCCGTATCCAGATCATCGATTGTCGAATACGGTCGAGTCGCTCGCCGCTGCCGTCGAGGCGCGGGCGACTGGCATCTTGAACGTCGCCTGGTCCGGCGAGGCGCAGGCGATGGGGCAGGCTGCTCGCGCGCAAGGCCCTGACGCCGGGGCGGCCCTGACGCCGGGGCGTCGGGAGCCGCGAGCCCCGGGCGGGGCGCCCGCGCGGACCCCGAGGCCGCCCTCCCCCCCCGGCTCCGCGGGTGGCCGTCGGCGCGCGCAGAACGGAAAGACGGGCGTCTACCACCGTAGCGCACCCACGCCCACTTAAGGTAGGATGCTGCCACCCGACTCCGGCGGACGTATTCCCGCTGGAGGAGCCCGCGACCGCGGGCGCCGGCCGCTCCATGATCCCCCACCCATCTACGATCACGACGGAGCTCCCTGCGAGCGAAGGCGCGACTGCGCGGCCCCCCCCCGCGCCAGCCCCGCCCTCGCCGCCGGCGCCCCCCGCGATCGCCTCGGAGATGGCGATGAAGTTGCTCTGCAAGCCCGCTGACGAGCGCACTGCGCGTGCGCAGGTGCTGAAGGTCGACATCGACGCCTACGCCGCCCTCCCTGACGCGGAGCGGCGCGCGGTCCACCTGCGCCTCGGGCGTATGGCCGAGGCGCGATCACAGCGCGAGCGCTCGGACGAGGCGCTCTTCGAGGCCGCGCACCACCTGAACCTCGGCGCGCCCTTGATCGTCGAGCCGCGCGAGCGGGCGGCGCTCGCCGCGATGAACCTCGCCGCGGGCCGCAAGGCGAGGGAGCGGGGCGCGACCCCGGCGGCCGCCGATCTCTTCGAGGCCGGGATCGCGGCGCTGCCGGACGGGAGCTTCAAGCGAGACCACGAGATCGCCTTCTCGCTGCACGCGGAGGCGGCCGAGTGCGCGCACCTCGGCGGCCGGCTCGAGCGCGCGGAGGCGCTGCTCGACGTGCTCGCGGCGGAGGCGCGCTCGGATCTCGAGCGGGCCAGGGCGCACGAGCTGCGCATCGCCGTGTACACAACGCAGGGCCGGCTCGACGAGGCGGTGGCGCTCGGAAAGACGGCCCTCGCGATGCTCGGCGTCCCCCTCCCCGAGGACGGGCCGGGGCGGAAGGCAGCAGCAGACGCCGAGCTCGCGGCCGCGCGCGCCGCGCTCGGCACGCGCCGGCTCAAGGATCTGCTTGACGAGCCCGAGGCGTCGGACGCCCGGACCCGCGCGGCGCTCCGGCTCCTCATGGCCCTCATGCTCCCCGCCGCAACGGTGAACCCGCCGCTCTGCACGTTCATCGCGGCCAGGCAGGTCAACCTGTCGCTCATCGCGGCCAGGCAGGTCAACCTGTCGCTGGAGCACGGCCACGGCGGAGTTTCCTCGTACGGCTACATGGCCTACGCCTGGGTCGCCGCGCGGGTGCTCCGCCGCTACGACGAGGCCTACGAGCTCGGCCAGCTCGCGCTCGAGATGAACGAGAGGTCCGGCCAGCCCGAGCTCTCGTGCCGGCTGCGCGTCGTGCTCGGGGCCCACGTCAGCGTCTTCACCGATCATCTCCTTTCCAGCCTCGATCTCTTCCAGGCCGCGCTCGAGGCGGGGCACAGGACGGGCGATCTCACCTATCTGTCCCAGGCGTGCGTCCACACGGCGCTCGTTCGGTTCGGGCTCGGCGACGAGTGCGAGGCGGTGCGGGCCGAGGTCGACGGATTCCTCTCGCTGGTGCGGCGCGCGCGGGAGGAGCTCGCCGCCCTCGCGCTGACCGGGGTGCGCCGCGCGCTCGACGACCTGATGGACGCGACGCGCGCCGGCGCGTCCCGCCCGCCCAGCCACGGTGATCTCGACGACGCAGCGGATGAAGCGAAGCTCTCGGCGCCTGCGCACGGCGCCGCCGCGCGCGTCCACTACGCGCTGCGGCAGCAGATCTGCTTCCTCAACGAGGACTACGAGGGGGCGCTGCGGATGGGCTCGCTGGCCGAGGCGAGGATGCAGGGCGGCGTCGACGATCACCTCGCGACAGAGGTGTTCTTCTACACCTGCCTGACGCTGCTCTCGCCCGCGCTGGCGCGCGGCCGGCAGCTGACCACCGTCTCGGTGGCGAGCTACCGGGATCGGTTCTCGGAGTGGGGCGAGCGGTGCCCGGACAACTACCGTCACAAGCACCTCCTCCTCCGCGCGGAGTCCGCGCGCGCCGCCGGCGAGGAGCTCGCGGCGATGAAGCTCTACGATCAGGCGATCGAGTCGGCGAAGGTGAACGGTTTCGTCCGGGACGAGGCGCTCGCCAGCGAGCTCTGCGCGAAGTTCCACCTGGCGAGCGGCAGGGAGAGGATCGCCCACGTCTACATGGCCGACGCCCACGAGGGCTATCTGCGGTGGGGCGCGCAGGCCAAAGCGCGACAGCTGTCGCGAAAGTACCCGCACCTCGTGGCGCGCGCCGCGCTCGTCGGGCAGCAGAGCCGTCCGCCGGAGTCCTCACTCCCGGCGAGCACGGAGCGCCCCACGTCGCTCGACGCGTTCGCCCTCCTCCGCGTCTCGCGCGCGCTCTGCGGGGAGCTCGTCCTGGAGCGCCTCTTCGAGCGGCTCCTCCGGGCCCTGAGCGAGAGCGCGGGGGCGCAGCGCGCCGTGCTGGTCCTCGCGCGCGACGGCGCGCTGACCATCGAGGCCGAGCTCGACGGCGACCGCGGAGGGGTCCGCCTCGGACCCGCGACGCCGCTCGATTCCACCGCCGATCTCGCCGCGAGCGTCGTCCAGCACGTCGCCCAGACACAGCAGCCGATCGCCCTCACCAGCGCGGCCCTGGACGAACGGTTCGCGGACGACCCTTACCTGCTCGAGGGCGGCCTCAGGTCGATCCTGTGCCTCGCCATGACGCATCAGGGCCGCCTCACCGGCGTGCTCTACGCGGAGAACGGCGCGACCGCTGGCGCGTTCCGCGCCGGCCAGGTCGAGCTCTGCGGCCTCCTCGCATCGCAGGCGGCGGTGGCCGTGCACAACGCGTTGCGCCACCGCGACGCGCAGAGCACCTCGCGCGAGCTCCGTCGCTGCAATGAAGCCCTCGCCGACGAGGTCGCTCGCCTCACCGAGGAACTCCGTGCGTGCAACCGCGACGCTAGCCCCACGAGCGAGTTGCGGCGCTGCAACGAGGCGCGCTAGCCCCGCTGCAGCGGGGTGCGTCCGGGTCCGTCCCGCCGCCCGACAGGATCCCCCGCCAGGAAGGGGAGAGCTTCAGCGAGGCTTCGCGGGGGCGCCGCGGGCAAAGCTCACATCGCGAAGGGCCATCCCCTCTGAAAATCCATGACGCTGGCACCAGAGGGGCCGCAAAACATGCATAGCGCGAGCGCGTCTGCGCCATGGCTCCGTCCGAGATGCGTACAAGCGCGAAGGGGAATGCGGCCGTGCGAACAAGGCGCGCCGCAGCGCGAAAGACACGTGGCAGCGCGGTAGAGCGCGCGGCAGCAGCGCAGACGCCGTCCTGCACCCAGCCCCTCGAGGCCGGCGCTGACAGACACAGTTTCCGAAATCAAAATGCTCGGGACACCACGGGACGGTGGGAAGACACAGAGCACCTGCCGTCTCCCAGCCTACCCGTGATTCCCGAGCCTACAGCGCGGCGCAACTTCGTGCGCTACGGGCTCATCCGCGTCGTTCGGCTCGCTTCAGCGCACATTCGCACGCCTAACGCGCTGGCCTGGCGGTCGAGCTAGCATCCCACGAACCTGCACATCGCGATAGAGCGCCGAACAACGCCCGACCGAGCCATGCAGCCGCGAAGACGCATGGGGACGGGAGGTGATGAGTGGCGCTCCAACGGCCTATCCCCCGCCTGCCGTACCGCGGGCTCGGCGAGGGATGGCCGCTATCGACGCGCTCGTCTCAGGCGCCGCCCGCGCCGCCCGCGCCGCCGGCGCCGCCAGCGCCGCCAGCGCCGCCGGCACCACCGGTGCCGCCGCCCGCGCCACCCTCGCCACCCGCGCCGCCGGTGCCGCCGCCCTCGCCCGCGCCACCCTCGCCGCCGGTGCCGCCGCCCTCACCCGCGCCACCCTCGCCGCCGGCGCCGCCTTCGCCGCCTTCGCCGCCTTCGCCGCCCGTGCCCGACGCCGAGCTCGTCGTCGTGGAGGAGGTGGTGGTCCCATCGTCATCGCCGCATCCGGCGCCGATCATCATCATGGTCGCGCCTAGCAGCAGCGCGCTTGCAAAGATGCTCTTCGAAGCGTTCATGGTTCGTTCTCTCCGTTGGGTTGTCCCCCCCAAAGAATGACTCGGCAGAACCCCGCGCCGATCACCGCTCCACACCGCCAAGCGACTCAATCCACGCAAATTCGCGCAAAATGTGCGCCCTAAAAAGCGCTATGAGCACGCTGCATTCGATGGGCCGGTGTCAACTCCGTGGGGATTCCGTTATGGTGGACGATAAGCCACCATACTGGATTACGCAAGCTTTTTGTCTCACTGCATCATCGTTGCATGTGGGTGCCCCCCCGTGAGCTCCCGCTGGTCAAGCACATTCGCCTACATCGACGCGGGGCGAACATGACGCGTGAAGAGCGACTGCGCCTGACAGCTCATCCGCCATAACGGATTGACCTCCAGAGGTGAGGGCCCCATGAGCCAAAGCCTCCTCGCGTGAGCGGCCTGGAGGAGCGGCGCCGGCGCCGCGCCACACGCGAACAGAGCCCGACTGCAGCGCGGACGCGCCTCGTCTGGCCCCGATGGGTCGGCTCCCGGTCTGGTCATGAGGACACGTTCGCGTCATCACGTGCAAGAAGTGCAAGTCCCAGGCCCGATGCCCATCGGCCATGGTCCTCGTCCCTGCTCACGAGCGCAGGCACGCTGGGGAGAGACCCGATATCGCTGGCGGGGCGGGCGAGGTAGCGAGCGAGCTCAGGTTGGATATGCGAGCGACGGAGAACGCGGAGGCGCGCCGCTATGGAGCGCCCGCGGCCCCTCGTCTCCGCGCGCTCTTCACGGGTTGATCTCCTCGCTCGACCCTCGCTCCCGGGCGCAGGGGAGGTCGCCTGCGCGGGCCCGGGCCGCGAGGCTGGCCACGGCGGCCACGAGGGCGGCGGGCTCGATCGGCTTCGTGGCGTGCATGTGGAAGCCGGCGTCGAGCGCGCGCTTCTGGTCCTCCTTGCGAGCATAGGCCGTCAGGGCCAGCGCGGGCAGATCGCCGCCGGCCTGCGGCGGGCGCTGGCGGATGGCGCGGATGAGCTCATAGCCGTCCTCGCCCGGCATGGCGATATCGCTCACGAGCACGTGCGGGAGATCCGCGCAGAACGCCGCGAGCGCCTCGCGGGCCGAAGCCACGGCCGTCACCTCGGCGTGGTGCTGCGACAGCACCTCCTGAAGGAGCTCCCTGGCGTCCGCGTCGTCCTCGACGAGCAGGACACGGAGCCCGCCGAGATTGGACGCGGACTCCGAGCAAGCGAGCGAGCGCGACCGCCCCTCCCTCGAGAGCGCCGGGAGCGAGTTGCGCCCGACCCCGAGGAGCGGGAGCCGGACCACGAACGTCGACCCCTTGTGCAACCCAGGGCTGTCGGCCACGACCGAGCCGCCGTGGATCTCGACGATATGGCGCACAAGGGACAGCCCGATGCCGAGGCCCGCGTGCGTCCTGCGGCTCGTGCTGTCGGCCTGGCGAAAGCGCTCGAAGACGAGCGGGAGGAAATCCGGCGCGATCCCCTCCCCCGTGTCGCGCACCGTGAGCTCCGCCGTCGCGCCGGCCCGCCGGAGGGAGACGAGGATATGGTCCCCGGGACGGGTGAACTTGAGCGCGTTGGACGTGAGGTTCGAGACGACCTGCTGCAGCCGATCCGCGTCGCCGTTCACCTCGATGTCGGGGTCGAGCGAGACGTCGATCGTGAGGCCCTTCGCCTCGGCGGCGGGGCGGATCGCGTCGATGGCGGTCTCCACGACGGGCGCGAGCGCCATCGGCGCGGCGCTGATGCTCAGCTTGCCCGTCGTGACCCGCGAGACGTCGAGGAGATCCTCGATGAGCTTCGTCTGCGCGGCCACGTTGCGCTCGATCACCTCGAGCCCGTGGGACACCCGCTGCTCATCGAACGGCTCGGACCGCAGGAGGTGCGTCCAGCCGAGGATCGCGTTCAGCGGGCTGCGCAGCTCGTGGGAAAGCGTGGCGAGGAACTCGTCCTTCAGGCGGTTCGCCTCGCGCGCCTCGGCGTGCACGCAGTTCTGGATGGCGATGGAAGCGAGCTGCGCGAGCTGCACGAGGACGGTCTCGTCGTCGTCGGAGAACTCGCCGTCGTTCCGGTCCGAGAGCTGGATCGTCCCGATGTTCTGGCCGTCGGCCGCGGTGAGGGGCGCCGCGAGGTACCCCCGCGGCGGGGGCCTCTGCCCGCCGTTGTCCAGCCACTCCGGGTGCAGCGAGAGCTCTCGCTGCGTCAGCCGGAGAGGCCTGTTCCTGGCGCAGACGAGCGCGCACAGCTTGCCGGCGATGGGGGGAGGCGCCTCCTTCTGGAACGTCGTGTACCGCTCCGAGAGCGACACCGCGGTCCGCGCCCGCTCACCGGGCCGCTCCAGCTTCACGAGGGTCATCGCCTGATGGGCGCCGCCGACGTCGCGGGCCGCCTCCGTGATCGCCGCGACCATGGCGTCGAGCGACAGGGCCGAGTTGATCGTGAGCGCGGCGCGGTTGAGCCGCTGGAGCTGCTCCGCGTGCGCGCGCAGCGACTCCGCCTGGAGCTTGATCTTCTGTGTCTTCTTGAAGAGATCGACGAAGACTGACACCTTGGTGCGGAGGACCTCGGGGGCGAACGGGGTCATGATGTAATCGACCGCCCCGAGCGAATAGCTGCGCTCGACATAGACGCGCTCGGTGTGCGCCGTCAGGAAGATGATCGGCGTGTGCAGCGTGCTCCTCCGCTTGCGGATGAGCGTCGCCGTCTCGAACCCATCTATCTCAGGCATCTTGATGTCGAGGAGGATGACCGCGAACTCCTCCTGAAGGAGATGGCGAAGCGCTTCCCTCCCGGACGCCGCCTTGACGATGTTCTCGCCGAGCGGCGCGAGGACTGCCTCCAGGGAGAGGAGCTGCTCAGGCCTGTCGTCAACGATCAGGATGTTGACTCTGCCTACTTCTGCCCTCATCCCGCGTCTCCTTGCCCCCCTTGCTCCGTTGTCAGCGCCGCGGCCAGCCTCGCAGCATCCTCAGGAATGGGGCTGTGTCCACCGCTTTCAGGCGGCGTCTGCCGCATCCGCTCCAGCCCGCTCCAGCGCTCCGTGCGAGGAGGCTCGGGGAAACCATGTCGCCGCAGGGACGCAGCGCGCGCCCGCGGCGGAGGGTGAGCACGCCCGCCCACCTGCCGGAGCGCCCCTCCGGGCGCCGAAGGGACTTCCTGAAGGCAGCCCTGCGCGGGGGCGCCGGCGCGCGGAGCGCACGCCGGCCACGCTCAGCCCCGGGACGCTCGGCCCGCCCGGCATGGCCGCTCCGCAGATCCATTCCAGCCCCTCCCGTGCGCTGCCCTGCGCCGACGAGCTCGTATCGTAATCGAGGCGCTGTCTTATCTGCGACCCAGGCCTCACCTGCAGTATCCACAAGGGGGCGCCTGACGCCGCTGCATGATTCCCGCACGCAGACCCTACACCGGAGCACGCCAGGGTGGAAAGAGGAATTCGTGCGCCACCGAGCGCCACGGAGCGCCCCCTCGAAGAGGCCGTGATAGCAGCGCGAGAATCGGAGAAACACGAAGAAAGCCGACGCACGTGGCGCGGAGAGCGAGGCATCGACGCTCTCCTGACTCTCTGTCGATACCCGCTCGACGCGCTCGGTGTGCCTCGTGTTTCGGTGTGAGGAGCCGGTCGCCTGCGCCGCGCGCTAGACGGCGGAGCGCCGCTCCTGGAGCGTGCGCGAGTGCCGGAGGATCACCTCGAAGACCTCGGCGACGCCGTCAGGGTCGAGGCCGAGCTCGACGGCGCAGCGGCGGCGCGACTCCATCAGCCGCGCCTCGCGCAACGGATCCCGGACCGCCGCCCCGATCGTGGCCTTGGCGCGCCCGGCGCGCTGGACGAGCTCGGCCCTCCGCGCGAGCAGGCCGACGAGCTCCAGATCCAGGTCGTCGATGAGCTCCCGCGTCTCGCGGAGCTCGGGAGAGAGCGCGCCGAGATCAGGGATCGCGAGCGCGGCGAGGTCCTCGGGCGCGGCGTCCTTGGTCGGGACGTCGAGGCTTCGATCGACGGCGACGAGCGCGTCGATGAGGCGGCGGCGCGCCTCGCCCGCGAAGGGGTTCTCGCGGTGCAGCGCGGCGAACAGGTGCCCCGCGTCGACGCGCACCGTCTCGATCGTGTGCGCGATGCCCTGGAACGAGGGCGGCGCGTAGGGCGCGCCAGCGGGCACGCCCGCGTCCATCATGCCCTTCGCGATGAAGAACGCGAGCGCGTGCGTGAAGGCCATGACGCGGTCGTGCTCCTCCGGCGCCTGCTCGAGCACCTGACAGCCGATCCGCTCGAACAGCGCGACGATGCGGCGCACCGCGTCCGGGTGCGCAGGGTTGGGGCAGACGACGACGCGCAGCGGGCGCTCGCCGCGGGCGAGGCTCGCCGGACCGAACAGCGGGTGCGTCGCCACCCAGGGCCGGCCTTCGCCGAGCACCTCGGCCATGGCGCTCGCCGGCACGCTCTTCACGCTGCCCACGTCGGCCACCAGCTGCCCCGGCGCAAGGTGCGGCCGCAGCGACAGCAGGGCTTCGCGCACCGCCGGCACCGGGACGGCGACGATGACGAGCTCCGCGCCGTCCACGAGCTCCGGGAGCGAGGCGGCCCGCGCGGCGCCGCGGACCTCCGCAGAAGGGTCGAACGCGCGCACCGAGATCCCCGCATCGCGGAGCAGCGACCCGAGCGCCGCACCGAAGCGGCCATACCCGAGGAATGCGACCTTGCCGATGCGCGCGGGCGGAGCGAGACCGCCCCCGGAATGTGGGAGAGAATGCGGCATGCGGCGGATACTACGACAGCCGGTCTACGCGGATGCCACGTTTTCTCGGCATAGCCGCGAGGATCTGCGACCGCGTCCCTGGGAGACAGGACGGCTCTCCGGCTTCTCCCATCCTGCCGCGCTCGCGGCGACGATGCCCCTCCGGCGAGGGCCGGAGGCGGCGCTCCTGCGCCCGCGGCGGCTCGGCCGGCGCCGGCTCACCTGAGCTGCGTCGCGGCCACGCCGAGGATCGCGAGCAGCGACGCGACGGCGGCGATCAGCGCGATGCGCGCCCTGTTGCGCCCCGTGTCCTGCGCGCCGTACGCGCCGTGCCGCTGGGTCACCGGGCCCGCCTCCGAGCTCGGTCCGGCGCTCTCGGGCGGACGGGGCCTCGCGCTGAGCCCGAGCCCGATCGTCGGGAGCGAGGCGCGGGGGCGCGGCGGGAGCGTCGCGCCGAGGAGCCGCGCGGCCCGCTCCACGTGATCCTGGCCCTCCGCCGACGCGTGAGGGGCGAGCGCGATCGCCAGCTCGGCCACGCTCGTGGGCCGCCGCGCAGGGTCCTTCTCGAGGCAGCAGAGGAGCACGCGGTCGATGGCAGGGGGGATGTCGGACCGCAGCGCGCTCGGGAGCGCCGGCGCCGCGCTCGCGATGCGCGGCGCGAGATCCGCGAGCGAGCTCGCCTCGAACGGCGGCCGCCCGGTCAGGAGCCGGTACAGGATCGCGCCGAGCGACCAGACATCGGCGCGGGCGTCGACGGCGACCGAGGATCGCAGCCGCTCCGGCGCCATGTAGAGCGGCGCGCCGAGCTCCTCCCGCGTCCGCGCCGGCGCGCCGCCGTCGCTCGCGCCGGGCAGCTCCCTGGACGCGCCGAAGCCGAGCACCTTGAGGAGCGTCGCGCCGCCGGGGCTCGTCGCGAGGAACAGGCGCGCCGGCTCGAGGTCGCGGTGCACGATCCCCGCGGCGTGCGCCTCGGCCACCGCCACGCAGGCCTGCAGCACCCAATCGATGGCCTCCGAGAGCTCGATCCGGCCGCGGCCGCGCAGCAGCTCGGAGAGGTCCTGCCCGTCGAGGTGCTCCGTGACGATGTACGCGACCCCCGAGGCGAGCTGGCCGACGTCGAGCACCCGCGCGACGTGCTCCCCCTTGAGCGCCACCGCCGCGCGCGCCTCCCGGAGCGAGCGCTCCACGCGCTCCGGGCTGCCGTCGGCGAGCAGGAGCTCGATCGCGACCCGCTGCGGGAGCACGAGGTGGCTCGCGAAGGCCACTGTCCCCAGCTCGCCGCTGCCCGAGATCCTGTCGACCCGGTACTTCTCGGCGATCACGTCCCCTGCGACGACAGGTGCGTTCATCAAAGCTCCCCGCAGCGCGCACCGGCGCGGGGGCAGCCGCCCGCCCCCCGTACATGCGCTGATTCATCCTAGCACCTTCGCTCGCCGGATTGGCGGTCGCCGGTCGTCGCCGGAGCCCGAGGCCAGCGCCGCGCTCCCCCTCTCACCCCTGCCCGTTTCACGCCTGTCCGCGCGGCCCGACGGCATGGCAAAAGACCGCTGGAGGGGAACCCTCGCGACGAGGGTGAGGCAGCGCAGCGCGCGCGTCGTCGTGCCGAGAGGAAGGAAGCGGCGGCGCCGCCGCGCGATGGCGCGAAGCGCACAACCCGACGTCTCTCCCATATCACGAGACCCGGGACTTCCCGGCTCGCACCAGCACGCATCCTGCTTTATATTCTCGCGGCAACGCGCGAGGGGGAACGCGTATGACTCGGGCGGAAGCGACTGAGGTCCACCGCTGCAGCCGATTTCTGCTCCGCAGACAGAGGCTTGCCGGGAGGATGGTCGTGCAGAAAACCGTTCGGGGGCGTCATCCAGCCCCGGGCGCGGCGGCCCTCCTGCTGCGCGAGCACGCCTTCCTGCGCCGGCTCGATGTGCCGGGGGTCGTGCGGCCGCTCGCGCTGGAGGGCCCGGAGAGCATGCCGGCGCTGTTCCTCGAGGACGCAGGCCCCGAGGACCTCGAGCGGCGGCTCGCGCGAGAGCCGCTGGCGCTGGACGCGTTCTTCGACATCGCCATCGCGCTCGCGGAGACGTGCGCGCGCATCCACGGGAGCGGCGTCGTCCACCGCGCGATCGCCCCAGGCCGCGTGGTCCTCGGCGAGGACGGGCAGGTCACCCTTGTCCATTTCTCGGACGCGGCCGAGCTGACGAGCATGCCCCGAGCCGTGGAGCTCGAGAAGCTCGACGCGCTCCCCTTCCTGTCCCCCGAGCAGCTGGGGCGCACCTGCTGGTTCATCGACGCGCGCTCGGATCTGTACGCGCTGGGAGCGACCTTCTACGCCATGCTCACCGGCGCGCCGCCCTTCAAGGACGCCGATCCGCTCGCGCTCGTGCACGCCCACATGGCGAGGAGCCCCGTGCCCGCGCGCGTCGCGAGCCCCAGCGTCCCGGCGGTCCTCTCCGAGCTCGTGCAGCGGCTCCTCGCGAAGATGCCGGACCTGCGATACCAGAGCGCCGAGTGCCTCGCTCAGGACCTCCACGAGGCGCAGAGGCGATGGCGCGCCGCAGGCACCATCGCGCCGTTCGAGCTCGGCCGCATGGACCTGGCGCGGCGGCTCCCGCTGCCCGAGCGCCTGATCGACCGCGAACGCGAGCTCGCCGCGCTGCGCGGCGCGCTCGCCCGCGTGTCGAACGGCGGGACGGAGCTCGCGCTGGTGACCGGGGAGGCAGGCGTCGGAAAGACCGCCCTCGTCGAGGCGCTGCAGGACACCGTCGCCGAGCGGGGCGGGCGGTTCATCCAGGGCAAGTTCGACCTGCGCGCGGCGAACGTCCCCTATGCGTCCCTGGCAGAGGCGCTCCGCGCCCTCGCGGCCGCGCTCCGCGCCGAGCCGGAGGAGAGCCGCGCGCAGCTGAGGGAGGCGGTCAGCGAGCGGAGCCGCGCCCTCGGCGAGCTCTGCCCGGAGCTCACCGAGCTCCTCGGGGACGCGCCCGCGCTGCCGGCCTCGGATCCGATGCGCGCGGAGAACCGCTTCCTGCTCGCGATCCAGGACTTCGTGCGCGCGGTGGCCAGCCAGCGGCCGCCGCTCGCGATCTTCCTCGACGACCTCCAGTGGACGGACGCCGCGTCGCTCCGCGTCCTCCGCGCCCTCGCCGCGGATCCAGGCAGCAAGCACGTGCTGCTGCTCGGCGCGTACCGGTCGAGGGAAGTCGGCGCCGCGCACCCGCTCCACCAGACCATCGAGGAGATCCGGGGCGCGCAGGTCCCCCCGCTGACGCACCTCTCGCTCGGCCCGCTCGGCGTCGAGGCGGTCGTCGCGCTGCTCGCCGAGGCGCTCCGCTGCGAGCCGGAGCGGGCGCGCCCTCTCGCAGAGCTCTTCGTCGCCAAGACGGCGGGGAACCCCTTCTTCATCCGCCAGCTCCTCCGGTCGCTCCAGGAGAAAGGCCTGCTCCTCTTCGACGCGATCCGCTCGACATGGATGTGGGATCTCGGCCGGATCGAGCGGGTCGGGGTCACCGACAACGTGGTCCAGCTGATGTCGGAGTCCGTCCGCAGGCTGCCCCAGGCGGCGCAGGAGCTCCTGCAGGTCGCCGCGTGCATCGGCAAGCGCGCGGAGCTCAGGCTCATCGCGGCGGTGCTCGGCCGATCCGTCGACGAGACGACCGCGTCGCTCGTCCAGCCGCTCCGCGAGGGGCTCGTCGTGCCCGACGGCACGTGCGAGCGCGAGGCGGGGCTCGCGATCCGGTTCGTCCACGATCGGGTCCAGCAGACGGCCTACGAGCTCGGGCCGGAGCAGCTCCGGATGCAGCTGCACCTGGAGATCGGCCGCTTCCTCGAGGCCACCTGCACCAACGGGACGGACGCGGCGCTGTTCGACGCCGCGGACCAGCTGAACCTCGGCGCCGCGCTGCTCGACGCGGAGCAGCGGGGCCACCTCGCCGAGCTCAACCACCGCGCCGGCGTGAAGGCGCGCCGCGCCGCGGCCTTCGGCCCGGCGCTCGCGTACTTCCGCAGCGGCCTCCGCCTGCTGCCGGACGGCGCCTTCCGCGCGCGCTACGAGCTCTGGTTCTCCCTCCACCGCGACGCGGCGGAGTGCGCCGCGCTGACCGATCAGCACGCGATGGCCCGCGCGCTCGTGGAAGAGGGGCTCCGCCACGCGGCGTCGATCCCGGAGAAGGTCGACCTGGAGGCGCTCCGGATCATGAGCACGACGATCACCGGCGAGCACGATCTGGCGCTCGGCTGGGGGCGCGACACGCTGCGCACGGACTTCGGGGTCGAGCTGTGCGCAGCGGATCTCGACGTGGAGATCGCGGCGCAGCGGCGGGCCATCGCCAGCCACCTCGGGGCGCGCTCGCCCGAGTCGCTCGTCGACTTGCCCCGCGTGACCAGCCCAGAAGAGCGGGCCCGCATGAGGCTCCTCGCCGAGATGGTGGCCCCCGCCTGGTTCGCGGACCGGAAGCAGCTGGTGCTCCTCACCTCTCTCGGCGTCCGCTTCGCGCTGGAGCACGGCAACTCGAGCGAGTCGATCCTCTCCTACGCAGGGCACGCGATGCTCCTCGCGGCCGAGGGCGACCTATCGAGCGCCCAGGGCTTCGGCCAGCTCGCCGTGGAGCTCGCGCGGCGGTTCGAGGATCGCGCCCAGGAGACGATCGCCCGGTACATGTACAACGAGTTCGTTCATCCGTGGGTCGCGCCGCTCGCCTCGAGCGGGGCGCCGTTCCGGGGGATCATCGAGCTCGGCGTGTCGTCCGGCGAGCTCCGCTTCTCCTCGTACGCGCGCACGGGGCTCGTGGCGCACTCGTTCGCCGCAGGGGTGGAGCTCGATCGCGTGCTTGTCGATCTGAACGACGCGCTCGCGTTCAGCCGGCAGACAGGCAACAAGTCGACGCTCTTCCACCAGCTCGCCTACCGGCAGACCATCCGGTGCCTCAAGGGGCTGACGAGGGGCCAGAACGCGGCCGAGGACGCCGAGTTCGACGAGCGGGCCTTCCTCGAGGCGGCGCAGCGGGAGCCGCCGGCGAGGTGCGTGTATCACATCGGGCGCCTTCAGGTCTCGTACCTGCTCCGGGACCTGGCCGAGGCCATCGCTCACGCCGACGCGGCGGTCCCGTTCATCCACTTTCTCGGCGGCTACATCCCCGAGTGCCAGTGCGCGCTGTTCACCGCGCTCACGCTGCTGTGGCGATGCGATGAGGCCGACGAGCAGGAGAGGGCCGCGCTGCTCGCGCGCGTGGCCGACCTGCAGCGCGCCCTGCGAAGGTGGGAGCTCGGCTGCCCGGAGAACTTCCGCCCGCGGCGCCTCCTCGTCGACGCGGAGATCGCCCGCGTCGAGCGCAGGTTCGAGCTCGCCGGAGCGCTGTACGACCAAGCGGTCGAGGCGGCGACGCGCGGGGGGTTCCTCCACATCGCTGCGCTCGGCAACGAGCTGGCTGGGCGCTTCTACAACGGGCTCGGACGGGCGCGGATCGCGGCCATGTACCTGCGCGCCGCGCACCAGGGGTTCGCCCGCTGGGGGGCCTCGGAGAAGGCCCACGCGCTCGCGGAGGAGTTCGGGCTCGGCGGGCCCGGCGACGAGCCCGAGCTCGCGGAGCGGCTCCCGGCGGTCGCCCTCGACGCGCTCAGCCTGCTCAAGGCCGCCGAGACCCTCTCGAGCGAGATCGTGCTCGATCGGCTGCTCGAGAAGCTCCTGGGCGTCTGCCTGGAGGCAGCCGGCGCGCAGTGCGGCGCGCTCGTGCTCGAGGAAGAGGGGGAGCTCTTCGTGCGGGCCCAGGGGTCCGTCGCCACCCCTGTCTCCATCGAGCGCACGCCGCTCTCCCGGTCGCGCGAGGTCCCCCGGCGGGTCGTCGAGCACGCCCACATGGCGTGCGAGCTCCTCGTGCTCGACGACGCGGACAGCGCGCCGGCGCGCGACCGCGATCCTCATTTCGCCGGGGGCGGCTCGCGGTCGGTCCTTGTCCTGCCCATCCAGCGGAACGAGGCGCGGCTCGGGGTGGTTTACCTCGAGAACAACCTCACCACGTACGCCTTCACGCGCGCTCGCGTCCACGTGCTGGAGCTCCTCTCCGACCAGATCGCGATCGCCCTCGAGAACGCCCGCCTCTACCGCGAGGCGCAGCACGCGGTGCGCGTCCGCGACGAGTTCCTCAGCGTCGCGTCGCACGAGCTCAGGACGCCCGTCACCTCCCTGCGCCTCGGCCTCCAGGCGCTGCTCCGCCGGGGAGACCACGCGTCCGACGAGCGCCTCGCGCGCGCCCTGCAAAGGATGGATCGGCAGGTGCAACGGCTCGTCCGGCTGATCGACGACGTGCTGGACGTGTCGCAGCTCCACACCGGCCGGCTGGAGCTGCACGTCGAGCCGGTCGATCTCGCGGAGGTCGTGGACGACGTCCTGGAGCGGCTCACCGAGCGCATCGCGCAGTCCGGCTCGTCCGTGAGCGTGCGCGCCGAGCCGTCCGTCGTGGGCTCGTGGGACAGGAGCAGGCTGGAGCAGGTGGTCTCGAACCTGCTCGACAACGCCCTCAAGTTCGGCGCGGGCAAGCCGATCGAGGTCTCGGTCGCGCGGAAGGACGGCACGGCAGAGCTCGTGGTGCAGGATCAGGGCATCGGGATCCCGGCGGGGCGGCTCCCGCACGTGTTCGACCGGTTCGAGCGCGCGGTGTCGAGCCGCCATTTCGGCGGGCTCGGGCTCGGGCTCCACGTCGTGAAGAGCATCGTCGAGGCGCTCGGCGGCGCGGTGCGCGTCGTCAGCCGCCCGGACGAGGGGGCGCGGTTCACCGTGGAGCTGCCCTGCGAGCGGCCGGCGGCGAGCCACCCCGCGTCGGCGACGCTCGGCCGCTTGCACGCCTGACGCGAGCTGACGCGAACCGACGCGAGGCGATGGCTACGGCCTGCTCTTCGGCTGCTGCGGGACCATGAGGATGTACGGCGTCGCGGGCTCCTCCTCCGGCGACACCGCGCGGGGCGCGGGGACGCCCTTCTCACCGAGGCTCCGGATGAAGCGGTACATCGCGACGAGATCGCGCTCGTGCATCGTCACGTAGTTGAGCCATGGCATCGGCGGCCGGCCGGCGGCCTCGCGGAACATCCGCACCCAGGCCTCCTCGCTGAGGTTCTGGGCGGAGATCCGGAGGTTCGCCGCATAACTCGTCCCCCACGGACCTCGGTAGCCGACGTCGCTGCCCGTCAGCCACTCCGAGGTCGGGAGCCTGCCGCCCGCTCGGTCCCAGCCGGGCGTATGGCAGTCGTTGCACCCGCCCACGAGGATCAGGTACCGGCCGGCATCCTCCGGGTTCCCCGCCGCGACGTGCGGCGAGGCAGGCGCCCGTGCCACGGCTGCACAGCCGATCAACGCCAGGAGCGCCGCGCCGGGCAGCCACTGCACAGTCCGGCGCGCCGCGCGCGCCCGGTCCACGGCGGACGATCTCGATCCGGCGCGCGTCTCGCTCTGCATTCCAACCATTCCATCCCTCGTGCAGCGCGCGTGCCGGGCTGAGGCGCGGCGCGCGGACGAGCGCGCTAGGGGCCGCCGGCGCGGGCCTTCCTGCGCGGCGCCGCCATGAGCGGACGGAGTCCGTTCACGCAGGCGAGGACCGCGGAGCCGTTGTTCATGAGCGTCGCCGCGACCGGGTTGAGGAGGCCGGGGATCGACAGCGCGTACGCGACCGCGTTCACGGCGAGGATCATCGAGAAGTTCTGGTGGATGAGGCGCATCGCGGCGCGCGAGATGTCGATCGCCTCGATGAGCTTCGACAGGTCGTCCTCCACGAGGACGACGCCCGCCGTCTCCCGGGCGATCTCGGCGCCCGCGGACACGCTGATGCCGATGTCGGCGTACGACAGCGCCGGGGAGTCGTTGATGCCGTCCCCGACGACCGCGACCGTGCGGCCCTCCTGCGTCAGCCGGCGCGTGATCTCCGCCTTGTCCTCGGGCAGCATCTCCGCGAAGTACCGGGTGATGCCGAGCTCGAGCGCGACCTGCCTGGCCACCTCGCGGCTGTCGCCCGTCAGCATGACGATATCCTCGATCCCGCGCGCGCGCAGGCTGCGGATCGTCGCGCGGCTCTCGGCCCGGATGGCGTCGCGGCAGGCGAGCGTGGCGACGTGCCGGCCGTCGACGGCGAGGAAGAGGAGCGATTTCGCCGCCGCCTCGAGCGCCTTCCTCGCGCCGGGCTCGGCGCGGCAGGTGATGCCGAGCTCGTCGAGGAAGCGGGGGCTGCCGAGCTGCACCACCTTGCCGAACACCCTGGCCTGCACGCCCCGGCCGACGAGGTAGCGGGACTCCTCCCGGTCCGGGATCGTCAGGCACCACGCCTCGGCGAGCCGGAGCACGGCCTGCGATACGGGGTGGGTCTGCCGCGCGGACACCGCGGCGGCGAGGGTCGCCGCCTCGCGCTCGGACAGGGCGTCGTGGACGAGGAGGTCCGTCACCTCGGGGATGCCGGAGGTCAGCGTGCCCGTCTTGTCGAACACCACGGTCGACACCTTCGCGAGCTTCTCGATGTACGCGCCGCCCTTGATGAGGATCCCGCGCCGCGCCGCGGCGTTCATCGACGCGAGCACCGTCGTCGGGGCCGAGACCCGCGGGCCGGTGCCGAAGTCGATCGTCAGGATCGCCGACACGCGGCCGAGGTCCCTGGTCGCGGCGAGCACGACCGCCGAGCAGGCGAGGGCCGGCGGGACGAGCCGGTTCGCCACGAGCTCGGCGTAGTTCTGCGCGCGCGTCTCCAGCGCGGGCGCGTTCTCGATGAGCCGCGCCGTGCTCGCGGCGGTCGTGTCGCCGCCGACCCGCTCGGCGCGGATGTACAGCTTGCCGTCCTTGATGACGGTCGCCGCGAAGCAGCGGTCGCCGGGGCCCTTGAGCACGGGCATCGACTCGCCGGTCAGCGTCTGCTGATCGACGAGCCCTTCGCCGTCCGTGACCGTCCCGTCGACCGGGATGACCGAGCCGGTGTAGACGACGAGGACGTCTCCGGCGGCGAGCTCGGCCACCGGGATCTGCACCTTCGCGTCGCCGCGGACCACCCACGCGAGGTCCTGTTGATACTCGAGCAGGCCGCTGATCGCGCGCCGGGCGCGCGCCTGGGTGCGATCGCGGATGTGGTCGCCGAGCGTGACCAGCCAGATGATGCCGGCCGCGTTGATGGCGTTTCCGGTCGCCACGGCCGAGGCGATCGCCAGGCTGTCGAGCAGGTCGACGTTGAGCTTGCGGTCCCGCACCACCGAGTCCCACGCCCTCTTGAGGATGGGCGCGGACGTCGCGGCGATGAACGGGTACGCGAGCAGCGGCGAGACGAAGCTGCCGAGCGAGAGGACCATGCCGACGCTCGACAGGTAGAGCGGGCGCTTCGCGAGGGCGGCCGCGCGGCGCGCCTCCCGGGCGGCGCGCGCGGCGCGCAGCGCCCCCCGCGGGGCCGGCGCGGCGGAGGCCGAGGCGGCGGCGCGCACGATGGCGTCGAGGTCGACGTGCCGCGGGTCGTGCTCGACGACGGCGCTCGACGCGCCCTCGGCGATGCGCACGGACAGGACCCCGGGCACGGCGGTGAGCCCCGCCTCGAGCAGCGGACTGAAGGCCGCGTCCTTCCCGATGCGCGGGAGCCGCAGGCGGACCCTGCCCGGGACCGCGTGGACCACCGAGACCGGCTCGGTCGCGGTCGACAGGAGCGCGGCCATCGTCACCCCGCCTCGCCGCCGGTGGGTGCGCCCGCGCCCGCGCTCGCGAAGAAGCTCTGGATACGGCCGTGGTTCAGCACCACGAAGAAGTCGACCCCGTACTTCACGAGCGTGATCCAGTGGGGCATGGCCGGGGAGCGCCGCATCAGCAGCTGGAGCATCCCGGACCCGACGAGGAGCGCCGGGACAAGGAGCTTGAGGTCGACCTGCGGCGGCGGGACGACCTGCGACGCCGCGTTCAGCCTGTCCGCGGCACGGACGACGAGGCGCGCCGTCCGGCCCGGGCTCGGCGGCTCGGCGGGCGTCGCGCAGGGCGAGGGCGTGAGCCCATCGATCGGGCGACAGCTACAACCCGAGAGCTCGGGGATGTGCGCGAGCTCGGAGAAGACGTCCTCCAGCGGGACATCGGGCTCGTGCTCGACCGTGAGGCTCCCGGCCCACGCGCTCGCCCGCGCGTCGACGACGCTGGGGCACGCGCGCGCCTGCTCCGCGATCTCCTCGGCCCTCGCCGGGTCCCTGCGCAGCGCGGGGACGGCGAGGCGCACGCGCCCTGGAACCCAGTGGATGATGACGACCCCTCGATCGCTCGGCATGGCTCACCTCCCGGCCTGCGAGGCCGGGTCACCGGAACACCCCTCTTGTCAGCGCCCGGGCGGCTCCATCTCCGCGCGCGACAACCCCTGCGCGCCGCCCGAGCCGGCGCGCTGCTCCTGGCGCGCCATCTCCTCCCTCACCTCGGCGACGAGGTCGGCGAGCCTCTCCCTGCCCTCGCCGAGCGAGCCCCTGATCGCGTCCACGGCGACGAAGCCGAGCTTCATGGCCCTCTTGACGGTCGGACGGGTGATCCTCGTCAAGCTGGCGAGCCCCATACCGATGATGATGCCGAGCCCGAGGCGTTCCATCCCCACTCCTCTCCTCGAAATCCACGACCCAAGGCGCGCCTTGGCGCGCCGAATACCGACGACGCGCGAAGGCGCTCCGGATGCCGACGACGCGCAGACGCGCGCCGAAAGACAGAGAATCTGGACCACACGGGCACAGGGCACACGGAGAGATAGACAGAGACAGGCGATGTCCGCTGTCCCTCCGTGCTCCCACTGCCCATTTCACTCGGCCCCGAGCCGTTCGGGGCGCTGGCGCCGCGCGGCGCCGCGCGGCCACGACCAGGACGGGCGTCGCCGCGGGGGCGTCGGCGCCTGATCCGGGAGTGCGAGAGGGCAGACTCGAACGAAAGCCCTTATGTCTTCGGCTTCCGTGGGAGCACCCACACGAGATTTGTAACACTGCAGTCGCGCGACCGCCATGGGCTTTTCATGTCCGGTCGACACCTGACTCGCGTGCTGAGGGAGCGTTCCGCGCGGGCGTCCGAGGCGCGCCGAGCGCGCGTTTCTCCTCTGGCGGCGCCGCGCCATGCCGCGCCGCCGCGGGCTCGTCCCGCCCGGGCGCGGCGGGGCGCGCGGGCGCCGGCGTGTCCATCGCTTCCAGCCGGCGAGCGACCGTGGTAAATTCCGGACATGCAAGCGGGGCAGCACGAAGAGCCGGTGATGGGGAGCAATGGCTCTCTCCTTGCGGAGCTCCTGGCGGAGACGGGGGTCGCCCCGACCAACGGCGCCTACCACGATGTGAAGCGGGGCGTGGAGGCGGTGGTCGGCAAGGTCGCGGGCCGCCCGGAGGCCGGCGCGGCGCTGGACAGCGCCCTCATCGACCTGTGGATCGCCGAGATCGACCAGCGGCTGTCGCGGCAGATCGACGAGATCCTGCATCACCCGGTGTTCCAGCGCCTCGAGGCCGCGTGGCGCGGCCTGAAGTTCGCCATCGATCACATCGACTTCCGGGAGAACATCCGCGTCGAGATCCTCAACTGCTCGAAGGACGATCTGCTCGCGGATTTCGAGGACTCGTCCGAGGTCGTGAGGAGCGGCCTCTACAAGATCGCCTATTCGTCGGAGTTCGGCAATTTCGGCGGCAAGCCGTTCGGCGCCATCATCTCGAACTACGAGTTCGGCCCCGTGCCCCAGGACATCGCGCTCCTCCAGAAATGCGCGGCGGTGGCGACGATGGCGCACGCGCCCTTCCTGGCCGTCGCGGGCCCGCAGTTCTTCGGGCTCAAGGACTACCGGAAGGTGCCGCACCTCGGCGACATCAAGGCGCTCTTCGAGGGGCCGCAGTACGTGAAGTACACGGCGTTCCGCGAGTCCGAGGACGCGCGCTACGTCGGCCTGCTCCTCCCCCGCTTCCTCCTGCGCCTGCCCTACGGGGCGAGCACCTCGCCCATCCGGGCGTTCTCCTACGAGGAGGACGTCGTGGGCAACCACGCGGCGTACCTCTGGGGGGCGCCCACCTACGCGATGGCGACCCGGCTCGCCGAGAGCTTCGCGCGCCACCGCTGGTGCCTGCACATCATCGGGCCGCAATCCGGCGGCACGGTCGAGGGGCTCACGCTCCACGAGTACGAGGCGCTCGGCGCCATCCAGACGAAGATCCCGACCGAGATCATGCTGACCGAGCGCCGCGAGTTCGAGCTCAGCGAGGAGGGCTTCATCGGGCTCACGTTCCGCAAGGACACGGACAACGCCTGCTTCTTCTCGGCGAACTCGGCGCAAAAGCCCAAGTACTTCGGCCAGAGCGAGGAGGGGCGCGCCGCCGAGGTCAACTACCGGCTCGGCACACAGCTGCCTTATGTCTTCCTCGTCAGCCGGCTCGCCCACTACCTCAAGGTCATGCAGCGCGAGCAGATCGGCACCTGGAAGGAGCGCGGCGACCTCGAGCGCGAGCTGAACAGCTGGCTCAGCCAGTATGTCGCGGACATGGATGTCGTGTCGCCCGCCGTGCGCTCGCGCAGGCCGCTCCGCAAGGGGCGGACCTCGGTGACCGAGGTCGAGGGGAGCGCGGGCTGGTACCGGGTCCACCTCGAGGTGCGCCCGCACCTCAAGTACATGGGGGCCTATTTCACCCTGAGCCTGATGGGCAAGCTCGACCGGGAGTGAGGCCGGCCCCGCTCCGGGCGGATGCCGGCGCGAGCGCGCGATCCCGCGGCGGGCGGCCATCGCGCGCCCGCGCGACGGCCGGCCTGTGGTAGAGCGCTGTATGCGCACGCTCCGACAGCCTGCCGCTCCCCTCGCGCTCACCGTGGCCCTCTCCGCGCTGGCGGCCTGCGGCCCCGCCGCGAGCCCGCCGCCGGCGCCCCCGCCCCCCACCGTGAAGGCGCTGATGCCGCCGGCGCCGCAGGGCCTCCCTGTCGTCGAGACGAAGCTCGAGAGCGTCGGGCTCGACGAGGCCGCGCTCGACCGATCGGCGAACCCCTGCGAGGACTTCTATCAGTTCGCGTGCGGCGGATGGCTGGCGAAGACCGAGATCCCGGGGGACGAGTCCGTCTGGATGCGGAGCTTCCACGAGATCGAGAAGCGCAACGAGGCGGAGCTCCGGCGCATCCTCGAGGACGCCGCGAGCGCCGGCGACCGGGATCCGGTGACCAAGAAGATCGGCGCCTACTACGGCGCATGCATGGACGAGCCCGCTGTCGAGGCCGCCGGCGCGAAGCCCGTCGCGGACCTCCTCGCGAAGGCGCGGCGGGTGCGCGACCCGAAGGGCCTCGGGGCGCTCGTCACCGAGCTCCACCGCCGCCGCATCTGGGCGCTGTTCGACATCGCATCCGCGCAGGACATGAAGGACGCGACCCGCGTCATCGCGCAGCTCGACCAGAGCGGCCTCGGCCTGCCAGACCGCGACTACTACCTCAACGAGGACGACAAATCGAAGGCGCTCCGCAAGACCTACGAGGAGCACGTCGCGCGGATGATGCGGCTCGCCGGGGCGCAGGAGGCGGCGGCGAAGGCGGCGGCGCTCGAGGTCGTGCAGATCGAGACCGAGCTCGCGAAGATCTCGAAGACGCGGGTCGAGCGGCGAGACCCGGCGGGCCTCTACAACAAGCTCGACCGGACGGCGCTCGCGAAGGCCGCGCCGGCGTTCTCGTGGGACGCGTATTTCCAGGGGCTCGGCCTCCAGGACGTCAAGGAGGTCAACGTGACCTCCGTCCGGTTCTTCGAGGGGCTCTCCCGGCTGCTCACGTCGGTGAAGCCCGCCGCGTGGCAGAGCTACCTGTCGTGGCACGTGGTGCGCTCCATGACGCCCGCGCTGCCCAAGGCGTTCGTCGACGAGAGCTTCACGCTGCAGGCCGCGCTCACCGGGCAGAAGGAGGTGCGGCCGCGCTGGAAGCGCTGCGTGGACGCGACCGATGACGCGCTCGGCGAGCTGCTCGCGCAGCCGTTCGTCAAGACGAGCTTCCCCGGCGCGAGCAAGCCCGCGGCCGAGGCGATGGTGCACCAGATCAGCGACGCGTTCGCGCGCGACGTCCGGGCGCTCGACTGGATGGATGAGGGCACGCGGCAGCGCGCGCTCGCCAAGCTCGCCGCGATGGCGTACCTCATCGGATATCCCGACAAGTGGAGGACCTACGATTTCGAGGTCGATCCGAGATCGTACGCGAAGAACGCGCTCGCCGCGCGCGCCTTCCACACGCAGTGGGACCTCGGGAAGATCGACAAACCGCTCGATCGCGACGAGTGGCAGATGAGCCCGCCCACCGTGAACGCCTATTACGACCCGCAGCGCAACCACATGGTCTTCCCGGCCGGCATCCTGCAGCCGCCGTTCTACAGCGTGAGCTCGGCCGCGGCGGTGAACCTCGGCGGCATCGGCATGGTGGTCGGGCACGAGCTCACGCACGGGTTCGACGACGCGGGCTCGCAGTTCGACCAGAAGGGCAACCTGGAGGACTGGTGGTCGAAGGAGGTCGGGGCGGCGTTCAAGGAGAAGACCGGCTGCGTCGAGGCGCAGTACTCGGCCTTCGAGGCGCTGCCGGGGCTGAAGCTGAACGGCAAGCTGACGCTGGGCGAGAACATCGCGGATCTCGGGGGCGTGAAGCTCGCCTTCATGGCGTACCGCGCGATGCGCAAGGGCGCGGCGGAGCAGACGGTCGCGAGCGGGTTCACGGAAGATCAGCAGTTCTTCATCGCGCACGGCCAGTCCTGGTGCGGCAAGCTGCGCGACGAGGCGCTGCGGCTGATGGTCCAGGTGAACCCGCACTCCCCGCCGCGGTTCCGCGTGAACGGCCCGCTCGCGAACCTCCCGGAGTTCGGCGAGGCGTTCAAGTGCGCGCCGGGCACGCCGATGCGGCCGACCAAGACGTGCGCTGTCTGGTAGCCGCGCGCGGCGGGCTCGGTTAAACGAGCCTCCATGATCCTGATTGGCCAGTACGACTCTCCCTTCGTGCGCCGCGTCGCCGTGGCGCTCCAGCATTACGGGCTCGCGTACGAGCACCGCCCGTGGTCGGTGTGGGCCGACGCGGCGTCCATCGCGAAGTACAACCCGCTCCGGCGGGTCCCCGTGCTCGTGACGGACGGCGGGGAGCCGCTCGTGGAGAGCGCTGCGATCCTCGACGCCCTCGACGACCTGGTGGGGCCCGATCGCGCGCTCCTGCCGCGCTCGGGCGAGGCGCGCCGCGCTGCCCTTCCGCGTCCTCGAGGTCGCGCGCGGCGCCTGAGCCCCGGTCGCTCTTGCGGCAAACTTACATCCCCACGCCAGTCACTCCCGTGGTGAGCCGGTCCGAGCCCGAGCCGCTACTGCATGGAAGTGCGCTTCGCCAGCTGGACCGAAGACGCCCCGCCGCGCGCGCGGCATCTGCGGACGTGCGCGGGGCGCGCTCCCCCGGCCGCCCCGACTCACCTTCTTGCGCCGGGAGCACCGGCTCGGTACTGTGACTGCTCCGCACGACCGCTGCGGGAGTCATGAGCCCTCGGAGCGATGCCGTAGCACGTAAAGCCAGCCTTGCCATCACTCCTCCGGAGAGTGGCGGTCCCGACGAGGGTGAGGTGGTGCGCGCGCTCGTGACAGGGGAGCCATGGGCGGCAGCAGCGGTATGGAACAAGCATGCTCCGAAGGTGTTCCGGATCGCGGCGCGCGTACTCGGGCCGGGCGCCGACGCCGAGGACATCACCCAGGAGGTGTTCGTGCGGGTTTTCTCCAAGATATCCGGGCTGAGGGACCCGGACGCGCTGGGAAGCTTCGTGTTCTCGGTGACCGTTCGAATCCTCAAGTGGGAGCTCCGGCGAAGGCGCGTGCGGCGCATCCTCCAGCTGTCGGACACCGCGGATCTTCCGGAGCACCCCGTCGAGCCGGCCGACAGCGAGGCGCGCGAGGCGCTGGGGCGTCTCTACGCGATCCTCGACACGCTGAGCGCGGACGATCGGACCGCGTTCGTGCTCCGGCACATGGAGGGCATGAGCCTGCAAGAGATCGCAGAGGCGGTCGGCGTCTCGCTGGCCACCGTCAAGCGGCGGCTCGGCCGGGCCACCGAGCGCGTGTCGTCGCTGGTGGAGAGCGACACGACCCTCGCCGCCTACGGCATGAGAGAAGAGGCACGGGATGAACCCTGACGAGGCGAAGGAGCCGGAGCTGAGCCCGAGGGCGGCGCGCCTGGTCGAGCTCTCGTGCCAGTCGCTCGGCGCGATGACGCACCAGCAGCGCACCCGGGGGCTGCTTCGCGTGACGGAGCGGACGGCGGCGCGCCGGGGCTTCCGGTCCTCGCCGCTGCTCGCAGGAGGGCTGTCGCTCGCCGTCGCCGCCACGGGCGTGCTCGCGTTCCGAGGGTGGCAGCGGCGGGCGCACGGAGATCGGCTGTCCTACGAAGTCGAGGGGGGCGTCGCGAAGGACGGCGATCTCCAGGCGGACGCGTCGAGCCGCCCGACGTTGCGGTTCTCGGACGGCACCGAGGTGCAGCTCGCCGAGGGGGCGCGCGCGCACATCGCGGCGGTGACCGCGCAGGGCGCCCGGGTGGCGCTCGACAAGGGCGAGGTCCACGCGCGCGTGGTCCACCGGTCGGAGACGCAGTGGCTGTTCGACGCGGGGCCGTTCGTCGTGACCGTGACCGGGACGGCCTTCGCGCTCGCCTGGGCGCCGGACGACGAGCGGCTCGACCTCCGGCTCGAGGACGGCTCCGTCGCCGTCCATGGGCCGCTCTCCGCGGAGCCGATCGCGGTGCGCGCAGGGCAGTGGCTGACGGTCCGGGTGCGCAACGGAGAGGTTCTCCTCCGGGACCTCGACGCGCGGCAGGGTGCCGAAGCGGCGCCCGCCCCGCCTCCCTCCGCCTCCGCGCTGGCCGCCGCTCCGCCCGCCGAAGGCCGCGCGGAGGCCCCGGTCGCCTCGCCGGCCGCCGCCGAGCCGCGCGGCGAGCCCGCGGCCGCGCGGGGGACGGCGCGCGGCCCGGAGGCGGGGCCGAAGCGCGACTGGGCCGGCAAGCTCGCGGCCGGCAAGCTCGACGCCATCGTCGACGAGGCGCAGCGCCTCGGGCTCGACGCCGCCCTCGCCGAGAGCACGAGCGAGGAGCTCGCGGCCCTCGCGGACGCGGCGCGATACACCCGGCGGACCGACGTCGCGCGGAGGGCGCTCCTCGCGCAGCGGCGGCGGTTCCCGGGGACGCGCCGGGGCGCCGAGGCGGCGTTCCTGCTCGGGCGGCTCGCGGAGACACAGGAGGGGCCGGCCGCAGCGCTCGCCTGGTTCGAGAGCTACCTGAAGGAGGCGCCGCAAGGGGGGGCCTATGCCTCCGAGGCGCTCGGGCGCAAGATGGTGCTCGTGCAGGGGCTCCAGGGCGATGACCGGGCCGAGCTGGTCGCGCGGGAGTACCTGCGCCGGTTCCCGGGCGGCACTTACGCGCAGGCGGCGCGGGCCCTCGCCCGGACGCCGTGAGGCGCGCGCTCGCGCAGGCGCTCGCGCTCCTCCTGGCGGCGGCGAGCGCCGTGGCCTCCGCGGAGCCTGCCCGCGTGGTCCTCGTGCGGCCCGGCGCCGCGGACCCGTCGATCGCGGAGGCGCTGATCCGCATCCGGGGGGAGCTGGTCGCCGACGGCTTCGACGTCGTGCTCGCCGACGCGAGCGCCGCCTCGGCGCCCCGGTCGGCCGAGGTCGACGTCGCGCAGCAGCGCGGCTCCGCGGCGCTCATCGGGATGTCGCTGGAGCCGGACGCCCAGGCCGCCGAGCTCTGGGTGGTCGACCGGCTCACGAGCAAGACGCTCACGCGGCGGATCGACATCCGCGGCGAGCCGCGCGCGCGCATGGCCGAGGTGCTCGCCGTGCGCGCGGTCGAGCTGCTCCGGGCGAGCCTGCTCGAGCTCCTGATGGCCTCGCGGCGCTCCGCGGAGGGGGCGTCCCCGCCGCCCGTGGCGAGCGACGCGCGCCGGCACGCGTCCCGGTGGGCGGAGCGGTCGCTGGACGGGGCGCGCCGGTCGACGTGGGGGGTCGAGCTGGGGGGCGCGCTCCTCGCGAGCCCGGGCGGCGTCGGCCCCGCGCTGCTCTCGGTCGGGCGCCTCCGCTTCGCGCCGCTGCGGCCGTTCCAGGCGCGCCTGTCGCTCGCGGGGCTCGGGACGGCCCCGCGCGTCGACGGGCCGCAGGGCAGCGCCACGGTGGCCCAGCGGCTCGCGCTCGTCGAGTTCGCGGTCCTCCCCTGGCCCGACCTGCGCGTTCGCCCGATGCTCTCGGCCGGCGCGGGGGTGCTGCACGCGTCGGTCGACGGCGAGGCAGCGTGGCCGTACCGGGGCGTCCACAGCGCCCGGTGGGCGTTCTCGGCGGACGCCGGTCTGGGCGCCGAGATCGAGCTCGTGCGGGGGCTCGACATCTCCGTCGAGGGGCACGTGCTCGTCGCCGAGCCGTATCCCGTGGTGCGCTTCCTCAACGACGAGGTGGCGTCCGGCGCGCGCCCGGCACTGCTCGGCAGCCTCAGCTTCGTGGGGTGGCTGTGAGAGACTGCGGCTGATCGGATTCAGCAAGCGAGCAGCCCGCCCGGTCGCAGGCGGAGGCATCCTCGCGACCGCGTCTCTATCCGTGAGGAGAGGAGCGCCGCGGGCGAGGCTCCTCATCGGGGATCCGGCGGAGAGCGCTGCGAGAGCTCGGCGACCTCTGCCGGGACGAGCGCCCGGCTGTGGATGACGATGTCATCGACGTCCGCAAAGAGGAACCGACTCGCGCCCCCCCATCGACCGACATAAAGGGTGTCGGAGCCGGGCGCTATCGTCACGTCGATCGGCGCCGCCTGGTCGAGCTGCCCGTCGAGGTAGAGGGACATGGTGAGCGCCTCGCCGTCGACGACCGCGGCGGCGTGCGTCCACCGGCGAGGCTCCATGCAGAAGCAGATGAGGAATTGATAATCGCTGGTCTCCGGCCCTTTCCAGAACCCGAAGTGCATGCCCGGCGGCGACTGCGCGTAGTCGATGTTGATCTCCCATCCGCCGGTGTTCTCCGTGCTGACCACGGTCGCCAGGACCTCGGGCGCGGGCTCGTCGCTCGTCAGGCGCACCCACGCCGAGACGCTCCAGCTCGCGGTGGCGTTCGGGAAGCTGTCGACCGCCATGAACTCGCCCTCGCCGAGGTGCATCGCCTTGCCGAACCGACCGTCTTGCACCCACGTTCCTCCGGTCAGCGCTCCGTCGCGCATGTTGCCGGAGGAATCGAGCACGACCGTGCCCTCTCCCTCGTCGAACGTCCAGTGCGCGACCATGCCCTGGGTCAGCGTCGTGGGGGCCAGCTCGATGGCGTCGAGCGGCCCTGCCTCGCAGGCCGCGAGCCCCAGCAGCGCGACGGCGGCCAGGCGGCGGCGCGTCGCGCGGCCGGGGGGCCTCGCGGCAGAAGCCGGCATCGCGGTGGTAACCCGGTGCGGGGACAGCGTGTTCGACCGCTTCATGGTCAGGCCCTCTCCGTAGCAGGACAGAGAAGCGGCGCCGAGGGGCACGGCGGGCCCGCCGGTCCTGTCCCGATCTCGGCCAATCCCCGGTTCCGAGCTTCGGTGTCCTAAGGCACCCGGCGGTGACGCGGCGCAGCGTGCTGGGCTGCAGCATATCCGATCTTCCTGTGTCGCCTCGCAGCGCGCGTTTAACCAGAAATTTGTCATGGAGTGCGAATCGACTGGAGGGTGAGCCGTTTCGGGGGCGAGCCGCTACTGCCACATGCTCCCTGCGACGGCCGACCTACTGGTCGCCTGACCATCCCGCGACGCTGCCGTCGCGAGACGTCGAACCTGCGTCTTTCTCTCTCGAGGCGCCCGGGTCGTTGCAGGGGTGCGCTCGCGGAGCGGATGCGTTCACACGAGGAGATGAACACGATGAGACTTATCTTACGGACTTGCGCAGGGCTCGTCCTTTGCGCGCTCGCAGCCGCCTCATGCACCGGGGTGCTCGGCGGCCCAGGCGACGCCGAGGAGCGGCCTGGCGGCCCAGGCGACGCCGAGGAGCGGCCTGGCGGCTCCGTGGCTCCTGACCCGAGCTTCGACGGGACCCCGGCGGATCCCACCTCGGCGGGCGTCAAGGTGCTCCGCCGGCTCAGCGGGCGCGAGTACCTCAACACCGTCCGGGATCTGCTCGGAGACACCACGCTGCACCTTAACGATGTGCCCGTGGAGAATGACGATCCGGTCCTCGGCTACCATCTGCCCGGCCCGGTCGACAAGCTGAACGCCGAGCTGTTCCGCGACGCAGCCGAGAAGCTCGCCGCGAACGCGGCATCACGCCTGAGCGCGCTCGTGCCGTGCGACGCGCAAAGCGCCGGAGAAGAAGCGTGTGCCCGGCAGTTCGTGACGGAGTTCGGCCTGAAGGCGTACCGGCGCCCCCTCTCCGCCGACGAGGTGGACGGGCTGATGCGCCTCTATCAGACCGGGCGAACGGAGATCGAGCTCGACTTCAACGGCGCGATCGTCCTCCTCGTCGAGGCGATGCTGCAGTCGCGGGGGTTCCTCTACCACTGGGAGAACGGGCAGGAGCCAGCGCTCGTCGAGGGGAAGACGGTGAAGCTGGACGGCTATGCGCTCGCCAGCCGCCTCTCGTACTTCCTCTGGGGGACGATGCCTGACCAGGCGCTGTTCGACGCCGCGGCCGCGGATCGGCTGGCGAGCGCGGAGGACGTGGCCCGAGAGGCGCGCCGGATGCTAGGCGATCCGAGATCGCGCGACGCCGTGGCCGACTTCTTCGAGGATTGGCTCGACCTCTCGGCGGTCGCTCGCAAGCCGAAGGACGCCGACGTCTACCCCGAGTTCGACGATGCGCTGAAGCGGGCGATGTCGGAGGAGGTGCGGCGCTTCGTCGCCGGGGTCGTCCTCGATGGCACCGGGCGCTTCGAGGAGGTGCTGACCGGGACGAGCTCGTTCGCGAACGAGCCGCTCGCCGCGGTTTATGGAGTGAGCGGGCCGAAGGGCGAGGAGATGCAGCCCGTGTCGCTCGACCCGGCCCAGCGGTCAGGCATCTTGACCTCGCCTGCGTTCCTGACCGTGACCGGCGCGGCCGACGGCTCGCACCCGGTCAGGCGAGGGAAAGCCATCCTTAACCAGATCCTGTGTCAGACGCTCCCGCCGCCGCCGAACGACATCCCGGAGCCGAAGAGGCCAGATGAGGGAGGTACCACGCGAGAGCGCTTCGCGGAGCACTCCCAGCTGGCGTGCGCGAAGGGCTGCCATGCGCGCCTGGATCCGCTCGGCTTCCCGTTCGAGAACTACGACGGCATCGGACGCTTCCGGACCATGGACAACGGAGAGCCGGTCGACGCGACGAGCACCGTCGAGCTGGACGGCCAGGTCCACGCCGTGGCCGACGCGCGCGGGCTCAGCCAGGTGCTCGCCTCGAGCGAGGCGGTCCACAGCTGCTTCGCCAAGCAATGGCTGCGCTATGCGCTCGGTCGAGGCGAGACGGGGGACGACAAGGCCTCGTTCGAGTCGGTGGTGGATGCCTTCAAGGGCGCTGATCAGGACATCCGCGAGCTGATGGTGGCGCTGGTGAGCTCACGTACGTTCCGCTTCCGGGCGATCATGGAAGGAGAGGTGCTGCAATGAACCAGGCGCGATTCTCACGGCGAGCACTGCTCCAGGCGCTGGGCGTGGGGGCGGCCATGCTGCCGCTGCTGCACGCCGAGCGCGCGGCCACGGCGGCGCCGAGCGCGTTCCCGAAGCGCATGATCGCCGTGACCTGGACCAACGGCATCTTCCAGCAGAACTGGCTGCCTGGCAACGACGACCTGAACGCGGCGCGCCTCCCGACCATCCTGGAGCCGCTCGAGAGCTGGAAGTCCAAGGTGCTGATCCCCCAAGGGGTCGACCTGAAGGTGATGCTGGACGCGAACCGGACGTACGACGGGCACTTCAGCTATGGCGCGCTCTTCACCGGCGTGAGCCCCGCCCCCGGGGTCAGCGACGGCATCGCGCCGTCGATCGATCAGATCATCGGAGACGATCTCAGGAGCAAGGGGGTGAGTTCGCCGCAGCTCAACCTCGGCTGCCGCCCCTATGGCTTCTCGACGAGCTGGGCGGGGCGAAATCAGAAGAACAATGCCGAGACGGATCCCTACCGCCTCTTCAACAGGCTCTTCGGAGGGGCGAGCCTGCCGGCAGCCCAGATCGACAAGCTGCGCAAGCGCAGGCAGAGCGTCCTCGATCTGGTGGGGACCGACCTCGAGCGCTTCGGCCAGCGCCTCGGGACGGAGGACCGGCTGAAGGTGCAGGCGCACCTGGACTCGATCCGCTCGCTGGAGCTGGACCTCGAGGCGGCGGCCTCGCAGCGCGCGTGCACGCCGCCCGCGATCGGCGAGGGGGGGATCAACTACGATAACATCAACGACTATCCGAAGCACGTCGACCTGATGATGAAGCTGGCCGCGGCAGCCGTGAAGTGCGACCTGGCCCGGACGGTCACCCTCGATCTCATCGATGACGGCGGGGGCAACAGCCTCACGTTCCCGTGGCTCGGCATCGGCAGCCCCGACTACCACGCCATCGCCCACGAGGGCGCGAACAACGCGGCCCAGAAGACGGCGATCGATCGGTGGTTCTACGAGCAGGTCGCCACGCTCGTGGCGCAGCTCGCCGACTCCTCCGAGGGGGACGGGAGCGCGCTCGACAACAGCGTCGTCGTCGTCGCCAACGACATGAACGAGGGGAACTACCACGCCGTAGACAACATCCCGTTCCTGCTCGTCGGGAGCTGCGGAGGGTTCTTCAAGACCGGGCGAAAGGTCAAGCTGGGGAGCATGCCGCACAACAAGCTGCTCGCCACGCTCTGCCACGCGATGGACGTCCCGGTGAGCAGCGTCGGCGAGGGCTACGGCGGAGACTGCGACGCGTTCTTGAAGGCTTGACCGACAAGCGAACCTCCGGGGCGATTCGCTCGGGTCGTACACCGGTGCTCCCGAGAGCTGAGCGCCCGAGCCGGGCGACCAGGCGTGGCCTGTCTACAGCTCCGCGTCCTCGTGCATGGCGAAATTTCAAATTCATCGAGAAAAGCACGGCGCCCGCGCTTGTGGTGATTGAGTCCACGCTGCTCTCACGACCCAACTGCGGGACCTGCCCTGGGCTGATGGACGCGATGAGCGAGGCCGCGATTCGCACCGATCGCAGACGCACGATTCAGCATCGTTCGTGTCACTCTTCCCATCGAGAGTTCTGCGCACGCCGAGGGGGTCTTGACATCACCCCATGACAAAAGTATCAAGTTTGGTCCGCTTGCTTGGCTCTCGGAGAGCCGGAGGTCCACCATGCATCGTGTTCACGCTGTGAGCCTTACCTTGGCCCTCATTGCATTCCACGTGGGCTGCAATTCAACCTCCTCGGACTCGAGCTCCGGTGGAGGCGACGGAAGCGGTGGCGCGACCAGCACCGGTACGACCGGCAGCGGCGGGGCTGGCGGTGACGGCGGGGCCCTCACGAGCAGCTCGTCGAGCGGCGGCGGGCAAGGCGGCTCGAGCGGCGGCGGGCAAGGCGGCTCGAGCGGCGGCGGGCAAGGCGGCTCGAGCGGCGGCGGGCAAGGTGGCTCGGGCGGCGGCGAGACCTCCCTGACGGGCTGCGCGTCCGGCAGGTACATCCTCTGCGAGGATTTCGAGGACACCGACGTGGGCGGCGTTCCGCAGGGCTGGACCAAGCATGGTGAGCCGGTCGCGGTCGCCGACGATCAGGCCGCGCACGGCAAGCACGCGCTGAAGATGGGCCCCGTCGCGAACGGGGAGCGGCGCATCTATCACGACGCTTCTCAGCTCGGGAGCGGGCACTGGGGCCGGATCCGCTACCGGGTGCAGCGGCCGGTGCCTGACGCGTTCGTCCATTCGACGCTCGTCGCGCTGTACGGCAACGGCCCGACGACGGGCGCCCAGGAGGTCCGCGTCGTGGACACGGTGAAGGAAGACAAGGACGGCTGGGACAATGACGGCAACGGGTCGCACATCCAGTACCTCTACAACGTGCAGCCCGCGGGGGCGGAGTTCGGCAAGGGGAGCACGTACAGCTGGTACTATGAGGACCAGTGGCACTGCGTCGAGTGGCACATCGACGGTCCAACGCAGCGCTACGACTTCTACCTGGACGGCGAGCTCCTCGACCAGATCAGCATCGCGAACGGGCCGGGCAACTACTCGGGCTCGGAGATCCCGGACGCGTTCAGCGAGATCCGGGTCGGGTGGAACAACTACCAGAGCGCGCCGCCGGGGTTCACGGCGTGGATCGACGACGTCGCGCTGGACGACGAGCGGATCGGCTGCGAGGAGTGAAGTCCTGCTCGTAGATCGCGCCGAGGATCCGCGCTGGATCCCCGTCGGTCCCCTTCGGGATGTGGACCCGCCGCACGGGCGGCGCGCGTACGTGCCGGGCTTCGCGCGTTCAAGCAGCGACCTGAGGTTGCCCTCCAGGTTCGCTGCGTGCTCTTCCGCGGTTGCCTGTCTCCCAGGCAGGCTCTCCAGGGGATACCCGGCGAGTAGAGCATGTGGGGAAACGCAGGGATTCATCGAGGCCGGCGCCGTGGCGCTCGGGGTCGGCGGCGAGCTCGTGGACGCCGCGGCGCTCGCGGCGGGCAAGGACGAGGTCCTCACGGAGCGCGCGCGTGAGTTCATGTCCGTGGTCAGCGCCGCGCGTGCGGAGCTCAAGAACAGCGGGCGGGCGTAGCGGACAGCTCCGGCGGGCGGTGCTCGGGAGCTCTCCTCGATGGAGCTGCCCGCCGCGACATGGAATTACCAGGGCCCTCGATGCGGCCGGCCAGGGTGTGCACCGTCTGGTAGCCGCCCGCGGCAGGCTCGGTTAAACGAGCCTCCATGATCCTGATTGGCCAGTACGACTCTCCCTTCGTGCGCCGCGTCGCCGTGGCGCTCCAGCATTACGGGCTCGCGTACGAGCACCGCCCGTGGTCGGTGTGGGCCGACGCGGAGTCCATCGCGAGGTACAACCCGCTCCGGCGGGTCCCCGTGCTCGTGACGGACGGCGGGGAGCCGCTCGTGGAGAGCGCGGCGATCCTCGACGCCCTCGACGACCTGGTGGGGCCGGAGCGCGCGCTCCTGCCGCGCTCGGGCGAGGCGCGCCGCGCCGGGCTGCGGGTCTCCGCGCTCGCCACGGGGCTCGCGGACAAGGCGGTGAGCCTGCTCTACGAGCACGTGCTGCGCACGGGCGAGCGCCGGAGCGCTGTCTGGGTGGAGCGCTGCACCGCGCAGATCGGCGAGACGCTCGACCTGCTGGAGCGGGAGCGCGCCGCCCGGCCCGGCGAAACCTGGTGGCTGGGCGCCTTCAGCCACGCCGACATCGCGGTCGCCTGCGCGCTGCGCTTCATCGGTGAGGCGCACCCGGCCCTCGCCGACGCCGCGAGGCGGCCAGCGCTGGCCGCGCACGCGGCGCGCTGCGAGGCGCTCCCGGTGTTCGCGGCGGTGGTGCAGCCCCTCCACGTGGCCGTGTAACGCCGCGTGCCAGGAATCCCGCCAGGACGCCGTACCTACCCTTCCAGCCTCGACAGCTCGACGGTCCCGCTCAGCCAGCGCGGCAGGGTACCGCGTCCGCCTACCTTCTTCGGCCGCCAGTCGCCGCTGTCCCCGTGCACGAAGATGACGTGCACGTTCTCGTGCTGGGCAGCGATGACCGCCGGGATGAAGGCGTTGGTGAGCTCAAGAGACATCCTGGCGGCGCCCTTGGTGACGCAGAGCCCGATGGCAGCCGCGTCGCGCTGCGCGATTCGGCCGGCCGCCGACGACCCACATCAGCGAGCGGCCAAGCTCGGGCGAAGCCCCACCTCGACACCCTGCACGCTACGCTCGACGTCGCGAAGGCCAAGCTCCACGAGATCGCCGAGACGACCGACGATACGTGGGACGAGGTGAAGCAGGGCGCCGACCACGTCGGAAGCGACGTCAAGGCGTCCGTCGAGGGCGGCGCGTACGACTCCCTCGAGAAGCCCAGCAAGGAGGGCTGACCATGTCGTGGTTCACAGCATGGCTCGGTTACGGCCTCGGTCGGGGAGCGGCCAAGGCCATCTTCGGCGAAGACCAACCGCAGGCAGTGCGCCCGCCGATCCGCGAGCAGACCGAGGCGGAGATCCGCGCCGACGAGAAGCGGTACGACGAGGACGCGAAGCGGCTCGACACGGAGGACAAGGCGGCGAAGAGACGCGGCTCCGGCTGAGGGACGAGCGCCCGCTCGACCGGGCGCGACCCGCATAGGTCGGATCTGAGCGACACCGGCGGAATCGCATTACGCTTCGTGTCATGGAGCTGCACCACACCACAATCCACGGGCACGACATCGCCTTCCGCCGGGAAGGCCGGGGCCCGCTCTTGGTGCTCATCCATGGCATGGCCGGGAGCTCGGCGACGTGGCGGCACGTGATGCCCGCGCTCGCCCGGCGGTTCACCGTCGTCGCGCCGGATCTGCTGGGCCACGGCGCCTCCGCCAAGCCGCGGACCGACTACTCGCTCGGCGCGTATGCGAGCGGCATCCGCGATCTCATGGCGGCGCTCGGGCACGACCGCGGCACCCTCGTCGGGCACTCGTTCGGCGGCGGCGTCGCCATGCAGACGGTCTACCAGTTCCCCGAGTGCTGCGAGCGGCTCGTCCTCGTCGGCAGCGGCGGCCTCGGGATCGAGGTGAACGCGCTCCTGCGGGCGCTGAGCCTGCCCGGGGCCGGGCTGGCGCTGCCGATCGGCTGCCGGCCGCTCTCCCGCGCGCTCCTCCGCTTCGCTCTCCGCCCGGAGCGCTCCCTCGCGCGCGCCGCCGTGCGCTTCCTGGAGCGGCGCGGCCGGCGCCCCGGCCCGGTGCTCGTCGAGTTCGTCAACTCCTGTTCATCGCTCGCGGACGCGGACGCCCGGCGCGCGTTCGTCCAGACCCTGCGCTCGGTGATCGACCGCGCCGGCCAGCGCGTGAGCGCGCACGACCGGCTGTACCTGACGGCGGAGGTGCCGACGCTGATCGTGTGGGGGACCAACGACCCGGTGATCCCCGTCGCCCACGCCCGCGACGCGCACGTATCGATGCCGGGCAGCCGCCTCGATCTCTTCGACGCCGTCGGGCACTACCCGCATTGCGAGGATCCGGAGAAATTCGTGCGCGTGCTCGAGGGGTTCGTGGACACGACGGAGCCGGCGCGGGTCTCCGCGCAGCGGTGGCGCGAGCTCCTCACGCGCGGGCGCGCGGCGTGACGGCGACGCGCCTTCGCTGGCCATGTCGGGGCGCGATCACACGACGCGTTAGACTGACAGTCTACCATGGAGCCCCGAGGTGGGAGGCATCGATGCGTCGGCTGCACACCTTGAAGCTGGCGGGATGGAAGCGGCGGTTTTCACGCGCCGGCGCCTGGTCGAAGGACGTGCTCGTCTGCCTGGATCGCACGAGGGTCCTCGGCCTCGCCGCCGAGACGGCGTTCTGGCTATTTCTCTCGCTCGTGCCGCTCGCCGCTGTCGCGGGTCTCCTTGCCGGGCGCTTCTCGACGAACAACTGGAGCGCGGTCGTGCAGCTGTTGAGCCCGCTCCCGGCAGCGGCCCGCCAGCTCGTCAGCGCCGAGCTGATCAACCTCGCCACCTGGAACGAGGGTTCGGCGGGCGTCGCGAGCACAGCTGTCTTCATCTGGCTCGCCTCGAGCGGCGTGCACTCGATCTTCGACTCCCTCGAGATCGGGACCGGGATCTCGCGTCCCTGGTGGAAGAAGCGCCTGCTCGCCATCGGCATGTGCGTCGTCCTGCCGGTCGCGGTTGCTCTCCTCGCGTCCCTGGGCCCCGCGCTCCAGGGCGCGATGGGTGGGCTCGGGCGGTGGATCCCGCCGCTGCGGGCGACCGAAGCCCCGACCCTGGCGAGCCGCCTTCTCCGCTTCTGCGTCAGCACAGGGATCGTCCTCGCGTACGTCTGTGCCCTGTACCGGGTCGGCATCCCGCCCCGGGCCCGGCGTGGCGTGCCGATCCTTCCCGGTGCGCTGCTCGCCGTCGCGCTCGAGATCCTGTTCGGCTTCGCCTATGCGTTCTACATCGCCAAAGCGGGAGATGGCGGCGCCTACCTGGCGGGGCTCGCGGTGATCGGCGTGACCATGATCGGCCTGTACTTGTTCACGGCAGCGCTCCTCGTGGGGGCGGTGGTGAACCGGAAGCTTGCGCGCGGCGTCGAGACCTGCCCCGGGGCGGCAGCCAGGAGCAGGATGGACGATTGAGCGTCGATCTCGCCACCTCGATCACCTCCGAGCGTCGTCCTCCGTGCGCCTCCCCTTCGTCTCCGCCACGTAGATCCGCAGCGTCGAGATCGCCAGCGCCATCACCAGCGGCCCGAGCAAGAGCCCGAACAGCCCGAACGTCTCCACCCCACCGAACAGCGCGCCGAACGTGAAGAGCGCTGGCATGCTCGATCCCCGGCCCACGAGCCGCGGGCGGATCACGTAGTCGGAGACGCCCCCCACCACCAGCGCCCCCCACGCGAGCTCGACGATCCCCATGGCGATGTGGTGCGTGAGGATCAGGTACACGCCCGCCGGCACCCAGACGAGCAGCGTGCCGACCGCGGGGACCAGCGAGGCCACCGCCGTCGCGGCGCCGAAGAACGCCGCCTCGGGCACCCCCGTGATGAGGTAACCGATCGTCGCGAGAAACCCTTGCGCGATTCCGGTGAGCACCGTGCCGAGGAGGGTCGTCCGGCCGACGACACGGAACTCGTCGAGCAACGCGCGGGTGTGGCGTGGGTGCAGCGGGAGCACGTCTTCCGCGCGGCGCGCGAGCGAGGTCCAGTGCCGAAGGACGAAGTAGGTGGTCATCGACAGGAAGAAGAAGCCGAGCAGCGCGCTGAAGCTGGCCGAGGCGACGAACGCCGCGATGCCGGCGGCGCGGGCGGCGAGCTCGGCCGCGGCGTCGCGCAGCCGGGCGGCAAGATCGTCGGCGCGGAGCCCGAGCGGTTCGAGGCGCCGGGTCCACTCCACGACGAGCTCACGGGCCGGGGCCCCGGGGGAGAGCGCGGCGATGAGCTCCCCCGCCAGCACCACGCCCCGGCCCACGAGCAGCGACGAGATCCCGGCCAGCACCGCGACGATCACGATCGACGACAGCCCGACCGCGATCGCCGCCGCCACCGCGGGTCGACGCCCGCGCGCCCGCATCCGCTCGTAGAACGGCTGCATCGTGAAGGCGTTGAGCGTGCCGAGGACGATGCCGATCCCCACCGGGTGGGTGATCCACACCATGGCCGCGACCGCGGCGATCGCCAGCGCCGCGAGCGCCCTTCGCTCCCGCGCGGGCTCCGGAGGGGCCGCCGGCAGGACCGCGGTGGGAGGCGGCTCCGGCGCGCGCATTTCCAAGGACGGGGGCGGCCCCGAAGCGTCGGGCGGGAGGGGGTCGGCCATCACGTAGGTCTCCGCGGTTCGAGGCGAGGTCCGACCTCCGCGCAGGTGGAGAATGCCGCGATCTCCTGCCCGGTGTCGGGGCTACTTGCGCTGGAGGACTGGCGCTCGGGTCTCCGGGCAGGCCGCAGCGTCATGATCGCCGGAGGGGGTATTCAGTCGTCCGGCCGATCTCAGCGGCCGTCCTCGGGAAGCGTTTGCTGCGGCTTGCCCAGTGGCGTCGGGTTCGCAGGAGGCGAGGGCTCTCATCCGCTCTGCTCCCCTGCGCGGAGCCGGCGGGTCGGGGGGCGTGCTGCTGCTTGGGGTCGCTCTCGCTCTCCGCCTCGGACATGCGGCACCTCCGTGCGCTCGACGTGGTCATCGTCGTCGTGGTCCGTGCCTCGTCAAGACGCCCGAGGCCCTCCGCTGCACGCGGTGAAGCTCAGGTTCGAGCGTTGCGCACGACCGATGTCGGACGAGCTCGCCACCCTGCCCGTTAACGAGCATCGAGGACGTCGTGCGGACGATGCGCGAGCACGGCTGCCGGCGTGTCCCCTCGTCGACGACGATGACGGACACGCACACCGAGCAAGGAAGGCGCATAATTGCCCGGGGGATGAGCCGGCGGATCCACCCCTCGCCCCCATCACGCCGCCGCGCGGGCCCGCCCGACGAGCTCGGAGCCGGTCAGCGCCTCGACGGCTGCACCGCCGTCCAGGCCGAGCTGGTCCTGTGCACGAGCACCGCCCAGGTCCCCCGGAAAACACGACCTCGCGCAAGCCGGGCTCGCGGGACAGCTCACGCGGGCGCCTCGGCCGGCCGCCGCTGCGCACCGCTCCGGATCGAGGACATCCGCGCGCCGGTTCATTTCGATTGACGCCAGTCATGTGAACGTTCACATTCCACACCAGGTATTCTTTGGCGTTGCCCTGGATAGGTGCGTCATGCGCACCGGGCCTTTCTCCTTGTGCGCGTTTACCGTGCCGGTCGGGCCGCTGGCTCCAGGTGAGGCGCATGCAGGGCGAGGAGCGTGCCGGCGCGCGTGCTCGTTCGGCATCTCTGCTTCGCGACGTACCGCTGCTTCGCGAGGCTCTGGCAGGGCTCGCGGCAGCATCGCTGCGGGTCGGTTCCTCACTGAGCTGACGTGATCTGGAAGCGGCGCGGCGCTCCGCGTGGGCGGCTGGCTCACCTTCCCTTCGAGGCAAGAATCATGCGTGAGAGTCACGATTCCACCGTTCGTCACGTCAAGCTGCTGGTCGCCGCATCCCTCACGGCGTTCGCTGGGTTGGCCGCCTGTTCATCGGACGGGACGAGCCCCAACCTGGCCGGCGGCGACAGCTCGGCTGGCGGCAGCGCGACCGGCGGAGCCGACGCCACTGCAGGAGCCGGAGGAGCGGCAGCGGACGGGGGCGGCGGCAGCGCCGGCGCGGTGGCCGGTGGCGGAACGGGCGGCGGCGGCGGCGGCGGCGGCGGCGGCGAGGTTCCAGACGAGACCGGGACGCGGCAAGCGGCGTACTACGTGTCGCCCTCCGGTAGCGACGACAATCCAGGCACCGCCGGCGCGCCGTTCAAGACGGTCACCAAGGCGCGCGACGCCGTCCGCACCGTCAACGCCAACATGACCGGCGACATCTACGTTTACCTCCGAGCTGGCACGTACAGCCTCACCGACGCCATCGCCTTCGCTCCGTCGGACTCGGGCACGAATGGCCATCGCATCCACTATCAGGCTTACCCCGGGGAAAAGCCCGTTTTGAACGGCGCGACGAAGGTGACCGGATGGACGCCGGAGGCAGGCAACATCTACAAGGCCAAGCTGGACCGAACGACGAAGCTGCGCAACCTGTACGTGAACGATGCTCGTGCCCTGATGACGAGCAAGCGGGTCACGTCGCGCGGAGGGGTCGGGACGTACAGCGTGACGGCCGGGCAGCACAGCTGGGCTTGGGCGACCGGCAGCGGCAGTGACGGCGCCAAGTACGACCTCAACGCGGTACCTGCCATCGCCAGCAACAAGGACGACCTCGAGATCGTGAACGGCACCACGTGGAATGAGAATATCGTCTGCGTTCGTGATGTCACCACCACGCCAGACAACCTCCGCGCGCTGCTCTTTCAACAGCCCTACGGTGCCATTGCGCAGACCCCCGGCTGGAACTCGGGCTTCAGTGTTTCTGGTTCCCACACGATCTACAACGCGCGTGAGTTCTTGGACTCACCCGGTCAGTTCTATTTCGACAAGACGACCGGGACCCTCTACTACTACCCACGACAGGGCGAAGACATGGCTCAAGCCGACGTGCAGGCGCCGATCGCAGAGAAGCTGATCGACATCGTCGGCGCCTCCAGCGCCAGCCGCGTCAAGAACCTCACCTTCCAGGGCATCACCTTCGCCAACACCGACTACAACCTGTACAGCGTGGACGGGTCGCGCGGCAAAGCGACGGTACAGGGCGCCACCACCTACGTTGCTTACGGCGACGGCAACTGGCACAACAGCAAATACGAGATCATCGACACGCTGCCCGGGATGATCACGGTCAACAACGCCGACTCGATCGACTTCATCGGCAACGTGGTGAAGCACAGCGGCAACGAGGGCATTTCTTTCATCAACGACGTCGTGAATTCCAGCATCGTCGGCAACTACATCACCGACATCGCCGGCAGCGGCATCACGGTCGGCCACCCGCAGCACCTGTACGCGGGCGACACCGGCCCGCACCACAAGTTCGGCTCGGGTGTCGAAGGCATCTGTAAAAACGACACCATCAGCAACAACCTGCTGTACGACGTGAGCTCGCTGCCGGGTTTCGGTGGCCATTCGGGCATCACCGCGTTCTTCGTCGATGGCCTGAAGATAACCTACAACCACATCCAGAAGACGGCCTACAACGGCATCAACCTGGGCTGGGGCTGGCGGAACTTCCCCGACTCGACCACCTGCAAAGACAATGCGATCACCAACAATCGCTTCATCGATACCTTGAGCAGGCTACACGACAGCGGCGCGGTCTACACGCTAGGTCAGATGCCGGGCACGACCATCAACGAGAACTACGTCAAGGGCATTCCGCCCGCGACGAGCGGCCCCACGTACGGCCTGCACAACGACGAGGGCAGCGCGTACATCACGCAGAACGACAACGTGCTCGACATCGACCCCGGCGTAAAATACACGATCAACTGCGAGGATTTCGGGGCCAAGCACCACCTCACCATCCTGAGGACGTACGCCACCGTGAACAAGATGGGCATCAACCCGCCCGATAGCAGGATCGACCCGCCGGTCGCGGTTCCGGACAACATGTGGCCGGCGGCCCAGTACGAAATTTGCCTGAGCTCCGGCATCCAGGAAGAGCACCGGGGCATCATCCCCAGCAGCCTGCTCGCGGTTCAAGACTACGTATTCCCGGCGAGCGCCTCGGTGGCATCCGGCACCAAGACGATCAAGATCAGGAGCACCGGCGCGGCGGCCAACGCCGTCTGGCTCGCGCCGGCCGGCACCGGCACGTTCACGGAGGGCGCGACGATGACGAAGGCGGCGGGGGACGCTACGTCCATCGCCGTGCCGGCCAGCGCCGGAACGTACAAGCTGCATGTGGTCGATGCGCAGGGCGAAAAGCTCGGTGAATCGGCGGCGCAACTGCGGGTGCGCTGACGTGCCGCGGTGGGCGCTACAGCAGTGACGCTGCCGTCGGCGACCATCTTCACCCAGCGCTGGTTCGCGGGTTGTCCGGCTGGCCCGGCTGCCAGCGCGTGCAGGTCACCGGGCTGCCATTGTCCTCCGACGACGACGCATCAAGGTCGAAAGTGCAATTGCCAGAGCAACCAGGGAAGTCCCGACGGACTCCCCTGAATCGGCCCTGCCGACCGCGCACGATCCAGGATCAGCGCTGCCGGCCGGGCCACCAGCCGTGACGGCGCCACCCGTTCCACTGCTCCCGCCGCTTCCGCCTGCGGTGCCGCTTCCGCCTGCGGTGCCGCTCGACCCCGTGCTCCCAGCGGTCCCGCCGCCCATGCCGCCCTGCCCCTGTCCGCCACCCCCACCCTCTCCGCCGGTTCCGCCCGCGCCGCCGCTTCCGCCCGCGCCGCCGCTTCCACCCGCCCCACCGCTGCACGCCTCTATCTCGGGATCGACCGGCCCGGTCTTGTCGAGACCCAGAAAGGGGATGACATACTCAGCGGGGAACAACGCGTCGGATGGGCCGTGATCACCGCCAATCGAGGTGAACGCGTCGAGGACCACGTAGCCGCACTCATTCTCCCAGCGTTGCCGCGTCGCATCGTGATTACCGAGCCGGACTCCCGTATCGGTCGACGTCGGGCTCGCGCCCACGCCCAGAACATTGGTCCATTGCTTGATGGCCTCCGTGTGGTTCGGGTACCTGATGATGGTGTCCGCGTCGCCGTGGAAGAGCTGCAGCCGCGGGCGATGTCCCGCATACCCCGGGGCCAGCGTACGGGCGATGTCCCCCCATTCTTGCGCGTTGTGGGTCACCGAGCCGCCCGCGCACGCTCCGCTATATCCGCCGCTGTTGCCTGATTCGTTGGCTGCGCGGCACCCGGCCGGCATGCCCGCGAACGCGGCGCCTGCTTTGAAGACGTCCGGGTAGAGGGCGAGCAGGAGCTCGGTCATCATGCCGCCGGACGAATCTCCCGTCGCATAGACGCGATCCGCGTTGCCTCCGTACGTGTCGAGCGCGTACTTCACCATCTGCCTGATGGCGTGACTGTCGCCACCGCCTTCGCGCGTGCGCGTCTTGTTCGAGACGACGTCCCAGCATCTTCCGCTGCTGGGGACGACCATGATGAAGCCATGTTCGTCCGCCGCGTCGACGATGCCCCCGCCCCGCGCCTGACCAAACACTGCACTGGCGGTCCCGCCGCAGTAGTGCACCAGAGTCAGAATCGGAGGATTCGGCGCCACGCGGTCCGGGGCATAGACGTACATGCTCACGTCACCAGGCAGACCGCTCACCCCCCAGCCGTTGACCTGCTGCAACGTCGCCGCTCCCGCGGAGGGTACCGACCCCAGCATGGCTGCCAGCAAGGCGCCCCCGGCAGTCCAATTTCGGCTCATGATGGAGTTCTCTCCTGAGGGTGAATTTGCTCTCTCGGACCAAGCAAGGGTGCGACAACACGACCCATCCATGGCGAAGCAACAGGATACCGATCGGGCCGATTGTGAGCGTTCACATATGCAGCGTCAATTCCAATCGACCGGCCCGAGGTGTCCTCCGGCCCGAGGGAGAAGAGGCTGGCGGGGCACCTCTGGAGCGGCGGCCGTGAGCTCGTCGCCGGGCCATTTCGGTTGACGCCGATGATGTGAGCGCTCACAATCGCTCGCGAACCATCCCCTTCGCCTTGTTCAGGACAGGCCGTCGGGCGCGCAGGGCGCCCGTCCTCGGGATCGATCCCGGTACGGCTCCGCTCGCTCGGTCATCGCGGACAAAGGCGCGTGATTCACTGCGCCGCGCAACAGGGGTGGGCTCTCCGCGGTCCGACATCGTCGCACGAAAGCCCGTGACGGCCAGCTGAACCGGCAGTGGACCAGGATGTGATCCCGAGCTCCGGACATCGGACCGGGCGGGCGCCGGCGTCCAACGGCGCAGCAACCACGCGGGAGACAGAGGAGCGAGATGGCACGTTTGGGAAGCAGATCGAGCGCACGATTCCTCGTGGCGCTCTTGTGGACCTCCGGGTGCAGCGACCCGGCGACGACGACCGGCGGCGACGCAGGACCCGATGCCGAGCCCCCCGCGTGCTCCGAGGGCACCTGGGATCACGATGGCGACAGCGCGACGAGCTGCGTCGCATGGACAGACTGCACCGCGGGCACCTTCGCGAGCGCCGAGGGCTCGCCTACCGCGGACCGGCGGTGCACGGCGTGCCCGGAGGACACCTTCAGCGACACGATGAACGCGCCGAGCTGCGGGATGCACACGCCCTGCGCGCCTGGGACGAGGCAGACCGCGCCGGGGACGAGCACCACGCCCGCGCAGTGTGACGCCTGCCCGCCGGGCACGTACTGCGCTGGCGGGACCGCCGCGCCTGTCGATTGCGCGGACGGCACCTGGGACGACGACGCCGATCCCATAACGACGTGCGTCGCGTGGACCGACTGCGTGCCAGGAGAGCTCGTCGGCACGAAGGGAAGCAGCACCACGGACCGCAGCTGCGTCAAGTGCACGAACGGCGAGCACACGGCCACGATGAACGCAACCAGCTGCTCCCCGGGTGCCTGGGTGCTGAGCTACTTCGGGCCGAATCAAAACGTGGCGAGCGATTCGCTGCACCTCGCCTACAGCACCGACGGGCTTCGCTGGTCGACCCTCGCCAATGGACAGCCTGCGTACCAGCTCACCGGGATGGGCACGAATCACATCCGCGATCCGTTCCTGTTCCGCAAGAACGATGGAACGTACATCTATATCGCCACGGACTGGACGCTCTCGGAGAACGACGCGAACTACTGGAACCATCCGAGCTCCAAGATCTTCGTGGCGGACTCGACCGATCTCATCACCTTCACGAATCCCCGGTTGATCACGCTCACGAACCTCCCGGGCCCCGGGAACACCCCGATGCACGCGTGGGCCCCGGAGGCTTACTACGACCCCGATCGCGAGCTCTATGCGATCATCTGGTCCGGGAACGACACCACGGGCGCGAACCGCATCTACGTCAGCTACACCGAGGACTTCGTCACCATCGTCAACCCGACACCCGACGTGCTCTTCGATCCGGGCTACAGCGTCATCGACGCGACGATCACGCAATGGAATGACCGCAACTACCTCTTCTTCAAGGACGAGACGGACAGCAGCGGGAGCGCGCTCACCGGATCGGGCAAGGACATCCAGATCGCGCGCTCCCCGACGCTCGCGCTCGATCCGGAGACGTTCACGCGATGGAGTCCGGACTACATCACGCGCGGGTCGACCCAGGGCAGCAGACGAGCGACGGAGGGGCCGTTTGTCATCAAGGATCCGCGGGAGGATCGATGGTACCTGTTCGCCGACTACTACCTGAACGGCGGTGTGTTCGGGTGCTGGAGCACGACGGATCTCGACGCGGATCCGGGCTCCTGGACGGAGCTCCCGAGCGCGCAGTACCGCTTTCCGTCCGGCGTGCGCCACGCGAACGCGGTCCGGGTCACGCAGGCGGAGCTCGACGCGATCATCGCCCACTACTGAGCATTCTACCGGACCCACGGACGGGTGGAGTTTCCCCTTATCATGCGCGCACCGAGATCTTCCCATCCAGAGTGCACTTCCCTCTCTGCGCCGCGCGTCGCGCTCACGGCGGCAGCCTTCGCCTTCGCCGCGCTGCTCGTGGTGGTCGGTTGCTCGGAGGGGCCTTCGACCGATGCGCCGGACGCGTCGACCCGTTCATTGCGGATCATGACGGCGGGCACAGCGCTCAGCACCTCGGAGTCCGGCGGGCGGGTGACCGTGAGCGTGGCGCTCGACGGCGCGCCGAGCGCGCCGATCACGGTGCCGGTCTCGAGCTCGGATGCGACCGAAGGCTCCGTCTCACCGGCGACCCTCTCCTTCACGGTGGAGGATTGGAGCGTCCCTCGGGAGATCACGGTCACGGGGGTGGACGATGCGGAGAGCGACGGGGATCAGATCTTCCGCGTCCGCCTCGGGCCCTCGGTCTCTGCAGACCCAGCGTGCGACGGCCTCGTCGCGGAGTCCGCTGACATCACGAACACGGACGACGACGCTCCAGGGACGGCAGCGATCGTCGTCAGCGACCCGTCGGGGCCCCTCGCCGAGCGCGGCGCGCCCGTGACGTTCACCGTGCTCCTCGCATCGCAGCCGAGCGCGCCCGTGACGATCGCGCTCGGCGTCAGCGACACGACCGAGGCGACGCTGAGCCATGCGGACCTGACGTTCACGGAGGCGAACTGGAGCACGGCGCAGACCGTGACCTTGAGCAGCGTCGATGACTGGCAGGCCGACGGAGCTCAGCCCGTACGCGTCGTCTTCGACGCACCGGCCAGCGAGGACCCGGAGTATGCGGCCCTCGCCGCCCCCGCTGTTCTCGAGCTCTCCAATCTCGACGACGACGCCGGAGGGGGTTACCAGCTTCGCACGACGCACAAGGAGGACGCCCCGCTCTACGTCGCGCACTCCTATTATCACGCGATGATCACCGACCTCGACGACAGGGCGAACAACCAGCTTCCTGCCGACTTCCAGTGGAGAGTGGTGCCCGGCCTGGCGAACCCGGATGATCCGACGCTGGTGTCGTTCGAGCCTGTGGGTTTCGGCGGTCGCTACCTGCACGTCGACAGCATGAACTCGACCCGGTACCCGCTGCAGGATGAGACGTCCAACCGGGCCAGCGGGCTCTGGGAGACCCCGCCCGAAGAGAGGAGTCACCTTCTGTGGATCGACGTGTTCACGGAGTCCACCGCGTTCCGGAGGGACGCCACGTTCCGGATCGTGCCCGCCCTGAACGGGGATCCGACGATGGTCTCGCTGCAGTGGTACTCGGACGCGACACGTTATCTCCGGCACCTGAACTACCAGATCCATGCGCACGTGCTCGACGGCACGGCGGTCGAGAACGCGGAGGCGTCGTTCGCGCTCGAACCGCTCGGCTATCTGATCTCGCAGCGCGCCGATCCCCACATCAAGCGGCATACGGACGGTTACTACTACTTCACCGCGAGCGTGCCGACGTACGATCACATCGAGATCAGGCGCGCGACCACGATACGAGGCCTGACCAGCGCGACCCCGAAGGTCGTCTGGACGAAGCACGCGACCGGCCCCATGGCGGCGCACATCTGGGCGCCCGAGCTACATTTCATCGACGGCAAGTGGTACATCTACTTCGCCGCCGGAAGCTCGACCGACATCTGGGCCATTCGCATGTACGCGCTCGAGAGCTCATCGGCCAACCCGATGGATGGCACGTGGATCGAGCGAGGGCAGATCGTGACGGACTCGGACACCTTCGCGCTCGACGCCACGACGTTCGAGCACGACGGCAAGCGCTATCTCGTGTGGGCGCAGGAGGACCCGAGCGTCGCGGGCGACAACAGCAGCTTGTTCATCGCGGCCATGGTGAACCCGTGGACGCTGGCCAGGCCCAGCGTGCGGATCGCCAGACCCGAGCACGCCTGGGAGACGGCGGGGTTCGCGGTCAACGAAGGTGCTGCCGTGCTCGAGCGGAATGGGCGGGTCTTCATCAGCTACTCGGCGAGCGCGACGGACGACCGCTACTGCCTCGGCCTGCTCACGGCGAGCGCGACGGACGACCTGCTGCGCGCCAGCTCGTGGACGAAGAACGAGGATCCAGTGTTCGTCAGCGCCAACGGGCTGTATGGCCCGGGCCACAACTCGTTCACGACCTCGGCGGACGGATCGATCGACGTGCTCGTGTACCACGCGCGGAACTACGAGAAGATCACGGGGGACCCGCTCTACGACCCGAACCGTCACACGCGCGTCCAGCGGCTAGAATGGAATGCAGACGGAACGCCGAACTTCGGCGTACCGCTCCTGAACGGCGCGAATACGATTGGCGACTGACTGCTTCGCGGAGGGAGAATGAAATGAGCTTGGCAGCATCCCTGTTGCAGATCGATCCTCGAGATGATGTGGCCGTCGCCGTGCGCGGCCTGGCCGCCGGCGATTCGGTGGCCCACGCGATCACCGCCCGCGCCGACATCCCGGCCGGGCACAAGGTGGCGCTGCGCGCGATGGCCGCTGGCGAGCTGGTGCGGAAGTACGGCTGGCCAATCGGGCGGGCGACAGTGGAGATCCAGCCGGGCGATCACGTGCACACGCACAACCTGGCCACCGCGCTCTCCGGCCTCGACACCTACGCCTACGAGCCCACGAACCCTGAGCCCCTCCCCGCCACCGAAGACCGCACCTTCATGGGCTACCGGCGGAAGAACGGGCGGGTGGGCACCCGCAACGAGATCTGGATCCTCTCGACGGTGGGCTGCGTCTCGCGCACCGCCCAGAAGGTGGCCGCCGAGGCGGACAAACGCTTCAAGGGCCGGGTGGACGGGGTCTATGCCCTCACCCACCCCTTCGGCTGCTCCCAGCTGGGGGGCGACCTCGAGGCCACCCGCCGGATGACCGTTGCCCTGGCCGGCCACCCGAACGCGGGCGGAGTATTGATCATCGGCCTGGGCTGCGAGAACAACCAGCTCGGCCCGCTCCTCGAGAGCGCCGCGCACATCGATCCCGATCGCCTGCGGTCCTTCACCGCCCAGACGGCCGAGGACGAGATCGAGGCGGGCCTCGAGGCCGTCGAGGAGCTGGTGAGGATCGTCGAGCAGGACCGCCGCGAGCCCTGCCCCGTCTCCGACCTGGTGATCGGCCTCAAGTGCGGCGGCTCGGACGGCTTCTCGGGGCTGACCGCCAACCCGCTGGTGGGCCGCATCGCCGACAAGGTCTGCGCCGCCGGTGGCTCGGCCATCCTGACCGAGATCCCGGAGATCTTCGGCGCCGAGCGCCTGCTCATGACCCGCGCCGAGAGCGAGGCGGTCTACGAGGGCATCGTCGGCGTGGTCAACGACTTCAAGGGTTACTTCATCACCCACGGCGAGCCGGTGTCGGAGAACCCCTCGCCCGGCAACATCGCCGGCGGCATCACGACGCTGGAGGAGAAGTCCCTTGGCGCGGTGCAGAAGGCCGGCCGCGCCCCGGTGACCGAGGTGGTCCACTACGGCGGGCAGATCCGCGGCACGCCGGGCGTGGCGCTGCTGGAGGCCCCCGGCAACGACGCGGTCTCGTCCACAGCGCTCACGGCCGCCGGCGCGACGGTCATCCTCTTCACCACCGGCCGGGGCACGCCCCTCGGCTTCCCCGCGCCGACCCTCAAGCTCGCCACCAACTCCAGCCTGGCCCAGCGCAAGCAGCGCTGGATCGACTTCGACGCCGGCCGCATCGCTTCGGGCGAATCCATGGACACGGCCGCCGACGCCCTGATGGACCTGGTGCTGGCCACCGCCTCGGGCCGTCCAACCCGCGCCGAGGAGAACGGCGAGCGCGAGATCGCACTCTGGAAGCGGGGCGTCACCCTCTGAGCCGAAAGCGCCTGTCGGAGGCCAAGGCTCGGCCTCGTTCCGCCGCACGTCGAACGGCCCGCCTGGCCGCCTCCGGTGACCGAGCCGGATGGACGATCTCACCCTGCGCTGGTAGGCGAACTATCTCGGTCGATATCCAGGCTGCGGTACCTCGCTGCGCTCGGTGCCGACCCGACCTGGAGCGGCTCGATCTTGCCGACGATGACGAGGTAGCTGAACGCGCCGAGCAGGCAGAAGCCGCCCGCCACGACGAGCGGGATCGTGAATGATCCCTTGGTCAGGGAGAGCATCACGCCGGTGAACGTCGTGATGACGATGCCGGCCAGGTTCGACGCAAAGTTCTGGATGCCGCTGATCGAAGCCACATGGCGCGGCGTGGGCGCGACGTCGCCGGGAAGGGACCAGATGCTGGCGCCGGCGAACGCGAGGCTCGCGTAGGAGATGCCGAAGAAGGCGAGCATCAGATAGATGTTGGAGGTCAACGCCGACAACGTGATCGCCGACGACACCAGCATGCCGCCGACCATGCAGGTCTTGCGTGCGGCGGTGAGGCTCCAGCCACGGCGATAGAGCGTGTCGGAGACGAAGCCGCCGATCCAGCCGCCCGGGATCGCCATCAGCGCGGGGATCATGCCGAGCGTGCCGAGCGACTTGAGCGAGAAGCCGCGCGTTTGCACGAGGTAGCTCGGGAACCACGTGATGAAGAAGTAGTTGGTGAAGTTGAGGCAGAAGAAGCCGAGCATCATGCCCCAGAGCGTGCGATGGCGGAAGAGCGACGCCCACGTCACGCTGTTCTGCGCGTCCTCTGCGGGCGCTGCGTGCACGACGTCCTTCTCGCCCGTCATGTCGCCGTGTGCGGGGCTGCGGTAGATGACGACCCAGCCGAGGATCCACACCGCGCCGAACAGGCCCGTGATGATGAAGGCCGCCTTCCATCCGAGCGTGTCGATGATGAGCGCGACGAGGGGAATCGACAGCGCCGAGCCGACGCGCGCACCGCTGTCGAAGATGCCCGTCGCGAGCGCGCGCTCGCGCGGCTTGAACCACTGGCTCACGAGCTTGGCGCAGGCCGGGTAGGCGCCGGCTTCGCCCACGCCGAGCAGCAACCGGTAGCCGAACATGGCCGCGACGCTCGACGCGCCGGCGGTCGCCGCGGTGAAGAGCGACCACCAGCCGACGGCGATCGGCAGCGCGATGCGCGCCCCCACGCGATCGACGAACCAGCCGAACGGCATCTGCATGAGCGCGTAGGTCCAGAAGAAGCCGCTCATGATGAACCCCATCTGGGCGGGGCCGATGCCGAGCTCCTTCTCGATCTGGGGCGCCGCGACGGCCAGATTGGCGCGATCGATGTAGTTGATGGCGACGGCGAGAAAGCACAGAAAAAGCACGACCCAACGCATCTTTCTCATCTGCATGCCTCCTTTGGGCAGCCGCACATGCTCATGCGGGCACGGCCGTGCGGAGCGCCGCGCGCAGCCGGGGCTGATCGAGGTTCAGGCCGAGCTCGCGCGCGAGCTCGACCACGGGCCCGAAGCGGCGTCGCTTCTTCTCGCCATGGTTGCGCGCGATGTCGGAGAGCCGGTGATCGAGGAATGGGTTCTGGAAGCGCTGGCGCACCTCGTCGAGGTAGGCGCGCGCGGCAGCCCCCTTGTTGAGCGCATCGAAGACGGGCACCACCTCGTCGCGCCAGAGCGCCTCGAGATCGGCGCGCAAGGCCGGATTGCGCATCGCGCGCAGCGTGTTCTCGTCCGCAGGGCGCCCGCCCTGCTGCCAGCGCTCGGCGAGGTAGGTGTGCCCGAGGTTCAGCAACAGCAGCTTCAAGCGTTCGTAATGGAGCAGGTCGTCCGTCACGATCATCGCTTCATGCTGGCACGGCAGCACCATTCCCTCGCGCCGCTCGATCGCCCAGAGCGCGTAGGGCTCGGCGATCGCGCCGACGGGGCGGATCGGCTCGGAGACGATCCGGTCGACGAGCGAATTCACCCAGATGCACGTGTGCTCGATGTAGCTCAGGAAGGCGGCGTCGGCGCCCCACTGGCGCGCGACGCCGGCGACGAGCGCACGCAGCGTGTCACCGTTGTTCGAGACGAGCTCGCAAGGCAGCAGCGTGAGCGGCGCGGCGCCCGCCTCGAAGCGCGCGCGCAGCAGGACGACGAGCTTCGCGGCGAACCCGCGCGGCACGCCCGCGCCGGGCGCCAGCAAACTCGCCGTGTCCTCGGGCGAGCAGACGTATCCGCTGTCGCTCGTGTTCGAGATCACGACGCGCGCATCCTTCGCGAAGCGCTCGCGCACGAGCGGCCAATCGGTGTTCGCGTCGAGCGCCTCCGTGATCGAGCCGCATTCGGTCGTCGTGTCGACGACCCCTTCGCGGCGCAGCCCGCGGATCCGCACGGGGTAACGCCCCTGCGCGCGCAGCGCGTCGATGCGCGCGCGGCTCTCGGGGTTCGACGTGGTCTGCACCACGGTGATCGTCCCGAGCGCGCGGCCGGCGAGGAGCGCCTCCGAGATGAAAAGGTCCGCGTGAGCCTGCAGGAACCGGCTCGTGCCGAACTGAAGAATCGGATTGCCCATGTCAGTGCTCCGGTGGCTCAGCGGGCGCGTACCCACGCGAGGCTCGTGTGCGCTCACGACATGCCCACCATGATCTTGGACGTTCGACCGGGGTGGGCAGCCCAGTCGGCGAGCGCCTCGGGAACGCCTTCGATGGGGATCGATTTCGAGATCAGGATGTTCGGGTCGAACGTGCGTCGCTCGAAGAAGGCGATCACGTCCGAGAACTCGTGCAGGCAGTTGCGCGCGCCGAGGATGTCGAGCTCCTTCATCACGAACAGCCTTGTCTCGTAGCTCACCGGCTCTTTGCCGTAGCCGATGTACACGACTCGGCCGCAGAACTTCACCCACTCCACCGCGTTGCGGTACGTCGCGGTCGCGCCCACGGCTTCGATCACGACATCCGGCCCGTCGCCGTTCGTCAGGTCCATCACGCGCTGGCGTGCATCGGCGTCCCCGAGCACCGCCTCCCGCGCGCCGAGCGCCCTGGCGAGCGCGAACTTTTCCTCCTGCGTGTCGAGAGCGATCACGCGCGCGCCGCGGCTCACCGCGCCGGCGATGGCCCCGAGCCCCACGCCGCCGCAGCCCATCACCAGCACCGTCTCCTCGGCCTCGACGCGCCCTCGCGCCGCCGCGTGAAAGCCCACCGAGAACGGCTCGACGAGCGCGAGCTCCGTGAGGCTCAACTTCCGTGACGTGAAGAGCTTCTGGTACGGCACGGCCACGAGCTCGGTCAGCGCGCCGTCGCGCTGTACGCCCATGGTCTTGTTGTCGCGGCAGGCGTTGCGCCTTCCCGCGCGGCACGAGGGACACCCGCCGCACGCCGTGTACGGCGTGAACGTGACGTCGGCACCGACGCGCCAGTCCGCCTCGACGCCCGAGCCGAGCTCCACGATGGTGCCGGCCACCTCGTGCCCCAGCACCCGAGGGTACGTCACCATCGGGTTCTTGCCCAAGAACGTGTTCAAGTCGGAGCCGCACAAACCGACCCGCTGCACGCGGATCAACACCTCATCGTGCGCGGGTTTGGGCTCGCGGATCTGGCTCACCTGTGCAACCGACGGACCCGTGATCGTCAGGGCTTTCATGCTGTCATTGCCTCACTGAGCGACTTCGTTCACTCGCGGCTTTCACGGCGCGCTCCGCAGCCGGGGCCGCTTCGTTCTGCCAAGGGACAGAGCGCCATGTCGAAGGGCCGAAGCCGAAGCGACGTGGCGTTGCTTCACGATCCGTGAGCGGGGCGGCGGGCGCCGCCTTCGCCGTGGCGCTCGGGACGCCGCTGTTCAGGGGTGACGCGCGTAGAATTTCTGCGCATTCTTGTACATGACCTTGTCACGTGCTTCCTGACCAAACTCCTTGAGGTAGAGCTCGGCGACCTCGATCTCCGAAGCGAGGCTGCCGCCCATGTCGACGACGGGCCAGTTGCTGCCCCAGATCAGCCGGTCTTCGCCGAAGGCCTTCATCAGCACATCGAAGTGCGCCTTGTATGCCGCCAGATCGGTCGGCGCCTTCCAGGGGTCGTCCTCGGTGGCGGCCGGGTTGTACATGTCGAAGAACGACGAGAACTTGATGTAGATGTTCGGGTGCCTGGCCAGCCGCTGCATCGCATCGACCCAGGCCGGATCCGGCGTCGGCCCTTTCGCGCCCGCCAGGTGGTCGATGATGATACGGAGCTTGGGCACCGCGGTCGCGAGCGCCTCGACCTTGTCCTTCGGGTTGAGGGCGCCGCGGCTGATGATGTCGAGCGTCATGCCCTTGGCCGCGAGCTCCTCCAGCGAGGCGAGCTGCTTGGCGTCGAGCGTCAGCTTCGGGCTCCAGAGGAAGCCGCGAATGCCGACCACGCGCGGGTCCGCGGCGAGGCGCGCCAGATCGGCGCTGAAGCTCGGCGAGCCAATCTCGAGCTGCGCGACGAGGAACTTGAAGAAGTCGTTGCCCTTCGTCATCTCGAGGACCTTGAAGTTGTCGTCGACGGCGGGGCTGGCTTCGACGATGCCGGTGCCGATGATGCCATTCTGCTTGGCGACCGCTTCATACTCCGGGGGCAACACGTCGCGGTAGATCGGCTTCTGCTTGGCTTCCGGCCAAACGACGCCGCCCGGACGCGTGACCTGGTAGAGATGGATGTGCGTGTCGAGGATCGGCCGCCGCTGCTCCGCCGGCACGGCCAGCGGTGCCGCCGCTTTGCTCGTGTCGCCCGCCGTCTCGGGTGGCGTCGCGGTGGTCGCGGAAGACGACGCACACGCCGCGAGCGGCGAGAGCGTCATCATCAGGCACAGCTTGGCGAAAGTCGTCGGAATACTCGTGAGTATTTTCATGGTGGAGTCTTTTTCGAGTCGGTGCCGAACGCGATCCCGATAGCGAAGGTGTCGCTGCGCATGACGACCCCCTCATGGCAAAGCGGAATAAGGAGGCCTTTAATGTGAACGTTCACATGAACGATGTCAACACCAATCCGTTGCTGAGGCCGAGCTCGGACTCGGGTGGCGGGCAAGCCTCCTCCGGAGCGCCGCGGCAAGAGAGGCAGACACCGGGCCGCGGTGATGTTCGATGTAGATTCCAATTTCCAATCCGCTTGCCCCTGGTCAAGGGCCTATCCCTATAAGGAGCATCTGGGATCACCGCTGTCGCGGGCGGGCTGGACGATTCGGTCCCGGTGGTCGCCGTCGACCAACACGACGGCGCGGCGGCGACCCGCCATCTCCTCGACCTGGGTCATGGGCGCCGCGGCCGGCCGCCGCTGCGCCCCCATCGCGATCGAGCATGGCGTCGCGCCGATCCATTTTGGTTGACACCCGGTATGTGAACGTTCACAATTTGCCTCGGGGTTTCCTTTCGCTCCTCTGAGCAGGCCCATGCGCGGCGGCCCTTCATCCCTGGGCTCGGGATCGATCACCAACCCTGGAGAAGCGACGCTGGAGAACTGTTCGACAAGTTTTCCAACATAGTCGCAGCCCGGCGCCGCACGCTGCCGGCTCGCTTCCCACGCGCACGGCGCGGGGCATCGGAGGCTGTGTTGAGAGCCTTGCCGAACAGCCCCACCAGTTCAACAACTTATCCATCGACGGCGCCTGGATGAGCCGTCGAGGAGAAGAAGATGCAGATTCGCAGTGCAAAGGGTTGCCAGTGGGACCAGGTGAGCCTCGGCGAGGTGATGCTGCGCCTCGACCCGGGTGAGCGCCGCGTCCACACGGCGCGGGCGTTCGACGTCTGGGAGGGCGGGGGCGAGTACAACGTGGCGCGTGGGCTCCGGCGCTGCTTCGGTCTCCGCACCGCCATCGTCACGGCGCTCGCGGACAACGCCGTCGGGCGCCTCATCGAGGACCTGATGCTCCAGGGCGGGGTCGACACGTCCTTCCTGCGCTGGGTCGACTACGACGGCGTGGGCCGGGACGTGCGCAACGGCCTCAACTTCACCGAGCGCGGCTTCGGGCCCCGCGCGGCCGCCGGCTGCTCGGACCGCGGCCACAGCGCGACGTCCAAGCTCAGGCCCGGCGACGTGCCGTGGAAGACCGTCTTCGGCGAGCGCGGCGCGCGCTGGTTCCACACCGGCGGCATCTTCTGCGCGCTATCGGAGACCACGGCCGGCGTGGCGCACGAGGCCATGGAGGTCGCGCGCGCGCATGACGTGCGGATCTCCTACGACCTCAACTACCGGCCCTCGCTGTGGAAGAACTTCGGCGGCCAGCGGCGGGCGCGCGAGGTCAATCGCGCCCTCATGCCGTACGTCGACTGCGTGTTCGGCAACGAGGAGGACTTCGTAGCCGGCCTCGGCTTCGAGGTGTCCGGCGTGGACAGCAGCTACAGCCAGCTCGACACGAGCGGCTTCCGCCGGATGATCTCCGAGGTCGTCGCGGCGTACCCCAACATCTCGGTCGTCGCCACGAGCCTCCGGACGGCCAGGACCGCCAGCGTGAACGGCTGGGGTGGCATCCTGTACTACAAGGGCGAGTTCCACGAGGTCCCGCAGCGAGACATCGAGATCCTGGACCGCGTGGGTGGCGGCGACTCGTTCGCTTCGGGGATCATCTATGGCCTCCTGGCCGAGCAGAGCCCGCAGTGGGCGCTCGAGTGCGGCGTCGCGCATGGCGCGCTGGCGATGTCGACCCCGGGGGACACCTCGATGGCGTCGCTCGACGAGGTGCGGAAGGCGATGAGCGGAGCCGGCGCGAGGATCGAGCGATGAACAGGGAGCAAGTCGTCCGCCGCATCGAGGAGATCGGCGTCGTCCCCGTCGTGCGCGCGCCGAGCGGAGAGCTCGCCGTGCGGGCCGCTCGCGCGCTCTGCGCGGGCGGCATCGAGGTCGTCGAGATCACGATGACCGTCCCCGGCGCCCTGTCCGTCATGCGCGAGATCGCCTCGCGGATGGGGGACCACGTCCTCGTCGGCGCGGGCACCGTGCTCACCGCGGACGCGGCCCGCGCGTGCATCGAGGCAGGCGCCGAGTTCATCGTGAGCCCGGGGCTCGACCTGGAGGTCATCCGCGCGGCGCACGATCTCGGGAGGGCGGTCTTCCCGGGGGCGCTCACGCCGACCGAGGTGATCAACGCGTGGAACGCCGGCGCCGACACGGTGAAGGTGTTCCCGTGCTCCGCGATGGGGGGTGCGAAGTACCTGCGCGCCCTGCGCGCGCCGCTCCCGGAGGTGAAGATGATGCCGACCGGCGGGGTCAACCTGACGACAGCCAGGGATTTCATCGAGGCCGGCGCCGTGGCGCTCGGGGTCGGCGGCGAGCTCGTGGACGCCGCGGCGCTCGCGGCGGGCAAGGACCAGGTCCTCACGGAGCGCGCGCGTGAGTTCATGTCCGTGGTCAGCGCCGCGCGCGCAGAGCTCAAGAACAGCGCGCGGTCGTAGAGAACAGCCGCCAGTCCATGGAGCGTACACGCGCGGCTCGCCGCCCATTCCACCGATGGCCAGGGGCCCTCGCCATCATGACCGTGACGCTGGCGGGCTGCTCGGGCGCGGCGCCCGTGACGGCGCCTCCGCCGGCGGCCGCTGCATCCCAGGAAGCCCAGCCGCCGGCGCCGCCGGCGATCGCGCCGGCGGCTTCTGCGGCGCAGGGCGCGCCCGCCGCCGCCCCGGAGGAGCCGCCGCGCGCAACGGCGCACGTCGCGGCGCAGCTCACCGTCGACAAGGCGATCCCGATCGGCAAGTGGCCTGAAGGGGTCGCGGTGGTCGGCGACACGGCGTGGGTCGCGGAGAGCGGGAACCGGCGCGTCGCGCGCGTCGACCTGAAGCGAGGAGAGGTGACGGCGCACGTGGCGGTTGGCCGGCTCCCGGTCCAGGTGGTCGCGTCCCCCGCGGGGGTGGTCTACACGCTGAGCCACACCGATCAGGCGGTCTGGGCGATCGACGGGCAGACGGCGCGTGCCCGCGCGCTGGCGCGCTTGCCCGACTCCCCCCAGGACATGGTGGTTGCGGACGACGCGCTCTGGGTGCTGCTCTGGAGCAAGGGGAGCTCGACGGACTCCTCGGTCGTGCGGATCGATCCGGCCACGGGAGCTCAACGCCGCTCGCCCGCGCTCGGCCGGGACGCGTTCGCGCTCGCCGTCGGGCACGGTCGGATCTGGGTGGCGCACGGCCATGGAGACGTGAGCGTCGTCGACCAGACGTCGCTGCAGCCGCGCGACGATCTCCACATCGGAGACTCCCACCGGCGCATCGCCGCCGGCCCGGGCGCGGTGTTCACGGATGTGCGCTCCGGGGTCGTCCGTGTGGATCCAGCGAGCGGCAGAGCCACGCACGAGGTCGCGCTCGGCGAGCCCGTCGCCGTGCTCCAGCAGACGGGAGACGAGGTCATCGCCGTGGGCCAGTCGGGTCGCACGTGGCTGCTCGACCCGGAGAACCTGACGATCCGCGCGATCCTCGCCGCCCCGGAGGGCGTGAGGTCGCCGCACGCTGCAATGCGATACGGAGAGACGCTGCTCCTCACCGAGTTCGACGACGCTGGCGGAGCTGGGAAGACGGACGGCCGCCTGCTCCTCCTGCGATCTTCGCCTCGCTGACGCCGAGCCATGCCCCAGCTCGGTCGGCGGGCAGGGTCCCTGGAGCGAGCGCGCGGCCGCGCGCGCAGGGCCAGCACGGTCCGGCGTGAAGGCGCGATCATTCCTCCGGCGGCTTCACGCCGGGGGTCGGCTGTCCGACGACGTAGCCGTTCGCGGCCCATTGGTAGGCCAGGCTCACGCCGGGTGCCTGAGCTTCGAGCACGAGGCCGCCATCGCTCACCCCGCCGGGTGCCGTCAGCACGAGCTCGCCGCCGCTCGGATCGAGCGCAAAGCTCGTGTGGAGCTCGCCCTGGTCCGTGTCGCCGTCGGCAAACAGGACGAGCACCTCGTGACGCGGAAGGGTGACGGCGGGCAGCGGCCACTTGCCGCGCTCGGCGAAGTCGTCGGACAGCGTCCAGCCCGTCAGATCGACGTCCTCCGCCGAGGGATTGAACAGCTCGATCCACGGCTCGTACTCGCCGGACTCATCCGCCAGCGTGCTCGTGTTGTTGAGCATGATCTCCGAGATCGACACGGCCAAGGGCACAGGACACCCCCAACAGAACGCCGGGCTGCCGGTCGAGATCATCGGGACGGCGTCGACGAGCACGGAGCCGTCGGCGGCGAAGGCGCTGAACGTGAACGGAGCGTCGAAATCGAACTTGAGCTCGTAGCGAGCCGTGCCCGCATCGGCTCGCGCGACGTCCGTCCAGTTATGATGGCTGTTGACGTACTCGAGGCGGCTCGGTTCGGTCACACACGCCGTCGTTCCGTCGAGCGATACGCTGAAACCGTCCAATCGATACAAGGAGGATTCGCCGACACCGAAGTCTTCCCATGTCCGCCTGAGCTGGACCACCGCGCGCCCGTCAGAGGCCTCGAAGCGCAGCACGTGGGTCGCTCCGAGGCGGCCGCCGGGACGTTCGCCGCACAGCGCGTCGCTCGCGCCCGGCGGTGCTCCGCCGGCTCCGCCCGCGCCCGCTCCGTCCCCCGGCTCGGAGCTGGGACAGCCGGCGCACGCCAGCGAGAACCCGAGGCCGTACAGGATCGTTTTCAAGGTCATGTCTGGCTCCATCATGGCGTGTAGGGTCTGGCTTGCTTGATCACGGTGCGCCCGTCCATCGTGACGTCCACTTCCACGTCGAGCGACAGCGGGGCGAGGCTCGGATACACGCTGGCCGCGAAATGGTCCTGCACCACGAACAACAGCCCCGCCAGCTCGTCCAACGCGGTATCGGACCAGAGCCGAGCGCCGCCCGCCGCCAGCGAGGACGGTGACACGAGCGTGACCTCGCTCGGCGACCCGCCGGCAGCGCGCCGGAACGTCAGGATCTCAGGGCTGGCGGTGGGATCCAGCGGCTCGGCGACGCCGACCTCTCCCACCTGGCTGACCACACGATACAGAGGCTCCGGCGCGTCGGGTTCGAGCCCCGTGAGCGCGACGGCTTCCAGGCGCTCACCGACGAACGTGGGGTGGACCGCTACGCCCATGAACACCTTGGTGTGATCGATGCCATAGTACGCGCGATCGTCGAACGCGCGTTCGTTCCACAAGCTGGCCCAGACCCGGCGCACCGCGAGCAGGGCGCTCTTCTCTTCGGTCAAGTCCTGCTCCAGATCCTCGATGAGCGGCGGCAGATGGCTCCGGTCGGGGTGCTCGGCGAGCTCGAGCTCTCGCCGCTCGAGCTCGGCGCGCAGGTAGGCCTCGTGCTCCGGGCTCAAGCAGGCCGACGGTCCCAGCGTGTCCGAGTCGAGGTCGTCGGCCAGGCAGCCGCTCCGGGAGTCGTACAGACCTGCTCCCGACAGACCCGGCAGGTCCTCGGCGTTGGTGCTGCTGCGAAAACGCAGCCGGGTGACCAGCCCCGCGGCGCCATAGGCCTGGCGAACAGCCGCTTCGAGCGCCTCGCCGAACTCGGGCACGTGCTCGGCGGCGCGCATGCGGCCCCGGAGCTCCGACAGGCGGCGCTGCTTGGTATCGGCGTCCGTGAACACCCGGGGATCGGCCAGCAGCGCCGCGACTTCGGCGTTGAACCCGCGCCGCTCCATGAAATCTGCATAGGCGCGGAACGGAATCGCAAAGCCGTCCACGCGGTTCTGCTCGGGCAGGATCCGGGACAGCTCTCCGAGGTTCGCGGCCTTGGTGCCGAACGCCGCGACATCCGCCGAGCCGAGCGAGGCCAGGGCTGCCGGCGTGGCGACCTCCAGGTCCGCGGCTGGATCGCCGAGCGGCGGCCGACGGGCGCTCCAGAACGCCTCGGCGTCCTCCAGGCGCGCGGGCTCGATCTCCACGTGGGCTCCCCGGGCCGTGAGGCGGACGAGGCCATGAGCGAGCGCGCGGAGCACGCTGTTGTCGAACACGCCCGGCACCGCGGCGCTCGGGATCCCCTTCTCGCGCAAGCGCAGGTTCACGTGGCTGGCCAGGCTCTGCGGCTGCCGCGTGACGAGGCCGGCGACCAGCCCCAGATCGCTCGGCGCCGCGTCGATCACCAGCACGTCGCGCGGTCCGGCGCTGCCTGCGGCGGCGCCATCCACGATCTTCAGGTAACCGTACGCCTCGCCCTCGCTGTACGTCTCGGCGGACAGCCCGCTCAACAGCGCATCCGGGTCGACCAGCGCGACGCCTGCTGCCACGAGCTCGTCGGCGATGGCTTGCACCGCCGCGGTCTGGGCAGATCCATCCGGTGAGAACACCAGGAAGCGCTCGGCGAACGGGCTACACCCCTTGAGCCGCCGGTCGGCTTGCACGATGTCGTCGACCGTCAGGAGCTCATCGGGCGCGGCTTCGCTGTAGACCGTGTACGCCAGCACGCCCGCCGCTCCGGTCAGAGGATGGGGCGTGGCCGGGTAGAGCTTCAGGCCGCCGCCCCACATCACGCGGCTGGCGCGGCGCAGCACCATGTCCGCATAACGCTCCGCCGCGAGCGCCGCGTACTCCGGGAAGGTGCGAAGGAACTGCAAATGGTACGGGTAGTCGTCGGTATTCTGAAACAGGCACGCTGCGCCGGCGAACACCGCCGGAGGCTCGCGGCCGTCGACGATAGTCAGGTACTTCACCTCCGCGCCCTCGCCCGCCAGGGAAGTGTAGTCGTCGCGCGTGACGAGCTCCGTGAGATACTCCGCGTCAGCCCCCGGCGCTCCCCCCGCGCCGGCGGCGTTCACGGCCGAGGAATCGCCACATGCGGTCAACGCGACCGCCGAAAGCAACGCCGATACTGGCGCCGAGGTCCAAGGTTGCATCGATTGGGTTTCCCTCCCCGACGTGGCCGGAGTCGAGCAAGCGTGATGCCAGGCCGGCGGCCGCGCTGGTCGCTGCCGGAGGCGGCGCTCGAAGGGCCGCAGCCGCGACATCCGCGTCGCGGAGTGTGCCGCGGCCGTCATGGCACAGGGCCCCTTCGCGCTACCAGCGAGAACCAGCCGTCCTCCTCGGGATCCCTGGGCTCGGCCACGAACACGCCGGACTCGGCCGGCTCGCCGCGTGCCGCGTGCCAGGTGGAAGAGCGGATGCGCCCTCCCCGCGCCACGAGGACCTCGACGCTCGGTGATGGCCCTAATGAGAGATGTTGACGAAGACGTTCACGCTCCCGTCCTGCTGGACCGGGGTGGAGACGACGAGCACGTCCGGCCTCTGGTCGGCGTTCACGTCTCCGATCGCGAGCGCCCTGGTGAAGACGCTTTGGTACATGAGCGCGGCGTCGAACGTGCCGTCGCCCTTGCCGCGAAACACACCCACCGTCCCACCGCCGCCGAGCGCAAGGAAGATATCGGGCCGCGTATCGGAGTCGAAATCCGCCGTGCTGAGCGCTGACTCGAGGGGGAGGTAGACCGGCATGGTGATGGGCGCGCCGAACATTCCCCGTGGTTGGCCGGGTAGGACGCCGACGACGCTCGCGCTACCCACCGTCGCGAAAGCCATATCGAGCACGCCGTCGCCCGTGAAATCGGCGGGCGCGACGGTCCACGCGGAGCTGCCCACCGGGAGGCTCGTGGCCGCCTCGAACGTGCCGTCTCCGTTGCCGATGAGGAGCCGGAGGTCATCGCTGTCGTAGTTCGCCGTCGCCAGATCCGCCTTCCCATCGCTGTTGAAATCGCGAGCCGCCACATCCAGGACGTTCATCCCCGCGGGATACGCGATCGGCGGCAGGAACCCGCCAGCCTTGTCATTGAGGAGCACGCGCACGTCGTCGAAGGTGGTCGCCGCGATATCGGCGGCGCCGTCTCCATTCATGTCGGTGAGCGCGATCCGCCTCCCGCCCTCGTGGAGCGTCACGGGGCCGAACGAGCCTGCGCCGTCACCGAGGAGCACACCGACCTTTCCCGCCGCGTCGGTGCCGAACACGACATCGAGGTGCCCGTCGCCGTTCACGTCCCACGCGACGACCTGCTCCGGATCCACGCCGCCGGCAGGCGTGGTCACGGGAATATCGAATGCGCCGCTCCCTTTCCCGAGAAATAACGAGAGCGACTGGCCACCGGCATACGCGACGACCACGTCGGCCCTGCCGTCTTCATTCCAATCGCCGAGCGCCGCGCCGCTCGCCCCTTTGCCTCCGAGCAGCGCCGGAGCTGCGTGGAACGTCCCGTCTCCGCGACCTCGCGCGACCATGAGGCCGGTCATCGACATGACGAGATCCGCGTTGCCGTCCCCGTCGAGATCTCCCGACCGGACGCGTGAGCCACGGTGTCCAGTGAAATAGGTCACCCGCGGCTCGAGCCCCCCGAGCCCATCACCCCGGAAAACGCTGAGGAGCGAGTCGTCCATGCTCTCCACCGCGATGTCTTGTTCTCCGTCGCTGTCCCAGTCGCCGAGGACGACGCCGCTCGGCGCGAGGCCGGCCGGGACGCGCCTGGTCGCCGAGAGCGCGCCCGACGGGCTACCCATCAAGAGGGTCATTCCCTTCGTATCCACGGCAGCGATATCGGGGTTGCCGTCGGCGTCGAGGTCGCCGACCGCCAGATCGGCCGCGCTGCCGACCGGCACGCCGTCTTGCGCGGAGATCGTGGTCTTCGTCACGGGGCCGAACGCGCCGCCGGCCTGACCGAAGCGCACGCTGACGACTGGCGAGGAGATCTCCGTGTCATAACCGACGATGTCGCGCAAGCCGTCGCTATCGAGGTCGGCCAGCGTGATGAAGCGGCAATTCGTGGTCCCGGTGAGGGTGCTCGACGCCGTGAACGCGCCCGCGCCGTCCCCTGCCAGGATCGCGATGTTATTGCCATTGCGGCTCGCCACCATGTCGAGCTTCCCATCGCCGTTCACGTCGGCGAGGACGGGCGAGACGTAGTCCGCTCCCGGGCTCGAAATCGGGGCCTGGAACGTGCCGTCGCCGTTGCCGAGCAGGACGCGGACGCCAGCGTCGGCGCTCAGGAGCGTGACGACCAGATCCTGGTTCATGTCGCCGTTCACGTCGCCCACGGCGACGTCATGCGCGCCATTCACGACGTGCTCTGTCCGAGGAAGAAACCCACCCTTACCATCGGCGAGGAGCACCGCGACTCTGTTCGCGCTGCGCAGCGCCAGCGCGCCGTCGACAAGTCCATCGCCATTGAGGTCCGCGAGCGAGAATGGGGTGCCACCGTAGCTCGAGCCGGTCGCATAGAACCTGACGACATCAAAATCGATCGTCTCCGCAGCCTGAGGCGTGCCCCCACCCGCTCCGCCTGCGCCATCCTGGCCGCCGCTCCCGCCCGTGCCGCTTGCGCCGCCTGCGCCGCTCCCGCCCGTGCTGCCGACGCCGCCCGCGCCGCCGCTCCCGCCCGTGCCACCGACGCCCCCTGTACCGCCAACGCCGCCAACGCCGCCCGCGCCACCTTGACCGCCGAGCCCCCCGGCGCCGCCCTGACCAACGGGCGGATCGGATGGAACGCCCCCGCACGCATAGCTGCAGAAGATGACGAACGCCGATGCCAGGAACCCGCGATGTGTGCGCATTGGGATATCACCTTGCAATGAGCCGCGACTGGGAAGATAGTTCGCGCAAATTCATCTCAATTTGTCAAGAAATTTGCACCAACGCATGCCACCTGGCTGTACGGTCGGACGGCCGCCACGAGGAGATTGACTTTCGGATCGCGTTTGGATTTCCTGGCCCCCTGTGCCGCCGCGATCAGAGAGGAATTCATCATGAACGCGCGTTATGCGATTGGACTCATCGTCGTTGGTTGTGGTTGCGCGGGATCGACGCCGAGCGCCTCGAGCCCGCCGCCGAGCGAACCGCTGGCGAGCGCCGAAGCGCCCGCGCCCGCTCCGCCGGCACCGGCACCTCTGCAAACGACGCCCGCGGCCGAGCCCGCGATGACTGCGAACGTCCCCAAGCTGGCGCCCCCCGAAACGCCCGAGGCCATCAAGGCGCCGAGCACGGCCAACCTCGTCTTGAAGGCGAACGCCAAGGGCGCACAGATCTACGTGTGCGGCAAGAACAAGGAGCCCAAGGCGAAATTCGAATGGACGCTCAAAGCCCCGGACGCGACGCTCTCGGACGAGGCAGGAAAGACGCTCGGCAAGCATTACGGCGGCCCGACGTGGGAAGCGGCAGACGGCAGCAAGATCGTCGGTGCCATGAAGGCCAAGGTCGATGCGCCCGACGCCACCGCGATCCCCTGGCTGCTCCTGGAGATCAAGTCGACCGAGGGGCAAGGCGTGCTCAGCCACGTCGCGTGGATTCAGCGCGTCGAGACCGTGGGCGGCAAAGCTCCGGCGGACGGCTGCGACAAGGCGCACGATGGCGCCGAAGCGCGCATCGATTACAGCGCGACCTACTACTTCTACGCGAACCCGTGAGCTCGCTCGCTCTCCGAGCCCGCTCGGACAGCCGCGTTGGCCCTGGCCGCCGCCCCGCGCGCCGAGCCGAGATGTGAGCGGCTCGCTCGGCCGTTCGCCGCTCGTCCACCGCCATGGACGGCGCCCCGTCGAAGCGGCCGCCGAACGACGTCACGTGCACGCAGGCTGCGGCGTGCCGTCACGCCCGCGAGACCTGCGCAGCCGGGGCACCAGCGTCAGGCTCGGTGGTCGGGCGGACATCCGTGATGAGCTCCCGTCCAAGCACCAGGACCGCGGCGTGGAACAGCCACAGGTGGCTGAAGTCGATGCTCAGCGTCGCGAGGGTGCCCATGTGGAACAGCAGCGCCACGCCGAGGAGGTACTTGCGCGCGCCGCGCACCGGGAAATAGAGGATGAACGCGAGCTCCATCAGCAGGGCAGCGCAGGAGAACACGCGTGATATCTCCGCTGACCGGGCCAGAAGGAGACCGAGCGGCTCTCCCTGCCTCAGCATGGCGATCTGCATGGTGGTCCCCTCGAGCGCCCAGTCCCAGCCCGATCGCATGAGCTTCGCGACAGCCGACTGGAAGTACACGAGAACCACGACGAGCTCCATGCAGCGGAACGACGCGCTGGACGCCCACGCGTCGGACCGCGCGCCAGGCCGATGCAGCACCATGAGCCCGCAGAGCCACACAACATGGATGCGCGCGTCGACGAACCCGAACATGTTATGCCACGCGTCCAGGAGGAGCATGCTGGCGAAGAACCCGAACGCGGCCAGCCGGAACGCCACATTGAAGAGCGCCGCGGCCGCGCAGAGCGTCGCGATGAGCTTGACGCCGAGCAGAACCCCGTGGGAGGGGAACGGCAGGCCGAGGACCGCAGCGAGGCCGATAGGTCGATAGAGGTGCGGGCTCATCGCGGTGTAGAACGACCAGTCCCACCGCCAGACCTCCCACAGGCCGTACGGATAAAGGACGAACCGGAACCGGTCCAGGAACCGCGACGCCGGGGCGTGGAGCAGGAACTCCTGCCACCGCCGCCAGAGGTGCTCCGCGGCGCTCACGGCGCCGAGCCCTCGACGGTGCAAACGTGCTTTTCCTCGGAGCGCACGACGCTCTCGGTCATGGCGCCGCTCGGAGACCGGACAAACTCTACCTCTTCGGCCACGATCGAGAGCCGGCGGAAGCGACCCGCCAGGACCGAACGGCAGAGATCCGCGCGCTGCTCCGGCGAGGCCGGATCCAGGAACGTGGCGTAGGATGCGTGGTTTGCCTGGAAGAACGGCACGTGCACCACGTCCCACGGCCGATGACGGCGTCCGTGCTCGTCGACGTAGAGGACGCGCTCCATCACGATCCCATCGGGCCAGTGTCGATCGAACATGCGATAGGCGTTGAGCGGGTAAAGGCTCTCGCGCGTCGCGCTGGCCCCGGTCTGCAAGGCCACGATCCCCAGGAATAGCAGCGAGCCGCACGCCGCGCGAAGGCTAGGTTTCACCGAGCACCTCGACTTGCATTTCATGATCGTCCGAGATCGCTCGCCAGGCGGACGGGCAGGAGAACGTCACCGGCAGCCCGCGCTGCAACCCTTTGTGGCAACCTGCGCCGGGGTTCCACACCTCGACGTCGCCGTCGTGGGAGAAGCCGAGCACGACGTCGAGCGGCAGGGTGAGCCGCAGCGGCGGCAGGCGGAGGACGCGGCCATCGCGCTGGCGCAAGAGCTGGCGGCTCGAGCGCAGCACGACGTGATCGCCGTGGAAAGAACCCTCGGCGATGTCTCCGATCACGAGCGCCGAGCGCCGAGGCGGCGGCCTGCCAGGGCAGAGAGGCCGCACCTCCAGGCAGCGCTGGCGGACCAGGGGATGCCATGAGGCGTCGACCGCCCGCAGATTGCCAGTCGCCGCACGGAGGAGCTCCTGGCGCCCGTCGCGACCCGCGAGCAGCCGGACGGGCCGGCCCGACGTGCCCTCGTCATCCCAGGGCGTGAAGCCGATCCACTCCGGATGACCTGGCGTATCCCAGACATCGAAGCTCAGCGCCTTGAACCGGCGCCAGACGATCGGCCCGACATGGTCGTCCCCCTCGAGGCGGTGGCCCAGCGCCTCATGCAGCAGGTAGCCGAACGCGGGAGGCCGCAGCTCGAGCACCTCCGCGTCGAGCTCGCCTGCGTTCGCGGCGGGCAGGTCCAGGTGCTCCACGAGGGCCTGCGCCCAGCGCCGCGCGCGCTGGGCGCTGCCGCGGTCCCACACGCTCAGGAACGAGTAGCTCTCGCCGTCGCGAGAGACATCGAGGTACGCGCTCCTGCGCCGCAGCGGCGGTCGCGCGGGCCGGCGGAGCTCCCGCACCTCGTCACGCAGCTCCAGGCGCACGGCGTCGAAGGAGCGGGCGAGGTCGCTGGCCACCTCATAAAGCGCAGGAGCCCTCAGCCCGCCGGCAGACGGGGCGTCCGCCGTCCCGCTGCGAACGTGCCCGGAAGCCGTCCGTTGCCAGAAGTTCGCCTCCGACCTCGCTCGCGTCAACAGGAGACGACCGCGCTGCCAGCGGAAGTCCCTCACGCTCCGCGCCTGGATGCGATGGACCGGACGCTTCATGCTTCGATGTGGCCACAGTTCCAGCACGAGCGATCACGGCGGTAGGCGCGGCGGTCGATCTCGAGCGTGAACGGATCCACCGTGAGCTCGGTGCCCATCGAAGCACACTCGGCGAAGCCGCCCAGATATTTGATGATCTCGAGCGCGCCGATCGAGCTCACGAGCGCGTTGACGGGACCGAAGGACGGCGCCTGATAGCGACGGTTGAGCGCCTCGTGCAGCTCCGCCATGTCGCGCGCGCCGCCCTTGGCCCGGCGCTTCTCGGAGCGCGGCTTGAAGCAGTGGTAGCACGACGTCCGCCCCGCCACGGTCATCGGCCCGATGACCCCCGTGGCGTCGCGGTATCCCAGGTTCACATAGGGGATGCGTCGCTTCACGCAGGCGAGATCGACCCACTCGTGGATGGTGGCTGGCTGGTCCGCAGAGAGCACGACGAAGTGAACGCCCTTCAGCGCGGCGCTCAGCTCTCGCGCGCTGCGCACCTTGAGCGGGACCGGACGGACGAGCGTGCCCCGGTTTCGCTCGGCCAGCCGCTCCGCTGCCACGTCGATCTTGGGTCGCCCGACGTCCTTCTCCGTGAACAGCACCTGACGCGTCAGGTTGCTGAGCTCGATGTCGTCGAAATCGATGAGCCGCAGCTCGCCGAAGCCGGCTCCGATGAGCGCCATCGAGACCCAGTTGCCGATTCCGCCCATGCCCACCAGCGCGACGCGCCGCCGCGCGAGGCTGGCCTGCACGGCGACCGGGTCGGCGCCCGCGAGATCGTAGAACAGAAGATGGCGATCGTACCGGCGAAAGCGCTCTGGAACGGGCTTGGCCGGGCGCAGGATGCCCGCGGACTTCAGGTCTCGTCCGAGCCGCTGCGCCTTGGCGGGGCGCTCGCGCACGCGACGAGCCGCTGAGGAGAGCGTGGTGGGCTTCAGGAAGCCGAGCAGGAAGTCGAGCCCCTCGCTGTCCAGCGTGAGCTCCTTTCGCAGCCGATCCGTGTGACCCAGCGTGAGCTGAACAGCTCCGTCTCGCGTCGCTTCAGCGCGCTCCAGCCCGAGGTAGCGTGGGATCTGAAGCCTCGATGCGCGCTCACTGCGTGCTTTGGTTGCATTTTGCATAGAGATACCTATCGCGCACCGCTCCCCGGTGCATCAGATAACATCGCAGGTGCCCTTCCCGAACCATGCCGGCCTTCTCGAGGACGCGCATCGAGGCGACGTTGTCCGGATCGACATAGGCCTCGATACGCGCCACGCCCAGATCGGCGAAGCCTCGATCGAGCGCGAGCGAGGCCGCCCTCGTCGTGATCCCCCGCCCCCAGTGCCTGCGGGCGAGGACATACCCCAGCTCCGCCCTGCAGGACGCCGCTCCGGACCGGCGGTCGAGGGTGATGGCGCCGACCGGCGTGGCGTCCAGGCAGATGGCCATGAACCACGGGTGTGATTCAGCGACGTCCGCGAGGAAGCGGCCGGCACGCTCACGATCCTGGTAGCTGTCCCAGAACAAGGAGCGAGTCACCTCGGGGTCGGACGCCCACGTCATGAACGCGTCCAGATCACCCGCGCAGAGCGGGCGCAGTGAGACATCCAGTTCATGTATGCTTCTTGTCATTCTTCACCACGAGCAGGAAGATCACCATGAGCACGCACAACCCGATGGATACGGTCGAGAAGAGGTTGTAGAGGTTCACGACAGATAGACGCTCGCCGTCCCGGCCCGAGAGCTGCCAGTGGATGATGGCGAGGGCGCCCATCATGCCGACGCGAGAGAACAGGCTCAACGAGCTCAGGACCGACGCGCGCGACGAGGAGGTGATGCGCTCGTTGATGCGGGCGCTCAGGAAGCTCCGCACCGAGGCAAGGCTGCCCTGGAGCAAGCAGAACACGACGAGCGCGGGAAGCCAGGCGCGCATCTGGCCGACGAGCATGTACAGGACCGAGAAGCTCATGAAGAGCGTCAGCATGAACGACGCGCTGCGTACCCATGCCCTCTTGGCGATGGCAGCGTAAACGGACCCGAACAGGGCGGAGGCGCCGGCATAAGCGATGAAGGTCGTGCCCAGGGCAGTGGTCTCGACGGAAGGATCGAGCTCCTGGAAGAGCGGCTGCCAGTAGTGGAGGATCGGCTGGATCACGAGCTGCACCAGCAGGCTCGCGAGGAACAGCGGCAGCACGGTCGGCCGCAGGATGCCGTCGGCGAAGGCGTTGCGCAGGTGCACACGGAGCGGCGTGTGCTCCGCCGCGACGCGAGAACCCTGCACGTCGCGAGGGAGCGCGAACACGAGCCATGCCATCGCGGCACCGAAGGTGAGCGCCGCGCCCAGGTACGGCAGCCCCACGCCGCGGGCCGCGATGAGCCCGCCAGCGAAGCCGAACGCCATGACCGCAACGCTGTTGCACGTCTGGTTGAGGTAAAAGAAGCGATCGAGGTGCTGCGGTGAGCTCGCGAGCCCCGACGAGTCGATGGCGTAGGCCTCGTAGCAGCCGGACCAGAAGCAGAGCGACAGGGCGGTCAGGCATTCAGCGACGCAGAACCACGCCCAGGTATCGCAGGTGAAAAAGAGCAAGAACCCTGCGCCGCCGAGCAGCAGCGCGAGCGCAAGGCTAAGCCGCCGCCCGACCACGTCTGCCACGAGACCAGTAGGAAACTCGCCGACGAGAATCACGGCCGCTTGGACCGACTTCAACGTCGCGATGTCCTGCAGCTGGAAGCCCCTGGACAGGAGGTAGAGCACCGACGTTGCGCCGACGAACATCCGTCCGCCCTCGAAGAGCATGTCGAGAGCGAGAAATCGGCCCATCCTCGGCGGCGGCGCAGGGGCGAGGGGGATGTCGATGTGCTCTGACACGGTGGACATGGAGTTCCTATTGGGACGTGTCGACACTATCAATCCATCAAGGTCGATTCAAGCGCAAAATGGACGGCAACTCGCCCTCACGGTGCACGTCGATCCGCCATGGAAGACAGGCAGTCAATGATGGGCTGCGCTACGAGGGACGTCATCCCGCCTGGTCGTGATTGTCCTGGTGACGGCGGCGCGCCGCGGAGGCGAGTTCATCGCCGCCGCGGCGCGACCAATGTCCCTGTAGTCGCGGTCGCTAGTTACGGACCGAGCCGGCGTTCCGCACCGAGCCCGCGTTCCTCACCGAGCCGGCGTTGCGCACGGAGCCTGCGTTGCGCACCGAGCCTGCGTTGCGCACCGAGCCGGCGTTGCGCACCGAGCCGGCGTTGCGCACCGAGCCGGCGTTGCGCACCGAGCCCGCGTTGCGAACCGAGCCCGCGTTGCGAACCGAGCCCGCGCTCTTGATGACGATCTTCATGCTGGGTTACCTCTCCTTTTACGCGTTACGCGTGTGGTCTGTAAGAAACGGCGTTTTGCCGCGGTGATGCGTGGTCTACTGAAGTGGTCTCTTGTCGTGAACGCACGCTGCGCGTTCACCTTGCCTCATACGAACACGTCGGAAGCTCCGGCTCTTCCTCCTTCGCTAGGAGCGTTCGCCTTAAGCGTTCAAGCTCGACTCTTCATTCCTTGTTTGGAAGCGTCGAAAATGTGCTGTTGGTCGGCTGATGTCTCGCGTCCCATGCGTTGGTCCGGTCATTACGCCTGTTCGAACGCGAGGACGCCGGCGTGCGGGTCGCAGCCCCACGCGCCAGCGGGTCGGGTACGCGAGGGTCGGATGGCCCAGCTCGGCCGTCGTCCCTCGCGGGCCTCGCATCGCCGACGCAAACCCGAGCTTCGGCGGGCAAGAGGGCCCGTGGCCGTGTGCGTCGGCGCCGCGGCCTCGCCGGCAGCGTCGCCGGCGGACAGCGGGGTTCGGACGCTGCGACGTCGCAGGGTCATGGGGGAGGCCTGCCCGAGCTCGAGCCGCCGGACCGCCGGAGCCGCAGCCCCGGCGCGCTCGATCGGTCCCTCCGGGGATCGTCATCGCGGCAGCCCACCGCAGCGCCGGCGCCGACGAGACTGCATAAGTGCCAGAGGAGCAGAAGTCGACGCATCGCCGCACGCTCCTGCTGCAAGGAGTTGCCATCTCCGGACTCGGAGCTCGGGGCGAAATGAATTAGAGTCGATCGGCAGGTCGAGGCGTGGAAGGGCGCCGAGCTCCGGCGCCGGGTGGGAGCAGCGCGATGAACGAGATCAATTTCTACAAGCTTCCGCGTACCATCCAGGACGGCGTGCTCGAGGCGTTCCGCGGGCGGTTCGCGCCGGCGCCGATCGTCAGCCGCTTCGGCACTCGGCGCACCATCGTGGCCTGGCTCACGGTCAGCGCCGCCTCGGGCCTCCTGCTGGCGGCGCTCTGTGCGGCCGGCCTGGGCGACGTGAACAGCGTTCTCGCGCTCCACCCGAGGTCGGCGGCCGCCGCGTACGTGCTGCTCGCCGCGACCACCGTCATCGGCGTGCTCCGGGCGCTCGCCTACAACGCCGACCTCGTCACGCTGCCGTTCGCGCCCGGCCTGTTCGTCTTCCCCGCGAACCTGGTCGACGCGCGCGACCACAGGCTCCGGGTCTTCTCGCTCGCGGAGCTCTCGCGCGTCTCGGCGGGCCCTCGCGGCGCCGTGGTCCTCACGTTCGGCGGCACGCAGCACGCCTTTCCCCTCGAGGACCCGTCGCGCTCGGACGACGTGATCCGGGAGGTCGAAGCGGCGTGCAGCCGCATGAGAGCGAAGCCCGACGCCGCGGAGCTGCGGCGGCTCGATCCCTTCGAGCCGCCCGCCATCCAGAGCCCGTTCGCGTCGCCGATCCCGCTCTCGCGCGAGGTCCCGGGGTGGCAAAGCTATGCGTGGCTCCTCGCGGCCGCGATCGGCGTGGCCCTCGGCCTGGGGCTCTTCTTCCTCCGCAACCGGATGAGCGACGCGCGGATGTACGCCGCGGCGCGGGAGCGCGACGACGTGGCCGCGTACCAGAGCTACATCGCGCGCGGCCGCGGCCACGCGGAGGTCGTCTCCCAGGTGCTGCTGCCACGGGCCGAGCTGCGCCTCGCGGTGGCGAAAGGCTCGGTGGAGGCCATCGACGACTTCCTCCGCGCCCACCCCAAGACGGGCATCCAGGCCGAGGTCGACGCGGCCCGCCGCGCCGCGCTCGCCGCGGAGCTCGATCGGGCACGGGAGGTGGGTACGCTCGCGGCGCTGCTGGCGTTCGCGGAGCGCTACCCGAAGCACGGCCTGGACAAGACGTTCAACGACGCCAGGCACGCGCTTTATGCGCGCGCGCTCGATCGGTACAAGAGCGAGATGCCCGAAGGGGGCGAGCAGAACGCGGATCTCGTGAGGCGGCTCCTCGCCTACGCGGAGCGCGTGGGGCCCAGGAGCACGCCGCAGGGCCTCCGCGGCCCGGCCGTCCAGGTCCGCTTCCGGCGGCTTCCGTCGCAGGACCTGGAGCGCGCCGACGACATCGTTAGGAAGATCCCGATGTTCAGCGGCGCCGCGTCCCTGCCGAGCCGCTACGTCGATGCGACCCGCCTCGATCCCCAGGAGAAGCGGACCGCGTCGGCCCTGGTGGAGGGGTTCGCGCGGGGGTTCGAGCCGGAGCTCGTCACGTTCGAGCCGGGCCCGCCCTTCGAGGGCTCCTCCGAGGAGCAGCTCACCGTGACCTCCCCCTCGCTCGTGGTGAGCTATCGCGTCGAGTCGTCCGGGATCGCCCATGCCAGCAAGAAGCCGCAGATCATCATCATGGGGCTCAAGTTCCTGTTCAAAACGGAGTTCATCTTGCCCGGAGACGCGGAGCCGCTGCTCACGAGCTACAAGATCTCGCGGAAGGTCCCGGCCGGGCTCATCCAGCAGCAGACCCCCGCCCCGCGCCCCGGGGTCCTCGAGGCCGTCGTCTACGAGGCCATGATGCGCGAAGCCTTCATCGACCTCGAAGAGCGCTACCTCTCCAAGTGGTTCAGGAAGCGCGACGCGCCCAAGTGAGGGTGGACGCGGCGGGCGCGCGCGACGCCGGGAGAATGACACCGCCACGGACGTCCCGCAGCCCGGCACGAGTTCCCCATCGTCTGCGGCATCGACGCGGGGGCCCGGTGGATGTGGTATGAGTGGAACCCGAGCCGCACGGCCGGCAGCCCGTTCGTCTGGCCCAGCGCCAGCGACAACGTGATCAAGGATTTCCTGATCTTCCGGCTGGGCGCCGAGTTCGTGCCCGAGCCGCCGCGCTAGCAACGCCTGGAGGTGCACCTCATGCGGCTCGACCGATCCTTTCGACGAACGCTCCTTGCCGGTCTCCTGCTGAGCGCCGGCCCGTCGACAACAGCTGCGCTCCTCATCGCAGCGCCGGGCTGCAGCGACTGGCTCGGCCGGGACGACATCCGCTGCTTCGAATGGCCCGACGAGCTCGGGGCGTGCCTGGACCGCGAGCAGGCGGTGGAGGAGCTCAACACGATCGATCGAAGTTGCAACGACCAGGTCGTGTCGGTGGAGAGCGCGAAGCAGCGAGACGGATTGTGCTGCTACAAGGTGACCGCCAGGAACTACGCCCGCGGCTGCCCCACGACGAGCGCTGCCAGCGCCGGGGGCAGTGGCCCGGTCAAGGGCAGTGTTGGCCACTCGGGGGGCGGTGGCGGCCAGTCCGGGGGCGGTGGCGGCCAGTCCGGGGGCGGTGGCGGCCAGTCCGGTGGTGGTGGTGGTGGCCAGTCCGGTGGTGGTGGCGGCCGGTTTTGACTGAAACCGGCTGGATCAGACTGATTCGGCGAGCGCGGCTTCGAGGTCCACCGCATCGCGCTCGGCGTGTTCGACGCGATCGAGGCGTATCCGTGGGTGGGTGCGCAGCTCTCACGCGCTCTGTGGGAGACGGCGATGCTGCGGATCTACGAGCGCCTCGGCCGCCAGGTCGAGGCGCTGGGCGTCCGCGGGAGCGCCCAGTTCACCGCGGCGTCGACGCTGCTCAGCTACGTCATCGGGGTGAGCGTCCAGAACGCCACGGCGATCCAGTTCGCGCGCCGCGAGCTCGCGCCGTCGACGAACCGCGTCGGCTTCCTCGAGGCGGCAGCGGCCCGCTGGCGCGAGCTCGACGCCCGCGAGTACCCGTTCACGCGAAGCGTCGCCGCCCATCTCCCCGGCCACGACGACCGCGGAGAGCTCCTCGCCGGGATCGACCTGATCCTCGCCGGGATCGCCGGCTCGAGGTGAGCCGCGGAAACCAGCGCGTACAGCGTGGCTGTATGGTGGGATGGCCATTACGAGGAGATTGACATCCGGATCGCGTTTGGATTTCCTGGCTCCTGTGGCGCTCAATGGCACACCGACGACGCTGCACCTGCGGCGCATCGCATCGCGCATCGCGCATTGGAGCAGCGACGCGGAGAAGCGTCGCAGGACGGCGAATCTACGATTGTCGGGTTCGTCGTTCGTACTCGAGCGGCAATCCCCAGAAAAAAAAAAAAAAGGAAGTGTCCATGAATCTGAGAGAGCTGAGCATTGCGACATTCAACCTCTTCAACCTCAACGAACCTGGCTTGCGGATGTACTCGGACCCGGAGGGCTGGACCCAGGATCAATACAATCTCAAGCTCCAATGGGTCGCCCGGCAGCTGAAAATGCTGAAACCCGACGTCTGCGGGTTCCAGGAATTATGGCACCGCGACTCCTTGGACAACTGCTTGCAGACCGCGGGCATGACGGAGAATTACGATGTGCTGGCGCCGCCAGAGGCGACGGGGACGAAGATCGTCTGTGCCGCCATCGTACGCAAGGGGCTCCTGGAAGGCCAGCCGGACTGGATGGAGCGTTTCCCCAGAAAATTCGTCCTGCAATCCAGCGGCGACGATCCGCAGACGCCGGACATCAACGTGAGCATCAGCGGCTTCTCCAGGCCGGTCCTCCACTTCACGATAAAACCGCGTGAAAACGACCCTGCGATTCATGTCTACGTCTGCCACTTCAAATCCAAGGCGCCGACGAAGGTGTTCAACGAGGCCTGGTACAAGGCAGACAGGACTACCTATTCAAAGCACTCGGCCGGGCTCGGGTCGGCGCTCTCGACGATCCGTCGAACGGCGGAGGCGGCGGCGCTTCGCTTCCTTCTGACAGAACAGATGAAGGGCAACAATACACCCGTCATCGTGATCGGCGATATCAACGATGGGCAGCAGAGCAACACGGCCAACGTGCTGACCGGCCAACCGAAGTACCTGGTAGGCGATTCGGCTGGAGGTGGAGACACCGCGCTCTATACCGCGCAGACCTTGCAGGAGTACCGCGACACGAGGGACGTCTACTACACGCACGTCCATCAGGACATACGCGAATCGCTCGATCACATCCTGGTGAGCCAGGAGTTTTACGACAACAGCCGCAAACGCCTATGGATGTTCAACGGCATGACGGTGAACAACGATCACTTGAACTTCGAGGATCACAAAGCCGACGGCACCAACGATCACGGCATCATTCGCGCGATCTTCAAGTACAAGCCGATGAAGAAGGAAGCGCAGGACGTGATCGAAGAGGAGGCTTGAGCCCGCTCGCGCGTCCTGCGCCTGTGCGCGCCGTGACGCCCGCAGGCCGCGGAGTGGACGCGGCCTCCTCGATGCATCGATAAGTTGCTGTTATAGCGTCACCTCTTCGAGGAGCAGAGCGGCGGGCGACCGCACAGGAGACGGGCCCAGATCGGCGTTTTCGGCGCGGAAGCGCACTCCTGTGCGCTGAGCACCGAAAACGTCGAGGTGGGCCCGTATCCGAAGCGGGCGACCGCCGCTCTAGAAGGGGATGAAGTCCTGATCGCCTGGGGCGTGCGGCACGCGCCCGTTGCTCGATGCGCCGCCGCCGCTCAGGGGGCCCTTCTGCGGCGGCCTCCACAGCGCCTTGCCGCCGCGGCGGTCCGGTAGACGCGGCGGCGCCGCGGGCCTCTGGCCCGGGTCGCCGTCGCTCTCCTGCGCGAGGCGGAACGACGCCATCACGTTCTGGAGCTGCTCTGCCTGCGCCGAGAGCTCGGCCGCCGTGCTGGCGAGCTCCTCGGAGATCGCCGCGTTGCGCTGCGTGGACTGCTCTATCAGCTCCACCGCCCCGCTGATCTGGGCCACGCCGTTCGACTGCTCCTTGGATGCCACGGCGACGCCCTGCACCAGCTCCGCGGTCTCCCGGATCGACGGGACGAGCTCCGCGATGAGCTGGCCCGAGCGCTCCGCGACGACGATGCTCGACGCGGCGAACGAGCCGATCTCCTTCGCCGCATCCCGGCTTCGCTCGGCCAGCCGCCGCACCTCCGTGGCGACCACGGCGAAGCCCTTGCCGTGCTCGCCCGCGCGAGCCGCCTCGATCGCGGCGTTCAAGGCGAGCAGGTTCGTCTGGTACGCGATCTCCTCGATGATCACGATCCGCTGGGTGATCGCCTTCATCGCCTCGACCGTCTCCCGGACGGCCTGACCGCTCTGCTCCGCGTCCCTCGTCCTCCGGTGCGCCGTCTCCTCGACCTGCTTGCAGTTGGCGGCGTTCTTCGCGATCGTGCCGCTCAGCTGCTGCAGGCTGGTCATCGTCTCCTCCACGGACGCCGCCTGCTCGCTGGTGCCCTGCGACAGGCTCTGCGCCGTCGCCGAGAGCTGCACCGAGACCGACGAGACCGAGACCGCGCCGCCCCGGACCTCGCCGATGAGGCCCGCCAGGCGCTCCGACATGGCCTTCACGGCGCCGAGCATCTGGCCGAACTCGTCGGAGCTCTTCACCGTGACCTGGCCCGTGAAGTCGCCCCCGGCGATGCGCTGGTGGATCGACACCGCCTGGGTGAGCGGCAAGAGGATCATCCTGCTGAAGACGACGGCGAGCACGGCGGCGACGACGATCGCGAGAAGGCCTCCTATCTGCAGCGTCACGTACATCGTCTTGACGAGCGCGTTCGTCGCCGCCTGCCGCTGGGCGAGGAGGGAGATCTCCTCGTCGTCGATCTCCTTGAGCGCCGTGCGCATCTGGTCCATGAGGCCCTTCCCGCGCCCCTGCTTGACCTCCTCGACGGCGCGATCCGCCGGCGCCTTCGCCTCGTCCGCGCTGCGGCGCTGCTGGATGATCGGCTCCAGCACGGAGGAGAGCCACTCGTCGTGGAGCTTGTCGATCCTGTCGAGGCGCGTCTGCTGGCGCGGGTTGTCCCTGGTGAGCTCCCGGGCACGGCTCAGGTTTTTATCGAACCGGTCTCGCCCGCTGCGGTACGGCTCCAGGAACGATTCCACCCCGGTGATGACGAAGCCGCGCTCTCCTGTCTCGGTGTCGAGCAGCGACGCCATGATCTCTCTCGTCGTGAGCATCACCTCGTAGGTGTGCTGGTCCCACGAGCGGGCCTCGTCGAGCTCCGCGAACCTCATGTAGGACGTGCCCGCCAGTCCGAGGACGAGGACGACCATGGCGGCGAAGCCGAGGTAGAGCTTCCGGCCTACTCCGATATGCGCAAGCATGATGCATGCTCCGGGCTAGATGTGGTGCGGCTTCCTGCGAGCCCCGCCGGGGGCAGGAGCCGATAAACGGATGGCGCGACGCACCGCACGCGGTGGTCCGTCCCGTGGAGGCCCTCGGCGTGTCCGAGGAACAGGTACCCTGAAGGCGCGAGGCTGGCGATGAGCCTCGCCACGATCGACGCCTTCGTCGCGGCGTCGAAGTAGATGAGGACGTTCCGGCAGAAGATCAGATCGAACAGGCCGAATCGCTTGGGCGCCGCGTCGAGCAGGTTGAAGCGCCGGAAGGTGATGAGCCTGCGCAGCTCCGGCCGGGCCTTCATGAGGCCCGCGCTCGCGCCCGTCCCGCGGAGCATGTAGCTGCGCAGGCGCTCCTCCGGGATCTCCGAGGCCCGCTCGAGCGGCCACACCGCGCGTTGCGCCTGGTCGAGCGCGCGGACGGACAGGTCCGTCGCGAGGATGCAGATCCCCGGAGCGCCGGGCGACGCGGCGGCGGCCCATGGCGGCGCCTGTCCCGCCGTGTCGCCGCGATCCCGAGAGGGCAGGCTGTCGAGCAACGACATCGCTATCGAGTAGGGCTCTTCCCCGGTCGAGCAGGCCGCGCTCCAGGCGCGCAGCGGGCGGCGGCCGCGCGCGAAGGGCGCTCCGTGGCCCGCGCTCTCGTGCCACGCCGGGAGGATCTCGCGCTCGAGGAGCTCGAACTGAGCGCGCTCCCGGAAGAAATGGGTCTCGTTCGTGCAGATGCAGTCGAGCATGTGCACGAGCTCGCCCTCGCCGTCCGGCGCGGTCACGCGGCGGTAGTACTCGCCGAAGCTGCGGAGCCCGAGCGCGCGGAGCCGGGGCCCGAGGCGGCAGAGCAGGAGCGGCTTCTTCTGCGGGCCGAGCGCGATGCCCGAGGCGCGCTTGACGAGCCGCTGGAACAGCCCGAACTCCTCGTCGCTGAGGGCGCGCGGGCCCAGCTCGGCGAGCGAGATCATGGCCTGTCCCCTTGGCCGGCCGGCGCGCCGTGGCCGCCTGGGAGCGCCGGCGGGGCCCCGGGGGCCGAGGGGCCGGACGGCGTCGAGGCCAGGAGCTCCGCCGGCGAGAGGATGCGGTCGATGTTGAGCAGCAGCACGAGCTTCTGGCCCACCTTCGCCATCCCGAGCAGCTGATCCACGCGCACCTGCGCGCCAAAGGCCGGCGCCTGCTCGATCTCGTCCTCGGAGAGCGTGAGCACATCGCCCACGCCGTCGATGAGCAGGCCGAGGCGGGTGTTCTCGCCGTCGAGCTCGGTCTCGACGATGAGGACGCACGTCCACCGGCTCACCCTCGTCGGCGGCAGCCCGAGCTTGACCGCGAGATCGATGACCGGCACGACGCGGCCCCGGAGGTTCATGGCGCCGACGATGCACGCTGGCATCATCGGGACCCGCGATGTGACGCTGTGCTCGACGATCTCCCGCGCCCGGAGGATGTTCACCGCGTACTCGTCACCCGCGATGATGAAGGAGATGTATTGCGACACGGGGCTCGACGCGTCGGAGATCATGACGCCTCCATGGAGAGAGATGGCAAACGGGCGCCCTGCGCGCCGGGGCGCCGGCTCATCCTGGGCTGCCTCCGGCGGCCGATGGCGCTGCCCTGCGCTCGTCGGGGGCGTCGACCGGGCCGAGGTCCCCGAGGACGCCGCCGAGCAACGCGTCGACGTCGAGGATCATCGCCACGCTGCCGTCGCCGAGGATGGTCGAGCCGGAGATGCCCCGGACGCGGCGAAACAGCTGGCCGAGCGGCTTGACCACCGTGCGCCCCTCGCCGTCGAGGAGGTCGACAACGAGGCCGGCCTCGGAGCCGTCGTGCGCGACGACGACGACGCGCTCCTCCGGCGGGGGAGATCCGCCGAGCCCGAAGAGCGCCCGGAGGCGGACGCACGGCAGCGCGCGCCCGCGCCGGATCATGAGCCCCTGGGCGCCGCCGTGCGCGAGCGTGCCGCGGGGCAGATCACAGCAGGCGAGCACCGCGCGGAGCGGGATCACGTACCGCTCGCCGCCGATCCCGACGGAGAGCCCCTCGATGGTGGCCAGGGTGAGCGGGAGCTGGATCGACAGCGACGTGCCGATCCCTTCGCGGCTCTCGATCCGGATCGTCCCCTGGATCGACTCCACGCTGCGCCGCACGACATCCATGCCCATGCCGCGCCCCGCCAGGTGCGACGACTCCGCCGCCGTGGAGAACCCGGGCTCGAAGACGAGGCTGAAGAGCTCATGATCGGGGAGCGTCTCGGGCGCCGGGTGCCTCCCCAACGCGCAGACGCGGGCGGCGATGCGCTCGCGGCTCATCCCGGCGCCGTCGTCGGAGATCCGGAGCGCGATGCCGCCCCGCTCGTGCGCGGCGTGAAGGGTGATCGTGCCGCAGGGGTCCTTGCCCGCGGCGCGCCGCGCCTCGGGCGGCTCGATGCCGTGACAGATCGCGTTGCGCAGGATGTGCGTCAGGGCGTCCCGGAACCGCTCGACAACGGCCGTGTCCACCTCGACGTCGCCGTGCACGACGAGGAGGCGCGCCTGCCGGCCGTGCGCGTGGGCGAGATCGCGCACCGTGCGCTCGTAATGCCGGAACCAGGGGCCGACCGGCACCATGCGCGCGGCGCGCACCGCCTCCTCCAGCTCCTTGCAGAGCCGATCTTGCTCCTCCATCTCGTCGCGCAGCGCAGCGCCGGCCTCGCCGCGCACCGCGCGGAGCGTCCGAGCGATCCTGTTCCGGCCGAGGGTGAGCTCTCCGATGAGATCCGCCATGCAGTCCAGCTTCTCGACGGCGACACGGATGCTCTTGATGCCGGTCGCTCCCTCCGCGTCGTCCTCGGTCGCGCGGCGCGCGCTCGTCGCCCCCGCGTCCTCCTTCGCCGTGAGCCCTCCATGCCGCGCCTGCTCCAGGCGCGCGACGACCTCTCTGTACGAGGTGCTGCGCTCGGCTTGCCCCCGCTCGACCTCGGCGACGAGCCGGCGAGCTGCGTCCACCGTCTCGAGCAGCAGCGAGACCACGGGCGTCGAGAGCGGGAGCTCGCCGCGGCAGAGCGCCTCGATGATGTCCTCGGCGGCGTGCCCGAGCTCGCTCAGGCCGCCGAGGCCTACCGAGCCGGCGCTCCCCTTGAGCGTATGGGTGGCGCGGAAGACGCGCTGGAGGACCTCGTGAGCGTCGCGGCCGGTCTCGAGTTGCAGCAGCGCGCGCTCGATCTCGTCGAGGATCTCGTGCGCCTCTGGCGTGAACGTCTGGAGCAGCTCGTCGCGATCGCTGTCCATGCGGCTCACAGAGGCTGGATCGAGATGGCGCCGTCGCTCGTCCGGAAGACGATCTTGCGTCCCCGGTTGCCGCCCGTGTCCAGCTGGGCGATCCGTATTCGCTCCGCGCGCAGGAACGCGAGCCCGGCATCCACGTTCTGGGCGCCGAGGTGGGTGCCGCGCTCCCGGAACGCGGAGATGAGGCAGGCGCCCCCGACGACGTGCGCTTGCAGCGCCTGGCTGGAGGCCCCGAGCGCCACGAGCCGCTCGAGGAGGCGCCGGCATGCGAACTCGGCGAAGCGGACCGAGGCCATCGCCGGGTTCGGGCATTCCGGAAGCACGTAATGGTTCATCCCGCCGACGCCGGCGGTGGCGTCCCAGAGGCAGATCGCCACGCAGGACCCAACGATGGTGGTCACCATGGTCGGCTCGGGCGAAGCGAACAGCTGGCCTGGCATGACGTGCTGGGCCTCCGCCGGCAGCGAGCGCCAGCTGGACGGTCCGGCCGACGCGGACGGCGCCCTCGGGCCGGACGGGCTCGTCCTCTCCTCTCCGCCGACATCGTCGGGCAGGGCCATGGATCCATCGTCGCCGCTGGAAGGGGCGAGACGTGCGCCCTCGAATGCCCTCGCCGCCGAGTCAGTCGCCAAGGCAGTTCCTGACCTTTTCCAGGAGCTCCATCGTGTCGATAGGCTTCGTGACGAAATCGGAGCAGCCGCACCGGAATCCCTGTTCCATGTGCGCGACATCGCTCCGGCTGGTGACGAGCAGGATCGGCGTACCGCGCGTCGCGTCCTCCGCGCGCAGCTGCTGGCAGGCGTCGAACCCGTTCATGTGCGGCATGACGACATCAAGGAGGATGAGATCCGGCCGCTGCGCCAAGGCCACTTCGATCCCCTGGCCGCCGTCGTTCGCCGTGATGAGATCGTAGTCCTTGCTCAGCGCCATCTGCTCGATACGCAGGATGGTCTGAGAATCGTCGACCAGCAGAATCTTCTTCCGAGGCATCGTTGCCCCCCCTCGATCCGATTCAGCGGACATGGCCCGGCCGTGCCGTCGCGCATGAGCACGACTCCCCCTCTTCCCACCTACCTGCAGGGCGTCTCCCCCGAGCAGGATCACCCTACCACGAGGGCAGGCGGAATCTCCAATAGAAATTTGCAACAGGCACGCATCTGGTCCCTGTCGGTCGCGATGATTTGCCGGCGCGCCCGGATCCTCTCCATGAGGTTCGCGGCCACGGCGCTGGCGGCACGCGGGCGGGCAGGCGCTGGCAGGCCTGTAGCCGGAGCGCGCGGCCTCGAGTGGAGGCGCCATCCCCGCGGCGGCGGCGATCGAGCGCGGAACAGGCGCGCGAGCTCCGCGACCGTGAGCTCATGGAGGTCGAAGGCCGCTGGAAGGGAGGCGGTAGGGAGACAGGTAGCGGGAAGGCAAAGGATGTGCGCCGCAACCATGCACAGCAAGCCTGAAGGCGCGACGCGCGGGTGCGTTCGGATGTCGCGCCCAGGCAGAGTCATCGTCCACCTGGTCGACGGCCGCCCGCGTCGCCGAGGGGGTGGACACGGAGGAGAGGACGAAGAAACGTCGCGCCCTCTTCATGGCTCAGATTTGGTGTGTTCGAGTTCTTCCCCATCACGGCGCCAGGGATGAGCTTGGGAAACGCTCTGTTGGGCTCCGCCCGACGGCCGTCAAGCGCCCGGGGAGCGCGCGCGAGGAAGACGGAGACCGCTCCGGTCGATCGAGGCGGTCCTTGCCACGAGGCGACCAACGCGGTAATGGTTCGGCAGGTCATGAGCGCCAGCGCGTAGCCCCGGCTCGCTGGCCGACAACCCTCCGATCCGCGGTGGGGTGTCCCGGGTGACGACCTGGCCGGCCGCATGTGCGGCGGGCAAGCGCGGACTTCGGTCGCCCGGAGTCCCCTGGACTCCTGAGGTGATATGTCGATCGCTTCCATCGTGGACTGGCGCCCTTCCGCGGGCGCGCCGGCGCCGTCTGCCCTCGGTTCGCTCCCTTTGCCCGTCGTCGGGGCGGATCTCGCCGTGCCGCTCGTCACCGGCGAGCAGGTGGGCTACGTGAACCTCGATTACGCGGCGAGCGCCCCGTGCCTGCGCTCGGTGCTCGACGCGGTCTCGGCGCTGTTGCCCTGGTACAGCAGCGTGCACCGCGGGGCGGGGTTCGCGTCCACCGTGACGACGGAGCTCTATGCCGCCGCTCGCCGGGAGGTGGCGGGCTTCGTGGGAGCGCGCGACGAGGACACGGTGGTGTTCACGAGGAACACGACCGACGCGCTCAACCTGCTCGCCGCGGCGCTGCCCGAGGACACGACGGTGGTGATGTTCGCCTCGGAGCACCACGCGAACCAGCTGCCGTGGCGGCGCGGCCGGTCTGTCGTCCTCCCGGTGCCCGCGAGCGCGGGCGAGGCGATCGCGCGGGCCGACGACGCGCTGCGCGGCGTGCTCTCACGCCATCGGCTGCTCGCCGTGACGGGGGCGAGCAACGTCACGGGCGAGCTGTGGCCGCTCCCGGAGCTCGCCGCGGTCGCCCATCGCCACGGCGCGCGGCTCGCCGTGGACGCGGCCCAGCTCGCGCCGCACCGCGCGATCGATCTCGCCGGGATCGGGGCCGATTATGTCGCGCTGTCCGGTCACAAGCTCTACGCCCCCTTCGGCGGCGGGGTGCTCGTCGGCCGCGGCGACTGGCTCGACGCCGCGCGCCCCTACCTCGCCGGCGGCGGCGCCGTCCGGCGCGTCACGCACGACGGCGTCGAATGGGCGAGCGGCGCGCCCCGCCACGAGGCCGGCACGCCCAACGTGGTCGGCGCGGTGTCGCTCGCGGCGGCGTGCCGCGCGCTCTCCGAGGTGGGCATGTCCGCCGTGGCGGCGCACGAGGCGCGCCTGCTCGACCGCGTCACGCGCGGCCTGTGCGCCGTGCCCGGGGTCGAGCGCCTCGCGATGTGGGGCCCGGAGAGCCCGCGGATCGGCGTCGTGACGTTCAATGTGCGGGGCCTCCATCCCGGCGCGGTCGCCGCGGCCCTGAGCGCCGAGCACGGCATCGGCGTGCGGGACGGGTCGTTCTGCGCGCACCCGCTCATGACGGCGCTCGCCGGGGATCGCGCGCCGGAGGCGAGCGGGAGCGCGGCGGTGCCCCTCGCGGTGCGGGCGAGCTTCGGCGTCGGCACCGGCGCGGCGGACATCGACCGGTTCGTCCTCGCGATCGCCGATCTCGTCGCCCGGGGTCCCCGCTGGCGTTATCGCCTCGACGGCGGGCGGCATGTCCCCGATCCGGATCCTCGCCCGCGCCCCGCGCTGGCGGGCCTCCTCGCCGGGGGCGCGGCCGGCGCGGCGCTCGGGCCCCTGGCGAGCCAGCTCGCGCCCTGCCAGGCGCTTCTCTGAGGCCTCCGAGGCGGATCAGCCCCCGGGCGCGCGGCCCAAGGCGAGCGCGCGCCGCGCGAGCGCGCGCAGGTCGGCGAGGGTCGCCCCCTCCAGCGGCGAGGCCTCGGCGTCGATGTCCTCGCCGCGCGCCGGCGCATCCCCCCGGCCGAGCGCGTCGAGGAGCCAGCGCGCCGTGAGAACGTCGCCGCCGAGCCACGCGCGCGCCGGTGGAACGTGCGGAACGTTCGAGAGCGCCGCGGCCTCGATCCAGCCGATGGGCACGCGCGCCAGCGCCGCGGCGGAGGCGCCCGGCGGCACCGGGTCGTCGGGCGCGGTCACGGGCTGGAAGCGCTCGGCCGCGAGCTCTGGCGCCTCGCCGCCGTCGAGCAGCGGGAGCGCGGCGCGGAGGGCGACCCCCTCGACGACGGCGCGCGCGAGCGCCTCGAGCGAGAGGCGCGCCGGGAGGACGTCGGAGAGCGCGGCCGGGGCCTTGCCCAGCCAGCGGTCGATGACGCGCTCGTCCGGCGCCGCGAGCTCCGGGGGGATCGCGGGCGGCGCGTCGAGGCCCGCGAAGACCTCGATGAGGACCGCGCCGTCCGGCGTGGCGTCGAGGCCGACCAGCGCGGCGGGGCGGTGCTGCAGCGAGATCCACTCGCGCCCGAAGTAATGCGCGGGCGCGCCGGCGCGGGAGAAGCCCTTGAGAAAGCCGCGCACGTTGCGGTTGAGGAGCGTCCGGGCCGTTGCGTCGGGCGCGAGCGCGGCGGCGTGCGGCAGCGCGAGGGTCCACACGACGCCGCGCCCGCCGAGGAACGCGGCGGTGCCCGTCGTGGCGCGCCGCAGGACCTTCGCGCCGCGCGCGGCGCAGGCCGAGAGGTCGACCACGCGCGCTGCGCGCTGGGCCGCGCCCAGCACCACGGCGGGGCCCTCGACGAGGCTGGCGGCGAGCCAGGGCGCCGCCTCTGCGGAGCCGGCGCGCGCGAGCAGCGCGGGGCCGAGCGCGAGCGCGTCCTCGAGAGGGCGATGAACCGGCGGGAGCGAGTGCATGGCGGGCATCGAGGGAGTCTCCTTGGCGTGAAGCTCGGCGCGCGGCGATGCGGCGAGGCGGCGATCTGCCGGCCTGCGGAAGCCATCGACCCGTTGACGGCAGCCCGGGGCGGGGTGTGCCATGGTGCCATGTTCAACGCCCGCCCCGATCGCCCCTTGCTCCCCGCCGAGCCCTCGGAGCGACTGCTCCGGGTGGAGATCACGGTACCCCGGCCCGAGGGGAGCCAGGCCCGCAAGCCTGTCCACCTCTCGCTGGTGATCGACCGCTCCGGCTCGATGTCCGGCGAGAAGCTCCGGCTCGCGCTGGAAGCTGCTCGCCAGGCCATCCGCACCCTCCAGCCCGGCGACCGCTTCAGCGTGGTCACCTTCGACCACCAGGTCGAGGTGCCCATCCCCTCCACCGAGGCCACGCCCGGAGCGCGGCTCCGCGCCGAGGCCGCGCTCGACACGGTGACAGCGCGAGGCAACACCGACCTGGGCGGCGGCTGGCTCCGCGGCTGCGCGGAGGTGGGCGCGCACCTGCCCGAGGAGGCCATCGGCCGCGTCCTCCTGCTCACCGACGGCCAGGCCAACCACGGGATCACCTCGCCCGACGAGCTGACCTCCCGCGCCCGCTCCCAGCGGCTGCGCCGGGTCACCACCAGCACCCTTGGCCTGGGCGAGGGCTTCAATGAATTCCTCCTGGGCCGCCTCTCCGAGGAGGGCGGCGGCAACTTCTATTTCGCCGCGCGCGCCGACGAGCTCCCCGGCTTCGTCGGCCGGGAGATCGGCGAGGTGCTCTCCGTGGTCGCCCGCGACGCCGCGCTCGTGATCCGCGCGCCCGAGGGCGTCGAGGTGGAGTCGCTCAACGACTACCCCTGCACCCGCGACGGCGGGACCTGCTCTTTCTCGCTCGGCTCGCTCCCGGGCGGGATGGTGCTGGCCCCGATGTTCCGGCTGCGCTTCCCCGCCGGCGCGATCGGCGAGACGCTCCCCGTCAACGTCGCGCTCACCGACCGGGACGGCGCGCTGTCGAAGGAGCCCTGGACGCTGGCGTGGCCTCGGGTCGCGGAGGAGCAGATCCGCGCCCAGCCGGCGGATCGGGAGGTGCTCCGGGCCGCGGCTGCGCTCGACGCCGCCCGCGCTCGCCGGGTGGCCCTGGGGCTCAACGACGCTCGCCGGTGGCAGGAAGCCGCGTCCACGCTGGCCGACGCGGCCAACCGACTCCGAGGCTACGCCGACGGGGATCCCGAGATCCTGGCCGAGGCGGACCGGCTCGACGCCGAGCGGGACGCCTATTCCAGGCCGATGTCCTCCCTGAGCAAGAAAGGCCACTATTTCGACGCGATGATGGCCATGAAGATGGGCGTCCGCGGCCGCGCCAGGCCAGGCCCTCAGGTCCTCGGTCTCCCCACGGCTGCCCGGCTGGCGCCGCTGCTCCGGACGGCATCCCAGGCGCTCGGCGGTGTGAAGGGGGCGCCGGCCTTCGACGTGGACGAGTCGCTCCAGGGGTCCCCGATCCCCGCCGGTCCGCTCTCGCAGCGCGACGAGGACGAGCTGGCCGCCGACGCGGACTTGCTGGACCCAGGCGCCCTCAAGGTGGTCTTCGTGGAGCAGCCCCTGCCGGACGGCTGGTTCTCGCACTGGCATCCGGGATCCCGGACGGCGGTGATCTCGCTGGCCGGCCTGGACCAGCTCATCTCCTTGCCAGCCGCGTCCTTCGTGGCCTACGAGCTGCTCCTCTACGGGCTGCACGCTCTCTCCGCCGAGTATGAGCCGGCGAAGCTGTTGCACGCCGAGACCCTCGCCTGCCTCTTCGACCTCTGCCAGCAGAGGTCCGAGGTGGGGCTCAAGCTCCAGGCCGGTCATGTCTGCGCCGGGTGCCTCGGGAAGCTCTCCACCGTCGGCCTGGATCGCGACGTGGTGACCCAGCTATGGCGAGCGGTCCAGGCGCTCGCTCAGTCGGGGACGTCGACAGGGCGTTGACCGCCAGCATCCCCCGGGGAACGCGGACGAGGCCCTGCAAGAGGGGCGCGGACGAGACCCTGCGGGACGAGGCCCGGCGGGGAGCCGCCGGTGGTAGCATCTCCCCATGGCGACCGAAGAGGAGCTGGCGGAGCAGCGCGTCGGCACGTGGATCGGCCCCTGGGCGGTGGAGAGCGTCCTCGGGGTCGGCGGCATGGCGAGCGTCTTCTTTTGCCGCCGGGCTGACGGGTGCGTGGCGGCGGTCAAGCTCCTGCACGCCGAGCTCGCCGAGATCGAGGCGGTGCGAAAGCGGTTCTTGCGCGAGGGGCCGATCGGGAGCGCGCTGGCCGCCGTGGCGCCGCTCTGCGAGGGGCTCCCCCAGGTGCTGGAGGCCGCGGCCACGGCTGACGGCCTTGTCTACATGGCCATGGAGGTGCTCGAGGGAGAGACCGTGTTCGACCGCATGGCCCGGCACGGGACGCTCCCTGTCGGTCAGGTGATCGCGCTCGGCGAGCGGGTCCTCGACGTGCTGATCGTGGCGCACGAGCACGGCGTCGTTCACCGCGATCTCAAGCCCGAGAACCTCCATATCGGCAACGACGGGCGCGTGAGGGTGCTCGATTTCGGCCTCGCGCGCGTCCTCGACCCGCTGCTCGAGGACGTCGCCGGGGTGCCCGAGATGACGAAGACCGCGACGGGCGTGTCGATCGGCACCGACGATTACATGGCGCCCGAGCAGGCCCTCGGCCTCATCCGCGAGATCGACGGCCGGACGGACCTCTTCGGCCTCGGAGCGACGATGTTCCGGCTGCTCGCGGGCCGCACGATCCACGGCAACCTCGAGGACGCGCGCCTGCTCATCGCGGTCGCCACGGAGAAGGCGCCGCCCCTCGCGATGCACGCCCCCACGGCGCCGCCCGGCCTGTGCGCCGTTGTCGACCGCGCCCTCGCCTTCCTCAAGCAGGAGCGTTATCCCGACGCGAGGACGATGCGCGCCGATCTCGCCGCCGTGCGCGCCGGCCGCGAGCCGCCCTATGCGACGGCCGTTGCGCGGCAGCCGCGCGGGGCGACGGGCGCGTAAAGACCAGGGGCAGACCGCGCTCCAGGTGGAGCCAGAAGGCCGGACGAAAGATCGATGATCTTCGTGCCTTCATGGAACTCTCTCCGGGCCGACGGGCGCTGACGGGCGCTGACGGGCCGGCAGGCCGGTCATCCCTTGCTCAGCTGCCGCGCGATCTGGACGATCTTCTCCCGAGCGAACTTGCACGCTTCGTCGTCGTCCGTGGCGGCGGGCCAGAGCAGCTCCATGTACCCGGGCTGGACCTCGAACGGCAGGGGCTTGGTCCGAAGGTGCGGCCTGACGGCGCGGATGTCGTCGGCGACGATCTCGGGCACGGTCGCCAGCATCGCTGTGCCGTCGATCAGCGCGCCCAGGTTGGAGAAGCTCGCGACGGAGCACCGGATCCTCCGCGTCTTGCCGAGCAGGTCCTCCACGAAGCCGCGCAGGTCCCCGTTGTACGAGACGATGACGTGATCGTGCGCGAAGTACTGGGCCTCCGTCAGCTTGCGCAGGCGCGCGTGGCGCGGGTCGTACAGGCAGGTGAAGCCGGTCTTCAAGAGCCGCTGGCGGCGGACGTTCGAAGGGAGATCGTCGGCGACCGTGATCGCCGCGTCGACGCCGCCGGCGAGCGCGGCGCCCACGGTGCGGAACTGCACGGGGACGGCGACGACGCGCACGCGCGGCGCCTCGCGCTCCAGCGCGCGCAAGAGCGGCGGGAGCAGCCACACCTCGGCCGTGTCGGAGAGCCCGAGGCGGAGGGTGCGCTCGCACGTCTTCGGGTCGAAGGTCGGCGGCGCCAGCGCGGCGTCGATCAGGGCGCCGAGGTGCGGCTTCAGCGACGCGCGCAGCCGTTCGCCGCGGCTCGTCAGCGCGACCCCGCGCCCGCTCCGCACGAAGAGCGGCGCGCCGATCGTCGCGGTCAGGCGCCGGAGCGCGGCGCTCACCGCCGGCTGCGTCAGGTACAGCCGGCTCGCCGCCTCCGTGACGCTGCCCGCCTCGGCGACGACGGCGAAGACGCGGAGCAGGTTCAGGTCGAGGTTTCTCCCATAAACGTCAGGCATGTCGAGAATACATCGTATTCATTGGAGCAATGAAACGCGAGCGCCTAGGGTGACGGCATGACGACGACGAACACCACCAAGCTCGGCAAAACTGGCCCCTTTGTCTCTCCCCTCGCTCTCGGCTGCATGAGCATGGCCGGCGGCAGCCCGTACGGCGAGAGCGACGAGGCGGAGAGCATCGCGACCATCCACGCGGCGCTCGATCGGGGCGTGAGCCTCCTCGACACCGGCGACTTCTACGGCATGGGCAAGAACGAGATGCTCGTCGGCCGGGCCATCAAGGACCGGCGCGACAAGGCCGTGCTCAGCGTGAAATACGGCGGCCTGCGCGCGCCCGACGGCACCTTCCTCGGCTTCGACGCCCGTCCGACGGCGACGAAGAGCTTCCTCGCCCATAGCCTGTCGCGCCTCGGCGTCGACTACATCGACGTCTACCGGCCCGCGCGCCTGGACCCGGCGGTCCCGATCGAGGACACGATCGGCGCCATCGCCGACATGGTGAAGGCGGGCTATGTCCGCCACATCGCCCTCTCCGAGGTGGGCGCGGAGACGATCCGCCGCGCCGCGAAGGTGCACCCGATCGTGGACCTCCAGATCGAGTACGCGGTCGTGAGCCGAGGCCCCGAGGCGACGATCTTCCCCGCGCTCGCCGAGCTCGGCGTCGCGGTCACCGCGTACGGCGTGCTCTCGCGCAGCCTGCTGGCCGGGAGCAAGCCGGCCGGCGCGGGCGACATGCGGGCCCACCTGCCGCGCTTCTCGGGTGAGAACGCCCGGAAGAACCAGGCCCTCGTCGACGCCTTCGTCCGCCTCGCCCAGCAGCGCGGCGTCACCCCCGCGCAGCTCGCGATCGCCTGGGTCCGCGCCAAGGGCGCCGCGCAGGGCGTCACGGTGATCCCGACGATGGGCGCGCGCACGCGGAAGCAGCTCGAGGACGCCCTCGCCGGCCTCGAGATCGCGCTGGCGCCCTCCGACCTCGCCGAGCTCGAGGCCGCCGTCCCTGCGGAGGAGATCGCCGGCGCCCGCTACCCCGCGCCCATGATGGCGATGCTCGACAGCGAGAGGTGACCTCAGGGCGGCCTCATCGTCGATGCATCGAGGAATTGACCGGGTTGGCGGAGAGGAAGAAGAAAGGATCTATGAAACTGTACTTCAGCCGAAACTTGAATCCACGGGTCGCCGTCGCCGTGGCGCGCCACCTCGATGCCCCCGTGGACTACGTCCACGCGGCTCCTCTCGACCCGTCACAGCAGGAGAAGTTCCGAGCGCTGAACCCGAACCTGCGCGTGCCCATCCTGGTCGAGGGGGACCAGTCGCTCTGGGAGACGGACGCGATCGCGTGCCGCCTCTCGCAGCTCACGGGCTCGGACTTCTGGCGCACGGGCGCCGCGCAACCGGAGATGATCCGCTGGTTGAGCTGGGGCACGCACAACTTCGTCGCCGCGTGCGACAAGGTCCACTTCGAGCGGGTGACGAAGCAGCGCTACGGGCTCGGTCCCATCCGCGACGACCTCGTGGCGGAGGGGCTCTCGGGGTTTGCCGAGGCGGCGGCGCTGCTCGAACAGGTGCTGAGCGGCAGGGACTGGCTCGTCGGGAGCGCGGTTTCGTATGCAGACTTCCGGATGGCATCGGTGCTTCCGTTCGCGGATCTCGCCGGCCTGCCGCTCTCGGACTACCCGCGCGTCGCGGCCTGGCACGCGCGCCTGTGGCAGCTCGACGCCTGGCGCGATCCGTTCGCGGGGCTCGATGCCCCGGAGCTCCCGGAGGTTCCGCGCTTCGATGCCACCGGTCGGCGAGGGTGAATGTCTCGAGCGCCGAACGAGCTCCCCGACGCGAGCTCATCGTGTCTTCGCGACCACGGCGAGAAGGGTGTCGAGATCGATCGGCTTCTTGAGCAGCGCACACACGTCCAGGGTGGCTGCCTTGGCTTCCAGAGCGTCGACGCCCGACAGGATCGCCACCGGGATGTCCGCCAGCGCGGGCTCCCGTCGTTTGAGCGCGAGAAACTCCCAGCCATTGATCTCCGGCATCATGAGGTCGAGCAGGATGATGCTCGGGCGGAGGCCGCTGCGGAGCAGCTCCAGCGCCACCGCGCCGTTCTCCGCGCAGACGACCTCGTAGCCGCATGCCTGCAGGAGCTCCTCCACGACGGCGCGAAATCCGCTGTCGTCGTCGACGACCAAGACACCGTCGTGAGAATCATGCTGCAGGCTCATCGGGACCTCCAGCCGGCGGAGACACCTCGGTCGGCAGAGCGTCGCGGCGCCGGTGCAGGGGGAGCTCCACGATGAAGGCAGCGCCCGCGCCGAGCTCGCTCTCGACCCGGATCGAGCCATCATGGCCGTCCACGATCTGGCGGCTGATGTACAGCCCCAGGCCGAGACCGCCGTAGTGCTGCGCCGAGACGCCTCGCTCGAAGCGTTCGAAGATGTACGGCGCGCAGCTCGCGTCGATCCCGATGCCGCGATCGGCGACGACCAGCCTGGCCACCTCCCCCTCGGCCGCGACGCTGATCTCGATCGGGCTGCCCCTTCCATACTTGATGGCGTTCAGCACCAGGTTCGTCACCACCTGCTCCAGACGGGCCCTGTCCCACACACCCACAACGGGAGCGTCTGCCCGCCAGCTCACCGTACTTCCTGCCTGCTTCAGCTCCACGTCGAAGTGCTCCACGACCTCCTGCGAGAGCGCCCGGAGATCGACGTCTCCCAGCTTCAGCTCGAGCTTGCCAGCCTGGATCCGAGCCACGTTGAGCAGATCTTCGATGAGCCTCACGAGCCGCTGGCACTGCCGCTCGGCCATCCGGGCCAGCTTCGTCGCGCCGGCGGGGAGCGTCGTCGCCTCGCGCATCAAGCCTTGCACGGCGAGCTTCAGGCCCGCGATGGGGGTATAGAGCTCATGGGAGGCGATCGACAGGAAGTCGTCGCGCATCCGCACCGCCGCTTCGGCGGCGGTCCGAGCCCTCTGCTCGCGCTCCAGGACCAGGGCGCGCTCCGCCTCGATCCTCTTGCGCTCCGTGATGTCCGTGGAGATGCCGCCCACCGCGTACGGGACGCCGGCGACGTCGCGCAGAGGGAACTTGATGGTGATATAGGTGTGCGCGCCGTCGTCCTCGGGCACCACCTCTTCGTCCTTCAGCGCCGTCCCGGCGAGGAGCGCCCGCCGGTCGAAAGCGCGGAGCGCCTCGGCGTGCTCCCGAGAGAACACGTCATCGTCCCTCTTGCCCACGATGGCCTCGCGAGCGACGCCGAACAGCTCCTCGAAGCGGCGGTTGACGAGGAGGTAGCGCCCCTCGATGTCCTTGACGGAGACGATGGCCGTCGAGCTGTCGATGATGGCGCGCAGGAGCTCCTGGCTCGTGCGCAACGCCTCCTCCGCGCACCTGCACTCCTCCGCGACCTTCCGCAACGCCGCCTCCGTCCGCTCGTGCTCACCGATCTTCCGCCTGAGCTGGGCGTTGGCGTGGCGCAGGTCGGCGGTGCGCTCGGCGACCTGCTGCTCCAGCCGCTCTTTCGCCCGGGCCTCTTCTGTCAGGCGAGCATCGAGGGCGAAGATGGACTTCAAGTCCATCTCGATCACGTCGCGACACTGCTCCATGAGCGCCTGGTAGGCCTTGCTGTAATGGTTCGCGTGGTCATCCAGCACGCAGATCGTCCCGAAGATATCCCCCGTGGGCCAGGAGATCGGGAAGCCGAGATAGGATATCAACCCGAGCTCGATGTCCGGATTCGACTTCCACTGATCGTCTTTCAGGGCGTCAGGGATCAGCAGCGGCGTTCGGGTCTTCATCACGCTCTCGCAGTAGAGGCCGGAGCCGAGGCGCGCTCGCTCGTTGGGCGCGAAAGGGTTCCCCTTCGACTCGCTGGAGACGCAGACGACCATCTCCGGCGGCTCGATTTTCATGATCAGAGCGGCCGGGACGCGCAGGATCTCCGCGAGGAGATCGGTCATCTCCTGCCACTTGCGAGCGATGTCCGTCGGGATGTCGGTCGCGACCGTGCTCGACTGGGCTCCTCGGCCGCTCCCCGGCGGAGGGCTCTTCGTCCCGAGCTCGTCCGTACGTTGCTCCGGCGGGCAGCCCGAGGCGGCCTTGTGCGGCCCGAAACCCGCCCGCTCGGCGCGCTCAGCGCGCTCCGCGGGCTCGCCCGGCCCCGGGTGGCGGGCGTGCTCGACGATGAGCGCGCCTGGCTCCGTGTGATCGTCGGGTCCGGTACGCATGCTCCCTCACGATGAGGAATCGTGCGAAGGCCCATCAGGTTGTCAAGCAATCCACAATGACGCTCACCGACCCCCGAGCGATCCGGCAGCGTACGCGCCCCGGACCGGGTGACGTCACGCCGGCCGGCCCGGGGCGAGCGCGGCGGCTCCCGGGTGTCCGGATGGTGAAAACACGGCGAAGCCGGCGGATCGCCTCCTGGGCCTCGGCGAACAGCCGGGCGTCGTCGAGCGCGACGCCGGACAAGGAGTATCGTCGGACGCTGGGCGCACCGCCGCTCCACGTGTAACACAACCGCTCACGCCGGCGCCGAGGCTGTCCCGCTCGACGCCCGTGAGAGGCCGCCCGGATCCGCGGAGCGCAGCGCGAGCTCGGGTCGCGCTGCGCTGGGCCGCCCTCCGAGGTGCGCAGATTGGCCTTCCACTGGCTGCAGATCGCTGTAGCATTGCCCATGTGCGGGCGGTTCGGGGCATGGCCGCAGTGGAAGGGACGCTGGGACCTGGGCAGACCAGCCACGATGGCAGGTGCCGGGCTGCCCTCCGGTGGGCTCGACAACAGAGAGCATCACTCCTCTTGCAAACTCTGCGTTCGAATGTTGTGCAACGAACCCAACAACAAGGAATGAGCGTGATGTCTGCGAGACTGCTGCATGGACCTCCCCCCTCCGCGTCACGCCGATGGGGTCGAGTCTTTCTGATGGCCAATGCCGTTGCTTTTTCGTTCCTTGGTTGCGTCTACGACAGCGAACAGCCCTGTGGACCTGGCCAGACCGTGAGATCCGTGTCGGAGTACTCGGAGGTCTGCGTCTGCGCCGAGGGTTATGCTGCAACGACGGCGGGCTGCGTGCGCTGCGGCGAGAACGAGGAGATCGAGCCGAGTGGCTGCGTCTGCAAAGCCGGATATGGCCGCGCCGACGCCGCGGCGTCCTGCACGGCGTGTGGCGAGAATGAGGTGACCGGAGCGACAGGGGCGTGCGAATGCGCGACCGGGTTCAGCAGGGCGTCCGCCGGGGCGCCATGCACGGCGACCCCGGCCGGCCTGGCTGCGGCGTGCGACACCGCGACGACGCCTTGCCCCGAAGCAGAGTACAGCTACTGTCACGCCACCTCGGGGACCAGCGGCTACTGCACCAGCCAGGGGTGCGAGGGCCCTGCCGACTGCGCGGGTGGAACCATGTGCGACCTCACGGTCACCCCGTCCTACTGTCGCCGGCCGCCCATCGGCGCGGGGAAGCCCTGCACCGGCGACGCAGATTGCGCAGGGACCGAGGCCACGTACTGCAATATCCAGCTGACGCAAAAGTGTCAGGTTCAAGGCTGCACGCTCTCGCCGAACAATTGCTTCACCGGCACCGTGTGCTGCGACTTTACCGCCTACGGAGTCGAGCAATACCAGTGCGTCGCGGAAGGGAGCTGTCCCAATTGAGAACGCGATCCGTTGCACCCCGCGGCGTGCCCGTTCACCTTGCCTTCGCCGTCTCCTCCGCGCTGTCGCTCGGGTCGTCGTTCGCGGCGGCACAAGCAGCTCCGACGCCTGCGGAGGCCACGGGTCCGGCGGCCCCCTCCGGACCGGCTCCGGCACCGGACGGCTCGGGCGCCGTTCAATCTCCGGAGCCGGCGCCTCCGGCTCAACCTGCCGCGAGCGCAGAGCCGGGCGCAGCAAACACACCTTCGCCGGCGGCCAGCCCGGCTTCGAGCGCCGCGGCGCCTCCACAGGCAGGGGCTGCCGGCCCGGTCGACGCGGGCGCTGCGCCGGGAGTCGACGGAGAATCGGTCGCTCAAGCGCTGGCCGGCGAGGAGGTCGCGGAGGAGCTCACCTCCGGAGAGACCAAGCTCAGCGTCTACGGCTTCGCTGATTTCACCTTCGCCGCGCTGCTCAGCGACAAGAAGACGTCCGGGGCCTTGACCGGAGTGGGCCCGAACCCGACGTTCTACGTCGGCAATCTCAACGTCTACCTCGACTCCAACCTGGGCAAGAAGCTCCGCTCCTTGATCGAGCTCCGCTTCACTTACCTGCCGGACGGGGCGATCGTGACCGACCCGGCGACGTTCCAGAGCGCCCGTATCGGCGCCGCCTTTCCAGACTACACCGACTTCAATCGGCCGAAGAAGGTGGGCGGGGTGATCATCGAGCGCGCGTGGCTCGAATACGCCGCCCATCCTCTCTTCAACGTCCGGCTCGGACAGTGGCTTACCCCGTATGGGATCTGGAACGTGGACCACGGGACACCCGTCATCCTGAGCGCCACGCGCCCCTATATCGTCGGCTCCGAGTGGCTGCCCCAGCGACAAACCGGCATCGAAGCCTATGGAAGTCATGGCATCAATGACACGCAGGTAGGGTACCACCTTACGCTGTCGAACGGCCGTGGCCCGGTCGACAGCTACATGGACCTGGACAACAACAAGGCGGTTGGCTGGCGCCTCTGGCTACGGCAAGACACTCCGTTCGGCAACGTCGCCGTCGGCACATCGGGCTACAAGGGCCGCTACACCGACGCCGGGCAGGTCACGACGCTGGAGGACGGCGCGTTCGTTACCAGCTTCCCGGTCACCGCGAGGTACGACGAGCTCGGCCTGGCCGCAGATCTCAAGTACACCTGGGGCGGCTTCCTGTTCCAGACCGAGTACATCATGCACGATGTACGCTACGACGACGACCACCGGCCTCCTGGCATTACGCCAGGGACATGGACCCCTGACAACCGTGGCTGGGGCTTCTACTTTCAAACGGGTTATCGATTGCCCTGGTACGGCATCATGCCCTGGTTCGGCTTCGAATACGACCGCGCGGGCAAATCCAGCTTCGTGTACGAGGCGTGCGATATCGTCGGGGGCTTGAACATACGCCCCACGGAGAACGTCGTGCTGAAGGTCGTGGGCGTGCATGTATGGATGCCCTACCTGAAAGAGAAGAGCATCGATCTGGATCAATTCATCACGCAGGCCGCGTGGAGTTTCTAGCATGATCGCACGAAGAACCCTCTTGACGTCGTGCGCGTTGGTGTTCGCGGCGGTGGTCACGGCAGCGCCGGAGGAGACGTACGGCGCGGGAGACCTGGGACCTCTGGCGATCGTCGTTTCGAAGAGCTTCCCCGCGGAGGGGATCTCGTTTGGAGATCTGAAGCGCGCGTACATGGGCAACCAGGTCATGGTGAACGGGAAGCTGCTGGTGCCCGTCACCTATCCCAGGGCTGCTCCGGAGCGCATCGATTTCGACGAGGCGGTCCTCGGCATGTCACCCGAAGAGGTGGGTCTCTACTGGATCGATCGCAAGATCCGTGGCCAATCCGGTCCGCCGAAGAGCGTGTCGAACGCGGCCACGGTCGTCTGGATCGTGGGCAGGGTGGACGGGGCGATCGGGTTCGTTCGCGCGTCTGCGGCGGGGAATGACGTCAAGGTGCTTCGCGTCGACGGCAAGCTGCCGCGCGATCCGGGGTATCGTCTCTAGCGCAGGGATTTCATCCCGCCTCGCCGGCCCCCCTCTCGGCCTCTCCCATTCGCCCCTCGTCCTCAGGCGACGCCTCCCACGGCCGCGTGACCTGCGCGGGCCGCACCAGCGGCACCCACGGCCTCGGCCCTGCCGCCGCCATGCGCCCCTCCTCGGCCGCGATCTCCATCAGGCTCTCGCGGCTGATGCTCACCAGCTCGAGGCGCACCGCCTCCGGCATCGATCCCACCCGCGCCGGCTCCGGCATCTCCACCCCGATCGCCGCCGCGTCCCCCTCCCCCGCCGACGCCGACGCCGCGCCGACGCGGATCTCGGGCGCCGACGGCCACGCCCCGCCGAGCTCTCGCCCGATGGCGTCGAGGCTCTCGCGCCCGAGCGCCGCCTCGCCGATGCGGATGTCCGGCAGCGACCCGGCCGGCCGCGCCGGCGCCCCGGGCGACGCCGGCGCCTCGCGCAGCGCGACCGGGCGCGCCAGCGACCGCGGCGGCCCCCCGTTGGCGAGGAGGGCCAGCCCCGCGACCGCGCTCCGCTTGCGGGCCGGCGGCGACGGCGGCGGCGGGCGCCTGGAGGCCGGGGCCGGCGCCTCGCAGACGACCGCGGCCCCGCAGATGGCCGGCGGCACCTCGCGCACCTCACCGACCGGGCGGCGCGCCGAGGCAGGCACCGCCTCCCCCCGCGGCCGCGACCGGGTGCGCCGCGGCGCGCTCCGGATCGGCTGCTGCGCCGCCGGGGTCCCCTCGTCGATGGCACGCAGGCCGCGCTCGATCGCAGACGCCACGTCCCGCCGGTCGGCCCACGTGGGCATCACCACGCAGAGGATCGCCTCGGCGGCCACGCCGAAGTACACGTCGACGGGCGCCGCGCCCCCGTACGGCACCAGATCCTCGCGCCGCAGCTCGACGCACCCGAGCCGCCCTCGCTCCCCGAGGCTCAGCGCCGCCTCGACGATCTGGCTGCGGCCCTCCCTGGGCATGTCGCGCGGCACGCGTTTGGTGATGACCCGCCCCCGCCGGGTGATCACGAACGCGAAGTCCGCCCCCGCAGCCACGTAGGTTCGGTCCGAGATCGCATCGAGATCTACCACGCTCGCATCCTACCCGATCCAGGGCGTCCCCGTCTCGGGATCATGCGTGTCCGCGCGTCGCAGCCCGCTCCCACCGCGGCGGAGGTGCTGTGTTGTGCGAGATACCGACAGAGCCCCTGTTTTTCTACAGCGCTGGTATCAACCCGACCCGCGCACCGCTCACCCCGCGCGTCCTGCTCCGCGCGCTTCGCCGCCTTCGCCCGCCGCCGCGCTCACCGCTCTCATCGCGCTCATCGCAAGACTTGCAGCATCCCCATCATGCCCGCGTCGGCGTGATCGAGGATGTGGCAGTGGAACATCCACATGCCAGGCCGGTTGTCGTAACGCACCGCGAAGCGCGCCGCGCCGTCGACAGGCACGTTCACCGTGTCCTTCCACGCGAGCGGCCTCACCGGCTGGCCATCGGCGCCGAGCACCTGGAAGAAGAAGCCGTGCAGGTGGAACGGGTGATCGAACTCCATCGTGTTCTCGACGGTCCACACCGCGGTCTCACCCACCGCCGCCACGAGCGGCTCCGCCTCCCAGGAGGGCACGCCGTTGATGCCCATCACGAGGTCGCCCTGGCCCTCCTCCCGCGTCAGCTGCAGATCGACGCGCCTCGCCGTCGCCGTGTCGAGCGCCTCGATGCCCCGCGCGATCGCGGGGAGCGGATCCTCCTCGGCCAGGGGCTCGTCCGCGAGGCGCAGCCGGAACGCCTCGACCTCGGGCCTCCCGAAGGTCGCGCCGTAGCCGCGATCGTAGGGCACCCAGCGCACCGAGAGCGTCGCGCCCGGCGCCCCGCGCGGCGTCACGAGCACGTCGGCGCGCTCTCCGGGGGTGAGCAGGATCCTGTCCTCCTCGACCGGATGCTCGAGGAGCCCGCCGTCGCCGCCGATGCGGGTGAAGCGGTGATCCGTGATCAGCAGCTGGTAATAACGGGACTTGGCCGCGTTGACGATGCGCCATCGCTGCCTGAGCCCGGCGCGCGCCCCGATCACCGGGTTGACGCGCCCGTTGACGAGCAGGAGGTCGCCCTCGCGCCCGAACAGCGTGCCGAGGTTGCCGCCCGCCTCCGGGTCCTCGAGCGAGCCGTCGTCGCGCAGGCTGACGTCGCTGAGCACGAGCACGAGCTCGTCGCCGAGCGCCGCGGGCTCGTCCGGATCCTCGACCAGCAGCGGGCCGTAGAGGCCATTGCCCGCCTGCACCGCGGAGTCGACGTGCGGGTGGTACCAGTAGAGCCCCGCGTCCGGCACCACGAAGTCGTACGTGAAGCCTCCGCCCGGCGGCGTCTCGGGCTGGCTGTGCCCCGGCGCGCCATCCATCTCCGCCGGCAGACGCACGCCGTGCCAGTGGACCGTCGTGGGCGCCGGCAGCTCGTTGCGGAGGTGCACGATCACGCGATCGCCCACCCTGGCGCGCAGCAGCGGGCCGGGGAGCCCGCCGTTGTAGGTCCACGTCGGCGTCTTCTTGCCGGCCACGATCTCCACGTCCTCGACCCGCGCCGTCAGATCGACCTCGAGCACCCCCGGGCTCGCGTCGAGATCGCGCGCCGGTCGCAGCGCCACCGCGCTGTTCCACCCCTCGGGCTGCGACGGACGCTCGCCCGCACACCCGATCGCGGCGACGGCGAGCCAGAGGCTCGCGACAGGACCAGCAGAACGCCCGCACAGCATATCGCTGGGACGGATCTTACCACCAACCGGCGGAGAACCCGCGTGATATCGCGGGCTTCGCTGGCCCGCCGCGCGTCAGCTCCCGATCAGCTCACTCGAGGCGCGGCTTCCGGCGGGTCGTCGATGGCGGGCGCCGCCGCCTCTTCGCGGCGCAGGTGGCTCTCGCCGCGGCGCGCGGCGAACGCCGCGGCGAACACCTCGTCGACCTCCGGGCGCTCGGGCGCATCGTACAGGAACCACGCGCCCTGCACGCGCTCCGGCGTCACGTCGAGGACCACGTACCCGCGGCGCCACAGGTCGGCGTACTTGACGTGCGGGTTCGCGAGGACCAGCGGCTCGACCGCCCGGGCCTGCTCCTCGGTGAGCCACGGGGAGGTGATCCCCGGCACCGCGATCTCGACCGCCAGCGCGCCCCGGCCCGTCGCGGCGTCGTAGCGCGCCGGATCGAGCGGCGCCGGCGCGAGATCGATCGCCCACGACGCGTGGGTGTCGCCGCTGAGCACGACGACGTCGCGCACGCGCTCCTCGTCGAGGAGCTCGAAGAAGCGCTGGCGCGCCGCCGGATACCCGTCCCACGCGTCCGTGTTCAGGTCCTGCGGGAGCTGGCCCATCAGCACCTGCTGGCCGATGGCCTTCCACGCCGCCGTCGAGCCCGCGAGCTCCGCGCGCAGCCACGCCTCCTGATCGCGCCCGAGCATCGTCCGCGCCGGCGCCTCGATCGCCGCGCGGTCGCTCGGGTCGGCCTGCCGGTCGCGCCCCCAGGAGCGCGTGTCGAGCAGGAAGAGGTCGACGAGATCGCCGTAGCGCAGCGCGCGCCAGATGCGGGCGGCATCGCGGGGATGCTCGCGGATCGGCATCCACTCCGCGTAGGCGCGCTGCGCGACCGCCCTGCGCTCCTCCCACGACCCCTCGGCAGGCCACGCGTGGTTCCCCGCGCCGCCCTTCCAGGTGTTGTTCGCCAGCTCATGGTCGTCCCAGACCGTGATGAACGGGTGCTGCTGGTGCGCCGCCTGGAGGTCCCTGTCGCGCCGGTACTGGGCATAACGCGCGCGGTAGTCGGCGAGCGTCACGATCTCGTGCGCGGGCTCGTAATGCCGCGCGCTCCCGTACTGGCCAGCGCCGAATTCGTAGATGTAATCGCCGAGGTGGATCACCGCGTCGAGGTCGAGGCGCGCGGCGATGCGCCGGTACCCGTGGAACAGCCCGTGCGCATAGCTCGCGCACGACGCGACGGCGAAGCGCAGCCGCCCCGCGCGGCCGCGCGGCGCCGTCCTCGTGCGCCCGACGGGCGACGATCCGCCGAGGGCGATGAACCGGTAATAATAGGTCTTCCCTGGGTCGAGCCCGCCGGCGTCGACCTTGACCGTGTGATCGCGCTCCTCGTCCGTCAGGAGCGCCCCCGTGCCCACGATCCGGCTGAAGCTGGCGTCGAGCGCGATCTGCCATGTCACCGCCACCGGGCCCGCCTTGCCCGGCGTCACGCGCGTCCAGAGGATGACGGCATCGGGCAGCGGATCCCCGCTCGCCACGCCGTGCTGGAATACCGCCTTCGACAGCTCGCTGGCCGGCGACGGAGCGTCCCCCGACGCCGGCAAAGGCGCGTCGCCGTCCGGCGCGGCGCCCCAGCCGCCCGACAGTCCGGGGAGCGCGGCGAGGCTGAACATGGATACGCTGCAAAGGAGGCTTCGCCGGCCCATCGCCATGATCACGCCCCTTGTCGACCGCGTGCGGTGAGCTGCGTATGACGCACGCACCGCCGCCCCGGCAAGCAGAAACGAGCGCTGTAACGCGTCCGTCGCGCCGCGCTCTCAGCGATGTTCGTTTCGGGCGTCCCGGCGCCGACTCAGGTGTTGCGACCGACCACGTCGAGCAACGCGACGAGATCGACGGGCTTCTTCAGGATGTCGACCGCTCCGAGCTCCGTCGCCCGCGGCGCCGCCCCCGCCGTCAGCACGACCACGGGGACGTCGGAGATCGCCGGCGTGCGCAGCTGCTCTGCGCGGAACGCGTATCCGTCCATCCCGGGCATCATCAGATCGAGCACGATGAGCGCCGGCGTCGGCGCCTCGCGGAGCCTGGCCAGCGCGTCCGCGCCGTCCACGGCCGTCATCACATCGTATCCCTCATCGCACAGGACGGTCACGAGAGCATCGCAGACGCCTTGGTCGTCCTCGACGATGAAGATCGTCTTCCGTCGAGAGGGGCCCTGCTCGGCGAGCCTCCGCCCCATCGCGCCCGGAGGGCACGGCGGCGCGGCCGGCGGATCGCCCCGCTCCGCGCCGCACCCCCTTCCGGGGGCGCACGGGACATCGACGCCGCCCCTGCGCAATCCGCTCCGGACCATCAAAGGACCCATAAGCCGTGGAGCCGCGACGCGCAATTTGAATCGCGACGCGCGCTCTGCGCCATGCGTCATCCACGGCTGCGGGGCCTGCCAGCCTGCCCCTCACGCCGTTCTCGACGATGCCATGACGGGGCGCACGGCGGGCTCATCGGGCATGGCATGGAGCGCTCCGGCCATGGGATCACGGCGGTATGCGGGCTGCATGCGCGCTCGGCATGAACGTGGCCGTGATCTTCTATTCCCGCTATGGCGACACGGCCGCGCTCGCGGCCGCCGTCGCGCAGGGCGCCAGGCAGGCCGGAGCGACCGTGCGGCTCCGGCGCGTCGCCGATCTGACGGTGATCGAGGACCGGTGGAGCGCGGCGAATGAGCGGATCCGCGCCGCGCGGGGACACCTCGCCTCCGTCCCGCTGGCGCAGCAAGACGACCTCTTCTGGGCGGACGGCATCGCCATCGGCTCGCCTGCGCGCTATGGCGCGATGTGCGCGGAGATCCGGCGCTTCCTCGACGGATCGAGGCAGCCCTCGGGAGATCTCGCCGGCAAGGTGGCCTCGGTGTTCTGCTCGCCGTCCGCGGTCGAGGGAGCGCAGCGCGCGACGCTCACGGCGACGCTCGGCTCCCTCGCCGGCCATGGAGTCCTCGTCCAGGCCCCCGCCCGCGCGGAGATGGATCCGACGGGCAGGGCCGCGCAGCGCGACGGCCCGCCTCGGGCGAGCGCGGATCACGCGCCGGCGGAGCTCGACCTCGGGCCGGCGCGCGCCCTCGGCCGGAGGCTCGCGCGGCGCGAGAGCCGGACTCGCGGGTAGGCGCGGAGAGCCGGCCGCGCCGTCGGCCTGTGCCGTTGGCCGCGCCGGCGTCGCCGGCCCTGGAGTCCCGGACAACCGCGCAGCAAATCAGCAAACGCCAACCTCGTCTCCGGCACTCGCGTCGAGCGCGTCCGCGTTGGGCTGTTACACCAGCGGCGATACCTCGCTACTGGTCGTAACCGATGGATCGTCAGGCCGGGCCCGAGATGGGCCGCCGACGACCACCTCAGCCGTAGACAGGAGAGAGCTCAGCGAACCATGAGCGCACCGGCTCACCGCAAGCACTATCATCCTTCGCCTCGGCGCGAAGGCAGGGTCAGGTTTTCGAGGCATTCTCCTCGGACGACCACGCAGCTGACCGCCGCGCGCGCCGCGCCCAGCCAGCCGGCCGGCGCGGAGCGGGTCCGCTTCTTCCTCCGGGTGGGCGCCTATTTCAAGGGCGAGTGGGCGCGCATCGCGGCGCTCGCCGTGCTGGTCTGCGCCTCGATCGCGATCAGCCTGCTCCAGGTGTGGCCCGTCGCCGTGATCGTGGATCTCATCTCGACCGGCCCGCGCACGGGGGACTTCGTCCATCGCATCCTGCTCGCGCCGCTCCCGGACAGCCTGCTCGGCCGCGTCCTCGGGCTCGCGGCGATCACGCTCGTCCTCCGCGTGGCGCAGGAGTTCGTGGGCATGGGCCGCGCCTTGCTCACGTTCCGCATCGGCTATGGCGGGCTCACGCGCGTGCGGCGCGACGTGTACCGGAAGCTCCAGGCGCTCCATATGGGCTATCACCGGGCGCAGCCGCAGGGGGACGCCCTCTACCGGCTCAACCAGGACGCCTCCGGGTTCCACGGCATCCTCAACGTGGCCGTCGCCGTGATGGGGAGCGCGCTGACGCTCGCCGTGATGATCTGCATCATGGCCTCGCGCAGCCTGGAGCTCACGCTGCTCGCGCTCGCGGTCGTCCCGCCGCTCCTCCTCACGAACGTCAGGTTCGGGCGCGTGCTGCACAAGAAGTGCACCGAGGCGAAGGAGGTCGAGAGCGAGTTCGCGACGTCCGTCCAGCGCTCGATGGCGTCGATCGGCCTCGTCCAGGCGTTCGGCCGCGAGGCGGACGAGGAGGCGCGCTTCCACACGACGCTGCGCAACAGCGTGAAGGCGTGGCTCCGGCTCCACCACGACGAGCTCCGCCACACGCTCGCCATGGGCTCGATCCTCGGGCTCGGCGGCGCGCTGGTGCTCGGCTACGGCGGCTACCTCATCGTCCAGGCCCGGGCGGGCGGGGGCGAGGCCGGCATGACGCTCGGCGCGCTGACGGCGTTCCTCGGGTACCTGGGCATGCTCTACGACCCGCTCTGCAAGCTGACCGGCGCCGGCGCCGCGGTGCAGGGCGGCGTCGCGGGCGCGCAGCGCGTCTTCGAGGTGCTGGACCGCGACCAGGCGGTCGTCGACAGGCACGACGCGGCCAGCCTCCCGCCCCAGCCGCGCGCGCTCTCGCTCGATGGCGTCGGGTTCGAGTACCGCCCGGGCCACCCGGTGCTGCGCGGGCTCGACGCGACGATCCGGCCGGGCGAGATGGTCGCGTTCGTGGGCTCGGTCGGCGCCGGCAAGACGACGCTGCTCGGCCTGCTGCCGCGCTTCCACAACCCGACCTGCGGCGCGCTGCGGCTCGACGGCATCGACACGCGCGCGGTCCGCGTGGCCGACCTGCGCCGGCACATCGCGCTCGTCCTCCAGGACAGCATCCTCCTGCCGGCGACGATCGCGGAGAACATCGCCTACGGCCGCCCCTCGGCGACCGACCCCGAGATCCGGAGGGCGGCCGAGATGGCGGGGGCGGCCGGCTTCATCGAGGCGCTGCCGGACGGCTACCGGACGGCGATCGCCGACGGCGGGCTCAACCTGTCGGCCGGCCAGCGGCAGCGCATCGCGATCGCGCGCGCGCTGCTGACGGACGCGCCCATCCTTGTGATCGACGAGCCGACCGACGGGCTCGACGCCGAGCACGAGCGGACCATCGGCGAGGCGCTGCGGGCCCTGAAGGGGAAGCGGACGATCGTCCTGATGAGCCACCGCCTGAGCACGGTCGTCGACTGCGACCAGATCTTCGTGATGGAGCGCGGCCGCATCGTCGAGCACGGCGGGCACGGAGAGCTCCTGCGGCGGGGCGGCGTCTACACCAAGATGGCGCGCTGGCAGCACCTCCACACCGGCCACGCCGCCGCGGCGAAGAGCAGCCCGCGCCGCGTCCAGCCGGCGCCTCCGTCCGACGCGTACCGCGGCGAGGAGGGCAGCTGGGCCGACGGGATGATGGGCTGAGCGAGACGTCGCGAGCGCCATCTGCCGCCCCGAGGCGACGGGGACGTGATAGAGCAGATGGGGGCGCGCGCCGGCCGCGCCTTCGCCGGATCGCCATCGATGCTGCGGGCCACGAACATCGACAGCTTGAGCCGCGACACGTTCGACGTCCTCGTCCTCGGCGCCGGGATCAACGGCGCCGTCGCGGCCGCGGCCCTCGCCGCGCGGGGGGCGAAGGTCGCGCTGATCGATCGGGGCGACTTCGCCGGATTCACCAGCCAGGAGTCGTCGAACCTCGCCTGGGGCGGCATCAAGTACATGGAGAGCTTCGAGTTTCCGCTCGTGCGGAAGCTCTGCACGTCGAGGAACCTCCTCCTCAGGAGCTACCCGTCGTCGGTGCAGGAGATCCGGTTCTACGCCGCGCACGAGCGGGGCTTCCGCCACGGGCTCTTCAAGCTCTTCCTGGGCACCTGGCTCTACTGGATCATCGGCAGCTTCTTCACGCGCATCCCCCGCCTGCTCTCCCGCCGGGCGATCGCGCGGGAGGAGCCGATCGTCAACCTGGACGGCTGCGACGGAGGATTCGAGTACTCCGACGCGTACCTTGTCGACAACGACGCGCGGTTCGTCTGGGGCTTCGTGCGCGCGGCGCTCGATCACGGCGCGCGGGCGGCCAACTACGTCGAGTCGCTCGGCGCGCGGCGCGAGGGGGGCGCGTGGGTCACGCGCGCCCGAGACGTCCTGTCGGGCAGGGACATCTCCATCCGGTCGCGGGTGCTCGTCAACGCCTGCGGGCCGTTCGTGGACGCGCACAACGAGCTGACGGGCCAGCGGACGAGGCACCGCCACATCTTCTCGAAGGGCATCCACCTCATCGTGGATCGGCTCACCGCGAGCCGGCGGGTGCTCACGTTCTTCGCGGACGACGGCCGGCTGTTCTTCGTGATCCCGATGGGATCGAGGACGTGCATCGGCACGACCGACACCCGCGTCGAGGGCCCGCGCGCGGCGGTGACGCCCGAGGACCGGCGCTTCGTGCTCTCCAACATCAACAAGCGCCTCGACCTGCCTCGCCCGCTGACCGAGGCCGACGTCATCGCGGAGCGCTGCGGGGTGCGCCCCCTGGCCGTCGAGGGCGGCGGGGACGGCGAGGACTGGCTGCAGCTCTCGCGCAAGCACGCCCTCGAGGTGGACGGGGCGCAGGCCCACGTGAGCATCTTCGGCGGCAAGCTCACCGATTGCATCAACGTGGGCGACGAGGTCTGCGCCGCCGTGCAGGGGCTCGGCGTCGCGCTGCCCCGCCCTGCGCAGCGCTGGTATGGCGAGCCTGGCGAGGCGCTTCGTAAAGAGTTCTTTCACAAGGCGCGCGCCCTCGATCTCGACGCGCTGACGCCGCCGCGCGCCTCGGAGGCGCTCAGCACGCGGCTATGGCGCCGCTATGGCGCGCAGGCGATCGGGCTGCTCGAGGACATCCAGCGCGATCCGAGGGTGGCCGAGCCGCTGTTCGAAGGGGCGGACGACCTGCGCTGCGAGGTCGCCCACGCCGCGAAGCACGAGATGATCGCGAAGCTCGATGATTTCCTGCGGCGGCGCACGAAGATCTCGCTCTTGCTCCGCCGCGAGGCGCTCGCGAGGTCGCCCGGCCTCCGCGAGGCGTGCGAGCTCCTCTTCGGGGACGAGGCCGACAGGCGGCTTACGGAGTACTTCCACGAGCACGGCGCCGGCCGCCTCGCGGAGGGGAAGGCGCCCGCCGCGGCGCAGCCGGTCAGGTAGCGCCGCGCCCGGCTCACCGCGCCGGCGCGCCGCAGATGCGGTGGACCAGCTCGAGCAGCGGCTCGATCTGGAGCGGCTTCTTCAGCAGGCCCGCGACGCGCAGCCGCGACGCCTCCTGCTCGACCCGCACGTCGGCGGACACGATCACCACCGGGATCGACGCGAGCGCCGGGTCGCGCTGGAGCTCGGCGCGGAGCTGCCACCCGTCCATGACTGGCATCATCAGATCGAGCAAGATCAGCGCGGGCGGCGCGTCCCGCCGCAGCAGCGCGAGCGCCTCGGCGCCGTCCGCGGCCTCCTCGACGTCGTACCCCTCGAACACGAGGAGCTGCGTAAGAATGCTCCTGATATCCAGATCGTCCTCGACGACCAGGATGCGGCCAGTTTTCTCGATCATGACCGAACCTCACGACCGGACTGCGCCGCGCGGCGCGCTTCTTTTGCCGCCCCGCCGAGCAGCCCAGCTGCGGCCCTGACCGATCGAGTGTTCATGGGGCCGGTGACGCAACTTGAGCGAACGCCGCGGCCCTGGCAAGCGGTCGGTCCCGCGGAGCGGCCCCGCGGCGCGCCGGAGCACGGACCGGCGCGCCGCCTGACAGAGCCCGTCCGCCAAGGACGGCGGAGCGCCTACTGAGCGGCCTCCTCGGGAGACTCGTCGGAGGCCCCGCGCGAGCCGGCGTTGCGCTCCTCTCCTGTTCCCGCGCGATGGTCATGGACAGGCAAGAGCACGCGGAAACACGCGCCCTTGCCGACCTCGCTCTCCACGCCGATCTCGCCCCGGAAGCTCGTCACGATGCCGTGGCAGATCGCGAGCCCGAGCCCCGTCCCTTCCCCGATGGGCTTCGTCGTGAAGAACGGGTCGAAGATGCGGCTCCGCAGCTCCGGCGCGATCCCAGGCCCGGTGTCGCACACCTCGATGCACACGCGGCCGGGCGGCGCGGGGGCGGTGGAGATCCGGATCTCGTTCTCCGACACCTTCCCCTCGGGCAGCGCCTGGGCGGCGTTCACGAGCAGGTTCAGGATCACCTGGCCGAGCTGCGCCTCGTTCGCGTGGACGGCTGGCACCGGGCGGAGCTCCAGGACGAGCCGCGCCTTGCTCCGTATCTGCTGCTGCGCCATCCGCAGCACCAGCTGGATCACCGGGTCGACGTCGACCGGGCCGAGCTCGCCGTAGTCGGCCCGCGAGAACGTCTTCAGGCCGCCCACGATGTGCCGTACCCGCGCGCCGCCCTCCGCGGCCTCGTCGAGCGCCGAGAGGAGCGCGTCGAGGCGCGCGCCGGCCCCCTTCGCGCGGAGCTCCTTGCGCGCGAAATCGACGTTCGCGACCATGTACGCGAGGGGGTTGTTGATCTCGTGCGCCACCCCGGCCGCGAGCGTGCCGAGCGAGGCCATGCGATCGGCGAGCTGGAGCCGCGTCTCCATCTGCCGGCGCTCCGTGACGTCGGACACGGCCCCGAGCATCCGGTACGCCCTGCCGGTCGCGTCGCGCAGCACGATGCCCCGGTCGTGGACGTCGGCGTAGCTGCCGTCCGCGAGCAGGCACCGGTACCAGAGCTCGAACGTGCCCTCGTCCCCTTCCATCGCGCGCCGCAGCCCGTTCATCACGCGATCGCGATCCTCGGGGTGGACCCGCTCGAACCACCACACGGCGTCCTCCTCGATGTCGGCGCCGCCCGTGCCATAGAAGCTCCGCATGCGCTCGCTGCCGGTGACGCGCCCGGACGAGAGATCCCAGTCCCAGAAGGCGTCGCTCGTGGCGCGCACGACGAGCCGCATGCGCTCCTCGCTCGTCCGGAGCGCGTCCTCCGCGGCCTTGATCACCTCCGCGGACGCGTCGCGGAAGGAGCGCGCGGCGCGCTCGAGCAGCGCGCGCTCCGCGGGCGCCCGGTCGGCCACGTGCGCCGACGGCCGCCGCACCCACCACACCGCCGCGTCGAGCTGGATGGCGATCGACGGCTCGAGCGCCGCCGCCACGACCGTCGCGCCCGCCTCGAGCAGCGCCGCGGTCGCGCCCGCGCTCCCGGTGACGGCGACCACGGCCACGCGATCGCCCCCGGGCGCCGCGCGCAGCCGCCGGCAGAGCGCGAGCGTGTCCTCGAGCGGCCCCTCGTCCGCCAGCACGGCCACGTCGAACGGCTGAGTCGCCAGGAGATCCAGCCCGGCCTCGACGTCCCGCGCCGGGACCGCGACATAGCCGCGCGCCGCGGCGAGCGCCTGCGCAGCGCCCGAGGGGCCGCCTGGGAAGATCAGGATCCTGGGTGCCTGTGGTCCCGCCACGCGCGCAACATCCCGCGCGCGGCGCGCAGACGCAATACCGGCGCAGCGGTGATCCACGTTCTCGCACGTTCCGGCGCGTCCCCGCGCTTTCCCGCGCGCTCCGCGCCTACCCCCGCCTCACCCGACCCCGGCCCTCCGGTCGTCGAACCATTGCCACGCGTTCGCGAACCCCACGCGCTGGGATGATTTCTTGTAGCAGAGGAAGTAGAGCCTTCCGCCCTGAACACCGCACTCCGTGCGGTCTTTCCAGCAGGTGAGGAGATCCGGGTCCACGGCCGGATTGCTCGAAAGCACCGTCCCTTCCTCGAGCTCCTGTGTCCCGGCGGCGTCCAGGCAGGCCGCCGGGCTGGAGGTCACCGGAATGCCCACCGCGCTCGATTCCACGCCCGTATTGAAGAGCGCCTCGGCCACCCGGCGCACGGCGGCGGCGCGGTCTGGACCGCAGAGAGAGAGGATATCGAGGGTCGCGCGATCGACCTGGACGAGAATGAAATTGCGCCCCTCGATGACGGTGAGCCCGAGCCCGCCCGCGGCGTACTCGTGGCGGAGCAGGTCGGGCGTATCGTCCGTGGCGGCATGAAACGCGTGGCGCGCCTTCACGGCCTCGCCGTGCGGGTTGAGCTCGTCACGGAAGATGGAGTCGCACCAGTAGAACGACTCCGCGCGCGCCTGGGCCGGCACGTCGTCGAACCGCTCGACGGGCGTGAAGCCCTCCGGCGAGACGCGCGCCACGGCCGCGAGCCACCCCGCGATCTTCGCGTCGACGTCTTGCTTCTGAAATCCGTGCGCGTTCATCCCCAGCCTCCGTTCCTGTAGGTCGCCACGATCTGCTCGACGCGGTACCCGTCGTCCGGCGCCGAGCTGAACCAGATGAGCCCCCAGAAGACGCCCAGGATCGGCTCGACGGAATCGAACACGCCTGCGCCCCCCGCGTAATACCTGGTCACGCCGCCGTGGGAGAACTCGAGGCACGCCTCGTACCGGTTGAGCCCCGGGCTGAGCGTCCCGTCGGGCATGCGCGTATGGGACGCCGGGTAGGTCCTCCCCACCTCCACCGGCCCGTCGACGAGCGCGGCGCGCCACACGCGGCCGCCCTCGACCTTCGTGACGTCGAGCCCCGCCCACGGGTTCTGCTCGACGTCGGCCGACAGCGTCCTGCGCCCGCCGCCGACGTTGGGGTCGCCCCAGACCACGATCATGCGCGTCCGCCCCGGGATCCCGAGCTGGCGCAGCATGCCGCGGAGGAGGCGGACGATCGCCTGGCACTCCCCGCTCTCCTCCACGTGATCGGTCATCGGCCAGGCGCCGCCCTCGTCGTTCATGTACGTCGGGTGATGGTACTTCCGGGGCACCCTGGGGCTCGGCAGGAGGGTGTACGTCGGGAACCTGGCCATGACCCCCTCCACGATCTCGTGGGGATTGAGGGTATCCATCGGCGCGATCCAGGAGACCGCCCTGTCCATCCGCTTCAAGGTCACCCCATCTTCCTGCCAGACATCCTGTCTGTCGGTCTGGGGCCTGCCCATCGTGACATAGACGACGTTCGAGGTCCGGGCGGGCGACACGGTAGCTTCCGCCCCTGCAGACCAGCTCAGGGCGAGGTTGAACTTCTGGATCTTCCTCCCGAGCTGCCGCGAGGAGAAGAGATCGAGCGGCCCGGCGACGGCCCCGCTGCCGCGGCTCTCGAGGACGATGCCCCCCGGCCCCACGGCGCGGATCTCGGCCGCCGCCGCGCTGTAGGCGTCGCGCTGCGCGAGCTCGAGCCGGACGACGATGTGCCGCCCCATCGAGATCGAGAGGGGGACGGCGCCCCCCGGCGTCCACTCCGGCCGCGGGCACAGGGCCCCTTCGTTCCTCCAGCCGCTCTCCTCCTTGCAGTCCTTCAGGAGACCGTGATCGGACCTGAACTCGATGGAATGCAGCGCGATGGGCCGCGCCGCATCGGGCTCCGGGCTCTCCGTGGTCGGATCCGCCATATCGACCTTCCTCGCTCGCGGCGCTCATCCACTCGACGCTTGCCGAGCCGCACGCCGGGTCACGACGATCGTAGTGCGCGAGCCGGCCGAGCCAAGTCGGGAGTCCACGCAGGGGGCGACGGCGCTCTGCCGGCCGCCCCGCCACCCGCGCGCCCGCCCCGCCCCCCTCCGCCCCGCCCCGCCCGGGGGCAGCGCGCTCGGCCGAGCCCGCGCGGCCCGCGCGCGCTCTCCCGGAAGGCCGGCCGCGGCGCGAGCCGGGTTCCTGCGGCAGCGCGCCCGAGCTAGATTGCGCGCATGTCCAACAGCCTGTTCGTCGTACATGTGCATGTACGTGTCAGACCCGAGCTCGTCGACGCCTTCCGGAGCGCGACGCTCGAGAACGCACGCGAGAGCGTCAAGGAGCCGGGGATCGCCCGGTTCGACGTCGTCCAGGACACCGAGGATCCCGCGCGGTTCGTGCTCGTCGAGGTCTACAGGACCAAGGAAGCGCCGGCCGCACACAAGGAAACGGCGCATTACCAGCGGTGGCGGGACACCGTCGCGGAGATGATGGCCGAGCCGCGGACCAGCCGGAAATACGTCAATGTCTTCCCTGACGACGCGGGGTATTGACATGGCGCCTCCCAGCAATGAACCCGCCTTCGAGTTCGCCACCGCGACGCGCATCGCCTTCGGCGCAGGCAAGATCGCCGAGGTGCCCGCGGCCGTGCGGGGCCTCGGCGGGACGCGGGCGCTCGTCGTCACCGGGCAGGATCCCGGCCGCGCCGCGCCGCTCCTCGCCGCGCTCGCGGCCGCGGGCGTCGCCGCGGTGCGCTTCGCCGTCGCGGGCGAGCCCACGGTGGACATCGCCCGCGAGGGGACGTCGCGGGCCGCGGCCGAGCGGTGCGACGTCGTTGTGGCGCTCGGCGGCGGCAGCGCGATCGACGCCGGCAAGGCGATCGCCGCGCTCGTCGCGAACGGCGGCGACCCGCTCGATTACCTGGAGGTCATCGGCAAGGGGGGAGCGCTCTCCAGGCCGTCCGTGCCGTTCGTGGCGATCCCCACGACCGCGGGCACCGGCGCGGAGGTGACGCGCAACGCGGTGCTCGCGTCGCCGGAGGCCGGCGTGAAGGCGAGCCTGCGCAGCCCCCACATGCTGCCGCGCCTCGCGGTGGTCGACCCCGACCTGCTCGCGGGCGCCCCGCCCGGGGTGCTCGCGTCGAGCGGGCTCGACGCGCTCTCGCAGCTCATCGAGCCGTTCCTGTCGAGCCGCAGCAACCCGCTCACGGACGGCCTCGCGCGCGAGGGCATCCGCCGCTCGGTGCGCTCGCTGCGCCGCGCGGTCCTGGAGGGCACCGACGCGCCGGCCCGGGACGACCTCGCGATCGCCAGCCTGCTCGGCGGCCTCTGCCTCGCGAACGCCGGCCTCGGGGCCGTCCACGGCTTCGCGGGGCCCGCGGGGGGCATGTACGACGCGCCGCACGGCGCGGTGTGCGCGGCGCTCTTACCCGCCGTCCTGGAGGTCAACCTGCGGGCGCTGCGCGCGCGCGACCCGGCTCACCGCGCGCTGCCGCGCTTCGACGAGCTGGCCGCGCTCGTCACGGGGCGCGCCGGCGCCAGCGCCGAGGAAGGGATCGCCTGGATCCGCGAGCTCTGCCGTGACCTCGCGATCCCGGGGCTCCGGCGCTACGGCATGGCTGAGGCGGACCTCCCGGCGCTGGTCGCGAAGGCCAGGGCGGCGAGCAGCATGAAGGCGAACCCGCTGCCGCTCACCGACGAGGAGCTGTTCGACATCGCGGCGGCGTCCTTGTGATCGCGGCGCTGGTGGTATCATCAGGGGGTGGCAAGCCCGTACCGCACGAGACCGCCCACTCCGCCGCGGGTCCGGTCGATCGACCAGCGGCGGCGGATCAGCGTGGCGAGCCTCGTGTTCGGCATGCTCTGCGGCGTGACGGGGATCTCGCTCGCCGACGAGGGGCGGGCCGAGTGCGCGCTGCTGTTCACGGGCGTCTGCGGCTTCGTCTTGCTCCTCCAGCGCTAGGGTGCACCCTAGCCTTGACCCCACCCCCGACGACCGGAGCTCGATGAAGAACGATCCCGCCCCGAATCCCACCCTCGACGCCATGCTCGCCGCCCAGCGCATCGCGTTTGCGCCCGTCATGTTCCAGGTGGCGCGGGTGATGCGAAACCGCGGCGTCCTCAAAGCGCTCCAGCGCGCTGGCAAGGGCGGCAGGACACCGGCGGAGGTGGCCCAGGACACCGGCCTCTCCGCCTATGCCGCCAAGACCTTGCTGGAGGCGAGCCTGAGCTTCGGCCTGGTGGAGCGCGCAGGCGGCGCAAGCGTCGCGAGCGGCGCAAACGCCCACGCAGAGCCGCGAGAGCGTGGCGAGCGCTACACGATCACGCGGGTCGGGCTCATCGTCGAGAATGACAGGATGACCCGCGTCAACATGGATTTCATCCATGACGTTTGTTACGAGGGCATGCGCTTTCTCGACGAGGCCATCGAGGGCGGCAAGCCGGCTGGCCTGAAGGTCTTCGGCGAGTGGCCGACGGTCTATGAGGCGCTCCCGGCGCTCCCGCCGAAGGTGAGGGAGAGCTGGTTTGCGTTCGATCACCTCTACTCCGACTCCGCGTTCCCCGAGGCGCTGCCCGTCGTGTTCGAGCGGAGGCCGAGGACGCTCCTCGACATCGGCGGCAACACGGGGCGGTGGGCGATCCAGTGCTGCACGCACGACCCCGACGTGCGCGTCACGCTGCTCGACCTGCCGGGCCAGCTGGAGGACGCGCGCGTCAACGTCGAGCGGCACGGGCTGCTCGGCCGGATCATGGGCACCCCCATCGACTTCCTGGATCACGGCCAGGCGTTCCCGACGGGCTTCGATGCCATCTGGATGAGCCAGTTCCTCGTGTGCTTCTCCGAGCCGGACATCGTCCAGATCCTCCGGCGGGCCGCGTCGGCCATGGGGGACGAGACGGTGCTCTGGATCCTCGACACGTTCTGGGATCGGCAGACGAACGAGGTGGCGGTCCACTGTCTTCACGGCTCTTCCCTGTATTTCACGTGCCTCGCGAACGGGAACAGCCGCATGTACAGCGCCGCCGATATCCGGCGTTGCATCGACGAGGCGGGCCTCGTCGTCGAGGCGGAGATCGACCAGCTCGGCCTCGCCCACACGCTGCTCCGGTGCCGCCGGCGCGACGCGCCCGCGGGCAAGCGCGCGTGAGCGTCCAGGTGAAGCGACGCGCGTGGCAGCCTGGACGATCCCGACCCCGGAGCGAGCGGCGACACAACGGATGAGGCGGCTCGGGGCGGCGCGCCCCGTCCGCCGCCGGCGCGGCGTGACCTGCGTTGCGCCGCGGCGATGACCGGGCGTGGCGCGCGCGAACGGCTTTCGCTCGTGGCCCTCGCGTAGCATAGTGGGGCGACGCCGCCACGGCGCCGCGCCGCGCCATGGGCCCACAAGGAGAAACCGTCGTGTCCCACCCCCCGCTCACCCAGCTCTCCGACGAGGAGCGCCTCTTCCGCGACTCGGTGCTTGATTTCGCCCGGAAGCGCGTCGCGCCGCGCGCGGCGGCGATGGACGAAGAGGGCGCGCTCGACCATGATCTGCTCCCTTCGCTGTTCGAGCTCGGCCTCATGGGCATCGAGATCCCGGAGGCGTACGGGGGCTCGGGCGCGGGCTTCTTCAGCGCGATCCTCGCGATCGAGGCGCTCGCCGTTGTCGACCCGAGCGTGAGCGTGCTCGTCGACGTGCAGAACACCCTGGTGGCCAATGCGTTCCTCCGCTGGGGCACCGAGGCGCAGAAGGAGAGGTACCTCCCGCGGCTCGCCCGCGACTGGATCGGCTCGTATGCGCTGAGCGAGGCGGGCTCCGGCTCGGACGCGTTCGCGCTCGCGGCCCGCGCCGAGCGCCGGGGCGACCGCTGGATCCTGAACGGCCGCAAGCTCTGGATCACGAACGCGAACGAGAGCTCGGTATTCCTGGTCTTCGCCAACGTCGATCCGACGAAGGGCTACAAGGGCATCACGGCCTTCGTTGTCGAGCGATCCTTCCCCGGCTTCTCGGTGGGCAAGAAGGAGAACAAGCTCGGGATCCGCGCCTCCAGCACGTGTGAGCTCGTCCTCGAGGACTGCGAGGTGCCGGAGGGCAACGTGATCGGCGAGGTCGGCAAGGGCTACAAGATCGCCATCGAGACGCTGAACGAGGGCCGCATCGGCATCGGCGCGCAGATGCTCGGCCTGGCCGCGGGGGCGTTCGACCACGCGATGCGCTACATGGGCGAGCGGAAGCAGTTCGGGCAGTCGATCGCGAGCTTCCAGGGCGTGCAGTTCCAATATGCGCGCGTCGCCATGGAGATCGAGGCCGCGCGCCTCCTCGTCTACAACGCCGCGCGGCTCAAGGACGCGGGCCAGCCGTTCGTGAAGGAGGCGGCGATGGCCAAGCTGTTCGCGTCCGAGGTGGCCGAGCGGACGGCGTCGCTCTGCATCGAGTTCATGGGCGGCGTCGGCTTCACCAAGGACTACCCTGTCGAGAAGCTCTACCGCGACGCGAAGATCGGGAAGATCTACGAGGGGACGTCGAACATGCAGCTCTCCACGATCGCGAAGCTGCTCCAGGCGGGATACGACGCGAAGGGCTGAGCGGGGAAGTTCACCCCCGTCCCAACACCGATGTTGCCCTCAGCGTCTCTGAGGGCGTGCCTGGGCGACGACCTCATCCCAGGTGAGCCCGACTGGCCCCTCGGCCTCGAGCTCATCGAGGCGCCGATCGAGCTCGACGCGCTGGGCGTCGCTGAGAGGCAGCGCGTCAGGATCTCGCCCGAGGCTCGCCCACAACTCGTCGAGGAGGTCGAGCTGCTCGTCGCGGCTCAGTCGGGTGATGTCCAGCGCAGCCCTGCCCATACGCCCGAAAGTATCGCACGGGGGGCCCGCCCGAACAATCCGCCGACGGCCTCGCGCGTCACGGCAGCTGTCGCTTGAGATCCGCGAGCCACCGGCGCGTCGATACCTGCTGCGGCAAGATCACGTCCCGCACCAGGGCGTGCGACTCGGTGTCGAGCTCCTCGATGTCGTTCCGGTAGTCCTTCAGGCCGTGCTCCTCGCCCTCGGCCAGCGCCGAGAGCGCCGTCTTGTGGCCGAGCGCCACAGCGGTCCCCTCGACGGCCTTGGCGAACGCGCCCCATGGCCCGGAGCTCGCCGGGGGGTCGCCTCCGAGCTCCTCGATCCGCCGGCGCAGCACCTTCACCCGCGCCTCGTGCGACGCGAGGTTGAGCCGGAGGTGGTGAGCAACCCAGCCCTGGCGCGCCGCGGCGATGGCCTGACGGTAGGTCTCGACCGCGGACATCTCACCGCGGCAGAACGATTTGAGCTGCTCGATCGAGTCATCGTCGATGAGTCCGTCCAGGCCCACGCTCTCGTCTGCGAATGCGACCGGTTCCATGGGTACTCTCCTGAGATGTCTGGTGAACGCCCGATTCCTCTCCTCCTTACCTCCCAAGGTGGGCCACCACGCCATACGTCCACGCAGGAGCCGCGATCGCCAGGGATCGTCGCCGCTGGGGAAGGCGCGCGCCCCCTGGTGCCTCAGGGGTACATGTTCGCCTCGTACTGCATCAGTCTCGGCTGAACTCATTCATTCCCTTCAAGTCCCGTTCCAATGTCCGGGACTTCGCGGGCATGAAGCGAGCTCATCGATCCGGCGGCTCCCTTCAGCGGTGATGCGGCGCGCTGAGCGCCGCCGGGCTCACAGCGAGGCGAACACGCGGGCTCCCTGGCCCGTCCCACAGAAGTCGCCGCTGCCTGGGTCTCGCAGGATCGCGCGCAGCGCCGCGGCGTCCTTCTCGTCGCGGGCGAGGGCGCCGAGGAGCATCGCGCCTTCCTTGAGGCGCCTCTCGACCTCCGGCGCGCTCTGCTCGGGGATCCCGGCGTCGACGAGCACGCTGCTCAGGCTGGCCGTCTCGCTCGCCGAGCTCGCGTCCGCGAGCCTCACCGCGATGGGGCCGGCCACCGCGAGCCGCAGCCCCGGGACCACGAGCCCCGCGCTCGCGGCGGCGAGGACGGAGGTCAGCGCGCTCCCGTGCGAGGCCGCGCCGTATGCGCGCGAGCGCAAGATGTGCTGGCGGCGCGTCGCTTCGCTCACGATGGCGCAGACGTCCCGGCGCGTGTGCCCGCTGTCCAGGATGCGCCGGACGACGTCTTCGGCCTCTCCACGTGCTCGCACCATCCCCGTGATCAACCGCTGGCTCGCCATACAGACCTCCTTGGCTGAGGGTTCGCGCCGCGCGCGCTGGTTTCCAAGGAGCTATGCACAACACGAACCGTACCGCGCGCGTATCCGGCGGGAGATCGCCGGCCGCTCGCGAACCCAGCAACAGCGCCCGTCGCGTCCGCGGCACGATGCCACAGCGAGGCGATCACGCTGTGACGCAACGACACGGCAGACCCGTCGGGAATAGCGGGGCGAGGCGCATCCCCGCGCGGCTGCTGCAGCGCTCGCCGCGGCGCGGCTCAGGCCGCGGCGCGTCGTTCCCTGGGGGGACGCGTCGCGCTCTTGCCGGCTCGCGGCGCGTTCACCGCGCGCACCGAGCGCACGCTCTCGCGGAGGCGGGTCACGAGCGGCACGGCCTCTCGCTCGCCGAAGCCGCGGACGATCCGGAGCATCTTCGCCTCTTCCGGCCGGAGCGCCGCGAGCGCCCCGTCCGCGACGGCCTCCTCGGCGTCAATCAGGGACTGCAGGGCGCCCTCCGTGTAGGCGCGGATCACGGCGGGGTGGACATAACAACGCTGGCAGACCGCTCGTGTGTTGCCCAGACGGGCAGACACCCTGTCGATCACCTGCGCCACGCGCTTCTTCACCTGGCGGACCGAGCTCGCGATCTCCATCTCGCAGAAGAACGACGCGCACAGCACGGTGCCGGTCCAGGTGCGGAAGTCCTTCGCCGTGAAGTCGTGGCCCGCGACCGAGCGCAGGTACTCGTTCACGTCGTCCGAATGGATCCTTTGCCGCCGGCCCTCGCCGTCGATGTACTGGAACAGCTCGTGGCCGGGCACGTCCTGACAGCGCTTCACGATGCGGGCGAGCCGCCGATCCCGCACCGTCATCGCGTGCTCCTTGCCGCCCTTGCCCCTGAAGTGGAACCTGATGAGACTCCCCTCGATCTCGACGTGCTCGTCGTGGAGCGTGGTGAGTCCATACGAGTCGTTGTCGCGCGCGTACTCGTCGTTCCCTATGCGGATCGACGTCTCGTCGAGCAGGCGCACCACCGCCGCCAGCACCTTCTCGCGCGGCAGGCCAGGCAGCGCGAGATCCCGCTCGCTCGCCGCGCGGATCGCCGGGAGCGCCGCGCCGAACGCGAGCATGCGGTCGTACTTCGTCTCGTCGCGGACCTCGCGCCAGCGCGGGTGATACCGGTACTGCTTTCGGCCGCGCGCGTCCCGCCCTGTCGCCTGGATGTGCCCGCGCTCGCTCCGGCAGATCCACACCTCGGTCCACGCGGGCGGGATCGCGAGGCGGCGGATCCGCGTGAGCGTCGCCTCGTCCTTGACGGGGCGCCCGTCGGCGTCGACGTAACGGAAGCCTTTGCCCGCCCCTCGCCTGGAGATCCCCGGCTCACCGTCGTTCACGTACCGGAGCCCGGCCGACTCCGCGGACTCGACCGGTGACGGGGTGAGCGGCCCTGTCCCCGCGAGCTCGCCGTCAGCGCGGGCGAGCTCGACCGTCTCGACGGACTCGACCGACACGCTGACGCGGCGCCGGCGGAGGACGACGCCGTTCGCGGCGGAGCGGCGCGGGGCGCTCCGCGGGCGGCGCCGTTCATGGGTGGTCGTGGCGCTTCCGCTCTTCATGGCGCGGGCCGCTCAGAGCGCCTCCTGCGCGACCGCGCTCGGAGCGCGCCGCCGCGCGCGATCGCGGTGCGCGTCATCGATGCACCGCCTCACCTCGGCGTCGATCGCCGCGATCGCCATCCGGTTGAACATGCGCAGCGGCAGGGGCATGTCGATCGCGAAGTCGACGGCCTTGGGCCGGAGCTCGAGCCGCCCGGAGAGCGTGAAGCCCTTGAAGGAGATGCCGACATCCGCGCGCCGCTCGTCGCTCCAGAAAATGGAGGGAGCGTACTCCGCGTATCGATCACAATACTTCGCCATCGCCCGCAGGACCGCGCTCTTCGCTTCTTCGTCGTTCAGGTCGTGATGGACAGTGTGGTTCATGGTGACCTCGGGTGATGGCTGGAAGCTGGAAGATCGACACCAGCGGACCTCCAGCGGCGTCGACGCGACAGGCTCGCCAGCGCCGGCGTTCGCGGGGTTAGCAAGCCGGGTGCCTGCCGGGTCCGACGGGGGCCGAGCGCTCGCGGCAGGGCCATTTCCGGGCGCGTCCGCGCGAGATCGGGCCTCCCCGCGGTCCGCGCATGTCGAGGTTCGCCACGAGCGGGGCAGATCGCCACGGCCAGCCTTGAGCCCGCCCCCTCGCGCCGCGGCTCAGCTCGCGGCATGGCGCGTGCGATCGATGGAGCTCATGCACGCGCTCCTGCACGAAGCTGCCGCGCTGAAGTCTCCACCTGCGCTCAGCGGGCGTTTCGGGCCACGGGCCAGGAGGGCGCTGAAGGCGCTGTTGATCCTGCCTCTCGCGCTGTGGCTCGGCTACGTCGTCGTGGTGAACGTCATGCTGAGCACGGGGCTCATCGCGAGGCTCGTCAGCTACAACCCCGTCGACGCCTCGCTCTATTATGGCTCGGCGTGGAGCCTCTGGCCCGGCGTCGTTCACGTCAAAGAGCTCCGGCTCAGCGGCTCCGACAGCGTGCTTCAGTGGGCGGTGGAGCTCGACGAAGCGGACGTCGATATCCACCTGACCGATCTTCTCCGGAAGAAGTTCTATGCGGAGGACATCCGCGCCACGGGCTTCGTGTTCCGGATGCGGATGCTCGTGGATCCGACGAGCGAGCGCGATCTGGAGGCGCCGCACATCCAGGCGCTGCCGCCCATCCCGGAGTTCGCGAACCCTCCGCTCAAGCCGGAGCTGCCGCCGAAGCACGATCTCGAGAACTCGGACGAGGGCTACAATTTGTGGACGGTGCACCTGGAAGGCATCGACACGACGCTCAAGGAGGTCTGGATCCAGCAAGTCCGGTATGCCGGCGGCGGCCGCGTGCGGGGAGGGTTCTATTACAAGCCGCTCCGCGCCGTTCGCGTCGGGCCCGTCGCGCTGGAGCTCCGGTCGGGCGAGGTCCACGTCGCCGATCGCGTCGTCGCGCGGCTCGACGCCGACGCCGACGTGACGATGAGCACGTTCGACCCGAGGGACGTCGACGGGCTCGACGTCCTCGAAACCGCCTGGGCGCGCGTCCGCCTCGACGCGCAGCTGCCGGGGCTCGATTTCATCCCCCTTCCCGCGGGTGATGGCGCCGGACCCCGGCTCGAGGACGGGAGCGGAGAGCTCCGGACGAACCTCGTCGTGAACCGGGGGAGCGTCGAGCCGGGCAGCACCGCGTCCTACGAGACGAGCCACCTCGTGGCCTCCACCGCGTCGCTCCGCGCGACCGCCGAGGCGCGCGCGGCGCTCCGCGTCGACGAGCGCGGAGCGGCGCGCCTCGCGCTGACGCTGCCCCGCGCGACGCTGGAGCGCCCGGGAAGCGGGTTGCCGCCCATCGTCGTGGAGAGGGCGAGCGCCACCTTCGACGCGCCGGAGCTGCACCTCCTGCGGCTCCAGCCGGGGTTCGCGTCGAAGGTGGATGTCGTCGCCGCGGCGATCCCGGACCTGCGCTGGCTGAACGCCGAGGGCGGCGCGCCGGACGCGCCGCGGTTCACCGGCGGCGCAGCCTTCCTGCGGAGCAGCCTGGAGGTCGACCCGCTGGGCCGGGGGACGGGCTCGCTGCACCTGCTGTTGAAACACGGCGCCCTGCAGTGGAAACAGACGAAGGTGAAGGGCGACGTGGCGGCGCGCATGACGCTCGACGCGGCGAACGTCCTGAATCAGGCAGGCAAGCTGCGGAAGGGCCGCATCGACATCGAGGACCTCGCGGTCGAGCACGAGGGCGAGGCGGTCCCTGGCTGGTGGGCGCACATCGACATCGAGGACGCCGAGGTGAGGCGGGGGCTCATGGAGGCGGCGATCCGGTTGGAATGCAAGGACGCGCGGCCGGCCGTGATGCTGCTCGACGCCGAGGATGCCATTCCCGGCTGGGCCGCGGGGCTCCTCACGATGGAGGGGCTCAAGGCATCCGCGAAGGTGAGGCGCGCGGACGCCGGCGTCGATTTCAGGCTGCTGGAGGCGACGGGGGGCGATCTCGCGATCCGCGGGCGGCTCACGAAGTCCGACGGGCAGACCCCCAGGGGAGCATTCCTCGTGAAGAGCGGGCTGCTCTCGGTGGGGATCGCGCTCGATCGGGACGGGGCCGGCGTGCACCCCCTCGCCGGCGACGACTGGGTAAACGAGAAGATGATTGCGCTGGGCAGGTGATCTCGCGAGACCACGGCGGCGGGCCGTGGGACGACCACCGCGCGGCTCGGCGCCGCATCGCGTCTCACGAGGCTCGACGCTGGCTTCCGCACCGGGTTAGTCTCTGCTTTGCTCAGCCCATCAGAACGCGGCGGTCGGTGTCTCGAGAGACGGGGGCACGACAGAGGGACGCGTGAGCTGAGCAGGAGGAACTTGGTATGTGCCAGAAGCTCTGTGGAAACGACTCGAACCACGATCGAGAGCCGGGCGAGGCGGGCTCGTCTCGTCGCCGGTTTCTCGCGGTGGGAGCTTCAGCGCTCGGTGCTGCGGCGGCCTTCTCGACGCCCGCGGCGGCGATGGGGAGGGCGGAGCACGATGACGACATGCCGCACGGGACCGGCGCCCCGCACCGGCGTTACATCCTGAGAGGCGGCGCCGTGCTCAGCATGGATCCGAACGTGGGGGACTTCGCCCGGGCCGACGTGCTCGTGCAGGGCAAGAAGATCATCGCGGTCGGGCCGCACCTGCACGCGCCAGGCGCGGAGATCATCGACGCGACGGGCACGATCGTGATGCCGGGGTTCGTCGACACCCATCACCATCAGTACCAGACCGCGCTGCGGAGCTTCCTCTCGGACGGCCTCCTGGCCAACGACGGGCTGCCGCACGGAGAGAGGAACTACCTCGACACCATCCACTTCACCATCACGCCGGTCTTCCGACCGCGGGACGCCTTCCTCGCGATACTGGCCTCCTCGCTCAGCCAGCTGGATGCCGGGGTGACGACGGTCGTCGACACGTCCCAGGTGGGCCACACGCCGGAGCACACCGATGCCGTCATCCATGGGCTGCTGGAATCGGGCCGCCGCGCGCTCTTCGTGTACTCGCCGGGCGCGGGCCCCGGCAACATCTTCCCGAACGATCTCGATCGGATCCAGAGCCAGTACTTTTCCTCGACCGACCAGCTCCTGACCCTGGCGATGGGCGGGGAGGTCTTCGACCCCGCGTGGCGCGATTACTGGGCACTCGGGCGCCAACACGGCCTGCCCATCGTGACGCACCTCGTCGGCAGCATCGGCCAGGGGACGCTCATCGAGCAGATCGAGAGCGAGGGCCTGATGGGGCCTGATCTCGAGTTCATCCACGCCAGCGCCATCTCGGAGGCCTCCTGGCAGGCGATCGCCGATTCGGGCGCGAGCGTCTCGATCGCGGCCCCGATCGAGATGACCATGCGGCACGGCATGCCGCCGATCCAGGCCGCGCTCGATCATGGCGTTCAGCCCGCGCTGAGCACCGACGTCGAGTGCACGATGACCGCGGACTTCTTCACCCAGATGCGGACCGTCTTCACGCTTCAGCGGGCGCTCATCAACGAGCGCGCGCTGGCCGGAGAGACGGACCTGCCCGAGCTCCTCACGTGCCGCGACGTCATCCGCCTGGCCACGGTCGAGGGGGCCCGGGTGGCCGGTCTCTCCCACAAGGTCGGCTCGCTGACTCCGGGCAAGGAGGCCGACATCATCCTGCTGCGAGCGGATGCCATCAATGTGGCGCCGCTCAACAACGTGCCTGGGGCCGTGGTGACGTTGATGGACCGCAGCAACGTGGACACGGTCATCGTCGCGGGGAGCATCCGGAAGTGGCGAGGCAAGCTCGTCGGCGTGAACTTTGGCCGGCTCCGCGCCGGCCTCGAGGCGTCCAGGGACTACCTCCTCGACGCGGCGGGCGTCGAGCGCGTGCTCTTCTGAGGCTGTTGCCCCCACCCTCCGCGGCGCGTCACGGCGACACGGGCGCCTTGAGGGCGAGCTCGCGCCGCAGCAGGATCTGCTGGAACCCGAGCTGGCCGAGCGTGGCGGCGACCGACACGAGCCAGATGGTGTGCATGCGGAAGCCGGGGCGCGCGCTCAGGACGAGCACGGGGAGGACGAACGCGACCGCCCGCGCCCCCGAGGCGGCGAGCGAAGGCCAGGTGTTGCCGAGGCCTTGAAAGACGCCGGCGCAGACGAACACGATGCCGCTCGCGAAGTAACTCCAGGAGGTCACCTGGAGGTAGTCGACGCCGGCCGCGACGACGTCCGGCGCGGGCGAGAAGAGCGCGACGAGCGGCGCGGGGAAGACCTGGCAGATCAGGGTGAAGAAGAGCATGAACCCGAGCACGAGCTTCACGCTCTCGAGCGCGGTCTCGCGGACGCGCGCGTGGGCGCCGGAGCCATAGTTCTGGCCGACGACCGCCGCAGCGGAGAAGCTGATCGCCACCGCAGGCATGAAGCCGGCCTGCATCAGCCGCAGCCCGATGCCGAACCCGGCCTGCGCCTCCGAGCCGAAGGGGCGCGTGACCACGTAGATCACGCCCATCGTGACGGCCAGCAACAAGAACTCCGCGCCCGAGGGCAAGCCGATGGCCACCAGCTTTCGCCAGGTGGCGAGGTCAGGCTGCCAGTCGGCGAGGCGGAGGCGAAGGAAGGTCTTGCCGCGCAGCAGATAGACGGCGAGCCCCACGACGGCGGCCGCGGTCGCGAGGAGCGTGGCGAGGCCCGCGCCGAACACGCCGAGCGGGCGCCCCGATACCCAGCCGAAGACGAGGAAGGGCGCGAGGACCATGTTGAGCAGCACGCTCGCGGTCTGGGCCACGAGCCCCGGCTTCATGTCGCCGATGCCGCGCAGGGCCGAGCCGAGCCCCACCATCGTGAACTGCAGCGCGAGCGCCGGGATGAACGCGAGCAGAAAGCTGCTCGCGAGCTCGGCGGTCATGGCGTCTCCCGAGAGCCTCTCGGCGTACGTGCGGTGAAGCGCGAGGCCGAGCACGAGGAAGAGGGCGCCCGCCCACGTGGCGAGGCTCTGCACCTGGTTGAACAGGCGCTGCACCTCGCCGAGCTCCTTCCTTCCGGCCGCCTGCGAGACGAGCGCCACGCAGCCGACCGAGAGCATCTGCGTCGCGGCCAGCGAGACGAACATCAGGTTGCTGGAGACCGCCACGGCGGCGACGGCCTCCTTCCCGAGGCGACCCACCCAGTAGATGTCGATCAGGCCATAGAGGGTCTGGATCGCCATGCCGGCCAGGATGAACAGCATGACGCGCACGACGTGCGCGCGCGGCTTGCCCTGCGTCATGTCGTGCACGCCGCGCGGCGCGGACGGCGCTTCGACTTCGATGTTGGTATCCATATATTTTACCGGGTAGTATCTGACCGACTCGTCGATCGCGGCTCGGCGGCCGCGGCTACCTCGTTCGCCGCGGCTTGCCCTCGTGCGCTGCAGGAAAGGCCCCGCCCTCGCGCAGGAGCTCGTTCAGGTGCTCTCGCACGTCCGCGGGCCAGGAGCGGGTGAGCTCCGTGAAGCGCCGCTTGTCCGACGCGAAGAGCGCGCGCGACGCCTCCTCGAACAGGGGCAGGTCGCCGGCCATGACCCACATGAAGCGGCTGGCGGCGGCGCGGGCCTCCCGGGCGCGGTCCTCGTCCGGGGCGCGCTTGCTGGCCTCCTCCACCAGCCTGCGGAGCGCGGCCGAGATCCCCTGCGGTTGGCGCTCGAGCCACTCCCAGTGCCGGGGCAGGAGCGACACCTCGCGCGAGACGACCCCGAGCTTCGGGCGCCCGGGGCCCGCCCTGGCCGGGCGCTCCGGCCTGGCGCGCGAGAGGACCTGATCGAGGGTGCCCCGGAAGTCGAAGTCGACCTGTTTCCCCGAGGCGTCCTCGAAGATCAGGATCCGGAGCTCCGGATCCGCGTCGAGCCGCCTCTTGGCCTCGCGCAGCGTCTCCTCCAGCGTGCCGCGGACGACGCGCTCGGCGCCGGCGAAGGCGGTGAACGTGGGCAACGTCGGCGGGTCGCTCATGACGGCGACAATATTACCCGGGTAGTTTCCCCTGGCAAGGGCCGGGCGCGACGAGCGTGGCCCGGAGGCTCCGCTCTTGCGGTTTTCCGTGCAAAAGCAGAGAGTGGCGGGATGATGAAGCCCTCGTGCCTTGTGGCGATCGCCGCCTTGCTCGCAGCGCCGCTGCTCACCTCTTCTTCAGCGCGGGCGGACGTCCCGCCGCCCGAGAGCTGCGACACGCCGGGGTCGAGCTGCAACAACGCGGGGCCCGCCTACAACGAGCCTGGCACGTGCACGCAGCAGAAGTGCCAGCGAACGCTGCCGGGCGAGGACGGCGGCTTCACCACGATGGAATACGACTGCAATCTGTGCATTGCGTCGGGCGGGAGCGCGACGTCGGCCACGGGCGGGGACGCGACGTCGACCGGCAGCGCGGGCGCGGACAAGGCGTCCTCGGACGACGGCGGCTGCGCCATGAGCGGTGCCGCCTCGGGCGGCGCGATGGCGGGGCTGATGCTTCTCTGCGGCGCCGCGGCGCTCGTGACCGCCCGCCGGCGCCGCTGAACCGGGCCTCGACCGTGCGCGCGCCCGGTCCTCCGCCCGCGAGCGTGGCCCGCCTGCTCGAGCGCGGCGTCGCGCCGCTCGACGGCGCGCGGCGGCGCCTCTTCGGCCTGCTCCGCCGGAGCGAGCTCGCGATCGCGGTCGTGGCGCGCCCCGATCGCAGGATAGCGACCCTCGCCGCGGCCAACGCGCTCGGCGCCTTCACCATGGCGGTCTTTGCGCCGAGCGCGCTGCTCGTGCTCGGGCCCATCCTGCTCGGCGTCCTGCACGTCGCGGCCGACGTGCGCTACCTCGTGCTGCGGCGCGGGCTGCCGTCGTGGTGGCGCGGCGTCGTCTGGACGGCCTGCGCCGCGCTGGTGGGGCTGCGGGGCGCCCAGGAGCTCTTCGGCTCGGCCGCGGCGCTGCTCCGCGCCGAGCACGCATTGCTCGCCGCCTGGCTCGGCGCCGCGGTCGTCGCCGGCGCGCTCGCGTCGCGCGCGTGGCGGCGCGTCGCGCTGGCCGCCGCCGCCGCCGTGGCGCTGTCGGCGGCGGCGCTCGCCGCGCCGCGCGGCTTCCGGCTCGTCCTCGCGCACGCGCACAACCTGGTCGCGCTCGCGCTGTGGCTCGCGCTCTTCCGCCGCCGGGTTCGCGCGGTCGCCTGGCCGCTCGGCCTCGTGCTGGCCGGGACCGCGCTCCTCGCGAGCGGGGCGATGACCTCGCTCACCCTGCGCGCCGGGTGGCTGGATGCCTTCGGGCTGCACCTCCTCCTGGCGAGCGACTGGCTCGCTCCCGGGCTGCCGACCCGCGCCGCGGTCGCGCTCACTGCATGTTATGCGTTCCTGCAGTCCGTCCACTACGCGGTCTGGCTGCTGCTCATTCCCCAGGAAGATCACCCGGGCCAGCGGACAACCACCTTCCGCATGTCCGCGCGCTCGCTCCGGCGCGACTTCGGGGACGCAGGGCTCGCCGCCGTGGCGGCCGTCGCCGGCCTGGTGCTGATCGGCGCCCTGCGCAGCGCGCTCGGCACGCGCAACCTGGTGCTCTCGCTCGCCTCCTTCCACGGGTACCTGGAGCTCGCGCTGCTCGCGTACTTCTATGTCCGCGGCGACGTCGGCCGGCGCGCCGCGGAGGCGTGCCAGGAGCGGTCCGGGCGCGCGCGCGGGGTGGACCGCGGCGGGCCGGAGATCGCCGCGCAGCCGGCCGCGCCATGAGCCGCGTCTTCACCGATCCGCTGGTGGCCGCCTGGGCGCGCGCGTTCGCGTTCACGCTGCTCATCGAGCTCGCCGTCGCCTCACCGCTGCTCGGCGCGGCGGAGCGGTCACGAGGCCGCCGCGCCGCGCTCGTCGCCGTCGCCAACCTCGCGAGTCACCCGGCGGTGTGGTTCATCTTCCCCTCGCTCGCGATCGGCGCCACGGCGCGACTGGCCCTCTCGGAGCTCTGGGCGGTGCTGCTCGAGCTCGGCGTCTACCGGCTCGCGCTGCGCGAGCTGCCTGCCACGCAGGCCATCGCGGCCTCGGCGCTCGCGAACGGCGCGTCGCTCGGGCTCGGGCTGCTCCTGCGCGCAACGACCGGCTGGGTGTGAGCGGGCCGCGGAGCGCCGCTCCGCCGGCTCCGGAGCGACACCACCGCGCGTCCTGTGCGAGGAGGCCGGCAGAAGCTCCGGAGCAAGAACCAGCCAGAGCCTGCCACACGACCCGCGTCCCGATGCACAGCCCACTCGTCGAGGAGTTTGCCCGCCACGCCGTGCAATTCAGCAGTGCTGGTCTCACAGTTCGGACTATCCGAGCAAAGAGCGGCGAAGCGCGTCGATATCCCGTTTCATCGAACCTGAGGGCACAGCCGCTTCAATCACCTGAACGCCAGGAGATGCTAAGCTCCAGTCCAGCGCCGCGGCGAGCTCGTCTTGACTCGCAACGCGCCTCGCATCGAGCCCGAAGCTCACAGCGAGCTCAGCGAAGCCGATGCCTGCCGGGTTCCTCATCGTCTCGTAGTAACCCGCGAAGCGACTGCACGCCATCAGGTCGAAGATTGCGCCGCCGCCGTTGTTCACGACCACGATCGTGCCTCTCAGCCGAGCGTCGCGTGCGGCCGTCAGAGCGGGCAGATCGTGCAGCATCGCCTGATCGCCGACGAGGAGCATGCCGCTGCCACCGCAACCTAGAAGCTCCCCGATGAAGGTGCCGACCGTTCCGTCGATGCCGTTGACCCCTCGATTGGCGAAGATCCGTTGAGCTCGTTCGGTCGGAGCACACAGCATGTTGCCATGTCTGATGGACATGGAGTTCGCGAGATGCAGGAGATCAACCCCCCGAGCGTTGCAAACCATGGATGCGACGACTGCTTCTCCCCACGGAAGTTCCCGGACGGATGTCTCAATCCGCGTCCTTGCGAACGCAGATCCCTCGCACCAGATCTCCAACCACTCCGCATCACCGACGGCCACTGCGGAGCCAAGCGCGCATAGCATCTCCGCCGATGCATCCCGCACCTGAACGGTCGCAGGCCAGGGGTGATGTCCCAGCGAAAGGTGTTCATCGAACCTAAGCACGGGGCAACGTTGCTCTGCGAGGAAATCTCGCACGACACTCGCGATCGGGGTCCCGCCGAGATGGATCATGACCTCAGCACGAAGGCTGCTCCACCTCGAGTTGCCGAGCAGCAGATCCGCCTCGCTCACGAGATTGACCGTCGGAGGGCGGCGAAGATTGCTTGGCGCGTCGGCAAGTACAGGATATCGTGAAGTCGTCGCAAATTCCGTGACGGCGCTTGGCGACACCCGACAACCTGGCCCGACGACCACAAGACCTCGCATGCCTGGCCTTAGTCCGAAGGTTCCGACGATCTCCTGAAGGTCCACATCGGGCATCAAGCAGGCTGGCGAATCGGTCATGGGCAGGGGCGCCCCCGAATCGCTCCACCGCCCACGACGAGCGAGGTCAGAGAGCGAAGGAACGCGCCATGATGGCTCCTCCTCCGTTGTACACTGGCGGGCCCAGAGCGGTATATTGATATGAAACGGACCAGAGGGGGAGGCGCTCCTCCACCGCTGAACCGCGGCGCTGACCCGACGCCGGAGCGATATGATGGATGCCTCGTCCGCGCAAGGAACTCCCAGAGCCAGAGTGCCTCGAACAAGTGGCGCACAGATCGCAACATGGTCGACCGCACTGCCCGGAGTGCCATCGCGCTTATGAAACGGAGAGTCGCACGATATCACGATGAGCGAGGTGCCCGCCGCGTTGGCCTCTGCGAGGGCCGGGACAACATTGGCGACGGCGGAGCCCATCGTAGTACAGACAGCCGCGGCACGTCCCCCAGCCCGGGCCATGCCGAGCGCCAGGAATGCGCCGCTCCGCTCGTCCGTGTGGACGACGGAGCGGATCTCTTCATTGCCACGCACTGCAAACACCAGCGCTGCGGCTCGACTGCCCGGGCAGAGGACCACGTCCCGCAGGCCGCCACGCGCGAGCTCCTCCACGATGCACCGGCACCACAAGGCGTTTACGCTGTAATCCGATGTCATTCTTGCCCCATCAGCGCGGCTTCTTCAGCAAACCGGAACATCGCGAGGATGCCCCGCGCCATCCGTGAGCTGCCGCCGCCGGATCCACATGTCACAGATCCTAGAAGCACATGTATTCCCGGATTATCGGCAGCGCTCCACACGACACGCCGCAACGAATTCAGTCCGAATTTATCGAGACGCAGACACCGGGCACAGACGCGCACGCACCAGCTTTGTCATAAGCCCAGGATCATTTCCCCTCATGACAAAGCTCGAGCTTGATACCATCGGGATCCTGAAAGAACACGGCATAATGGTCTTGGCCGTAATATCCCGGCGGGTCGAGCACAACTCGGGCGTCGGCCACCAGGACCTGGTGCCACGTGTCCACCATACCTCTGTCCCGCACCGAGAAAGCGATATGATTCAATCCGGGCCGGTACCTATCGAACCCGAACGCGGCGCGCTCCGGAGAGCACGGGTTGAAATAGAAATAGCACGAATCAGAGCGAAACGAAAAATGTTTATCGGATCGCTCGTGCCTCCAGCCCTCAAGAAAACCGAATAGCTTTCTGTAGAACAGGAACGACGCGTCGAGGTCGACGACATTGATTTCCACATGATGGATTGCCAAGGCCTTGTTCCTTCCGGCTGGGGCTGAGGGCGCACGTCTGCCCTAGAGCAGCATGCAGGGACCCCTTTGCGGTGCTCCTGTTGGCATGGATCGCTACCCCCCGCAACCTGAGAGCTTCGACTAGCGCGACGTGCTAGGAGCCTCGTCCAGGCGCGAGCGGCCCTGGGGCCGGCTTCACATCATCGTGGTTCGGTCTGCTCGTCAGGCGCCGGCAGGAACTTGGAGGTCGCCCCGACACTCTCGGCGTGGAGCAAGACCAGACGGGCCACCGGATCACCCCGCCGGATCGCTATCTCGCGCTGGGGTCGTACGGCGATGCTTACTCCGTGCGAAGCGTTAAAGCGCCCGATGCTCTTCGCATCGAGCACGCCGAGCGGGACCTCTAACCCCGGAATGTCCGGCCCCGGCATGATGAGCAAGAACATATCGTCGGGTATGTCGATTTGCCAGCCGAGATGCCATTCCACGCTGCCCTCGCCGTTCGGCAAGAACATGCACATCCACCCTTCTTTGGTGCGATACTGGTAAAATCTGAGCCAATCACTCGGCTTGAGCACGAGCGCAAAGCTATCCCTGTGCCACAGCTGCGTGTAGTCGCTCGCATGCGCAAGCTCCTGCAAAGACTCATGATCGGCTCCTACCTCGACTCCTTGAATCGGCGTGAGCCGTACATCGATCGGACTCGGTACGAGCCAACCCAACTCCTGGCCGAGGCGCCACGGCCGGCAGAGCGGTGGTACGCGACGCGCGCGAAGCCACCTGAACTCTCTTTCATAAAGCTTGGCCTTTCGAGCAGCATCGGATGTCTCGATGCGGTGCTTGTACGGCAGGAGTGCCCATCGATGGATCGCGCGGAAGCAGATTTCTGAAGGCATCGCCCAGCCTCGGAGGTCCAACTGATTCAGCTCGTACTCTGGCCTCGTTGGCCACGGGTCGCGCACGGCGCGGCGAGGCGTGCTGCAGAGCACGTCTCGCCGTGCAGAGCACGTCAATTACCGGTAGAAGATCGCGACGCTGCAGGGACCTTTTCCGACATCCACTTGTGACCAGGATGCTACGGCCCGGGCCGTTCCCGTCGGGGCGGAGAGATCCACGACCGTGACCGTGTTCGGGTTGAACGAGCTGGGCTGTCGAGCGCCTGGCTGCCGAGCGTTCACAGGAGAACTATTCCGCGAGAACGCGCTCGAGTAGAGCGTGCCCCCGTCTCGCGAGACGGCGATACCGCGAGGGCCTGGACCAACCTCGATGCGTCGAGTAATGGCCATCGAGGGGACATCTATGGCGACTACCTCGGATGTGTCCTCCACGCTCACAAAAGCCACCTTCCCATCAGGCGAGAACGCGATGCCGCGGCTACCCTTGCTACCCAGGTCGACCTCGGCGTGGAGTTTGTCAGTCTTGGTCGAGAAGATCGACAGGTACTGGCTCTGCGTGTTGGCTACGAACAACAGCTCGCCGGAAGGATCGAGCGCCGTACTGTAAGGGTGGGCGTCGCTCCGGACCTGCATCCGCCCAACCTCTCGCACGGCCTGAGCACTCGTGTCTACGTCAGCGCGCATAGGGTCAGTCAGCGGCTGGATATCCAACTTGGACACATAGTCGGATCCCCAGATTGAAACGTACGCCCAGTCTCCAGCTTTGCTGATGGCCATATGACGCGGATCACGACCAACGGCGACCTGGGTCACCTCCCGCCGGTGAGACAAGTCGACCACTGACACGGTGTTCGATCCAGAGTTAGAAACAAGGGCAAACCGGTCCCCTGGAACGATCCCGACTCCCCTTGGTGCGACACCCACCTTTATGCGACCGATCTCACGGTTCGAAATGACATCGATTTCGGAGATCGTGTCGCCCGCGCCATTGGACACGTAACCGCGCCCGTCTTTGGTGAATTTGACGCTTCCGCGCGGCGCGTTGCCGACGGGGATCTTTCCACGCAGCACGTAGTTATTCTGCCCTACGCGCTCAACGACCGTGACGACCCCGGAATCCGTGTCGGTGCTACAGACAAGCTCAATCATCGTCCCCTCCGCCTGCGAATTGGCTGCCATTGAAGCAGCTCCTGGTAGCCAGTCAAGAACAGTGACCATGAGCCCATCTTGCGCCCAGGACTCCTGTCCGATCTGGACCGCACATACGCGCTTGGTCCGGCACGGGCACACACAGCAGGACGAGCTCAAGGAGTAAAGCGCTTCGAGGTTGTCAAGGGCGTACCGCCACGCTCACCTCAGAGGGACAGAACGATTAGGCGATTGCGCTGCCACGAGCGTGGACGCCCACGCCGAGGCTGACACCGAAGTACAGCCCGAGCTCGAGTAACCGTGGGCGACGGTCCCGTCCCAGATCACGCCGCCCGGCGACGCCGAGAACGCTGGCTTCAGCTGCATCGTCAGCTCCAGCGGGAGAGCCGGCTTCCATTCCCAGGCGACGCCCCTCCCTGCCACGCCGCCGCTGAACGCGAGCCGCGGCGAAGCGTCGGCGGCGCACGCCAGGCGCTCCCCGCCCGCGCACGACGCGACCAGCGCGGCGGCGACACAGCCCCGGAGCGCCCTGCAGACCTGCCTCGATGGTCGAAACGAGGAACCGAGCACGGAGGCGATCAGAGCACGGCGCAGCTCCAGGCGCCCCGCGGGACGTCATGCCTGAACCGCAGCGCCGCGCCCTCTCCACCGGCTCGGCGCGCCAGGGCAGTGCCGACGGCGGAGCGCCAACTCCGAGCGCCGCGTCCCTGGAACGGAACTCGGCAGCCCCCCTGCGGGCGGGCTCGTCCGGCGCGAGCGAGACGCGACATCGCTCGTTCGCCGACAGCGTGGGTGTTCGTCTCACGCAGCGCGGACGGCTCCGCTGCGCTATGACTGCGAGATGTTTGGTCCAGGGCGCCCTCAGTACCCTCCGCAGCAGCCGCCTCAGTACCCTCCGCAACCCCCGCCTTACTACCCTCCGCAGCCGCCGCCTTACTACCCTCCACCGCCGCCGCAGCGCCCGAAGTCAGGCCTGTCGCCGCTCGTGATCGTGCTCATCGTCCTCGGCGGGTTGTTCGCGCTGGGCGTGGGCGCCATCTTCGTGATCGGCGGCGCTGTGTACCTGGTGGCGAGCGCATCGCCGGAGCAAACCGTCGTCGAGACCACGCCCTCCGGCGTGTCGACCGCCGGCGGTGTCTCGCCGGTGGTGCCCACGTCGACGAGCACCCCGCTTCGCCCCGACCAGGAAGCCGACGAGGTGGCGGGCGAAGACCCGTCCACCGGCGACCGCGCCGCGGGCGACGCCCCGTCGCCTGCTGCCGACGACGAGACGGGCGAGGCGCCGGCGCCTCTGTCGACAGCGGCGCGGACGCCCACCTCACCGAGCGAGGGCTCCTCGAATGGAAGCCCGAGCAACGGTAGCGCGGCGGGCGGGACGTCCTGGTGGTGTACGGCGAGCGCGTCCGTGCGCGTCTGCGGCTTCGCGGGCGCGTGCAACTATCAGATGGTGTTCGGCAACGGCTCGGCGAAGGACCGCTTCATGGCGTCGCAGCAAGCGAAGAGGTCGTGCGAGGCGAGCGCCCGCGCCAAGGGCGCCACGGCCTTCTGCGTCGTGCAGTGCAGCCCTCGCTGACGGGCGATGACGTCGCTCGCTCCGCTCCGCTCAGCTCCTCGCGCCAGCGCTAGTAACCGCCGCTGCCGCCGACCCCCGCCGCGCTGTAGCCAGAGCTGTAGTCGCCGCCGCCCGCGCCCCCGGTGCCGCCCGCAGTCACGTTTCCGCCGTAGTAGTAGTCGTCCGGATCTTCGTAGACGTTGATACCGAGGTTCAACTTGCCGTTGAGCCACAGCTCGCTGCTCCCGATACCGAACGCATACTCGGCCCAGGTCGTCGAACGCGGCGAGACGTACAGGTAGACCCGTTGCGACGAGAGCAGCGTGGCCTCCACGTTCGGATCCGTCACCGTGCCGTCCTCGACCTTCTCGAAGTGCCAGCCCGGAAGGAGCGTGACGCTGTACCCTCCCTGCTCCAGATCGACGAGGAGGGAGGTCTCGTTCGGATCCTGATCCTCGCTGCTGACCGTTACCACAGTTCCGTAGCTACCACCGACAGCCATGGCTGAGGTATTCTCGTCTTCGTAGTAGTAATAACCGTTCGAGATCTCGAACGTGGCGTCGCGGAGCCGATATCGCGCTCCAGACGGCGCATCGGCCGCGAGCGGCAAGCTGATCGCGCCGACGTCCGGCCCGCGATCGGCCCCCTGCGAGCCGCAACCGCTGAGCAAGGCGGCGAACACCACGCCAGCCGCCGCCACCGACCCAAACCCTCTGATCGTCTTGGTCATTCTATCCTCCGGATAAGCTGCCCCTCCGGACCGACGGCGGCGTGTGTCGTGACCTGCCATCGGTCCAGAGTGGGTCACCACCTGAGAGCAACCCGCGGGCCAGCCTGGATTTGCCGTAAATCAGCGCGTTCCCATGGGCACCCGCTCAGCACCTGGCGCACACTGAGCCAATAGTTGAGCCATAGCTGGCCTGTGCCAATGCCGGTTCTGTGCCACCGCGAGCGCACGCAAGCCGAGGCCGGGAGCCTCATGGCACCGACGACCGTCGGTCGGCTGGGCCGGACCGGCTCGTCATCAAACCGGCGGCCCGGCGGCAGCTACCCCTCGCCCGAGAGCACCGCGGCGATCGCGACGCGCTGCCCACGCGGCTGCCCCGCCGCGTCGGCGTGGGCCATGTCGAGGGCGGCCAGCACCGTCGACAGCGTCGTCTGGTCCAGGACCGACGACGCCTCGACGGCGCGGAGGTCTTCTCCCACGAAGTTCTTCGGGCAGGCGTCGATGACCGGCAGCGCGCGCTCGCTGGCCGGCGCGAACCGGATGGGCAGGCCGTGCGTGCGGCAGATGAGCGGCCGCGCCGCGTAGATCGCGCACCTCCCCTCCCCGTCGAGCGCCGGGCACACGCCCGGATCGCCCGCCCGCGCGCGCTCGGCCAGCGCCGCGCGGTCGGCCTCCGGGAGCGCCGCGAGCGCCTCGCGGATCGCGTCGGCCTCGATCGACGTCACCGAGAACCGCCGCCGGCAGCAGTCGCTGCACCCGGTGCGGCAGGCCATCCGCTCGCCGTGGCGGGCGCTCGCGCTCGCGAAGAACGCGTCGACCTTGGTGAAGAGCTCGTGAAGGCGCTCGCGCGGCGTGTGGTGCATTCGCCGGCGTCTATAGCGGGGCGGATCCTCGTGCGCCAAGGCCGCCTCTGCGCCGCTCGGCTCGCCCGGGCGTGCTCTCCACGTTATCCGACGGCCACGGCGCGGCCGCTGGCGACCTCGGGCGAGGGCGCGTGCCGGGCCACGAGCTGGGCGACCTCGCCGCGGCAGGAGCCGCACCCCGTGCCGGCCTTGGTCGCGGCGCACGCCGACTCCAGCGAGCAGGCGCCGCCCTCGATGGCCTCCCGGAGGGTCGCCTCGCTGACCTTGTGACAGTTGCAGACGATGCGCTCGGCCTGCGCCGCCGGCCCCGCGCCGCCGCCGGCGCAGAGCGCCTCCAGAGGATCGGCGGGCAGCGGGTCGCTGCGATCGAAGAGCTGCACCAGCGTGGCCGCGGCCGCGGTGTTGCCGACGAACTGGGCGCCTAGCAGTCGCCCGTCGCGGAGGATCAGCTTCCGGTACGTGCTCTTCCGTGTCTCCACCACCTGGAGCACGTCGTCGCTCTCGAGCTCCGGCTCGGTGCTGCCCATGGAGGTGACGTCGACGCCCGCCACCTTCAGCCGGGTATACAGCTTCGTACCTCGATAGCGCGCCTGCGGGTTCGCGCCCGTCAGGACGTCGGCGAGGACGGCGGCCTGCTCCCAGATGGGCGTGACGATGCCATAGAGCCTGCCCCGGTGCTCCGCGCACTCGCCGATCGCGTAGATGCCGGGCACCTGGGTGGCCATCGTGTCGTTGACGACGATGCCCTTGTTGATGGGCAGGTTGGAGGCGCGCGCCACGTCGACGCGAGGCCGGACGCCGCACGCGAGGACCACCATATCGGCCGGCAGGACGCTGCCGTCGTCGAGGCGACAGCCCTCGACCGCCTCGTCTCCGCAGATGGCCTCGACGGTGCGCCCGGTGCGGACGAAGATGCCGCAGCGCTCGATGTGCTGCTCGAGCATGTCGCCGCCCATCTGATCGAGCTGCGCGTTCATGAGGCTCTTCGCGACGTGGATGACGGTCACGTGGAGGCCCATGTCGCTCAGCACCTTGGCCGCCTCCAGGCCGAGGAGCCCGCCGCCGACCACGATGGCGTTGTCCCCCGCCCGCGCGCTGCCGCGCATCCGGACGCAATCGTCCATCGTCCTGTACACGAAGACGCCCGGGCGCAGATCGCCCTCCGAGGTCGTCATGCCCTCGAGCGGCGGGACGAGCGGCTGGCTGCCTGTCGCGAGCACGGCGACGTCGTAACGATGGCGCGCGCCGTCGGCTGCCACGACCGCCCTCGACCCGGTGTCGATCCGCGCCACGGAGGTCCCGCTGACGAGCCGCACCCCGTTGCGCTCGTACCAGGCAGGGGGCTTCGTGACGATGGAGTCCGGCGCCTCCCCTGCGAGCACCTTGCTGAGCAGGACGCGGTTGTAGGCGCCGCCCCGCTCCTCGCCGAAGACGGTGATGTCGTAGCGGTCCCTGGCGCCGCGCGACATCAGCTCGTCCAGCAGGCGGCACGCCGCCATGCCGTTGCCAACGATGACAAGGTCCTTCCTTCGCATCAGTTCGACTCCGAGACCCGGCGCGCCCTGACGGCGCACACCTTGAACTCCGGCATCCGGCTGGTCGGGTCCAGCGCCGGCACGGTGAGCACGTTGGCGGCCTTCTTGCCGCCCCAGTGAAACGGAGCAAAGAGCGTGTCCGGCCGGATCGAAGGCACGACCGCGACCCGGAAGGTGACCGCCCCTCGCCGGCTCTCGACGAGCAGAGAGTCGCCGTCGACGACGCCGAGGCGCGCCGCCAGCCTGGGGTGGACCTCGACCTTCGGCTCGGGCTTGGCCTCCTCGAGCGTGGAGACCCGGCGCGTCTGGGCGCCGGAGTTGTAGTGTTCCTTGTAGCGGCCCGTCGTGAAGTAGAGCGGATAGGCCTCGTCGGGGAGCTCGGCGGCGGGGCGGTGGTGGACAGCGTGGAACCGCGCCCGGCCGTTCGGGTGATGGAACCGCTCGGCGAAGAGGCGCGGAGTCCCCGGGTGCTCGACCGACGGGCACGGCCAGAAGACGCCTCGGTTCCGGCGTATCTTGTCGTAGGTGATGCCGCTGTAGTCCGCCCTGGCGCCCGCGGTCGCCCGGCGCAGCTCGTCGAACACCTGCTCCGCGGACGTGTACTGGAAGTGCCTGCCCGCGCCGAGGCGGCGCGCGAGCTCGCAGAAGATCTCGATATCGGTCTTCACCTCGGGGGGCGCGGGGCGGACCTTCTGCCGCAGGATCACCCGCCCTTCGAGGTTCGTCATCGTCCCCTCCTCCTCGGCGAACTGCGCGACCGGAAGGAGGACGTGGGCGTCCCGGGCCGTCTCGTTGACGAAGGCGTCACAGACCACGAGCAGATCGAGCGAGGCGAGCCGCCGCTCGATGTTGAGCGCGTTCGGCGACGCGACAGCCACGTTGGATCCGAACACGAGGAGCGCGCGGATCCCCCCCTCGGGGCCGAGCGCGTCGAGCAGCTCGTAGGCGCTCTTCCCCTTGGCCGGCAGCTCGGCAGGGTCGATGCCCCAGACGCGGGCGATGGCCTCCCGGTGCTCCGCGTCCTCGATATGCCGGTAGCCGGGGAGCTGATCGGCCTTCTGGCCGTGCTCGCGGCCCCCCTGGCCGTTGCCCTGTCCGGTGAGGCAGCCATAGCCGCTGTACGGCTTGCCGACCTTGCCGAGCGCGAGCATCAGGTTGATGAAGGAGAGCACGGTGTCTGACCCCTTCGACTGCTGCTCCGGCCCGCGGCCGGAGAGCAGCATGCTGCTCGGCGCCTCGGCGAGCAGCCGCACGGCCTTGAGCTGATCCTGCGTGGAGACCCCGGTCAGCCGCTCGACGTGCGCCGGGTGGTACGAGAGGATGGCGCGCCGGAGATCGTCGAACCCGTCCGTGCGCGCGGCGATGTACGCCGTGTCGACGAGCTTCTCCTCGAGGGCGAGGTAGAGCAGGCCGTTGGCGAGCGCCAGATCGGACCCGGGCGTGGGCTGGAGGTGGAGCGCCGCGGCGCGCGCCGTGTCGGTGCGCCGCGGGTCGACGACGATGAGCGCGCCGCCGTTGTCGCGCTGCGCGAAGATCCATTGCATGATCGGCGGCAGGGTCTCCGCGCAGTTCGCGCCCCAGAGGAGGAGCGCCTTGGTCTGGGCGATATCGGACACGGGGAACGGCAGGCCGCGGTCGATGCCAAATGCCTTGTTGTGCCCCGCGGCCGCCGAGGCCATGCAATAACGGCCGTTGTAATCGACGTTCGGCGACTGGAGGGCGAGGCGGACGAATTTGCCGAGGAGGTAGGTCTTCTCGTTCGTCAGGGCGCCGCTGCCGAACGCGGCCAGCGCCGCGGGGCCGTGGAGCTCGCGCAGCCGGAGGAGCCGCTCGGCGACGAAATCGAGCGCCGTGTCCCAGCGCGCCGGCAGGAGGCGGCCGGCGCGCCCGCGGATCTTCGGCGCCGTCAGCCGCTCGGGGTGATCGAGCAGCGCCGCGGAGGTGAACCCCTTGATGCACATCTGCCCGCGGTTGACGGGGAAATCGTCGTCCGGTCGGACGTCGATCGCCCCCGCGTGGTCCGCGCGATCCGTCATGACCACGCCGCACTGGAAGGCGCAGTAAGGACAGTGGGTGTGCGTGGTCGTCTCGGAGGTGACGATCTTGAGCCGGAGGGAAGAGCGCGGTGCCATGGAGTCGCGTCAGCCACCCTCACCGAGCGTGTCGAGGAGGCTCTCCCTGGTGTAGCAATCACTCTGTTTCGAACGTATTTCTGAGGAATGTGCGGGCAGTTAATCTGTCGACGCCCGATGCCGCCGGCGCAGCAGCAGGTTCTCTCCCAGCGCCCACACCTCGGCCCCATCCCCGCGCACCTCGAACAGGGTGCCCCAGGTGCCGGACGCCTCGCCTCGCCAGGTGTGGCCGCCATCGGTGGAGCGCAGGAGCACGCCGCGCGCGCCGCACGCCCACAGCGCGCCCGCGTCGTCTCCCCAGAGGCTCCTGAGGCTTCCGGAGACCTGGGCCACCACCGCCCAGCTCGCGCCGCCGTCTCGAGAGCGCAGCACGTCGCTGACGCCGAGTCCGCCAGCCACGAAGAGCTCGTCGCCCCTGCCCCAGATCGCGGACAGATCGCGGGAGCTGCCGCTCTCCGCAACTTCCCATGTGGCGCCGTCGTCGATCGTGCGGACGATGGTCCCGCCGGAGCCGACCGCCACGGCGCGCTGCTCCGGCCCTGTCCAGACGGCGCAGAGGCGCGGCTCGTTCGGGACCTCCAGCTCCAGCCATCGTGAACCGCCCGCGACGAGACGGCAGACCCGGCCATCGAGGACGGCGAACGCCCTTGTCTCGTTCTGCCCGTGGACCGAGGCGCCGCCGGGTTTGCCTGTCACTTCTATCCAGGAGCGCCCGCCGTCCTCGGTCCGGATCTGCGAGGCGCCCTCGCCGACAGCCAGGATCGCCTCGCCGCTGCCCCACACGGAGATCAGCGCGCCGGCGTCCTCCACGGCGCTCCTCTCCCAGGTCTGGCCGCCGTCGTGGGTTCGCGCGATGGAGCCTCCGTCGCCCACCAGCACGACCCTCCCCTGGGCTTGCACCCAGAGACCCCGGAACTTCCCCCGGACAGGCACCTTTTCCCACGGCCCGTCGAGCGGCGCGTCCCCTGCCTGGACTGGCACCTTGGTGAAGCTCTTCCCGCCATCGAGGGATCGGGCGGCGGGGCCGTCTCCCACGCACCAGATCGCGCCCTCGTCATCGCCCCACGCCGCGCAGCGGTGCTGATCGGACCGGAGCGCGGTGCGCCTCCAGGTGCGGCCCTCGTCCTCGCTGACCGCCAGGATGCCGCTTTCGCCGGACGCGATCACGAGGCCCGCGGCGCCGAGCCACAGCGCCTTGATCGAGCGCCCGGTCCCGGTGGAATGCGACTCCCAGGACGCGCCCCCGTCCCGGCTCGCGTGGGCATGGCCGTCGCCGTCGCCCACGATCACGAGCCCGCCTCGCGCGCAGAGCGCCCTCGGACTCCGGCCTGGGACCTTGTGGCGCGTCCATGTCGCTCCTTGCAGGGTGGCGAGCTGTCCTTCGAGCGCCAGCGCGAGGAAGCGGCCCTCTGCGTCGACCGCGGCGGCCTCCAGGCAGAGGTCTCCGGGGCTCGGCCCGGCTCCCCAGGTCTGGCCGTGATCGCCGGAGCGGAGCACCGTCCCGCCGAGCCCCACCGCGATGGCCTCGCCGTCGTCCCGCAGGGCGACGCCGCGCAGGTCCGCCGTCGCGCCGCAGCCCACGTCGGACCAGCGCTGCCCGTCATCGCGCGAGGACAGCAGGGTCCCGCAGTGTCCGGCGGCGAGCAGCGCCGCGCCGGAACCTGCGAGCGCGCTCAGGTCCTGGCGGGTGGACGTCTGCACCCTCTTCCAGCGCTGGCCGCCGTCCTCCGAGCGGAGCACGTGCCCCTCGGAGCCCGCGATGACAATCAGGCGACCTCGTCCCCAGACGGCGCTGTGCCGGATGCTCATTCCGGGCACGATACCAGGCCTGTGCACCGGGGGCGCTCGCGAGCTGCCCGACATCCGACAGGCGCGGGGTCAGACCGGAGCGGGGTCAGACATCACCGGGCTCCTTCCGGAAGAAGTGACCGTGCAGGAACTGCCCGTTCGCCGGATCTCGGTGAACGTTGTACTTGAAGCAGCGGCTCGGGCAGCTCACATCGAACAGGCTCGGCGAATCGTGGACGCGCAGAACCGCCGAACACAAGGGGCAAACGGCCTCCACGCCCTCGCGCCTCGCGATGCAGCCGCAGAGGTGCTGGAGCTGTCGACCTTCCGCCTCGTATCGATCGCGGCGGGCGGGTGTCCAGAGGTAGAGCGGCTTGTTCCTTCTTGCGGAGAACGCCCTGGCCTGCGCACGGAACAAGAGATCGACCTTGATCGTGTCATCGCCCGACGAACGATGGAACGCGAACTCAAATTTATAGATGTCGCGGACCGCGCTGTTCGGACCGCAGTACCTCTCGGCGTCGTAGGCCGCCACCAGGGCTCCGCTCGTCGACTCGAAGGGCTGTTCGACCTGTGGCAGCAGTTCCCTCTCCAGAAATGCGCCGAGCGCCTCCTTGAGCTCCGGGGTCATCGCCGCCGAGTGGTAGGCGCTCGCAAAGGGGCCGAATCGGATGTTGGCGAAGGCAGGATGCATCTTCTATCCCCAATACCGTCATTCAGCAGCTGGCGCCAGAGCGACGGCTAAGCCCGCAGCCCGTGGCGTGAGAGCGGCGCCTTCGATAGATGGACAAGTTATTGATACAGCGCTACTTTTCAAGGAGGGAGGCGGATCGCGTGAGGTGCTCGATGTCGACAAGCGCGTGCAGCGTGGCTGTACGGGGGAACCGGTGATGCCGCGGGCCCTTCATCTCGGGCAATGCGGCGGCGGAGGGCGCCCGGCCCCCTGGAGAGGCGTCGACCGCCGCCGGTGCTCGACGGACCTCCCCCATGGCGCTGGACAGCATCGGGGCCTTGCGGCGCAGCGCCGGTTCATGAGACCTTTCGTGGGGGAGACATGACAGGCGACGATCTCGACAGACCTGGTCCGGCGGCTTCGGTTGACCCATCGACGAGTTACTGGAAGGCATGCGAACTATCGTTGTTGACTGCGATACCGTCCAGACAGAAGGAGACTTCTGGTCCGCGTACGTCATTGCGGCAGAGCCGGAAGGTGCGGCGTACTTTGGTCGGAACCTTGACGCCTTCTGGGACGGCCTGAACGGCGGTCCTGGGTGGCCGGGTGAATGTGAGCTCAAGCTCGTCAACACACAGTCATTGCATCGGCTCCGCGATGGACAGTTTGTTCAAAGATTGCGCGACATCGCCAGTCGGTCCATCTTCGTGAAGGTCACACTCGAGTAGCCTTCTACCCCGCCATCCGGGCCGACGGCGTGCCGCCGCGGCGGAATGTCACAGGACCTGGTGTTGCAGGATCGCGGTGACGTCGTGGCGGTCGTCACACGCATCGGCCTTCGCGAGAGATGCTGCGCGGAGGCGGCGCCCTGCGCTCGATAGCACTGTTTCATTTCTCGAACGCCGCCGTTCCAGCCCGCTGCCTGGCGTCGCCCACGGTGTCGCTGCATACTGTGGACGTGATCCCGGCGCGGTTGCGGCGCGGGTCGGATGCGCCTGCCTCCGCACCTCGGGCTGCAGCGGGCTCATCATTTGGCACCGCCGGTGCACAGGGCATCACGGCGAATGGAACCTGCCCTCGCTGATCCGCCGCGGTGCTCCGGGCGCGTCCTCCCAGCGCGAGGATCGCGCGCGGGCGCTGCGGCTCTCGGGGGCTGGCGATTGCCGTGAAGGGAGACGACGTCGCGAGCGGCACGCGCCTCGCCGAACTCTGGACCCACGAGCGAATTGCAGAGCTCGACGAAAGCAAGGCCTGTTCCACTGACCGTGTGACTGGGATCAAATTGCCAATTCCATCTCAATCAGAGATATCCATGAAATGACACGATCGTTTACATGTTGACAGCGTTTTCGCTTCTGAGAATGATACCTCCGCACTGGCCGATGAAGCACGGAGCGGGCTCTTCATTACGGAGCCCACGGGGCATCTTTCGGCGTGACCAAGATGCACCCATGAGCCCCTGCGCCCGACCACGCGCTTGGCTTGGAAACATAAACCATCATAACAACACATTGGCGGACAAATGAACCACTTCTGTCACACGACGCCCATGGGCGTCCTGGTCTGCGGGCTTATCGCGGGAGGCATCTCGCTGAGCGCACCGGCTCAAGCTCAGACGGCGACGTTCGGAGTATACGAAGGAGAGACTTGCCCCGCAGGATACACGCCGTTGCTCCCAGTCGACGCGTTCTGGACGTTTCTCGCCCGCTGCGATGAGCTCCCCTATTCAGGAGTCTTTCGTATCGCGGACGGGAGTTCGATAGACGGCCCGTGGAACAACTGCCAGCAGCATGCCAACGACACCCGCGAGCTGGACTACATCCTCTGCAAACCCAACTACCAGCTCTTTGACATCGGCGGGACTACCTTTGCGGTAGTGAGAGGCGGAGAACAGTGCCTGGAAGGCTTCGAGCACGTGGATTTTGCTACCGCGTCCGCCTACTCCGATGAGATATGCACTCACGTCGGGTACTGGGGAATCGCGAGAATCGGTGGAGGGGGCTCCATTGACGGCGTAGGTTACGGTTGCGGCATCCGCGCGACCGACTCTCGCGAGCTCGGTGATGCCATCTGCGTAGAAATCGAGTAAATATCCCGAACCAGAGGCAGCTTGCGCGATCCCCACCAGCTTGGCAGGCAGGGTGCGCAGCAACCGAACCAGCTGCTTCGGATCGTACCCCTCGCACCGCGCGAACTTCTCGGCGCTCGATCCGCTCCGCTCCCATCGCCAGGAGGGATGCGGATCGGGTAGGTCGTCTATGTGAGCCAGCGCGAGCAGCGTAGCTGTACGGCGGGACGGCCGCTACGAGGAGCTTGACTTTCGAGCCACGCTGCGATTTTCTGGCCCCAAGTTCCGTCGAGGAGTGGGCACTTGGAAGGCGCGACAGCGACCGGCTTGCACAATGTGCACATCGAATGCCCGTTCACCGCGGGGAGCATCCAGCTGGCAGGCATTTCCCTGTGCGACAATTGTTTCTCGCGGCTTCCGTTCGGCGCGCGCAGGGGTGTTCCCGGTCTGCGACCTCTCACGGCGTGCGACACCTGTGGCCTGCCGCTCGCATCGCTCCTCGGTAAGCCGGTGCGGTTGGACGATGGGCGGTGGACGATTCGTTGCGACTGTGGGGACCTCCTGCGAGGCTCACACCGTCGCGGCGCATTGTTCGGCACCTGGGCTTTCGTGGGCGTGCTGCCATCGGTGGAGCTCAACGTCGGTGACGGGCTCATACCCGAGGCCGTCAGGAGCTCGAGTGACCTGGGAGCAACCTGGCGATCGACGGTGATGAGCGGGCTCGACGTGGCTGACCTCGTCAGGTGGCGCTCAGGCACCATCAACAGTCTGGAGTTCTCTGACGGATCGGCTCACAGGTTTTTGATCCAGTTCCGGCGGGAGAATCCCGCCAGCTGGGTCGCATACGGCGGCGCGGGTGTCGACGGCGCAGGCATGCTCCTCTGGGCGCCGCTCATGAGGGATCCCGAGCTTGAGCGGAGGATTGCAGCCATGCTCGACAGAGCGATTCGGTGGAGGCAATCGGCTCTGGCGAGCGGCAAGCAGGAAATGGTGGAGCCGCTTCGCGCCCTCGGAAACTTCTACGCGTATCTCTGCTGACATGTCCTGGAGCGACGGTCTGCTTGGTGCAGAGGTGGGCGGGAACCGCTGTAGTCTCGACGTGGGTACAGCTGCCCGGCGTCAGGCAGCTGTACCCACCTCGAGACTAGCAGTCGAAGACCCCGGCGCCCCGCTCGATCTCGCCGAACGGATCCATGAGCGCGCGCAGGATCAGGCGCGCCGGCGCGCTCTCGATGCCCCCCGCCGCATGCCAGGTCGCGTACCGGAGCTCGCCCAGGAGGACCCCAGCGAGCGGCGTGTAGACAAGATCGAGCGCCGAGGGCCGGACGCCGTTGGCCTCGTAGCCGTACTCCCAGAGGTGGGTGCCGGCGATGGCGAACGCGAGCGCGGCCGGGGCGCCGAAGCGGCATATCCGCGCCCTGAGGTACATCTCGCTCCCGAGCAGGCCGTGGCCGACCACGTTGATCGGCCACGGGTCGTGATCCCACCGGAAGGCGGGCTGAGCGGCGTCGAAGAGCGGCGGCTTCGTGAGCGCCTCGCCATAGTGGTATCCCCATCGCTCCGCGCGAAAGTCGGCGAAGGGCTCGGGCCACAGTACCGCCTCGACGCTGCGGGTCACCGTGAGCACGGTCAGCGTGTGCACGATCGGAGGCGCCCAGACGGGCTCCACGGCCTCGGCCGCGGCAACAGGCGGTGACGCCTGGGGCTCCTGCGTGGCAGGCACGCGCTCCAGCAAGGGGGTCGGGAAGCCAGGCGGAAAGGCGGACTCGGCCGGAGGAACCGCCGTGGTCCGGCCGGCGCACGCGGCGACGAGGACGGCGAGCGAAGCGGCAGTACACAGGCGGATCGGAGCCATCGGGGAGCGGCCGCGGCGCGCGGTGGGTGCGGCGACCAGACTCGAGTCTAGAGCGACCAGCGGGTCGAAGCCGCATGCAAACCGCAAGAAGTTGAGCCGCCAGGTCGCCAGGGACGCCAAGATTGTGGTGTCTTCCTGGTGACCTGGCGGCTCATCTGCATGTCTTCCTGACGACTCGGCGGCTCATCTGCATGTCTTCTTCGCGTGCTTGGCGTCCTTGGCGCTTTGGCGGCTCATTTCTCTGGTTTCCAAGCTGCTCAGCGCTCCAGCGCGACCGCGAGCCTCACAGCACCCCGCCTCGCCGCGGGCTCGCGTAGGCTCCCGCGCCATGGCCGACATCATGCTCATCACGGGCGGCAGCCGCGGGATCGGCGCCGCCACCGCGCTGCTCGCCGCGAGCCGAGGCTACACGGTCGCCGTGAGCTACCTGCGCGACGAGGACGCCGCGGCGAGGGTGGTCGACGAGATCCGCGCGCACGGCGGCGTCGCCCTCGCGATCGCGGCCGACGTGAGCCGCGAAGAGGACGTCGTGCGCCTGTTCCAGACCGTCGACCGCGACCTCGGCCCGATCGCGGCGCTCGTCAACAACGCGGGCGTGCTCGACCGGCAGGCGCGCCTCGAGGACATGAGCGCGGCGCGCGTGGAGCGCGTCCTCTCGACCAACGTCGTCGGCAGCTTCCTGTGCGCGCGCGAGGCGGTCCGGCGCATGTCGACGCTCCGCGGCGGCAGGGGAGGCGCCATCGTGAACGTCTCCTCGCGGGCGTCGCAGCTCGGCTCCCCGGGCGAGTACATCGACTACGCCGCCTCGAAGGCCGCCGTCGACACGCTCACGATCGGCCTCGCGAAGGAGGTCGCCGCCGAGGGCATCCGGGTCAACGCCGTGCGGCCGGGGATCATCGCGACCGACATCCACGCGAGCGGAGGCGATCCAGGGCGCGTCGAGCGGCTCCAGGCGAGCCTGCCGCTGGGCCGCGCCGGCAGCCCCGAGGAGGTCGCGCGCGCCATACTGTGGCTCGCCTCCAGCGAGTCCTCCTACTGCACCGGCTCCCTCCTGGACGTCGCCGGCGGCCGCTAGCACCGCCCGGCAGCCGTCCGGCCAGGGACACGCGACGTCGCTGCATCGCGCTGCCGGGGGCGAAGCCAGGGCGCTCGCGCGCTCGGCCTCAGAGGTCCATGAGGCAGTCGCAGCCGCACTGGACGGTGGCCTCCTGCTGGTTGTATTGCCGCGAGCCGAGAGCGCAGCCGGATTCTTCCCACGTGTCCGTGTCCGTCACCTCGTACGAGCACATCCCCGTGCCTGTCGTCTCGTCGTACCCGTTGAACTCGCAGATCTCACGACAGAGGATGTCCCAGACTTCCGGGTTGTCGTCCCGGATCGCCTCACACTCGTTCTCCGCGTGGGCCTCGAGCGCGTCGATCGCGCGGCTCTCGGCGTTCTTCTTCCGCCCGATGAGGGAACAGGACGAGCCGACGCCGTACGCCTCCATCTCGAACATCGACATGGCCACGGGGACGCAACCGAACCCTTGATATTCGTTCTCGATCGGGCTGGCGAGCGCCTCGACCTCCTCCACGTCGGTCCCCTGCGAACCTTCGAGCCCGCCGCAGCCTCCAGCCGAGGCAACCGACAGCATGAGCACGGACATCCCCACGATCTTCTTGAGCAGCATGAATGTCTCCTCCGTCAACGAGGTCACGGGTCTCGCGGATTGCGACTTCGATGCCAGCCCGTCCTCGCGGCGAGGACCCGCGCGATCTCCGCATGCGCGCGGTCTGCTCCTGCGTTTGGCGCTCGCGCGCCCGTCCTGCGACGCCGGGGGGCCTGCCACACCGACCGGGTGTGACAGGTGTCAGGTGTGGCAGGAGGTGACACGGCGATGGCCTGCATCGGCGTGCTCCTCGGAACGCGCCCGGACCAGCGGGCCGGATCGCGGACGAGCCCTGCTCGTACGGCGCGGTGGTGGGCGCGGCGCTCGCTCACGACGGGCGGTACCCGCATCCCTGGGGGACAGGCACTATCGCGGCGGCGACCCCGGCGGCGCGCCGGCCTCGCCCGCGCCGATCGCCTGCGTCACGACGGCCGCCAGCGTCCGCGCCGCGTCCCGGAGCGCGCCCTCGGAGTGCGCGCCGAACCCCAGGATGAGCCCGGGCGCGCGCGGCGCGCGGGCCGAAGCGCGCGCCGCCGTGACGCGCGAGAGCGGCTGCGCGTCGACGCCCCGCGCCGCGAGCGCCTGGACGATGGCGACGTCGTCCGCGCCCGCGGGCAGGTCGAGCGTCAGCACCGAGCCCCCCGCGGGCGCCCGCGCCCGGACCGCGCTCGGCAAGAGCAGCCCGAGCTCCGCGAGCACGAGGTCGCGCCGGCGCCGCGTCGCCTGCTTCAGCTTCCGGAGGTGGCGCGCGAAGTGGCCCTCGTCGATGAAGTCGGCGAGCGCGGCCTGCAGCAGGTAGGGGGGCGAGCGGGTCGACGCCGCGCGCACCATGGCCACGGCGCGCACCAGCGCGGGCGGCACGATCATGAAGCCGAGCCGCAGGCCCGGGAACAGCGAGCGGCTGAAGGTCCCCACGTGGATCACGCGATCCTTCACGCCCTCGAGGTCGAGGCTGAGGAGCGAGGGCAGCGGGGTGCCGTCGAACCGCAGCTCGCCCTCGTAGTCGATCTCGACGACCACGGCGCGCGCCCTGGCGGCCCAGGACAGGAGCTCGATGCGCCGCGGCAGCGTGAGCCGCGCCCCCGAGGGGAACGCGTAGGCAGGCGACACGAAGGCGACCCGCGCGCGCGGCGCGCCCCGACGTCGATGCGCGCCGGCGCGCACCCGGAGCCCGTCCTCGTCGACCGGGATCGGGACCGGCCGCGCGCCAGCCATGCGCACCGCCGCGCGGAGGGCCAGCGGCCCCGGGTCCTCCACCCAGGCGGCGTCGCCCGGGTCGAGCAGCGCGCGGCAGCACAGGTCCACCGCGGCCTGGGATCCCTCCGTGATGAACACCTGGTCGACCGTCGCGCGCACGCCGCGGGCCACCGCGATGTGGTGGAGCACGGCGCGCCGGAGCAGCGGCGCGCCCCGCGGATCGTGGTCGAGCGCGTCGGCCGCCGACATCGACCGGACGCGGCGCGCGAGGCACCGCTCGAAGATGCGCCACGGGAGCAGCTCGAGGTCCGGCAGGCCGACCCCGAACGGGCGCGACCGCGCGCGGCTGCCGAGGAGCGCGTCGAGCTTGTCGGGGGGCACCACCGCCGAGAGCCGCCGCGCGCTCTTCGACGTGCGCGGCGCGGCCGCCGCCGGCTGGACGCGGGCGGCGCCCTGCCACCCCGCGCGCGCCGGCACGTGCGCGACGACCGGCGCCCGACGAGGGCGCACCACGATGGTGCCGTCCGCGGCCAGCGCCTCGTACGCCGCCACCGCGGTGTTGCGCGACACGCCGAGCTCCCGCGCGAGCTCGCGGGACGACGGGAGCGGGTGATCGGGCTGGAGGACGCCGTCCAGCACGGCGCGGCGCAGCTGCTCGACCAGCTGGGCCGCCAGCGTCGCCGGCGCGCCGCGCTGCAGGTGGAGGAAGGCGTGGGCGGCGTGGGAGGTGGAGCGCGCTGGCACCATCGAAACCGGCTGATCTGGACCTTTCCAGGGTGCCAGATCCGGGGCACCGTGTCGACGAGGAGCCAGCCATGCCCACCGCCGACGACCTCAGGACGGTGTCGACCGCCCGCGAGCAGCCCACCGCCCCCGAGCGGCCCGCCGCTCCCCCGCGGCGGCCGCTCGAAGACGACAAGACGGGCGAGCTCTCGTCGCGCATCGCCCGCCGCGCGGCCGAGGCGCACGCCGGTCAGCCGATCGATCGGCTCCTCGCCGAGGACCTCCCGGGCAACGAGCTGACCACGCTCCTGCTCCATTGCCTGCGCCGGCGCGCGCTGCGGCGGAGCTTCGCCGACGTCCTCGACCACGCGGAGCGCGCGCCCATGACGCACGCCTCGACGGCGGACGCGCGGCGGCTGCACGCCCTCGACGCGGCGGCGTACGCCGCGGCGGCGGGCTTCGAGGCGGTGGATCTCGCCCCGATCGGGCCGCTCGGCGCCACGGCGTGCGCGGGCGTCGAGCCGAACAACGTGCTCGCGACGGTCCGCTTCGCCGAGGTCGCCGCGGACCCGACGACGGGGCTCGCGCTGCACGCCGCGCGGCGCCGGCGGGGGACCCGGGGCGGCGAGCCGCTGCGGTTCTGCGCGAGCCAGCGCGTCCTGCGGATGCAGCCCACGACCCAGCCGGGCTTCACGCCGCACTTCCGCCTGTTCGCCCTCGCGACGGCGGCCCGCTCCCCGGGCCGCGGCGAGGACGACGCGTGCGAGCGGCGCGCCCTGCTCGATCACCTCGTCGTCTGGGCGGACCTCGTCCGCGCGCTGCCTCACGCGGGCTTCCGCGCCGCGGGGCTGCGCGTCGTGCTCTCCGACACGTCGCTGGTCCGCGCGAGCCTCGGCGCGCGCGGCGTCGACGCGGACGCGATGGCGCGGCGGGCGAAGGCGCACGAGCCGGGGTCGACGGAGGCGGCCCTGCGCGAGGCCGGCGTCGATCTGCCGCGGCGCGCGGCGGATCTCGTGGGGGCCGCGCGGTCCCTCGGGCTCGGCCCCGAGCTCCTCGCGCGCGCCGAGCGCTGGGTCGCCGAGGTCAGCGAGCCGCTCGCCCGCGCACGCCCGGAGGTCGAGGTCGCCTACGACCTCGCGCGGCTGCAGGGGCTCGGCTACTACGCCGGGCCGTTCATCCAGCTCGTCGTCCGCCGGGACGACGGCCTCGAGCTCCCGCTCGGGGACGGCGGCGCCTTGCCGTGGCTCGGCGCGCTGCTCTCGAACCGCCGCGAGCGGATGGTCGCGACCGGCATCGGGAGCGAGATCCTCGTGAAGCTCTTCGATCGATCGGAGGCTCGGGCCGGCGAGGCTCGGCCGGAGGGAACGACGCCATGATCCTCGAGATGCCCGCGTTCACCCTGCGTCCCTGGGCGGCGGTCGACGTCGACGCGCTCGTCAAGAACGCGAACGACCGCCGCGTCTGGGCGAACCTCCGCGATCGCTTTCCGCACCCGTACACGCGCGACGACGCCGAGGGCTGGATCGCGCACTGCGCGGCGCGCGCGCGGCCCGGCGAGGCCCTGGCGATCGTGGTCGCCGGCGAGGCGGCCGGCGGCATCGGCCTCGAGCGCCTCGACGACGTGCACCGGAACACCGCGGAGCTCGGCTACTGGCTCGGCGCGGCCTACTGGGGGCGCGGGCTGGCGACCGAGGCGGTGATCGCGCTGACGCGGTACGGCTTCGAGCAGCTGGGCCTCGAGCGCATCCAGGCCGGCGTCTTCGACTGGAACGGGGCGTCCGCCCGCGTGCTCGAGAAGGCGGGTTACGCGCTCGAGGCGCGGATGCGCCGCCACGTCGTGAAGGACGGGCGGCTCGGCGACATGTTGCTCTACGCGCGCGTGTCGCCTCCCGCCGCGGGCGCGGGCGCCTCTGCCGCCGCGGGCGCCTCGTGCCCCGCCGCCTCGGCGATCGGGAGCGTGAAGTAGAACCGGGCGCCCTGCCCGACCTCGCTCTCCACCCAGATGCGGCCGCCGTGCGCGTCGACGATCCCCTTGGCGATGTAGAGCCCGAGGCCGGTGCCCTTCTTCCCGGGCGTCTCGTCCTTCCAGAACCGCTCGAAGATGCTCGTGAGGTTCTGGGGGGGGATCCCCGGCCCCGAGTCGAGGACGGCGAAGCGGGCCATCGCCCCGTCCCGGTCCACCGAGAGGGTCACCTGGCCGCTCTGGGGCGTGAATTTCAGGGCGTTGCCGAGGAGGTTCGACAGCACCTGGAGCACGCGCTCCCACTCCGCGCGGATCACGAGCCCGGGCTCCTTCAGAGATTGCTCGAACCGGACCTGCTTCGACTCGGAGAGCGGCCCGAACATCTCCATCGTCTCGTGCAGGAGATCCTCCACCGCGCACGGCTTCGGCGTCACCGAGAACCTGGAGGCTTGCATCGTCGTCACGTCGAGCATCGTCCTGATGAGGCGCTCCATCCGCAGCGAGACGTGCTCGATCGACTCCGCTTGCTGCCGTGTTCGCTCGGAGTCGGCGCCCCGCCGCAGCCACGCGGCCTTCAGCGCGATGGCGCCGAGCGGGTTGCGCAGATCGTGGGCCACGATGCCCATGAGCTCGTCGCGGGCCGCCAGCGCCAGGCGCGCGGCGTCGCGCGCCTCCCGCGCCTTGTGGTACGGGCCGCCGAGGAGCTTCGTGAAGTACCAGGCGATCCCCAGGCCGGCCAGCACCAGCAAGCCCAGCAGGCCCTCGAGCCACAGCGCCAGCCGGGCTCGCTCCGTCTTCGCGTCATCGTAGAGCTGCTTCAGGACGTCTTGCTTGTGCTCGACGAGGCGGGCGAGGGAGCCCTCGAGATCGCGGTGACGCGGCCTCAGCTCCTCGTCGAACCGGCGCACGAGCTCGCTCGTGTCGCCAGTCCGCGTCCGCTGCCGGGCGGCGAGCAGCTCTTCCTGCATCCGGACGAGGTGCCTGGCAGCCTGTTCGACCTCGGTCACCCGCTCGAGACCAACCGGGCTGAGCGCGTGGTCGCGAAGCGCGCCGACGTGCTCGTCGAAGCGTGCCCTGGCCCTCTTCGCCTGCTCGAGGAGCTCGGGATCACCGGAGATGAGGTAGCCCCTGCCGTGAGACACGATGAGCTCGCTGCTCCACCGGAGCCGCTCCACGAGCGTGATCTCGTGCTCCTTGGCGCGTAGCCGATCGATCTGAGCCTCGGCCACGGACGAGAAGCGCCGCACCGAGAACGCCATGCCGAGCGCCAGGAGCAGGGTGAGGATGGCGTAACCCATCCTCGCCGTGGCCTCGAAGCGCGTCCGCGTCGGAATGACCGAAGTTCCGTCCTCTCGACGGGCGTCGGCGGATCCGTGGGGCTGAGCCACTCCGCGAAAGCTAGACCGCGTTGCGCGAAGAGCAAGGCGCCCCGGCGCCGCACCGCACGGCGAGAAGCGCTCCGGCGGCGAGCGGGAGCGTGGCAGGACAACGCGCGACGAGCGGGGCGACTCGACCTGTCGCGTGGGGCCGAGGGCATCTCAAGGCCGCCGATGGATGACAAGCAAGCATTCCTCGGTGTAAAGAGTGTGCGTCATGACGGACCGCGAGGACGCCGGCCGCGTCCGCGGCGCGGCCGACCTCGATCTCCCTGGCCTGCGCCTCGCCGGCCGGGAGGCGGGCGCCGGCGCCCAGCGGCTCCTCGAGCGCGAGGTCCGCGGCCACGGGCTGCCGATCGAGCTCGCGCGCAAGCCGCACCTGCGGGTCGCCGGCCACCTCGACGTCGCGCGCGCCGTGGCGATGGGCGCGGCGGACACCGGCGTCGCGACGCGCGACGCGGCGATGGCGTTCGGGCTCGGCTTCGTGCCCCTGGCCGAGGAGCGCTACGACCTCGCGGTCCCGCGCGAGGGGCTCGATGACGGCAGGGTGCAGCGCCTGCTCGACGTCCTCGTCTCAGGGGAGTTCCGCCGTGAGCTCTCGGCGCTCGCCTACGACGCTCGGCAGGCGGGCGAGCGGGTCGCCGAGGTGCGAGCGGCATGACGGCGCAAACGGAGCCACGGAACGACGGAACCCAGGAACGACGGAACCCAGGAGTCTCCCCGATGAAGTACCCCCGACGACAGCTGGTGCGCGGCCTCCCCCTCCTGATCCTCGCGGCGTGCCTCGCCGTCCTCGGCGGCTGCGAGCGCCCTTCGCCGGCGTCCGCCCAGCGGGAGGACAGGCTCGTCGTCTTCGCCGCCGCCTCCCTCCGGGACGTGTTCACCGCGCTGGGAGAGGACTTCAAGCGCTCTTATCCGGGCGTCGAGGTCACGTTCAACTTCGCCGGCACGCAGGAGCTCCGCACGCAGCTCGAGCACGGCGCCGCGGCCGACGTGTTCGCCTCGGCGGATCAGCGCCACATGGACGAGCTCGTGAAATCCCAGCGCGCCGCGGGCCCCGTCGTCTTCGCGCGCAACGAGCCCGTCCTCGTCGTCGCGAGCGAGAGCGCCGCGACCGTCCGGGGGTTCGCCGACCTCCCCGCCGCGACCCGCATCGTCATCGGCACCCCCGAGGTCCCGATCGGCCGCTACACGCTGCAGATCCTCGATCGCGCGTCGGCCTCCCTGGGCGGGGATTTCCGCGCGCGCGTGGAGTCCAAGGTCGCCTCGCGCGAGCCCAACGCGCGGCAGGTGCTCGCCAAGGTGCGCCTCGGGGAAGCACAGGCGGGCGTGGTCTACAGGACGGACGCGCTGGCGGCGCAGGACGGCGTGGTCGTCGTGGCGATCCCGCCCGAGGTCAACGTCCTCGCCGAGTACCCGATCGCCGTCGTGTCCGGCGCCCCGCACCCCGGGCTCGCGCGCGCGTGGGTCGACCTCGTGACGTCGGAGGCCGGCCGGACGGCGCTGTGGCGCGCCGGCTTCCTTGTGCCTTCCGGCGGGGGCGCGCCCAGGTGAGCGGACGTCTCCGCGCGGAGCGGGTCGCCCTGGCCGCGGTCGGCGCGGTCCTCGTGGCCTTCCTGGCCGTCCCGATCCTGGCCTTGTTCGCGACGGCCACCGCGGGGGACGTCGCGCAGGGGCTCCGCCACCCCCTCGTGTGGCCCGCGCTGCGCCTGAGCCTCCTGACGACCTCCGCGAGCCTCGCCGTCGTGGTCGTCCTGGGGACGCCGCTCGCCTGGACGCTGGCGCGCTCGCGCGGGCGGCTCTCGCGCGCGGTCGAGGCGGTGGTGCAGCTGCCCATCGTCATCCCGCCCGCGGTCGCGGGCGTCGCGCTGCTGCTCGCGTTCGGCCGCCGCGGGCTCCTCGCCGGGTGGCTCTACCCCGCGGGGTGGTCCGTCTCGTTCACGACGGCGGCGGTCGTCGTCGCCGAGGTGTTCGTCTCGGCGCCGTTCTTCGTGCAGGCGGCGACCAGCGCGTTCCGGAGGGTCGACGCGCGGCTGCTCGTGGTGGCGCGGACCTTCGGCGCGTCGCCGCTCCGGGTGTTCTTCCGCGTGGCGCTGCCGCTCTCGGCCCCTGGGCTCGCCGCCGGGGCCGCGATGAGCTGGGCCCGCTCCCTCGGCGAGTTCGGCGCGACGCTCATGTTCGCCGGCAACCTGGAGGGGCGGACGCAGACGCTGCCGCTCGCCATCTACACGGCGCTCGAGTCGGACCTGCGCGCCGCGCAGGCGCTGTCGATGGTCCTTGTCGTCGTGGCATTCGCGCTGCTCCTGTTCGTGCGGGCCGTGCTGCGGCGCTCCACCGAGGCCGAGCGCCTCGAGGCGGCGCCGTGATGGCGGCGGAGCGCCTCCGCGCCCGCGTGACCGCGCGCGTCGGGCGCCTGCGCATCGAGGCCGAGCTCGACACCGGCGGCGGGTCGCTCGTCCTGGTGGGGCCGAACGGCGCCGGGAAGACGACGTTGCTCTCGCTCCTCCTGGGCGTCTTCCCCGTGGAGCGAGGGCGCGTGGAGGTCGGCGAGGCGGTGCTCCTCGACACGGCGGCCGGGATCGACGTGCCCGTCGAGCAGCGCGGGATCGGCTATGTGCCCCAGGACTACGCGCTGTTTCCGCACCTCAGCGTCCGTGAGAACGTCGCGTTCGCGGTGCGGAGCGATCCCGCGCGGCGGGGGCGCGCGGCCGGCGCCGAGGTCGTCGACGCCATGCTCGACGACCTCGGCATCGCCGCGCACGCGCACCGGCGGACGCAGGCGCTCTCCGGGGGCGAGAAGCAGCGCGTGGCGCTCGCGCGCGCGCTCTCCGTGAGCCCGCGGGCGCTGCTCCTCGACGAGCCGCTCGCCGCGCTCGACGTCCACTCGCGCCGCGAGGTCCGGGCGTTCCTCTCGGACTACCTGCGGACGCTCGCCATCCCCACCGTCGTCGTCACGCACGACGCGACGGACGCGCGGCTCCTGGGAGATCGCATCGCCGTCCTCGAGGCAGGGCGCGTGACGCAGGCCGGCACCTGGGAGGAGCTCTCCGCCCGACCGGCGTCGCCCTTCGTGGAGGAGTTCATCGCCTCGGCGCGCAGCGCCGGCGACGCGCCGCCCTCCCGGAGCGCGGATTCAGCCTGAAGATTCAGCAAGGAGCAGCGAAGACCCTCTGTCACGGCCGGATCTCCGGCCGCGAGGCCATCCGTCCGCCAGTCGCCACCCAGCGCGCAGTTGCCACCCAGCGCGATGATATTGAAAATGAGAATCATTCGCGTTACGGTCTCGCTCGGGAGGTCGACTTGTCAAACTCGAAGGACTGTCGTCACGAAACCCTCGCGTACAACGGCGTCGCGCACGTCCAGCGGTGCCTGGACTGCGGGGGTATCTCGATTCACCTCGGCCCCGTCTCCGTCCGGCTCGACGATTCCAGCCTGGAGGCGCTGTGGGCCGTGCTCGGAGAGGCCGCCGCGGAGCTCCACGCGCGCAGGACGACCGAGGTGATGAACGTGGTGAGGCGAGGTGTCGCGTGAGGGCCCGGGCGCTCGCGCGCGCGGCCTCGACGGCTCTTCCGCTGGAGGGGCCCTGGGGGACGTTCGGCGCGCGGGTCCGGGAGCTCGCGTGCGCGGCCATGGGGCGCCTTGGCCCGTGGGTCGCCGTGGCCGGCTGCGCGGCGATGTTCGGCTTCGTCGGCGCGTTCGTCGCCCTGAGCGCCGGCTGGATCGCGTGGCCTGGCTACCTGACGGCGGTGTCCGGGTCGCTGCTCATGTACGCCGCCTGCCTCGCGGTCGGGCACGCCGGTGATCCCGTCGCGCAGCGGCGCCGGCAGGGCGCCTCTCGCGCGTCAGCCCTCGACGCCGGCAGCGCTGCAGTCCTTGCAGATCCCGAGCAGCTCGTGGACGTGGCCCGTCAAGCGGAAGCCGAATCTCTCCGCGACATCGCGCTGAAGAACCTCGATCGCCTCGAACTCGAACTCCACGACCTTGCCGCAGCGTGTGCAGATCAGGTGGTCGTGATGTTCACGCTCGAACGCTCGCTCGTACCGCGCGCCGTCGCCCTTCGACACGAGCGTCATCTGGAGGAGCCCCGCTTCCACCAGGAGCGGCAGGACCCGGTAGACCGTGGCGGGGTGGGCATCGACGACGCCGCTCTCGCGGAGCTCCTTCAGCAGGTCGTCGACCGAGAAGTGCCCTCGCCTGAGGAGCGCCGCGCGCGCGATGGAGTCGCGGACCGACGACCCCTTCAGGCCGCGCTGCCGCACCGCGCGCCGCAGCCGCTCCAGCGCCCGCTCGAGGCCGGTCTCGTCTAGCGCGGGCGGCTGGGTCACTTGGCGCACGCGGGGAACTATACGAACCGTTCGCAAGATGGTCAACGCTGGCCCAGCACCTCGGCGGAGCTTGGGTCAGGACGTCGCCGATAAGCCGCTCCCTTATCGCGTTTCCCGTTTCCGCGGCGGAGGCGACGGCTCCTCGACCATCCGGCGCAGCCGCTCGAGCGCGCGATCCCAGCCTGCGGAGATGCCGTCGAGGAACACGCGGGCTTCCTCGATCCGCCGCGGCTCGAGCGCGTAGAGGACCTCGCGACCGCGCCGCTCGTGCGTCACGAGGCCCGCGCCCTCGAGCACCCGGAGGTGCTTCACGATGGCCTGTCGCGTCACCTTCGCTCCGTCGGAGAGCGCGGTCGCCGACAGCGCCCCTCCGGCCCCGAGCCGGGACACCACCGACAGCCGCGTCCCGTCGCCGAGGGCGAAGAAGACGTCGGCGACCGCCGGTTCACATGCTTTCGACATACTTCGCGATGTTCTCGGCCTGAGCGGCCCATCCCCCCTCGTTCATGCGGAACGCGCGCTCGCGCCGATGCGCTGGCACACGGTCGAAGCCGGACTCCACGATGGTAAGCAGGGTGCCTTCAGCGACCCCCTCGAGGCGGAACTCGACGAGCGTCGTCGGCTCGTTGTCCGGGTCGGCCTCGGCGTCGATGCCATACGGGATCCAGCGAAAGCTGAAGTACCGCTCCGGCTCGATGCGCTCCACCGTGCAGAACACCGCGCCCTTCTCGGGGAGCTTCACCTTCGAGGGCCGGAGACCGCGGCTCTTCTGGTAGTCCATGATGGCGGCTTCGTTGAGCCCCTCATCGAAGATGCCAGTGAGCGTCTTGCCCGCGACGAACTCGCCCACGAGCTCGATCCCGAACCAGCGCCCGAACTCCCGGGCGTCGGCGATCGCCCGCCACACGCGTGACACGGGCGCGCGCAGCGTGACCCGCTTCTCGATCCTGTCCGTCGATGCCATGTGCAACCTCCTGGATGCACAATAACGAGCCGCTCAGCGAAGTGCAACCATTTGATTGCACATCGCCCTTCGCTTGACTTCCGGCTGTCGATCCACAACCATATGGTTGTGGATTCGCTGAGCACGACCCTGGCCGCCCTGAGCGACGCCACCCGGCGCGCGATCCTCGTGCGGCTCAAGACGGGGCCTGCGTCGGTGCACGAGCTGGCGCAGCCGTTTCAGATCTCGCAACAGGCCATCTCCAAGCACCTGGCAACCCTGGAACGAGCGGGTCTGATCGAGAAGCGGCGCGACGGGCGGCAGCACGTTTGCCAGCTCAATCCCGCGCCGATGCGGGAGGTGGCGAGCTGGGTCGAGCAGTACCGGCAGCACTGGGACGAGGCGTTCGGCCGCCTGGACGACCTCCTGCACGAGCTGCATCCGCCAAAGAAAGGGTGATCACGTCACGATGCAATTCTCTCAAACCCCTCATGAGCCCACGGTCCTCATCGAGCGCACGTTCGATTTTCCGCGCGACGCGGTGTTCGATGCGTGGACGAACCCCGACCTGCTGGCGCGCTGGTTCGCGCCGCGGGGGTGCACCATCCGCTTCGCGCGGATCGACGTCCGGCCGGGAGGGGGCTTCCACTCGTGCATCCACAACCCGCAGTTCGGCGATTGCTGGACCGTCGGTGTCTACCGCGAGGTCGTGCGGCCGGAGCGGCTCGCGTTCACCATGCGGATCGCTGACGCGAACGGGAATCCCGTCTCCTCCGAGAGCCAGGGGCACGATCGGGACTGGCCCGAGGAGACGCTCGTGTCGATCACCTTCACCGAGCGAAACGGGCGGACGCTCGTGAGGCTCGAGCAGAACGTGAGCGAGGCGCTCGCTCGCCGGACCGGCGCGCACCCGAGCTGGCTCCAGATGCTGGACGCGCTCGGCGAGGAGCTGGCGAGGGGCACGCAGAGGCCTGGCTGAACATCGATCCGGCTGATTTTGCGAGAATCTCGGGCGCTCCGATGGAACGCGCGACGGTCTCGCCGACCATGACCACTTGCAGACACGAACCGCTCGCCGACACGCGAAGCAGCAAGGCCACCATGACGACACCGATCCTCTACGCCCACCCCTTCTCGTCCTACTCCCAGAAGGCCTTCATCGCCTTCCATGAAAAGGACGTCCCTTTCGAGCTGCGCCTGCTGGAGCCTTCCAACCCGCAGGCCGGCGTCGAGCTGGCGGCGCTCTGGCCGCTCGGCAAGTTCCCCGTGCTCCGGGTCGGTGATCTCGCCCTGTGGGAGGCGACCATCGTTGTCGAGTGGCTCGACCAGACGCATCCGGATCCTGCCCGCCTGATCCCGCCCGATCCGGACGCCGCGCTCCAGGTGCGGATGTTCGATCGCATCTTCGACAACTACGTCATGAATAAGATGCAGGTCATCGTGAACAACCGCATCCGCGAGATGCAGTCCAACCCGCGCGATGAGTACGGGGAGGTCCAGGCCCGCGCCGCCCTGGACAAGGTCTACGCCTGGCTCGACGGCGAGCTCGCCGGCCGCACCTGGGCGACAGGCGACGCCTTCACCCTCGCCGACTGCGCCGCCGCCCCGTCGCTGTTCTACGCCGACTGGGTCCACCCCTTCGACGACCGCCCGAACCTGCGCGCCTACTACCGCCGCCTGCGCGAGCGCCCGTCCGTCGATCGCGCCGTGGAGGGCGGCCGACCCTATCGCCACTACTTCCCCGGCGGCGCGCCAACCGATCGCGACTAGCTCCAGAGCGCTGGCGCAATGCGCTGATGCAGATCTCCGGGCCAACCTGCAAGACGCACCCGCGTCCTCGCAGGCTTCGGGCTCGCTGCGCCTGCGCACGCCGGGATGTGGCCGGACACCGCTACGGGCGGATCGCCAGCAGCTCGGCGGCCTGATTCGGCACCGCGGTCGCCATCATGTCGATGAGCATCCGGGGCTCCGCGGCGCCGAGCGCGCCGAGCTTCCGGAGCTCCTGGGTGCGGCTCATGAGCCACAACAGGCCGGTGGTGAGCGTGCGCGGCAGACGGCTGAGCAGCGCCACCACGGTGGGCTCGATGGCGTGGCCCAGGCCGCGCACGATGTGAAACCCCTGGGCGAGCGCGGCGGCGTAGCGGCGCGCCTCACGCCATGTGATGCCGGCGTTCCGGTGCGCCACGACGACGCCGATCGACATGAGGGGGATCACCATGGCGGCGTGCGAGCGCAACCATGCGTGCATATCGGCGCTGGTCACGGTCGGGATCCCTGCAGCGCCGAACACCTTCGCCCAGGCCGCATCCCCCACGGTGGTGCCGGGCAGGATGCGCCTCCGCAGCTTGCCGTCGATGAGATGCGCCAGCACGCCGCCGGGGAAGCCGAACGAGAAGCGCTCGGCGCCCACCGCGTCCCGCAGTCGATCCAGCGGCTCGAAGGTGTTGAACATGAACATGATGTGTTTCGCGGCGCTCTGTCGCAGCACGGGTAAGACGCTGTCGACCTGAGGCGCCAGCACCGTCACGAGCACGAGATCGTACGGGACGCTCGGGTCGAGCGTGCCGGCGACGGCCACAGCTGCGCGAGCACCATCGGTCATAACAATGGCGCGGTCTTCCCGCAGGCGCTCCAGCCGCGCGCCGCGCGCGACGGCCGTGACCTCGTGGCCGGCTTTCGCCAGCTGGTAAGCGAATGTACTGCCGATGGCTCCTGTACCAAGCACTGCCATTTTCATGGGAGACAGCATAACCGGCGCCGCACGACGGAGGTTTTGCGCTGGGACAAAACGGTTTTGCGTGGACGAAGATCCGCCGAGATGGCAGGGTCGTCCCATGGACTGGGACGATTGTCGTGTGCTGCTCGAGGTCCACCGCCGCGGGAGCTTCCTCGCGGCCGGGCAGCGCCTCGGCATGTCGGCCTCCACGGTCATGCGGCGCGTCTCGACGCTCGAGCGCGCGCTCGGGCGCTCCGTCGTCCACCGGACGAGCCACGGGGTGCGGCTAGAGCGCGAGGCCCTCGCGCTCGTGAACATCGCCGCCGGGTTCGAGCAAGCGCTCGGGGCGCACGATCGTGAACGAGCCGGCACCGTGCGCCTCTCCGTGCCGGAGGGGTTTGGCGCCGTGGCAGCCCAGGCGGCGCGGCGATGCTGGGAGCAGGACCGGACGACCATCGTCGAGGTGTCTGTCGAGTCGCGGCTGGTGGATCTGGCGGAGCGCGAGGCCGACATCGGGCTCCGCGGGGGTCGTTCGGCCTCGAACGTGCTCATCGAGAAGCGCGTCGGCGAGGTCAGGCCGGCTCTGTACGCGAGCGCCGCTTACCTGGCAGCGCATCTGCCCGGACGCCTGGTCACGCGAGAGGACTACGCAGGCCAGCGCTTCATCGTCGATGAGCGGATCACCCAGGGACTCGGCCCCTTCCACTGGCTCGTGGAGCGCGGCGCGCAGAACTTCCCGCTTCGTTCAAACGCCGTGGAGACGCGGATCGAGGCAGCGCGAGCGGGCATGGGCATCGTGGTGCACGGGGCCGGCGTCGATCTTCCGGGTCTGGAGCCCGTGGCGCTCGACGCCGCGGGTCCGTCGGTCCCGTTCTACGTCGTGATGCATCGAGAGCTGCGCCAGGTGCCGCGCATGCGCGCGATGGCGAGGGCGCTCGGCGAGCTGTTCGCGGAGTACACGACCACGGCCACCGCTCGCGGATGACAGCGGGCCCTCGCGCCGCTCCAGCGTGCCGATCGGCGCGACGGCGGGATCGTGCTGCAGGCGCCGCCGGTCCGTGCCCGTGCCCGCCGGTGCCCGAGTCGTGGCAGGGCGGGCGCAGCGACGCTTGACAGCCTAGGACGATCGTCCTACTAGATCGACTCTCGGCGGCAGCGACAGCGGCCATCCGGCGAGGCGACGCCATGAGCAACCCGACGACGCGCGCTCAGATCGTTCGAGCGGCTGACGGTCTCTTCTATCGACGGGGCTACGAGCACACATCCTTCGCTGATATCGCGGAGGCCGTCGGCATCTCACGCGGCAACTTCTATTACCATTTCAAGACGAAGGACGAGATCCTGGATGAAGTGATCGACGAGCGCCTCGCCACCACGCAGCAGATGCTCGATCGGTGGGAGATCGAGGGGAACAGCCCCGCGGATCGCATACGCAGCTTCATCGGGATCTTGATCGCGAACCGCGCCAACATCAAACGATTCGGTTGCCCCGTCGGCACCCTGTGCGCCGAGCTCGCAAAGCTCGACCACCCTTCTCGGCCGGGAGCCAACCGGCTGTTCACGCTCTTCAGGACGTGGCTGAGCCGGCAGTTCGCGCTGCTCGGCCGGGCGGACGACGCCGATGAGCTCGCGATGCACCTCCTGGCCCGGAGCCAGGGGGTGGCCACGCTGGCGAGCGCCTTCCACGACGAGGCCTTCATCGCGCAGGAAGTGGAGCAGATGCACGCGTGGTTGCTGTCGCTGACGACCAGCGCCGCCCCGCCTGGGCCCGACGCTCGATCGGAGCGGGAGAGCCAGGCGACGCAACGCAAGGCGACACGTGGCCGCCCCCGCGGCAGACGTGAGCCGTAACCCCAGGAGCATGCGCCGTGTTTCTTGTCCTTCTCAAATTCTCCGACAACAAGCGTCAAGCCAGCCTGCACATGGATCAACACAACGCCTGGATCCGGCGTGGCTTCGACGAAGGCGTGTTCGTGCTGGTCGGGAGCCTGAAGCCCAACGGCGGCGGCGGGATCCTCGCGCATCGGACCACGATGGAGGAGCTCCGCGACAGGGTGAACGGCGATCCGTTCGTCGCCGCGGGCGTCGTCAGCGCCGAGATCGTCGAGATCGCGCCGTCTCGAGTCGACGAGCGGCTCGAGTTCCTGCGAGGCGACGCGCCATGAGCGCCGCGACGACCGTGGGGCCCGACGGTCGAGCGCGCTGCCGCTGGTCCGGCGCGGCGCCGGAGTTCATCGACTACCACGATCGCGAGTGGGGGTTTCCCGTGAGCGACGACCGCCGCCTGTTCGAGAAGCTGAGCCTCGAGGGCTTCCAGTCCGGGTTGAGCTGGCGCACCGTCCTCGCCAAGCGTGAGAGCTTCCGCGAGGTGTTCCACGGCTTCGACGTCGACAAGGTCGCCCGCTTCACCGGGCGAGACGTCGAGCGGCTCCTCGGAGATGAGCGGATCATCCGCCACCGCGGCAAGATCGAGGCCGTCATCCACAACGCGCGATGCGCCAGAGAGCTCGCCGAGCGCGAGGGCTCGCTGGCGGCGTTCGTCTGGCGCTACGAGCCCGCCGCGGAGCGGCTCGCGCGCCCGCAGACCGTATCGACATCACCGGAGTCGGTCGCCCTCTCGAAGGACCTGAAGAAGCTCGGCTGGAAGTTCGTCGGCCCCACGACGGTGTACGCGTTCATGCAGGCGATGGGGCTGGTGAACGATCACGCCGAGGGCTGCGTCATCCGAGGAGACGTCGAGCGCTCGCGTGAGCGATTCAAGCGCCCCCGACGCTGACAGCTCGTACCCGTCACGGTCGAAGGCCGCGGAGACGTGGCGGAGAGCGACGACGAGCGCTCCCCACGCGCAGGTCGGCTCCACGCGAAGCGGAGCAGGCTGACCTGGGCGCCGGAGAGCTCGAGGACGAGGACGCGGCAGCTCGACCTCGCCGACGGGCTCGTCCGCGGCCCGCGTCTTGACATTACGGAATCATGTGAGCAACATTCGTTCATCATGTCAAACGAACAGAGCACGCTGAGCACCTTCGAGATGCCCTTCGCGCCGGTTCTGTACGACGCGCTCGTGCGCTCGATCTACCTGCCGGTCGGCGGGGAGCGCTCGCTGCGCGAGGACGTGCTCGCGCGCCTCGGCCTCACCGGAGGCGAGAGCGTCCTGGAGCTCGGCTGCGGGACCGGCAGCTTCACGAGGCTGCTCGTCGCCCGAGGCGCCGCGGTGACCGCGATCGACGGCTCCGACCGCATGCTGGCGCGCGCGCGACGAAAGGCCCCCGGGGCGTCGTTCGCCGCTCGGGATCTGCGCGCGCTCGATCTCGACGCCGGCGCTCGCTACGACGTGATCCTCATGGCGTTCGTGCTGCACGAGCTCGACCCGGCGACGCGCCGCGCGCTGTTCGTGCGCGCGGCGAGCGCGCTCGCGCCGCGCGGGCGCCTGGCCGTGGTCGATCACGCCGTGCCCGCCGAAGGGGGCTACGCGCGCATGTGGCGCCGCTTCCTCCTCGGGCTCGAGCCGCCGACCGTGCGCGCCGTGATCGAGCGCGGCTATCGCGAAGAGCTGGAGGCCGCCGGCCTCGCCTGCTCCGAGCCGATCTCCCTCGCACGCGGGACCGCGCAGCTCGTCTTCGCGGCGCGGCCATGAAGGTGCATCACCTCAACTGCGGCTCCTTCTGCCCGCTGCTCGGCGGCGAAGCGGTCTGCCATTGCTTGTTGCTCGAGACCGCCGCCCACGGCCTCGTGCTGATCGACACCGGCATCGGGCATCACGTGAGCGAGGATCCTCGGCGGCGCATGTCGCGCATGAACCGGTGGACGCTCCGGCCGCGCTTCACGCTCGAGGAATCGGCGCTCACGCAGCTCGGCGCGCTCGGGTTCTCGCCTGACGACGTGCGCCACGTCGTCTTGACCCACCTCGACGTCGATCACGCGGGCGGGCTGCGTGACTTCCCGCGCGCCACGGTGCACGTGTACGCGCCGGAGCGCGCGAGCGCCGAGCGCGCCCCGGTAGACCCGCGCTACGACGCGGCGCTGTGGCGGGACGTCGCGCGGTGGGAGACGTACGAGGATGGCGAGACCTGGCTCGGGTTCCGCGCCGCGCGCGATCTGCGCGGCCTGCCGCCCGAGGTGCTCCTCGTGCCGCTCGTCGGGCACACGCGCGGTCACACGGGCGTCGCCGTTGAAGCGCGAGGACGGTGGCTGCTCCACGCCGGCGACGCCTATCTCGATCCGGTGGAGCTCGACCCCGGGCGGACCGCCCCGTGGGCGACGCGGCTCGCGGCCCGGGTGACCTCGACGCTGCCAGCCGCGCGGCGTGCGAACCTCGAGCGCCTCCGCGAGCTGCGGCGCACGCAGGAGGGCGTGTCGGTCTTCTCGGCGCACTCGCCCGAGGAATATCGCGCGCTCAGCGCCGGGGCGGCGGCGCGGTGACCGCGCGCGTGCGCACGCGCGCGGAGCAGAAGGACGCGACGCGCGCGCGGCTCCTCAAGGTGGCGCGGCGCGCGTTCGCGGAGCACGGCCACGCTCAGGCGAGCATCGGCGCCATCTGTCGCACGGCGCGCGTGACGCACGGCGCGCTCTACCACCACTTCTCCAGCAAGGACGAGCTGTTCGCCGCCGTCGTCGCGGAGCTCTTCCACGACATCGGCGCGCGCGTCCTCGCCGCCGCGCGGTCGCGAGGAGGCTGGGACAGCGTCGCGGCGGCCTGCGACGCCTACCTCGACGCGTGCACGGACGCCGACGTGCAGGCGATCGTGTTCCGCGACGGCCCGCGGGTGCTCCGGTCGTTCGATGACGTCGATCGCGCCGCGAACGCGCCGCTCGTGACGACGCTGCTCGCGGGCTGGATGGAGCGCGGGCTGCTTCGCCCGCGCCCCGTCGAGGCCCTGGCGCGCATGCTCGGCGCGGCGTTCGCCGAGGCGGGCGCGCTCGTCACCGAGGCCGCGGACCCCGTCCACGCGCGCGCCCAGGCCGGCGCGCTGCTCGCCGACTGGCTCCATGCGCTCCGCCGCGCGCCGGGCGAGGCGCCGCGGGTGCTCGCCACCGATCGGCTGGCGCTCGAGCCATGGTCGGCGGCCGACGTTCCCGCGCTCGTCGCGCTCTTCGCGAGGGAGGACGTGCGCTGTCGTGGACCCGGAGGCGAGGCGCTCGACGCCGCGTGGATGGACGGCGCCGTCCGCGCGAGCGACGAGCGCTTCGCGCGAGGCCAGCTCGGGATGTTCGTCGCGCGCAACGGCCAGCGCGCGCTCGTCGGCGTCGCTGGGATCGCGAAGATCCACGGCGAGGTCGAGGAGCTCGTCGTCGCCGTCGACCCGGCGCTCACCCGCCAGCGCTACGGCGGCGAGATGGCGTCCGCCGTCGTGCGCGAGGCGAGCGCCCGCGGCGCGCCCAGCCTGCACGCGAGCGCCGATGAAGCCAACACAGCGGCCGCGCGGCTGCTCGATCGGCTCGGCTTCGTGCGGTGGTCGAGGCGGGGCGCCGTCGTGGCCTACGTGCGCGCCGGCCGCGATCCGGCCGGCTGATCGTCGCCGTCGGGATCGTTCGACGAGCGCTGCCCACTCGCCCACCGTCATGGCTCGCGGTGCGGGCCAGCGCGCAGCGCGCTGACGATCCCGGCGCTCAGCGTCAGCGCGGCGCCGATACCGAGGCCGATGCGCGGCGCGGCATCGACTGGCATGAGCGTGAAGAGCAAGGTCATGACGACAGCGCCCGCCGTCTGGCCGGCCAGCCGCGCGGTGCCCTGCATGCCGCCCGCGGCGGCGCTCCGCGCGCGCGGCGCCGCGAGGAGCATGTTGCGGTTGTTCGGCACCTGGAACAGGCCAAAGCCCGCGCCGCACAGCGCCACGAACGGCACCAGCGAAAGCGCGCTGCCGTGCGCCGGCGACAGCGCGAGCGCAGCGAGCCCCAGCGCGAGACACCCCGCGCCCGCCGCGCACAGCCAGGCCGTCGAGATGCGGTCGGCGAGGCGGCCCGCGACGGGCGCCAGGAGGGCCACGCTCAGCGGCCAGGGCGTGATCAGCAGCCCGGTGCTCAGGGCCTCCTGGCCAAAGCTGTGCCGCAGATGGAAGGGCAGCGCGACAAGCGCCGAGGCCTGTCCCGCGAAGCACGCGACCGAGGCGATCACCGAGACGCGAAACGAACGGCTGCGCAGCAGGTCGAGCGGCACCAGAGGCGCCTCCTTCGGCAGCTCGCGGCGGAGCAACAGCGTCGCGCTCAGGACGGCCGCGGCGAGCAGGCCGGCCCCGAGCGCCGGCGCCGCCGGCAGCAGCTCCGCGCCTGCGATCAACCCGCCGAAGGCCCCCGCATTCAGCGCCATGCTCGTCGCGTCCAGCGCCCGCGCCGTGCCGGGGACCTCGGGGAGGCCGCGCGAGGCGAGGAGCACCGCCACGCCGAGCGGAAGATTGACGGCGAACAGCCAGGGCCAGCTGGCGCTCGAGAGCAGCACGGCGCCGACGGTGGGCGCCGCGGCCGAGGACAGCGCCACGGCGAGCGCGTTCCAGCCGATGGCGGCCGCCAGCTGCGCCTGCGGAACCACGAAGCGCAGCAGCGCCACGCCGAGCGCCATCACGGCGGCGCCCCCGAGCCCCTGCAAAAAGCGCGCAGCGACCAGCCAGTGGAGCGACGGCGCCAGCGCACACAGCACCGACGCGCCCGTGAACAGCCCGACGCCCGCCGTGAACACGGCGCGATAGCCCAGGCTCTCGCCCAGCGCGGCGCACGGCAGCAGGGCCATCACCAGCCCGAGCTGGTAGGCGCTGACGACGCGCACCGACGCGGCGGGCGTCACCTGGAGCGCGTGCGCCAGCGCAGGCAGCGCCACGTTGGCGATGCCCGCGGAGAGCACCACCAGCACCATGGCCGCGAGCACGCACGCAATCGCCTCCGCGCGCGCCGGGCCCTGCACACCGGAAGCCGCCTGATCGGGCGCCTCGCTCGGCAGGGGCGCGCCCGCGATCGAGGTGCGCAGCGCCATCATGTTCCCACCGTCCAGACGCCGTTGCGCTCGACATAGCGGGTCACGCGCCGCGCGACCTGATCTTCCTGTCGGAGATCGCGCTCGGTGAAACGGAACAGCAGCGCCGGGCCGGCGACGCAGCGCGTGTCGTGGATGTCTCCCGGCAAGAACAGCTGCGCCTGTCCGGCGCGCAGCAGCGTCTCGTCACGCTTGACCAGCTGGACGCCGGCCCCGGTCTCGACGCGAGCGTAGGTCGACATCGCGATCTCTCCGCGCTGCAGGGCGTAGATCACCCAGCTGCGACCGTGGTCGTGCGGCGGGCGGTAGAGCCCGGCCTGCTCGGTGTGGCCCTGCAGCACGAAGCCGTGCTCCGCATCCCGGTAGAGCTCCCTGGACGCGGGCGCCTCCTCGTGCAGCGCCGCGAGCCAGGGCTCGGAGGCGTGCGCCTTCGCCAGCTGTTCCAGGTGATCGCGACAGCTGGCGACAAGGGCGCTGCTGAGCGGTCCCCAGCTGGCGCGGGTGCGATGGACGAACAGGTCAAGGGCGTTCTCGGTCATGGGTGGCCTCCGGCTGGGCTCGAATCGACGTGATCCGCGCTTCGACGTTGAAGCTAGAGCGCCGGCACGGATTGCGGAACGCGCAACGATCGCAATCTATATGTGCATCCGACGCCATAGTTCACCCCGACCTCTGGTAGCCTGCTGGCATGTCGCTGCCTGACCTGAACCTGCTCGTGACGCTCGACGTGCTGCTCACGGAAGGCAGCGTCACCGGCGCGGCCCGGCGCCTGCGCCTGAGCCCGTCGGCGATGAGTCGGGCGCTCGCGCGCCTGCGGGAGACCCTGGGCGATCCCCTGCTGGTGCGCGCTGGACGCGGCCTGGTGCCGACCCCACGCGCGCTCGAGCTGCGCGAGCGCGTGAGCCACCTCGTGCAGGGCGCCGAGGCCGTCCTGCGGCCGGCCGAGAAGCTCGACCTGAAGCGCCTGGTGCGCACCTTCACGCTGCGCACCAGCGAGGGCTTCGTCGAGAGCTTCGGTCCAGCCCTGATCGAGCGCACCGGCGCCGAGGCGCCAGGCGTCCGGCTGCGCTTCGTGGCCAAGCCCGACAAGGACAGCGCGCCGCTGCGCACGGGCGCCGTCGACCTCGAGACGGGCGTCGTCGACGAAGACACCAGCCCCGAGCTGCGCACCCAGGCGCTGTTCCGCGACCGCTTCATCGGCGTCGTGCGCAGCGACCACCCCCTCGGCCGCGCGAAGATCACGCCCGCGCGCTACGCCGCCGGACGCCACGTCGTGTTCTCACGGCGCGGCGTGGCCAAGGGGCGCATCGACGAGACCCTGGCCGGGCTCGGCCTGGCGCGCGAGGTGGTGACCATCGTCGGCGGGTTCGCCACGGCGATCGCGCTGGCGCGCGCGACCGACCTGATCGCCACCGTTCCGGATCACCACACAAGGAGCCTTCGTGACGGCCTGTTCAGCTTCGCGCTGCCCTTCGCTGCGCCGGAGATCACCGTCTCGTTGCTGTGGCACCCGAGGCTGGACGCGGACCCCGCTCACCGCTGGTTGCGCGACAGCGTGCGGGAGGTCGTGGCAGGCGGGGAAGAGACGGCGGCGCGGAGCGGGCCTGCCGGGCAGCGCCGCGCGCCACGGAAGAGGCGACGGGGCTAGCGCCGCCCCTCGGCGTTGACGATGACCTAGGGCTTTACCCCTGTGGCCCGGCGGCCAGGCTGGCGGAGTCGATGACGAAGCGATACTTGACGTCGCCCTTGAGCATGCGCTCGTACGCCTGTTCGATCCGCTGGATCGGAATCACCTCGATGTCGGCGACGATCCCCTTCTCCGCGCAGAAATCGAGCATCTCCTGCGTCTCGGCGATGCCGCCGATCGTCGACCCCGCGATCGTCCTGCGCTTGAGCACGAGGTTGAAGACGTTGGGCGACGGGTGGGCGTCCTTCGGCACGCCCACGAGCACCAGGGCGCCGTCCCGCCTGAGCAGCCTCGTGAAGGCGTCGAGGTCATGGCTCACCGCGACCGTGTTCAAGATCATGTCGAAGCTCTCGGCGTGGCGGTCCATCTCGTTCGCGTTGCGCGACACCACGACCTCGTCCGCGCCGAGGGCCTTGGCGTCTTGCCGCTTCGACTCCGACGTCGTGAACGCGACGGTGTGCGCGCCCATCGCGTGGGCGAGCTTGACGCCCATGTGGCCGAGCCCGCCGATGCCCACCACGCCGATCTTCTTGCCGGGCCCGGCCTTCCAGTGCCGGAGCGGCGAATAGGTGGTGATGCCGGCGCAGAGCAGCGGGGCCACGGCCGCCAGCTGATCCTCGCGATGGGTGATCTTCACCACGTACCTGTCGTTGACGACGATCCGCTGGGAGTAGCCGCCCAGCGTGTGCCCGGGGGCGTCCGGGGTCGGAGAGTTGTAGGTGAGCGTCATGCCCCTCTCGCAGTACTGCTCGAGGTGATCGGCGCAGGACGCGCAGCGGCCGCAGCTGTCGACCATGCAGCCGACGCCGACCAGCTCGCCCTTCTTGAAGCGAGATACCTGGGCCCCCACAGCGGACACCCGCCCCACGATCTCGTGCCCAGGAACACACGGATAGAGCGTGCCCGCCCATTCACCTCGGACGGTGTGCAAGTCCGAGTGGCAGACGCCGCAGTAGATGATGTCGATCTGCACATCGTGGTCGCCCGGGGCGCGACGATAGATGTCGAGCGCCTCGAGCGGCTTGTCGGCGGCATGGGCACCAAAGGCTTTCACGGTCATCTTTTACTCCTGGAAGAGCTTGCGCTCCTGGAAGAGGGAGGGCAGGCCCGCCTCGCTCGTCGGCTGCCGGGCCACGTGCAGCACGCAGCACTATCATGCGCTCGGCGTCGGCGGTGAACCAGCGCGCCGAACGGGCAGAAACACGAGCAAATACGCAAATTTAGCAGAAAGCGCACCGAGCGCCCCCCTCCTCGGCCGCGCGGCACACGGTCTGCAGCGGTCCCCTTCTTGCGAGGGCCCCTCCAGCGCGAACGAAGCAGTACTCCCGTGCCCCGAAGGAGGCGGCCATGCCCAGCAACACCGAGATGAGACACCTGCACCGCTGCGTCGAGCTCGCGGCGCTGGCGCGCTGGTCGGCCGCGAACCTCGCTCCCGACGTCCATCCCGCGCGCTGACGCGCGTGGCCGTACTGGTGGGAGGACGCCCATGGAAGGGAACTTTGGTTTTTCCAAGCGAGAACATGCGCCGGGAGATGGTCACCGAGGAGGAGCTGTTGGCGGCCCTTCGCAGGCAAGGGATCACGGACATCACCACGGTGCGCTCTGCCTGCCTCGAGGCGGACGGGGAGATCAGCGTGGTCAAGAAGCAGGGGGCGCAGGGCGGCGAGCAATGAGCCGGACTGACCGACGGCCCCTTCAGCGAGAACACGTGTGCGTCGTGGGCGAGATCGATGCGCACGCGCAGCGGTTTCCACGGAGCCGGCTGACGTTGCTGCGCGAGCGGCTTCGGTCGAGGGCGGAGGCGCTGCGGGTGACCACGACCGGCGGCACGGCGGGGCACGAGCGGCCGCTGGCGCGGGCGCAGGTGAAGCGCCTGCTCGACTTGCTCCTCCTCGCGCCCGATCTTCAAGACGCCGTCCGTGCGCTCGAAGCCACCGACGGCGCAGAGCCCGATGGCCCAGCGGCCCCTCCGGTCGGTGGCCCGCGCGGGGACGTGGGCCCCGCAGCGGGCGGTGTGCGCGTCCGCCATCCGGCGTCGGTAGGTTCCGAGCCACACCTGTTCTTCTCGACTCTGGTCGGGTCTTGTTGGCAGAGTTCGGCCCGGGTAGCGTGCTCCGGTGCACAGGGGATTCCACGCGACCGGAGCGGAGCCGATGATGACCGGAGCAGCGCTTGATCTCGATCGGCTGCTAAAGTTTCGCCTCCTGGTCGCGCGCTTCGGTGAGATGGACCTCGCCAAGTGGTGGAACACCGAGGGCCAGCTCGGGCGCCTCGGATCCGCCGCCCTGCGGCGCGGCCTCCCGCGCGCGCAAGAGCAGCTCGACGCTGCGCTGGCTGGCCTGCGCGACGAGTGTGCGCGCCTCATCGGGGCGGGCAAGAAGGTGGTGCTCTCGTGACGGCCCGCATCGACCTCGTGGAGCTCGCGAGGCGGGAGAGCGAGCAGACGGAATGGAAAGAGAACGTCGCTGACGTCAACGACGTCGTCGAGACGCTCTCCGCCTTCGCGAACGACCTCCAGAATCTGGGCGGCGGCTACGTGGTGTGCGGTGCGAAGGAGGAGAAGGACGAGAGCGGATTTCCCAAGCTCGTTCGCGCGGGGCTGACCGCGGCACGCTTGAAGGAGGTCGAGAACACGGTCCTGACCCGGTGCAGGGATCGCGTTTCTCCGCCTCTGGCGCCGCTCGTCGAGGAGCTCGAGTCGGATGATCCGCAGCGGCGGATCCTGGTCTTCCTCCAACCTGCCACGGGCTCCGCGCACACGTTTCGCCGAAACAACGAGGGGGCGAAGCACTTCGTGCGGGTGAGCCGCTCCACCATCGAGGCGCGGAACGGGCTCCTCAAGGACCTGCTCGTTCGCAAGGGGGCACTGGAGCCCTGGGATCGGAGGCCGTGCAACGCCGCGACCGTGAACGACATCGACCTGCTCACGCTGAGGGACGCGCTGCAGCGCATGGGGGTCTTCACGTTCGACCGTGGTGTCGAGCCCTACCTGGTCGCCGGGGTCCAGCTGTCGCCGTTCGTGCCGTCGCTGTGCGTGGCCGAGCCGCTCTCCGGCGTGCTGCGTCCGAGGAACTTCGCCGTGTTGCTCTTCGGACGAGAACCCCAGCGCTTCATCCCCGGCGCGTTCTCGATCTTCTCCGCGTACCCGGGGCTCGATCGCACCGATCCCATCGCTCGTCGCTTCGAGATCCCCGGCACGCTGCTCGATCAGGCGCGCCGCCTTCAGGAGCTCCTCGACGCCGAAGCCGTGACGCTGTTCGACAAGACCGACCTCGAGGCGCCGAACGCGGAGAAGTATCCACGGCGAGCTCTCCAGGAGGCGATGGTCAACGCGCTCGCGCATCGAGACTATGAGCTCGTCGATCCTGGCCGCTTCACCTCGTACCGTGATCGCATCGAGCTCGTCTCACCGGGGCCGCTTCCCGTCGGCGTGACGCTGGAGAACCTCCGCACGGGTTCCGTCACGCCCCGCTGGCGAAACCAGGCGCTCGCCTGGTTCCTCTCTCGCCTCCAGCTCGCCCAGGCGGAAGGACAAGGTATCCAGACGATCCGCAGCACGATGGCGGCGACGGGCTGTCCCCCGCCCATCTTCGATGCCACGGAGGTCTCCGTGACGTGCGTCCTGCGGGCCCATCCCCGCTTCGAGTCGGCGAAGCTAGGGAAGACCATGTCGAGAGGCGGAGCCACGAAGCCCGCTGCTTCGAAGAAGACCAAGCCGAAGGCAAAGAAGGTCGCATCGAAGTCGAGACCAGCGGCGAAGCCCAGGGAGACCGGCACGAAGGCGACCCAGAAGAGCAGCAAGAAGAGGGTGCGTCGCGGATAAGCGCTGTCGCGGTAGAATGCGCCAGTGAGCAACGTGCCCAGCATCGCCGACGAGGTCGAGCGGTACCTCCGCACCGGCGAGACCGACCCACACAACGCGGCGTGGCCCGGCGAGTTCATGGAGCGTGCGCACCGCGCCCATGAGGAGCTCCGAGGCGCGCTCGTTCGCGAGGTGCGGCGGCGGGCCGAAGGACTCGCGCACGAATCCCTGCCGCACGCCGACGTCGTCGCGATCGCGCGCGGCAAGGTCGAGCCGATGGTGCGGGGGCTGTTCCCGCGGGTCGAGCAGGACGCGGTGCTCGCGACGCTCGAGAAGTCGGTCGTGTTCGTCACGAGCGCGAACATCGAGCCGCTCTTGCTGGAGCATGGATACGACAGCTCGGCGTGGACGCTCGCCAACCTGTACCTCGCGAGCCTCGACGCGGATCTGCTCGGCGAGGACGCGCCGCGCCTCGTTGGCTTGAGCGAGGGGACGACCTGCTATGTCTCGGCCGAGTACTTCGCGGACGACGATCCGTTCGCCGACTTCATCGTTCACGAGGCCGCGCACATCTTCCACAACTGCAAGCGCGCGACCGTCGGTCTTCGCGAGACGCGGACGAAGGAGTGGCTCCTCGATATCGAGTACCGCAAGCGCGAGACGTTCGCGTACTCGTGCGAGGCCTACGCGTGCATCCTCGCGCGCGCCAAGGGCCCAGCCGAGCGCCGTGCGCTCGCTGCGGAGTACGGTGCGACGGCGCGGCTCTCCGAAGAGCGGGTGGACGCGAGCGAGGTCGCAGACATCGTCGCGGAGGCGGCGAGCGCACGGAACGGCTGGAAGATCATCCTCGCGCGGTGCGCTCCGACGAGCCGTCCGCGGTCGGCTATCCAGCTGCTACGGGCGTCGTGGGCCGCTGAGGAGGCTGCCCGGCGTCGGTGATCGAAATGGGCCCCGGTGTCCATGCATGTCGGCCCGTCGGCCAAGCACGCCTTCTACGTCATCGTCCCCCCCCACCGCCGTCACGTTTGCGGGGAACCAGCGCACGCACGCGCTATCGTGACATCACGACACTCTGGGCGCGGGGCGCCGACATCGAACTCCCGGAAGATCGGAGGGTCGGGCAGGTTCGCCACGCGGCGAACGGCAGCTGGAGGCCTCCGGCTGCTGGAGGACCTGCCCCCCCTTCCCGTCGGGCGTTCCATCCGGTCGAAGGGGGTCGCCCCTCGTCCGAGCTGGGATCGCACAGGGTCGAAGGGGGGCCGCATCGGGTCGGAGGGGGCTTCGGCCCGGACCGATTCTGTGACGGCTACGAGAAACGCCCCGTAATTCTGAGCATGAGCCCTTCTCGTCCTCCGGCCGACCCGGTCCAGCACGGCGCCTGGACATCCATGCACACAACCGCCGTTCATGTCCTCCCTGGCATGCTCCGGTTCCTCGGCGTCGCCGAGGACGACCTCGACGACCTGTGCCAGGACGTCCTGCTGGGCGCTTACCGCAGCTTCCCCCGGTACGACCCGATGCGGTCCAGCAGCGCGCGCGCCACGGCCCTGGTGGACTCGCCAGACCACCTGGGAACCGCCGCAGCGCCCGCGCTAGCGGCCGTCCCCGCAGACAGCGCAGCGGGTGACACACCTCGTCGCCCGCGCAGCACACCCACGGGCATGCCCGATCCAGCTCGACCGGAGCGGCTCGGCGAGCACTGGAGGGCAGAGGCGTCGTGGCTCTTCGGGATCGCCTGGCGGCAGGTCCGCCATCACCTGGAGCGCGCCTACCGGCGCCGCGAGGTGCCGGTAGGGCTCGCGGACGCCGCCTGCTTCCAGGAGGCAGACATCGCGGCGAGCAGCGAGCATCACATCGCCGTGCAGGAGCGGCTCGCGCTCGCGATCCGCCTCCTGTCGGAGCTCGCGCCCGAGCGCCGCGCCGTCCTCGTCCTGGCCGACGCGTACGACGTCCCGATGCGCGAGATCGCGCGCGCCCTTTCGCTCAACGAGCACACCGCGGCGAGCCGGCTGCGCCTCGCGCGCCGGGACTACCGCGCCGCCGAGAAGCGGCTGCGCCCCGAAGAGAGACGGGCGCTCCGGTCCAGCGTCCTCGTGCTCCCGCTGTTCTCCGCGACCTCGTTGCGTTCGCTCCGCGAGACGATCCTGCCCGCGAGCGACCCGGCCGCGCCGAGCGCCGGTGCGCGGGTCGATGGGACACGGTGGCGAGCACGCTTCGCGGGCCTCGCGCGCCCGGTCGCCCGGGCCCTTCGACCGGCGCTCGGGTGGGGTGCGGCAGGCGTCGCCGGCGGCGTGCTCCTGGCCGCGTGGCTCGCTCGAGCACCGGTGGACTGGGCGCGCCATCTCGGCCCGGGCGCGATATCGTTCGTCGTCGCGCGGAGCACACATCCGGACCCGACGCCGGAGCCGCGACCCCGGGGCGTTCTCGGTGAAGCGCCGCGCCCCAACGACGCAACGCGCTCCGCCGACACCCAGAGCCCCCGAGACACCCCGAGCCCCCGAGCGCCCGCGGCACGGACGACCGATGGGCCAGGTCAGCGCAAGCCCGCCGGATCGAGGCACGCCCCGGCGCCCCCAGACCAGCGCCAGGATCGGCTCGACGAGGAGCTCGCGCTGCTCGATGCGGCCAGGCAGGCGCTGTTGCACGGCGAGCGCGCCGCCGCCCTGGAGCACATCGATGCGCATGCTCAGCGGTTTCCTCACGGCCGGCTGACGTTGCTGCGCGAGCGGCTGCGATCGAGCGCAGGAGCGCTGCCGGTCACCACGACCGGCGGCACGACGGGGCACGCTCGGCCGTGAGCGCAGAGCCGCCGCGACGCGCGCGCCCCCCGTCGCACGGCCGGCGACGGGGAAAGCAGGCATGGCGCGCGACGCTCGCCTCGCTGGTCGCGGTCGCCATCGCGCAGCTCGCGGCCACGCCGGCCCGGGCCGATCCCGGACCGCGCCGGGCCCGCGTGCGGCTCGAGCTCACGCTCGGCCCAGGCGCCGAGCGCTGCCCCGACGAGCGGTTCCTGCGCGCGGAGATCGCCCGGCGCATGAGCTTCGACCCCTTCGACGCGGAGGCTCCGCTCGCGATGGCGGCGTCGATAGTACAAGAGCAGGGCGAGCTCATTGCGTCGATGTACCTTCGCGATCGCGGCGGCAGGTTGCGCTGGACCGACGGCTACAGGACCCGCGGAGACTGCAAGACGCTGGTTTCGATGGTGGCCCTGTCCATCGCCGTGCAGCTCGACGACCCGGGCGAGCGCCCGCCGCCGCAGGCAGCGCCGGCCCCGCAGGAAGAGCCCGCGACGCCGGCCGAGGCGCCATGCTCCCCCGAGCGCCCGTGCGCGGGGCAGCCGGCGCTGCCACCGAGCGAGACGCCACCCGCGCGCCGCCCGGGCAAGGCGGCGCCGGCGCGCGAGCTGCGATCCGTGCAGGCGCCGCCCTCGAGCAGTGCGGGGCAAGCTGCGGCGGAGCGCTTCCGGTGGAGCGTAGGCGCCGGTGCCACGATGGCGCTGGGGATGACGCCCGGCGTTGCGGTTGGGCCGACGTTGGCGGCCACGGGACGCTGGCCGGCATGGTCGGTCGCGCTGGAAGCCCGCGGGCTCTCGTCGCTGTCGACCAACGTGGACGACGTGCGTGTGGCGACATCGGCGCTCACCGCGAACGCTGCCCTGTGCCTTCACCGGCGGTTTCTCTTCGCGTGCGGGGTCGGAGAGCTCGGCGTGCTCCGTGTCGTGCCCGAAGCTCCAAGGATCGCGAGAATGCTGCTGAATCTTCGTGCCGGAATTGGCCTGCGAGCCGGCGTCAGGTGGCCGCTGTCAGAGGGCCTCTCTGGGTACGGAACGGCCGAGGCGGTCCAGCGCACGATCGACGCGTCACTCCTCCGCCGTGGAGGCATCGCCGAAGGAGAGCGCGCAATCTGGAGCGCTCCCGCGCTCGGTGCGGCGTTCGGGATCGGTCTCGAACTGAACCTATAAGGAGGTCCGGCGGCAGAGGTATCCGCCGTCCCCCAAGGTGACAAGAATGAGAAACTTTTCACGACCGAGGGAATGCTCAGCGCGCGCCAGGCCCGCGGTACGACAGCCGCCTTGCGCTCAGGGCCATCATTCCCATAGGGTACGACGCATGCGCGTTCCGAGCTTTGCCCTCGCAGGCGTCCTGTTGACTGCGAGCTGCACCCAAGCCCCCATCGTCATTGAGGGCCCATGTTCGGACGAAGAGCGCGTCCACTATCCTGAGTGGTGCGAGAAATACGGCGGCGACGGCGGTCAGGGCGGCGGTGGTGGTGGTGACGGCGGCGGTCAGGGCGGCGCTGGCGGTCAGGGCGGCGCTGGCGGTCAGGAGCACAGCGCGCTGTGCTCCGGCCAGTGCGTCTCCCCCGCCCCGCTCGGCTGGTCCGGCCCGGCGCTCCTCTGGTTCGGCCCGCCGGAGGCCACCCCCGACTGCCCCGCCGACGCGCCGACGATCGGGTACGAGGGCTTCGCCGATCTCCAGGAGGTGCCGAAGACGTGCCCGACCTGCGCGTGCGACCCGCCCGAGATCTCGTGTTCGCTCCCCACCGCGTGGGCCGCATCGTCCTCCTCGTGCCCCGGCGACGAGCCCGACGCGGTCACGACGCCGTTCGCCGCGCCCGACGCATGGGACGGCGCCTGCACCGCAGGGAGCGCGATCCCTGCCGATCACGACTGCAACGGCGAGCCCTGCGTGCAGTCGCTGACGATCGCGGCGCCCTCGATCACGGCCGGCGCATGTACGCCGCGCGTCGAAGCCCCGCAGCCCATCCCCCAGAACGCGCTCTTGTGGACGACGCGCGCGAGGGCCTGCGTCGCCGGGGCGCACACCGAGTGCGCCGACGCGACCACGTGCGCGCCGGCAGCGCCGCCCGGGTTCCTGACCTGCGTCTACCACGAGGGCGAAGCCGAGTGTCCGGAGGGCTACGCCCAGAGGCATGTCTTCTATAAAGACGTGCTCGACGGCCGCGACTGCACTCCATGCAGCTGCGGCGAGCCGACCGGCGCCTCGTGCACGATCATGGCGTCCGTGTACCGCGACGCGGCATGCACGGACCTGGTCGCATCGACCCTCGTCGACTCCAGCGTTCCGTTCTGCGGGGTGACACCGCCCGGCGTCGGCCTGGGAAGCAAGTCGGCCGCGGTCATGGCGGTGGAGCCGGGCGCGTGCGCACCGCAGGGCGGCGAGCCCGTCGGCGAGTTCCAGCCGGCCGAGCCGTCCACGTTCTGCTGCATCGCCTGAGCTCGCCGGAGCCGCCGCCGCCCAGCGGGGCCGCGGCCCGGCGCGAGGATGTCCAGATGGACGGGGAGGACGTTCGAACGGCGGGGGCACGCGAATGGCCGAGGCGGCGTCGATGCGCCACACGGCGTCGACAGCCTTTCGCGTGCGTGCTCGGCTCGCGCGTGGCCGTGACCTACGCCTTCTGCTGCCGCTCGATCTCTGCGCGAAGGCGTTCCCCCTGTCGCGGTAGGGACCACCCTTCGTCGCCCTGCTGGCCGACTCGGGCCGCCCCCCGCACAGATCCAAGCATCTGCTGCTAACGCACTCGGCTCCTGTCTCGGATACCAACGTCGAAGCGGTCGCCGAGCCAGGGGTGCATGATCTTGGGTGTCCGGATCCATCGCTGCGATAGCCGGCGCATCGTCTCCCAACTGACTCGCCTGAGCTGACCTCGGCGCGAGAGCGCGTGGCCGCTTACACTTAACGGCGTCGGCGCCCTGAACTGGCCGATTTCGCGGCTCAATACCCAGCCCGCCCGTGCCCCTGTCGAACGCTTCGCCGTCGTCCTCGCGGGCGCCAGTGAGCTCGGTGGGGGCGGCAGTCTTTGTCACGGCCCACCCTTCTTCGATTCGCGTGTTCTACGCGGCTTGGGTACGGGTTTGGCGACGCCGCCCTCGAGTAGCTTTGCGGTCGTCGTGAGGTCATCGAGGTACCGCGCCGAGGCCTCCGTCTCCGTTGCGACGCGGCGCCGCTCGGCGAAGGCGTCGTACTGCGCGCCGGCCCATTCGAGGGCATCGTCGTGCGAGACGCTTCCAGCACCGACCAGCACGGGCAGCTCCGTGTCGGCGAGGAACTTGTCGAGGTCCGCCTCCCAGTCGGACATCCTGATGTCGCGCCTACGTTGCGCGCGGAACTCCGCACGGTCCAGGAACATCACGACGATCCGATTTAGCGTGTCGATCTCCTTGGCGTCGAGGTAGTTCTTCGCCGTGCCGATGTCGCGCTTGAGTACGCGACCGCCGCTCCAGCTCGTCAGCCCCATGTTGGGCTTCTCGGCGTCTGCGCGGCGACGAACGATCTCGGCCGCCGTGAGGCCGTCGCGGCATGGTGCATCTTGTTCTGCATGAACGCGAAGAAACGCAGCGTGGCCTGGTCGCTCTCATCGTAGTCCGACGCGAGCGCAAAAATCTCGCGGATGCGCTGATAGACCCGCGCTTCGCTCGCGCGGATCTCGCGGATGCGCGCGAGCAGCTCGTCGAAGTAGTCCGCGGCGCGGTCGGTGCGCTTGAGTCGGTCGTCGTCGAGTACGAAACCCTTGATGATGTACTCTTTGAGCCGCTCGGCCGCCCACTGCCGGAAGCGCACCGCCGCCGGGCTCCGGACCCGGAAACCGACGGCGATGACCACGTCGAGGTTGTAGTGCTCGACGTCGCGGGCGACCTCGCGGTCCCCCTCGAGTTGAACTGTTCGGTACGACCGAACAGTTGCCCCCGGGTCGAGTTCGCCGTCCTCAAAGATGTGCTTGATGTGCTCGCTGATGGTTCCCTTGGCTTTGCCGAACAGATCCGTGAGCTGGCGCTGGTTGAGCCAGACGGTCTCGTTCTCGAGGCGCACGTCGAGCTTCGTGCGACCGTCCTCGCTGCGGTAGAGCAGGATCTGCCCGGCGAAAACTTCTCCCCTCGGTCCAGCGCGCGTCACGACTTCCTCCGGGCGGCTGGCTTCTTGATTGATGCGCCGGTTGCTACTTTCCTGTTTGTCGACTTCTTCCTGGTGTCAGCCATCTTCCTCGTCACTTTCTTCTTGGTCCTCGCCTTCTTCCGCGTTCCACCCGAGACCTCATCGAGGGCCAGGTGCGTCCGCGTGAGCATGACCTGCTCGGCATGCCGGAGCGCTAACCGGTTGAGGTACTCGACGAGCGACGCATGCTGGTTCTGAAAATCGGCGTTCAGGGCACGATGCGATCGGCTCAGCGCCTCGATGCGAAGCGCCATGATTCAGACAGCCGGCTTTTCAATTACCGCTCCCCATACACGTCCTCGCCGCAGGGCATCGGGGCTCGTGGCTGGTCCTGGTCCTCATGCTCGTCCCGCCGCAAAGTCCAATGCGTCCGACTTGGACCTGGAGCCTGGTCCTATGCGTGCGCGGTGGGGGGTGCAGGGCCACAAGAGAGAGAGAATGGTCCTTCCCCGTCTCCCTCTTCGAGCACGGCGATGAACCGCGCGATGGCCTGAACCTCGGCATCGGGCGCGAGCGGGATGCGTCTGTGAGCGGGGTTGGTGCTCCGCGGAGCGAGGTACCGCCCATCGGGCCCCTCGGCGAGGTGCTTGAACGTGTACTCGCCGAAGTCGGCGTCCCCCTCGTCCGGGCGTCTGACCAACAGGTTCTGACCGGGCGCAGGAGGCGCGGAGCCGGCCCCGAGATGTTCCCACAGGCACCAGGCCCCATGAGGAGCCACCTCGTTCATCGAATCGCCGATCACCTGCGCGACGAAGAAGCCAGAGCGATGGGTGATTCCTTCGACGCGCCCAAAGCCGACAGCCTCAGGGTTCTGGCCCTCAGAGAAGGCACCCGCCGCTGCGCGCAGAGCGACGATCGGCACGGAGTCTGGTGTGCGCCTCTCCGTCCGAACCAGTCGCAGCACGCGGCCTGGAACCTTCCCGTCGCCGCGGGCGCGATCAAACCAGGTCGAGTCATCGCGAACCGCCCGCTGTTTCTCTCGGCCCAGCAGGTACTTCGCGACCCTCGCAACCGCTGCTACAACCGCGGCCCGGTCGTCGAGCTCGAACGACCGCACCTCGACCACCTCGTAGCCGAGGGAGCGAAGCTTCTCACGGAGAAATCGATCGCGCTCCGCTTGCTCCGGGTTGCCGTGAATGTGGCCTGCCATTCCGTCGAGGAAGATGGCGATGCCGGGCTCATCGGCCTCTTCGCCAGGGTAGAAGAAGTCCGGCAGGGTATGATGACTGCCCCCAAGGTCGATCCGCCTCTGCGCCTCCGGCGTCGGCAAGCCTGCCTCGATCAGAAATCGCTTGAACCGTTGCTCGATCACGGTCTGCGGCTGCCCCACCGTGGTCATCGTTCGTGGCAGCCGCTCCGGGATGGGATGCAGCTCCGTCAACGTCGACGGCCCGCGCTCGAGCAGGTCCTTCGCCCGGTGGCGGTCGAGATACTGGTGGTAGAAGCGGTTGCGATAGGTCTGCAGGCAGTCGATGCACGAGCGCTCGCAGGCGCTTGCACACCCCTGCACAATTGCCAGCGCGGCCTCGCGAACTTCGGGCCAGCGCAGCACCAACTGCTCGAGGAGCCCTGAGCCTCCGGGCATCGGATCGTAGAGCAGCACATCCAGCGGGTCGTCGCCCGCGTGACCGATGCTCGTGATCTGCCGGTCCTCGACCTCCATGTCGAGGACTCTCGCTGCACCCATGCGAATCGCCTCGACGAGGCTGAATGCATCCGCTGCGTCGGTCGCCCCCTGAAGGCCGAAGACGTCGACCTCCACGTCAACGAAGAAGCCGGTCGGCCCCACCCGATGGTTGCAGCGCTCCTCGTGCTTCTTTCGGAACTCGTCGCGCGACCGCTGTGACGCGTAGGGAGAGTGAGACTGCCCGCACGCGAGGCAGAGCAGGTAGCCGATCCGGCCTCCACCGACCTCTCCCTTCGGTCCGACGTTCACCATCCGGAGCTGGACCGCGCGACGTGCGTGGAAGGCGGTTTCACCCCAGGTCCATGCCATCCCGCCGCGATGGGCCCCGCGCTCGAGGGCGTAGACGGCAACGGGCATCTGGAAGCGGAAGTCCTCCTCGTCGGAGATCTGCGACTGCGAGGGCAACAGCACGTCGCAGACGGGCACCGCGCGGAGCTCCTCGGCCCCAAGAGGAGCGGCCTGATCGTTCCCTCCGAGCTCGGATACGACCTGCTTGGCAGCATCAACGCGGAGCCGCATCGTGTCGTCCGGCGAGAGCTGGAAGCGCCTCGGAACGAAGCGAAAGCCGTTCGCATAGATGGCGTTGCCCGGGACGTACTCGCGAAGCGCGATCGTCGGCGCTCTCGGCAGATCGAACTCACCGAGTCCCTGCGTCATACGCGGGGGCTCCGCGGTGCCGATGATGCTGCCGGACTCGAGCCCATAGCCGGGGAGGAAGCCCTCGCGCGCGAGCGCGCCCATCGTGTCCGAGTCGTCGCCGCCCCCCTGCGCCTGGGCTCGGGTCCGCTGGGCTTGGCCCTTCAGTCGCTCGATGACGCGCTGGCAACGACGGCGGTGGGCCTGGTCCTCCGGATCGAGGACGCCCTTCTGCGCTTCCTCGCGCGCTAGGCGCGATAGCTCGCCGCGTGCCCAGTCAAGGCGTCGCTTGAATCGGCGCAGTACCTCGGCGAGCGACGACGGCATGCCGTCGACGATCGACTCGAGCCGCTCCCTGGAGACAGCGTCTGCATCCTCCTCTGGCCAGGCCGCGCGGAACGCTCGTTCGACGTCGCGCAGAATGGCATCTCGGTGCAGCCTCAGCAGCGCACCGAGCTCGCTGATGTCGAGCACCTCGCTGCGTACCTCGCCTCCAGGCGTGAAGAGGTACGGCTTCAGCGTCGAGGGGAAACACCTTGCGAGGACCTCTTCGATTTGGAGCCGCTCGCCTTCACTCAATCGGCGAGCGAGTCCGTACAACGCCGTCAGCACGCACGCGTGAACGTGCTTTTCAACGAGAAGAGCGTTCTTGAGGTTGAAGCGAGGCGGCTCGACGGCCCCACCGAGCAGCTTGAGCGGCTCTCGGAAGTAGGCCAGGTCGAAGCTCGTCGACTGCGCGTAGGTGACGTCGTCGAGCTCGGAGTCGACGGCCTCCCGAAAGTTGCGCAACCAGGCGCCGCTCGTGCGGCTTGCCTGACGTTCGCGGCTCTCGCGCTCGGTGTCGTCCTCCGTATCGTCCTGGACGATGCCGCGCACCTTGGAGATCGTGTCGAGCGTGCCCGCTCCGGCATCGTGTGCGCGCAGGCCGTCGAGCAGCGCGAGCCAGCTCTGGCCGAACGCCCACGGCCCGGAGAGGAGGCGCTTCTGCAGCACCTCAAGGGCGAACGCGGCGGCGGCGCGCTCACTCGCAGATGCTCTCGCCGTGGCCTTGTGAAGCGCCTTGCGGAAGTCCCGAAACGCATCCGAGAGGCCGCGCTCCTGCGCGCCGAAACGCAAGACCGGCAGCGCGTCGACGATACGCTCGGAGAAACGAGGCGGTTCTCCGAGCGCGACGTAGGCCTGGTTGATCTCGCTCTTGAGGCGGCGAATGATGCTCTCGGAGACGCGGCTGCGGTCGGTGGCCTCGAGCTCGGACTTGCGCGTGAATCTTACGGGGTCGAGCGCCTCGAGCAGACCGGAGAACGAGCGCGTATGCCCGTTATGCGGCGTCGCCGTGAGAAACACGCGGTGCTCGAACCACGGCGAGATGAGCTGGAGCATCTGCGCGAGGTCGGAGTCCTCCCCGAAGCTCGAGGGCGCGAGGTTGTGCGCCTCGTCGACGATGAGCAGATCCCACCGGAGCCGGCCATCCTCTCCGGGCTCCGCCGTGCCGCGGAACTGCTCGAGAACGTCAGGCTGCTTCAGGTAGTGGTAGCTCGCGATGATTCGCTCGTGGACGCGCCATGGGTTCGCGTCGAGCCCCAGCTCACGCTGAAGCCGCAGCGTATGTGGGCGGTCGACGAAGTCGAACGAGAGCGAGAACTTCTCGTCCATCTCATCGCGCCACTGGGTGCGCAGCGATGCAGGGCAGAGGACGAGCACTCGGCGAATGCGGCGCCGCAGCATGAGCTCACGAAGCACCATGCGCGCTTGCACGGTCTTTCCGAGGCCAACGGCGTCGGCGAGCATCAGCGCGACGCGCGGCATCTCCAGTGCGCGCAGCACGGGGACGAGCTGGTAGGCCTCCGGGTGGATCGCGCCGAACAGCGGCGCGGCGAGCGGGGGACGATCCTCGTCGAGGCCGGAGAACGGGAGCGAGGGGGTCAGCGCCGACCAGCGCGCCGCCCGCACCATCGCGTCGAGCTCTCGCGGCTCCATCGGCGGGGCCGACTCGACACGCGGGAGCGCGGACGGCTCGAGCACGTCGGGATGCGGTTCGACCTCCCACAAGACCTGGTCGGACTCTGCGCCGACGCCGTCGGTGTACTCGACCTCGACGAGGTGGAACCGGCCGCGCTCGTCCGCGTCGAACGGCTGCACGCCGGTGATGAGCGCACGGCGGTTTCGGACAATGGCCATCATCCCTTCACGTGGCGAGGTGTTCCCGGTCACTTCTTTACCTCAGCTTCATCCCCCGCGTCCGCACCGCCGGCGCGGACCCACTCATCGACCTCGGACAGCTTGAACTTCCAGAGGCGGCCGATCTTGTGGGCCGGCAGCCCGCGCCCCTCGATCCAGCGGTACACCGAGTCGCGGGCCACTCCGAGGTGTTTGGCGACGTCTTCGACCGAAACCCAGGGTTCGGTGGTCATCAGGCTTGCTCCGCTCGGCATGGACAGTCCCTGCGGACGGGAGCAGGCTGCACCAGGCTGACTCTGCCAACAAGAGTCGAAGATAGTCGGAGAGCGCCGAAGGGGCGACGGTCAGCCCGCGACCTCGACCGGCACGCCGACCTGCTGGGCCACCGGCGTCCAGAGGTCCGCCTCGACGCCCGGGGTCTCGATGCTCACGACCAGCGCGTACCGCGCGCCGAGGTGGCTTCGGTCGCGCCTAGGCTGGTCCTTCCACCAGCCGCTCACCGGGTAGACCGCGACGACGCCTCGCTCGGCCAGGTCGGCAGCGAAGCCAGAGAGGACGTCCGAATGGACCGAGCCGCGGTTGCGGGCCTGCTCGCCGAGGTACCACTCGGAGGAGTCGCCGCCGGTCGAGGGTTTCTCCTCGTCCTCGTCGAGCGCTTTCTGGTTGAGGCGCTTGCGGAACTCCTCCATCGACTCGGTCGGGCCCTTCACCTCGAAGCGCAGGCCGTGCGAGGCGTAGCGGTGGCGCTTCTTCCAGCCGCGCCGGCCCGGGTTCGGCTCGATGAAATAGGAGAGCGCGACGCGCAGGCGCACAGGCGTCTCGCCGAGGCCCTGCAGCACCTCGCGCGGCCACGGCAACTCGAAGAAGTGGATGTCGCCCATCTGCCGCTCGTTGGGCTTCGTCGGCTTCGGCGCGAACGGCCGGATACGGTCCTGTGCAATGAGCGTGAGCGCGTCGCTCCCGCTGCGGAGCGCGCGCTCGATGCTGGGCACGCCGAAGCCGTAGCGCCGGACGAGTCTCGCGCGCTCGCGCTTGCCGCTCGCACCGCGCAGGGGGGCCAGCATCGCGGGCGTCCACTCGGCGGCGTGCACGATGAGCGCGCGCACTGCCTCGGGCCAGAGCGTCGGGTACTCGGCGGCGATCATCGCGGCCATGCGGGCACCCTGTGCCGTCGCGGCGCTCGTCGCCCAGCTCAGCACGAACGACTTCTCCGAGGGGCGCCAGTGCGTCGAGAGCAGGCTGAGGTCAGGGCACGGAAAGTCGACTTCTCCCTTGGCGTTCGTCACGACGTTGCCGCCTTCGAAGACGACGTCGGGCTTGATCGGCCACGACTCGGCGAAGGTGACGCCCGTCGTGCTCCACGGCGACAGGTCCCCCGGTCGTGCCACGGGCTGCCAGCTCGACCACCTTGGGTCGGTGATGACGGACTTCTCGGTGAAGGCGCCGACCGTGAGCGCGTTCCAGGCCTGGCCCGGATCGTGGATGGGGTCGGTGTCGCTCCGGTCGAGGTGCGCTGGTTGGAGAGCGTTCGGATCGACGTTGCCCGCGCACAACACGAACAGCCGACGAGCAGCCTCGTCACCCTCGTCGAGGTAGACGAGCCCGCGCGTGCTCGTGTCGAACGCGCGTCCCGCCGCGAGCGCGTCGACGGCGGCGGACCAGGAGGTGGGCTGGCCTCGATCGCGCTCGTCCGTCGCGGCGATCGCCATCGAAAAGCAGCGCCTCCGCGAAGGCGCCTGGATCTCGGCACGGCTGCCGCCTCGGCCGTGACGGCACCGTAGAGTTCGGGCGGGTTCTGGCCGTTCGGCGGCAAGATCTTCACCGACTCGAGGCGATGCCGGAGCGCAAGCGGCGACGATCCGGCGAGCACCGGCGCGAGATCGCCGTAGAGCACAAGCCCGGCCATCTCGGTGCCGTGGCCGTCGTGGTCATGGGTTCCCCAGGACGGATCGCAGGCCTGGCAATCCGCGGCGTCGAGCGACGGCTCGAGCAGCGGGTGTCCGCGGTTCACGCCCGTGTCGAGGAGACACACGGCTGGCGCGTCCGCGGGTGGCGGCGCCGTGCGCGCGACGAGCTCCTTCACCCAGTCACCTTGCTCGTCCGGCCCCATGTCGACGAAGACCGTCGCCGTCTCCTTGGCCTTCCGCACCTCGGCGACGTCGTTCAGCACATCGACGGAGGCAGCGAGCTGCGAGGGTGAAGCGCGCAGCAGCGTGACGATGCGGTCGTCGAACTGGAGGCGGCGGGGCGCCACGTCGAGCTGCTTGAGCCCGGCAAACTCGAGCAAGCGCGCGAGCTCGTCGCCATCCTGTCGGCGAAGCCACACCTCCCACCAGATGACCTCATGCTCGTCGGGGTAGGCCTCGGCCGCGTCCGTCCACAGCCCGCGGAGCGTCGCGAGCCGCAGCGTCGCCACAGGGTCGAGCATGTTCTCGTGCCGGCGCTCGCCCTTCTTCTTGGGTGCTGTCTTCGCGTAGCTCTCGAAGCGCTCGAGGAAGTGCTTGACCTTCCCATCGGGCACGAAGACCGTGGCGCGCTCGATGCGGCGAGGTTCCGGCTCGTCCGTCTTGGTGTGGCTCACGGCGACCAGTTCGATGCCCTGCCGGACGTCCTCGAGCGCGCTCATCTGGAGTGGAGCGCCTGGCTGGCTCTCGAACTGCACGTAGATGCCCGGCTCGGCACCGTGCACCGCGATGCCCGCGTCCCGGCGACGCTGGTCGGCCTCCGCGACCGCGGTCTTCAGCGCGCGCTCGAGAGCCTTGCCGTGTTTGCTGCGGCTCGTGGGTGGCGCCGGCTTGGTGACCGCGATCTTCCGCGGGTGAGGCTTGTACGCCTCCGTCGATGGATGACCGGGGACGAGGATGTGCTTGCGGTTGCGAGGAGCGGCCACGCGTCAGTCCCCCCGTGTGCCCGCTACGCGTGCGTGCTGCGTCGTTCCTCGAGCGCGGCCACGAGCTCCGCGTCGCGCACGGCAGTGGTGTGGTCGAGGATGGCGTTCTTCGCGGCCTGCTCGCACGCCATCGCAATCTCGGCATGGCTCAGCCCGTCGGCTGCCTTCGCTGCGACGCTCCAATCGATGTTGCTCGTGTCGAGGAGAGCAAGCCGGCTGCGCATTACGTGCGTCGCGATCTCCGGCGTGGGTAGCGCGTACCCGAGGACCGCATCGAAGCGGCGGAAGAGCGCGCGGTCGAGCAGCCCGACGTGGTTGGTTGCTCCGAGCACGAGGCTGTCGGACTCGTCCTGCTCAAGGAACTGCAAGAAGGAGTTGAGGACGCGCCGGATCTCGCCGACGTCGTTCTTGCTGCCGCGCTCGCCACCGAGCGCGTCGAACTCGTCGAACAGGTACACGCCACGCGTGGCCTGGATCGCGTCGAAGACCACGCGCAGCTTGGCGGCCGTCTCGCCCATGTACTTGGTGATGAGTCCGTCGAGCTGGATGCTGAAGAGCGGCAGGCCGAGCTCACCCGCGAGCGCCGCCGCGGTCATCGTCTTGCCGGTCCCGGGGGGGCCCACGAGCAGGAGCTTCCGCATGGGCGAAAACCCGTGCTCGCGGAGACGGTCGCGTTCACGCTGTTCGGTGAGCACGCGTTCGAGGCGCCTGCGGAGCGCATCGGTGAGCGCCATGTCGGCCACGCGCGTCTTCGGGTAGCCGACCGTGAGCAGCCCCGCGAGCTCGCCTCGGGGCTGCGCGAGCGGGACGGGCTTGGGCCCTCGGACGGGCTCGGTCGCCTTCGCGCGCGCCTTCACCTGATCGACGAGCTCGCGCAGCTCCTGGGCGAACTTGCCGTGGCCGCTCCGTGCCGCCTGCGCCGCCACCTGCATGGCGATCGCGTAGAAGCGCGTGTCGTCGCCATCGGCGTGGCTTCGAATGAGCGCTTTCACCTGGTCCGCGGTGGCCATGGCGTCCTGCGTTGTACCCCGAGCCCCCGACCCGGAGCCATCGGAAGCGCACGAGCCCTTCAAGATTTTGCTCCTAAAATCAAGCAACCGCACCTTTTCGGCCCAAGCCCGGCGCCGTCTGGCAGCCCCGCCTTGAGCCCCTCCCACCGCCGCCGCTGCTCCTGCCAGTCGACCGTCCCGAGCACCGCCTCGCGCAGGCCGCGCTCGCTGACCGGCTGGACGCCCCCGTCATCACGCCTGATCCGCCTCGACGATGGTGTTCTCCGGTAGGTCGAGCGCCCCGCCATCAAAGAGCTGGATCCACACGCGCACCATCGGCATCAACGACGGTGCTCGGTAACACTTGCACAGAGGGCCTGCCAGCTCCTTCAGGATGCACGTCCTTCCTTGTCGAGCGACGCGAGGTCGATGACGAAGCGGTAGCGAACGTCGCTCTTCGCCACGCGCGCGAATGCGGTGTTGATGTCCTGGATCGCGATGATCTCGATGTCGGCCGTGACGCCGTGGCGGGCGCAGAAGTCCAGCATCTCCTGCGTCTCCTTGATGGATCCCATGTACGAGCCCGCGAGCCGGCGTCGGCCGACGATGAGCGGGAACGCGCTGACTGGCACCGGTCCGTCAGGGACCCCGACGGTGATGAAGGTGCCGTCGAGCCTGATGAGCCCGAGGTAAGCGTTCCAGTCCACGTCGCCGCTCACGGTGGAGAGCACGAGGTCGAAGGCGCTCGCGAGGTCGGCGAAGGTGGCCGGGCTCTCCGTCGCGAAGACGGCCTTGGCCCCGAGCTTCAGGGCGTCGTCGCGTTTCTTGAGCGTGCGGGAGAGGACCGTGACCTCGGCCCCCATCGCGCGAGCCATCTTCACGGCCACGTGACCGAGCCCGCCGAGCCCGACGATGGCGACCTTCGCGCCCGGACCGACCTGCCATTTGCGCAGCGGCGAGTACACCGTGACGCCCGCACAGAGGAGCGGAGCGGCGGCGTCGAGCGGCAGCGCCTCCGGCACCGACAGCACATAGCCTTCCTTGACCACGATCGAGTCGGAGTAGCCGCCGAGGGTCGGCGCCTTCGAGCCGGGCTCGAAGCCGTTGTAGGTGAGCACGAGGCCAGGCAGGTAGTGCTCGTGATCTCGGTCGCGGTGGCCCTGCGTCGTGCACGAGTCGATGAAGCAGCCGATTCCGACACGATCACCCTTCTTGAAGCGGGCGACCGCCTTGCCGACCTCGCGTACGACGCCGGTGATCTCGTGCCCCGGGACCATCGGGTAGTGGGACATGCCCCAGGCGTTGTGCGCGGCGTGGACGTCGGAGTGGCAGACGCCGCAGTACGCGATGTCGATGACGACGTCCTCGTCGTTCGGGGAGCGGCGCTCGAAGGTGAACGGGCGCAGCGGCTGGTCTGCCCCGGCGGTCGCGTAGCCGCGCGCCATGCGCGGGTTCGATGCGGTGGTCTTCATGCGGCTCAGCATGCCGGCGACGACCCCTCGTCGCTGCCTCATTCCTCCAGAGTTTTTGCCCGATCCTGCAAGGCCAACTCAGGCTCCTGCGCACAGGCGACGCCGCAGGGCTTGACCGTCCCGAGAGGGAGTGCAGCATGCGCGCAAGGCGACGCGCCCGACCAGAGGAGCTACATGCACGATTCTTCCATCCTGCTCGGCGAGATCGCGAAGGCCGTCGCGAGCCAAACGCCGAGCGACGGCGAGTTCACGACGGTGCTCCCGAACCTCCACATCAGCCGGAAGTCGCGCCCGTCAGAGCCGTACTTCACGGTTCAGTGGCCGTGCTTCGCGCTCGTGGCGCAAGGAGCGAAGAGCCTCTTGCTCGCCTCGGACACCTACCGCTACGGCGTCGGTGACTACCTCGTCGTCTCGGCCGACTTGCCCGTGCACTCCTCGGTCACGACGGCGAGCCGAGACCGTCCGAACCTCGGCATCGGGCTCGCCCTCGATCCGCGACGGATCGGCGCTCTGCTGGACCGGATCGACGTGCAGCGGGTCGTGAAGACCAGCAGCGCTGTGCGCGGCGTCGCGGTCGACCGAGCGCCCCCCGAGCTGCTCGACGCGACGCTCCGCCTCGTGCGCTTGCTCGATCGTCCAAGGGATGCTCCCGCGCTTGGACCCCTGTTCGAGGAGGAGATCGCCTACCACCTGCTTCGAGGCCCATGCGGCCAGCGCATGCTGCATCTGGTCGCCGGCAAGAGCGGCGAGGCGAAGGCGCACACAGCGGCTCGCTGGCTGCGCGAGAACTTCGCAGAGCCGCTCCGGCTCGACGAGCTCGCGCGCGTGAGCGGGATGAGCGTGTCGTCGTTGCACCACCATTTCAAGGCGCTCACCGGGATATCGCCGCTCCAGTACCAGAAGCAGCTTCGGCTCCAGGAGGCGCGGCGGGCGCTCGTGGTCGAAGGCCTCGATGTGACGACCGCAGGCATGCGCGTCGGCTACTCGAGCCTGTCGCAGTTCAGCCGGGAGTACACGCGGCAGTTCGGGACTTCACCGCGCAACGATCTCCGCAAGGCTTCACGCGCGTCGTGAGCGCGGTATCCGTTCGGCCGCCGAGCAGGGGTGCTGGCCTAATTTGAACATGAAGGCGGGAAGGCGGGAAGAAAAGAACAATAATCTTCCCGCCTTTTCGCCTTCATGTGAGTCACTCCGGGGCAAATCAGGCCACCACGCGTCACGCGCGGTCGCTGGCGATGCGCCCATCGACGATCTCGATCACCCGTTCGCACTGCTCGGCGATGCGCGGATCGTGCGTGACGACGAGGAACGTCGTGCCGAGCTCGCGGTTGAACCGGCGCATCAACGCGAAGACCTCGGCCGACGACTCGGTGTCGAGGTTCCCTGTCGGCTCGTCGGCGAGGACGAGCGGCGGCCTTCGCGACAGCGCGCGCGCGATGGCCACGCGTTGCTGCTGGCCGCCCGAGAGCGCGGTCGCCCTGAAGTTCATCCGATCGGCGAGCCCCACCGCTCCGAGCAGCTCGGCCGCGCGCGCCTTCATGGTCGACGAAGGGAATCCCTCGTCGCCCCAGGCGGGCAGCATCACGTTCTCGAGCGCGGTGAACATCGGCAAGAGGTGATGGAACTGGAACACGAAGCCGAGCGTCCGCGCGCGAAGCCGGGTGAGGCTCGCCTCGTCGAGCCCCGTCGTGTCCTTGCCGTCGACCACCACGCGCCCGCGCGTCGGCCGGTCGAGCAGGCCGATGATGTTGAGCAGCGTGCTCTTGCCGGAGCCGGACGGGCCGATCAGCGCGGCGAACTCGCCCTTCTCGAGCCGGAGATCGACGCCGTCGAGCGCGCGCGAGACGACGGCCTGGCCGTATTCCTTCACCACGCCTTCGACGACGAGCAGCGGATCAGCCATTGCGGATCGCCGACGCCGGATCGAGCCTCGAGGCGCGCCGCGCCGGCAGCACGGCGGCGAGGAGCCCCACGCCGACCGCGAGGGCGGTCGCGAGCACGAAGAGCTCGAGATCGAGCTGCACGGGGAACTTCGGGGCGCCGTCGGGCCCGCGCACGAGGCCCTCGAAGAGCTTCGACAGGAGCGCCCCGAGCGCCGATCCGACGAACGACCCGAGGAGCCCGAGGACCGCGCCCTGGATCAGGAAGACGCGCAGGACGCGGCCCCGCGACGTGCCGACCGCGCGGAGGACGCCGATCTCGCGCGACTTCTGGACGACCGACACGATGAGCACGCTCGCGATCCCCAGCGCGACCGCGAGGACGACGAAGAACTGGATCATGCTCTTCGAGCTGCTCTGCGCCGAGAGGCCGGTGAGCAGCTCGGCGTTGATCTTCATCCAGCTGTCCGCCTTCAGCCCCGTCCTCCCGCGCAGCTCGCCCGCGACGGTCTCGGCGGCGAACACGTCGGCGACCTTGAGCTCGATCGAGGTCGCGCCGCCGGGGAGCGCATAGAGCGTCTGCGCCCTGCGGAGCGACGTGATCACCCACGTCCTGTCGACCGCCTCGTTGCCGAGCGAGAAGACGCCCGTGATCGCGACGACATCGTCGATCCCTTCGGTCGTCGTGATCCGGATCTTGTCGCCGACGCCGACGCCGAGCTCGCCCGCGAGCACGGCGCCGATGACCACGTCGCCCCCGGCGACGTCGAACCGGCCCGCGCGCATGCGCCTCCGGACGTCGATGATCGCGAGGAAGCGCTCGGGATCGACGCCGCGCACGACGACGGCGTTCTTCGCCTCGGCGCGGACGGCGAAGCCGGCGCCCACGATCGCCGGCGACGCGGCGACGACGCCGGCGGTGCGCTCCGCGTCGGCCATGACGAGCGGCCACTGGTCGATGGAGCGAAGGCGCTGCGGCGCGGGCTGCACGGAGCGCGCGACGGCGAGATCGTTCGAGGGGTCGACGAGCGGGCGCGCCGCTTCGCGCTGCACCTGCAACGTGATGTGCGGCTGCGAGCCGAGCGTCTTGTCGATGAGCGACACCTGGAGGCCGTTGATCAGCGCGGAGAGGAAGACAATCACGCTCACGCCCACCGACACCGCCGCGAGGATCAGCGCGGTCTGCCCCTTCGCGTCGCGCAGGTAACGGAGCGCCACGAACCACTCGAACGGCATCTCAATCGAGCTCCGCGCGCACGCGCTGGCCCGGCGCATGGATCCGCCCGTCCGGCAGCACGACGACGCTCCCCTCGCCGAGGCCCTCGACGACCTCGACGGCGCCCTCTCCGCGAATGCCCAGCTTCACGTCCTTGCGCACGAGGCGATCGCCCTCGACGGCGAACAGCCAGGGCGCCGGCGTCGCCGCGTCGCGCACGGCGTCGCTCGGAACGACGAGCGCGCTCTCGCGCCGAGCGACCGAGAGATCGATGGAGACGGTCATGTCCGGCAAGAGGAAGGCCGGCGCGCGCGGCACCGCGAGGCGCACCTCGACACTGCCTCTCTGCGGATCGATGGAAGGCGCGATGTAGCTCACCTCGGCGTCGAACACCTGTTGCGGATAGGCGTCCGCGGACGCGCGCGCCCTCTGCCCCAGCGCGATCCACGCGAGGTTCCGCTCATCGGGCTGAAAGACGAGCTGCGGGCTCCCGTCCGCGGCGAGCACAATCAACGTCCGCGCCGGCTGCACGACGTCGCCGGGCTCCACGGAGCGCGTGAGCACGACGCCGTCCTGATGCGCCACGATCCGCGTCTGCGCGAGGCGAACGGTCGCGCCGACGTGCTGCGCCTGCGCCTGGAGGAGCGCGGTCAGCGCGACGCGGGAGTCCGCGCCCATCGGGGTCGACGCGATACGTTGCGCCTCCGCCGCGACCTTTTGCGCGCGCGCGAGCTCGACGCTGTGCTGGGCGTTGTCGAGCTCGGCTTGAGCGACCGCCCCCGACGCCGAGAGCTCTCGCACCCGCGCGAGCTCGACCTCGGCGCGCTCGAGGTTCGTCTCCGCCTGACGGAGCGCCTCCGTCGCGACGATCGCGCCGACGCGGCGGAGCTGCTCGACCCGCGCGCTCGCCTGGTCGACGGCGGCCTTCGCCTGCGACACCGCCGCGCGCGCCTCGGCGTCGTCGATCTGCACGAGGAGATCGCCCGCCTTCACGCGTTGCCCCTCGATCGCGCCGACCGCGACGACGAGGCCCGGGACCTGCGCCGCGACCTGGACGCGCGTCGGCACCCTCACCCGTCCGCTCGCGACGACGCGCTGCTCGAGGTTCCTTCGAGCGGCCACGGCGACCTTCACCTTGGGTCCACGCGCACGCACCGCCATCACGATCGTGGAGACCGCGAGCAACGCGATCAGGATCCAGAGCCCAGGGCGCCGAAGGAGCGTCCTCATCTGCCGAACCGTCTATCACCGAACCGGCGCGGCCAGCGAGGCCCGTCATGCGGACTCGAGGTCGTCGGTCGCTCGACGGGCAGCCCTGCTCCTCCCCTTGACGACGGCCCACTCATGCAACATAGTAAGTTACATGAGACGAGACAGCCGACTTTCGGGCGTGCTTCACGTCCTGCTGCACATGGCGCAGCACAAGGGCCCCCTGACGTCCGAGCACATGGCGAAGGCCATGGACACCAACCCGGTGGTGATCCGGCGCGTCATGGGCGGTCTCCGTGACCGCGGCTACGTCCAGTCGGAGAAGGGACATGGCGGGGGATGGGTCCTGTCCTGCGATCTGGCGAAGGTGACTCTGCGCGACATCTACGACGCGCTTGGCTCGCCATCGCTGCTCGCAATCGGGAACCGAACGGAGGCCCCCGGGTGCGTCGTTGAACAGGCGGTCAACGCGGCGCTTGGCAAGTCCTTTGATGCTGCGGAGGCGCTCCTTCTCGAGCGCCTCGGCGAGGTGACGCTCGCGACGCTGGGCGAGGACGTGCGGAATCGGGTCGCTCTCCGTGGCGCCTGCAGCGGCGGGAGGAAGCATGAATAGCGGCAAGGTGGACGACGAGAGCCTCGTCGAGAGCGCCGTTCCTGCGGGAGTCACAAGGAGCGGCACGGGCGAGGCCGGCAACGGGGACGTCTCACGGCGTGACTTCCTCCAGGCGGGCGCTCTTCTCGGGGCTGCGATCGTCGCTCCCGGCTGCGCGACAGCGTCAGGGGTTGCAGTCCGCCCGACGAACACATCCGAACGATCGGCACCGCCGTACGACGTCGTCATCGTCGGAGGCGGACCTGGTGGCCTCGCCGCTGCGCTGACCCTCGGGCGTTCGCGTAAGCGCGTTCTGCTCTGTGATTCTGGCTCGCGACGAAACGCAGCAGCAGAACACATCCACAACTTCGTCACGCGAGACGGGACATCCCCCGAGGAGTTCCGGCGGATCGGTCGTGAGCAGCTCGCTGCTTACCCGAGCGTGGACGTCCAGGAGGTCCGGGTCGTGTCCGTCTCGGGGGCACGTGACGCGTTCCAGATCGGTCTGACGTCGGGCGTCGCCCGATCGCGGCGCGTTCTGCTGTGCACCGGGATGCTCGACGAGCGACTTCCGATCCAAGGGTTCGACGAGCTCTGGGGGCACGCCATCTTTCAGTGCCCCTACTGCCACGGCTGGGAGGTGCAGGACCAGCGGTGGGGATACTTGGTCACCGCGTCGGACGCGCAGATGCTCCTTCCGTTTGCCCTGCAGGCGCGCGGATGGACGCGCGACGTCGTCGTGTTCACAAGCGGGACCTTCGACGTTCCGGCGGAGACCCGCGCGCGGCTCCGAGCCGCAGGAATCAGCATCGAGACCGATCCGGTGCGGCGATTCATCACCCGGGAGCGTCGCCTCGAAGCGGTGGAGTTGTCGACCGGATCCATCGTGCGCTGTGCTGTCATCTTCACGCATCCCGCGCAGCGCCAGGTGGAGCTGGTTGGCTCCTTGGGCCTGACCCTCGACGAGCACGGCTACGTTCGCGCTGACCCGATGAGAGGCGAGACGTCCATGCCGGGAGTCTACGCTGCAGGCGACCTCACCACGCGGATGCAGGGCGCGATCTGGGCAGCGGCTGCCGGCGCTCGCGCCGCGGCGATGATCAACGTCGATCTCGCGATGAGCGCGGCCTCCGGAGAATTCGGCGAGGACGCGGAGCCCGTCGGGCGCGGCGCTGGCGACACCTCGCCCAGTGTCCCTTCCTCTGACCGGTAATCGCGATACCCGATTCCCGTGCACTCCCAAGTGCCGTGAGACAAACGATGAAGACGAATCCGACCGCACAGTCTGGCACTGCCGATCCACTCATCCACACCCCCGCTCAGCGTCGCGCGATCTTGGCCGGTGTGTGTGTCGCCCTCATGGCAGTGATTGCGTCCGTCTCGGGGCTCAACGTCGCGCAACAGCAGCTCGCCGTGGCGCTCGACGCTTCACAGAGCGACGTCATTTGGATGATCAACATCTACGCGGTCACGCTGGCCGCGCTGCTGCTGCCGCTCGGCGCCATCGGCGACCGCTGGGGCCGCAAACCAGTCCTGATCGCCGGCCTCGTGGTTTTCGGCCTCGCGAACGCCGCTGCGGGGCTTGCTCCCTCTTCCGGCGTGATGCTCGTGGCGCGATTTCTCAGCGGCGTCGGCGCGGCCATGATCATGCCCGTAACGCTCGCGGTCATCACATCCACGTTTCCGGCGGAAGAGCGATCCAAGGCGATCGGCGTCTGGTCTGCTGTCGCGGGCGGAGGCGGCATCCTCGGCATGTTCCTGTCGGCGCTGCTGGTCGACGTCGCGAACTGGCGATGGCTCTTCGTCCTGCCCGTCGTGCTCGTGCTGGCCGCTGCCATCATGGTCACGCGCTCCGTTCCCAACTCGCGCGATGCCCCTCGAGGCACCTTTGATGTCCTCGGCGCCATGACTTCCGTCGTCGCGGTGGTCGGGTTCATCTTCCTCCTGCACGAGGGGCCGGAGCGCGGATGGTCGTCGCCCAGTACTCTGCTGACCCTCGTCGTCGGCTCCGCGGGCGCCCTCGGCTTCGTGGTGTGGGAGCTACGCCGAGAGGCGCCGCTGCTCGACCTCAGGCTCTTTCGGAAGCGGGGCCTGACCAGCGGCTCCTTGTCCCTGCTCGCGGTGTTCGGCGTGCAAGCTGGCATCTTCATCGCGCTTTACCCGTACTTTCAGGCGGTACTCGGGTGGTCGGGGCTTCGCTCCACCGTCGCGCTCATGCCGATGGCTGTCCTCAGCATGGCCTCCTCTGGACTTGCGCCGCGCATGGCCGCGCGGGTCGGCGCGCGCCTGACGATGGTGTCCGGGATTCTCCTTGGAGCTGCTGGCCTCGGGATGATGGCGGCGCTGGTCTCCGTGGACGGCGGCTACCTCTCGGTTCTGCCTGGCATGCTCGCGGTGGGGCTCGGCATGGGTTTGTCGATGACCCCCTCGACCGAGGCGATCACCGTGTCACTGCCACGTGAGAGGCAAGGCGTCGCGTCCGCGCTCAACGACATCACGAGGGAGTTCGGCACCGCGCTCGGCGTCGCGCTCCTCGGCGCGATCCTCACGGCAGGGTACCGGAGCGCCATCGACTCCAGGTTGCCCGCGGTCCCAACCGCAGCCGCCGAGGCCGCCCGCCGAGGCATCGCCAACGCGCTCGCCGCGGCGGAGGGAGCAGCGCCTCACTCGCCATCGCTTGTCCGCGCGGCGCAGGAAGCATTCGTCGAAGGCTGGCGGCAGGCAATGTGGGTCGGGGTCATCGTGATGGCCGTCCTGTTCATCTACGTGCTGATACGCGGTCCTGAAGCAGCAACCACCGCAGTGGAGAGTCCGCCGACAGCAGCGAGCGCGCCGATGGGCGAGGCCTGACCCCAGCGACGCCACCGAGATGAACCGCGACCACGCCGAGGACCGAAGGCGCGATGAACCCCGACACGAGCACCAAACCGAGCCGCCTGAAGAGCGCTCAGAAAGCGAGAAGCCGATGCGGCATCTGAATACAACCCTCATTGCGGCTGCCCTCGCTGCTGGGTGCAGCTCGGCGGCGAATCGAGCCCCGACGCCGACCACGGCCCAAGACGCGCGACGTCACGCAGATGCTGCGCATCCCCACGAGAGTCGCTCGACGGGAGGGCATCACCACGTCTTCGCTGACGCCGACGTTTGGACCAAGGTGCTCGACGATCCTGCACGTGACGACTGGCAGCGCCCCGGCGAGGTGCTGCGCGCCATGGAGCTCGAGTCCGCGATGACGGTCGCCGACGTCGGGGCAGGTACGGGGTACTTCTCCGTGCGGCTCTCGCGGCTGGTCCCCCGGGGCGAGGTGATCGCGACGGACATCGAACCCGACATGGTGCGGTTCCTGAGTGAGCGCGCGCGCCGCGAAGGCCTCACAAACCTGCGCGCCATCCAAGGCACGCCCGAGGCCTCGGGCCTTGCGGCCCGCAGCGTTGACCGCATCCTCGTCGTGCACGTCTGGCACCACCTCGGCGACCGCGATGCGTACGCACGCGACCTCGCGGCTGCGCTCAAGCCCGGTGGTCGGCTGTTCGTCGTGGACTTCCAGCTCTCTGCTCACCGCGGTCCGCCGGAGGAGATGCGCGTCGCGCCTGGAGCGGTCATCGCGGCGCTCGAGAGCGCGGGCCTCTCAGCCGGCGTCTCGCCGGTCGTCCTGCCCGACCAATACATCGTGGAGGCGCACCAAAGACCATGAGCGCTTCAGCACGAAGAAGGAGTGAGACATCGTGACCGAATTCTGGGAAAGTGCGTTCAACAAGAAGCAACTGATGTGGGGTCTCGCGCCGACGACGTCGGCCTCGGCGGCGCGCGACATATTCAACCACTCTGGCGCAAAGAGCGTCCTGATACCTGGCATCGGCTACGGGAGAAATGCCAGACCGTTCCTCGAACGCGGGATGTCTGTGGCGGGGATTGAAATCTCGGAGACGGCGATCGAGCTCGCTCGCTCGCGCCTCGGGCTCGAGATCCCGATTGTCCACGGCTCGGTCGCGGACATGCCCTTCGACCGCCGAAAGTACGACGGCGTCTTCTGCCATGGGCTCGTCTACCTTCTGGACGCGCGCGGCCGCCGGAAGCTCATTCGTGACTGCTACCGCCAGCTCGCGCCCGGTGGACACATGGTCTTCACGGTCATCTCGAAGAAGGCCCCGATGTACGGACAGGGGCCAAGACTCGGTGACGACTGGTACGAGCGCCTGCCTGGGCTTCCGATGTACTTCTACGACGCTGAGTCGGTGAAGCGAGAGTTCGGCCCGTACGGATTGGTTGAGCTCTCCGAGTTCGACGAGCCCGCGGGTGACGGCGCGACCCTGCCATTCATCAAGGTCGTCTGCAGGCGGGACGCCGTGACGGTGAGCGCAGCGGAGGCGGTGGACCGGCTCCACGCGGGGCAGGTCGAGGTGACGGTCGCTGGCGCACTCCAGCAGAGCGAGGTGGCGGCGATCGCTGGAGCGCTCGAGACCAGCACGACCTCCATCCTGACGATGGGCGGATGCCAGATCACAGACATGGGCGGCGTGGCGATCGCAAATGCTCTGCTCACCAACAGCGCGCTCAGAGAGCTATGGCTGTTCAACAACGAGATCAACGATGCTGGTGGGAAGGCGTTCGGCGACGCCTTGAGGTCGAACGCATCCCTGACGACGCTGTGCCTCAACGAGAACCGGGTCGGCGACGTTGGCGCTGCGGCGATCGGAGAGGCGCTTCGCTCATCCCAGTCGCTGGTCGAGCTGGGGCTGGGTCGCAACCAGATCGGTGACATCGGCGGCGCTGCGATCGGGGGAGCACTTGCGTTCAACAGCTCCGTCATCGCGCTGAGCCTCAACCACAACCACATCGGTGATGCCGGCGCGGCCAGCATCGGCGGTGCGCTTCGCAACAACGCATCACTCAGGATCCTGCGCCTGAGCCACAACGAGATCGGCGACTCCGGTGCGGAGGCGGTGCGAGCCGGCGTCGCTCATAACTCCGTCTTGAGGACTGTCAGCTTCGAAGAGAACCCCGCGTCGGCCTCCCTTCACCAGGAAATCAAAACCGCGCTGGAGCGTGACCCATGAGCATCCTCTCTGATGCAAGGCGGTGTGCAGCAAACCCGGGCTGGAAGCGGTCTCCATCCCCGCTTTCCCCGCTTTCGCGCGCCCGATCACGCAACAATCTAAGTTGCGAGTTGCGTCCGCCGACCTCGCCGGAAGGACGTTCGCCGGCGGTGTCCACGGGACACCCTTCGCAGGGCGAGGCGCTGTGGCGACGAACCAACCTCGCGAGCCTGGGGCGCTCATGGCTTGGGCGCGCCGCCCTCGCCGTCGCGATGGCGGCCTGGCTGGCCACGAGCGGCTGCCAGCAAGAGAGGACCGAGGTGCACGCGTCGGCGCCGAAGCGGCTGAAGGTCGACACGGTCGGCGCCGTCACCAAGCCGATCCCGGACACGTTGTTGGTCACTGGCGCGCTCGAGGCGACGACCGTCAACGACATCGCAGCCAATGCGACGGGCCGCGTGGTTGCCGTCCACGGAGAACGGGGCGATCCGGTCGAGAAGCACGCCGCGCTGGCCAAGCTCGATGTGCGCCTCGTCGCCTTGCAAGCAGGCGTCGCGAACGCCCAAGCCAAGGTGGCCAGCGACCAGGCGGAGCTCCAGGCGCAAGAGTGCGCCCGCACGGAGACGCTCGCGGCGTCGGGCGCAGTTCCGATGGCAGAGTGGGAGAGGCAAAGCTGGCAGTGCAAGATCGCCAAGGGCACCATGGTCGCCTCCCAGGTCCAGGCTACCATGGCGGCGCAGTACGTGTCAGACGGCACCATCCGCGCGCCGATGGATGGTCACCTCGTCGAGCGCTTCGTCGAGGTGGGGCAGTTCGTCACGCCGACGACGAGGATCGCGACGCTCGTCTCGCTCGACGAGCTCCGGCTCCGCATCTCCGTCCCTGAGATCCATCTGGGCGGTCTGAAGAGAGGCGCGGCGCTTACGTTTCGTGTCGCCACCTACGGGACTCGGACCTTCTCCGGAACGCTTGCCCGAGTATCGCCCGTAGTTCGGTCAGAGACTCGGGACGTGATCGCCGAGGCGACCGTGCTCAACGACGGCCACCTGTTGCGCCCCGGAATGTTCGCGACGGTAGAGTTCCAGTTGGGAACAAAATCGGCGTCCGTCGTGCCTTCGTCGGCGGTGGTTGTTCGCGAGGGCGCCAGTCGCGTCTTCGTCGTGCGCGATGGCCGGATCGAGGAGCGGGCCGTGCAGCTCGGGCCGAAGGTCGGTGACGAAGTCGCTGTGCTGAAGGGGGTCTCCCGCGACGAGCGAATCGTGCGTGAGCCTGGTGAAGAAGTGAAGAACGGGCTGTTCGCCGAGTGAGGAACAACGACGATGCAATGGCTTGCGCTGATCTCCGTTCGTCGGCCTGTATTCGCGGCCGTGCTCATGCTCCTCGTCGTCGTTCTCGGTGCCTCGGGCTATCGCGGGCTCGGAGTTGATGAGTTCCCGTCGGTCGATATCCCAATCGTGATCGTCACCGCGCGACTGCCGGGCGCGGCGCCCCAGGAGGTCGAGACTGAGGTGAGCGACAAGCTCGAGGCGGCTCTGAACACGATCGCGGGCGTGGATGAGCTTCGCTCTACATCGGCCGAGGGCGTCAGCATGGTCGTCGTCACCTTCGACCTCAGCAAGAGCGCGGACGGTGCGGCACAGGAGGTACGTGACAAGGTCCAGGGAGTCCTGGGAGACCTCCCGAAGGGCATCGAGCCGCCGGTCGTGGCAAAGGTTGACCCGACGGCGGCGCCAGTCGCGCTCCTCGCGGTACGATCGAATCGACCGATTCGCGAGACCACCGAGCTCGCGGACAAGGTCGTCCGCCGACGCCTGGAGACCATCGCGGGCGTCGGGCAAGTCAACATGATCGGCGGCCGGAAGCGCCAACTTCGTGTGTGGCTCGATCCAGTTGCCTTGCGCGCACGCGGCGTCACCGCAACGGAGGTGTTCAACGCGATCGGCCTTCAAAGCCAAGCAGCGCCGGGAGGTAATCTCGTCGCTGGACCGTTCTCGGCGACGCTCCGCGTCGACGGCCGGGTCGCCTCACCGAGGGAGCTTGCTCGAATCGTCGTTCGGCAGGTGAACGACGGCACGGTTCGCGTCGAGGATGTCGCTCGCGTCGAGGATGCAGAGGAGGACGCGCGCTCCTTCGCGCAGCTCGACTCGGAGCGAACGGTGGTCTTCTCGGTCGTGAAGCAGGCGGGGCAGAACACCGTCGCGGTGACCGATGCCGTGAAGGCCCAGCTGGACGACATTCGAGGTTCCCTCCCATCCGACGTAGCTGTCGAGCTGATTCGTGACAACTCGACGATCATCCGCAATGGCACGCGCGCGCTCCTGGAGCACCTGATCGTCGGTGGCCTCCTCGCGGCCCTCGTCGTGTTGGTGTTCCTGGGCGACGCGCGGAGCACGCTGATCGCGGCGATCTCCATCCCAATCTCGGTGATCGGCACGTTCGCTGTCATGGAGGCCTTGGGCCTGACGCTCAACTTCTTGACGCTGCTCGCGCTCGCGCTGGCGGTCGGCATCGTGATCGATGACGCGATCGTCGTCCTGGAGAACATCGTTGGCTGGATCAAGGAGAAGAATCGCAAGCCCTTCATGGCGGCGGTCCTGGCCACCAGGGAGATCGGTCTCGCCGTCCTCGCGACGACGTTCTCGCTCCTGGCCGTGTTCGTTCCGGTCGCGATGATGAGCGGAATCATCGGGCGTTTCCTTAGCAGCTTTGGCATCACGATGGCGATCAGCATCGCGGTCTCGATGCTCGTCAGCTTCACGCTCACGCCCGCGATGGCTTCGCGCATGCTCACGAGCGATCGCGGAACGCCGCTGCTCGCACGGGTCGTCGACACGGTCTACGTGCCGATGGAACGCGTGTACCTGCGGGCTCTCAGGTGGGTGATGACGCATCGATGGGTGATGGTGCTGACCATGGTCGCCACCCTTGGGTCGTGTGGCCCGATGATGCGCGGCCTCCCTGCCGGCTTCATGCCGCCTCAGGACCGAGGGGAGTTCGAAGTTTCGATTCGCGCCCCCGAGGGGAGCTCTCTGGAGGAAACGCAGCTGATCGCGGAGCGGATCGCGCTCGACGTTCGTAGCCTTCCGGGCGTGGAGCACACGCTCACAACGGTCGCCGAGGATCCGCAGCAGACGGCGAACCTCGCGAAGGTCAGGGCGTTCCTCTCGGACCCGTCGCGGCGCGAGCACAGCCAGATGGCGCTGATGGATACGGTGCGCACGAGGCTCCTCCCGAGCTACCCGAAGGAGCTGCGCCTGGGCGTGGCTGAGGTCCAAGCGTTCAGCACGGGTTCGTCCACAGCGCGCGTCAGCTATGCGATCACCGGCTCCAATCTCGAGGAGCTCACGGCCAAGAGCGAGCGAATCGTCGCAGAGCTGCGGAGGTCCCCAACGGCGGTCGACGTCGACAGCTCGCTCGTTCTCGGGAAGCCTGAGGTCCGGGCGCGAGTCGATCGAGACCGTGCGGGAGATCTCGGGGTTCGCGTCGCGGACATCTCGGAGACGCTCCGTCTGTTCGTCGCGGGGCTCAAGGCTTCCACGTACGCGGAATCTGGTGAGCAGTACGACGTGCAGGTGCGCGGCGAAGCCGCGTGGAGAGCGAGCCCAGAGGCGCTCGCCGCCGTGGATGTTCCGTCGTCGAAGCGCGGCTCGGTACCACTGTCGAGCGTGGTCGCGCTGAGCGAGGCCGAGGGTCCTGCCGTCATCGACCGCCTTTCGCGCCAGCGTCAAGTGACGATCACCGCGAACCCGGCCGCGGGCTATAGCGACAGCGACACGATGGCAACGATCACCAGGCTCGTCGCCGCCGAGGGGCTCCCGGAGGGCGGCCGGCTGATGCCGCTCGGGCAGACCAAAGAGCAGCTACGCAGCGGCCCGGCGTTCCTGCTTGTCTTCGTCCTCGGCTTCATCTTCATGTACCTCGTCCTCGCGGCTCAGTTCGACTCGTGGGTGCTCCCCATTTCGATCCTCGTGACGTTGCCGCTGACGGTGCCGTTCGCGCTGCTCTCCCTGCTGATATTCCAGCAGTCGCTCAATCTCTTCTCTGGGCTGGGGCTGCTCGTCCTCTTCGGCGTCGTGAAGAAGAACGCGATCCTGCAAGTCTCACAGACGAACGTACTCCGCGCTCGAGGCATGACGCGGCTCGACGCCATCATGGAGGCGAACCGCGAGAGGCTGCGCCCGATCCTCATGACGACCCTCGCGTTCGTAGCGGGGATGATCCCGCTGATGCTCGCGAAGGGCATCGGCTCGGAGGTCAATCATGCTACCGCGGGCATCGTCCTCGGCGGTCAGACGCTCTCGTTGGTCCTGACGCTCCTCGCTGCTCCCGTCACATACTCCATCCTCGACGACGTGTCGGCGTGGTTCGCACGCCGAAGACGCGAGCCGCATGAAGATCGCGGAGAGCAGGAGCTGACGGAGTTCCTCCGCGAAGGGACAGGCAGGGGCGAGGTGGCCGCCGACGTCGCGAACGCGGTGGAGGTCGTCCGATGAGAGCGTGGTGGGCGTGGCCGTTTGGAATCCTGGTCTCGTCTTCACCGTGGGCGCAGCCGATCACGCTGAAGGACCTCCTTGAGGCGGCCGGCACGAGCTACCCGCCGACGCGCTTCTTCTGGTTCTCGGGCCCCCTGCGCGACGACCGCGACGGCCGCGAGCTTCAGCCCGTGCAGCCAGCCGGCGTCGTGCAGGGCGGAGGCGCGAGCGACGCCCTGGGCGAAGCCGATCATGAGCAGCGCCGACGGGAGCGTGAAGCACGTCGAGGCGACGACCGCGCCGAGCAGGCCGGCACGCTGTATCCCGAGCGCGAACACGACCTGACTGCTCGCGGGGCCGGGGAGGAACTGGCAGAGCGCGCCCAGGTCGCCGTAGTGCGCGTCGTCATCCGCGCGCGCCTCGCCGGCCCAGGACGCCTTTCTTCAGAAAGTCGATCAGCACCTCGAGCTTGGGGGCGAGGTTCGCCCGGCTCGGATAGTAGAGAAAGTAGCCCGGGATCTTCGGGCAATACCTGTCGAGCACCCGCACGAGTCGCTTCTCGGACACCAGCGCGCTCACCATGTCTTCGAAGACGTACGCGAGCCCGACGCCCTCGACGGCAGCGTCCACCAACACCGATCCGTCGTTGGTCACCACGCGACCGTCGATGGCCAGCTCCAGCTCCTTGTCGCCCTCGACGAACTTCCACCGGGCGACCGCGCCCGTCGACATGCGCAGGCCGATGCACTCGTGCTCGTGGAGCTCGCGCGGGTGAGTGGGCTTGCCCCGGCGCGCGAAGTAGTCCCGCGAGCCGACGACCACGAGGCGCTGGTCCGGGCTCACGCGAACGGCGATCATCTCGCGATCGAGGCTCTGGCCGAGGCGTATCCCCGCGTCGAAACCTTCGGCGACGATGTTCGACAGCGCCTCCTCGAGGCAGATGTAGATGCGGATGTCGGGGTACGCGGCGAGAAAGGCCGCGAGCTTGGGCTTGATGACGTCGTTGTACCCGGTCCGGAGCATCGTGAGGCGGAGCAGTCCCGACGGCCTCCCGTTCCTGGCCATGAGCGACTCGAACGCGACGTCGATCCCGTCGAAGGCGGGCTTGAGCTGCGCGATGAAGTGCTCGCCGGCCTCGGTCAGCCCGACGTTGCGCGTGGTTCGCTGGAGCAGCCGCACGCCGACGCGCTCTTCGAGGGCGCGCACGATCTGACTCACCGCCGAGGGCGTCACCCCCAGCTCGGCAGCTGCCGCCCGAAAACTGCGCTTTTCGGCGACGCAGAGGAACGCTCGAAGCCCGGATAGTTCGTCACGCATTGTTTAGCTTCGCTACCCATAGCATGCACGATTCCTCGTATTTTTATTTCGTTCGGCGAGGCTAATCTCTTCGAAGAAAGCAACGCAGAGGAGACCGCCATGACGCCATCGCTACCCATGCCCATCGCTGCCTACGTCGAAGCCAACGCGCGCCTCGACGTCGACGGAATGCTCGCCCCCTTCGCCGCCGACGCCGTCCTCATCGACAACGGGAGGCGTCACCAGGGCCACGCCGAGCTGCGGAGCTTGCTCGAGGAAGCCGTGATCCCCGCCAAGGCGATCTTCACGCCGGATACGGCTCGCCACGAGAACGGTCAGGTCGTGGTCGAAGGCCCCGCCCACGGCGACTTCAAGGGCAGCCCGATCCGCTTCACCTATCGGTTCACGCTCGAAAAGGGCGCCATCAAAGCCCTGGAGATCACGGCGTGAACATCAAAGCCGATCCCACCGAGTTCGCGGGAAAGCGCGTCCTCGTCAGCGGCGGCACCAAGGGTGCGGGCCGCGCCACCGTCGACCGCTTCCGGGCCGGCGGCGCGCGAGTGATCACCGCCGCGCGCGGGACCCCGGAGCCCATCGCCGGCGTCGAGTTCGTCCAAGCGGACCTGGCGACGCCCGAGGGCGGGCAAACGCTGGCCAAGGCGGCGCTCGAGCGCATGGGCGGCGTCGACATCCTCGCCCACGTGATCGGCGGCTCGGCGTCGCCGGGCGGCGGCTTCGTCGCCCTGACCGACGAACACTGGCTCGCCGAGCTGAACCTGAACCTCCTCGCCACGGTCCGTCTTGATCGCCTCCTCGTTCCGCAGATGATCGAGCGAGGCGCCGGCGCGGTGGTGCACGTCACCTCCATCCAGTCGGTCCTGCCTCTGCCCGAGTCGACCACGGCCTACGCCGCCGCCAAGGCCGCGCTCAGGACCTACAGCAAGTCGCTCTCCAAGGAGCTCGGACCGAAGGGCGTGCGGGTCAACGTCGTCTCCCCCGGCTGGATCATGACCGAGTCGTCCGCCGAACTGCTGAAGCGTCTGCAGGCCGCGCATGGCGGAACGATCGAAGATGCGAGGCAGCTCGTGCTCGACAGCCTGGGCGGGATCCCGATCGGGCGCCCCGCCGAGCCGGCCGAGGTCGCCGACCTCATCGCCTACCTCGCCTCCGACCGCGCTGCCGCGATCCACGGCGCCGAGTTCGTCATCGACGGCGGCACCGTTCGGACCGTCTGAGTGCAGGAGATGCCTCCCGGAGCCGCGCGACTCCTAGCGTTCGCTGTCGAGGCTCGCCATCTGCGCCTCGGGGTGCCGGCTCCCGCGGAACGCGCCTTTCGGCAGGAGCGCTTCGAGCGCCGACTTCTCGCTGACGTGCCCAGTCTGTGGACGAGTGGCGTGACGGCAAAGCTCTCGTCCCCAGGGCGTGGATGCCCGACGGCACGGCGTGAACCCTTTCGCGCCGTCAAGGGTTCGAGCCCCGTGCGGGACCACGCCCCGGCGTTCAACTGTCCCGCGCGCGCTCGACGCGGCCGTCTTTGCGCTCGCGGCGCTCTCAGCGCGTCCGCGAACCCGGCGCACACGACGCTCGCCGACGCGCAAACCCTCGGGGAATCAGGGGGAGAAAAGGCAACGGCCCCGGAGATCGCTCTCAGGGGCCGCTGTCTACTGACGCCTCTCGCGATGTTCGCGAGGAGGAAGAAATGGCTCCAGCTGCTGGACTCGAACCAGCGACCCGGCGGTTAACAGCCGCCTGCTCTACCAACTGAGCTAAGCTGGAATGCGTTGGAGACGGGCGCGAGGATAGTCAGCGAGGCCTTCCCGTCAAGCGAATCCGCACCGCCGCTGAAGTTTGCGTGACGCCCCGGTGTGCTCGCCCGCTCCGCGCGAGATTGCCCGCCCGGCGTGCTTCTGCGACAACGCCGCCGTGCAGCACGCCGCCGTGCCTTTCCCGCCGCAGCCGCCGGACGCCCCGGCGCCCTCTCCGGCCCCCTCCCCCTCCGCCGCCCGCTCCGCCGGCCGCGGCGGCCTCGCCATCGCCGGCGCCAAGGTCTCCTTCATCCTCTTCGGCTTCGTCCAGCAGCTCATCCTCCCCCGCCTGCTCGGCACCGACGGCTACGGCGCTGTCTCCGTCGTCCTCGCGGGCGTGGGCGTCGTCAACAACGTCATCGTCGCGACCGGCATCCAGGGCGTCTCGCGCGCCGTCTCCAGCGTCGCGGAAGAGGACGTCGCGGCCGCCTTCCGCCGCACGCTCGCCCTCCACGCCCTCCTCGCCGTGGTCGTCTCCGCCGGCTTCGCGCTCCTCGCCGGCGCCATCGCCGACTTCTCCGAGGCCCCGCACGTCGCGGGCCCGCTGCGGCTCGCCGCCGCCGTCGTGCTCCTCTACGGCCTCTACGCCCCGCTGGTCGGCGCGCTCAACGGCCAGCGGCGCTTCGTCACGCAGGCCGCCTTCGACGTCGGCTACGGCGCGCTCCGCACCGCGAGCATCGCCGCCTTCGCCTTGCTCTTCCTCCGCGCCGGCCAGAGCGGCGTCCTCGGCGCGATCGCCGGCTTCGTCGCCGCGGCCGCCGTCATCGTCCCGCTCGCGCTCACCAGGACCGGCCTTGGCCGCCCCGGCAGCGCCGGCCCCTCGATCCGCGAGCACGCCGCCTTCCTCCTGCCGCTCGCCGTCTCGCAGACGTTCCTGAACCTCCTGCTCCAGACCGACTTCTTCCTCCTCCGCCGCTTCCTCGGGCAAGCCACGAGCGGGCTCGCGCTCGGCGCGAAGGCTGCGGACGACCTCATCGGCGTCTACCGCGGCGCGCAGCTCTTCGCGTTCCTGCCGTACCAGCTGCTGCTCTCGGTCACGTTCATCCTCTTCCCGATGCTCGCCCGCGCGCACGCCGAGAACGACCGCGCCGCGGTCCGCCGCTACGCCATGACGGGCGTCCGCCTCTCGTTCCTGCTCACCGGGCTCCTCTGCGCCCCGATCTCGGGCCTCGCCCCGCACGTCCTGCGCTTCGCCTTCCCTGTCGAGATCTGGAGCCGCGGCGGCGACACGCTCCGCGTCCTCTCCCTCGGCATGGGCGCGTTCGCCGTCCTCGGCGTCGCCTCGGCCGCGCTCACCAGCCTGCACCGGGAGCGCGCGGCCGCCGCCCTCACCGCCACCACCGTCCTGCTCGTCGCCACCGGCTGCTCGATCGCCGTCCCGCGCGCCGCGTTCGGCCCCGACATGCTCGTGCGCTCCGCCGTCGCCACCTCGCTCGCGCTGGCCACCGCCGCGGTCGCCGGCGGCGTCCTGCTCCACCGCGCCGCCGGCGGCTTCGTCCCCGCCCGGACGGCGCTCCGCGTCGGCGCCGCGCTGCTCGCCGGGATCGCCGTGGGCGCGCAGCTCCCGTGGCTCGGCAAGATCGCCGTGCTCGGCGAGGCGATCCTGGTCGCCCTCGTGTACCTCGCCGTGCTCATCGCCACGCGCGAGGTCGGCCGCGAGGACCTCGCCGCCCTCAAGCAGGCGTTCGGGCGCGGCGCGCGCCGCGCCTAGCTCCGCGCGCACGCCCGCGTCCGTCCCGGCGCGCGCCCTGAGCGCCCGCCTACAGCCGCCTCCGCGCCCTCTTGACCGTCAGCCGGCGATCTCGCATACGGCCTCTCCCCCCAGCCCGGCCAGCGCCGCGCCCGCTCGAAGGCCGAGCGGGGCCCCACGGCGCGCCGGGCACGCACAGACAGGCGAAGACGTGGCCCCTCAATTCATCTTCACGATGCAGGATGTCCGGAAGGTGCACCCCCCGAACAAGGAGGTGCTGAAGGGCCTGTGGCTCTCCTTCTACCCGGGCGCGAAGATCGGCGTCCTCGGCTCGAACGGCGCCGGCAAGAGCACCCTGCTGCGCATCATGGCGGGCGTCGACAAGGAGTACCTCGGCGAGGCGAAGCCCGCCGACGGCATCCGCATCGGCTACCTCGCCCAGGAGCCGCAGCTCGAGGCCGGCAAGACCGTGCAGGAGCACGTCGAGATGGCGGTCCACGACGTCCGCTCCCTCGTCCAGCGCTTCGAGGAGATCGGCGCGAAGCTCGGCGAGTCGCCCCCCGACATGGAGGCGCTCCTCGAGGAGTACGCCGCGCTCCAGGACAAGATCGAGGCCGCGAACGGCTGGGAGATCGACCGCGTCGTCGAGCGCGCCATGGACGCCCTCCGGCTGCCGCCGCCCGACGCCGACGTCACCAAGCTCTCCGGCGGCGAGCGCCGCCGCGTCGCCCTCTGCAGGCTCCTCCTCGAGAAGCCGGACATCCTGCTGCTCGACGAGCCGACCAACCACCTCGACGCCGAGAGCGTCGCCTGGCTCGAGCGCTTCCTCCACGACTACCCCGGCACCGTCGTCGCGGTCACCCACGACCGGTACTTCCTCGACAACGTCGCCGGCTGGATCCTCGAGCTCGACCGCGGCGCCGGCATCCCGTACGAGGGCAACTACACAGGCTGGCTCGAGCAGAAGAAGAAGCGCCTCGAGCTCGAGCAGAAGCAGGAGAGCGCGCGCAAGCGCACCCTGGAGCGCGAGCTCGAGTGGGTGCGCCTGGCCCCGCGCGCCCGCCAGGCCAAGAGCAAGGCCCGCCTCGCCGCCTACGAGACGCTGCTCGCCGAGGACAAGTCGAAGAAGGTCGAGGAGAACGAGATCCACATCCCCGCCGGCCAGCGGCTCGGGAACGTGGTCGTCGAGGCCGAACACCTCCGCAAGGGCTTCGGCGACCGCGTCCTCATCGACGACCTCAGCTTCTCGCTCCCGCGCGGCGGCATCGTCGGCATCATCGGGCCGAACGGCGCCGGCAAGACCACGCTCTTCCGCATGATCATGGGCCTCGAGAAGCCCGACGGCGGCGCGCTCAAGCTCGGCGAGACCGTGGAGCTCGCGTACGTCGACCAGTCGCGCGACGCGCTCAACCCGACCAACAACGTCTGGCAGGAGATCTCCGGCGGCGAGGATCGCCTCCTCGTCGGCAAGCGCGAGGTCAACTCGCGCGCGTACGTCGCGAGCTTCAACTTCGCCGGCAGCGACCAGCAGAAGAAGGTCCGCGATCTCTCCGGCGGCGAGCGCAACCGCCTCCACCTCGCCAAGCTGCTCCGCCGCGGCGGCAACGTCCTCCTGCTCGACGAGCCCACCAACGACCTCGACGTCGACACGCTCCGCTCGCTCGAGGAGGCGCTGCTCAACTTCGCCGGCTGCGCCGTGGTCATCAGCCACGATCGCTGGTTCCTCGACCGGATCGCGACCCACATCCTCGCCTTCGAGGGCGACAGCAAGGTCGTCTGGTTCGAGGGCAACTACGCCGACTACGAGGCCGACCTGAAGCGCCGCCTCGGCGCCGACGCGGCCGAGCCCCGCAAGCTCCGCTACCGCAAGCTCACCGCGGGCTGACCCGGGGCCCGGCGCGCCTCGCACGGCGCCCCCGCGGCATTCCACCCCGGAGCACGTTTCCGGTCGGGTGCGACGCGCACGCACCGGTATTTTCTGGTCACAGGATCACCCCGCCCACGTAAGCGTCCGACCGCTCTTCAGCTAAGCTGCGCCCGATGCACGGCACGAGGAGAAAGGGCTCCCCGCCGAGCGCCCGCAGGGACTGGGGGCGCCTCGCCGTGCGCGTTTTGTGCGTCTTATTCGCGCTGATCGGCGCGATCCCGCTCGCGCTCGGCTTCCTCGTGCGCACCGAGACGGTGCGGGCCTGGGCGGCGCGCGAGACGGCGGCGCTGCTCCAGCGCGAGCTCGGCATCACGGCCCGCTACGACGTGCGCGTCCAGGCCTGGCCCCTCATGGTCGGCCTGAACCGGCTCGTCGTCGACTCCTCGGACGGCGGCGCGCCGTTCCTCGAGCTCGAGCGCGTGGCCATCCGCCCGCGCCTGTTCTCGCTGCTCGCGGGGCACATCGACGCCGGGGACGTCGAGATCATCGGCCCCCGCGTCCGCGCGGTGCTGAAGGACGGGGAGCTCCGCAACCTCACCCTCCCGAGCACCGGCGAGGGCGGCGGGGGCGGCCTCGACCGCGCGCCGCTCTCCTCGGTGGCCATCACCGACGCGCGGGTCGACCTGACGATCGACAATATCCGCGTCCAGGCCACCGAGGTCGACGTCGACGTCTCCGCCGAGCCGTCGGACGCGTTCGAGATCGCGATGCGCTCCGGCCTCGTCTCGGTCGTCCACACGCACCCCGCGCCCGGCCACGAGGCCGAGGAGGACAGCGTCGACGAGGACGTCGTCTGCCGCTTCGACACGCGCGTCCGCGTCGAGCCGGGCCGCGCGCTCGTCCGCCGGCTGATCCTCGAGGGCGCCGCCGACTTCGACCCGGATCCCGGCACCGCGCCGCCCTGCGCGCTCCAGGACGGCGACTGGCGCCGGGTGGAGCTCGAGCTCGGCGCCCTCCGCGCCGTCGGCCTCGGCGGCGGCATGCCCCACCGGATCGAGGGCCGCGTGCGGGCGCGCCTCCCCGTGCCGATCGTGCACCGCTTCCTGGCCCTGCCGCCCGCGTCCGGCTCGGTCTCGCTCGACGTCGACGCGGAGTACGACGCGGCGTCCGCGCCGCTCGGCCTGGCGCTCCCCCGCCTCAAGGGCACGCTCCTGCTCGACCGGCCGGGCCTCGACGGCAGGGTCTTCGCCACGCGCCTCGCGGGCAAGGTCTCGACGACGCCGGACGCCGTGCAGCTCTCCGACACCGACGTCGCCTGGGCCGACGGCACGCTGAAGATCTCGAGCGCGGAGATCAAGCCGTTCGAGAAGGGCGTGCCGCTCCAGGCCGGGCCGATCGACCTCGCCAACGTCGAGCTGCCCGGCCTGCTCCGCGACCTCGCGGTCCACCCGCAGGCGCACGTCGCGTGGACGCTGCGCGAGGGGAGGTTCGATCGCTTCGGCGGCACGCTGTCCCCGCTCTCCCTCGAGGGCCCCCTCGCCGTGCAGACGCACGGCTTCGACATCTTCGATCACCCGACGAAGGACCCTGCCCGCAAGCGCCTGATGGGCGTCAAGGAGGCCACGGTCCGAGGCTCGTTCCAGGTGCGGCCGAACGCCGTCGTGCTCTCGGGCTTCTCGGTCGACACGCCGAGCTCGCACCTCAGGACCACCGTCTCGCTCGGCTTCAACGACCAGCTCGGGGTCGAGGTCCACCCGGGCTCGCGCGTGGACCTCGCGGAGGTCTCGCCGCTCGCGGCGCTCGAGCTCGCCGGCGTCGCCACGCTGAAGGCCGCGATGCACGGCTCGTACGAGCACCCGAAGCTCACAGGCGAGGTCGGCATCGAGAAGTTCGTGTTCGGCGGCTTCCCCATCGGCGACCTCGAGCCCTCGCCGGTCGCGTTCGAGCCGCTCGCCCTGACGCTCGAGAACGCGCGGGTCCGGCACGGGGCGAGCCGCGTCCGGGTCCCGTCGATCAAGGTCGATTTCGACCCGGCCGGCAACCTGCCCAAGGGCCGCCCGCTCGACAGCTCGGCGGGGATCGTCGTCGTGGACGCGACCGTCGACACGCGCGAGGCGCCGCACCTCGCCGCGCGCGACCTGCTCGAGGTGCTCCGCCTCGACAAGGATCCGCGGTTCGCCGACTACAAGGCGACCGCGAGCGGGACGGCCCGCGCCCACTTCGCGCTCGGCGGCCCCGAGGACCGCTGCGGCGGCGGCTACCTCGCCGTGAACGCGGGCATGCGGCTCACCGGCGTCGAGCTGCTCGACGAGCGCTTCGACGAGGGCGAGGTCGACCTCGACATGATCTGGGACGATCAGGCCGCCGGCGCCGACGGCATGCGGCTCGACGTCCGCTCGGCGTCGCTGCGCAAGGGCACGGGCTCCGTGCTGGCGAGCGCCTCCGTCGCGCACGGCGGCGCGCTGAAGGGGAGCGTCATCGCGAGCGGCCTCCCGCTCTCGCGGATCGACGGGCTCGGGGCGGCGGCCTCGCAGTTCGACGGCTCGGTGTCGGTCGTCGCCAGCCTGGGCGGCACCGTGAGCAGGCTCGCCGGCTTCGCGGACGTGCACGTCTCGCGCGTCGGCATCCGCCGCGCGCACGCGAGCCTGCCGCCCTCGCGGGTCGAGCTCACGATCCTGCCGAACGACAAGCCGCCGAAGATCATCGGCAGGACGCCGATCTGCGGCAACCCCCAGGGCGCGCCGTTCGATCCGGCGGAGTACGAGCGCGACCTCCCCGACGGTTCCCTCGTCGCGAACGGCTCGCTGTTCGGCGGGCAGGTCGCGCTGAAGGGGCTCCGCGTCACGCGCCAGCGGCGCAAGATCGTGGACGGGGACGTGCGCATGGACGCGCTCGACCTGGGCACGCTCGCGAACCTGATCCCGGGCGCCGCGCTCGCGGCGGCGCCGAAGGGCACGATGACCGGGTCGCTCGACATCGAGCGGCTCCCCCTCACGGATTTCCGGCAGTCGGCGCTCACGCTCACGGTCGACGCGCTCAAGCTCGATCGGGAGGGCCAGGGGGTCCACCTCACGCGCCCGAGCGGCCCGATCCGCCTCGCGGGCAACACGCTGAAGGTGCCGGAGCTCCACCTCGAGGCGCACACCGCCTCGCGCCTGTCCGCCGCGTTCACGGCGTCCGGCGAGGTCAAGCGGGTGTTCACGGCGCCGGACCTCGACGTGGCGATCCGGGTGAGCCCGACGAGCCTCTCGCGGCTCAGCGCCGACATCCCGCAGATCCGGCACGCGCGGGGCACGGTGCAGGCCGAGGTCCAGGTGGCCGGGCCGCTCCAGGGGCTGCGCTACACGGGCTCGGCGACGCTCAAGGAGGGCGAGCTCGACGTGGTCGGCCTGCCGGTCTCGCTCGACGACATCGACGTGGAGTTCGCGATCGGCGGCGACCAGGTGCGCCTCACGAAGGCGAGCGCGCGGGTCGGCACGGGCACGGTGACCGCGGTGGGGCACATGCCGGTGCGCGGCCTGACCCTCGGCACGGCGCAGGCATCCATCGTGGCGAACGGCGTGAAGCTGCCGGTCGCCGACGGGGTGAACCTCACCGCGAACGCCAACCTGACGGCGAGCTTCCGGCCCGGCGTCGAGGACGACGCGTCGGGGGAGAAGAACCTGCCGCGCGTCGAGGGGAAGATCACGCTCACGTCGTTCAGCTACACGCGCCCCATCCTGATGAGCATGGACCTCGGCGATCTCACGGGGCGCCAGCGGACGACGGTGCAGACCTACGACCCCGCCGCCGACGTGGTCCGGTTCGACGTCACCGTCGCCTCGCCGAACCCGCTCCGCTTCTCGAACGATCTGGCCGACATGCGGCTCGAGGTCTCGCAGCCCGGGCTCGCGCTCTCGGGCACGAACCAGCGCTTCGGCGCGCGCGGCACGCTGCGCATCCTGCCCGACTCGAAGCTCATGCTGCGCAGCACCGAGTTCGAGGTCCGGGACGGCTACGTCCGCTTCGACGATCCGTTCCGCATCGCGCCCAAGGTCGACGTGCGCGCCGAGAGCGAGTACCGCCGCTACACGTCGACGAGCACCGCCGCCGCGGCGGACGCGACGTCGGGCGCGGAGCCCACGGCGCCGACGGCCGCGGCCGCGGGCAGCAGCGCGAACTCCAGCGGGCTCTGGCGCATCAAGCTGCACGCCCAGGGCGACGCCGACAACCTCCAGCTCAACCTGACGAGCGATCCGCCGCTCAGCCAGGAGGACATCGTCCTGCTGCTGACGCTCGGCATGACGCGCGCCGAGCTCAACCAGGGCGTCGTGTCGTCGCTCGGCGAGACCATGGGCCTCGAGGCGCTCTCGTCGCTGACGGGCGCCGACAAGGCGGTGAAGACGATGGTCCCCCTCATCGACGAGTTCCGCTTCGGCACCGGCTACTCGTCCAAGAACGGCGCCCCGGAGCCGACGGTGACGATCGGCAAGCGCATCACGGACGCGGTGCGCGCCAACGTGACGACGGGGCTCTCGCAAGGCAGCCAGGTGCGCGCGGGCGTCGAGGTGAAGCTCAGCGACCGGATGAGCCTCCAGGGGTCGTACGACAACTCGAGCGACGCCTCGAGCTCGCCGCTCGGCAACGTGGGCGCCGACCTGAGGTGGCGGCTCGAGTTCGAGTGACGTTCGAGCCGCGGATGGCTCTCGAAGGACGCTCGCGTGGCGCTCGAGCCGCGGCCGTCAGGTGGCCGCGGCGAGCGCCGCGTCGAGGGCGCCATACCGGTCGTCGCGGCCCGAGACCCACTGCCTGTGGCCCATGAGCTCGAAGATGCGCCGGTGCTTCGGGTTCTTCCAGGTCATGCCGAGCAGCGCGCGCTGGAACGCCTCGGCCTTCGCCTCGGGCAGCGCCGGCAGCGCGTCGAACATCGCGAAATCGTAGGCCGGCGTGGTCCAGAGGACGTCGACCCGGCGGAGGTCGATGTGGCCGCTCGCCTGCTCGGCGAGCCACACCGCGTCCCCGACCGCCGCCGCCTGCGCCTTGCCCTCGTGCAGCGCCGCGAGCGCCTGGACCTCGCTCGTCGCGGTGTCCCCGTGCTTGCCGACGTCCACCTCGAACGGCATGAGCTGGATCTTCTCCACGGCCACGCCCGCCTGCCGGAGGAAGTGGAGCGGCAGGATGCGCGCGTGCGCCGAGTCGACGCTCCCGACGGCGAGCGCCTTGCCCTCCAGATCGCTGAGCGCCCCGACGGCGGCGTCGCGGCGGACGAGCAGCTTGCTGTGGAAGTCGCGATCGATCTCGCGCATCGCGAGCGAGCGGGACCGTCCCTCGGTCTGCCGCTTCACCCGCACGTGCGCGACGGCGCTGTTCCAGGCGACGTCGATGTGCCCGCGGATCAGCGACTCGACCTGGCGCTCGTACGTAGAGAACAGCGCGAAATCAATCAGGATTCCATGTTCGCGGAAGTGCTCGCGCAGGCTCTCCCACAACGTCACCACCTTGGCGTCATGCGCCACGGCGCCGACGAGCATCGCCAGGTCCTTCATCCGGTGCCTCGCACGGGCGCCGACGCTAGCACGAGCTCTGCCCGCCGAGAGCCCCGCGTCTCGCACATCGGGGCCACGCGGGCGGCCTCTTGCCCATCCAGCGCCCAACCGGGCTACGCTGCGTCCGTCGTGCACGCCGGCGCCGGTTCATTTCCGTTTCGTCCCCCGGCGCTCCGCGCCTGATGGCTCGCTTCCGTTCCACCCTCATTCCCTTTCTGCTCGGCTTTTTGCCGCTCGGCGCGATCGCCTTCCCGGCGCACGCCGACCCGACCCCGGCACGTCCGGCTCAAGCCAGCCCCAACCCCGGTCAGGCCAACCTCAACCCCGGTCAGGCCAGCCCCAACCCCGGTCAGGCCAGCCTCGACCCTGTCGACCCTCCGGCACGGGCCGTGCCTGCGGGCGAGGCCGGCACCCAGGCCACCGACGTGCCTTCGCTCGGCCAGCCGCTGGCCCTCGGGGAGCTCGTCGGCAAGCCGATCGTCCGCATCGACGTCACCGCGCAGGGCGACCGATGGCAGATCGTGTCGCCAGTCACGAGCGTCGACCTCGGCGAGCCGCTCAGCCCCGACGCCGCGCGCCGCGCCATGCGCGAGCTGCTCGCCTCGGGCAACTTCGCCCGCGCGTCGGCCGAGGCGTACCTCGTGCCGGACGGCGCCGCGCTCCGGATCTTCGTCGTCCCCCGCCGGAGCATCGCCACCGTCCAGATCAGCGGCGGCGCGCTCGACCGGCAGGACACCCTCGAGGCCGCCGGCATCGCCGAGGGCGGCGAGATCACCGCGGCCACGCTGGCCGAGATCAGCCCCCGCATCCGCGCGTTCTACGCGCTTCACGGCTACCCCGCGTCCGCCGTCACGGTCCGCGCCGTCGACACCGACGAGCCCTCCCAGGTCGTCCTCGCCCTCGACATCGAGGCCGGCGCTCCACGTGTTGTCTCCGAGCGCGTCTTCGTCGTGGCGCCGCGCGCGGACCGGGAGCTCGGCTCGCTCAAGCAGAGCTACGGCCTCGGCGTCGGCGCCCGCGTCGACGAGCCCGCCCTCGCCGAGGCCGACCGCGAGATGGCCGAGCTGCTCCGCCGCAGCGGCTTTCACGAGGCCGAGGTCTCCCACCGCGTGCTCGCGGTCGGCCCGCACAACTACCTCTACGTCTACCTCGAGCCCGGCGCGCGCATCGTCCCCGTCTTCGACGGCAACCGCGCCTTCGACGACGACGCCCTCGAGGCCGCGCTCGACCTCGGCGAGACGACCGAGACCAGGACGAACGATCTCACCGATCGGCTCCGCGCGTTCTACGTCGAGCGCGGCTTCCTCGACGCCGAGATCACCCCCTCGCTGGGCGGCAAGCCCGACGACGCGGTCCGTTACCTGACCTTCACCGTCCGCGAGCACGACCAGGTGCGCGTCACGAAGCGCGTCTTCCCCTGCCTCACGGGCGACCTCAGCCCCGACGACCTCGGCCGCGAGATCGAGAGCTTCCTCGAGGAGGACCTGCCCGGCGCCGACCCCTTCACGATGCCCGACCCGCGAGGCATCTCGGACCTCTTCGGCCCGACCCGCGGCGCCGGCGGCCGGGCCAGGCCGGTCGAGCTCATCCCCTCGATGACGTACGCGCAGGAGACCTACGATCGCGCCCTCAAGCACCTTCGCGATCTCTACTTCAGCAAGGGCTACCTGAACGCCGTCGTCGGCCCGGTCTCCGTGCTCCGCGCCACCTGCTCGCGCCGCTCCCCGCCGGGCGCCTGCGTCCCCGAGCCGGTCGCCGAGCGCGTCACGGCCCAGTGCCTCACCGACGCGCAAGGCATCCCCCTCCCCGAGCCGCCCGTCCCCGCCGCCCTCACGTGCCGCCCCGACGCCGCCCGGCACATCGCGTGCTCCCCCGAGGTGACGCTCCGCATTCCGGTCCATCCCGGCCCGCAGACCCAGCTCTATGATCTCGCCTTCGAGGGCAACAAGGGCTTCTGCCGCCAGGCCGGCCTGAGCGAGCGCGACCGCGCCCTCTGCGCCGACGAGCGGCCGTTCAGCGAGCGCTGGCTGAGCGACCTCGCCGATCTGAAGGTCGGACAGCCCCTCTCGACGCTCGCGCTCGACGCCGCGCGGCTGCGCATCATGGATGCTTATCGCGACCTGGGCTACGCGTTCGCCGAGGTCCGCACGGCCATCGAGCCCTCGCCCGACCGCACGCGCGCCCGCGCGCGGTTCATCGTCTCGGAGCGAGATCGGGTGTTCGTCACCGGCATCGTCGTCAAGGGCGCCGTCCGGACCGACGAGCAGCTGATCCTCCGCCGCGTGCTGCTCCGCGAGGGCGCGCCGTTCCGCCAGTCGCAGGCCCGCCTGAGCGAGGAGCGCATCGCCACGCTCGGCCCCTTCTCCAGCGTGTCGATCTCGCTCGAGGATCCCGACGTCCCGCAGAAGAACAAGCGGGTCGTCATCCACGTGGTCGAGCAGCTGCCGCAGTACCTCAACCCGCAGATCGGGTTCTCGACCGGCGAGGGCGCGCGCCTCGCCTTCGAGTACGGACACCGCAACATCGCCGGCCTCGCCATCGGCCTCACGATGGGCGTCCAGCTCAGCTACCTGTTCGAGTTCATGATCGTGGACAAGGCGGCGAGCCGCCACTACGAGGAGCTCCAGGTCGATGACCAGCTGGAGCGCCGCATCGCGGTCTCGGTCGCGCTCCCGGACATCGGCCTCGGCCCGCTCGTCAGCATGTCGCTCGCGGGCATCCACGTGCGCGACAACCAGCTGGATTTCGGCGTCACGAAGACGGCGATCATCCCCGCGCTCACCTACCGCCCGCGGCGCGCCGTGACGACGCAGCTCGCCCTGTCGACCGAGCTGAACAAAGTCGGATTCTTCCCGGGCGCCGTCGGCACCGACAAGCGGGATATCCTCGACCAGCTGCGCATGCCCGAGGGCGAGACGATCGCCCTGGCGCAGCGGATCGACGCGTCCTGGGACACGCGGGACACCCCCTTCGCCGCGACCCGGGGCTTCCTCCTCTCCGGCGGCGTCGAGCACGTCGACGCCTTCGACGCCTTCGCCTCGGTCCGGGCCCAATCGAGCTTTCCGGAGAGCCACTTCCTGCGATTCACGGGCCGCGTGTCGGGCTATATCCCCCTCGCGCCGCGGTCGCGGCTCACCCTCGCCCTGAGCCTGTCCGGAGGGTATATTCAGCCGCTCGTGGCCGAGAGCGGGACGTACCCGGATCGCCTGTTCTTCCTCGGCGGCGTCGACTCGCTCCGTTCCCATCTGGCCGAGTCGCTGTATCCTGAGGACGGGCTCGAGGAGGCGAGAAAGGCGCTGGGCGGGGACGCCGAGGTGTCGACCGACGATATCCCGCGCGGCGGGACGGTGATGGTGAACCCCCGCGCCGAGCTGCGCATTCCGCTGACGGATCTGCTCCAGCTCGGGCTCTTCCTCGACGCGGGCAACCTCTGGATCAGGGCGAGGAACGTCAACCTCGATCCGCGGCTCTTGCGTTACGGGCTCGGCGCCGGCCTGCGGGTGAACACGCCCATCGGCCCCCTCGCCTTCGACTACGGCTTCAACCTGGATCCGCGCGACGAGCTGGATGAGATCGACGGTGCACTCCACTTCTCCGTGGGGCTCTTTTGACAGGCGGCCTCGCGCGCGAGGCCGCTCCCAACGCATGATGATAACGAGGCTCCCCTGATGAACCGTTCACTCCGCATGTGTGCTTTGCTCGCCCTGACATCGACCCTCACGATCGCCGGCTGCGGCGACGACGAGAGCGCCGCGCCGAGCAGCGCGGCGAGCACGTCCGGCGCCGGCGGGTCCGGCGGGCAAGGCGGGCACGGTGGGGCCGGCGGAGCGGCGGGCAGCGGCGGAGAGGGCGGGCAAGGCGGCTCGACGAGTAGCGCCTCGGCGGGCGGCGGTGGCGAGGGCGGGCAAGGCGGCTCGGCGAGCAGCGCCTCGGCGGGCGGCGGTGGCGAGGGCGGGCAAGGCGGCTCGGCGAGCAGCGCCTCGGCGGGCGGCGGTGGCGAGGGCGGGCAAGGCGGCTCGACGAGCAGCGCCTCGGCGGGCGGCGGCGACGCCGCGAGCAGCTCTTCGGCGAGCAGCTCTTCGGCGAGCAGTTCCTCGGCGAGCAGCTCTTCGGCAAGCAGCTCCTCGGCGGGCGGCGGCGACGCCGCGAGCAGCTCTTCGGCGGGCGGCGGCGACGCCGCGGGCGGCGGCGACGCCACGGGCGGCGGCGGAGGGGGCGGGACGCCGGTGTGCGGCGATTTTCAGTGTGACGCCGGCGAGACGTGCGAGAGCTGCCCCGGCGACTGCGCGGGCTGCGCGCCCGTCTGCGGAGACACGCGCTGCGAAGCGCCGGAGACGTGCGGCTCGTGCGCCGCCGACTGCGGCGGGTGCCCGCCGGTCTGCGGTGACGGCACCTGCGAGCCCGAGAGGGAGAACTGCCAGGCGTGCGCCACCGACTGCGGCGTGTGCCCGCCGGCCGAGTGCAGCCACGACCTCTGCGAGGAAGGAGCGCCCCTCCTCATGGGCTGCGACCCGTGCGTGACCGCGCTGTGCGCGGACGACCCTGCGTGCTGCATGAGCAACTGGGACACCCACTGCGTCGCTGGCCTCACCGCCGCCTGCGGGCGGGCCTGCGGGTGCGCCCACAACCTCTGCGAGGAAGGCGCGCCCCTCGACCCGACCTGCAACAGCTGCGTCGAGACCGTGTGCGACGAAGACAGCTTGTGCTGCTGGCTCGGGTGGGACGAGAGCTGCGTCGCGCTCTCGCAGATACTGTGCGACGCCACGTGCCCGTGAGCCCGGCTCACCGCACGCCACGCAAACGGCCTCCGGCGGCCGACCACCGTTGTCCCCTCGGACGGCGGTCGGCCGACATCACCTCGGGCCGGCCGATGTCGCCCCCTCGAACCGGGCTCGCCGCCGCGCTCAGCGCGCCGTCGCCGCCTTCATCTCGCGCACGAAGCTCGCGACGGCGCGCGCGGCCGCCTCGGGATCACCGACGTTCGCCGCGACCCGCTGCACGACCGCGGACCCGCTGACCACGCCGAACGCCCCGGCGGCGAGGGCGTCGCGCACGTGCTCGGGCTTCGAGATGCCGAACCCGAGGATCGCGGGCGGCGCGCCGAACCGGCGCAGCGTCTCGAAGAGCGCCCCGTGGCCGAGGCGCAGCTGCTCGTCCGCCCCCGTCACGCCCTTGCGCGTCACGCAGTACGTGTACGCGCTGCACCGCTCCGCGAGCTGCTGCAGCGTGGCCTCCGAGGCGTTCAGCGGCGCGATCAGCACCGGCGCCACCCCCACGGCGCGCGCCGCCGCCACGTACGGATCCGACTCCCTCACCGGCACGTCGGCGACGAGCACGCTGTCGACCCCGGCCGCGGCCACCGACGCGTAGAAGCCCGCCAGATCGCGGTGCTTCACGAGGTTCGCGTACGTCAGGATGCCGATCGGCACCTCCGGCGCCTCCGCCCGGAACCGCGCCAGGAGCTCGATGCAGTCGCCCGGCCTCACGCCGGCCTCGAGCGCCCGCACGGCGGCGGCCTGGATCGTCGGGCCGTCCGCGATCGGATCCGAGAACGGGATCCCGACCTCGATCGCGTCCGCGCCGCCCTCCACGGCCGCGCGCAGCAGCCGCGCGCTCGTGGCGAGGTCGGGATCCCCCAGCATCAGGAAGGGGATGAACGCCCCCTCGCCGCGCTGCCGCAGCCGCTCGAATGCGCGATCGTAGCGCGTCGTCACCGTCTCCCGACTCATGTCGACCTCCCGGGATCGAGCAGCCTCTGCGCCTGCTCCATGTCCTTGTCTCCGCGGCCCGACAGGTTCACGACGAGCACCGTCTCGCGCCCTGCCTGCGCCGCCTCCGCCACCATCTTCAGCGCGTGCGCGATCGCGTGCGCCGACTCGAACGCCGGGATGATGCCCTCGCTGCGCGCGAGCCGCTGGAACGCGTCGAGCGCCTCGTCGTCCGTCGCCGCGACGTACGTCGCCCGGCCCGACGTCATGAGGTGCGCGTGCTCCGGCCCGACGCCGGGGTAGTCGAGCCCCGCCGAGACCGAGTGCGTCTCGGCGACCTGCCCGTGCTCGTCCTGGAGGATGTAGGTCTCCGACCCGTGCAGCACCCCCGGGCGGCCCTTGAGCAGCGTCGCCCCGTGCATGGCGGTCGACAGGCCGTGGCCGGCGGGCTCCACGCCGACGAGCGCCACGTCCTTGTCCGGGATGAACTCGGAGAAGATCCCCATGGCGTTGCTGCCGCCGCCCACGCACGCGACCACCGCGTCGGGCAAGCGCCCCTCGGCCTCCAGGATCTGGGCGCGCGCCTCGCGGCCGATCACCCACTGGAAATCGCGCACGATCGTGGGGAACGGGTGAGGCCCGGCGACCGTCCCGATCAGGTAATGCGTGTCCTCGTAGCTCTCGGTCCAGTAGCGCAGCGCCTCGTTGAGGGCGTCCTTCAGCGTCTGCGAGCCCGAGGTCACGGGCACCACCTCGGCCCCCATGAGGCGCATCCGGAAGACGTTGAGCCGCTGCCGCTCGACGTCCTTCGCGCCCATGTAGATGCGCGTGGGCATGCCGAGCAGGGCCCCGATCATGGCGGTCGCGACGCCGTGCTGGCCGGCCCCGGTCTCGGCGATGAGCCGCCGCTTGCCCATGCGCCGCGCGAGCAGCCCCTGGCCGAGCGCCTGGTTCGTCTTGTGCGCGCCGCCGTGGAGCAGGTCCTCGCGCTTGAGGTACAGCTTCACGCGCGGATCGCCGGTCAGGTTGCGGCACAGGGTGAGCGGCGTCGGTCGCCCCGCGTAGGTCGTCAGCAAGGCGTCGAACTCCGCCGCGAACGACGGATCGCCGCGCGCCTCCAGGTACGCGCGCTCGAGCTGCTCGAGCGCGGGCACGAGGATCTCCGGGACATAGGCGCCGCCAAAGGCGCCGAAGCGGCCGCTTTGCTGCATGTGATTGCCTCGATCGTCGGTGGTGCGTTGTGCGTTGTGCGTCGTGAGAGCTGCCGTCAGGGGGAGGCGCGGTCCGCCGGAGCCGCGGCGTCAGGGTCGTGGCGCGACGGGCCGCGCGCGCTGTCGAACAGGCGCACGAGCAGGTCGGCGCACTTCTCGCCGGGCGCGCGCTCGACGCCCGACGCCACGTCGAGCCCCCACGTCCCCACCCGGCGCGCCGCGGCGATGTTGTCCGGGTTCAGCCCGCCCGCGAGCAGGCTCCGGGCGCGCGCCGGGTGGCCGTCGATCGCGCTCCAGGCGAACGTCCGCCCCGTGCCTCCCCGCGCCTCCGCCGTGCGCGTGTCGAAGACCAGCCGATCGGCGCTGCGCTCGACCTCCGCGCCCGCGCCGTCGTCGCCCGCCTCGCCGGCCGCGCCCGCCGCGCCGGACGGCGCCATCGGGACCGCCTTCCAGACCTCGCACCCCTCGGGGAGCGCGCGCCGCAGCACCTCGATGAACGCGGCGTCCTCGTCGCCGTGGAGCTGCACGGCGCGCAGCCCGATCGCCCGCGCCGTATCCGCGACGAAGTCCACGGATTGATTGAGGAAAACGCCGACGAAGGGCAGCCCCGCGGCCGTGGCGGCCACGATCTCGGCCTGCTCGCGCGTCACCCGCCGCGGCGAGGCCTCGGCGAAGACGAGGCCGCCGAAGCGGGCCCCGAGCCGCTCCGCCTCGCGCGCGTCCCCGGGCCGGGTCAGGCCGCAGATCTTCACCCGGCCGGTCACCAGCGCGCGCGCGGCGTCCGCGATGTCGGGGCTGCGCATGAGCGACGTGCCGACGAGGAACCCGTCCACCGAGGGCGCGAGCCGCTCCACGTGGGCGCGCGACTCGACGCCCGACTCCGCGATGACGATCCGATCGCGCGGCACGCGCGGGGCGAGCCGCTCCGAGACGGCGAGATCGACCTTGAGCGTCTTGAGATCGCGGTTGTTGATGCCGATCACGGGCGCTGGCAGCGCGAGCGCCCGCTCGAGCTCCGCCTCGTCGTGGACCTCGACGAGGCAGTCCATGCCGAGCGCCTGGGCGGCGCCCAGGCACAGGAGCGCGGTCGCGTCGTCCAGCACCGACAGCATGAGCAGGATCGCGTCCGCGCCGTTCGCCCGCGCCTCGATCACCTGGTAGGGCGAAACGACGAAGTCCTTGCAGAGGATCGGGACGTCCACGACCGCGCGCACGGCCTGGAGGATCTCGAAGCTGCCCTGGAAGAAGGGCTCGTCGGTCAGCACGCTCACCGCGTCGGCGACGCCGTAGTACGCGGCGGCGACGGCGTGCGGGTCGAAATCCGGGCGGATGAGGCCCTCGGACGGAGAGGCCTTCTTGCACTCCAGGACGAACCGCGCGCCCGGCGCGGAGAGCGCGCGCCGGAGGCTCCGCGAGGTGGGCGGCGCGCTCGCCCGAAGGCTGGCGAGCGGGGTCCGCCGCTCGCGCTCCGCCACGTCCGCCCGCTTCCGCTCCACGATGCGCGCGAGCACATTGCCCTGCTCAGCCATGTTTCGCCTCCTTCCGCGCTTCCTGGGCCCCATCCCGGCTCAGCGCCACGAAGCGCGTGAGGCGCTCCGCCGCGCGCCCGGAGCCCAGCGCGTCGAGCGCCAGGGCCGTCCCCTCCCGCAGCCCCTCGGCGCGCCCGGCGACCCAGAGCAGCGCCCCGGCGTTGATCGCGACGGCGTCGCGGTGCGCGGGCGCGCCGCGCCCGGCGAGCAGATCGCGGAGCCACGCCGCGTTCGCCGCCGGGCCGGCGCCCCGGAGCGCCTCGATCGGCGCCGGCGAGACCCCCGCGTCCGCGGGGTCGATCAAGAGCTCCTCGACGATCCCATCGCGGAGCCGGGCCGCGCGCGTCGGGGCGTGCAGGGCGACCTCGTCGAGCCCCCCGCCGTGGACGACGAGCGCGGCCTGGCACCCGAGCATGCCGAGCGTGCGCGCGGCGTGGGTGACGAGCTCCGGATCGTAGATGCCCATCACCTGGATCGGCGGCGCGCTCGGGTTCACGAGGGGGCCGAGCAGGTTCATGATCGTGCGCACCTTGAGGGCGCGGCGCACGGGCATCGCGTGGCGGAGCCCGGCGTGGTACTGCGGCGCGAAGAGGAAGCAGAAGCCGACCTCATCGAGGGCGCGGCGCGAGACCTCGGCCGGCGGGTCGAGCCGGGCGCCGAGCGCCTCGAGCGCATCGGCGGAGCCGCACTGGGAGGAGACCGAGCGGTTGCCGTGCTTGGCGACCGGCAGGCCTGCTTCGGCCGCGACGAAGGCGACGGCCGTCGACACGTTCACGGTGGACTGCCCGTCTCCGCCGGTGCCGCAGCAGTCGGCATAGACATAAGCCGGCCGCGCGAACGGCGCCGACGCCCCCCTGAGCGCGCGCGCCGCGCCCGCGATCTCGGCGGGGGTCTCGCCCTTCGCCTTGAGCGCGACGAGCAGCGCGGAGAGCTCGATCTCGGTCAGCGCCCCTGCGACCACATCGCGGAACAGCGCCTCGGTCTGCTCCGCGGAGAGGTCGACGCCGGCGCAGAGCGCATCGATGACTGCATGCATCATGGTTCTCTCCTCATGTTCACGGCTGTTCCGGCAGACACGGATCCTCGGGACTCTGGCGTCGCGCCGCGGCGCCCTGCATAGCGGACAAAAGCGAAAAGGCCCACCGTTGTTCGGCGGGCCCTCTTCTTCTTTCCTTCAGGTCGTCCTCCCCGCAGGGAGGCGCGTTACCCGTGGTAAGGGCCCGCCTTGGTAGAGCACCAGCGCCACCAGCGCAGCCCTGCCACGCACGAACCCACCTCGGCGGCCGAGCACGACGCGCCGCCGAGGACGAAGGCCTCGGAGCGGCGGCGAGCGCAGGACGCGGGGAGCGCGCGGGGCATGCGGGGAACATAGCTTGCGGGCGCGACGAGCGTCAAGCGGGTTCGCGGCGGTTCGCGCTTCGCTCGTCCTGCCGGTCTTGTTGATTCTTCGACTACCGGCTCTTCGACCACCGGCTCTTCACTCGGGAGAGCGGAGGGCAACAGCGCCGGGATTCTCATCGTCCTCGCAGAGATATCCAGATCACCCGGATCGAGCGCCGCCTCGACACGTGAGGAGGCGATCGCTGAGCTTCCGCCGGCGAGATCTCCCGTTATGCGCCGCGCGCGCGGGACGCCTCTTTCCGGGCGCCCCTCATCCTCACCCGGAGCCCCCGCGGCGCCTCCGCGGCAAAGGAGAGCTCGAACCCGCAGCGCCGGCAGACCTCGCCCGTGATCGCGAGCCCGAGCCCCGAGCCGCGCGGATCGCGCCGACGCGCCTCGTCGGAGCGAAACGTGCGCTCCCCGAGCCGCGGTATCTCGGCGGGAAGCACGCCGGGGCCATCGTCGGCGACCGTCAGGCAAAAGCCGCCCTCCGGCTCGAGCTTCAGCACGACCGCCACGTGCCCGCCGCGATCGCCGTACGACACCGCGTTCTCCACGACATTGCCGACGGCCTGCTCGCACGCCACCGGGTGGCAGCGGATGAGCACCGCCTCGTCCGGCACCGCGTGCGCGAGCGCGATCCCCCGCCGGCGCGCGAGCGCCGCGAGCCGCGCGACGACGCGCTCGACAGCGTCGCTCAGATCCGTCCCGCCCTCGTTCGCGGCCGGGTCCAGGCCCTCCTCGAGCTCGGCCGCGAGCCGCAGGTTGCTCACCAGCCCGGCCAGGTACACGCAATCGCGCAACGCGCCCGCGAACAGCTCCACCTGCGCGGGATCCCGCGCGACGTCGGCTGCCTGCTCGATCGCGAGCTGCAGCGAGGCGAGGGGCGTCCGGAGATCGTGCGCGACGTCCGACAGGTGCAGCTCGAGATCGCGCCGCCGCCGCTCCAGCCGCGCCGCGTCCTCGCGGATGCGCGCGTGCGCCCGGTCGAGCGCCGCGCCCACCCGGTCGAGCTCGTCGTCGTCCGCGCGCCGCGCGGGCGTGTATCCGCGTGGATCGCCCACGCGCGCCGCCGCGCCGTGGAGCCGCCGCACGCGGTCCGACAGGGGCCGCACGACCAGGAAGACCCCGAGCGCGGCCGCCGCCAGGGCCGCCCCGAGGACCCCGGCCAATCCGACGAGCAGGACGCCGCTCTCCGGAGAGCGCGCCGGCCAGACCGCCTGCAGCACCGCGCACGGGCCGCTCTCCGCCGCGCGGATCTGCGCGAGCCCCCCGCCCCCGAGCAGCAGCGCCCGGAAATCTGCGACCGCGGGCCCGTCCACCGCGCCCAGGCGCGCGTGGAGCGCGCGGTCGAGCGGCGGCGCCGCGCCGTTGGCCGAGGCGAGCGTCCCTGCGTCGTAGGCGAAGATCTGCGGCCCATCGAGCAGGCCCGCCGACCACTGCTCGGGCTGCGCCTCGCAGCGCTCCCGGTGCCGCGCCGACGAGCGCCGGAGCCAGCTGCCCATCACCTTCGTGGCCATGCGCTCCGACGCGTACCGCGCCGAGAGCGCCGCGCTCGTCAGGCCGACCCCGCCGCTCAGCACCGACACGAGGAGCACCCGGATCGACAGGCTCCGGAGGAGCTTCATGCGCTCTCCTCCGGAGGCTCGAAGCGATACCCGATCCCCCACACGGTCACGATCGCGGCGGCCGCGCCCGCTCCGAGCTTCTTGCGGATGCGCGCCACGTGCGAGTCGATCGTGCGCGCGTCGCGCGGCTCGAGCGCGGAGAGGGCCCGCTCGGCGAGCTGCTCGCGGGAGATCGCGCGGCTCGGCCGCTCGATCAGGTACGCGAGGAGATCGAGCTCAGCCCGCGTGAGCGGCAGGACCGCCTCGCCTCGCCGCGCGGCGCGCGCGTCGAGGTCCACCGTCACCCCGGCCCAGCCGATCACCCGCCGCGGCGCGCCCGCGCGCACGCCGAGGTGAGCGCGGACGCGCGCGACGAGCTCCTCCATGAAGAAGGGCTTGGGCACGTAATCGACCGCCCCGAGCTCGAACGATCGAAGCCGATCCGGCAGATCCGTGCGCGCGGTCAGCACGATCACAGGGACACGCCGCCGGCCGCTCAGATCGCGCAGGATCTCGAGGCCGGAGCGCTCGGGCAGCATGAGATCGAGCACCACGACGTCGAAGGCGCCGCGGAGGGCGCATTCGAGCCCGGCGCGGCCGTTCGTGGCGAGCTCCACCTCGAACCCGGCGGCCGTGAGCCCGCGCACGAGCCCGGCGGCGACACCGGGGTCGTCCTCGACCACGAGCGCGCGTGTCGTCATGAGGCACCGATACCAGCTGGCGCGGGGGCGCGAAAGCGGCCGATCCGGCGATCTGGCGCGGCTCCACAGCCCTTCAACATCTCGCGGGCAGGATGGATCGCATGAATCGATATCACGGCACCTGCTCGGCGCTGCTCGCCCTGATGGGCGCGGGGGCGATCGGCTGCTCGAGCACGGCCAGCAGCGACAACGATGGATCTCCTCCCAGCGCCACGCCCACCTATCACCGGGACGTCAGGCCCATCCTCGAGGCGAAATGCACCGGCTGCCACGCGCCGGGTGGGATCGCGCCGTTCGCGTTCACGACAGCCGATGTCGCGATCCAGCTCAAGGACGCGATCGCGGACGCGGTGACCAGCCGGCGCATGCCTCCCTGGCCTCCCGCGCCGGGCTGCGCGGAGCTGCTCGACGATCGCTCGCTCACGGACGACCAGATCGACGCCATCGCGCGCTGGGCCGAGGCGGGCGCGCCCCCCGGCGATCCGGCCGAGTTCGTCGCGTCGCCGGACATGCCTGGCGGCCTGTCGCGCGTCGACCTCGATCTGTCGATGCCCGAGCCCTACACGCCGGCGACAGCGCCCGACGAATACCGGTGCTTCTTGATCGACTGGCCGTACGAGGCGACCCGCTTCGTCACGGGCCTCGGCGTCACGCCGGGCGCGCCGTCGATCGTGCACCACGTCGTCGTCTTCTTCGCGAAGCCGGGCGCCGTGGAGACCTACGAGGCGTGGGACGCGGCGGATCCGGGCCCGGGCTACTCCTGCTTCGGCGGCCCGACCGGCGACGACGCCGCGATCCAGGGCCCTTCGGCGTACGGCATCCTCGGCGGATGGGCGCCCGGGTCGTTCGGGCGCGACGCCCCTCGGGGCACGGGGATCGAGGTCCCGCCGGGGGTGAAGATCGTGATGCAGGTCCATTACAACATCGCGCACGGCATGCCGGCCCCGGACCAGACCCGCGTCGCGCTCCGGATCGACGACGCGGTGGAGCGGCCGGCGTACACGATGCCGTGGCTCGACCCCGCGTGGGTGAAGGGCGGGATGCGGATCCCGGCCGGCGATCCCGACGTGATGTACGACTTCGAGGAGGACGCGGCGACCGCTGTATCGCTCTTCACGAAGGGCGCCCTCCCGGCGGATCAGCCATTCACGCTGTACACGGTCGGCCTGCACCAGCACCTGCGCGGCAAGAGCATCTCCCTGTCCACGCGCCGGGGGGACGGCGAGCGAGAGTGCCTGGTCGACATCCCGCGCTGGGACTTCCACTGGCAATCTCCCTACGGCCTCGCCGAGCCGAGGCGGCTCGCGCCGGGCGACCGGCTTCGCGTCGAGTGCCACTGGGACAACAGCGCCGAGAACCAGCCGTTCATGAGCGGGGTCAGGATGCCGCCGGAGGACCTCGCCTGGGGTGAAGGCACGAACGACGAGATGTGCCTCGCGTGGCTCTATGTGACGCCGTGAGCGGCGCTCCAGCGGGCGGACTGCGGTCGTCGACCGACGCCGCCGCGGCGTCGCCAGAGCGGGAATCCGGCGCCTCTTCGCCTTGCGGAGGGTCGGGCCGACGGCGGTGCGATGATCGCTACCTGGAGATCACGATCCAGGTGAGCTCGTCGATCCCGGAGAGCGGCGCCGTCTTGACGACCGCGCCGTCGGCCTCCCCTGCGGCCGGCGCCGAGAGCTTGCCGTCGTACTCGCTCATCGTCCGGAACCTCACGGGCGTCCCTGGCGCCAGGTCCGAGGGGGCCTGGACCCCGATGGGCGAGTCGCTGGTCGTCGCGAACGGGTAGAGCGCGTAGACCGCCACGATCTCCTCCCCGCCGAGATCGGGGAGCGGTGGCACGCGCTCGGGCGGGATCCTCCGGGCCGCGATGTCGTGGAGGGCCTCGCCGAGCGGCGTCGCGAGCGCGGCGCGGCTCACGGTGAGCTGGAGGCCATCGCCGACCTCCAGGACCTGCGGATCATCGCTGTTCGGACCAAGGACGGCGCCCGCGGGCAGGTGCGGCACGAAGAGCGATCCCGCATCGACGGTGACCGCGTCGGTGAAGCGCAGCGGGAACAGGGTCGTTCCCCGGCGCGGCGTCGTCCCCGCGTCCTCCATCGACTTCACAACGAAGTCGACAGGCGGCTCCGCGTCGCAGAGGAAGGTGAAGCGACCATCCGCCCTCGATCGGTCCGAGTAGCAGACCGCGGTGTTGCAAAACAGCACGGTGGCTCCGCCGATGGGCTGTCCCGCCTCGTCCGCGAGCACGCCGGTCACGCCTGGACCCGCCGGCGCGCCGCCTGCGCCGGAGCCGCCCGTCGCGCCGCCGCCTCCCGCCGCGCCGCCAGCGTCGCCACCACCGCTGACCGCTGCGCTGCCGCCGCCTCCGGCGCCGCCGCCCGTCGCTGCGCCGCCGCCGGCGTCCCCCGCCCCGCTGGTCGAGCCGCCGCCTCCGTCGCAACCGGACGCGATCAGCACGACCATCAGGAGCAGGGCGCGCCTCATCATTCGGCCAGCGCCTGCTCGATGACCGCCGTCATCGCATCCGGATCGTACTCATGCGTGACATACCGGACGATGCCGTCCTTCCCGACGATCACGTCGACCGGAAACGGATTGGGGCCGGGGAAATTGGACGTCACGGCGGCGTAGGTGCTCGCGGTCTCCTCGAGCCCGACCGGAAAGCTGACCTTGATGTTGTCGCAATACGTCTGTACCTGGCCGATCTGATCGACCGGCTCCCTCGGGTTGAGGGCGACGATCTGCAGGCCTTGGTCCTTGTACTTCAGCCAGAACCGCTCCTCGGTGTCCGGCAGGTGGTTGGCGCAGACCGGACAGAAGGTGGCAAAGTAGGTGAGCAGAAGCACGCCCCCCGCCGACTCCTCCGAGGTCCATGTCGTGCCGTCCAGCATCGTGCCCGTGGTCGCGGGCAGGGGCGCCCCGACGCTCACGCCGGGCGCGTTGCCGACGAGATAGCTCTTCCGCACCGGGGCCGCGGGGTCGTCCGAGGTGATGTGGAGATAGCCGATCTCCTGGTCCGTCGCCGAGGCCAGGTAGGTCACGTCGAGCTCGATCGTCTCGCCGGGCGCGATCCGGGCCTGGCGCGGCTCGACGCTGAACGCGGAGCCGCTGACCCAGTTGTCCACCAGCGTGAGCGGCGCCGTCCCCTGGTTCGTGACCTCGAGCGGGAGCGTCTTCCTGTCCCCGGCCGCGACCGGGCCGAAATCGATCCGCGCGGCGGATTCCGGGAGACGGATGTTGGGGGCGAGGCGGTCCGGCTCGAGGCGGTAGGAATACGGGTTCTCCCAGGTGCCGATGAACACGTCCTGACCCCGGGCGGCGACGCCGAAGGTGCGCATCGTGGGGAGCTCGCGATCCGGATCGTCGTACTCGAACGCCCTCGGGATGCGCACGGCCGCGATGAAGGTCGGGGCGGCGGGCGTGGACACGTCGTACACGCGCACGTCGTTCCACGCGGCGACGAAGAGGCGGCGCTCGGAGGTTGCCAGGCGGAGCGGGGTCCCGGGCATCTCGGCGCGCCCGACGACGACCGGGCGCGCGAGGTCGGAGATGTCGACGACGGCGACGCCCGCAGAGCCCGCCGCCACATACGCGAAGTCGCCGTCCACGACGACGCCCTTCGCCTGGCCGCCAGTCGCCACGCGCCCGAGCTCCACCGGCGCCGTCGGGTCCGTCGCGTCGACCGTGACGAGCCCGTCCACGCCGTCGGCGACGAAGACATGGTTGTCGCGCGCCGCGACCCCCCACGCATTGGTGAATCCACCCAGGCTGCCGACCCGCGTGAACCCGACCGCGCTGTCGTAGCGGTAGACGCCGAGGCCATCTCCGTGCAGCCCCACGAAGATGTTGTGGTTCGCGACGTCGACTCCCTCGTAGCTGATCCCCTCCTCCTGCAGGACAGGGAGCTGCACCGGGGCCTCGGGATCGCTGATGTCCCAGCCGCTCAGGAAGGCCGGGTTCCGGATGTTGCCGAGGTGCGTGGTGAAGACGAGATCATCGTCCCACGCGAGGTGCTTGCAGCCGGGCGTGCGGGTATCGCCGGGGATTGTGTGCTTGAGCCCCCCCGCGAGCACCTCCATGTCGGCGGGGTCCTCCGCATCGATGACGTTGAATGTGTAGCTGCAATTGAGGAGCAAGTCATCGTCGCGGACGCGGACCTCATCCGTGTGGCTCCCGACTTCGTGCAAGCTCTGGAGCTGCACAAGCGGGCTCAGGAAATGCCCGGGCTGGAGCGCGGTCGGGACGCATTCCCCGCCGACGTCCTCGGTGCCCTCGCCGCAGACGACACCGGGGCTCGTCGCCGAAGGCACGCACGCGCCGTCGACGTCCTCGGTGCCCTCGCCGCAGACGACGCCGGGGCTCGTCGCCGAAGGCACACACACGCCGCCTTCGGCCTTCGTGCCTGGACCGCACGACAGCCCGGTCTCGCTCACCGCATCGTCGTCTCCGCAGGCGGACAAGGCGAGCAAGATCAGCGCGGAGGCGGAAGCGCGACGTCGCAGCAGCGTCATGAAGAGCTCCTTGGAGGGGATGAAGGACAGGGCGGCTGATGAAGCAAGGGCAGCGTCTTTGCGACGATACAAGTCGCCAGGGGGGCCTGGGCAAGGAGAACCGGGGTCGCGGCGGCGCCGGCGCACATCTCCGACGGTGTCCCCCGTTGCGCCGTCCGGACCAGGTGGGGTCCAGGTCGGAGGCGGAGATTCGGAGGGGGGGCGGCCTCCGCGGCTCGATGGCCTGGGGGGCCGAACATGACGCGTCACCGAGGACGCAGGCCTCGGAGCGGTCCCGCGTGCAGCGCGCGGGGCATGTGGTAGGGACCCCCCGGCAGCGTCGTTAGAAGGGTCGTGGTCGCAGGAGACCACGAGAGAACACGGGAAGGTTCATGTTGAGGAGTGGCTTCGTCAACTGGCTTGGCACGTTCGAGAGCGATCGCGCGGTGTTCTCGGAATCGCAGATCGAGGTGATGGACTGCTGGGGTGTCGGCGTGCGCTTCGGCGTCGTGCCCGTATCTCGATCGAAGGCGTACTGGGCCGGCGCCGCGGCCTGCCCTGAAGCTCGGGGCAAGGAGCCGGCAGATCATCGGGCCGAGCTCCGCGCCCTCTTCCGCGGGTGGCCGAGCCCGATACCGCGATTGATAGAGGAGACGCCCATCGAGCGCATGAACAAGATCTACGTCCACGATCACGATCCCATCGACACGTGGCATCGAGGCAACGTCTTGCTGATCGGCGACGCCGCGCACGCGGCGCTGCCCACGTCGGGCCAAGGCGCCAGTCAGGCCCTCGAAGACGCGTGGCACCTGGCCGACTGCCTGGGCAGCGCGGCCTCCCTCGAGGAGGCGTTCACCGCCTTCACGAAGCGCCGCCACGCCAAGAACGCCGCGATCAACGCGGGCGCCCGCGACCTCGCGCGCTCGCTGTTCGCGACCGATCGTGCGCTCTGCGAGGCGAGGGATCGCAGGAGCAAGGCGACCGACTACGAGGCCATGGTGCAGGGCATGGCGAGGGGCTGGTCCAGCGGACTGCCGATGAGCGGGCGTCCGGGCGCCCCGGCGGCTCGGCCTCAGGCGTGACGAGCCCGGGAGGGGCGCTCCTGCGCGACCGCGCGCAGCCCCGTCTCGGCGAGTCGCTGCTCTACTCCTCGTCCGGATCGTCTCCGAAGAGCGCCCCGACGGACCACGTGATCGCGTCGAACGGCTCTGCCCTGACGCGCTCGCCCCGCTCTGCCGTGAGCACGTTCAGATACCCGTCATCCATCCAGCGATGCACGGTGAGCACCTCGTTCATTGGATCCACGATCCAGTAATGGGGCACCTTGCACCGGTGGTAGGTGCGCATCTTCTTCACGAGATCGTTGCGCGTGTTGCGCGTGTTCGAGACGCTCAGCACCTCGCAAACCCAGTCGGGCCGCACGAGGATCGGCGTCTTTTCGGGCAGCTCCGGTAGGCGCTCACGCCGCCAGCCCGCCACGTCGGGGCGGTAGATCTCGTGCTCCTCGAGCTGCACCTCGACCTCGGTGGCGAACCACCACCCTCCTGGCCAGCGACCGCCAGGCCGCCGGTTGTAGGGGCGGAACACGATCCCGGCGAGCGATGCCTGGGCGCCGCCGTGCTTCGGCGAAGGCATCGCCTTCGGGACGAGCTCGCCGTCGATGATCTCGTGGAAGCGCTGCGCCTCGGGGACGGCCAGCAGATCCGCGATCGTGGCGAGCTTGCGCGCGGGGAGCGACACGGCTCCACCATCGTGCCGTACCCGCGCGGAGCCCGCCAGCGGGCACGTGCCAGGCGCCGCTCGGGCCCGCACCCGTGCAGCCGTCTTGCCGGCTTCGCGTGGCGCAGCCTCGACTCCGAGCGCGGCGCTTCCGGATTGCCCGCCGCCGGCGCCCCCGGCTCGTCCGCTCCCGCAGGATACTTTGCGGCCCGGTAGACCGATGGTAGGCCCCGTTCTCCAGGGCGCACGACCTCGCGGCCAGGCGCGACAGGCCCTCGCGAGGCGCCCACGCGGCCCTCCCCCCTGTGTGCCCATGATCACCGCCGAACCAGGTCCCCCGCCGCCGCCGAGCGCCGCCGGCTCTCATGACAGCGTCCCGCCGCGATCGCCGAGCGGCCCGCCCGCCCGGCAGAGCGCGCCGCCGGGGCGGTCCGTCCCCCCGCCGGGGCGGTCGGCCGCCCCTCCCCCGCCGCGCCGCAGCGCCTGGACGACCCGCCTCGGCGAGGCCTGCGTGCTCGGCCTCGGCGTCGCCTCGCTCTCCGCCGTGCCGACAGCGCTCCGCACCGCCCGCGCCGGCGCGTCTTTCCTCGACGGGCTCCTCGTCGGGACCGCCGTCCTGCTCCCGCTCGTCACGCTCGCGCTCATCCTCTCGCGCGCGGCCGGCCGCGGCTTCCGCGGCATCGTCGGCGCGGGCGGCGAGCGGCTCGCCGTCCTCCGCGTCGCGCTCTGGATCGGCGTCGCCTTCCCGGTGCTCGCCGCGCTCGCCGCCCTCCTCAAGGCGACGACGCACCACCGAGGCCTCGCCGGCGCGACCTTCGGCGTCCTCGGCCTCGCCGGCGTCGTGGCAGCGGCGCTCGTCACCCAGCGCCTCGTCGCGCTCGGCGATCGCCTCGCCGCCCGCGGCGTGAAGCCGTGGCTCCTCGCCGTCGCCGGCACGGCGATCGGCGTCGTGCCCCTCGTCGCCGCCTTCGCTCCGCTCGCCGCCCACGCGGCCAGCACGACCGGCGACGCCGGGGCCGCCGTGCGCGCCGCCATCGTCGACGGCGCCATCGCGCTCGTGGCGACCGCGCTCGTCTCGAGCGTCGACCTCAGCGCGGCCGTCGGCCGCATCGCCGGCGTCGCGGGCGTCCCCCTCGCCGCCCTGGTCCTCATGACCGCGACCGCCCGGATCGAGTCGTTCCCCCCGCTCGGCCAGGCCGTGCGCGCCGGCGGCGGGCTCGCGGCCACGCTCTTCAGCGCGCTCGAGCAGTGGACCGACCGCGACGGCGACGGGATGGGCTCGCACTTCGGCGGCCTCGACTGCGACGAGGGCGATCCCACCCGGTATCACGGCGCACCGGAAACGCCGGGCGACGGCATCGATCAGGACTGCAGCGACGGGGCCCACGAGGGCGCCGCCTCCCTGCCCGCCAGGGCCGTCGCGGGCTCGCCTGCCGGCGCGCTGACGACCGCGGCCGCCGGCGCCCCGCCTGCCGCCGCTTCCGGCGCCCCGCCGGCCGCTCCTGCCGGCGCCACGACGGCCGCTCCTGCCGGCGCCACGACGGCCGCGCCCGTGCGCGCCGCCTCCGCGCCCGCCGCGCGCGACGAGGGCGGCGCGGTCATCCCGGCCGTCCTGACGAAGACCATCTCCCCCGCCGGGACCACGCCCGCGCCCGCCGCGCCCGCCGCCGCGCCGATGCGCCCCGACGTCCTCCTCGTCACGCTCGACACGGTCCGCGCCGACCACACGTCGGCCTACGGCTATGGCCGCGACACCAGCCCGCGGCTCGCCGAGCTCGCGGCCCGCGGCGTGCTGTTCGAGCGCGCCTACGCCGCCTCGAGCGAGACGCAGCGGGCCATCTCGCCGCTCGTCACCGGCCGCCGCCTCAACCGAGCGGCGCGCGACCGCCGCGAGTGGCCCACGCTGCTACCCGAGAACGACACCCTCGCGGAGCGCATGAAGCGCGCCGGCTACCTCACCGCCGCGGTCAGCTCGTTCACGTGGATCAGCCAGGAGCGCGGCTTCGATCAAGGGTTCGACCGCTTCGAGACCGTCTACGGCGACGCCCACCCGGAGCGCGAGGCGACAGGCCACCTCGCGGTCGAGAAGGCCATCGCGCTCCTCGAGGGGGTTGCCCAGCGCACCCAGCCGATCTTCCTCTGGCTCCACCTCTTCGACGCCCACGAGCGCTACGTCGCCCACCCCGGCATCCGCTTCGGCGCCGGCAGGACCGCCGCCTACGACGGCGAGATCGCCTACGTCGACCGGCAGCTCGGCGCCCTGCTCGACGCCGTGGCGAGGGGCCCCCGCGCCGGCCGCACGGCGGTCATCGTCCACGGCTCGCAGGGCGAGGGGCTCGGCGAGCACGGCCCCGTGGGGCACGGCGTCGAGCTCTACGAGGAGGCGATCCGCGTCCCCCTCGTCATCGCCCTCCCCGGCGCCGCGCCGGGCCGTTACCCGCATCCCGTGAGCACGGTCGACATCGCGCCCACCGTCCTCGACGTCGGCGGCGCGGAGGCGACGGCCGTCGAAGGCGCCTCCCTGGCCGCGATCGCCACCGGCGCCGAGCGCGCTCCCCGAGGGCCGGTGTTCGCCCGCACCGCCCGCCGCGCCGCGGTCGTCGACGGGCAGCTCAAGCTCCTCGTGATCGAGCGGAAGAAGCGTGACCGGCTGCTCCTGTTCGATCTCGGGAGCGATCCGCGGGAGACCCGCGACCTGTCCGGCGAGCGGCGCTTCGAGGCCGACCTCGGGCGGCTCCGCGAAAAGTTGTCTGCCTTCGAGTCTCCCTCGCAGTAGAGTTTACTGCGAGGGATCATGCACCGACTCGCCCCTTCGACGCGGAAGCCCGCGCCCCCCCGCGCGAGGGCGCTGCGCGCCGCCGTCGCCGTCGGCTTCGCGCTGGGCCTCGCCTCGCTCGCGCTGCTCGTCGTGCGGCTCGCGCAGGCGCCGTCCGTGCCGCTCACGCTCGGCGCGGGCGCCATCACCGGCTCGCTGCCGCGGCGCCTCCGGTTCGAGTGGCGCCTCGTGCGCGATCGTCACTGGCAGATCGCCTCGTCGCCCGCCGAGTCGCGCGAGGCCACCGACCAGATCGAGGGCACCCGCGGCACCTGCCCGACGGGCATGGTCGAGGTCTCCGGCCTCATGAAGCTCGACCCCGCCCCGAAGGCCCAGGGCGACCTGCGCTCCATCGACGAGATGCAGCGGACCACCTGCAAGCACTGGATCAGCAGGGACTACCCCGAGCGGTGCGCGGAGTTCGATCGCGAGAAGTGGCTCTCGATGTCGAAGGATCTCGACACGAAGCCGATGCACTTCTGCATGGATCGCTACGAGTACCCCAACCAGAAGGGCGTCTATCCGTTCATCCTCGTCTCGTTCTACGAGGCGAACGAGCTCTGCGCCGAGGAGGGCAAGCGCCTCTGCGACGAGGCCGAGTGGACCTTCGCCTGCGAGGGCGAGGAGGCGCGCCCCTACCCCTACGGTTACGTCCGCGAGCCTGAAGCGTGCGTCGTCGATCAGGGTTGGCGCCCGTACATCGAGACCGCGCTGCGCCCCCGTGGCGGCCCCGCGGCCATGGCCGAGATGGACCGGCTCTGGCAGGGCATGGCGTCGGGCGTCCAGCCCCGCTGCCGGAGCCCCTTCGGCGTCTACGACATGACCGGCAACATCGATGAGTGGACCCGTTCCGTCCGTGAGGGCGAGCGCCCCTCCATCCTGAAGGGCGGCTACTGGGGTCCTGTCCGCACGCGCTGCCGCCCCTCGACCCGCTCGCACGACGAGAACCACATGTTCTACCAGCAGGGCTTCCGCTGCTGCGCGGACCACGGCGCCACGATCGGCGTCCCCGCGGAGCGCGCCGTCTCCGGCGATCCTGCCGCCGCCCCGCTGCCGCGCGAGCTCCGCTGACGCGCTCGCTGGCGTGCAGACAAGCGCGCGGCGCGCGTCATCGGAGCTCACGCCGCCGCGCAGTCGACCGCGCTCGCCGCAGCGCGTATCCTCTGCGCTGATGGACCACCCCCCCGCCGGACAGGGCGCCTCGCCTGGCCCCCGCGACGTGCGCGCCGAGCACGCCGGCACGCGCCTCGCTGCGCGGGCGGAGCCGCCGGGCGCCGCGCCAGCCCCGCCGCGCGCGCGCCAGCTCGATCGGCTGACCGGGCTCGTGCTCCTCGCCGCCGCCGCCGCCGTGCTGCTCCCGACGGCGCCCGTCGTGTTCCGGGCGGTCGCCGGCGATCGCTCGCCGGCGCAGAGCGCTGGCCGCTTCGCGCACCTCCTCGACGGGCGTTCCCCGGCGGACCGGCGCGCGCAGGTCCACCCTCGTTTCCCGTTCGACGACGATCCAGGCTCCGACGAGGGGCCATCCCCTCACGACGACGGCCCTGCCTTCGACGACGAGGAGGACCCGGGCGGGCCTGCGCGCCTCCAGGCGGGCATCGCCTCGCGCGGCATCACGCTGCTCGACGAGCCGCGGGCGGACGGCACCCGGGTCGGCGCCATCGCCGCGGGCGAGATCGTGATGATCGTGCGCGAGTCGGGCGCGTGGGCCCTCGTCATGAAGAACGGCGGGGGCGAGCTGCTCATGGGCTGGGCCCGCCGGAGCGAGATCGCCATCCGATGAGCGCGCGCTCGCCGGAGTCGCCGCGCGCCTACCGCGCTCGCCTGCTCACCCCGATCCCCGCGTCGCCGGACGGCGCTCAGGTCCGATTCATCGACGACGCGCTGCTCGTGGTCGGCGGCGACGGTCGAATCGCCCAGGCAGCGCCGTTCGCCCCGGGCGCGTTCCGCGGGCCGGTGCTGGACCTGCGGCCTGCGGTGTTGATGCCGGGCTTCATCGACGCGCACGTCCATTTCCCGCAGACGCGCATCATCGGCAGCGCCAGCGGCCCGCTGCTCGACTGGCTCGATCGGTCGGTCTTCCCCGAGGAGGCCCGCTTCCGCGACGAGGCCTATGCCACGCTCGTCGCGGGCGAGTTCACAAACCGGCTGCTCGCGTCGGGCACGACCACCTGCGTCGTCTTCTCCAGCTCGTGCGCCGGCGCGACCGACCGGCTGTTCCGCGCCCTGCTGGCCGCCGGCTTGCGCGGCATCGCCGGCCTCACGCTCATGGACCAGAGCTGCCCGGAGGCGCTCCGCGTCCCTCGCGACGAGGCCATCCCCGCCGCCCGCGATCTCGTGCAGCGCTGGCACGGCGAGGGCGGCGGCCTCCTCGAGTTCGCGATCACCCCCCGCTTTGCCCCGAGCTGCTCCCGTCCCTTGATGGAGGCGGCCGCGCGGCTCGCCCGCGATCACGGCCTCCTCGTGCAAACGCACGTCGCCGAGAACCCGGCCGAGGGCGAGGCCACCTTGCGCGCGCACCCCTGGGCGCGCGACTACGTCGACGTCTACGACCGCGTCGGCCTGCTCACCGGGCGCGCCCTGCTCGCGCATGCGATTCACCTCTCGCCGCGCGAGTGGGACCGCCTCGCGGAGACGGGCTCCTCGGTCGTCCACTGCCCCGACTCGAACTTCTTCCTGGGCAGCGGCCGCATGCGCCTCTCCGACCCGCGCGCGCGCGGGGTCCTGGTCGGGCTGGGCAGCGACGTCGGCGCTGGCCGCAGCTTCGACATGCGTCGCAGCATGTCGAGCGCCTTCGACAACGCCCTCTGCCTCGGCGACCGCCTGACCCCGGCGGATCTCTTCGTCATGGCCACGCAGGGCACCGCCGACGCCATCGGCCTGGGCCGCGTCGTCGGCAGCCTCGACGTCGGCAAGGAGGCGGACTTCATCGCCGTGCGTTTCCCCGAGCACGTGCTCGGCGAGGCCGAGACGCTGAACCACCTCGTCTTCGCGTCCGACGCGACCGTCGCGACCGTCCAACGCGCGTTCGTGCGCGGCCGGCCAGTCTACCCCTGACCGCTCCCCCTCTCGTCCTCGGCGGCCTCATAGACCTCGAGCTCCCAGACGAGGATCTCGAAGTCTCGCCGCAGGATGTACCGTGCGCCGTCGTCCCCGCGCACCTTGAAGTAGTGGTGATCGCCCCCGGGCCACCGGTCGAGGATCTCCGTCACCCGCACGCGGCGCTCCCCCAGGGTGACCGTCTCGGGCTCTTCGCTCCCGCCGTGGCCGGCACGGCACGCCACATCGACCCGCATCTGCCTCTCGCGCAGGGTAGCAGGCGCGGGCGCCTGGCTCCCGCGATCCCTCCAGGGAGAGGGCTCGTTCGGCCGGACGCCCCGCAATGGCGGCGCTCCCGGGGTGTCGCGCCCGGGAGCGCCTCCTCGCTCAGTTCGGGTTGACCGAACAGCCGTAGAGCAGCTCCATGCCCGCGGTGTTGTCCTGCGCCGCCATGGCGCACGTGTCCTCGCACAGCTTGATCTGCCCCTCCTCGATGTAGAAGGACGAGGTCGCCCCGGCGCACTCCTCGAGGCTCTTCACCTGGGAGAAGGTCTTCTTCTGCCCGCCGTCGCTCGGCGTGAACTCGATCTGCACCGTCTTCAGGTCGATCGAGTGTCCATCCGGCGCCTTGGGCACCTCGATCTCGCACGACAGCTTGGCGCCCGAGATCACGCTGTCTGCGATGGCCTGGAACACCGCATCGTAGGTGGCGTGCTGCTGGATCGGGTACCTCAGCCCGCCGGTCATGACGCTGAGGACCTGATAGGTCGTCCCGGGATCGACCGAGTCTGGCCGGCACTGCTCCCAGGTGGCTGGCGCCTCCGGCGGCCAGGGGGCGGTGATTGGGTCGTTCTCCTTGATGCCCACGAAGCTGAAGAACTTGTAGTTGCGCGCGTCCTTCGAGCCGAAGAACTCCGGCGCGACCGCCATGAGGGCGGCGTCGAAGGTCTCTGCCGAGAGGGTGCCGCCGGCGACGTTCTCGTTCTCGGGCAGATCGTCGTCGAGGTCGTAAAGTTTGATGTCAGCCCCCTCGTCGACGGCCGTCTTGCTCGCGCCGAGCGACTTCGTCGTGCAGTCGACGCCGTCATCGGTGATCTCGACGAACACCTTGAGCGAGTCCTCCCGCAGCCACTGCGACCACCCGGGTGACGCGGTCTCTCCCCTGGGCTGGATCGCGCCCTTCAGCGTGTCGATCGCCATGCAGAGCGAGTCGAGGCTGCTGATATCCAGGTTGTACTGGTAGAAGTGCGGTGGATTGGTGTTCGGGATCGACGGGACCGGCGAACAGCTCCCGCTGCCGAGCGGCGCCTCGATGCAGACCGATTGCTCCAGGTCCGAGCTGCCGTGCCTCGATAGCATGATGACGCGGAAATCGATCTTGCTCGCCGCGATGATCGAGGCGAAGTTCTGGTTGATGTTCCGCTGGACGCTGTTGATCTCGTCCTTCATGCTCTCCGAGTTGTCGATGATGAAGATGATGTCGGCCGGGCGCTGCTCGTAATCGGCCTGCAATCGGGTCGCGACGCACGCCGTATCGCCGTTGAGCGACGCGTCCTTGTCCCCGGCCCCTGCGTCGACATCGAACTCACCGCCGTCCCCGAGCCCGCTCCCGGACGTCTCGCCGCTGCTGCCGCTGCCGCCGCTGCCGCTTCCAGAGCCGCTGTTGCCGGGGTTCGCCTCACCACCCCCGCCGGAGCACCCACCGATGGCTGCCGCCGCCGCAAGCAAACCCAGACCAACCAGCCCAACAAGCGTCTTCGTCGAGAGCTTCAAAATGACCTCCAAATTGGGGAACGCGACAATGCGCAGCGACCGAGGTTACCAGACTCACGTCCCAGTGGACGCGATCGTCATGAAATAATCCAGACCGACATGAGGTAGACAACCGACCACCGTTGTCGGTCCAGGTACCTTGTCCACGACCGGTCGACTCGCCCTCTGGGACAGGCTCACCAAAGGAGCGAGGACATGGCCGAGGGCGGGTGAACCGGAGCGCCGCACGACGCGGCGGCCCCAGGGCAGCCCGGCGAGACCACCCTCGGGTACACACAGCGAGCGCGGCGCACAGCCATCCTGACCGCTCTCCTCGGCCGCTCGGCGGCGGGAGTCGCAACTTTGCGATGGGGAGGGGCTAGACTGCGCTCTTCGAGGCGACGAGTTCGCGCGCCGCCGCGAGCAGGCGCTCGGGCGTGTTCGCCTCGGGCTCTTCGGTGACGAGCTCGACGAGGCGCTCCAGGAGCTCGCCGACGAGCCGGCTCGGCGGAATGCCGAGCTCCTTCATCAATCGATTGCCGTTCACGGCGAGATCCTTGGCCGAGAGCGCCGCGCCCGCGGCGAGCAGCGCGTCCACGCGCTCCCGGAGCCGCCCGATCGTGGCGATGTCCTCGGTCGCCTCGCGCCCCTTGCCGAGCGCGTCGGCGAAGCCGATCTCGTAGAGATCCGGCGCCAGCGCCGGCGTCACCCGGCGGAGCCAGCGGCGCACCGCTGCGTCCGTCCAGGTGTCGTCGTAGCAGATCAGGTGGTGTCGGATGAGCGCCACGATCCGCGCCCGCTCGTCGTTCGAGAAGCGGAGCCGCGTGAGGATCGGGTCGGCCATCTCGGCCCCGACCCGCTCGTGCTCGTAGAACGTGTAGTCCTTCGTCTTGTCGGAGAACTCGCGCGTCCTCGGCTTCCCGATGTCGTGCATCAGCGCCGCCACGCGGAGGATCGGCTCGGGCTTGCACGCGTCGAGGCAGGCCATCGCGTGCCCCCACACGTCGTAGGCGTGCCATCGGTTCTGCTCGCACCCGACCGACTCGATCATCTCCGGGCAGGTGATCGCCAGCAGCTCCGTCCGGCGCATGATCTCGAACGCCACGCTCGGGCGGCGCGCGCGCATCGCCTTCAGCCACTCGTCGCGCACCCGCTCCGCGCTCACGCAGCGGAACGTCTGGTGCGACCGCGCTGTGCCCATCGCGCGCTCGGTCTCTGGGTCCAGCGTGCCCTCCAGCGTCGCGGCGAAGCGCGCCGCGCGCAGCACCCGCAGCCCGTCCTCGGCGAACCGCTCGCCCGGATCCCCGACCGCGCGGATGACCTTCGCCTCGAGATCGCTCCTCCCGCCGAACGGATCGATGAGGTGCCCGTCCACCGGATCGATCGCGATGGCGTTCATGGTGAAGTCCCGCCGCGCGAGATCGGCGGTGATGTCGTCCACGAACTCGACCCGGTCCGGCCGCCTGCCGTCGCTGTAGGTCCCGTCGCCGCGCAGGGTCGTGACCTCGTACGGCACGCCGCGCACGAGGACGGTCACCGTCCCGTGCTGGATCCCGGTCGGGATCACCTTCCGGAACGCGGCCACGACCTCCTCCGGCCGCGCGTCGGTCGCGACGTCCCAGTCCTTGGCGTCCTGCCCGCGGAGCAGGTCGCGCACGCAGCCGCCCACGATCCAGCCGCGCTTGCCGCGCTCGCGGAGGCGGCGACAGATGCCGAGCACGTCCTCGGGGACGGCCTCGATGAGGTGATCGATCCGGGTCACGCCTGCGGCTTATCACGGGGCACGGCGAGCAGGGCCCCCGCCGAGCGCACGCTCACTTCTTCGGGTGAGCCCAGGGGTCCCGGACATCCGGGTTCTTGGGGGTCCGGGTCGTCGGCACCGCCGGCGGCCGTCCCGTCCCGGGCCTCGCCTTCGGACCGCTCTTCTCGTCGGCCTCGAGCTTCACGAGCTTGCTCGGCTCGGTGCCGTCGAGCACCACCGTGCTGGGCTGGTACCCCTCGGCCCGGATGTCGATCGTGACCGTCTGCCCCTGCTCCACGTCGATGCTCGCCGGCAGCTTCAGCTCCACGCCGTTGCGGTAGCCGACCGCCGTCTCCGGCACCGCGGCCAGCGCCACCACCGTCTTCTGGACCGGCGGCGGCTCGGGGGGCGCCGGCTTGGCGGGCGCCTCGACCGGCGGCTTCTGCGCCTTCTGGGCGTTGTCCCTGGCCGACCCGCTCGCGCCGATCACGAAGATCGCCGTCACGATCCCCACCGCGGCCGCCGCCCCGGCGACCCACACGTAGCGGGGCCAAGGCGAGCGCGGGGGCGACGGCGGCGTCGCGGGGACGATCACCTTCGAGGTCTTGAAGTAATCGTGCGGCACGTTGAAGCCGCCCGAGCGCGCCATCATCTCCGCGACCGCGCCCGGCACGCCCCCGCACCTCACCTGCTCGAGGTCGGCGTGGAGATCGCTCATGGTCTGGTAGCGCGACTCCGGCTTCTTGGAGAGGCACTTCAGGATCACCGCCTCGAGCCCGGGCGGGCAGTCCGGGCCGCCGACGAGCGCGCGGATGGGGACCGGCGCCTTGTACATGTGCTGCGTCAGGATCCCCATGAAGTTGTCGGCGTTGAACGGGAGCTGGCGGCTCACGAGCTCGTAGAGCATCACGCCGAGCGAGTAGATGTCGGTCCGGTGATCGATGGGCGCCCCCGCGGCCTGCTCCGGGGACATGTAGTGCGGCGTCCCGAACACCGCGCCGGCGCGCGTCAGCTTGGTCGTCGTGCTCGTCGACACCTTCGCGATCCCGAAGTCGAGGATCTTCACGAAGTTCGGATCGCTGCCGCGGGCGACCACGAAGACGTTGTCCGGCTTGAGATCGCGGTGGATGATGCCGGCGTCGTGCGCGGCCGCGAGCCCCGCGGACAGCTGCAGCGCGATGTGACAGATGCGATCCATCGGCAGCTCGTTCGGCGAGTCGATGAGCTGCGCCAGGCTCACGCCTTCCAGGTACTCCATGACGAAGTACGTGGAGCCGTCCGGCAGGTCGCCGAAATCGGAGATGTCCACGATGTGCGGGTTGCCGATGCTCGACGCGGAGCGGGCCTCCTGCACGAAGCGCTCGAAGATCTCGCGGTCCCTGGCGAGCTCCGCGCGGAGCACCTTCACCGCGACGCGCTTGTCGATGACCTTGTGGCGGGCGAGGTAGACGAACCCCATCCCGCCCTCGCCGAGCAGCCGCTCGATCTTGTACCGGTGATCGAAGGTCGTCCCGATGTAAGGGTCCTTGGCGCCCGGCGGCCGCCGCTCGCGCGGCTCGACCTCGTCCGGCGGCGGGATCTCCAGGGAAGGCTCCCCCTCGCTGATCGGCACCGGGCTCGTTCGCCCGCTGATCTCGTCATTGTCGGGCTCGCTCTGCCGCCCGAACCGCGGGGCCATCTGGCGCAGCGGCGGCGGCGCCCGGAAGCTCGGCGGCACCTCGCTCGCGGGCCCCTCGACCCACCCTGCCCTGGAGGGCCTCGACGAAGGGCGCAGCTCGACCTCCACCGGCACGTCGTCGTCGGCGCCGCTCGGCTCGATGGAGGACGGCGCGAACGCGGCCGCGACACCGGACGAGCGGGGACCGCCCGCCGCGCTCTTGGGGCGCGACGGGGGCGGCTCCTCGAGCGCGCCTTCCTCGGCGTTGAAGACCCTGCTGCGCGCGGTGTGGTGCTCGTTTTTGGTGGCGCTCATGAAAGGCTCGCGGGCAGAAGTGCACGCCACATGCCGGCAGCTGCGACAGGGTTGGATTCTAGCAGGCGTTCGGTCCGGGAAGCGAGATCATGCGGACCCCGCGCGCGAAAGGGCGCGGCGAGCGCGGCGAGTGCGGCGAGTCGACGGCGTGTCGGCCCACCGCCGACGATGGCGGCCCAGCGTGCCGCGCGCGCCGCGTTCTGCTAGGAGGGCACCGCGATGAGCTACCCTATCGAGGTCGCGCTGCGATATCTCGGCTCCAAGAAGCGGGCGTTCATCTCGGTCGGCACCACGTTCGCGATCCTCGGGGTCGCGCTCGGGGTCGCGGCGCTCGCGACCGTGATGAGCGTGACCGGGGGCTTTCAGGCGGAGTTCCGCGAGAAGGTCCTGGGCGTCAACGCGCACGTCCTGGTGATCAAGTACTCGACGGACTTCCGTGAGTACCGCTCGATCATGGAGCAGGTCTCCAAGGTTCCCGGCGTCGTCGGCGTCGCGCCGTTCAGCATCAACCCCATGATGCTGACGCACGGCGACGCGACGGCGACCGGCGTCCTGGTCAAGGGGGTCGACCCGGCCAGGAGCCTCGGCGTGGGGGCCGAGGGCGCCTCCACGGCCGTGCTCGACCTGCCCCGTCACATCCTCCCGGGCGGCGATCTCGCCGGGCTGCGGCGCCCTGGCTCGAAGCCCGCCGAGCGCGCCGTGCCGTCGTTGCCCGAGGTCCCCCTCCTGGAGCCGGACGCTGGCGCGCGGGGCGCGCTCGCGCCGGACGCGGGCGCCGAGATCGATCTGCTGAAGGCCTACGAGGCCCGGATCCTCGAGGACGAGCGCGCCGCGGCCGCGCGCGACGCCGCGCTCGCGCCCCCGACGGCGCGCGCGGCCGAGGCGGAAGGCGCGCCCGGCGCCGGGGCCGAGGAGGCGGAGGTCGCGCTCGACGAGGGCGCCCCGCGGGGCGCGATCGAGCCGCAGGGCGGCTATGGCAGCGTTCTCCCGGACGACGACGAGCTGCCGCCCGAGGTCGATCCGGACCCCTGCGCCGACAAGGAGCAGATCGCCAGGATGCCGGGCATCGTGATCGGCGCCGCACTGGCGAAGAACCTGTCGCTCGACCTCGGCCAGTGCGTCACTGTCACCTCGCCCACGATCGGCTTCTCGTTCGCGAACGGCGCCATCAAGCCGCCGGTCGCCAAGCGATTCCGGGTCATCGCGATCTTCGAGGCCGGCTTCGAGCAGTACGACACCAAGCTGGCGTACGCCGATCTCTACGAGACGCAGGCGTTCTACGACCAGGGCGACACGGTGACCGGCGTCGAGATGAAGGTCGACGACATCGACAGCGCGAGCGGCATCGCGCGCGAGATCAGCAAGCTCCTCGGCAGCGGGCTCTATTACACGATGGACTGGGAGGAGCTGAACCACGGGCTCTTCACGGCGCTGCGCATCCAGCAGATCGGCATGAGCGCGGTGCTGGCGCTCATCATCGTGGTCGCCGCGTTCACGGTGATCGCGACGCTGATCATGGTGGTGCTCGACAAGAAGAAGGAGATCGCGGTCCTCAAGGCGATGGGCGCGACGGACGGCGCCGTCCTGCGCATCTTCCTCTACCAGGGCGGGATCATCGGCGTCGCGGGCACCACGCTGGGCCTCTTGCTCGGCGTGGCGGTGTGCAAGGGGCTCCTGGTGTACGGCTTCCCGCTCGACCCGAAGGTCTATTTCATCTCCCGCCTCCCCGTCCAGGCGCGCCCGCAGGAGTTCATCATCACGGGCTGCATCGCCATCCTCATCTGCCTCGCCGCCACGATCGTGCCCAGCCTCTACGCCGCGCGCCTCCGCCCCGCCGAGGGCTTCCGCGCGCAGTGAGCCCCTGCCTCCCCGCGCGGCTGCAGGCCCGAGGTGGGCCTGCTCGCCGCGCGGCCTACCGCCGAGAGGCGGCGTAGAGCTTCTGCTGCCCGTTTTTGTCGGACGCCAGGTAGAGCGTGCACTCGTCCGGGGACAGCGACGGCGTCATGACGGCGACGCTCGGGTCCAGGTTGGGCAGCAGCATCCTCGCCGGCTGCTCGTCCAGGGGCAGCCCGTCGTCCCCGAGCGCCACGTAGAAGCTCCGCAGCACCGACGCCTCCTCGCACTCGCCGCGCGCGCTGTAGGGCGCCTGGAAGAAGAGCAGGCGGCCGTCGGGCGTCACCCACGGGGCGAGGTCGTCTCCCTGCGCGGGGCAGTCGCCTGGCAGGTGGATGTCGAGCACCTGCACCTCCGCGTCCTCCGCGCGCTTCGTGACGAGCCGGCTCGTGTTCCCGCCGCCGTCCTGGTGCGTGTTCATGAACCAGTACCGGTACGAGGGCCGTTGCCCGTGGGCGACCGCCACCGAGCGGCTCCCCCCGTCTGGGTTGAGCGCGGAGAGCGTGTCCGCCTGGGTCGCGCCCAGCCCATCCGCGACGTGCAGCAGCGGGAGGCTGCCCGGCGCGGGGGGGAGGCGGTCGAAGAGCAGCGAGCCCGCAGGGAAGCCGTCATGCGGCGAGGGCGCGTCCAGGGGCAGGAGGAGCGGGCCCGACTCCTGGCCTTCGGCGTCGACGAGGAAGCTGGAGACGACCTCGCCGGCCGTCCAGGGCCGCCCGGTGGCCGTGGCGATCTTCGTGTCGTCCGATCCGAACTTCGCCGTGTAGACGAGCCGGAGCGTCGCCTCGCCCTCTCCGGTCTCCGCGCGCACGCGCGGGAACGCGGGCATCGCCCCCGCCACCTCGACCTCCGAGAGCGCGCCGAACGACAGCACGCCGCCGCGGGCCGCGCAGGAGACGCACGTCTCGCTGGCCGTGCAGAACTCCCCGTCCTTGCACGCGCCGCAGCCGCCCTCGCCGCCCCCGCCCGACGCGGCCGACGACGAGGCCGAGCCACCGCCTCCCCCGCCTCCCCCGCTGCCCCCGCCCCCGTCGCCGCCGGCGCCGCCCTCGCCGCCGCTCGATGACGTGGACGTGGCGCTCGCGCCGGCCGCCGTGAACCGCTCGCCGCAGCCGGCGAGCGCCGCGAGCGCCAGCTGCGCGGCGAGCGAGAAGGTTCCGTAGAAGCGAAGCGTGCGCACCCGAGCTGCCTCCTGTCGTGGTCCCGCCGCGCGGAGCCGGCGTGCGCGGTCAAGACGCCTTGTTGTAGTCCGTGTCCTCGAGAAGGATGACGTTCGTCTTCGAGCGGGTCTCGCCGACGCTGGTCACGTAGACCGCGGGCTTGTCCTGCACCGGACACACCTTCTCGCACGCGCCGCAGCCGATGCACAGCGACGGATCGACGTGCGGACGCTGCACGTGGACCATCTTCATCGGCGGCTCCTTGCCGTGCTCGGCCGCCACCGGCTCGCGCTTCGGGATGTCGACCTCCTCGACCCAGATCGCCTTGGGCGACGTCGGGCAGAACTCCTCGCAGACGATGCACGGCACGCTCATCGACCACGGCAGGCAGCGCCCTTGATCGTAGAACGCGGTGCCGATCGAGATCGGCTTCTGGCCGATGCCCATCTTCTGCTCCTCGGTGATCTTCTGGATCGCGCCGGTCGGGCAGACGTCGCCGCAGAGGACGCAGGAGTGCTCGCAGTACCCGATGCGCGGGATGACGATCGGCGTCCAGAGCCCCTCGATGCCCGCCTCGAAGAACGCGGGGTGGATCGCGTTGTTGGGGCAGACCTTCATGCACTCCGCGCACCGGATGCAGCGCTCCAGGAACTCGCGCTCCTCGACCGAGCCCGGCGGCCGGATCACGCGGTGGTCGTAGTTCGCGTCGAGCACGTCGGCGATGCGCGCCGTCGGGATGATCACCGCGCCGGCGGCGGCGGTCGCGAGGGCGGTGCGGCGGCCCGTGTCGGGCGTCACGAGGGCGCTCTTCCGGTTCGGCAGGAAGCGGAACTTGATGACGTCCTCGGGGCAGGCGCTCTCGCAGTTGAGGCACATGTGGCACTCGTCCTGCCGCCACTTCACCCCGCCCTGGGGCGAGTCGGCGCCCTGGCAGTGCACGAGGCACAGGTTGCAGTCGGTGCACTTCGCGTGATCCTTCTGCATCCCGAAGAGCGCGAAGCGCGCGAACACGCCGAGGAACGCGCCGAGCGGGCAGAGCACGCGGCACCAGAACCGCGGGATGAACCGGTTCATGAAGAGGATCGCGACGAACAGGATCCCGACGAACCACGTGTGGTGGAAGTAGAACTGCTTCGTCTGCCACACGCTCGCGGCCAGGAAATCCTGCGCGTGATCCGCGGCGAGCTGCACCGGCCGGCTCCCGGTCGTGGCCGCGGAGCCGGTCACCACGGCGGCGACGTACTGCGCGGCCGGGATGACGGCGAGGCCGATGGCCCGGACCGCCACGCAGATCGGATCGAACAGCCCGCCGATCACGCTGCCGGTCGCGCTCGCCGCGAGGAAGGCGTACATCAGGTAGTACTTCACCCGCTGCCGCGTGTACGTCTTGTTCGCCTCGACGCGCTTGCCGCCCTTGCCGTAGCGCGACGGGAAGATCCACCCGAAGAAATGGTGGAGGGTGCCGAAGGGGCAGATCCAGCCGCAGAACACGCGCCCGAAGACGAGCGTCAGCGCGAGGATCCCGAGCGACCAGAGCAGGCCGCGGTAGACGGTGTGCGTCGAGAGCAGGGTCATCGCGCCGACGAACGGGTCGGCGAGGAGGAAGCCCTCGACGGGGAGCGGCAGGCGCACCCGCGCCTCGGCGGAGGCGAACGAGCCGCGGAAGCCCGTCTGGAACAGGAAGTAGAGGAACAGCCCGAGGCAGCCGGCCTGCACGGCGCGGCGCACCCAGACGAGCACCTGGATCACCTTGCGCGCCGGCAGCCCCGAGCCGGACCGGCGCTTCGGGGCGGGCCGGACGATCGCGCCGGCCTTGCGCAACGTGCGCAACAGCGCGCCCCAGGGGGCCTCCTTCGCGAATGCGGCGGGCGGCGTCGCGCTCGGCGCGGCGGGCGGCGCCGCGCTCGGCGCCGCGCTCGCCTTCGCGGGCTCCACGGCCGCTCCTGCCGCCGGTTCACGGTGCGCCGGCGCGGCCGGTGTCGGATCGAGGTTTGCCATGACTACTACACCTCGGCGAGCCGCAGGTTCTGCCAGTGCATCGTGCCCAGGCCCCGGTCGTGGCCCATCTTCAGGTACGGGATCTCCTCCGGCTTGCGGCCGATGAGCTGGCAGCCGTACGCGTCGGCGGCGACCTGGTCGGTCGTCGCGATCACGGTGTGCATGTCCTTCGCGTCGGCGACGTTCCCGCCCTGCGGCCCGTTGCGCATGAGGACGCGGACGGCGTCCACGATCGTGAGCGTCGGCTGGATGAACGTGGCGAGATCGGCGATCGACACGTCGATGTTCTGGTGGAGGCGGTTGCGCCGGCCGCCGAGCGCCCCGTACCAGTTCTTCATCGCGCCGGTGTACTTGGACAGGTTGTGGTGCTTCGCGATGGGGACGTTGATGACCTTGTCCGCGTTGACGAGCGGCGTATAGACGGGCCAGTCGTCGAGCACCTCGCCCTTCAGGCGCATGCCGCGGAAGCGGTGCGCCGCGGGGATGACGACCTCCCCGCCGACGTCGTAGGCGGCCTTCCAGATGCCGGAGCGCTGGAAGCAGCGGTTCGGCTCGTTGCACGAGGCGTCCGTCACGATGACGGTCTTGGCGCCGGCGTCGTAGGCGAGGCGCACCACCTCGGCCACGACCTTGGGGTTCGTGTTGGCCGCGTGGATCGGCGTGCGATCCCAGCCGATGTTCGGCTTCACGACCACGACGTCGCCGCGCGAGATGAAGCGGCGCATCCCGCCGAGCGCGTCGACCGCCTTCCGGACCAGGGCGGCCGGGTCCGGGGCGCCCGCGGCGAGCGCCTCGGCGCCGGCGCGGGCGACGACGAGCTCCGGCACCCCTGCGGGCGCGTCGCGGAGCCGGTAGTCCCGCGTCTGCTGGCGCTCGGCGGCGACGGCGGCGCTGCCGCCGCGGTCCCACAGGACCGCCGCGAGCCCCCCCGCGCCCCCGAGGACGAGGCCCGCCGCACTCAGCCGACGCAGCATTTCACGTCGAGAAATGTCACTCATGGCCCTCGCCTTCCCTGGACCTACGGATAGCCTCCCCGGGCGGTCGCCACAAGCAGAGGTGGCCTGGCGGCAGCGATGGGCGCCGCCTCCCGGCGCTTCCAGCAACGGCGCTCAAGGAGGAGCCGCAGTGGACGTCGCCGGGGTCGCCGGGGCCGCTGGGGCCGCTGGGGCCGCTGGCGTCGCCGGAGCGCCTGCGGCGGGGGAAGCCCCCGTGCTCGCCGGCTGCGGCGCCTGCGGCGCCTGCGGCGGCGCGCCGCTCGCGGCGGGCGGCGCGTGCGCAGGCGGCGAGGGCGGCGGGGTGGCGGGCTCGTCCGGCTCGTACGGGTCGGCCTTCAGGCGATCGCGCTCTGCAAAACAGCTGGCGCGCTCCGCGTCGCACGCGGCCCGCAGCTGCGCCGCGTTGGCGAGGTCCGCCGAGCGCTGGTCGGCGAGCGCCCTGGCCTCGTCGCGCTCGGCGGTGACGGCGGCGCGCGCCTTCTCGACCTCGGCGAGCCGCGCGCGCTCGTCCATGGCCGCCTTCTGCGCGGCCGCTGCGCTGTCCTCGCAGGTCTTGAGGCGCGCGGCCTGGGTCGCGTGCAGCACCTGGATCTCGCGGGCGTGCTCGGCCTCCGACGTGGAGCCGCTCTTCTGGAGGGTGGCCAGCGTCGCGTTGAAATCCGCGCGATCCTGATCGCGGGCGCCGCGGCACGCGATCGCCTCGGACTGGGCGATCTGGTGGCTGGCGACGCAGGTGTCGAGCTTGTCGAACGACTCGGCGCCCCGCTGGCGGGCCTGCTCGAGCTCGTTCGCGAGCCGCAGGGTCTCGCGCTTCGAGAAGCCGAGCAGCACGACCGCGCAGCCCACGAGGGTCAGCGCGCCGGCCGCGATCCGCGCGCGCAGGTAGGACGTCTTCTGCTTGATCCGCAGCCGCTCCGCCTCGCGCTCCGCCTCGCGCTCCGGCTCGAGCAGCACGTCGAGCTCCTCGGCGAGCTGGGTCATCGTCGGGCGCTCGTTCGGATCGATCGCGAGCCATCGCCTGAGCGCGGCCTGGAACATCTCGCGCGGGCGCCCGGTGAGGTCTGGCAGCGCGTTGTCGGCGAGCGGCTTGTCGGCGCGGACGTCGTGCGACTCGGCGAGCTCGGTGCGGCTCTGCGCGGACTCGCCCGGGAAGTCCCTGGGGTTCACGAGCGAGTAGAGCAGGGTCGTGGCGAGCCCGTACGTGTCCATCTTCTCGGAGAGCGGCACGGCGCCGGGGAACCCGTTCAGCGCCCGGAGCTGCTCGGGCGAGGCATAGAGCGCGGTGCCGGCGCAGAAGGAGGCCTCTCGCTCCGCGGCCACGCCCAGGTCGAGCAGGATGGGGTGGACGCGGCCGGCGAACCTGGCGAGGAAGATGTTGTCGGGCTTGACGTCCTGGTGCCGGAGCCCGGCGGCGTGGAGCGCCTCGAGCCCGCGCGCGACGGCGAGGAAGATGTCGTGCGCCTCGCGCAGGGCGAGGGGGCTGCGCTCGAGGCGCTGGGCGAGGGTCTCGCCCTCGTAGACCGGCATGGTGAGCCACACGTAGTCGGCGTTCATGCCGTGGTCCTTCAGCTGGACGACGTGCGGGTGCCCGACGGTCGCGAGCATGACGAGCTCTCGCTCGACGTTCCGCATCGCGTACAGCGAGCGGGGCATGAGCTTGAGGGCGACCTGGTGCTCGGGGACGTCGATCCGCTGGGCGACGTACACCTTGCCGAACATGCCCTGCCCAAGCAGGCGCCCCAGGCGGTAGAGCCCGCCGACGATCTGGCCGACCTCGGGGAGGATCGAGGGGCCGCGGCTGCTGCTCCTCGCGGGGTCGTCGCTCCCGCCGCGCGACGTGGTGCGCACCAGGCTGGACGGATCCGCCACCGTGACGGCGAACGCGTGGACGATCGTGGTGCGGAGGTTGGGGTCGACGGGCGGCACAGCGATTGCCAGAGTAGCGGAAGCAGCGAGCGCTGAGAAAGAAGCCGGCGGACGGAAGACGGCCGGCGCGGGGCGTTTATTCGAGGGGGGCTGGCGGAGGCGCCGGGGGGCTCACCCGTTCGCGCCGTTGCGCCGCCGGTGTGTGGATTGTGCCCCGGCCTCGCGCTCTGGATCGCTTGCCGCGACGAGGCGAGCCCCTCGCCTGCCGCTCAGCCCTCCAGCGGCATCGCCGGCGCCGCTGGCGAAGGCGCCGCCGGCGCTGGCGTTTCGACCTCCCCTGGGTTGTGGCGCCGGACACCCCGTCCGGAGCGGCAATCCGGGGCATCCATTCCGGAGAGCCCTGGCTCGGACTCCCCTCCACAAGGACCTGAGCCCGAGACGCCCGCCCTCTCGCACCACGAGCCGCCGAGAGCGGGTCATGAAGCGCGCGAGATGCGGGAGCTTCGCGGCAGGGCGACAGGGGTCCACGTCCCGTACCTGGACGACACGGCGCCAGGGACACGTGAAGACGCTCCGGGGTGTCCCTGGCGCCGCTCGACGAACAGCGGCATGACCATCGCTGCCGACTCGCTCGGATGATCCTTGTGGATCATTGCAATGAGGGCTGTCGATTCCGGGGCGTCGCTCGCGACAAGAGGTCACACGCGGGGGGCTCGGGCGCCGTCATCGGATGCGCAACAGCGCAATCCATTGCGCAATGGGCAGAGGCGACAGCAGCGGACCAGCAGCGGACGACCAGGACCTTGTCATCGGCGAGGAGCACGGCGCTCGGGGCCATGGTCCAGGTCAGCCCGGCTCGTCCGCGGGCAGCGAGCAGCCCGCGCGCACGGATCCCGTCGGCCAGGCTGGCCTGCCCGATGCACAGCGCGATCCCAGGCGCGCCGCCGGGAGCGACGGTTTCACCGGCGCCGCGAGATCGGGAATCCACGCAAATGCTCGCCAGAACCGCGCTCGTGATCGCCTGTCTGGAGCTCGCCGGGTGCGCCGCGTTCAGGCCGCCGGCGTCGCCGCCCGAGCTCGCCCGCTCCAGGGCGGCGATCCGCGCGGCCGAGCGGGAGGGCGCGAGCGCCGACCGGCGCGCGGCCATGCACCTCGCGCTGGCGAGGAGCGAGCTCGCGCGGGCGCGGCGGCGGATCTCGGTGGGCGACGTGGAGGGCGCGCGCTGGCTGCTGCGGCGGGCCGAGGTCGACGCGGAGCTCGCGGCGCTCGTCGTGAGGGAAGCAGGCCTGCGCGACGCCGCGGGCCGCACGCTGGACCAGGCGAGCGCGCTCGCCGAGGGGAAGGAGTAAGGCCCGCGTGCGCGCCGGAGCCCCGCTCGCCATGGCGCTCGCGCTCGCGGGCTGCGCGACGCGCGCGGCCGCGCCGCCGCCCGAGCTGCTGACGGCGCGCGCCGCCGTCGTACAGGCGCAGGACAACCCGCTCTCGCCGCTCGCGATCGCCGAGCTGAGGCAGGCGGAGGAGGCGCTCGCGATCGCCGAGCGCGTGGAGCGCGAGCGCCCGCGCTCGACGATCGCGCGCGACGCGGCCTACGTCGCCCGGCGGAGGGCGCAGTGCTCGCTGCTGTCCTCGCTCGTGCGCGCGAACCAGAGCGCGCTCGAGCGCGCGCGGCGGAGCCAGCGCGCCGCGGCGCCGCGCGCACCCCCCGGCGGCGAGCCTGAGCCCGCGTCGCCCGACCCTGCCGTCGATGTCGGTCGCGGCGTCGCGCTCGACGGCGCGCGCACGCGGCCCCGGCAGTCCGCCAGGTGATCGCGGCCGCGCTCCTGCGCTGCCGCGCCGTCGCGCTCACCGCTGCGCGCCCGCGCGACGCCTGATTTGCCGCCGGGATCCGGGCGGATCGGCCCGAGCGCCCCCGCGCGCCGCGTACCGCCCAGGGCGTCGGCGCGGCTTCCAGGGAACAGTTTCTCCTGGGAGTGGCCGATTTTTGGATCCAAGATGCGCGCGACGCGCCTCCGCCGGCATCGAAGGCGTCCCGGAGGCCAGCGTCGGTCGAAGTTCGAAGTTCGACGGGACACCCGGTCCCGCGTGCGAGGAGAGCGCGATGAAGGAAGGCGCGAACGTGATACTGGTGCCCGTCGACTTCGAGGCCGCCTCGATGAAGGCGATCGAGCTCGCGAAGGATCTCGGCGCGAGGCTCGGGCACCGGGTCGTGCTGCTGCACGTCTACCAGCTCCCGGTCTACACGTACCCCGGGCTCGAGCCGGCGCTGATGCCCGGGTTCCACGCCGAGGTGAGCGCCGCCGCGTCGCGCGCGGTCCAGCAGCTCTCGGCGCAGACAGGGGGACTCTCGACGGCGCTGCGCGAGGGCGACCCTGCGACCGAGATCCTCGCCGCCGCCGACGAGCAGGGGGCGGCGATGATCGTCATGGGCACGCACGGCCGCCGGGGGCTCACGCACCTCTTCCTCGGGAGCGTCGCCGAGCAGGTGATCCGGAAGAGCAACGTCCCCGTGCTCACGGTGCGCGTGGCCAGCTGATCCTCCGCGGCGCCTCGCGGTGGGCGGGCCGGCGCGGCTGCCGGCCGGGGCGCGGCGGGCAGGGCCGCGCTCGACTGGGTTAGGGCGGGCTCGGCCGCGCTCGACGTGGGTCAGGGCCCCGGCTTCTGCGTCGCATGCGACGCGTGGAGTTCCTCGCATGTCGCCCCTGTGTCCGCGCGATCTCGCGCTTCCGCCGAACCTCGTGAGCCTGGCCCGGCTGCCGCTGGCGGCCCTGTTCCCGATCGTCGCCACGCGGCCTGCGCTCGCCCTCGCCGTCCTCTGCTGCGCAGGCCTGACGGACGTGCTGGACGGCTGGCTGGCCCGCCGCTCCGGTCAGGTGACGCCCACCGGGGCGATCGTCGACCCGATCGCGGACAAGGTGTTCGCGCTCGCGGTGGTGGGCACGCTCCTCGAGAGCGGCGCGCTCCCCCTCTGGGGCATCCCGGCGCTGCTGGCCCGCGAGCTCCTCGAGCTGCCGCTCGCGCTCTGGATCGCGGTGAGCCGCCGCTTCCAGGGCGCGCGCCTGTCGACGGCGAGCGCCAACATCCCTGGCAAGCTCGCGACGGTGGTGCAGTTCGCGGCGGTCTTCACCGCGATCGCGCTCCCCTCGGCGCTGCCCGCGATGCTCGCCGCGTCGGCGATCGCGGGCGCGGCCGCGGGCGTCTCGTACTGGGCGCGCCAACTCCGCCGCGTGCCCGGGGCGGCGTAGGTGCCGCCTGGGGGCGCTCCTGGTGTAAGGTCGGCCCAGGCGGCGCGTTGAGCGCCTGCCACCGGCTCCATGCTCCGAGGAACCATGCGAAGAACGCTGCCCGTCTGGGCTCTCCTTGCCTCGCTCGCCGGCCCTGCCGCCTGCAGCTCCGCCCCGTCGGCCGCGCGCGACGCCTCCAGCTCGCCGGCGTACGGCGCGGCGCCGGCCCCGATGGCAGGGATGCCTCCTCGAGTCATGCAGACGGCCGGCGAGTCGGTGCGCGAGGAGTCGTACGATGCCGAGGTGTCGGTGGCGGCGGAGTTCGCCAAGGCTGCGCCGCCGCCGGCGCCCGGCGGCGGCGCTCAGCCCCCGGCGGCGAGGCCGGCGCCGACCGCCGCCACCCCGCAGCCGGCGCCGACCTCGTCCGGCGCCGCGCCGCAAGGAACGCCGCAGGCCGCCGCCCAGGTGAGCGAGGCGCCGGCGCCCCTCCTCGTCTACACGGCAGAGATCGCGATGGCCGTGTTCGAGGTGGGCGCGTCGCTCGGCAAGGTCGAGGCGCTCGCGCGGGATCTCGGCGGCTTCCTCGCCCGCCGCGACGATCGGACGATCACGATCCGCGTCCCCGCCGCCCGGTTCGACGAGGCGCTGAAGCGCCTGGCGGACCTCGGCGACATCCTCCAGCGCAACGTCGTCGCCCAGGACGTCACCGAGGAGTTCTTCGACCTCGCGATCCGCATCCGGAACGCGCGGGCGGTCCGGGATCGCCTGGAGAAGCTGCTCGAGAAGGCCGCGAAGGTCGAGGAGTCGATCCAGCTGGAGCGCGAGCTCGCGCGCGTGTCCAGCGAGCTCGAGCGCCTCGAGGGACGGCTCAAGTTCCTGCGCGATCGGATCGCGTTCTCGACCCTCACCGTGTCCTTCCAGCCGCGCTCGACGGAGACCCTCGCCCCGTCGGGACCGCGGCTCCCCATCGACTGGCTCAACGAGCTCGGCCTCTCGCGGCTCCTCAACCTGTGAACCGGGCGCCTCCGATGAACCACTCCCTTCGCCACGCCTTCGCCCTCGTCGCCACGCTCACCGGCGCGGCGGCGCTGCTCGCCTGCGGCCGGCCCTTCACCCCCGCGACCCCGCCGGGGTTCGTCGATCTCGAAGACCGCTACGGCGACGACGAGTACCGCGCGACCACCGCCGAGGGGCTGGTGATCGGGATCCGCGCGTTCGAGAACGATCCGAAGGGCGACCTCGCCTTCTGGTCCCGCGTGATCGAGAAGCGGCTGCGCGAGGGCGGCGGCTACGCGCTGCTCGGCAAGACCGACGTGAAGGCCCGGAACGGCCTGCCGGGCGTCCAGCTGCGCTTCGGGCACGACGAGGGGAAGGAAGCGCACCTTTATTACCTCACCGTCTTCGTCAACGACGATCGTGTCTTCCTCCACGAGGCGGGCGGCGCGAAGGCGCTGGTCGAGCGGCATCAGCAGCAGATCGACTGGGCCATCCGCAACTTCCTGCCGGAGTGACCCGCGCCGCCCGCGTCGGCCGCGCGCGCGCCCCTACAGCCGCTGCGCCGCTGCGCTTGCTCGCGGAAGCCCTGTTTGCTACCTGGCGGACGTGCGTTCCCGCCCCCTTCCCTGTGACGCGCGGCAGCGCCGGTCGAGCCAGGCGCTGCTCCTCGCCCTCGCGGCCACGCTCGGCAGCGCCGACGCCCTGGCGCACGGCGGAGGAGAGAAGCCGCTCGCCACGTTGCCCGCGCCGCCCCCCGGCGACGGCGCCAAGGCGGCGCAGATCCTCCGCGAGATCGAGGGCCGCGTCGCGCCCCCGCCCGCAGCCGTCGTCGGCGAGAAGGCCGCCGGCGGCGAGAAGGCCGCCGGCGGCGAGAAGGCCGCCGGCGGCGAGCAGACCGCTGTCGGGGCGCCGATCGCGGCGAGCGGGCCTTCGCCGAGCGCCGCGAAGGTCGTGGCCGAGCCGATGGCGCACGCGAAGCGCGCGCTCCAGCGCGCGCACGGCGCGCGCGCGGCGGGCGACCCGACGAACGCGCGGCGGCTCGACGCGGTGGCCCTCGAGTGGGCGGAGGCGGCGAGGACGCTGCTGCGCGCCGCCGCGGCGGAGGCGGCGGCCGTGGAGGCCGCGAAGCGCGCGCGCGAGGTCGAGACGAAGCTCGAGCGGGCGCGCGCGCTGCTCGAAGAGACGCAGGCGCGGCGAGGCCGCGCCGCGGCGGAGCTCGAGCGGATCGAGGCCGAGGCGCGCGAGGCGACCAGGGCAGCGGCGAACGTCGAAGCGCAGCGGATAGAAGCCGGCAAGAGAGGGGCGGCGCCCAAGGCGGCGGCGCCGGCGACACGGGGGGCGCGAGGGGCCGAACACGCGCCCACCGCGGCGCCAGGCGCCGGGCCCAAGGGCGGCGCCGGCAAGGCGACGGCTCCGGTGGGCCAGGAGGGCACGCTTTGAGCGCGCGTCGCCTCGCAGGGGTCGCCGTCGCGGGGGTGCTCCTCGGCTCGTGCGCGCCGATCCCGCGGCCAGCGGTGCTCGATGAGCTCGATCACGTCCGCGCGGGGGCGGTCGCCGCCGAGTCGAAGCGGCACGCGCCGGGCGCGTTCGCGCGGGCGGAGAAGCTGCGCGGCGACGCGCTCGCCGCGCTCGAGAGCGAGGATCGATCCGGGGCGCAGATCCTGGGCGAGCAGGCCATCGCGGCGCACGCGCACGCGCACGCGCTGTCGCGGGTTGCTCGGGCCGAGGCGGCCGAGACCGAGGCGAAGGCCCAGCGTTCCGCGGGCGAGGCGTCGCTCGCGGGCCTCGAGGCCGAGCAGTCGCGCGTCGCTGCCGAGGTCGACGCCCTCGACATGCGGACCAAGGTCGCCCGGGACGCGCAGCCCGTGGTCCCATCGGGCAAGGCCGATGCGGATCGCGAGAAGGCGCGCCTCGCCGCCGCGCGCTCGCTCGCGCTCCAGGCCCGCTTGCTGTGCGGCGCGGCGCGCCTCCTGATCGCACCGGCGCCGCAGGACAGCGCGCAGCCCGCAGGCGCCAGCCCCACCGGTGCGCAGCCCGGCAGCGCCGAGCTCGCGACGCAGCTCGAGGGGGCGACCGCCGCGATCAAGAAGCTCGACGCGGAGCTCGCCGAGGCGAGCGGCTCCACCCGCGCCATCCCGGCGCCCATCGATCAGGCTTCCCGCGCCCGGGCGGGCTGCCTCGCCGCGCTGACGGCCGCGCGCCGCGCCGCCACGCCGGTGACCCGCGCGCCTGGCGCTGGTGACGGGCTCCTCGCAGAGCTCTCGGCCGCAGGGACCTGGTCGCCCGTCCGCGACGATCGCGGCATCGTGGTCACGCTCCGCGGGCTCTTTGCCGGCAACGCCCTCACGAAGGCCGGCGAGGCGCGCCTCCGCGACCTCGCGCTGGTCGCCACGGCGCACCCCTCCTTTCCCGTGGCCGTGGTCGTGCACACGGACCGGGAGATCCGCGCCAGCGAAGAGCCCGCGTGGGCGGCGCGGGCCGATGCCGTCGTCCGCGCCCTCGGTCCTGCGCAAGGTGCGACCGCCGCGGGGGCGCCCGCGGGCCCGTCCATCGCGCCGTTCCTCGCGGGATCCGCGTCCCCGGTCGTCGATCCGGGGGGCAGCGAGCGCGCCCGCAACGCCCGGGTCGAGATCATTTTTGTAACCCCGGAAACCCTGTGAGGCGTGATGGTCCCGGCCGTCGGAACTCCGCTCGCCTCGGAGAGTCGTTCTCGATGATGCGCTCTTCCACCTTCGCCCGAAGCGAAAGCAAGCCTGCCGTGCTCGCCTGTGCGCTGGCCGCCGCCCTCGGGAGCGCGTGTCAGGAGGACGGCAAGACCTCCCAGAAGCATGCGGCGGAGCTCTGCGCCAAGCTCGCGCCGGTCGTCGCGGAGGACGTTGGCCAGGTGCGGACGGGCCTCCCCGCGGGCTCGCAGAAGCTCGCGGCGCTGGTGGACACCGACCCGGGCGCGAACCTGCTCGGGCTCCAGAAGGCGATCGCGGGAGCGCGCGCCTCGGTGAAGGAGCTCGGGTTCGCGAAGAGCACCTTCTTCTCTTTCGCCGATCCGAGCGGCACGGTGCTGCGCAGCGAGGCCGATCCGGACATGCTCGCCAACAGGTCCGTCCTGGCCTCGTTCCCCGAGCTCAGGAAGGTGCTGACCCCGGGCAGCGGCGTCGTCGAGGCGTTCGGGGAAATGCAGGAGATGCGCGGGGTCAGGAACGGCCCCGATCTCCAGTGGGTCGCCGTGCACCCGGTCACACGGAGCGGCGGCGAGCTCCAGGGCCTCTTCGTCACGGGCTGGTCGTTCCGCGCCTACGCGTACCGGCTGCAGGAGGCGGCCAAGCGCGACATCGCCGAGATCGCCAAGCGGGACGGGCTGAAGTCGACGCCGCTGCTCTACGTCTTCGCGTGGAAGGGCACGAAGGCGTACGGCGGACCGGTGACGCCCGACGTCAACACCGAGGCGCTCGAGAAGCTGGACCTGCCGGCGAAGACGGCCTCGGGCCCCTGGAGCGGCACGGTGGAGATCGCCGGCCGCACCTTCGGCGCTGCGGGGCAGCGCGTTCCGGAGCTCGCCGCGGACGCCGGCGTCGCGGCGCTCGTCTCGACGCTCTGAGCGCCGGTCCCCCTGGCTACGGCCCCGGGTGCTGTGACGGCGCGCGGCGGGCCTGGGGAGATCTCCTTATCGAGCGCTACCGTGCTAGGCTGTGGCGACTGGCTCGCGCTGCCGAGCTCACCCCCATGCCGGCTTCCATCGATCAGCTTCTCAAGGTTTGCCGCGAGGTGATCGCACCGCTCGTCCGAGCCGACGGCGGTGAGCTCTACATCGTGGCCGTCGAGCCCGATCACCTGACGCTCCACCTCGCCGGCGCGTGCTCGGGCTGCCCCGGGGCCATGCTCACCGCGCGCGCGGTGATCGAGCCAGCGGTGCTCGCCGTCGCGCCGTCCGCGCGGGTCATCGTGACGAACGGCATGCGTGTCCCCGACGGCGCCTCGCTCGCGTGAGGCAGCCACCCGCTGCGGAGACGGGCCCATCTCGACGTTTTCGGTGCTCAGCGTACAAGAGTACGCTTCCGCGCCGAAAACGCCGATCTGGACCCGTCTCCTGTGCGGGTGGCCGCCTCACGTGACTACCGGTGGCTGCCTCAGCTTCAGCTGGGTTGCCGGGACGCGGAGGGAGCGCCTCGGTCGGGCTACCGAGGCGGGGCGGGAGAAGGGCTACTTCTTTTTGCCGGGCTTGTCGGCGGAGGGGGGCGGGCCGGGAGGGGGCTCTTCCTTGCGGACGGCGGAGGCGACGGCGGGGTCGATGGCGTTCGCGTCGACCGGCTTGTTGGGGCGGAGCGAATCGAGGCTGCCCAGCGTGACCAGGTCCTCGTAGGCGAACGCGATCTCGGAGTCGTTCCGCTCGATCGCGCGGAAGTGCGTGGCCGCGTCCTTCCAGTCGACCTCGTTGACGTAGCGGCCCTTGTCCGGAGCAGGGGGCGTCACGCGGCCAGGCACCCCGAACGCCGTCGCGAGCTTGACCACGGCGGACGCATAGTCCTTCCCCCGGGCGGCCTTCTCGCCCAGCGGGTGCTCGTCGATGATCTTCCAGAGCTTGTCCTGGATGAAGAAGAAGTACCGCTTCCCGCTCTCGCGGGTCAGCGTCATCATCGATTCCTTGTTGAGGTAGGTGTACTCGCCCTTGAGCGGCGTCGCGTCGATGCCGGTCGGCAACCCGCCGAAGTCGATGCGGCTGCGGCGGAACGCGCTCTTCTCCTCGGCGAGCTCCGCGTCGAGCGCCCTCATCTTCACGCCGGGCGAGATCGCCTTGTAACGCGGCACGTACGCCTCATCGAGCATCTTGTCGATGACCGCCGCCACCTGCTTGGTGGTCATCCCCCAGGCGATGCCCGGAGGCGTGAGCGCGATCGTCTTCTTCGTCGCCGGCGTATCGGCAGGCTTGGCAGGAGCCGCGGCAGGCGCTCCGCTCGTCCCCCGCTTCTGCTGGGCAGCCGCCACGGTCGCACTCGTGATCGCCGCAAGGCCCAGCCCCAGAGCCAGCGCCGCTCCCAGGAGCCTCTTCGCTTTCATGTTCCTCCTCCAGCCGGCGCAGGCCCTGTCCCTGCGCTCTGTGCAATCGCAAAAGCCAGGAAACCCAGCCCGGCAAGCCGGAGAACGCTAGCACCTGCGGTAGGACAGGAGAATAGGTTCTCCGCACCGAGCCGGGTCGACCGCTGTTGGACGATCGCTCGGCCGGATCGATGGAGAGCGAGCGCGAGGCGGATCGCGACGAGGGCAAAACAGCCTCGACAGCGCATGTAGCCGGTGTGTGCCGGGTCCTGACAGGGACCGGCCGACGTGCTACGAGCTCTGGCCCCAAGGATGATGCCTGCCGCCGGTGCTGCACCTTTGCGCCTTGCGCTCGCCGCGCTGGCGACCGTTGGCCCCGCCGGCGGCTGCGTCGCCGATCACGAGCGCCCCGCGGCGTTCGCCGATGCACAGGCTGGCCTGCCCCCATGGGAGGGGCGCGCGCGCGAGGTCTTCGACGACAACATCGAGCCTGCCGCCGTGGGCTTCTCGCTGGACGGCCCCTCGCCCAGATCCGACCCGTTCCTCCGCGAGCGGGCGCAGACGGGAGACGTGGTCGCGCGGGTCCGCGTCAACACGGTGACCGTCGACTCGATCGGCGAACAGAGCACCTACCACCTCGGGATCCAGGTCGGCTACCCTCCGCTGACCGCACCCCGGGCGCCGGACCGGGCGTTCGAGCTCCACATCCGGCCGCAGAGCCGCGCGTTCGGCGTCGCGAAGGCGATCGACGCGCGGCTCCGCGGGCTCACCTTCATCGCCTTCATCCGGCGCTTCGCCGGCGAGGCCGGCGAGCCGGAGATCCACTGGCACCTTTCACCTGATACAGCGGAGGTCGCCGCGGCCGTCAAAGAGGCCGTCGTCCTCGGGGAGCTGTCTGCGCCGTGAGCAACGTGAGCATCAAGACGGTCAAAGAAGTCGACGCCCTCCGCACGGCCTCACAGATGGCTGCGGAGACGCTCCTCGGCGTCGGCGAGATGATCCGCGCCGGCATCACCACCGAGGACATCAACACCTTCGTCCACGAGGACACGATCCGCCGCGGCGGCTACCCCGCGCCGCTGAACTACCACGGGTTCCCGAAGAGCGTCTGCACCTCGATCAACGAGGTGGTCTGCCACGGCATCCCGTGCGAACGCGTGCTCGTTCCGGGCGACATCATCAACGTGGACGTCACCACGATCTACAACGGCTTCTACGGCGACACGTCCGCGACCTTCTACATCGGCAAGCCCTCGGCCGAGGCGAAGCACGTGACCGAGGTGTCCCGGCGCAGCCTGCAGCTCGGCATCGCCCAGGTCCGGGACGGGGCGCGCCTTGGCGACATCGGGGCCGCCATTCAAGAGTTCGCCGAGGGCGAGGGCTGCTCGGTGGTGCGGGCCTTCGTCGGGCACGGCATCGGGCGGCGCTTCCACGAGGCGCCGCAGGTCTCGCACGTCGGCAAGTACGGCAGCGGCGCCCGCCTCCGCGCCGGCATGTGCTTCACGATCGAGCCGATGATCAACCTCGGCACCTACGAGGTCGAGATCCAGGAAGACAAGTGGACCGCGCTGACGGCCGATCGCTCGCTGTCGGCGCAGTTCGAGCACACCATCGTCGTGACGAGGAACGGCTGCGAGGTGCTGACCCGTCGCAACCGGCCGCTCGCGAACAGCGAGATTTTCCCCGATCCCTTCGTCGTCTCCGCGGCGCGAGCGCTCTGACGCAGAGCGCGCTCGACGACGCGCACAACGCCGACGACGCTCACCACGCCGACGACGCTCACCACGCCCGGGCAGCGCGCGCCGGCCAGCCCCGGCCGCGAGGGCCGGCGCGTCGGTGCGCCGACGTGGCCCGGATCTGTCGATCGGAAACCGAGTTTTGTCGACCGTCCGGCCTGCGATTGGGAGTAGAAGCAGGGGCATGGCCTTGGACGAAGCGTCGCGTGCCCGAATCGCGCCGTATGTGTCGAGCCCGACGGCCGACGTCTTCTCGCTGTCGGGTCTGCCGGAAGAAGTCATCGCCGTCCTGTTCGCGTACTACTCGCGCAGCCGGGACGATCTGCGCACCAACCTGGCGCGCCTGCTCGGCGACGAGGAGCTCGACGTCGCCCCGGAGGCCGATGGCCGGCCGCGCCGGGGCCTCGCGTTCGCGTCGGACAAGGCGCGGAGCTTCCACGAGAAATGGGTCGTGGGCTACGGCCACGCGTCGGTCGCCGAGCACGCCGTGGTGCACCTCGCGATCGAGAACGTCAGCATCGTCGCGTCCAAGGTGATCGAGGACCTGCGGCTCGGCTCGTACACGGAGAAGAGCACGCGCTACGTGGTCTTCGATCAGCACTCGTTCGTCGACCTGCCGGAGCTCGACGCCGAGCACGCCGCCAAATACAAGGCCTCGAGCGAGCGGCTCTTCGCGACCTACCTCGACCTCGTCCCCAGGGTGACCGAGCAGCTCGGCGCGCGCTCGCCGAAGCCCGAGAAGATGTCGGACGCCGCCTACAAGGGGGCGCTGCGCGCGCAGGCGTGCGATCTCCTGCGCGGCCTCCTGCCGGCGGGGACGCGGACGAACATCGGCCTCACCGCGAACGCGAGGGCGCTCGAGGTCCTGCTCACGAAGATGCTGTCGCATCCGCTCGAGGAGGTGCGCAGGGTCGCCCGCGACATGCACACGGCGGCGCTGGCCGTGACCCCGACGCTCGTGAAGTACGCCGCGCCGAACGAGCTCCGGCAGACGCTGCAGGCCTCCGTCGCCGCGGCGATGAAGCGGGTCTACACGCCGCCGGAGGAGGGCGTGAGCGCGACGATGGTGATCAACCAGCCTGTCCGGCTGGTGCGCTACGACAAGGACGCGCTGGAGCGCGTCGCGCTCGCGCTCGCGTACGACGGCAGCGATCCGGGCGTGCACGCCTACAACCTGGGCGACGCGCTCCACCGCGCGACGTTGCCGGAGCTCATCGGGATCGCGAAGGCCGCGTGCGAGAAGCGCGGCCCGTACGACGCGCCGCCGCGCGCGTTCGAGGCGTCGACGATGACCTTCGAGCTGATGCTCGACTATGGCGCCTACCGCGACCTGCAGCGCCACAGGATGCTGACGCCGGCGACGCAGCGGCTCACGTGCCGGCTCGGCTTCGAGACGCCGCAGGCCCTCTCGGATCTCGGCCACGCCGAGACGTATCAGGACGCGATGCTCGCCGCGCGCGACGTGTGGAACGCGATGGAGGAGCGCTACCCCCTCGAGGGGCAGTACGCGGTGCCCCTCGGCTTCCGCGTGAGGACCCTCTGGACGCTGAACCTGCGCGAGCTCTTCCACGTCATCGAGCTCCGCTCGGCGAAGCAGGGGCACACGAGCTACCGGCGCATGGCCCAGGGGCTCTACCGCACCGCGATCACGGTGCACCCCTGGCTGAAGGACCTGATCCGCGTCGATCTGAACGACTACGCGCTCGCGCGGAGCTGATCCGCCCCACGCGCCCCGCCTCGGCTACGCCGTCACCTCGGCTACGCCGTCGCCCTGGGTGCGCCGTCGATCTATAGGCGTGCCGCTTCGATGAGCTCTGTCGCGGCCCTGAGCGACGCGCCGGTGACCTTCGCCCCCGACAGCATCCGCGCCACCTCGGCGATGCGGTCCTTCTTGTCAACGCGCGTGACCGAGCTCTTGGCGATGCCGCCCGCGTTCTCCTTGGCGACGACGAAGTGAGCGCCGGCGAACGCCGCGATGGGCGCGAGGTGGGTGATGCAGAGCACCTGGTGGTGGCGCGCCACGTCGCCGATCGCGCGCCCGATCTTGTCGGCGACGGCGCCGCCGACGCCGCTGTCGACCTCGTCGAAGACGTAGAGCCCGGCGGGCCCGCACTCCGCGAGCACCCGCTTCAGGGCGAGCAGGGCGCGCGAGAGCTCGCCGCCCGAGGCGATGCGGCGCAGGGGGCGAGGCTCGATGCCCTTGTTGGGCGAGATGAGGAACTCGACGCGGTCGATCCCGTCCTGGCCGAGGCGGGCGCCGTCGACGACCAGCTCGGCGCGGTCGCCGCCGTGCGGCTCGATGTCCACGACGACCCGCGCCCCGCCCATGCCGAGATCGGCGAGCTCCGAGGAGATCGCGGCGCCGAGCTTCTCGCCGGCCTTCCGCCGCTTCGCCGAGAGCTTGCGGGCGCGCTCGGCGGCGACGGCGAGCAAGGCGTCGCGCCGCCGCTCGAGCTCCGCGACGTGGCTCTCGACCCCCGAGAGGCGCTCCAGCTCGGCCGCGAGGCGCGCCCGCGCGGCGAGCACGTCGTCGAGCGTCGGGCCGTGCTGCCGCAGCAGGCCCTCGAGGCGGTACATGCGATCCTCGATCTCGGAGAGGCGATCCGGGTCGGCCTCCGCGCGCTCGGCGTAACGGGCGATCTGGCGGGCCGCCTCGCTGAGCTCCGTCCAGCAGCCGTCGACCGCGCGGGCGACATCGTCGAGCGCGGGATCGATCTCCGCCGCCGCCCGGAGCTCCGAGGCGAGGCGCGCGAGCTCGTCGCACATCGCGTCGTCCCCTTGATCGAGGCGGGACGCGGCGCGCCGCGTGATGTCGTGCAGGCGGCCCGCGTGGCGGAGCCGGTTGCGCTCGGCCGCGAGATCGGCGAGCTCGCCGGGGCGCGGCGACAGCGCGTCGATGGCCTGGAGCTGGAAGGAGAGGAACGCCTCGCGCTCGCCGCGGCCGCGCTCGAGCTCGCGGGCGGCCCTGAGCTCGGCGGTGAGCGCCTCGAGCGCGCTGACGTCCGCCGCGAGCTCGCTGCGCGCAGGCACGAGGCGGCCGAAGCGATCGAGGTAGCCGAGGTGCGTCGACGGATCGGTCAGCGCGACGCTCTCGTGCTGCGAGGCGACGTCGGCGAGCTCCGGGGCGAGCGCCTGGAGCTCGCCCGCGGTGCAGAGACGGCCGTTCAGATAGGCGCGCGAGCGGCCTGTCGCCTGGACCACGCGGCGGACCACGAGCTCGCCCTCGCTCGCGATGCCGGCGGCGTCGAGCATCGCCATCGCGCGATCGGAGCCGCGCACGTCGAAGAGCGCCTCGATCTCGGCCTCGTCCGCGCCGGGGCGGACCTGCTCGGCGCTCGCGCGGCCGCCGAGGACCAGCGAGAGCGCGCCCACGACGATGGACTTGCCCGCGCCCGTCTCGCCGGTGAGCACGTTGAACCCAGGCTCGAGCCGGAGCTCGAGGGCGTCCATCAGGATGAAGTTCTTGACCCGAAGCGCGACCAGCACAGCGGCGGGAGGATAGAAAGCTTTCGACCCGTCGTCAGCGGATCTTCACCTGCTTCATGACGGTGACCGGAATTCCCTCGAAAGGCGGCACCGCGACGTCGCGGAATGCACCGGCGATGCACCCGGCGGTGGCGGTCCCGACCAGGTCGCCCCCCTCCACGCGTGCCGACATGGCCTTCCCCGTGGGGGCGAAGGTGACGGCCACGCGGGCCGTGCCGGTGAGGCCCTCGCCGGTGCACCCGGCGGCGGCCGCCGCCGCGGACGCGAGGACGGCGGACGCGGCGCTCTGATCGAAGCGCGCTGGCTCGTCCTTCGCCGGAAGGAGCGGCGCCGGCGGCGGCTGCTTGCCCGCTGGCTTGGCGCGCTCGGGCTCGCTCGGCGCCGCGGCCCGGGCAGGGCGCTCGGGTACATCAGGCTTCTGGCTGGCCTGCGGCGCGGCGGTCGCCGCCGGCGCGGCGGTGGCCGCCGGCGCGACGGGCGCCGCTGCCGCGGGGCTCACCGCCGGCGCGGCGGTCGCTGCTGGCGCGGCGCTCGACGCCGGCGCGGCGGTCGGCTCGGGTGCGGCCCCAGGAGCAGCCCCTGTCTGCGCGGGCTGCGGCGGTGCCGCTGGCTCGCCGGCAGGGCTGGCGGAGGCGGCCAGCGCCTGCTCCGCAGGGCCGGGAGCGGCGGCCGGCGGCTCCGCGACCGGCTCGTCGTCCAGGGACGGCTCCCGGTCGGCGGTCTGGCCAGCGGGCGCCGCCGCGGCGGACGACGGAGGCGGCACCTCGGGCGGCGCCGCAACGAGCGCGCCGCTGCCTGCGGGCGCGCTCTGGGTCGCCACGGCGCTGGACGAGCGGCCGTGAGCCTGCGCGAGGTAGAGCGCAGCGCCGAACACGATGAAGACGACGGTCACCCAGCCGGCGAGCGCCATGTTCTGCCGCGACGCCGGCGTCGAGAGGGAGCGCAGCTTCTCGGACACGAGGGAGCCGGCCGTGATCGAGGTGCGCACCGGCGTCTCTTCCCCGGAGGACGTGTGTCCCTCGACGGCCAGGAGCTCGGGCTCGACGGGCTGCGAGGGGAACGAGGAGTCCGAGCTCCGCCCAGCGGCGGCGTCATCGAACAGCCCGCTGTTGATGCTCAGGATCTCGTGATCGGCCCGGTCCTCGTTGCGGCGCGCCTCGCCCTCCTCGCCGGGCGGCGGCGCCATGCTGCGCAGGTCGATCAGGCCCGAGGTCTCCTTGCGCTCGGCGCGCCCGCGAGGCTCGGTCTGGCCGGGCCCGCCGCCCGCCGCGTGGGGGGTCGAGCGCGGGGAGAGGTTCGTGAGCGCGAGCGGCTCGTGCGACGGCCGCTCGTCGCTCCCCTGATCCCGCGGCTCTCCCGCGGCGCCCTGCGCCTCGGCCGCCTTGGACCTGGCGCGGTCTCGCTGCTGCTCCTCGGCGACGCGCGGCGGGCCCGCGGCCGGCGACGGGGCGAGCGAACCCAGCAAGGCGAGGCCCGCCGGAGAGGCATCGGCGTGCTGCGCGGCGCTCGGACCGGACCGGGCGCGCCGCGCGGACGGCATGGGCTGCGGGGCGAGCGCCGCCATCGCCTGCACGTCCTGGAGCCGGAGCTCGGGCGACGAGCGGTGCGACGACGGCCGGCCCTCGTCGATGGACAGCGGCGCCGACGGTATCTCGGAGAGCGGCGCCGGCGGCATCTCCGACGGCGGCGCGACAGGCCGCGCGGAGCCGCCTGCGCGCGGGACAGCAGCGGCCCGGGGCCGCGCCACCGGCGCCGTGGTGCGCTGCTCGCGCCGCGCCGGCGGTCGCGCCGGGACCGGCGTGCGCGGGGTCGCGCGGGGCACGACCGCGGGTTCGAGCGCGGGCGCGGGCTGGCTCGCGCGCTCCTCCTCGACGGCGTGCGAGCCGAACGAGAGCGAGGGCGGCTCGACGCCCGGGGAGAGCATCTGCGCGAGGTCCTGGATCGAGACGGGATCCGAGTCGGCGGGAGGGAGCGCGGACGGGCTCCGAGCGGCCGGCGCCGCGCCGCCGCGGGGCGCGTCGTCCCAGGAGAGGCCGGCGAACGTCCGATGCCGCGCCGGGACCTCGCGCCGCCCCAGCCCGCCGTCCGGCGTCACGACGGCGTGCTCGATCGAGGCCTCGGCCGCCGCGTAGAACGCATCCAGCGCCCTCGGGCTGGACTCAGGCGCGGCGTCCAGCTCCTGCTGCGCGATCCGCTCCGCGAGCGTGAGCCCTCGCCTGGTTCCGGCCGCCGCCGGCGCCGCGCGCCGCTCCGTGTCGCCTGCGGGCTCAAGCCGGTGCTGGATGCCAGCGCCCGGGAGCGTCGTCTCGGCGTCCAGCACATCGCTCGACAGCCCGGCCCCCCTCTCCGAGCGGCGCCCGGAGGAAGGCTTCGCGCGCTCCGGCTCGCTCGACGGCTCCCGCCGGTCGCGTCCGCTCGCGGAGCTCGGAACGCCCGAGGGGGAAGACCGTGGCTCACCCCTCTCGGAAGCGGACTGCTTGCTCTTCATGCGACACGTCTTGCAGACAAACGGCAAGGACGGACGCATCTCGCGTCCTACACCGATCTCCACGTAGGTCCTGCAGAGAGAGCAGGCGAGTTGCACCTTGAGAAGAGAATCGCGCAGCTCGCCAGCACGCGCAATCTTCTTCACAGGTGACCAGGGCGGTCGTCCTCGGGCTCGCCCGCTCCGCCCGGCTCCGGGCTGCGGGATTCCGCCGGATCCCGCTGGATTCGCCTAGGCGGAGGGCTCGCCGGCGGGCGCCGGCAGGGGCGCGGGCGGGCGCACCCAGCGTTGCTCCAACCAGTCCAGCGACACCGGCGCGCTCCGCAGCGCCGTGTCGACGGCGCGCGCGACCGGATCGGGGACGGGGGCTGACCCGGAAGCGCGGGTCGACAGGATCCAGTTCGACAGCTCGTAGTGGTGGAGGAGCGGCGCGAACCGGTGGGCGTCGAAGCCGGCGAGGATCTCCGCGGCGCGGCTCAGGCGATCGCAGCGCACGAGCGCCGTCGTGACGTCGAAGAGCAGGGCGCGGAGGTCCTCGAAGGCGCGCTCCGGGTTCCCGGCCACGCTCTCCAGGAGCGCCTCGAACCCGGCGTCGGAGAGGCCAGCCGCCTCGGCCGCCTCGGCCATCGCGGGCACCTGCGTGGCCAGGAAGTCGGAGCTGGGGGCATGCCCAAGGAGGCGCCCGACGAGGTACAGATCGAACGCGCTGGCGATGGCCTCGGCGAGCAGGAGCGACTCAGCGCTGGGCGGAGCGCCGGCGCCCGCGGCCGTGAGCGCGCGGTGGGCGAGGTGGTGCCACGCGACGTGCGCGACGACGTCGGCGGCGAGGTGGTCGCCGGCGATCAGGTCGCCTTGCTCGCTCTGGCTCCAGAACGTCAGGTTCAAGAAGACGACGCGATCCCAGCTCGTATCGCCCTCGGGCACGCGAAAGCGGTACCCGTCGCGCCGGAGTGCCTGCTTCAGATCGTCGTAGAGCGCGACGTGCCGGAAGGAGCGCTCGTCGTCGATGGTCAGCTCGTCCAGGGTCAAGGTTCGCAGCTTCACGCGGCGGACATTAGACCCGGAACGTTTCGTCAGCCACAGCGGAGGCCGGGGAAGGACAGCCCCGGCGGAGGCCTGGAAGAACCGGGCGGCGTCACGTGTTTTGTGCCGAGGGCGGGGTTTTCCCGACCAGGGCCGCAAGTTCTCGCCCCTGGCCGGGTGTTGCAAGCGCCGCCGGCTTAGGCATGATGCGCCCGTTCCTGCGCCAGCCGAGGAGGCACACCGAATGATTTCCGTCAGGTCTCTCTGTTCTATCGCGCTCGTGCTCGTCGCCAGCGGTGCCGCCGGCTGCAAGGAGGACCCGCCCCCTCCCCAGCCGGAGCCGGCAAGCTCCGCGGCGGCGAACACGAACAAGGGAAAGGCGAGCCTGCGGACGCCCGTGTCGCCGATGGCGAAGGTCGACCCGCAGTCGATGAAGGAGTACCGCGTCGACGTCTGCTACTTCGGGACGCTCTCGCTGAAGCAGGCCCGCGACGCGTACCTCGCGAGCCTCGGCAAGGATGAGCCCAGCGAGAAGAAGATCCCGAGCTTCGGCAACGACGATCAGGCGAAGGCCGGAGACGCCGCGAAGGGCGCGCTCCCCGCGAAGCCGCCCGCGCCCGGCGCCGCCGCCGCGCCGAAGACGGCCGGCCTGCCCGGCGCCGCCGCCGCGCCGGGCGGCACCAGCGCCCCCGCCGCCAAGGGCGCGCCGACCCCTCCTGGCAAGCCGGACGAGCGCCGGCCGATCAACTTCAGCGCGCGCGCGCCGCACGAGCGCAACGCGCGCGCCTGCACCGTCGCCCTCAGCCTCAAGGAGCCGGCCATGGCGGACGTCGACGGCGCGCTCGCCGAGTACGCGCCGTTCGCGACCGAGCTGGCGAAGAACATCGCCGCGGCGGCCAACTACTACCAGCGCGAGGAGTACAAGAAGGACAGCTTCGCGAAGGGCAAGGAGCTCCACGCGAAGCTCCTCGCCGACTTCCAGAAGCTCGACGCGCACTCCGACAAGCTCGGCCTCGCGGTGTCCGCGTGGCACTCATCGCACCTGCCCGACCTCGCGAAGGCGGAAGCGGGCCAGAAGGAGGCGATCACGGCCCTCGAGGACGCGCGCGCGCTCATGCTGATCCTCGCCAGCAAGAACGTCGATCCGGCGGCGGAGAAGGCCGCGCTCCAGAAGCTGGAGACGTCCGCGGCCGCGCTCAAGGCGTACGGCTCGACCCACCAGACCGACCCGTGGGCCAAGATCATGGAGCCCGCGCTCGCCGGCTTCATCCGCGACGTGAAGGCGGCCGAGCCCAAGCTGACGGACAAGGGGATCACCTCCCCTGCCCTGTTCCTGCCGGTCGTCACGAGCTTCGTGTCGGTGATCGAGGGGAAGCACCGCGCGCTCTCCCGCTCGCTCATGGCGAAGAGCCAGGCGGCGACGCGCGAGGCCGCCGGGACCGCGCAGCCGGCCGCGCCGGCCGCGCCGGCCGCCCCCGAGCCCGAGAAGGAGTGACCGCCCGGGCGCGCTCCCCGCGAGGGAGGCGCGCGCCGCCCACGTGCCGATCGCGCCGCGCCTCCGCCGGGGGCGCGGGCGCGGTCAGAACGGGCGGCCGGTCCGGCGGGCGATCGCGAGGCGGTAGAGGGCCTCGTACTGCCGCGCGGCTTGCGCCCAGCCGAAGTTCTTCTTCATCGCCCGCAGCTGCATCGACCGGAAGTAGGCCGGGTCGGCGCGGTAGAGGTGCACCGCCCACGCGACGGTGTTCCCGAGCGCGCTCGACGACATCTCCTCGAACTTGAAGCCCGTGACGTTGTTCTCGACCGTGTCGTCGAGGCCGCCGACGGCGCGCACGACCGGCAGCGTCCCGTAGCGCTGGCTGTACATCTGGTTCAACCCGCAGGGCTCGTAGCGCGACGGCATCAGGAAGAGGTCGGCGCCCGCCTCGATGCGGTGGGCGAGCCCCTCGTTCATGCCGACGTAGACGCGGAAGCGGTCGCTCGCGCCGGAGATCCGCGAGAAGAGGTCCTCGGCCCAGCGCTCGCCGGAGCCCAGGACGATGAGCTGGACGTCGAGCGAGAGGATGTGGTCGAGCGCGCCCGCGAGGATGTCGATCCCCTTCTGGGTCGCCAGGCGGCTGATGAGCCCGAGGAGCGGGACGTCGGGGCGCTCCTCGAGCCCCATCTCTCGCTGGAGCGCCGCCTTGCAGAGGCGCTTGCCGCCAAGATCCTCGGCGGAGAACGGCGCCGCGATGTGGGGATCGGTCGCGGGGTTCCAGATGGAATCGTCGATGCCGTTGAGGATCCCGATCACGTCGGTGCCGCGATCCCGCAGCACGCCGTCGAGCCCCTCGCCGCCCTCCCACGTCTGGATCTCCTGCGCGTACCTGGGGGAGACCGTGGAGACGAGCGTGGCGTTGTAGATGCCGCCCTTGAGCAGGTTGATGCTGTCGTACGCCTCGAGGCAGAACCTGTGGAACTGATCCCACCCGAGCCCGGTCGTGGGGAGCTGTCCCTTGTTGAACCAGCCCTGGTAGCCGAGGTTGTGGATCGTCAGCACGGACGCGGCGCGGGCGAGCGGCGACCGGTGCTCGAGGACGTTGAGGTAGAGCGGGACGAGCGCCGACTGCCAGTCGTGGACGTGGACGATGTCCGGCCAGAACTCGAGCGCGTGGCAGAGCTGCAGCGCGCCGCGAGACAGGAGCGCGTAGCGGGCGAGGTTGTCGCCGAACTCGCCGTGCGCGTCGCCGTAGATGCCGTCGCGATCGTAGAGCACGTCGTGCTCGAGCAGGTACACGCGGGGCGCAGGTGTGCCGGGCGCCCCGGGATCGAGGCGCGTCTCCCAGACGGCGGTCCACGCCTCGCCGCCGCCGAGGGGCACGCCGAGCGAGAGCGGCAGCCGGTGCGGCACGAAGCGCTCCGCCGGGGGCTCGCCGTCTCCGGCTTGGGTCGCGTCGGCCGACGGGGCGGCATCGGTCGCCGGGGCAGCGCCAGCCGACGGGGCGGTGTCGGCCGACGGGGCGGTGTCGGCCGCCGAGGCGGCGAGCCCGCTGCCGGCGGCCGCCGCAGCGACGGCCGGCGCGGCGACGGCCTCGCTGCCCGCGGGCTGCTGCTCGGTGAGCGCGATCTGGCGGGCGAGGTAGCGCTTGGCGACACGGTAGGCCGGCATCACGACGCGCACGTCGTGACCGGCCGCGGCGAGCGCGATCGGCAGCGCGCCCGCCACGTCGGCTAGACCACCTGTCTTGCTGAAGGGGACGCACTCGGACACCACGAAGAGAATTTTGAGGCGCGGCATGGACATGGGAAGGAGGGGGAGCGCGCCCCCGACTCAAGGCGAGCGCGTCGCGTTCCTTCTACCAGCTTCACGCGCGATCTTGACCACGCGATCGACAGAGCGCGCGAGACCGAGCGCCGACGTGTCCACCGCGAAGTCGGCCTGCTCATAGAGCGCGCGCCGCGCCTGGAAGAGCGCCCTGAGCTCCTTCATGGCGTCGGCCCGGTTGGCCATGGGCCGCGCGTCCCCCTGCTCGACCACGCGGCGCCAGTGGTCCTCGGGCGTCGCCCGGAGCCACACCGTCACCGCGCAGCGCCTCAGTCGCTCGAAGGTCGCCGGATCGGTCACCAGGCCGCCGCCCGTGGCCACGATCCCGTGGGCGCGCGCGCCTTCGAGCCGCGCGAGCTCCTCGCGCTCCAGCCGCCGGTAGTAGGCGTTTCCATGGATCTCGAACAGGGCGGCGAGGCTCATCCCCGCGCGCGCGGCCACGAGGGCGTCGAGCTCGAGGAAGGGCACGCCGAGCCGCGCCGCGGCGCGGCCGCCGATCGTTGTCTTGCCGGCCCCGCGCAGGCCGAGCAGCGCGACGAGGGGCTCGCCCGCCCCTCCCCCGTCCTCGCCGGCCGACCGGCCGCGCAGAGGCGCCTCCTCGCCGAGCTCGCCCGCCGAGAGCAGCGCGGCGGCCGAGGTGCCCAGCGCGCGGCCGATGTCCTCGAGCCGCACCACGGAGACGTTCGCCCGCCCGCTCTCGAGCAGCACAAGGAAGCGCTCGCTCACGCCGGCGAGCTCGGCGAGCTCCCGCAAGGTGAGCGCGAGCTCCGTCCGCCGCTGCCGGAGCCGACCGCCGAGGTGCGCGAGGATCGGCGGCGCGCCGTCCGCGACGCCCGCCGCGCCCCCCGCGCCGGCCTCCGGCCCCTGGCCTGCGCGCGCCCTGCGCGATGTCTGACGGGACGCCATCTCGCCGATGCACTATATTTCATGAAAGCCGGTCCAACAAGAACTATACTGCTTGACTGAACCCCGGCGCGGTGGTGGGCTCGTCGGGTATGGAAGCGACCACCTCTCCTCCTTCCGCGGCGCCGGCGCCGCAGACCAGGGCCCGGGAAGACGGCGCGTCCGGCGAGGACGCGCCCCTCCGCTTCGAGACGGAGCCGGGCCGCTACAGGCACTGGAAGCTCTCGTTCGAGGGGGCGATCGCGCGCGTGGCGATGGACGTCGACGAGGACGCGGCGGCGCGGCCCGGCTACCAGCTGAAGCTCAACAGCTACGACATCGCGGTCGACATCGAGCTCGCCGACATCGTGCAGCGGCTGCGCTTCGAGCACCCCGAGGTGAAGGCGGTCGTCGTGACGAGCGCGCAGCCGCGGATCTTCTGCGCCGGCGCGAACATCTACATGCTCGGGTCGTCGACGCACGCGTTCAAGGTCAACTTCTGCAAGTTCACGAACGAGACGCGCCTCGCGCTCGAGGAGGCGTGCTCCGAGAGCGGGCAGCGCTACCTCGCGGCGCTGAACGGCGTCGCCTCGGGCGGCGGCTACGAGCTCGCGCTCGCGTGCGAGGAGATCCTCCTCGCCGACGACGGGAGCAGCGCCGTCTCGTTCCCGGAGACGCCGCTGCTCGCCGTGCTCCCGGGGACCGGGGGGCTCACGCGGCTCGTGGACAAACGCAAGGTGCGGCGCGATCTCGCGGACGTGTTCTCGACGCTGGCCGAGGGGGTGCGCGGCAAGCGCGCGGAGCAGTGGGGCCTCGTCGATCGATCGATCCCGAAGAGCCGCTTCGAGCAGGCGGTGGCCCAGCGCGCCGCCGAGCTCGCGGCGGCGACGCCGGACAGGGCGGGGCCCGGGGTGAGGCTCTCGCCGCTCGAGGCGCGGCGCGCCACGGCGGGCGACGTGTCGACCTGCGACTACCGCCACGTGTCGATGAAGGTGGACCGCGCCGCGAGGACCGCGGAGATCCGCGTGCTCGGGCCGGAAGGCGAAGTGTCGACCGACGCCGCCGGGATGCGCCGGGCGGGCGCGGACCTGTGGGCGCTCCGCGCGTTCCGCGAGCTGGACGACGCGCTGCTCGACCTCCGCTTCAACCACCCGACGGTGGGCCTCGTGCTCCTGCGGACGTACGGCTCTCCCGCCGCGGTGCGGGCCGCGGACGAGGCGCTGTGGGCGAGCCGCGACGACTGGTTCGTGAAGGAGGTGCTGCTCCACATGCGGCGCGTGCTCAAGCGGCTCGACCTCACGGCGCGCAGCGTGTTCGCGCTGATCGAGCCGGGCTCCTGCTTCGCGGGGAGCCTGTTCGAGCTCGCCCTCGCGGCGGACCGCTCCTACATGCTGGACGGCGGAGGGGACGAGGGGCAGGCAGGGGCGCCCGCGTCGCCCGCGTCGCCCGCGTCCATTGCGCTGAGCTCGCTGAACTTCGGTCCGCTCGTCATGTCGAACGGCCTGACGCGGCTCGCGTCACGCTTCCTCGGCGCGCCGGAGCGCGTGGCCGCGCTGAAGGAGAAGACGGGCCTCCTGTCCGCCGAGGAGGCGCTGGACGAGGGCCTCTGCACCTTCGCGCCGGACGCGATGGACTGGGACGACGAGGTGCGGCTCGCGATCGAGGAGCGGGTGAGCCTGTCGCCCGACGCGCTCACCGGGATGGAGGCGAGCCTGCGCTTCTGCGGGCCCGAGACGATGGAGACGAAGATCTTTTCGCGGCTGTCGGCCTGGCAGAACTGGATCTTCCAGCGCCCCAACGCGGTGGGCCAGCGGGGCGCGCTGACGGTGTACGGGCGGCCGGAGCGGCCCGAATTCGACTGGAGGCGGACATGAGCGCGGTCGTCAACTCGGAGAGGATCCCGAACAACGTCGATCTCGCGTCGGACAGGAAGCTGCAGCGCGCCCTCGAGGCGTGGCAGCCAAAGTTCCTGGACTGGTGGCGGGAGACGGGGCCCGAGGGCTTCCAGGCGGACGACATCTACCTCCGCACCGCGATCAGCGTCGATCACGAGGGGTGGGCGCATTTCGACTACGTGAAGATGCCCGAGTACCGCTGGGGCATCTTCCTCGCGGATCGGGTGGCGGACCGGACGATCGGCTTCGGCGACCACCTGGGCGAGCCGGCGTGGCAAGAGGTGCCGGGGGAGCTCCGGAACATGCTGCGGCGGCTGGTGGTGACGCAGGGAGACACCGAGCCCGCGAGCGTGGAGCAGCAGCGGCTGCTCGGCCAGAGCTGCCCGAGCGTCTACGACCTGCGGAACCTGTTCCAGGTGAACGTCGAGGAGGGGCGGCACCTCTGGGCGATGGTGTACCTCCTGCACAGCCACTTCGGCCGCGACGGCCGGGAGGAGGCGGAGGGGCTCCTGGAGCGGCGCAGCGGCGACCCGGACAAGCCGCGGATCCTGGGCGCCTTCAACGAGCCGTGCACGAACTGGCTCTCGTTCTTCATGTTCACCTACTTCACGGATCGCGACGGCAAGTACCAGCTGCTCGCGCTCGCGGAGAGCGGCTTCGATCCGCTGTCGCGCACGACGCGGTTCATGCTGACCGAGGAGGCGCACCACATGTTCGTCGGCGAGACGGGCCTGCTCCGCATCGTCGAGCGCACGTGCGAGCTGATGAAGCGCAACGCGAACGAGGACGCGCGCGCCGAGGGCGGCGTCGATCTACTGACGATGCAGAAGTACCTGAACCTCTGGTACTCGCTGTCGCTGGACCTCTTCGGCGGGGAGATCTCGTCGAACGCGGCGTCGTTCTTCGCCTCGAGCGTGAAGGGCCGCGCGAAGGAGGCGTCGTACGACGACCACCGGGCGCTCGACGGCGTCTACGTGATCGATGTACCGCACGTGCCCGCCGCCGGGGGCGGCGCGGTGACCGGCTGGCGGCGCGAGGAGGTGCCGCTCAGGAACGCGATGAACGAGGTGCTGCGCGACGAGTACGTGGCCGACTCGCAGCGCGGGATCGACAAGATGAACCGGGTGATCGAGGCGTCCGGCGTGTCGTTCAAGCTGAGCCTGCCGAGCCGGCGCTTCCACCGGAGCTCGGGGATCTACGCGGGGCTCCACTTCGACGTCGACGGCAATCCCCTCTCGAAGGAGGCGTGGGAGCGCCGGCGCGACGCGTGGCTGCCGACCGCGAGCGACGAGGCCTACGTGCGGAGCCTGATGGAGAAGCCGGTGTTCGATCCGAAGCAGATGGCGAACTGGATCGCTGCGCCGACGAAGGGGCTCAAGGGCAAGCCCGTCGACTTCGAGTACGTGCGGCGCGGCTAGGGCGCGCCCGCGTCGGGCAAGGGCGCGCCCGCGTCAGGGGGAGGTGCGCCCCCGCCCGCGGGCGCCTTCTTCGGCGGGTCGCCGTGCTCGTCGGTGAGCTTCTTCACGAGCCCGTCGAGGAGCACCTGCTCGTGGTACTGCGGCATCGCCGGGAGCTGCACGGCGACGTGCACCCCGGCGCGGCCGTCCACGACCTCGATCGCCCCCTGCGTCACCCTGCCGCCGCTCTCCGGGCTCCGGTACTCGAAGAGCAGATAGCCATTGGAGACGTCCTTCTCGACGATCTTGAAGCCGAGATCGACGCGCACGAGGCGCAGCGCCGTGCCGAAGGTCTGCTCGAAGGTGTAAGGCGACTCATAGGCGACGCTGGCGCTGGCGTGCCGCTCGCCGAGGCCGCTCGCCACGGGGACGGCGAGCGCGATGAGGGCGACGAGCGCGATCGACGGGAGGCGGCGCATGACCGCGGCGTAGAGGGGCTGGCGAGGACGGGCCAAGTTCCTTGCTGCCGAGCGAGCGGCTATGCTGGCGTCAACCTCGATGGACCGACCCTACGTCGAGCAGCTCCGCATCCAGGGCTACGGCTGCGTCCAGGACGCGACCCTGGAGCTGACGCCGCTGCATGCGCTCATCGGGCCCAACGACAGCGGCAAGAGCACGGTGCTGCGGGCGCTCCGCACGCTCTCCTCCGTCCTCGAGCGGGCGCTCGGGGCGCCGTCGCTGGACACGCTCGGGCGCGCCGGCCCCACGAGCAGGGCCCCGGACGGCGCCGTGTTCGAGGTGTCGGCGGCGAGCACGACGTGGCGCGTGGAGCTCGACGCCGGGGGGCGAGTCCGGTCCATGTCGTTCCCCAGGGATCTCGAGCCCCCTTCCCTGCTCGACGACGCAGACGGGGACGACGACGCGGGCGGCGCGCCCAGCCCGGAGCGCCCTGCGCTGGACATCGTCCAGGCGCTGCGCGGGGCCCAGATGCTCCGCCTCGATCCCGACGCGCTGAGGGCCCCGCACCCGCTCATCCCCGACGGGCACCCGCTCTGCTTCGCCGACGAGCGCGGCACGGGCCTGCCGGCCGTCTACGACGCCGTCATCAGCCGCGACCTGTCGGCGTACGTCGATCTGAACCAGGAGCTCACCCGCCTGTTCCCCAGCGTGAAGAGCCTCCACCTCGCCAACCCGAGCTCCACGACGAAGGCCATCGGCGTGAAGCTCGAGGGCGGCGCCGTGGTGCCGGCGTCGCTGATGAGCGAGGGCATGCTGTACTACCTCGCCTTCGCGGCGCTGCCGCACCTCGATCCGACGCCCCTGCTCCTCGTCGAGGAGCCCGAGCACGGGCTGCACCCCTCGCGCATCGCCGATGTGATGCGCGCGCTGCGCCTCGTCTCCGAGAAGACCCAGGTCCTCCTCGCGACGCACAGCCCGCTCGTGGTGAACGAGCTGCAGCCGGAGGAGGTCACGGTCGTCACCCGCGCGGGCGAGCGGGGGATGAGGGCCACGCGCATCCTGGACACGCCGGGCTTCGAGGATCGGGCGAGGGTGTACGCGCTGGGGGAGCTCTGGCTGAGCTACGCCAACGGCGGGGACGAGGCGCCGCTCCTCGGCGGAGGGCCGCGGCCGTGATGAAGGCGCCCGATCGGATCCGGGTCTTCCTTGTCGGCGAGGGCGAGGGCGAGCTGGGCAGCCGCGCCGGGGCGCCCGCCTACCAGTCGGACAAGCACCCCGGCGTGCTCGTCACGCTGCTCTCCCGCGTCCAGCCGAGCGGATGGGTCGTCGGCGGCGCCCGCGAGTGGAAGAGCATCCGGAAGTACCAGGCGCGCGGCGCGGCCCACGAGGACACGCACCACGTGCTTGGCGCGGCGCTCGACGCGCAGGAGGCCGGGTGCGAGATCCTCGCGTTCGCCCGCGACATCGACCGCGATCCGGCGCGCCGCGAGGCGATCGCGGAGGGCATCCGGCGCGTCTCGTCGGCCCTGTCCTCGCCGCCCGACGTGATCGGCGGCGTGGCCGCGCCGGCGCTCGGAGGCTGGATCCTCGCGCTGCTCGGCGAGAAGGCGACCGAGGAGATGTCGCCCCTCAGGGCGCAGGCGATGCTCGCTGCGAAGGGCATGATGCCGGGCGACGGCGCCGCCATGGTGCGCGTCGCGGAGGACGCCGACCTCGACGCCGTCCCCCCGGACGCCACGTCGCTCGTCGAGTGGCTCTCTCGCGCGCGCGCGGTGCTGCCGCGGCGGGCAGGACGCGTCGTGAGGTGAGCGCTGACGCCCTCACGATGAAACAGCCATGGTCGGAAGGGGCTATCCCAGAAGTCGAAGCGCGCGAGCTGCTTCGGCGGCGACCCTTGCGCGTTTGTCCTTCACGAACGTCTCGATGAGAGGTCGATCCTGTTCGCGGCCGAACTCTGACAGGACCGCGAGCGCGCCGATGAGCTGCGCGGTTTGGCCGGCGGAGCTCGTGAGGAGACAAACCAGGAGCGGGGTCGACAGACTGGAGATATCGAAGGGGAGCAGCGAAGAGAACTCGGTGAGATCGAGACCGACGCTGGCGTAGGCTTCACGACTGCGCAGGATCCGGTCGAAGTAGCGAAAGGCGCGCGCCCCGTCCCGCTCGAGGCAGGCTCGCAGGGTCCGGGAGTGCGTGGCGTCGTCCAGAAGCGCATCCCGAACCAGCTTGTGAAGGTTGAGCATGCGTTTCGTTGGCCAATGAAGGAGAGCGGAGAGCGAGGGGCATCGCTGGCGGCCTGCCGCCCCCCTGCTGGCCTTCAATTCTCGGTCAGCGGCGGCGGCACTGCGGCGCCGCGGAGAGCGCTGCCCTCGCCGCCTCGCGCAGGCCGTGCGGCGTGTCCTTGTCGAGCAGCGGCTTGAGGCGCGCGGGCAGATCCGCCGGGTGCACCGATCCGAGCGCCGCGAGCGCCGCCGAGCCGAGCCGCTGATCGTGCTCGCCGATCGGCGCCTTCGCGCGGAGCGCGAGCCGCGTCCACAGATCGACCGAGCTCGCGTCGCACATCGCCCCGAGCGCGAGGATCGCCCGCGCGCGCACCTCGAGGTCCTCCTCCTTGTCCTCCGCCCGGTCGCGCACGGCCTCGATGTGCGCGGTCGCGCGGTGCGCGCCGAGGCCGTCGAGCGCGTGCCGGCGCACCTCGGGCGAGCTGTCGGCGAGCGCCCCGACGAGCGCCCGGTCGCCCGCCGCCGTCGCCGGCATCGCGCCGATCGCCAGCGCAGCGCCGCCCCGGATGAACGTCCACGGGTCCGAGGCGAGCCGCGCCGCGAGCGCCTCGGCCGCGCCGGCGGGCAGCTTCGCGCCGGCAGCGGCCGCGCGCGCGAGCGCCACGATCGCCGCCTCGCGCACGCGCGCGTCCGGATCGGAGGCCGCCGCGAGCAGGTCCTGCGCGAGCGACGGCACGTCGGCCGCGACCTCGGCCGCGCGGAGGCGCACGTGCGCGTCTGCGTCCTTCCGGAGCGACGCCCGGAGGTACGCCTCCGCCGGCGCCTCGCCCCCGCGCGCGAGCGCAGCGGCCGGCGCTTGCAGCAGGTAACGCCGCTCGAAGGGCGCGCCGCCCGCCGAAGCGAGCGCCTGGAACGCCGCCCCGCCGCCCTTCACCCGCCCAAGCGCCGGCCCGAGCGCGCGCAGCAGATCGAGCTGCGCGTCCTCCGGCCGGGCGCGGAGCCGCTCGATCTGCACCTCTTCCTCGACCACGGAAGCGGCCCGCTCGCTCCGCGCCGCCAGCGCGAGCGCGGCCCGGAGCTCCCTCCGCGCCGCGCCGCGCGCCCCGGCGAGGGCGTCGAGCAGCGCCGGGATCGCCTCGGCCGGCGCGACGAGCGCGAGCTCCCGGGCCGCCGCGACCCTGGCCGCGGCCGCGCCCGCCTTCACGATCTCCGCGAGCGCCGGCGCGGCCGCGCGCCCGCAACGGCGGATGCGATCGCGCGCGTGGTGGAGCTCCGGATCGAGCTCGGGCGGCGCAGCGCGAGCGGCGCGCCCCGGCGCGGCCGATGCAACCCCGGACGCGCGCCCCGCGGATGCCGCGCCGGGCGCGGGCTGCGCAGCCGATGCCGCGCCGGACGCCAGCCGCGCGGTGAGGAACGGGATCTGCATCGCGCAGGGCGCCGTGTCGATCACGCCCCGGGCGAGCTGCCTGCCCGCGAAATCGAGCCTGTCATAGCCGGCGATCGCCGCCTCGACCGCCTCCGGTCCGCCGCGCGCGAGCAGCGCCGCCGCCGCCCTGGATCGCTCGCCGCCGCCCGCGAGCGCGCCCACGAGCGCCGCCGGGCCCTGCCCGTCGAACGCCGTGCGCGCCGTGACCTCGGCGATCGTGACCCGCACCTCCGGCGCCGAGGGCGCGCCGCGGCCCCCCCCGGCCCCCGCCGGCGCGTACGCATCGTCGAGCACGACGGCGATGCACGAGGCCTTGATCTCCTCGGGGAGCTTCACCTCGTAGCCGGCGGACTCCTTGAGCCACGCGTCCTCGGGCAGGCTCACCTGGAAGAGCCGGTCGGGCGTCGCCACGAAGAGCGTGCGCGGCGCGGCGCCGCCCTCGACGCCGTCGGGCGGCTTGATGCGCAGACCCAGGCCCGTGATCCCGACCTCGTCCGCCGACGAGAACGACACGAACTCGCCCCGGCCCGCGCCCGCCTTGCCCTCGGACCACGCGGTCTTCGGGTCGCCGTCGGCGATCTCCGCGAAGCGCTTGCCGACCGCGCTCGACGCGGCGGTCGGGCGCAGCAGCCGGAAGGCGGCCGCCGCCGCGTCGGCGTCACGGCGCTCGGCGACCACCTTGCCTGCGGCGCGCCGCTCCTCCGCCGAGAGGTTCTGGAAGCTGGCCCCTTTCAGGAGCGTCATGGTCCGGGGATCGACCTCGCTCGCGCCGACCAGCGCCGGCCGCCCGCAGAGGGTCACGTCGTCTCGCAGCTGCCCGACGAGCACACGGCTGCCGCTGCCGCCGAGCGGCTCCACGACCACGGCGTCGCTCCGGCCCTCGCCGTGCTCCCCTGTGGCGACGCCGGTCCAGCCGCTCCAGAGCACGAGCGGCTCCGCCCCCTTCCCCGCGAGCGGCGCCGCGAGCAGCATCACCCAGCTGCCGCTCGCGCCTTCCGGCGCGCCGGCGCCCGCCGGCTTTCCCCCGGCCGATACCTCGATCTTGGCGAGGCGCTTGCCGTCCGCCAGGGTGACCGGCACGACGCGCGCGCCGCCGAGCAGCGGCGCCACCTCGGACGGCACGGCGAGGACCTTGCCGCCGTCGGGCGCGCACGCAGCCGCAGCAGGACAGGCGCGGGCAGTGACCCCGCCCGGATCGATGCGGACAGCGAGCGCCTGCTGGCCCGCCGCGTGAGGGAGCACCACGGGCGCGGCCTGCGCGGCGGCGCTGCCACCGACGGCCGCGGAGGCTGCGATCACCCCGGCCGCCGCGCCAAGGCGAGGCCGCCGGAAACGAAACGGCGAGCTGGACATGCGCGCCATCCTAGTCGCCCGGCGCGGCGAAACCGCTCGAGAGTTGATCGAGAGTTGGCGCCTCGAGCACAGCGCCGATCCCCCCGGACCGGCGCTGCGGCGCGTCGTCCAGGCGGGCCCGCCGCGCACAGCGGGCCCGCGCGCCCTCGCTACTTCGGCGTCTCCGTGGCGGGGATCCAGAAGCCGCCCTCGTCCGGCGGCGTCATCCCGAGCGCCTTCGGGAGCACGTTGGTCCAGCCCGCCACCGTCTCGAGCAGGTAGATCTCCGCGCCGGCCTCGATCTCGCCGATCGGCTTCTCCTTCTCGTCGCGCCGCGCGCGGACCGGGATGGCCCTCGTCGCCTTCACGATCGGCGGCGCCTTGTCGAGCGCGAGCTGCGCGCCGGCCACCGCGGTCGTCGGCGGGATGTACTGGTCCATCATCTCGCCCTTCTTCAGCGGCTCGAGATCCTTGAGGCGCGCCCAGGCGTCGATCGTGAGGTCGCCCCGAGACATCAGGTGGACGAAGCCGGACTTCGCCTCGGTGCTCCAGAAGAGCTGGGCCGTCCCCTCCAGCATCCTCAGCGTGAAGATCACGTCGCCGTCCGGACGATCGAAGAGCTCGATCGTCGACGTCTTCATCAGGTACCCGCGGGCGCTGCCGGGGATCTCCATCTTCGTGGAGACGCCGCGCTGCAGCGCGAAGGCGTCGCAGGGGGCCGAGGCCTTCGCTGTCTGCCTTTCGGACCCGGAGATCGAGAGCTCCGCGCGCAGCGAGTCGCCCGTGGCCGCGACGAGCTTCACCTTCTGCGCGCTCGAGATCCACACGTGCCCGGCGATGACCGGGATGTCGCGCGTCGTGAACACCGCGACGTCCGAGGGCGCGATGTAGCCGTCGATCCGCAGCGCGGGCGAGCTGTCCGACGTGCTCAGCCGCGCGCGGCCCGCCGCCGGATCCGCCGGGATCGCGCTCAGCGTCATCGGGACCAGCGCGCCGGTGAAGCTCGCGACCGTCCTGCCGCCGCTCGGCGCGTCATGCAGCCGGGCGCCCTTGGGCACCGGCGCCGTCCCCTTCAGCTTGCACGCCGGCCCCGACACCGCCTGGCCGACCGTCGCGGTCGCCTGCGCGGCCGCCCCCGTCACCTGCGCGGCCGACACCACCACCTGGGCGGGCTCTGCCTTCGCCTCGGAGACGGCCGGCGTGCCCGGGAGCCCCACGCAGAGCACCCCCCCAAGAGCCAGAAGACCGAGTCCCAGAACGTCGCTTCTCATCCACTTCCTCCGACACAGGCCGGCAGCCCCGCTCGCGCGGCGAGCCCGAGCGCGGTCCCCAGCTGTCGAGTCTCCCTGGAACCGCCGGCCTGCTCTGCGCGGCGGCGCACTCACTGCGGGGCCGCCCGGCACGCCGAGCCGCCCCTGCCGTTGGTCGGATCATCCTAGCGGAACATTCAGGCCTCGCCCGAGAAAGGTCCTCCACCGCAGCGCTTCGACCGTTTCGGGTGTATGGAGCAGGGCGCCCGCCGCGGCACGCGCCGGGTCGCCCGGCTGGACGGTACCTGCCTCTCCGGGAAGCCACGCCATGCACGGATTCGATCTCGCCTTCGCCTCCCCTCGCAAGCTCCCCCGCGCCCGCGATCTGCGCGGCAACGTCGCCGTTCTCGACATCGCCTTCGCCTCGGAGGCGGGGGGCAAGAGCTTCGAGACGGTCACGCTCCCCCTCATCCAGGACCTCGGGCCGCGGCTCGCCGCCTGGGTCGACCACCACGACAGCGCCCACCACGCGCGCTTCGCCGGCGACCCCCGCTTCGTCCTGTCGACCAAGGCCGAGCACGGCGCCTGCCCCGAGATGATCACGCCGGAGCTCGTCGCCCGCGCCGGGCGCGTCGACACCCTCGTCTGCCACGTCGACTTCGACGGCCTCGCCAGCGGCGCGAAGTGGATGCGCGGCGGCGTCGAGCCCTACCCCGGCTGCGACGACGACGCCCGCGCCATCGACACCCGCATCGGCGTCCCGGGCCCGGCCGCCACCCGCATGGACCGCGCGCTCCGCGCCCGCCCCCGCGATCAGGCCCTCTTCGGCCTCATCGTCCGGCACCTCGCGTCAGGCCTCTCCGATCCGTCGCTCTGGACTCCCATCGACCAGGCCGGCGCCGAGCTCGCCACCATGGAAGCCGAGACCCGCCGGATCGCGCTCCGCTACGAGCGCGTCGAGCCGGGCCTCGTCCTCGTCGACGCCTCCCAGCGGGGCGGGGCCTACGACAAGACCCTGCTCCTCCTCATCGGGCAGGAGCGCGCGCCCATCTCCGTCGTCGTCGACAACGACAGCATCACCTTCGCTGCCCGGTTCGACAGCGGGGTGAACTTCCTCGAGACGTTCAAGATCTCCGGAGGGATGCCGACCCGCATCTCCCTCCAGCGCTCCCGGCTCCAGGAGGCGCTCGTGGCCCTCGGGGTCAAGTCGACCGACGCGAGCCGGCTCGCCGCGACCCCCTGAGCCCCCTCCTCACCGCGATCCCACCGACATCGTTGACGCTGTAGGCCTCGACTGCTAGGGGGGGCATTGCAGATCTGCAATTTGCAATTCTGCAATAGACATCTGATCCGAGGCTTCACGCCTGCGTCGAGCGCGAGGGGGTATGGCAGCGACAAACTTGTCTTCGACGGCGAGCAGCGGTGTCGACGAGCTCCTGTTCCGGAACGACTCCGTCTCGCTCTGTCTCCTGGTCAATCGGCGGCACCGGACGCTCCGCATCGTCGACTTCCGCGCGGGACCCACGCCGTCCAAGCGGAGCTTCGTCCTGTCGACCGCCAAGCGCGAGGGGGTCGAGAAGATCTTCACGCTCGTCGAGCGCGACGAGGTGCCGACGTGGACCCGCCTCGGGTTCACGCGGGAGGGGTCGATCCCCGGCTTTTACAAGCGCAGCGACGCCTGGATCCTCGGGGCGGTCGTGTCCGAGATGACGTCGCGGCTGCGCACGAGCGGCGACGGCGAGGAGGGCGGCGAGGGCGACGACGTCGCGGCCTCTCCGGCGGTCCTGCTCGCGGAGCGCACGATCGCCCGCGCGAGGCGGCTGCTCCGGGAGGCCGAGGGGCGGCCGCTGCCCGCGATCAAGATCGCGCCCGCGAGCGGCGTCGAGCTGCGACGCGCGGTCGCGGCCGCGCAGCGGGCGGGGCGGGCGCTGACGGGCTTCGAGCCGTTCGGGCGCGACGCGGTGCGGACAGGCTACGTGCTGTCCGCGCGGGGCGGCTTCACGCTGCACGCCGCGTGGGAGATGCAGTCGTGCTTCGGCAACTCGTTCCTGGAGCTCCTGTGCCCGCCGCGCCACGAGGCGGAGCGGCTCGCGACGACGGCCGCGATCGGCGCGCTCTGCGAGCGCCTCGTCGAGGAGAAGGCCGTGAGCACGTTCACCTTCGCCCCCGCGGACGACCAGGAGCTCTGCGCCGCCCTCCTCGCGAACGGCTTCCGCCGCTCGGCGGTGCTGGCGCGGCACCTCGTCGTCGGCCGCGCCCGCAAGGACGCCATCCTCTGGGCGAAGAAGCTCGTCGCGCCCGAGGCCTGAGCCGCCGGCCCGCGAGGGCAGGGGCGAGGGTCACGGCGCGATCTTCTGCAACGGCGGTGCGCACCTGCGCCCCGCGACGATTCATGGGCGCGGCCGCGCCCGCCTCACACCCCGAGGTTGCGCGGGATGCGCACCGCCGGGTCCTCGAGGTCGGGGACGAACGCCGCCCCGGTGATCCGCTCGAACGCCTCGATGTAGCGGCGGGACGCCTCGATCCGGACCTCGTCCGGGATCGCGGGGATCGGCCCGTCGCCCTGGAAGCCGCGCGCGGCGAGCCAGCGGCGCACGTACTCCTTGTCGAACGACTCCGGGTCCTCGCCGGCCGCGAAGCGCTCGCCGTAGGACGAGGCGAACCAGAAGCGGGACGAGTCGGGGGTGTGGATCTCGTCGATGACGACGATGTTGCCGTCCCGGTCCTTGCCGAACTCGTACTTGGTGTCGACGAGGATGAGCCCCTGCTCCGCGCACGTGCGGGCGCCGTGCTCGAAGAGCGCGAGGGCCATCTCGGCGGCGGCGTCGAAGTCGCGCGGCGCGATCGTGCCGAGGGCGAGGATCTCCTCGCGCGAGGCGGAGAGATCGTGCCCGCCCTTCGGCGCCTTGGTGCTCGGCGTCAGGATGGGCCGCGGCAGGCGCTCGTTCTTGCGGAGGCCCTCGGGGAGCCGGTGGCCGCAGAAGACGCGCTCGCCGCGCGCGTAGTGCGTCCAGATGCTGGTCGAGGTCACGCCCGTCACGTAGGCGCGCACGACCATCTCGACCGGCAGGGGCGTGCACTCGATCGCCTCGAGGACGTTCGGGTCGGGCTGGGAGATCATGTGGTTCGGGGCGACGCTCCGCGTGCGCTCGAACCAGAAGGCGGACAGGCGGTTCAGCACCTGGCCCTTCAGCGGCAGCGTGCCGAGCACGCGATCGAAGGCGCTGATGCGGTCGGTGACGACGAGCAGGCGGCGGCCGTCCGGCGTCGTGTAGCAGTCCCGCACCTTGCCCTCGTAGCGGGCGAAGGGGCCCGCGAGCGAGGTGCGCTCGAGCACCCTGCCGAGCGCGGTGCGCAGATCGTCCTCGGTGACCATGGGGCGCGGCTTACCCGGGCTCGCGGGCCGAGTCGACAGGTTTCGAAGGCGCCGGCCGAGTTCCCTCCCCCGCGCCCGCCCTGGAGCCCCGTTGGTCTCCGGCCGGGGGGGTGGTAATAGGGCCGCCCATGGCAAACCGAAGAAAGATCGCCCTAATCGGCGCCGGCAACATCGGCGGGGAGCTCGCGGCCCTCATCGCGCGCAAGGAGCTCGGGGACGTCGTGCTGTTCGACATCCCCCAGAAGACGGACTTCGCGAAAGGCAAGGCGCTCGACCTCGAGCAGAACGGCGCCGTGCTGGGCTACGACGCCTCGATCAAGGGCACCTCGAGCTGGGCCGACTGTGCAGGGGCCGACGTCCTCATCGTCACGGCCGGCATCCCGCGCAAGCCGGGCCAGAGCCGTGACGACCTGGTCGCGACGAACCTGCCGATCATCCGCAGCGTGGCCGACGGCGCGAAGGAGCACTGCCCGAACGCGCTGGTGATCGTCATCTCGAACCCGATCGACGCCATGGTCTACGAGTTCAAGCGCCGCACCGGCTTCCCGCGCGAGCGCGTGCTCGGCATGGCGGGCGTGCTCGACAGCGCGCGCTTCCAGCTGTTCCTGGCGCGCGAGGCGAACGTGTCCGTGAAGGACGTGCGCGCGATGGTCCTCGGCGGCCACGGCGATGACATGGTGCCCATCCCGTCGGCGTGCACGATCAACGGCGTGCGCGCGACCGAGCTCATCAGCAAGGAGAAGCTCGACGCGCTCATCGCGAGGACCCGCAAGGGCGGCGGCGAGATCGTCCAGCTCATGGGGACGAGCGCCTACTACGCGCCCGCCTCGAGCGCCGTCGCGATGGCCGAGAGCTACCTGCTCGACCAGAAGCGGCTGCTCCCCGTCGCGGCCTACCTGGACGGCGAGTACGGCTACAAGGACATCTTCATGGGCGTGCCGGTCATCCTCGGCGGCAAGGGCATCGAGAAGATCGTCGAGCTGCCGCTGACCGCAGAAGAGAAGGAGATGCTCGCGAAGAGCGCGAAGAGCGTGCAGGGCATCACCGACGTGGTGAAGGCCTCGAGCTAGCGCCGGTCGCGCGGCGCGCCGCGCGTCACGAAGAGCACGCGCGCCAGGAGCGGGAGGGAGAGGAGAGAGCGAAGGGCTCTCCCTATCCCTCGGCGCTCCAGCGGTTCACATCGCACCGCCGTAGAGGCCATCCAGCACGGCCGTCAGCTCGCGCCGGGAATCGCGGGCGAGCTCGCCTGCGCTCGCGCCGCCCGCCGGCATCTCGGTGGGCGCGACGCCTTCCCCTGCGGCGATGTCGCTGATGCGCTGGCAGATCAGGTTCATCATCTGCCAGCCCTCGGTGAGCGCGCCCCGCAGCGGGCCGAGGTCCAGGCCGGGGAAGCCCTTCAGAAGGCTGTGCCCGAGCTTGAAGTGCTCGGCGTCCACCTCGGCGTGCGTCGCGAAGTAGTCCGAGTCGGGGAAGATCTGCTGGGCCGCCGTGAGGAGGATGTCGGCGCAGCGCTCGATGACGAAGTGGACGAGGACCGTCCGCTCCTCGGTGGACGCCGAGCCCATCCGCTCGATGAACCACGACGACGCCGCGGCGATGCCGCGGTCCCAGGACGGCGAGCTCCGCGGGTCGTGCATCCTGGAGAGCCTCCGGTTGTGCCCGACCTCGTCGGCGAGGTGGCGCTCGGCGATCGCGATGGCCCCGGGGTGCGACTCGAAGACGACCCTGGCGCACAGGACCTTCTGGAACGCGTTCGACCAGATCTGGAGCGCTCCGAGCATCCGCCGCTTCACGTCGTCCCGGAGGGCGCGCTCGGACCGGATGAGCTGCATCAAGGGGCTGCCCGCGAACTCCCGCGCGTGGACCTCGTTCTCCTCGACGAGGAGATCCACGGGGGACACGGCGCGATCCGGGGACGCCTCGTCCGCGCTGTCCTCCCGCCCGAGCGCCGCGCACAGACACGGCGTGTCCCAGCGAGGCTCGCTTTCGTCGAGCTCCTCGAGATGGATGGATATCGCGGAGAGCCCGCCCGGCGCGCCGCCCACGAGCCCCTGCAGCCCGCCGGGAGGGACCATCACGACGTCTCCCGCCTGGACGCTGCATGGCGAGTCCCCGATGACCTCGCCCGAGCCTTCGGTCACGACGATCATGCCTTTGCCGAGGAGCGCACGAGGCCTGAGCGGCTGACCTTCGAGCAGGCGTACCCATCGCAAGGACAGGTGGCAGACTTCAGGCAGGTAAGCCGAGAGCTCCGAATGTTTCCGGAGTTCCTTGAACAGCCCCAGCAGGGTGCGCTCATCCGCCTTGAGAGACTCGATCGCGAGGATGTCGGCTGTGTTGACTACGCGCATCTACACGGTCCTCCGGGTCGACATGATGGTGCGTCGACTCTGCACGGCTTGATCGCCTGTGTCTAGATCACACTCGGGCATGAAGGCGAATCGTACGGGCCTAAAAAGGAAGGACTCCCGCGGTTCTTTTCATTCACGCTTCCCGCTCCCTGCGCCGCTGATTCTCAGCATCTCTATTTTTCTGCTCGTCTGTTGTTCTGCCCCTCTGCTCCCCTGCCCCGCTCCTGCCGTGATTCCGTGATTCCTTGATTCCGTGCGAGACCGCCGTGTGTTGTGGCAGGATGCGTGCATGAGCCAGCCGCTGCTCGTACCCGCCATCCGCCGCGCCGCCGAGGCGGACCTGCCGGCGATCGTCCATCTCTTCTCGATCCCGGACGAGGGCAACGCGAAGACGGACCACCCCGGCCCGCCGCTCGATCCGCGCTACCGCGAGGCGCTCGCCGCCATCGCGGAAGATCCGAACAACGCGCTGCTCGTCGCGGAGGTCGAGGGGCGCGTCGCCGGCGCGTTCCACCTGACCATCATCCAGTACGTGGCGAACCGCGGAGCACGGGTGGCGCAGATCGAGAACGTCATCGTGGACCCGAGCCTGCGAGGCCGCGGGGTCGGCGAGGCGATGATGCGATGGGCCATCGACGAGGCGCGGCGGCGGGGGTGTTTCCGGGTGCAGCTCACCTCGAACAAGGCGCGGCTGCGGGCGCACCGCTTCTACGAGCGGCTCGGCTTCGTGGCGAGCCACGAGGGGATGAAGCTGAAGCTGTAGACACGAGCAGCCGCGCGGCCAGCGGGATCGCCACGGCGCGGGAAGCGCCGCCTCAGCGGCCGCTCACGAGGAGCGGCTCCCCCTCGGCCCCGAGCAGCGACAGCGGGAAGACCTGCGCTCCGGCCAGCACGTCGCGGCAATAGAGCTCCACGTCGGGGCCGCGCAGCGGCAAGGCCGCGAGCTCCTCCAGCGTGACCCAGCGCGCCTCGAGCGAGTGCTCGTCCGGCTGGCTCTTCGGGGGCGTGGCGTCCCGAGGGCGCGCGAGGAAGATCACCCGGAAGCGCGCCTGCCAGGGGCCCGGGCTGTGCTCGATGCGCAGGATGCCCTCCAGCTCCACCGGGACGCCGGTCTCCTCGAGCGCCTCGCGCCGTGCCCCCTCCGCGAACGTCTCCCCGGGTTCGACGCGGCCCGCCGGCAGATACCAGCGCTGGTCGTGCTTGCGCTCGTGCACGAGGAGGAACCGGTTCCGGTGCCTCACCAGCACCACGGCGATGCACCAGGTCGGGATGGCCGTGCGCGACATGATCGAACCTGCGACAGCTTATCCGGGGGCGCCGCTCGCCAGAAGGGAGAACGCGAGGATCACCCCGGCGCCGCGCCAGCCGGAGCCGCAGGCGCCGCGGGCTCGCTCGGCACCGCGAACGCGGCGATGGTGAGCACCGCCATGAGGGCGCCGAACACGAGGAGCCCCATGAACAAGGCGATCCCGGCGTGCAGCGCCACGGTGGCGACGACCCAGGGCAGCCGCGTGCAGCGCGGCCAGATCAGGAAGCCATAGCCGATCTCCACGAGCAGCACCGTCCACCCGGCGACCGCCGCGAGCCAGGGGGCACCGGCGAGCCACGAGAGGTCGAACTGCCGGTATTCGGGCAACATGACCGAACGCCAGATCGCCTCGCCGTCCCACCACGGCTCGCCCGCTGCCTTTCCCAGCCCGCTGACGAGGTAGGCGAACGAGAGGTGCAGCTGCACAACGCGCAACCCGAGCCGGGCTGCCGGCGTGGGCCCTCCCCGCGCGCGCCCGAGCCGGCGATCCATGGAGAAGGCGGCCTCCGAAGGCATCCAGAGGAGATAGAAGAGAAAGATGCTGGCGAAGCTGTCCACGCCATAGACGGTGGAGCTCGCGGTCGTCACCAGCATCAGGTGGGTGAGCCACGCCAGGAAGGCCGCGGCCCTCGTGCACCAACCGACCAGGAGCGCGGCGAGGGCAACCACGTAGATCACCCCCGTGCCCAGGATGACCGGATCCTCCCCGATCCCGAGCGGGGCAAGGAGCTCCACCGCCCAGCCGATGCGTGGAAGATCGGTCCTCGCGAACACGTCGCGCAGAGGCCCCTGGAGGATCCCGGACCGGCCGTAGAGCTCGAAGAGCGCGGGCGCGACGAGCGCCGCTTGAAGCAAGAGCACGGCCGCGAGCCCGATGCGGAGGGCCGCGAGCGGCGCCGCGGAGGCCGGCGCCAGCGCGAAGCGCTCGATCGCGCCGAGGACCCGCGCGGGCTCGCCGCCCGCGGCCACCCCGCGGAGGCCGATCGAAGGGTCCTTCACCGCGCACCCCCGCTCGCCTCTCGAGAGGTCCGGAGCTTCGAGCGGATCATGAACTTCGCCTCGTACTGCAGGTTCCAGCCGGACCGCTTCCCCTCCCGGTACTCCCGCATCGACGGCAGATCGCACGTCTCCAGTCGGACGAGGATGCTCTCGGCCGCGGGGTGCCTCGCCAGCACCTTGCCCGCCCACGAGGCGGCGATCGAGCGCTGGATCGTCGGATCCTCCACGCTCAAGAAAGGCGTGATGAGGTTCAGTATCCGGATCTCCGTCTCGCGGCTGGCGCCCGACTCGAGCGCGTCGGTGAGGGTCGCGCCGCCGACACCCGAGACGTGAAATCTGGCCCTGGGCAGCGGGGTGATGCTGTCCGCGAAGAAGGCATAGCCGCTCTCGGCCCCGGAGAGCGCGCCGTAAACCGCGAGCGCCCGCGCAAGCCGACCGTCTCCCTCGGGATGGATCTGGAGAGCCCCCATGACGACGAGGCCCAGATGGCCCACGACGGCGACCAGGGCTGCGGCGTGACTCCGGCTGTTCCGCTTTCCCTCCATGCAGCTCCCTCCGGGTGTGCCCGCCTGCGAGCGCCCGCGAACCTGACTGACGAGAGCGAGACGGGGAGAGGGCCGCCCGTCCCGCTCTCCTGCCGCGGCGCCGGCGCCCTCAGCGATCCGTCCTGTCCCCTCTCGGGCGTCCGCCGGCCGAGGGTGCGAAGCCCCCCATCGGACCGCCGCCGGTCATGTCACCGCCAGTGCCCGTACCAGAGACCATGCCAATGACCGTGCCAGTGACCATGCCAATGACCATGCCCGTGCCAATGACCGTGCCCGTGCCAATGACCGTGCCAGTACCCATGCCAGGGCCTGTACCAATGACCATACCAGGACCCGTACCAGGGACCGTACCAGGGCCACTGGCGTGCAGGACGAGCGTCGGCTGCATCCGCGGCGACGGGAGCTCGTGTTTCCGCGATGAGGACGAGCTCCTCGACGGGCGTCGTGGGTGAGGCCGAGGCGAGCTGCGCTGCCCCGAGGCATGCGAGCGGCGCGGCCAGCAGGCCGATGATGTTGATGCGCTTCATGTCCATCCCCCCGTGTGACGGCTGCTCATGACGAGCGCGAACGGCCGAGTGTCCTCAACACCCATGCAAGCCGCACGCCCCGGCTGCATCCGGCGAACGGTCGTCGCTTCCCCGATCTCGGGGTGACAATCACGATAAAGCGGAGCTCACGCACCTCGCCCGGCGCGCGGCTCGACGCCGACCGGTGACGGCAGATTCGGCGCTATTGCTGCGCTATTCCTGCGCTATTCCTGCCAGAGAACCCCGAGCTCGATCTCCACGGCGTCGAACGGCGCCGCGCGCAGGGTGACGTCACCCTCCCACGCGCCCACGCGCGCGAACCGCCCACCGTCGATGCGGTAGACCTCCAGGAGCCGGAGCCGTGGGTCGATCAGCCAGTAGTGGGCCACGAGCTCGCGCGCGTAGATCTCCATCTTGTCGCGGCGATCGAGCGCCTCGGTGGACGGCGAGATCACCTCGCACACCCAGTCGGGCGCGAGGAAGATCGCCGCGTTCCGCATCGGGATCTGCGGCATCCGGTCGCGGCGCCACGCGGCGATGTCAGGGATCACGATGTCCGGATCGGTGCCGAGGTGCAGCTCGGGCTCGACCAGCAGCGCCCACCGGCCAGGCCCCTTGATGCCCCGACGAAATGGCAGGTACAGCTCGCCCGCGAGCACCGACGTCACGTTGCGGGAGGACACGGAGGGCCGCGGCGTCGCGTGGAGGACGCCGTTCAGGACCTCCGCCACCTGATTCGGCGGCGTGTCAAGCACATCCTGGTACGTGGCGCGACGGGCGCAGTCAGACATGGTCGGATGTTAGCATGCACGCCGCGCGCGGCGGCTCGCCCGGCGAAAATCCGTGAGCAGCCCCCCTCCGATCGCCGCGGGTTCGTTGTAGATTCCGCCGCCATGAGCGAAGCAGCCCCCTCCCCCACGCAACGCCCCCGTCCGCTCGTCCTCTGCATCCTCGATGGATTCGGCGAGCGCGAAGAAAAGGACCAGAACGCGATCGCCCTCGCCGCGATGCCGAACCTCGACGCGATCAAGCGCGACTCCGAGAAGACGCTGATCGGGACGAGCGGCCCGGACGTCGGGCTCCCGGTGGGGCAGATGGGCAACAGCGAGGTCGGCCACCTGAACTTCGGCGCGGGGAGGATCGCGCTGATGGACATCTCGCGCATCGACGTCGCGATCGCCGAGAACAAGCTCGGCTCGAACGAGATCATCGACCGGACGTTCCGGATCGCGCAGGACCGCAAGTGCCGGGTGCACCTCTTCGGGCTCGTCTCCGACGGCGGCGTCCACTCGTCGCTCGACCACTTCCTCGCGCTGATCAAGCTCGCGAAGTTCCACGAGGTGCCCCTCGTGCTGCACGCGTTCCTCGACGGCCGCGACACGCCGCCGAAGAGCGCGTGGGGCTACGTCGAGAAGATCGAGGAGGCGCTCCAGGGCATCGGCGTCATCGGCACCATCTCGGGCCGGTACTACGCCATGGACCGCGACAAGCGCTGGGACCGCGTCATGAAGGCCTACACCGCGATCGTGCGCGGCGACGCGCCGCGGGCCGACACGGCGTTCGACGCGATCCAGCAGTCGTACGCGGCCGGGAAGACGGACGAGTTCGTCGAGCCCATCCGCATCGGCGACTACAGCGGCATCAAGGGCGACTTCGTGGCCGACTTCGCCTCGCAAGAGCCCCGCTGGGAGTGGCAGGGAGAAGAGGTCGGCCTCTCCGTCAACTTCAGGCCTGACCGGATGCGCGAGATCTCGGCGATGCTCACGCGGCGGAACCTGCCGGACGAGGTGCTGGAGCTCCTCTCGGACCGGGGCAAGCCGGTCTTCGCCTTCCAGGAGCACTGTTACAGCGGCATGACCGAGTACGACGCGGCGCTGAAGCTGCCGGTCGCGTTCCCGAAGGACGAGGTGACCGAGTCGTTCCCCGAGGTGATCGCCCGCGCCGGGCTCACGCAGCTCCGGTGCGCGGAGACCGAGAAGTACGCGCACGTCACGTACTTCTTCAACGGCGGCCGCGAGGAGACGTTCCCGGGCGAGGACAGGAAGCTCGTGCCCTCGCCGCGCGACGTCGCCACCTACGACAAGAAGCCGGAGATGAGCGCGGCGGGCGTCGCGAACGAGGTCGTGACCGCGATCAAGAGCGGCAAGTACGACTTCATCCTGGTGAACTTCGCGAACCCGGACATGGTCGGGCACACCGGCATCCTCGAGGCCGCCATCCACGCCAACGAGGCGGTCGACAAGGGGCTCGGCGCCATCGGGGACGCCGTGCGCGAGGCCGGCGGCGCGCTGATCATCACCGCGGACCACGGCAACTGCGAGCAGATGAAGGACGAGCACGGCAACCCGCACACCGCCCACACGCTCAACCCGGTGCCGCTCTACTACCTGAACCAGAACGACCCCGGCATCGTGCTCCGGTCCGGCGGCCGCATCTGCGACGTGGCGCCGACGATGCTCGAGATCCTCGGCCTCCCGCAGCCCGCGGCGATGACGGGGCGCACGCTCCGCGTCCGACAGCGGTAAGTGGGCGCCGACCAGAGGCAGCTCGGCCCGTACATCCTGCGCGAGGCCGTCTCGTCGCGGGCGCTCACCGTGACGTACCGGGCCGAGCACGCGGGGCTCGGTCGGGCGGCGCTGATCAAGACGCTCAAGCCCACGGTGTCGGCCGCGAGCGCGTTCGCGGCCGGCCTCGAGCGCGAGGCGAAGATCCTCGCGCGCATCCGGCACCCCAACATCATCGACATCCACGACTTCCAGCGCGACGAGGACCGGATATGGCTCGTGCTGGAGCCGCTCTCGGGGCCGACGCTCGCGGCCCTGTGCGCGCGCGCTGGCCGCCTCGACGAGGGCGCCGCGGCGGCCATCGCGCTGGAGATCGCGCGCGGCCTCGGGCACGCGCACGAGCGGGGCGTCGTGCACCGCGAGCTGCGCCCCGAGCGCGTCATCGTCACGCCCGCGGGCGGCGTGAAGATCCTGGAGTTCGCGGCGGCGTCCGACGGCCGGCAACCCTCGCTGCCGGAGCCGTTCGAGGGCAGCGACACGTTCGCGCGGCCCGACTACATGGCGCCGGAGCAGATCCTCGGGGCGGAGCCCGGGCCTCAGGCGGACGTGTTCGCGCTCGGCGTTGTGCTGTTCGAGATGCTCACCGGCGTGCGCCCGTTCGACGAGCCGAAGGCGGGGCCGGAGGATGCCAATCGTACGTCGAACCACGCGTCGAACCGCGCCTCCAACCGCGCGTCGAACCGCGCGTCGGGCGCCCCCGGCGCGCCGCGCGAGCGCGACGAGGACCGGTGGGCCGAGGGCAGGGCCGTCGCGCACCGGATCCGCAACGCGCCGCCGCAGCCGCTGCGAGGGCTCGTGCCCGACGTGTCGCGCGGCCTGGAGCGCGTGGTGCTCCGGTGCCTCGAGAAAGAGCCGGAGCAGCGCTACGACAGCGGCCGCGCCGTCGCGGACGCCCTGGCCGAGGAGCTCGCGGAGCGCGGCCAACCGCAGCCGCGCGCGCTCATCACGAGGGCCCTCGCGGCGGCCAAGCTCGGCGGCGACGAGCTGCCGCCCGCGCAGGCGCCCTCCGCGCGCCCCGCCGCCGAGCAGCGCAGCGCGCCGTCGCTCGCGCCCGACGTGGGCCGGCTCGTCGGCATCTTCGCCCTGGTCGTCGCGGGCGGCGCGCTCATCGAGCTCAGCCTCCGCCCGCACGACGCCGCGGAGCCGCCCAGCGCCGAGGTCAGGCAGCCCGGCGGGCGCTCGGAGGAGCGCGGCTACCTGAAGGTCCTCGCCAGGCCGTGGGCGGAGGTCGTCATCGATGGGGAGCTCATCGACGTGACGCCGATGGCGCGGGCGATCCCGCTCCAGGCCGGGCGGCACTACGTCACGTTCCGGCACCCGAACGCGCCCGAGGAGAAGCGCACGATCACCGTCTCCGAGGGGCAGACGGTCACGCTCGACGTGAGCATGCGGATCGATCGCGGCGCGATCGACGCGGGCGCGCCGCCGGTTCCGGACAGGGACGCGTCGCCCTGACGGCGACGCCGGCCGCACCTACACGGCGCCGCCCGCCTCCCCCGCGCCGTTTGCGCCCCCCGCGTCTCCCTCGCCGCTCGCGCCGCCCGCGCGGCGGCGGAGCGCCTCGAGCGCGAGGAGCGGCCGCTCCCGCTTCTCGTGCAGCTCGCCGAGGCACTGGCCGCTGCCGCGCTCGAGCGCGCGGCAGCAGTCGGGCCGCACCTCGTAGATCGAGCACAGGAAGCGGCCGTGCTCCGCGTCCAGCGTGAGCGCGGCGCAGCGGCCGTCCTCGATGCGCATGTAGCAGCGGTTGCCGATGAAGCGCGTGAACCCCCGCGCGCGATCGTCCATGCGATCGTGGTCGCAGCCGAAGACCCGGACGTACTCCGGCAGGGCCGAGAAGCAGCAGGTGCCGCACGCGGTGCACTCGGGGACGACCGCATCTCCCCCGCCGCGCGCGCCGCCTGCGCGCGGCGCGCCCGTCGCGCCCCGCTCGCCCTTGCGCGTCAGAGCCGGACCTCCACGTGCGTCCCGCGCTTCAGGTCGTCGAGCCACTTCTGCTTGGCCTTCGTCATGATCTCCGCCTGCAGCCGCTGGAGGACCTCCGGGCGAGCCGCCTCGAGCGTCGTGAAGCGGGACGGCTGGCGGCTCAGGAGCTTCATGACCACGAACGCATCGCCCGCGCGCATCGGCCCGGTCACGCCGCCCGGCTCGATCGCCATCAGCGCGGCCTCGAGCTCCGGGGCCATCACCTGGCGCTGGCCGGTCACCGCGGCCTGCGTCCCCTGCGGCGCGCGGACCCCGAGGTCGCCGCCCTCCTCGCGGGTCGCGGTGTCGTCCGAGAACTGCCCCGCGAGCGCCGCGAAATCCTCCCCGCCGCGCGCGCGCTCCGCGAGCGCCGCGGCGAGCGCGCGGCGCTCCTCGACCGCCTCGGCGCTCGAGCCGGGCAGGACGCGCAGGACGATCCACGCCGGGTGGTAGTCGCGCCGCCGGCGCTCCTCGCGCACCAGCCGATCGAAGGCCGACCGCACGTCCTGCTCGGTGATGCGCACGCGGCCCTTCACCCGGAGCTGCAGCATCTTGCCCTCGAGGATCTGCCGGCGGATCTCGTCGCGGTACTCCTGCTCGGTGAGCCCCGAGCTCGCCCGCGCCGTCCGGAACAGCTCCTCGACCGTCATCTGCTCCGCGGCAGCGATGTTCCGGAACGCGTTCTCGATCTCCTCGGAGGTCACGCGGACATTGGCCTTCTCGGCGGCCTGGCCCTCGAGCTCCTCGTCCACCATCTTCTGGAGGAGATCGCGGAAGACCTGCGATTCGGCCGCCGCCTGCTGCGCGCCCGGCGGGACCCTGGCCTGGATCTGAAGCAGGAAGGGGCGAGCCCGCTGCCGCAGATCCGAGAGCAGGATGGCGCGATCGCCGACGACGGCGACGATCCGCTCGCTCACGACCGCGTGGGCGAGCGGCGAGGCGAAGGCGGCGGCGGCGACGAGCCCGGCGAGGGCGAGGCGGAGCGGAACACGCATCGCGCGGCTCTACCACCGGGCCCCAGGCGGTTCCACGCGTTTCCGGCCCTGCGCGGCCCGGGTTGCCCCGGACTCAGCCGGAGCCGGGGTACACCGTCCGACGGGAGGCGCGCTCGCGGACGGCCTCGCGCGCGAGCGCGTCGGCGCGCTCGTTGAGCAGCACGCCGGCGTGCCCCGGCACATACACGAGGCGCGCGCGCGGCCGCGCGGCGAGCGCGCCGCGCAGCGAGGCGATGAGCTCGGCGTTCGCCTTCGCCTTCCACCCCTTCTGGAGCACGCCGATCGAGTACTGACTGTCCGTGTGGATGACGATGGGCCGCCCCGGCTCGTCCACCTCCTCGAGCGAGCGGAGGATGGCCGTCAGCTCGGCGATGTTGTTGGTCGCGGTGCCGAGGAACTCGCTGCGCTCGATCCGCCGGCCGCCGTCGATGACCACCACGCCGAGCCCCGCGGGCCCCGGGTTCCCCGAGCACGCGCCGTCCGCGTAGACGATGACAGCCCCTTCCGGGACGGGCGCCGCACCGGCCTCCCCCCGCGCCGGCGCCTTGCGCTGCGCGCGCCCGGCCGGCGCCGGGGCGGCCGCGCCCCCCTCGGGCTGCTCGCCGGCGCGCGCCTTCACGACCGCCTCCGCGGGCCCACAGGTGTCGTCGGGCAACACCTTCGGGTCGACCACGGTCAGGTTGTCGGCGCGCGCCTTGTACCTGCGGCCGTCGTGCGGCTTGTAGCGGATCTCGACGCCGCCGCCCTCCTCCGCGACCAGGGCGCCGGCGGCGTCGGCGCGAGCATAGACGGTTTGACCTCGAAGCGATGCGCGGACCCAGGGCACGAGCGCACACTGGCATGGATCGAAGGCCGCCGGTACGGGAGACCACGCCAGGCGAGCCCGGCCTATCGCGCCGGCCGGGCGCGGCCGCGCCTGCCCTCGTCGCAGCCCTCGCGGCGCGCAAGGCGGACAGCGACGCTGGCGGCGCGCGCGGCCGCGCCGCCCTGCGATCACGGGTCGATGCAGAGCGCGAGCGACCACGCGGTCAGCGTGCCGGAGTCGGACCCGGCGTCGTCCCCGACCCGGAGCGTCCACGTGCCGTTCGCCGGCCCCGAGAGGAAGGCCGCGAACGACGACTCCGGGCGGAAGCAGCCGCGGAACGGCGCCATCGCCCCCGTGACCGCGCTCGCGCAGCCCATGTCGAAGACGGTCCTCCGGTAGTTGTCGCCGGAGCCGCCGTTGTCGCTCGACACATCGACCGTCGCGCCAGCCGGAGAGGTGAGCGAGATATCGAGATCTCCGTCGAACGAATGCGCGATGTCGAGCTCGAGCGTCACGCGCCCGATCGCGCCCCTCGAGACGACAGGGAGGACGCTGGCAGCGACCGCGCGATCCGTGACGGTCTTGGGGATGTCCGTGGACGACTGCACCCACAGCACCTGCCCGGGCGAGCACGCGCCGACGGCAGCGTCGCAGCCGAGCGCGCAGTCCGGGTCGGCGCAGTCCGTCTCGCCGTCGAGGTCATCGTCCGCCGCGTCGCCGCAGTTGCGCTCCTTGGCGTACGTGCACACGCTCGGCGTGCCCCGGCAGGTGTACCGCGCTTCGACCATGCAGCCCGCGCTGCAGCCGTCGCCGCTCGACGTGTTGGCGTCGTCGCAGCCCTCGACGCCGTCCCGCACGAAGCCGTCGCCGCACCTCGCGGCGCGGCAGGTGATAGGGCAGCCGTCGGCGCTGTCGGCGTCGCCGTCGTCGCACTCCTCGCCGGCCTGGATCGCGCCGTCGCCGCAGCCGTCGAGCAGGCACCCTGGGCTGCACCCGTCGCCCGCGCTCCGGTTCCCGTCGTCGCACGCCTCGACGCCGGCGCGGACGAACCCGTCCCCGCACACGGCGCGCGCGCAGCCCGTCGGGCAGGCGTCGGTGTTGCTCGCGTTTCCGTCGTCGCACGCCTCGACGCCGGCGCGGACGAACCCGTCCCCGCACGAGGCGGCGACGCACGTGGTGAGGCACGCGTCCGTGGTGCTCGTATTGCCGTCATCACACGCCTCCGCGGCGGCGTTGACCACGCCGTCGCCGCAGACCGGCGCGGCGCAGGTGCCTGCCGCGCTGCACACGTGGCTCAGGCAATCGCGCCCGGCGGCGCAGCGCATTCCGGCGGCGCACCCGACGCACGCGGGGCCGCCGCAGTCGATATCGGTCTCCGCCCCGTTCCGGGCGATGTCGGTGCACGACGGGAGGCACGTCGTCCCTGAACAGCGGCCGCCCAGGCAATCGCCGTCCGCGGCGCACGCCTTGCCGGTGGCGCAAGGCGAGCACGCCGGTCCGCCGCAGTCGACGTCGGTCTCCGCCCCGTTCGTCGCGCCGTCGGCGCACGACGACGCGCGGCACCTGCCGTCCGCGCAGATCCCGCTCCGGCAGTCCGCGCCGGCGAGGCAGGCCTCGAGATCCGCGCACGGCACGCACTCCGAGCCGCCGCAGTCGACGCCGGTCTCGGCGCCGTTCATCGCGCCATCGCCGCAATCTGGCGCGACACAGCTGTTCTCGACGCAGATGTTGCTCAGGCAATCGCCAGCGACGAGACACTCGACACAAGCGCCGTTCCCATCGCAATAGCGCGCTCCGGTCGCGTCGGGTCCGCCGCACTCCGTGGTCGCCGGCGCCGGAAGGTTCTTCGGCGCCCCGGCGATGCACACGTCGGCCGAGCACGGGTCTCCGTCGGAGAAGGCGTCTTGGTCGTCGTCGAGCTCGATCACGGCGCCATGCCCATCGCAAACGCGCGCCTTGCAGTCGCCCAGCACCTGCTCGCCCACGGGCTTTCCCCGCGGCGCGTCGTCGAGGGCGCACCGGCCGCCTTCGCAGGTGCGCAGCCGACACGCGCCGTCGACCCCGGGGCAGTCCGCGGCCGTGACGCAAGGCGCTCCGTCCCCTCCGCCCCCGCCGCCTCCGCCGTCCTCGCCGCCTCCGCCGTTCCCGCCGCCGCCGGCCTCCGGCCCCGGCGCCTGCCGGGGACGATCGCAGTCGACCGCGGTCAAAGCAGCAGCGATGACGAGCGGCGACAGAACCTTCGTGAACGGAGCGCTTCTGAAGAGGTCCGCTCGCACTGACACCTCGATTCCTCCGCTTCTGGCGGGAACGGCGACGTCCCTTCAAGGCTCGATCCGAGCCTGACGGACGCGCAGGCGGTCGATCATCGGCGCATTAGACTGATATGGAATCGAGAGGACGCCAGCAGCCAAACGGATCGGGAGAGCCCCTATTGCGACGCGCGGCGCTCGCAGCGCGCCGGGCCCTCGACCGCGCCATGGCGGCGGGCAGCTCGCCGCCGCGTACGCCTCCCGGCCGCCGCATGAGCTCCCACCGGACTCGATCCATGCAGGCGTAGGCGGGGGGCGAGCTTCCCGACGCCGTACGGCGAGCGGTCTACGGCCCCGCGCAGCCGTGATGTTCGTCCCGGGGCTCGGGACGCGAAGAGTTGGCCGTCGCGAGCTGCGCATACAGCGCGGCGTACTCCGCCATGATCGTCCTGCTGGCATAACGGCGCACGGCGCGCCGGCGCGCGGCCTCGCCGAGCTGCGCCCGCAGGGAAAGGTCGTCGCGCAGGGATCGGAGCGCGCCCCGCAGCGCGTCCTCGTCTCTCGGCGCCACCAGGAGCGCCACCCGACGGCCCTCGCCCTGGATCACCTCCGGCACCGCGCCGACCGGCGTGACGACGCAGGGCAGGCCGCTGGCCATGGCCTCCAGCAACGCGTTGGGCAGCCCCTCGCCATGGCTCGGCAGGCAGAAGACGTCCGCGTCGCGGTAGACAGCGGGCATCGCGTCTTCGGGCACCTCGCCGAGCAGGCTCAGGCGGCCTTGCCGATCGAGCTCCGCGAGCGCCTCGTCGAGGCGGCGGGACGGGCCGGCAGCGCCGCTTGCGTCGCGAGGCCCCGCCAGCGCGAGGGTCAGGCCCTCGACCGCCAGCACGGCCCGCGCGAGCTCCAGGACCCCCTTCTGCGGCGTGACGAGCCCCGCGAAGAGCACCCGCAGCGGCTGGCCGGGCGAGCGCGGCGCGGCAGCGGGGTGGAAGCCGCCGGTGTCGACCGGGTTGGCGATCCGGAGGACGCGGCCCCCTGGAACCAGGGCCTGCACGTAACACCGCAGCTCCTCCGAGAGCGTGATGACGGCTGCGGCGCGGCCCAGCACGGCGCGCACGGCCTGCCGAGCCGGCCACGGCAGGGCCCGATGCCAGGCGATGATCTGCGGCGACAGGCGCAGGTGGAGCACGGCCGGCACCGCCGCGCGACGGCACAGCTCCACCGCGAGGCCGTCGCGCGCGGTCGCCCAGAACAGGGTGGTGCACAGATGAACGACATCCGGCCGGCGTCGCGCGAGCAGCCGGTGAAGCGCAGCCAGCGCCTCGCCCGCGCGGACCACGCGCGCGGGGCGAAGCCTGCTCGTCGGATCGGTCGAGGCGCCTCGGGGCGAGGTGTCGATGACGTCCGCCTCGATGCCCGCCGCTGCCGCCGCGTCGAGGTAGTTCCGCATCCACCGCGTGATTCCGCCGGCGGGCGGCGGGAGGGGGCCCCAGAGCGCGACGCGCATGTCCCTAGAAGCGCGCGTCGGCCTCGATCTGGGCCCAGCGCTCGCGGAACCACCCCACGGTGCGCGCGAGCCCCTCGCGCAGGCCCGTCTGCGCCTCGAAGCCGAGGAGGCGACGGGCCTTGTCGGTGGACGCGACCCGACGGCGCTGCGTATCCCACGACCGGCGCCCGACGAACCGGACGCCGGCGCGGTTGCCCGTCAACTCGTTGATGGCCCTCGCGACGTCGAGGATGGCGATCTCCTCGCCCGACGCCAGGTTGAACGCCTCGCCCGAGGCGGACGCCGCGGTGCCCGCGCGGAGAAATCCATCGACGATGTCACCCACGTAGGTGAACGAGCGGGTCTCCTCTCCCGTCCCGGTGATCGGCAGCGCCTCGCCGCGCAGGGCCCAGTAGATGAAGTTGGGGATCACATTGCGGTATCGGCCAGGGACCTCGCCCGGACCATACGAGTTGAAGGGGCGGATCCGCACGGTGCTCAGCCCGTCGTGGCCGGCCGGATGACCGCAGAAATAATTGCAATAGAGCTCGCCGAGCAGCTTGGTGGCCTGGTAAGGCGTGTGGACATCGAGCGCGAGGTGCTCCTCGTGGACGGGCCGCGGCGGGTCGCTGCCGTAGGGCGCGCACCCGGACGAGGCGAAGACGACGCGCTGCGCCCCGCTGCGCCGCGCGTGCTGCAGCACCCGCAACGTGCCGAGGCCGTTGACCTCGAGATCCCGCTCCGGGTTGTCCACCGAGTTCTGGTTCGCGAACAGCGCGGCGAGGTGGAAGACATGCGACGGCTGCTCCCGGAACACCGCCGCGAGCAAGCCGTCATCAACGACGCTCCCCTCCACGAAGCGCACGTTGCGCCGCGCCGGGACGCCCCAGCGGGAAGAGGAGGAGAGGTCGTCCACCACGATCACCTCCGCGCCCACGTCGGCCAGGGCCGCCGCGAGCGAGCCGCCGATCGCGCCCGCCCCACCGGTCACGATGATCCGCCGGTCCTTGTAATTCTGCATGGTCCCCACCGCTGTGCCTGTCGTCTCGCCCATGGAACGATGCCCACCGCAATGCCCCGGTGCATTGCGTCCTTCGGTACCCCTCAGCCCCGCGCCGGCGCGCCAGCTCACGAAAAAGGGCGCGGCCGCTTCTTCACGACGGTGCTTCACCCGCTGCGCGCGCGAAGATCTCCTCATAACGACGCACGAGCGGCTCGCGCGTGAACCAGCGAAGGAAATAGAGCCGGCCGGCCTCCCCCATCGCGCGCCGCGCCTCCGGCGTCATGCCGTGAAGCCGCCGCACGGCGTCCGCGAGCGCCGCCGGGTCCTCGGGCTCGCAGGCGAGCCCCGCCCCGCTGCTCCGCACCAGATCGGCTGGATCCCCGCCCGCCGCGACGAGCACCGGCCTGGCCGCGGCCATGTAGGCCGGGATCTTCGAGGGGATCGTGATCTCGAAGCGCGGATCGCGCCGGAGGTGCGAGAGCGCCACATCGGCCAGCGCGAAGAAATGCGGCATGCGCTCATGGGGTTGCTGGCCGATGAAGACGACGTTCGAGAGGGCCCGCGCCGCAGCTTCGCGCCGGAGCCTGAGCGCGTCGTTCCCGTCCCCGACCATCACGAACCGCACGTCGGTGAGGTCGCGCAGCCGCTCGGCCGCGTCGAGCACGCTGGAGAGGGCCTGTGCAGGGCCCATGTTGCCGGCGAAGAGGACGACGAACCGCCCTGACAGCCCGTGCTCCGCCGCGAGCTGCGGGTCGGGCTCCACCGGCCTGTAGATCCGATCGTCGGCCCAGTTCGGGATCAGGTGCACCTTGTCTGTCGAGAGGCCTTTGCGGGAGAGCTCACGCTCGAGCCCCGGGCTGATGACGGTGATCGCCGCGGCGCGCCGGAAGAGGGCGCGGTTCACGCGATCGATGCCAGCGAACACGAGCCTGTTGTCGAGCATGCCCGAGGCCGCCGCGGTCTCGGGCCACAGGTCCTGGACCTCATAGACCCACGGTATCCGGCGGAGCGCGGCGAGCCAGGAGGCGGCGATGGCGTGGCTCGGTGGGGGGTTATGGACCCAAGCGACGTCCGCCGGCCCGGAGAGGGCAGTCCCGAGCAGCGCGGTCGAGGCGGCGAAGCTCGCGTAGTTGAGCGTCCGCCGCACGCGCGATCGGCTGTGATCAGGGTAGCTCGGGAGGCGTATCACCCTGGTGCCGCTCGCGTGCTCCACGTCCCAGAGGCGCTGTCGGTACCCTGGATAAGTGCGGCCATGCGGGTAGTTCGGGAACGCGGTCACCACCGTCACCTGGTGCCCGCGCTCGGCCAGCGCCTCTGCGAGCAGATGGGGGCGCGCGACCGGCTCGGGGTGATACCATTGCGACAGGAGGAGAATCTTCACTCACCGCACTTCGATGCACCGGCGCTCGCGGGCATTCACGCGATGCACGGTGTGCGGCGCCGAGTGATCGCCGCCGGGTCCGACGGCCGGCGCCCGCCTCGATGGGACGGGCGACGATCACGCCTCGGCACCATTGACGAGGGGCGGGGGGCGTCACGGTGAAAGTCGGTGGCGTCGCGGGTCGCGCCGGACGGCTGCGACTCGCCCGCCGGGAGCGGCTCGAGCAGCGCTGCGAAGATGCACCCCCGGCGGAGCCGCCGCGTCAGTACTCGACGTCCTGCTTGAAGATGAGCTCCGAGGACGGCGACCCGGGATTGGCCGTCTTCTCGAGGCTGATGACGAGCTCGAACCGGGTGAGCGGCACGCTCACGTCCTTGAGCTTGCCGGTGCGGGCATCGGGGTCGAAGGTGAGCGCGCCGATCCGCTGCCAGGGCGAGTCGCTGTCCGGGCGCGCCCAGACGACGTAGGCGGTGCCGCTCGAGTCGAGGCGATCGGGCGGCGGGAGGTCCTTCGCGTTGATGTCGAGGCGGGTCATGGCCGCGTCGAAGTTGACGTCGGCGATGATCACGGCGTCCGCGCCCGGCGCCTTCCCCATGCCCTGCGGCGTGTAGCGCAGCGGGCCGCCGCAGCCCGCCATCAGCGAACACGCAAACGCCACGACAGCGAGCCGCAGCACCCTGGAAACATGTCCTCTCATCTCGGTAGCTCCTCCTTCGTCTCTCTGCTGCGGGCGAGGACGCCTCGCGAGCCGCCAGCACCGGCTGGCGGCCGAAACAGCCGCGGCATCATAGCCGCTTTCGGCCATGCCGACGGCGCTCGACGCAGCAGGAGGCGGCCTGGCCCGCCGGACGTGCTCGACGCGCCGGAAACCCGCCGCGTCGCGCGCCCGGCCGGCGAGGCGCCGTCCGCGAGCGCAGCGCACGCCCCCGGCGTCGGGGAACGGCGCGGATCGGACGGATCGCGTGGCGGAGCGCCGCCCATCGACTAAAGTCTCGAAATCGAGATGGATTTGGCACACACACGGCTCGGAGCTCGGGGCGATCGCTGGTCGACCGGGCGGGGAGTCCTCGATGTTCGAACGCCGGCGTCCGACGTCGTGACGAGGCGCCTCGAGGGGTACGCGTCGCTCGATCTCATCGAGCCGGCGATCAGGCACCTGGAGACCCTCGTCGAGGCGGGCGTGCACCCGGTCTTGTTCGACGATTTCGAGCTCGGCACCGGCTATGACAGCGACGTCCGGGCCAGGCTCACGGCGTGGCACCTGCGGAACCCCGGCAAGCTGAAGGAGGTCCATATCCTCGTGCGGCCGGGGCTCGTCGCCATGGGCGTCACGGTCGCCAACCTCGCCACGGGCGGCCGCTTCAACGTGTACACCGACCGCTCCGCGTTCGAGTGGGCGCTCGCGGGCGTGCTGACGTCGAGGATCACGTCGGGGCCCGCCTCGTCGGTTCGCGCGCCGTCCCTGCGCTGACGAGCGCCCCCGGCCGCGCGGGTAGGCGGCTCGCGCGCCCTCGACCCGAGCTCAGGGGTGCTGCACGGCCCCGTTCGCCGGAGCACCCCTGGCGCCGAGCGTGATCTCGCTCATCCGCTCCGGGTGCTTCCCTTCGATGCCCTCGTAGTGATGGCGGATCGCCGCCATGTCGGCCTCGATGTCGCCCGTCGGGTGGAACACGTGGAGGATCCCGCACCGCTTGCGGGGGAAATCGAGGTATCCGAGGAGGATCGGGACGCCGGCGCCGAGCGCGACGTAGTAGAAGCCCGTCTTCCAGCGCTTCGTGCGCGAGCGCGTGCCCTCGGGCGCGATGATCAGGATGAGCTCGTCGCGCTCCTTCAGCACGTCGACCACGGCCGCGACGAGGTTGTTCCGGTCGCGGCGGTCGACGGGGACGCCGCCGAGCCACTTGAAGAAGAAGCCGAACGGCGGCTCGAAGAGCGTGTGCTTGCCGAGCCAGGAGAACTCGAGGTCGAGCACGTAGCTGACCGCGAGCGTGAACGGGAAATCCCAGTTCGAGGTGTGGGGCGCCGCGATGATCACCGCCTTCGACGGGAGCTCCGTCATGCCCTCCACGCGCCAGCCGAACACGGACAGCCAGGTGCGGCCGACGAACCGGCGAACGGCGCGGCGCGCGGCGGAGAAACGTGGAGCAGGTGCGTTCGACATGGAGGACCTCGACGGTAAGCAGCGGGAGGTTCGTCGCTGCCCGGGTGGAAGTCACGTCACCTTTCCGTCATCCCGCGCTCGATCAACCAACGCCGCGCGATCAACGCCGCGCGATCAACGCCGCGCGATCAACGCCGTTCGATTCCGTGCGGCTTGCCCTCGCCGTAGCCCGCCAGCGTCTGCACCCCGATGACGGCCTTGTCGTGGAGCTCGTCGAGGTTCGCCGCGCCGGCGTAGGTGCACGCCGACTGCACGCCGGTGATCATCTCGATCAGGATGGCGCCGACGCTCTCGCGCCCCTCGTGGATGTAGATGCGGGACGTCGAGATGCCCTCGCGGAAGAAGGCCTTCTTGGCGCGCTCGAACGCGTCGAGGTCGGCGGTGCGCTCGCTGACCGCGCGGGCGCTCGCCATGCCGTAGTTCTCCTTGTAGAGCAGCCCGTCTCGGTCCTCCATGACGTCGCCCGGGCTCTCGTACGTGCCGGCGAGCGTCGTCCCGACCATGACGCGCGAGGCGCCGGCGGCGAGGTAGAGCGCGACGTCGCGCGGGTGACGGACGCCGCCGTCGGCCCAGACGCGCTTGCCGTGGCGGCGCGCCTCGCGGGCGCACGCGAGCACCGAGGAGAACGTCGGGCGGCCGGCGCCGGTCTGCATGCGCGTCGTGCACATCGCGCCGGGGCCGACGTTCACCTTCACGATGCCGGCGCCCGCCTCGATGAGCGCCCGCGTGCCCTCCGCCGTGCAGACGTTGCCGGCCACGAGCGGGACGGCGTCGCCGACGGCGCCCCGCACGGCGCGGATCGCCTCGATCATCCGGCGCTGGTGGCCGTGCGCGGTGTCGAGCACGATCGCAGAGACGCCGATCTCGAGCAGGCGCGCGGCGCTCTGGGCCGCCTGCGCGGAGATCCCGATCGCCGCCGCGACCATGAGCTCGCCGCCGCCGTCGAGCGTCGGCTTGAGCAGCTCGAGCCGCACGGCGTCGTCGCGCGTCAGCACGCCGTGGAGCCGCCCGTCCCCGTCGAGCACGGGGACCGCCTTCACGCGGGCGTCCTCCATCAGCAGGAAGGCCGTCCGGTTCGGCGTGCCGGCCGGGATGGTGATGAGGCGCGACGACATGAGCGCGGACGCGGGCGTGTACTGGTCCCGGTCGCGCAGGTCAGCGTGGGTGACGATGCCGATCGGCCGCCGCTCGTCGTCGACCACGACCACCATGTCGTGCGATCGCTTGCGGATGATGCCGTGCACGTCGCGGAGCGTCGCCCGGGGGGAGACCGAGAGGGGCGTGTCGTAGCGCGGGTCGGCGCGCTTGATGTGGCCGACGATGCGCTCGACCGTGTCGAGATCCATGTCCTGCGGGAGCACGCCGAGGCCGCCGAAGCGGGCCATCGTCTCCGCCATCCGCTTGCCGGTGACCGCGTTCATGTTCGCCGAGACGATCGGGTGCGAGCCGCCAGGGAAGTCCGCCGGGCGCAGGTCGGTCTCGAGGCGGGAGCCGCCAGCGAAGTACCCAGGGGTCAGGAACACGTCTTCGAGGGCGAGCTCCAAGCTCTCGTCATGCTCGGGGTGGAGAAAGCGCATGCACAGCTCCGAGGAAGGGGGATGGCGCCGCGAAGGCGCCGCGGCGCGCGCCAGTCTAGTGCCTGACGGCAGGGCGGGGGTCGGCGCTGGTTGCGCGGGCGGCCCCCTCCCCGCCGGGCCACCGGGTTCAGGGAGGCTGGCGGGCGCGCCGGGCGGCCGCGTCGGTGATGACGCGGTCCAGGATCTCGGCCACGCTGGCCGCGGCCGCCTCGGACGACAGCTCCGCGGGCGGAGTCGCCGGGACAGGCAGCGCGCCGGTCTCCCGGAAGCGCGCGAGGTGGCGCGCGAGCGCGGCGGCGATGCCGTCGATGTCGTCCGGCGCGACGCGCGCGTTGTCGCCCCGGTACGAGAGGAGCTCGTCGACCTCCCGGTTCGCCGTCACGCTGACGACGGGCATCCCCGACGCGATGTAGTCGTAGGTCTTGGCCGAGATGCGCAGCACGACATGGGGGCTGAACACCGCGAGCAGCACGTGCGCTCGCCTGAGCTCGCCGAGCACGCCGCGGTGCGGGACCAGGGGGAGCGCCTCGACGTACGGCGTGAGCCCCATGCGCTCGAAGCAGCCGCGGTCGTGATCGGACATCCGGCCGATCTGCCGGAACACGACGTCGCCGGGCGCGAGCCGCTCGCGGTCGATGAACCGCCGCAGCGCGGCGCCTATCTGGTCGGCGGAGACCTCCTCGCGGATCGTGCCCAGGTGGAGCACGACGAAGCGGCGGGGCGGCTCCGGCTCGGGCGCCTGTGAGTACAGCGCGAGATCGAAGTGGTTGCGTATGAACGAGGACTTCGACGAGAGCTCGGGGAAGCGCGCGCGGTAGGCCTCGAGCGCGGCCCGGGTGTTCAAGATCACGTGGTCGGCGCCCTCGAGCCAGCGGCGCTCCAGGCGCGGCACGATGGCGCGCCGGGCCCGCTCGGCCAGGCCGGACGGCGGCCCGTTCCCCGTCTCGTGAAGCGAGTACGGATCGCGCATGTCGAGGACGAGCGGCACGCCGAGCGCCCGCTTCACGTGGAGGCCGACCGGGCAGGCCGAGTACGGCCCGGCGCTCACCACGACGGCCTGCGCGCCGGTGCGGCGGGCCAGGGCGACGGCCGCGCGCGCCCCGCGCGGCGCGTGCGCGATCCAGCGGTCGGTGAGCGCCTGGAACGGGCGGAGCCCGACGAGCGGCCCCGCGCGCCCCGCGGGGAGCGGCGCCCGCGCGCGGAGGGCGCGCAGCGCGGCGCCCGCGGCGAGGACGACCGGATCGAGGTACTCGTCGAAGACCTCGACCTCGGGCGGCAGCGCGGCGAGCAGCCCGTCGTCGCGCTGATCCTCGGGGAAGGTCCCCGACAGGACGGCGACGCGGAAGCCGTGGCGCGGCAGGTGCCGCGCGAGCTTCACCCAGCGGAAGGCGCCGACGCTCGTCTGGGGCGCGAAGGCGGGGGAGATCAGCAGGAAGGGGCGCACGTTCGGTCCTCTCGCGGGCAAGCTGGCGTCCACGACATCACCCCTCGCCGCGCACCCCGCGCTCGAGCAGGTCCGCGTAGAGCGCGAACAGCGCTTCGAAGTGCTCGTCGCTCGTGGGCAGCCGCTCCCCCGCGGCCCGCGCCGCCGCGACGCGCTCCTCCCGCGGGCGCGCGAGCACCCGCTCGATCGCGGCGGCCACCTCGCCAGGCGAGGCGCGCGGCGCGTACACCTCGGCGGCGCCGGGCTGCACGAAATCCATCGCGGCGCCGGCGGCCGGGACGACGAGCGGCAGGCCCGAGCACAGCGCCTCGCCCAGCACGAAGCCGAACGTCTCGGCGGCGCCCCCGTGGACGAAGACGTCGGCGCTGGCGTGCAGCGCGGCGTAGGTGGCGCGGTCCTTGGCGAAGCCGAGGAAGGTCACCTGCGGAAGGGCGGCCGCGCGGCGCTCGAGCCGCGCCCGCTCGGGCCCATCGCCCAGCACCGCGAGGGCGACGGGGCGCCGCGCGGCGAGCTCCCGCGCGGCGTCGATCACGAGCGCCACCCGCTTCTCGACGGCGAGCCGGCACGCGACGAGGAGCAGCGCGGCCGACGGCTCGTCCGCGAACCGGCCGAGCAGGCTGCGGCGCAGCGCCGCGTCCGCGCGGGCGGGGTCGAAGTCGCCGCGCTTCACGCCGAAGGTGACGCGGTGGACGCGCTCGCAGCCGTGGCTGCGGAGCTGCTCCGCGATGAACGTCCCGGGGGCGATCGTCGCGTCGAACCGCCGCGACAGCGCGCGCGGCCAGGCGAACAGCGCGCCCTCGAGCGCCCGTGCGACCGCGCGCGGGCGCACCCGGTCGAGCAGCGGCGCCGCGTAGGTGCTGATCTGATCCGAGTGGTACACGAACGCGCGGAGCGGGACCTCGCGGGCGCTCGCCGCGACGAGCGCGGCCGTGTACGGCGCGCTCGCCTGCACCACGTCCGGCGCCTCGCGGCGGATGATCGCCCGCGCCGCGCCGAGCCGGAGGAGCGCGTGGTAGGTCGGGTCGTACGGCATCGGCGGGCCGGCCACCCGCACGATGCGGCCCCGCTCGAGCGGGACGACCTCGTCGCGCGGCCCGGGCGCCACGACGACGATCTCGTGGCCGCGCCGGCTCCCCTGGCGCACGAGCTCCTCCAGGTACGACCGCACGCCGCCCCCGCGGGACGAGAAGAACTCCGCGACGTCGAGGATCTTCACGAGTGGTTGCTCCCGCGCAGGAGGAGGCCGCCCTTCCACGAGCGCCGCATCCGCGCCGAGCGGTTCATGACGTGGAGCAGCGCCGGGAGGAACAGGAGCGCGCACGCGACGCACGCCACCTCGCCGCTGACCGCGACCCAGCCGAACGAGTTCAGCGCCTGGTTGTCGGCGAAGATGAGCGATCCGTAGCCGAGCACGGTCGTGTAGCTGCAGAGGGCCACGGGGCCGGCCGAGCGCTTGAGCGCGAGCGACACGTCGCCGCCGAGCAGCCGCGCGCGATCGAAGACGTTGAAGGGGTACTCGCAGCCGATGCCGAACGTGATCGGGAGCGCGATGAAGTTCAGGAAGTTGATCTTGACGTCGAGCGCCGCCATGGCGGTGGCCGTCGCGAGCACGCCGAGCACGAGGGACAGGAGGACCGCGAGCGCGCCCGCCATGCTGCCCGTCGCGAGGACCACGACGATCGTGACCGCGAGGAGCGAGGCCGCCGTCGCCAGCGGGCCGTCGCGCTCCATCGACCGGATCATCTCGGCGAAGACCGTCGGCCTGCTCGCCGTGACGACGTGGGTCCCGTCAGGGAGGACCACGTTGCCGGTCGTGTCGGCCATCCGCAGGAGGTTCCTGCCGTTCGAGAACGAGATGTTGTTCTTGTACTTCACGTAGAACACCGTCCCCACGACGCCGTTGTTCTCCTCGAACCTGCGGCGGATGAGGTCGGGCAGGTCCTTCGGGCCGATGACGCGGAGCGCCTCCGGCGGCTTCATGCTGAGGACGCGCTCCCGCTCCTCGGGGCCCAGGGCCTTCAGCACCCGCGGGGTCAGCCGGTCCCGGATGCGCTCCAGGATCTCGATCTTCCGCTGCTGCTCCTCGGCCGTGCCGGGGAGGGCGTCGGCGATCGTCGCGACGTCGGCCACGAGCTGGCCCTGCGGATCCTTCGCGTCGTTCGCCAGGATCTGCGCCTTGATGGCCGGCACCTGCTCGGGGGTGTCGGCCAGCATCATCGCGCCGGCGACGTTCATCTTCCCGCCGAAGACCTCGGACGCCTTGAGCGACCAGCTCCCCGCGCCCTTCTCCCGCGAGCTCTTCGAGCCGAGGCGCGCGAAGTTGTACTCCCAGGGATCCCGGATGTACGCGGGGAGCTTCCACGCCGCGAGCGCGACGATGACCGGCGCGACCGCGAGGAACGCGAGCGGCCACCGCGACGTCACGCGCGCGAGTGCCCGCGAGCCGGGCCCCGCGATGCCCTCGTCCGAGACGCGCGGCGCCGGATCGCGCATCCAGCGCGGGAGCCTCGCCTGGATGCGCTCGATCGCGACGAGCGTCGCGGGCACGAGCGGCACGATGGACGCCCACACCATGAACATCCCGACGAAGCCGATCGTGCCGAACTGGCTGAACCCGCGGAAGTGCGTGATCGTGAGCGATCCGTAGGCGATCGCCGCCACGCTCGCCCCGACGAGCTCGGCGCGGAACGCGTTGATGACCGCCTCGCGCCGCGCCTCGTCCGCGGGCATGCCGCGCGCGCGGAAGTCGCGGTACCTCGACAGGAGCACGATCGGGTAGTTGACCCCGTTGCCGACGATGATCGCCCCGAGGAAGGCGCCGACCGTGTTGACGTAGCCGTAGGTCAGGGTCGCGAACGCGTACCCCGCGCTGGCGCCGAAGGCCGTGGGGAGCAGGATCACCAGGAGCGACCAGGGCGAGCGGTAGTAGATCATCACGCCGCCGACGATCAGCACGAGCGCGATGACCGTGGCCCACACCGCCTCGCTCACGAGCGACTTCTGCTCGGCGATGGCGTTCGGGATGTCGCCCGCGTACCCGACCTGCATGGCCGGGTGGAACGCCGCAGGGTCGAGGCGCGAGACGAGCGCGGTCACCTGGTCGAGGAGCTCCGCCGCGCGGCGATCGCCCATCCCGGCGCTGCGTGAGACGATGCGGAGCGCGACCATGCGCCCGTCGGGCGTGGCGAAGTAGCCGCTCGGGAACTCGTCGATCTTCTTCAGGCGCCGCTGGAGCTCCTGCCAGGTCTCGTCGAGCGACAGCCCCTTGTTGGCCGGCGCCGGCGCCGGCGCCGGCGTCGCCGCCGCGCCCGCGTCACCTCCGGGCGCCCCGGGAGCCTCCAGATCCTCGATAAGGCCGCTCCGCAGCGCGAGCTCCAGCTCGATCGCCTCGTCCGCCGCCTCGAGCTCGCGGACGCTCGCGTAGAGCCACTTGTTCGCGTCGAAGAAGCTGCGGACCTCCTTCGTGCCGGACTCCAGGTAGCGGATGAGCGCCGGCGGCCCGCACGCCGCTCGGCAGGCGTCGTCGCCGCACGCCGCGGCGCAGGCCGCGCGCTTCCGGAGCGGCTCGTTCAGCTGCTCCGCGAGCGCGTCGATGAACCGCTCGTTCGCGCCCCGATCCGGCGACTCGGCGATGACGATGAGCTGCGCTCCGCCGTCCACGCGCTGGGCCTGACGCTCGTAGGCCTGGAACGCCGGGCTGTCGCGCGGCAAGAGCTCCCGGAGCTCCGTGCGCAGCTCGAGCCGCGACGCGTACCCCCATAGCCCTGCCATGGAGAGGAGCGCGAGCGCGATGACGAGCCAGGGACGGCGCCCGCTGAAATCAGCGAGCGCACCGATCATCCTGAGGAGCATTCGAAGGACACCTCGAAACCGGGAACACCTCGAAGCGGCCGCGTGCGGGCCGGCTTCGGGCCGGTCTTACCATGCGCGCTAGGCGCAGAACGACGGCTGGATACCCTTGGGCCGCGGCGCCGCCGCGGGGCGCAGGTGGCCGAACGCGAAGAGGCCGCCGGTGAAGCCCATCCAGGTGCGGAAGTGCCGGAAAGTCTCCAGCCACTGGAGCGCCTTCGGCCCGTCGACGAGCGGGCGCAGGTTGGATTGCCTCGCGTGCTCGCGCGCGTGCGCGAACGCGTTCGCGAGCATGCGCTGCACGACGAGGGGCGAGGACCGCTCGCGCGCCCGCTGCGCGGCCGCGCTGCCGAGCCGCGCGGCGGCGAGCGGGTCGCGCGTGAGCGCGAGCACGGCCTTGCCGAACGCGGCGTTCGCGCTCTCCTCGGCGATCGACCCGCGGCCCGGGTCGATCAGCAGGCCGTTGTGGCCGCTCTGGATCTGCGAGCTCACGCCCATGCCGTCGGCGAACGCGACCGTCGGGGAGCCGCACCAGAGCGCCTCGCTGAGCACGTTTCCGAACGTCTCGCTCAGCGAGGCGTGCAGGAAGAGGTTCGCGTGCCGGTAGTAGTCCGAGATCTGGCTGTACGGCACCTCGCCCGTGAAGATGACCCGGCGCGCGACGCCCAGCTCGCGCGCGAGCGCCGCGTACGCCGCGCTGTCCGGCCCGTCTCCGACGAGCGTGAGCGTCGCCTGCGGCTCGTGCGGGGCGATGTGCTCGGCGAAGATGCGGATCAGCCGGTGCTGCGACTTCTCCCGGGTGTGGCGGCCCGCGCAGACGAGGCGGGGGCCGCGCGGGTCGAGCCCGCGCTCCTCGAGCAGCTGCACGTAGGGGTCGGGGCCGAGCGGGCGCTCGAACACGTCCTCGGGGACCATCCGCGGGATGACGTGGATGGGCACCGTCACGCCCCGTTCGCGCCAGTAATCGCGCAGGCCCTCGCTCAGCACGACGAGGCCGTCTCCCTGGTTGTACAGGTCCACGAAGAGCCGCTCCATCGGCGCGCGGAGCGTCTTGTGGAGCACCGTGTGGACCGCGCCGATCCGGGAGACCCGCTCCGGCAGGAGCACGTCGTACGCGGCCGCGAGGTGCGTCGTGTTCACGCAGAGCAGCGGGACGCCGCGCATCTTGCGCAGCCAGATGCCGAACTCGACGAGCAGGGTCGTGGTCTGCGCAAAGCAGATGTCAAAATCCCACCGCATCGGATCGAGCACCGAGGATCCGACGGGGATCGGCAGGTGCACCCCCGGGTAGGTGCGCAGCGGCAGGCTGGGCAAGGCGACCGTGCCGGGAGGGACCTCATCGGCCGAGGCATCCGGATCCCGAGGTCCGATCAGTGTTGCCTGGTGACCACAGGTGTTGAGCGCGCGATACAGGGCCCGCGTCTGGAAGACGGCGCCATTCGCGTAAGGAATGCGCGTGAAATCGCTGAGGATGGCGACCTTGAGCGGCCGCCCGTTGGCGCCGGAGAGGGCAGCGAAGGGATTCTCTGGAATGGCCGCTTGCGCCCTGACGGAGGAGAGCCCTCCCCGCGCGGGTCCCGTCGACGGCGTGTGGCGCGCCGGCGCGATCGCCTCGTGCGGCGCGCGATCGCTGCGGTGGTCGCTGAGCGGCAGAATTGCATCCATCGTCATCTTCGTTGCTCCTGGAGAAGCGGCGCGAACCGTGGTCGATGACCGACCGAGGCGCGCAGCGTGACGGGCGGTAGGGCGTCGGTGTCGCGCCCGCGACAGCCGTGTCGCGCTGCGGCCGCGAGCGCTGCCTGCTGCTCGGCACAGCAGCCATTCCTCGTCGGCCGATCGGCCTGTCGGCAGTGGGCGTAATTAGCAAAGCTCATGCCGCTTGTGTCGACTTCGGCCACGGTGCGAGGTGCGAACGTCGCGATGCACCTCGTCACGAGGCGCCCGCGCACGCCTCCTCCAGCAGGGTGAGCATGGCGGAAGGCGCGCTCGGCAGCGCGCGCTCCAGGTCGATGCGAGCGAAGTCGGCGGCGCGGCAGCGATCGAAGAAGCGCGCCACGACGGCCGGCGAGAGCGCCGCGAGCGAGCTCGCGACCGCGACGCCGGCCCGCTCGGCGAGGAGCGCGTTGAGCGTCTGCTCGTTGTGGCGGTCGTCGTAGAGCGCGAGCACGGGCTTGCCGGCGAGCACGCACTCGGCGAGGACGTTGCTGCCGGCGGTGGTCACGACCGCCGACGCGCCCTCGAGGTGACCGAGGAACGCGCCCGGATCGAAGGGGCGCGCCTCGACGCCGGGCACGTCGAGGCCCGGGTCGCCGAACGCGATGACGCGCCGGCCGTCGCGCGCGACGAGATCGAGCACGCGGCGCGCGTCGCACTCGCTGAAGTAACAGACGACGGCCCCGGGCTCGCCGGCGCGCGCGGGGGCGAGCCGGCGCTCGGGCCGCGCGACGAGGGTGCCCGGCGTCTCCGGCTCGATCGGCAGGAAGTGGACGGCGACCGCGCGGCGCGCCCGGCTGGAGGCCCAGGTCGTGCGCCGGCACGCGAGCACCCGCAGCCTCGGCAGCCCCTCGGGCAGGCGGCAGCGCGAGAAGACGAGATCGTGGCCGAGCGCGACGGCGGGGATCCCGAGCGCGCGCGCGGCGAGCAGCGACGGGACGTCGCCGTCGCTCACGATGGCGTCGGGCCGGAAGCCCGCCTGCTCGACGATCTCCTTCGCCAGGCGGCGCGGGAGCTCGATCACGCCCGCGAGCCCGCGGCGGATCGGCCGCACGAGGCGGTGCTCCGGGAGCGCGCCGAGCAGGTCCGCCGCCTGGCCGCCGCCGTAGATCCGGAGCTCGTGGCCGCGCTCGCGGAGGGCTCCCAGGATCGGGAGCGCGCGGCTCGCGTGCCCGCGCCCGCGCCCGTGGACGTAGTAGCCGATCTTCGCCACGGGCCGTCAGCGCACCGGCGCGCCGCAGCAGCCGCGCGCGCGAGAGAGGGCCCGTCCCAGGATCACGCGCGGGCCCATGGCCGCCCGCGCGGGGGCCGCGCCGGCGAGCACGCCATTGCGGACCGCGATGATCACGAGCGCACGTCTCTGCTTCATCCCATTTCCCCGCGGATCGCCGCCGAGATCGCCGCCATGGCGGGGGTCTCGGCGCGAGCGCGGAGCGCCTCTACAACGGACGCCTCGCCGGCGGAACCCCGGAGGCGCGCTCGCCGCGCCGCGCCCGGGCGGCGCTCGCGTGGCGCGTACGACGTGGGCGACGCCTGCGACGTGTGTGACGCGTGCGATGCGCGCCACACGTACGTTGCGTGCGACACGTGCGATGCGTCATTTCTCGCTCCTCCAGACGGGCGACGTGCGCTTTGACTCCGCGCCAGCGCAGGGCTCCAATGACGCCCGCGACACGGCCCGCGCCGCACCATGACCGCCTCGAGCAGCCTTCATTCGACGGGATCCCAGGGACCTCGAAGCATCAGCTCGGCGGACGAGCGCCGCGCGATGGCGCGGGGCCTCCCCACGGCGCTCGTGACCTGGCCCACGTTCGCGGCGCTCGACGTGTTCGTGGTGCTCGCGGTGTTTCCGAGCGCCTCGGTGACCCGGCTGCTGCTCTACCGGCTGCTCGGCGAGGTCATCCTGCTCTGGCTGTACCTCCTCGCCCGGCGCGAGCAGACCTCGGCCGAGCTCCTCGACGCGGCGCACGTCTTCGCGGTCTGGAGCGCGGGGGGGCTCATCTCCGTGATGGCGCTGGAGTTCGGGGATCTGACCTGGAACTACATGCACGGGCTGTCGATCGTGATGCTCGTCGACGCGACCATCCTGCCAACGCACTTCTCGCGATCGCTCCGGATGACGATCCCGGTGGCGCTCAGCTTCCCCATCATCATGGGCGCGGGGGCGTCCCTCGACCCGGCGCTCGCGGCGCAGTGGACGTCGCCGCGGTCGCTCGTGATCTTCGCCTGCAACTACATCTTCGTGCTCGCCACCGCGATCCTGGTGTCGGCGGCGAGCCACGGCCTCTGGTCGGCGCGCCAGCAGGTCTACGAGGCCCGCAAGCTCGGCCGCTACCGGCTCGTGGCGCCGGTCGGCCGGGGCGGGCAGAACGAGGTGTGGCTCGCCTGGGACGAGTCGCTGCGCCGCGACGTGGCGCTGAAGCTGCTCCGCAGCGAGAGCAAGTCCGAGGGCGACGTGCGCAGCTTCGAGCGCGAGGCGCGCGCGACGAGCCGGCTCACGTCGCCGCACACGATCCGGATCTTCGATTTCGGCGCGAGCAGCGACGGCATCTTCTACATCGCGATGGAGCACCTGGCCGGCGCCGACCTGGCCACCCTGGTGCGCGATCACGGCCCGATGCCGCCCTCCCGGGTCGTCCACTTCGCGCGGCAGGCCTGCCTCTCGCTGGCGGAGGCGCACGACGCGGGCGTCATCCACCGCGACATCAAGCCCCACAACCTCTACATCACGCGCGTGGGCGACGAGCAGGACGTGCTCAAGGTGCTCGACTTCGGGATCGCGAAGCAGGTGAGCCTGGAGGGAGACGCGAGCATGACGGACGTCGGCGTGATCAAGGGAACGCCGACGTACATGTCCCCGGAGATGATCTCGGCCGGCGCCGTGGACGCCCGGAGCGACATCTACTCGCTCGGGGTCACGCTCTATTACCTGCTGACGGGCGTGGCCCCCTTCGACGGCCGGAGCTTCGGCAAGCTCGTCTACTCTCACCTGACGATGCCGCCGATCCCGCCGTCGCTGCGCGCGCCCTGGCCGCTGTCGTCGGAGCTGGAAGAGGTGGTGATGCGGTGCCTCGCCAAGCGGCCGGGCGACCGTTACCAGAGCGCGCGCGATCTGCTCGCCGCGCTCGACGCATGCGAGCCGGCGCCGGCGTGGACGCCGGACGACGCAAGGAGCTTCTGGACGGCGCGCGCCGCGATGCCGCGCGCCGAGCCGCCGCCCCCGGATCCGGGCCCCACCGTGCGCCTGCGGCCCGAAAAAGCCGTGCCCGTGGCCTGAGGCGGAGCCAGGGCGAGCGCGCAGCGCTTCAGGCCTGGCCCGCCCCGAGCTGCGCGCCGTCGGGGAACCGCCGCGAGGGGGGCGGCGCCCGTCGAACGGACGCAGGAGGCTGCGCGTCCGCCTGGAGCGCGGGGCCCTTGTCGATCACGGGCATACGCAGCGGCGCGGGCGCGGGCGCTGGCGAGCGCCGCTCGCTCCGCGCCAGGACGAGCGTGTCGTGGAGCGCGCGAGCGCTCTCGTCCCACCCCTTGCACCCTGCGAGCGCCGAGATCCGCTCGGGATCGTAGGGCGCGTGCGCCGCGCGCGCCATGGCGCCGGCCAGGGCGGGGAGATCGCCGGGCGCGACGAGCTCGCCGAGCTCGGGGCGGCTGATCACGTCGGGGATGCCCCCGACCCGCGTCGCGACCACCCGTCGGCCCGAGGCGAGCGACTCGATCACGACGTTGGGTGTGCCCTCGTGATGGCTCGGCAGGACGAGCGCATCGCAGGCGGCGACCCAGCGCGCCACCTCGTGGTGCGGCAGGCGACCGGTCATCAGGACGCGCCCGCCGAGCCGCGCCGCCGCCGACCTGCAGGCCTGCTCGTCCGCGCCGCTCCCGACCAGGGCGAGGTCGACGTCGGGGTGCGCGGCGGCGACGCGCTCGAACGCGGCGATCGCGTCGAGCGCGCCCTTGTCGCGGAGCAGGTGGCCGACGTAGAGCAGCAGCCGGCGCTCCGCAGGGCGGCCCAGGGCGGCGCGGGCCTCGCGCCGGTCGCGCGGGTAGAACATGCCTCGATCGACGCCGTTCATGACGACATCGATGCGGTCGCGCGGGACGCCGAGCGCGTGCACCCCCTCGGCCAGCTGCTTGCTCACGGCGACGACGCGGGTCGCGCGCTGGAGACCCCACTCGAGCGAGGGCCTGACGGCCGGTTGCTGCGAGAGCACGTCGACGTCCGAGCCGTGCACCTTGACGACCGCCGGGACGCCGAGCAGCTCCGCGAGGCACACAGCGGCGAATCCGTCTGGATAGGCGAACGAGCCGACGATGACGTCCGGCGCCGGACGGTGGCGCGCCAGCTCGAAGAGCATGGACGCCGCATAGAGCGGGCCATTGAGATAGGGCGCCACCTTGGGCACGTAGAGGAATCGCGGGTGGCGCACCGGCAATCCCTCGATCACGTCCTCGCGAGGCGCGTCGCTCGACATGGACCACCGGGAGAACCTGGAAGCCCCCGGAAACCAGGGGATCGTCGCGAAGACGTCAATATCGCAATACCTCGAGAGCGCGGCGAACTGTCGCCGGTTGAACGGCGCCTGTCCCGGGTTCGTCGCGTTCGGGAAGATCTTGGTGATAAGCAGGACGCGCATACCTCTGCTCCTTCGGACTCGCCCGCTCGGCTCGACGGAAATCCTCCGATCAGCGGAGCATCTCGTCGCGCGGTCGAGCGGTGTCGAGCAGAGAACATGCCACTCAGAGAAAGCTGGAAACGAGGCAAGGAATGGGAGCGACGTGCCCAGACGAGCGATGAACGAACAGCCATGACGCCCCAGCGAGACAAATTGCCACGCGCCGTGGGTGACTTCGGCAGACGAGGTGGGCAAACACCGCGCAGCGCTGCCGAACGCGGCATTTGCAGCGGGAACGGTATTTACAAAGAGAGCTTCGCGACGAACGCGTCGCCCTGGCCTGCGCTCGCGAGCGCCCCTTGACCGAAGTTGATGGCGCCGTAGAAGCGGCCCGCGATCAGCACGCTCGCGCCTGAGCCCGCCGCCACGTCGAGGCCGACCTGCGTCTGGACGTCGCCGAACAGCTTGCTGAACACGTGATCGCCCGAGGCGCCGAGCTTGACCAGGTAGACATCGGTCTTGCCTCGGCTCGTCAGCGGCCCTCCGCCGAAGTCCGCCGAGCCGAACAGCGGACCCGCGAGCAGGAGATTGCCGGCGGAGTCCACCGCGACGCTCGCGCGCGCCCCCGTCTCGAAATCGGTGAGCAGCTGGTCCTCGGCGTCGCCGAAGCGCCGGCTCACGAGGTGCGCGCCGGCGCCGGAGAGCCTGGCGACGAACAGGTCCCGCCCGCCGGCGCTCACCAGCGGATCGCCGCCGAGGTCGATGGTCGACGCGAACGTGCCCGTGAGCGCCACGTCGCCCGTCGCCGGGTGGACCGCGACGTCGTGGGCCTCGTCCGCCTCGGCGCCGCCGAACCGGGCGCTCCAGACGTGGTCGCCGGAAGGACGGAGCTTGGCGAGGAAGATGTCGGAGAGGCCGGCGCTCTCGAGCGGCCCGCCGCCGAGATCGATGGAGCCCTCGAAATACCCCGCGACGAGCAGGTTGCCGTCGGCGTCGACCGCGATCCCGTGGGCGTAGTCGTCGCCTTCGCCGCCGGCGCGCGCGGCGAGGAGCGTCCGGCCGTCGTCCGAGGCGAGGCGCAGCACGAAGGCGTCGCGCATGCCCGCGCTCGTGAGCTCGCCAGCGCCGAAGTCGACGGCGCCGTGGTAGCCGCCTGCCACGAGGACGTTGCCCGCCGCGTCGACGGCGATGCGGTCGCAGCGATCCGCGCCGGATCCGCCGAAGATCCTGCTCCAGATGTGCTCGCCGCCGCCGCCCAGCTTGACGACGAAGACATCGTCGCTCCCGTGCGACGCGAGCTCGCCGCCGCCGAGATCGACGCGGCCGAAGGCGCGGCCCGCCACGAGGACGCTGCCCACCGCGTCGACCGCGAGCGCCATCGCGAACTGGTTGCCGTCGCCCGGGAACAGCTTGCTCCAGACGTGCGCGCCGAACCTGTCGAACTTCGCCACGAAGGCGTCCGTGCCGGTGGCCGTGAGCGGGCCGCCGCCGAGATCGACGGTCCCCTCCAGCTGGCCGACCACGATCACGTTGCCGTCCGCGTCGAACGCGACGGAGCGGGCGTACTGGCCGTTCGCGTCGCCGAAGCCGCGGCTCCACACGTCCTCGCAGGCGGGCGTCGCGCCGTCGCAGTCCTCGTCGTCGGGCGTGTCGCACGCGTCGAACGCGGGCAGGACCTCGCCCATGCACGGGCCCCACGACGTGCCCTCCGCGTTGCAGACGCGCGTGCCGGCCGCGCAGCGCCCGACGCCGTCCGTCCCCCCCGGGCCCGTGTAACACGCCTCCTGCGCGCCGGGCGTACACACGCAGCCGGGACAGCCGCAGTCGAGGCCGCTGCACGCGGCCGGCGTGAGCTCCGCGATCCAGGCGGCGACACACGCGAGCTCCTCGGACGAGTACGGGGTCCCGCCGAGCGGCATGCGCGCGCCGCACGAGGGCGCGTCGGTGAGCCGCACGTAGAGCGCGCTCTCCTCCGGCCGATCGGGGTCGGCGAGCACGCCGGCGCAGTTCGTGGCCGGGCGGCCGGCGACGCGATCGCCGACGCCGAGCGTGACGAGGTCGAGGCCCGCCGCGGGCTCGCCCGGCCCGTGGCAGCCGCCGCCGCCGCACCGCTCGGCGAACACCGCGGGCACGTCGGCGCACGCGGCCTGCGGGTCGCGATCCCGCCGGTCGAACCGCTCCTGGTCGTCGATCGTCCCAGGACACCCCGCGAGCAGCGGCAAGGCCGGCGCGACGAGCGCCGTCGCCGTCGCCGCCGTCGCCGTCGTGAAGCGCCCGCCGCGACGGGCAGACACGGCGCGCGCCGCGCGCGCTGAGCGCACCTCACTGCCCATGATAAGCCACCCCCAGGTGAACGCTGAAGAGCTGGTCGAGCGCCCCGCCAGCGATGTACGTGTCCTCTGGCTCAGAGTCGAAGTCGTAGAAGAACCGCGCGTACGATGCGCCGGCGCGCGCCTCGAGCCCCGGCGCGAACGGGGCGGCGACCGCGACGCGGAGATCGACGCCTCCGGCGCTCGGCGCGCGGAAATGAGAGGCGAGGGCTCCCATCGAGAGGGGCGCCTGAACCCCTCCCCCGGCCTCCAGCGCGACCGGGCCGACCGGCAATCGCCCGTCCACCCCCACGCGCAAGGCGACGTAAGACACCGACGCGGCGTCGCGCGACGGGTCGCCCGTCGACTCGATATCGAAGTCGGTCCAGCGGAGTCCGCCGCCCGCGAACAGGACCGGCCCGTCCTGCCCGGCGAGGCGGTAACGGCCCCGGAGGCCCGCATGGAGCCGGCTCCACGAGGTCGATACGCTCGCTCCGCCGGCGCCCTCCGAGTCGAGGCCGAGCGCGCGAGCGTACGAGAGCTCGACGCCGAGGTCGCGGAGCACCGGGACGGCGCTTCGCGCGAACGGGTACAGCTCGCCCCGGAGGGACGGCATGGGCACGCCCAGCACCTCGTAGGTGCGGAGGTTGTCGGAGAGCAGATCGCTATAGGACAGCGTACGACCCGCTATCTCGAGATCGACACCCGCGCTGAAGAGCGCCGTCCCCGCGGCGGGGGGGCGGGCGCCTTCATCGCGCTCGGCGCGATCGGCGCCGGGATCGGCGAGCGCCGAGCCTGGCGCCAGGAGCGCCAGGAGCATCGACAGCGCCGAGAGCGCCGCGCCGAGCAGCGCGGCCGCAGAAGAGCGGCGCGCGCTGCGCCGCGGCGTCCGAGGAGAGAGAGGAGCGACAGGACAGGCGAGCGTTCGCCTTTGCATTGGGCGCGAGCATAGTCGCTCCGTACACCGCAGGTCGAGCCGCCTTCGAAGGCCGGAGTCCGCGGCAACGCCGTAAGACACGCGCGCACGGGATGATCACATCGGCCCCGTGCTCCCACTTGATTCGGCGGCTCCGAGCGCGGCTCCTATCCGGGAGCGACGGTTTGCCATACGCTCCTTGAAGATGGCGAGATGGCGCGCCACGCACACGGCCGCGCCCCGCACGCTGCACGGAGGGGAACGCGCCGTGCCCTGCTCGCGCTCGCCGACGAGGCACCATGGCTGAACCAAGAGCTCTCCGCTGGCCCATCGGCCTGCTCCTCCTCGCCTCCTGCTCAGGGCAGTTCGGCGATCTCCCCGCGAGCGACGACGACGACGACGGCGAGGCGACGGCGCCGCTCTGCGACTCCATCGAGCCAGGCGAGTCGCCGCTCCGCCGCATGACACGGGTGGAGTACGACAATACGATACTCGATCTCCTCGGCGACGACAGCCGCCCTGCGAGGGGCTTCGTGCCCGAGGAGGAGTCGCTCGGCTTCAACAACCAGGCGGCGGCGCTCGTCGTGAGCCCGCTGCTCGCGGAGCAGTACATGACCGCCGCCGAGGGCATCGCGGCGCGCGCGGCGGGCAAGCTGCTCGGCGAGGCGCCCTCGTGCCGCGGGGCCGCGGCGGGCGCCGCGTGCCGCGGCGAGATCGCGGCGCTCATCGCGTCGCTCGGCAAGCGGGCGTTCCGCCGGCCCCTCGCCGAGGACGAGGTCGCCGAGCTCGCGGCGCTCTTCGACCGCGGGCTCGGCCTCGGGGAGACGCCCGACGACGCGTCGACCGGCCTCTCGCTCGTCGTCCAGGCGATGCTCCAGTCGCCGCACTTCCTCTACCGCGTCGAGCTCGGCATGCCGGATCCGGTGGAGGGCGACGTCGTGCCGCTCACCTCGTACGAGATCGCCTCGCGGCTCTCGTACCTCCTCTGGGGCACGATGCCCGACGACGCGCTCTTCGCGGCCGCCGAGGCGGGGGCGCTCGGCACCTCCGCGGAGATCGCGGCGCAGGCGCGGCGCATGCTGGACGATCCGCGGGCGCGCGAGGCCGCGAAGAACTTCCACCGCCAGTGGCTCGGGCTCTCGAAGATCGACGAGATCGCCGCGGGCGGGAGGGACCCGGAGCTCTACCCCGAGTACCGGGACGAGCTCCTGCCGCTGTTCCAGGCCGAGACCGAGGCGTTCCTGGATCACGCGATCTTCGAGGAGGACGCGAGCGTGAGCGCGCTGTTCACGGCGTCCTATTCGATGATGAACCGGGAGCTCGCCGAGCTCTACGGCGTCGAGGGAGGCCCGAAGGGCGAGGCGTTCGAGCGGGTGGAGCTCGATCCGTCGCAGCGCGCCGGCTTCCTGACGCACGCCGGGCTGCTCTCGCTCTACGCGAAGCCGAACCGGTCCTCGCCGGTGCACCGCGGCCGGTTCGTGCGCCAGAGCCTGCTCTGCCAGATCCCGCCGCCGCCGCCGGACGTGGTCCCGGAGCCGCCGATGGTCGACCGGACGAAGACGACGCGCGAGCAGTTCTCGCAGCACGTGTCCGACCCGGGCTGCAGGAGCTGCCACACGCTGCTCGACCCGATCGGGTTCGGCTTCGAGCACTACGACGCGCTCGGCCGCTGGCGGGACGCCGAGAACGGCATCCCGGTCGACGCCAGCGGCGAGCTCACGCAGACCGACATCGACGGGCCGTTCGACGGGGCGGTCGAGCTCGCGCACCGGCTCGCGGAGAGCGAGCAGGTGCGCGCGTGCGTCGTGAAGCAGTGGTTCCGCTTCGGCTACGGCCGCGCCGAGCAGCGCGAGGACGCCTGCAGCCTCTCGCAGGCGACGGAGGCGTTCGAGGCGTCCCGGTACAACGTCAGGGCGCTGCTCGTGGCGCTCACCCAGACCGACGCGTTCCGCTACCGGCGCGAGATCGACGTGGGAGGCAGCGTGGGAGACGACGCAGGGGACGCCTCGGAGAGCGCCCCGGGAGGAGAGCCGTGATGAAGCCTTTCCGACTCAGCCGCCGCGCCCTGCTCAGGGGCCTCGGCGGCGCGGCGCTCGCGCTGCCGTTCCTCGAGGCGATGGGCTGCTCGAAGCGGCTCGCGCCGGCGTCGGAGCAGACGGGGCGGGCCGCGTTCGGGCTCGAGTTCCCGAAGCGGTTCATCGTGCTCTACACGCCGAACGGGACCGTCCCGCCGGACTTCTGGCCGTCGTCCTCGACGTTCCGGGACGGCGAGGAGCTGTCGCCCATCCTGGCGCCGCTCAAGGACCACAACAGGGATCTGCTGGTCCTCGGCAACGTGAGCGCGCTGTCAGCGCTGACGGGGCCGGGCGACGCGCACCAGAAGGGCACGGGGCAGTGCCTGACCGCGCGCGCGATGCAGGAGGGCGACTTCCCCGGCGACGCCGGGCTGTCGTGCGGCTGGGCCGACGGCATCTCGCTCGACCAGGAGATCGCGAACCACATCGGCACGAAGACCAAGTTCCTCTCGCTCGAGCTCGGCGTGCTCGTGTACGGGGCGACCGTGGGCGCGCGCCTCGCGTACCGCGGGCCGGCGCAGCCGCTGCCGCCGGAGAACAGCCCGTACGCCGCGTTCGACAGGCTCTTCTCCGACCTGTCGGTCGCGCCCGCCGACGCGACGCGGAAGACCGAGCAGCGCAGGGCGGTGCTCGGCAAGGTGGCCTCGGACTACGACCGGCTGCGCAAGCGGCTGGGCGCCGCGGATCGGCAGAAGCTCGACGGGCACCTCGCGTCGGTGGAGGACATCGCGTCGCGCCTCGATCGCAGCTCGGCGCCGACCTCGCCGGCGTGCGCCGCGCCGGCGCTGACGCCGGATCTCGACGTCGACAAGGTCGCCAGCATGCCGGAGCTCTGCCGGCTCCAGCTGGATCTCATCGCGATGTCCCTCGCCTGCGATCTGACGCGGGTCGCGAGCCTGCACTTCACGAACTCCGCGACGACCAAGGTGCTGAGCTTCCTCGGGCCGGACATCACCGAGGGCCACCACCCGATGGCGCACAACGGCTACGCCGATCAGGTGAACCGCGAGCGGCTCACCAGGATCAGCCGCTTCTACGCCGAGCAGCTCGCGTACCTGATCGCCAGGCTGAAGAGCATGCCGGAGGGCGACGGCACGGTCTTCGACAACACGGTGATCTTCTGGACCAACGAGCACGCGGACGGCAACCACCTGCGCAAGAACATCCCTTATGTCGTCGCCGGGAGCGCAGGAGGTTATTTCAAGACGGGCCGATACCTCGTCCAGCAGAAGGAGGTCGCGCACAACAACCTGCTCCTGTCGCTGCTCCACGCGATGGGCATCGAGGCCGACACGTTCGGCGACCCGGACTTCTGCACAGGACCGCTGACAGGGATGATCTGACGGCGGCCTGCCGGCCGCGCTCGCCGGCGCGAGGCGCAGGTTCGTGTGCGAGCGCCGCCGTGGACCGCGGCGGCCCCCTCAAAACCGGCCACCGAATCCGGTCGGGCGGCCCTCGCCGGCGGCTTCCTGGCCCGCCCCCACCTGCGCGGGATTGGGGTCGTGCAAGAGGAGGAGGCCGGCCGACAAGGCCGCCGCGACGACCGCCCCGGCGCCGGCGATCCATACCCACGACGGCGTCCCGCCGCGCTTCTCGGCCGGCACCAGGCCGACGCGGACGCTGCTCAGCGCCTCGTCCTGAATCCGTATCTGGGCCTGGTAGGGCACCTTTCCCGGCGCCGTCACCCTCACCACGTGACGGCCGCTCGGCACGATGCCCTCCCACTGCCCTTCGCCAAGGAACTCGCCGTCGAGCGCAAGGCGATCGCCGGGAGAGGCAACGATGGAGAGCCTGCCGCCGTTCATCGGCCGCGCCAGCCGGACGTCGAGCGCCAGCTGCGCGCCCGGGGCCACGCTCTCCACGCGGAGGTGCTCCTTGAACCCCGGCTTGAAGACACGGATTCGCCTCGTGCCGGCGTCGACGATCACCTTGCCCGGGAGCGGCGTCTTCCCGATCGGCTCGCCGTCGATCGTCACCTCCGCGTCCCGCTCGCTCGCGGCGATGTCCAGGTGACCGACGAGGGCGCTGGCGTCCCGCTCGACCTCGGCGATCGTCGCCCAGTCCTCCGGGAGCAGGACGCCGCGGTCCTCCTGCTTCAACCTCTCCACCAGCGCAAGGAGCTGGCTGTACCGGTGCATCTTGGAGGTGCAGGCGATCATGTTCCAGAGGAGGCGCGCGTCCTTCGAGCTCTCGTAGGCGCTCTGGAACTTGAGGAAGGCGCTGGCAAAGTCGCCGTTGCGAAAGAGCGCCTTGCCGGACTCGTAATCGGCCCTGGCCTCACCGCTCAGCCGCTCGCGGGCGGGCGCAGAAGGAGCCTCGCCCGGCGCGGGCGCGGCCGGCGCAGGAGCCGCCGGCGCGGGCGCGGCCGGCGCGGGAGCCGCCGCAGGGGCGGGCTGGGGTCGCTGCGCGGCCGCGCCGCCGGCCGTGGTCAACACCACGATGGCGACCGCTGGCGCGAGCCCCGCCGCCGGGCGGCGCGAACGCACCGGCGCCTCGCGTGCATCCGGATGGAATGCGGGGTGCAACGGGTCGGAGGCCGGTGGTTCCTGTCTCATCTGAGCGGTGGTTCCAAGGGATTCTTCCCTCCGGGCGCCGACGGCGCCTTCGGCGTCGCCGACGCGCTCGTCGCCGGGGGCGCGCGCCGGCCCTCGAGCGCCGCCCCGGAGGGCGCCGCGTCGTTGGCCGGCGCGACGACCGGGGAGACCGGCGGCTGCTGCGGCGGCAAGGCGTCACGGACCGCGGGCGGCGGCTCGGGCGCGATCAGCGGGTCCGCGCCGCGCGCCGCGGTGTCCTGCCGTGCGCGCCGCGGCGCCGTGTCGTCCCGCGAGGCCGCCGCGGCCTGCAGCGCCGCCGCCTCCGGCGCTCTGCCGGGCAACGCGACCGCGCCCCACAGGGCGAGCGCGAGCACGGCGATCACGACCGCCCCGAGCGCCGCCCCGAGGATCCTGCGCGACCCGGGCCGCGCGAACGTTCGCGTGAGCCCCTGCGTCGTGGGAAGGAGGCTCGCCATCGCGCCGGACGGGGCGCTCGGAGGGCCGCTGGCCGTCACGAGCCGCGGCGGCGGCACCGAACCGGTCGGCGGCGCGGTCGCCTGCGCCGCCGCCCCGAGGATCCGCGCGGCGCGCTCCGCCCGCTCCTGCCCGCCCGCCGCCGCGAAGGGCACCAGCGCGCGCGCCAGGTCGGCGACGGTCTGCGGCCGCCGGGCCGGATCCTTCTGGAGGCAATGGAGGATCGCGGCCTCGAGCCCCGGTGGGATGTCGCTCCTGAGCGCGGAAGGCGGGATCGGCTCGGCGCTCGCGACCTGCAGCACGAGCTCGGCGAGCGCCGGGGCATCGAACGGCGGCTGCCCTACCAGGAGGCGGTAGAGCAGCGCGCCGAGCGCCCACACGTCGGAGCGGGCGTCGACCGAGCGCGACGACCGCATCTGCTCCGGGGACATGTAATTGGGCGAGCCGAGCATCTCCCGCGTCTGCGTCAACGACACGCCGACGCCCTCGGTGCTGCCCGGCACCTCCTTCGAGATCCCGAAGTCGAGGACCTTGATCAGCGTCGCCCCGCCGGGCGTCGTCGAGAGGAAGAGGTTCGCCGGCTTGAGATCGCGGTGCACGATGCCCGCGGCGTGCGCCTCGGCCATCGCCAGGCAGGCCTGCAGGACGTAGTCGGCCGCGTCCACGACGCTGAGCGTGCCGCGGGCGCGGAGCACATCGGAGAGATCTTCGCCCTCCAGGTACTCCATCACGATGTACGGGATGCCCGAGCCGAGCTCGCCGACGTCGAACACCCGCACGACGTGCTCGCCCTTGAGGCGGACCACCGCGCGCGCCTCGCGGAGAAACCGCTGCACGAGCGCCGGGCTCTCCGTGCTGAGAAGGAGCTTGATCGCGACGCGCTGCGGGAGGAACAGGTGGCTCGCCGCGACAACGATGCCCATGCCGCCTCGGCCCACGACGCGATCGACCCGGTACTTGCCGGCGATGACGTCTCCTTCGACGACAGGTGGCTTCATGGGAGCTCCGTGCTTCACGCCCGGCCACGGGGCGCGCCGCCATCCGAGCCTGCTGTGGTCGACGGTAGCACAGGTGCCCCCCGACCGGTCCATCGACGGAGGCGTGCCCTCGTCTGCGATCGCCGGTCGGAGGGCGATACGATGCGACGATGAAGCGCTCACCTCGATGTATCTCAATGGCGGTAGGCTCGCTCGCGCTGCTCGTCCAGAGCGCGTGCGGCGGCGCGGTGATCATGGACGGCGGAGGAGACGGGGCCGGCGGCGCGGGCAGCACGAGCGGCCAGGGCAGCACGAGCGGCCAGGGCAACACGAGCGGCCAGGGCAGCCCGGATGGCCCGGATGGCCCGATCTCGACGACGAGCTCGGTCGCGCCGTCGCCGACGACCTCGGGCGGCGCGGGCCGCCAGGTGAGCGCGATCGTCTTCGGCGACTCGTCGAGCGTGACGTTCCGTATTGCCACCCTGCCCCTGTCCTGCAGCGATCCCGACGCGAACCCCACGTACGAGCCCTGCAGCGACTGGTGGGACCTCGAGCTCAGCATGCCCGAGTCGATGCTCGCCGTGGGCGAGGTGGACACGGCGAGCGGAGATCTCACGGTCTTCGGGACGTCCTCTCGCGCGGACTGCAGCAGCACAGGGGCCGTCAGCGGCGGCGGCAACGCGGGATTCGGCAGGCTCACCATCACGGCGATCGACCCGAGATCGGTCGCCTTCGAGCTCTCCGACGTGGGCAGCGTGTTCGTCGACGACAACCCAAACGGCCGCTACGTCGCGCCCCGGTGCGCCCCGCGGTAGCGCCGCGCTGCCCAACGACGGCTCGGCTGGCGAGACACCGATGGATCCCCCGAGGTCCCGCCGCCGGCCAGTCGCACCGGATCACCGGCCGCACAGGCTCGATGATGGAGGCGCGGCTCCTGCGCAACGCCGGTCCACGCGTAGCACGGTTCGACCGCCATCGTCTCTTGCGCGCCAGACAGCATCACTCGTACGGTTCGCAGGTCGCACCACGCCCGCGCCCCTCTCTCTGGACATCGCATCTGTTCCTCGTTCCCCGAGGGGCCTGACATCCCCTGTCGATCCGCCGCGAGGCGCTCGCCCGGGAGGCCGCGCGTTGCGCGCCGGACCGACCGCGTTTCGCTGGAGATGCCCATGCCGCTCGCCCGAACGCTCGACGACGCCCCCCTCCGCCCCTCGGCGCGGCGCACGGCCGCCGCCCCCCTCCTCGTCGCGCTCGCCTTCGCCGCCTGCGCCGGGCACGATCCCGCCGGGACCGAGGCGGGCCGAGCGCCGTCGGAGGGCGCGCCGGGCGCCTCCTCCGCGCCTGCCGCGGCGCCGGTGCCGGCGCCGCACGCGCCGCCGTCGTTCGATCTCGGTCAGGTCATCGAGCGGATCCACTTCGCGTTCCGGCCCGACACGGAGCGCGCCGCGACATGGACCGGCGGCCACGCGACGTACGCCGTGCGCGCCGACGCCGACGGGTTCCGCGTCGCCCCGGTGGCGCGCGACGCGGACGCGCCCCGCATGGGCGCCGCGGCGGTGTTCTCGACCGTCGCGATCGGCCGCGCTCTCGCCGCCGGCCCCGGCACGCGCGCGCCGCACGGCGGGCCCCGCGCGGCGCGCGAGCCGGGCGAGCCGGCGCGCGCCACACGCGTCGCGCGCGTCGCTGACGACGGCCACCTCGTCGTCGCCCGCGCCGGGGTCGCCGAGCACCTGCGCAACGGGCCCGCCGGCGTCGAGCAGAGCTTCGAGTTTTCCGCCGCGCCGGCAGGGGACGGGGATCTCGTGGTGCGCGTGCGGGTCGACGGCCTCCGCCACGCCGGAGCCACCGAGGGCGGCCATCACTTCATCGATCCGGCGAGCGGCCTCGGGCTGCGCTACGGCGTCGCCACCTGGATCGACGCGCGCGGGACCGCGACGCGGGTGCCGGTGGCGTGGGATGCGGCGGGGGAGCTCGCGCTCCGGGTGCCGGAGGCGCTCGTCGAGACATCGGCGTATCCGGCGGTGCTCGACCCGATCGTCTCGCCGGAGCTCGCCATGGATGAGCCGATCGCGGGGCCGTCGCTGGGCGCCCAGAGCGACGCCGCGGTGGCGTCCGACGGGACGAACTTCCTCGTGGTGTGGTCCGACTGGCGGGGCGATCTCACGACCTCCTCCGACGGCGCCGACCTCTACGCGGCGCGGATCGCCCCCGACGGCACGGTGCTCGATCCGCGCGGCATCCCCATCAGCACCGGGCCCGGCGCGCAAGAACAGCCGGCGATCTCGTGGGACGGGGCGAACTACCTCGTCGCCTGGAGCGACCACCAGACCGGGACCAATTCGCAGGTCTACGCCACGCGGGTGAGCCCCCTCGGGTCGGTCCTCAACCCCGGGGGCATGCTGCTGAACCCGGGCTACAGAGGCGGCGGCTCGCCGAGCATCGCCTTCGACGGCACGCGCCACCTCGTGGTGTGGATCGGAGTGCCGCCGGACAGCGCGACGAGCTCGCTCGTCGGCACCTTCGTCACCCCCGAGGGGGTCGCCACGATCGCGCCCGCGTTCACCGGCATCAGCGGCAGCAGCCCGGTCGTCGCGTCGGCGAGGGGCTCGTTCGTCGTGGCGTGGTCCAGGTACAACAGCGGCACGCTGGACTACGAGGTGCGGATGTCGCGCGTCTCCGCCGCCGGCGGGATCGTCGACCCGGCGGGGATCCTGGTGGGCACGGGAACCTGCCCTCGCCTGGCGACCGATGGATCCCAGTACGCCCTCGCATGGGTGAGCAAGTGGGGCTCCGTCGGGCTGACGCGCCTCGACGCCGAGGCGACCCGCCTCGACACGACCTTCGTCGACTCCGAGACGCTGGCGGACTTCACCTGTGCCGCCGTCGCCTTCGACGGATCGAACTACCTCGTCGGCTGGCCGACGGACTCGCAGCAGATGACGATCCAGCGCTTCCCCACCGCCGGGCCGCCGCTCCCGGGGACGATCGTCGCCGGGCAGGCGAGCCAGCAGACGACCCCCGCGATCGCGTCGGGCGGCGGACGATCGCTGGTCGTCTGGCGGCGCCCGAGCCCGTTCGGCCGCCCCCAGCCGCGGGAGCTCACCCTGTCGCGGATCGCCGCGGACGGGGCGCTGCTCGCGCCGAGCGACGTGCCGCTGACGCCGGGGTCGAACCGCCAGCTCGCGCCGGACGCCGCGTTTGACGGGGCGAACTACCTCGTCGTCTGGGACGACACGGGCGCCGACGGCTATCGCGATATCTACGGCACGCGCGTCTCGCCGGCGGGGGAGATCCTCGATCCGAGCGGCATCGCCATCGCCGACGCGCCCGGGGAGCAGGCCGCGCCCCGCGTCGCGTTCGACGGGGAGAACCACCTCGTCGTCTGGCAGGACGACCGCAACGCCGCGGCCTCGCTGACCGACATCTACGCCGCGCGCGTGACCCCGCGCGGGGAGGTGCTCGCCGCGAGCCCGCTGAGCGCCGCCTCCGCAGCGCAGACCTCGCCCGACGTGGCGGCGGGGGGCGGCGCCGCCCTGGTCGCGTGGACCGACGGGCGCAACGGCGGAACGAGCATCTACGCGACCCGCGTGGAGGGCGGCCGCTCGATGGACGGGAGCGGCTTCGGCGTCACGGCGCGGGGAGGCTCCAAGCCGGCGGTCGGCTTCGGCGGGGGCCAGTTCCTCGTGGCCTGGCGGAGCGGCGGCGTGATCGTCGCGAGCCGCGTCGGCGTCGATGGTCTCGTGCTGGACCCCACGGTCATGCAGCTCTCGGACAGCGCCGCGTCGGCCCCGGACGACACCAGCCCCGGGCTCGCGTTCGACGGGGTGAACCACCTCGTCGTGTGGCTCCATCCGAACTCGTACAGGGTCCAGGGCCGCACCGTCCCGACGTCCGGTCGACCCGGGGAAAGCTTCCAGATCCACTACGCGCAGAGCCAGCAGTTCAGGAGCGTGACCGCCACCTTCGACGGCGTGACCCCCGTCATCGCCTGGGAGCAGGTGACGGGGCCCCAGTCCGTGATCGTCGCAGCCCGGCTCCTTTCAGGCGGCGCGCTGGCTCCCCCCGGCGTCTTCGCGATCGAGAGCGCGTACGGCCCCGCACGCGGCCCCTCCCTCGCCACGAACGGCGCCGGGCAGTCGCTTGTCGCGTACGCCCACTTCGACCCCGCCGCGGGCGTCGGATCGTACCGAGCGCGCGGCCGCATCATCTCTCTCTCCGAGCGCGGCGCCGCGTGCTCGAGCGCGCACGACTGCGTGACCGGCTTCTGCGTGGACGGCGTCTGCTGCGACAGCGCGTGCGGCGGCGACGTCCGCGGCGACTGCCAGGTCTGCAGCGTCGCTGCGGGGGCGGCCGTCGACGGCGAGTGCACGCCGCTGACCGGCGTGGCGTGCGACGACGGCGCCATCTGCACGACCAACGACACCTGCCAGGCCGGCGTCTGCGTCCCGGGAACCCCGGTCACCTGCGCGCCCCCCGATGCCTGCCACCAGCCGGGGACCTGCAACACCGCGAGCGGCCGGTGCCGCTACGCGGAAGCGCCGAACGGCACCGCGTGCGACGACGGGGACGCGTGCACCCAGACCGACACATGCCAGAGGGGCGCCTGCGTCCCGGGAAGCCCGGTCACCTGCGCGCCCCCCGACGCCTGCCACGAGGCTGGGACGTGTGATCCCGCGACAGGCGCGTGCTCGAACCCGGAGCGGCCCGACGGTGCGCCCTGCCCCGGCGGCACCTGCGTCGACGGCCTCTGCAACGACTCGGCGGGCGGAAGCGGCGGGGGGACCACGAGCGGCGCATCGGCGGCCTCGGGCGGCGCATCGGCGGCCTCGGGCGGCGTAACCGCGGGCTCAGGCGGCGGCGCAGGCGCTGGCGGCGCGACCGCGGGCTCAGGCGGCGGCGCAGGCGCTGGCGGCGCGACCGCGGGCTCAGGCGGCGATGCGCCGGGGGCAGGTGACCCGGACGACAGCGACGGCGGCGGATGCGGGTGCCGCACGACGCCGGCCGCACCGGCCGCCCACGGGGCGCCGCTCGCGCTCCTGGCGCTCGCGTTCCTCACGCGGCGGCAGCGGCGTTCCTGAAGCACCGATCGCGTTGATCGAGCGAGAGATGAACCGCCATGACGCCAAGGACTCCAAGTGCCTCTCTCTCCCTGGCGTTCTTGAGTTCCGGTAGCGCACGTCATCGGAGCGACAGAGCATCTGCTCGCAGGCGAGCGGAAGATCGCAATCGAACAGATTGATGTGCTGCAGGACGACATCGCCCACCGTCTTGGCCGTGGCCAGCGCTGTCGGGGATGGCGGCCAAGGTGGGGGGTTCTTCACTCCAGCACGATGCTCACGCTCTTCGTGCCCTCGTATCCGTCGCCGCGCACGGTCACCGTGAGCCCGAGCTTCTGACCTTCGAGGGTCTCGCGGTCCCACGCGAAGGGGTGGTAGAGCGCGCCGTCCGAGACCAGGAAAGAGCCGGTCTTGATGAACTGGACGTTGAACTGCGCGGCGGCGATCCCCTCGGGATCGCTGGCGAGCGGGCCCTCGAGCTCGTTCGCGAGGCGCACCACATGGCACGTCTCCTCCGCGTCGCCGGGCAGAGCCTCCACCTGGACCCAGGGCGTGATCATCATCGAGCCCTGATTGCCGAGGATCAGTCGCACGCCGGCGCCGTCGGCGTAGGGCACGAACGTCCCGGACGACGCGTCGCCGATGTCGACGGCGCGGGTCTCGGTGAAGGCCTCGCCGAACAGCGTGGGACAATCGCTGGCTTCCTCGGGGATCGAGGGCTCAGCGTCGACAGGGCCACACCCGGAGAGGGACGCGAGAAAAGAGAAGGCGGACGGTAAAAGGCAGGATCGCATTGCGCGCGCAGAGCTCCGAAAAAAGCCGGGACGAGCCGGACAGGAGAGACGCCGGCTCGCAGAGGCGCGAGGGCGAGGGCGAGGGCGAGGGCGAGCTGTAGCACGCCGGGTGCGGAGCAACCTCGGCGAGCAAAGCGCGTACGACTGGCACGCGCGCTGCTATCGGCTCGCGGCGATGCTGAACTCATCACGGCGAAACGCCGGCCGCCCCGCAGAGGCTCTGACGTTGGTGTCGCGGTCACGACAATCTGTGTCGCCTCGATTCGCGGTCCTCCGCCAGCCCCTCTTCCTTGGCGCTCTGGCGCTCCTGGTGGTCAACGACCACCTCCTGAAAGGCGCCGGGCTCTTGCCAGGCGCCCTCACCGGCAAGCTCAGCGACCTCGCCGGCCTCGTGGTCGCCCCCGTCCTCGCAGCGGCGCTCGTGGACGCACGCACGTCGCGCGGGCGAGCGCTGGCGTTCGCGGCCGTGGTCGCGCCGTTCGCGGCGATCAAGCTCTCGGCCGCTGCCGCGCAGCTCCTCGTGGGGCTCGTGGGGCTCGCGGGGATCACGTGGCGTATCTGGCAAGATCCGACGGACCTGGCCGCGCTCGTGGTCCTCGTCCCGGCATGGCGCCTCTCCGCGCGCGCGGCTTCCCGCCGGGAACTCTCGGCCCGGAGCGCCGAGGAAGGCTCACGCACCGCCTGGGTGCTCGAGCGCGCGATCCTGGGGGCGTCCGCCGTCGCCTGTGTCGCGACCGGCACCCCCGCACCCGAGGGTTATTTCACGGACGCCTATCTCATCAATGCCACCCCCGGGACCGTGGACGTTCGCGTGCGCTGGGTGGACGCGTCGATCGATTGCTCCGCCGTCACCTCCGGCGATCCGACACGCATGTTCGGGCCGAGCGCGTTCAACCTCGGGATCACGTACCGGCTGGACCCGCAGGACACGCTCCCGCTCAACAGGACCGAGGCCCACCGCGCCGCAGGCAACTTCGAGGAGACGGCGCCGACCTCGGAAGGGCGTTGCGAGGTGGTGCTTCTCGAGACGGATGGACTGCGGCCTGTGATGGCATGGTGGTCCGATCTGCAAACCGTCATGATTCCGCAGAAGGTGAACGACGACAGCGATTTCTGGAAGGACGCGGAGACGGTGGCGGGGCGGGTCGCGCTGAAGCCGGACACGATGGTGGCGCCCGGACAGGTGAAGACGGGCGCGCTGCAGACGAGCGTCGCCCCCTCGGCGTGCGCTGGCGCGCCTCAATCGTCCTTCCAGTGGGCCGGCTCCTGGTCGAAGCAAGTGGTCGGCGAGATCGCGAACATCGATGCACTGTCGGACGGCTGCATCGAATTGATCATGAACTACCGGCGGCTCGGTCCCGGCGATGGCTCGGGCGGCGCGGGTGCTGGCGGCGCCGGTGCTGGCGGAGCCGGCGGCAGTGGCGCCGGCGGCGCGGGTGCGGGTGGAGCCGGCGGCAGTGGCGCTGGCGGCGCGGGTGCTGGTGGCGCTGGCGGCGCGGGTGCTGGCGGAGCCGACGTTGGTGGCGCTGGCGGCGCCGGTGCCGGCGGCACCGGCGGCGAAGGTGGAATGGGCACCGGCGGCGAGGGCGGCGGCGAGCCGGACCCGAGCTTCACCCCGCTGACTCACTACCTGTGCATTCCGATTGAAGACTTCCCGTTCTCGGCGGGCGAAACGGTGCAATGGTCCGACGAGGGCGACCACCTCGAGATCTCGGCCATCGACTCGGCGAAGCGGCTCGAGGTTTATCCCAACGTCGTCGAGCTCCAGCTCGAGGGCCTCGCTGCCTCGATCGAGGCGACCGCCTGCGAGGGCGACCGGCTGGGCTGCGGAGCCTACGTCACCGACGCGGTGGTGGCGGTGCAGAGCGGCGGCGCGAAGACCCTGCTGAGCCCTGGAGACGCCCTCGAAGGGCCCAACTTCCGCGTGCGGGTCGGCCGCGCCGAGCGCGTGCTCGCCGGGCGTGACGAGTGCGACGCGGGCTACCAGACGCCCAACGCGTCCGCGGATCTGTTGATCGCTTACGAATGAGGAGAAGCCACATGTCGTCGAAGATGAAGCTGGTCTCACTCGGTCTCTGCGCCGCCGCCGTCGGTTGCGGCACCGACAACGTCGGCGAGGGCAGCGGCGTCCCCGCAGGCTCGGTCAACGTGGCCCAGGGCGGGGCGCAGGACATTTCCCAGTTCCGCGCGCTCGTGAAGGCGGGGAAGGTGCCCACGCTCGACACGCTGGATCCGGTCGGGTTCTTCGCCGAGCACGCGATCGACCTGCCCGACGCCGATTGCGGCAAGGACGTCTGTGTTCACCCGTTCCTCGCGGTGGCGCCGCGCTTCAACGGGGGTAACTGGACAATGGCCTTCGTCGCGATGAACACCGGGGTCGCCCCTTCGACGCTGGACAGGCCGCCGGTTCACCTGGCGATCGCCGTCGAGAACAGCCGCTTCGCCGGGATCGATGAGGACGCGCTGGACGCGGGGATGCGAGGGCTGCTCGAGAGCCTCCGTCCCGAGGACCGCGTCAGCGTCATCCGCTATGGCGAGCGGGTCGAGCGCCGCGCCTTCCTCGCAGCGCCGGAGTCGGCGGAGCTCGCGCGCCTCATCGCCGACGAGCGCCTCGGCGCCGGCGCCGGCGAGCTCGTCGGCCTCTACCAGGGGATCGCCGCCGCCGAGAACGCGTTCGAGGAGGGCGACGCGGCGGGCTTCGAGGGCGCGCGCCGCGTGCTCCTGCTGACGAGCGGGCACGCGACAAGCGGTATCACCGATCCCGACCGCATCCTCGGTCTGGGCGAGGCGCTTGTGGAGAAGGGCACGGCGTTCGGCGTGATCGGCGTGGGCGAGAGCTTCCTTGTGAAGATCCCGTCGGCGCTGGGCTCGATGGGCGCGGGCACGTACGCCTACGCGCTGAGCCCGGGCGACCTCGGCGGTTTGCTCTCGGAGGAGGGGAAGACCACGCTCTTCCCGCTGGCAACGGACTTCAGCCTGGAGGTGACGCCGTCCGCCGGCTACAAGGTGGGGCGCATCTACGGGACGAAGCGGGCGACCGCCAGCGCCGCGGGGGCGGCCCTGGAGATGCCGGCGCTGTTCATCGGCCAGCGCGACGGCGCGACCGACGTGGGCGGCAGCCGCCGCGGCGGCGGTGGTGGTCTGTTCGTGGAGCTCCTCGCCGACGCGTCCCTCGCCGAAGACATCGGGCCGGACAAGGCGGCCTTCCAGGTGACGGCAGGCTGGACCTCGGCGAAGGACGGAGCCGGGCAGGACGTCGACACCACGCTGCTCAACGCGCTGCCTCCCGGGCAGAACCCCGACTCGAGGTGGTGGAACATCTCCGACGGCGGCTCGGGCAAGCCGTACATGATGCTGAACATGTACCTGGCGCTGCGCGGCGCGCTCGACTTCTACCAGGCGGGCGACTGCCGGCGCTCGCTCGGGGTCATCGAGATGATGAAGCCGCCGATCGGGGCGTGGCTAGGGAAGTACCCGGACACGGACATCCAGGACGACAACAACCTGATGCTGATGTTGCGACAGAACATCGAGGACGCCTGTCGTGCATCGCAGTCGTCCACGGAGCCCACGCCCCCCCTCGACTTCGACGGCGGCTGCGGCTGGCTGTGACCGCCCCCTTCGCCCTCTGAACGCCGCTCGGCCGTCACGGAGAGCCCATGTGCGTCACGGCTGGCCGATACCGGCGATCGCCCGGAGCGCCTGAACCGTGTTGTCGAGGTGCCCCCTGGCCTGGACGAGGTGGCTGATCGTCCTCCGGATCTCGCGCACCGCCGGGCGGAAGATATAGAGCCCTTCGAGGAAGAGGACCCCCAGGGTCACGCACAGCAGGATCAGCTCGACGAGGCGGAGCCGCTCGATCCGCGCGGTCGCCTCGTGAGCGTACTGAGAGACGACCCGGTCCATCCCGCTCAGGAAGCCCGGCTCCGCCGCGAGGATCGCGCCGACGATCGGCTGGATGGCGGCCGCCTCCACCGACTTTTCCCCGCCGGCGCCGACCGCGGCGAGCAGATCCTTCCCGTCCCGGAGCATGCTCTGGTGCAGCGGCTCGATCGCCTGGAACATGCGGGTCACCTCCGGCGTGTTCTTCCCCGGCAAGCCCATCCCCGGATCGCCGTGCTGGAGCGCGCGATGCGACCGCTCCCAGAGCGCCATCACCTGCGCCAGCTCGTCGGCGCGGCCCTTGCGCTCGGCGGGGTCGGTCGTCACCTGGAACGTGAGCGCGGCCTTGCTGAGCCGCTGGCTGAGCATCCGCTGGCGCCCGGCCACGTTGACGACGTGCGCGTCGCTCGTCTGCTGGTTCAACGCGTGCTGCACGAGGAGCTGCGCCACGACCGACAAGAGCGCCACGGCGCCGAGCGCGCTGACGTACAGGCGCGTCAACCGGCGGGTGGGTGCCAGGAGCTCAGAGGTAACCTGCGCCATTGTTCTCTCTCCATGGGCGAGGAGGGAGACATTACCCGAGCATCGGAACGAACGTGTATCGCTCATGTTTCCGCAGCGTGCTTTGCGCGCGCTGTCCCGCGCTCCGCCGTTTCATGCGGACGCGCTCAAATAAGCTGACATCTCATGACCGCTCCATGGTAAGACTCGCCTGAGAGCGCTCCTCGTGAGGCCCCTTTGCGCTGGCCTTGCAGCAGCGTCCACTGGAACCAGGAGAATGTCTCATGCAAGAGCGTACCGCGTTGGCCGCGGGCGGCGCGCCGCCGAGCGCGGCCGGAAACGCACCTGAGCTCTTGCCGAAACAGTTCGGCAAATACACGCTCCTGTCGAAGCTCTCGGCAGGGGGCATGGCGGAGATCTTCCTCGCGCTGCATCGCTCGTCCTTCGGCTTCGAGAAGCTCGTGGTCATCAAGCGCATCCTGCCCTCGATGAACCAGGATCCGTCGCTCATCGACATGCTGCTCCACGAGGCGCGCATCGCGGCGACGCTCTCGCATCCCAACATCGTCCAGACGTTCGACGCCGGGCAGGTGGACAGGACGTATTTCATTGCGATGGAGCACATCCACGGCGAGGACGTCGGCTCGATCGTGCGCGAGGCGGCGGAGCGCGACCCGGGGGGGATCCCGCTCGAGCACGCGCTCAGCATCATCCTCGGCGTCTGCGCGGGGCTCGCGTACGTCCACGACAAGCGCGGCCTCGACGGTACGCCGCTCGGCATCGTCCACAGGGACATCTCGCCGCGCAATGTGGTCGTGAGCTACACGGGCGACGTGAAGATCGTCGACTTCGGCATCGCGCGGAGCGAGCTCGGCGACGTCGAAGAGCAGAGAGAGAACGTGCTGATGGGCAAGTTCGCCTACATGGCCCCGGAGCACGTGGCCGGGGATCGCATCGACCATCGCGCGGACATCTTCGCCGCCGGCGTGGTCCTGTTCGAGATGACGACGGGCAGGCGGCTGTTCAAGGGCGGCACCCAGATGCGGACGCTCCTCCAGATCCACGGCTCGGAGTACCCTCTCCCGAGCGCGATCAAGCCCGGTTATCCGAAGGCGCTGGAGAAGATCGTCCTGCGTGCGCTCGAGAAGCGGCGCGAGGATCGTTACCAGTCTGCCCGCGAGATGCACGCCGCGATCGAGGAGCTCATCCGTGACGAGCGCATCCCCGCCTCGCCGATGGGGCTCACGGCATGGATGGAGTCGCTCTTCCGGGACAAGCTCGCTCGCCACAAGGAGGCGCTCCTGGGCGTCAGGCAGCTCATCGACGTGATCGCGGCGCAGCAGCAGCGCTGGTCGCTGGAGATGAGCGGCGGCGCGACCGTCTCCCAGAGCGGCGTCCCGACGAGCACGAGCCCGGCGACCCTGAGCAGCCCGCCGCCGCTCGCGGGCAAGGGAGGTGTTGCGGCGTTCATCCCGGCCGCCAGCGCGCTCGCGCTCGTGCCTGGGTTCCTCTACATGCAGGGGCAGCTCTCGGAGCGGCACGCCGAGTTCATGACGATGGTCCACGACGCCCAGGCGAGCCGTCAGGAGCCGCCCGCGCCGATCGAGGCGAAGGGATCGCTGGAGATCACGAGCAAGCCCGAGGGCTGCACGTTATGGGTGAACGGCGAGCGTCACGCCGTCGCCACGCCGGCCAAGCTCCACGGGCTTCCGCTCGGGCGTGAGCTCCACATCAAGCTCACGAGAGACGGATACAAGCCGTACCGCACGGCCGTGAAGCTGAGCGACGAGGCGCGCTTCAAGGAGATCGTGGCCGAGCTGGACAGGCTCACGGCGACGGTGGTGCTCTGGGTCGATCCGCCGGCCAACGTCGTCGTCGACGGGAAGCTCTGGAAGGGCAATCGCACGAGGATCGAGGGGCTCACGGTGGGCGAGGGACACCGCCTCGTGCTGTCCGCCCCTGGGCATGCCTCCAAGACGCTGATGGTCAACGTGGAGCCGGGAGAGATGAAGACGCTGAGCGTCCGGCTTCCGAAGCTCGGCGCGCAAGCGCCGGTGGAGGAGCGCGCCGAGGGCGCGCAGTGACGCCGCGCGCCGCGCGTCTCCCTCGTTATGCCCGGATCATGTGCAGCTCGCCCGGATCATCGCGCAGGAACGCGAGCGCCGCGCGGGCGAACGGCTCCTTCCACTCGCCGAAGATGGGGCCGTGTCCGCCGTTGGGCAGGATCCACAGGCAGGAGCGCGGGATGGCGCGGTACATCTCCAGGGCGAGCTCGGCCGGGTAGAACGGATCGCGGTCGCCGTTGACGATCATCGTGCGCGCCGTGATGGTCGACAGGTGGGGGGGCGTGAAGCTCATGTCGTCGTGGCTGGCCGCGAAGCGGCGCGGCTGATTCCACAGCGCTCGGATCTGCGCGTCGCCGAGCTCGTGGCGGCTCCTCATGTCCCGCCATTCCTCCTCGGAGCGGCCCTCGTCGGAGGCGAGGCGCATGATCGCCCTGGCCTGCTCGGGGAAGTACGGTGCGGGGGCCACGAGGACCATCGACGCGACGCGGTCCGGCTGCTGCGTGGCCAGGTGCAGGAGGCACTTGGCGCCGAAGCTGAGGCCGATGGCACGGAACGTTTTCACCCCCAGGTGGTCGAGGAGGGCGAACACGTCGGAGGCGCACTGGCGGATCGTCAGCGAGCCAGCCGGGTTGGTCGAGCGGCCGTGGCCGCGCAGATCGGGGGTGATGACCGTGTGTCCACACCCGAGCTCCGCGAGATCGAACACGTGAGCCCAGTCCCTGCTCCCTCCGGTGAAGCCGTGGAGCAGCACGAGCGGCGGCCCTTCGCCGCGGAGCTCGTAGTACATCTCGATGTCGTTGACGGGCGCGGTGCGCCCGGTGGCCGTCGCTGTCGCCATTCGCTCCTCCGATCGCTCGACCGCGGCCGATCCGCGGCCGGTCGCCCACGATCTGTAAGCGGCGCGCTTCGCTCTTGATAGCTGTGCTCTTTTCGCATAGAATGCCAATCGGCTGGTGAGGGGACGGCCAGCCGGCGGTTCACGCAGGGCTCACGTAGCTCGCGGATCGCGCTGGATACGCTGAACAGACGCTCAGCGCGCGCTGTCCTGTCGACGACGCGTGTTCGTCAGCCGACGAGGAAGTGACGCAGGAACTCGTCCGCCTCGCGGAGGATGCGCGGGATCGAGGCGACGAGCTCGTGGCCGTCGTCCACCTCGATGAGCCGGACATGCCGCTTCCCTGCGGCGAACGTCCGCGAGAGCTCGATGTCCACCACCTCGTCGCTCCGGCCGTGGACGATCAGCGTGGGTACGCGCACGTCCGGCCAGCCCCCCGAGCGCTCATCCACCTCGGCCGCGTCGGCGGCGAAGCCGAAGTCCACCCGGGCTCGCTTCTTCTCCGCGTAGTCGTCGACCTCGAGCCATCCCCGCTCCTTCCACGCCCGGAAGCCCTCCTCGCCCAGCCGCAGCCGCCATCGCTCCATGATCCGGAACGCGGGCGCGAGCAGCACCAGCGCGCACACCCGCGCGTCCTCTTCGGCGACGCGGCACGCGGTGAGGCCGCCGAGGCTCGAGCCCATCACCACCGCCCGGTCGCGCTCTCCGCCGATCGCCTGCTTCACGGCGCCGATCATCGCGCTCAGGCGCAAGCGCTCGAACGAGGGCACCCGCAGGTTGAGCCGCTCGAGGGCCACCCCGCGCTGCTCGAAGTGCGCGGCGATCCGCACGCCCTTGGTCGAGCTCGGGCCCGAGGCGAAGCCGTGCAGGTACAGCCAGCGCGGGCCGGCGGCGGAGGGCGGCGTCGTCATGGTCATGCAGGCAGGGAGCCTACTCCCTCCACCGCGGCGCGACGATGCGGTATGAGGCGCCGGAGAGACGCCATGATCCGCCCCGCCACCGCCGCCGACATCCCCACCATCGCCCGCCTCATCCGGATGCTCGCCGAGTACGAGCGGCTCGCGCACGAGGTCACCTTCGACGAGAGAGAGCTGGAAGCGCACCTCTTCGGCCCGAGGCCGGCAGCCGAGGTCGTCCTGGCCGAAGCGGAGGGGATCCCGGTGGGATTCGCCCTCTTCTTCCAGAGCTTCTCCACCTTCCTCGGCAAGCCCGGGATCTACCTCGAAGATCTCTTCGTGCTCCCGGAGCACCGCGGAGGAGGCCACGGCAAGGCCCTGCTCGTGCACCTCGCGAAGCTCGCGGTGGAGCGCGGCTGCGGGCGCTTCGAGTGGTCCGTGCTCGACTGGAACGAGCCGGCGCTCGGCTTTTACCGGAAGCTCGGCGCCAAGCCCATGGACGAGTGGACCGTCCACCGCCTCACCGGCGAGGCGCTCACCCGGCTCGCGCAGGGCTGACGCGCGCGCCACGGGCATTGCTCGTGGCGGCGCAGCCGAGCACCACCGGCTGCTGCTGGAGCAGCAGCGGCCGCGCCCCCCGGCGCGCTCCCGGCCTGATCGCGGCCGAGGCGCGCCGTCCAGACGACCACCGCGAGCGCGGGGATCGTGGTACGGATGTTGCGATTCATGGCCAATGGCGAGCCGCGAATCGCCCATCCCACACGCCGCGTGTGCTGATACCGGCGGCGCGACTCCTGGACTCGGTCGCGACATGCCCTAGTGCTCATCGTGCATGAGCGAGAGTCCACAACGCCCCACCAGGGCCGCCGCAGGCGCCGAGATGTCTTCCAACAACCTCACCGGGCTCGGCGTGCTGCGCCACCGGAGCTTCGCGTTCTACCTCGCGGCCAGGCTGCTCTCCGCGGTCGCGGTGCAGATGCAGAGCGTCGCGATCGGCTGGCAGGTCTACGCGCTGACCGGCGATGTCTTCGATCTGGGCCTCATCGGCCTCGCCCAGTTCGCGCCCTTCTTCGCGCTGATCCTCTTCGCCGGCCAGGCGGCGGATCGGTTCGACCGGCGCCGCATCATCACGGTCGGCCTCTCCGTGGAGCTGCTCTGCTCCCTCCTGCTGCTCGCGTTCACGGTGTCGGGCCTGACGGTGGTGTGGCCCGTGTTCGCGGTGCTCGTGCTGTTCGGCAGCGCGCGCGCCTTCATGATGCCGGCGCAGCAGGCGATCCTGATGAACCTGGTGCCGCAGGACAGCTTCAGCAAGGCGGTCGCGCTCAGCTCATCGAGCTTCCATGTCGCGGTCATCGTCGGGCCGACGCTCGGCGGGCTCCTCTACCTCGCCGGGTCGACGATCGTGTACTCGATCGTCGGGGCGCTGCTCCTCGTCTCTCTCGTGCTCATGAGCCTCGTGCACGCGGCCCGGCAGGCGAGGCGCGCGGAGCCGACGTCGTGGAGCGCGGTGCTGGAGGGGCTGCGCTTCGTCTGGTCGAAGCCGGCGGTGCTCGGCGCCATCTCGCTCGACCTGTTCGCTGTGCTGTTCGGCGGGGCGGTCGCGCTGCTGCCCGCGTATGCGCGCGACGTGCTCCACGCCGGCCCGACCGGCCTCGGCCTGCTCCGCACGGCGCCGGCCGCGGGCGCCGCGATCACCGCCGGGGTCCTCGCCTTCCGGCCGATCACGCGCCAGGTGGGCCGCTGGATGTTCGGCGGCGTCGCGGTGTTCGGGCTCGCCACCATCGCGCTCGGGCAGACCCGGAGCTTCACCGTCGCGCTCATCGCCCTGTTCCTCGTCGGCGCAGGCGACATGGTGAGCGTCTATATCCGGCACATCCTCGTGCAGTTCGAGACGCCGGACTCCATCCGAGGGCGGGTGAGCGCGGTCAACGCGGTGTTCATCGGCGCCTCCAACGAGCTCGGCGAGTTCGAGTCCGGCCTCACCGCCAGCTGGCTCGGCCTGCTGCCCGCCATCCTCCTCGGCGGCAGCGCCACCCTCGTGGTCGCCGCGCTGTGGGCCCTCGGCTTCCCCGTGCTCAGCCGCATGGACCGCTTCCCGCACGCGAAGCGAGATCCCGAGCAGAGCGCGGACGGCGGCGGAACGGCCGAGGCCGCCGCGACGACGTGAGGCGGACAGATCCCTTCGATTGTTGGCGTTCTTAGAGAGAAAGAATTGAACAGGGAGGCGGGGAGACGGGGAGATGAGTGGGATTCAACTCCCCGTCTCCCTGTGAATCTTCTCACGTCGCGCCCCGGCGCGCCGCGCGCGGACGACGCGTCGTCGAGGGACGAGCTCAGGCCAGCACGGCGAGCAGCTGCGCAATGAGGATCTTGCCGATCATCGCCAGCGGATACACAAGCGCGTACGCGACATACGTCTCCTCGGAGCGCTGGGACAGCTCGAAGGCCGCCGCCAGCGTGGCCGGCTGGGTCTGCATGCCGCTCGTGCCTCCGAGCGCCGCCACGACGCCCGCCCCGCCCCAGCGCCGCATCAGGACCAACGCCAGCGCGCTCGTCGTCACCGTCACGCAGGCGCCGATCGCGATGATGGCCAGGCCCTCCCGGTTCATCAACCCCGCGAGCTTGCCCCCCGCGTTCACGCCGACCCCCGCCAGGAACAGGAGCAGCCCGATCTCTCGCAGGCTCAGGTTCGCCTCGTACGGCAGCGCCCACATCAGCTTGCCTGTCCGCCCGAGGCGACCGAAGATCAGCGCGGCCACGAGCGGCCCTCCGGCGGTCCCCAGCGTGATGGACGTACCGAAGAGAGGGATGGGCACCCGCGCCAGCAGCAGGCCGACGCAGAGGCCCACCGCCAGCGCGACGTAATCGACATCGATCTCGCGCTCCGAGTCGCCGAGGAAACGGCTCAGCTCGCCCAGGCGCTCGACGGGCGCCACCACGCGAAGGCGGTCCCCCAGCTCCAGGCGGAGCTCGTCGGAGGGGATCAAGTCGAGGTCGGCCCGGCGCAGGCGCGTCACCTGGGCGTTGAAGCGACGCGCGAGGTCGAGCTCCCCCAGCGTGAGCCCGACGAACTCGCGCTTCGAGACCAGGACCCGGCGCATGTCGACCCTGTCGCGGCGCAGCTCCAGACGCTCGCTCGCGACCCTCCCGAAGAACTCGATGGCGGATTGAATCGACGCCAGGGTGCCGACCACCGTGATCACGTCCCCCGCGTGAAGCACCGTGTACTTGTTCGGGACCGAGTCGACCTCACCACGCCGAAGGCGGGAGACCACGACCCCGAACTCGTCGCGCACGCGCAGCTCCCCGATCGAATGTCCCAGCGCGCGGGGGTTCGTGACCTCGACGCTCCTCGACTCGATCGCGGCGCGCGACGCGGCTTGCCGCGCGACCTCGCCGGCGAGCTCGTCGCGGCGCCACTTCGCGAAGCCACGTCCGAGCAGGAGCGCCCCCAGCACACCCACCGGGTAGGTCAGCGAGTAGGCGAGCGCGGGGATCGCCTCGAGCGCGGTGCCGGAGAGCCGGCCGCTGACGGCGCCGAGCGCCGGTGTATTGGTCAGGGCCCCGCAGAACAGGCCGGCGATCTGCGCGCGGTTCAACCCGAAGAGCCAGCCCGCGACACACGCGAGCAGCGCCCCCCAGGCGAGCGCCGCGGCGCACGCCAGGTTCATCCCCAGACCGCGGCTGCGCCACGCGGCGAAGAAGCCGGGACCGCTGGTCAGGCCGACACAGTACACGAACAGCAGCAGCCCGAGCTCCTTGATCTGCGGCGCGAGCTCCAGCTCTCCCAGAGGGTGCAGCCAGGCGCTGAGCCCCAGGCCCGCGAACAGGACGCCGGCCATCCCGAGCCGCAAGCCGCGATATTCCAGCCGGCCAAGCGCCAGCCCGAGCAGGATGACGGTGAAGAGCAGGAGCAGCTCTTCTCTCGCGAGGAGCTCAACCAGCCCGGTCATGATGTGGCTTCACGTCGGATCGTGCGCGAGCTCCCACCGCGCCGGGCTCCGCCACAGCCGCGACTTGAGCAGCTCTCGCTCGAACACGAACTCCTTCGGCAGTCGATCCAGGAACATGTCGAACAGCTCCTCATGAAGACGGACCTCCGCCGCCGCCGCGTCGCGCGAGATGCTCATCAGATCGTAGAACGTATCCTCCGAGAAGCTCAAGCCCTCCCACGGCAGATCGTCGTGGCGAGGCATCCAGCCCAAGGGGCTCTCCACGCCGTATCCTTGCCCGTGCACCCGCGCCAGGATCCACGACAGCACGCGCGTGTTCTCGCCGAACCCGGGCCAGACGAAGCGGCCCTGCTCGTCCTTGCGGAACCAGTTCACGCGGAAGATGCGCGGCGGGTTCGGCAGCTTGCGGCCGAAGTTGAGCCAGTGCGAGAAGTAGTCCGCCATGTTGTAACCACAGAAGGGCAGCATCGCCATCGGATCGCGGCGCATCGCCGCCTGGCCCACGGAGGCGGCGGTCGCCTCGGAGCCCATCGTGGCCGCGAGGTACACGCCGTGGCTCCAGTTGAACGCCTGGAACACGAGCGGCATCTCTTTGCTCATGCGACCGCCGAAGATGAACGCGCTCACCGGCACCCCCTTGGGGTCGTCCCAGCGCGGGTCCACCGACGGGCACTGCACGAGCGGCGCGGTGAAGCGGGCGTTCGGGTGGGCAGCGGGGCGCCCCGCGTCGGGCGTCCAGTCCTGCCCGCGCCAGTCGATCAGGTGGGCCGGCGGGGTCCTGGTCATGCCCTCCCACCACACGTCGCCGTCGTCCGTCAACGCCACGTTGGTGAAGATCGTGTTACGGCTGATCGCCGCCATCGCGTTGGGGTTCGTCACCTCGTTCGTCCCCGGGGCCACGCCGAAGAAGCCCGCCTCGGGGTTGATGGCGTACACCTTGCCGTCCGGGCCCGGCTTCAGCCACGCGATGTCGTCGCCGACCGTCGAGATCTTGTATCCCGAGAGCGTCTCGGGAGGGACCATCATGGCGAAGTTCGTCTTGCCGCACGCGCTCGGGAACGCCGCGCAAACGTACGTCTTGGCGCCGCTCGGCTCCTGAACTCCCATGATCAACATGTGCTCGGCGAGCCACCCCCCGTCGCGCCCCATGACCGAGGCGATGCGCAGAGCAAAACACTTCTTCCCGAGCAGCGCGTTGCCGCCGTAGCCGCTCCCGAAGGAGATGATGGTGCGCTCCTCAGGGAAGTGCGTGACGTAGGTGTTCTCGGGGTTGCACGGCCACGCGACGTCCTGCTGCCCGGGCTGCAGGGGCACGCCGACCGAATGCAAGCACTTGACGAAGCGCCCGCTGTCGCCGAGCACGTCGAGGGCCCCCTTCCCCATGCGCGTCATGATACGCATGCTGACCACGACATAGGGCGAATCGGTGATCTGCACGCCGATGTGGGCGATCTCCGAGCCGAGTGGCCCCATGCTGAACGGCACCACGTACATGGTCCGGCCTCGCATGCAGCCGTCGAACAGCCCGTTCAGCTTGGCCTTCATCTCGGCCGGCGCCATCCAGTTGTTCGTGGGCCCGGCGTCATTCGGGTTCAGCGAGCAGATGAAGGTGCGGGACTCGACGCGCGCGACGTCCCGCGGGTCCGACCGGCTCAGGTAGCTGTTGGGCCGCTTCTCCGGGTTCAGGCGGAGCAGCGTGCCGCTCTTCAGCATGGCCGCGATCAGCTCCGTGTTCTCTGCCTCGCTGCCGTCGCAGGTACGGACAGACTCCGGCTTGCACAAGGCGACCATCTCGCTGACCCAGGCGAGGAGCTGCGGATGACGGGTCGGAATGCTGGACATGATCGAACTCCCTCTGCGACCTGACTCACGACAGACCAGTTCTCAAGAATTCAACGCCGGCAAGCTCGACATGCGAGGCGTCACGCCCGAGCCAGATGCATGACGCGTACCGCCAGCTCGCAGGGGTGATGGACCTCGCCGTGCCCCGCGTCGCCTCCCCCCGCGCTCGCGCGAGCAGCGCTCCTGCTGCGCCGAGTGCGCAGAATCCGCGCCGGTTCATTCGACCCATGCAGCGCTCGCCGTGATCTCGGCCGCGCCTCGCGCGCGAGGCGCGGCCGAGATCACGGCGAGCGCGCTGGAAGGACGGCTCGGCCCCGGGCGGCCCCCCTCCCCTTCCCGACGACGCGATGCGGTCGCGCCGGATTGTCACGCTCCGCGGCGTCCCCTACCCTGGCGAGCGTCTATCGGGGGCAGCGCACGTCGGGAGGTTCTTGGATGGGTTCGGAGGAGCAGTCCACAGCCGGTGAGTTCGAGTTCGATATCGGGGTGTTCGACCTGGATGAACGCGGCCTGGACGCGCAGCCCTTCGGGATCATCCGGCTGGATCGCGAGGGCACGGTGCTCTCCTACAACCTCTACGAGGAACGTCAGGCGCGCCGGAATCGTCAGGACGTGATAGGGAAAAACTTCTTCACCGACATCGCGCCCTGCAGCCGCGTGAAAGAGTTCCACGGCCGCTTCCTGGCCGGGGTCGAGCACCGGGAGCTCAAGGCCACCTTCGGCTTCGTGTTCCACTTCCCTCACAAGACACGGCACGTCGACGTCTCGCTGTTCTACAAGGCGGCCGCGCGACAGCAGGACGATGCGGTCTGGGTGTTCATCCGAGGTTGACCGGCGTGGACCGCGCCGGCGTCGCGCCGCCGGCCGGCGCTACTCCGAGCGGAGGGCCTCGATCGGGTCGAGCCGCGAGGCGCGCCAGGCGGGGTAGAAGCCGAAGACCACGCCGATCGTGACCGAGAGGCCGAGGCCGAGGAAGAGCGACCAGGGCTCGACCTGGAACGCCCAGCGGCCGACCATCTGCGCGAGCAGCGCGCTGGCGAGCCAGGAGAGGGCGAGCCCCGAGAGCACGCCGAGCACGCCGCCGAGCAGCGAGACGGCCGCCGCCTCGCACAGGAACTGCAGCAGGATCGCGCGCGGCGAGGCCCCGACCGCGCGGCGGATGCCGATCTCCCGCGTCCGCTCGGTCACGGTCACCAGCATGATGTTCATGATGTTGATGCCCCCCACGATCAGCGCGACAACGCCGGTGCTGAGCAGCAGCATCTTGATGATGTCGAGGACGAGCCGCTCCTGGCTGTGGCTGTCCTTGTCCTCGATCCTGAAGTTTTTGACCCCGTGATGGCGGCGCAGGAGCGTCGCGTCGATGACGCCGCGGAGCGCGGCGAGCGGCGTCCGGACCGTGACGAGCGGATCCTGCCGGACGTACAGGCGGTCGGTCCTGTGCGACGGCGCGTAGAGCGCGTCGTAGGTGGTCTCCGGGACGAGGACCTTGCGGTTCCAGATGCTCGTGTCGTCCGTGGAGCTGAAGCTCGACCGGTCCTGGAGCACGCCGACGACCGTCCACACGTGGCCGTCGGCCGTCATGTGGAGGGGCTCGGCCTGCCCGACCCGCGCCGGAGGGCCGCCGAAGAGCTCGGCCCAGACCTCGTGGCCGACGACACACACGCGCCGCCGCGCCGCGAGATCCGCCTCGGCGAGGAACCGGCCCGCCGCGAGCTCCAGGTCGTAGAGGGCCGGCGCCGCCGGCACGGCGCTGACGAGGGAGATCCGCTTCTTCTTGGCGCCGGCCCGGGCCTCGGTCGGGCGCACCGACTCGCTCAGGGTCGAGGCGCCGCCAAGGGCGCGCGACGCGGCGAGCGCGCGGGCGTCGTCCCGAGAGAGATCGCGCCGGGTGCGGCGCCGGTCGTTCACGCTCACCTCGGCGGGGTGGACCTGGATGAGGTCGGCCTCCACGGCCTGCTCGCTCGCCCGGAGGAGCGCCTCCTCGCCGCCCGCGAGGAGCGAGGCGAGCAGCACGATCGAGCCGGTGCCGATGATGATGCCGAGCAGCGTGAGCGCGGCGCGCGTCCGGTCGGCGACCACGGCGCGCGTCGAGTGGAGGAGATCGTCGAGCCTCATCGCCGCATCGCCGCCACGGGGTCGAGCCGGCCCGCGCGCTGGGCCGGCAGCCACCCGAAGACAACGCCCACGCCGGAGGAGACGAGCAGCGCCGCGACCACCGCCGGCGTGGAGACCGCGCCGACCCAGCTCGGCGTGAAGCGGCGGATGATCAATGAGGCGAGCTCGGCCGCGGCGGCGCCGCCGGCGACCCCGAGCAGGCCGCCGAAGCCCGAGAGCAGCGCCGCCTCGGCCAGGAACTGCGCGCTGATGTCGCGCGGCGACGCCCCGAGCGCCTTGCGGATGCCGATCTCACGCACGCGCTCGGACACGCTCACGAGCATCATGTTCATCACGCCCACGCCGCCGATGAGCAGCGCGACGCCCGCGATGAGGCCGACGATCGCCTTCATCGTGGACAACATGGCCTCGAATTTCTCCATGATGCCGCTGAAATCGAGGAGGGTGAAGTCGTCGACGCCGTGGTGGCGATCGACGAGGAGCGCGTTGACGATGCGCTTCACCGGATCGTTGTTGCGGACGTCATCGGTCTTGATGACGAGCAGCGCCGAGGCGCTCACCGCCTTCTCGACGTCCGCCGCCGTGTCGAGCGGGGCGACGAGCAGGTCGACCCAGCTGAAGCCGAAGTTGACGCCCATCCGATCGGCGTCGGCCAGCACGCCGATGACCCGGCAGCGCAGGGCCCCGACCGTCACCCACCGGCCGATCGGATCGCCGCGCCAGAGCCGCGCCGCGAGCTTCGGGCCGGCGACGCAGACCCGGGCGCGGCGGCGGTCCTCCTCGTCGGTGAACGTCCGGCCGCGCGCGACGGGCATCCGGAAGGCGGCGAGGAAGCCGCTGTCGGCCGCGACGAAGTCGGTGCGATCCTCCTTGCCCTCGTCGGAGGTGACGTCGCGCGAGCCGAGCATGGCGTACATCGTGTGCTCGGCGACGTGAGGGACGCCGCGCGCGAGCCGATCGCGATCCCGGCGGGTGAAGCCGGTGACGTACATCGTCTTCTTCCGCTCGGCGCGCTCCGGCGCCTTCGGGACGACGAGGATGAGCCGCGCCCCGCCGAGCTGCTCGATGCCGCGGGCCATCGTGAGCAGGCCGCCCTCCGCGAGCGAGGTCATGAGCACGATGGCGAAGGCGCCCAGCGTGATGCTGAGGACGGTCAGGAGCGACCGCAGCTTGTGCGCCGAGAGGGCCTTCGCGGCGATCGCGAGGTAGGCGGACCACCTCACATCTTCGTCTCGTTCGCGGCCGCCGAGGGCGGGTTGATGAGCACGCGGGCCCCCTCCGGGACGCCGTTCACGATCTCGACGTCGCGATCGTTGCGCGCGCCGAGCGCGACCTCGACCTTCTCGGTCGTCTGCTTGCCGTCGGGGCCGTCGACCACGCGCGTGACGAGCTGCTTGCCGCCCTCGTCGGCGACGGCCTCGATGGGCAGCGAGACCACGCCCGGCCTGCTGTCGAGCCGGATGCGCACGTCGGCCGTCATGCCGGGCTTGATGAGGCCGTCGATCTGGGTGAGCTCGGCCTCGACCGGGAAGACGTCGACCTCGCGGCCCTCGAGCTTCACCGAGGCGGGCGCGATCTTGGTGACCCTGGCCGCGTACGTCTTGCCGGGCAAGGCGTCGAGCGTCAGGGTCGCCGTCTGGCCGAGCGCGACCTTGGCCACGTCGATCTGGTTGAGGTCCACCTTGACCACGAGCGTCGAGAGATCGGCCACGGTGAGCAGCGCCTTGCCGTTGAAGGTCGACTGCACGCCCGGCGTGACGACCTCGCCGGGCTCGATGTTGCGCTGGATGACGGTGCCGTCGAGGGGCGAGGCGATCTTCGTGTACCGGAGCTGGTCCCTGGCGGCGCTGAGCGCGACCTCGGCGAGCCGGATGGCGACGGTCTTCTCGGTGAGGTCGTGCTTGGCCACGTCGAGCTCCTGCGCGGGGACGACGCTGGCCTCGACGCCGGCGGTCCGCTGCGCGACCACGCGCTTGGCGAAGCCCGCGGCGGCCCTGGCCCGGGCGAGCTCGGCCTCGGCGCGGGCGACCTCGCGCTCGTAGTCGGTCGGGTCGAGCACGAGCAGCAGCTCGTCCTTCCGGACCCGGGCGCCCTCGTCCGCGAGCACCTCGGCGACCTGGCCCGCGACCTTGGACTTGAGCTCGACCTGCTCGCGGGCCTCGATGCGCCCGGTCTCGAGGATCTCGACGGCGAGGTCGCCGCGCTTCGCGGTCACGACGAGCGCGGGGTCGATGGGCGCGGGGCCGCCGCCGGCCTTCGCGAGGACGGCGGCGCCGCCCCCGGCGAGCGCCAGCGCGCCGACGAGCCACGGCCAGAGGCGCCGCTTGCGCCGGGCGCTCACGAGAGGCCTCCAGGAGGGGACGACGACGGTCCAGGAACCGACGACGGCGGTCCAGGAACCGGCGACGACGGTCCAGGAACCGGCGACGAGACGTCCACGCGCCGGCCGCGGGGGCCGGTGTCCTCGACGATGGCGCCGTCCCTGAAGGTGACGACGCGCGTGGCGTAGTCGGCGATCGAGCGGTCGTGGGTCACGACGACGACCGTCATCCCCTGCGCGTGCAGCGCGCAGAAGAGCTCCATGACCTGCCCGGTGGTGGCGGAGTCGAGCGCGCCGGTCGGCTCGTCCGCGAGGAGGAGCGGCGGCTCGTTGACGATCGCGCGGGCGATCGCGACGCGCTGCTGCTGGCCGCCGGACAGCTGGTTCGGCAGGTGGTGCGCCCGGTCCTCGAGGCCGACGCGCGCGAGCGCCCGCGCGGCCCGCGCCCGCCGGTCGGACGGCCGGACGCCGGCGTAGACCATGGGCAGCTCGACGTTCGCGAGGGCGGTGTCGCGCGGCAGGAGGTTGAACGACTGGAAGACGAACCCGATCTTGCGGTTGCGGAGCTGGGCCAGCTCGACCTCGTCGAGCTCCTCGACCGGCTCGTCGTCGAGGAGGTAACGGCCGCCGGTGGGGCGGTCGAGCGTGCCGATGACGTTCAGGGTCGTCGATTTGCCCGACCCCGAGGCGCCCATGATGGCGACCATCTCGCCCCGCGAGAGCTCCAGGGAGACGCCGCGGAGCGCCTGCACCTCCACCTCGCCCATCCAGTAGACCTTGGTGATCGCGTCGAGCTTCACGAGTGCAGACATGAGGGTCCTCGGCGGTGGCCTGCGCCATCCACAGGGACGGCCGCGACCCGCGCGAGCCCGGTTCGCCTGACCCGCGCGTGACGCACCAGGGTGCGCCGCTCTCGTCGCTCCGGCCATCGCGTCGCGAAGGCCGGCGGACGCGCTGAGGCGTAGGCGAAGCGCAGCAGCAAGGCAACCGCGGCGCAGGAGCGCGGCGGTCGCGCGCCGAGGCCACGGCAAGCGTGGCGCTGGCAGCGCTACAGCCCGGACGTTTCGACGAGCGCCAGGATCACGGCCCCGACGCCGTACGAGAGATCGTCGCGGAGCTCGACCGCCGCGTAATCCTCGAGCTTTCCCACCGTCGTGGGCCCGGAGATTCCGGTCACCACCGGCCGCCCGGAGCCGTCCTCCTCGATGCGCGAGCGCACGCCCGCCATGGCGCGGTCGATCGCGGGGCGCACCGAGGCGTCGAGGAAGCCGTGGCGCAGCCCGCGCGCGAGCCCGGCGGCGAAGAGGGCCGTCGCGCTCGTCTCCAGGTAGATCTCGCCCGGGCGGTTCATGAGGGTCCACCACAGGCCGCTGTCCTGGTCCTGCGCGCCCAGGACCGCCGCGACCTGCCGCTCGAGCGCCCCGGCGACGGCGTCGTCGCGCTCGCCGCGCGCCGCGCGCACGCGGAGGTACTCGTACCCGGCCGCCGTGACCCAGCCGTTGCCGCGCGCCCAGTACACGTCCGGATCCTGCGGCGCCGCCCAGTCGTACGCGTGCCGGAAGAGCCCGGGCTCGTCCTGGAGGAGTGACGCGAAGATCTGGAATTGATTCGAGAATTCGTCGAGCGGACGCGCCTCGCCCGAGCGCTCGCCGGCGCGGACGAGCACGTTGCCGAACATGAACAGCGAGTCGACCCAGAGGCTGGGCTCGAACAGCGGCGACACGCCGAGGTGGTTGATGCCGCCCTGCTCCGTCCGGCGGGCTTCCTCGTAGAGGTAGCGGAGCACGTCGTCGACGACCTTCGCATAGGGGGCCGCGCACGATTCCTCGTGGAGCGCGAGCGCGGCCATGGCCGGCGGGCAGCGGTCGCTTGTCGTGATCTCGTAGCCGTACTCGATGTGGCGGTCGAGGTAGCGCCGGTAGTAGTCCCGGTACGGGGAGCGCTGCGTGACGCGGTACAGCTCGACGAGCGAGAGCATGACCGTGCCCTCGCCCCAGTCCCACGGCAGCGACTCCGCCGGGTGCTCGGCGATCCAGCGGTCGGCGATGGCGCGCGCCAGCGTGATGCTCTCCGAGTCGGGTGCGCGCTCGCGCGCGAACGCGTCCTCCGCCGACGGTGACGTCGGCGTGCACTCCGCCCCGGAGCTGCCGGGCTGCCCGGCGCCCGGCTCCCCCGCGCACCCGCCGGCCGCAGCGGCGCACGCGGCGGCAGCGACGAGCAGCGCGCGGAGGCGCGACGACCGGCGCGACAGGTGAGGGCGCGCTCTCGGGGGCATCTCACTCCTCCACGGCGAGGCTGGTGGCGTCGGGCGCGGTGACGCGGGGGCTCCCGTCGAGGAGCACCCTGGTCCCCCTCGCCATCAGCGCGAACGGCCGGTCGCCCTCGATCCGCAGCACGACGAGCTCCGCGTCGGTCTCGAGGACCTGACCCCCAGGCAGCGCCAGCGCCTCCGGGGCTCCCTTGCTCCGCAGCACCGCGACGTCGGTCCCTCCTTCGCTCTCGATCTGCCACGCGACGACCCCGGGCTCCGCCGCGATCGGCGCCGCCTGGAGCGGCGCGTCGGGGCCCGCGTCCACGCCGACCTTGTAGGGCAGGAGCACCGCCAGGAACCCCGGCGCCTCGGCCTCCACCGTGGCGTCGATGACCGCGTGGTCGGCGGCCTTGCGGTCCTCCTCGAACTCGTGGACGTGGGGCACCGTGAGCGGCGTGTACGGCGGCTCCACGACGGCGAGCCCCGGCGACGTCGACTGCACGCGCGCCTCGACGCCCGCCCGCGCCCGCTCCCATCGGCCGCCGTCGGGGAGGAGCTCGAAGGTGCCTCCGGACGTGAGCCCCGCGTAGCCGTGCAGCCGCCACGCGTGCGCGCGGGCCGCCGGGTGCGACGTCGAGAGGCGGTCGCCGACCACGAAGTAGCGGCCGTCGATGAAGGCCATCGATCGCTCGACGTGCGTGTCCTGGTAGTCCTGGTGCGCCTCCGCGTAGTCGACGGCGTCGCCGTCGTGGGTGTTCCGGAGAAAGGCGTCCGCGTCGCCGAAATCGTTGAAGAGCCCCTTGTCGGGCGCGGATCGGCCGTCGATGAGGATCACGTTGTGCGACGGCGACTGGCTGGTCTTGGCGTTGTCGAGCGAATCGGGCTTGTAGTAGCCGGCGTCGATCAACAGGTACTCTCCGTAGGCCGCGAGGGAGAACGACGTGCCGTCCACGTGGTCGTGGATCGCCTTGCGCGCCGAGCCGTGCTCCGCGAGCAGCAGGAGCCAGCGCGCGTCGTCGCCCCAGTCCGAGCGGAACACCGCGTGGCCGGTGTCAGGGAAGAAGCGCGTGAGGAAGCGCGGCGCCTCGGGGGCCACTGCGTCGTCGACGTAGAGCAGGTGATGGGCGATGAGGTCGGCGCCGAACTCCATGGCCCGGGGGTCGCGGTTCTGCTCCCAGTCCCACAGGTACTCCCCGCTCCCGCCGAAAGAAGTGAGCAGCGGGCTCCCGTTGAACGGGGTGAAGACGCCGTCGTCGACCGGGGGCCGGCTGCCCCAGGGGAGGCGCAGCGAGAGCGACCAGTCGACGGCCTTCGTGAAGAGCCCGCCGCGCAGCGGGACCTCCAGCGCGCCCTGCTCGCCGTCGACGCAGCCGTGCCCGGTCCACGGGTCCTCGTCGGAGCGGGTACGGCAGTCGCGGGTGAAGGCCACCTCGCCCTCGAGCGCGTTGTCGAGGGCGATGAAGAACGCCGCCGTCGGGCCCCAGGCGAAGCCGGAGTAATACGGGCCCTCGGACGCCCCGCCGTCGGGCTGCACGTACTGGCCGTCCGGACTCCAGAGGTAATCGAGCTCCGAGATCGACCAGTTCCACCAGGTCGCGGCCGCCGGGTGCTCGGGGAACGCGAGCGCCACATAACCGAGCGCGTCGGCGGTCCGGATCGGGTGGTTGTTCTGCGCGGGGCGCAGCAGGAGATCTCGATAGAAATCCTGCTCGAGGTACTTGGCGAAAAATTGTCCGGTGATGTCGGTGATCTTGCTCTCTGCCTGGGCGGACTCCTCGTCGGGGAACCACGGCGTGGCGCTCAGGAGGTCCCACGTGTTCGTGTACCCCATGAGGATCCTCGCCATCCGGATGTTCATGTCGAGGACCGTGTTCGTGTCCCAGTCGGTCTCCAGGCGGCGCAGGAACTCGCGCGCCTTGTCGGCCGCCGCCCGGTCCTCGAAGGCCCAGGCGAGGAGGGCATTCGCCTGCGCGGTCGAGGCGTTGTTGCCGTTCGTCTTGTGGTCCCATGAAGCGGGGTCGGGCTCCTCCTCGTAGGCGCGGTCGGCGCGGCGCTTCAGGGTGGCGAGGATCGAGGCGTAGGGCTCGCGATCGACGCGCGAGCGCAGGAGGTCGCGGTGCTCCGGGCGCGCGAGGAGCCGCGGATGGACGCCGGTGTCCCGCGGCTCGCTCGGCCCGGGGGCGTCCGTGCCGCATCCCGCGGCCGCGAGCGCGGCGCACGCGAGCGCCGGAGCGAGAGTGGGAAGGGAGAGAGGAAAGCCGTGAGACCGTGATTTCATGGAAGGGATGGGGCTAGGGCTCAGAGGGACGAGCTGGTGCGTGAGGCGCAGCGTATCAGCTCGCCCGGGCCTGGAGCCGCCCGAGTTCTCGCTGCCGTGGGGCCGATCACCACGTGTCCACGATGGGCAGTCTCGGCAGCCACCGACACGCCGGAAGATCCGACCAGAGCGGAGAGAACAACACTGGCGACATGCGGTCGCGAGCGGAATGCGGGAGAGGAGGAACCTTCTGTGAGCCCGCCAGGATCAGCCCGGCAGGCGCCTCTGAGGAGCGTGTCCTGCGAGCTGAGCCGTGCCTGTTGCGATGGCCTGGCGCGGGCTGCGTCGAGCGCGCTCGCGGCCTTCTCGGCGTGAGGGGGCGCGATCGCGCAGGGTGGTGCGATCCTGCGCGGGCGTCTGCCTGCTCTTAAAGCACGCGACGAGCGGGGTGGAGCGACCGCACCGCTCGCGCGGCCCCCTCGACACAGGGGCTCTCGCTGCGCGGTCTCCCGCTTGCATTGCCCGGCCCCGGTGGGGGGAGTCGAGGAGGTTTGATATGGCGACCGAGCAGAAGCAGGGAATGGGCGCGCAGGGGCAGCAGGGCGCTGGCCTACAGGAGGGCCGCAGCGAGAGCAGCGTGATCCCCGACAAGGACTACAACCTGGTCAGCGTGCTCTACCATACGCTCAAGGGCGCGCAGACCCACTCCCAGTACATCCAGGACGCGAAGCAGCAGGGTGATCAAGAGCTCGCCTCCTTCTTCAGCGAGGTCCGGCAGGAGGAGCTGCAGCGCGCGGAGCGCGCGAAGCAGCTCCTCGGACAGCGGCTGAGCGGAGGGCGCCCGGGCCAGGGAGGGGCCCGAGGGAGCGCGTAGAGCCCACGGGGCTCCGGGCCGCCCTGACGGGCCCTCAATCGGCGATATACTGATTTCGGCCAACGAAATCGAGATACGGATACAACGCCGAGCGCAGGTTATCCACCTGAACACTCGAGTTGACACCGCCGACCTCCCACCCGTTCCACTTGGACGGGTTCCGGGTCGTCGCGTTCAGGAACAGCGGCACCTCCAGCAATGACTCCACGACGCCGGTCGTGGACATCTTGTCGAAATCGACGAGGACCGGAGCGGTATTGTCCGTCAGGTTCTTCACCCAGACGCGCGCGGCGCCGAAGTCACCGCCCGCGATGCCGTCGATGTCGCGGTTCGGGTCGACCTGCACCTGAATTTCGTACCACTTGCCCGAAGCCGGCGCGAAGTTGGTCGCCTTGTACAGCTCGCCGCTGTCCCGCGACCCCCGGAGGCGCAGCTGCCCCTGCTCGAACTGGACAAGGAACCCGACGTAGTTGTTCGGGGTGAGGCCATTGCTCGCGCTGGTGGCCGTGTTGACAGGAGCAAAGTAAACGCCTGTGGTGCCGTACAGCTGGCCGGAATAAACCGTCAGGTCGCTCGCGTCGTGTTCGGTCAGCTCGGTCTCCCACCAGGCGCTGGCCGCGCTTGCCCCCGTCGGACGAACAGCGAGCGTCGAGGTGTTGCCGGTACCGTACGGCGCAGAAGCCGTGAGCTGCCCTGGCCCGCCGGAGGCCGGACCCTTCCACACCAGCTGCGGAACGACCTGGCTGTCCATGGCGACGCCAGACTGATAATGGTCGAAATTGTCATTCATCTGCGGCACGTAGTACCCCATCGAGAGGTCATCCACGGCGTTGCCGTCGCCGTAGGCCGCCACGATGAACCCGTTGAAATTCGAGGGGTTCCTGTTCACGCCCAGGACGAGCGGCACGTACAGCACCCGCTCGGTCACGCCGGTCGTATTGAGATTGTCGAAGACGACGCGCGTGAAACCCTTCTGCCCGTCCGTCACGTTGCGAACGTACAGCGAGCCAAGGCCGGTGCCCACCGTGGGGTTGACGACCATCTTCACCTCCAGCCATTTGCCCATCGTGGCGGGGATGTTGACGGCTTGATAGACATCTCCGCCGTCATAGCCGGAGCGAAGGCGGAGCGCCCCCCAGGCCATGGAAACGGTCGGCCCCTGGTAGGCAGGGAGGGCGTAGCCCGTCGGGCTCCCGCCGGCCACGTTGATCGGCTCGAACGCGACCCCTGAGATGGCATTGTAGAGGAGACCCGAGTAGACGACCTTCTCCGTGCTGCTGAAGCTCGGCCCATCGAACGCGGACCAGGCAACCTTGCCGTTGTAGCCGCCCGTGGAGACGATGCTCTGCTCGGAGACGTTCCCGCTTCCCGGCGGCGAGCCGATCGCGAACTTGTCCGGGTTCGCCCCCGTCCAGCTGTTCGCGCCCTGGTTGTTCATCGCGTTGCCAAAGACGTGCTGCTCGTAGTCCTCGCGATCCATGGTGCAGGCCTCGTACTGAAGGCGCACGTGGTCGTGGTAAGCGACGTCCGGCGACTGGGAGGGCAACGCCGCCACATGAGACCAGTCGACGTGCTGCGTGGTGGTGTTCATGTTGCTCACCAGCACATCGACGCGGCCCCCTCTCTGAACGCCGGACCACTCGATGCCGGCGTTCTTGTTGGTCGCCAGGTTGAGGGTGCGCAGCTCGCCGTCCCGCGCGAACACGTTGTCCAGCGCCTGCCACGCGTCGGCCATGTCGGCGGTGAACGCGAGCGTCGCGGTGACGACGTTGCCATACGTCTGATAGTAGTAGGTGGTCGCCCCCGACTGGTTGACGTTGACCTCCCACGTCCTGAACCCGTCCGCCCCGCGGAGCCGGTAGTGCTGGACCTGCGCGACGTTGTCCGTCGGTAGGAGGACCTGCGACTGAGGCACGCCATAGTTCGGCTTGTTGACGAAGTCGGCGATATAGGGAATCAACTGATGACCGTTCGGAAGGTGCCGAGCCGCCACGTTCACCGTCTCGAGCCCCTGCCAGAAGATCGCGGAGATCTGGGTGGGCGCCGGTCCGCCGACATAGGGCACGCCGTTGATCGAGGAGGCGACGTGCAGCGCCGCTTGGCTCGAGCTGTACGCCACCGGCATCGCGACATTGATGCCTGACGTATAGTAGATATTCTCTCGATCAATCTTGTACTGCTCACCGACGTTCCAGGGCCACGCGCCGGACGTATCGACGCTCATGCCAGGCCAGTAGCCGTAGTTGCCCACATACGCGCCCGAGATATCCGCGTCCGGGTCGGTTCGAACGCGGTCGACGTTGTCGAGGAGCAGATCGTACTGCGTCTGGGTGTCCCCCTCGATGTCCATCAACAGGTAATCGAGCGCATAGCCGTTGCTGCTGATCCAATCGAGCGCAGGGTCCAGCTTCGCCAGGCCCCACCCCCTGGTCTCCAGCCCCGTGGGGACCCCGGCCAGGGTGTTGCTGATGATCACGTCGTCGTAGTCGCCCCGCTCCGCCCACCCCACCGCGGCGATGTCTCCCCCGTTCTGAACAATCTCGGCGTTGGTCGGCTCGAACGCCTGCCAGCTCGTGAAGTAGCCCTCGGCTTGCGCCATCGCGGTCGAGCCGCTCTCGAGCACGCCGAGCAGCGCGCCTCCCGTCACGAGCAACCAATGCAGCGCTGTTCTGTTCTTACCGTGCGTTCGCATCTGAGACACCTTCTTCATGGCGTTCTGGTAACGGCCCCGAGACGCATCTCGGCCATGGGCAGGCGCGGTCGGGCGCAGGGGGTTACTGGAGGGTCGGCGCCGTCCACTTCATCCACCTGGCCAGATCGGCCGTCGCCCCGTCGCCCTTGAGCAGGTTGGTGTCCGCGGTGCCGCCGCCGACAAGGAACTTCCTTACGTACGCCTCGAGGGCCGCCCTCTGCGAGGACGGGAACGCGCAGTGGGAATGGCCGGTGGTCTGCCAGTAGCCCATCTTGTCCTGCACCCCCAGCCCCTTCCAGATCTGCTGGGCGATGGCCCCCGCCGTGAAGGTGCTGTTGATGCCGAGCCAGTCGATCCTGTTGTCGATGACGAGCAGCGCGCGCGGCGCGACGAGGCCCATGACCATGTGATGATCGAAGGGCAAGGACGTCACCCGGTTGCCGAAGGTCGAGCCGAAGTTCGCGCGGAACCACGGCTGCTCGTTGGCCGCGTTCGACAGCGTCTGCACGTTCTCCCCGGCGTTGGCGCCCGCCTGCGAGACGCGCCAGCTCGCCGAGCCCCCGGCGCCCGACTCCTGGGGGATCGTCAGCACGATGCGCTCGTCGAACGCGCCCACCGTGAGCGCGCCCTTGCCGTTGCGCGAGCAACCCGTCACGGCGATGCGCTTCGGGTCGATGTTGGCGCCCGGGGTCTTCTCCAGCGCGTCGATGATCCGGCTCACGCCCCAGGCCCACGCGATCATCGAGCTGGCCGAGTGGTTGCTGCCGTAGAGGTTGTAGAACGTGCCCGTCCCGCGCGAGCCGGCGCCGCTCTGGGCGCCCATCGCGTTGTTGTCGAAGGTCGCCATCGCGACGCCGTTCTGCGTGAACACGCTGGTGTCGAGGTTGTTACCGCCGATGCCGATGACGAGCGGGATCGGAGCAGCGGGCGCGCCGGAGGGCCGGCTGATGTTGATGGAGAAGGAGGCGCTCTTCCCTGCATCGTTGACGTTGACCGTCAGCCTGTTCGCCGAGAACTGCCCCGTGACATTGTCCTTGGACACCACGGGCTTCGATCCGGACTCATACGTCTCGACCTGCGACTTGATCTCCGCGCGCCGGCACGCCCACTCCGACTTCTTCGTGATGCGTGAGCCGCTCAAGCTCAGGAACGGATCGTGATGCGTGTCGAACACCGGGAGAGACGAGGCGGCGGGCAACGTCGGCTTGGGGCAGCTCGCGCCGCTGTCCTCGACCGCGCCCGTGCTCCCGCCCGACCCACCAGAGCCCCCGGAGCCGCCGGAGCCGCCCGCACCGGAGCCGCCCGCACCGCCAGAGCCACCTGCCCCGCCGGCCCCCGAGCTGCTGCTGCTCGACGAGGAGCTGCTGCTCGACGACGAGCTCGCGCTGCTGCTCGACGAGGAGCTGCTGCTCGACGACGAGCTCGCGCTGCTGCTCGACGAGGAGGACGCGCCCGTGCCGACGATCGTGCCTCCGCTGCCGGTGACCGACGCGACGGCGGGCCGCCCGCTGCCGTTTGCGCAGAACCCCCACTCCACCCAACCTTTCTCCTTGATGGCTGCGTTGTGGGTCACGTTCGTGGCGGTGAACTGCCCGTTCGAGGACACCGAGGTCACGTTCCACGCGTTGGCCAGCGTCGAGCCGTTGAGCCGGACGACCACGTTCCAGCCCGTGGTGGCCGGGGAGCGGGACTTGTTCGTCACCCTGACGTTCGCGCAGTAGCCGTTCCCCCAGTCCGACTGAATCGCGACATCCGCCGACATCGAGCCGTCAGCGCTGTCCAGGGCGCCGTCCAGCGTGTCGAGATCCTCTTCCTCGATGGGCTCCACGGCGCACGCAAGCAGACCGAACGCGAACGCAGCGGAGATGCAGCCAAGCAAGCGAGTCATACGCATAAGATGCTCCAGGATCGGAACGACTGAGTCGCGGGCTTCTGCTCAAGGTGGATACGTGCACCAGCGAGACGCCTGCGAACCCTCTCGTTCAATTGGTAGAGCTCAATATTCCCGGCCAGCGTGGGTCTGATCATGAACACCTCGCGGACCTCGCCGATCCCCTGCCTGGCAACCACGGTGTTCGTCGGACAGCTACTCACATGCGGATACCCCACGGTGGGGCGGGGCACCATGAGAGAGCAAGAGCAACCCGGAAACGCAGCTCCAAGGAGCGAGCGCTCCTGGCAGCGATCTCCCCCCGAGTCGGTCCTCCGGATCGTGCCGCCGTCGCTCAGGCCGCCTGGACGCGCGCCATCGTCGCCGCCGTCGAGCTACGCCGCTCCGAGGCCGGGCGTCACGCCGGCTTGCGCCCCGACACCAGATAGAACGTCACCCCGCGCGCCCCGCCGAGCGTGCGCGCGAGCGCGGCCTGCTTCCACGCGCGGGCCTCCTGCATGGCGATCGCCCACAGCCGCTCGAACTGCGCCGGATCGCCGCCGCCGGCCAGATACCAGGCGTGGGCCTGGTCGCGGGTGCCGCCCGTTCCGAGCCAGATGCCGCCGTCGATCCACGCCAGCATCTGGCGCAGCTCCGCGCGCTCCGCGGGCGTCTCATACGGCGGGATCAGCGCGGAGCACTTGTCCGACTGGAACACGTGGAGATCGCCGAGCCCTGCCTCGCAGAAGAGCCCTGGCAGCCGCTCGCCCACGGAGCTGTCCCCCTGTCCCAGCGCGCGCTTGCCGTCCTGGCAGATGGCCTCTAGCTCGAGCAGCGAGAGCCGGTCGGCGCGCGACAGGCCGGGCGCGGTGACCAGGGCGGTGGCCTTCTCGGCGAAGTTGTTCGGCTCGACCGCCAGCAGGAGGCCGCCGGGGCGCAGGACGCGGCGCATCTCGCGCAGCACCCGCAGCGGGTCGGCGACGTGCATCAGGACCGTCTGGCACGTGGCGAGGTCGACGCTCGCGTCGGGCAGCGGGAGCGCCTCGGCAAGGCCCTCCCGATACGACGTGCGCGCCGCCACCCCGCACGCCTCGGCCTCGGCGGCGGCGCGCGCGACGAACGACGGTTCACGATCGACGCCCACCAGGGTGGCGTCGCCGTGGAGCACGGGCAGGAGGGTGCGCCCCCAGTGCCCGACGCCGCAGCCGACATCGACCGCCGCGCGCACCTCGCCGAGCCGGAGCCGGCGGGCGATGAGCTCGACGAAATCACGGTTCCACCAGGTGTCGCGCCAGTCGCCCTCGAAGCCGACGAGCCAGCTGTAGTCGCTGGCCTCGAAGGCGGGCGACGGCGGAGGAGCCGAGGGATCAGCGGCGCTGGACACCGCGATGGCATACCACGGCCGGCCCCCTGTGCCCTGATCTGCAGAGGTGGTGGCGCCGGCTGAGCTCGAGGTTGCGCGTCGGGTCCGTCGCCTCCTCCGCCTGTCGAGTCGTCGCCGCTGCTCACCGCGCACGCAAGGCACCTCGATCACGGTGATTGGCAGCTTCAGTCGGCATTCCTGACGTTTTTTGCTCGGACCCCGCCAGAAATGCAGGAACGCTGAACACTTCGCACACGACCGCACAAGAAGCGACCTCTGACGAGCTGGGCAAGGCATGGCGGAGCCGCGGTGCGTTGCAGTCTTGCACGGCGCGTTTAGCGCTTGACGGGCGTCGAGATCCACCCTCGAGATCCGCGAATCGGTTGGTTCACCCTCTTTCCCAAGCCACCCTCCATGGAAAGGCTGATTCAGATGGCGCCTCCTTCGGAAAACAAGATGCCACGTCGCGCGGGCCGGCCGCCCCCTCGACGGCCTCATTCGATGAAGATCCTGAGGGTACCGCTCCTCGTTGTCGGGCTCTTGAGCGCGGCGCTCGCGGGCGCCTGCTCCTCGAGCGGCACCGATGAGCCGAACGAGGTGACCGGCAGCGGCGGCTCCAGCGCGGCGGGGAGCCCCAGCGGGGCCACCGGCACGGGCGGCGGCGCGAGCAGCGGCGCGAACACCGGCACGGGCGGCGGCGCATCGGTCGGTCAGGGCGGCATGGACACGACAGCATCGACAGGGAGCACGGGCGGGATGTCGGGCTCCGACGAGGAGTACCCCGCGCCGGGCGCCCTGCCGGACGAGACGGGCGCAGACCTCTGGCTCAGGTACCCGAAGGTGCCGATTCCGGGGCGCCTCGCGGAGTATCAGGCGGCCTTCAAGCGCGTGGTCAAGTCGGGGACCGGCGCGAGCCTCGACATCGCCGAGGCCGAGCTCGTCAAAGGGCTGAGCGGGTTGACGGGCGGAACGGTCGGGACCGGCGCGGCCGTCGACGGAGCGGGCGCCGTGGTGATCGGGACGGCCACCGCGGACGTCATCAAGGGCCTGCCGCTCGCGGCGCGCCTCGGCGCCCTGGGCCCCGAGGGCTACCTCGTCGAGGCCGCCGACGTCGGAGGCCAACGGGTGATCGCCGTGGCCGGCAACACCGAGGTGGGCGTGCTCTATGGCGCCTTCGCGCTCCTGCGGCACGTCCAGAGCCACAGCGCCCTCGACAAGCTGTCGCTCACCGGCTCTCCGAAGATCGGCCATCGCATCCTGAACCACTGGGACAACCTCGATCGCACCGTGGAGCGCGGCTACGCGGGCCGCTCCATCTGGGACTGGAGCGCGCTGCCCGGCACGCTCTCTCCCCGTTACAAGGACTACGCGAGGGCCAACGCCTCCATCGGCATCAACGGGACGGTGCTGACCAACGTGAACGCCAACGCGCAGGTCCTGACTCCATCGTACCTTACGAAGGTCAAGGCGCTCGCCGACGTCTTCCGCCCTTATGGCATCAAGGTCTACCTCACGGCGCGGTTCAGCGCGCCGGTCGAGATCGGCAACCTGAGCACGGCCGATCCGACCAACGCCAGCGTCAAGCAATGGTGGACGAACAAGGTCAACGAGATCTACCAGCAGATCCCCGACTTCGGTGGTTTCCTCGTGAAGGCGAACTCCGAGGGGCAGCCAGGGCCGCAGGACTACGGGCGGACCCACGCCGACGGCGCCAACATGCTCGCCGACGCCCTCGCGCCGCACGACGGCATCGTGATATGGCGCGCCTTCGTCTACTCCGACACCAGCCCGCCGGACCGCATCAAGCAGGCCTACGAGGAGTTCAAGCCTCTGGACGGCAAATTCAAGGGCAACGTCCTCGTGCAGGCCAAGAACGGCCCGCTCGATTTCCAGCCCCGGGAGCCGTTCCATCCGCTGTTCGGGGCCATGCCGAAGACGCCCCTCGCCCTCGAGCTCCAGATCACGAAGGAGTACCTCGGCGAGGACACGCACCTCGCCTACCTCGGCCCGCTCTACGAGGAGGTCCTCAAGGCGGACACCTACGCGGGCGGCGAGGGCTCGACCGTGGCGCGGGTCATCGACGGCACCCTCCACAAGTACACGACCACCGCGATCTCGGGCGTCGCCAACGTGGGTGACGACACGAACTGGACCGGATCGCAGATGAACCAGGCGAACTGGTACGTGTTCGGACGCCTGGCGTGGAACCCGGACCTCTCCTCGGAGGCCATCGCAGAGGAGTGGGTCCGGCAGACCTTCTCGAACGACCCCGTCGTCGTCGAGCCGGTCGTCCAGATCATGATGGAGTCACGCGAGGCGCTCGTCGATTACATGACGCCCCTCGGCCTTGTCCACATCATGGGCAACGACCATCACTACGGGCCAGGGCCATGGCTGAACAGCCTGAGCCGCGTCGAGTGGAACCCGGTCTACTATCACAAGGCGGACGCGAACAGCATCGGCTTCAACCGCACCTCGGCGGGCAGCAACGCTGTTGGCCAGTACGCCGCGCAGGTGGGACAGAAGTTCGGGAGCCGGGACACGGTGCCGGACGATCTCGTGCTCTTCTTCCACCGCGTCGGCTGGCAAGACAAGCTGAAGTCGGGGAGGACGGTCTGGGAGGAGCTCGTCCATCGTTACAGCCAGGGCGTCGATGAAGTGGGCGTGATGCGAGAGACATGGAAGTCCGTCGAGGGCCGTATCGATGCCAAGCGCTTCGGTGACGTGAGCGACTTCCTCGAGATCCAGCACTACGAGGCGCGCTGGTGGCGCGACGCGTGCCTCGCCTACTTCGGCTCGGTGTCGAAGCTCCAGGTCCCGAGCGGCTATGCCCCCCTGGCGAACACGCTGAGCTTCTACCAGGGGCTCCGCTGCCCGTCCGACCCAAAGAAGCCCCGCTGCTCGCAGGTCTATACGGGGAATCCGTCCCCGGCCATTCTCCAGTGAGAGCGCAGTGAGAGCGGCGGGCCAGCTCGGTCTGGCCCGCCGCCTGGCGGCGGTCTTCACGCCCCTCCCCCCGTCAAGCGCGCAGCGTCCTCCGGGTCTTGCTGACTCGGCGATCTGGCCAGGTCACAACACCGGAGTCGTCGCATGACCTCGTCGTGGTGCGCGATCGACGTGAACGCTCACACGCTGTTACCGTCCTGCTGGCTCATCCATCGGAGGACGGCGGGGTGCGCGTCGGCTGCCAAGGCCGTCAGGAGGTGCGTCGTGACGCTGACTTCGAGTCAAGCATTGTTGCTGTTGATGGCGGGGTGCGCCTCGGCGTGCAGCGCGCCTGGACCGCAGGCGGCGGGGAATGGCCCTGCCGGGCGCCCCGCGGAGCGCGCGCTCCGGCCGAGCGGCGCCGCGCCGGTCGAGCTCGGGCGGATCGTGAGCAGGGCGCGGGCGAGCTTTCGATCCACGCGACAAGGGCTCTCCGCCGAGGGCGCCGCCCACCGGATCGACCTCGCGGGCGGCGCGGCGCGGATCCGCGCGAAGCCCTCGGCGAGGGCGGCACGCAGGGGGCGGGCGAGGCAGCTCCAGGCGCTCGCCGAGGCGCGCACCGCCGCCGAGCTGACGGCGCGCCGCCGAGCGCTCCGCGGGCCTCTCGTCGAGGGCGCGCCCGGCGAGCTCCAGCCGGGGAGCGCGCTCACGCTGACGACGCGATCGATCGCCCGCGCCGGCCACGAGTGCGTGAACGGCGAGGGCCGCGTGCGCATGGCGGCGGACGGCGGCGCGGAGCGCGCGTTCGGGACCTGCAGCGAGCTGTGGAAGAACCACGAGGCGAACGCCGAGCAGGCGTTCCGGTTCCCCGAGCGGCCCGGGGGGCGCGGCGATCTCGTCGTGCGCGTGAGCGCCCGGCTCGGCGCCGCGGACGCCGCGCCCTCGGTCGCGAGCGACGCCCGCGGCCTCGTCCTCGGCGCCGCGCCGGGGCAGCGGTTCGTGTACGGCCACGGCACGTGGATCGACGCGTCGGGCCGCCGTGTCCCGGTGCCCGCCCGCTGGGCGGACGGCCACATCGAGCTGCGCGTGCCCGCCTCGGTCGTCGAGGAGAGCGGCTATCCGGCGCTGCTCGATCCGGAGGTGGGCCCGGAGATCGGGACGGAGCCGCCCGTGCCCGTCCAGCACGACGTCGGGTTCGATCCGGAGATCGCGACCGACGGGACGAGCTACGTCGTCGTCTTCGAGGATCTGTCGCGCATCCGCGCGGTCCGCGTCGGCGCGCGCGGGGACGTGCTCGATCTCGACTGGCTGGATCTGGGCGAGGAGTCCGCCGGGCAGTACCTGCCCAGCGTGGCGTACGGCGGAGGCCGCTACCTCGTCACCTGGAGCCAGTACGGCGACGACGCCCGGATCACCATCCGCGGCCGCGTGATGCGACCCGACGGCACGCTCGAAGGGCCGGCGAGCTTCGCGATCTCGACGTCGGACGAGGGCGTGTATCCCTCGGTCGAGTGGAACGGGGAGCGCTTCGTGGCCGCCTGGCTCAGCCTCGCCGACGATGGGGCCGACGACGTCCGCGCGACCCTCGTCGAGCCGAGCGGCAGCGCCGTTCCCGGCGCCGAGCGCACCCTCTCCGCGAGCGGCCGCGCGTCGCGCCCGGCGGTCGGCGCCGGGGCGGACGTCTCCGTCGTGGCCTGGGACGAGGACGTCGGCGGCGGCGCGCGCGCCATCCGTGCGACGCGGGTGGCCAGCGATGGGACGGCGCTCGACGCCGGGGGCGTTCCGATCTCGGAGGGCCCGGGCAACGCGCGGCTGGCCGCGCTCGCGTCCGGCGGGGCGAGCTTCCTGGCCACGTGGGTACGGGACGATTCCACCAGCACGATCCGGGGCGCGGTGCTGCGCGCAGACGGCACGATCGCGGCAAGGGACTTCCCGATCTCGCGGCCGAGCCCGGGCACCGGGGCCCCCGCCGCGGCGTTCGACGGCAGCAGCTACCTCGTGGCCTGGGCCGACGAGCGGGACGGTCGCGCGATGTACGGGGCCCGCGTCTCGGCGGAGGGCGTCGTGCAGGGAGATGACGTGAGGCTCGCGGACGGGTCGCCTCGCTCCATCTGGGATTCGGATCGGAGCTCGCTCGCGTGGAACGGCTCGCGCTTCCTGCTCGCGTTCCAGGGCCACGGCATCGAGGGCAGCCTGATTGGCCCGGATCTCGCGCTGGCCGCGGGCCGGCTCGGGCTCAGCCCCCTGCCGAACAAGCAGGGGGCCCCGCGCGTCGCCTGGACCGGCGAGAGCTACCTCGTCGCCTGGACCGACGAGCCGGACCCGGACCGGGAGCGGATGACCGCGCGCGCGGTGCGCGTGAGCGCGGCCGGCGAGGTCGTCGATCCGGTCGGGATCGAGCTCGCGAGCAGCGCCTTCGCGATCGATCTGGCCTCGAACGGCGGCGGCGCGTCGGTGCTCACCTGGAGCGCGCTCGGCGCCGGTGGGGATCACCTGCGGCGGGTGTCGGGCGACGGCGCGCTCGGGCAGAGCGTCGCCGTCTCGTCGCTCCACCTGTCGGCGACGCCGTCGGTCGCCGGCAACGGCGACGGCTATCTGGTGACCTTCGTGGAGAGGACCGCGGAGGAGCCCTTCGTGTACACCGCGTCCGGCCGCCTGCTCGGCGCTTCGGGGAGCGCTGGCCCGGTGTTCCCCATCGTGCCCTCGGTCGGGCCGGAGTCGCACGCGATGCCGCTCCACGCCGGGCGGGACTACCTGGTGGCCTACGTGAAGGCGGGCCTGCATCTCGTCCCCGTGAGCCGCACGGGAGGCGTCGGGGAGGGCTTCCTGCTGTCGAGCGCACCGGCCGCCATCGCCGGGGCGACGGACGGCACGGACACGCTCGTTGTCTGGACGGAGTCCGCAGGTAGCTGGCCGGAGGGCGGTGAGGGGCCGGTGCACGGTCGAATCTACGGCACGGGCGGCTGGCGGGGCGAAGCGTTCCTGATCTCGCCGACGAGCGCCGGTCATGCGGCGGCCGTGGCCTGGGACGGCGCGAGCTACCAGGTGGTGTGGGAAGAGGCGGAGACGCACCGGCTCCGGATCCGCGCCGTGGCCCCCGATGGAACGCCGGGCATGGAGGCGCTGCTCGTCGATGACGAGTGCAATGCGCCGATGCTGGCCCGCGGCGAGGATGGCCGGTTCCTCCTGAGCTATGACAAGCTCGGCCCTGCTGCGCGCACGCGGCGCGTCGTCTCGCGGCTGCTCAGCTGGGAGCCCTCACCCGGGCTGGCCGCAGCCGGCGGCGCGGGCGGAAGCGGCGGCGCAGGGCTTGGCACGGGCGGAGGCGGCGTCGTGGAGCCCGGCGCGGGCGGGAGCGGCGGTGCGGAGCTGGGGGTGGGCGGAAACGGCGGTGCGGAGCCGGGGGTAGGCGGAGACGGCGGTGCGGAGCCGGCCGCGGGCGGCCGAGCAGGGAATGGCGGGGGCGGTGGCACCTCCAGCGTGGCCGCCGGCAGCAGCAGAATGGATGGGACGGACGACACAAGCAACGACGCACAATGCAGCGCTCACGGCGCTGGCAGCAGGTCCGCGTACATCGGGCTCACCGTCGCCCTGTTCGGTCTCGCCCTCATTGCACGACGGCGGGAGGTTCCGGTACCGGAGCAGGCGCGCCGTCGTTCTGCGCCACCTTCTCGAACGCACGCATCAGGTTGTCCTCGGACGCCACCTCTCCATCGTCATCGCCGGCAGGGCGGTTCCCTTCGTGTTTCGAGCCTTCGGCGCCGCGCGCGGCGCAGGCACGGGCCGGCCCGTGTCCACCCCGCCGAAGAGAATCTTCTCTTGGCGTCCTTGGTGTCTTGGCGGTTTATTTCTCGCTTGATCAACGTGATCGCTATTCTAGGGCAAAGCCCCTGGACCCGATGATCCCTTCCGAGGTGCGAGCCGCCTGAGCTATCCCCGGCGAGTATCGCCGCGGACGCGCCCTCGTCGAGGGGGCACCGCCGAGCTTGCCTCGAGCGCCTCGACGGCAAAGCGCCCGAGTTCGGCCACGCGGGCGGCACCCACCCAGGGGAACAGCTACGGATCCACCCAAGTCCACACGACCGAGAAGAGGCACACGTAGATTGTCGCCTCGCCCATCGATACCCCGTCCATGTCCACATCCGGCACCACCTCGTTCCCGAGCTCCGGCGGGATCGGCTGGTAGCCGGGGTACGTGGCCTCGATCTCCCCAGCGATCTCGCGCGCCACCGGCTCCTCCTCCGGGATGCCGGGGAGGTGGATCCCGTAGTATGGCCCGAGCAGGGACACGTGGAAGCTGAGCGCCGCATCATCGGTGAGCCAGATGCGGGCCGAGTACGCCGGTTCGACCCACCCCGCCAACAGGCTGAGCGACTCGTTCTGAAGGCTGCATCGCTCCCCCAGCCTGTCGATCATGACCTTCCACCTTGGGTACTCCGCTTGCCCTCGGTTTGCGGCTTCCACTAGGCGGCGGCGCTCCTCCGTGTCCTCGTAGACGAGCTCGTCGGGGGGCACATGGATGCGCGTGATTTTATGCACACCGCGCGGGTAGAAGCGGTAAACAACGTCGAGGAGCTCGGAGCGAGTTATCATCATGGACTGGTCACCTTGGCGCCGAGTCTCTTGTACTTGGACTTGAACGCAGCGTCCGCCGCGCGGTGAAACCTATCGCAGAAGGATCACATAGAATCACGTAGTGTCGTTCAGAAAGTCCGAAAGCTTATCCGGACACCCATCCCTGGAGCAGATGCTCCCTGCCGAGGAGCGAGCCGCCTGAGCTCCCCACGGCGCATAGCGCCGCCGAGCTCACCTCGAGCGCCTCGCCGTCCGTGCGACCGAATGCGGTCACGTGGACGGCGGCCGCCCGGGGCTGTGGTTACGGATCCACCCAAGTCCAGACGTCCGAGAAGAGGCACACGTAGATCGTCGCCTCGCCCATCATCACCCCGTCCATCGCCACATCCGGCACCACCTCGTTCCCGAGCTCCGGCGGGATCGGCTGGTAACCGGGGTACGTGGCCTCGATCTCTTCTGCGACCGCCGCCGGTATCTCGTCGGGCTCGCCCCTGCTGTGGATTCCATAATAAGGCCCGAGAAGGCTCACGTGGAAGCTGAGCGAAGCCCTGCTGCTGAGCGAAGGAGCGGGCTCGAAGTCCTTGGGGCGATAGATGCGGGCCGAGTACGCCGGGTCGATCCCCCCCGCAAACAGGTTGAGCGACTCGTTTTGAAGGCCGTATCGTTCGTACATACGGTGGATCATCGCTTCCCACCTCGGGTACTCCGCTCGCCCGCGGTTTGCGGCTTCCACCAGGCGGCCGTGCTCCTCCGTGTCCTCGTAGACGGGCTCGCCCGGAGGCACATAGATGCGCATGATTTGTTGCACACCCCGCGGGTAGAATCGGTAGATAACGTCGAGCAGCTCGGAGCGAGTTGTCTTCATGGACTCGTCACCGACGCGCCGAGTAGCGGGTACTTGGACTTGAACGCGGCTTTTGCCTGAGTGGCAAATCTTGTGCAAAAGATCCCTGGCGGCAGGTTGTAGTCCATGACGTTGGCAACATCCTCCGTGATCTCTTCGCTGAGGCTGGCTGCACGAAGTGGATCGATTTTCCCCATAAACTCAGTCCGGATCGGCATTTTGATGGTGACAGCGCAGGACCACTCGGTGGTGCCGCCTGAAAATACGTGCTTGAAATTCAGGCTTGTCTTGGCCTGTTGCCACCCGCCCGCCTTCCCCCGGCCGTCATCCTCGACAATGGTAACAAACGTAAAGAACGACGAATCGAAATCTACCCAGAGAAAGTGGGCCATTCCAGGCTTCGGACACTTCGGGCTGCATGCACCGCTACAGCTCAAGAAGGTCGCTCCGGCTCCCGCTACATCGCCGGCTCCGGGGCACTGGTCTCGCGGGCTCTCCGGGCGGTATGTCGTTGGGGTCTCCGAGCTGTCGCTCGGTCTCTCCTCTTCGTCTTCAAGCTCCCACTCGTTGCACGCGATCTTTCGCTCGCCGCCGCCTTGGGGGTCGGCCCCGAAGTCACCGGATGCGGAGGAGGTGAAGACGGGGCGTGGCTCGGAGCCCGGACCGGCCCCTGCACCCGAAGTTCCTTCCCCGACAGGATAGCAGTCGCCGAACGTCATGCTGCACGCCGCCAGCGCCCAAACCGCGATGACCAAGATCAATAATAGAAGTTTTCTCGCGTTCATTTCTCACTCCATCGAAGCACAGGACCAGCAACAACGACGACGGACACATAGCCCGGGAGCACCAGACTGCCCCGACCGACCCAATCCACGTTGACGCTCACCGACACCCCCAGCGGTCCGGCGACGTACGCGTTGGTCTGCGCGTGGCCGCCTACGGCCAAGCCACCGACCTGGCCGCACAAGGTGACGCCGCACGCCGGCATGAGGTAGAACGCGACAGACGGTCCCGTGCTGACGTTGCCGTCCTTCCACGCGTACCCGATGTCAACCGAGGTCTGGTTGTAGATCCCGAGCCCGTCCTCCTGGATCGGGGGTAGGATCGTGCACAGGTCGTGCACCGTGAACAGGATGTCTCGCTGGATGGGCCAAGATATGCCCGCGTGCGGCCCCACTGCGAGGCGCGGAACGGTACCGGCCTGGAGCCACCCGAGGCTCACACCAGCGCTCAGCTCGGAGGCCTCTCCTTGCGTCGGTACGACGACGAGCAGCGGGATGACCAGGATCGCCCATGGGATCCGCCGCCTTCTTGTGCCCATCGTCCCCTTCCCGTCTTCCGCAACTCGTGAGCAACGTGCCGACGCGGGGCATTCTTCTGATCAGAGGATCGGCGTCAAACGGAATCTAGGCGAGCACACTGCACTGGCCAGGGGTCGTACCGTCCAGAGCGTGCGCCGGCGAGCAGCTACCCGCGCGGCGCCAGCGCGTGTCGACGTGCTGGCGCCAGCTGCCTGGCCGCTCCGCCGCGGGTCCGCGCGACAGGCCACGCGCCCCGCGCTGCACGATGTCGGCTGCAAGCCCGACCCAGCGCGGCACCGTGCCCAGGCAGCAGTGACCGCGCGCCGTGACGCCCACGCGCGTGGCACCATGCGACGTCGCTCGCGCGGCCGCGCTGCCGCGAGCGCGGCGCCTGGCGATGGCCTGCACGGTCAACGATGACGACGCGCTAGCGCTCACGCGCCTGGAGCCGCACGACGTTGCTCGCGCGTCTGCGCCGCCCGCGAGCGCCACGCATCGCGGCGGCATTGGCGGGGAGCCACGAGACCGGCTACGGATGGCCCGATGGGGCTCCGCAGGCACCGCAGCCCGGATGGTCCCGCAGCCCTCGCCACTGCTCGAGGGCGTCGCCGCTGTTGCCCCGGCCGGCGGGTCTCTCGGCGTCGTCGAGTTGCCGAGCCGCGACTACGCCGATCACCTCGCGCAGGCGATGCAGATTGCCCAGGAGCGCCATCACCTCCATCACACCGCACGCGGTACACCGGCGAGCGGGGCCGGAGAACGGACGGATCAAGAGCTCGACCATACCGCTGCGGAGCCGCGGTCTTCGGTCGACGGCGCCCGCGCGACAAGGGCGGGCCGCGCCACGCCTCACGATTCTGCAGTGCCGCGACCACGCGCTGCTTGGACGCCCGCGTTCAACGAGCGACGGCCGGGCCCGAAGCGCTTGACCACGCCGACATCGCTGGCCCCGAACACGCCGGCGTCCACCTCGATCCCCGCGCGTGGAGCGGTCGCGGACCTCGACCCTGCGGCCCGTCTGCTCGAGCGCCATGTAGCGCGCCGTCGGCGGCCCCGCGCACCTGCGCCCGCTCCGGAGTGAGAAACGCAGCCTTCCTGTCTGCTCCGGCGCCATGTACGACGCCAGCGCGATCGCGCGCGCTCGCCGGCGTCCTCCTCGACGCCCGCGGCCGCTCCGCGATCAACCAGGGGCCGCAGCGCCGAGCACGCACTCGAGGAGCTCGCCGGCGACGGCCACGAGCTCACGCGGCGCTTCTATCTGGAAAACAAGCGAGGGCGGTCAACAAGTCGCGAGAAGGGGAAAACCCGGGCGTTTCGCGCGGTGGTCGCGACCGCTCGCGACCACTACCACCGTTTCGGGGGCCCCTGCCGCCGTTTGGGTGACAAGAGAATCGCTGCGATGGAACCGGGATGGAAGGCGGTCGACCCATCCCTGGCGACGCAGGTGCGCAGGCGGTTACGCGGCGGGAGTGTTCGGCGACCTACTGGTTGACGAACACTCCGAGCGCCCATCCGCCGGCGGTCCGGGCGGCCGCGGTGTAAGCGCCCGACCAACGCCATCGTGACCGTCGGCGTGGCGCCGGTTACCTATCCCCATCGCGAAGGAGGAAGCGATGGGCACTGGTAACGGGCCCCGACGGGATGGTCACGATGGCGTTGGTCGGGCGCTTACTTTCGTACGACGATCTCGAGAGGCGCGAGGGCTGGACGGTGTCCACGGTGATTGCAGGGTCGCGGGGTGTGCCGGGACGACGCCGGTCACGGGCCGCTACCCCGCTATCGCGCCGCCAGGCGCAACCCCCGTCGTGTTGCTGGCCCATGAGCTGCAGCAGCCGGACGCTGCCAGATGGCCGCGATCGGTACGGCGCGGCTCCTGGCTGCATGAAATGCTGGCCTCGGTTTCACCGAAGAGCCCATGATCCACAGCTACGTGGCTTATGAACTGTGTGTATTACCGAACACGAGCGATCTTGTTCGGCTTATTTTGGTGACCGCGTTGGCTACTGGGCTCGTGACAATTGGCAGGGTTGCGAATAACTTTGACAAATTCGGCCACAACCTTTCCCTTCAAGGTGCCGACCCTACGAGTCCCCTTTTCCCTGAGGGCGTCATCACCCAACTGAGATACATCCAGGATGGCTTTGACAGATGTGGACCATGCCCTTGCCAAGGCTTTGATGACAGCCCCTTCTGGCGTTTGGAAACGAAATAACCAATCATCTTGTGCCGTTGACGCATGCCAGTCAGGCCACGACTTCGGTCGATAAGCATCGCCCATGAGGACTACAACATCCGATGACGTGGTTGCGATCACGTTTGCGTCGAGACGCACCTTCGTTACGTCGTGCACTGACATACCTATCATGGTATCGACAAGCAGGACTTCGTGAACATCCGTCCACAAGGCAATGTCTTCAGCAGTGAGCCAGCCGTCCCTCCCTCGACCGATCGGTAAATTTGCCGCATCGCCACCACATGTATAAACAACGTGGGTTAAGTGGTATAGGTCTTCATCTTTTTGTGGATGGTTGAGTGCGATGAGGCGCGCTTGGTCTGAGGCCCACTGCGCAATGGTTGAATTCTCAACAATAGGGATCGCGACGCTTCTTGCCGCTGTAACCGGCCTGCCAGTGAGTACACCGATGAGGTTGAGCTCCGTTGCTCTCAGTCCACCGATAGTAACGGCGCCAGCGTGAGAATCGCCAAGTAAGGCACCAGGGCGCGAAAAGAAAACAGCGACTCTTCCGACGATTTCATTAGAACTATTGCGGAGCAGTCGAAGATTGGCCGCATAGAATATGAGGTTGGCTCTAAATTTTGCACTATTGGCATCATCGACACCTGGCTCATAGAGTCTTTCGATGAGCTCGTCTGCTGGTAATGTAACCCAGTCGGACGCAGCAACAACGCGCGTTCGCTTATGTTCGTCTCCTTCCACGATCAGATGGACATCCAACGCCGGACAAAGCCATGCACACAGTCTCTCTAGTGACCACAGCCGCTCCCCCCACTTCTCCAGCAACCCGCCACTCGCCGCCGGATCCGTCTTCAGCCACACTCGGACCTTCGTCCCTCCGTCCTTCAGCCGCTCCTCCTCCTCCGCAGGCCGGAGGATTGGACGCGTTAACAGCCCCGTCGAAAACTCCAGCACCCGCGTGTCCTTCTGCGCCTCCTCCGGCCGGCGCGTCGTGACCCTAACGTGGCTCCCCCACATGAAGACCGAGAAGAACCCGATCCCGAACCGTCCGGTGGGGTTGAACCCTTTTGCGAGAAGGCCGGGCGACTCCTGCCGCATGAGCGCGGACTCCCAGTAGCTTGTCCCGAAATCGAGCAGCGGACCAGTGAGCACGTGAATGGACATGCCCAAACCGCTGTCCTCCACTTCAAGCCAGGGACCGGTCGCGTCAGATCCCAGCCGTACTACAATCTCGCCCCAATCCTTGGAGCGATCCTCGAGCAGCCGGCGCGCCCGCACGGCGTCCGATGCGTTCTGGATCAGCTCGCGCAGAGGTACGGTCGGGTCGTTTCCATAAAGCTGCTCTCCACCGAGACGCTCGACCAACGAGGGCACGTCGCTCACCCGGACGCGCGTGTCCACGGGGACCCACCCCTCGGTTGGAATGTAGTCGGTGAGCCGCAAGGGGTCGTCCACGCCGGCCACGCCCCGCGCTTGCAGTCGGCGCCGGCCCGTGTCGGCGAGGAGCGTGTCAACGTGCCGCAGTTCGCCATCGATCATCTTCAGGGTGTCGAGGCAGAGCCACCAGGCGGGCGCGTCGTTTAGGCGGAAGGGGCTTCCGGTCGTGTAGATCAAGCGATGATCCCGTTGCTGCGGCTGATGCAGTTTCTGCTGGAACTTCCAGTGTTCATCCCCGATCCCGCGAGGCTTCCGAAGGGCACGGAGAAAGCCAGGAGCCCGCCGGGCGTCGATATGGCTCGCGTCGGCGACGCGGAGGACGCAGGCAAGTTTGAGCGCGTCGACGGTCCACTCTTTCGGGCACCAAGTCGGCGCGCCGAGGGTCGCCGAGAACTTCTCCCGGAGCGCCGGGACGGACCACCAGTGGCTGTAGGCGATGCGTCCGATCGTGGCGCCGAAGAGCTCTCGCAACTCGGGACTCTCGATGAGGTGATACGCCGTGCGGCTTGTCGGATCGTGCCAGGAGATCAAGGCGAGGTGGGCGGCATGACGCGCGTGAAGGTTGCGAAGTGTCTCGCCGATGGCTTCTTTCTCGATGTCCGGCGGAGGAAAGGCGATCTCTTCGGGTGTGGGGACGCGGTCGAGCTTGCGTCGCAGGAGAGCCGCGACGGCATCGGACCAGGCCTTGTCCCGATGGAGCGCCGCCACGCCTTCGGGATATGCGGCCAGGCCCATCCCAAGGTCATGGATCAGGAACGCGCCACCGAGCACGAATGCCTCGGTCGGCGTCAGAGGAAAGTCAGCGCCGGCAGTTATCTCGGCCATGGTCCAGAGAGAGTCCAGGTGGGTGACGTCGTGGACGGTGAAGTCCGGTAAGTCACGCGCGATCTCGGCTCCGATCGCTGCGGCTCGCTCCCGAAAGCGGGAAAAGGCGGTGCGTAGCTCCTCGCGCGCCTTCGTGTCGGGGTCCGCGTCAGACCGAAGTGCTAGCGTGGAGGTCCAGAGGCTCGTCCTCTCGAAGGTAGTGATGGTCATCGGCGTGCATCCTACCGCAGAGGCTTCCGAAAGTGTGATGTGGGCGTTTGCGGCGATGCGGGGGACTTGGGGCCTTCATCTCGTCTTGGCAGTTCTTCGGTGCTCTGCGGCGGCTTGCGCTTCTTCCACCCTCATCCCAGCGTCGCACGCACCCAGCGGGGCGATAAGGGCGTCGAGGAGCCTGGTCGACAGCGCTTCGCGCCCATTGCCGAACAAGCTGCTGGCCGTGCTTCGCGCGGCGGCAGAGCCGCAAACCGTTCGGCGGACGGGCGCATCTTTCTAGCTGTTCAGTGGTCCGGCTGTTAGCCAACCCAATTGCTGGCTAACAGCACCCGCCCCCAAATCCGCACCGCCGCGCACGATGGCGCTTGACTTCGCCGAGCGCGCCTTCAGCAGACGGGCGATGGTTCCAAGCTCACCGACGTGCGCCTCGACGAGATCGTGCGCGAGGTCCTCACCGGCCGGCGCTTCTGAGCTCGACCAGGTGGACCTCGATGCGCCGGCGGCGGCCCCGCGCGCCGGCGTGCATCTCGACCCTGCGGCCGCTCCGGAGCGAGGGCCCCGCGCTCGCCGGCCTCGCATCTTTGCTCTCATCAGGTCGCCGGACGTCGTCGCTGCGCGTGAGCATGGCATCGCGGACAGCGCCAGTCTCGACGCCGGCGCGATCCCGAGCTCGCCGGCGTCCTCCTTCACGCCGCAGCCGCTTCGCCTCCTTGAGGACCTCGACCCAGCGGCCGCCCTGTCTGCTCCGGCGCCATGTGGCGCGACGCCGACGGGCCCGAGCTCGCCGGGCGTGCGCCTCGGCTCCGCGGCGCTCCGCGCGCGTACCTCGACACCGCGGCCGCGCTGCCTGCCCGACGCGCCGAGCTCACGCGAAGGCCTCGCCGCGACAGCTTCCGCGATCGACCACGTGGACCTCGATGCCCAGGTCATGGCGCCCTACTGCGGCCAGACCTCGATGCCGACGAAGAGGACCTGGCCCATCGCCTGATCGTCGACCTTCACCGGGTAGACGCGGCGAGCTTGCAGCGCCTCGACCAGGTGGCCGTAGTTGATCACGAAGTTGCCGATCGCATCGGGGTACGCGAGGTCCCGATCGAGGATCTGCCCGCTGATGTGGACCGCCGGCGAGAGCGGGACTCGGTCCCACACCGCACCGTCCCACATGGGGGTGCAGGTGTCGCGCTGCCCTTGCCGATCGAGCGGCCGTTGACCCCACGGCTGCCCGCCGACGAAGAGATCGGCGACGCCGTAGGGCTCCGGGGCCTCCACGCCGGAGTTCGCGAGCTGTCCAACGAACATCGCCACGTTCGTCGCGATGGCGACAGGCTGGCCGCTGCGCATCATCGACCCGAGCTTGCTGAGCTGTTCCTGCGGAACCGAGCCCACGCCGTCCCAGACCCGCCCATCGCTCTTGCTTGGGGAGATCACGGCGTCCCTGATGATGACCTGTACGAAGGCGGGCAACGGCTGTGGCGGTGGAAAGCGGACCCGTGGCCGCCGCGGGCGACTATGGGAACAGCCCAGCGCGACCGCGGTCACCAACGCGACCGCCCCAAGATGACGCATCCCCATCGGGGCGAGCGTACCGAAGTACCGCGGCTGACAAAGCGGAAACCTCTATGACCGCGGCCCCTCGGGCGGGCCGGAGAGGTCTGCTCCGGGGCCATGTAGCGCGACGCCGACGACAGCCCCGCGCTCGCCGACGCCCTCCTCAACCCCGCGGCGCGCGCGGATCGGCTCGCCGCTCGAAGACGTGAGCTCCTGGCTCCAGGTCCTTGGCTACTGGGAGGAGGCGAAGCGTCGCCACGACACGTTGCTCGCTGGATACCTCTCAGCGCGCGGCTTCGCTCCCGTGCTGACCCGGCCGTTGCGGGAGGCCTATTGGCTCGCAGCTGCGTCCAACGCGCTCGCGGGCGCCTTAAGGCACCACCTCTCGGTATCGAGCCTGGCCACTGCTGCGCCCACGGCGCGTGTGGCAGCGGCTAGGAACGCAGCGGACTGGCTGCGCGTTATCCGCCGGGCCGATGCGTGCCGGAGCTGACGTGCTTGGGGCCTGTCCCGCACGCGCGGCCTCCTCCTGAAGCAGCTCGGCCGCAGCACCGGCGTGGAGGACGACGCCGACGAGCTCGGGGCCTTCAATGTCCACCAGGCCGAGCGCGGACACACCGTTGGCGGGCGCGAACGCGGGATGGCGCCGGCGTCCGGGTACATGGCCCCGAAGCAGGCATCTAGGCCGCAGCGTAGAGGTTATCGAGCGCGGAGCGCCGCGAGGCCGACGTGGACGTCAGGCGAGCTCGGGTCCCTTGATATCCACCCAGCCGATGCGGAGCTCCGCCGAATCGAGGCGGACGCCGGCGCGCGGGGTCGTCGCCGGCGTCGAGGTCCACCAAGTCGAGCTCTGGATCTTGACCTCGTGCGAGCTTGGCGCGGCGCCTGTCGTCTGCGTGGTGGCGCACATGGCGCCCGAGCAGGCAGGGCGGCCGCGGCGTCTGCGAGCGTGGAGCCCTTTCACCCGAGCACGTGCTTGCGCCAGGTGTCCACGATGAGGAAAAAGGCTTCCCGGCTCAGTCCTGAATCCAGACGGTGTCCGACGAGTTCCTCGCGCGGCTCACGCGGCCCGCTGTAACGCACCTCGCCGACCGTGATCTCGTCGCTGAGCCTGATCACGTCGCACCTGAACCACCACTGCGAATCGTCGACCGGTCGGAACTCGTACTGGTCGTCGTCGCACTCCACCACATCGTTACACGGACCGCTCTCGCTTCCGTCGTCCACGGCGCGGCTGAGGAGGTCCTGGTTACTCAGACCGTTGGCGGCGCGGCTGAGGAGGTCCTGGTTGCTCCGGCCGTTGGCGGCGCGGCTGAGGAAGTCCTGGTTGCTCCGGCCGTTGGCAGCGCGGCTGAGGAAGTCCTGGTTGCTCCGGCCCATGCGAAGAGAGGCCTTCTTCTTCTCGTTCATGGATGGACGCTCGACTTTGCTGAGGATAAGTCAAACGAAAAAGACGCTACGGCGACGTTGAGAGCGTGGTCGCTGTTCATCGACCAGTTGGATGGTGAACGACCACAGCCCCGAGCACGTGCCCCAGGCGCAGCGACCCGAAGCCGCGCTCTTGACGACCCGCGACCGCCAGCACCGGCACGGGTGCGCCCCCATGGCCCCGTACAGCCCCCCGGCCTCCCCGCGTTTGCCGCCACACCTGCCAGTCACAGCAGCCAACATTTCGGAATCATTCATGATTATTTTTGCGTATTGGAATTGTTTCCCCCTTGCAGAACACCTCGCCGAACAGGCTCGCCGCTCGGAGGACCCGCCGCGCCTCGGGCGCGAGCGCCGAGAGGCGCGCCTCCACAATGCCCAGCACGGTGTCGGGCAGCGCCGCCCCCCGTCCCTCGGCAACCGCGCGGATCAGCTCCTCGATGTAAAACGCGTTCCCTCCGGACCGCTCGACGATCGCCGCGGCCTGGGAGGGCTCCACGGCCGCACCGAGCGTGCTCTGCACGAGCTCCGTCGCTGCGCGCCGCGAGAGCTCGGTGAGGCGGATCTGGTGGGCATTGCGCGTCGCCCACAGACGCGGGAAGACATCGTGCACGGAAGGCCGCGCGAGGGCGATCACCGCGAATGGCCGGTCATCAAGGTCGCGCAGCGCCGCGTCGACGATCTTGATCGAGGGCGCGTCTCCCCAGTGGAGATCCTCGAGGATCAGGAGGACCGGCGTGGAGCAGGAAGCGGCCCGCCTCCTCGACGACCTGGAAGCGCGCGTCCAGCAGCGCCCGGGTCACGTCGTCGATCCGCACCAGCGCGCCTCGCCCATGGAGCCCGCGCGTCTCGTCGAGCAACGCCGCCGCCCGCTCCGAGCAGGCGCGGCGGCTCTTCCAAGAGGAGCTTTGCGAGCAGCGCCACGAGGTGCTCCCCCTGGAATGCGGGCTCGCCGGTCAAGCACTCGAACAGCACGCAACCGAGCGCGAACACGTCCGTCGGCGGGCCCACCTCGCGCTCCGCGCGAGCCTGCTCCGGGGCCATGTACCCGGGGGTCCCCAGGATCGATCCCGTCTGCGTCAGGCGGCTCGTCGCCCCGGATTGCCACGCTATCCCGAAATCAAGCACCTTCACCTGGTCGACCTCGCCGTTGACCAGCAGCAGGTTGCTCGGCTTGATGTCCCGGTGAACGACACCGCGGGCGTGGGCCTCTGCGTGGTGCCTCCAAACGGCTCGCCCGGTTTTGCTCGGACGCGCCTCGTTCTCGCTGCTATGTCAGGTTCGTGAGCGGCCCGGTGCAATGCTCCGGGGTGCCGAACGTGGTCCGGGGGTCGCCGAACAGGTTCAAGATCGACACGAGCAGGTTGTTGTGCGGGAGGTTCTTGTACCGGAGCCAGCGCCCCGTACGCAGACCGCCGCCGCCGCCGGCCAGGAGGAACGGCATGTTCGTCTTCTTGTGGCTCGGCGGATCCGAGATCTCGGAGTGGAAGAAGACGACGCTCTCGTCGAGCAGCGAGTGTCCGCCCATGTCGACCTTCTCCATCTCCTGCAGGAGATAGAGGTGCTGCTTCGAATACCAGTTGCAGATGAGCTCGCACTCGGCCGCCCTGAAGCCGCCGTCGTGCTGGTAGTAATGGTGGTGCTCGCTCAGGTTCAGCCAGGGGAAGGTGTGCTTCGCCTCGGTGTCGCTCCACTGAAGGGTGCCGACCGCGGTGATGTCGCAGGCGAGCGCCATCACCAGCATGTCTGTCATGAGCTTGCCGACCTTGGGGATCGCCGCGTCGGTCGACGTGTCCTTGATCGAGCCGTTGTCGGCGGAGTTGCGCCCCGTGCGCGGGTTGTAGTCGGACGTGTCGACCTTCGCCGGCGCCTGGCAGGCGCCCGCCGCGGTCGGCGCCTTGCTGAGGCTCTCCTCGATCTCGCGGATCTTGGTCAGGTGCTGATCGATCTTCTGCCTGTCAGCGGCGCCGAGCCGCGAGGACACGGCGGAGTAGCGCCGGTCGAGGAAGTCGAGGATCGACTGCTTCCGCGCGAGACGACGAGCAGCGTCGTTGTCGGCGCCGGGGTTCAGCGTGCCGAAGAGATCGGTGAAGATCTCCACCGGATCGATGCGCGGCGGGATCGGGCTGTAGGGCGCGTCGTTCTCGAAATTCGCGATGTTCATCGGAGACAGCAGGCCGTGCGATTTCCCGGTCGCCCAGCGCACCGCGATTTCGAGGCTCGCCTTCGCCTTTTGCCCCCCCGAGATCCGGGAGGCGATCACCTGATCGATCGACGGCCCGCTCCCGTAGGCGCGGCCCGCGGCGCCGTCCTGCGGCGTGCCCGTGAGCCAGGCGATGATCCCGGCCTGGTGCTGCTCGCCGAGCCCGCTCTTCATGTCGAGGCCGTCGACGACGAGCAGCCGGCTCTGCACCGGCGCGAGCGGCGCCAGGAGGGGGCTCAGCGTGAAGCTCGTCTCGGAGCCCGTCGGCCGCCAGCGGTCCATCACGGTCCCGCCGGGCGTGTAGACGGCGAGGAAGCGCTTCGCGGGGGCGGCCTGCGCGCGCGCCGTGGGCTCGGCGCCCATGATCTCCAGCCACGGGAGCGCGATGGCGATGCCGCCAGCACCTCGCAGCAAGGCACGCCGGTTCAAGCGAAACGTCGAGCGAAACGTCGACATAGCGGTCACTCCTCCCGGGGAGCCATGGTGTGGAATGCGTCCGTCTGCGTGAGCTCGATGAGGAGCTGTCTCACGTTGTATCCGGACGTCTTGAAGGCGGCCGTGACGGCCTCTCGTGTGCACTTGTCCTCGGCGCGCAGCGTGAGGCCGTAGGCGTATTCGATCCAGTGCGTCGCGAAGCAGCTCTGCACGTCTTCCGCCTCGGCGAGCTTGCGCACCAGCTCGATCGGCCCGCTCGCCGTCCCCTCCGTGCGCGGCACCGAGCCGCTCGCGTCGATCGCGACGTCGTTCTCGGTCGCGCGGAACAGCCCGACCGCGTCGTAGTTCTCGAACGAGAAGCCGACAGGATCCATGAACTGGTGGCACGTCGCGCAGACCTGATCCTCGCTGTGCTGACTGAAGCGCTCCCGCGCCGTCTTGCCGGTGTACGGGTCCGGCGGCTTCACCTTCTCCAGGATGTCGCCCGTGGGGAGCGGGATGACATGGCACATCAGCTTCTGGACCACGAAGGAGCCGCGGACCACGGGGTTCGTCATGTTCGAGTGCGTCGTCCCGGCCATCACCCCCGCCTGGGTGAGGAGCCCGAGCCGCTGGGTCGTATCGAGCTCCACGCGCTGGAACGCGTCCCCCGTCACGCCGGAGACGCCGTAGAACGCCGCGAGCGGGCCGTTCATGTACGAGTACGGGGCGGTCAAGATGGATGGCCAGGTGCCGGCCTCCTCGAAGATCTCCTGCTCGAGGAACCGCTGCGTCTCCTCGCGCATCAGCGAGCCGATCGTGCGAGAGAAGGTCGGGATGGATTGGGCTCCAGATCCGTGATGCGCGTCGTCGCGTTTACCGGGCGAGCGCGACGGCGAACGGCGCGAGCCCTCGCCTTCGCAGCACGGACGGGACGAGCAAGGCGACCGCCTCGGGGCCGCGAGCGGTCTCGATGTCTCCGAGATCTTCGATCCAGTCGGCCGGCCAGCCCAGATCGCCGAGCAACCGCCCGACGACCGCCTTCGCGCCCTCGTCGTTGCCGGAGAGGAACGCGGTCGGGGCGGCGCGCAGGCTCGTGGGATCCGCCATGACGGTGAACAGCATGGTATTCAGCGTCTTGACGACGGCCGTCTCGGGCAGCGCAGCCTGCAGGCGCTCGGCGACGCTGTCGTTCGGGTAAAGCAGGCTGCCGGGAAGGCCGTCGCGGCCGCGCACCGTCGCGTTGGAGACGTCGACGAGGATCTTCCCCTTCAGCGCGTCGCGGAGGGCGCCGAGCCGCTCCACGCTCGTGTCCCCGGGGGTGGCGTTGATGACGATCGCGGCCAGGCGCGCGGTCTCCGCGTGATCCCTGAAGTCGACGCGCCCTCCCGACCATTTCAGCGCCGCCTGCGCCGGGTCCCTGGTGCCGATCGTGACGGCGCGCCCGGCGCCCGCGAGCTTGTTGGCGAGGACCGTGGCGACACGACCCGAGCCGAGGATTCCAATGTTTCCCATGAGTTGATCCATGTTCAGCCTCCTCCTCTCATCGGATGGTCGACAGGACGCCTACCGCGCCGGCGTGGAGCCCGGGCGCTGCAGCCAGGAAGTCCTCGCTGGCGAGGCTCCACCGCTCCCCGCGTGTGTCCGTGACCGCGCCCCCGGCCTCCGCGACGAGCAGCGCCCCGGCGACGAGCCCGGAGCGGATCTGGCTGTACTGCCAGAAGACGTCCATCCGGCCGGCCGCGACCTGAACGAGCTGGAGAGTAGCCGGGACCGAGACGCGCAGGACGAGCGCGCTCCCGAGCATCGCGGTGACGGACATGCCGATCCGCCGGTAGGTCTCCGCGTCCTCACCCGGCATCGCCTGGCCGGTCCCGACGAAGGCGGCGCCGAGCTCCGTCTTCGCCGACGCGCGGATCCTCCTCGTCCCGAGGTACGCCCCGGCGCCCTTCCGGGCGGTGTACGTGTCGCCGGTCAAGGGCAGGTGCACCGCCGTCAGGACCGGCTCGTTGTCGCGGACGAGGGTCGCCGTGACGCACCAGTCCGCCATCCCGTGAACATGGTTGATGTTCCCCTCGACGGTGTCGGTGACCCACCACTCCCCCGGCGGGAGGGGCCCGCACTCGAGCTCGTCCTCGACCCACCGGGCCTCCGGGCGAGCGCGCGACAAGGGCTCGCGGAGCGCCTCGAGGGAGACCGCATCGTTTTCGCCGAGCGCGGCGAAGATGTCCTCTCGGCTCCTCGGGCGCGGCTCTGTCGAGAAGCGACCGACGAGCCGCTCGCCCGCCGCGGAGAGCGCCGCGACGACCGCGGGCAGCAGGAGCTCGTCCTCCGCGCGGCCCGGGCCTCGGTCGCGCCACATCACATCGTTGTTCATCTGCTCGGAATGCTCGGAATGAATCGACATGAATCCTCCTCGGACGAGCGGCGCGCGCGTGGTCGCAAACCGCTGAGCCACCGTGCGGAGGAATAAACCCTGGACGACTCATACCGTCCAATGCATAGTTGCTATGAGGAAGAATTACCGCCATGCATGTGGACCTGAACCTGTTGCCGGCGCTGGACGCGTTGCTCGAGGAGAGGAGCGTCAGCGCCGCGGCGGCCCGCTTGCACCTGTCCCAGCCCGCGATGAGCCGGACGCTGGGGCGCATCCGGGACGCCACGGGGGACCCGATCCTCGTGCGCGCCGGCCGGACGATGGCGCTCACGCCCCGCGCGCTGGCCCTGCGACAGGAGGTCCAGGCCATCGTCCAGCGAGCGCACGCGGTGTTCGCGCCCGAGCGGGAGCTCGACCTGGCGAGGCTCGATCGGACCTTCACCGTCCGCTGCCACGACGCGCTCACGACGGCGCTCGGTACGCGGCTCTTGCGAGCGGTGCAGGAGCAGGCGCCTCTCGCGAAGGTCCGGCTCCTGGCCGAGCCCGCGGGAGATACGGACGACCTGCGCCAAGGGCGCGTGGATCTCGAGATCGGCTCGACGGAGCCCGCGCTGCCCGAGATCCGTGGGGAGCTGGTCGGCGAAGATCGCGTCGTCGTCGCCCTCCGCCGGGCCCACCCGCTCGCGCGCGGCCGGCTCACCGCCAGGCGCTACGCCGAGGCGCTCCACGTCATCGTCTCACGCCGTGGCCGTCTGCGCGATCCGATCGACGAGGCGCTCGAGGCGCTGGGGCTGCGGCGGCGCGTCGTCGCGGCGGCGCCCACGTGCTCGGCGGCCATCCATTTCGCCCACGAGAGCGACCTCGTCGTCGCGCTGCCGGCGCGCGTCTGCGGGCCCATCGTGCGGGCGCTGGGCCTCAGCACCCGTCCGCTGCCGCTCGACGCGCCGGAGCTCAGGATCGTCCAGCTGTGGCACCAGCGCTGCGAGGGCGACAAGGCGCACGCATGGCTGCGCGGACACACGCGCGAGATCCTCCGGGCGATCTGCCGTGGAGAGGCGTGACCCAGCAGCAGCGTGCCGGTCGGCCGGCGCTCGCGGGCATGGCGTCGACCCGCCTGGCGAGCGCGCTCCGCCGCCGGAGGTCGGGCCAGCGCGGCCCTCAACCCCTCTTCCGGCGGCGCGGGGCCTTCGCGGCCGCCGCGGGTGCCCCGGCGCCGTGGCCGCAGCGCAGCAGCGCGTCCCAGAGCGCCTGCGCGACGACGCCGTGCGGGCGGTCGCGGCGGCGGATCACGAAGAGCTCCATGGTGTCGGCCACGAACTCGGGGACCTGCAGCGCCACGAGCTCGCCCGCCTCCAGCGCGCCGGCGGCCACGTGCTCGGGCAGCCCGCCCCAGCCCATGCCCGCGAGGAGGACCTCCTTCTTCGCCGCGACGTCGGTGACCGTCCAGCGCAGGCCGCCCTCCAGCACGTTCAGGGACGGCGAGGAGCTCCCCCTCGCGCTGTCGCGCAGGATGATCTGCGCGTGCGCCCGCAGCAGCGCGGGCGGGATCGGCGCGCCGCAGGTCGCCAGGGGGTGATCGAAGCGCGCCACCGGGATCACCCGCACGTCGCAGAAGCGGGCCGTCTCCACCGCTGAGCCGTCGATCCCGAGCTTCGTGGCGACGGCGAGATCGGCGCGGTCCTCGCGCAGCGCGTCGGCGGTGCCCGCCAGCCGCTCGGTGCCGAGCTCGATGCGCACCAGGGGATAACGCGCCAGGAGCCCCCGGAAGATGCCCATGATGGGGCCGAGCGGCGTCACCGCGTCGACGGCGAGCCGCACGATCGGCTCCACCTTCCCCGAGAGGCGCATGCCGAAGCTGCGCAGCGCCTCGGTGCCCTCGATGACGGCCGCGGCGCGCTCGTGGAACAGGCGGCCGGCGTCGGTGAGCGTGGCGCGGTACTCCCGGCGATCGAACAGCTCGATCCCCAGCTCGCGCTCGAGGTTGCGCACCAGCTTGCTCACGGCCGGCTGGGACTTGTGCAGCCGCGCGGACGCGGCGCTGAACGTGCCCTCGCCCGCGACGGCGAGGAAGGCGACGAGCTGATCGTAGGTCATGGCGGGGCCCGCAGGATCAAAACCTGGAGTTATGAAGTCGATAGAAACATACCACTTTCTCGGTTCGAGGGACGGTCCTAGGTTGTCGGCGCGAAAGGAACGACACTCCATGTCCACCAGGATCGATCGCGTCATCATCACAGGCGCCAGCAGCGGTATCGGCCTCGACCTCGCCAGGAGCTTCCTTGCCGAGGGATCGAGCGTCGTCATGAACGGCCGCGACCCGGAGAAGCTCGAGCAGGCGCGGCGGAGCCTCGACGGCGGGGCGCGCGTCGTCGCCGTGCCGGGCCACGTGGGGGATCGGGCCACGGCGCGGGCCGTCGCCGCGGCCGCGCGCGAGCGCTTCGGCGGGGTCGACGTGCTGATCAACAACGCCGGGATCTTCGGCGTGAAGCCGTTCCTCGAGAGCACGGAGGAGGACCTGGAGCGGTTCTTCACCACCAACGTGAAGGGGACGTTCCTGATGACGCAGGCGGCGGTGCCGCTGATGATCGAGGGCGGCGGGGGCTCGATCATCAACATCGGCACCGTGCTCGTCCAGCAGGCCATGGCGCGGATGCCGGCCTCGGCCGCCATGGCCAGCAAGGGCGGCGTCCACGCGCTCACCGTCTCGCTGGCCGCCGAGCTCGCCGCCCACAACATCCGCGTGAACACGCTGGCGCCCGGCATCATCCGCACGCCGCTCATCGGCGAAGGGGCCGATTCGATGGCCTCGATCCACCCGCTGGGGCGCGTCGGCGAGGTGCGGGACACGACGGAAGCGGCGCTGTTCCTGGCCAGGGCCGGCTTCGTGACCGGCACGACGCTCGACGTGGATGGAGGTTACTCCCATGGCCGCTGAGGGCCGACAGCACGTGCTCCTGGTGGGGCTCCAGATGGCGGACGAGACGTCCTACGCCCGCTACCGCGCCGGGATGATGCCGATCCTCTCCTCCTATGGCGGCGCGTTCGGCCACGATTTCGTCGTGGCGCGCGTGCTGAAGGGGGATGAGCGGATCAACCGCGTCTTCACCCTCCTGTTCCCCGACCGCGCGACGCGGGAGCGGTTCTTCGCCGACGCGCAGTACCGCGCCGTGCGCGCCGAGTTCTTCGAGCCCGCGGTCGCGGCGACCTTCATCCTCGGCGAGTTCGAAGCGACGGCGGAGTGAGCTGCCTCCTCAAGGCGTGTAGACGATATCGCCGTCATCGAAGAGGCCGCCGGGGATCGAGACGCCGACCGCGCCGTAGTAGTTCACGTCGACGGCGTCGACGCCCGCGCCTGGGCTGCCCAGGTCAGAGAAGGTGAAGCGGTTCGCCGCAGCGAACGCGCCGCCCGAGGTCCAGCACGTGCCATGTCCATCGAAGCTCCAGCTTCCGCCGCTCACGGTATGGGGACGGAAGCGCAGGTAGCGGCAGGTGACGGGGTCTTCGCCGGGATTGTGGATGATGATCGTGAAATGCCCCCTGAGCGAGCCGTCGACCTGCTGGCTCACCGAGCCCATGAAGCTGGCATGGCCGCGCACGCCCCATCCGGAGAGCGTCGGCAGCGGCCCGGCCGCCGCAGGGGACGAGAACGCGGTGACGGCCAGGCCGGCGGCCATCGTGAGGGACATGACGAGGGAGCGTGTCTTCTGGGTCGTGTTCGTGGGCAGCATCGGTTCTCCTTGGTCATTGCAGCGTCGTCGCAGCGTCGTCGCAGCGAGCCTCGCGGGAGGCTTCCTACGTGCGGAGAGCAGGCGGACACTGGCATGAGGCGTACCAGGGCCCACGAGGCGAGCGGGTCGCGCGGGGGCGGCTAATTCAGCCGAGATCCTGGGACGGGCGCGGCGCGAGGAACGCGGGATGGAGGGACGCGCCTCCATGTCCGGTGGTGGCTCGCGGCACCACCGGGGCGCGGGCCGCCGTGCGCAGGATTGACCTTGCGGACGCCATGTTCCTATCATGCCTATCCCCCGCGCTCATGCAGGTGGAGCCGCGACGGCGGCTCCGCCCCGGCAAGCGGCGGGCCCCACCAAGCTCTCCGAGGTCCCGATGAGGTTTTCGCGCTTCGTTTCCATCCTCGCCACCGCGGTCGCGCTCGGTCTCTCGCACGCCCCCGCGGCGCTGGCCGACGACGCCGCCGACACGGCCCTGGCGGCGACCGAAGCGGCCATGAACAAGGCCAAGACGCTCTACTTCGACTACGAGGCCAAGACGGCGGAGAGCGGCAGACCCGACAAGACCGTCGGCATCAACGTGTGGATGAAGGGCGAGAAGCGCCTCGCCGAGTTCACCGCTCCCGCGGACCTCAAAGGCACCAAGGTCCTCATCCTCTCCCCTACCGAGATGTACGTCTATCTGCCGTCCTTCGGCAAAGTCCGCCGTATCGCCAGCCACACCAGCGATCAGAGCGCCTTCGGCATGGCCTTCAGCCAGGAAGACCTGGCCACCCAGAAGTACGGCAGCTACACGCCGGCCGTCAGCTCCTCCAGCGGCAAGGAGGTCAAGCTCACGCTCACCCCCAGGAGCGGCCAGACGACCTCCTACGCCAAGATCGAGATGACGATCACGAAGGACAAGAACGTCCCCAGCGAGCTCAAGTATTACAACACCGAGGGCAAGCTGGTGAAGACCGAGACCCGCACCGGCTACTCCTGCGACGGCGACGTCTGCACCCCCGGCACCCTCAAGATGGTGGACCACACAAGGAACCTCACCACCACGCTCACGCGCAAGAAGGTGAAGGTGAACGAGGCCATCAACGACGACACCTTCTCCAAGCGCAACCTGGAGAAGTGAGCGACACGGCTGTCGAAAGCCACCATCTCCCCCGCCCGCCTCTCCGCTTCAAAAGACTCATTCCCGGGTTCTGAAACCCCTGGAAGTGTAGTATTCGCCGCTCATAGCGATTCGATCTCGGGCGATGCGCGCAGCGGGCTTCGCCCTCGCGCCGGCCCGCTCCGCGCTCCCCTTCGCCGCTCCCGCGTCGGCGGACGACGAGCTCTCCATCAACATCGGTGGCTCCGTCCAGTCCGACCTGCGCTTCCGCCTCGAGCGCAGGGCTTCGGCGAGTATTACGACCGCGTCGAGTTGCCCAAGGGCCCCGAGCGTAACTGGGACACACTCTCGGTCAAGGCCGACGCCTCCTACGGCCGCTTTAACACCACTGTGTCACAGCCGGAGGGACTGGAGCCTGGGGACATCGGCGTGTCGACGGTGGCAGCTGGGGCACCGGGGCAGCCAGCGGGTCAGCACGCGGGCGATGGCGAGACGACAGGTAGCGTGGCTGTACGGTGGGACCGGTGATGCCGCAAGGGCTCGCCCTGCGCGGCGGTTCTACCGGGGGTGGCTGAGGGCCTCGCGCTGCGCCGCGGTGAGCCGGTCGAGCCTGGCGGTGATGGTGAAGGTGCCAGGCCCGACGCGCTGGAGGGCGACCGGATCGGTCACGTCCGGGTGTTGCTCGGCGTCGCGCAGGGCGCTCGCGACGCGGTCCGTGGACCAGCCCAGCGCGGTGGCCAGTTGCTGGACGGTGAGCGGCGCGCTCGCGTGCACGAGCGCGGCGAGCACCGTCAGCGCGTCACCGACGGCGCCTGCCGTAGGGCCGCCGGCCATGTCGTCGCTGAGGCGCGCGAAGAATCGGCCCATCTGGTCCAACCGGGCGCCGGCGGGGGTGGCAGCCCTGAAGATCTCGACTCCCTCACGGGCGGCATCCGCCCACATCGCGTTCGCGCGAGCGCTCGACATCCACGACCGGACCCAGACATCGTCGTCGAAAACGTAGCGCTCGCCCCGCCGCGGGCCGCGCTCGCGCCGGACCAGCTCGAGCCCTTCCAGATAACCGATGGCCTTGGACACCGACGCGGGGCTCACCCGCAATCGCACGACCAGCTCGACGGCAGTCAGGGCGCCCGCGTCGGTGGTGAACAGGGAGGCGAGCACCCGGGCCGCCATCCGTGGAAGCCCTGTCTGGACCATCAGCGTCGAGAAGCGCTCGATATACCCGCGCACCGCCTCGGGGTTCCGCCCGTCGGCGCCGGCGGCGCCCCGTTGCTCCGGGGACGGGGCCGGCCTGCGCCGGCGGGCGCGCCGCCCGGTGGCCTCGTGGGCGTGCTCCGCCCGGTAACCGGCGGGCCCGCCGTTGCGGGCCACCTCCCGGCTGATGGTCGACGTCGGCCTGCCCAGCCGCCTGGCGATCTCGGCGTACCCGAGCCCCTCGGCCAGCCCTGACGCGATGTCCCGGCGCTCCTGGTTGCTCAACCGGCCTCCCGGCATCCTCGCCCGCCTCCTGTGGGTCGATGGTCCAGCCCAGTGTGCGTTCACCCTCAGTACATTGCAACGCCGATCGCCCGATCGTTGCATTCATCGACAAGGCCATTGCAATATTCACCACGAATTCGCTGCGCAACGCGACAAGTCCATGGGTCGTCCATTGACGATCAATGAAACGCGACGTAGCGTTCGCGACTGTTCAAAGGGCCACGGCGAGGTGCCGGCGTGTTCTGCCCGCTTCCCGGGGCGGCGCAGCCGGGCTCCGGCCTGTGGGTGACATTCATGGACCTTGCCATCAACACCCAGGCTCCCACCGACGTGACCAGTCGGTCGCTGGCGCCGGACATCGCCCGTGGCTTCATGCTGCTGCTGGTCGCCCTGTCCCACGCACCGACGTTCGTCAGCCGCTGGGATCTCGGGCCGGCCGCGCTCAACACGATCGCCGCGTTCATCCGATCCCTCGTCGCCGAGAACCAGGCGCGCGTCATGTTCGTGTTCCTCTTCGGCTACGCGCTGGGACAGCTGACCGAGCGGTGGCGCGCGCGGGGCAGCGACTGGGCCTCGATCCGCAAGCTGCTGCGGCGCCGGAGTCTCTGGCTGATCGTCATCGGCTTCGCGCACTCGACCCTGCTCGTGCCGTTTGACATCATCGCGGTCTACGGCCTGACGCTGCTCCTGCTCGCGCCGCTGGTCCGGGCCCGGGACTCGGTCCTGTGCTGGACCAGCGCCCTCATGCTCGTCCCCGCGACGCTGCTGCTCTCATGGCAGAGCGTGACAGCGCAGAGCGCCGCTGCCATGGGCGCGCCCATGACCATGGCGCAGCTCATGGCCCCCGATTACTGTGCTCACGTCCTCGCGAGCGTCCCGTTCTGGCCGCTGAAGACGGCTGTCTCCACCATCGTGGTGGTGCCGGACATGCTGCTGGGCATCTGGGCCGCCAGGCGCCGGATGCTCGACGAACCGGAGCGCCATGCGTGGTTCCTGCTGCGCGCCACCGCGATCTTGATGGCCGTGTCCGTCATCGGCAGGCTTCCCATGGCCCTGCAGCTGGCGGGCGTGTGGACGACATCGAACCGCTGGACGGTCGCCGGCGCGCACGCCCTGACCGGATACGCCGGCGGTCTCGGCATGGCCGCCGCCTCTGGGCTCGTCGCGATCAGGCTCGGACGTGACCATGGACGCCTCACCGCGGCCCTCGCCGCGCTGGGCCAGCGGTCGATGACGTTCTACCTGTTCCAGTCGGTGGTGTGGGTGGCGCTATTCTACCCGTTCACGCTCGACCTGAGGGACGACATGAGCTTCGCCGCCAGCTGCGCGGTCGCCGTCGCCCTGTGGATCGCCTCGATCCTGCTGGCCGACTGGATGCGCCGCACAGGCTACCGCGGCCCGGCGGAGGCGCTGCTGCGACGGCTGTCCTACAGCCGCACCGGGCCTGTCAGCGCGTGATCGAGCCCCACGACGGCGCATGCCGTCTTCTTCCTCTTGTTCGTCAGCTTGCACATTGGCGCAAATGGAATCACATCACACTTCGCCACGATCAACGCAGATACATTCAAATGCACTCCCATAGAGGAACAGTATCTCAAGCTCGGGAGCGAGCTGACCTCAATCCAACGCCGACAGTTTTCAGCTGAGCCTGGTACGAGCGTCGCAGAGCGGCGGTCACCCGCACAGGAGACGGGTCCAGATCGGCGTTTTCGGCGCGGAAGCGCACTCCAGTGCGCTGAGCACCGAAAACGTCGAGATGGGCCCGTATCCGAAGCGGGTGACCGCCGCTCTAGCTCCTTCCGGTCTTGAGGCGCGACTCAGGCGCCGAAGACTTCGCGCGCCCGGCGTTCGGCCGAGTCGGCCAGGTCCTGCGAGATCAGGAGCAGGAAGGTGCTCACCTTGTCCAGTCGGGCACCCGCGGGCGTGGTGCGACCGAGGATTCCGGCCCCCTGGCGGCTGAGCTCGGCCAGCAGCTCATTGGAGCGGACACTGGCGAGACAGGAACGGTACCCGACCTTTCTCTCTAATGTGTACCTCTGCTTGCCCCGGGCTCCGCGTTCGCGGACGATCAGGCCCTGCTCCTCGGCCCATCGGGTGGCTGTGGAGACGGCGGCCGGGCTGACATGGAGCCGCCGCACCAGCTCGGCGGACGTGAGATCGCCGGAGTCGGTGGTGAACAGGCACGACAGGATCCTCGCCACCATGCGCGGGCATCTGGTGGCGATCATCAGCTCAGCGAGTTGCTGCTCGAACGCGAACACCGCCTTGGGGTCGCGTCCGTAGGCGGCGGCGGTGGCCGGGGTCGCGGGGAGCGGTATCGGCTTGCGGCGGCGGGCACGCAGCCGCGTCAGCTGGTGCGCATGGTCGGCGCGGTAGTCCTCGGGCCCGCCGTTACGGGCCACCTCTCGGGTGATCGTTGACTTGGGACGGTTCAGCCGCCCGGCGATCTCGGTATACGTCAGGCCCTCGGTGAGCCACGCGGCGATGCGCCGACGATCCTCCTGGGTGAGTCGGTCTCCTGGCACGGCGGGCGCCTCCAATGTGGTGCGAGCGTCGAGCAGTATGCATTCGTTGGCATGTCATTGCAACCGTTGGATGGTCCGCGTTGCATTCGTCTCCATGCTCATTGCAACACTCCCCCAATAGTTGCACAATTTTTGCTGAATTTTGGCCCAACAATCTTGACGATTTTACGAATGCAACGTAGCCTTTGATTCCTCGCTAACGCTTCGCTGTTTCAACACGACGCAATTCGGCGAAGAAGAGAGGAATGAACATGACGGAGCCCGTACACACCGTCGGCCTGCTGCCGGCGGCGCGTGAGCCTGGCTGTCCCTTCGACCCGCCGAAGGAGCTGCGTCAGGCGCGTGAGCGCGGCCCCATCAGCCGGTACCCCTTCCCCGGCGGATACGAGGGTTGGCTGATCACCGGCTACGACCTGGTCCGGTCGGTGCTGGCCGACTCACGCTTCAGCTCCCGCAAGGAGCTCATGCGCCACCCGTTGATCGACCTGGGCGACATGAAAATCCCTCCGGCGCCGCCCGGCGAGTTCCTCCTGATGGACGAGCCGGAGCACGGCCGCTACCGGAAGCTGCTGACGGGCAAGTTCACCGTCCGGCGGATGCAACGGCTCACCGAGCGCGTCGAGCAGGTCACCGCCGAACACCTGGATGCCATGGGAAAGGCCGGCCCGCCGGTGGACCTGGTGACCGCGTTCGCCAAGCCCATCCCCACGATCATGATCTGCGATCTACTCGGGGTGCCGTACGAGACCCGAGACTCTTTCCAGGAGCATGTCGACGCGATCGTCTCCGGGGTGAGCAAGCAGGACCAGCTGGCCGGCTACGTCGCGACCCAGCAGTACATCGCACAGTTGGTGGCGGCTAAGCGCGCCAATCCCACCGACGACGTGCTCAGCGACCTCACCGACACCGACCTGACCGACGAAGAACTGATGGGTGTCGGCCTCCTGCTGCTGGCAGCCGGGCTCGACACCACCGCGAACATGCTGGCGCTGGGCACCTTCGCCCTGCTGAGCAATCCCGCGCAGTGGGCCACGCTGCGTGCTCGCCCCGAGATCGCCGACCAGGCCGTGGAGGAACTGCTGCGGTACCTGTCTGTCGCCAAGACCTTCCAGCGGACGGCGCTGGAGGACGTCGAGCTGGGCGGCCAGACCATCAAGGCCGGCGCGACGGTCATCCTGTCGTACCACACCGCCAACCGCGACCCGGAGCGCTTCGCCGATCCCGACACGCTCGACATCCAGCGGCAGGCCATCGGGCACCTGGCCTTCGGCCACGGCATCCACGTGTGCCTTGGCCAGCAACTGGCCCGTATCGAGATGCGGGTCGCCTTGCCCGCGCTGGTAAAGCGCTTCCCGACCCTCCGCCTGGACGTAGCGGCCGAGGACGTCGACCTGCGCCCCGAAACCGCGGACATCTTCGGCGTGAAGAGCCTCCCGGTCACCTGGAACGCGTGACCCATGAGAGTCACTGGGCCACATGCCCCGTTACCGGTGGCGGCCAGGCTCCCGCAGGCTGTGCAGCGAACGCGGCCTCCTCGATGCGTGGGAATGCACCCGCTGCCGTTCAAGATCGCCAGAGCGTTCGAGCGATGAGGCTGCCGATCGCGGACCAGGACGTTCGGTAAGGAGGGACTCGGGGAGGGAGCGGCGCAGGAGGGGAAGCGGCCGAGGAGAGGGGGAAGGGCCAGCGCAGGTCACGCTCGATGCGGTTCGCTCGGGGCGGGCGCTGGCCTTGGGGAGGTCTCGTCGTGCCGGCCGATCACCGGCTATCGGCCGAGCGTCGGTCAGTCACGGTGCGGCGCGCAGAGGAGGCCGTTGTTGTAGTTGTCGAGCTTCGTGGCGAGCGGCTCGCCGGTCGACCAGGGCGAGTTCTTGCCGCCCTCCTTCACGTTGCTGGCGAGCGGGTACTTCTTGAGCCAGGCGTCGGCCGCGGCGATGGTGTCCTCGATGCAGCTCGACTGGTTGCCGATACCGACGTTGAGCTTGGCGACGATGAGGTGCTTCGCGATGATGTACGTGACGTCACCCTTGGTCGGACGGCTGATGATGTCGAGGAGCTGGGACTTCGTGTACGTCTTGCCGCCGATGGTCAGCTGCGAGACCTTCCAGGCGCCCTCGTGGTTCTTCCAGTAGCCGGGGGTGCCGGTGCCGGGGGAGGCGCACTGGCAGGCGCCGCAGTCGGCCGCGCAGCTCGAGCAGTCCTCGGAGCCGGCCTTGCAGACGCCGTCGCCGCAGACCGGCGGGCACTCGCCGCAGTCGGCCGCGCAGCTCGAGCAGGTCTCACCGGCCTCGCAGACGCCGCTGCCGCAGACCGGCGGGCAGATGCCGACGTCGCTCGGGCACTCGAGGCAGTTCTCGCCGGCCTCGATGACGCCGTTGCCGCAGACCGCGGGGCAAGCGCCGCAGTCGCCGGTGCAGGTCGAGCAGTCCTCGCCGTTCTCGCAGACGTTGTTGCCGCAGACCGCGGGGCAGGCGCCGCAGTCGTCCGAGCAGCTGCCGCAGTCCTCGCCGGCCTCGCAGGTGCCGTTGCCGCAGACCGGCGGGCAGGTGCCGCAGTCGTCCGCGCAGGTGCCGCAGCTCTCGCTGCCGTTGCAGGTGCCGTCGCCGCAGGCGGGCGGGCACACGTCGCAGTCGGCGCTGCAGCTGCCGCAGTCCTCGCCGGCCTCGCAGGTGCCGTTGCCGCACTGGGGCGGGCAGACGCCGCAGTCGACGGCGCAGGTGGAACAGCTCTCATCGCCGCCGCAGACGCCGTTGCCGCAGGAGAGCTGGTAGCCGAAGTCCGCGTCGAGCAGGTCCTGTGCCCAGCCGAGCGAGACAACGCCCACGTTGTCGAGCCCGCCATCGGGGTCGGCCGTCGGCTCCTGTCCAGCGAGCGGACCGCTCGTCATGAAGTTGTCGGGCGTGATGACCACCGAGTAGGTGCCCGCCGGGAGCGTGTCGAAGAGGTAGAAGCCGGGCTGGCCGGTGTAGGGGCTCGTGCCGGTGATGGTGAAGTCGACGAGCTGGGCCCCCTGGAACAGCTCGACACGGACGCCGTTGACGCCGAGCTCGCCGGTCTCCGGCTCGTAGAGCCCGTCGGCGTCGCTGTCGAGCCACACCGTGTCGCCGATCGACGAGTACGTCACGTAGCCGAAGTCGGCGTTGGCCACGTTCTCACCCACGCCGAGGGACACGCCGAGCGGCTCGTCATCGCTGGTCAGGATATGGCCGAGCGGGAGCGTCGTGTCGTCGACGTCGACGACGTAACAGCCCGCATTGAGCTCGGTGAAGCGGTAGACGCCGTTTGCGCCGGTCACCGCCGTCTGGAGCATGGCGCCGTCGGCGACGCCGTCGCAGTTCGCGTCGCCGAAGAGGTCGACGACGACGCCGGAGATGCCGAGCTCGGAGGCGTCCTCGATGCCGTCCGCGTTGGCGTCGAACCACACCTTGTCGCCGATCGAGCCCTTCGGCACCGTGTAACAGACCTCGAGGAGAGGGCGGTAACCCATTTCGGTGTGGGCGCTGCCCTTGTACGACGTCTTGCCGCTGGCGCCCTCCTCGAGGAGGATCCCGTAGCTCGGCGCCGTCCCGCTCACCCACTGCTGCACCATCGCGGTGAGGTCGACGGTGGTCCACCCGGTGACGTTGGGCACGAACGTGGTGAACGCGGCGGGGTCCATGCCGCCGAAGTTGTTCCACGTGACGAGCGACTCGCTCCAGGGGGCGAGCACCTGGTGGACGTACACGGTCTTCGCGGTGCTCGTGTACGTCAGGGCGTAGAACTTGGCCGACGTGACGAGAGAGCCGGCGGGGATGGGGCTGAGATCGAAGCGGAACAGGGCGCGCTTCTCTCCGACCGAGCTGGAGTACCCGGTGTTGACCTCGAACGGGGACGGGACATGGTAGCTCGGGGCGAGGCTCCAGATCTCCGCGTTGTAGATGTCGCCCAGGACACCCCGCTTGATCACGGTGCACGTGGGAGACGGAGCGGTCGTGTTGGCGAGGCTGGTGGCGGTGATGAACAGCGTGGCGAGCGCGGCGGAAGATGCGATTGCGATCTGCTTCATTGGTAGCTCCTCGAGGTCCTCACGGGTGAACCATTGCTGGAGCGTCATCCGAATAGCAGGCGCCATGACACACGGGTCAGGCGAGGTCGGTTTCGCGGGCTCCGGTCGGAATGAGCCCCCGCGTGCTGATCAGGATCGGATCAAGTACGCGGGTGCTTGTGCTTCAATCGGAGGGCGGATGCGCAAGGTGACAGTGTTCAAGATAGCAACTCGACCACGAAGGTGTCCAGATCTTTTTGAAGACAGACCAGAAAAATATATCGAGTTGCGCAGTGACAATTTTGGGTCGTGTGGTGACGTTTTTCGGCGTCTCGCGTCGTCTCGAGATCTGTGGGGAGGAACGCAGAGACGAGCGTGGTCTGTCGCATCGATGTCTTACCGACATCGATGGCCAGTGCGCAGCTCGCGGTCCGCGGGTCGCGGCGTGCCCCGGGCGGCGCGTGCGGCGGCGGCACGCTTTCACGCTCAGCACGCTCAGCCGGATCAGCAGCCCTCGCCGACCCTTCGCGGAGGCCGAGGGACGAACAGGATCGGATCAGGTACGCGGGAGTGTCTGACGAGATTTGATGCAGAATGCGCACGGGACCATTTTTCAAGATACCGAGTCTTCGCTTCGCCTGTCTAGATCCTTTTTTCGCCGCGTGAGCTTTTTCTTTTTATCTGGCTTGGTCTCGCGTGCGGGCTCGTGTTCTCGCGTGCGGGCTCGCGTGCGGGTGGGTGTCAGGCGGCGGGCGCAGCTCATCGCGCACCGTTGATCACATGCCCGCAAGCTGCTGCGCGCTGCCGCTGCTGTGGGGCGAGCTTGATGGTCCGCCGCCGCTGGTACGGCTGCACACCAAAGCCGGCTCACCGAGGCGCCCGGCCCAGGATGGTGGGCCCGGCCACGCGCTTACCCCGGATCGAGACGCTGAGCGGGACCGCGGCCGGGCGGGCGCTGCTGGCGGCCGATTGGCGCGACGCCGGGCGGCCATCGAGCGGCTGGAGCGGCTGGAGCGGGACGGGCTGCTAGCGTAGGCGTAACCGCGTCCGCCGGGTCCGGCGAGCGCCGAATAATCGGCATGGGCTTGACGACCATCCCCCCGACGGAACGACAATACGCCACAATGATAACGGTCCGTCCTCCTCCGATGACGGCCGAGCTACTCGAGCGCACGGACGGGTACGTGGTCGCGGTGTGGCGGCGGCTCATGCTGCTGATCTGGCGGGGCGAGGCCACCGCGGTCGGGATCGATCGCTCGCGAGAGCTCTTCGCTCGCTGGTCGGCGGGCCAGCCGGGCGGCGCGGTCTTCGTCGTCGTCCTCCCCCTTCAGAGCACCCTGCCGCCGGACGAGGAGAGCCGGGCCGCGATGCGGCGGGCGGCGAAGTCCCCTGGCCGGAGCCTCAGGGGCACGGCCACGCTCGTCGAGTCGGAGGGGTTCATCGCCGCCTCGGTCCGCTCCATCATGATGCTGCTGCACACGGGGCGGGCGCCGAACGTCTTCCGGACGACCGGCGAGCTCGCGACCTGGGCGGCGACGCTCCTGAAGGACCCCGAGCTCACCTCCGCCGGACTCGCGGAGGCGATCCGCGTGGCGCGCGAGGGTTGAGTCAGCCCGCGCACGGGCGGTTCTCCGGCCTCGCGCACCACGTCCTCTCCCGTGGGCGGGTCCCGCCCGACCAGCAACCCCGGCTCAGCCCCTGGCGGGTCCGGGTCCAGGGGTGAACAGCCCCTCGTCGGGTCTGGAGCGAAGCCCCAGCGAGGCGGTCACCCCGCGGGCCCTGCCTCCGGGATGGGCGCGCGCCCAATCGCGTAAGGCAGGATACGCGCGATGTTGCGCGCGTCGTCGATCCCGCGGTGGTGTGTCCCGTGGAGCGGGAGTCCGAGTCGCTCGAGCGCGCTCGCCATGCCGTAGCGCTGGGTCACCCCGAGCGCCGCGGAGAAGCGCTTCTTGATGTTCATGTGCCCCTGCAGCGGCAGGGGCACGCCCCAGCGGGCCGCGTCGATCTCGAACTGCTTGCGGTCGTAATCGCCCCACGAGCAGAAGAGCGCCTCCCGCTGGCCGACGAAGCGCCCGAGCGCCGCGATGGCTTCGGGGAACGTGGGCGCGGCGTCGACGTCTGCTTGCGTGATCGTGGTGAGCTTCGTGCAGAACTCCGTGAGCTTCGGCCGGATGACCGGGCGCACGAAGGTGGCGAGCTCGCTCACGGGCTCGAGCGTCGCGCCGTCCACGAGGACCGCGCCGATCTCGATGATCTCCATGATGCGCTCGGGGATGCGGCCCTCCTCGTCGCACGTCGCCTCCAGATCGATCACCAGGAAAAACGCCGGTTCCTTTCCCATGTCCGTCCTCCTCTCTGCTGGACCTTGATAGGATCGACGCGAAGACAATGCCCGGACACGAAACCGGACAGGCCGCTCCCGCGGGCTTTTCCTGGGAGGATTACGTCGCCTGGCTCGTCGCGCAGCACGGCTCCTTGACCGCGGTCGCCGAGCGGCTCTCCTCCCTGCGTGGCTACGAGGACGACGTGACCTCGATCGAGCGCGCCCTGCGCCGGCTGCGGACGCGCGGCCAGCGGGACGGCGGGACGTGGGGGGCGCGCGCGCTCGCGGCCTTCGGCTTGCCGGACGCGCTCACCGAGCGCGCGCGCTGGATGGGCGCCTATCACTCGCGGTTCACCGATCTGCCCCTGCCCCTCGCCCAGGACCTCTTGCGCCTCTGGGATCGACCGCCGGTGAGCGAGGATTTGACCTCCCACGTCTTCCTCGCCCTCGCCCACGCCACCTGCGTGCTGCGCGGCGACGACCGCGAGGCCGGAAAGACGCACCTCGCCCGCATCCGGCCGCTGCTCGGAAAGGCCCCGCCCGAGGCGCGGGTGGAGGCCCTGCTCACGGAGGCCTTCGTGGCGAGCCGCGATGACGTCGCGCGCGTGCCCGGCCTGCTCGACGAGATCGAGCCGCTCTTCGAGCTGCCGATGCCCACCTGCGACCGAGCCTGCCTGTTCGCGCGGTGGATCGATCAACGCGCCTTCGAGCGGAACCGCTCCTGGGGCGGCAAGCAGCCGGATCCGGCGGCCGCGGAGGCGCTGTACCGGCGCATCCCGGAGGACGGCCCGGCCTTCGCGCGGTCGCGGCGGGCAAACGGGCTGGCGTATGCGCGGTGGAAGCAGGGGTTTCCCGAGGAAGGCGCGGCGCTCGCGCGCGAGGCGTGCCGGCACGCGGGGGACGGCGGGCACCTGCGGATGCGCGCGATGGCGCTGAACATGCTGGCGCGGATCGTGGGCGGCGACGAGGGCGCGGAGGCGAGGCGGCGAGCGATGGCGATCGCGAACGAGCTCGAGGACGAGGTGCTCAGGCTGCGGTTCGAGCGGCGGGCGGAAGCGGGAAACAAGCGCTGAGGCGGATCAAGCCGCCTTCTCGACCTCCTCCTTTTCCTTCCGGGAGACGGGCCGCACCCCGGCGAGGGAAGCGTCGGAATCGTGCCAGATGGCCCGCGACGCCCGGACGGCGCGCTCGTGCTCTCCGAGAGGCCTTTACGCAGGGCGCGACTTCGCCGATCCTGGTGGAATGAATTTACGTCTTGTTTCAGCTTTGGCTTTTGCTGTCGCGCTTCATGCATCCGGGTGTTCGGACGCCGGCACCGATCCTGGCGATTCCGGCGCCGGCGGCGGCGGCGGCGGTAACGGGGGCGCGGGCGGGGAGGACGACAACGGTCTCGGTGAGATCGCCGGCGTTGGCGGAGGGACCGGGCTCTCGACCGCGGTGAGCGTGATCATCACGGCCGACAATGCGTACGGCTTCGGCTACGGAACCGGCGACGGGCTCCTGAACTATTTCGGGGGCATCGAGAACACCCTCGCCGGCAAGATCTTCTCCTGTCCCATCGGCAACGGGCCGGAGTCGTACACCGTGCCAGCGGCGTCCGCGAACGCGGGGGACTATCTTTACATCATCACGTACGCCGACAAGTCCACGACACAGGGCGTGCTCGGCCAGTTCTTCCGCGAGGGGGCCGAGCCCGTCTTCACCGGCGACGGCGCGTGGGAGGTCTGCGCGACGGGCGAGGACTACGACCTCGGCTCGAACGGGCCGACGCTGGAGACCATCAACCAGTATATCGCGCGCTGCAACAGCGGTGATCTCGACCCGCAGACGACCAGCGCCGGCTGGGTGACCACCGAGGCGTCTGCGCACGGCCATGTGGCGTTCGGAGAGACGAACGACACGGAGCGCTCGGTCCCGGAGCCCGGCAATGAGTTCTCCATCGTCTGCGACATCGACGAGGAGGCTCGGTGGATGTGGTACGAGTGGGATCCGGACCGCACCGGCGGCAGCCCCTTCATGTGGCCTGGCAGCAGCGGCGGCAACCTCACCAAGGACTTCTTGATCTTCCGCCTGGGCGCCGAGTTCATCCCCGAGGTCCCGCGCTAGGCCGCCCTGAAGACGCAAGACCGGCAGTTCGAGCAGACCGCGCGCCTCGAGCTCGGCAACCTGCTGGGCCCGGGGAGGACTCGGGGGAGTCCTCCGCGGCATGTTCCATCGTGGTGGACCGCCCACGCTGTCCGAGTTACCGCGGCGCCTTCTTGACAATCTTGAATTCGACGCGCCGGTTCATCCGCCGGCCTTCCTCGGTCTCGTTGTCGCCGAGAGGCATGTCCGACCCGCAGCCCCTAGCGGTCAGACGATCTCCCGAAATTCCTCGTGCCATGAGTGCGGCCCTCACCACGTTGGCGCGCCTCGTGGACAGCGGCCCGTTCAACACCTGACCACCGATATCATCGGTATGACCCTGGACCTCGAGCTCGACGATCTCCGGGTGCGCACGAAGAAAACTGGCGATCTCGTCGAGCAACTCGTTCTCGCCGTTAGCCTGGTTGATGGTAGCCGTGCCGTAGTCAAACTGCATCCGCTTGAGCCGAAAGGGCAGCTTCGGGTTCGCAACATCTCTAGCAGCGTGGCTGGAGTGTCCCGCGTCTGTTAACACGGGCGCAGCGCCTTTAGCGGTGTCGCCGGGCTGTGGCCGCGACGCTGACAGCGCCGTGGTTTTCAACGCGGTACCGGTACCTTTGGCGGAGGGACGAGACTGCACCCGCTCCGCTTGCTGCCGCGCAGTTATCAGTATTTCTATCGCCGACTCCGTCCCGCCTACATCGGCCCGCGACGGATCTTGCGCAACCTCCCCCGCGCCGCGCTTCGGTGCCGCTGCGTGACGGAGTGCTTCGCAGAACGCGCCGACCCCAAGGAACCGCTCCGATGCATTGAATTGAGTGGCTCGCCGCAAGACGCTCCGAACCGCCTCGCTGCATGGGAGCTTCTTGAGCACCTGCTCTGGATCTCGGCCGCTGATCGCCGGCAATTCCGCCCCGTGGATGCAGAATATCGCCGTCATGCCGAGCCCATACACGTCCGCGCGTGCATCCGCGACCTGCGGCTGGTCGATGAGTTCCGGCGCCCCGTACAGGAACGAGCCAAGCGCGCCGGTCCTCGTACCCCCTGTGGTGTCGCGCGCCCGCACGAGGTCGAAGTCTGTGAGCCGCGGCATCCACTCCGTGTCCAGGAGGATGTTCGCTGGCTTCACGTCGCGGTGTACTAGGCCCCGCCCGTGCGCATGGGCGAGTGCTCCTCCGGCTCCCAACAGCACCGGTATCAACCGCTCCGCCGGAAGTCTCTTACCGAGCACCGCCCGGTTCAGATCCTGTCCGGCAACAAGCTCCATTACGAAATAGTACCAGCCGCCGTCAACGCCCCCCGTGTCGAGGATACGCACCACCCCGGGATGCTCGAGCTTTGCCATCGCACGCGCTCCTCGGAAGAATCTGTCTCGCCGACTTTCGTCTCCCGCAATGTCCGAGCGCAGGACCTTGATAGCGACCAGGTCGCCGCGCTCCTGATCGCGGGCCCGCCACACCGTCGCGAAGCCCCCACGGCCAATGGCTTCCAACAGCAAATATCGCCCGTCCCCGAGGTCGTCGCCGGGCCGGAGCTGGCCCCCCTCCCGCAGCTTCCGCTTGAGCTCGAGGATCTCCTCCTTCACCCCCAAGGTGCTCTCGCCCGCCTCCGCTAGCCTCGTGAGCCGCACCCGTGCCGCTGCCAGCTGCTCGCTCATCGCGCGCGTCGCCCTATCGGCATAACACGGGCTCGCCGTGCGAGCCCCTGAGGTCTTCGCCGCAACGCGCGCGGGCTTCACGTCGCCTGCCCCACGCTGCTCGACCGCCGCGCGGATTCCCTCGGCGACGTTCTTCCAGGCTTCATCCTTGTCGGACCAACGCGCGACCTCTGTTCCGCCCTCCGGCAGCGCTTTGAGCCCAGCGATGGGGTGGCCTTGCAAGTCACACGGGCGCACAAGGATCGGCACGACGCGCGCGCTTCCCGCCTCACTTCGTTCCATGGCGCGCTCCCACTCCTGTCTGCAAACGTCGGAGTGAACGAAATCGGCGCTCACGAGCAGCAGGATCACCTCCGCGGCCTCGAGCTGCGCCGCGATAGCCTCCTGCGGCAACTCATCTAAGTCGACGCAGCCGCGATGCCAGGCGCTCAATAGCTGCTGCTGCTTCAGCACAGCGATGTGCGTCTCAAGCTGCTTCAAGTGTAACTGATCTTCAGGCGCATAGGAGATGAAGATGTGCGTGGCCATCGCGCAGGGCACCCCCGCGATCAGCGACGTGGAATCCCCACCGTGATCGCTCCGCATCCGCCAGGCTAGCAGGGTCGCGCCTGTTCGGACGCGATAATCTCGACCCATGCCGGAGGTGGCCAGAAGCTGAGCCCAGCGCTCCCGACGTGGTACGAGGTGCGGATAAGTGGTCGCGCGGTGAGCTAACGCTGCCCTCACGGGTCCGCCCCATCGCCACGGTCATGGAGCTACCCGTCGCCAGGGTCCTACCGCCACCAGCCTGCGTACCGCCGTCTCGACCGGCTGGTCCGTGACGTCGCCCAGCGCCACGCGCACCACGCCCATCATCTCCTCGCGCGCCGGCCACGCGCGGGACTTCATCCCCGCCGCGACCCGCCCGCCGGCGAGCGCCCGCGGCGATGCCGGCGCGTCGCCGCGCTCTCACAGCCGCTTCAGAAAGGCCACCAGGTCGCTCTTCTGATCGGCGGTCAACGCTTCCGGAGGGCCGATATCCCCATCATCGTCCGGCTCCTTCTCCCCAGGCAGGGTGAGGGATGGGAATCTGGAGAGCAGGTGGTCGCTGTAGACCTCGACAACCCTCTCCAGGGTGTCCGCGGCGTTGTCGTGGAAGTAGGGGGCAGTCTTCCCTATTCCACGCAATGTTGGCACATCGAACGCCTCGAAGTCGTTGGGGCTCCCGGTGACCATGGAGCGACCCGGATCGGCAGAAAAAAGTTGTAGCCCGAAGTTCGGCCCCGCGACGGGGTTGCCATCGCTGTCCAGATCGTCATTGAGGCCCGCGGGGTCGCCATCGCCGCCCGAACCGTCATCGAAGCCCGGCGGGGGAGTCGGAGGCAGGTCCGCGGCTATCTCTCTTCGAGAATCGTCCGTGTAGAACCGATACCGGTAACGTGGAAAGCTCACATCTCTTGTAAAGACATGCGAATCAGGGTCCAGCTGACCCATGAATGTTTCGTATGCCGACCCGATATTCAAAAATTCGTTCTCGGGTTGAGCGGCGAGCACCGGGGTCGGAGGTGCTGTAGCTGGCACTTCATAAAGCACGGTCCCGTCGGGCTTGATAACCGGGAAGGCCAGATCGTGAATCTCCCGATCCACGATGGTCGCCTGGTTGCCGCCCCCATGGCACGCCGCGCAGATGGCCTTATAAACCTCTCGTCCCCGCTCCTCCGACTGAGTGAGATCGAGCTCGTCCTCCACGTCGGGCGCGCTCTCCGCGGCACCGCCGCCGGCGAGAACCTCCGCGACGTTTCGCGCCCGGTCCGAGGAGAAGACTTCGCGCTCGAACGCGGCGATGCGCTCGAGCTCGCTCCGGGGAGCCTCGCCGCCTTCGCTGTGCCCGGTGATGGCCCCTTGGGCTTGTTCTTCGAGCGTCTCCACGCGTCCATCCAGTTGAAAAGGCGCGGTCAACGCGGAGTCAGCGATGGAGGGCACCCCGCGCCACACGAAGAGCTTGCGATCGCCGGGTGTGATCACGTTGCCATCCTCGTCTATCAGGTCCACGTTGTCGGGCAACGTGAGCCACACACGGACGAGGCCCTTTTTGAGGTGTTCGAAGGTGAGCTTTTCGGCCGTGGGGTCGTCGGCGTCGATCGCGTTGAACAGCGGGTCGTCCGGGTTCGTCTCCAGCAGCCGCGTCACGTGGGCGGGTGTCAGCGTGAAGCTGTCCTCCGGTACGTGGCAGGTGGCGCACGAGCGGCCGTTGGAGCGCGGAAAGGGCGTGCTGAAGAGCTGCTCTCCCGTGAGGTCCTCTCTGCTCGTGCTGCTCGCGCCACAGGCGCTCGTCGCCATCAGCACGACTGCGGCCCAAGGCCAAGGGCGGGTCACGAGCCGGCCTGGACGCGAGCCGCCGGACGGCTCGCGCTCTCTGCGGAATGTGTGTTGGGTCATGGTTCGTCCGTCTGAGCGAGTGGGATTGATGAGCTGGCTGGGTTTCTCAGCTCTCCCATCTGGCGCGCGGCTCTGCCGTGCACTTCCGACGAGCCGGGTGCTGGTTCCGACGAACCGTCGCTCCGCGCGCACGAGCCGGTGAGCGCTCGTTTGCGGCCCTTCTTCGCTTGGTCGTGCGAGCGGCGAATGTTGTGGACCGTCTCCGCGAATGGTAGCTTTCCCTCATGGAAGGCTCTGCTCCGCGCGCGCCGCTGACCCTCCATACCCGGCGACGTTGGCTCCTCGGCATGGCCTCGGCCATCGGCGTCGGGGTGCTCCAGACCGCCCCAGATCTCGGCGGCGAGGAGCACATCGCGAGCATCGTCATCAGCTTCTCGCTCTGGCTGGTCGCGGCGCCGGTGGTGCTGCTCGCCCTCGCCGCCGCCTTCGAGCGCTGCGTCGAGCGCCATTTCAGCCCGACGAGGTTGCTGGTCGTGAGCCTCCTCGTGGCCGTCGTGATCGGGGCCCTGTTCGCGCTCGCGTTCGTGCTCGTCTTCGAGGGGCTCCTCGGCTTCGAGCTCGACGAGAAGGGGCCGCTCTCCCCACCGCTCGTCGCGGGGTTCGGCGCCATGATGGGGCTCGTGCTCGCCGGCATATGGGGCCTCGTCTTCGTGTCCCCGCACGTGACCGAGCAAGCCCAGCGCCGCGCGCTCGAGACGGAGAAGCTCCGCCTCGAGGCGGAGCAACTCCGGGTCTCGGCGGAGCTCGCGCGCTTGCGCTCACAGCTCGAGCCGCACTTCCTCCTCAACACGCTCAACACGATCGCGGGGCTCGTCGTGCAGGATCCGCGCGAGGCGCGGCGCTTGATCGGGTCACTCGGAGACCTGCTCCGGGGCTCGCTGCAAGGGGAGGACGAGATGCAGCCGCTGGACCAGGAGATCACGTGGCTCAGGCGTTATGCGGAGATCCTCGAGTCACGCCACCGTGACGCCCTGCGCTTCGACTGGGACATTCCGGCCGGCGTCGGCGGCGTGCTGCTGCCGCGGCTCTTGCTGCAACCCCTGGTGGAGAACGCGGTCCAGCACGGCGCGCTGTGCCGCGCGGGCGGCGGGCGGGTGACCGTGCGGGCGGCGCTCCATGAGGCCGGCACGTCATCGAAGCTCGTATGTACCGTGACGGACAACGGGCCCGGTCTCCCGGCGACCGAGCCGCGCTCGGGCGCGCTCGGCCTCCACACCGTGCGCCGACGACTCCAGCTGAGATGCCCCGGATCACAGCTGCGCCTGTCGTCGTCGAGCGAAGGAACCGCTGCGGTCGTCGAGGTGCTGATGACTCGAGGAGCGACGGCATGAGCACGGAGAGCGGCGCGAAGCTACGTGCGCTCGTCGTCGAGGATGAGTGGGCGGCGCGCGACTACCTCGTCGAGCTCCTCGAAGGCTCGAACCTCGCGCAGGTCGCGGGCGCCGTGTCGTCCGCGGGAGAAGCACGGGAGCTCCTCCTCGGAGAAGGGCGCCGCGCCTTCGATGTGGTGTTCCTCGACGTCCGCCTCTCCGGCGGTCGCAACGAGGGTCTCGACGTCGCGCGCGAGCTCGCGGCGCTGCCGGGCGCTCCGTTGCTCGTGCTCGCGACCGCGTTCCACACGCATGCGCTCGAGGCCTACGATCTCGGCGTCTCCGACTACCTCCTGAAGCCCTTCACCGAGCAACGTGTCGAGCAATGTATGAAGAGGCTGCGGGCGCGCGACCCGCGGCCGGAGCGCGCGAGTCCGCTGCGGATCGCCGCGCGGCGGAACAAGGGTCTCGTGCTGTTCGACCGAGACGAGGTCTGGGCGTTCGAGGCGGCGGAGCGCTTGACGCAGGTGCACACCTTGCACGGCGCCTTCGACATCGACCTCTCGCTCGCGGCGATCGAGTCGTCCTTCGGGCGGTCCTTCGCGCGAGTGCATCGCAACTGGCTGATCAACGTGGCGCACGTCAAGGAGCTCACGCGGGAGGGCGAGACCCGCGTCTGGGTGGGCGACGGCCTCGCCGCGCACGGTCGCGGTGTCCACGTGCCGGTCGCGCGTGAGCGCGCGCAGCAGGTGCTCGACCTGCTGCTCGCAAACACCGCTGGGTTGCGCCGCGGAAACGAGCCCACGCGATCGAGACAATGCGAGGAGGTCACCCCGGGTACGCGGGGAGCACGAGGTCGCTGGCGGCGCTCGTGACCATCTTCTCGAACCAGCGGGCGAGCGGGCGCGAGGTGAGCGCCCGGTACATCGCGTTGCGCAGCGCGAGCTGCACGCGGGTCGGCGGGGCGAAGAACGAGCCGACGTGCTTCGCCCCCTGCTGGCAGCGCCGGGCATATCGACGGATCCGCGCTTCGTAGCGCTGGAACGCGGCGCGATGGTCTCCCTTCGCAACGGCGAGCTCACCCGCGAGCACATACGCGCAGACCACGGCGAGGCCGGTCCCCTGCCCTCCGATGGTGCCGCCGTAGCCGGCGTCGCCCAGGAGCACGACGCGACCCCGCGAAGTGCGATCCATGTCGATCCACCCCACGGCGTCGAAATACAGACTCGGACTCTGCCTCATCGCCTCGAGCAGACGCGGCACCTCCCACCCCATCCCCGCGAACCGCTCGGCGAGGATCGCCTTGTGCTGCGCCACGTCGCGCGGATCGTGGTCGAGCGGCCTGGAGGCGAACATCAGGAGCGCCGTCGCCTCCTCGGGGCGGCGGGCGCTCGCGACGCTGGCGGCCCGCCCCGGCTCGCTGAAGATGAGGCCCTGGTGATCGAGGCCGAGGTGGTTCGGCGCGGCGAACGTCGCCACGTAATGGCCGTGGAAGCGCAGGAACCTCGACTCGTCGCCGAACGCGAGCGCGCGCACGCGGGAGTGCAGCCCGTCGGCGCCCACGACAAGGTCGAAGCGCCTCGGCCGGCCGCGTTCGAACGTGACGTCGACGCCGTCGGGCGTGTCGGTGAGCGAGGCGATGCTGTCGCCGAACACGAACTCGGCCGCGTCCTTCGCGGCCTCGTGGAGGATGCGGCTGAGGTCGCCGCGCTCGATCTCCACGTCGCCGCTCGCGAACGCCGCGGGGAGCGTGACGAGGCGCCGGCCGGCCTCGTCCACCATCGCGAGATCCCGCATGTGGGTCTGATGCTGTCGAATCGCGTCGAGCACCCCCATCTCGCCGAGGACGCGCAGGTGCGTCGGCCCGCGGAAGTCCACGGCGTTGCCTCCTGCCCGCAGGGCGGGGGCGCGCTCGACCACGGTGGGGGTGAACCCGCGACGCGAGAGCCAGTAGGCGAGCGCGGGGCCTGCGATGCCTGCGCCGGAGACGAGAACGGTGCCATTCGACATGGGGACCTCGGGGGGAAGCTTGCGTACGACGTACGCAACCGACCGCGTACGGCGTACGCACCAGCATGGCGACGACGGCGGCGCTCGGCACCCCGCGAACGGCGCATTGGCCGAAATTCTAGGCTAGAACAGCTGCGGTCGCGGACTGCGTCCCGGCAACCATCCCGCGCGCTTTCAACCGACCATCTGTGCTAGTACAGTCACCATGGCTCCGGTGAAGCGCGGCACGTCGACGAACCGCCGCAAGTCGGCCGACGGACCGCCCTACCTGCAGATCGCGAACGACTTGCGCGCGCGCATCGCGTCCGGGCGCCTCCGTGCGGGCGATCGCGTCCCTTCGACGCGCCAGATCGTTCGCTCCTTCGGCGTCGCGCTCGCCACCGCCACCAAGGCGCTGTCGATCCTGCGCCACGAGGGGCTCATCCGATCGGTCCCGCGCTCGGGCCACGTGGTGGTCGAGGGCGATCGCGCGGCACGTGACCCGTCCGAGCGAGGCGGCGCCTTGACGCGCGAGCGGATCGTGCAGGTCGCCATCCGGCTCGCGGACGACGAGGGGCTCGACGCCCTCTCCATGCGCGGTGTCGCCGCGAAGCTCGGCGTGCCGACGATGTCGCTTTACCGTTACGTGGAGGGGAAAGAGGCGCTCGTGCTCCTCATGATCGACGCGGTGTTCGGCGAGCACCCGCTGCCTGGATCGCCTCCTCGCGATCTGCGCGAGGCCCTGATCCGCGCGGCCCGCGCGCAGTGGGCGCTGTACCGGCGGCACGGATGGCTCGCGCACGTGCTGCCGCTCGCGCGGCCGGTCGCGCTGCGCAACGTGATCGCGCACGCCGAGTGGATCCTGCGTGCCATGGAGGCCCCCGGGATCGACGCGGCGACCCGGCTCGAGGCGCACATGACGCTCTACAGCTACGTTCGCGGCGTCGCCGTGAACCTCGAGTCGGAGCGAGAGGCCGAGGCCACCACGGGGATGACCGAAGCGCAGTGGCACGAATCGCAGGGGGCCGCGTTCCTGGCGATCGCGACGTCGGGGCCGTATCCGAGCTTCGCCAGGCTGCTGGACGAGCTCTCGGGCGGGTACGATTTCAACCTCGATCGCGTGTTCGAGTTCGGCCTCCAGCCGATGATCGACGGCCTCATGAAGACATTGCGGCCGCGCGAATGAACGGGCCCGCGGCGCAAAGCGCGCGATGAGCGAGCGGGCCGCCGCCGTGAAGGCGTAGCGCCGAGGCCTCGACCCGGCAGCCGAGGCGTTCACCAGGGCGAGGGGGGCAGTAACTACCCCCGTGTCGGTGCGTGCATTTTTGCACGGGCCTGGGCGCACATTGCGAATCGACGGTTCGTCCGCCGGCGGGTACCAAAGCATTGCAACGACAGCAGGGCAGGCCCCGCGCCCCCCGCCCCTTCGCGGGGGCGCGCGCCGCCCCGACCCGTTCAGGGCGCCGTCCTCCCACGTACAACAAGGTATATAACGCGTCGGCTGGCTGGTGGCCCTCCCAGACGGGCTGGCAGGGCCTCGGCGGCAAGCAGTTCGCCGAAACCCCGGTCGTCGATTCGTGGGGCGCCGGCCACCTCGACATCGTCGGCCGCGGCGCCGACGGTCGCGCGTACAACAAGGCCTGGGACGCGTCGGGTTGGTCGCCCAGCCAGACCGAGTGGTATGACATGGGCGGCAACCTCGCGGGGCCCCCGTCGGTGGTCTCGTCGGACGTCGGCCACCTCGAGGTCGTCGCCCGGAGCACTGACGGTCGATTGCTTTACAAAGAGTGGAGCGCGGGCAGCTGGTGGCCCGGGCAGACCGAGTGGGCGACGCTCGCCGTCGACGCCGGCGGCGATCCCATCATCGTGAGCTCGGCCCCGGGCAGGCTCGATGTCTTCGTCGTGAGCTCCGACGGCACCCTCTGGCACCGTTCGCGGGACCTTTAACCCCGAATGGCCCCGGGCAGGGCGCCGCTCGTCAGCGGCGCCCTGGGGTCCCGAGGTGCCCGCGCAACGCCTCGGTGACGAGCTCGATGACCGCCCGCACCGGCTCGGCGAGGGGCGCCTCTTTGCGGTACACGATCGAGAGCCGGCTCTTCCCGAGGCTCTCGCCCGTGAGCCGCCGGAGCGAAGGCTCGAGCGAGGCGAGCAGGCAAGGCAAGATGGCGATGCCCATGCCCGCGACGCAGGCGGCCAGAAGGTCGCTCACCTCGCGGTACCGCATCAGCACGCGGGCGCCTTCGCTGCGCTCTTCGAGCCACCGGGCCAGAGGGGCGTTGCTGACGCCCGCCTCGAAACCCAGCAGATCGTGCCCCCGGAGGTCGCACGAGCCGGCCGAAGCCGGGTGCCGCGCCAGGTAGGCTTCCGAGGCATACAGCGACCAATCCAGCTCGCCGACCTTCCTGGCGATCAGATCGTCGCCGTCGACCGTGCCCGAACGCAGCGCGACGTCGGCCTCTCCCTTTCTGAGGTCGGCCGGGCGGCTACCGCTGAGGATCTCCAGGACGATTTCGGGGCGGGCGGCCTGGAAGGCGCCGATGTGCGGGGCGAGCAAGCGGCCGAAGGCCGAGGGGGTGGCCAGCTTGACCCGGACGGTTTGCGAACGCACGGCCGCTTGCACCGCGAGCGCCGCCTGCTCCATTTGCTCGAGCAGCGGCGCGACCGTCTGGCCTATCGCCGTGAGCGAGAGCCCCTCGGGGCCGCGCGTGAGCAGCGGGGCGCCCAGCGCCGTCTCGAGCGCCACGAGCCTGCGGCCTACCGTCGAGTGCTCGACGCCCAGCGAGCGCGCCGCGCCAGCCAGCGTTTTGGCCCTCACCGCGGCGAGGGCGTAGCGAAGGTCGTTCCAGTCGAGGTCTGACGGCTTGGTCACGAGAGGTAGAGCTTAGCCCAGTGTGCCTCCAGGTGGAACGCCATGAGGCTGGCCGGCGCGGACAGCGCCCCGCCCATCGCCAGCCGAGGGTGCAGGAGGGTCATGACGACATCGACGAAAGGGAGCCTACGACCGTGAGGTGGCCCGATCCGAGGAGACGGAGGCTAGCTTCACGAAGGCGCGTACAGCGCCGGCGGTCTCGTCAGCGCGGCCGATCAGGTGCAGCTCGGCGAAGACGTTCTTCGGCGCGACGAACGGACGATAGACGACGCGGGGAACCTTCACCTGAATCAGCGGTTTTGGAGCCAGCGCCACGCCCAGGCCTGCGCCGGCCAACGACAGCATGCTCAGGGTGGTGTCGGCGCGGTGGACCCGGCGCGGCTCGCGTCCTATCAAGAGGATCAATCTCTTCAGCACGTCGCCACCGGCCTCTTCCGATGGGAACATGATGAGCGGCTCTCCGGCGAGCATCTTCGGCGTCACGCGCCTGTGCGCCGCGAGCGTGTGCTCCTCTGCCATCGCGACCACCAGCGGCCAGGCGCCGATCGGTTGGACGCTCAACCGCGGATCTACCTTGAGGGCGAACGCCGAGCAGTAGCCGACGTCAACCTCGCCGGTCAACACGGCCTCCGCCTGCCTCGAAGGTGGCATCTCGCGCAGCTCGATCTCCGCGGCAGGATGGGCTTTGCGGAACGCTCGCAGGTGGTCCGTCATCTTGCCAGTGAGGATCGCGTTGCCCGCGTAACCGATGCGAACTTTGCCGATGTCGCCGCGCAGCGATTGCTGGACGATCGCCTTGGCCCGCTCCGCCTGGGCGACCGCCCGCTGCGCCTCGACGACCAGCAATGCGCCGGCTTCGGTCAGCTCCACGCGCCGACTCGTCCGCACGAACAGCGCGCCGCCGATCTCGCTTTCGAGCGCCCGAATCTGCATGCTCAGCGCCGGCTGAACGATGTGCAGTCGCTGCGCGGCGCGGCCAAAATGGCGTTCTTCGGCGACGGCCAGGAAATAGCGGAGGTGTCGCAGGTCCACGACATTCGACCGTACCACGAATCAATCAGAAGATCAAATCGATCGATTGGATCAATATATTGTTATTCTGGTGAATGGGCGGCTATGGTCTTCCTGGCCGGCGCGCCCGCCACCTGCTGGCCAATGCCGATAGCCAACGGAGTCACCGGTGTGCGGGGAATGGGTGGCTCGTCACAGCGGATCGATCGTGCCCGCCGGTCAGGAGCCTATCACCATGAACCGAAGTACCCTGGGAAGAGTCGTCCTCACGTTCGCGCTGGCGAGCGGCGCCATCGTCGCTGTCGGCGTGGACTGGAATAAAACCCACCTGTTCAACCCTGCATGGCATGAGCATGCGCGCTTTCATGGCGCCCTCATGCTGCTCATCCTGTGTGGCGTGACGATCGTCGGATTGTGGATGGTGTGGCGGCGGTCCATGGAGCCGCAGGTCGGGTTCAACGTGGCGGCCTGGATCGTCGTCATCACCTGGACGCCCTTCTTCTACATTACGTGGCTCATCCCGGGGACCAGCCTGCTCGCGGGCCCCGACGTGCCGCTCCCGGTCGTGGCGGGCATCCCGCTCTACCCGAACGTGATCATCGCAGGTACCGAGCTCTTGCTCGCGGCGCTCGCCTACAAGCTCTTCCACAGCGATCCTGCATCGACGGCAGCGCGCGTGGCGAACGCCTGACGAGGAGAGGCGCTTCATGAAATCCACGATTCAGAAGACGATGGGATGGGCTTCATGTCCCGGCGCGCGCGCCCTGCTCGTCGCCACGCTCGTCTCGTGGCCCTCCGTGAGCTGGGCGCACCCGGGCGGCGCCGATGCGGGATTTCTGAAGGGCCTCTTCCATCCGGTGTTCGGCGCGGACCACCTGCTCGCGATGGTGAGCGTCGGTGTCGTCAGCTCGCAGCTCGGCGGAAAGCACCTCCTCCGGATCCCCGCCACGTTCGTCGCCGCGATGCTGGTCGGCGGCCTCCTGGGGATGGCGCGATGGCCCATGCCCCTGGGTGAGCTTTGCATCGCGGCGTCGGTCGCGGCGCTCGGTCTCGGCATCCTCACCACGACCCGTGGCTCCTCACCGTTCCTGCTCTCCGGATGCGTGGCGATGTTCGGTGTCTTTCACGGACATGCCCACGGCCTGGAGATGCCTCATGCGGTCAGCCCGGCGCTGTATGCCATGGGCTTTCTGCTGAGCACGACCGTGCTTCATCTCTGCGGTCTCGTCCTCGGCGAGCTCGCCGCCGGTCGAGAGTCCCTGTCGCGGGGGCTGCGCTACGCCGGCGCCGCCGTGATGGGGACGGGGATGGTCCTTCTGGTGCGCGGGACCGGCATCTGACTGGAAGCGGCTCGCCGCGACGGATGAAGCTCGTCGCCATGGTCACTGAGCCCCGGAACATCGCCCGCTTCCTCTCCGCGCTCGGCGAGCCGACCGATGTTCCAGCACGCTCTCCCATCGTCCACGCGGCGGCCGCCGTACTGGAATCCTGGTGGACGTCCAGAAAGATCGCAGGCCCCTGACTACCGCCGCTTCGGATGGGCATCGCCGTCGCCGCCATCGTAGCTCTTGAAATCGAACGGCAGCGTCAGCGCTCCGAAGTCCGGGATGCTGCCGGCGGGGGCGGTCTGCCCCTCGTCGGTCGGTTCGTCAGGCTTTGCGTTCTGGTCCAAAGCGATGTCCTGATTGCGGATCACATAGGCGCGCAGGGCGTCCTCGTACGCGGCGATGCCACCCACCAGATCATCCTCGTGCCTGGCGAGCTCACTGGCCAAAACGTAAGCGCCGACCATCGCGACCGAGGTGGCCTGCCCCGTACCCAGAGAGACGGCGTAGCCAGCATCGCCGACCAGCACGATCCGCCCGCGTGACCAGCTGCTCATGCGGACCTGGCTCAGCGAGTAGAAATGGAAGTCGGTCGCGCGCAGCATATGCTCCACGATCTGCGGAATGACCCAGCCTGCGCCTGCGACGCGGTCGGCGAGCAATCGCTTCTGTGCGTCGATGTCGCGGGAGTCGTGGTCGATCCCCTTCGGCGCGTTGAAGCCGAGATAGGTCCTCGCGTGGACATCCCTCCGCAGGCCCATGACCAGCGCGCCGACGGAGTCCGGCTGCCGGTACATGACCTGCCAGCGCTCGAGACCGAGGAAGTTCGGCATGCCGAACGTCGCGACGTACAGGTCGCCGAAGGCGCGGATGAACTGCTCATCGGGGCCGAAGGCGATCCGCCGCACCCCCGAACCCAATCCGTCGGCGCCAACCACCAGCTCGAAGCGGCGAGGCGCAGCCTTGAGGAACGTGACGTCGACGCCCGACTCGTCCTGGGTCAGCGACGTGATGGAATCGGCGAAGAGGTACTCGACCCGGGGGCCCACGGCCTCGTGAAGCACGTGACACAGGTCGTCGCGCAAGATCTCGACGTCGGGGCTGTCGAGCCGGCCGCCTGTCAAGGTGCTCTCCGTGCTCCGAAAGATCTCCTGACCGGCCGAGTCGACCACAGAGATGCCCGTCAGCCTCGTGCTTCGATCGCGAAGCGTGGCGAGGATGCCCATCCGCTCCGCGACCTCCAGGGCCGGCCCCCGAACGTCGAGCGCGTGCCCGCCCGGGCGTAGATGCGGCGCACGCTCGACCACCGTGACCGCGAAGCCGTGGCGGGCGAGCCAATAGGCGACGGTGAGACCGGAGACGCTGGCGCCGGAGACCAGCACCCGGGAGGCGGGACGCGTCGGGATCGTCGAGTTCATGGCGAGCACGGTATGTTTCTCGAACCGAGCCGTCCAAGACATTGATCGCACGGCTATGATGCCTGTAGGGTAACGGTCGAGACCATGGAGCTCCGACACCTGCGCTACTTCGTCACGATCGCCGAGGAGCAGAGCTTCCGCCGAGCCGCCGCCAGGCTCCACGTCTCGCAGTCTCCATTGAGTCGGCAGATGAAGGACCTCGAGGAGGAGATGGGCGTCGAGCTCTTCGCGCCCGAGGGACGCGGGATCAAGCTCACGGCCGCCGGGAAGTCCTTCGCGGAGAGAGCCAGGAGCATCCTCGCGAGCGTTGACGCGGCCGTCGACGAAGCCAAGGGAATCGCCGAAGGCAGGCTCGGAACCGTGGTCATCGGCTTCGAGACGGGCACGACCTTCATGGGCTTGTTCTTGTCCCTCGTCGCGGCGTTTCGTCGGCGAACGCCCCGCGTCGGCCTCCAGCTTGTCCCCATGAGCAGCCTGGAGCAGTGGACGGCGCTGCGGCAGGGGACGATCACCTTCGGCTATGGGGCCTACGCGCCCGAAGACGACGCCCTCGGCCACCTCGAGATGACCCGCGATCGACTGGGGCTGCTGCTCTCCCCTGAGCATCGGCTCGCACGGCTCAAGAAGATCCGGCTTCGAGATCTCGAGAGCGAGCGCGTGCTGCTCCAGCCGCGTCAGCTCTATCCGAAGCTCCACGCGGACATCATCACGGCGGCGCGCGCACAGGGCGTGACGCTGCACGTGACGGCGGAGGTGCTCGACCTGGAGGCGCTCATGGCCCTGGTCGTGATCGGCGACGCGGTCACCTTCCTCTCAGAGAAGTTCTGGGAGCTGGCTTCGCAGACGTCGTTGCTGTGGCGGCCCGTCGAAGATCTCCACATCGATCTGAGCGAAGTCGTCACATGGCGCGCGGAGGACGACGGCGCGCCCATGGTGCGAGCGCTGATCGAGGCCGCGCGAGAGGTGAGCCCGCTCCTGCAGCACGCCGCAGACCGCGCGCGCTCCCCCAGGGCCGCCGGGCGAAAGCGCAACGAGCGCTGAGGCGTTTTCCCGGGCGGTCACGAGAGCAACACGCGTCGCCTCCGCGCCTGGGCGGCTGCTTTGCCCGTGCGGAGGTCGACATCACCGGCGCGCTGCAGCGCCTGCTGCCCTGACCTGCCTCCGAGCGGAGGGCCTCAAGCAGCCCGGTGGGCAACCACGGTGTCGATGAGCTGCCGGGTCGACGACCGGACCGCCTCTTCGCTCCAAGCCGCCGCGCCGCCGAACCGATCCGGGAACGTGAGTGCCCTCGAGCTCGACAGCAGCGCGCCGAGCCCATCAGGCCGGCGAAAGCGAACGAGGGTGTCGAGGGAGCCCCCCTGGGCACCGATGCCCGGCACCAGAAACCACGACCGCGCCCCCGAGCTGCGTAGCGCCTCCGCCGTCCCGGGGAAGGTGGCGCCCACGACGAGGCCGAGGCTCGGCTCTTCGGCCTGATCGTAGCGCGCTACATGCTCGGCGACGAGCTGGTACACTGGCTTTCCGTTCACGGTGGCGAACTGGAGATCCCGGGCGCCGGGGTTCGACGTCTGCGCCAGGACGAACACCCCCTTGTGGTTCGCAAGAGCCACGGAGAGGAAGGGCTCGATGGCGTCCCACCCGAGGTAGGGGCTCACCGTCATCGCGTCGCACGGGAGGAAGGCTCTCGGGCCCAGGTACGCCTCCGCGTAGGCCGCGGAGGTCGACCCGATGTCGCCGCGCTTGGCGTCGATGATCACCAGGAGGCCCCGGGCGGTCGCGGAGGCGGCCACCTTCGCCATGGCGTGCACCCCGTCCCCCCCCAGCACCTCGAAATACGCTGACTGCAGCTTTACCACCGGGACGAGATCCCCGACCGCGTCGAGGATGGCGAGGCAGAACCGCTCGACGGCGGCGCTCGGCCCGCCTCCGCTCAAGAACGCCGGAGGGATGAGATCCAAGCTTGGATCGAGGCCGACCACCACGGGATTGCCCAGGCGCCGCACCTGACTGGCCAGCCTGACACCAAACGAGACGACTGTGGATTGATTCTCCATGACCCCCCCTATCACAGGATCGAGCCCCACCGGCGCTGGATCTCCTCGGCGATCCTGACCGAGAGGACATCCGCCGACAAACCGGCGTCGAGCACCAGGAACGATTCGTCCCGGCACTCGAGGAACGTCTCCCGGACAAGTGTCATGAACTCGATCCTCCGCTCCTCGAATTTCGTGATCTTCCCCTCCCGGCACAGTACGCGGCTCCTGGCCTGCTCCGCGGAGAGATCCAGCAGCAAGGTAAGGTCGGGGATCCGCACCCCCTCGTTCGCACGCCGAACGAACGCGAGGTCGACCCTCCGCGCGCGAAAGAACGCATACGAAGAGTATACATACCGGTCACATAGCACCCAGGCGCCGCGCTCCAGGGCCGGGCCGATCACGGTTGCAAGGTGCTGCCGCCTATCCTCGGCAGCCAGAATACACAACTCCTCCATCCCGATGCTCCCGTCGCCTCGCTCCAGGTAGGCACGGACCCGCGGGTCCTCGCGGTAGTGGGACGTCGGTTGACGCGTACAGAGCACGCTGGCGCCCCGCGCGCGCAGCATGCTCTCCAGGGCTCCGAGCTGGGTCGTCTTGCCGCACCCGTCAAGCCCCTCGAAGGCGATCAGCTTTCCACTCGCTACATCCATGTCCGGCCGGTCGTTACTCATGGTCCGGCATCTCCCGACAGGAACCGATCCCGGAAGCGATAGAAATCCGCGAGGCGAGGCTCGGGTGACCGCAGCCCGACGACCTCCACCGCCTCGATGCCCTCCTCTACAAGAGCGCCCCTCTTGGCGTCGTTGTCCGAGAGCAGGCGAGCCCTCCGGACGCCAAGCCATCGCGCCGCGAACGCCTGGCTGCGGAATTGCCGCAGGTCACGCGTCGCGAGGTATCGGCCCTCGAGGCCGCTCGAGGCGGTCCCGTCGGACCCGAGATAGGCGCGCAGCTTCGAGACGAGGCCGTGACCGCGCCCCTCGTCCGTCGGAGTGTACACCAGCGCGCACGACTCCTCGGCCTCGAACATCCTCAGCGCCTCGGCGAGCTGCCAGATGCAATCACAGCGCTGGCAACCGAAGAGCTCGGAGGTCAGGCACGCGGAGTTCAGCCGCAAGAGGCAGATGGATCCCGGCCCCACGCCCCTGTACAGGCACAGGTGCTCGCTCTCGCGCCCAGCCACGTCGCGCAGCCGGATCGCAGCGGACAGGAAGCGCCCGTGCGGCGTCTCCATGGGAACGTCCCGCACGCAGTCGAGGATGACGTGCTCGTTCACCATGTCAGTCCATTGCTCACGTTGAGGTCGGCGCCGCTCATGTAGTGAGGGCGCGTCTCGACGAGCCAGAGGATCGCCGCCGCCACCTCCTCCGGCCTCGCGGCCCTCTTCAGCATGGTTCTCGAGATGGCCATCTCTCTCCGCTCCTCCGGCTGTGCGCGGGACATCGCCGTATCGACGATCCCGGGAGACACACTGAACACGCTTGGCCCGCGCCCCGTCAGGTTGAGGGCCAGGCTCCTCGTCAGGCCCAGGATGCCGGCCTTCGAGGCCGAGTATCCGGGATCGCGGCTGCCGATGTGGCCGGCCGCGGAGCCCACGAGCACGACGACGCCCCGCGGATCCTCCGCCGATGGATCGAGCCACGCCCGGACGAGCGCGAACGGGCTCACGAGGTTCATCCGGAGCACGGAGGCGAACGAGTCGACGGTGCACCCGTCGAGAGTCGAGGCGTCGTAGCGCGCGGCGCACAGGACCAGCGAGTCGATGGATCCGAGGGCGGTCCGCACGGACGCGATGAGCGAGCCCGCCCCCTCCGTCTCGCTCAGATCACACTGGACGTAGCAGTCCGCCTCCTGCGGCTGGTTCCTGTCCGCTACGGCCACCCGGTGCCCCCGGACGCGGAGCCCCTGCACGACAGCCTGGCCAATGCCGCCCGAGCCTCCCGTCACGAGCACGTTGCTCACACGACCCACCTTTCGTCGTCGAGCAGCCCGTCGCCCGACGTGCGCCCGCGCAGGTGCACCGGAGGTACCTCGTGCTCCGCGAAGCGGGCCACGTACTCCTCGAGGGTCGTTCCGAGCTCGTCCCGGGCGGCGACGCCGCCGAGCAGGTACTCGGCGACCGCCGCCGGCCCGCAGAGATGGGCGCCGGCCAGGACGCCGGACAGGTCCGCGCCCCGCCTGCGCAGGCTCTCATCGAGCGTCGCTCCGGCGGCCGCGAGTACCTCCTCGAGCGCGCAGAGGTTCCGCTCCAGGAGCTGACGGACGAGGAGCTCCTGGCTCGCAGGTGACATGCAGTCTTCGTACGTCCAGATGCCGTGGCGTCCCGTGAACGTGCCCGCCCAGGTGTTGACGTCTGTCGCCCAGATCAGCTGTCCCTCCACGCGCTGGAGCCCCGCCCGCCGCCCGGCAGCCCAGCAGCTGGCCGGGACGGCGCCCGAGTAGAGGCAATCGACATCGATCCCGCGCCCTTGGTGATCCACGCGCACGCGCCGCGGACGGTAGACACCGAGGCTCACGAGGGCCGCTTCGCCGAACTGGTATCCGAAGAAGCCGAGCGCGTTCACCGAGCGGTACTGCATCGAGGCCAGGCACCCGGGATCCCGGGGATCGAACAGGTCGGCGACGCCGAGGCTCGCGAAGTACTGTTGAACGGTCATCTGCTCGATGATCAGCGCGCCGGTCCGCGGATCGCGGCGGCACCGCCCCGGGCGCTCGACCGCCATCGACCGGAGGACCGGCTCGTGCAGGTTGCTGCGGTACCAGGCGTGGCGCCGTAGATCGACGCCCGACTCGACCGCCAGCAGCGCCGGCAGGAGCGGCTTCGAGAGCCTGTCAAACGGCATGGCTCCTCTCGATCACCTCGAGGAGGGCGCGCTCGACCTCGCGCGGCTCGAGCGTGCGCCCGGAGGTGGTCCCGTCGCACGATCCCCCTGTCTCCGGGTCAGGCCGCATGATCACCCGGGAAAAGCTCCGCCGCGGGGGACCCGTGAGCACCAGGGTCGCCGCGAAGCTGCTCGGCGCCGGTGTCCGGTGGAGCTGGGTGTGCTCGATCCAGTGCGTCCCGCCGGGGGTCACGGTATACTCGCAGGTGAGGCGCAGATCGCAGCGCGCGAGCTGCGCGCACTGCTTCACGCCCCGCAGGTCCGCGTCGGTGAGGTCGCGCGCGAACCAGCCTCCGCCCGCCGCGGGCACCTGCTCGAAATTGGAGAAGCTCAACCGGCCGGCCAGCACGAGGGAGGAGAGATTCCACCTGTGATTGTGCACGGAGGACGTCGACGGCTGTCGGGCGGGCTTCCAGACATGAACGCGGATGGATGTCCCGGTCTCCGGATGGCGCCACAGAGAGATCTTGAGAAAGCCGTTGTTGTGGGCATGGGATCGTCCGGCGGGACGGCTCTCGCGCCTCGACCAGGCGAGATAGCTCTCGAGGAGACGGAGCGCCTCGCCGCGGCTCGCGAGCTGCTCTAGAAGCGCGCGGTGCTCGTCCTCCCGGGCGCCGATCTTCGAGATGAAGTGTGCAAACATCGATCCCGGCATGTCCGCACTTTCAGGAGACATTTTGTATAAGGCCGTCGCTGGCCTCCCGCTCGGACCACGAGGACACGAGCTCGCCGAGCATCGCCTCCAGGGTCTCCTTGACCTCGCCGGACGTGCGCGTCCCGGCGCGGACCTCGCGCGCGAGCCCGAAGCAGAGCTCGTTCACCGCGCGCTTGTGCCAGCCGGCGAGCGGCGCCGATAGCCGAGGATCCGGCATTACGAAGGACGCGGAGCCCGGCCAGAGCACCCCCCCGATACACAGCCAGGAGTCCGACACCGTGCTCGCCAGGGGATTGTGAAATTCGGCCCGGACGTTCACGTGGCCGAAATCAAACATCTGAGCGACCCGCCCGCCCGCGTCCACGTCCCGGGTCAGCTGGATGTTGATCCGCTCGATCCGGAGATCGCCTCGATCGCCCTTGAACTCTCGAAGGCGGCGCAGGTCGTCAGCGTCGAGCGCCAGAGTGATGTCCCGTCCACTGCTCGTCACGCTGAGCTCTCCGTCCTTCTCCTCGATCGTCAGGCAGTTGCCGTTGTTCACCGAGGTCAGGCCGTACGAGCGCAAGAGGAGCTCGATGAACGTGCTCATCGCCTCCGCGTTGCTGCCGCTCGCGGGGATGCTCGAGCCCCCGGGCGGACGGCGATGCGCTCTGCGCACGTGTACCCCGGCGGGGCCGGTACCGTTCCAGCCGTTCACGATGTCGAAGCCGAGATCCAGGACCGCATACACCGGGACCGTCGAGAGCGAGGGCACCGTCCTCGTGAAGATGGCGTCGACCAATCGCTTGAGGAGGTAGTCTCCGAGCGCCACGCCGAGGTATTCCAGGCCGCTCCCGTAGGGACCTGCGTGAGGCCGCGTGCCGGCCGCGACCCCTACTCCCTTGAGGTCCAGGAGCCCCCCTCGCTCCTCGCCCTGGCACGACCAATCCGCGGCGCGGATCTCGTCGAGCGCCACGATCGCCGATCGACCGTACCCGGGCGGCCGGTGGCAGGGCAAGGCAGGTCCGGTCGTGACGATCTCCGAATTGACCACGTTCTGCCCGAGCTGAGCCTCGGAGATGAGGCCGGCGTGCTCGACCAGCCACCGGTCGACCATCGCGCTCATCGCCCGCCGCCGCTCGTCCTCGGGCAGGCTCCCCAGAGCCGGGAAGCGACGCAGCAGGGCGGCGTCGGATAGCTCCGGGAAGTCGTGCTGCAAGAGCCGGTAGTCCGCGAGGGCCACTCGAGCCGATGACAGACGTCGAACCGAATCCGGGCGGATCTGCGCCTCATCGAGCTGCTCGATCGAGGTCAGGACAGGACCGACGGGCGCCGGAGCTCCGGAGGATACTACCTCCCCCATACCTACGCCTCCTCCGGGCGCCCGGGCACCGCCGGGGCCCAGGGGACCTGCATCGAGAGCAGGATCGCGAGCGCCAGCGTCTGCTTCGGCTGCGGGTCGACCCCGAACGGCCGGTATCCCAGGAGCTCCGAGGCCGCGCGCCCGGACCTGTCGACGGCTCGCTGGTGCGCCGGGAGGGCCAGGAGACCCGGCGGGACCTCGGGAGAAGCGCCCCCACGACCGGGCTCGTCCGGATGATCTGCGGCGAGGACCGCGCGAACGAGCCTCTCGAACGTCGGGTGCGCAAGGAACGACCTGTATTCGAACGCGAGATCCAGCTCCTCGCACACCCGGGCGACCAGGTTGATCACCCCCATCGAGTCGCCGCCTGCCTTGTAGAAATCATCCTCGTCGCGAACGACCGGGACCGACAAGACGGACTTCCAGATGGCCGCAAGCCGGCCGACGGTCGCCTCGCTCATGGTCGCCCTCCGCTGATGATCCGCGGCCGGGCAACGAACGGCGAGACATCCAGCGCCAGCCGGAACCGCAGGTTCGAGTCGAGCACGCGCCGAACATCCCCGACGAGCTCCTCTACGCGCGTCAGGTAGCCGAGGACTTCCTCGGGGGCGGCGACCGGAAAGAGCAGCTCGCGGCCACGCACGGCGACCGGCGCGGGCAATCGGCCGCGCTCGACGCCCGTCATGTCGCTCCAGCGGCGCTCCAGGAACCTCAGCCACTTCAGCCCCAGGTAGCTGTAGCCGCGACTGGCGAAATAGGCCTCGAACGCCTTCTCGACCGAGTGGCGCCCCATCGCGAGCGCGAGCCAGAAGCTGTCCTCGGCGGCGACCCGGGCGTCGACGAGGGAACGGTAGGACGTGATCATGGACTGGACAGCACAGTGGATATCGAAGCTCTCGTCCGGCAGATCCACCACCGCCGACGGCCACGCCTCGGGGCTCAGCGGCCACGCCCTGCGGAGCCGGGCCAGGAGCTGCCGCTGCTGGAACGAGAGCGCCACGCGGGAGGTCTTCAAGAGCCCAAGGAGCTGCGATAGCTTCTCGGTCAGGAGGAACTGGACATCCATCTCGACGTTCGAGCTGCGCACCACCGCCGTCGCGATCGCGAGCTCGTCCGAGCTGGCATAGTTGCCTGCAAAAAGCACGTGAGGCGTGCCGGCTCGTGGCATACGGAGGCAGTCCGGCGATCTCAGCAGGACCAGCAGATCGATGTCGGAGGCTTCCGTGGCGATCCCGAGGGGGATCGACCCGCCGAGCGCGATGAGCACGATCCCGGCGGGATCCACGAAGTCCGACAGCACGGCGTCGATGGTGCGGCCGGTCGCCGCCTCGAAGCGGGACCGGAACACGGCCGCGTCCGAGGCGGCATGCAGCCTGTGGCCAGAGATGGTGTCAGTCTCCATAGCGTTCGCTCATCGATCCATCCGCTTGCAGCATCTTCGCGAGCCGGACACGGTCGACCTTGCCGCTGGAGGTCCGCGGCAGTTCTCCGAGCGGGACGAACCGGCGCGGCACCATGTGAGGAGGCAGCTCCTCGCCGCACATACGCGTCAGGTCGCTCGCGGAGCAGGCGCCCTCGACGAAGGCCACGATGCCCGACACTCGGCCGTCCGCCTGCGCCACCGGCACGACCGCCACGTGGGCCCGCGTGAGCGCGCGGAGGTGGCTCTCCACCTCGAGCAGATCGATCCGGAAGCCGGACATCTTGATCTGCTGATCACGACGGCCGACAAAGAGCAGGCCATGATCGGGGGAGAGCCGCACCACGTCGCCGGTACGGTACCACACGCCCGCGGACGTGTCGTCGAAAGCGGCGGCTGTAGCTACCGGGTCGCCCCAGTACCGCCCGGCCACCTGGTCGCCCGACAGGAGCAGTTCCCCGCGCCCGTCCGGATGTCCATCCAGCGGATCGATCCGGACACCCACGCCCGGCAGCGGTGCGCCGATCGGCACGATCCGCAGATCCTCCGGGAGCCCCCCCGTGTACCGGAACCAGGTCACGCAGACAGTCGCCTCCGTCGGGCCATAGAGATTGACGAGCTCCGCGCCGGGGGCGAAGCACCGCCAGGCGTCGGCGAGCGAGACGGGCAACGCTTCTCCACAGAAGAGGGAACGGCGGAGGTGCCGCAGCATGCCTGTCCGGACGGCGCGCATCGAGACCATCGCGGCGGCGAGGGTCGGGACGGAGCTCCAGATGGTGATCTTCTCTTGCTCGCAATAGGGAGGGAGCGCCAACTTCTCCTCGGCCGAGGGCACCGCCACACAGCCTCCCCCGTGCCAGGTCGGGAAGATCTCGCCGACCGAGAGATCGAACGAGAGGTCGGCCGCCTGCAGGACCCGGTCCGAGGGCTCGACGGGCAGGACCGCGCTCAGGGCATTGACGAACGAGACGGCATGGTGGTGGGAGATCGGCACCGCCTTGGGAATCCCCGTCGAGCCAGAGGTCAGGATCAGGTACGCGAGCCCGGAAGCTCCGGCGGAAGCCGTGGTCGCCGGACGCAGATCGACCAGATCGAGCGCCTCTCCTTCGACCGAGACCTGCGGGCGCACGGCGTCGTCGAGGTCGAGGGCAGCGCGCAGTCGGCCGCGGAGCTCCGGAGCGCAGAGGACCGCTGCGAGCGTCGCCTGACGCACCTGTGCGCCCAGCCGCTTCGGGGGCTCCCTGAGGCCCAGAGGAACGTAGGCATTGCCGCTGGACAACACGCCGAGCATCGCGGCGAACATCGCGAAGCTCTTCTCCCCGAGTAGGCCGATCGGCACCCCGGCGAGACCCACGCCGGTGAGCGTATCCGCGATCCGACGTTGTGCGGCTTGGAGCTCGTCGTACTGCCAGACGCGCCCGGCCACGGACAGGCATGGTCGCCCGGGGAATCGCGCGGCCGCGAGTTCGAAGCAGTCCTGGATGCGGCTCATAGGGGATCTTGGCCGGAGAGACCGACGGCAAACCGCAGCTTGTCGCGGAGGTAAGGATGGGCGTCGAGGACGGCGGCCATCCTCTCCAGGACGACCCCGCACTCGTGGAGGCGGGCGCTGTCATGTTCCAGGCTCGTGAGCCGGGGGTCCTCGTGGCAGTGAACCGTGACGTGCACTCCCGGGACGACGGTGGGGAGGTATCCATGAGACAGGAAGCGCAGGAACCACTCCGTGTCCTCCACCAAGCGGAGATCCTCGGAGAAGCCGCCGACCTGCGCGAAGCACTCACGGCGGACGGTCACGCCGTGGCCGAGGCCGATGGACAGGAACGCCAGAAGCAGGCTGCGCTGATCGCGGATCCTCGGCGCGAAGTCCCTGACCCGAGACGCCCGCGGGTCGTCCGAGTTCGAGGGCTTGAGCAGGACCCCCGTCCAGCAGAGCCCGACCGTGGCAGGCGCCTCGGCGAGCGCCGCGGCTGCACGGGCGAGGTAACCGGGGTGGAATTCGTCGTCATCGTCGAGGAAGGCCACGAGCTCGGAGGTGGCCGCGCGGAGCCCCGCGTTCCTGGCGACCGCTGGCCCCGCGTTCCGCTCGAGCCGGACCACGTGGATGCTCGGATCCAGCGCCCGCAACGCGGAAACGTAGTCGAACGAGGAGGCGTCGTCGACGAGGATGATCTCCCGGGCCGCGCTGCTCTGAGCAAGGACGCTCCGCACCGCCCTGTGCACGAGCTGTGGACGGTCACAGGTCGGAATGATCACCGATACTCGAGGATCGCTCATCGTCACTGCCCCTCGACGGAGCGCGCGAGATCCGTGATCTCCTCGCGGCAGAGCTCGGTGAAGGCCTCGACGTGGGACCGGGAGAGCAGCCGCTCGCTGAAATCCCACGCGACGCAGACCTTGCCCTGCCGCCGGATGACGCCGCCGCTCAGAAGGAATACACGCTGTGTCGAGGGCGCGACCACGCTGGGCGCGACCACGCTTTCCTCGCGCACGAAGAACGCGCTGTGTCTCGGCAGGAGAGGCTCTCGCAGATCGATGTTCAGCGACACGTCAGCGTCCGGCAGCCGGCGGATGGCATCGACGCCGGGCACGGTGGAGGGAACCAGGTGCCTGAGCACACCGAAGGAGCGCCCCGAGGAGGCGGCCCTCTCGAGCTGCGCCCGGGCTTCCAGGGCGAGGGCACGGCGATCGGCCTCAAGCGGCAGGACGATGGGCACCGTCTCGCTGATCCAGCCCACCGTCCGCGCCAGCTCCCCGGATAGCCCGTCCTCGGTGCGCCCGTGCATCACCAGCGAAAGGTGGAGCGCGGCATGCCCGCTCCAACGCCGGAACGCTCTCGCAATCCCCGCGACGATGAGGTCGGTGATCTGGAGATCGCCCGCGCCCCCCCCGTCGCGCAGGACGGGAAGATCCTCCAAGGCGAGCAGGACCTGGACGGAGTGCTCCTCGGTGTTGAGCGGATCGGCCGGCGACGTCCCCGGCAGCAACGGTGAAACAAGGTGCCATGGGAGCGACAGCCAGCGTGGGACCTCCTCCGGCCCACGTCGAGCCCAGTACGCGATGCTCTCTGACGAGTATCGCGCGAACGACAGGGTCGGCGGCGCCGGGGGCGGGTCCTCGCCGGCCCCCTTCGCCCAGCACGCGTAGGCCTCGACGAGGCTCGCCATGACCATCCGGAAGGACATGGAGTCCACCAAGAGGTGATGGGCGATCACGCAGAACCAGGCCGAGCCTGTGAACACATCACGGAAGAGCAGCACCCGGAAGAGATCGCCGGGCAGCGCGAGCGCCTGTTGCGCCGCCCGGCTCTGCTCCTCCATCCACCGCGACGCCATCGAGGCGGAGAGCGCACCGGGGATCTCCAGGACGCGGAGCGGCCGGACCTCCCGAGGCGGGAGGCATACCTGCTCCACGCCGCCGGGACCGACGCAGACACGGAGCCGGAGGCTATCGTGCCGGGCCACGACCAGATCGACGGCCCTCGCGAAGGCGTCCACGTCGACCGGCGGGAGCAATCGATACACGTGGCTGACGACGTTCCACGCCGAGAGGTTCCGGACGCGCCGGACGAAGTAGGAGTAGCGGTTGGCGAGCGCCGGCACACGCGCGGCTTGCTCCTCGTCCGGCGCAGGCAGAGCGGATGTCCCCGCGCTCTCCGTCCGGACGGCGCTCAGCCTCGCCGCGAGCGTGGTCGCGATCTCGTCCAGGCTGTGGGATACCGAGAGATCCCTGGACGACAGCAGGAGGTGAAACTCATCGTGGATGCCCGCGAGCAACAAGATCAAGGAGAAAGAGTCCGCCCCCAGCTCCTGCAGGGGCCGATCGAGCACCGAGGCGCGCGCTCCTACGGTCGCCCGGGAAACGCGGACCAGCCTCCGGCGGACGTCCTCCAGCATCTCAGAAGGCCCCCGCCGTGGAGGCCAGGACATCCAGCATCTGGCGCCACTCTGCCTCGAAGCCTGCGTCCATCGCGGCCCAGTCCACACCTTGGGGTCGAACCAGGATCTCCACCATCATGCTCTCTCGCCGCCCCTTCGTGCGCGCAATGAATTCATCCACCTCGCGGGCGACACGCGCGCTCTCGGGCGCGCGCTCCTGGACGAGGTGCTGGGCGAGCATCAGCAGGTGCAGGTTGCCCAAGTTGACCTCCTTCAGGTACGATCTCAGGAGGCGCTGCGTGACATCCCGGCCCCGGCCGCGAGCGGCCTGAAGACGCCGCAGGTGGCGGCGATCGACCGAAGCGCCGGGCTGCAAGCTCGACCCATTGATCATGCGCAGCAGTGAGGTCGCGTGCGCTCCAGCCGGGCTGGGGCGTGCTCGAACCCGCATTGCCCAGAGCCCCGGCTCCCGCAGCATGGATCGCACATCGCCGGCTCCGGCCAGGGAGAAGCGCTCCAGAAGAGCCCCGAGCTCGACCTTCGGGAACCGGAACTCCTGGTAGGTGGTCCGCTCTTCGTACGGGGCGGCATCCGCCGAGTCCAGAAAGACCAGATCTTGCTGCTCCTCGCGCAGGACGAGATGATAATGGACAGCCTCGCCCTGCCCCACGGAGCTCGCCTCCCCTCCTCGGACCCGTCGAGCCGCCGGTACGAGCACGGGCTCCCCCGCGGCGACGGCACGCTCGACGGCCTCTCTCACCTGGTCGGGGCCACGACAGGGCTCAATCAGGAAATCGACGTTGAGAGCCGGACCCGCCACTTCTCCGACGAAGGAGAAGTGCCCGCAGTCCTCCGACGAGAAGTGGTCGCCGATGCCGTGGGCCCTGTGTAGCGAGAGGAGGAGAAGGAACGGATCCCCGGTGCCGGGGGCCGCGAGCTCGAGCAGGTGAGCCTGAGGTCGCAGGAAGCAGTCGATGGCATCCCAGCCGAATGCTGTCCAGATCGCCATGGCGACGGCGCTACCTCACTCCGAGTTCGCGCGAGAGGTCACGCGCCAATGTCGATGATCATGGCGTCCAGCCTGAGCCTCTGGAGGGCGAGCCTGGAATGCGCCCTGTAGATCTCGGCCCACTCGGCCTTCAGCTCCTCGGGAGACGACTCCTTCAATGGCTGACCGTGGAGCTCCGGATGCAGGGCGTGAAACTCGGCGTCCGCGCCCCGGAAGATCTGGAATAGCGCACCGTCCTTCCCGTCCGCCATGACACGCTTCGACATGGAACCGTACAGCACGTTCACGAGCGCCGAGCGAAGAACCTGGCTCTCCCGGAGAGCACGATTGCCGCCGTCGGCCGCCGCCGAAACATCCGCATCCTTGCTTGTCATCGGTTACATCCTCCGCGTGAAGTTGAGACCCCAATCCGCGGCTCCGGCTGGCAGTGTCGTGCCCGCGCGTGAGCCCTCACCACGGTCGCCGACAAGCTTGCGGTCTGGGCGAATGGCGAGTCAAGCATTTTCAGGCTACCGGCGCGGTCGCATACAAATGCTCCATGGGCTGTCAAGCTCAAATTTTATTGATTCCCCGTGCCGGCATTCCCCGCGATCCGCGTCACGCCGCGCAGGGCATTGGGCGATAGGCGACGGCGCCGCAAGCTCACGCCAATACTACAGTCGTACTTCGGCGAGGCAGCCGCCCCCGTCCAGCCCCCGCAGGCCCGCGGGTCTCGTGCATGGTCACCGCCGCACCCCGGACAGCTCGGCCGGACGCCGCTCTTCTGCACGAACTAGCAGCGCTCGGTGACGTCTGGGCATCCGCCTGGACGGAAATTTCTCGAGCGCGTGGGCAGCCACTTCGCACGCGGGGCGACGAATCGGTGGCCTCGTCTGGAGGAGATCATTCATGTGGTCCACGTGCCAGAAGGCATTGAGTCAGGAGGCACCCAACGATCCCAGCGCGCTCAGCGCGCGGGCCGGTCGAGCGCTGCGAGCGCCTCCTGCGCGCCCCGGTGTTTGGGATCGAGCCGCAGCGCCTCCTCGAGGTGCTTCTTCGCCTCGGCGAGGAGCTCGGCGCGTCGCTGCTGCTCCTGCTCCTTGTCCGCCAGCGCCCGGAGGTACAGCGCCATGCCGTGCGGCGCCTCGGCGCTCCCGGGATACGCCTCCTTCGCGGCGAGGAACTGCGCCCGCGCGCCCTCGAGGTCCTGCCGGGCGAGCAGCTGCCGGCCCTTGCCGCACAGCGCGCTGGCCAGGATCGTGCGCCCTATCGGGTAATCGTTCATGGCGAGGGCGGCTCGCGCCATGTCCACCGCCCGATCGTGCTCCTCTCTCCACGTGAGAAAGTTGGCGTAGTTGCCCTTGGCCCAGGCGGACTTCGGATCGAGGCGAACGATCGCCAGGTAGGTGTCCTCCACCGCGTCCCACTCACGCATGGCCTTGTAGACGTCGGTGAGGATGTCGTAAGCGCGCGCCAGCACCTGCGGGTTCTTGCTGGTCTCGATGATCCGCTTCGCGCCCGCGAGGGCCTCCTCCGTCTTCCCCTCGCGCTCGGCGAGGGTGGCCGACAGGAGGATCACATCGTCGGCGTCGCGGCGGAGCGCCTCCGCGGCCTCGACCATCCTGCGCGCCTCGCCGTGGTTCTTCTGGAACATGTAGGCCCAGCCCTTGACCACATGGGCGTCCAGGCATCCGGGATCGAGCTCCAGCGCCTTGTCGGTGTGCTCGTGGGCGCGCACAAGGCTGTCGGGCTCGTACTCGTTGCCACGGAGGTAACCGCTCTTGTAGGCGACGCGGCCGAGCGCCGCGTGGGCCGGCGCGTAGGCGGGGTTCGCGCGGATCGCCTGATCGAGCAGCGCGCGCGCCCGCTGGTAGACGCTCTGCGATCTGGCCTCGTCGAGCAGCGCGTTGGCGTCGCGGACGAGCGACGCCTCGACGGAGGGCGACGGCTCGGGGGCGATGGGCGCAGGCGTGTAGTCGGCGGGCGGCACCGGCGGCCTCCACACCTTGCCCGGCGCCGCCCAGATGCGGATCTGGTTGTTCCCGCCGCCCGCGGCGAACTGCGCGCCGCCCGGGTGGAAGGCGAGCGCGATCACGCCGTTCAGGCCGGCGCGCAGCTCTCTCCTGAGCTTGCCCGAGTAAACGTCCCAGACCCGGATCATGTCGTCCTTGCCGCCGCTCACCAGGGTGTCGCCGTTCGGTGAGAGCGCGAGCGACCAGACCTCGTCGGTGTGCCCGGAGAGCGTGTTGAGCGGCTTCCGGCTGCCGAGGTGGGAGAGGCGGATGGTCCGATCGTCGCTCGCGCTGATCACGGTCTGGCCGTCGGGCCCGATCACGATGCGGTTCACCGGGCCGGCGTGGCCCGAGAGCACGCCGATCTCGCTGGCCGTCTCGACCGACCAGACCCGGACGGCCCCGCGGTCGTCGCCGCTCAGGACCACGCGGCCGTCGGCCGTCATGGCGACGGACATGACACGCCCGCCGTTCTGGAACGTCTTCTCGTTCTGGCCAGTCCGGATCGAGAACACCCGCACGGTCCCATCCATGCTCGAGACGGCGACCCGGCCGCCGTCGGCGGACAGCGCGAGATCGGTGATGACCCCGGCGCCGGCGTCGAGCGTCTTCAGCGGCGCGCCGGAGTCGACGTCCCAGAGGCGCACCGTCGAGTCGGCAGCAGAAACAAGTGTCTTGCCGTCCGGCGTGAACGCGATCCCTCCGATGCGCTTCGTGTGCCCGGCGAAGGAGCGCAGCGGCTGGCCGTCGTCGAGGTTCCAGAGCTTGAGCGCGAGATCGTTGCTGCCGCTCGCGAGGCGCTTGCCCCCCGGGTCATAAGCGACCTCGAAGATCGCGGACCAGTGGCCCGAGAGCGTCCGCAGCGGGGCGAAGGACGCCCGTCCCTTCGCTTCCTTCGCGGCGGTCGTCATCGCGGGCGTGCCGGGCGTGCCGGGCGTGCCGGGCGCGTCGCGCGAGACGGCCGCGGTGGGGAGCGGAGCCGATCGGGTGCGATGGACGACCAGGGCGGCGCCGCCGGCGACCGTGAGGCCGAGGGCGACCGCGGCCACCGCGAGCAGGCTCCGCCGGGGGCCGCGTTCCGCCGGACGATCGAGCGCGAGGAGCGCTTCCCTCGCCGTGGCGAACCGGCGATCCAGGTCGGGATCGAGCATGCGATCGAGCCAGTCGGCGAAGGGGGGCGAGACCTGGACGCTGCCGCGGACATCGAACCGCATGCCCTTCTGGGGCAGATCCGCGGGATCGCGGCCGGAGAGCACGTGCAGCAGCGTGGCGCCGAGCCCGTAGAGATCGCTCCCGGGCGCGGCGCGGCCGCGGAACTGCTCCGGGGCCATGTAACCGTACGTGCCCACCACCGTGCTCCCTCCCGACGTCGTGTCCCGCGCCTCCCCCACGGCGCCGAAATCGACGAGGTATACGGAGCCGTCCTCGTGGCGGAGGAGGTTCTGCGGCTTGATGTCGCGGTGGACGATGGGCTGGCTGAAGCCCTGGAGATAAAGCAACGTCCGCAGGACGTGCCGCGCGATGGTCGTCGCCTCGGCCTCGTCGGCGCGCCATCCGTCCTTGACCCAGGCCGAGAGCGGTCGCCCCGGCGCGAGCTCCTGCACCAGATAGAAGCAAGGCCCCTGCGCGCCGTCGAGCTTGAGGTAATCGATGTAGCGAGGAATGCTGGGGTGGGTGAGGCTCGAGAGGACCCTCGCCTCGCGCTCGAACAGATCGAGGGCCTTCCACTCCGCGTGCTTCCAAATCAGGAGCTGTTTGACGGCGACGCGCCCCCCGGTCGAGAGGTCCTCCGCCTCGTAAGTGATCGCGTTGCCGCCGCGGCCAAGCACGCGAACGACGCGGTACCGATCGGCGATCACATGCCCTTCGAGGTACGCAGAGTCCATGAGGAGCGAGAAGATACCATGCGGAATGCGCTGCTCTCCGCGCGGTCCGCGCCGCCGGAGCGCCGGAATCGTGCCCCGAGGCGAGGGCGGCTCCGGGGCCCAGGGACGTCGTGAGGACACGCAAATGACCCAATTCGTTCAACAATGCCTCGCTCGAGAGGCGCAGTCGCTCACGTGAGCAGCGCCGGCGTCGCGCAGCGGGATCGGCGGTCCGACCGCGCGCTGGCCACGAGGCGCCTGGCAGGCGCGCCGGGCGATCGCCGAGCCGTGGAGCACTCCGCGCCAGGCGCCGGAGCCGGACGGGCAAGCGCCCCCGAACGCCGGGGCCTTTCTGCCTGGGACGCCGGATACCCCCCGGATCGCCCAGCGTGTGGCGGCGCCCGCTGAGCCGTTGTAAACGCGGGGCGTGACCCAGGTGCGCTCGATCTTCGCCCCAGGACTCTTCGAACGCCAGGTGGCGATCGTCACCGGCGGGGGCAGCGGCATCGGCCTCGCGTGCGCGCGTGAGCTCGCTTACCTCGGCGCGAAGGTCGCCCTCTGCGGCCGCCGGGCCGACAAGCTCGAGGCCGCGGCGAGCACGCTCGCGGGCGACGGCGTCCCCGGCGAGGACGTGCTCGCCGCGCCGTGTGATATCCGCGAGCCGGAGCAGATCGCCGCCTTCGTGGGCCAGGTCCTCGGGAAATTCGGCCGTATCGACGTCCTCGTGAACAATGCCGGCGGCCAGTTCCCGAGCCCGGCCAGCGAAATGACGCCGAAGGGCTGGGAGGCGGTCGTCCGCAACAACCTGAACGGGACCTTCTTCATGACGCGCGAGGTCGCGAGGCGCGCGATGCTCCCGGCGCGCCGCGGCCGGATCGTGAACGTAACCGCGTCGGTGAGCCGCGGCTTCCCGGGCATGGCGCACACGGGCGCCGCGCGCGCCGGCGTGGAGAACCTGACCCGCTCGCTCGCCGTCGAGTGGGCGGCGCTCGGCATCCGGGTCAACGCGGTCGCGCCCGGCAGCAACATCCGGTCGAGCGGCACATCGCAGTACGGCGACGAGCTGCTCGAGCTCGCGCGGCGCGCCACGCCGCTCAAGCGCCTCGCCACCCCCGAGGAGGTCTCGCGGCTCATCGTGTTCCTCGCCAGCGACCAGAACGACTTCATCACGGGCGCGGTCTACGGCGTCGACGGCGGCCAGCCGCTCTGGGGCGACATCTGGTCCATCCCCGAGCCGGACGGCGCGCCGGGCGCTCCACCGGACGTGAAGGGCTGAGAGGGCGCGGCGTGACCTATCGGCCCCCGTCCCCTGCCGCCGCGCGCGACCCCATGTCCAGCGCGCTCGACGACGACACGACGACGCCGTACGGGCCGCCGTCCTCCGGGCCGCCGCCGTCCTCCGGGCTGCCGCCGTCGGCAGGGCCGCCCGCCACGCCGTCCTTCCTCGGGGACGCCGCGCGGCGCGTGCGCGACTACTTCCTCGCGCTCGACCCGACCTTCGTGTCCGCGATCGCGCCGCTCGCGCTGGTCGCCGTCATCCTCTTCACCCGCGCACCGTCGACGAACTACATCTTCGACGAGCAGGAGGCGCTCCTCGCCAACCCGTACGTGAACGCGAAGGGCGGGATCGGCTTCCTCGACGCGATCCACCGCGATTTCTGGGGGCTGCCGCCCGACCGGAGCGTCGGCTCCTACCGCCCGCTGCCGAACTTCCTCTGGCGCACGATCTGGGCGGTCACGAAGCAGCCGTTCTTCCACCACTTCTACAACGTCCTCTTCCACGCGGTGAACGCCGCGCTGCTCACGTGCGTCACGTTCTGGCTCACGCGGCGGCGCGGGCTCGCGTACCTCACGGGGCTGCTCTTCGTCGGCTGCGCGGTGCTCACGGAGGCGGTGAGCGGCATCGTGGGCATCGCCGACGTGCTCGGGGGCATGGGGGCGATCGCCGCCCTCGCCGCCCTCGCGCTGCCCGCGTGGGCGATGCCGTTCGGCGTGTTCGCGGCCGTGCTCTTCGGCCTCTTCTCCAAGGAGAGCGCGCTCGTCTGCGTGCCGCTCGTCCCGTTCGCCGCGCTGATCGCCGCGCCGCTCACCCACCCCACGCGGCCGGCGCGGTTCGTCCGTGCGCTGCTCGCGCTGCTCGCCGCGGCCGCGGCGTTCGTGCTCTACGTCGAGCTCCGGCGGCGCTGGTTCCCCGCGCCCATGCCGGCCGAGCTCGCCGCGCCGCTCCCCGAGGGCGCGCCGCTCGTGAAGCGCGCGCTCCACGAGGCGCTCGTCTGGTTCCACCAGGCGCCCCTGCCGCGCGATCCGCTCAACAACCCGCTCGGCGCCGCGGACATGCCGCACCGGATCGCCGGCGCGCTGCGCGTCTACTGGCGGGGCCTCACCCAGCTCGTGTTCCCGTGGACGCTGAGCGGCGACTACTCGTACCCGCAGGAGCCGGTGCCGGATAGGCTCGTCTTCTTCGGCAGCGTCGCCGGCGCCGCGATGATGGTGCTGCCCCCGCTCGGCTCGCTCGCGCTGTGGATCGCGGCCCTCCGCCGCGAGCACCTGGAGCGGCGCGAGCGGCGGTCGGTGCGCGCCGCCTTCCTGGTGGACGGCGGCCAGGCGACGTCGCGGAGGTGGCCGCTGCTCCTCGCGGGGGCGCTCCTCGCGATCGCGGCGGCGGCGCTCGCGGCGTACGACTGGCACGTGCTCCGCCCTGCGGGGCGCGTGCCGCTGCTCCGGGCGCTGCCGCTCGTGCTCTGGCCGCTGCCGTTCCTGCCCGCGTTCCTCCTCGGGCTCGGGCTGCTCGTCGAGGGCGCGCGCCCCCTACCCTGCCCGGCGACGGCGGACCGGAGCGCCTGGGTGCCGCTGCGCCGCGGCTACGCGGGGCTGTGCATCGCGGCGATCGGGCTGACCTGGGTCGTTGTGAGCTACTTCCCGCACTCGAACATCCCGGTCGTCCTGCCGACGGTGCGCGCCGAGCGCTTCTGGTACTTCCCGGCCATCGGCTCGTCGCTCGTCCTCGCCGTCGCCTTCTCGTGGCTCCACGAGGCGCTCGCGGGCTCGACCCTCACGCCGCGCGCGCGCTGGTCGTGGAGGGCGTGGGTGACGCCGGCGCTGTTCGTCGTCTTCTTCGGCTTCCAGTGCGCGCAGGCCTACCGGCACGCGATGGACTACCGCAACGACCTCGATTTCTGGGCGGCGACGAAGGAGGCGGTCCCGAACAGCGCCAAGGCGCACCTCAACTACTCGGTGATGAAGGGCGCCCGCGGCGACCTCGAGACCCGCCTCGCCGAGAGCAAGATCGCGATGGATCTCGCCCCGACGTGGCCGATGGCGCACGTGTACACGGGCGACACGCTCTGCCGGATGCACCGCCCCGACGAGGCGTTCCCGCACTACAAGCGCGGCATGGAGCTCGGCCCGAACGAGCTGAGCCTGATCGCGCTCGCGCTGCAGTGCCTGCACGACGAGCAGCGCCTCGCGGCGCACGACGCGGAGCTCCGGCGGCTCGCGGAGGAGCACCCCGGGACGTGGCTCGCGTACCTCGCGACCGACACGCTCGACAACGGCGCGACGCACGGCGGAGTGGACCCGAAGTACCGGCCGCGGGGCTACAACGAGGGGCCGAAGGAGTGACCGCGGGCTGGCACGTCTACATCCTGCGCTGCGGAGACGGGTCGTTCTACACGGGGATCGCGCGCGACGTGGAGGCGCGCTTCGCGCAGCACGCGGCGGGGCGCGGGGCGCGGTACACGCGCGGGCGGGGGCCGCTCGCGGTGGTCCACGTCGAGGCGGCGGCTGACAGGGGGGCGGCCCTGCGGAGGGAGGCCGCGATCCGGCGGCTGGGGCGCGCCGGGAAGGCGGCGCTCGCCGCCGGGGGCCAGGGGTCAACGTGAACGTTTACGTAAACGTGAACGTGAACGTTTACGACCACGTAAATGTTCGGATGTAGGACAACGCGGCGCGAGGCTTGGTGGTTGCCGTGGATCTCACGCCCGGGATGTCGACTAGAATCGTCGGGGTGAAGCCCTGCCCCTTCTGCGCGGAGCAGATTCAGGACGCCGCGATCAAGTGCCGATTCTGCGGCAGCATGCTCGACGAGCGAGCGCCGGTGGCCGCGGCCCCCGCCGCGCCGCTCGCCCCCGCCGCCCCCGCTGGCGGCGCGCTCGCCCACGCTGGCAGCGCGCTCGCCCCCGCCGGCGGCGCGCTCGCCCCCGCGCCGGGCGCGGCGCACGTCCTCTTCGAGGGGACTCCGAGCTGGAAGGCGTGGTTCTGGTCCTACCTGGCGGCGGGCGTGCTCTCGCTCGTGCTGGTGGGCCTCATCTGGCTCGGCATCCTGCACTGGAAGCGCAAGAGCCTCCGCTACAAGATCACCGATCGCACGATCGACTACGAGGCCGGCCTGCTCACGCGCCGGATCGAGACCCTGCAGCTCTGGCGGGTCCTCGACATCGACCTCCGCCAGACGTTCATGCAGCGGCTGCTCGACGTCGCGGAGATCCGCGTGTTCACGAAGGACGCGAGCGACCCGGAGCTCGTCATCCGGGGGCTGCCGGCGTCGCGCGAGCTGTTCGAGGCCCTCAAGAACGCGGCGGAGCTCGCGCGCCAGCAGCGCGTGCTCGGCGTCGTGCAGTGAGCGCGGCCCACGAAGACCACATCTCGGAGCCCGACCATGCCCCCGAGGCGATCCCCGCTCGACGAGCTCCCGGACGTGCGCGACGGCCTGACCCGCGCCGAGCGCATCATCCTGTGGAAGCTGTCCGAGCTCGAGAAGGAGTTCAACGGCCGCAACGTGCCCACGGCCACGCTCTACGGCCGCGTCGTGGAGCACATCGACCTCTCGGTCCCCGAGTTCCAGCGCCTCATGCAGCGCCTCGTCGGCGTGCGCTGAGCGCTGCGTGGCGTGTCCGCGCGCTGGCGCGGCGCCTCCCGTCAGGCGGCCGCCTGCTCGATGGCGGCCCGCAGCGCGGACACGGACGCGCTGCGCAGGTACACGACCTGAGCGCCGTCCGCCGCGAGGCTCTGCATCTGGTCACGCAGCGCGTGCGAGACCATCGTCACCATGATCACGATGAGCGCGATCCTCCCCACGCCGTGGCGCGCGCCCGGCGGCACGCGGTTCTCGTAATGGCGCAGCGACCAGCCGTGCTTCTCGGCCACATCGCGGTAGCGGCTCGACATGCCGCCGCTGCCCCCGATGACCAGCACCGTCTGCTCCTCGCGCCTCCCGTCGCTCCCCTGACTCCGCCGCTCCGCCTTCATGCGATCTCCCTGGAGCAAGGCGCAAGCCACGCTCTCCAGCTCGCCGTTTCTTGCAAAACCCTCGGTATCGGGCTCTATTCCTGGGCAAATTGTCCTCGAATCGCAAAGGCCCTTGTCTCCGTGACAGCGCGGGCGTCGGAGCGCGGGACAGACATGCTCGAGGAGGGGCGGAAGAGGAGAGCAGCAGGAGAGGAGGCGCGACGCCGGCTCCGGGGGAGAGGTCCTCTCCTCGCCGCGGCGGCGCGACGTGGTGTCAGGCGGCGCGCTGCTCGATCGCGGCCCGCAGCGCCGAGACGGAGGCGCTGCGCAGGTACACGACCGGGGCGCCATCCGCCGCGAGGCTCTGCATCTGATCGCGAAGCGCGTGCGAGACCATCGTCACCATGATCACGATGAGCGCGATCCTCCCCACGCCGTGGCGCGCGCCCGGCGGCACGCGGTTCTCGTAATGGCGCAGCGACCAGCCGTGCTTCTCGACCACATCGCGGTAGCGGCTCGACATGCCGCCGCTGCCCCCGATGACCAGCACCGTCTGCTCCTCGCGCTTCCTGTCGACCGCCTGGGAACGCCGCTCCGCCTTCATGCGATCTCCCTGGAGCAAGCCGTAAGCCACGCTGCTCCAGCGGCCATTTCCGCGCAAATGTCGCGGCTCCGGCCTATTCCCCGGCAAAATGTCGTCGAGTCACCGAGGCCTCTGTCATCGTGACATCGCGAGCGCGAGGACCCGGCGCTGCGCCGCGGCCGCCACGAGGATCGGGGAATATTCTCCCCCTCGCGGCAGTTCCTGCCGGCGCGCGCGGCCCGGGCGAGGAGATGGATCGCAGGCGCTACCGCGAGCGTCCCGCCAACGCCACGAGGGCGCCGCGACGACGACCCCTCGGTGCGGAAGGCAAACCCACCGGCACCGAGATAGCCCGACATGCCGTCCCCACTGCCCGCGGCCGGGGTGCGCCCGGTGGAAGGGCGCCGGATGCGGGCACGAAGGCGGGAACGCCGGAATAAAATTCAACAATATTCCATGTTGAACGCTGCAGGATGGCTCTCTCCTGGCGGACGCCACGGCGTTCCGCCGGCGACGTCGAGCTGTGGTAGGGAGCGGCGTCCCCCCTGCCCCGCCCTGCCATGATGTCTCCCGCCACGCCGCCCAGCGACCCGCCTCCGCCGCCGCCCGGCACCGTCGAGCGCTGGGCCTGGGATTACGTCCTCTCGACCGACCTCGAGCACAAGCTGTCTCCGCCGCCCGTGCCCTCCCTCTGGGAGTCGGATGCCACGCTGTCGGCGTCGGGCGCCGCGCCGGCCCCGCCGCGGCGCCTCGAGCGACCTGGGCGGCCCGCCGCGCTGCGCATCTCGGAGCGCGCGCAGAAGAGCCCGGGGCCCGAGGCGCTGCGCAACCCGGCGCGCCGCGCGCAGCTCTTCCACGCGTTCCTGCACCACGAGCTCCAGGCGGCGGAGCTCATGGCCTGGGCGCTGCTCGCCTTCCCCGAGACGCCGCGCGCCTTCCGCGGCGGCCTCGTCCGGATCGCCCTCGACGAGGCGCGCCACATGCGGCTCTACGCCGCGTACCTCGCCGCGATCGGCCACCGCTTCGGCGACTTCCCCGTGCGCGACTGGTTCTGGACGCGGGTGCCCGCCGCCGCGTCGCCCGCGCAGTTCGTGGCCGTGATGGGCATGGGCCTCGAGGGGGGCAACCTCGACCACACGGCGCGCTTCGCCGAGCGCTTCCGCGCCATCGGCGACGTCGAGGGCGCCGCGCTCACGGAGCGGGTCTGCGCGGAGGAGATCCCGCACGTGCGCTTCGGGGTCCGCTGGTTCCGCCGCTTCACGCAGGCGAGCGGGAGCGCTGGCCAGGCGGCGCCTTCCACGTCTGCCGCAGGCGATCCGGCCGCCGCGGGTGAAGCGGCGCCGCGCGGGCCGGATGACGTCGCGCAGCGCGGGCCGAGCGATTTCGAGGCCTGGGTCCGCCACATCCCGCCGCCCCTCTCGCCGCTGCTCATGCGGGGCGAGCCGATGAACCGCCGCGACCGCAGCCGCACCGGCCTCTCCGAGCCGTTCCTCGACGCGCTGGCCTCATGGACCGAGCGAGCGCCTGGGTCCTGAACTTCGACGCCGACGAGGAGCTGGCGCGCCCCGCGGGGTACACCCCGCGCGCCGCGGTCGCCGGCCGGGCTCCCGAGCTCGCCGGCCGCGTCTCGGCCCTGCTGCGCCCCGGCGACGTCGTGCTCAGCCCCGAGCTCCCCTCGCCCCTCGTGCCGCCGGCGCCTCCTGGAACGCCGCTCGTCGGCCGCGCGTGGTGCCCCACGCCCCGCGCCCTTCGCCTCCTCGGCCGCGCCGGTGTCGCCCTCGCGGAGGCGCCGCCGCTCGAGGTGCTCCGGCGCGTCAACCACCGGAGGTTCTGCGCGGACCTCGGCCAGACGCTGCCCGGCGCGCGCTATGTCGCCTCGCTGGCCGAGCTCGAGGCCGCGATCGCGGAGCCCACGCCGACGGGCCACTGGCTGCTCAAGCGGCCGTTCGGGTTCGCAGGGCGCGGCCGGCGCCGGGTCGCCCGCGGGGCGCTGCCGCCCGACGCGCGGCCCTGGGCCGTCGCGTCGCTCGACCCCGCGTCGCCGGACAGCGGCCTGCAGGTCGAGCCCTGGGTCGAGCGCCGCGGCGACTTCTCGCTGCACGGGCACGTCGCCCGCGGCGGCGCGGTGCGCCTCGGCGACCCGTGTGTGCAGCGCTGCGACGCGAACGGGGCGTACCTCGGGGCCGCCCTGGCCGGCGAGGGCGACCTCGGCGACGGCGAGCGCCGGGGGCTCGTCGAGGCCGCGTTCGAGGCGGGGCAGGCGCTCGCCGGCGCGGGCTATTTCGGGCCGTTCGGGATCGACGCCTTCCGCTGGGAGGACGAGCAGGGCGCGCTGCGCTGGAACCCGCGGTGCGAGATCAACGCGCGCTACACGATGGCGTGGGCCATCGGCATGGGCAGCGCGCGGCCTGACCTGGAGTGACCGAGGCCGTCAGCCCTCACTGCTCGGCTCCCGAAGCGGTGACGTGCTCGCCAACATGCTCCTGATGGCTGGCAGCGTCGGGGCATCGTTCAAGCGCAGCACCCTCCGGAGCCGCTCTCTTCCGCGCGCCAGACGCTCCTGGATCGTGCTGGGGTTCTGACCGAGCTCGGCCGCAATCTCCTCCGCGGTGAGTCCCAGAGCGAAGTCCACCACGACGTCGCGCAGCGCGGGATCGATCCGTTCCAGGTTGCGGAGGCTGAGCCGCGCCTCCACGCGCCCGGACGGCGACGACATCGGGTCATCGATCGCCGAATACGCATAGGAATCGCGGCCTTTCTCCCACCGATTCTGGAATTCCCTGTAGTGCGTCGTATGGTGCCACACGACCACATCCAACCAGCGTCTTGTCGCCTGCTTCATCGACAGGTGCTCGCGCGCAGGAACGCGTCCTGCCTCAACTGTCTTCCATACGGAGAGCAGGATCTCCTGCATCACATCATCGCGATCGCACTCTGGAACCTGGAGCCGGCGCAGCCTGTCCCTGATCATCGAACTTTGCTGCACGATGACATCGAATGTAACGCGTGCCCCGGGGCGCATGGCCACGTCCTCCGCATCCGCGGCACGGTGGCGCTCACCCATGGCGCCCTACTCCCGGAAGTGTCGTGTTCAGCGGAGAGCGCTCTGCTTCCTCCCAATCCGACGCGTCGGCGGAGCTCGCCCCCCCTTCGTCACGCTGTAGCGGGATGCTCGCCAACGTCCCAGCTCGACGGGCGACCTCTTCCCCCGTGGCGGAGCGGACAGGGAGCGGCGACCGAAGCCGCGGCAGCGGTGGCGGCGGGAGCTTCGCCCGCGGGCTCCTGGCCGCGAGCTCGGGAGACGGCACCACGGGCGGAGGAACGTCGGGCGCGCGGGGAGGCATCGTGAGCGGAGGCGGCGGCACCGAGCTCGGCGCCGGTGACGACGCGGAACGCGCCGAGCTCTCGCGCCTGGTGACGGGCTCGCCGACCTGGATCACCGCGGTCTCCTCTGCGTCCGCCCGGTAGTCCTCGTGCAGCCGCCACAGGCGCTCCCAGTACCGGGCGGGTGTGCCGGTGAACGCCTCCAGCTGCCGGGCAAGGCCGGGGGTCATGGGAAGGTCGCTCCTTAACAACTGCTCCACCTCCCTCGTCGATAGCCCCGTGCTCTCGGCCAGCTTTCTCCTCCACGAAGGGTTTGTCGCGCAGAACGACTCGAGGACCCTGCCTGGCCCGGGAATGGGGCGCGCGCGGACGTTTGTGAGCTCTGCGAGCGCCGCATCGATGTGGCAGTCCAGCAAGCGCCGGTATCGGTCCCGCTCCGCCGCAGCCTGCTCCTTCGCATCGGTGAGGACTGCCACCTCGTCATCATGCGCGTGCTCGCGCGCCTCGCGAAGCCCGCGCTCGCGTCCCAGCGCTTCGCGCGCGGTGACCGCGAAGCCGATCGCGACGCAGGCTATCATCGCGAGCCCGAGCGGCGAGATGAGCCACATCGCACCGAGCACATCCTCCATCGTCGTCATCGCGTTTCGTTTCCTGGACATGACCGTTCTTGTCGGGAACAAGGCGGATCGTCGCCTTGTGCTGTCCGAAGACCTCACCAGCGTCACCGCCTGCTTGCTGTCAGAGGACAGCCGAGGGCTCAGCGTAGCTGTCGGAGAAGCGCTTCGCGCTCGGCGGCGAGCAGCCCATCGGGGAACTCCCGCGCGTGGACGTTCAGCAGCTGGAGCGCCTCGACGTCGGCCATGGCGTTGCCGGCCTCGACAGCCCTCCGGGCCTGGTCGATCAGGCTCCTCTCGTGCTCGCTGACGGTCGGTCGAACGGCCCTCGCCGGAGCCACGGGCCGGCCGTTGGTCCTCTTCGAGGGAGCGGGTGTGCTGCTCGCAGCCGGCTGCGCGCGTGCGCTTCCTTGATGCCTGACCGACGAGATCTCGTGCGCGATCGGCGCAGAGGGCGCCGCGGCGCCGTGCGCGCCGCCTCGCGCAGGGGACGCCCCAGCATCCTGCGCTGCGGGTGGGGTGACAGGGACGCGGACCACCGCCGCCCCGAGCCATGATTCCAGGTCGGCCAAGGGCGGCACGGCGGAGACGATCGCGCCGGTCAGCAGGACGAGCGCGCACTGAACGAGGATCCTCACGCCCAGATGGCGCAGCGAGGCCACCCACGACGCGTGGCGGCGGAACCCCAGCGCGAGCGACAGGAAGGCGCGATCGTCCCTTCCCTGCGAGCGCTCCCGCGCCTGCCATCGCTCCCGCTGCACCCGGAGCTCCTTGTGCGCCCGCCAGTGTCGCGTCTTCACCGTGGCCAGCGGCAGCCCCTGCTCGGCGGCGATCTCAGCGAGCGGGACCTCCTGGAGATCGTGCTTGATCACGAGCTCCCGGTACTTGGGATCGAGCTGGTCTATCAGCTGCCGCGTGAACTCTTCCTGCTGCCGTCTCCGGAGCAGCTCTTCCGGCGTGGGGCACTCGTCTCGGAGCTCGCACTCATCGAACGACGTCAGCACCTCGCCGCGGAAGCGCGCGTCACGGACGTGGTTGCGCGCCTGGTTGACGGCGATCGTGACGCGGTACGGGGCCGGGTCTCCCCCCGGGTCGAGCCGCTTGTCGGCCTCCAGCCCCCGCAGCAGCGCTTCCTGAGCGACATCCTCGGCGCTTCGCGCCGGCACGCCGTGGCGCCTGGCGAGGCGCCGGAAGAGCTCGAAGCCGGGGGAGACGGTCGCTGGCTTGTCCACGGTAAGCAGCACACTTGAGCGGGTCGAAAGGCTTCAAAGAAATGAACCGCCGAGCAATTTTGGTCGGACAATGTAGTACAAAGCAACACCATTAATCACATCCAGTCGGGCATGGCGTTGGCTGATCGCATTCAATTAACCGACCGAAAATTCTCACCAAAACGGACTAAATCTGGCGATTTCTGTCGGTTGACGCCAAGAGGACGGCATCACTAGCGTGACTGGATGCGTTACATCGCGCATTCGCTCTCGATCTTTCTTGCGCTCGGGATCGCGACAGGCCTCACGCGCTCCGCCAGCGCGGACGACATTCAAGCGAAGGCGAAACCGAGCGGCAGCTCCTCGGTGAAGGACCATGTTCGCCGCGGTCAGAGAGCGCGTTATGCCGGGCTGTGGGTCGAGGCGCACGCCGCCTACAAGGCTGCTTTCGAGGCCGCGGACCCCGCGACCAGCACCGAGCGAGAGCGCGCGGAGCTTGCCGGTGAGCTCGGCCTTTGCGAGGTCGCGCTGCACAGGTACCGCGACGCGGCCGAGCACCTCTCCAGGAGCCTGCAACAGCGCGAGACGCTGCCGGACGCGCTCCGGCGCCGATTCGAGGCAGGTCAGCGCGAGGCAGCGAAGCACATCGCGACGCTCGTGCTCGGGGTCGATCCGCCCGACGCCGAGGTGTTCATCGACGGCGAGCGCATCGGCGAGATTGCACGGACCTACACACGCTTCTTCGAGCCGGGCAAACACATGGTGCGGGCCCGCGCACCGGGCCGTGAGGACGCGCTCCATTCGTTCCTCGCCGTGGCAGGCGCGGAGCACGAGATCACGATGCAGCTGCCCCGCAGTGCGGCGAGCAGCGCCAAAGAGGCGAGCAGCGCCAAGGAGATCGCGACAGCGGCGCCGTCCTCCGCACGCAGGTTGCCCGCTGCGCGCGCGCAGGCTCCTAGCCCGTGGGCCTCCTGGCCGGGGACGCTACGCATCACGGGGATCGCCGTCTCGACGGCAGGCGTGGCCGTGGGCACCATCCTCATCGTTCGGGCGGGCAAGCTCGATGACGATCTGAGCGCCCGCAGAGCTCGGCTCCAAAGCGAGCCGTCATCGAGCGCGTCGATGTGCTGGCAAGCGCCTCGGAGCTCGCCATGTGGCGAGCTGGCGCGCCTTCAGGACGCGCGCAACACGTACGGCCGGGCCGGGCTGGCCACGGTGATCACGGGCGGTGTCCTCGGGGCCATGACCGCCGCGTCATTCTTCACGGACTTCTCTTTCCTGGGACTCGAACCGGCTGGAGACCGAGTCCATGTCTCGCCCGTGGCGAATGGGAGCGAAATTGGCGCGCGAATCGAGGGGAAATGGTGAACACGCAGGGGGCCGAGAGAACGGCGGCGCTGGCAGGCCGAGGCGCCGTGAGGTCGGTCATCGCTCTGGCAGTCTGCTTGTGGGGAGCTGGCACGCTGACAGCTTGCGCTAACTATTCCGATGATTGCTCGGAAAAGCTGGCGTGTGCTCCCGAGACGGAGCCTCCGCTCGACCCGTGCGCGGGAGACCCCAGCACAGCGCCAGCGCTCGACAAGTGCGGCGTGTTCGTCAGCGAGCACGGCGACGACGAGCACCCCGGCACGAAGGATGCGCCCGTGAAAACCTTGCAACACGCGGTCGGGCTCGCCGCGCACGGACGAGGCCACGGCGAGGCAGCGACCCGGCGCGTGTACGCGTGCGGCGGGAGGTTCGAGGAGGCGCTCGCGTTGCCCTCGGGCGTCGATCTCTGGGGCGGGCGGCTCTGCGAGGACGGCGAGTGGTCGTATGAAGGGTCGTTCGGCGGGCCGGATCACCCGACGATCATCGCTCCGGCGGTGGGGATCCCGCTGCGGGTCCTCGGGGGGAACGACGGGGGCATCGCAGGGGACGACGCGACCTCCGTGATCTTCGGCGTGCGCGCCGTGGCGGCCGACGCCTCCGCGAGCGATGGAAAGTCGTCGATCGCGATGATCTTGAGCCAGGGCGCCAAGGCGAGGGTGGCGTCGAGCGATGTCATCGCGGGCGACGGCAAGGATGGGGAGGCGGGCAAGGACGCGCCGAGCCATCGAGCGACCGACGGCGAGCTGGGGAACGACGGCGCGCCCGCCTGCACCGTGGACGCCGCTGTGGGCGCCCTGCCGGTTGTCAACTCCTGCGAAGACGGCATCGAGTCGACGGGCGGATATGGCGGCGACGGCGGACTCGACGTCGGCGGCGATGGCGCACCGGGAAAGCCGGCGCCCGCGGAAAATCCGCAAGGCTACGGGGTTGCGGGGCTCGGCGCGGGCAGCGATCCATGCACGAAGGGGGCAGACGGCGCGCCCGGTGCAAGCCGTGGCCGCGCTGACGGCGCGGTAGGTGAAGGCTACCTCAACATCTACGGATGGGTCGGCGTCCGCGGTAAGGATGGAGAGAAGGGCGGCGTCGGCCAAGGGGGGGGCGGCGGGGGCGGCAGCAAGTCGCGCGGGCCCATGGTTGCGTGCCCGGTAGGCCGCCCCCAAAGCGGTGCGGCTGGCGGCTCGGGGGGGAGCGGGGGTTGCGGCGGCGACGGAGGCAGGGGCGGCGGCTATGGCGGCGCGAGCATCGCCATCGTCGCGCTGGAGGACTCGGAGCTGGAACTCAACGCCACGAAGGTTGTCGCGGGCAACGGCGGCAAGGGCGGGGTCGGCGGAACGGGTCAACCGGGCGGGCACGGCTGGACTGGTGGTCATGGGGGGGGAACGAGAGGTGATATGTGGCCTGCGTGCCCCGGAGGCCAAGGAGGCGACGGCGGCCACGGCGGTGACGCCGGTGGCGGGCTTGGCGGCGCCGCGATCGGCATCGCGTACGTGGTCCCCCATCTGACCATCCTGCCGGGCACGACCTTCGAGGTTGGGCCAGCTGGAGAAGGCGGCCCCGCAGGCAACACCGATGTCAATGACGAGGTGGGCAAAGGCGCGCGCGGCCCACGGGGCCACCTCTATCCTTTCGGTGCGGCGAACGAGCCGCCCCGTTGAATCGTTCACCGCGGCGCCGCCGTCGAGGAATACCGATGATGTCAAGACGCACGATTGTCCTGCTCCTGGCACTCCCTCTCGGCACGATCGGCTGCGGGAGCGCGCCAGGCCCCATGGATGCCGATGGACCGCCGTGTGCGCTCACGTCGTCGTGCCAAGACGAACCACCGCCGGAAGCCGTCTGTCTCGAGCACCTCGCGGCCGATCGGTTCGACGACGGCTGTGGCGTGTTCGTCACCGGACCCTTCTTTGGCGGCGACGATGCGAATCCAGGCACGAAGGACAAGCCGGTCCGCTCTCTCCATCGTGCGATTGCCCTGGCACGCATCGGTCGAGGAAGGGTGTTCGCGTGCAACGACGCCTTTGAAGGAGCCGTCGTCCTACCTTCCGGCGTGGACCTCTACGGGGGCCTTGATAGCCAAACGTTTGAACGCTTCAAGGAGGATGTCACGACCGGCATCGTCGTCCGTGAGAAACCTTTCGCCATTGCCCTTACCGTCGAGCCGGCGGGCGCCGGCGACACCGGGGCGGCGGATGGAGTCTCGAGGATCGACCACATAGACCTTGCGGGCGGAAAATATCTCGGGATGCTCGTTCGGTCGGGCACCGCGGTGGAGCTCACCCGGAGTTACATCAGCGCATCCTACGGGAATGGGGGTGCCCCCGGAGAGAGGTGGCCTGGGCCGTATCAGGCACCCGACGGGGCGCACGGCATCTACGGCGGAGATGCGTGCTCGGCGGCCACCGTCGCCGGCGGGCCCGCGGTGGTGAACCCGTGCGAGGGCGGGCTCCCGAGCGTCGGTGGCAAGGGAGGCGACGGGCGCGCCGACGGCGCCGGAGATGGGGAGGCCGGCGAGCCCGTTCCCGCGCCGGACCCCGGACACGATGGGCAAGGAGGACTCGGCGACCGCGAAGACGTTGGCTGCTACAGCGGCGTTGCCGGGAAACGCGGGAAGTGGGGCGCCGCCGGCGCACCCGGCGAGGGCATCGGGCGGCTTGCCGAGACCGGATGGGAGGGCGACAAGGGAGCCGAGGGCGGCCGCGGCATGCCGGGCCAGGGCGGTGGCGGGGGAGGCGGCCGTCGCGGCGGGCTCGCCGTGTGCGACGTGGCCTCCAAGGGAGGCGCCGGCGGTGGTTCGGGCGGCGCGGGGGGCTGCGGCGGTCGAGGCGGCCGAGGAGGCGGGAACGGCCAGCCGAGCATCGGCATCGCCGTGCTTCACGCCAAGCTGACGGTGCGCGACAGCGTGATCGAGACGCTGGCTGCGGGGCCGGGCGGCGATGGCGGGGAGCCACAGCAAGGCGGCGACGGGGGCCGAGGCATGCCAGGCGGGGCCGTGGGGGACGGCACTTGGTCGTGCGGCGGCGGCGAAGGAGGCCGAGGAGGCGACGGCGGCTACGGCGGCCCGGGGCGCGGCGGCGACTCGATCGGCATCGCCTACCTCGACGAGGACCAGCTTACGCTGGAGGGCGTCAGGTATGAACTGGGACCGCCGGGTAAGGGCGGCGTGAGCTGGGATTGGTCTGGCGACGAGATCAGGGGGGAGGATGGCGTCGCCATCAAGACGCTTCGCTTTCGCGAATAGGTGCGGTCATCGGTCAAGGCATCAACGAGAGAGCCTTGACTTCATATGTTACGGCGGTGTCCCACGTCCACGTGGTCGTCCGGCTCTCCGCGCCGTCCTGGTCCACGCGCATGCGCGGTCGACCGGCCGCGTTGCTGGTAAAGGTAGTCGTGCCCCGATCATGGTCTGCGATCCACCGCGCGTGCCGCACCTCGTCGGAGCGCTGAACGGGCGGTTCAGCTGGTCCGTCCACGGTAGGGCACGCCGATTGGACGGCTTCGAAGTCGCGCGGTCATCGGAGCCCTGGTGAACGGATTGATCCCTGAACGCTCCTCAAATGTGAACAGCCTCTCCGCGAGTGAAGCACCATTGACCCAGTCAGCCATCCAGTCATGAAGCGATATCTGCGTGTCGGCGAGGCCTGTCTCGTCCAACATCAGCACATGTCCAGTGTCTTCGTCGATGCACGACCATGTGCCGCAGCCCCAATCGCAGAGAGGGACTACCTGCGCAGGTACACCAGCACCCGTAGGGTCTGCGAAGAGCTGTTCGCGGAGCTCTACGACCGATCGACCGTCGTCATCAACTTTGCCTCCCGGTAAGCCAATGAGACCATTCGCTGGACCGAATCCACCATTTCCGACCTCTTGGAGCAGCCTTCGGTGCAATGGGTGGAGCTTACACTTCAATGCTTTCTCGGCTCGCTCCACCTGCTCCAATGTGGCGCACTGAGCTAGCTCAGGCGTGTCTCGGTCCGGCCAATCCGTGCGGGTCGTCGGATCTGTTGCTCGTCTGATGATCGCGCCAATAAGGGTGTCGTCTTTCATGATTAGAACTCGAATGCATGCTTTCCGGTGACGCGGCCTCCGAGGCCTTCGATAAACTCAGTGCATCCACCGGGGGCCTGTGCAAATGGTGCTGGTGGTTACGCCGCACGTAGGTGTCAGGCCGAGCTCTCCGGCTCCGAAAATTGCGGTTGGCTCAGCATGAACTCCTGGCATCGGTGGTGCTGGAGTCAGCCCGAGCCTCTGAGCCGCAGCGATTTGAGCGGCGGATAGATCGCTCGCGCCTCCAGCAACCAGCGTCGGTCCTTCGGCCGTTTCGACGAGCACAACCGTTCGTCTGAAGTTCATCGGCACACGTTCGACGTTGGCAATATGCTGAGCGAGCTCGCGAGTGGCTCCTGCCCCGCGTACCGCCCCCGCCGCAACCGCCGATCCCTCTGCTGCCCCGAGCCCCCGTCCCATCCCGAAGACGGTGGCCGCGGCGAGCACCATCGTCTTGGTCCCCGCCGCGCCCGCTGTCCGATAGTCATCCGGATCGATGGCGAGGGTCGTGTCCGCCGCGCCGCGGCCGACGTGGTAGAGCGGGTTGACGGCATTGAGCGCGCCGACGAGGCCGTCTTCGTCGTAGCCGTCCCACCTCGCGCTGGCGAACTCGTAGCCGCTGTACATCCCGAGCGTCAGCGCATTCAGCACGAGCATCCGCCCGATCCCTGTTCCGAGGTCGCGCGTCCCCTCCGCGGCGCCCAGCAAGGTCTGGCCGACGACGGTGCCTGGGCCGCCGACGCCCGAGTGCTCCGGCGATAAGGTCACCGGCTGCGGCACGTACCCGGACGAGCTTCCGGTCGTGCCCACGTCGATAGGCGCCGTCGTGGCGCCGACCTCCACCGCCTCGTGCGGCCCTTCTTCAGGCTGGTTTGCTTTCGGCGGCGAGTAGAAGATCTCCACGGCATAGTGTTCCGGGCGCACCATCGAGTAGACCGGCAGGATCGGCGCCTCCACCGGCTCTTCCTGGAACCCGCTCGGATCCACGTGATTGAGCGGACTGTTGCGCACGTAGCTGCACGGATTCCAGCTCTGTCCGAAGGACTGGATCGAAATGATCAGGTCCGTCGTTAAGAACCGCCCGATCCTTGGATCGTAGATCCTGCCCTTCATGTTCACGAGCCCGAGCTCGTCGTCGCTCTCGTGCCCGGTGACCCCTTGCGTCGTCTCGCTCGGGAACGACGCAGGCGGGCGCTCCCCCGATGGATCGGATCGTACCTCCACTCGGTCACGGGCCCATGATGCCGCGATCCGGGCGGTATCATGCTATATATTCTTATCGCTCAATTGCTGGTTCAGGATGTCGTGCAGCGGCGTTCCGTTGGGACTGTTTATCTCCCACTCGCGCCCCCCCTTTCGGAATATCAGCCTGAATTCTCCCTTCTCTGCGTCATCTTCGATCACTCTCGAGCCGTCGAGGACAGCGAGAAAGCCGAAAACCGCTTGATGGGCCGCCATGTTGAGCACTCGGAGCAGCGTCGCCTGCTCCTGGTCGGACAAGGTTTCAAACCACCGACTGGCCTCAACAAGATTCTTCTCGGGCCGACGCCCCGGCGGGTGCTCCAATGTTGCCACCGTCGCTTCGGTTGCGGCTTCGAGGACATTTTTTTGTATCGCTGCGACAAATTCTTCCGGTGTCATTTTGTAAAGGCTCCAGGGTACATTTCCTTGTTGAGTCGAACTAGCTCTTGGAGTGGGCCGTTTGGCACATTGGTGGACTGACGCAAGTTCCAAATGTCATGAGCGAGCAGCGCCCGCGGTGAGAGCGATACAGGCCCTCGGAGCGTCGGAACCAAGGCGTGTTCACCGCGGGGTAAGGCGATGGCAGGTCCGGAAGCCCTGCTGTAGCCAGGGACGACTTGCTCCATTGCGTGCGCCTGTCCCACATGATGAATGTCGAGTGCATCCCCAACAACTGAGCGAGCTTTCAGTGCGTCGTAGGTCCCCACTTCGTATGCGGCGACTCTCGGGGCTCCGCCTGCAGCTCGAGCCGCAACCACCGACTCCTCCGTCGCCGCCCCCAGCCCCCTTCCCATCCCGAAGACGGTGGCCGCGGCGAGCACCATCGTCTTGGTCCCCGCCGCGCCCGCTGTCCGATAGTCATCCCGATCGATGGCGAGGGCCGTGTCCGCCGCGCCGCGGCCGATGTGGTAGAGCGGGTTGACGGCGTTGAGCGCGCCGACGAGGCCGTCTTCGTCGTAGCCCTCCCACATCGCGCTGGCGAACTCGTAGCCGCTGTACATCCCCAGCGTCAGCGCATTCAGCACGAGCATCCGCCCGATCCCTGCTCCGAGGTCGCGCGTCCCCTCCGCGGCGCCCAGCAAGGTCTGGCCGACGACGGTGCCCGGGCCGCCGACGCCCGAGTGCTCCGGCGAGACGGTCACCGGCTGCGGCACGTACCCGGACGAGCTTCCGGTCGTGCCCACGTCGATAGGCGCCGTCGTGGCGCCGACCTCCACGGCCTCGCGCGGCCCTTCTTCAGGCTGGTTTGCCTTCGGCGGCGAGTAGAAGAGATCCACGGCGTATTGTTCCGGGTGCACCACCGAGTCGACCGGCAGGATCGGCTCCTCCACCGGCTCTTCCTGGAAGCCGCTCGGATCCACATGATTGAGCGGGCTGTTGCGTACGTAGCTGTACGGATTCCAGCTCTGCCCGAAGGACGGAATCGAAACGATCGGGTCCGTCGTCAAGAACCGCCCGATCCTGGGATCGTAGATCCTGCCCTTCATGTTCACGAGCCCGAGCTCGTCGTCGCTCTCGTGCCCCGTGAATCCCTGCGTCGTCTCGCTCGGGAACGACGCCGGCGGGCGCTCGCCCCACACGGGGTTCCTGCGCTGCCCGAACGGGTCGTAGCTCCGCCGTTCGATCACAGCGCCGTCCTCGTCGGTGAGCGCATCGATCGAGCCGAGGTGATCGACATGCACGTAGCGCGTACCCTCGTCCGAGCCTCCCCGGGTCACGATCGCCACCACGCGCTCCGGCGAGTGGACGTGGTACCGGTGCTCCACGGCGCCTGACGCCGCTTCGGTGACCCGCTCGTACAGATCGCCGAAGTAGAGCGTCTCCATTTCCGGCGTGGTCTTGCGGATCCGCTGCTGGTCGCCGTCGTAGCCGAACGTGATGGTGCTCGCGCCCTGCGTGATCTGCTCCGGCAGGTCGAACGGCGTATAACGCACCGTCGCGCCGCCAGGCCGCGCCGTCTGATTACCGACAGCGTCATGCGCGAAGGTGTCCGTACCCGCGCCGGTGATCGCATGCGGGTGCAGCGGGTCGTCATACGAGAGGTCACCGACGTCCGACTTGAAGGTGAGATTGCCGTTCGGGTGGTAGTCGTAGCGGAGCGCGCAGGGCGCCGTCGCGCTCTCGAGATCGCCGAAGTATGCGCAGGTCAGCCGTTGGATCAGATCATACCGGAAGCGCTCCGTCGTGTTCTCCGGCTGGAGCGCGTCGGTGCGGCGCGTGAGATTCAGGAGATCGTCGAACCCATAGTCCAGGTCTTGCACCTCCCCCGCGCCGCTCTGCGTCGCCATGTGCCTCAGGCGCTGCTTGTCCGCGAAGTAGCTCCGCTCCGTGACGGCGCCGTTGCCGAACACCTCCTCCCGGAAGCGCCCCGCGTCGTCCACGCCCGCCAAGCGCCAGTAGGCGAGGTTCGTTCCGCTGTCTCGCACGGCGAGCACATGCCCGTGCGCGTCGCGATCGTGGGCCACGACGAACGGCGTCGCGCCGGCAGGCGCCGGGTACGTGACCGTCTCGACGCGGCCGAAGTCGTCATAACCGAGCCTGGCCTCCAGCGGAGAGCGCTCGCCGTCGATGCGGAGCGCGATCGTGTCGAGCTGGCCACGGCCCGTGTACCCGTACGTCTTCTCCCCGTCGGGGCTCGCGAGCGTGTGCAGCTTCCCGACGCCATGCGCCGCGGTGTCCCAGGTCCACGTGGTCGTCAGGCTCTCCGCGCCGTCCTGGTCCACGCGTGAGCGGGGTCGACCGAGCGCGTCGTACATCCACGTGACCTTTCGCTCGAGCGCGTCGGTCGACGAGATCAGCTCGCCGAAGCCGTCATGGATCGAGACCGTCGTGCCCCGATCGGGGTCGTCGAGCTGCCGGACACGGCCGAACGCGTCGCGCGTCGTGCGCGTCACTGCCTCACCCGGATCGGTGACCGTGTGCAGCAGGCCGAAGGGGCCGTACGCGTAGCGGGTAATCCCGTCGGCCGCGTCGGTGATGGTCTTGATGCGCCCCAGCGGGTCCTGCTCGGTCACCGTCACGTGATCGAGCGGGTCGGTGACGCGCACCTGCAGGCCATCGTACGCCGTCGTCGTGACCGCGTTCCACGGCGTCGTATGGCGCACCTCGCGGCCCGCCGCATCGTACTCGTAGCGATCGTACAGGATCGCGCTCTCGGGCGTGTCCTCCCTGACCGGCACCGAGCGCCGTGCGATGTGCTCGCCCAGCGCGTCGTACCCGATCTCCTGCATGATGCGCTTCGCATCACCCGAGCCCTCCGACGGCTCCGGTTCGGGCCCGTGTCCCAGCCATCGGATCGGGCGGCCGAGGCTGTCGAACTCCACCGTATCGTCGGCCCCGCCGGTCGTGATGCTCCGCTGCCTCACCCGCCAGGCATCCTGCTCCGGGCCACCCTCCTTGCTGCGAGCGAGGGTGACGGTCGTCGTCGTGCCGTCCGGGCGCCTCTCGATGCCGAGCCGCCCGAAGCCGTCGTGCACCCACATCGTCACGAGCTGATTCGGATCGACCCGCTTGAGGAGCACGCCGAGCGCGTCGTCGAACTCCAGGAGCGTGGTGTGCCCGGCCGCGTTCACGTACTTCTCGGGGAACATGCCCTCCTCGTCGAAGCCCGTGCTGAATGGCCGCTTGTGCCCGAAGGCGTCCTCCGCCGTGACGCCGGTGATGTTCCCGAAGGCGTCGCGCGCATAGGTGAGCTTCAGCTTCGTGTCCGGCAGGCCGTCGTCGCTCTCGGTGGACTCGGTCTCCACCTCGCCGTGGATCGTGTTCGTTCGCTTGAGGGTCCTGCACTGCGACATCCCGGCCGCCGCGCTGCACTCCTTCTGCGTTTCAAGCTGGCCGAGGGCCCAGCGCCCTGTATCGTTCTTGAACGACCGCGTGACCTCGAGCGTCAGGTCGACGCCCTCCGTCGACACCTCCTCGGCGCGCACGTTGCCGAACGTGTCGAAGTCCATCACCTTCGATACCGAGTCGCGCAGCAGCGTCGCGCCGTCACCGCCACGCTCGATCGCCCGCACGTACGCCTCGACAGAGGGCGTCGCGTCCCCGCTCGGGGGCGGATAAACCCCTTGCGCTCGCCGCACCCGGCGCTCGGTGGGCAGCGTGAAGTACGTGGCGCCGTCGTTGGTCGGCACGAGCGTCCGCGTCACGTCGCTGAACGAGAGCTCGATCAGCTCCGGCCTGGGCTGGCTCGCGAGCCCCGGAGCCCCGCGCAGCGTCCGCTGGATGCTCCCCGCGAAGGGAAAGACCTGGAGCTCGTCGTCGAAGGTGACGTGATCGTAGACGTCGATCGTCACGGCCCCCGTATCCAGGTCGGTGACGATCCGCTCGCCGAACCCGAGAAATCCGCGGCCCAGCCGGTGGTAGCGCCCGTCGCGGTAGCCGACCTCGAAGCGCCTCGCTCGATCCGCGCCGTTGTTGAGCGCGTACGCGCTGACCACCCGGCGAGGGCCCGCGACGCACTGCCGAGGATAGCCGCAGTCGTCCGCCGCGCCGGAACGCGCGACGTAGAGCGCGCTCCTCCTTTCAGGATCCTCCTCCGCGCCTCCGCTCGTGACCGGCGCATCGGTCAGGTGGCCGTACGAGATGCTCACGTTGGGCACGAAGCCCGGCTCGGTCGGCTCGTGCGCGTTCATCCCGTCAGAGACCGCGACCAGGAGATCCTGGTCGGCCGAGAGGTTCTGGAAGACGTTGAACACGCCGCCGAGCGCCAGGATCACGTCCTGGGCCCCGTCCCCGTCGAGATCGCCGGTGCGCAGCCCGCGCGGATCGGCGAGCGTGATCGCGTCGCCGAGCTTGGCCTCGAAAGGAACCCCTGCATCGACGAGCTTGAACGGCGGCCCCGCCAGGTCGCCCGTCGCTTGCAGGACGGCCCAGGAGGGGAGGACATTGGAGCCACTCAGCAGCATGCCTGGTGGGACGGGCATGAGCAGATCCTGCCGTCCATCGCCGTTGAAGTCGAGCGGCACCGCGAGGCGGAAAAGCGCGTCGTGATCCGGGGCCCCCAGCAGATCGCCGAAGCTGAACGCGTCGACGGTCCGGAACGGCGACATCACGAACGTCGGCCCCGTGTTGACGTAGGTATAGAGCTGGTGGTCGCTGCTGCCGGATTCGACGGCATCGGGCAGGCCGTCGCCGTTGACGTCGAGAAAGACGACGCGGCCCCCGCGCCGCACGACAGGGAGCTTGGTGTCGATGAGCTCCCAGCGCCCCTCGCCCCGGCGCATGATCGCTTCGTAGCTTTCTCCGATGAGGGGCGTCCCGTCATTCCACAACATCAGGGAAGGCACGACGAGATCGATCTTGCTGTCGGCGTCGATGTCGAGCGTGTGGAGCTCCACATCGCATGGATAGGCGCTGAGCACCTCGATCGATTCGCCCGTGGGGCCGAACTCCGCGGGCGTCGCGCCGCGCGCGGGCCTCCAGAGGTGGACGGTCCACACGGTGGACCGCGGATCCGGTACCAGCTCCTCGACGTGGTCCTGGCACTGGATCAGATCCGGCACCGAGTCGCCGTCGAGATCGGCGAGGTGCACCGAGGCGACGGGGCTGCTCAGGCTCGGCGGTCTTGGCGTGCTCCCGAGCGGGAACGGCCGGCGGATGCCCGTGTCATGCAGCGCGAAGGTCCGGTCCGGCCGGGACAGGAGCACGTGCCATGTGGTCCTGGTGTCGAAGACGCGTGGAGAAAGACGTCCATCTGCCCATCGTCGTTGTAATCGAGCACCGTCCCGAGCTCGGGCTGAAGAAGGGCCGGGTCGGACGGTCCATCCGCATCGGCGGCGAACAGCCAATCCTGGAGGAAGGCGCGCTCCGGCGCCGCGAGAAAGGACGGCGAGGCGCTGGGCCCGAGGTTGCGCGCCACCTGCCACGTGGTGATCGGATGCGACGGCGTGCTGGACCCCGGGACGATGTCCGGAATCACGAGATCGTCGAGGCCGTCGGCGTCGATGTCGAACACCATCGGGCTCGCCTTCTCGGAGACCGGCTTGTCGATGTCCGTCGTCAGCCGTTCGAATCCGGGCTTTCCGCGGCTGTACTGGAACCGTGTCGGAGGCTTGCAGACCCCGTCGCTCGCGCACTCCTCGACCTGGGTCAGGAGCGTCCGGCTCGTCGTCGGGCTGAGCTCGTAGCGGAAACCGTAGCTCCGGACCAGCGCGTCGCCCGGACCGAGCATCTGGATCTCCTCCAGGCGAAGCGAGCGCTGGAGCGCCACGCCGCCCGAGTAGCCCGTGCGAACCGAGGCCAAGTCCTTGGTACCATACACGAAGCGCACCGCCCGGGTGGGCGCAAGAGACGGCGTGCCCTCGAAGCTCGTGTAACGGATCTCGTCGATCGCGTACTCGGCGGCATGACCGTCCTCGGCCTCGGCGAGGCAGTACGCGTACGTCATGGCGTTGCCGCGGCCGTCACGGGCCTCGTTCGCGAGCCACGCGCGCGGGACGCCGTCTCGCGCGAGCGGCTTGCTGCCATCGTTGCGCCCGTACTCGACGACGCGGCCGGAGGGCAGATAGGCCTCGAAGAAGAGCGCCTCGGCGGGCGCGCCGCCTTCCGGAGCGTAGTGTCCGACCACCTTGACGAAGGTGTCCGGGAACGTGCGGTACTCGATGATTCCCGGCCCCTCTCCCACGGGGACGAGGCGCTGGCCGTCGAGGCAGAGCCCGTCGTCTCCGTCGTACCGCACCGCGCGGACCTCCCCGTCTTGCGCGAGGCTCTTCGGACATCGCGTGATCGCGGACAGTCCGCTGAGGGAGAAGCCGTTTCCGAGCACGCCGTCGCCGCCGTCGCTGCGGTAGACGAGCTGGAGCCCGGGACCCATGCCCGCACGCGACGGCGGGGAGGCCAGACCCATGGTGTACACGGCCTCGCCGGTGCTCGTGATGGAGAACGCCCCGGGGATGGTGCCGGCGGCGACGGTCTCGACCTCCGGCGCGGGACGGGACGTGGCAGGGCCATGCGCGCGCTGCGTCCGGCAGGCGACAAGGCCAGGCGGCTCCGGAAGCGGCTCACCGAAGGCGCACTGGCACCCGCCCGACGCGAGCACGCAAGCCAGAAACATCCAGAGCGGGATCAACGCCCGGAGCGACCAACGCGGAACTGGCGACATCTCAGCCTCCCCGGCGAACAGCCGTGCCACGGCGCTGCATCGCGCGTCAAGCGCCGCGCTCCTGCGGAACCGCGCCATCGACGCCGAGATCGACGCATTCGTGAATGCCTCTGTACGTGTCCGGGGTGCACGCCGCAGGCGCCACAGCTGCGCTCATCAAGGCGCGATTGGCCGTCCATGCTCAAGTCGCGACGAGGAGAGGGCAAGCGAGCGTGAACGCGCGCATGACGGCGTGCCCCCTACCTCGACGAGGACCAGCTCACGCGGGGGTTACCGACGATCTGGAACCGAGGGGCACGGGAAGCTGGAGTCCCTGACACGGGCGACGATCTGCGCGCCAGCTCCGGCGCGCTCCGTGGTAGGATCTCATCATGGCCGAGCTCATGCCGACGCCGGACGCCGCGCTGTCGCATCGCCTCGGAGCGCGTCCGGCGCTCGGGGCACGCGCGCAGGAGCTCTTCGAGGAGCTCTCCCCCTACCGCGGCGACGGGCTGCGCAACCACTGTCTTCGCGTATTCCACTTCACGATGCTGCTCCTCGAGCGCCGCCGCCAGAAGGCCGATCCCGACCTGCTCCACGCGCTGGCGATGATTCATGATCTCGGGCTGCTGTGCCCAGACGAGCGGGGCGGAGACTACATGCAGCGCAGCCGCTCGCTGTTCCACCGCGCCTTCGCCGCGAAGTCGTTCGAGCTCTCCCCGCACGACCTGCGCGTGGCCGACGAGTGCCTCCTCTACAACCATCGCCTCCGCCCGACGCCGGCGTTGTGCCCTGAATCGACGGCATTCCGGCAATCGGTGTGGATGGACCACTCCCTCGGTGTGCGCCGCTACGACCTCGACGTCGCCTCGGTGCGCGACGGCTTCGCGCGTTATCCGCGGGGCGACTTCAACGCCGTCCTCCTCGACTTCGCCCGGCGCGTCCTGACGCGCGAGCCCTGGACCCTCGTCGACGGCATCTTCATGTGAGGGCTGGGCCGCATGTCGACCCTGCGTCGCGCCATGTTCCGGGACCCCGCCGACGCGCGGCGGCTCGCCGTCGTCGCGGCAGCCGAGGTGCTCCTCCTCGGGATCGGCGTGTGGAGCGGAGGCGGCGCCCTCGCCGGAGCGCTCTTCTGGGCGGCTGGGCTCGCGGGCTGGACCTTGATTGAGTACCTGCTCCACCGCTTCCTCTTCCACCTGCCGGCGGAGCACCCGCTCGCCTTCCTCGGCGCCCGTATCCACCTGGCGCACCACGAGGCCGCTGACCAGACGCCGATCGTCAAACCCCCCGCTGCCACGCTCGGAGCCTTCTCCGCCGGCTTCTGCGCGACCGCGGCGGCCGCGGGGGTCTCTCGCGCCGCGCCGCTCTGGGCCGGGCTCGTCGCCGGCTATCTTCTTTATGAGCTCTCCCATCTCGCGGCGCACCTGCTCAGCGACGCCGAGCACCCTCTTCCGGCGCAGCGCCGCCATCACCTCCGGCACCACGCCGCGCCGCGCGCGCGCTTCGGGGTGAGCTCCGCGCTCTGGGACCGGGCGTTCGACACCGGGCGCGAGGCAGGCCAGTGAGCGCGTCTGACCAGAGTGGCTCGCCCGACCCCGCCCCGCTCGACGACCCGGGCCGGGCCGAGCTGCGGCGGCGCCGGGTCATGTCGATGCCGCGGTGGTACTCTCCCTGGCTCCACCTCGCGAGCACGGTCGGCCTCGGGTGTGGGCTCGCGGCGCTCTCGCTGACGCGGTTGCATGGCCTGCGGACCTCGGAGCTCGCCGCGATTCCGCTTTTTTTCGTCTTTTGCAATGCCGTCGAGTGGCGGGCGCATCGGGGTCTGCTCCACCGGAGGCGGCGCTTCCTCGAGGCGTTCTACGACCGGCACACGCCGGTGCACCACCGCGTGTTCGTCGAGCACGACATGGCGATCCGCACACCGCGTGAGCTCGGCTTCGTGCTGATCCCGTCGTACGGCATCGCGGGTGTCTTCGCGCTGACGCTCCCGCTCGCGCTCGCCCTCAGCGCGGCCGGTCAAAGCAACCTCGCATCGCTCTTCGTGGCGACGTGCATGGGGTACATGGTGCTGTACGAGTGTCTCCATCTCGCGTACCACCTCCCGCCGGAGAGCAGGATAGGCCGCAGCCGCGTCGTGGCACGGCTCCGGCGCCACCACGGCGCGCACCACCGGCCGTCGTTGATGCGGCAGTGGAACTTCAACGTCACCTTCCCCCTCTGGGATCTGGTACGCGGGACGTACTACCGCGGCGACGCCGCGGACGCGACGACCCGGGATGTGCGCTCCGGATCAGCGCTCGAGCGCCTCGAACGGTGATGTCAGCGCCCGGGAACCGCGGGGCGGATCCGGCGGTCACGCAGATCAAATTCCCGTTCGGCCAGCTCTTCTCGCTCGTTCCGAGAGAGAGCGATGACGCCGTGGAGGCCTCAATGGTCCGCGGTAGGGGCAAGGCTGCCGAGCGGCTCAGCATCCCGGAGCTCTGATCGCAGCGCCGCGCCCTCGCCGACACAGACTTGTTGCACACTGGCCCGTCCAGCTCCTTTACCTTCCGCCCGCCGAACGACACGGGCCATCCAGGATCGTCCGATGGCCACGTGAGAGGAGGGGCGGCATGGATCTTCCAACGTGCATGGCGGTGCGACGTGCGGTGAGGCATGGCGCGGTGCAACCCGGCACCAGCGCGACGACGAGCGTCGGGCTCGGGGCGTTCGCCGCGCTCGCCGCGCTCCTGGCGCTCTTCGCGGCGTGCGGGGACGGCGGCGACGACGGAACGGGCGCGGCCCGAGGGCCCTGCGGCGGCGTGTTCTGCGGCGCGGATCAGTACTGCAACTACCCGCCAGGCGACTGCGGAGAGGGCGGCGTCGTCCCAGGGAATTACGGCGTCTGCCAGGAGCGGCCCCCGTCGTGCGACACCGCCACGCCGCGCGACGTCTGCGCCTGCGACGGGCGCTCCTACGCCAACGCCTGTGAGGCCGCGCGGGCCGGCGTGAGCGTCGGCAACGGCGAGGAGTGCGCGGGCGCAGCGCCGCCGGGGACGTTCGCCTGCGGGAGCTACTTCTGCCGATCGGACGGCGAGTACTGCCAGACCATCGAGGATCAACACGACGAGCTGTTCCGGCTGCCGCCGCAGAGCTCGTGCAAAGCGGTCGCCGTCGCCTGCGCGCCGGAGCCCTCCTGCACCTGCCTGATCGACGTGGTCAAGCCGGCTGGCAGCAGCGACAAAAGGGAGTGCACCACCGCACCGACCTGCACGCAGGACGCATCCGGCAATTTCGCCCTCCGGTGCGCCGGCAATCTTTACTGAGCTGCCATCGCGAGCGGCGGGCTCTGCCTCGCTCACACCTACGTTCGAGATCAGGAGAAAGGGTAGACAGACTCATGCAGAATTTGCGCACGCGAGAGGACGCAGGCACACACGAACACCGACAGACGAGCTGGTCGAGACGATCGAAGGGCGCCCTCTGCGCCGCCCTGCCGGCGCTCGCGGTCATCCATGCCTGTGGCGCCAATGACGGGTACATCGAGGAGGTCCTGGAGACGCGGCAGACGCTGACCACGGTCTCCTTCCAGCAGGGGTCGCTCCCGAGCTCGTCGTACGCCGGCTCGACCGACGCGACCCTCCGGCAGGCCGCCGGCACCACGAACTATGGCGGAGCCACCACGTGCGAGGCCGACGGCGACGACGGCTCGGGCGTGGACAAATCCTGCCTGCTGAAATGGACCCTCTCCGGCATCCCCGCGGGGAGCATCGTCCAGTCGGCGTCGATCACCCTCCAGGTCACGGACGGCTCCGCGAACACGTACAGCGTCTACGAGGTGAAGCGCTCGTGGAACGAGTCACAGGTCACCTGGAACAACGCGACGTCCACGACGGCGTGGGCCACCGCGGGCGCGATGGGCTCGACCGATCGCGGAAGCCTCGTGGGCAGCGTCACCGGCAGCGCCGGCGCCAGGACGATCACGCTGAACGCGGCCGGCGTGGCGCTCGTCCAGGCCTGGGTCGACGGGACCTCCAACGACGGCATGCTCATCGCGAGCGCGTCGAACACGGACGGCATCGACTTCGCGTCCTCGGAGCACGCCACCGTGGCGCAGCGGCCCAAGCTCACGATCACGTATGGCGCGCCCGGCGGCGGCGCGGGCACGCCGACCGATCCCGATCTCCTGATCGCCTTCATCGGCGACCAGGGCGCGAACGGCAACTCGGACGCGGTGCTCAACCTGATCAAGGACGAGGGCGCCGCGGCGACCATCCACAACGGTGACTTCGACTACGCGAACAACCCGACCGCGTGGGACAACCGGATCAACAGCATCCTCGGCGCGAACTATCCTTACTTCGCGATCATCGGCAACCACGACGCCGCGGCCTGGGGCGGCGCGAGCGGCTACGCCAGCAAGATCCAGGCTCGCCACGCGGCCGTGCCGTCGATGAACTGCACAGGCGAGCTCGGCGTCAAGTCGACGTGCAACTTCCGCGGGCTGCACATCATCCAGTCCTGCGTCGGGACGAGCGAGCTCCGGTCGACCTGCGCCGCCAACGCGGCCGACCAGGTGGACTTCATCCGCGACGCGCTCGCCGCCGACAGCTCGATCTGGTCCATCTGCAACTGGCACAAGAACCAGAACGACATGCAGGTCGGCACCAAGGGCAACGAGGTCGGCTGGAGCGCGTACCAGGAGTGCATGAACGCCGGCGCCATCGTCTCGACCGGCCACGAGCACTCCTACGCGCGCACGCTGACCCTGACCGACGTCGGCAACGCCGCGACCGGCCACGGCAAGACAGGCGCCTACGACCTCGTGGAGCTCGGCCCGAGCCGTAACTTCGTGTTCGTCTCCGGCCTCGCCGGCGTCGGCATCCGCGACTACGACGCGGCCAGCCACGACGACGACACGTGGTGGGCCTCCTACTACGCCGGCAACAAGTGGAAGAAGAACAACGTGGTCATGTCGGGCACCGCCGCCTATGGCGCCCTGTTCATCCGCTTCCACGTCGGCGGGGATCCGAAGCGCGCGACGGCGTACTTCAAGGACGTGAACGGCCGCCTCGCGGACGAGTTCACGATCCAGGTCCAGTAAACCCGGGCGGCCCCGGCGAACCTGCGGGATCCATGGGTCCCGCCGGGGAACAGCCGGCTACTCGCAGCCGGGCGGGGCAGACAGCCCGATCAGCGAGAAGAACGTGCCGAACGTGTTGTCCTCGAAGCAGCTGTCGTGCGTGTCCGGCACGGTGAGCAACGTCAGGTCGCTCGCGGCAAAGTAGAAGGGGTTCTCGGCGGGCGATCCTGGATCCAGGCCGTTGCCCGTCACCGTGTTGCCCGCCACGTGGTTGTCGCGGGCGTCCTGGTCCATCAGGTACGGAACGGTGATGGACGGATCCGTCCGGCAGTCGAGGCTCGGTATGCCGCTGGCCACCGCACAGTAGTCCGCGATGGTGATACCCGAGAGCTTGTTGCCGAAGACACGGTTGCCCGAGATCTCCGACTCGTCCACGCCGACATAGAGAACCCCGATTCCGGGCGGGATAGCCGAAAGAATGCTCCCTGGCCGCGCCGTGTTCGGCCTGTTGTTGTCGACCACGTCGTTGTCGCGAACGTCGATTCGCCTGGCGCCCGCCCGGACGTCGAAGATGCCCGGCAGGAGCACGACCGAGAACCCCACGGCGTTGTTCCTGGCCACGTTGTAGCTGAGATCGACGTCGTCGCTGTTCGACACCTCGAAGCCGTTGGTGTTGTCTTCGACCAGGTTGTGCGTGACCCGGACGTCCTCGGAGGTCTCGACCCAGATGCCGCTGTCATTGGCGCCCGTGGCCTTGCTCAGCGCGATGAGCCCGTTGCGCGATTGCGTAGGGAAGATCCCGTAGCTCTTGTTGTTGTCCGAGTGGACGTCCACGATCCGGAAGCCGTCGACGCGCTCCGTGAACAGGCCGTTGTTGACGAAATTGCGGATGGTGATGCCGCGGATCTCGACGTCGTACAGGGCGGGCTCGCCGCTCGTCGCGGCGCTGTGGATGCCAGGCTTGAGCTCGAACGGCGGCGCCATGCTCTCGTGGCAACCCATGCAGTCGTTGCGCTCGCTGGGCACGACGACGATCCCGTTGCGCTGGCCGCCGGCGTTCTCGAGGACGACGCGCTTCGTCGGGGTGTTCTGCCCGATGAGCGAGAGGCCGCTCTTGTTGATGATCAGGCCGTTGGTCGCATTGGCGGTCTCCCGGTACACGCCTGCCAGGACGAGGATCCTGGCCCCGTCGTTCGCCTGGTCGATCGCTTCCTGGATCGACTGGCCGGGCCGGACGACGAGGGTCTGGCGCTCGTCCCGGCCGGCCACGAGCAAGCTCTCCTCCGCCGGCGGTGATGCATGACAGCGCTGGCAGCCGGCGTTCTCACCGGACCCGAACATCGTTCCATACGGCGCGGTCCACTCCGTCAGCGTCGCGCCGGAGGCGTGGGCCCGCGCAGAGACGAGGCATGCAGAAGCTCCCCCGGATACCGCACACAACACGACCAGCACGGCGCGATTGCAGCTCATGGAACTCCCCTCTGCGATCCCGACGATCCGCGGCATGCAGTCGCCCGCGCTGCGTCTACGACAGCTGAGCGCGAATTCTCTGCATGTCACGATATACCATGCCTTCCGCTTGCCAGCAAACCATGGTGCTTCACCACGTCAGCGGACCACCACGCCTGGAGGCGGAAACTGGCGACGATCCCCGGAAGGCAACCTCCTTCAAATCGGTCGATTCATCCCGGACGGGTCGATGGAAGCGTGTCCGCGGAGCGCCTGGGACACACGCCAAGACGAGGACAGGAGACGAGGGCACCAGCTATCCGGACGGTGAACGCTGGCCATCAGCAATCCACCCCGGCGCTCTTGCGCCCTTCATTCTTCAGCATCAACATGCCGACGCGCCGGCTCGCGGACAGATCCATGAACGGTTGAACGGCGCTGTCCGCGTCCAGCAGAAGGTCGACGAGACCCCCTCGCCCTGTGGGAGAGGGCAGCGCGAGCGGACGTGGGGCCCCCTGTCATGCGTGTGCGGGCAAAGCATTATCGGACGGGCCAGCCTCTCGACCTCGTCTGCGAGCGAGGCGCGATCCAGCGCGTCGAGTCCGCCGGCGCCGGCCCCGCCGATCACGAGGCGGATTGGGTCGCGCCCGCCTTATGCGATGTGCAGATCAACGGCTGCGGGGGGATCAGCTTCAACTCCCTCCAGCTGACACGAGCACAAGCCCGCCACGTCGTGGACACGTGCCAGCGACACGGCATCGCCCAGCTCTGCCCCACCCTCGTGACCGGCTCGTTCGATGCCCTGATGCACGGATGCCGCACCCTTCGCGCCGCGTGCGACGAGGATCGGGAGTTGAGCCGGGCCATCGTCGGGATTCACCTGGAGGGCCCTTACATCTCGCCGGACGACGGGCCGCGCGGAGCGCATCCGAGGCACCATGTCCGCCCACCCAGCTGGGAGGAATTTCAACGCTTTCAGGACGAGGCCGCCCGCGGCATGATCAAGATGGTGACGCTGGCGCCAGAGACTCCGGGGGCGCTGCCGTTCATCGAGAAGCTGGCGAAGGCGGGCGTGGTCGTCGCCATCGGCCACACTGCGGCGTCGGCCAGCTGCATTCGCGACGCGATCCGCGCCGGCGCACGCATGAGCACGCACCTGGGCAACGGTTCCCATGCGATGCTGCCCCGGCACGACAACTACCTCTGGGAGCAGCTGGCGGCGGATGAGCTCTGGGCCAGCATCATCGCCAACGGGCATCACCTCCCCATCCCCGTGATGCGCTGCATCCTCCGCGCCAAGACGCCGGCCCGTTTGATCGTGACGTGCGACGCGGACCCCCTGGCCGGGCTGCCGCCGGGGAAGTATCGCGAATGGGATCAGGAGTTCGAGATCCTCCCGGCGGGCAAGATCGTCGTGCCCGGCACCAGCTTCCTCGCTGGCTCCTGGGCGTTCACGGACGTGTGCGTGCGCAACCTGCTCAACCTGGGCGAGACGTCGCTGCCGGACACGATCGACATGGCGTCGAACCGACCGCGCGCCCTGCTCGGGCTGCCCCTGCGCCGGATCGAGGCCGGCGAGCCGGCGGAGTTGATCCTGTTCGACTGGTCGCCGGGGCAGGAGTTGCACGTACGGGCGATCGTGATGGGCGATACCTCAACTGGGCACTGCGCAGACCCAGAGCACCCAACAAGACCCCGCTGACACCGCTCGCGAGCCGGCTCGCTCGAGTGATGCTCGGCTGACGGCGCGGTGGTCGAGGAAGCCGACGCGCACGCCGCGAGCGGCGCGAGCGCCATCGTGAGGCACAGCCTGGAGGACCGGCCAAGCTCGACATCGGATGGCCGACAAGTCTCCTCCGGAGCGGCGCGTCAAAAGGGCGGGCGCAGGGCCACGGTATTGTTCGATGTGGATTCCAATTTCGGGATCGAGGCTCGCCTCGCGCCGGTTCATTTGAGTTGACATGGGGAATGTGAACGTTCACAATTTCGTCTCAGGGTATCGTTTCGCTTTGTCCCGGGTAGCCGTCGTGCGCACCGGACTCCTGGTCCTTTGTACCGGGATCGATCTCTGCGCCGGCTCCGCTCGGGTGTCGTGAACGCAGGCCGTGACGAGATCGCGGGGGCTCGCCTGCGCTGGGCTCGCTCAGGTGGAGCCGATCCAGGTGAGACAATCGTGGCGGAGGGAACAGCATGGCGATGGGTAGGACGAGATCGTGGTTCGGATTGACGATGACGGCGTGCCTCGCAGGCGCGTGCGGCGGCGCGCAGGCCATCGACACGCCCCCTGCGGCAGCGCCGCCTGCGCCTGCGCCGGCGGCGGCCCCCGCGGCGGACGCCGCTCCAGCGGCCCCGGCCGCCATATCCAAGCCGCCTGGTGGTGAAGCCGTGAACGCAAAGCCCGCTTCCGTCTCCAAGGCGCCCTTCGGCAACGCCGATGGCAAAGAGGTGATCCTCTACACGCTCACGAATGCGAACGGCCTGGTCGCGAAGGTGATGACCTACGGCGCGACGGTGACCGAGCTCCACGTCCCCGACAGGACAGGGAAGATGGGCGACATCGTCCTCGGCCACGACAACCTCGACGGGTACCTGAAGAGCAGCCCGTACTTCGGGGCGACGGTCGGCCGCGTGGCCAATCGCATCAAGAACGCGCAGTTCCAGCTCGATGGCAAGACCTACAAGCTCTCCGCGAACAACGGCGCCCACACGCTGCACGGCGGCAAGAAGGGCTGGGACAAGGTGGTCTGGGACGCGGAAGCGACCGAGACGCCGGACGGCCCGTCCATCAAGCTCACGTACGTATCGAAGGACGGGGAAGAAGGATACCCCGGCACGGTCAACGCGACCACGACCTACACGCTCACCAACAAGAACGAGCTCAGGGTCGAGATGTCGGCCACGACCGACAAGACAACGATCGTCAACATGGCCCACCACGGCTACTTCAACCTGGGAGGGCACGGCTCGGGCTCCGTCGCCGACCAGGAGCTGACGCTGCACGCCGACAGCTACACCCCGCCGGACGCCACCGGCGTCCCCTCGGGCCAGACCAAGCCGGTGAAGGGGACGCCGCTCGATTTCACCGCCGCCAAGCCGATCGGCAAGGACCTGGAGGCGATGGGCGGCAAGCCGGTCGGATTCGACCACAACATGGTCATCAGCGGCGACCCGCACAAGCTCCGCGAGGCGGCTCGGGTCAAGGATCCGAAGACCGGCCGGGTGCTGACGATCGAGGCCGATCAGCCGGGGATCCAGTTCTATACCGGCAACTACCTCGACGGGTCGATCAAGGGCAAGGGCGGCGCGGTGTACAACCAGTACAGCGGATTGTGCCTCGAGCCGCAGAAGTTCCCGAACTCGATCAACGTCCCGGCCTGGAAGAACGAGGTCATCCTCAAGCCCGGCCAGCGCTACGCGCAGACGGCCGTCTTCCGGTTCACCACCGAGTAGCTCGTCGGCGGTCACCCGCGCTGCCTCGCGGCGCCTGCGCGCTCACGCGAACGTCACAATCGGCTTCAATCGGCTTTACGTCCGCCACCGGCGCGCGAGCGCTGCGGCCTGACGTCGGCGCCGCACACGCCAATGGCGGGCGGCAACTTCATCCCAGGAGGATCCATGACCCGGTCGATCCCGTGCAGTATCTCACTCCTCGTCGCGCTTTCAATCGCCGCTTGCGGGTCCGACAACGACGCCGCCGACGGCTCGGGCGGCAGCGGAGGAAAAGAAAGCAGCAGCAGCGCTTCGAGCAGCAGCAGCAGCAGTTCTTCGAGCAGCAGCTCTTCGAGCAGCACCGGCAGCACCTCGGGCGCGGGCGGCACGGACGACCCGAACCCGAGCGGCGGGGGAGGACAGGGCGGGACGGTCGATCCGGTCGGCACCGAAGGCGACGGCGATTTCGAGATCGGGCCTGACTACCGGGACGCCCCGGAGATCAGGAGGATCGACGGCGTTCCCCAGGGGCGGACGTTCACGTTCACCCTGTCGTCCCGGGAGAGCAAGATCTTCACCGGCCACGATCCGACGTTGAACGACAACGCCAAGGGGGATTTCAACCGCCGCGTGGAGGTCGCGATCCCGGCGACGTACGTCGACGGCGCGGAGGCGCCGTTCATGGTCGTCCAGGACGCGCGGGACAGGAACGAGATCATCAACACGATCAACAACTTCGTCGCGGATCCGGACAACCGCTTCCCGAGCGTCATCACCATCTTCGCCGCGAGCGGAGGGGGCGACTCGTACGGCAGCGAGCGGGGGCTCGAATACGATACCATGTCGGACGCTTATCAGAGGTTCGTCGATACGGAGCTCCTGGAGGCGGTCAAGAACGACCAGGCCGTCCGCGCCGCGTACCCCAACCTGAAGTTCACGAGCAACCCGGATGGCCGCGCCTCGTACGGGTGCAGCTCGGGCGGGGCGGCGGCGCTGACCATGGGCTGGTTCGGCCACGACACCTACCGCAAGATCGTCACCTACGCCGGCACGTTCGTCGACCAGCAGAACCCCATCGCGCCCACCGAGGCCGAGTATCCCGACGGCGCCTGGGAGTACACGGAGGGGCTCATCCGGGACAGCCCGCCCAAGCCGTTGCGCGTCTTCCTGCAGGTCGGCGAGAACGACCTCGGCAGCACCCGGGATGAAGCCAGCCACCACAACTGGGTGATGGCGAACCAGCGCGTGGCGGCGGTCCTCAAGGAGAAGGGGTACCATTACCGCTTCGTCTACGCGAAGGGCGCCGGCCACTGCGACGGGAGGGTGATCAAGCAGACGCTCCCCGACACGCTGCGCTGGATGTGGCGGGGCTATCCGGTCGATTGACGACACGGGCCGGTGGCCTTGGGGGCAGCCCGCGAGCGCCCCGCACGACGCGCCGACGCACAGCGTCGTGAAGCGGACGGTCCGACGCTCGACCATGGATGTCGAGCCAGGCGAAATCAGGGCATCGGGATGACGAAGGTGGTGACGGAAAAGGCCGGGACCGTCACCACCAGGCGATAGCCTTCGATCGCCATGTCGGGGAGCCGATCGAGGTCCTCCGTGCGCGAGGTGCGGTGCACCTCCGCGGCGGGACCGACCGTGGGCAGCCGGGTGAGATCGAGCGTGTAGCCGCGGCTCGCGTTGCGATCGCCGTTGCGGACCACGAGCGAGAGAGAGCCCCCGTCGGCGCTGACCGCGGCCACCATGTCCTCGCTGTCGACGTCGACGAAGCGCGCGCCGGGCCGGATGTAACGGCTGAAGCCGGCATGCATGTAAAAGCGCTTGATGGGAGCGAAGGACTGCTCGCGGTCGTTCAGCGTGAAGCTCGCCCAGCTGCGCGACGGATCGCCCGACTGCCAGTCCACCCAGGCCTCCGGCTTCAGCTCGCGCAGATCGTCGATGATGCGCTCCGCCATGAACAGCGCCGCGTCCGTGTCGTCGCTGATGTTCTGCCCGAGCGGCCCCGACTCCGATTGCCACAGCCGCTTGCCGAGCCTGGTCGCCAGCCGCCGGAGCTCGCTGCGCTGGCTGCCCGCGTAGGAGTGGACGTTGAGCTGCTGGAAAGCGGCGAGCGTCCCCGCGCCGAAGGCGCCGATGTTCCGGACGGCATCATCCATGCTGTTCTCGTCCGACGCGCTGACCGCCGTCTCGCCGAGGCCCTTGCTGGTCAGCTGCTTGGCCACCTCCTGGATGATCTTCTCCTGGCTCGCCCGGTCGAAGTGGCATCCTTCCTGGGAGCCGTTCGATTTCCACCAGTCGGCGAAGGGCTCGTTCAGCGGCTCCAGCGTGCGAAAGGTGATCCCGTGCTCGTCCCTGTAGTGACGGACGACCTCCGTGAGGTAGTGGGCGAAGTCGTCGTAATGGTCCGCCTTGAGGTTGTCCTTGCCGTTGCTGCTGCCCGAGGCGCAACCGCTGTTCGTCATCCAGTAGGGGGGAGAGTTGGAGAACGCCTCGAAGATCAGATCCGCTCCGCGCTCCGCGATGCGCAGGAGGATGGCGCGTTGCCTTTCGTCGTTCGCCCACGTGAAGGTCCCGTCGGCGCTCTGGAATCCAGGCATCTCGCGGTGCTCCTTCATGTGCTCGTGGGACGGGTTCTCCCCGCCGCCGATGTTGTAGCGGAAGACGTTGTAGCCGAGGCCATTCACCGGATCGACGACCGCGTCGACCACGGCGTTGCGCCTGGCTTCCTGCCATCCACCCACGTGATCGGCCCACCAGCACAGGCTCGTGCCCCAGCCCTCGAAGGACTGGTGCATCACGTCCGTATCGACCCGGACGAGCTCCGTGCCCGGAGCGGCGGTCACCGTGGGGCGAGGCTCGCCCGGCGCGCCCCCGCTCGCGCCCGACGAGCCGCCGCTGGTCGAAGCCGCGCTCGCCGCCCCTGCCCCGCCGGAGCCCGCCGGCGCCCCGCCGGAGCCCGCTGGCGCCCCGCCGGAGCCCGCTGGCGCCCCGCCGGAGCCCGCGGCTCCTCCTGCTCCGGTCGAGGGCGCGCCGCCGCTTCCACCGTTCGACCCGGCCTCGTCCGAGGGAGCTGCCGAATCACGACCGCAGCCCGATACGAGGACCAGGGTGATCGCAAGGAGGGACGAGGTTCTCGACGTCCTGGTCATCATGGGGTCGTCCCCGAGAGCCGGCGACCGGTCGCTCCACGGTGAGAGGTCTCAACAGCTCTCTCAGGTGGCCGATGACCTGTCCGGCCGGGCAAGGCGCCGAACAGGCAGCGTCTTCCCAAGAACCGCAACATTAGAGCATGGCGGCCCGGAGCGTGGAAGATGGGACCCGAGCCGATCCCATATTCCCGTCCTCATGTAGTTCTCTTGCGCTGTTTCACGCGACTCAGCGCGTCAAGGCTCCAGCGCGTCAGGGATCCAGGGTGACGGGGGGAAGCGCGTGCCTCGGCAGCTGTTCGCAGACCCACCGTACCGGGGCGGCTGTGCGACCTCGTCCGCAACTTAACCGGATCGAGCCGAGGGCGGGACTTGGACCAGCGGCTGGAAGGGCTCTACGGGTCGTTGTCGCCACCGAGTCCTGGTGCTAGCCATGATCACGAGAGCGGCTGCGGGGAATTGAGTCATCTAGCCAAGGAGGCGCTGTGCGTTTAACTTTGTTAAAAGTTTTTACTATCTCTTTAGGGTTCGTCGCCGTGGGGTGCGCGGGGCCGGACGATTCATCTGCTGAGACCGGGGCGGGGGGCAGCTCGTCTGCTGGGACGGGCGGCGTGACCGCGGGCAGCACCGGCACCACCGGCACCACAGGCACCACCGGCACCACGACGGGCCCGGGCGGGTCGACCACGAGCGGGACCGCGGGCAGCACCACCACGAGCGGGTCGACGACGAGCGGGGCCGGGGGCTTTGACGGGTCCGGGGGCGGGAGCACCACGACAACGAGCAGCTCGACAACGAGCAGCTCGACCACGAGCAGCTCGACCACGAGCAGCTCGACCACGAGCAGCTCGACCACGAGCACCACGACCGCGAGCAGCACCACGTCCACGACCGGGACCGGCACACCCACCCGGTGCACGGAAGCCGACCTGGAGGTCTGCAGCGACAGGACAGGCATGCATTGCGGGCTCACCTTCGAATACTGGAAGGACCGAGGAAACGGGTGCCTCGTCAACACGGCGGATGGCTTCCGCGTGGACTGGAACAACATCAACAACCTGCTGGGCCGTAAAGGCTTGAGGCCGGGCGGGAAGAACAATATCGTCACCTACGAGGCCGACTACCGGCCGAACGGCAACTCCTACCTGTCTGTCTATGGGTGGACGAGGAACCCGCTCATCGAGTATTACATCGTCGATAGCTGGGGCAACTGGCGTCCGCCGGGCGGAGAGGGGTTCGTGGGCACCGTCACCAGCGACGGAGGCACCTACGACATCTACAAGACCCAGCGAGTCAACCAGCCGTCCATCGACGGCAATGCGACCTTCTATCAGTTCTGGAGCGTCCGGCAGCAAAAGCGCACGAGCGGAACCATCACCGTCGGCAACCACTTCGACGCGTGGGGGAAGCAGGGGCTGACCCTGGGGACCTTCTATGAGGTCTCGCTGGTCGTGGAAGGCTATCAAAGCAGCGGCAGCGCCGATGTGAAGCTCTCGATCGAGTGAGCGCCGAGCCCTGAGCATCGTTTCGGCCGACGGCCGTCCCTGAACGGAGCAACGACGGGCAGCTGAAGCATCCCCTCGAATTCTTCGAGGGGGGAGGATTCACAGGGAGGCGGGGAGACGGGGAGTAACATCCCGACGATCTCACCGTCTCCCTGTTCCGTTTCCCGGCAAGATGCCGACCGATGCCGACCCATGAGGGGGTTGTTCAGGACGACGACACGCGCCCCGTCCAGGCGCTCGCCGCCCTGCGCGCCCCCGAGCGCCGGCCGCGCCGGCCCGCTCGTGCGGCGCTCGAAGGTGGACCGCCCGTCGGGTACGCTGCGGGCCGGACATGAAACAGCACGCGCCGCGCTCCCCTGACGCCCCGGCCCCCGGGGCCCACGCGAACGCGCCCTCTCTGCCGTCGCCGCCTTCCAGCGCCACGACGCAGGTCCACAAGACGCGCGTCCCGGAGGCGTTCGGAGAGGCGCCCACGATCATGTACATGCCGGGCGACGAGCCCGATCGCTCGCCGGGCCACGCCCCGCCCCACGCGGCCGGACAGGCCCGGCCTCCGGCGACCGACGAGGCCACCGTGCGCATGCCGCACAAGGCCGGCGCCCAGGCCGGGGACGAGGCCACCCTGCGCATGCCACCCAGGGCCGGCGCCCAGGCCGGGGACGAGGCCACCCTGCGCATGCCGGCCAGGGCCAGCACCCCGGGCGGGGAGCACGACGACCGCACGCTCAAGATGCCCGAGCGGCAAGCGCGCGGCGGGGCAGCGGACGACGACAACGCGCCGACCGTCAAGGCCGAGCCCAAGGCGTCCTACGTCGACCTGAACGCCGAGGACGAGGGCAAGCCCGGGGACCTCCGATCGTCCGCCCGCGCCTTCCTCAAGCGCCACCACAAGAAGCTCTGGTGGCTGCACACCGCGTATGCGCTCAGCCTCGGCGCCTTCGTCGTGACCTTCGCGCAGAAGGGGTTCCAGCACGCGCGCTTCCTCGCGGTCACGGTCAGCGTCGCCTGGCTGCTCGTGCTCCTCTTCTTCCGGCTCTTCGGCACCGGCGCCCGCCAGGACTTCGCGACGGCGTGGCGCGGCGCCCGGCTGCGCTTCCTCGTGATGACCTATGTCCTGAAGAACCTCTATCAGGGCATGCTCTTCTTCCTCCTCCCGTTCTACTGGAAGAGCGCCAGCCTGGACGCGCCGAACCGGTGGTTCGTCCTCCTCCTCGCCGCCTGCGCGGTGCTCTCGACGCTCGACCTCGTCTTCGACCGCGTGCTCATGCGCTGGAAGACCCTCGCGTCGGTGTTCTACGGGGTGACGCTGTTCGCCTGCCTGAACCTCGTCATCCCCGCGCTCCTCCCCGACACCCGCACGCTGTACACGCTGCTCTCCGCCGCCCTCGTGTCCGTGCTCGGCTTCTGCACCCTGCACCTGCCGCTCGGGGCCCTCTGGAGCCGGATGGGCGCCGTGTTCCTCGTCGTCGCGATGGCCGCCGGGGTCGGGCTCGCCTACGGGACGCGCGAGCTCATCCCGCCCGTGCCGATGCACCTGTCCTCCGCGGCCGTGGGCCCCTCGGTGCTGCCGGACGGACGTCTCGCCATGTCCGTGAAATCACTTCATTTTTCTGTGATCCGCGAGCTCCGCGCGGTGACCGACGTGGTGGTGCCGGGCGGCGACGGCGATCGGCTGCTCCACGTCTGGCGGCGCGAGGGGCGCGAGGTCCTCCGCGCGCCCGAGGAGACGCTGCGCGTGCCCGGGCCGGAGGGCGCGGTGCGGCTCAAGTCGCAGCTCGTGGGCGGGAGCCTGCCGCGCCGCCTGGCGGGGCGCTGGACGGTGGATGTCGAGACCGAGGACGGCCAGCTCGTCGGCCGCACCTCGTTCGAGGTGACGGAATGAGCTGGCCGCTCCGGGGCGGAGGCGCGGCGAGCGGCGCAGAGCGCGCGCGCTGGGTCGACGCCGGCAACATCGCGAACGGGTTCCTCGTGTTCGGCAACGTCGTCACGGGCTTCATCGCGATCGGCAACGTCGCGCGCGGCTTCATCGCGATCGGCAACGTCGCCGTCGGCGTCGTCGCGATCGGCAACGTCGCCGTCGGCGTCGTCGGCGGGTTCGGCGCGACGATCGCCGTGGGCGCCTTCGCGGGCGCGGGCGTGCTCGCCCTGCCGGTGCTCGACGGGGTGGCGGGCGTGACCAGCCTGCTCGCGCTGAATCCGTTCCTGTCGGTGCTCCCTATCGCCCTCTGGCTCTTCGCCGCGCGCGTCCTCCCGGGGGAGCGCGCGCCCCGGCTGGGCCCCGATCCCGAGCTCGCCTCGCTCTCGTCGGTGCTCCGCGGCGAGCGCTCCGAGGGCTGGGTCCGCGCGCGGGTCGAGCGCGCGGGGGACGGCGCGCTCCGCCTGACGCAGCGCGGCCGGGCCGTCGAGCTGCCCGCGACCCCGGAGGCGCTGCGCGCGGGCGCGGCGCTGCTCCCGGAGGGGCGCGGCGCGCGGCTCCTCGCCCTCGTGCGGGCGGAGGAGCACGTCCGCGGCGGCGAGGGCGGCTACCGCGCGGCGCAGGAGCGCGAGCGGGTCCTCACCGTCGCCGATCTGCTGGCGCCGCCGGCGTGGGTGCCGCCGTGGATCAACGGCGCCGAGGTGCAGTGGTGGCTCGCGCGCGCGTGGAACGTCGGGGCGGTCGTGGCGGTCCTGCTGAGGGGGGCGCAGCTCATCGCGGGCGCGATGGGATGAGCCGCTCGCCTGCTCCCGTTACTCCGTCCCTCCGCTGCTCCGCTCCTCCGCCGGCTTCCGCTCGCCATCGGGCGCCAGGGCGGCGTCGCCTCCCTCGATCTCCGGAGGCAGCGGCAGCCGGACGCGGAACGTCGTGCCCTGACCTGGCTCGCTCTCGACGACGATCTCTCCGCCGTGCGCCCACACGATCAGCCTGCAGACGTAGAGCCCGACGCCGAGCCCGCTGTGCGCCTCCGGGGTCCACCGGAACGGCTCGAAGAGCCTGTCCCGCTGCTCCGGCGTGATGCCGACGCCGCGATCGCGCACGGAGATCACCGCGAAGCCGGCCTGCCGGACGACCGACAGCGTGATCGGCTGTCCAGCGCCGTGCCGCGACGCGTTCGACAGGAGGTTCGTGATGACCTGCTCGACGCGCGCGTCGTCCCAGTAGCCAAACACGGATCGATCGAGCTGGAGCTCGAGGGAACACCCGTCGGCCTCGAGCTGCTCTGTCACCTGCCGGGCGGTCCTGCGCACGACCTCGTTGAGCTCCGTCCTCTCCAGGTTCAGCGCCGGCGGGCCGGTCGCGAAGCTCGCGACGACGAACATGTTGTTGATGACCTGCGTGATCCGGGCGAGCTCCCGCGAGGACACCTTCAAGAAGCGGCTGATGTCCTTCGAGCCCAGCGTCACCATGAGGGGCTGCGATCGCGACCGCAGCATGTGCTCGTACAGGAGCCGCAGGCTCGTCAGCGGCGTGCGCAGCTCGTGCGAGGCGAACCGCAGGAACTCCTCGCGGACGCGGATGGCGTCTTTCAGCTCGGTCTCCGCGCACTCCAGGCGGCGGACACGATCCTCGAGCTCCCTGCGCAGCTCCTGCTCGCGCTGCACGCCGGTGGCCGGGTCCTTCGCGCGCCGCTGCAGCAGGATCGTCAGGACGAGCGTGGCGAGCAGCATCACGCCGCAGGCGGTGAGGACCACACGGCGCGTCACGACATAGACGCCATAGGCATCGTCCTTGTCGATCTCGGTCGCGAGGCCGAGGTCGAGCTCCTGATCCCACAGCCACGAGCCGACGACCTCGACGCCGCGATAATCGCGGTATCCCTCCACGTCGACGCCGGCGATCCCCGCGATGGCGCTGGTCGCCATGCGCGTGAGCGGCTGCTCCGCACGGGGCAAGATGCGCCCGGAGCCTTCCGGCGCCTCGCCCCCGGGATCGCGTATCTGCACGTTGAGGCTCGTGCGCTCGCCGGCCGCCAGGAGGCCCATTTCGCGGAGGTTCTGGGCGAACCTGAGCTCCGTGACGACGCGGCCGTGCCTGTCGAACGCGTAGGTCTCCCCCGCCGCGCCGACCTGGCCGCGATGGGCGATCTGCGTGAGCTCCCTCCCGGGATCGATGCGGAAGGCGAGCGCCGCGATGATCTCCCCTTCCCCGGCGACCGAGCGCACCGGCGCCGCGACGACGAGGACGGGGGTGACCCTGCCGAGGACGGGGGACCGCATGGCGAACGGAGTACCCATGACGGTCGAGCCGCGCAGGGCCGCGGCGATGGTGTCCGGGTCGTGGGCGCTCAGCGTCTTGGTGCCGAGGAGCTCATCGCGATCCGAGGCGATATGGGTGCCATCCAGCGCGATGACGTCGAAGCCGAGGCACTGTTGCCGCTCGACGACGTTCCCCAGCTCCAGCCGCAGATCCTGGAGGTACGGGCTATCGCGGAGCGAGCCATCGCCGCGGCGCAGCTCGACCTGCGCGGCGACCGCGCGCTGTACCCTCCGCTCGTTCGCCCAGAACCCCGTGGCGCTCTTCACCTGCCGCGCCCAGGTCAAGAGCCCTTCGCGGGTCGTCGAGAGCACCGCTTGCAGGGTCGCCGCGATGTTCCTGCGATGGACGTCCTGGATCTCGTGGAGGCTCAGGAGCAAGACGATGCCGATCGGCAGCAGCGCCGCCAGAGGCATCCAGTCGAGCCATTCTTTCCTTGGCCGTTCGTTACCCATGCATGACGCAGGCAAGACGCGGGGAGCAGCTCCTCACAAACCCCACGCCACCCCCCCGTGTGAGCGCGCTTCACGCTCGCCCGCTCGGCCCGGGCCTGCCTCGATCCCCCCGCGCCACGGCGCGCCGGCGCCCCGCCTCGGTCGGCCGCTATCTCTTCTTCTTCGGAGACGACGAAGGCTGCTTCGGCGCGCCGTTCGCCTTGGCGCACACGTCGGACCCGTCGAGCCCTTCGGCCCGCATCGCCTCGCACGACCTTCGCCAGTTCTCTTTCGCCTTGTCGAGATCCTTCGGAACGCCCTTCCCCTCGGCGTGCAGGTCCCCGACCTCTTCGCACCAGACCGCCCTGCGATCACACCCGGATTTCGCGAGGGCGAACGCGTCCGCGTCCTTGCCGATGCGGAGCGCGACCTTCGACGCCAACGAGCAGAGATCGGCCTCCTGGGCGCAGCCGAATTGAGCGACGCTGAGCGCGCGGACGGTGTCGGCATGGTCTCGGGACTTGGCGAGGAGCTCACCGAGGCGGACGCAATCGGATGGATAGCCGCCGTAGCAGGCGCGGTTCATGAGCGCGAACGCCTTCACCTCGTCTTTCCCGACCCCCTCCCCGAGCAGGTACTGCGTGGCGCTGGCGGAGCAGCCCTCGCCGTCGCCGAGCGCACACGCGCGCTCGTACGCGCGGACCGCGCCCGGCAGGTCGGAGAACGGGCCGGCCGACTCATAACCCCAGAGGAAGTCGCCGAGCATCGTGCATGCCTCGCTCCCGCCCATGGAGCAGCCCTTCCGAGCGAGCTCGATCGCCTCCTTGTTCGCCGGGCTCTTCGAGTGGTCTCCCCCCTGCCAGCGGTAGAGCCCGTACCACCCGCAGCCGTTCGCGACGCCGCCGTCGCAGGCCTTCTTGTAGTAAGCCTCTCGCTCGTTCTTCTCGACGGTCTTTCCGGCAGCGTAGTTGTAGCACGACTCGGCGCTGCCTTTTTCGCACTGCTCCCTGCAATCCGGCCCATTCTCGGGCTTGCACAGGTGCGCCGCCTCGCCCGCGCGCGTGCAGATCCCGCCGCTGAAGACGAAGTCTCGGGGGCAGGGGCTCTCCTGCGGCGTCGGCTCCTTGCCTTCCTTCCCGCTCTTGCCTTCCTTCCCGTGCGGCTCCTTGGCCGCGCTCGCACCCCCGAGCGGATGGAGCTGGACGCTGAGCGGCGACCGGCACTCCGGCGGCGGGCTCGGCGCGTCCGGGTCCGCCGTGCGACAGGCCTCGAGCGAGCCGTCGGTGCTCGAAGCGTTGCGTGACGCGGAGCTCGAGCCCGACGAGCCGATCTTGAAGAGATCGGCGACGGCCATGATCTTCCCGGCGGAGCCTGTCGTCATCGAGAACGCCCCGAGCGAGGCCGACTGGAGAAAGTGCGTCGCGCCGTCGCAGCTCCCCGTCAGCTCGGCCCGATCGATGTGTTCGACCGTCGTCGCGCGCCTCCCGACGAGCACGAGCGCGAGATCGATCGAGTTGCCGGACTTCATGTCGGCGCCGATCTTCCCGGCGCTGAGGGGGAGGTTCACGTTGAGATCGTCCTGGTTCGTCATCTGGACGACCTGCTCCTTGCGGCTGACGCCCGCATATTCGTAGTCGCCGTTCGCGAGCTTGCACGAGGGCAGGACACGCAAGCTCTTGCAGTCGTACGCGACGATGGCGACGCCCTTCTTCATCGATGCTTCGAGGTCGACACGCGACGATGCGTCGAGGTCCACGACCAGCGCCTGCGCGAGCTTTGGCTCGGCGCCGCAAGGCTGCACGGTCGTGCCGAGGGCGTCGGTGCCGGTGATGTCGTTCGGTCGAACGATCTCTCCGCCAGCGCCTCCGCACGCGGCAAGGAACGTCGATGCCAATGAGAACATGAGTCCAGGCTGGCGCATGGCCCGAAGGGTTACCTGAAAGCGCATCCAAAGACAATGGATCCTGCCTGGGGCGCCCGACGCGAACAGACATTCATCGTGTCGAGCCTCCAGCCCGGATACCCCGGCGAGAGCGCGATCGCACCGGCGGGCAGCTCGACGTCCCCAGGCGCCAGCGTCACGTCGACCGCCGCGCGTCGGAGCCGCTCACCCCTCGACGATCACAGGGCTCCCGCTGTACATCACCGCGTCGAGCAGCCGCTCCTCCCGCACCATCGCGAGCGCCGGCGCGTCCCGGCGCACCGAGATGCTGCCGCCGGGATCCGCGAACCCGCACGCCTCCGCCCCCCGCTGCGAGCCGATCTCCCAGAGCACCTCGGCGGGCGTCGCCCCGCCCTCGCCCCGCAGCGTCACGCGGCGGCCCGTCCGCAGCGGCTCGCCGAGCTCGACGCCGCGCATGTCCTCGAACGGATCGGTGATCACGTGGCTGTCGATCCCGACGCACAGCCGCGCGCCCGCCGCGCGCAGCGCGCCCACGTCGGGCAGTCCGTCGCCGAGGTCGCGCTCGGTCGTCGGGCACAGGCACGCGAACGCCCTCGCCGCGCCGAGCAGCGCCGGCTCGTGCGGCGCCGCGGTCCCGCCACTCCGGTTTGCCGCGCCACACTTCCTCGTGCTGCGGTCCGGCTTCTTTTACCTACGCGCCTGGTCAGGGCCGCACAAATTCATAGGTGTACGTCTCGTTGCAGGTTTCCGTCGTTCCATCGAACAGATCGGTTTCGACGACTGCCTCCCCGTCCTCACGCATCCAGTGATCGACAAGGTTGATGTCGTCTCTCGTGTAGATCCAGCGCATCTCGATGTACTCCGGGAAACCCGTGCGGACGCATGTTTGCTGGCCGTCCAACGTCGCGACCTCACCCTCCACGGAGTAACCATAGATGCAGCTTCCCCAGGGTTGACCCTCCTCATCGAGCGTGATGTACTCGAGGTCGCTGTCTTCTCCTTCGCGTAGCCGGATGTTGAGGAGGACCGCAGCTCCCAGTCGCCGTAACACGAGCTGGTGCCCCGGCCGCCTACTGCCCTCCACGTTCCCTCGAATCTCGAGACGTCAGGCCCTGAACAGCCCACGACGAGCAGGGCGAGGGCTCCCAATAACGACTTCCGCATGAGGTTCTCCTGAGAGCAGGACATGGAATCAGCGACTGAGTGGGTCTTCACCGCCGATCTGAGTGTCCGGAGGAGACAGCGCGCCAGTGGCTTCCCCCCACGCGCGCGGGATGTCAAATCAGCGGTGAGGACCCACTTGGCACTGTTCTGGTGCTGCCTCGCACGAGGCAGGAGAGAAGGAGACCCAAACGCTCAGGAAACGTCAAGCCCCAGCCGCGGGGTGTGCCCCGGGTCGGCAGACATGCTTGTGGGCGATCCGATACCTCCCTGCGGAAAGCGACTCTGGTTGAACACGCATCGATACATCGATCGTGAGCAAGACGAGGCCATGGCCGGCTCGTCGTCCTCGCGGCAACCAGGCCGGGGCGAGAGGAGCTGAACACGAGGTGTCCGGAAGAGACAGTGCGCGGGCCGGTCCCCAGACGCGGTCAGCAGGGGTTCCGCGCTCAGCGCTCCACGACCGTCGGACGTCCCGATCCCGAGCGCGCGGACGCGCGAGGCCCAGTAGCGCTGATTGGCGAACATCGGCACGATCACCTGCGGGACGCTCGCGCGCAGCCATGGGTGAGGAGCGCGCCCCGGCGCGCGCGGGCGGCGTGGTAGCGGCGGCCGAGCTCGAAGGCGGCGGCGAGCCGGCTCGCATTGAAGAGGGCGATCTGGGTGCGCTCGGCGACGCTCGGAGGGCGGTCCCACCAGCCCACGCCCGGGTTGACGGGTCGGTGTGCCCGGCGCTCCAGTCGAGACCGGCCTCCGGGAAGCTGCACCTCGTCACTTCCCGTGCCGAGCAGGGTGCGAGTTCGTGGACTGTTCGACAGGTCCTTCCCGCGACGGGGGCGCGCCCGATCATCGTGCCGCCGCGCCCCGCGCGTCCGTGGTCGTGGGCAGCCGTCGCCGGCGGTCACTTCTTGCGCCGGTAGTTCATCGTCATGACCTCCTGCCACGCCCCGTCGGGGCTCAGCATGCGCGACGTCAGGACCCGATGGTCGTCGCTCTTCAGCTCGATCGAGTCGACGTATTTCGTCAGGCCCGCCCCCGGCTCCATCCCCGGCCCCTCGGTGTCGAGCCGCAGCACCCGCTCCGACGCGTCGAGCGAGCCCTCGTAGACCCACAGATGGGTCATCATGGCGCCGACGAAGGTCCCGATGAACTTGTTCTTCTGCGGGTCGTAGCCGAGCGTCATCAGATTGATCCCCACGCCTCCCGGCGTCTCGAAGCGCCCTTCACACACCACCCAGACCCCGCCCAGCGAGCGTACGATCTCCGTCCCCGTGAACGTCTGCGGCGGCTTACCGGGCTCGGCCGGCGCCTCGAACTCGCTCGTCCACTCCCCGACGAGCTGCTCCAGCCACGGGTGCACATTCTGCGATCCGGTCGTCGTCGTCATCGGCTTCTCCTGGTGCAGCGCTTGTATCGTGGGGTTCGCTCCGGCGCTCCGCGCGCGCCGGCGAGCGCGAGGAGCCTACTCCACCTTGGTGGCGATCCACCACGTCGTTCCCCCCGCGTCCCTCACGCCACCCCGTTTGTCCTCATCCGCCTTCTTCACGGGCTCCTGCACCGAGGTCGCGCCCGCCTCGAGGGCGCGCCGGTAGGTCGCGTCCACGTCGGACACGTAGACATGCACGTACGATGGGATCGGCGGCCAGCCGTCGGCGCCATCGGCGATCATCACCACCGTGTCGTCGATGCGCACCTCGGCGTGCTGGAGCTTGCCCTCGGCGTTCGGGAAGCGGCGCAGCTCGACCGCGCCGAAGACCTTCACGAGGAAGTCGATCGTGGCGCTCGCCCCGTCGACGATCAGGTACGGCGAGACAGTGCTGTAGGTGTCGGGCTTGTGGTGCGAGCTCATGGAGTCTCCTCCGGGTGGCTGGTTCTCCGGTGGTGTCCTAATTTGAACATGAAGGCGGGAAGGCGGGAAGAAGAGATCGATGATCTTCCCGCCTTCATGTGGACTCTCTCCGGGCAAATTAGGACACCACCCGCGGAGGGTGAGACGGGTTTCATCGCGCGCGGAGTCTACTAGACTCCACGCGCGCCTGCGAGCGGGCTCCGGCTCGGGCGAGCGAGCGCGAGGCGAAGAGCCTTCGTTCGTGCTCGTGAAGAGCGCGGCTCACCCATCCACGATCGCCGGGCTCCCGCTGTACACCACCGCGTCGAGCAGCCGCTCCTCCCGCACCATCGCGAGCGCCGGCGCGTCCCGGCGCACCGAGATGCTGCCGCCGGGATCCGCGAACCCGCACGCCTCCGCCCCTTGCCGGGAGCCGATCTCCCAGAGCGCCTCGGCGGGCGTCGCCCCGCCCTCGCCCCGCAGCGTCACGCGGCGGCCCGTCCGCAGCCGCTCGCCGAGCTCGACGCCGCGCATGTCCTCGAACGGATCGGTGATCACGTGGCTGTCGATCCCGACGCACAGCCGCGCGCCCGCCGCGCGCAGCGCGCCCACGTCGGGCAGTCCGTCGCCGAGGTCGCGCTCGGTCGTCGGGCACAGGCACGCGAACGCCCTCGCCGCGCCGAGCAGCGCCGGCTCGTGCGGCGCGAGGTGCGTCGCGTGCACCGCCACGAAGCGCTCGTTGAGGACCCCGCGCTCGGCCAGGAGCTCCACCGGCCGCCGGCCCGTCTCGGCGAGGCACGCCTCGATCTCGGCCGGCTGCTCGGCCACGTGCATGTGCACCATGAGCCCGCGCTCCGCGGCGTACCGCGCGATCTCGCCGAGCCACGCCGGGGGCACGGCGCGCACGCTGTGGGGCGCCACGCCGACGCGCACGTCCTCGCGGCCCGCGTAGCGCGCCCGGAGCGCCTCGACGTCCGCGAGCGCCGCGTCGAGCGAGGCGTCCGAGAACCGCCGCTGCGCCCCCTCGGGCGCCCTGCCCGCGCCGGCGCGCGCGTAGACGACCCGGAGGAGCGCGATCCGGAGGCCCTCCTCGCGCGCGGCCTCGATCACCGCGTCCGCGAGGACCGTGCGCTCCGCGTAGGGCGCGCCGCCCGGCTGGTGGTGCACGTAATGAAACTCGCCCACCGTGCGCACGCCCGCGGCGCGGAGCTCGCGATAGGCCACCTTCGAGATCGCATGAATGGACTCCGGCGTGAGCGACTCGGCGAGCGCGTACATGGCGCTGCGCCACGACCAGAAGTCGTCCGCCCCCGACGGCCCCGGCCGCTGCGCCTCACCGCGCATCCCGCGCTGGAAAGCATGGGAGTGGGCGCTCGCGAGCGCCGGCAGCTCGATGGCTCGCTCGGTCAGCCTCATGGCGCACGTCTATCACGTCTATCACGCCTATCACGTCCATCGCGCCGGGATGGCCGGGGAGAGGCGCGGCCGGCCGCGCTGCCGGCGCTGCGCCGCGCGCCAGAGCGGGCCCCGTACGACGCCGGAGGCACACGGCCCGGGCGCGCCGCGTCCGGCTCCGATCACTCGTCGCGGAGCGACGCGAAGAGCGGGAAGCAGCCAAGGCTGAGCTTGCCGCAAGCCCCTTCGAGCAGGGTGTCGCCCCTGTCGGTTTGCTCGTAAAAAGCCATGGTGAGCGCGCTGCACTCGGGGAGCACCTTGCGCGTGGCCCCTCGCATCTCGACGGCGCAGGCGTCGATCTCCGCGATCGTGGCCGTACACTGCGTCGGCTGGCCGCAGGGCTCTGCCTCGACGTCCGCGATGGCCTGCTCTATCAGCTGCTCTGCCTGGCTCGGGTCGGCCATGCACCCCTCGACCAGCTCGGAGCACTTCGCCTGCAGCTCGGCGTCGTTGGTCCCGGCGTCGTCCCCGTACGCCGCGCCGAGCACGCCCTGCATACGGCACATGAGCTCGACCGTCATCTGCTCGGCACTGCAGCGGCGATACCCCTTGCACGCCTGCTCGACCTCCGCTGGCGAGAGCTCGCTGACGAGCGCCGACGTGTCGAGTCCGGAGCAGGACGCGGCCCCGGAGCCCCCGCCCCCCGCCGGACCCGTCGAGTCAACGGGCGTCGCCCCGTCGTCGTCGCCCCCGCAGCCCAGCCCCGAGAGGCCGCAAGCCAAGCACACCCCCACCACCCCAGCCCAGAACGTCGTTCGCATTCCTGTGCGCTCCCGATGAAAGGTCAAGAATCGAGCCCTGCCGCGGCAGAACCACGTTTCCTTACGCCGGGCGGCTCCGATTCCCCCCTGACGAGGCCGTCACGATGCTGCTCGCCGCGCGCCCCGGCCCCGGTCCTCTGGATTTTCCTCGGGCCTTCGCGGCCCGAGGGCGCCTCACTGCTTCGGCTCGACCTCGAGCTCGGGCAGTCCCGCGAGCTTCACCTCGACCTCCGCGGCGGGCGGCGCTTCACGGGCCTCCTCGCGGCGGGGAGCCATGACCGTCAAGGCGCGCGGGAGGCACTCCACCACGAGCGGCGTCGTCCCGGCCTCCTCGCCGTCGATGAGCACGTTCTGGGGCGGCTCGGTCGTGATGCAGACCCGCCGGGCGGCGAGGAAACCGACGTTGTCGCGCTCGGCCGGCTCGCCGTCGATCGCGGTCCTCAGGAGGTGCAGCCCTGTCGCGACCGCCTCCACCAGCGTCGTGGCCGACACGATGGTCAGGTCGAGCCGCCCGTCGTCGGGGGACAGGACGGGCGGCCCCTGCGCCAGCACCGTGCGCGGAGGCGCCATGTTCGCGACGGTCACCGCGACCGCACGGCAGTGGATCCGCTGGTCCTCGGTCTCGATCTCGACAACGAACGGCTCCAGGCTCATCAGCTTCTTCAGCCCGGTGCGGATGTACGCGAGCACACCCCAGCGCTGCTTCTCGTCCTGCGGGGTCTCGCCGACCGTGTCGGCGTGCAGCCCGACCGCCGAGAGCAGGATCATGGTCTTCCCGTTGGCGCGGGCGGCGTCGATGCGCGTCGGCTCGCCGTGGACGAGCACGTCGATCGCCCCCTCCAGGTCGGCCGGGATCCCCAGGGAGTGCGCGATCGAGTTCGCCGTTCCCAGCGGCAGGACCCCCAGGCACGCATCGGTCCCGAGGAGCGCCGACGCCACGCTGGAGATCGTCCCGTCACCGCCCGCCGCGATCACCAGGGAGGCGCCTTCGCGGCGCGCTGCGTCGGCGCAGGCGGCGGCAGAGCGCTCCGCGCTCGTCTCGTAGACGCTCAGCGCAAACTCGCGCTGGAGCCGGGCAGGCAGCGACTCGACCGAATCGCCCGCGTGGCCCGCAGCAGGGTTGACGATCAGCGCCGCTCTCCGCTCGGTCATGGCGGCATCGTAGAACGCCGAACCGGTTGAAACCCCAAGAAAAATCGGCAGGGTGGCCGCCAGCGGACCCCCGCGAGCGGCTATCGCCGCGCCCGTACGGCTGTGCCTGCGTGCGCCACCCGCGCGACAGCAGCGCCCCGCCGCGCAGCCCAGAGACGCCGCTGGCCGCACGATGGCACGGCAGTTGTACCGCGATGTTGTTCATGAGACTTCAGCGAATCGGTCGACCGGCTTGTCTTGCGCTCGCGCTCCTCGGCGCGGGCACGCTCGCCGCGTGCGGAGAGGACTCGTCACCGGGCACGGGTGGCAGCGGCGCCACGAGCAGCGGGGGCGCCACCGGCGGCGAGGGCGGCGCGGGCGGCGAAGGCGGGGGGGACGGCGGGAGCGCCGGAGGCGGCGCGTCATGGCCCGTCGACACCTACCCGATCGACATCACTCCATCGGAGGACTGGAAGAACCAGATCAGCTTCCCCTTCGAGCCCTTCGCCGCCTGGCCCCCGACCTTCCAGACGCCGGGCTGGGTGAAGTTCACCGTGCTGATGCACGACCCCACCAAGGTCTACTACCAGGACAGCAACAAGTTCCCGTTCCACGGCGAGTTCGCCACGGCCCGGCTCGACCCGTTCTTCGAGATGTCGCGGGACGAGTTCGACCAGGTCTCGCTGCACGAGGAGGGGCAGAAGGCCATCCTCGGCGCCGTGATCTTCCCGCCGACCCCGGAGAGCGTGCCGGAGTACGGCATCCAGCTCGTCCGCCAGGACGCCTACGATCCCGAGGTGGCGCGCGTCGTCCTGGAGCTCGTGAAGGACAGCGTCATCGCGCCCGGGGGGACGCGGCCCTTCTATTTCCCGACGTACGAGCAAGCGGCGTCGGCCGCGGAGAACAGCGCGTTCTTCGAGGCGAGCGGGTTCCCGGTGAGCTCGGTCGAGCGGTGGCTGGACGGCGACGCGTGTTATGCGACGGGCTGGGCCGTGGGCCGGCTCCGCTATGTCCCGCCGGACGCGATCGACGCCGCCTACGCGAGCGGCGAGCTCCGGGCCGAGGACATCCTGCTCACCGACTCCATCCCTGCGGAGGTGCCTTATGTGGCGGGCATCGTCTCGCTGTCGCCCGCGACGCCGAACGCGCACACCGCCCTCCTCGCGACCTCGTTCGGCATCCCGTTCGTCTACCTCGGCGATCAGGCCGCCGCGGACGCGGCAAAGGCGCTCGACGGCGAGGAGGTCGCGCTGCGGGCCTCGCTCCAGTACGGGTCCATCTGCCGCGCCGTGCTCTTCGAGGCCGGAGGGATCGCGCCGGCGGACAGGGAGCAGCTGCTCGCGCTGAAGCGGCCTGGCGAGCTCGGGATCCGCCCCAAGGAGCCCTTCGGCGCCTACGCCGGGTCCACCGAGGACCTCGGCCCCGCGGATATCGTGCATTTCGGGGGCAAGGCCGCGAACTATGGCCTGCTGCGGGACGCCATCCCGGAGAACTCCGATGTCGCGGTCGCGCTGTCGCTCGATCTCTGGGACGATTTCCTCGATCAGGTCATGCCCGGCGGCCGCACGCTGCGCGCCGAGATCGCGGAGCGCCTCGCGGGCCATAGCTACCCGCCCGACATGCTGGCGCTCAAGGCCGATCTCGCGGCGATCCGCGCGCGGATCACCGGGGATACCGCCTTCTCGGCGGGGCAGCGGCAGGCGATCGAGGCGGCGCTCGAGGGCTTCACGCTCACGAAGAAGATCCGGTTCCGGAGCTCGACCAACGTGGAGGACAGCGCCGTCTTCACGGGCGCGGGCCTCTACGACAGCTACAGCGGCTGCCTGGCCGACGATCGGGACGCCGACCAGGAGGGGCCGAGCCTGTGCGACCCCGGCGAGGCCGGCGAGCGCGGCGTGTTCCGCGCGATCCGCAAGGTGTACGCGAGCTTCTACAACGACAACGCCTTCCTCGCCCGGCTCCTCCATGGCGTGGACGAGGCGGAGGTAGGGATGGGCGTCCTCGTCCATCACTCCTATCCTGACGAGGACGAGATGGCGAACGGCGTCGCGACGCTCGAGCGGCGCGAGCTGGTCAATGACCAGATCAAGATCGTGACGCAGCTCGGGGCGACGTCCGTCACCAACCCGGAAGGCGGAGCGCAGCCGGAGGTCGTGACCGCGAGCCTCTTCGACCAGGAGACCTCGGTTTACCTCCTGTCCGGCTCGACGCTCGTCCCGCTCGGCGGCCACGTGATGCAATGGGAGGACGATTACCTCGCGCTCGCCGGGCTGCTCGGCCGCGTCGAGGCGCGGTTCAGCGAGCTGAACCCCGGCAGGAAGTCGTTCCTGCTCGATTACGAGTTCAAGAAGATGAAGCCCGGAGATCTCGTCGTGAAGCAGGTGCGCGAGGTCGCGCTCCCGGACACGACGCCGAGCCTCACGCCGTTCCTGCTCGACGAGCCCCGGGAGGTCTGCACCTTCCAGGGCGAGTCCGGCGACGTGTTCGCGAACCACCGGCTCAAGGTGCGCGCGAGGCTCTCGGCGAAGAGCGGATTCCTCACGCCGGCGGCGCTCGCCAGCACGCTCTTCAACGAGGACGCGCGGCTCGATTACCTCTCCGGTGGATCGGTGGCGACGCTCTCGGGCAGCCCCGCGGCGTGGCCGGCCGCGTCCCACGCGTACGCCAGCGAGACGGCCACGGACTCCTTCGTGGACGGCGCCGGGGCCTCGGAGATCGCCTATGCGCTCGCCGCCTCCCCGGTGCCCGAGCTGTTGCCGCCGTCGCTGGGCCCGCTGGTCGCGCTGCGCGACGTCGGGATGATGCTGAGCGCCTCCTACGCCACGCCCGTGCCGGCGCTCGAGTGGGACGGGACGCCGCTCGCGGTGTCCTCGGAGGTGGTGCAGCTCGACGCTTGTCCCGCGGAGGGCCCCCCGGTGGCGGGCGCGCTGCTCCAGGAGCGCTCGCTCTCCTGGACGTCCGGCGTCACCGTGGAGACCGCGTTTTACTGGCCGCCGGCCCCCACGGGCCCCACGGCGGGGTACACGGCGCCGCTCCACAAGTGGGTGGGGACGCGCATCGCGGGGCTGACGAGCGCCCCGATCGTGCTCAAGGGCTACTACGCGCAGACGTACCGCCCGCAGCACCACAATTTCTCGGAGGACTTCATCTTCGAGCCCCGCCTCGAGCCCGGCCTGGATCCCGCGATCCTCGCCGAGCTGGAGGAGAAGGGCATCCGGCTGATCCACGTTCGGACGCCGGACGGCGGCGAGCAAGGCCCGAAGCTCTGGACCCTCGATCCAGCGGGCGTGTTCCACCAGGTCGACTGAGCGTCCCCGAAAGGCCTGCGGAGCCCCGGCGAGCCCCGCCGTCGCCCGAGGCTCCGCCGGGCTCGTGACTTCTCCTCGAAGCGCACCACCGGGCTCGACCGCCGCTCCAGTCGACCGCGCCGACCGCGCCGACCGCGCGACGTGGACCGTGGCCGGCGCGCGCGCGTGGAGTTGACGCGCGGAGGCCGCGGGTGGACCAGAGGCGCCAACTGTTCCTGCTGACGAGGAGACGATCATGAGCCTTTACGACAGCTCGTTCCCCCAGATGACTCGCATGCTCGGCCAGGTGCTGGTCTGGCTCGACAAGGCGGAGGCCTACGCACAAAAGAAGAAGTTCGATCCGGAGGTGCTCCTCACGGCGCGCCTCGCGCCCGATCAGTGGAACCTCAGGCGTCAGCTCCAGAACGTCATCGCCTGGCCCCTGAGGCTGAGCGCGCTGCTCACCGGCGCGGAGCTGCCGCAGCTCGAGACGGGCGACGAGACGATCGCGGAGCTGCGCGCGCGCATCGGCAAGGCGATCGAGCAGCTGAACGCGGTGAAGCCGGAGCAGCTGAAGGGCGCGGAAGACCGCACGATTCCGCTCTTCTTCCTGCCGGGCAAGGGCATGAAGGCCCCGGCGTTCGTGTTCGGGTTCGTGCTCCCCAACTTCTACTTCCACGCGACCACCGCGTACTCGATCCTGCGGCACAACGGGCTCGACGTCGGCAAGTCCGACTTCATCGGGTCGCTCGACCTCCGCGACCTGTGACCGCGGCCGCCCTCCCCCGCGGGAGGCGGCGGGGGGCCGTCAGTCGTCCTCGCGCTCGTCGCCGAAGAGCACGCCGACCTGAAGCTCGAGCGCATCGAACGGCTCGGCCCTGATGCGCTCGCCCCGCTCCGCGCGGAGCGCCACGAGGTACCCCTCCGGGGTCCACCGGTGCACGGTCAGCGTCTCCTCCCGGGGATCGACGATCCAGTGATGGGGGAGCTGACAGCGGTGGTAGACGCGCATCTTCTTGACCGTGTCGTTGCGCGCGTTGCTCGGCGACAGCACCTCACAGACCCAGTCGGGCCGGATCCGGACAGGGCACCCGCTGGGCCGCTCCGGCGCGCGCTCGCGGCGCCAGCCGACCACGTCAGGCCGGTACACCTGGTCCGGCATGAGCTCGACCTCGATCTCGGTGGCGAACCACCATCCTCCGGGCCAGCGGCCCCCGGGGCGCCGCTGGAAGGGGTTCTTCACGTGCGCGACGATGGCGGACTGCGCGTCGCCGTGCTCGAACGAAAGCAACGGCCTTCTGCACGAGCTCGCCGTCGAGGATCTCGTGAAAGCGCCGCTCCTCGGGGATGGCCAGGAGATCCGCCACCGTGGCCGGGCGTGGCTTCTGTGCTGCGGGCACGCGTCGAGCATAGCGCTTCCGGGCCGTGCAGGCGGCGCTGCTGGAGGAGGGCTGAGCGCCGCGCGCGGGCTCACCGGCCCGCGCGCGGCTCGACCGGACGGCCGGAGAGGGTCAGATGTCCTCAAGCACGAAGACGTATGCCGAGCCCGAGTCGCTCCCGAAATCGTCGTCACTTGACGCGCCCACCACGACCGTATCCCCGTAGAGCGCGACCGAATTGCCGAAGTTGTCGTAGCTCGCTCCGTCGGAGGCAAAGAGCTCTTGCTGCTGCGTCCAGGTGGACCCGGAGCGCTCGAAGACGTACGCCGCCCCCGTGTTGGAGACACTGGCAGCATCGCCGCCCGTGGCGCCGATGACGGCCCTGTCGCCCTGGATCGCGACGGAGATCCCGAAGGAGTCCCAGGCAGCCGCCCCCGTGGGAGCGAGCACCTGCTGCCCGGTCCAGCTGGAGCCAGAACGAACGAAAACGTAAGCAGCACCCGAGGTGTTCGACGGATTCCAGTAATTATAGGCCCCCACGAGCGCGGTGTCTCCGTTGATCGCCACGCTCTCTCCGAAATACGTCCCCGAGCCCGTCCCAAAACTCACAAGCTTTGCCTGCTGCGTCCAGGTGGAGCCAGAACGAACGAAGACGTAGGCAGAACCCTGGTCGGAGGACGGGGCGTCATCCTGGGGCGAGCCGACGACGATGCTATCCCCGCTGATCGAGACCGACCGGCCGAAATTGTCGGCCTGGGCGGCATCGTCGGGGATGAGCTCTTGCTGCTCGGTCCAGGTGGACCCGGAGCGGGTGAATACCCAGGCTGCGCCGTCGTTGAAGGCCGAATGGTCATGGAATGGACTGCTGGCAACGAGGGTGTCTCCGTCCAGAGCGACCGACCAGCCAAAGGCGTCGCTTGCAACAGCGTGGCTGGCGTAGAGCTTCTGCTCCAGGGTCCAGCTGGAACCCGAGCCGACGAAGACGTAGACCGCGCCGACGGAGGAGGCGCCGCCCGTGCCGCGCTTGGCGGGCGCCGATGCGGCGATGGTATCCCCGCTGATCGCGACGGAGTAGCCAAGCCACCCGCAGCCCTCGTTGATGCCAGGATCACCGCACGTGAGCTTGGCCTGCTGGGTCCAGGTGGAGCCAGAGCGGGTGAAGACATAGACTCCGCCGTAGGTTCTCAGGACCCCACCGACCGTCGTCGTCGTGTAGGGAGCACCCACGACGGCCGTATCGCCGCTGATCGCGACCGATCTGCCGAAGAGGCTGCTGGCTGTCCCGTCCCCGGGCAGCAGCTTCTCCTCCTCCGTCCAGACGAGCGGGTCGACGACCACCGGATACACCGCTTCGGTGTCGTCGACCTGGAGCGACACCTGGCCCGCGTTCACGGCCAGCTTGGCGGGCAGGACCTTCCCCATCGCATCGACCACGTGCAGGTCCGTGTAGCGCACCACCGCCTGCCCCTCGGCGTCCCGCCATTCGACGGCGTCCCCGCCCTCGGCGAGGGCCGCCTCCAGCGAGCTCTGGGCCTCCAGCGCGACGGTCACCGGCCCGCCGCCCGCGGCCCTGCACGCGGGCGCCGAGGCCAGCGTGAAGCCCTGCTCCAGTCCCAGCGGCCCGTTGACGTACCACTCCACGAGGTCGCCGCGCCGGTACTCGACGCGCCCCCCGGCGGTCGTGGGCGCCGCGGCCTGCACGGGATCGAGCGCACCGTCGCAGCCATATCCCACAGTGGCGACCGACCAGCGCCAGTCGCCCTGGCCCTCGCTCGGCGCGAGCGTCACCCCTGACGTGGTGAGCTCCGCGCCAAACCGCTGCGCCGGGTTCTGCACCCGGACCGCCGCTCCCCCTTGCTCCGCGCGGTATGCCTCCGAAGCCCCTGCCTGCACGGCAGCGATGTAGGCGGCCCGCAGTCCCGGCGGCATCATCGCGCGCTGGCTCGACCGCGGAGCCGTGGCCTCGACGACCTCCGTACCAAGAGGCGCGTCCCCCACCTCGGCGTCAACGGCGCACGAGGCGCTACCCACCACCACAATGCATGTCAGCCCGAACAACCCACCCAGCGGGTTTCTCCGCACCATGATTTCCTCGCTTTGCAAGAGAGAGGAATCCGGATATTAGTTATCCAGCATACAGTCAACGGCGCAGAACGATTCCGACGGCGGCGATGGGTTCAGGCCCTCGGCGCGGTGATGTCGGTGCTTTCAGGAGGGTACGACAGGATCCCCTCGTGCGGCCCCCTCACGAGATCTCCGCTTTCCCATTCAGGAGATGAGGTGAGCTCTCCGTGAACCTTGCGAGACATCCCGCAGGGCAAGCGCGATTTCGTCCACCAGCGTGCTCGACAGCCGCAGAGACGCGCACGCCCAGGCGCGGCCAGCGCTCACCGGAAGGCTCACCCGCCCCAGTCGACCTTCGGCCTCCCGGGCGGCGTGACGTTCGGCATCTCGTGGAAGAGCCCCCGCGCGAGGTCGGGCAGCGGAGCGCACGCCTGCTCTCCCAGGTTGGTCAGCTCCAGCGGGTCGTCGAGCACGTTGAAGCAGTGGTACTCGCCGTCCCACTCGCGCGCCTCGATCTTCATCGGCCCCTGCATCATCCCCCAGTTGCGGAACGCGCAACCCCACACCCACGTGCAGTTCGTGAGCGGCATCGGCGCGACCGTGCGCTCCGGCCGCGTCAACGGATGTCCGATCATCCGCCGGCGGAACGGATCGAGCCCCGGCTCGTCCCAGAGGCCCATCAGATCGAGGAACGTCGGCGCCAGGTCGAGGTGCCACACGAACGCATCCTTCGCGCCCTCGATGCTCGCCCGCTCCTCCGGGGCGAGCGTCCCCTCCGGCGCGTCGACCCACGTCGGGACGAGGATCTCCTCGTCCCAGAGCGAGCTCGTGTGGCCGAGCTGCCAGTGCTCCCGGAACGACTCGCCATGATCCGACGTGTACACGATGACCGTGCGCTCGCCGCTCGGGGTCCCGCGGATGTGCTCGATGAGCCGGCCAACCGCCATGTCCGACAGGTAAACGACGTTCTTGTAGTAGTTCTTGAAATGCTCGTTCTTCTCGGGCGCCTTCGTCAGCTCGCTCGGTTGAAACGGCGAGTGGAGCGGATCGCTCACGTACGGGAAATGGACGTTCGAGTAATGGACGACCGCGAAGAACGGCTCGACGAGCTCGTCCCACTCCTCGATCACCCGATCGGTGAGCTGCCGATCATAGGCGCCGTAATCGAGGTCGGCGCCCGGATCGAGCTGGGTCGCGACAGCCCGGTGCGAGACCGGGATGTCTTGCACGTAGAGCCGAGCGTTCCCGAACATGAGGTTCTGGCTCGTCCAGTACGCGGTGTCCCACCCGGCCGCGTGGGCGTAATCCCAGAGCAGCGGCGCAGCGCCGAGCACCGCGAGGCGCTCCGTGGGAGGGACGCCGGACCAGATGTTCGATATGGAGATGGCCGTCGTCGAGTCGTGGGCCCGCATCTGCAGGAGCGGCATGCGGCGGGGCGCGGCGGCGTTGGAGAACGGCGTCGCCTTGTCGCAGGCCGGGTCGTACGCGACGCACGTCACGTCCGCCCGCTGGCTCTCCTGCAGGAGGAGCACAACGTTCCGCGGCCGCGCAGGCCGCGCCGAGAGCCGCGGCACGCGCTCCGGGTGGCGGCGCTGCACCCGCAGATCCGGGGAGTCGTTCGTGATGCCGAGGTGCTCCTTCACCACGGCGGTGATGCCGTGGAAGTAGATCATGTCGGCCGACGACGACTGGATCACCCGGTAGCTCACCGGGATCACCGCCACGCCGGTCAGCGCGAACGGCACGAGCACGGCGGCGAGGCGCCGCCGGAGCCGCCGGGGGCGCACGAGCCGTCGGGAGAGCCGGAGCGCCCCAAGGGCGAGCCCGAGCGCGACCGCGAAGTGGGCAATGACGCGCGGGTGCCCGAGCGGCAGCGTGCCCACGATCGACCAGGGGATCGACTGGGAGTGGATCTGGGAGTCGACCGAACAGTAGAGGTTGTAGAGGGCGTGGAAGCCCCCCTGGACGCCGCACGCGAGCGTGAAGAGCGCGACGAACAGCGCGCCCACGGCGCCGCGCGCCGCGCCGCGGCGGCCCGAGGCGACGTAGAGCAAGAGGCCCCAGAACCCCAGCGACGCGGCCACGGTCGCGGCGTACCCCGCGGCGTGCGGCCGATCGAACGTTGTCATGTGGCGGGCCCGGCGCAGCACGTCGGCGACGAGGATCCAGAGCGCCGGCGAGGCCAGGAGGGCAGCGCTGATCAGGCAGCCGCGGCGGAGCGCGGCCCTCCGCGCGGCGCGCGGGCGGACGCGGTCACGGGCGGCGCGATCGTCCGCTCGCGCGGCGCGATCGTCCCCGTGCGCGGGCAGGCTGATGGCGGGGGACGCGGGCGGCTCGGCGAGCGCGCCGCCCTGTCGGTCGATGTCCTGGGTCATCCGGATCAGTCGTGGCGAGGCCCGACCGCGAGGTCGCGGAGGTGGGCGGGGACGTCGACGCTGCCCGCGGGACCGCCGTAGAGGGCGTCCGCGAGCCGGGGCAGGTCGCCGCAGGCGGCGGGCCCGAGGTCGCGCTGCTCGCGGGGGTCGGCGAGCACGTCGTAGCAGTGCCAGGCGGTGTCCCAGGCGCGGGATTCGAGCTTCATGTTGCCGCGCATCATCCCCCAGTTCTTGAACGCGCAGCCCCAGATCCCGGTGCAGTTCGTGAGCGCCAGCGCCGCCGGCCCCGGCGACGGCCGGAGCAGGCTGTGCCCGACCATCGGCGCCCGGTACCCCGCGAGCGCAGGCTCCTCCCAGAGGCCCATCAGGTCGAGCAGGGTCGGCGCCACGTCGGTGTGGAAGACCGGCTCGTCCCGGGCCGCGCGCAGCGCGCCCTCCTCCGCGGCCGTCAGGGTGCCCGGCGGAGCGTCGATCCATCCGGGCACCCGGATCTCCTCGTCGAGGATCGAGCCCGTGTGGCCGAGCTGGCCGTGCTCCCGGAACGCCTCGCCGTGATCCGACGTGAAGACGATGACCGTGCGCTCGCCGACCGGAGAGCCGCGGACGAAGCGGATGAGGTCCGCGATGGCCGCGTCCTGACGGTAGACCGCGTTCCTGTAGAAGTTGCGGTACGCCTCGTTGTCGTCCGGCGCCTTGCTCTCGAGGGCGGGCTGGAACGGCGCGTCCTCCGGGTCGACAAGGTAGGGCACGTGGGTGTTCCCGAAGTGAGCGACCGCGAGGAACGGCTCGCGCAGCGAGAGCACCTCGGACCGGACGTGCGCCGACAGCAGCCGGTCGTCGGCCCCGAGATCGATGTCGGCGACCGGATCGAGCTCGGTCGCGCCGCACTGGTGCGAGACCGGCAGGTCCTGCACGTAGAGGCGCGAGTTGGCGAACATCATGTGGTGGCTCGTCCAGTAGGCGCTGTCGAAGCCGGCGGCGTGCGCGTAGTCGAAGACGAGCGGCGCCGTGTGGAGCGCCTCGCGGGTCGCGACCGGCTGGAGGCCGGACCAGAGCACCGCGAGCCCGATCGCCGTCGTCGAGGCGTTCGAGCGCATCTGCGTGAGCGGCAGCCGGTCGGGGACCGCCGCGTCGATGCGCGGCGTGCCGGGGCACGCGACGGGCGCCTCGCCGGCGGCCACGGGCATGCGCGCCGAGCACGTCGCGTCGGCCCGCACGCTCTCGGTCAGGATGAAGAGGACGTTGCGCCGCGGGCCCGGCCGCGGGGTGACCGGCGGCAGCGAGGGCGGCGTGCGGAGCCCGGGGCGCACCTGCGCCGTGGTCTGGACGCCGGCGAGCTCCTTGAGCAGGCCGCCGATCGCGTGGAAGTAGATGACGTCGGGCGTGGAGGCCTGCACCGTGCGGTAGGAGCACGGCAGGACGAACGCGGCCACAACGACCGCGGGCGCGGCGAGGCGGGCGGCGCGGGCCCACGCCGTGCGGCCTGGCCGCACGATCCGCCGGCCCAGCCAGACGAGCGCGATCGCGAGCAGGAGCGGCGGGAGGACCGAGCGGAAGAAGTTCTCGCCGTCGGCCCGGAGCTGGCCGAAGAGGCTGGCCGAGAGCGAGGTCCCGAAGAGCGTCGCGTCGAGGTTGAGGTACGTCGCGTACTGGCGGTGGAAGTAGAGCTGGCCGCCGAGCGACAGCGTCGCGAGCGCCACGAAGAGCAGCGCCGCGAGCCACCGCGACGCGCCCCGCCGCGACGAGGCGGCGAAGAGCAGGAGCCCCCAGAGCGCGGCGCTCTCGACCATCGCGCCGAGGTAGCTCGCGATGTGCTTGCCGCCCAGATCGAGCAGGCGATCGCCGCGGAGGAGGACGTCGGCCGCCACGATGAGGAGCAGCGGGAGCGCGAGGAACAGGCGGCCGTAGCGGCGGCGGACGCGGGCGACGGCGCGCAGCCGCGCGCGCGCCGCGGCGCGATCGGCCCCCAGATCGCGGGCGAAGCCGCGGGACGAGCGGCTCGAGGCGTCGGCCTCGACCGGCGGAGGATCGTTGAGCGCCTTGGAGCGGAGCACGGAGGCGCGCGAGTTTACCGAGGACGTGGCGTATCGGGAACGTTTCTGAGGCGGCTCGGTGGCGTCGAGGTGACGGCGCCGGCCGGGATTGCCCGCCCGGGGAGGAGAAAACCCTTCGACCGCCGCGCGAGGCGTGCCATGGAGGCGTTCGCATGGCGGAGCAGCTCTTCCTGAACGGGATGCGCGGCGCGCAGCAGGCCCCCGGGGCCGCGGCGCCGCCGGCCGAACCCGCGTCGACCGAGGCCGCCGCGCAGCCCGAGGCGCGGCCGTCGCCGGGCGCGCTGGCGCCCGAGCCGCCGCTCGAGACGGCGGCCAGGCTCAGCGCCGAGCTGGAGGCGGCGCTCGTGCGCGAGCTCATGGCGGCCTACCAGAGCCTGAACTACACGCATTTCCGGCGGAAGCTGCGCTCTGCGTCCATCGAGCTGTCCGACGCCGCGAGCCGGCTCGGGCGATGGGTCTCGGAGGCGCGCGCGATCGAGATCTCGCGGCCGCTCGTCCTGACACAGCCGTGGGGCGTCGTGATCGAGGTGCTGAAGCACGAGATGGCGCACCAGTACGTGCACGAGGTGCTGGGCGTCACGGACGAGGCGGCGCACGGGCCGGCGTTCCGCGAGGTGTGCACGCGCCTCGGCATCGACGGGACGGCGGCCGGGATGCCGGCCGCGGGGCGCTCGCCGGCGGATCCGGCCGGGGTCGCGCGCGGCGACGACGCGGGCGCGTCGGAGGCGAGCGTGGACGCCCGGATCCTCGATCGCATCGCGCGGCTGCTCGCGCTCGCCGACAGCCCGAACGCGAACGAGGCGCAGGCGGCGATGAGCGCCGCGCAGCGGCTGATGCTGAAGTACAACCTCGACGTCGCGAAGGCGCGCGCCGCGCGGCAGTACGGCTTCCGCCACCTCGGGGCGCCGAGCGGGCGCGTGGGCGAGACCGAGCGGATCGTCGGCGGCATCCTCGGGAAGCACTTCTTCGTCGAGGCGATCTGGGTGCCTGTCTACCTGCCGCTCGAGGGCAAGCGGGGCAGCGTCCTCGAGATCTGCGGGACGCCGGCGAACCTGGAGATGGCGGCCTACGTGCACGCGTTCCTGCACCACACGGCCGAGCAGCTGTGGAACGCGCACAAGCGGACCCACGGGGTGAAGGGCAACAAGGACCGGCGGACCTACCAGGCCGGGGTGATGCTCGGGTTCCTCGAGAAGCTGAACGCGGAGCGGAAGGTGTCCGTCGAGCAGGGGCTCGTCTGGGTGAGGGACGCCGATCTGGACGGCTACTATCGAACGCGCCACCCGCACGTGCAGCACCTGCGCCACGCGGGCAACCAGCGGACAGCGGCGCACGCGCACGGGCGCGAGGCGGGGCGAAAGATCGTCCTGCACCGGCCGATGCAGGAGGCGACCGGCAACCGGGGCATGCTGCTGCCGCCGGGCAAGAAGGGCTGAGCTCACGACGCCGGATCCGGGCCGCGCGAGGAGCTCGGACGGAAGCCGGATCATGCGAGAGATGCGAGATGGCGCAGCGCCGGCGTCTCGGCCGCGGCGCGCGCTCGACGCGCTCGTTGACGGAGAAGGAGCGGTTCCGGCACGATGGCGCGGCGCGCGGGAAAGCCTAGGAGAAGAACGAGATGCCGCTCCTGTTCACCATTGAAGAGCGCTTCGATGCATCGCCCGAGGACGTCTTCCGGCTCGCGACCGACATTGACGCGTTCGGCGACTGGATGCCCAATTTCGTGCGGGTAGAGAGGCTCACGGGCGCCGTCGTGGGCAAGGGCGCGATGTGGCGTGAGACCCGCAAGATGTTCGGCAAGGAATCGACCGAGCTGTTCGAGGTCACGGCGGCGGAGCCAGGCAGGCGTCTGGACCTCTTCGTCGATGGGCAAAAGGGCACCACGGGGCGGGGGGCCTATCGCTTCCGGTATGTCTTCGAGCCCGAGGGCGCCGGCACGCTGCTCAAGATGGAGGGCGAGATCGCCGGGATGGGCTGGTTCATGGAGACGCTGGGGCGGCTGTTCATCGGCAGCTTCAAGAAGGCGGTGCACGGGGATCTCAAGGCCATGAAGACGCACCTGGAGCGGCGGCGGGCGAGCTAGCGCTGCGCCGGCCGGCCCTCCCCGGAGAGGGCGCGGATTCCGGCGGCCCGGCCCCCGGAGAGGGTGTCCGTGGGGCGGCGCGGGGGCCCCACCGAACTCGCCTGATCGACGAGCTCTCTCCGGCGCGCTGCGCACGCCGGAGAGAGCTCGTCGATCAGGCTCAGACAGCGGTCCGTCCCCCGCGCCGCCCCACGGACACCCTCTCCGGGGGCCTCAGGGGTGCTCATCAAGCTCGTTCGATCGCGCTCAGGGAAACCAAGGGTGCCCCGGGGCGCACCAGCGTCATCGTGGTTATTTCATCATCCCTCGACACGAGCCTGGGGGACATCCGCTGATGCAGCGAGGGCGAGCCGCGACGGGGGACTTCCCGCGTTGCGCTCGGGGGGACGGCGGAACAGCATCCCGGCATGGCGATGCGACGGCGTAAGGACCCGGCGAGAGCGAAGTCTTCTGTTATGCTCGAGCGGCTGCCTTCTATCCTGCTGTCGCTGTTTGCGGCGTTCTTCGTCGCTATCGCGAGCTTCGTGATCTCCGCCGGCTACGCGGAGCACCGAGCCGCCGAGATCGACGCGGCGGCCATGAGCTTGGCGGAGAACGCCACGCCGAGCATCATGCACCTGGCGGCCGCGCGCGCCGAGCTGAGGCATACCCAGGCGCTCCTGAGCGACCTCGTCAACGACGCCGCGCTGGGGCGCCCGCGCGACCGCCACGAGCTCGACGAGGCGCGCGACAACCTATCCCGGAGCGTCGACGTCTACCTCGGCATGCCCCTCTATCCGGGAGAGCTGAAGCAGTGGCAGAGCGTCGCGCAGGCGCTCGGCAAGCTCGATCTGGACACCGATCGGGCCCTCTCGCTGGTGGCGAACGGCCATCCGGACGAGGCCAACAGGCTCGTGGACGGCGCGCTGCGAGCGGACTTCAACTCGACGAACGACGCCGTGATGGCCAGCATCGAGCTCAACGCCCGGCACGCACGCCGCCTGGCGATCGAGATCGCAGCCAACCGCGTTCACTCCCGTCGGACCGCGCTGGTGCTCAACACGACGAGCGTGACGTTCGCGCTGCTGGCCTGCGCGGCGGCCGCCGTGCAGGTCCGGCGCCACGTGAGGCTGCTCTGGCAGCAGGGCGTGGTCCTGGAGCGTCGAGCGGATGAGCTCGAGCAGTTCGCCGGTCGGGTCGCGCACGATGTGCTCAGCCCCCTCGGCGCGGTCGCGCTGGCGCTGGACGTCGCGCTGCGCCGCTGCGACGAGGGAGATCCGGCGCGAAAGGGGCTCGAGCGGGGCCGGCAGGCCATCCTGCGCGTCAAGCGCATGACCGACGGGCTGCTGGAGTTCGCTCGCGCGGGCGCCAGGCCGGAGCCAGGCGCGCGCGCCGAGGTGCACCCCGTCATCGACGATCTCATGGTCGAGCTCGCCCCTGTCGCGGTGGAGCTCGGCGCGGAGCTCCGCGTCGAGCCCTTCGCCCCGTGCGCGGTGGCCGCGAGCCCCGGCGTGCTGACAAGCATCCTCGCCAACCTGATCCGCAACGCGCTCAAGTACCTCGGCGACGCGGCGGTCTGTCGCGTCGTGATCCGGGTGCTCGACGCGAGAGAGGCTGTGCGGATCGAGGTGGAGGACACGGGGCCCGGCGTCGCGCCGGCCCTCGAGCACCTGGTGTTCGAGCCTCACGTCCGAGCGCAAGGCGCTCGAGTGCCGGGTCTGGGCCTGGGGCTCGCCACCGTCAAACGCTTGACCGAGGCGCACGGCGGCCGCGTGGGGCTCCGCACGGTCGTGGGCAAGGGGAGCCTCTTTTGGTTCGAGCTGCCCAGAGCGAGCGCCGAGCCAGCGCACGCGTTCGACATCGGCTCGAGCACCAACGCATGACGCCCGGGAGGCTGCGCCCAGGTCGCTCCGCGAGCGACATGAGGATGCGTTTGCGAAAGACAGGCGCCGGGCTCGAGCTCGACACGCCGGTCCCGGACGTGCCCCGGTAGCCGCCCCATCCACACGGGCCGGCGGCGCCTCCCCTCGCACGATGCTGCCGCCGAGGAGACCCAGGGCGCCTCGAACTTGTACAAGGTTGCCCCCTCGGACGACCCACGGCGCCTCGAACCTGTACAAGGTTGCCCCCCTCGGACGATCCCGGTTTCCTTCGGTACACACCGATCCGTCTTTGTTGACCCGGTGCGCGGCCCCAGGCACCATCGGCGCGCAGCGCCCGGCCGGCCGGCCTGCATGGCCGGAGCTCGACTCCGGCTCGCTCCCCTTCCCTAACAAGCTGTTGAGGTGCTTTGATGCCCGTTCGTACGATGCTCTTGCTCTGCTTCGCGCCCTTTGTCATTGGCGCTCTCCAAGGTTGCGGCGGCGATGACGGCGGCGGCAATACCTCCGGGGACTCGCCGCTCGGTGACTGTCCGCCGGACTCGGCCGCGCAGGCGGATACGGGCTACCAGGCGCTCCAGACGCAGTGCGCGCCCTGTCATCTGTCGACCTCGGAGGGCGCGTCGCGCATCGGCGCTCCGGAGGATGTCAACGTCGACGACCCCGCCAGCGTCACCGCCGAGGCGGAGGAGATCCTCGCGGAGATCCAGATCGGCGGGGCGAACGGCGGGGACGGGATGCCCATCGGCTCGAAGCTCTCCGACGACACGATCGAGGCCATCCGGGTCTTCCTCGCCTGCGACGCGGCACAGTAACGCCGCGTCTCTGCCCCGCACGCTTCCCACCACGTCCGAACGCCGGCGCGCCAGCTCACGAGAGGGCGCGCCGGCGGCTCGCAGGCGCGCCAGCTCACGAGAGGGCGCGCCGGCGGCTCGCAGGCGCGCCGCTCGCCTCGATCGCTGTGCGATCGCGCGATCCGGAGTATGGTGCAGGCATGTTCAGGCTGGATGCCCGCTCCGGGGCCGCCGCGCTCGCGCTGGCCGCCACGCTCGCGCTGACCGCGTCGCTCGGCGCCTCGTGCGCCGGCGCGCCCCCCGCGCAGCGCGGGGCGGCGGCCTGCCCGCCGCTCTGCCCGCAGCCGGCGCCCCCGCCGAGCGCAGCGCCGGCCGGGCCCGTCGTCCAGGGCACGCCGGGAGAGGCGCCGGCGTTCGACCCCGAGCGCCTCACCCTCGTGCTGGACGACCCGCGGCTCGCGCAGGTGCAGAAGCTCGTCGAGCAGGAGGCGTACGCAGGCGCGGCCGCGGCGATGGCCCAGGCGCTCTCGGCGCCCCTGTCGCCCGCGGACGCGGCGGCGTTTCGCTACCAGCTCGGGCGGCTGCGCGCCCTCGCGGGCGATCCCGTGGGCGCGGCGAAGGAGTACGACGCCGCCGCGGCGGCGGGCGGGCCGCTCGCGGATCACGCGAGGTTCGCGGCGGCCGATCTCCTCGCCAGGGCGGGGCAGCCCGACGCGGCGCTCGAGCGCGCGCGCGCCGTCGCGTCGGACGTCGCGATCGCCGACGAGCTCGATCGCATCGTCGCCGGCGCGCTCGCCGACAAGGGCGACATCGAGGGCGCGGCCGCGCGCTGGCGCGCGTACCTCGCCCGCAGCTGGCCTGCGTCGACGTGGGTGCCCGAGGCGCTCCGCTTCGCCCGCGCGCTGCTCCGCCACCCGAGCGAAGACCACGCCGAGGAGGCGGTCCGCGTCACCCGGCGCGTCATCGACGAGGCGCCGGGCGGCGCCGGCGCCGGGGAGGCGAAGGAGATCCGGGACCAGGCCCTGTCGACGCTGCCGTTCGCGCGGCGCAAGCCGTTCCTCGACTTGGGCCCCGCCGATCTGCTCGCCCGCGCGCGTGCCCTGCTCGCCTCGCGCCAGGACAAGGAAGCGCTCGCCGTCACCGACGCGCTGATCGCCCTCCCCGAGGCGCAGGCGCCCTCGGCCTTCGCCTGCGACGCGTTCGCCGCGCGCGGCGAGGCGCTCGGGCGCCTCCGGCGGCGGGCCGAGGCCGCCGACCTCTTCGGCACGGCCATCGAGCGCTGCGGGCCGGCCGCGCCCATCGCCGCAAGCGCGAGCGCGCCCGCCGCCGCAAGCGCGGCCCCCGCCGCAGGCGGGGCGCCCGCCCCGCGGCGGCCCGAGGCCCTCTACAACGCCGGGCGCGCGTCGCTCCGCGTCGATCGGCACGCCGAGGCGGCCGCGCGCTTCGCGCTGCTCGAGAAGGAATACCCGGATCACCGGCTCGCGGACGACGCGCGCTACCTCGGCGCGCGCGCGCTGCTCGGGCTCGGGGACCAGGCGCATTTCGTGCAGCTGCTCACCGCCATGCCCGACGACTACCCGTCGGGCGACATGGTCGCCGACGGCCTGTTCGAGCTCGCGCTCTTCGAGATGGAGCGCGGCGACTGGGCGGGCGCGGTCAGGCCGCTCGAGCGCGCGCTCGAGCGGTTCCCGCACGAACGCGCGTACCACGCCGCCGGCAGGCTCCCCTATTACCTCGGGCGCGCCCACATCGAGACGGGCTCGCCCGACAAGGGGAAGGCGCTGCTCGAGCAGGTGATCCGCGATTACCCGCTCTCTTTCTACATGGCGCTCTCGCACGCGCGGCTCGCCGACGTGGACCCCGCCGCCGCCCAGCGCGCCCTGTCCGCGGCCCTGGAGCGCGACGCGAGCGCGCCGTACACCGAGCTCAGGAGCCCGCTCTTCGCGCAGCCCGCGTTCACGCGCGCGGTCGAGCTCGCGCGCCAGGGGGAAGCGAAGCTCGCGCGGCGCGAGCTCGACCTGCTCGGCGTCGGGGGCAAGACGGCGCCGCGCGAGGTGATGTGGGCCTCGGCGTTCCTGCTCGCGCGCTCGGGCGCGCTGCCGCAGTCGTACAGCATCCTGCGCACCGCCATGGCGGCGCCCGCGGCCGTCGAGCTCGCGGGCGAGTGGGTCGACCACTACCCCGTCGGGCGCTGGCGCGGCGCCTGGGAGCTCGCCTACCCGCGCCCCTTCGCCGGCCTCGTCGCCGCGGAGACCAAGCGGAGCGGGATCCCCGAGGCCCTCGCCTACGCGATCATGCGCGAGGAGTCGGCCTTCGACCCGAGGGTGGCCTCGCCGGCCCAGGCGTTCGGGCTGATGCAGCTCATCGTGCCGACAGCGAAGCTCGTGGCCAAGCCGCTCGGGCTGCCGTGGAGCGCCGACGCGCTGAAGCGCCCCGAGGTGAACATCGCGCTCGGCTGCCGCTACCTCTCGCAGCTGCGCGGCCAGTTCTCGGACAACCCCCTGCTGGCGATCCCCGCCTACAACGCGGGCGGCGGCGCGCCGAAGCGATGGATCGCGGAGCGCCCCTCGCAGAGCTTCGACCTGTGGGTCGAGCGCATCCCGTACGAGGAGACGCGGCTCTACACGAAGCGCGTGATGACGAGCCTCGCCGTCTACGAGCTCCTCTACGCCGGCGCTCAGCCGGGCGAGGCCCTGCGGACGCCGCTCCCCGCGAGCCCGGCCGCGCGCTCGGCCGTGGCGAACGCCGCGCCCTGACCCGCGCCGGCGGAACCGGAAGCCAAACGCCGAAGCGCCGGCGGAAGCCGCATACCGCCGAGGTTTCGGCGAGCGGGCCGCGCTCAAGCTTTGGTAGAGTCCGCGTGTGATCGACCCATCGAGCCCTTCCCATCAGCTCGTGGGCGCCGTGCTCAACGGGCGCTTCCGGATCCTGCGTCTCCTCGGCGAGGGGGGCATGGGCGCGGTCTACGAGGCCGAGGGCCTTCGCGGCGAGGGCAAGCGGGCGATCAAGGTGCTCCACCCCGAGTTCACGCAGGAGGAGCAGGTCCTCCACCGCTTCTTCGCCGAGGCGGAGGCGACGAGGGGGTTCGTCCACCAGAACATCGCCTCGGTCTTCGAGGCGACCCGCGCCGAGGACGGCACGCCGTACCTCGTCATGGAGCTCCTGCAAGGCGTCCCGCTCGCCGCGTACATCGACACGGGCAACCCGATCCCCCCGCAGCAGGCCGTGCCGATCATCCACGAGGTGCTCCAGGCGCTCATGGCGGCGCACAGCCACAAGGTGATCCACCGCGATCTGAAGCCGGAGAACCTGTTCCTCATCCGCGATCCGCGCGGGGGCTTCCGCGTGAAGGTGCTCGACTTCGGCATCGCGAAGGTGATGGACGCGGCCGGCGGCATGGGCCTGAAGACCCGCGCCGGCACGCTCCTCGGGACGCCCGGCTACATGAGCCCCGAGCAGATCAAGAACGCGCAGGGCGTCGACGCGCGCGCCGATCTCTGGAGCGTCGGCGTGATCTTCTACGAGATGCTCACGGCGACGCAGCCGTTCCCCGCCGAGAACGAGTTCGCGCGGCTCACCGCCGTGCTCGCCAAGGAGGTGCGCCCGATCGAGCAGGTCGCGCCCCACCTCGCGGCCTGGGGCCTCTTCTTCCAGCGCGCCCTCTGCAAGGACGTGGCAGGGCGCTTCCAGACGGCCGAGGAGATGGCGCAGACGCTGGGCGCCATCGCGCACCGCACGGGCATCGCGACGCCCAGCGCGCGGCCCGAGGCGCCGGCGTCGCCCGCGCTGACGCACCAGCTGCCCTCGCTGCCGCCGCCGCAGCCGCTTCAGAGCGCGACGCCGCCGCCGCAGAACATGGCGCCCCCGCCGCAGAACGTCACGCAGCCGGTGCAGAGCGTGCCGCCGATCGCGGCCAGGATCCCGACGGTGCCCCCGCCGCGCATGACGGCGCCGCCCGTCCAGGCGTCCCCGTCGGTGGCGCCCACGGCGACCTTCTCGGCCAGGCCAACCCACATCAGCGCGCAGCAGCCCGCCGGCGTGCCGACGCTCACGGGCGGCCACTACGACGTGCGGGTCGTGGACGTCCCCCTCGTTGCCGAGGGCGGGGGCTCGGAGGGCGCTGCCTGGTGGCTCGTGGGGCTCATCGGGCTCGTGTGCCTCGGCGTCGGCTTCGCGCTGGGCGTGCTGGTGAGCCGGTGAGCGCATGAACGGAAGCGCCCGCGTCCGCGCCCTGCTCGCCGTCACCTGCGCCGCCGGCGCCCTGGGCGCGCCGCGGCCCACGCTCGGCGACCCGCCCGCGGAGCCCCCCGTGCCGGTCGTCGATCTGCACGTCGACGTGCCCTGGCAGGTCCACTTCAAGGGGCGCGACAGGCGCCTCGGCGAAGGCCACGCCCGCAGGGAGACGCTCGTCGCGGGCCACTACCTCGGCATCGTGCTGCCGATCTACCTGCCCGACCAGGCGCGCCCCGAGGGCCCGCAGATCGAGGACGCCAGCGCGGTCCTCGCGACGATCGAGGCGATCATCGCCGCGAACCCGGTGCTCCTCCCGCTCGGCGCGGCGCGGGCCGAGCCGGGGAAGATCAGCACCTTCCTCTCGATCGAGGGGGCCGGCGCGTTCGCGGCGGACATCGCGCAGATCGACCGCTTCATCGCGCGCGGCGTGCGGCTCATCAGCCCGAACCACGCGAAGAACACGCGGCTCTCGTCGTCCGCGACCGGCGAGCCGGCGGCGTACGGGCTGACCGAGCTCGGCAAGCGGTTCTGCGAGCGCGTCTACGGCCAGGGCGTCCTGATCGACGTCTCGCACATCTCGGACGCCGCGTTCGCGGATCTCGTCCCGATCGCCGCGGCGCACGGCGCGCCGATCGTCGCGACGCACTCGAACGCGCGCGCGGTGGCGAACCGGCCGCGCAACCTGACGGACGAGCAGCTGCGGCTCATCGCGCGGAGCGGCGGGGTCGCGGGGCTCAACTTCCACGCCCCCTTCGTGAACGGCACGAGCGAGGCGGACGTCGACGACGTGGTCGCGCAGGTCGATCACATGGTCCGCGTGGCGGGCGTCGATCACGTCGCGATCGGCTCGGATTTCGACGGCGGCATCGTCCCGCCGAGGGGGCTCGACGACGCGTCGGCGCTCCCGGCGCTCGCCGCGCGGCTCAGGCAGCGCGGCATGTCGCGCGAGGACGTCGTGAAGATCTTCTCGCAAAACGCGCTGCGCATCCTCGGCTGGCGGCCGGCGATGGATGCGAAGAGCGCGAGCGCGGCCGGCGGCGCGCGCCCGTAGCCGGAGGCCGCCGCGCGCCGCCCGCGCGATCGTGGTAAACGCCACGCATGCGCCGGGAAGTCGCTCGGTCGGCGCGAGGGCTTCTCGCCCTCGCGCTCTTCGTGTCGATCGCCGGCCCGAGCTGCGCCGAGCTCCCGCGCGTCGAGGGCGCCTACCCCGAGCTGCTCGGTCCGGGCGACGTCCGCTGGGCCCAGCTCGCCGCGGGCCTCCCGCGCGTCGAGGGCGCCGGCGAGGCCTCCTGCCCCGAGCTGCGCGACCCGGGCGACGTCCTCGGGGCCCAGCTCACCGCGGACGCCCGGACGAACGCGAAGGTGAGGACGTTCGTGCAGGCCGCCAAGGACATGGCGGTCGTGTCGGTCGTCATCGAGGCGCAGGTGGCCGACGCGTGCCGCCGGATGGGCGCGGATCTCGGGGTACCCCCCGCGCAGATGGCGCCTCGCGACGAGGTGGGGGGCCAGGCCAGCGGCGCCTGCGGCCCGGTCTCGGCGGCGATCGACGCCATCTTCCTCCAGGACGCCCTGGTGGGGGTCGCGCTGACGCAGCCGGACTGCGAGCCGAGCGGCGCGCGGTGCAGCGGCTCGTGCAACGTGGACCTGACTCAAGAGGATATCGTGGTGTACTGCGAGCCCACGCGGCTCTCCGGCACCTGCCAGGGCCGCTGCTACGGGCCGTGCGACGGGCGCTGCACCGGGCAGTGCTGGGGGGGGGAGTGCTCCACCTACGACGCGCAGGGCCGCTGCGTGGGGCAGTGCGACGGCAAGTGCGACGGCGGCTGCGACGACACGTGCCACGAGCGCTGCGCGGGCACCTGGCAGGCGCCGCAGTGCTCCTGGATCGAGTGGCCCCCGAGCGGCGACGCCGAGTGCGAGGCGTGCTGCCGCGCGCACGCGGCCGTCCACGCGGCCTGCACGCCCACGCTGGTCCAGACGCGCGTGGTGCAGGGCGGCGAGATGGCCGCGCGGCTCGCGGCGACGCTGCAGGCCAACCTGCCGGCATTGCTGCACGCCCAGAAGGCGCTCGGCCACCGGCTCCTCGGCGACGCCCAGGCGGTGGCCCAGGTCGGCGCCGCGCTCCCGCGGCTCGTGGGCGACGCGGGAGCGCGCGCGCTCGCGTGCGTCGCCGAGGCGGCCGAGGCCTCGAAGAGCGCTTCGGTGCGCATCCAGGTGAGCGTGCGCGCGAGCTCGAGCGTCGCGGGGCAGGTCGGGTTCGGGTTACCGGACGAATGATCGCGGGGCTGCCGCGCTGGCGCGCCCGCGCGCGCTGCGCGGCGCGGCGCTTGCGAGCCCCGATCGACGCGCGCCGGCGACGCGCGCGCCCGCGCCGGCAACGACGTCCTGGTCGCAGCGCCCGGCGCCCGAAGCGGCGCCGAGCGCCTTCGCGTGCATGGATGGCATGGACGGCGCCGCGCCCCTCGGACTACCCTCGCGCTCCCGCCGGGAGGATCCCATGACCGATCTCGACGACCGCTGTCTCGACACGTTCCCCGAGTGGCTGCGCAGCCTCGCCTCGGACGCCACGGATCTGGCGGGCCTGCTCGCCTCACCGGAAAGCCCGGAGGCCACGCGCCGATCGCTCGCGGGGGGCCTCAACTACCTCTTCAAGTCGCTCGACCTCATCCCGGACGGCATCGAGGATCTCGGCTTCCTCGACGACGCCTTCGTGCTGCGCGTCGCCGCGTCCTTCGCCGCGGCGGAGAGCCCGGAGCTGCGCGACCAGGCGCCGGCCCTCGCGCGGCTCGCCCGCGACGCGGAGCTCATCGCCGAGCTGCTCGGCGGCGACTACGCCCGGCTCAAGGGCTACGTGCGCTCGCTGGAGAAGGGCGCCGCGCGCGGCCGCACCGTCGACGACATCCTGGGCGACGAGCAGGTCCGCACCTCGTTCATGCACGAGATCACCGGCTGGGCGTCGAGCTACACGGCACCGAGCTTCAGCCGTGACGCGAAGAACCTGATCAAGCTGAAATCCTTCCTCTCCGCCAAGCTCCCGGCCTGAGCGCGCGCGTCGAGGCGCCGCCGCGGCGCGTCGCGGCGCGTCGCGGCGCGTTCACAGCTCGCCATGGTACACCCCCGATCATCCCCCGGAGGATCGCGTCCGATGTCAGCCGCTCCCCGCCTCACCGCGCTGCTCGCCGCACTGCTCGCCGCGGGCTGCGACGCCGACCGACCCGCCTCGACGGCGCACAGCCCGGCCGCCGCCGCCTCATCTCCGCCCTCGCGCTCCACCGCAGCCCCGGCCGCGCCGCCGCCCGACGCGGATCGCTCCTACGCCTACCCGGCCGCCGATCGCGTGGTCGCCATCGGCGACGTCCACGGCGACCTCGCGGCAACGCGCGCGGCCCTGCGCATCGCGGGCGCGATCGACGGCGCGGATCGCTGGATCGGCGGCAAGCTCGTGCTCGTGCAGACGGGCGACGAGCTCGACCGCGGCGACGGCGAGCAGGAGATCGTCGACCTCTTCGATCGCCTCGCCGTCGAGGCGCGCGCCGCCGGCGGCGCCGTGTACGCGTTGAACGGCAACCACGAGGTCATGAACGTCCAGCTCGATTTCCGCTACGTCACCGAGGGCGGCTTCAAGGACTTCGAGGACGTGCCCGGGCTCGACGCGTCGGGCCCCCGCCTCGCGCCGGTGCCGCCTCCCGCGCGAGCCCGCGCCGCCGCGTTCGCCCCCGGCGGTCTCTACGCCAGGAAGCTCGCGGCGCGCGACGTGATCATCGCGGTCGGCGACACCGTCTTCGCGCACGGCGGCGTGCTCCCGGCCCACACGCGCTACGGCATCGCGCGGATCAACCGCGAGGTGCGCGCGTGGATGGAGGGGAAGAGCCCCTCCGCGCCGGCCGTGATCGCGGCCGAGGACAGCCCGGTGTGGGCGCGCCTCTACTCGAGCGAGCCGCCGCCGAGCCCAGGGTCGCCCCCCTGCGCGGCGCTCGACCAGACCCTCGCGGCGATGTCCGCGAAGCGCATGGTCGTGGGCCACACGGTCCAGAAGCACGGCGCCACATCGGCCTGCGGCGACAAGATCTGGCGGATCGACGTCGGCATGGCGTCGCATTACGGCGGAAAACCAGCAGCGCTGGAGATTGTCGGTGACACCGTGCGCGTCTTGACGGCCGACGCAACCAAGGCAACCGAGGCGACCGACGCGTCCAGCGCGACCGGCGCAACCGGCGCAACCGGCGCAACCGGCGCAACCGGCGCAACTGACGCGACCAAAGCGACCAAAGCGACCAAACCGAAAAAATAGACGCAGTTGTGAGAAAACTTCAGCGCCGTCCGCAACGCGATCGCGTGTCGTCAACGACCACGTTCACGGCGACGGCCACGCCGACACGCGCCCGCGGGAGAAGCCCCCGGGCGCGGCCACCAGCGCATTGACGCGCGCCGCGAAGACCGGATAACGTGAATAGCAAACTGGGGTGCTTCGATCCCCAGGGGAAGGGAATCAGATGCCCGAGCGACCGCTCGCGCTGATCCACGAGGCGAATCTGAGCGACGGGGTGCCTACCCTGACGCTCGGCGAGCGGCGCCCCCCCCTTCCGGTCCCCCGTGCTGCGCCCGCGCTCCTGAGCCGGTGCCGGCGGGGCGAGCGCTGTACCGCGTGGCTCGACGCGGGGAGCGGCTGATGGACGACGACGAGCTGCTGCGCGCCCTGACGCGCATCGCACAGCGGGATCCGACGACCGATCCGCGCTGGCGCAGGCTCGCCGAAGAGACGCGCCCGGAGGACGCGCAAGACGCTCCGGGCGACGCCGCGAACACCGCGTCCCCCTCGAGCGCCGGGCGGGAAGAGCGCGAAGTCCGGCCGCCCCTCGACGACGAGACCCGCGCCCGGCTCGCCGACCAGCTCCTTGCCCAGCTCCGGGAGCCGCGCGGCGGTGCGCCCGCGCCGTCTCCGCTGGCGCGTCCAGCGGTCGATCGGAAGTCGGGGATCCGCTTCCGGTGCCCCGAGGAGTGGGACTGCGACGCGGAGGAGGCGAGCGACGTCGCCGATGCCGCGCCGCTGGGCGCGGACGCCGACTCGCTCAGCGGCACGAGCGCGCCGTCCACCACCGACGCGCCGGTCTGTCGCGCGATCGACGGCGAATCCGTGCCGCCCGGGACATCGGAGCCGCCGCGCGATGCGCGCTCGAGCGCGGCGCCCGGGCAGCCTGCCCAGCGCGCGCAGGACGGCGCGGACGCCCTCGCCAGGCCGCCGCGCAAGGGCCTGCCGCACCCCGAGCTGGTCGTCGAGCGGCGGAGCGCGCGGCGGACGACGCCGGCGGCGCGGGCCCGGGCGGCCGTGGGCGTGGTCGGCTGGGTCGTGTCGGCGGCGCTCGTGTCGCTGCTCGCGCTGCGGCCCGCGCCGTTCGCGCCGGGCGCCGCCCCGCTCCCCGACTACACGCTCGCGACGACGACCCTCGGCGACGGCCCGCAGCAGGGAGCTCGCGGGCCGGGCGCCCCGCGCCACGTCGGCAGGGGCCAAAGGCTCACGATCGCGCTCTCGCCCGGCACACGCGTGCCGGCGCCGGTCGCGGTAAGGGCCTTTCTGGTGCAGGGCGGGAGCGCGCGCCCGTGGCCCGTGGAGCTGGCGCTGGATGGCGCCGGCGGCGCGAGCATCTCGGGCACGCGCGAGGAGCTGTTCCGGGACGTCGCGGTGGGTCCCTGCGAGGTCGTCCTGGTGGTCGCGCACCCCGACGCGCTGCCAGGCCCGGACGACCGGCTGCCCGACGAGGACGCCATCCACCTGGCGGGCGGCCGGCTCCTGCGGCAGCGATTGTTCCTTGACTGACCGCCGCCTGCGCGCATGAGGTAGCCCGTCCTTCCCCTGGCGAGGGAGCCGCCTCGCCCGCGGGCCTGCGGGGCGTGCTCGACCCGGCGCGCGCGCCGCCGTCCCTGGCCGGGAAGGGCAGAGGGCATCACGCATGAACCGACGGATGTTCAAGAGCAAGATCCACCGCGCGACCGTGACCCACGCGGATCTGCACTACGAGGGCAGCGTCACGATCGACGCCGACCTCCTCGAGGCCGCCGACATCCTGCCGTACGAGGCGGTCGACATCTGGAACGTGACGCGCGGCTCCCGGCTGACCACGTATGCGCTCGCGGGGGCGCGCGGCTCGGGCGTCGTGTGCATCAACGGCGCGGCGGCGCACCTCAATCAGCCCGGCGACCTCGTGATCATCGCGACGTTCGCGGACATGGACGACGCCGAGGCGCGGCGGCACACGCCGCGCGTCCTGCGCGTCGACGGGCGCAACCGGCCGCTCGCCGACCAGCCGCCCGAGACGCCGGGCCCGCTCGCGCCCAACTGAGCCCGCGGGCCAGCCGGGCGCCTCGCGCCTCGCCCGAGACGCGCCGCGCGCCCGGCGGACCGGCGGACCGGCGGAGCGCGCGTGTCACCCGGCGTGCGGCAGCGCCCGCGCGAGCGGCGCGCGGGCCAGCCGGACGAAGCGGGCCGAGAGCCCCCCCGCGACGGCGATGAGCCCCGCGGTGAGCCCGAACCAGAGCCCGCGGACGCCCAGGTCGAGCCCGAAGGCGAGCCCGATCGACAGCGGCAGGCCGAAGGCCCAGTGGGCCCCGAGGTTGGCCCAGAAGGGGAACCGCACGTCGCCCGCCCCGCGCAGCGCGCCGGCGGCGACCGCCTGGACGCCGTCGAACAGCTGGAAGAGCGCGGCGATGCGGAGCAGCGGGACGCCGATGGCGAGGACGTCGGCGTCCGGGGTGAACGCGCCGATGAGGGCGCGAGGGAACGCGGCGTACATCGAGGCGCTCACGCACATGAGGCCGGCGCCGAGCAGGAGGCCGAGCACGCCGGGGCGCAGCGGCGACCGGCCCGCGCCGACCGCGTGCCCCACGCGGACGGCGGTGGCGCCGCCGACGCCGATGGCGCCCATGAACGTGAAGGAGGCGAGCCCGATGGCGATCTGGTGCGCCGAGACCACGGTCGCGCCGAGCCGCCCGGCGAGCAGCGCCGTCATCCCGAACACGCCGACCTCGGCGAGGAGCTGCAGGCCTATCGGCACGCCGAGCCGGTAGACCACCGCCACCGGCACCGCGCCGTCCTCCTCGCGGGGCGCCCCGCGCCGGCGCCCCGCGGCGAAGAGGACGATCGACGCCAGCACCGCGCTGGCGAGGCTCGCGGCGAGCCCCGCGCCGAGCGCGCCGAGCTGCGGCAGGCCGAGCGGCGGCAGGCCCACCCAGCGCAGCGCCTCGTCGCCGCGGACCATCAGGTTGCAGGCCACGACGTTGACCGCGTTCGCCGCGACGACGGCGACGAGCGCGGGCCGCGTCGCGCCGTGGGCCTGGAGGAAGTTTTTCCCGGCGAGGAACACGGGCCAGAGGAAGATCCACAGCGCGTGACCGAGGATGTACCGGCGCACGCCGGGGACGAGCGCCGGATCGACGCCCATGGGCGCGAGCGCGAAGGTCGCCGCGAGCGCGGCCCCGAACGCGACGACGCTGACGAGCAGGCTCGCGCGCAGGGTCGCGCGCAGCGCCGCCCACGCCAGCCCCGGGCGACCGGCGCCGATCGCCTGCGACGCGAGCGGATCGACCGCGGCCGAGACGCCCATCCCGAGCGCGTTGCTCGTGTGGACGATCGTCCTCCCCATCGCGCAGGAGGCGAGCTCGTTCACCGAGACACGCCCCACGATCGCGACGTCGACGAGCGCCATCGCGACGAGCCCCGCCTGCGCCACCGCGATCGGCAGCGCGAGGCGCGCGAGGGCGCGCAGCTCGGACCGCGCGCTGTCCGCGGCGAGAGGGGCGATGTTCAAGGGTTCACCGGCTCGATAAAGGGGCGCCACCATAGCGCGCCTGGGTGGGAGCGCTCGCCGGAGGTGGGACGACCACCAAAAGATCAACGATTACATAAGTTTATCAAGAAACAAGCGAGCCGGATCGAGAGGAGAAGAACGAGAAAAGAACGCAAAGGCGCAAAGACGCAAAGACGCAAGGGAGAGATAGAACCTCTCTCAGCTCCGGGCGTCGTCTTCGACGGACAGCACATTTCCGTGCCTCGGCCATCGCCGTGCGCCCAGGAGCGCTCAATCATTCTTCTCTCTTTTTTGCGTCTTTGCGCCTTTGCGCCTTTGCGTTTTTTCTTCTTCCCCCCGCGCGTCGCCCCGCCCTCTTCGCGCCCGAGCCGCAGGCCTCACCAGGCGAGGTGCGCCCGCCCGTCGAGGTACACGCGCTGCGCCTCGCCGAGGCCCGTCGACTCGCCCTCCACGACGCGCAGGATCCCCGTCGCGGGCCCGAGCGCCACATCCCGCCCCGCCTCGAAGCGCTGCATCCGGACCAGGGCGCGGTAGGCCTTGTCCAGCAGGAGGGCCCGCTCGCGCGACGGCGCGACGAGGTACGCGAGATCGCGGTCGCCGCCGGGCGCGCCGCGCCGCACCTCGGCCTCATCGAGCGCGCCGCCCGGGAAGAAGCGGGCGAGCATCTCCGCGTTCCCGCGGTAGTCGTCGGCCCCGCGCGCGCGGCGCAGGTAGGTCAGCACCTCCGGCTCCGCGTGGCCGGCCTGCGGCACGTCGGGCATGCCGCGCAGGTCCTGGTGCCGCCAGCCGGCCGCGCCGGGCACCTTGCGCGCCAGCGAGAAGGTGTGGTCCACCGTCACCCCGACTGCGCCGTGGCAGCCCATGCACGCCCGGTGCTCCTCCGCGGTCTGCAGCCGCAGCCGGCCCTGCTCGTCCTCGATGAACGCCTGGATCTGCCAGCCGAACGCGTTGCGCAGGCCGACCTCGGGCCCGCCCGGGTGGAACGGCGGCTGCCCCTCGTCCTTCTCCTCCGCCTCGCGCTCGTACGCGCGCGCGATCGCCCAGTCGTCCGGCTCGTCGACCTTGCGCGCGTAGCGCAGCTCCTTCATCCGCGCGGCGAGCAGCGCCGGGCGATCCGGGTCGAGGTACCGCACCGAGTGCAGGAGCTCCGCTCCGCGCGGGTAGAGCCACGCCCGCACCGGGACGCCGGCCGCCCCGCCGGCGTACCGCGCGGGCAGGCGGACGACGCGCGTCACCGCGGGCTCGAGCGCGCCGTCGCCGTCGAGATCGAAGCCGGCGAGGAGCTCGCTCACCGGCTCCACCTCCCGCCCGGCGGCCGCGCCAGAGGGCCCGGCCGCGCCCTCCCTCGGCAGGGGCGACGGCGACGCGATCGCCGCCTCGAGCAGCGCGAGGTTCAGCTTGTACACCGCGCGCGACGGCGCGCCCGAGGCGTCCTCGCGGAACGCGGCCGGCAGCCGGAGGAACACGTCGCCGGCGCTGCCGTTCGTGGGCCAGAAGCTGCCGGGGAACGGCTTGTAGCGGACCGCGCGGAAGCCGCTCCCGTCGCGCGCGAAGCCCTCCTCGTCGAGCCCGGCGCCGAGGTCGAGATCCGGCACGTAGCCCGGGTAATCCCGGCGCGCGGCGAGCGCCTCGCGCAGCGGCGCGTAGTTGTCCTCCCGGATGTACTCGAGGATCTCCGCGTCGCTCGTCCGGGCGGCGGCGGCCGAGAGGTCCTCCAGCAGGTTCGTCCAGGGGTTCTTCCGGGCCGCGTCCGAGAAGCTGTACTCGCGCTGGAGCTCGTGATCGGCGAGCGTGTTCGGCCCGATCCCGATCGTGTGGCACGTCCAGCAGCCGTTCGCGCCGCTGGCCGTTGTCGCGTAACACATCGGCGGGATCGAGGCCTCGGGGTTGCCAGCGCGCCCGGCGCGCGCGGCCGCGGTGGCGAGCGGGTCGTAGCCGCCCCCGCCGCAGCGCGCGCCCGCGGCGAGGACGGCGGACACCGCCGCGAAGGCCAGGGGCGCGGACAGCAGGCGCGCGCGGCGGGCGGGCATGGCGGAGATCACTCGGGCAGGAAGGTGACCGCGATCACGCTCGACAGGGCCCCGTCGCCCTTCGGCCAGGTGCTGTAGGCGTTCTCGCCGGGGTGCTGCACCGACATGAAGATCGTGCCCATGTCGGGCGTGAACGACGGGCCCGTCGCCTCCGCGTCGCTCGGAAACGCCACGACGCGGAACGCCTTGCCGAAGCTCGGCCGGGTCACGCCCGGATGGCCAGCGCGGTGGGCGGGGTCGAGATCGAGGTAGTAGAAGGCGTCCGCGTGCGAGGCCACGCCGAAGTTGCCGTCGGTGCCGAACCACACGCCGCCGTCGCGGTCGAGGAGCAGGTTGTCCGGGCAGGAAGCGTCGAAGTCGCCCTGCCCCTTCGAGCCGTGCCAGACCTCGAAGTACAGGAACTCGGTCGACGCGCCCGGGTTCGCGGGGTCGGACTCCTCCAGAGCGAAGATCGAGCCCACGGCGTCCGCGCGCTTCGGGGACTGGGTCGCGTGCGTCGCCGGATCGTACACCGCGCCGTCCTGATCGAGCGACGTCTGCCCCGTGTGGTTGGTGAACGCCACGTAGAGGCGCGGCGTGCCGCTCGGGTCGCGCGGGTTCCACTCGATGTCCTCGGGCCGGTTCAGCTCCATGATCCCGACCTTGTTGCTCACCGTGAACAGCGCGCGCCAGACGTCGTAATCCGTCTGGAAGCCGCCGATCCGGTTCCAGCTCACGTCGCGCAGCGCATCGCCGACCGTCCTGGCCGGGTCGCCGAGCGCTGCCGCGTTCGGCGCGATGGCGGCGCTGTCGACGGAGAGCTCGATCCACTGCCCCGTGCCCGGGGCCGCCTCGGTCGGGGCCGCGTGGGTCGCGACCAGGGTGTTGCCTGTCGTGTTGTCGAGCCCGGCCATGTGCGCCGCGTAGAGCTTGCCCTCATCGAGCAGCGCGCGGATCGCCGCGCGCGTCATCCCGGCCGTGTAATTGCCGCTGGTCACGTACTTGTAGATGCGGCCGCCGCGGCGATCGTCGGTCCCATAGACAACGATCGGCCGACCGGGCACGAGCCTCCACGCGTCGTCGACAGCGAACGTCGCGGCCTCCCAGCGGGCGCGGCCCATGAAGCCGAACTTCTTGTGGCCCGTGCCCGGCTGCGTCTTGCCGTCGTACTCGCCCGCGGGCTGCCCCGGGTCGATCTCGGTGAGATAGCCGTAATGGTCGCGCGGCTGCCGGCCGTTCGGATCGGAGATGCGCCCGAACTCCGCGCTGGTGCTCGCCTCGAAGACCGGGCTCACCGGCGCGCCCGGGTCGAAGCCCCGGCCGGTGAGGAACCGCTGATCGCCCGACCAGCTCGCCTCGAGATCACCGTAGTAGTCCTGCACGTTCTCCTCGGCGGTGATCACCGTGCCCCACGGCGTCTGCCCGCCGGCGCAGTCGCCCATGATGCCTGCCACGAGCCCGCCCGCGAGCGCCGCGCCTGTCGTGTCGTCGCGGCCCGGACTCGAGAGCTCGTGCCCTGCGAGGCGGCTCAGCGTCTTGCTCGTCGCGTCGTAGCGGACGGCGGTCGCGCTCCGGTCGACCGACCATGCGCCCGTCGCCGGGTCCTGCACGGTCCGGAGCCAGGAGCCGCCGACCTCCTTCTTTTCCCAGCGGATATAGGTGTCGACGTCCGCCTGCGACCAGACGTTCGACTCGACATCATTCGTGAGGACGCCGAGCTTGCGCAGGTGCCGGGCCAGCGTGAGGTGCTGCCCGGTCGGCGCGGAGCTGACCGTCGGGCTCCGCCCGGAGACGTACTCGTGGTTGACCCAGAGCCACCCGGCGGTGGCGGAGCCGTTCCACTGCGGCGCGTCGCCCGCTGTGGCGGCCCACCCTTCGCCGAAGAACGCTGTGTAATCGTTGTTGGCGCCGAAGCGGGGCGCTTCCGGCGCGGCGCTGAAGGTCAGCGGATCGAGCCAGGTCACCACGATGTCGGAGCGCACGCCGGCGAGCGCCCGGAGGGTGTCCGTCGCGGCCGCGCGGAGCGGGAACTGCTCGCCCTCGGGCAAGGTGCCGGCGGCGAACAGCGCGACGCGCTCCCTCACGTAGTGCGCGAGGTTCGCGGCGCTGCTCCACACCGGCGCGTCCTCGCCGGGCGCCCCGGGTTCACCGGGTGCACCGGGCTCACCGGGTGCACCGGGCTCACCAGGCGCCCCTGGCGCCCCTGGCGCCCCTGGCGTCCCTGGCTCCCCAGGCGCCCCTGGCTCCCCAGGCGCCCCTGGCTCCCCAGGCGCCCCTGGCTCCCCAGGCGCCCCTGGCTCCCCTTGCTCCCCGTTCGCGCCGTCCTTGCCCGGCGCGCCCTGTTCACCGGGCGCCCCGGGCGCGCCCTTCGCGCCATCCTCGCCGCAACCGCTCCCGATCGCGGCAAGACCGCCTGCGAGCACCAGAAGCAACGCCGTCCTCAGGGTCCGCCTCGTCATCATGTCCTCGTCTCCGCCGGGTAATGGCCGCAGACGATGCCTGGCGACGGTGGCGCCCCAATGCCCCTCACGCGACGAGTTGTTGTCAGAGATCCCCTGACCCTCGATCGGGCGTGTCATGAGCACCGCACGACCGGCGGCCACGCAACGGGGCCACGGCGAAGATCCCTCGGAGGACCGGCGGAGCCGCCTCGCTCGTCATGACCGCGCAGGCGCCATGACCGCGCGGCCGTCGTCGCCGCGCTACTCGTCGTCCTCGTCGGGCACGACGACGTCTTGACCGAAGCGCGCGCGCGCCTCGAGCAGCTCCTTGTCCGAGATCCAGGTGCGCTCGCAGCCGAGGAGCGGCTCTACCTGATAGACGTCCTTGCGCTGCTCGCCGTGTCCGTCTTCGAGGACCCGGACTACCTCGTGATGGAGGCCGCAGGTGGGGCAGAGCGCTCGCATGAAGGGTCCCTATAGTGCGGGCGCGCTGGGCGCAAGGCCCTCCCCTGCGCGCCGACGGCCGCGGAGCGGCGTCGGGCGGCGGGGGAGGTCAGCGCGTGCGAGAGGGGGGCGAAAGGGCGCGGGGAGCGCCGAGCGCGAGAGGAGACGCCCGGCTCAGGCCGTGGCGCGGGCGCCGGCAGCGGCGGTCGGCTTCTCGTCCGACTTGATCCGCATCCCGTAGAAGGAGCGGTACACGAACACCGTCGAGAGCACGAAGAAGATGCCCGCGAGAACGAGGCTCGTCCCGCGGTCGATCTCGATCGCCAGCTCGACCGCGAGGAGGCCGAACAGCGTCGTGAACTTGATGATGGGGTTCATCGCGACGGACGAAGTGTCCTTGAAGGGGTCGCCCACGGTGTCGCCGACGACCGTCGCCGCGTGGAGCGGCGTGCCCTTCTCCTTTAGCTCCACCTCGACGAGCTTCTTCGCGTTGTCCCAGGCGCCGCCGGCGTTCGCCATGAAGATCGCCTGATAGAGCCCGAAGAGCGCGATGCTGATGAGGTAGCCGATGAAGAAGAACGGCTCGAGGCAGGCGAACGCGAGCGTCGAGAAGAAGACGCCGAGGAAGATGTTGAACATCCCCCGCTGCGCGTACTGCGTGCAGATCTCGACCACCTTCTTGCTGTCGGTGATCGAGGCCTTCTCAACGCCATCGAGGCGGATGTTCGCCTTGATGAACTCGACCGCGCGGTAGGCGCCGGTCGAGACCGCCTGGGTCGACGCGCCGGTGAACCAGTAGATGATCGCGCCGCCCGTCACGAGGCCGAGCAGGAACGGCGGGTGGAGCGGCGAGAGCAGGCCCATGATCTCCTTCAACCGCTCCTGGGGCGTGAGATTCGCCGCGTTCTTCACCAGCGTGTTGCTGAGCACGACGATGATCGAGAAGATCAGCGTCGTCGCGCCGACGACCGCCGTCCCGATGAGCACCGGCTTGGCCGTCGCCTTGAAGGTGTTGCCCGCGCCGTCGTTCTCCTCGAGGTAGTGCTTCGCCTTGTCGAAGTTCGGGGTGAAGCCGAAATCCTTCTTCAGCTCGGCCTCGACGTTCGGGACGCTCTCGATGAGCGAGAGCTCGTAGACCGACTGCGCGTTGTCGGTCACCGGGCCGTAGGAGTCGACCGCGATGGTCACCGGGCCCATGCCGAGGAAGCCGAACGCCACGAGGCCGAACGCGAACACGCTCTCGGCGATCATGAGCTGCCCGAGGCCCTGGGCAGAGAAGTAGTACGAGATGCCCATCAGCACGACGAGGACGATGCCCATCCAGTACGCGCTGAAGTTGCCGGCGGTGAGGCCCGACAGGACGTTCAGCGAGGCGCCGCCCTCGCGCGACGCGGTCACGACCTCGCGGACGTGGCGCGACTCGGTCGAGGTGAAGATCTTGATCATCTCCGGGATGATGGCGCCCGCCAGGGTGCCGCAGGTGATGATCGACGAGAGCTTCCACCAGAGCGTCGTGTCGCCGCCGAGGTTCGGGATCATGAACGCCGACACGGCGTAAGTGAGCGCGACCGACACGATCGAGGTCAGCCAGACGAGGCGCGTCAGGGGGGCCTCGAAGTTCATCTTGTCGGCGTCGGCGTAGGACGCCTTCGCGATCGCCTCGTTGAGGAGGTACGAGCCGATGCTCGCGAGGACCATCACGATGCGCATCACGAAGATCCAGACGAGCAGCTGGACCTGGACGGCCGTGTCGGGGACGGCGAGGAGGATGAACGAGATGAGCGCGACGCCGGTGACGCCGTACGTCTCGAAGCCGTCGGCGCTCGGGCCGACCGAGTCGCCGGCGTTGTCGCCGGTGCAGTCGGCGATGACGCCCGGGTTGCGCGCGTCGTCTTCCTTGATGTTGAAGACGATCTTCATGAGGTCCGAGCCGATGTCGGCGATCTTCGTGAAGATGCCGCCCGCGATGCGGAGCGCGGAGGCGCCGAGCGACTCGCCGATGGCGAAGCCGATGAAGCACGGGCCGGCGTAGTCGCCCGGGATGAAGAGCAGGATCATCAGCATGAGCATGAGCTCGGTGCTGATAAGGACGGCGCCGATGCTCATCCCGGCCTTGAGCGGGATCGCGTACGTCGGGAACGGCTTGCCCTTGAGGCTCGCGAACGCGGCGCGCGAGTTCGCGAACGTGTTGATGCGCATGCCGAACCACGCGACGCCGCAGCTGCCGGCGATGCCGACGAGGCTGCTCAGCAGGATGACCACGACCTTGCCGGCATCCATGTGACGCAGCACGCCGAAGTAGAGAACCATGACCGCGCCGATCAGGATCTCCAGGACCAGGATGAACTTGAACTGCGTGACCAGGTACGTCTTGCAGGTCTCGTAGATGAGCTCCGAGATCTCCCGCATCGCGCGGTGGACCGGGAGCTTGTTCAGCTGCGAGTAAATGGCGAGCCCGAACACGAACCCGAGCGCGCAGACGCCGATGCCGCCCATGAGGAGCGTGCGGCCGTCGATGCCGCCGAAGGACTGGGTGCCTAGGTCGGGGAGGACCAGATCGGATTCACTGGCGCTGGCGAGCCCGCCGCTGAGCAGCAGGGCAAGCGCGGCGAGCCCGGCCAGCATCGGTGCGAGCCAGGCCTTTTGGGACCGGATGACGTTCATTGACGGTGTGCCTCCATCGCAAAATCCGAAGGCAGAGGACGGCGCCATCGCCGCCCGCAGCTTCGTGGTTCCGAGGGGTTGGCCGCCTGCGTAAAGGGGAAGGGGACCGGCGCGCTGCCGGAGTGGCTCTTGCTCTAACGCTGACGCTTCAGCACAGCCTCGTCCCTCGACGACCGGAGGGTGTCGGAGTGCCCAGAGCTGCCAGGCATGCCTCCACCGTCACCGGACCCCCGAGGCGCGCGCTAGCTACCATGCACCCGAGACGCCGTCGAGAGGGCGCGATGCGCGCCCACGACGAGAGGGCCTGTCAGCGGCGCGACGTCAGGAGATCACTTAGGGAGATTACGTACGATGGTGAAAGAAATACGTACGATGGTGAAAGAAAGAAACGCGCACGACCGAACGCTGTCACACGCTTTCGCGTCCGGTCGTATTCAGCTGCGCTCGGACGCTTTCAGCTGCGCTCGATCGTGTTCAGCTGTGCTCGTCCGTGTTCAGTTGCGCTCGGTCGCGTTGTTCAGCCGGCGATCCGAGCCGGAGAGCCGCTGATCCGAGCCGGAGTCCGCGCCAGGGCTGGCGTGGGACGTGAGGAGCTCCGCCACGAGATCCCGACACTCCGGCTTGTTGCGGAGGTGGCTCAGCAGCAGGTTGGAGGCCTCGCTGAACGACTTCTCGTAGGCGAGCCCCTCGCGCGTGCGCGCCGCGACGCGCTCGCGCCCCTGCGCCAGGTCCTCCTCCAGGGCCTCGGCGTAGCGGGCGAGCTGGGCGCGGAGCTCGTCGATCTGGCGCCGCAGGTCGCGCGCGTTCGCCTCGCGCGTGTTCTTCTTGTGCTCGTAACGCCCGAGCTGCTCGCGCTTCGCCTGCGCGGTCGCGCCGGCCGCGCCCGCGCGCTCGTAGACGAGCGGATCGTGGTTGCCCTGGCGGACCGCCCCGTCCGCCAGCTGGCGCGCGGACAGCGCGAGCTTCTCGGCGGCGGCGAGCTCGACGCGGACCTTCTCGACGTCCTCGCCGTCCGCCATCGCCTCGCGCATCACGCGCGACTCCTCGTGCGCGAGCTCCTCGACCTTGCGGCCGATCTCGGCGCGCAGCGCGCGGCCGCGGCGCTCGAGCGCCTCGAGCTTGCGGGTGAGGCTCGCGACCTCGCCCTCGAGCTTGTTGGCGCGCGCGGCGAGGTCCCAGGCCTGCGCAAGGCCGTTCTGGACCTCCTGCGGCACCTGCCCGGACGGGTAGGCGCGGGAGACCATGCGCGAGAACAGGGCCGCCCGGCTCGCCCACTCGATGACGCCGGCGCTCTGCGGCGGCGGCGGCGGCGGCGGCACCGGCACGCCGTCGCTCCCCTCGACCTCCCACGCGTGGGCCGGGAGCCCGCGCTGGAGCGCCTTCAGCTCCTCCTGGAGGTGGTGGGCGTCACGGTAGCGCTTGCGGATGTCCTTCTCGAGCAGGCGCAGCACGATCGCCTCGCCCTGCGAGTGCGCGTCGGGGCGGATCGAGCGGGGCCGCGGCGGCGCGTGGGTCCGCTGCATCTCGAGGAGCGTGTCGCGGTCGTTCGCGCGGAAGGGGAGCTGCCCGGTCAGCATCTCGAAGAAGAGCACGCCGAGCGCGTAGAGGTCGGACTGCGCCGTCGCCTCCTCGCCGCGCGCCTGCTCGGGCGACATGTACTCGGGCGTCCCGAAGACCGCGCCCTTCGGGGCGAGGCGCGGGTCGCGCGCGATGGCGGCGAGGCCGAAGTCGAGGATCTTGACGAAATCCTTCCGGCCGCCGCGGTGGGTGAGCAGGATGTTGTCGCTCTTCAGATCGCGGTGCACGACGCCGAGGTCGTGGGCGCGCGCGAGCGCGGCGCACATCTGCTCGAGGATGTCCACCGATCGCGCGATCGGCATCGGGCCGCGCGCGAGCTCCGCCGAGAGCGGCGTGCCGACGAGGTACTCCATGACGAGATAGAGCTCGCCCTCCTCGGTCTCGCCGATGTCGTGGATATCGATGATGTGGGCGTGATCAACGCGGTTTGCGGCGCGCGCCTCGCGCAGCATCCACGCGCGGAGGTGGGTCTCTCCGCGGAGATCGGGCCGGATGAGCTTCAGTGCGACGACCCGGTCGATCAGCACGTGGCGGGCGCGATAGACGACGCCCATGCCGCCTTCGCCAAGCCGTGCCTCGAGCCGGTACCTGCCGGCCACGACCTTCCCGATCAACGGATCGGTGCTCGAAGCCTTGGGACCTGCCGGTCGCTGAATCGCGCGCTCCATGGTGCCTTCGTTTCTCCTCAGCGCTCCCCAGAAGAGCCGTTCTCGTCTCTCAGGGCCCTATTGCGCTGTGCGGTGAGTCGGATCGCTCGCTGAACGTATCCGGTTTGAAACAGCTGGTCTACGGGCCCGCGGTCGGGTTGCGATGAATATCGCGCGAGCTCCGTGGGGAGGTGGGGTGGGAGACCGGCGCCGATGACGCGCTCGTCGAGCCGAGCCTAGCCGAGCCTAGCCTAGCCGCGCGTTAGGCCGAGCAGGCGGGCTCGCCTCGGCGGACGGCCGTTCGGGCGGGCTCGCCTCCGCGGGCGGCCGCGCGGGAGGAGGGGTATCGCCTTGCGGACGGGCGCTCGCCGGGCGAGGATCGAGGGGCAGGCGACAGACGAAGCGCGCGCCGTGGACCGAGGCCGGCGCTCCGCGGCACGGGTGTCCGCCGCGGCCGCCGTCGCCGTCTTCTCCTTCTCGTTCTGGTTCTGGTGCTGCCGCGAGGGCGAGCGTGCCGCCGTGCCGCCGGACGATCTCGGTCGAGATCGACAGCCCGAGGCCGGTCCCCTGCCCTCGCGGCTTCGTCGTGAAGAACGGATCGAAGATCCGCGGGGCGAGGTCCGGCGGAACGCCCGGCCCGCTGTCCGAGATCGCGACGGCCGCCATGTCGTCGTCGACCCAGGTCTCGATGCAGATCGCCGGCTCGCCGGGCGCGCGCGGCGCCGCGCCGCCGCCGGAGGTCCCCTCCTCTGCCGGCGCGGCGGGCGCCGGCGGCGCCTCGAGCGCCTGGATGGCGTTGACGAGGAGGTTCATGAACACCTGGTTGATCTCGCCCCCCCGGCAGGTGACGGGCGGCAGCTCGCCGTAGCGCCGGATCACCTCGATGCGCGCCTGCCGGAGCCGCGGGCCGAGCAGGAGCAGCGTCTCCTCGAGCCCCGCGTGCAGATCGACCGGCAGCGGCTCGCCCGAGACGCGCGAGAAGCTCTTCAGGTTCGTGACGATGCGGACGCTGCGCTCGACCGCGCGGTGGACGAGGGTCGAGATGCCGGCGAGATCGTCGAGCGCCGCCTCGGTCTGGAGCCGCTCGCGGAGCGCCTCGAGCGCGCGGCGGCGCTCACCCGGGAGATCGCGCTCCGCCTCGCGGTACGCGTCGAGGACGGCGCGGAGCTCCGCGGCGCGCTCCTCGATCGGCTGGGCGGCGCCGGCGATGGCGTTCAGGGGGTTATAGATCTCGTGCGCCACGCCGGCCACGAGCTCGCCGATGGAGGCGAGCCGCTCGCCCTGGATGAGCGCGGCCTGCGTCCGCTTCAGCTCGGACAGGGCGCGGGTGAGCTCGGCGGTGCGCGCGGCGACGTTCTCCTCGAGGCCGGCGCGCTCGGCCTCGAGCTCGGCGATCGTCCGGGAGAGCGCCTGCCGCATGCGCTCGACGCTCTCGCCGAGGCCCACGACCTCCTTCGGCCCTGACAGCCGCGGCACGGCGGCGTCGAGCTCGCCGCGCGCGACCTCGTCGGCGGCGCGCGCGAGCTGTGCCATCGGCCTGGAGAGCTCGCGCGCCGCCCGCGCGACGACGCCGAGGGCGGCGAGGACGAGGAGGGACAGCGAGGCGAAGAGCGCGGTGATCGCGTTGAAGTCCTCGTCGAACGACGAGCCTGTGGCGAGCGCGCGGTAGAGGCCGATCGAGGAGAAGAGCGAGAGGAGCCCCGTGAACAAAAGGGGCAGCCCGAAGTCGCGCAGCATGCGCCGCCGGAGGGGCGTCGGGGGCGCGCCGCCGTGCTCGGGCGCGCCCGTCCAGGCGCGCAGGAGGTCCACCGCGCGGGCGACGGAGTCCTTGTGCCAGGCGCGCTGGTAGAACGAGACGCCGAAGGCGAAGAGGGCGCCGAAGCCGAGCTGCATGAGCGCGTCGGCGACGCTGGAGGTGGCCCCGACGCGCACGTAAGCCATGCCGATCGCGGTGCACCCGAGCCACAGCGCGAAGTTCAGGGAGGCGAGCACGTCGGGGAGCCGCTCGGCGCGGGCGAGGCCGCGGCCGAGCAGGGCGCGGGCGCCGGAAGGGCCGGCCGCGAGGGCGGCCAGGATCGGGCGCGTGGCGGGGCGCACGGCGAGCGTGAAGCCGAGGGTGCCGGAGAGGGCGAGGAGGGGGACGACCTCGAACCACGCCTGGAACACGACCTGGCTCTGGGTGCGGAGGAACGCGACGCAGAAGAGCAGCATGACGTGCCCGCCGACGATGCCCGCGGTCGCCGCCGACTCCGCGAGCCTCGGCCGGAGCGCCGCGGCGAGGGCGCGCGCCGAGGCGGCGTCTCCGGCGCCGCCCTCGACGGCGCCTTCGCGGAGCAGGGCGCGGTAGATCGCGCGGCGCATGCCGCCCGCCATGACGCCGAAGGCGACAGCGGTCACCAGGAGGCCGAGCCACGAGGGCGGCGTCGAGCGGCCGATCCCGAGCGGGCCTGGCCAGGAGGGGGGCGCGGTCGGGGCGCCTCGGAACGCGAGCGGCAAGACAGCGAGCGGCCACGAGAGGGCGCGGATCGCCGCCGCGACGGCGAAGCCGCGGTCGCCGCGGCGGGTGAGCGAGCCCGAGAGCGCCGCCGAGGCGGCCAGGGAGGAGAGCAGGAGGATCGCCGGCCACGGCGTGGTGAGGGCGGCGGGGACGACGGCGGAGAGGAACAGGAGCGCCGAGAACAGCTCCCAGCCGGTCGCGACGAGCTCTGCGCGGACGCGCGGGGCGCGGAGCGCGGCGGGCGGGGGCGGCGGCGGCGTGGTCACGAGGCGAGCGGCATGGAAGCGCAGGGCGCGCGCCATCGCAACGGCGCGCCCCCACGTGCGCACGTGCGACGGCGCGCCGTTACGATGGCGCGCGCCTCCGCGCGTCAGCGGGCGGGGAGGCGCACGCCCGGGAGGACGGTGCGCCGCTCGACGACCTCGTCGAGCGCGTCGGCGTCGATCAGGAGGTGCGCCCGCAGGCTGTCCTCGATGGCCGAGAACACCTTGCCCTGGTAACGGATCTCGCGGCCGGGCCCGGCCGCGAGCCAGTAGTTGCCGCCGGGGCCGCTGCCGTCCCCGGCCGCGCTCGGGCTGGCCAGGAGCGGCTCCGCATTGCCGGGGAACGGATCGGGCGGGGTCGCGAAGCCCGGGAACGACGTCGCGGGCGGCGCGGATGTGAATGGCTCAGGGCCCGCGGAGAACGTGAGCGACGCGCCGGGCTCGAAGCTCACCGACAGGGCGCCGCCGCGAGCTGCGACCACGACGCCGGGCGTGCGCTCCTCGACGACGACCTCCTCGATGACCTTCCCGGAGACGAGCAGGAGCTTGTGGCTGCTCGTCACCTGCGAGCTCTCGGCCGTGAGCTCTCGGCGCAGCGCGATCTGGTGCGAAACGTAAAATTGCAGGTTCTTCACGTCGCTGTCGCTCAGGTCGTGCTGCACCCGGAGCTCGTGCGTGAACGGGACGAGGCGGGGGCCGCAGCCCAGGACGAGGAGCGACAGGAGCGCGAGAAAGAGCGGGGCGGACGCCGTGGACAGGCGCCAGCGCGCCGCGGCGTGGGTCGTGTGGACGGAGAACGGCATGGAAGCCCTCGTTGAGGAGGCCTCGGCGAGATCGCCGCGGCGCACCTCTTCGCAACGGGGCGGCCGGGCCCAGCTTACAGCGGGCCGACGAGCCGCTCGCCGCGAGGGTGCCTGGCGACGCCACGGCGGAATCGCCGCCTCCGGGGCGCGCGACGGGATGAGGCGCTCAGCCGGCTCCAGGACGATTGGCGATGTCCGCCAGGTGCTGTTTCAGCACCTCCGCGCGGATCGGCTTGACCAGGTGCACGTCGAACCCGGCCTCCCGGGTCATGCGGCGGTCCGATTCCTGGCCGTAACCGGTCATCGCGAACAGCGATAGGCCCGCGAGACCCGGAGTGCGACGCAGCGCGCGCGCGACGTCAACTCCTGTCATGCCCGGCATGCCGATATCGAGCAGCACGACGTCCGGCTGGAGCTGCGCCGCGAGCTCGAGCGCCGAGGGGCCGTCGAACACGGCGTGCACGTCGTTGCCCATGCGCTTGAGCAGCAGCGCCATGCTCTCGGCCGAGTCGCGGTTGTCGTCGACGACGAGGATGCGCAGCTTGCGCCCGGCTTTCGTCGCGGGAGCGCCCACCGCCGGCGGCGCGAGGGGGCGCGTCAGCCGCGGCAATCGCACGATGAACTCGCTGCCGCGGCCGGGCCCCTCGCTGAGCGCCTGGACCGTCCCGCCGTGCAGCTCGACCAGCCGGCGCACGATCGTCAATCCGAGGCCCAGCCCGCCCTCGACGCGATCGAGGCCGCGATCCCCCTGCGTGAACAGGTCGAACACCTGCGGCAGCAGCTCGGGCGATATCCCCACGCCGCTGTCGCGGGTACGGAGGATCGCGTGCGTGTCGTCCGCCTCCACCGTGACCCGGATCGAGCCGCGCGGCGGCGTGAACTTCGCCGCGTTGTGCAGCAGGTTGCTCGCCACCTGCGTGAGCCGCGCCAGGTCGCCCGAAACGACGGCGAGCGGCCCTTCGGGCAGCTGCAGCTCCAGGGTCTGCTCGCGCGCGTCGATCCAGGTCCGGGACGCTTCCGCCGCGCGCGTCACCACGTCGGCGAGATCGATCCGCTTGGACTCCAGGGCGATCTTGCCGCGCGTGATGCGGCTCACGTCGAGCAGGTCGTCGACGAGCCGCACGAGCTGGCCGAGCTGCCGTTCCATCAGGCCGGCTGCCCAGACGACCTGGGCGTTGTCCTTCCCTTCGAGCTTGAGGACGCTGGTCGCGTTGGCGATCGGCGCCAGCGGATTGCGCAGCTCGTGCGCCAGCATCGCCACGAATTCCTCCATCTGGCGCGCGTTGGACTCCATCTGCTCCAGGCGCTTGCGCTCGCTCAGGTCGCGCGTGATCTTGGAGAAGCCGCGCAGCTCGCCGCTCGGGCCGTAGATGGCCGTGACGAGGACGCTCGCCCAGAACGACGACCCGTCCTTGCGCACGCGCCAGCCTTCGTCCTCAAAGCTGCCTTCGCGCCGCGCGGCGGCGAGCACCGTCTCTGGGCGGCCGCGCGCGATCGCCTCGGCCGGATAGAAGCGCGAGAAGTGCGTGCCGATCACCTCTTGCGCGGAGTATCCCTTGATCCGCTCGGCGCCGGCGTTCCACGTGGCCACCCTGCCGTCGGGGTCGAGCATGAAGATGGCGTAATCCTTCACGCCTTCGACCAGCGCGCGGAAGCGCTCCTCGCTCTGCCGCAGCGACTCTTCCTGGCGCTTGCGCTCGCTCAGGTCGCGCGTGATCTTGGAGAAGCCGCGCAGCTCGCCGTCGGGGCCGTGGAGGGCCGTGATGATGACGTTCGCCCAGAACATCGAGCCGTCCTTGCGCACGCGCCAGCCTTCGTCCTCGAAGCGGCCCACGCGCCGCGCTTCGGCGAGCTCTGTCTGTGGCCACTTCCGCTCGATCGCCTCGGCCGGATAGAAGCGCGAGAAGTGCGAGCCGATCACCTCTTGCGCGGAGTATCCTTTGATCTGCTCGGCGCCGGCGTTCCACGTGGTCACGCGCCCCTCGGTGTCCAGCATGAAGATGGCGTAGTCCTTCACCCCTTCGACCAGCATGCGGAATTGCAGATCGGCGCCGAGCCCCGTCGGATCCATGCGGCACAGCCTACTGCATGGTCACACGTTTGCCACGCGGCGAGGCTCTCCGTTCCCGTCCTGCTCTCCGCATCCGCGAGCGGTCATCGTGGCGGCCGGCAGCGGCGAGTGACGAGCACAGCAATTGCCGCGTGGGCCGGCGTCGAGAGCGCCCGACCGATGGCCGCGCAGGGCCACCGCCAGCCGCTGGAGCGGTTCGAGGGTATCAAGACGGACTCATCGATTGTGGAGCCATCGAACGTGTCCAGTGCGAGCCACCCGACCTCGAGGGCACCGGGGTTGTCTTGCCCGTCAGCTCCGAGGGCGCGCGGCGCCGATCCGTTGCCGACGCCCGGTGGCCCACGCGCGAGTTGGCGTGCGCGCGTGTCGCGGGCGAAGAAACGCCGGTGTACCCTGGCCGGTGTACCGTGAGGCCCCCGCGAGCCTCTCCGGTGCGCCCGCTCCAGAACGAGCACGATCATGCATCCTGACCCCTGGCACCTGGTCACCAGACAACCGGACTACATCCTGGCTTCCTGGCACCAGATCTTCTGTGTCATCTGGCGCCGCGAGACGACCGAGGACGGCGCGCGCCACCTGAGGGATGCGTGCGCGGACTTCGCGAAGAAGCACCCGCGCGGCATAGGGCTGCTCACCCTCGTCGAGAGCGAGGCGTCGTTGCCATCGGCGCCCGCGCGCAGGGCGATCGCGAGCTTCCTCGCGGAGGCGAGCGCGACCATCCGGTGCTCAGCGGTCGTCTTCGAGGGCTCGGGGTTCCAGGCGGCGATGGTTCGCAGCGTCGTGACAGGGCTCACGCTCATTGCCCGCCAGCGTTATCCGCACAGGGTATGTGACATCGGGGAAGCCTGGCAGATGTTCGCGGAGCTCCTGCCCGCGGTGACGGGCGCCGCCGTGAGCGAAGCCGCGTTCCGGGCATCGCTCGACGCGCTGCGCGAGGACCTCCGCCGGACATGAGCCGGCGCGGCGCCTACTCCCAGTACAGCGTCGCCCGCCCGATCGCGGTGAACGGCCACCCCGGCGAGTAGTGGATCCCGGTGACCGGGGCCGGCTCGTACTGCAGCCGCGACGCGCTCGCGAACTGGACCTCGCGCCACGTCGTGTCGAAGAGGTTCTGGACGTCCACGGCCACCTCGACGTTCTTCCACCGCAGCCCGGCGTTGGCGTCGACGACCGTGAACCCCTCGGCGGTGAGCGACTCGTCCTCGGTCGCCGGCCGCGCGCCGATCGCCTTGACCCGCAGCGCCGCGAACGGCGTGAACGCGCCGAACGTCGGGCGGACGCCGACGCCCGCGGTCAGCGTCCGGGTCGGCGCGAGGGCGACAGCGCTCGCGTTGCCGGCGTTCTCCCGGAAGCGCGCGCGGGTGAAGGTCGCGTCCACGTCCGCGAAGAGCCAGCTCCGGAGCCGGTAGCGCCCGCCGATCTCGATCCCGTAGCGCCGCGTCTGCCCCGACGCCTCGGTCGCGCCCGCGTCGCCGCTCCAGACCAGCTCGGAGTCCAGGTCGAGCAGGAACGCGGCCCCGTTCAGCGACAGCCCGCGCAGGGGCGCGACCCGCAGGCCGACCTCGTAGCCAATCGCGGGCGTGATCAGCGTCGCCGCCCCCTCCCCCAGCACCGCGCCCTGCGCGTCGTTCGAGTGGAAGCCCCGCCCGAAGTGGGCGAAGAGATCGACCCCCTCGACGGGCGACACGATCGCCGTGAGCTTCGGGAGCAGCTGCATCTGTCCCCGGGCGCCGCTCGACCTGTTCCCCGCCGCCTCGAGGTCCTCGCCCGGGTCGTCCACGTTGACGTCGATCCACTGCGCGCGCGCCCCGAGCACGACGCGGAGCCAGCGCCGGAGCCGGGCGTCCTGCTCGACGTAGACGCCGATCTGGCTCTCATCGACGTGGGTCCTGCTCTTCTCCTCGATCCGCTCGCGCGCCTCGTCGTGGTGGAGGGACTTGTCGATCGCGTCCGCGCGGATCTGCGCGCCGAGCGAGGTCGTGAACCTCGCCCCGCCGAGCTCGTATTGCCTGCGGAACCGGAGATCGGCGCCGCCGACGGTGCGGTCGTCGTTCTGCTCGATCTGGTCGCCGTGGACGGGGTCCTCGCTGAAGAACGTGAAGTTCGAGTACAGCGTGAAGCGGTACCGGACGAGGTAGGCCAGCGCGCTCAGATCGGCGTCCCGCCACGCGGTCGAGTAGGCGACGGACGCCATGTGCCGCTCGGTCGCCCCGCCCTCGGTCGGATCCACGGCGCCGAAATGGTCGATGCACGGCTGTCCGAACGCCGAGGGCGGCGGGTTCAACCCGCCCTGCTCGCCCTCGCCGCACACGGCGCGCGCGGGGATCTGGCCGGAGCCGTGCCAGGTCGATCCATACGACATCCAGGTCATCTGGACCTTCCCGGTGTTGTCCAGATCGTGCGTGGCCCGCAGGACCACGTTGAAGCGCTTGAGCCGCTCCGGGTTCAGGAACGGCCCGTCGTTCCGGTAGATCTCCGCCGCGGCCACCGCGCGCCACGTGTCGCCGAGATCCGGCGAGGCGATGACGAGGCCGCGCTGGATACCGTACTGCCCCAGGCTGACCTGCGCGTAGCTCTCCTCGAGCTTCTCGGCGAAGCGCAGGTTGACGGCGCCCGCCGTACCGAAGTCGCCGATGCTCGCGTAATAAGGCCCCTTGTAGCCGTCGAGCCCTGTCACGAGCTCCGGGATCATGAAGTAGAGATCGGTGAAGCCGTGCCCGTGGCCGTGGCTGACCATGTTGACGGGCACGCCGTCGACGAAGAAGGCGACGTCGGTCCCATGATCCGCGTCGAATCCGCGGAGGAAGTACTGGTTCGCCTTGCCCCCGCCCGCGTGCTGCACGGCGAAGAGCCCGGGGACCGACTCGAGGAGGTCGCCCGGCCGGAGCCTCGGCCTGAGCTCGAGCTCCCTGTGTCCGACGGAGACGCGCGACGCGGCCTCGCTGCCCGGCTTCTCCGCCTGGATCGTGACCTCGATCGCGGCGTCGCCCGCGGGCGCGCCCTCGCCGGTGGGCGCTGCGGCGGCGGCCTCCGGCGGGGCAGCGGGCGCATCGGGGGTGTCGCCCTCGGCGCGCGCTGGCCGCGCGGCGGCCAGCACCATGGATAACGCGGCGAGCAAATGAAATGGATGGCGGTGCCCGTGGCTCGTCGTGACCGTCTCGCGCAGCATTCGTGTCCTCCTTCGCCGCAATCGCGCGGAGCGGCGTCGGGCCGCTCGCGTCGAGCTCCGCGAGGACGAAATGGCTGGCCATCGCACGGTGCGCTGGACCGACCTCTCGCCCCCGCGGGCGACCGGAAGGCGACGCGGGGGGCGGTTCGGTATCCGGGACGTGCGCAGAGAGGTGGAGCTGCACCGGCTCGGACCTCACCGCCTCCCTCGAGGCTCCCAGGTCGAACCGGCGCCGGATGTCTCCCGCCGCCGGGCGCTGGCAGGTCTTCGGGCTCGCGAGCGCTCCGGTCTGACCGGCTCCCTACTGTCCACCGCTTCCCAGCCCTCGGCGGGCCAGTGCATGGGGTGGAGGTCGTTCTCGCTTACCGCTGCGGGGCAGCCCCGGAATTTCACCGGGTTCCCTCTTCGGCCCAGGCGAACGCCCGGGCACCAGCACGGCGCGCACCCTAGGACCGCGCGCCTTCGGCTGTCAATCGCTACCGCTCTGCTCGCCCACCCGCGGGCCTGCCGTGCAGGCCGAACGTTCGGGCTCTAGCGAGGATGGGCTCGCTCCTCCGTGGGTCGCGTGCTACACGGCCGCCGCCGTATATGCCCCGTAACGATCTCCGCAACATCGCCATCGTCGCCCACGTCGACCACGGGAAGACGACCCTCGTCGATCACATGCTCCGCCAGTCGGGCGCCTTCCGAGAGAACGAGGTCGTGGCCGAGCGGGTCATGGACTCGAACGACCTCGAGCGGGAGCGCGGCATCACCATCCTCGCGAAGAACACGAGCATCCGGTACCGCGGGGTCAAGATCAACATCGTCGACACGCCCGGCCACTCCGACTTCGGCGGGGAGGTCGAGCGCACGCTCATGATGGCCGACGGGGCGCTCCTCCTCGTCGACGCCGCCGAGGGCCCGCTGCCGCAGACGCGCTTCGTGCTCTCGAAGTGCCTCCAGCGCGGCTTCCCGGTCATCGTGGTCATCAACAAGATCGACCGGAGCGACGCGCGCGCCCACGAGGTGCTCTCCGAGGTGTTCGACCTCTTCTGCGACCTCGAGGCGAGCGACGCGCAGATGGACTTCTCGACGCTCTACGCGATCGCGAAGTTCGGGCAGGCGAAGCGCGAGCTCGAGCACGAGGCGAAGGACCTCGAGCCGCTCTTCGAGACCATCCTCGAGCGGGTCCCCGGCCCCTCGGGCGACCCCGACGGTCCGCTCCAGGTCATCGTATGCAACACGACCCACGACGAGTACGTGGGCCGGCTCGCGGTCGGCCGCGTGGTCCGCGGCACCGCCCGGTCCGGCGCCGACGTCGCGCTCCTCGGCGAGGGCGGCCAGTCGCGCGGCTACGTGAAGATGCTCTACGCCTACGAGGGGCTGAAGCGCGTCGCGGTCGAGAGCGCCGTCGCGGGCGAGGTGATCGCGATCGCCGGGCTCGACACGGTCACGATCGGCGACACGATCACGGATCCGGCGCACCCCGAGGCGCTGCCGCGCATCGTGGTCGAGGAGCCGACGATCAAGATGAAGATCGGCGTCAACACGTCGACGTTCGCCGGCAAGAGCAAGCAGTCGAAGTTCCTGACGAGCCGTCACCTGAAGGAGCGGCTCGAGCGCGAGGCGATGAAGAACCTCGCGATCCGGGTGGAGCCGACCGAGGTGCCCGACACGTTCGTGGTGCTCGGCCGCGGCGAGCTCCAGCTGGCGATCCTCGTGGAGACGATGCGGCGCGAGGGGTACGAGATGCAGCTCTCGAACCCCGAGGTGGTGACGCGCGAGATCGACGGCGAGGTGATGGAGCCGCTCGAGCTCGTGGTCGTGGACGTGCCGGACACCTACGTCGGCATCGTGACCGAGCGCCTCAGCTCCCGGCGCGGCCGGATGGTGAAGATGACGAACCCCGGCTTCGGCCGCGCCCGCCTCGAGTTCCGGGTGCCGTCGCGCGGGCTCATCGGCTTCCGCGGCGAGTTCCTGACGGCGACGCGCGGGACGGGCCTGCTCAACACGATGTTCGACGGCTGGGCGCCCTGGGGCGGCCCGATGATGCGCCGCCCGACCGGCGCCATCGTCGCCGATCGCGTCGGCGTGGCGACCCCGTACGCGCTGCACCACCTGCAGCCGCGCGGCATGTTCTTCATCGTCCCCGGCGTCGAGGTCTACGAGGGGATGATCATCGGCGAGCACAACCGGCCGAACGACACCGACGTCAACGTCATCAAGGAGAAGAAGCTGTCGAACGTGCGCAACCACGGCAAGGACGAGAACGTCCTCCTGGCCAGCCCGCGGCTGCTCACGATCGAGACGGCGATGGAGTGGATCGACGGCGACGAGCTCGTCGAGGTCACGCCCGACGCGGTGCGCGTCCGCAAGAAGGTGCTCGCGTGCAACCGCCGGGAGCGCCGCGAGGACGCGATCGAGCAATCGCAGGCGGTGGAGTGAGCGACCGGGGGCGCGCGGGACGTGCGGGGCGTTTGATGCGCGCCCCTGCCGTGCCTGCCGCGCGATAGGATGCCCTGATGAGAACGCCGCTGCTCTTCGCTTTCCTGGCCTCGCTCGTCGCGCTCTCGGGGGCGGGCGCTTGCGGCGGGGCCGTCGTCGTCGACGGGCTCCCCGGGAGCTCCGACGGCGCCGGGGGCGCTGGCGCGGCCGTGGGGTCGCCATCGGCGAGCTCCGGCGGGGCCTCCGTCGAGGAGCAGAGGGCCTCGTGCGATTTCTTCTGCTCGCTCTTCGACGGCGTCACGTGCCCGGAGCTCCGGTGCAGCGAGCGCTGCGCCGACCTGCTCTCCGAGCAGCGCCCCTGCAACGCGCTGACCGCCCCCTTCTTCGACTGCGTGGGCGAGACCGTCGCCTCCGCGGACCGGATCCCCTGCGAATTCCTCGCGCCGTCGATCACGTCGCTCTTCGATTGCCTGAGCGGGGGCGTTCGAGAGTGCGCGACCGATTTCCTGCCCCCGACGTGCGACGCGCAGTTCGAGAAGCTCAGGGCGTGCCAGCGCGATCAGGGCCGGTAGCGGGGGCGCTCGTCGCCTGACGCGCGCGGCCCCGCGCCGGGGTCGAGGGCGCTCCGGAGCGGCCCGAGGGCGTCGGCGACGAACGCGACGAGCGCCTTCACGCGCGGCACACCGCGCGTATCGCGGTGCACCCCGAGCCACAGCTTGCGCCCTGGCGGCGGCGAGGGCGGCGAGAGCAGGCGGAGGCCGGCGGTCGCGTCGCCCAGGTAGCGCGGCAGGCAGACGAGCCCGACGCCGGCGGCCCCCATCGTCGCCTGGGGCTCGCGGCCGTTGGTGCGCGCGGCGACGCGGGCCTTCGCGGCGACGGCGCGCACCCACGACAGGTCGGCGATCGCCGGAGGCTCGTCGTTCATGGTGACGAGCGAGTGGCCCTCGCACTGCCGTCCCCAGTCCGGCGGGCCGTGCTCGGCGAGGTAGGCCTCCGATGCATAGAGCCCGAACCCGATCCGCGCGACCTCGCGCTGGAAGACCTCGTGGTGCTCGAACGCGGCGGGGCGAAGGGCGATGTCCGCTTCCCGCCGCGGCAGGCTCAGCCATCGCGCGTCCGCGATGAGATCGACGGAGATGGCGGGGTGGCGCGCGAGGAACGGGACGAGCAGCGGCCCGAGGACGCGCGTGGCGAGCCACTCGGACGCGGTGACACGGAGGTGGCCTCTCAGCCCTGCGTCGCGTCCGGCGGCGGCGCGCTCGGCCGCGAGCGCGTCCTGCTCCATGCGCTCGGCGTGGCCGAGCACGCTCTCGCCCGCGGCCGAGAGCGAGAACCCCGACGGCGAGCGCAGGAAGAGCCTCGCCCCGAGGCGCCGCTCGAACGCGGCGACGCGCCGCCCCACGGTCGGCTGGGTGACCTTCAGCACGCGCGCGGCGGCGGAGAGGTTGCCGTGCCGCGCGACGGCGAGGAAGTAGCGCAGATCGTCCCAGTCGAGCATGGCTCCGGGGCGCGGGGCGCTGCTGCCGGAGCGCGCTCCGCGCCATGCAAAGGTGCATGGCGAGTCTACGTCGATGGCGGATCCCCGGGCAACGGCGGACCGCGCATGCTCTCCCGCGTGCGTTCTCGCACCCGCGGACTCGCGGACTTGCGGACTCGCGGACTCGCGGACTCGCAGGTCGCGAGGTTCACGTCGGAGGATCGGAGGGAGGCTGGCATGTTGACGAATCGTCGTGAGTTTCTCCACCGCGTGACCGGCACGGCCGCGGCGGGTTTCCTGGGCTCGGCCCCGGCCGGGACGGCTTCCTGTGCCGCGCAGCACGGGCCGGCGCCGCCGCGGCCGGCGGCGGGATCGAAGATCAGGGCGATCGCCTTCGACGCTTTTCCTATCTTCGATCCGCGCCCGATCGCGGCGCTCGCGGAGGATCTCTGTCCGGGCAAGGGGGCATCGCTGAGCGAGGCGTGGCGCACCCGGCAATTCGAGTACACGTGGCTGCGGGTCGCGTCCCACGAGTATGCCGACTTCTGGCAGGTGACGGCGGATGCGCTGGTGTTCGCGGAGCGCGCGCTGGCGCTCGATCTCGGGGAGGAGAAGCGGGCGCGGCTCCTCGGCGCCTACCTGGATCTCCGGGCGTGGCCTGACGTGCTGCCGGCGCTCCGGGCGCTGAGGGGCGCGGGGATCCGGCTCTCGTTCCTGTCGAACTTCACGCCGAGGATGCTCGGGGCCGCCATCGAGAGCTCCGGTCTGGGGGGCCTGTTCGAGCACGTGCTCAGCACGGACGGGGCGAGGACGTACAAGCCGGATCCTCGCGCGTACCGGATGGCGCTCGACGCGTTGGGCCTCACGCGCGAGGAGATCGCGTTCGTCGCGTTCGCCGGCTGGGACGCCGCGGGCGCCCGGTGGTTCGGCTATCCCACGTTCTGGGTCAACCGCCTGGGCCTGCCGGCCGAGGAGCTCGGCGTGAGCGCCGACGCGACGGGAGCGAGCCTCTCGGATCTCGTGGAGTTCGTGAAGGAGAGGGCGTGACCGGCGGGGCCATGCCGCCTGTGCGATCAGCGGGTCGCAGGGCTCCCGGCGCGCCTCACGGCGGCGAGTTCACGGCGCTGCGCATGGCGCGCATGGAGTCGCGGGCGAACCGCGCCTGGACCCGGCGCGCGTAGGGAAACCCGAGCCGGGCGAGGAGGTGGTTCGGCCGGGAGACGGCGAAGATGTCGTAGGCGACCTCGCCGGAAGGCTCGTCGTGCTCGACGAGGAAGCGCTCCTCGCCGCGCTCGCCGTGCTCCTCGAGCGTCCCGTAGGCGAAGCCGAACCGGCGCACAGGGCCGCTCGTCTCATCGACGGTGTAGACAATCCGGCATGCGTTGAGCCAGTGAATCCCGAGCACGCGGACGAGGATCGCCACGGTGACGCCGGCCTGGAGGGGAGCATCGGGATAGCAGAGCTCGACCCAGCCGAGCCGGAACTGCGCCCAGCGCCGCATCGCCTCGACGGCGCGGTCGAAGAGCGCGGCGCCCTGGCCGAGCACCGCGCGGTGGTGGTCGACGTTGAAGCCGGCAGGCGGCCGCGGGCGGCCCTCGCCGGCGCCGGTGCAGCCGACCTCCGCGTACGAGAGCGGCCGGCCCGCCTGGCGAGCGAGGAAGGCGCGGATCGCGGCATCGGAGGGGCGGGCGCGGGAGAGCACGAGGGGCAGGATAGCCGAGGCGGTCAGGCGTGGAGCCAGGGGCGCAAGCCGAGCTCGCTCCAGCGAGCGGCCCAGCCAACGTCAAACACCTCGGGACACGCCTCGATCCACGAGCGAATGTCCCATGGGTAGCGGCGCTCCTTCAGGGCGGTGCGGAAGCGGTCGACGTCGATTCGATACCAGCTCAGGTAGTCTTGGTTGCTCCACAGACCGACGATATAACCGTCGTTCCAGCGGACGCACGCGCCGTGGATCTCGTACTGGCGGAGCTCCAGGAGCGCCTCGTTGACCTCCGCCTCGATCGCGTCCGGATGCGGCAAAAAGACCGGCGCGGGGAGCCGCGCGATATCGGCTCGAGCAGCCAGGCCCAGCGGGGTGCCAGCGACCGTGACGCGCTCGAGCGCCGGGAGGTGATCCAGGAGCGGGCCGAGCTCGGTCAGGTCGCACGCGGTGAGATGGAGATCCGTGAGGTGGGTCAGCGAGGACAGGCCCGTGGTCACCGCCGTCTCACGTCCGCGATCCGAGCTGCACGAGCTCTCGGATCGGACGCGAGCTCGCACGGCGGTATGTTCCCGTCACCTCAGCCACGTGATGTCTTTGCAGTCACGACGAAGCGCGAGGAGCACCTTCGCTGCTGGCCGGCCTGCACGGATCCGAGACGCCGCTCACCGAGGGATCGGCATGGACATGAGATGGGCTGGACGATCGCGAAGCGGGCTTCAGGCGCGCTTCGCAGCTCGAGGATGGCGGCGCGTACACGACGCGACTCCGCGTGTGCGGCTGGCACCTCCCGGCGAGCGCTGATACGCTCCTCGGCGACTCGTAACAGCGAGGAGGTGCATGGCCAATGGACATGCAGTTCAACTTTCACGACGCCGAGGTCGAGGCGGATCAGCTGGACGCGATGCTCGAGAGCCTGATGCGAGACATCGGCACCGCGGGCGCGACCGCGCGCCGCGCCGTTGAAGGCCACCTCCCGAGGAACGCCAAGGGAGACGCCTTCACCGTCGGCGCGATCGCGCTCGCCGCGCTCCCCGCGGTGCTCCCCCAGGTGATTCAGCTCGTCAATGAGTGGGTCGTCCGCGCGCCGAGGCGCCGCATTCGCATCCGGGGGAAGAACGGCCTGGAGGTCGAGTTCACCTCGGACAAGCCGCTCGGGGAGAAGGAAGTGCTCGACCTCGCGCGCCGCATCAGCGCAATCAAATGACAGCCCTGGACAGAGATCCTGTGCTGGGCGGACGGGACCGCCTCGCGCTCATCATCGCGAACGGAATGTATGCGGACGGCAGGTTGCGCTCGCTCCAGGCGCCCGCCCTCGACGCATCGAAGCTCGCCGACACGATGGGAAACCCGGACATCGGCGATTTTCGCGTCCAGCTCTGCGTCGATGGCAGCCAGCTCGAGGTCCGGAAGGCCATCGGCGCGCTCTTCCATCGCCGCCATCCGGAGGATCTGCTCGTCCTCTACTACTCCGGTCATGGCCTGAAGGACGACTGGGGTCACCTCCACCTCGCCACGCACGACACGGAGAAAGAGCTCTTCAGCGCGACCTCGGTCGACGCGGCGTGGATCAGCCGCCAGATCGATCAGTGCCCCGCGAAGCGCATCGTCCTGATCCTCGACTGCTGCTACAGCGGCGCGTACGAGAACTCCGCCAAGAGCGAGCAGGACAGCGTCGACATCGCCGGGACGTTCATGGGAGACGGCTCGGGTCGCGTCGTGATCTCCGCCACGACGTCGGTTCAGCTGGCGTGGCAGGCCGACCAGCCCGTGGGGGTGACCCCGCAGTCGATCTTCACCCGCCACATCGTCGAGGGCCTGTCGACCGGCACAGCCGATCTGGACCGAGACGGATACGTCGATGTCCACGAGCTCTGCGAGTACGTGCAAGCGAGCATCAAGGCCGAGGGAGGCCGGCAAACCCCGCAGATGTGGACGCAGAAGTACGAGGGGCGGCTGCGCATCGCGAAGGCCCCGCTCCGGCCCACCATCCCGGCGTCGGGCGGGAACGCCGTGATCTCCCACGAGCTCTTCGTGTGCAACGGGCCCCTCGCGGGTCGGCGGTTCGTGCTCCACCCTGGAGAGTTCACGGTAGGGCGAGAGCCCGACTGCTTCATCCGCCTCGATGATCCGAAGGTGTCGCGAAAGCACGCGACGATCGTCGTCGGAGCGGAGGAGGTGCGCGTGATCGACCAGGGGAGCACGCACGGGACCAAGATCGACGATCAGCGCATCACGAGCGCCTTGCTCCCGCAAAACGGCCAGATCGTCGTCGGGGGCACCGTGCTCAGGCTGGTCCGCCTGGAGGCCGCGGGCACCCGTCAGACCGCGGAGACGGTCGCGCACCCGCCAACCGGGCCGAGGAAGCGATCGGCCACCCTGTTCACTCCCTGAGCCCTGGCGCAGGGGGCGCCCGCGCTATGCTTCGGCTCGCCCGGCGCGCGGGGCCTCCCGGTGGGTGTGACCGCGCCCCAGGGTGAAGGGGCACCGCTCGCCCGCAGCCCGCGGGCGGCCTGACCGCCCTCCCGTCGATGCACAAGGACCTCCTCGATCTCCTCCTCGCCCTCGACCGCGTGCCGCAGGATCCGCGCTGGCACCCCGAGGGCGACGCGCTCTTCCATTCCCTGCAGGTCTTCGACCTGGCCCGCCGCGAGACCGCGGATCGCTCGCTCTGGGCCGCGGCCCTGCTCCACGACGTCGGCAAGGCGTTCGCCTGCGCCGACCACGCCGAGGAGGGGGCCGACGTGCTCGAGGAGCTCGTGTGCCCGCGGATCGTCTGGCTCGTGCGGCACCACCTCCACCTGCTGCGCGCGCCCGGCGCGACCCGGCGGCGCCTGCGGCGCACGAAGGCGCTCGCGGACCTCGCGCGGCTCCGCCGCTGGGACGTCGGCGGCCGCTCGCCCGAGGCGACCGTGCTCCGCCCCGAGGCCGCCGTGGAGCTCCTGCTCGACGGCGCAGACTGGACCCTCCTCTCGATCGGCGGCGAGCCCGCCCCCTCCGATGACCTGCGAAAGGAGCCGCTCGCCTGAGCGCAAGGTCCGCCGGGAGGTCCTCTGCGAGGACGTCGACCGCTGGGCCGACGATCGCCGGCTCTGGGGCGGCGAGGCCGAGCCGCCCGGGCGAGCGCGGCTCTGCGCCGCGGTGCGGGACGCGGTCGAGACCGCGCTGACGGCGAAGCAGCGGGAGGTCGTCGAGGCGTATTTCTTCGACGGCCTCTCGCAGGGCGAGATCGCGCGCCGCCTCGGCGTGGCGCAGCAGGTGGTGCAGAAACGCCTGTTCGGGGCGCCGCGGGGCGGCCGGGTGGTCGGCGGCGCGATGCTCCGGCTGCGGCAGGCCCTCGAGCCGGCGGTCGCCGCGGCGCCGGCGCGGGCGGCGGCGTCGGCGCAAGCGGGGGCTGCTCGACGGCGGCGGGGCCGGAGAGGACGGCGACGAGCCGGCCTGCGCCGAGCCTGGCGAGGAGGACGACGCAACTCAGGACTACGAGCCGCTCCCGGGCTTCGAGGACACGGCCTGAGGCCCGCCCGCAAGCGAGGAGGGTCCTGCGCTCCCGCGACGGCACGAAGGGATACCGTCGCTCGCCGAGCGCGAGGCTCGACACCGATGGATGGATAGGACGACTCGCCGGACTCGGATCCTGCCGTCGTCGCCGGACTCCACCGCTTTCACCCGCGCTGCGAGGCCGATGAACCTCCTCGGCGGGCGGAAAGGCGAACGTCGGACGTCGGACGACGCGCCGGTGTCGCCGCGTGGCGAGGCTTGACCCTCGCGACGCCCAAGTGCTCTCATGGCGCGGTGAAGCCCGAGGACCCGCCCGTTCCCAGCGCGATGGCGGCGCCTTCCGGAACGGCGGCGGCGGCGGTGATGTGGCGCGCGCGGGGGCGGCTCCACCTCACCGTGATCGCCAAGGCGACCTTCGCCTTTGTCGACGGCGCACCGATGATTCCCGTCGAGCCGCAAAAAATCATCGATGCTGACATCCACCATCACAACCACCCGGGCCGCAGCGTCCGGTTGACGAGCGATCTCGCGCCCTACCTCGCGCGCATCGACGTGTTCTTCACGGGCCACGCGCACGCGCCGCCGGGCCCGCCTGCGGCGCCCTTCTCCGTGCGCCTCGCGCTCTTCGCCGGCGAGCGCCCGATCCTCGACAAGGCGCTCTCGATCGAGCCAGGCGGCGCGGAGAAGGCGATCCCGCTCGCCTACGAGCGCGCATTCGGGGGGATCGGCATGGCCGACAACCCGTTCGGCACCGATCGCCCGGCCGTCCTGGATCCCTCGCGGCGCGACCGCCCGGCGGGCTTCGCGCCGCTCGGGAGCGTGTGGCCGTCGCGCAGGCGGCTGCTCGGGCGTACGCCCCACAAGGCGCTCGAGGGGCCCATCCTCGAGATCCCCGACGATTTCGACTGGAGCTACTTCCAGGCGGCCCCCCCGGATCAGCGCGTCGAAGCCCTGGTCGGCGACGAGTGGCTCGTGCTCGCGGGGCTTCACCCGACGCTCGCGGCGCTGCGGACGCGGCTCCCCGGGGCGCGCGCCCTCGCGCGCGTCCATGGCCTCTCCGCGTTCGGCATCACGGAGGGGCAGCCGCTCGATCTCGTGCTGGACACGCTGCACGTCGACGGCGACCGGCAATCGTGCTCGCTGGTCTGGCGGCGCAGCTTCCCGCTCGCGGAGGCAGCAGCGCTCGCGGCGGTGCGTGTCGTCGTCGGCGTCGAGGTGCCGGGCGCCACGCCCGCGTGGCTGGCTCCTGTCGAGATCGCGATAGCCGCCCAGAGCGCCGGCGCGACGTCCGATCCGACAGGGGTGACGCTCAACGTGTCCGATCAAGACGCCGTCGGTACGTGAGCGAAGCCGTCGCGCAACCCGTTCCGGAGGCGCGGCGGCGCAGCAGGGGCGCGGGGCGCGTTGCTCGGCCTCGCCGCCGCAAGTACATTCGGTGACCCATGGACGTCACGACGCTGGTGCGGGGCGACGCCATCTCGGTTGTCGACTACCGGTGCCGCTCCGGACCTGGGGACGCGCCGTTCGCCGAGCTCCACCGCGGCTTCTCCGTCTCCTACGTGCGCAAGGGCAGCTTCGGTTACCGCGTCCGGGGGGAGGCGTTCGAGCTCGTGGCCGGGTCGCTCCTGGTCGGCCACCCCGGCGACGAGTACACGTGCTCACACGAACATGTCGTCGGCGACGAGTGCCTGTCGTTCCAGCTCGCGCCGGCGCTCGTCGAGGCCCTCGGCGACGGCGCCGGCGCGTTCCGGGCCGGCGGCCTGCCGCCCGTGCCCGAGCTGATGGTGCTCGGCGAGCTCGCGCAGGCGGCCGCCGAGGGCAGGAGCGACCTCGGCGTCGACGAGGTGGGGGTGCTCCTCTCCGCCCGCTTCGTCGAGGTCGCCTCCGGCCGGAAGCGAAGTCCGCCGGACACCGGGGCGCGCGACCGCCGCCGCGCCGTCGAGGCGGCGCTCTGGCTGGACGAGCACGCGCACGAGCCCATCGACCTCGAGGGCGCGGCGCGGGAGGTCGGGCTCAGCCCGTTCCACTTCCTGCGGGTCTTCGGGAAGGTCGTCGGCGTGACCCCGCACCAGTACCTGGTCCGCGCCCGCCTGCGCCGCGCGGCGCGCCTCCTCGCCGACAGCGCCCGGTCGATCACCGACATCGCGCTCGACGTCGGGTTCGGCGACCTCTCCAACTTCGTCCGCACCTTCCACCGCGCGGCCGGCGTCTCGCCCCGCGGGTTCCGGAAGGCGGCGAGGGGGGATCGCAAGATCTTCCAAGATCGCCTCGCCGCGCGCTCCTAGGATGGCCGCCGGACGCGGGCGCCCCGCCTGCCCGCGAGGACCCTCATGACAGCAACGGCACACGGCTTCCTCCTGTTCGACACGGCGATCGGCCGCTGCGGCATCGCGTGGGGCGAGCGCGGCGTCGCCGCCTTGCAGCTGCCCGAGGCGCGCGAGCCCGAGACGCGCTCGCGCCTGCTCCAGCGCCTCCCGGGCGCCCAGGCGGCGGCGCCGCCGCCCGAGGTGCAGCGCGCTGTCGAGGCGATCGTCGCGCTCCTGCGCGGGGAGGCGAGCGACCTGTCCGCCGTCGCGCTCGACATGGACCGGGTTCCGCCGTTCCACCGCCGCGTCTACGAGGTCGCGCGCACCATCCCGCCGGGCGCGACGCTGACCTACGGCGAGGTCGCGGCGCGCCTCGGGGCGGTCGGCTCGGCGCGCGCCGTGGGGCAGGCGCTCGGGCGGAACCCGTTCGCGATCATCGTCCCGTGCCACCGCGTGCTCGCGGCCGGCGGCAAGGCCGGCGGCTTCTCCGCGAACGGCGGCGTCACGACGAAGCTCCGCCTCCTCGCGATCGAGGGCGGCCAGACGCGCGGCGCCCCGTCGAGCGCGCCCGGCGGCGACTTCGGCTTCGATCCGGGCGCCGCCGTCGAGCACCTGCGGGCGTCCGACGCGGCGCTCGCGCGCGTCATCGACGCGGTCGGGCCGTTCGCCATGCGGATCGACAGGACGTCGAGCCTCTTCCTCGCGCTCGCGGAGTCGATCGTCTACCAGCAGCTCACCGGCAAGGCCGCCGCGACCATCTTCGCGCGCGTGCGCGCGCTCTTCCCGCGAGCGCACGAGGGCCCCACGCCCGCGCAGCTCCTGCGCGCCTCCGACGAGAAGCTCCGCGGCGCCGGCCTCTCGCAGGCGAAGCTCCTCGCGCTGCGCGACCTCGCGCGGAAGACGGAGGACGGCGAGCTCCCCACGCTCGCCGAGGTGCACGGCATGGACGACGAGGCGATCATCGAGCGCCTCACGCGGGTGCGCGGCATCGGCCGGTGGACGGTGGAGATGCTCCTCATGTTCCGCCTCGGCCGCCCGGACGTGCTGCCCCTGGACGACTACGGCATCCGCAAAGGCTTCACGCTCGCGTTCAAGCGGCCCGAGCCGCCTGCGCGCGCGGATCTCGAGAAGCGCGGCGCGCGGTGGAAGCCGTACCGCACGGTGGCGAGCTGGTACCTCTGGCGCGCGGTGGATCTGGCGCGGGGCGGCTGACGCCTCGCCCCGCGGCGGCGCTGGGGCTGCCCAGCGGGGCGCCTCCTCCGGCGCTGTCGCCGTCGCCCGGGCGAGCAGCCATCGCGGCGCGGCCCTCGGTCGGGCTCGCCATCGCGGCGCGGCCCTCGGTCGGGCTCGCCATCGCGGCGCGGCCCTCGGTCGGGCTCGCCGTCGCGCTGGCCGGCGTCGAGGCCCGGGGCTAAGTTCTCGCCGGCCCGAGAGCGCCGCGTGGAGCGCCGCACGACGCTGGACAAGGTTGCCGTCGCGGATGGCAACGAGAAGAGCACGGGAGGAGCACGACAGTCATGCTGAAGAACCTCGAAGGGCAGCGCGTTCCGGATGTCACGTTTCGTACGCGTGTCGACGGTCAGTGGAAGGACGTGACCACCAAGGAGGTGTTCGCCGGCAAGAAGGTGGTTGTGTTCGCGCTGCCGGGCGCCTTCACGCCGACCTGCTCGAGCAGCCACGTGCCGCGCTACAACGAGCTCGCGGAGGAGTTCAAGCGGCGCGGGGTGGACACGATCGCGTGTGTGTCCGTGAACGACGCGTTCGTGATGGATGAGTGGTGCAAGGCGCAGGAGGCGGACAAGGTCCAGTTCCTGCCCGACGGGAACGGGGAGTTCTCCGAGAAGATGGGCATGCTCGTCGACAAGGCGAACCTCGGCTTCGGCAAGCGCTCGTGGCGCTATTCGATGCTCGTCGACGACGGCGTGATCAAGAAGATGTTCATCGAGCCCGAGGTGGAGGGGGATCCCTTCGATGTGTCGGACGCGGACACGATGCTGAAGTACCTGGATCCGTCGTCGAAGTCGCCGCACGACGTGCTGCTGTTCACGAAGCCGGGCTGTGGCTACTGCACCAAGGCGAAGCGGCTCCTCGACGCGCGGAAGATCCCTTATGAGGAGGTGGCGTCCTCGCCGCGCCGCCTGCGGGCGGTGAGCGGCAAGGGCACGACCCCGCAGGTCTTCATCGACGGCAAGCACATCGGCGGCGCCGACGAGCTCGAAACCTACCTCGCGAAGGCCTGATTCACGAAGGCGGCCCGGGCGCCCCCGACGACGGGGGTGCCTACGCGCCGCCCTCCGGGTCCGACGGATCGGCGCGGAAATGGGTCACCGCGGGCGCCGAGGCCGGCGACACCGCGGGCGCCGAGGCCGGCACCTCCACGGGGGCGACGGCCGAGCTGCGGCGCGCCGCGGCGGCGCACCTGTCGCTGTTCATGGCGAACTGCCCGATGCTGCTCCACAGCCTGTCGAACTCGGCCTGATCGAAGGTCGACCGGGACTGGAACAGGTCGTATCCGCCGTATTTCGGGTCCGCTCCGTCGCCGTCCTCCGGGGCGATGAACCGATAATGGCCCATCACGTCGGCGTGGTCGGCGTCGACAAGGAAGCTGCGCTTCGTGTCCGGATAGACCATCGATACGCAGTTGACGATCCCGTCGTTCATCTCCGGCGTGAGCGGCTCGGTCTGGGTCGGGTTCTCGAACCGTGGCACGGAGCAGGGCGGCCCGAGGGCCTCGACGACCTTCGGCTCCTTGATGTTGGCCGTGATGCCGTGAAAGATGCCGAAGGCGCCCAGGAACGGGCCGCCGGGGTCACGCTTTGCCCGGGTGACGATCGACCGGAGCGCGATGCCCCGATCCTCGTAGTACTTGCTCAGCTCCTCCTCGAGCTCCGCCCCGAGGAGGCTGGCTTTCCTTGTCCGCTTTGCGCTCTTGATGGAGGCCGCGAGCTCGCGAGGCCAGGCGCCGATACCGCGCGCGGACAGGCCCTGCTTGGACCAGCGCTCCTCGCGCGGCGGCCGGCCTGACAGCGGCAGGGGATCGAGATCCTCGAAGGCCTCGGTGTCCTCGGCGACGTGCAGCAGCCAGCGGAGCACGTTGAAGTACTCGCCGCGCGCCTCGGCCCTGGCGAGGTCGTCGCATGGCAGCGCGTGGAAGCGCTCGATCGTGTCGAGGGCGGCGCGGACGATGCCGTCCGATTGGCCGAACACCTGGAGGAGCGTCTTCGCGCGGCGGGCCGCGGAGCTCGCGTCCTTCGGGCCAGCCAGGCGGAGCCACCAGTGGAGGGCCCCGGCCAGGCCTGTGAGGAGGGGCTGCCTCCGGTGGAGGACGTGGGCGAGGTTCGTCCCGCGGTGCGGCGTCGAGAGGAACTGGATCGAGCAGATGCTCTCGAGGATGCGCTCCACCGGGACGCCGTAGACAGACCCTTTCTGCTCGGTCTCGGCCAGGAGCAGGAGCATCAGCGTCTTGATGTCCCGCCCGCCTGTCGAGTGGCCCACGAGGTGGACGCAGTCCCGCTGGCCGCGGCCCGCGCCCCCGTAGAACACCCCCTGCCTGAACCGATCCGCGAGCCAGCGGAGGAGCGCGTGCGCGCGGGTGTCCACGCTCGCCGTGGGCAGGTTCGGGAAGCAATGCACCGAGAGCGGGCCTTGATACGGCCCAGTATCGGTGTTTCGGAGGATCTCCGTGACACCGCTGTAATAGACGATCGAACCCAGGATATCGAAGCCCGCGAAACCCGGCACGAGCACGAGGTGGCTTCTCGGTGAACTCATGGCTTTTCCCTCCCACATGAAACGGCCGCGCGCATCACTTCTTCCGGCGATGAGCGACAGCCCGACGTTCTCTGATCGAGCGGGCGGTCGACGAACGCGCCGCGGGGGCGCCTCTCCCAGGGCCGGGCGAGCGCCGCGGCGCGTTCATCGACCGGCCGCCCGCCGGCGGGGCCCGGGGCCCCCGCTCACTCGGCGGGATACATCTCGTCGATGGTCCCGCGGAAGCGCTGCTCGATCACGTTGCGCTTCATCTTGAGCGTCGGCGTCATCTCGCCGTCCTGCACCGAGAACTCGCGGCCGAGGACCGTGAACCGCTTGATCTGCTCGAAGCTGGCGAGCTCCGCGTTCAAGGCGTCGACGTGCACCTTCACCTGGCTCACCACCTCGACGCTCGTGATCGCGTCGCTGCCCAGGGCGCCCCGCTCCTTCAGCTCGGCGAGCTTGCCCTCGGTCAGCGTGATCAGCGCCGAGAGGTACTTGCGGCCGTCACCCACCATGCACACCTGGCTGATGATCTCCGCCGCCTTGAGCCTCTCCTCGATCGGGAGCGGCGCGATCATCTTGCCGCCCGAGGTCTTGAGGATCTCCTTCTTGCGGCCCCGGATCTTGAGCTGTCCGCGGTCGTTCCACTCGCCGAGATCGCCCGTGTGCAGCCAGCCGTCCTCGAGCGCGGCCTCCGTCGCCGCCTTGTCCTTGTAATAACCCACGAACACGTGCCGGCCGCGGGTCAGGATCTCGCCGTCCTCGGCCAGCTTGAACTCGACGCCCGGCACGGGCTTGCCCACGGTGCCCGCGCTCTCGATGCCCGGCTCGGTCATGCAGATGACGCCTGTCGACTCGGTCTGGCCGAAGTCCTCGAGGATCTCGAGGTTCAGCGCGCGGAACCACGTCGAGATGTGCGGCGCGAGCGCCGCCGCGCCCGAGGCGAGCACCTCGGCCTTGCCCAGGCCGAGCGCCGCGCGCACCTTGCCCAGCACGAGCTTGTCGGCGAGCTTGAGCTGCAAGGCGTCGAGCGCGCTCGGCGCGCGCTGCGCGTACTTCGCCTGGGCCACGCGGGCGCCCACGGCGAGCGCCCACTCGGCCAGCTTCTTCTTGGCGCCCTTGCCCCCGCGCACCTTCGCCATCACGCCTTCCATCATCTTCTCCCAGAGCCGCGGCACGCAGAGCAGCAGCGTGGGCTGCACCTCGGGGAGCTCGATCGAGACGTTCTCGAACTTCGAGCAGAAGTTGACGGTGTAGCGCTGGGTAAGGCCCGCCCCGACGCACTGCAGCTTCTCGGCGATGTGACAGAGCGGGAGGAACGAGAACATCGTGCCGCGCGCGAACGGCAGGTTCCAGTACTTCACGACCATGTCGGCCGTGTAAGCCAGGTTGTCGTGCGAGAGCATGGCCCCCTTGGGGTTGCCCGTCGTACCCGAGGTGTAGATCAGGAACGCGCCGGCCCTGGGGTCGATCTTCGCCAGGTAGTCGGCGAACGTCTTCGCGCCCGGCTGCCCCGCGAGCGCGCGGCCCTCGGCCAGCGCCTGCTCGTACGAGATCGCCTTGGGAGAGATCGATGTGTCACCATCGAAGACGAGGATCCAACTCACGCTGTCAGGGACGGAATACTCGCCCTTCTCCCCGGAGATCTTCTGAAAGTACTCCTTGTTTTGCACCGAGAGCAGCGTCGCCTCGGTGTGGTTCAGGATGTACTGGATGTCTTTCGCGGTGGAGTTCGGGTAGAGGCCCGCCGACTTGCCCCCGACGAGCAGCGCCGCCAGGTCGACGTGGACCCACTGCGGGCAGTTGTACGAGAGGATCGCGCCGACCTGGCTCGCGTCGAAGCCCCTGGACTCCAGGAACAGCGCGAGGTGGTGAACCCGGTCACGGTAGTCGCGCGCGGTCAGCGTCTTCCACTCGCCTTGAGATTTGAAGCGCTGGGCCGGCGCGTCAGGAGATTCGTTAGCCCACTGTTCCAGACGGTGGAGGACGGTGCTCATTGCATCTCCTGCGGCTCAAGGCCTCGAGGGTCGCGGGGTGGCCAGGATGCGGGAGCCGCCGGGGCATTGTCAATCCGCGTCGAGGAGCCCCTCGAAGCGCTGGCGGCGAGCCGCCGGTTGTCTCGTTCCGCGTACCGCCCGGCCCGCTCGTCGCGGGTCACGGTTCGGCGTGGCCGCCCGGCGCCGCGGCCTGATACGATCCGATAAGGAACCTCACCTCACGTGGCCCGTCCATGCGGCATGTCCCCGAGCGCTTTCAGATCGTCCGGCGGCTCGGGGCAGGCGGCTTCGGGATCGTGTACGAGGCGATCGATCGCGAGCGCGGGGAGCGGGTCGCCCTGAAGGCGCTCGCGCGCGTGGGCGCCTCGGCCCTCTACCGCTTCAAGCGGGAGTTCCGGGCGCTCGCGGACGTCACCCACGACAACCTCGTCCGGCTCCACGAGCTCATCGGCAGCGGGGACGAGTGGTACTTCACCATGGAGCTCGTGCGCGGGGTCGACTGGCTCACCCACGTGCGCGGGCAGGGAGCCGCGGGCGGCGCCGCCTCGTGGCCCAGCCTGACCAGCACCGCGCCCCCGGACGAGGGGATCGATCTCGACGCCACGCTGGAGGAGCCGGTCGAGCGCCCGCCCGCGCCCTCTCCTGCCGGCGCCGCCTGCGCGGAGGCGCGCGCCGACGCCGACCTAAAGCGGGTGCGGTCCTCGCTCGTCCAGGTCGCGCGGGCGCTCCAGGCGGTCCACGCGGCGCGGCTCGTCCACCGGGACGTGAAGCCCTCCAACGTGCTCGTCACGGCCGAGGGGCGCGCCGTCGTGCTCGATTTCGGCATCGCCTCGCGCCTCTCGACCAGCGGCAGCGGGCAGAGCGCGACCGACGCCGAGCAGCTCGTCGGGACGCCGCGCTACATGGCGCCGGAGCAGGTGGGCGCGAGCGCCGCGGCGCCGAGCGCCGACTGGTACGCGCTCGGCGTGATGCTCTTCGAGGCGCTGGCAGGGAGGCCGCCCTTCACGGGCACGTCGATCGAGGTCCTCGCCGAGAAGCAGCGATCCGCGCCGCCCCGGCTCCGCGACGTCGCGCCGTGGGCGCCGGACGACCTGGCCGACCTCGTCGCCGATCTGCTGTGCGCGGCGCCGGAGCGGCGCCCCTCCGGCGCGGAGGTGGTGCGGCGGCTCGGCGCGGCGGGAGATCTCGCGGCGGGCCCCCCCGCCCCGGCGGCGCCGGTCGGTCGCGGCGGCCGCGGCCCGTCGCGCGCGGCGGTGGAGGCGCCGGCGACGCGGCCGCGGGAGCTCGAGGCGCTCGCCGGCGCGCTCGCGCGGGTGCGGGAGGGGCAGCCGGGGCTGGTCCTCGTCCAGGGCGCCGCCGCGGCGGACGGGGGCGCGCTCGTGCGCGCGTTCCTCGACCGCGAGGCCGGGGACGCGCTCGTGCTCGAGGGCAGGTGCCACGAGCGCGAGCAGGTGCCGTTCAGGGCGCTCGACGGCGCGATCGACGCGCTCAGCCGCCACCTCGTGCGGACCCCGCCGGGGGAGGCCGCCGCGCTCATGCCCCGCGGCGCCGCCGCACTGGCCCGCGTCTTTCCCGTGCTCGCGCGCGTGCCGGCCGTGCGCGCGTCGCCGCCGCTCCCGGCGCCGCGGAGCGCAGCGGAAGAGGGCGAGGAGCGGCTCCGGGCGCGCGCCTCGGCCGCGCTGCGCGATCTGCTCGGGCGGATCTCCGACCGGCGCGCCGTCGTCGTGTTCATCGACGACGCCCACGGGGGCGACGCGGAGAGCGCGTCGCTGCTCGCGGAGATCATGGCCTCGCCGGACCCGGCCGCGCTCCTGCTGATCGTCGCCTACCGCCCCGAGGACGCCGGAGCGAGCCCGCTGCTCTCGGCGCTCCGGACCTCCCCGGCGATGGCCGCGGTGCACACCGTGGAGATCGACCTCACGGGAACCCCGGCGCGAAGATCGCCGCCAGGCGCGCGGGGTTCCTGACGCCCTGGCCCGCCATCCAGGCGTCCGCGGCCTGGATCAGCGAGCGGCCCTCGTCCCCGCCGAGGAGCTGGCCGCGGCGGCGGCGCGCGCAGGCGGCGAAGAGGCCCATCCCGCGCTCGTCGAACGCGGCCGCGGCCGCCGCGAGGAGCGACAGCGCCGAGGCGGCCTGGCCCCGCTGCGCCGCGATGGCGGCGCGCAGGGACATCACCATCGGAGCGACCCACGGCGCGCCCTCGCGCGACAGCCGCCGGGCGTCGCGCGCCGCGCCGCGGAGCAGGGCCCGGCCGAGCCGCGCGTCGCCGGCGCCGTCGCGCGCGGCGGCCTCCAGCGCCGCGGACGCGCGCAGGTGATGGATCAAGACGCGGTAGTACTGGAACCTCGGCAGGAACGACCAGGCGATCTTGCGCCAGCGGTCCTCGATCCTCCGCAGCGCCGCGAGCGGCGCGCCGGCGTAGAGGTCGATGCGCCCGAGCGCCACGGTCTCCAGGCAGTCGAGGTGGTCGAACGCGCGGCGCGGCCAGCGCGCCATGGCGCCCAGCACCTCGTCGCGCGCCGCGTCCGGCCGGTCCGCGGCGAGCGGCACGATGTACGTGAGCCCCACCCGGAAGAAGCTGGCCGCGTAGAGGTCGCCGCGCGCGTCCGCGTCCGCGCAGCGCGGCGCCGCGAGGCGGGCCAGCGCGTCGAGCTCGCCGCGGTGGTAGTGGGCCACCATCATGAACCGGCTGGTGGTGCCCAGCTCCCACGCGACGCCCGCGCACCGCGCGCGCAGGAGGTCCTCGGCCTCGCGGCAGAGCTCGAGGCCCTCGGCCCAGCGCCCGGAGAGGCTCTCGACGACGCCGAGCATGCCCTTGTTGAAGGCGATGAGGTACGGGTCGCCGACCTTCTCCGCGAGCGCCGCCCCCGTGCCGTAGAGCCGGTGCGCCTGGCGGCGCCCCACGACGTGGTCCGTGCCGAGGTGCGCGATCTCGGTCGCGATGGCGCGGGCGAGGCGGTAGGGCTCGCCCGCGCGGAGCGCGAGGAGGAGGTGCCTCGCCTGGAACTCCGCGCCCTGGAGGACATCGGCCATGGCGAGCCCGACGGAGGCCGACCAGCAGATGTCGATGCGGGTCAGCGTCTCGGCCGGCAGCTCGCGGGCGTCGCGCTCCCGGAAGCGGAAGCCGCGCACGCGCAGGAGCAGGCGGAAGAACAGGAGCGAGAGCAGCACCGCCCACCGGCGCTCGGCGAGCCGCATCCCCACGGCCGCAAGGACGCCCCGGAGCGCGCGCTTGCCCTCCTCGATGTGCCCGCTCACGAGCAGCTGCTCGGCGGCGCACCGCCGCAGATCGAGGCTCTCCCGCGGCGGCGCGCCCTCGGCCGCGGCGGCGTACGCCCGGGCCGCCTCCGCGCCGCGGCCGGCGTTGCGCAGGGCGTGCGCGAGCTTGACCCGCAGCGCGCGCGCCTCCCCCGCGCCGGCCGGCGCCGCCTCGAGCGCGGCGGCGAAGTGCTCCGCGGCGCGATCGAAGGCGAGCGCCTCGGCCGCGCGGTCGCCCGCCTGGACCCCGTAGCGGGCCGCCTCGGCGGGGCGCCCGGCGCGCCGGAAGTGCACGGCGAGCGCGTCCGCGTCGGCCCGCCCCGAGGCCTCCAGGACGGCGGCGAGCCGCAGGTGGACCTCGGCGAGCTCCGCCGCGCCGAGCTGCGCGACGGCCGCCTCGCGGATGCGGTCGTGGAACGCCTCGAGCTCCTGCTCGCCGTGCTGCCCCCGCGCGCGCACGACGTTGCCGGCCCGGAGCGCCGCGAGCGCGGCCCGCTCCTGCTCGGGGGTGAGCGCCGCGGCCCGCCGCGCGTCGCGGAGGTCGAGCGGCTTGCCCGACACGGCGATGACCTCGAGCAGGCGCCTCGCCTCGGCGGGCAGGCGCAGGAGGCGGTTCGCGAGGACCGATCCCAGCCGGACGCCGCCGCCGTCCGCGCCGCGCGCCGACTCCGGCGCGGCCTGGCCCCGCACATCGCGCGAGAGCTCGATCACGAAGAACGGGCTCCCGGCCGCCTCCGCCGCGATCGCGTCGGCCTGCGCGGCGGCCCGAGCGCCGCCGCCGAGGAAGGCCAGCGCGAGGTCGCGCCCCTCCTCGGGGGTGAGCGCGCCGACGGCCAGGGAGCGCACGTCGCCCTCGTCCCCGTCGCTCGGGGCTGGCGGGAGCAGCCGCGCGAGGAGCTCGCTCCGCGCGGCGTCCTCGCTCCGGTAGCAGAGGAGCAGCAGGAGCGCGGGCGCGTCGGGCTCGCGGAGGACGTCGGTGAGGAGCGCGGCGCTGTCGGCGTCCCCCCACTGGAGGTCGTCGATGAACAGGACGAGCGGCCGTCGATCCGCGATCCGCGCGAGGAGCTCGCGGAGCGCGGCGAACCCGCGCCGGCGGAGCTCCCGGGCGTCCGGGGGCTCGATCTCGCGCCGCGGCGCCCGGGCGATCGCGTCGACCTGCCCGAGCACCGGGAAGAGGCGCACGACCGCGTGGACGTCGCGCGGCATGAGCTCGGCGGCCTCCAGCCTGGGGAGGCGCGAGAGGTGGCGGCTGAGCGCGTCGATCAGGCTGTCGACGGCCTTGTAGGGGACGGATTCCCGCTCGTAACAGCGGCCCTCGAGGATCACCGCGTGATCCACGCGCCCGAGCTCGTCGAGGAAGCGCCGGACGAGCGCGGTCTTGCCCGTGCCCGACGCGCCGTGGATGTGCAGGGTGGTCGCCCGCCCTCCCCTCGCCCGCTCGAACGCCCCGCGCAGCGCGTCGATGTGCCGCTGCCGCCCGACGAACGGCGCGCCGTTCCCGGCCGGCGGCCCCGGGCGCGCCTCGGCGAGCGGCGGCGCGCCGGCGCTGCCGCGGGCGTCGCCGCGCGGCGGCAGCAGCCGCCGGAGCACCTCGGGCGCCGGGGGCCGCTCGTCGGGGGCGCGGCGCAGCAGCTCCGCGCAGAGGGCGTCGAGGTCCTCCGGGATGCCCGGCGCGAGCGCGCTCGGAGGAGGCGGCTCTTCCGCCTGCTTTCGCAGGATGACGTCGAGCGCCCCTCCCTCGAAGGGCCGGCGCCCGGTGAGCGCCTCGTGGAGCATGACGCCGACCGCGTACCAGTCGCATGCGGGCGTCAGGGAGCCGGCCTTGGCCTGCTCCGGCGCCATGTACGCCGGCGTCCCCGCGATGTGGCTGCCGCTCTGGTCGATGGAGCCGCTCGAGAGCTCCGCCACGAGGCCGAAATCGAGGATGACGACGCGCCCCTCGCGCGTCACGAGCACGTTCGACGGCTTCAGGTCGCGATGGAGCTTGCCGGCCGCGTGGAGCGCGGCGAGGCCCTGGGCGAGCTGGAGGAGCGCGCTCCTCAGCGGCCCCCAGGGCGGCGGCGCAGCGGCGGCCGGGTCGCGCCCGGCGCCACCGGCGGCCGGAGGGGGCCACGCGGCCGACAGGTCCGGTTCCGTCGCGTCCGGGTCGTCCTGGGCAAGGCTGGGCGCTGTGGGGCTGGGCGCCGAGGCGGCGCGGGCGCCGCGGGCGCCGCTGGCCAATGAGCCGCGCACGGAGGAGAGGAAATCGATGCCCTCGATGAGGTCCATCGTGAAAAACCACTGATCGTCCTCGGAGAACAGCTCGTGGAGCGCGACCAGGTTCGGGTGGACGACCTCGGACAGGGCGCGGAACTCGCGCTTGAACCGGTAGAGCGCGAGCGGGTCGAGGCGGTGGAGCGACTTCAATGCGACGCGCGCCCCGCGCTCGCGATCCTGCGCCTCGTAGACGGCGCCGAACGCGCCCTCGCCGAGGCGGCGGCCGATCGAGAATCGCGCATTGCTGGGGGGCGTCCGCTGCATCGAATCGCTCTGCAGTGCCCGGCCTGCGGGCGGCGAGCCTACCACGCGGCGCGCGCGATTTTGCGCCGGATTCCGCGCCGGATTCCGCGCCGACCTGGAGCCTTGCGCGCCCTGGCGCCGCAATGCGAGAGTCGGCCGCGGGAGAATGAGCGAGGCAACGGCGTCCGGCGGCCCGACCCGAACAGACGAGGCGCCGCGCGGGGCCGACGAGGGCGGCTCGTACCTGCTCGTGGTGCAGGGGAGCTCCTCGTCGGTGCTCCGCCTGCCGCGGAGCGGCGTGGTGCTCCTGGGCCGCGGGCCCCGGGCCGACGTGCGCCTCCGCAACACCTCGGCGTCGCGGGAGCACGCGAAGATCGTGCTGCTCGACGGGCGCGCGCAGCTCGTCGATCTCGGCAGCCGGAACGGCACCCTGCTGAACGGCGTCCGCGTCGACGGCGCGAGGCCGCTCGGCTCGGGCGACGTGGTGTCGATCGGCGAGGCGGTCGTGGTGATGCGGTGCCCGCGCCCCGCGAAGAGCCGGCAGGTCCTCGAGATCGCGGAGCTGCGGCGGAGGATCGAGGGGGAGATCGACAGGGCGCTGCGCCACGATCGGCCGGCGACGGTGATCGCCGTCCAGCTCGGGGCGGCCTCGGCCCGCGAGGTCGTCGCCGGCGCGCTGGAGCGGGAGCTCGCGGTGACCGACTTCGCGGGCTTCGAGGCCGACGACCGCCTCCTCGTGCTCTTGCCCGAGGCGGACGCGGCCGCTGCGGGCCACGCCGTGCAGCGGCTCGTCGACGCCGTGCACGCCGTCGCCGCGGCGCCGAAGGTCGGCGTGGCGACGGCGCCGGCGGACGGCTGCGACGCGGACACGCTCGTCGCGTCGGCCCGGGCCGCCGCGGAGGTCGCGCGCCCCGGGCACCCGGCGACCGCGGCGGAGGCGGTGACCACGCTGGAGATCGGCGGGCAGCGCACGGTGCTCGCCGACGCGGCCACGGTGCGCGTGTTCGATCTGATCCGGCGCCTCGCGGCGACGGACCTGCCGGTGCTGGTGACCGGCGAGACGGGCTCCGGAAAGGAGAGCGCGGCGCGCGCGCTGCATGAGTGGTCCCCGAGGGCGCGGCGACCGCTCGTCACGCTCAACTGCGCCGCGATGCCCGAGAGCCTGGTCGAGAGCGAGCTCTTCGGCTACGAGCGCGGCGCGTTCTCCGGCGCGGCGGGCCCGAAGCCGGGCCTCCTGGAGCACGGGAGCGGGGGGACCGTCTTCCTCGACGAGATAGGCGATCTCTCGGCGAGCGCCCAGGCGAAGATCCTTCGCGCGATCGAGACCCGGCGGATCCTCCGGCTGGGCGACGTGCGCGAGCGCGAGGTCGACATCCGCGTCGTCGCCGCCACGCACAAGGATCTTCAGGGGGAGGTCAAGGCCGGCCGCTTCCGGCAAGATCTCTATTATCGCCTCGGCGCGGCCACGGTGATCTTGCCCCCTCTCCGGGAGCGCCCCCGGGAGATCCTCGCGCTCTCGCGGGCGTTCCTGGCCGACGCGTGCGCGCGCGCGGGGCGCGAGGAGATGGTCCTGTCGACGGAGGCGACGGAGCTCTTCACGGCCTATGCGTGGCCGGGCAACGTGCGTGAGCTGAAGAACGTCATCGACTACATCGCGGCGACGGTCACCGCGCGCATCGTCGAGCGCGGGCACCTGCCCGCTGCGCTCGCGGCCGGGCCGCCGCGCCCCGAGGGCATCCCGCCCTCCGTGGCGCCGGCCTCCCGCGCGGCGCCCTCCGCGAGGGGTGCTGGCCGGACGTTCCGGCCGCTCGCCGAGGAGGTGAGGGAGCTCGAGCGCACGCGCATCGCCGAGGCGCTCGCCGCTGCGGGCGGGGTGCAGACGAGGGCCGCGGAGGCGCTCCACATGCCGCTGCGGACCTTCGTGCTGAAGATGAACCGTTACGGCCTGGCGAAGCGCAGGCGGTGACGCCGCCAGGCGCGGCTCCGAGGGGACAAGGTGTCAGCATCAGCAGGAGACGACCCGGCGCCTCCCTCGTCGAGATCATCCCGTGAACGCCCCGGTCCGGCGGAGCAGCTCGGCGCGCACGCCCTCGGCGGTGAGCCATCCGAGCCCGCACCGGGCGAGCTGATCGAGGAAGCTCGCGAACTCCACCTCACCCCACACCGGCGCCCCGGAGCGCGTGATCTTGTCGGGGCCGAGCGGCACGTGGCGCGCGAGGAAAGCGTCCGCCAGGCCATCGGCGTCCGGGGACCAGGGGGCGGGAGCCGCCGGCTCCTGCGCCCAGTCGAGCTCCAGCATCTGGATGACTCCACTATCCCCGGCGACGATCATCGTCCGCGCATCCGCCGATATCGAGACCGAGGTCGGGGCCCCAGGATGGCGTATACAGCCGATCTCGCGCGCGGATCGCAGATCCCAGACCTGGATCTCGCCGCCCGCGCGGCAGATGACAGCGAGCGCGCCGTCCAGCGTCACCGCGAGGTCGCGAACGCCGTCCCCCGAGCCCGCGAGGGTCGCGCGCTTCTCGGCGCGATGCACATCCCAGAGCTCGAGTGCGCCGGATGGATGGCCCGTCATTAACCGGCGGCCGTCCGGCGACAGCGCAAGGACGCTCAGCTCGCACTCCAGCTCAAGCCTGCGCACGTCCAGTCCAGGGATGTGCCAGACCAGCGCGACACGGCCCTTGCCCACCGCCAGGAGCTGCCCATCTTCGCTGAAGCTCGGCCGAACCCGTGCGTCGATGGGTACGCCGTGGAGCTCGCGCCGCACGAGCCCGGGCAGGACGTTCGTCAGGTGGACGGCCCTGAGCGACGCGACCGCGATAAGGCGGGCGTCGTGGGTCATCGCCAGCGCGCCATTCGGGGTCTGCTCGGAGAGGCCGTGCTCGCCGGTCACGGTGTTCCACCATGTGCAACCGTCGGTCACCAGCACACCGTCGCCCGACAGCGCGATGCCGCGGTAGCCGAAGGAATCCTCCAGTATCCGGAGACGGGCACCAGAGCGCGGACTGAAGACCTCGATCCGGCTCCCTGTGCCGCGAACGAGCGCCACGCGTCCGTCGCGGGAGATCGCGGTATGATGCGCGACCGTATCCCTCCTGATCAGATGCATTTCCCGGATCTGCCGGAGCTCTCCGCGGCGCGGGTAGGCGCCCGCGCGAGAGAGCGGGGCGAGCACCTCGGCGCGGAGCGCACCGACCTCGGCTTCATGGGCGGGCAGGGCGGGATCTGTCCGGCTCGCCGCGTGATCGAGGTAAACCTGCATCGCCGCAAGGGCACGCGGCAGATCGCCAAGACCCCTGTGAGCACGGCCGAGCACGAGGCTGACCAGCGACTCTTCCTCGCGATCGCCCTCTGCGCGCGCGAGGACGACCCGCTGTTCGAGCAGAGAGACCGCCTCCTGCAACTTGCCCTGTCGAACCAGGAAGCGCCCGAGACGGCCGAGCGCGTGGGCCTCCACCCCGGGAGCTTCAGACCCGCCTGCGACCTTCACCTGTTCCCGGAGCACCGCTTCCCACTCGGCTTTGAGTTGCGGTGTCAGCGCATCCGGCGGGATCGCCTCGTAGAGATCGGCGACGCGCGCGATCGCGTCCAACCGTCTTGTGCGGTCACCGCTCCGCCGCGCCGCGACGAGTCCGAGCCAGCCCTCGACGATCGCGCGCTCGTGAGGGAGCAAACGAGCCGCCGCGAACGTGCGTGCAAGCGGGTGCAAGCGGCGTCTGTGCCCCGACTCGATCAGACCGAGCGTTAGAATCGCCTCGATGCCGCTGCCAACTCCGAACTCCGTCGCGTGGGCGCCGGAGGCGGCCAAGCCCACGAGGCACCGCCATGCTTCGTCGTCGGAGCTGGCGGGGAGCGCGCCGAGACGGCACCAGAGATCACGGGTGGACGGCGCGAGGAGATCGAACACGGCCGTCATCACGGCGTCCTCGGGGGTTCGGCTCCCCTGCGCCGTGGAGCTCAACCGGGCGAGGAAGTCGTGGGGATCGCTGTGGAGGCCCCGCTTGAGCACGCTGACCGTGATGCGGAGCGCGAACGGGGAGCAGCCACAGAGCCCGGCCACGCGCTTTGCGAGCGGCGCGCCGATGTGCGGCACGGCCGGCCACAACAGCGCCGCCGCGTCTCCGGGCGCGAGCGGGCCGAGCTCTCGCTCGTATGCGCCGGACAGCCCGAGCGACCGCGGAGCCGTGATCAACACGACGCCGTCGGTGTCCACCACGAGTGACTCGACCTGAGCGCGATCGCAGGCGTCGTCGAGGAGCAGGATGGGGCGGTCCCTGATCAGCGAAGCTCGGTAAGCGGAGATCAGCGCTCGATCGTCGCCTGACCCGCCGACCTCGACGTCGAGCGCGCGGAGCACGAGCCGCATCGCGGCGAGGGGCGCGAGCGGCGCATCGGTTGATCCCTGGAGGTCGATCTCGACGTACGGCCCGTGATGGGGCGCGAGCTCCTCGGCGACGCGGCGGGCGAGCGCGGTCTTTCCGACTCCATCCGGTCCAGACAGCACCACCGGCCCGCGTTCGAGGTGCTGGAGCACGTCGAGGAGCTCGCTCTCGCGGCCGATCAGGCCCACATCGACCTCGGGCTTGGGCGACCGCGCCTTGGATGCGGGACGGGCGGGCGCTGGGCTGACAGCAGGCCTCCGCGGCACATCCAACGTACTGGCCGAGGTCTCCTCCTCAGGACCCAACGCTACAGGGCCGGAACTGCTCCTAGGTACGTCCAACGTACCGGACATGGCCTTCTCCACAGAGCCGGGCGAGGCGGGGGGCATTGCACCGCTGCTTCGAGGTACGCGCTGGCCCTTCGGAGGGTCATGCACCGGGGCGAGGAGTCTCTGCTCGTACTCCGCCTTGAAAGCACGCCCGCCGCGGGGCCGTTCGGCCTCGGGCATGGAGAGGAGCTCGACCGCGGTCCGGAGCCCGCGCGCCACGCTGGCCCACGCCTCGTTCCGGTTGCGCCAGCTCGTGACGGGTCCGCCTTCGAACGGGAGCGGGGTGAGATCAGCGAAAGGTGCGCTCTGCCAGTCACAAGCGTGTACGAGGACAGGGATGACGACGGCCTCACCGGCCGCGTGCCGCGCGAGCGCGCGTGTCATCTCGCCCTCATAACAGGATTCGTGCGCCAGGTAGTCGGCGCTCACGAGCAAGAGCACGAGCCTCGCGGCCTCCAGGAGCGCAACGACCTTCGTCGTTTCCTCTCCGGGCTCGATGTGCGCCAGGTGCCAGGTCCTGATCAGCCCCTGCCGCTTCATGAGACTGATGTGCACCTCCAGCCGGGCCCGCTGCCGCTCGTCGGCAGGGGCATAGGAGATGAATACATCGATGGGCGCGGGAACCGCCGGGACGGGCGACGTTGCAGGCTCTCGTTGCGGTGTCACGTCGCGTGTCCCTGGCGGCTGGCCGGTCCGCCGCGGCGCGAGACGTCCGCCAGCGACTCGGGCGGGAGATGCTACGCCGGCAGGGTGAGGGAGGCAATGGATCGCCCGGCGTCGGGTTCGATGGCGCTGAGCCCCCTGCTGAGAGGCTCGCCGCCGCGCGACGCGGCGCGCGGCGGCGGGCGCTCGCTTGGGTGCAGGAGTTACCCGGGATTAGGTAAGAGAGCTGCCTAACCCGGTCTCGGGCGCGCTCCGATCGGGTACCCTGGCGACGTTCACTTCGAGATGACCTTCGTGCACGTCGCGCCGAAGTCGACGTAGCCGACCGGGCAGCTCCCCCAGCACACGGGGCCCACGCCGCTGTAGCCGGAGGCGCAGGCCGGATAGCAGAGACCCGCGTCGTATTGCTGGCCCGCGCCGCAGCTCGTCGGCACGGAGCCGGCGCCGCGCCCGTAAGAGCTCTTTCCGAAGATATGCGCGTCGCGCCGGCACGTGCAGCCGTCGTTGCTATACCCCGCCGGGCACGTGGAGCAGCCCTTGGCGAAGGTCAGGCCGCAGACGTCGTACCAGGGGCACGCGGAGTTGTTGGCGTTGATGATATGCGCGTCGCGCCGGCACGTGAGGCCGTCGTCCGAGTACCCGGCCGGGCAGCTCTGCCAGCACACCGGGCCGACCCCGTAGTAGCCCGACGCGCAGGCAGGATAGCAGAGACCCGCGTCGTACTGCTGGCCCGCGCCGCAGAGCGTCGGCACCGCGCCGACGCCGCGCCCGTAGCTCGGCTTTGCCACCGTGGAGGAGCACGTCGCGCCGTCATCGCTGAAGCCGGGCGGGCAGGCCGGCACCGCGGCGGGGGCCGGGACGGCGGGGTTCTGCACGTGGAGGCGCGCCTGGAAATCGTAAAGGCTGTGGATCGCGCCGGGGTTCGCCTCCAGCACCTGGATCATCGCGCCGTCGCCCACGACATCGGAGAGATCGAGCAGCGCGTTGGCGATGCGCTTCTCGTTCCAGTCCCGGTACTGGCTCGACGGGCACGCGGTCCCGGCGCCGCAGAGGCGGCCGCGCGCGCCGACCCGGGCTTGCTCCCAGTAGTCCGCGAAGCCCTCGTTGAAGGCGTACCCCTGGTTGGCGATCTCGGAGCCGTCGTGAGAGCGCCCGTAGACATAGGCCACGTCGTCACCATTCCAGTGGTTCAGATCCCCGTCGGCGACGTGCCGCACGCTGTGCCCGAACTCGTGGGTGATGACCCTCCGGCGCTCCGCGGCCGTGCTCCCCCAGGTGCTCGTGAGGAAGTCCGTGCGAATGTTGATGTAGTCGTAGAACGTGAAGGGCGTGCCCACGTAGACCCCGCTCCAGCGCAGCATGCGCAGCGCGTGCGCGGGCGGCTGGGCCCCGCGGGCGGCGTGGAAGTCGTGCAAGGTATCGACGCCGAGCCGCCAGAGCTCGCAGTCGACGCCGCTCAGCGTGACCACGTCGACGTCGAGATCGCCGCTCGAGCGCGGGCTGCCGGCGACGTCGGCCCCCTGGCCCCGCGGCGCGTGCAGCTCGTCCATGATCGTGAGCGGCGTCGTCACGCCGCTCGAGCTCACGACGCCGTCGTACGTCACGTCGAGGTGCACGCTCGCGCTCGCGATCGACGAGATGGGGATCCTGAAATCGCCGTTCGCGTCCGTCACGCCGCTCCCGAGGCCGGGAATGCTGAGCGGCACGAACGCGAGCGCGTTCGTGGTCGTCCCCGCGCCGTCCGGCGCAGCGCACTGCAGGCGCCCGATGACGGCCGTGGACGGCGGTACGCAATGGAGGCTCGTCACCTCCCCGACGCAGATCGAGTCCCACTGGGTGTTACAGCAGAACGGGTCCACCGCGCAAACGCAGCTCTGGACGGCCGCGTCGTTGCAGCCGGCGAACGAGTGCGGGTTCACGCAGTCGTTCACCTTGAGCTCGCTCTCGGCCTCGGCCGTCGATTCGGCCTCAGCCTCCGGCTCACCTGGATCGCCGAAGCCCTCCGAGCCCTCATGATCGCCCGAGGGCTCAGCGCCCTCGGGGACGGCGCACGCGGCGAACGCCCCCGCGGCGAAGAACAGCACGGCGGACGCACAAACCCTCGCCATCCCGACGTTTCGTGTCGATGACATGCCCCTCTCCTTGGTGTGGTCTGGACCGCTCCATGTCGTCCAGCCACCCCAGGTACGCGCGCCAGGTTGGGTGGTTTCGCGCGATCGTCCAGTTTCGCGATGGCCGGACGAAGCGACGGCCGGGGGCGCGCCGCGCCCTCCGCGCCGCCGGGCGCCGGCGGCGCCGACTACCGGTTGACGGCGCTCACGACGGCCTGCCACTCCGTCGAGAACGAGCCGTCCGTGCGCTTGATGTCCGTCCCCGTGTCCCACAGCACAGGAACGACGCCGCGCGACTTCGCCGCCTCCACCACCGACCGCATCCACAGCGTCCGCGACGCCGGCTCACGGGGGTAGTTCGCACCCAGCGTGACGCCGAACTCGCCGAGGATGATCGGGAGGCTCCGCTGCGCGCTGAACGCGCCGAGGGTGTCGAACTTGCTCTTCAGCTCCGCCTTCTCGGGCTCCGTGCCCCACGTCGTCTTGGGAGAGCCCCAGCTCTCCACCGTGTCGAGGCCGCAGAAGGTGTAGGGCGTATAGTAATGGATCGAGAGGAAGAGGCTCTTCGTGCCGGCCGGATCGGTCGGCGCCTTGAAATCGCCCACACACGTCCTGTCGATGTCCGTCACGAAGCCGGAGATGAGCAGGGCGCGGCTCGCGTTGTAGCCGCCCTGCTCGCGCACGGTGGTGACGAAGATCTGGTTCATCTCGTTCAGAGCGGCGTAGTCCGGCGTCCCGCCGTCCTGAACGCCGTTGACCCAGTAGTTCCCTTCCTCGTTCATCCCCTCGAGGATCAGCTTGTGACCGACGTCGCTGAAGGCCGTGGCGATCTGGGTCCAGTAGGACGCGAACCTGGTCTTGACGCCGTCGGTGAGCTTGTACTTGTCGGCGTTGTCCTCGTTGTAGATCCAGCCCCCATCCCAGTGGATGTTCACGATCGAGTACATTCCCGCGGCCTCGATCCAGCCCACCACCTCCTTGACCCGGGCCATCTTGGTGGCGTCGATCGTGCCGTTGGCGGCGTAGGTGTCCCAGGCCACGGGCACGCGCACCGTCTTGATGCCGTGGCTGGCCATGCCGTTGATGAACGTCTGCGTGATCAGCGGCTGGCCCCAGCCCGTCTCCCACGCGGTGGTGTTCTCCAGCGTGTTGCCGATGTTGGCGCCGATGCCCATGTCGGGGACCATGGCCGCGGCGTCCACCGGCGTCGCTGATCCGCCGGTCCCGCCGGAGCCCCCGACTCCCCCCGTGCCGGCGCCGCCCGTACCGGCGCCGCCCGCACCGGCGCCGCCCGTCGCGGCGTCGCCCGCACCGGCACCGCCCGTGCCGGCGTCACCCGTGGCCGTACCTCCGCCGCTGCCCCCGGTGGCCCCTCCGGAGGCCGCGCCTGCGCCCGACGTGACATCGGGATCCGTCGAGTTGCAAGCGACCAGCCAGCCGAGAATCGAGAAGAAAGCAAGTCGATACGCGTGGGTCATGGGTCCTCTGCGGGTGATGGAAAGGAGCTCGTCTCCCTCCGGTTGCGCTGCGCCCCTGCCAGCCTTCACAAATCGCACGGACGCTCTCGGACCGCGATCCGCGCCGGATCCTGCGAGCCCGCGCTCGGCCTTCACGACCAAGGGGCGGCTCGCTACCAGGGCGCGGCTCACCGTCGCCCTGCCGCCGCGCGCGGGGGGGGGCGCCCGCCGGGTGCAGGAGTTACCGGGATCAGGCAAGAGTTACCTAGCCGGTCGTGCAAGAGTTGCACGAGCCGGCCAGGGGGACGCGTCACGCTCGCTGGAGCGCGCTGCGCCCGCGGCGCCGGCGCAGGCACGCAGGCTGCTACGACGACAAGGCCCGAGCGCTTCGCAGGGTTCTCGAACACCCGATGACGGAGCGGGTCACGTCCGCCGCATCCGCCTCGCATCTTTCTTCTGCCGCCTCCTGTCTTCCGTGCGCGCACACCCGCGGACGCAAGCGAGGACGGCAGATGCAGGGCGAGACGAGCGAGGACGCCCCCTGCTCGCAGCCCGAGGAGATCCGCTTGCCCGACGCCAACCTGACGACATCCGCCCTCAACTCCGCGCTCGGCGGAGAGATTCGGTGCCTCCGATCCGTGATCGCCGCGCTCACGCCGGTGATTCACGCGCGGGTCGGCCGGGCGCTCCACCGGCGCCGCGCGCGGTTCGCGGGCGGCGCCGACGACCGCATGGACGACCTCGTTCAGGACGTGTTCGTCGAGCTGTTCCGCGACGACAGCCGGGCGCTCCGCGCCTGGGATCCGGCCCGCGGATTGAGCCTCGCCAACTGGGTCGGCCTCATCGCCGACCAGAGGGTGGCGGCGGCCTTCCGCTGCAGGAAGCGGCAGCTCGACGACGCGGCGCTGCCGCTCGACGACGCCCCGGAGGAGGGCGCCCGCTCCGACGACGATCCGGAGGCCAGGGTGCTCGCCCGCGACGCGCTGGAGCGCCCCCTCGGCCTGCTCCGGGCGGAGCTCAGCCCCCTCGGGCGCTCGCTGCTCGAGGCGCTCCTCATCGAGGAGGAGCCGATCGCCTCGGTCTGCGCGCGGACCGGCATGAGCGCCTGCGCGGTGCAGGCCTGGAGCAGCCGCCTCAGGCGGCGGTTCGCGGAGCTGGCGGCCGGGTGCGGCGAGCACGCGCGGAGCGGGCCCGGCGGACGGAGCAGGGCGGCCTCGCTCTGCGCGTGAGCGCGGTGGCCTCGCAGCGCGCCGCCTCGGCCCTCGGGCCCGGAGGACTCAACCGCTGGCCCAGGCGTTGATCCGCGCTGCCCAGCTGGCAGCACCGTCGATGGTGAGGACGAGCCGCCGATACCGCTCCCCCTCGAGCTCGATGGTCAGCGGGTGCTCCTTCCGGGTCCGCACCCAGTACCAGAACTCCTTGCCGTGCGCGGTGAAGTAGGTCCCCGCTTTGATCACCCCAGGCAAGGCCGTCCCTGGCGCGCGGATCTCCTTCCATGTGGAGGGCGGCAGCGCCGCCTCCGCCCGCGCCACGTGCTCGCGGGGCACCACGATGGGCCGGAGCCTCACGGCCCAGAGCCGCTCGGCGCCCTCCAGGGTGAGCGTCAATCGATCCCCCTCGATGCGAAGCTGCACGGCGACAGTCTAGCTGTTTCGCGAGCGCCTGGCGAGCAGCTGTCGCTGCCAGATTGCCGCCATGGTGAAACGCGGCGATGAAGAAAACGATACGCGATGTCAGAAGTGGCGAGCGTCGCGCATACTCCTCTATCGACGACGGCGAGGCGCCCGGCCCCAAGGTGAAAGCGGCGGCTCGCCCCTCACCAGAACGATGGGAGAAGACATCATGTTTCATGACACGAACCTGCGTTCGATGAAGATGCACCTTTGCGCGCTGCTCGCGACGACCGCGGCGCTCACGACGCTCCTCTCCGCGTGCGGCGCCCCGCCCGTGGGCGATCTCGATGGCGCCGAGCTCGATGGCGTCGAGGAGGAGACCCTCTCCGAGCAGGCGGATGAGCTCGCGGGACCCGCGGGCGGTCGCCTCACCTGCGCTGTCATCCGCTGTATGGACGGGTTTGTCTGCGAGGAACGCAAGGGGAGGGCCGCGTGCGTGCCCGCCCCGCTGCGCCAGTGCGTGACCGACGCCGACTGCAGCCTCGTCGACAATTACTGCGGAGGCTGCAACTGCAACGCCGTCCCCACGGGCACGCCCGCGCCCAAGTGCCTGGGAGACGAGGTGGCGTGTCTGGTCGCGCCGTGTGCCGGCCTCACCGCTTCCTGCCAGGCCGGAGCGTGCGTGATCTCGAACGAGCGCTGAGCGAAGCCCCCACGACGCCCCGACGCTAGAGCGGCGGTCACCCCGGATCGCGCCCGGGGATCTCCGGCCGCACGCGCACGCTCTTCCACCGCGCGAGCTGGACGAGCCCGGCGGGCGCGCCCCGCGGCTTGCTCACGTCCCCGGCCCTGCAGACGTGGACCTCCACCTTGGCGGCGCTCCGCGCCTTCGAGTACCACGCGGCGGCCGCCGCGGCGCGCTCGACCACCTCGCGCGGGACCTCCACGCGCCCGGGGTTGCGCACGATCACGTGGCTGCCCGGCGTGCCGCCGGCCACGTGCAGCCAGAGATCGTGCGGCTCGGCGATCTCGAAGGTGAGCGCGTCGTTGTCCTCGTCGCCGCGGCCGACGAGCACCTCGAAGCCATCGATCGTGAGCGTGCGGTACGGCCGCCCCTTGCTGCCCATGTCGGCCCTCGCCGTCAGCCGGGCGCGGCGCCGGCGCGCGGTCCGGCGCCCGATTCCGCGGGCCTCGCCGGCGCCCTCGCCTCGCCCGCCACCTCGGCGTCGAGCCACGCGAGCAGGTCCCGCACGACCTCCTCGCGGTTGATCTCGTTCAGCATCTCGTGGCGCCCGCCGGGGTAGAACCGCTGCGCCACCCGGCGGAGACCGGCGGCGCGGTACGCCTCGATCATCTGGGTGACGCCCTTGAGCAGCCCGCCGACCGGGTCGCGAGAGCCGGAGACGACGTAGAGGGGCAGGTCCTTCGGGATGCGCGAGAGCCGCTCGGGGCGCGCGAGCGCCGCCATCGCGTCGAGCAGGTCGACCCAGAGCGAGGTCGTCGCCGGGAAGCCGCAGCGGGGATCGGCGATGTACTCGTCGACCTCGGCGCGATCGCGAGAGAGCCAGTCGAAGGGCGTGCGCGTCGGCGCGAACACCTTGTTGAAGCTGTCGAAGCTCATCGTCTGGAGGAGCTGGCTCTTGCCGCGCTCGCCCAGCCGCCGCCGCTCGGCGCGCGCCACGAGCCGGCCCGCGTCCACGAGCGCGTTCGCCTTGCCCGCGGCGCCGGAGAGCACCGCGCCGTCGATCGAGCCGCCGTGCTCGATCAGGACCTCCTGCGCGAGGGCGGCGCCCATGCTGTGGCCGAAGAGGACGACCGGCAGGCCGGGGTGCTCGCTCCGCGCGCGCGCGAGGAGCTGCGCGAGATCGCGGACGACCCGCTGGAAGCCGCCCTGGCTCGCGAAGAAGCCGAGCTCGTCGCTCCCGCGCGCCGTCGCGCCGTGGCCGCGGTGATCGTTCGCGTAGACGGCCCACCCGGCGGCGCAGAGCGCCTGCGCGAGGCGCGCATAGCGGCCCGCGTGCTCCGACATGCCGTGCGCGACGTGGACGACGCCGCGCGCCCCGCCGTCCGGGAGCCAGCGGTACACGAAGAGCTCTCGGCCATCGTCCGCCTGAAACGTGAAGGTGTCCGCGGGCATCGCGGGCCGACCCTACCACCGCTCCGCGCGCGTCTGACCACGATTCTCGACGCTTCCGCGCCGAAAGGAGTTTTCGGTACGGTCCTCCATGGCATGAGGTTCGCACAAAGGCCGGCCATGCCCGAGCGCCGATCGTTGCCCGTGCTCTCGTTGCGCGACACCGTCCTCTTCCCTGGGATAGCGACGCCCATCACGGTCGGACGGCTGAAGACGCTGCGCGCGGTGGAGGCCGCCCTCCGGGTCGAGGGAGAAGACAAGCGCATCTTCGCGGTCGCCCAGCGCGACGCCGCCGAGGAGCCCACCGCGGGCGGCCTCTTCTCGATCGGCGTGATCGCCCGCATCACCCAGGTGCAGCGGTTCGGGTCGGGCCTCCAGCTCGTGCTCTACTGCGAGCGGCGAGCGGCCGCGCCCCGCTACACCGAGGTCGACGGCGTGATCCGCGCCCCCGTCATCGAGCTCGCCGATCTGCCCCTCCGTCCAGAGGAGGACGGCGCCCTGGAGGCGCTCTCCCGCGAGGTGCGCGAGCGGGCCGTCGAGTACGGCCGCCACCGCGGCGCGCCCGAGGACGTGCTCAAGCAGTTCGTCGGCAGCATGTACGGCCCGGCCGAGCTCGTGAACCACATCGCCTTCTACCTGGACCTCCCGACCCCCGAGAAGCAGGCGCTGCTCGAGATCCTCTCGACGGAAGAGCGGATGCGCAGCCTCGCGCTGCACCTCTACCGGCAGATCGGCATCGTGGAGACCCAGGAGAAGATCAGGACGACCGTCGAGGAGGAGCTCGGCGAGCGTCAGCGGGAGATCTACCTGCGCGAGCAGCTGCGCGCGATCCAGAAGGAGCTCGGCGAGGAGGACGACGAGAACGCCGCCGCACGTCTTGAGCACAAGCTGCAGCGGGCCAACCTGCCGGCGGAGATCCTGCAGGAGGCCCGGCGCGATCTCGCGCGCTTGCGGCGCATGGGGCGGGAGACGTCGCCGGAGGCGCAGGTCCTCATGACGTGGCTCGAGTGGGTGGCGGATCTGCCCTGGAACCAGCGCACTGACGACCACGTCGATCTCGATCGCGCGCGGGCGATCCTCGACGAGGATCACTACGGCCTGGGCGACGTGAAGGACCGGGTGCTCGAGTTCCTGGCCGTCCGCAAGCTACGCCTGGAGCAGGCGAGGAGCGAGGGAGAGCGGAGCCGCGCGATCTCCCGCGGGCCGATCCTGCTCTTCCTCGGTCCGCCCGGGACCGGCAAGACGTCCATCGCGGAGTCGATCGCGCGGGCGCTCGGGCGCAAGTACGTCCGCGTCTCGCTGGGCGGGGCGCGCGACGAGGCGGACATCCGCGGCCACCGGCGCACGTACGTGGGCGCGATGCCTGGCCGCATCCTCCAGGGGATCAAGCGGATCGGCTCGAAGAACCCGGTGATCGTCCTCGACGAGGTCGACAAGCTCGGCGCCTCTTACCAGGGCGATCCTGGCGCGGCGCTGCTCGAGGTGCTGGATCCTGCGCAGAACGACGGCTTCGTCGACCACTACCTCGGACTGCCGTTCGACCTGTCCGAGGTGCTGTTCATCTGCACGGCGAACTTCCGCGAGACGATCCCCGCTCCGCTGTTCGACCGGATGGAGCCCGCGCTGTTCGCCGGGTACACGGAGCAGGAGAAGCACGAGATCGCCCGGAAGTACCTGCTCCCCAGGCAGCGGAAGGAGTGCGGGCTGCGCGAGGAGCAGCTGCGCGTGACGGGCACGGCGCTCGGCGGGATCATCAGCGGCTACACGCGCGAGGCGGGCGTGCGGCAGCTGGAACGGACGATCGGCTCGCTGGCGCGGAAGGCCGCGCGCCGGATCGCGGCCGGCGAGATCGAGCGGGCTGTGGTGGGCGTCGATGACGACGTGAAGGAATTGCTCGGCCGCGCGAGGATGCGCCTTGAGCGGAGGCTCCAGTACGATCAGCCGGGGGTCGCGACCGGCATGTATTACACGCAGATGGGTGGCGACATCATGCACGTCGAGGCGAGCGTGATGCCCGGCAAGGGCGATTTCGTCCTCACGGGGCAGCTGGGCGACGTCATGAAGGAGAGCGGCCGCGCGGCGCTGAGTTATGCGCGAGCGCACGCGGCGGAGCTCGGCGTGCCGTCCGATCGGCTGCAGCGGCGGGACGTCCACATCCATGTTCCGGCGGGGGCGGTGCCGAAGGACGGGCCGAGCGCGGGTGTGACGATGGCGGTGGCGCTTGTGAGCGCCCTGTCGGGCAGGCCGGTCAGGAGCGACATCGCGATGACCGGGGAGATCACGCTTCGCGGGACGGTGCTGCCGATCGGGGGGATCAAGGAGAAGGTGCTGGGGGCGCACCGCGCGGGGATCTTCGAGATCCTGCTGCCGGCGGACAACGAGGCGGATCTCGACGATCTGCCGGCCGAGGTGAGGAGCTCGCTCGAGTTCTACCTGGTGAACACGCTCGACGAGGCGCTCGCGCTCTGCCTGCGGCTCCGCTCGATTCCCCTGGAGGCGCCCAAGGAGATGCCGCACGCGCGGGCGTCCTGACGCGCCTCAGGTGGGCGGCGAGGAGGCCGGTGCACCGGCGGCGCCGAGGGCATCGGCCAGCGCGGCGGCTGCGGCTGCGGCGAAGGCGTCGAGCGTGGCGGGCTCGGTCCAGCGGGTCGCCTCGCGGGCGTCGAGCGCGTGGTGGGTCTCGACGAGGATGGAGGGCATGGAAGGGCGGCGCAGCACGAAGATGCGCTGTCCCGGGGGGCGCCGGTCGAGGAAGACGCCGGGCTGGGCGGTGTCCGGCTCGTACAGGCCGCTGTACGCGGCGCCGTCGTAGGGCAACAGGCCTGCTTCTTCCATGCGCCTCGCGAAGCCGCGCGCGAGCGCGAGCCGGAGGGCGCAGAGGGCGGGATCACCTTCGTCGGACCACAGGACGGCGAACCCCGGCGCGGCGAGGCTGAGCGGGCACTGGCGGCCCTGGCCGGGCGACCACGTCTCGGTCCTGCCGCGCACGTCCGAGTGCAGGCTGACGAAGGCGTCGGCGCCCCACCGAGCGGCGTCCTCGACGCGCTCCGCGTAGGGCAACGGACGGTCGCCGGCCCTGCCCACGCGCGCCTCGAAGCGCCCGGTGGCGTTGAGCCGCTCGGCGAGGGCGCGCGCCGCGGCCAGGGTGAAGTCCTGCTCGTCGACGCAGAAGCAGGAGAGGTTGCCGGTGTTGCCGGGGGCGCCATGTCCGGCGTCGAGGTAGATGCGGCGGACCCCGAAATCGGGCGGAAAGACGGCGGAGGGGGCGACGACGCGGGCCCCTGGAAACGGCCACCCGCTCGGCGCGATCGGGAGCTTGAGGGCGCGCCGCGCCGCGATCTCGCGCGGGGAGCCCGGGGCGAGCGCCCGTGAGAGGGCGGCCGCTCCGGCGGCGCCGGCGAGACCGAGGACGAGCTTCCTGCGCGAGATCACCGCGGCTCCGCTTGCTATCAAAGGCGGAGCGCGGCGTCAGGTTCTCGACAAGCGAGCGTGGCCGAGGTGACGAAGGGGGCGTGACATGGCGACATCCCGAGATCGCCCGGGGCGTCCGAGAGCTCGTGACCCGGCGTGCCCTGCACCTCGGCCGGCCCCCCGCTACTGGGCCGGCGTGTAGCAGACCTCGAGCTTCGGCCGGGGGGCGATGTTCGTTTGCTCGCTCGATCGGATATCGGTCCGACCGTTCACGTCGTGGAGCGCGACGCCGTGGTTCGGGGAGCCATCCACCCAGGACTGGACGAGGGCCGCCACGTTGGCGGTCACGACGGCGCTCGCCTGGGCGACGGTGGTGATCGAGGCCTCGACGGCCGGGTTGTATCCGGGGAAGTTGCCGGCGTGCACGGTCGACTCCTGCCAGGGGCCGTTCACGCGGTGCAGCTCGATGGTGCTGGCGCTCGCCTTCCACGTGTGAGCCAGCGAGAGGGTCGCGGATTCGACGTCGGAGCCCGCCGGGATGAACGACAGATCGAAGGCCAGCACGCCCAGCTGCACGCCCTCCGGGAACGTGTTCATGACGATGTACGGGTAATCGCCGTACGGCCACGAGACGCCGGGCTGGATATGCGCATCCTGCACGCTCCCGTAGGTGCCGCGCTGCACGACCACGCACACGGGCTCGGCGGGCGGGGGGGGCTCGCAGGCGTCGCCGATACCGTCGGCGTCGGCGTCGGCCTGGGAGGGGTTGGCCAGCGCCGGGCAGTTGTCGCACGAGTCGAACACCCCGTCCTGATCCGTATCTGCGGCGACCACGGTGACGTTATCGAGGAGCGTCCCCAGGCCGTTCGAGATGCCCAGGTCGTTGAACTGGAGGCGCGTCGTCGTGCCGGAGGCCACGAGGGTATAGGTGTAGTTGACCCATGCGGTGCTGGCGGTCGTGAGCGTGGCCACCTGCTGGCCGCCCCAGACGACGCCCAGCACGTTCTGGCTCGCGGTCGTGCCGGGGCGCGCGGCGAAGGCGAACCGGAGCTGGTAGGTCGCTCCCGGGACGGTCGTGAGGTCCTGATAGATGCCGCTCGAGTTCGTGGCGTCCAGCTCGACGTGCTGGCTGCCGTGCGCGGGGCTCATGCCGTTCGAGTGGTCATGGATCTGGATCTGACCATAGGCGGCCTGCCAGCCGGTGATCGAGCCGTTGTAGATCGACGACGTGCCGGACGACACGTTCGGCGATTCGAAGCTGCCGTTCGTGACGATGTTGCCGGAGGGGAGCACCGAGCAGGAGACGAGCGCCGCCGCGCCCTCCCCGATGGCATCTTCGGTATCGTCGTGCGGCTCGGCCGTAGCCATGCAGCCGGAGATCATCGAGGCGAGCGCGAGCGCAGAGGCAGAGATCGACAGATAGGCGGTTCTCATGGGAGAGCTCCTCGTTGCGGCGCCGGCATGGCGGCGCCGCGCTGTGCGGCGAGCTGCCGCACGCTGTGGAATTAGAAAATACTTCTTACAAACTGGCCGATGCGGATGCGGTGCTCCATTTGCCCGAAGGCGGAGCGCTCAAGGAGTCATTCGTCAACCAGCGCGTGCGGCACGACGGCACAATGGGACGGCCGTTACCAGGCGCTCGCCTCCCGGATCGTGGCCGACCTCGACCTCCCTGGCCCCCAGGAGGATCTCACCCCCCTTGGGGGATGAGGGTCGTCGTCGGCCTGGCGATCGATGGATGAAGTCGGGCGAGCGCGGTCACGAGCGATTCTTGCAGCAGTCAGCCGTAGCGCTGTCTGGTTATATCATGAAATGGGCGCGCGGATCATCGTCTTTCGCACCAGCCAGCGCCGCGACGAAAAAGGCTGTCCCCCTGATCTCATGAGAAAGAGAGCCATGGTGGGCGCCGTGGGCGCCGAGGGAAGAGGAGAGAGCAAAAATTCTTCATCTCTCCTTTTTCCGCTGCGTTCCGCTGCGTTTCGGCGTCTCGACGTCTCGACGTCTCGACGTCCGCCTTGCCTCTACGATTCAATTTCGCCAGGTCACGGAACTGGGGCAAAATTGGTCACTGGGGCAAAATGGGACGACCGGGCCCGCTCACCCCTCTCCCGCTCTCCGCATCCCGCAGCGGCAAGAGCAGCCCGAGGAAGACGACCGAGATCACGGTCCCCAGGGCGAACAGGCCGGCATAGCCGAGCCGCTGGGCGACGGCGCCCGAGAGCCACACAGCGGGCGACTTGCCGAGCACCTCCACGCTGGCGAGCAGCGTGTAGTGCGTCGCGCCGACCGACCGCCGGACACGCGACATCATGAAAGCGAACACCGCCGTCGTGAGGGCGCCGCCGAAGAGGTGCTCGGCCACGGTGACCGCGACGACGGCATTCGCTGTGGGCGCCCCCGCCGCGGCGAGGTACCACTCGCCCGCCATCGCGACGGTGCGCAGCGCCGAGGTCACCCCGACGGCGGCGAGCAGCGGGATCCGGTGCGACAGGAGGCCTCCCGCGAGCGAGCCGGCGATCGACGCGACCAGGCCGTACGTGCCCACCCAGAGGCCGATCCGGTGCGGCGGGAAGCCGGCGTCGACGAGGAACGGCTTGAACATCATGTCGACCATCGCCTCGCCGAGCTTGTAGGTCCCGAGGAAGGCGACGACCCAGAGCGCGCCAGGCGCCCGCAGGGCGGCGAAGACCGCCGCGAGCACCTCGCGGAGCGACCGGCGCGCGTGCGCCTCGACCTCGCTCGCGGGAGGCTCGCGCAGCGCGAGCGAGGCCAGCGCCGAGAGGAAGACCAGCGCGGCCATCGCCCCGAACTGACCGCCCCAGCCGATCCAGGCGCTCGCCCAGACGAGCAGCCCGCCCGCGACGAGCATGCCGACCTTGTAGCCGACCACCTGCGCGGCGTTCGCCAGGCCGAGCTCGCCGCGCCCGAGCAGATCGATCGCGAGCCCGTCGACCGCGATGTCCTGGGTGGCCGCGAGCAGGTTCATCAGGAAGACCAGCGCGAGCAGGGCGCCGAGGTGGCGCGACGGCGGGACGAACGCGGCGGCCGCGCACGTGAGCGAGAGCAGCACCCCGAGCGGCAGGATCCACGAGCGGCGCCTGCCGATCCGCTCCCAGCCGTAGCGGTCGACGAGCGGCGCCCAGAGCGCCTTCGCCGCCCACGGGAGCGCGAGCGCGCCGGCGAAGCCCACGCCGGAGAGCGAGACGCCGCTCGCCCGCAGGAAGACGGGGAGCGCCGTCGCCTGGAAGCCGAACGGGATGCCCTGTGCGAAGTACAGCGCGGCGAGGGCGGCGATCGTGCCGGCGCGCGTTCGGTCTGCCACGACCGACAATCGTAACCGAGCGGACGAGCTTCGGTCGCCGGAAACACGGACACTTGCGTACGTTTCGATCTCGATCCGATCTCGATCTCGATGAGCACGCCGCACCGACTCACCCCTTCTGCCGGCCGGACGAGCGCGCGCCGATGATCGCCGACACCTTCTCTCCGCGGTCGCTCGCGCCGGCGGGCGAGGTCCGGGTGCGGTGGCTGGGCACGGCGGGGTTCGCGATCGAGCACGCCGGCGTGGTGGTGCTGATCGATCCCTACCTCACGCGCGCTTCGCTCCTCCGTTGCGTGGTCGGCCGGCTCGCCCCCGACGTGGCCGCCATCGCGCGCCACGCGCCGCGCGCCGACGCCGTCATCGCGGGCCACACCCATTTCGATCACGCGCTCGACATCCCGGAGATCGCGCTCCGCACCGGGGCCACGGTCTTCGGCTCGCGCTCCGCGGCGGCGCTCTGTCGCGCCGCCGGCGTCCCCGCGGCGCGCGTGCGCGACGTCGAGCGCGCGCCGGGCGGCGAGCCCGTGGTCGCCGAGGTCGGCCCGTTCCAGCTGCGCTTCTTCCCGAGCGCTCACGCCCGCCTGCTGCTCGGCCGGGTCCCCTTCCCCGGCGACATCTCCGATTGCGACCAGGTCCCGCTCCGGGCCGAGCGTTACCGGTGCGGCGCCGTCTTTGCGGTGGAGATCCGGGTCGCGGACCGGCGCATCGTCCACCTGGGCAGCGCGGAGCTCGTCGAGGCGGGCCTCGATTGCAGGGAGCCCGACCTGCTCCTGCTCTGCGTGGCCGGCTGGACCGCCTCGAGCGCTTTCCCCGAGCGCGTCGCGCGCGCCCTGTCGCCGCGCGCGGTGCTCTTCTCGCACTGGGACAATTTCTTTCTGCCCCTCGATCGCCCCGCCGTCGCGCTCCCCGCGATGCAGGGAGAGCGCCTGGCAGAGCGCCTCGGCCGCGCGTCGCGGGACGTGAACCTGGGCGTGCTCCCGCTGCTAGGCGAGGTGTGGATCTAGGGCGAGGCGTGTTGTTCCCTCGCCGTGCCTGAGGACTTTGTACCAGGGTGGGTGGGAGCGGGGATGCCGTCTTCCCCAGCCAGCGCGCTCCGTGCGAGGGGCCGCGCGGCGTCCTCTCGGCGGTCGCTTGCGGCGATGGCGGAGCTCCGGCTAGATTCGCGCCCGCATGAGCGCTCCCCGTCGCTGGCCCTCCTCGCGCGCGAAGCGCTCGTCGCGGCCGCTCGCCATCACCCGCTTTGCTGGGCGGGCATCACAGCTCAGGTGAGGAACCCTTGATTTCGTTCATCGCCGCCTTCAACCTGCCGGACGCGAGCGACCGCGATCCCGGCGCGTTTCTCCGCCGCGCGGCGCTCCTCGTCGGCGAGCGGATGTCCTCCATGGGCCCGGAGCCCCGGATAACGGTGGAGGTCCTGCCAGAGGTGGGCGGCGGGTGGGCGCTCCTCACGCCGGAGCCGGGGGCGCGGCTCGCCCTGCTCGATCACGTGGTCACCGACACGCACGCTGTGCTGTTGTTCGGCGAGCTGCAGGGCGAATCCAGGGCTGCGCCCGCGAGGGCCGTCCTCCGCGCCTGGACGTCGGGCGGCGGGGACGCGGTGGCCGCGCTCGATGGCAATTTCTCCGTCATCGTCGTCGACCGCGCTGAGCGCACGGCCTCGGTGATCTCGGATCTGCTCGGCCGCCGGGCGCTGCGCACCCTGCACGCGGGCGGGGTCCTCTACGTCTCTCCGCACGACGTCGCGCTCGTGGCGACCGGGGCGTGCCCTGTCGAGATCGATCACGCCTCGGCGTGCTCGATCATCACCGCGGACTGGTCCATCGGCGGGCGGCCGCTGCTCGCGCGCGTCGAGCCGGGCGATCCGGCGCACTGGCTGCGCCTGCGGGGCGGCCGCCTGGAGCGGCTCCCCGCGCCGCTCGGGCTGTTCGAGCGCCGCATCGACGCCCGCGACGCGGCCGCGGTCCGGGAGCGAATCGACCGGATCGTCGACACCATGCGCGAGAACACGCGCTTCGCCGCGGCGGGCTGCGACACGGTGCAGGCCGATCTGACCGCGGGCATCGACAGCCGCGCGGCTTTTGCGCTGGTCGCGTCGATCGCGCCGGCGGAGCGCATCGTGGCCAAGACCACCGGCGCGACCGACAGCCTCGACGTGCGCGTGGCCAGGCGCATCGCCGCTCTCGTGGGCGTACGCCACGAGCACCGCGAGCTGGATCTGCCCATCCACGACGATTTCAGCCGTCACGCGGATCTCATCGCGTTTCACATGAACGGCGATTCCAGCGCCAAGCGCGCGATTGACAGGTATCCGAGCTGGGACGACCGCCCCCTGGGCTTCGAAGGGGGTGGAGGCGAGATCTTCCGTGGTTATTACTATGCTCGCCCCGGCCAATACACGCGGGTGGCCCGCGCCAACGCGGACGACGTAGCGGCCTTCTTCGTCCGGAAGTGGCGCCGCCCGACAGCGCTGAGCTTTCGCTCACCCGATCCTCTGGCCGCCGCCCGCGAGCGCACCCGCTCGGTGGTCGAGGCGATGTTCCGGCGCTCGCCCGACCTCCACGACGTGCTCGATCAATTCTACCTCTTCGAGCGGTATGGCCGCTGGGGCGCGATCACGTCGCGTTTCGCCTGGTGGAATACCTTCTCCCCGTACGCCAGCCCATCCCTCGTGCGGCTGGCGTTCGGCCTGCCCTCCCCGATTGGCATGCACGCGGGCCTCCACGACGCCATCGTGCGCCGCTTCTTGCCGTCCGCGCGCGGCATCCTCGTGAACGACAACTCCCTGCTTGCGCTCCAGGGGCCCGGGCTCTCACGCCTGCTCGCGCGCGATCTGCTCTATGTCACCGGCGAGGTCTGGCGAGCGGCGACCGCGTGGCGCGGCCGCTCGGGCAAGAAGCGCCGCTCGGCGGACGCCATGCGCGCCGAAATGCTCGCGGGGCCGCTCCACGACCACGCGCGCGACGTGCTCCTCTCGCGAGACAGCATCGCCGTGGACCTGCTCGGGCACGAGTCCGTCGCCCGCCTGCTGGACGAGCACAGGGCGCGCCAGCGGCACCTGGAGACCCTGTGCAACCTCCTCAGCATCGAGCATTTCCGGCGCCTCGCCACGTCCACCGCCGCGGCCGCGTCCAGCCGCTGACACCGGGTCGCTCAGGGCCCCTCTCAGGGGCCCGGCCGCTGGGCGGCGCTTCCCGCGCGGCCGGAACCGTCCCTTGTCGACGCGCTACCAGCGCCCCGCCCCTCTCACGGCCCGGCGCGCAGGAACGCCACCTTGATCCGCTTCTTCCCCCACCCGGAGAACTTCACGGTCGCGATCGGATCCGCCCCGGGATCCACGCTCTCGACCACGCCCGGCCCGAACCGCTCGTGGTACACCCGCATCCCGCGCCGCAGCGCGAGCCCCTCGCTGCCCTCGGCGCCCGGGTCGACCGCCTCCCGCTCGATATACCGCTCGCCCGGCGCCCGGTCGGGGACGTCCACGCGCGCCCTCGCCGGCTCGCCCTCCCGCGAGAACCGCGCCCCTGCGAACCGCTCGTCCGCCTGCGCCCCGGGCCTCCGCTCGCGGCCCTCCCACGAGCGCTCCTGCCCGCCGAACCGGAGCCCGGGCGCGGCGTACCCGCCGCCCCCGCCGAAGCCGCCCTCGACCCGGCGCTGCGCCATCATGCTGGCGGGCGTCGCGATCGGGCGCACCGAGGCCGGCGGCAGATCCGCGAGGAAGCGGCTCGGCAAGCCGTAACGCGTCTGGCCGAAGATCGCCCGCCGCGCCGCGTGCGTGATCCAGAGCCGCTCGCGCGCCCGCGTGATCGCGACGTAGGCCAGCCGGCGCTCCTCCTCGATGTCGCCCTTGCGGTTCGGATCCTGGCTCCGGAACGGGAACAGGTCCTCCTCCATGCCGGTCAGGAACACCGCGTGGAACTCCAGCCCCTTCGCGGCGTGGATCGTCATCATCGCCACCTTGGGCACGTCCGCGAGCGCGTCGACGTCCGACACCAGGCTCACCCGCTCGAGGTAGCCCGCGAGCGTCGCCTCGTCGCCCGCGGCGGTCGCCTCCTGCTCGTAGTCGACGAGCGACTGCACGAGCTCGCGCAAGTTCTGGAGCCGCGCCTCCGACTCGACGCTGTCCTCCTGCTCGAGCGCCTTGGCGTAGCCCGACCGCGCGAGCACCTCCTCCGCCAGCGCGCTCGGCGACGCGCTCTTCGCCTCGGTCATGAGCCCGTGGATCAGATCGCGGAAGCCGAGCAGGCTGCGCTTCGCCGCCGACGCGAGCGGCGGCAGCTGGCCCCCCGGCATCGCCGACGGCGGCACCCGCCCCTCCAGGAGCGGATCGATCGCCTCGAACAGCGACACGCCCAGCAGATCCGCCGCCTGGATGAGCTTGTCGACCGTGCTCTGGCCGATCTTGCGGGCGGGCACGTTGATGATGCGGTTGAGATCCACATCGCTCTTGGGGTTCGCGATCACCCGGAGGTACGAGAGCAGGTTCTTCACCTCCGCCCGCTCGAAGAAGCGCGTGCCCCCGATGATCTGGTACGGGATGCGCGCCTCGCGCAGCACCTCCTCGAGCACGCGCGACTGCGCGTGGATCCGGTAGAACACCGCGATCTCGTTCGGCGAGACGCCCTCCGCGATGAGCGCGCGGACGCACTCGACCACCCACGCCGCCTCGTCGTGCTCGCTGTCCGCCGCCACCACGTCGATCGGCGTGCCGTCCTGGTTCGCCGTCCAGAGCTCCTTCGGCTCGCGATCCGACGCGTGGCGGATCACGCCGAGCGCGCCCCGCACGACATGCCCGATGGATCGGTAGTTCTGCTCGAGCTTCACCACCGTCGCGTGCGGAAAATCGCGCCGGAAGCCGCGGACGATCCGGACGTCCGCGCCGCGCCAGCGGTAGATGCTCTGGTCGTCGTCGCCGACCACGCAGAGGTTGTCGTGGCTCTTGCAGAACGCCCGGACGAGCCGGTACTGCACCTGGTTCACGTCCTGGAACTCGTCCACGAGCACGTGCCGGAAGCGCCCCCGGAGATCCTCGCCGGCGTAGCTCGTCGGGTCCTCCGCGATGCGCAGCACCGCGAGCAGCAGGTCGTCGAAGTCCACCGCGCTCGCCGCCTTGAGGTGCCGCTCGTACGCCTCGAAGCACCGCGCGATCGCGTCGTCGAAGTAGCCCTTCCGCTCGAACTCGGCGGGCCCCCGCCCCTCCTGCTTCTCCGCGTGGATGCGCGAGAGCACCTGGCGGGGCGGATAGCGCCGATCGTCGAGGTTGAGCTCCTTGAGCACGCGGTTCATAACCGCCCGCTGATCGTCGTCGTCGTAAATGACGAAGTTCTTGTCGAGCCCGGCCGCCTCGTGGTGCCGGCGCAACAGGCGCGCGCACACCGCGTGGAACGTGCCCACCCAGAGGTCCTTCACGATGTCGGCCCCGATGAGCCCCTCCAGCCGGCGCTTCATCTCGGTCGCCGCCTTGTTCGTGAACGTCACCGCCAGGATCCGGTAGGGCGGGACACGGTGCGTGACGATGAGGTTCGCGATCCGGTACACGATGACGCGGGTCTTGCCGCTCCCCGCGCCGGCGAAGATGAGGAGCGGCCCCGCCGCGTGGCTGGCCGCGCGCGCCTGCGGCTCGTTCAGCTCCTCGTAAGGGAGGCCAGGCTCGGGCGGCGGAGAGCGGTCGGCGTCGTGTGCGGCGAAACGATCCACACGGGGTCGCTAGCACGACCTCCGCGCGAGCGGGAGCCCGCCGAGCCCCGGAGCCCCCCGCGGCGCTCTCCTGCTTTTTCCCCGGCAAATCACGCCTGCTGGCCGTAATCTCGCACGCGCGTGCGCCTCCGGCAGAGCACCGGGGGAGCCGCGGCCCGGACGACCGGCACAGGAGAGACCATGCGCATCGCGCTCACGCACAACCTGAAGATCACGAGCTCCGCCGAGGAAGCCGAGTTCGACAGCCCGGAGACGATCGCCGCCATCGCCGGCGCGCTCGAGCGAGCCGGGCACGAGGTCGAGCGGATCGAGGTCAGCGGGCCGGCCTCCCGGGTCCTCGCCCGGCTCGAGGCGCTCCAGCCGGACCTCATCTTCAACACGGCCGAGGGCCACAAGGGCAAGACGCGCGAGGCGTTCTATCCGTCGCTCTTCGACGAGCTCGGCATCCCGTACACCGGCTCCGACGCCTACACGCTGAACGTCGCGCTCGACAAGTCGCTCACGAAGCGCGTCCTCGCGAGCTACGGCGTCGCCACCCCGCGCGCCCGCCTCGTCAACCGGACCACGCTGGAGAGCGGCGCGCTCGACGACATGAGCTTCCCCGTCATCGTGAAGCCGAACTTCGAGGGCTCCTCCAAGGGCATCTTCCGGGAGTGGAGCGTCTGCGAGGACGCGCACCACCTCGCCGAGGTCGTCGAGCGGCAGCTCGCGCGCTTCGAGGCGGGCCTGCTGGTCGAGCACTACATCGCCGGCATCGACGTCGCGTGCGCCTTCGTCGACGGGCTGAAGGAGACGAGCCCCGCGCGCTCGAGCGGCACCGGGATCCCCGAGGGGATCCTCGACCCCATCGAGTTCGTGATCGATCCCCAGGTGCCCGGCAGCTACAACGTGTACGACTTCAACCTGAAGCACGCGAAGCCCGAGCACGTCACGCGCCGGCCCGCGCAGCTGCCCGCGGCCACGCTCGAGCGCATCCGGTCGCTCACCGCGCGCGTCGTGCGCGCCCTGGACCTCAAGGATCACGCCCGCTGCGAGTTCCGGGTCACGCCGTCCGCCTCGCGCAGCCAGGGCCACGACGTCCACTTCCTCGAGGTCGACGGGCTGCCCACCCTCCAGCCGGGCGCCAGCGTCTTCGTCGCGGCGGCGCAGCGCGGCGTCGACTTCGACGGCGTGATCCGGGCCATCGTGAGGAGCGCCTGCAAGCGGCGGGGGCTCCTGCCGCTCCTGGAGAGCAACCAGCCGCGCCGGTCGAAGCGGACCGCGCTCCGCGTCGGCTTCACCTACAACATGAAGCGGAGCGACACGGCCGCGGCCGACAAGGCGGGCCCCGGCACGATGCACGACCTGGAGGCCGAGTTCGACTCGCCGCGCACGATCCAGGCGATCGCCAGCGCCATCGAGAGCTACGGCCACACCGTGGTCCCGCTCGAGGCGACCCCGGACCTGCCGCGCGCGCTCGCGGCTTCCGGGGTCGACGTCGTCTTCAACATCGCCGAGGGGCTCCGCGGCCGCGGCCGCGAGGCGCAGGTGCCGGCGCTCTGCGAGCTGCTCGGCATCCCCTACAGCGGCTCGGACGCGACAACGCTCTCGCTCGCCCTCGACAAGGGCCTCACGAAGCAGATCCTGCGGGCGGCCGGCATCGAGACGGCCGAGTGGCAGGTGGTCACGACCGGGCGCGAGAAGCTGAAGCCGTTCCGGTACCCGGTGATCGTGAAGCCCAACGCCGAGGGGACCTCGAAGGGGATCACCTCCGCGTCCGTCGTCAAGGACGAGGCCGCCGCGCGCGCCGCGGCGAAGCAGCTGGTCGATCGCTACCACCAGCCGGCCCTCATCGAGGAGTACATCACGGGCCGCGAGTTCACCGTGGGCCTGCTCGGCGAGCGGCGGCCGAAGGTGCTGCCGCCGATGGAGGTCGTCTTCGTCGACCCGCCCACCTACCCCGTCTACGGCTACGACGAGAAGCAATCGGACACGCCGCGCGTGCGCTTCGAGTGCCCCGCGCAGCTCACGCCGTCGGAGCTCCGCCGCGTCGAGAAGGTCGTGCGCGACACGTTCGCGGCCCTCGGGTGCCGCGACGTGGCCCGGGTCGATCTGCGCATGGGGAAGGACGGGAGGGTGTACGTCATCGAGATCAACCCGCTGCCCGGCCTGACGCCCGACTTCAGCGATCTCTGCGTGATCGCGAAGGTGGCGGGGATGGATTACCGGACGCTGATCGGCGAGATCCTGGCCGGCTGCCTCAAGCGCTACCGCGACGCCCGCGCCGCGGCGCCGCGGGCCGCGTTCACCGCGGCGGCGCCTGCGGCGGGCGCGGCCGCGCCCTCCGCGAGCGCGGCGATCGCCTCGCCGGCCGCCGACCCGGGCCTGCTGGCCGCGCCCGGCCCGGCGCTCGCCGGGCCCGCGCCGCTGCCGGCGGAGTCCGCGCCCCTCTCCGACACGGTCTCCGTCGCGAGCGGCGAGGTCGCCGGCCCATGAGCGCGCGCTCGACCGCGCTCAGGCGCCCTCGGCTGCGCGATCTCGGCGTCGCGATCGGCCGCTTTCCGACCGGTCCGGAGAACGCGATCACGGACATCCCTGGGGTGCGGGTCCACCACGTGACCAAGATCGAGGGCGAAGGCGAGCTCGTCCCCGGCCTCGGTCCGGTGCGCACGGGCGTGACCGCGGTCGTCCCGGCCGACGGCGACGTCTTCCTCGATCGGGTGTTCACCGCGAGCTACGTGCTCAACGGCGCGGGCGAGGTGACCGGCCTCTCGCAGATCAACGAGTGGGGCCTCTGCGAGACGCCGATCCTGCTCTGCAGCACGCTCTGCGTCGGCCGCGTCCTCGACGCGACCGTCGCGTGGCTCTCGCGCAAGCACCCCAAGATCGGCAAGGACTACGACGTCGTGATCCCGGTCGTCGCCGAGTGCGACGACAGCTTCCTCAACGACGCCGTGGGGCGCCACGTGGCGCAGGCCGACGTCGACGAGGCGATCGACAACGCCCGGGGTGGCCCCGTGGCCGAGGGGTGCGTCGGCGCCGGCACGGGCATGCAGACGTTCCACTTCGCGGGCGGGATCGGCACCTCGAGCCGGTCGGTCCCTGTCGGCGGGGTCGACGCCCTCGTGGGGGCGCTCGTGCTGTCGAACTTCGGCGATCGCGAGCTGCTCCGCGTCGATGGGGTCCCGGTCGGGCGGCTCATCAGCGACCGCTTCAACCACGTCCCGCGGCGGGGCCCCGCCGGCTCGATCATCGTGCTCGTCGCCACCGACGCCCCGCTCATCCATCGCCAGCTCGCGCGCCTCGCGCGGCGCGCCGCGCTCGCGATCGGCCGGACCGGCGGGTATGCGGCCAACAACTCGGGCGAGATCGTCCTCGCCTGGAGCACCGCGAACCGGGTGCCTCGCGTCGCCACCGAGCAGTGGAGCGCCCCCCGGTCGAGCCGCTCGCTCAGCGTGCACCCCCTCGCGCCGGGCCGGCACATGGCCGAGCTCGTCCTCGACACCGAGGTCGACGCGCTCTACGAGGCCACCGTCGACGTGGTGGAGGAGGCGATCCTCAACGCGATGTGCGGCGGCGTCGACATGACCGGCCACAGCGGACACCACGCCCCGGCCCTGCCGCTGGACGCCGTGGCCGAGATCCTGAAGCAGTACCGCCCCCCGCACCCCTCCGACCCGCCCCCCCTCTTCTAGCGCCCCCCGCCCCCTTCTCTCCGGCCCCCGCCCCGCCGCCGAGCGGCGGTCACCCGCACAGGAGACGGGCCCAGATCGACGTTTTCGGCGCGGAAGCGCACTCAGGTGCGCTGAGCACCGAAAACGTCGAGATGGGCCCGTCTCCGAAGCGGGTGCCCGCCGCTCATTCCGGATCGCCGTGGAGGAGCCACTCGTGGGCTGCGTCCTCGTCCCAGAAGCGCCGGAGGACCTTGTCCGTGCCGCTCTCGCGCGCCACGCGGTTCAGCTGGAGCGCGACGATGTCGCTCTCGATGATCTCGGCGACCCGCATCACCCCGAGCTCCAGGCCGAACTCCTGGACGGCGCGGATCTTCTCCGCCACATCGGGGGACATCGGCCTGAACCCGCGGACATCGGCCTTGATCTTGATCCCCCGGCCCTGGAGGCTCTCGCACGCCTTCCTCAGCTCGCTGACGAAGTTCTCCATCTCCTCGAGGCGGACACGCCCCTCGAGGACGAAATCCACCATGGCGATGTTCCGGTCGACTTTGATCTCGAACACGTTGAGAGACCTCCTGCCAGTTCCCGAAGGGGCGGGATGGGGCCGCGTGATCATACCCCGGATCGCGCGAGGACGCGCCTAGGGATCGCGACGCTCACGCGGCAGCGACGCTGGCCGTCGGCCGTGGGAAGCCCGGGCCGGCGTCGCCGCCCTTCACGCCACGCGCGGCTCGCCGACGCGCGACTTGCCCTGTCCGCGCCGCACGGCGATCGCCTGCTCGTAGATGGTCTCGTACCGCGAGAGCAGCGTGGGCCACTGCCGCTCCTTGAGGATCCACGCCCGCGCGTTCTTGCCGACCTGCTCGAGGCGCGCCGGGTCCTTGAGCGCCTCGACACACCGCCTCGTGAGGTCGGCGCTGTCGCCCGCCTTGAAGACGAACCCGGTCTCGCCGTAACGGACGAGCTCCCCCATGGCCGCGACGTCGCTCACCATCACGGGCCGGGCCATGGACATCGCCTCGAGCGGCTTCAGCGGCGTCGTGAGCTCGGTCGTGCGGGTCCGGATGCGGGGATACACGAGCAGGCTCGCCATCGCGTAGATGTTGAACACCTCGTCGTGCGGCACCCGCCCGGTGAAGGTCACCTTGGACTCCACCCCTCGCTCGCGGGCGAACGCCTTGAGCTCCATCTCCTGGCCGCCGGCCCCGGTGATCACGACGTGCGCGTCCGGGATCTCCCGCGCGATGTCGCCGATCGCCGCGATGAGCGTCTGGAGCCCCTCGTACGGCTGGAAGGTGCCGACGTAGCCGATGAGCTTCTTCCCCGCGAGCCCGAAGCGCTCCCAGGCGCCGGGCGGGGCCTCCCGAGGCGCGAACTTGTCCGAGTCGACGCCGTTGCCCACGACGTGGAGCGCGTCCGTGCTGCGCACCCGCGGCGCGACAGCGCCCTTCAGCGCCTCGCAGATCGTCACCGTCGCGTCAGCGTACTTGTAGACGATCGTCTCGAGGCCGGCGGCGACCTTGTAAGGCGCCGAGTCCTCTTTGAATTTGCCCCGGTCGACGGAGGCGTTCTCCCAGAGGTCGCGCACCTCGTAGACGAGCGGCAGCCCGAAGCGGCGCGCCGCCGCGAGCGCCGGCAGGCCGACGAGCATCGGCGAGTGCGCGTGCACGAGATCGGGCTGAAACTCCCGGATCGCGTCCTCGACGCGCGCCTCCAGCGCCCGCACGAGCTGGAGCTCCCTGACCAGCGGCAGCTTCTTGCCGGTTGGCTCGCGCGTCCGCCAGTACGAGATGCCGCCGATCTCGTCCTTCAGCGCATCCCCGGACCCCTGCTGCGCCGACGTCACCACCGCCGGCCGCATCCCGTGCTCGGCCTGGTGCTTGATGATGTAGTCGCTGCGGATCGTGTACCCCGCAATGACAGGCAGCGACGTATGAAGAACATGGAGCACGCGCACGAATCACCACCCTTCTTTATGCTGCGCCGCGCAGCCTACCCGAGGCCGCCGCGACCGTCATCAAGCTCCTCCTCGCCCGTCCCCGCGCGCGGTCAGGAGCGTGGACGCGTCCACGCTCCTGACCGCGGGCCGGCCGAGAGCCTAGCTCTCGGCTGCCACGTTGCGGTACGCTCCGCCGCCGCATGACCCTCAAAATCGCGATCGTCGGCTGCGGCAAGATCGCCGACGGCCACATAGAAGAGATCCAGAAGATGCCGGAGCGGGCTCGGGTCGTCGCCGTATGCGACCTGGAGCTCCTGATGGCCGAGCAGATCGCGGTGCGCTACGGCATCCCGAGCCACTACGACTCGTTCGACCGATTGCTCGACGTCGAGAAGCCCGACGTCGTCCACATCACCACCCCTCCGCAGTCGCACCTGTTCCTCGCCCGGCGCGCCATCGAGGCCGGCGCCCACGTCTACGTGGAGAAGCCGACTGCGCTGAACCTCGCGGACGTGCGGCGCCTCATCGAGCTCTGCACCGCCGCCGGGAAGAAGATGACCGTCGGCTGGGAGTACCAGTTCGATCCCCCGGCCGTCGAGATGCGCAGGCTCGTCGGCGACGGCGTGATCGGCGATCCCGTCCACGTGGAGAGCTGCTTCGGCTACAACCTCGCCGGCCCCTTCGGCGCGGCGCTCCTCGGCGACGGCTCGCACTGGGTCCATCGCCTCCCGGGCAAGCTGTTCCACAACAACGTCGATCACCTGCTGAACAAGATCGTCGAGTTCGTGGACGACGAGCAGCCGAAGGTCACCGCGACGGCCTACGCGCTCCGGGAGAAGCGGTTCGGCGACTCGCGCGACGACATGCTCGACGAGCTCCGCGTCACGGTGCAGGGCGCGCGCGTCAGCGCCTACGGGACCTTCTCGTCGCACGCGCGGCCGCCCGGGCACTTCCTCCGCGTCTACGGCACGAAGAACACGCTCCACGTCGACTTCACGAGCCGCACGGTCACCCTCGACGCGTCGCCGAAGCTCCCGAGCGCCATCGGGCGCGTCGTCCCGGCCTTCGATCAGGCCCTCTCGTACCTCCGCGAGGGGGGCAAGAACGTGGTGCGGTTCGCCCGCAGCGACTTCCACTTCTTCTCGGGGCTGAACCGCCTGATCGGCCTCTTCTACGACAGCATCACGCGGGGCGCGGAGCTGCCCATCTCGTACCGGGACATGATCCGGGTCGCGTCGATGATGGATGAGATCTTCCGGCAGGTCCCGCAGGAGAAGGCGCGCACATGAAAGTCCTTGTCACCGGCTCGAACGGCTTCCTCGGATCGGCCCTCGTCGACCGGCTGCTCGCCCACGGCGAGACCGATCTTCGCTGCCTCGTCCGCCCCGCGAGCAACCGCTCGCGGCTCGAGGAGATCGAGAAGCGGCGGGGCGTCCCCCTCGACATCGCGGTGGGCTCCCTCGCCACGAAGGAGGCCGCGGAGCGCGCGGTCGAGGGCGTGGACGTCGTCTACCACGTGGCCGCGGCCATGGGCGGCGCGCCCGCGGACATGTTCCTGAGCACCGTCGTCGCCTCGAAGAACCTGCTCGAGGCGCTCGTCCACACCGGCCGTTCGCCGCGCGTCGTCCTGGTCAGCTCCTTCGGCGTCTACGGCGTCGCCGACCTCCCGCGGGGGTACATCGTCGACGAGAACACGCCCCTGGAGACGCGGCCCGCGCAGCGCGATCTCTACTCGCAGGCGAAGCTCCGGCAGGAGAAGCTCTTCTGGGAGTACCAGGGGCGCTACGGCTTCCCGCTGACGGTGCTCCGCCCCGGCGTCATCTACGGCCCCGGCGGCAACGCCTTCTCCAGCCGCGTCGGGATGAGCCTCTTCGGCGTGTTCCTGCACCTCGGCGGCCGCAACATCCTCCCGCTCTCGTACGTCGAGAACTGCGCGGAGGCGATCGCCGTCGCCGGCCGCAGCGAGGTCGCGCGGGGGCAGGTCTACAACGTCCACGACGACGACCTGCCCACGGCCGACGTCTACCTCGCCCGCTACAAGCGCGAGGTGAAGCCGATCCGCTCGCTCACGGTGCCCTACTTCGCCCTCACCGGGATATCGAAGCTCGTCGAGCGCTACCATGCCTACTCGAAGGGGCAGCTGCCCGCCATCTTCACGCCGTACAAGAGCGCGACCTCGTGGAAGGGCAACCGGTTCGACAACACGAAGCTGAAGGCGCTCGGGTGGAAGCAGCTGGTCTCCACGGAGGAGGGCCTCCAGCGGACGTTCACGTACCTCAAGGAACGCGCGACATGACGGGTCGGCCGTCGCTCGCGTCGCTCGCGTCGCTCGGGCTCGCGTTCGGCCTCGCGGGTCTCCTCGCCGGCTGCGAGCGGCGGCAGACCCCGGGGCCCCCGGCGGTCCACAGCGGCGCGGGCACCCAGTCCGCCACCGCCGCCCTCGCGGTCGAGGCGCCGCGCTTCGACGCGCCGGCCGCGCCGCCGGCCACGCCGGCCAAGGGGCACCCCCGGCTCTGGGTGCGCGCGGCCGATCTGCCGAAGCTCCGGGCGCGCGCCACGCAGGCGAACCCCCTGTTCAAGGAGCTCGCCGCCGTGGCGGCCGAGGCCGCGGCGGCGATGGACAAGGGCAACATCCCCTCGGAGGGCGACTGCACCCACGCCCGCACCTACTGCGAGGCGCACGCGGAGCTGTTCGCCTTCATGTCGCTCGTCTCGAGCGACGAAGCGGCCCGCAACGACCACGCCGCCCGCGCGCGCAAGATCCTGCTCTACATCGTCGACCGCGTGAACAAGGGGGATCCGCAAGATCCCTTCGTCCGCAGGTTCTCGACCGGCGACCGCGCCCGCTGGGCCGGAGAGTCGTTCGGCCTCACGGTCGACTGGATCTACGGGTACCTCTCGGCCCAGGACAAGGCGGCGATACGGCCCGTCTTCCTCCGCTGGGCGGAGGAGCAGCTGAAGTCGTCGACGACGAGCCACGCTCACCCCGAGCCCGTGGGCAAGCTGAACGACCCGGCGATGCTGAAGGAGCCGAAGAAGCGCAGGTACGCCCTGAACAACTACTTCACGTCGCACATGCGCAACCTGACGCTCCTGTCGCTCGCGTTCGACGAGGCCGACGATCCGCCGGATCCGAAGCCGAGCGGCACCTACCCGCGGCTCAGGGACTACTTCGCCAACGTCGCCGGGGCGTGGCTCTACATGACCGACAGCCTCCTGCGGAACGACGCGCGCGGCGGCGCGCCGCCGGAGGGCTTCCAGTACGGCCCCGCGACGCTGGCCTACGTGAGCGAGACGCTGCTCGCCATCCAGACGGCCGGCGAGGCCGATCCGGCGAAGTGGGGCCCGCAGGTGCACCTCGACGGCAACCCGTTCTGGCACGAGTTCATCCCGGCCCACCTCCACAGCCTGAGCCCCGCCACGCCGGCGGGCCGGATCGGGCCGACCCACCAGGCCGCGTGGACGGGCGACGGGGAGCGCTACGAGTACACGGATCACATCGACCCGTTCGCGGCGCTCGGCCTCCACGCCGAGAACAGCGGCAACGCCGAGCGCCTGAACGCGCTCCGCTGGATGGCCATCCACGCCGGCCCGGGGGGCGCCGCCGCCCTCGCGCGGCGCGCCCGCTCGCAGCTCGGCCAGGTCCACAAGCGCCACTCGATCATGTACTTCCTCCTGCTCGACCCGGCGGTCACCCCGACCGACCCGCGCCCCTCCGTCCCGCTCACGCACTACGGCCCCGGCCTCGGCCAGGTCTTCGCGAGGACGAGCTGGGGGCCCGAGGCCACGTGGCTCCACTTCCAGCTCGGCTGGGAGCAGATCGACCACCAGCACGGCGACGGCCTCAGCTTCGGCTTCTACCGCGGCGGCGAGTGGCTCACGAAGGAGCGCGTCGGGTACGGCGCCTTCATGGCGAGCTCCGATCAGCACAACACCCTCACGGTCGAGAACGACAAGAACCGCCGCCACGACGACCCGAACCGCGGCGAGCTCTGGCGGCGCGGGTCCCAGTGGCCGCTCGTGCACACGGGCGATCCCAGGGTGCTCGCGAAGAGCTTCGCGCAGGACTACGTCTACGTCCTCGGCGACGCGACCCCGCTCTACAACTCCGAGTACGAGAACATCCGCGACGTCACGCACGTCAGCCGCGCGCTCGTGTGGCTCAAGCCGGACCACCTCGTGCTCTACGACCGCGCCGCCACGGGCAAGGAGGGGCGCTTCAAGCGCTTCTTCGTGCAGACGCCGAGCGCGGCGCAGGTCGCGGGGAAGCTCGCGACGGCCACGACCGCGAAGGGGCAGAAGCTCTTCGTGACCACGCTCCTGCCGGAGAGCGCCGTCATGGTGGCCGAGCCGTACAAGCCGACGGGCTCCTGGGAGACCAAGCCGGCCGAGAACGAGCAGATGCTCGCGACCCTGCGGGTCGAGCCGCCGGCCCCGATGCCGAAGGACACGCGCTTCCTGCACGTGCTCCAGGGCGCGGCCGGCAACGCGACGGCGGATCCGGTGACGCTCGTGCGCACGAAGCGCGGGACGCCGTTCGCCGGCGCGGCGGTGAAGGGCACGCTGGTCCTGTTCCCGGTCGATCTGGGCGCCGTGTCCGAGGTGCAGTTCACCTCGCTCCCTGGCGTGGCGAAGCACGTCGTCACGGGGCTCTCCCCCGGCGCGTCCTACGACGTGATCAGGAAGCCCGCGGGCGGCGGCGACGAGATCACGATCCGCGCCGGCTCCGCCGCCAAGGCCGACGAGGGCGGCGTCCTCACCTTCTGAGCGCCGTGTCGCAAACGGCAACAGCAACGGCAAACGCGACGATGACGCCGTCCGCGCCCGCTTGTCCTCGGCGTGGCGCGCTGCGATAATCCACTCTCTTTGCCCACGTCCTGTACGGAGATGCCATGAGCAAGAAGCGACTCGTCTCTGCCGGCGCATTCCTCGTCGCGCTGGGCGCCCTGTTCATCCCCATCGAGGGCACGGCGCCGGCCGCGACCGGCCCCATCGCGAAGGCCGGCTCGCTCGACCTGTCCGGCTTCGCGAGCGCCCGGCCCGATGCCCCGCTGGATCTCCTGTTCATCCACCACTCGTGCGGCGGCCAGCTCCTCACGGAGACGGGCGCCGAGAAGGAGAAGGCGTCGTGCGTCTACGAGGCGCACCCGAACGGAGGCGGGCTCAAGAGGAAGCTCACAGAGCAGGGTTACCGCGTCCACGAGGCCTCCTACGGCAGCGAGATCGGCGAGAACACCGACCTCTTCGACTGGGCGCCCAAGTTCCGCGACAAGATGGACAAGGTGCTCCGGGTCGCGCTGAACGACCAGATGCACCCGGACGGCGTGGTGAACCGGATCGTCGTCTTCAAGTCCTGTTATCCCAACAACCGCTTCGTCGGCGAGGGCTCCGCCCCCGGCAACCCGGCCGGCCCGGAGCTCACCGTCTGGAACGCGAAGGCCACGCTGGCGTCCATCCTGCCCGACCTCGCGAAGCGGAAGGACACGCTGTTCGTCTACGTCACCGCCCCCGCCAACATCCTCAAACGCTCGAAGGACCCCGCCTGGAAGTGGACCGCGAAGCGGCTCCTCGGGAAGCCCTCCGACGCCGAGATCGCGCAGCGCCAGGCGGATCTCGCCCGCTCGTTCAACAACTGGGTCAAGTCGCCCGACGGCTGGCTCAGCGGCTATCCGGAGAAGAACGTCGTCGTCTTCGACTACTACGACGTGCTCACGAACAAGGGCGAGTCCAACTTCTCCCTGCACGGCTCGGAGGGGAACACCGACCACCACCCCTCGAGCGCGGGCAACGCGAGGGCCGCGGATGAGTTCGTCCCGTTCCTGAACCAGGCCGTGCGCCGCGTGGGCCTCAGCACGTAGGCTCGAGGGCCCGGCAACCACGCCGGAGGGAGCGAGCGCAAGTCGCTTGACGCGAGCCGCGATCCTCCGGAACGTCCCCCACCACCCGAACGGCGTCTCCGCCGAGGACCCTCGACATGCTCGCGCTCCCCGGGGTCATCCTTCTCATCGTCTTCATCTACGGCAGGCCTCAGGAGTGGGACGAGCGCTTCGAGAGCCTGCCGTTCCTGTACCTCTGGCTCGGCCTCGCCTTCATGGGCATGGGCCTCGATCTCGCCATGGGCAAGGTCAGGCTGAAGGCGACCCCGCAGCTCCGGTGGGCCATCGTCGTCTACTTCTGGTGCGTGCTCACGCTCGGCATCCGGAACCCCGCCGAGTTCACCGGGGGGTTCGTCTCGATCAGCGTGACGTTCGTCCTCTTCTTCCTGATCGGGCACAGCCCCGACGGCTTCAAAGGGTTCCAGAAGCTCGCCGCCACGGTGCTCATCATGGGCCTCTTCGTGGCGGGCGTCGCGATCCACCAGGGGTTCTCCTCGTTTCAGTGCCTGGCGATGACGCAGACCATCGGAGGTTCGCGCGGCGAGGCCGGCATCCCCGACGGCCGGTCCTGCGAGCTCCGCGTGGACTGCCGCGAGGGGCCGGGCGCCGATCCCGAGGTCGAGTACCTGTGCGAGCGCGTCGGCCTCTTCAAGACGTCGACGATCAACGGCCGCGTGCGCTGGCGCGGCGTGCTCCAGGATCCGAACGAGCTCGCGCTCACGGCGGGCATCGTGCTGCCGTTCAGCTTCGCGATGTTCGAGCAGAAGCGCTCCTTCACGCGCGCGCTCCTGGTCTTCGGCTCGCTCCTCCTGATCGCGACCGCGATCATCCTCACGCAGTCCCGGGGCGGCCAGCTCGTCTTCGCGACGGTGCTGGGCGTCTACTTCGTCAAGAAGTACGGCATCCGCGGCGCGATCTTCGGCGCGGTCTGCGCGGCGCCGCTCATGCTCCTCGGCGGCCGCGGCGGCGGCGAGGCGGATGAGTCGGCGAACGAGCGCACGGAGATCCTGGGCGAGGGCCTGATTATCTACCGGATGTTCCCGCTGATGGGCGCGGGCTACCGCCAGTTCACGGAGCACCACTGGCTCACCGCGCACAACGCGTACCTGCTCGCGCTCTCGGAGCTCGGCCCGCTCGGGATGTTCGCGTGGACGGCGATGATCTACCTCACCCTCAAGATCTCGCTGGTCGCGCTCAAGCGGTACGAGCACGGCGCCCAGTTCGCGATGATCCGCGCCTGGTCCATGGCGATCATGGCCGGGTTCTGCGGGATGATGGTCGGGATCTTCTTCCTCTCGTTCACCTACCACTACGTGCTCTGGATCTACTTCGGCCTGGCGGGAGCGCTGTATTCCGCCATCAGGAGCGTCGATCCGAACTTCTCGATCCGGCTCGAGAAGCGCGACGTCTACCGGCTCATCCTGGCTGACCTCGCCCTGGTGCTCGTGATCGTCGTGCTCAGCAAGAGGGGCTAGCGGAGCCGCGGGAAGCGGCCCCGGTTCAGCGGAGAGAGCGCAATGGCGCCGGGGTCCGGAGGCGCGGCGCCCGCTCAGCGCCCGAGGCCGAGGACCATCACGAGCGGCGTCTTCACGATGATCGAGAGCTCCATCTGCAGGAACGTCGAGAGCTTCTCGAGCGACGCGGCGTACGCGAGATCGAAGAGCAGCTTCATCCGCATGTCGTCGGCCTCGGCCCCCTCCGCCTCCTCGAGGCCGAACGGGTTCGTCAGCGTCGCCTCGAACGCGGCGACCTCGCTCTCCGCCGGGGCGCGTCCGGTATACCCGAGCGACACCTGCGCGAGCCCCGTGATGCCCGGCTTGATGTCGCGCATCCGCTCCTCGAAGAAGGGAATGGCGAGCGCGAGGTTGACGAGCAACTCGGGGCGCTCGGGGCGCGGCCCCACGATGCTCATGTCGCCCATGAGCACGCTCCAGAACTGCGGGATCTCATCGAGGCGCGTCTTGCGCAGGAAGCGGCCGACCCGGGTGATGCGCGGGTCGTCCTGCTGGGCGAGCACGGCCCCCGTCAATTTCTCGGCATCCACACGCATGGAACGAAACTTGCGCATGTGGAATTCGACGAACCGCGGGTAGGCCACGCCATCCCGTACTTCCGTACCGATGAGCATCCCGGCACGGCGCTGCATGTAGAAGATCGGCCCGGGCGACTCGAGGTAGATGGCCGCGCCGATGAGAGGGTAGAGCGGGAGGGTCAGCGTGAGACCCACGAGCGAGCCCGCGATGTCGATCGCACGTTTCGCTACACGAACGCCAGGTGTCACTGTTTACCTTGTGGCTCCCATAGTCGAGAACGTGGTAGGGTACAAGCTCGGATGGAGGTTTGGGCGTGATCCGACTCCGCGTACCAGGTTCGTTGACCTATCGCCACCTCGCCCTCCGCGTGGTGGCGGCCGCATGCAAGATGGCCGCGCCTGGGAGGGTCGAGGGCGGGTCGCCCGGCCTCACCCAGGAGGATTTCGAGGACCAGACCGTCTCGGCGTTCGGCGAGGCGTTCAACAACATCGCGATTCACGGATACCGCGCTGGCCCGCCGGGCGACGTCGACATCGAGATCGAATCCGACGCGGACGGCATCATCATCCGTTTGATGGACACGGGATGCAGCTTCGATCCCGCGGCCATCGACAACCCTCCCATCGACGACCTCCCCGAGTCCGGGATGGGGCTCTTCATCATCAAGTCGTTCATGGATGAGGTCGACTACTGTCCCGGCAGTCCGAATGTCCTCCGTCTTGTGAAACGGAGGGAGGGCAGCTCGTGTATTGCCGGCGACGGGGGTGAAGGCAGCAGCGAACAAGAGCATTCCGACGCCGATTTCGCCGGGGCGACAGGGCATCGGACGAGCAGTTTTCGAATGCGGAGCGTCTCCCGTTCGGGCGCGACCCGCGCCGCAGGGGGAATCAAAATCCAATGAGTTATACGCGGACCGATAACGGCAGTGAGACGGTCGTGCAGTTCGAGGGGACCCTCGACGCAGTGACCGCACCGGAGTTCAGGACATTGGTGGACGAGCTGGTGGCCGAGAACCGGCAGAACATCACGCTCGAGCTCTCGTCCCTCCGGCTGATCGACAGCTCGGGCGTCGGCGTCATCGTCTCGCTGTTCAAGCGGGTACGGGCCAACGGCGGCCAGGTGCGCATCGTCGGGCTGAGGGATCAGCCGCGCGCGATCTTCCGCCTGCTGCGCCTCGATCGGGTGTTCCCCACGTGACGCTCGGTGGCGGCGCGCGCGCCGCCACCCCGGCCCCTCGGCCCAGCCGTCGACAACGGCTGCGGTGGCAGCGCCCCGCGGCGAGTGTCGCGCGGACGGCGCTGAGCGGCTGGAGTCGCCCGGACGGTGCCCCTCCGTCGTCGCGGCGCTGGTTCCGCGTGCTGCGCGTACTGGGGGCGTGTTAGGCGTGGGGTTGCGCGCGGCGGGCACGCGGCGGGCACGCGGCGGGCACGGCCGAGTGCAACAAGCTGGCGCTCGCGCGTCGCACGTCTACCATAGCCAACCAGCCTGCCAGACCGGGGTGCGCGTCCTCCGGATCGGGCGGAGCAAGGCAACCTTCGAGGAGCGGGGACCATGGACAAGAAGATGAACCAGCAGCTCCCCGGGCCTACCCCGCCCCAGGAGGCGCTCGGGGCGATCCCCGCCGACGCAGCGGCGCGGCCTGCAGGTCCGCAGCCGCCCAGCGTCAGCGCGATGATCAACCGGACGCTGGCGCACTGGTACGTGGCGGTGCTGGTCGCGATCGCGGGGCTCGGGTTCACGGTGCTCGTCGTGCAGTCGAGGAAGCCCGCGTACCGCTCCGAGACCGTGATCTTCTACCGCGAGGGCGTCAAGGCGACGTACCTCGGGCCCGACGGGCCCGACCCGCTCCGCACCCTCTCCGCGCGGCTCAAGGAGACGCTGCTCGCGCGCTCGAACCTCGAGAAGGTCGTGACGGAGTTCAACCTCTTCCCCGACGTCCTCGAGAAGCGGGGCATGGTCGACGCGGTCGATCGGCTCCGCGCCAAGATCACCTTCAAGGCCCGCTCGCAGGACACGTTCGCGATCTCGGCCGAAGGAGAGACGCGCGAGCAGGCGCAGGAGGTGACGCAGCGGCTCGCGGACATCCTCGTCGAGGAGACGACCCGCATGCGCAGGTCGCAGGCGAAGCTGACGAACGAGTTCCTCGACGCCGAGCTGAAGCGCGCCGAGCAGGACGTCGAGAAGGCCGAGACCGAGCTCGCGGCGTTCCTGGCCGAGCACCCCGAGTTCGCCGCCGAGCAGAACTCGCCCGGCGGCGCGCAGGGCGGCGCCGCCATCCGCGAGCGAGAGCGGCGCGCCACCGGGACCGACCCGACGCTCGAGGCGCTCGAGCGGCAGGTGCCCCGCCTGCGCAGCCGGCTCACCGGCAAGCCGGAGCAGCCGGCGGTGAGCGCCGCCGGGGTGCCCTCCCCCGCGCTCACCCGGCAGCGGGATCAGGCCGAGCAGGAGCTCGCCACCGCGCGGCGGGATCTGGCCGACAAGCAGTCCCGCTTCACCGAGCAGCACCCCGACGTCCGGGCGGCGGCGGCCCGCGTGACCAACGCCGAGGCGGCGCTGCGGCGCGCCGAGCAGGCGCTCGTCCTGCCGCCGGAGCCGGTGGTGGAGGTCCCCGCGACCGACGAGGCCGAGAAGGCGAAGATCAAGTCCCAGCTCGCGGCTCTCGAGCGGGAGATCGCGGCGCGCAGGGGCGCGAAGAAGGGCAACGCGGCCGACGCGAGCGAGGCGGCGAAGCAGATCATCAACACCGAGACCGACTGGTCGCGGCTCAGCCGCGAGAAGGCGCGCGCGCAGCAGCGCCTCTCCGACCTCGAGGGCAAGTCGTTCCGCGCGGAGATCGCCGCGAGCTCGGAGCAGGGCGGCTACTCGGCGCAGATCGAGGTGCTCGACCCGGCGTACCGGCCGAGCGCACCGTCGAGCCCGTCGCGGTTGATCATCGCCATCGGCGGGCTGTTCTTGTCCGTTGCGGCCGGCATCGCGGCCGCCGCGGCGCGTGGCATCGTGTTCGACGATCGGGTTTACGACATGGAAGATATCGATCGAATGGCCCTCGCTCCGGTGCTCGTCGTCGTACCGCCCGCCGCGCGCGCGCCCCGAGGGCGCCGTGGCTGAGACAGGCGGAGCTGAGCCGGGAAAGCCCCCGCCGGTCGCTTCCCTCGAGCGGGCGCTCGATCAGGTCTGCGATTTCCTGAGTCGCGCGGAGCAGACCGCGCGGGTCCGCGCCCTCGTCATCGAGGCGCGCCGGCTCCGCAACGTGGTCGGCAACTGGCGCTCGATCGCGCCGGATCCGGACGTACGCGAGGAGATGATCGCCCGCGTCCTGCGCCTCGCGAACGACGCGGAGGACGTCGTCTCGGCGGAGCGCCCGAGCTCCAGCCAGGACGACCCGAGCGCCGCGTTCGACTCGCCGACCATCCGGCAAGATCTGCCCCCGCCGCCGCAGCACCCGCAGGCGATGGGGCTGCGCCTCGGCGCCGCGCAGGCGCCGGGGGCTCACCCCGGCGCGCAGCAGCCGCTCAGGGGGCCGTCGCCAGCGACGGCGCTCTTCCTCGGGGGTCCCGCGGCCGACCACGGCGAGCACCGCGCGCATCCGGGCACCGCGACGGTGCTCGGCATGCCCGCGCCGGCGCTGCCGCCCGGCCCCGAGCGGCAAGGCTCATCCCCCGCGATCGCGCGCGTCGTCGATCTGAGCGCGACGCTGAGCAGCCCTGGGCTCGTGTCGAGCGGCGGGAGGCCGGGCAGCTCGCCGGCGCTGCCGGTGCCGATCGAGCGGGTCATCGCCTCGCCATCGCGCGACGTGGGGGTCCGGGACGCGTCGGCGCCCCCGGGGGGAGCGCCGTCCATCGAGCGATCGTTCAGCGGCGCGTTCCCCTCGCCGCCTTCGCTCGTCTTCGATCGCGTGGTGCCGCCCGCGACGCGCGAGGTGACGGTGCGCGAGGTGCCGCAGCCGCATCAGCCGCCGCCGCAGCAGCAGCCGCCGCCCGAGCGGCCGATCGATCGCTCGCTCACCAGCACGTTCAGCTCGCCGCCCTCCCTGATCTTCAACCGCGTGGTGTCGACCCCGGCGCACCAGGCCGTGGACGCGAAGCTGCAGTCGCTGGATCCGACGTTCGAGGAGCCGCCGTCGCTGCACATCGAGCAGCTGCGCTCCCTGCCCACCACGCCGGAGAACGCCGGGTTGCTCCCGGAGGAGTCGCTGCGCGGCCCGGGCGAGATCACCGTGCGCCCCGTGCCGATGCCGGACGCCGTGGATCCGAACATCGTGATGCTCCGCGCGCCCTACTCGCCCCAGGCCGACGCGTACCGGACGCTCCGGCGCAAGCTGCCGACGGGCACGGGGATCACCATCGCGGTGACGAGCGCCGGGCCCGGCGAGGGCAAGACGTCGTGCGCCATCAACCTCGCGCTCGCGCTCCGCGAGACCGTCCGCGGGAAGATCCTCCTCGTCGAGGCGAACATCCGCAAGCCCGGCATCGCGAAGGCGCTGCGGTTCGAGCCCCCGAGCTGCTTCACGGAGCAGCTCCAGCGCCACGTCAACGACCGGTTCGCGCCCTGGGTCGTCGTCGATCAGGCGGCGCCCGCCGTGACGCCGGGCGACGACGGCGGCGAGACGTCGTCGGACAGGAACGCCGCGCCGATGGGCGGCAGGTCGCCCGACGCGAGGCTCGCCCTCCAGACGCCCGTCCACATCCTGGCCGTCGATCCGCGCACGGAGCGGCCGCCGATCTTCGACGGGGTGGCGTTCTCGACCGCGATCGAGAGCCTCAAGCGCGCGGGCTACTCGTACATCATCATCGACACGCCGCCGGTGCTCGGCAGCATGGACCTGAACGTCATCGGCGACTCGGTGGACGGCGTGGTCCTGACCTCGCTGGTCAAGAAGTCGACCCGCAAGGCGATCCGCCAGGCCATCGAGCAGCTCCGGCCGGCGCCCATCCTCGGTGTCGTCCTCCTCGACGCCTGAACGGCCGGCGCGCGGCGCTCACCTCCTTGCGCCGAAAGGTCGGGGAGGCGTAGCCGAGCGCCGGCTCCATTGTTACCTTGCAGCCCTCATGCGCTCCGGACGAGGTATTGCGGTCGCGGCCTTCGGCTGCGCGATCCTCACCCACCACGGCGCCCGGGCGCAGGACGCAACCCTCCACGGCGTCTTCACCGGGTCGATCGGCGTCACCGACAACGTGACCTCCGCGGCCGAGCCCGAGCCCGAGGCCGAGCCCCAGGCCGGTCCCCAGGCCGACGGCCTCGCGACCGTGAGCCCCGGCCTGATCTTCACCTACACGACGCCGCGGACCGCGCAGACGCTGTCCTACACGTTCTCGACGAGCCTCTTCTTCCGGCGCTCGGAGGCGAGCTCGTACTCGAACGTGGCCGCGTGGACCGGCCGCTTCGTCACGTCGCCGAGGACCTCGCTGACGCTCGGGGCGTCCGGGTCGCAAGGCCAGCTCAACACGTTCCAGCTCGAGCAGACGCCGGGGACCACGACGCTCCAGGGCACCGAGGGCGGGACGACGAACTTCGTGCAGGGGTCGTTCAACGAGGGGTTCTCGTTCCAGCCCTCGCCGGTCTGGTCGCTCGGGCAGGCCGCGACGTTCGCCGTCTACAACCCGCTCCGGGATCGCCCGCAGCGCACGTACAGCGCGGCGAACACGCTGACGGCGCAGCGCACCTTCCGCCACGACGCCGCGTCCCTCGCGCTCTCGGTCGGCTACACCCATTTCGACAACGTCGACGCCGATCCCACGACCGCGGTCACGTATGCGTCGCGCGACCAGCTCGTCAGCACGCTCGTGGCAAGCTGGCAGCACGACCTCGGGCGCCGCTTCTCGAGCCAGCTCGACGTCGGCGGGGTCGTCGCGACGGACCTGAAGGACGGCGCTGGGTCGCTCGCGCGTCCCGCCGGGCTCGCGGCGCTGCGCTACACGCACGAGCGGGGCGAGGCGGCCGAGCTCGCGTACGCCTATTCGGCCACGCCGAACGTCTTCCTGCAGCAGATCCAGCTCTCCCATATGCTGACGCTCCGCGCCGCCGTGCCCGTCCGCCCCGCCTGGCACCTGTCGGTCGAGGGCTCGGCCGGCGCGCAGCTCGCTCAGCCCCTCGAGCCGAACGCGGAGGGAGACCTCGACACGGGGCCGACCACGATCGCGGTGCTCACCGACGTCGCGCTGCTCTGGAGCCCCGTCATCATCATCCCGGACTTCGCGCTCGCGCTCCGGTACCAGCACGGGAACCAGCGCACCGAGGGGAGGACGGTGGAGATCGAGGGGAGGACGGAGAAGCTCCCCGACACACGCGTCGTCCGGAACACGCTCCTCCTGACCGTGTCGGGCGCGTTCCCGCGGCAGGCGGTGCCGGGCTCGCGCATCTTGATGACCCAGCCCTTCGGCTCTGCAGGCCCTTCCGGTGCGACACGCCGCCAGGAGACGCCGAGCGAGCCGCTGGAGGGCGAGGCGCCCACGTCTTCCGGCACGAGCGACGCCGCTCGCTGAGCGCGACGGGGCGCGCTCCCCAGCGGAGCCGGAAACCCGCGCTTGGCGCGCTCAGAGGTTTCGCCGGGCTGCCGTCAGCAGCGCGCTCGGGGGTCTCGCCGGACCGTCGCCAGCGGCGCGCTCAGGTGCGCCGCGCGAGGAGGAAGGCCCTGTCGTCCTCGGGCAGCTGGTCGCCGCGGAACTCCTCGAGCATGTGCGTGAGCTTGTCGGCGATCGACGCGACCGGGCGGCCAGCGCTGGTGGCGCAGAGCTTGGCGAAGCCCGTGCCGAGCGCGTGCAGGCCGAGCATCTGCTTCGACGAGTTGCGCAGCTCGGTGAGCCCGTCGGTGTACATCGCGAGCACCTCGCCCGGCGCGAGCACGCTCTGGTGCGCCTCCATCGGCACCAGGCCGACCCCGAGCGCCGGGTTGACGGCCGCCTGGAGGTGCCGCAGGCCGCCCTCCGCGGTCGCCACCAGCGCCGGCGGGTGCCCTGCGTTGACGCACTCCATGCGGCCCGTCGCGGGGTCGAGGGCGACGGCCACCATCGTGACGAACGAGTGCTCCGGCAGGTACTCGCAGAGGTAGGCGTTCAGCCGGTCCATCATCCCCGTGATCCCGCGGCCGGCGTCGACCGTCGCGCGCACCATCGTGTGGACGCTCGAGCCGATGAGCGCGGCCTGGAGCCCCTTGCCGCAGACGTCCGCCACGGCGAGCATGATGCGGCCGTCCGGCATCGGGACGATGTCCACGTAGTCGCCCCCGACCCACCGGCACGGCTCGAAGCCGAGCGCCACGTCCAGCGCCTTGAACTCCAGCCGCTTCGGGACGAAGGTCCGCTGGATCTGGTGCGCCATCTCGAGCTCGCGCTCGATCGCCGCGTGCGCCTGCGCGTGGCGCCGGGCCTCCCAGGCCGACTCGGCCTGCTGATAGACCTCCGCCGCGAGCGCGATGAGCCCGAGCCACTCGACGCTGCCGAAGTCGGGCGGCAGGGTCACGTAGAGCAGGTTCATCATCTGCTCCTCGACGCGCAGCGGACAGGCCACGACCCAGAGGGCCATGACGTCGCGCGACATCGTGAGCTCGACCGTGGCGCTGTCGCTCACCAGGTTGCCGGCCAGCACCGGCTCGCGCGTGTCCTGCACCGCCGCGAGCACGCGGCGCGAGATGTACGGCGGGGCGACGGAGTCCTCGCGCCGGAGCGACTGGAACGGGCGGTGCGGCCCGGACAGGATCGTCAGCGCGCCGTTCTGCCGGAGCCGCAGCGCGAGCGCCATGCTGCCGTGGAAGTCCTCGCGGACCATCAGCTGGCAGAGCGCGTCGAACCGATCCGTCGCGTCCTCGATGCTGAGGAGCCGCCGCGACAGGTCCATCAGGGTGAACAGGTGCTTCGCCGCGATCCGCGGCGGGTCGAGCTCGCCGAGCTTGCGGATCGCGGTCGGTTTGTCCTCCTCGAAATGGAGGCCGCCCGGGTCGATCGGCACGCGAGGGGCCCGCGCCGTGAGCTGGAACTCGAGGATGTAGTCGCCGATCCCGATGCGATCGCCCGGCTTCAGCACCTTCTCGTTGATCCGCTCGTCATTGACGAGCGTTCCGTTGGTGCTGCCGAGGTCGCGGATCCACCACCGGCCGAACGGATCGCAGAAGAGCTCCGCGTGGCGCCGGGAGACCGTGTAGTGGTCGAGCGTGAGCTGCACGCCAGGCGCCCTGCCGATGACGATGTGGGACTCCGTCAGCGGCCGTCGCGTCCCCGGGAGATCGCCGAGCCGGATCTCCAGGTGGCCCTTCCAATCCGAGCTCGACGGCGCAGGGCCCAGGCTGTCATCTGCAGGCGACATCGTTCGACCTGGCCCGACCATGGGCGGCGGCGTGGACATGGACCGTCTTCGATGGGTACCGAACCGGCGCCCTGACATCAAGGGGATGCTCGCGATTTCGCGAGCTCGGCAAGAGCTGCATCGGTGACGGTGTTACGGGGTTACGGGGTTACCGGGTTACGGCGCTACGGGGTCACGAGGATACGTGGTGACGAGGATACGCGGATACAAGGTGACGCGGCTACGAGGTCGCGAGGACGCGCGGAGCCCCTCGCGGTTGCCGAGGAGTCACCCGGGAGCTCCGCCACGGCGCCGGCGCCGTGGCGTGGGCGCCACGGCGATGCCCGCGGCGCGCCGCCCACAGCGCGGGAGTTGAGCGACACGCCACGGGGCCAGCGGCGACGCGGCAAGGACGCCGCCGCTGGATGCCTGGTCACCAGGACCGCCGCGCTGGCATGCGACGCCTGCCCGCGCCGCTCGGGGCGCCCTCGCCCTCCGTCAGGCCTTGACCACCTTGGGGTTCGCCGCGCGATAGACGCCACGGGCGTCGACGATCAGGGCGGCGTGGTTCAGCACCAGATCGTAGTCGACCACGGAGTGGTCGGTGACGATCATGACCGCGTCGTGGCTCTTGAGCGTGTCCTCGTTGAGGGGGACGGACGAGAGCTCCGGCAGATGCGGCCAGGTGCGCATGCGCGGCAGCTTGGGCACGTGCGGGTCATGGAAGCTCAGCACGGCCCCGAGCTTGCGCAGGAGCTCGATGATCTCGAACGCGGGGCTCTCGCGCGGGTCGTCGATGTCCTTCTTGTAGGCGACGCCGAGCAGCAGGACCTTCGTGCCCTTCAGCGCCTTGCCGCGCTCGTTCAGCGCGAGCTGGAGCTTGTTGACGACGTAGTGCGGCATCTCGACGTTCACCTCGCCGGCGAGCTCGATGAACTTGGTGGACACGCCGTACTCGCGCGCCTTCCACGCGAGGTAGAACGGGTCGAGCGGGATGCAGTGGCCGCCCCAGCCCGGGCCGGGGTTGAACCGCATGAAGCCGAACGGCTTGGTCGACGCGGCGTCGAGCACCTCCCAGACGTCGATGCCCATGGCGTCGTAGACGACCTTGAGCTCGTTCACGAGGGCGATGTTGATGGCCCGGAAGATGTTCTCGGTCAGCTTCGCCGCCTCGGCCGCGCGCGCCGAGGAGACGGCCACGACGCGCGCAATCGCCTGCGAGTAGAGCGCCTGCGAGAGGACCAGCGACGCGCGATCGACGCCGCCGACGACCTTCGGGATGGTCGCGGTGCTGTGATCGCGGTTGCCCGGGTCCTCGCGCTCGGGCGAGAAGGCGAGGTAGAAATCCTGCCCCATGCGCAGGCCCGATTGCTCGAGGATGCCCTTCACGAGCTCATCGGTCGTGCCGGGATACGTGGTGGACTCGAGGACGATGAGCTGCCCCTTCCGAAGCCGCTCCTTGATCTTCTGGGCGGAGCCGACGACGTAGCTCATGTCGGGCTCCCGCTGGGCCGTCAGCGGGGTCGGAACGCAGATCAGGATGGCGTCGGGCTCGCCGAGCCGCGAGAAGTCCGTCGTCGCCTCCAATCGGCCCGTCTTGGCTGCCGCCGCGATGCGCGCGGGATCGAGGTGCTTGATGTAGCCCTTCCCCTCGCTGAGCGCGGTGACCTTCGCCGGGTCCACGTCGAAGCCCAGCACGCGGAAGCCCTTCTCGATGAACGTGAGCGCCAGCGGCAGGCCGACATAACCCATGCCGATGATGCCCACCTGGGCTTCGCGGGAGTTGATCTTGGCCAGGAAGCTCTCGACCGCAGGGGGATGCGTCTCTGCCATTTCCTTTTATCTCCAGTGGTGGACGGGAGCCGCCATGCGGATCCCGACCCAGTTTCGAAGAGAGGGGCCCGACGCTACCACAGGCCCTTCAATTTCGCTCGAGTGTCGCGTGGGGCCCCAACCTTCGGAGGGGAAAGGTGCTCCTCGTTGCGATCCGCACGCTCATTACGCACGCTCGTCACGCTCGTTACGCTGGCCACGCTCGTTACGCGTGTTGCTCTCACCGCACTCATCCCGCTCGCTGCGCGCGCTTCGCTCGTCACGCCGGTCGGTGACATTCAGGAAACGCCTTAACGACGGCGGCGGACCGCTTCGCGTGCGAGCTGGAGGAAGTCCCGCGATGCCTGTCGCGCGATCACCAGCGCGGCGGCGACGAAGGCGAGCCCGCCGACCACCACCTCGGCGCCAAGGCGGCACCCGCGGGGCAGGTCGTGGAGCGACCGCATGCCGTAGCGAACGGCGAGCACCGCGGCGACCATGGGCAGGCACGCGACGAGCGGGCGGACCAGCGGGCGCAGGAGCCGCAGGTACGGGACGCCATCGGCGCGCTTGACCACCCAGAGGCTCGCCAGGGCGTGCACCCCGAACGCGACGCCGACGCCGGCGCAGGCCCAGAGGACGCCGCCCATCGTTCCGAGCAGCGCGATGCTGCCGACGATCGCGGCCACCTTGAGCCACTCCAGGACCATGATCGTCCGCGTCCGGCCGTAGACCTGCATGTACGAGGACAGGACCCAGCCGATCGGGCGCGTGACGCCGAGCGCGGACAGCACGGCGAGGAGCGGGCCGGCCGGCTCCCATGCCTCGTTGAAGAACGTGTCGTTCAGGATCGTCGGGGCGACCGCGCCGAGGCCCACGGCGAGCGGGAAGATGACGAGGGCGAGCAGCGTGAGCGCGCGGACGAGCGCCGCCTTGCGCTGCTCCGGCTCGAGCTTCGCGAACGACGGGACGAGCACGTCGCCGATGCGCTCGCCGACCTGGGAGGCCGGGATGTCGGCGAGGTTCCACGCGAGGTTGTAGAGCCCGCCGACTTGCTCCCCGAACAGGCGGATCATGACGAGGTTGTCCCATTTGGAAGCCCCGAAGTTCGCCAGCGACCCGAAGTTGAGCGGGATGCCGAAGGCGAACAGCTCGCGCGCCTTCTCGCGCGACAGCGGGCTCGGCGTCAGCCACTCGGAGAGCTTCACCGCGGGGACCGTGGTCACGACGCGCACGACGGCGCGCAGGAGCGTCGCCACCACGATGGCGTTTCCCCCCCAGCCGAGCACGGCGAGGGAGACGGACGCCGCGGTGTAGGTGAGCTCGCCGGCGGCGTTCCGGAGGCTCACGCTGCGGAAGCGCATCTCGCGGATGAGCAAGCGATCGGGGACGTACCAGAGCCGATCGATGAGCATCGCGACGATGAGCCCCGGCATGAACTCGAGCATCCCGGGCGCGCCGACGAGGTGCACCGCGATCGGCTCCCGGAGGAGGTACACGGCGGCGATGGCGATGAGGCCCGCCACGTGGAAATAGACGGTCGCGTTGAAGACCATCTGGCGGTCGAGGTTGGGCCTCGACGCGATGAACTGGCCGGTCCCGAGGCTCGACATGAAGTGCGCCGTCATGATCACGACGGACGCTGCCGAGACCTCGCCGTACACATCCGGCGCGATGAACCGGGTGAGCACGAGGGTGCCTATCAGGCCGAGCACGCGCGAGCCGAGCCCGGTCGCGATCGTCCAGACCGCGCCGAGGACCGCCTTTCGGGCAAGCGCGGAGGAGCCGGCCACGATCAGGGCACGAAGACGGTATCGCCGGCCTTGAGCACGAGGTCCTGCTCGGGCCGCTTGCGCGAGGCGATTTCGTCGTAGTTGATGGGGATGTGCCGGAATTTGCCCGGGCTATCCATGCGGATGAGCAGGATCTGATCCGTCGAGGCGAACTGGTTGGGACCGCCGGCGAGCGCGAGCGCCTCGGAGACGGAGACGAAGTAGTTGGAGGCGAAGATGCCGGCGCGCGCGACGTTGCCGCTGACCACGAACCGGTAGCTGTTGATCCCGGTCACGGCGACGGTGATCACGGCCGTCTCGTCCTTCACGAACTCGGAGAGCCGCTTCTTCAGCTCCTCGCGCACCTGGGTCGGGGTCCTGCCGGCCACGTAGACGTCGCCGATGAGCGGCATCGTGATGACGCCATCGGCCCGGACGAGCGCCTCGCTCGACAGGTCGGCCATGCGCCAGACGTTGATCCGGATCTGGTCCCCTACCCCGATCGTGTATTCGTGCTTACGCGGGTCGTACTCCTTCGCGTAGTTCGCGGGGTTGTAGATGTACGTCGGCGCGCACCCGGCGGAGAACGCGGCGAGGGCGAGCCCTGCCGCTGCCGTCAGAAGCACTCCTCGCATGAAGGACCGTTTCGTGGGACGGGCTGTGCCTTCCATGGGCGTCTGCATTGAGGAGGATGTCAGGCGGTACGGGGTTGCGATCACGCGGCGATCAAGGGGCGATCACGGGGCGTTCACAGGGAACGAGGTGAACTCGGCCGTACGGCGGCGCGATTCACCGAGCGGCGCCAGCATTGCAGGAAGGCCGTCCGCCGCCAAGGGGAAGTTTTCGTACCGCGGCAAGACGCGGGATCCTCGCGAGGAACCAACTTGACGGACCGATGACCTCTCTCGAAAGTCGGCTTTGATGCTGCTTCATCTGCAACAGATCGCGGTCCCCTTCGAGTACCCCGTCTACTTCACGGAGGGCGTCTTTTCGCCGAGCAACGCCGACCTGGCGGCCGCCATCGCCGCGAAGGAGCCGCGCCGGCGCCACCGCGTGCTGCCGGTGATCGACGGTGGCGTCGCCGCGGCGTGGCCGTCTCTGGCGGACGACATCGCGCGGTACGTGGGCGCGCGGCCGGACCTGCTCACGCTCGCGGCCGAGCCGATCGTGGTGCCCGGCGGCGAGGCGGCGAAGAACGACGGCGCGGCGACGGCGGCGCTGCAGGCGAGGCTCGACGCGCTGGGGATGGATCGGCAGTCGTTCGTGATGATCGTCGGAGGCGGCGCGGTGCTCGACATGGTCGGCTACGCGGCGGCGACGGTGCACCGAGGCCTCCGGGTCGTGCGGATCCCGACCACGGTGCTCGCGCAGGCCGATTCCGGGGTCGGCGTGAAGAACGGCGTCAACGCGTTCGGGAAGAAGAACCTGCTCGGCACGTTCGCCCCGCCGTTCGCGGTGCTCATCGATCCGCGCTTTCTGGAGACGCTGCCCTTGCGCGACAAGGTGGCGGGGATGGCGGAGGCGGTGAAGGTCGCGCTGATCCGGGACGCGCGGCTGTTCTCGTGGCTGTCCGAGCACGCGCCCGCGCTCGCGTCGGGGTCGCTCGCGCCGCTCGCGCAGCTCGTGCGCCGCTCGGCGGAGATCCACCTCCACCACATCGCGAGCGCGGGCGACCCGTTCGAGCTCGGGAGCGCGCGGCCCCTCGACTTCGGGCACTGGGCTGCGCACAAGCTGGAGTCGCTCACGAAGCACAGGCTCCGCCACGGCGAGGCGGTCGCGATCGGGATCGCGATCGACACGCTGTACGCCGAGCTGGCCGGCCTGTGCAGCCACACGACAGCGGCCGCGGTGGTGGCGGCGCTCGAGGCGCTCGGCTTCACGCTGTGGGACGACGCGCTCACGCTGACGCGCACGTGCGAGCGGGGGGAGCGGGGCGAGCGGCTCTGCGTGCTCGATGGGCTGGACGAGTTCCGCGAGCACCTCGGCGGGGAGCTCACGGTGACGTTGCTCGAGGACGTGGGGCGCGCCCGCGAGGTGCACGCGATGGAGGAGCGGCACATCGTCGCGGCGATCGCGCGGCTGCGCGAGCGCGCCGGGAGGCGGGGCGCGCTCGCGGCGATCGGCGCGACGGGAGCGGCGGGCGCGGCCACGGGAGCGACGGGCGTGGCCGCGGCAGCGACGGGCGCGGCCACGGGAGCGGCGGGCGTGGCCACGGGAGCGGCGAGCGCGGTCACGGGAGCGGCGCAATCATGAGGCTCGCGTGCGCGGGCGCGCCGCACCTCACGTACTGCACGAACATCCACGCGGGCGAGACGTGGTCGGAGGTGAAGCAGAGCCTCGAGACGCACCTGCTCGCGATCTGGTCGCGCGCGGCCCGCGGGGAGGAAGGGGCGTTGCACGGAGGAGGCGCCGGAAGCGGCGGAGGCGGCAGCGGGGCGGAGGGCCTCGGGCCGAGCGCGCGCCGCCGGTGCGGGGTGGGGCTGCGGCTGTCGGCGAGGGCGGCGGCGGAGCTCGCCGAGCCGGCGGAGCTCGACGCGTTCCGCGATTTTCTCGAGCGGAACGGCCTCTACGTGTTCACGCTGAACGGCTTCCCCTACGGCCGGTTCCACGGCGCGCCGGTGAAGGAGCGCGTGTACCTGCCCGACTGGCTCGACGAGGAGCGGCTCGCGTACAGCGATCTCCTGGCGACGCTCCTCGCCGAGCTGCTGCCGGCGGACGAGGGCCTGATGGGAAGCGTCAGCACGGTGCCCGGCGCGTTCAGGCCGCGGGTGCGCACGCCGGGCGACGCGGAGGCGGTGGCGCGGCGGCTGGTCGAGCACGCGGCGCACCTCGTCGAGATCCGCCGCCGCACGGGCAAGCACATCGCGCTGGCCCTCGAGCCGGAGCCGTGCTGCTTCCTAGAGACGACGCCCGAGGCGATCGGCTTCTTCACCGATCACGTGTTCGCGCCGGAGCGCGCGCGCGAGCTGTCGGCGCTGGCCGGGATGAGCCTGCCGGACGCGGAGGAGGCGCTCCGGAGCCACCTCGGCCTCTGCTTCGACGCGTGCCACATGGCGGTGGAGTTCGAGGACGCCCCCGCGTCGCTCGCGGCGCTCCGCGCGGCGGGCATCGGCGTGCACAAGGTGCAGCTCAGCGCCGGGCTACGCGCCCGCGTGGCGGGACGCGAGCCGGCGACGATGGCGAGGCTGCGCGCGTACGCGGAGGACATCGTCTACCTGCACCAGGTGGTCGAGCGGCGTGGGGGCCCGGGCGGGGGCGAGCTCGTCCGATACCTGGATCTGCCCGAGGCGCTGGCGGCGCTCGACCGCGGGACCGCAGCGCCACCCGAGGCGCAGCCGGAGGAGTGGCGAGTCCATTTCCATGTGCCGATCTTCCGGGAGCTCGAGGGCGCGCTCGCGACGACGCAGCCGGAGCTAGCGGCGCTGCTGTCGCACCTGCGAGACTCGCCAGCGACGCAGCACCTCGAGGTGGAGACTTACACCTGGGATGTACTTCCGGAGGACCAGCGACGCGGCGGACTGGTCGAGGCGGTGGCGAGGGAGCTCCGCTGGGTGGAGGAGCGGATGGTGGGTAACGGAAGCGTGGGCGCCGGCGAGGGCAGAGGCGTCGGCGAGGGCAAAGGCCTCGGCGCAAGCCGTGGAGTCGGGGGTGGCCGCGAGGCCGGTGGTGGCCGCGAAGTGGGCGCGAGCTCCGCTGGGCGAGCGGACGGCGAAATCGGCGCGAGCTCCGGTGGCCGAGCGGACGACCGACCGGGGGCAGGGCGATGAGCTCGCGCGCACGGGTGTACCTGCGGCTCGGCCGCGTCTCGAACCTGCCCACGGTGTGGACGAACGTGCTCTGTGGCATGGCCCTGTCGGGGTCTGCGCCGCGGGCGCTCGAGGTGGCGCTTGTAGGGTTCGCGGTGTCGCTGATGTACGTGGGCGGCATGTTCCTGAACGACGCGTTCGACCGGGGGATCGACGCGCGCGAGCGGCCCGAGCGGCCGATCCCATCCGGGCTTGTGAGCGCCCGCGAGGTGTTCGCGGTCGGCTACGGCCTGCTCGGGGCGGGGGTGCTGATCGTGGGCGGCCACGCCTATGTGGCGAACCGGGGGATGGCGCCCGCCCTGGCGAGCGTGCTGCTCGCCGGGGCGATCGTGCTTTACGATGCCTGGCACAAGGGGAACCCGCTGAGCCCGGCGCTGATGGGGGCGTGCCGCGTGCTGGTCTATGTGACGGCGGCGTTCGCGGCGGGGGGGCAGCTCGGGAGCGCGGTGATCGCCGGGGGGGTGGCGCTGCTGTTCTATTTGATCGGGCTGACCGCGATCGCAAAGCAGGAGAACCTGCTGGCGGTGCGCAGCCTGTGGGCCCTCGGCTTCATGGCGGTCCCGTTCATGGCGACGCTCGGCGCGCCGCTCACGGGGATGATGGGGACGATCGCGTACGGGGCGCTCGCTGGCTGCGTGATCCACGCGGTGAGGTTGCTGCGCGGGACGCGAAAGGACCGGATCCCGCGCGCCGTGGTGACGCTCATCGCAGGGATATCACTGCTGGATGCCGTGCTCATCGCGAGGAGCGGCGCGCCGGGCGCCGGCGGCGCGGCGGCGCTGGCGATACTGGGATTTCCGCTGACGCTGGCGATGCAGCGTGTGGTGAGGGGGACGTGAGAGCGCGCGGACAAGGACATCCATGCCTCGCTGCATCGCGCCACACGAGAGACAGTAGGTTGAACCCCTGGAGAGACGAAGACATGACATTACCTCGCGCTGGAATGTTGCAAGGCGGCCTCCTCGCGCTCGTCCTCGCCGGGTCCGGGTGCGGGCTCCTCCTCGGACTCGACGATTTCGACGACGCGCCTGCGCCAGGCGGCCAGGGATCCGGCGGGACCGGCGGGACCGGCGGCGCGGACACCTGCCCTCCTGACAAGACGGAGCAATGCTACAGCGGCCTACCTGGAACAGAGAAGGTGGGTTTATGCCGCTCCGGTACACGGACGTGCGACAGCGGCGGTGAAACATGGAGCGCCTGCCAGGGCGAGGTGGTGCCGCAGCAGGAGAGCTGCGCCTCCAGCGAAGACGAGAACTGCGACGGGTTTGATTGCGGACTCTGGGTCCGGACGACCGAAGCACCGAACAACAAATCGCGCATCAACTCGATAGCCATCGACAACCAAGGCAACATAACCATAGCTGGATCGTTCACAGAAACGATACAGTTCGGAGCCGAGCCGCTCGTCGGCGCAGCGCAAAACGACCCCTCTGCTCTTGACGCGTTCATCGTCTCGCTCGACAGCGCAGGAAAACATCGCTGGAGCCACCAGTTCAGCGACCCGACGAACCAGGAGGCGACGTCTGCGTGCGTCGATGGCGCTGGGAACGTCATCGTCGCAGGGGTCAACAGCGGCACAATCAACCTCGGCAAGGACGACATAGGCCCGGGAGTATTCGTCGCAAAATTCGACAGCTCCGGCACACATGCATGGATCAGCGGCATCGAAGGCTCTCCGGTAGGCGACTCAGGCTTCCTTGCGGGCGCTCCAAAGGTCGCGTGCACCCCGGATGGCGACGTGATCCTCGCGGGCCATTTCGCTGGAACCCTCCAGTTCGACAAAACCGAGTTTACCACTCTTCCGGCGGACGCGTATGATATCTACGTTGCGAGGCTGGACGGAGATACCGGCTCATCCAACACGACGGACGGCGGATGGGTCCAACGGTTCACGAGCCAGGGGCACGACACCCTGGCGGGCGTCGCCGTCCATTCGAATAACAGCATCGTCATCACTGGGAATTACGCCCAGAGGATCGAGTTCGGCAATCTCTCGCCAACAACCGCCAAGGGGATGTTCCTGACCCATCTCGACAGGACGGGGAAGCCTACCTGGGTGCGCGGCTTCGCCAACGCTGAGCCGACCGCGCTCGCCATTGACACGCTCGGCAACATCTCTGCAACAGGGGCCTACGAACATCCCACCAACTTCGGCGGAGGGGACTTGCCGGAGTGGAGCCAAATGGCATTCGCAGCGCAGTTCAATATCGCAGGAAACCATAGATGGAGCCGAGGTTTCCTCGGTGGGATCAAGACGTCGAGCATCAGCACGGATGCCGCCAATGAGCTGCTCATACTCGCCACCGTCACGCACGACGTAACAATCGATGAAAACGAGATAATCTATGTCTCCGAGTTTCCTTCCCCGATGACGATCAAGCTGGCCCCCGAGGGGAGGACGGTGTGGCGAAAATGGTTCCCCGTTCAGCCGTTAGGCGTGGGGGAGGCAAGGGCCGCAGCGACGGATCCCAAGGGAGAGAGCGTCATCTCTGGGCGAGGAATAGATAGCGCGGGCCAAGGCGCTAACATCGATTTCGGAGCCGCACCACAGCCGATAGGAGACCACTCTCTCTTCATCGCGAAGCTCGGCAAGTGAACGTCATCGTGCAAGAACCTACCGCGAGGATCTCGCCGCCAGCCGAGCGCCCGGTATAGGCCTCGTGGGAGAGCGGTCAATCGAAGATGTGGCGCAAGACAATCTCTTTGATGTCCACTGCGCGGACGCTCGTGCCAGTCAGCAGCGACGCTTCGGTCGACGCGACGAGCGGCCCTTCTCCGGCGTGCTCGTTTAAACGACCATGTGAGCCTTTGACGAGAGCAGCGTCCAGCGGGATGACATCCATCAGGTAACGAAACCCTAGCTTCTTCTGGAGCAGCCTCCGCGCGACGCGCACCCGCGGGACACGCAGGTTGGAGTCGACGAAGAGCTCCACGGGATCGTAGCCTGGCTTGCGGTGGATATCGACCGTCCTCGCATACTCAGGGGCCTTGCTGTCGTCCATCCAGTAGTAATAAGTGAACCACCGATCCCTCCTAGCGACGGCGACGAGCTCACCTGATCTCGAGTGCTCCAACCCCGCGGCGTGCTTGCCCTCCCTGTCAAGGACGAAGTCCACCCCCTGCAGCCTCTCGAGCAGACCCTTCACCTCGCTGATACGCTCCGCGCGCCGCACGTAGACGTGCGCAACTTGGTGGTCCGCCACGGCGAACGCCTCGGAGCCCCCTGCGTCGAGCTTCTCCAGGCCACGTTCGACCCGCACTCGGAGCAACCCCTGTACACGTAACTCCCGGTTGATATGCACGGCGCCGGTGACAGGCATGATGCCGTACTCGGAGAGGACGATCACCCGCGCCCCATCCTTGCGCACATGATCGATCAGCTCCCCGCACACAGCGTCGACGGCTCTGAGATCCTTCTCGATGGCCGGATCACCCGAGCCGAGCCGCTGCAGGTTATAGTCGAGATGCGGGAGATAGACCAACGTCAACGTCGGACGGCGCGTGTCATACACGTGGCGCGCGCATCGCGCGATCCACTCGGTGGATCGGATGTCCGCGTTCGGCCCCCAGAAGTTGAAGAGCGGGAACTCGCCCAACCGGAGTACGAGCTCGTCGCGCAGGGTCGCCGGCTCCGTGTAGATATCCGGCAGCTTGAGCCCATCCGCCCAGTAAATTGGCCTCGGCGTCACCGCGTAATCTGCCGAGCTGTACATGTTGTACCACCAGAAGAGCTTGGCGCAGGTGAAGGCCGGATCACGACGGCGCGCGGCCTCCCAGATCTTCTCACCCGTCACGAGCTGGTTCGCCTGGCGCCACAGGTTCACCTCGGCGATGTCACGATAGTACCAGCCGTTCGCGACGCAGCCGTGCCCGCTCGGGAGAAGGCCTGTCGTGAAGGTCGACTGGACCGTGCACGTGACCGCCGGCAGCACGGTCTCGAGAGGGCGCATCGCCCCTTCCCCTGCGAGCCGCTTCAGGTTCGGCGTGGCGTCGCCTAGGAGCTCTCCGGTGAGCCCGACGACATTTAAAACGACAGTGCGGTGCATACGTGCGCTCGATCAGCTTTTCACGACGGGGGCCTGCCCGCGCAGCACCGAGTTCCCTTCAAACAGGGCGCGCTGATCCACCGCCTGCGCTTCGCCGAACTCCGCGAGATCGAGCCGGCCGCTCTGGGAGAAGAAGGAGAGGGGGTTCTTCCAGACGATCCGCTCGATCGCCTCGTCCGAGATCCCGTTCTCGCGCATCCGCGCCGCCGTCTTCGGGACCTTGAGCGGATCGCTCACGCCCCAGTCCGCCGCGCTGTTGATAAGGATCCGTTCGGCACCGAATGTCTTGACCAGCGCGACCATCCTGTCCTCGTCCATCTTGGTGTTGGGGTAGATGGAGTGGCCGGCCCAGCAGCCGGTCGCGAGCACGAGCGGCAGCGTCTCCTCATTGTTATGATCGACGAGAACACGCTCTTCAGGGAACCGGAGCTCCCGCACCAGGGCGAGCGTCCGCACCGTGCCCCGCTTTTTGTCACGGTGCGGCGTGTGCACCAGAATCGGAAGATCGTGCTCGCGGGCGAGCTCGACCTGCTGGGCGAAATACTTCTCTTCCTCCGGTGTCATGTCATCGAACCCGATCTCCCCGACCGCGACGACGCCTTCCTTGTCGAGATAGCGCGGCAAGAGATCGATGACGCCTTGCGCCACGCGGGGGTTGTTGGCTTCCTTCGGGTTGAGCCCCAGCGTGCAAAGGTGACGAATGCCGAACTGACTGGCCCGGAAACGCTCCCAGCCGAGCAGGGACGTGAAGTAGTCCTCGAATGTGCCGACATGGGTCCTCGGTTGACCGAGCCAGAACGCCGGCTCGAGGACGGCCACGATGCCGGCCGCGGCCATCGCCTGGTAGTCGTCCGTCGTCCGCGATGTCATGTGGATATGGGGATCGAACAGCTTCAAGGGTCCCTCCGCAGCGCGCCGCTTCACTCGGGGATCCGCGTCGCGCGCTCACGCTCATGGTCCAGAGAGAGCAAGCCTATGTCGGCCGGGACGCTCCGGCCAGCTGCCCTCCGTTCGCTCGCGAAGTCCTCCGCCATCCTGGCGAGCTCGCCCGATCGCCGTCGGTCGAGCCCGATGATCCGGGCGAGCGCCACGCCCATGAACATGGCCTTGAGGACCAACTGGTTGAAGTTGAGATCGGGAAAATAGGCGGCTGGGTAGGGATTATCGCAAGCAATCGCTTCGAAGATGGGCAGCTCGTTCGTTCGGCACGCCTCGACCGCGAGCGGAACGAAGCGCTCTCCCTCGGTCAAGAACGGCAGTGCCCGCAAGAGCGCCTGCCGCTCCCGACCATCTCCCTGCTCATAACAAACACGGAGCAGCGATTCGAGCTCCGGTGCGGGCAGGCGCCTCGAAACCTGCGCCAGCATCGTTACCCGGCCGAGCTCATCCAGCGCCCGGCCATCAACCACCCCGGCAACACCGGCAGCCACCCCGGCAGCCTCGAGGGCATCCCGCTCGTCGGGGTGAAGCCCGAGCTGCGCCCTACCGAGCACGCGTACCGCCGCAGTGAACGTCGCGAGGAAGCGGTCGAGATCGAACCACGTCGACGACTCGCTCTCGCGCGCGTCGGGCCTGCCGACGAGACCCGCACCGGTCCCGGTCACCCGTTCGACGCGCTCCAGCCAGGAGCGCGCCGACGGCGGAATCCGGCGCGATAGAATTTCAAACAGCAGTAGGGAAGCGTCTTGCATTGTAGTCATGCCCGCCGGTCCGGGCGCCTGCCGCAAGATGCCGACGTGGCCGAGCGGTGGAAAGTTATACCAAGGGGCGCGCTGTTCGGATAGTGTCCTACTGCATGATGGACCAGAAGCGTTTCCTTTTGTCCTTTATGCCCATCGCAGCCGCCCTTTTCGGGCTCGGCTTCATCCTGAATGGCTGCGGCGGCAGCGACAACAGCGCAGGCACAGGCGGAGGAGGCGGGGGAGGAACCGGTGCCGGTGGACCGGGCTCCGGCGGCGGCACCTCGACCGGCTCCCCCACGAGCAGCGGAACCGGCTCGAACACCAGCACCAGCAACGGGACCAGCACCGGCAGCAGCGCCAACACCAGCGGCCCGGGCACGACCGCTAGCACCGGAGAGGGCGCCGGCCCTGCAACCAGTGCCGGATCCGGCGCCGGCGGGAGCGGGACGATCGAGTGCGACGAGCCGGGCGGGACCGTACCGCCGCTCCGGCTCACGGAGGTAGCAAGCGGCCTGGATCGGCCCTTGTACGTAACAAGCGAGCCGGAAGATGCCAGTCGGCTCTACGTCGTGGGGAAGGGTGGAACAATCCGTCTCATCAAGGGCGGTGAACTGCAGAGCGCTGCGTTCCTGGACATCACCGCGGATGTCTATCAATCTAACGACTTGAAGGAAGAGCGAGGTCTCCTTGGGCTCGCATTTCACCCGCAGTACGCGAGCAATGGAAGGTTCTTCGTTTACTACAATACGAGATCGCGAACGATCGCCCTCCGAGAGTTCAAGCGCTCAGAGTCCAATCCGGACCAGGCGGTGCCGCAGGCTGGGCAGGAGGAGCAGCAGCGAAACACGCTGTTCTCGTTCCCGGTGCTGGTCGGCAACCACAACGGCGGGATGCTCGCGTTCGGCCCCGATGGAAATCTTTATGTAGGCGTCGGCGACGGCGGCGGGAGCACCTCCGACCCCGATCCGGACAACAATGGGCAAAACATCGAGGTGAAGTACGCCAAGATACTTCGTGTAGACGTCAACAATCACCCGACAGCGCCGGCGGGTAACGTCCCCGGTGGAGACCCGTACGTGTGGGACTACGGCCTGCGCAACCCCTGGCGCTTCAGCTTCGACCGCTGCAGGGGTGATCTCTACATCGGAGATGTCGGTGGGCGCCTCTTCGAGGAAATCAACATCGAGCCGCGCGGCCAGGGCCACAAGAACTATGGATGGAGCGTCACCGAGGGAGGCACATGCCTTCAGGAGGACCAGGCGACCAGCTGCGACTCGCCGACGATCACGCCGCCCGTCTTCGCCTACGACCACGACAGCGGCGATGGCTCGGTGACAGGCGGCTATGTCTATCGTGGGAGCAGGATCCCCGCGCTTCGTGGGAAGTACCTGTTCGGCGACTTTGAAACGGACCGCGTCTGGATGCTCACCTGGAAGGACGGCGTCGCCACGCCCAGGAGCTCGCTCAGCCAAGACCTCGGTTCTGAGAACACCATCGAGGGCCTGGCCTCGTTCGGCGAGGATGCGGCGGGCGAGCTGTACATCGTATCCTACGGCGGAGGCAGCATCTTCCGGATCGATCCGGAATAGCTTGGCCCGCAGTCCGCAGGGACCAGCGGGGGTGTTCACCGTTGGTCCCTGATTTCCGAAGAGAGCAGCTTACCAGATCTGGGTTCGAGCTATGCAGAAGACGCGGAGACTGGCGGTGGGTTGGGTGCTGGCGCTCGGGCTGCTGAGTCACGATGCGGCGGCCGGGATCGATGACCTCAAGGGCACGACGGCAGACGACATGCCACGATCGAACAACTTGGGCACCGCCGAGCGCTGCTCCGGTTGCCATCGAGCAGAGATCGAGGATCACCGGGATTACATGCCCACCGACACGTGGGCGGGCACCATGATGGCCAACGCATGGCGCGATCCCGTATTCAAAGCTGCTCTCGCGATTGCCAACCAGGACGCGCCGGGGGTCGGGACATTCTGCCTGCGTTGCCACTCTCCCATTGGGTTCCTGAACGGGAGAGCGACGCCCCCGGATGGCTCTGGGTTCGACCCCGAGGCGTCGGTCGATGGGAAGATCGTCGATGGTCAGGGCATCAGCTGCAGCGTTTGTCATCGCGCGATGACGACGTCAGACCCTGAAACCACGTCACCGTACATCATCGGCAACGCTCAGCTCGTGTTTGACCACACGCCCGCGGCTGCCGGGTTCACAGCTACGCCCCTGGTCTATGGCCCATATCCGGACGTCGAGTCTGAATCTCACGTTGGAGATGCAGCGCCCGCGCTGGGCGAATCGGAATTTTGCGGCCAATGTCATCAAGTCACCAATCCGGAGGTCATGCTGAGGGACGCGAGCGGAACCCCCACCACCATCGAGTTTCCGCTCGACACAACCTACGAAGAGTGGGCCTCCAGTGACTTCCGCAATGGCGGTTCGAGCGCTCAAAGTTGCGCCGATTGTCATATGCAGCGGAGGCTCGGCGAGTTGCGTGTCGGCGAGCGCGGACCGCTTCGAACCGATCCGCGCACCCACCTCCTCGTCGGCGGCAACCACTGGGGCATCCAGGCCGTCATGGCGGCCGACCCGGCGCGCGCCGCGGAGTACGCCGACTCCTTCCAGCTCGCGCTCGACGGTACGCTCAAGAGCCTCGCCTCGGCCGCCTCGGTCACGCTCGTCGACGCCCCGCAGGAGGCCGCGCCAGGAGAGGAGATCGCCGTCACCGTCCGGGTCGAGAACCTCACCGGTCACAAGTTTCCGACAGGCTATGCGGAGAGCCGGCGGGCCTGGATCGCCGTGTTCCTCGTCGACGAGAACGGCGTCGAACGACCGCTGCTCGGCGGCTACGACGCAGACACGGGCGAGATCCAGCACGAGCCGCCCACCCACGAGTACCGCGCCGTGCACGGGCGATGGGACAGCGAGGCGAGCGTGGGCGAGAAGGAGGAGCACCTCGCGCTCCACGACATGATCATCTCCGATACGCGCATCCCGCCGAAGGGCTTCGTCCCGTCGCGGACCACCCAGCCGACGCAGGAGATCGACTTCACCGATGGGAACGGCGGATACCGCAACTACGACGAGGCGCGCTTCACGCTCACCGTCCCGGCCAACGCCTTCGGCAGGCAGACGCTCTCGGCGCGCGTGTACTACCAGTCGATGACGAAGGAGTACATCGAGTTCCTGCAGTCCGAGAACCGCACGGACAGCACAGGAGACGACCTCCGGGCCATCTACGAGGAGACCGGCGAGGCGCCGCCCATCCTCGTCGCGGCCGATGACGCGGAAGCGCCGCTCGATCTGGGAGAGCCGCCCGTCAACGCCAGCAGCAGCAACGGCGCCGGCGCCGGCGGCAGCGGCGCCGGCGGCAACGGCACCGGCGGCAACGGCACCGGCGGCAGCATCAGCGGCTCCAGCGACGACGGCGGGTGCGGCTGCCGGATGCCCGGCAACGCCCCCGACGGGTGGCTCCCCGCGGGCCTCGCGGGGCTCGCCCTCGCCGCCGCAGCCAGGCGCCGGCGCACACACCGGCGGCAGTGAGCCTCGCTCCACAACGAACCGCCGCAAGCGCGCGTCGCTGCGGGGCGGACGATCCCCGATCGGCTCCGTCCCGCCGTTTCACCTGGAGACGGCCCCTTTTTCGCTCGCATCGCCCCCCCGGCGCCTTCATAGAGTGAGCCCACCCAGCGCCTCACGGCGAGCCTCGCCTTGCCCATCTCCCGCCTCGTCGATCCCCTGCTCGTGCTCCTCGTCGCCGCGGGCGTCGGCCTCGCGCTCTCCGGCGGCGACTGGAGCTTCCGAACACGCGGGGCGAAGATCGGGCGGGCGCTCGCGTGGAGCGCCTGGCTCGCGCTGTGGCTCCTCTCCACGCCCTGGCTCTCCAGCGCGCTCGCGCGCCGGATCAGCACGGTGCCGAGGGACCTTCACGCGGAGCTCGCCGGAAGCTCACCCGAGCGGCGGGTCCTCGTCATCCTCACCGCCGGCATCGACGCCGACGAGTTCGGCGAGCCAGCCATGGAACGGCAGTCGGCGGCAGGCCTCGAGCGCGGCCTCGCCGCCGTGCGGGTCTACCGCGAGTACGGCTTCGGCCACGTCATCGTCTCGGGGAAGGACGTCCGAGGCGCGCCCACCCAGCTCGCCAGCGCGATGGCCGATCTCCTCGTGGAGCTCGGCGTTCCCAGGAAGAAGATCATCCTGGAGACCGAGTCGCGCGATACCCGAGAAAACGCCCTCCACTCCACGCGGATCGCCCGCGGCCTGTCGGCCGACGCCGTCGTGGTCGTGACCAGCGCGCTCCACATGCCGCGCTCCCTCCGCATGTTCGAGCGCGCAGGGCTCGACGTCCTCCCCGCGCCGGTCAGGTTCCAGTCGCTGCCGCCCGAGGGGCTAGAGCGGCTGCTGCCGGAGTCGCTCTCCCTCAGGCGGTCGCAGCGCGCCGTTCACGAGCTCGTGGGTCTCCTGGAGCCGTAGCCCCGGCGCGCCCCGCGCTACCAGGTGACCTTCTGCGAGCCTCGGAGGTAGCGCCAGAGGCCGACCACCGCCGCCGCGTTCAGGACCACGAACGTCCGCGCGAGCGCGCCGAGCTTGCCCGCAGCGCCCCCGAGCACCGCGAGCAGGTAGAAGGCCACCTGCCCGCCGAACAGCGCGCGCGCCGCGTAGAGCGTCCACGAGGCGTCGCCGCTCATCTCGGCGCCCATCCACGCGACCGTCGACGTGATCAGCAGCGCGACGAGCGCCCAGGGGCACACGAGGCGGAGCAGCTTGTGCGAGAAGATCTCGAACCAGGACGGGTTCCTGAACGGGACGAGGAGCGCCGGGAGCAGCGAAAAGAGCTGATAATTGCCGGCCAGCGTGCGCACCTTGCGGCCGAACTCGCGCTCGTCGCCGAAGGCGTCGTCGTACGCGATCGCGTCGGGAGCAAACAGGATCGAACGCCCCTCGAGGCGGAGCCGCATCGGCACCCACATGTCGTCGAGGATGACGCCCTCCGGGAGATGGCTCATGTCGGCGCGGCGGATCGCATAGATGGGACCGGTCACGCCCACCATGCTCCTGAACCGCCCTTCCTGGAGGCGAATCCAGTTCTCGTAACGCCAGTAAGCCCCCGACCCCGCCGATCCCTTCAGCACCAGATTGCCAGAGACACAGCCCGCGTTCGGATCGGCCAGGAGCCGCACGAGCGCGCGCAACGCCCCGGGCACGAGCGGCTGGCGGATGTCCGTCATCAACAGCACCTCGCCCGTCGCGACCCCGAGCATCGTGTTCACGCCGATCGGCTTGCCACGACGCGCCTCGCTGACGATCACCTTCACCCGAGGATCGCGCTCGGCCAGCTGTCGCGCCACGAGCACGGTGTCGTCCGTCGAGCCGTCCGAGAAGAGCAGGACCTCCAGCTTGTCCTTCGGATAGTCGAGCGCGAGCAGGCTCTCGACCTTCGCCGGGAGATACGACACCGCGTTGAAGACGGGAATGCACGCCGTCACCGTGGGGACGTAGTCCGGATCTTCCTTCCGCTGCGCAGGCCAGAGGCGCGCCAGGATGCCGATAACGATCGGGTACCCGAAGTAGGTGTACACGAGCACCGCGACGGCCAGAAAGGAGGCAATGACCACGCTAAACTGTAGAGCGCCGGTCGGGGGCGCTTGTCAACCGACATGGATGGGCCACGCCGCGACACGGCCGTTCACGTTGCGCGCGTTGCACGGCACGCGCACGGCACGCGCACGCCGCGCCGCCCGCGATCAGTTCCGCACCTTCACGCTCCGGATGATGTCCCCATCCGCGAGCGCAGCCCACGGCCCGGCGGCGACGCCGACGGCCGCGTACTGGCCGTCGAGGTGCGGCGCGCGCGCGTGCATCACGAAGAGCTGGCTCGATCCGGTGTCGCGACCGGCGAGCGCGACGCCGACCCGGAGCGGCTCGAACGCGACCGGCGACGTCTCGCAGCGCAGCGCCGGCCGGCCGGGCGGACCTCCGGCGCCGTCGCCGAACGGCGCGCCGAACTGGGTGACGAAGCCGGGCACCACGCGATGGACGATCTTGCCGTCGTAATAGCCGGATCGCGCGAGATCGACGAAGCGGGTCACCGCGACCGGCGCGAGCGCAGGGTCGAGCGTCATCGTGAGCTCGCCGGCGTCCGTGTCGAAGATCAGCACCGCCGGCGCGCGCACGAGCGCGGAGGCCTCGGCCGGCACCTCGCCGACCGGCGGCGCGACGGCCGGCCGCCCCGCCGCGCCCGCGTCCCCCGGCAGACCGGCGTCGCACGCGACCTTGCGGCCCCTGAGCACGCCGAGCGCCGTCCCGGCGCGCGCCCGCGTCGTGGGATAGCTCGACCGGCAGAGCTGCTCCAGGCGAGCCTCCGCCGGCTTGAACGCCAGCGCCCCCACCGCGTCGACGACCGCGCCGATCAGCTCCGGATCGTCGCGCGCGCCTGGGCGGTCGAGGATCGCGAGCAGCGCGGCCTCGATCGCCGGCGATGTGACCGCTGCGGAAGCGTCCTTCTCGTCGCTCCGCTTCCTGCGCTTCCGCTTCCCCGGCGCCTCCGACGCGCGCTGGGGCTGCCGCGCGATGACCTCCGCCGCGGCGGCGACGAGGCCCGGCTCCTCCGCGGCGAGCGCCTTCGCGAGCAGGTCGGGTGCGCCGGCGATCTCCTCGTGCGCGGCGATGAGCTCGATCGCGGCCTCCCGCGCGCGCAGATCGCCCGACGCGGCGTACGCGCGGAACGCGGCGAGCCGCGCGCCGATGATGGCGTCGCGGCCGATCACCTCGACGACCGCCCGAGCGCCGATCGGGCCGCGCACCGGCGCGCCTGCGTCCGGCTTGCTCCCGGGCTCCGCCGGCGCCGTGACGTCACAGCCGAGCAGCAGCGGCTCGCGGTAGTCCCCGCCCGCGAGGAGCCGGGCCGCGCCGCAGCGGAGCCACGCGACACGGCGGAGGATCGCCGCGGGCGCGCTCGGCGGCGGCGGCAGGGCGGCGAGATCGCGGAGCGCCTTGCGCGCGGCGCCCGTAGATCCGAGCGCGTCGAGCGCGGTGAGCAGCACGCCGAAGTCCTCGCTCACGAGGCCCGTGAGCGCGATCGGGTCCGCGCTCGGGGCGAGCGCGGCGACCGCGTCGGCGAGGGCGCGCTGGCCGGGCGGGCCGAGCCGCTTGAGGGCGCGCGCGGCCTCGGCGCGCTCGCTCGCGGTGAACACCCCCTTCGCGGAGAGGACGCGCGCGAGCTCGGAGGCGGCCGCCTCCCCTGCCCGGCCGAGCGCGCGCACCGCGAAGAGCCGCGCGTCGGAGGCCTCCGCGAGCCGCGCGGTCGCGACGTCGCGGATGCGGGGGATGACCGTGAGCGGGACGTGCTCGAGGCGCCCGATCGGGTAGAGCGCCTCGGGGACTGGCGGGCTCGCCGCGCTCCCCGAGGCGAGGTTGAGCAGCGCGACGAGCGTCTCCTCGCGCAGCTTGAGCTTGATCGCGGCGAGATCGCCGAGCGCATACGCCGCGTGGATCGCGCGCTCGCGCGGGCCGTCGAGCCACGCGACCAGCGTCGGCTCCGACGCCTCCGCGCCGCACCGCCCGATGGCGCGGGCGAGCGCGCCGCCCGCGTCGAGCGGCGGCGCACCCGCAGCGGCGCCGCCGCTCGGCGCCGCCGCGGACGCAGCGGACGCAGCGGCGGTCGCCGCGCCCGCGGGGCTCGGGCGGGCGTCGCGGGCGAGGGCGCGCGCGACGAGCGCCGAGACCGCCTCGGTCTCGCGCTCCTTGCACGAGAACCCGAGGCCGTAGGCGGCCCACGCGACCACCTCGTCGTCCTCGTCGGCGAGCGCCCGCGCGAGCCCAGGCCACGCCGCGTCTCCGCCGATGCGCGCGAGGGCCCGCGCGGCGGCGCGCCGCACGCCGACGTCGCGGCTCTGCTGGTCCGCGGGGCTCACCTCCAGGGCGGCGCGGCGCTGCTCGGCCGCGAGGAGGGCGTCGAGCCTCCCCGCCGCCCCGGCGCTGGCGGCCGGCGCCGCCGCGGAGCTCCCGGCGTCGGGCGCAGGGCCCGGCGCCGGCTGCCCGGTGCAGGCGGACAGGGAGAAGAGCAGCGTGAAGACGAGGAGCGGAGAGGAGCGCCTTCTCGGCATGATCACGGTTCACCCTGACGAGCGGTGTCGAGCAGCCAGGCGGCGCTCTCGCTGAGGATCCGCTGGCGGCGCATCGCGCGCGCGTCGAGCCACATCGAGACCACCTCGTGACCGCGCTGCCATGCGCGCGCAACCACCGGCTCGCCCACGCGCGACGCCGGCAGCCCGCAAGCGTCGATCCCGACGTCGTGGAAGTTCTGGAGAGCCCTGGCCATGTGCCAGGAGCAGGTGACGATCGCCGCGCGCCGCGCGCCCACGCGGCGCAGGAGGGCCGCGCTGAAGATCGCGTTCTCGTGCGTCGTCAGCGACCAGAGATCCTGCAGGATCGCGTGCGCCGGCACGCCGGCGCGCCGCAGCTCGGCGGCGAGCACGCGCGCCTCGACCTGCGCTCCCCAGCGGCGCCCGCCGCTGGCGATCACCCACGGCGCGACCCCGTCGCGGTAGGCCTCCGCGGCGCGCGCCGCGCGGCGCGCGCCGGGGGCCGCCGGGCGCCCGGAGGGAAACACCCTGCAGCCGAGGACGACGATGGCGTCCGCGTGGAGCGGCATGCGACCGACCATAGCCCATCGGCCGCGGCCTTCGCGTGCCCGCTGCGCGCGATCGTCCTGCCCTCCCGCCGCCGCCCGCGGGCCGTGCCGCTCCGATGCCTGCGCCGCACGCAGGCCGACCTGGGGCCGCCACCTGCGCCCCCGCCCCGCCGCCCGCGCCCCCGCCGCCGCGCGCTCCCGCCCCCCAGCGGCAGGCCGCGCCGGCCGCTGGGCCCGCAACCTATCCCCTGACTACATTGGCGCCTTGGCCCTGCTCCCCCGGCCAGGTCTCCACGTCTGCGACCTTCCTTGCTCCCGGTGCACCAGGCGGCTTGACGCTGCCCGCGCTCGGAATCTAATAGCTCTACCTTGAAACGGGCGGGGTTCAGCGAGCGAGGCAGGATGCGGATCAAGATGTGGGGGGTTCGCGGAAGCATCCCCACGCCCGGTGCAGGCACGGTCGAAGTAGGCGGCAACACGAGCTGCTATGAGATTCGTGCCGGCGAAACGCTGGTCATCCTCGATGGCGGGACGGGGCTCCGTCTCCTCGGCCAGGAGCTGGTCAAGGAGATGCCCTTCGAAGCCTGGATGTTCTTCAGTCATGTGCACTGGGATCACATCCAGGGCTTCCCGTTCTTCACGCCCGCGTTCGTGCGCGGGAACAAGATCCATCTCTACGGTGGCCTCAACGTCTCCCGGACGCTCGAGGAGACGCTGGCCGGGCAGATGGACTACCCGAGCTTCCCGGTGCACCTCACGGAGATGGGCGCGGCGATGACCTTCCGCGACCTCTACGAGGGCGAGGTGGTCACGATCGGCCCGAACGACGATGTGCGCGTGACCAACGCGCGCGGCAACCACCCGAACGGCGTGTACGCGTACCGCGTCGAGCACGAGGGCAAGGTCGTCGTGTACATCACCGACTCCGAGCACTACGCGATCGTGGATCCGAAGCTGAAGAAGCTCGCGATGGGCGCCGACGTGCTGATCTTCGACGCCATGTACACGCCCGAAGAGTACGCGGGCGAGGTCGGCGGCGGCCCGAAGACGGGCTGGGGTCACGCCACGTTCGTCGCGGGCTGCGAGCTCGCGAAGGCGGCGGGCGCCAAGCAGCTCGTCCTGCACCACCACGATCCCAACCAGACCGACGCGATGGTGCGCGAGAAGGAGATGCGCGCCCGCGAGCTCTTCCCGAACACCATCGCCGCGCGCGAAGGCACGGTCATCGAGATCTAGCGCGCCGCCTCGCCAGGCTCGCAGCGCGCCCAAATCGCCGCGCGTCGCCACCGACGACGCGCGACATCCCCAGCAGCACCACCGCGGCGTTCTCCCGCGCCAGCCGCTCCCTCACCGCAGCGTCGGCGCGTGGCTCTCCCGCACAGGAGACGGGCCCAGATCGGCGTTTTCGGCGCGGAGGCGCACTCCAGTGCGCTGAGCACCGAAAACGTCGAGGTGGGCCCGTATCCGAAGCGGGAGAGCCACGCGCCTAGGCGCTCTTGGCCATGGGCTCCCGGGTGATCTCCTCGATGCGCGCGCGCATCCGCTTCTTGGCGCGCTCCTCGATCTGCCGCACGCGCTCCTTGCTGACGCCGAAGTCGGCGCCGAGCTGCTCGAGCGTCACGGGGCTGTCCGTCAGCCAGCGCTGGTGCATGATGGAGCGCTCGCGGGGCGACAGCTCGTTCACGACCTGGAGCAGCGCGCGCGAGAGCAGCGCGCGCTCGTCGGCGTCGCAGGCCTCGTCCTCCGGCGTGTGCGCGCTCGACGCGAGCCGCTCCACCGGAGCTACGCCGTCCTCGGTCGGAGAGCGCTCCAGGCTGACGTCGCGCGCCATGAGCAGCGGCAGCAGCTCGGCCGCCCGCTCCTCCGACAGGCCGCTCAGCTCCGCGAGCACCGCCGGGTCCTTCTCGTGCGTCTTGCGGTAGATGCGCAGCGCGCGCCGCTCGCTCTTCGACGACCCGAGGCGCACGATCCGGTACCCCCGCGCCACGTGCTCGCGGATCTCCGCGCGGATCCAGTAGGCCGCGTACGTCGCCAGGCGGCAGCCGCGGTCCGGATCGAAGCGCTCCGCGGCCTTCAGGAGGCCGATGTTCCCCTCCTGCACGATGTCCTCCATCGGCAGGCCCCAGCGGCGGTACTCGAGAGCGATCGTCATCACGAACGGCAGACACGCCTCGATGAGGCGCCGGCCAGCGTCCCGGTCACCAGCTCGCCAGCGGAACGCGAGCTCTCGCTCGGCCTCCGGGCTCAGGGTGGCGTAGTTCGCGAGCTCTGTACGATAAGCCGAGAATGCCGCACGATCCCAGGTGGCGCTCATGATCTCTCCGCTCTCCACCGCGCGCGCCGATCAAGAAGGGCTTGCGAGCCCCTGCGGGCCGGCGGGCGGCACCGGGGCAGATGCAGGCGTGATGCCGGGATTGACCCTAGGAAATCGCCTTTTTTTGCGCTGGAATGCGCAACGTGTTCGGATCCCTCGACGGAAGCGAAAGCTTTGCGGGAAAGCGGAGGAGCACGAATGCGCAGCGCTGAGCCCAGATCCACAGCGCACGAGCGGCGAACGAGGCGGGCGAGGTGCGCGCCGAGGCCCCAGGCCGCGGGCGACGGCGTCGCCCGCGCGGCGCGCGCGCTCGCTCTCCGCGGGGACGCCGCCGCGGTCGCCCCTGCCCCCGCGCGCCGCATCGTGATATCCGGGGAGCAGTGAGGACGCGCGTCGCGGGCTCCGTCGCGTGCATCGCCGCAAGCCTGGCGACGCTCGCCTTGCTCTCGCGCGAGGCGGAGATCCCCCTCGCGAGGGCGCGGCGCGGGATCGCGCGGCCCTTGCTCCACACCGTCGCGCCGGATGACGAGGAGATCGACGGCGTCGGCTGCGACCCGAACGCCCTCGACCGCGGCATCGCGGTGCCGACCGGGGCGCCGACGTCGCTCGGCTGCGAGCAGGCCCGCGCCATCGTGGCCCAGGCCCGCACCACGCTGGCCGCCCCGCCGCTCCGCGTCGATCCCGCAAAGTTTGCCGAAGCGACCTCCGACTGGCTGGATCCGCACGGGCTGTGGTCGGTCGCCCCCGACACGCCCGTGGGCGCCTCGCTGCAGCGGGAAGCCGCCGCGCTCCTGGACGAGCTGCAGGCGCCCGTGGGCAGCGGGCCGTGCGCGGCGGCGCTGCGCGTCGGGCAGGAGCTCGCCCGGTGGTCGCGCGAGCTCGAGACGCTCTTCGATGACGGCTACCGGCGCGGCCTGGCCAGCCCGCCCGCGACCCACGCCGCGGCGTGGGAGCTGGTGTCGTCGGCGCCGTTCGAGGACGGCGAGGTGACGCGCAGCGCCCGGGATCTCGCGCGCAAGCTCGGCCGGGAGGTCGGCGGGCTGCGCGCGCATGTCGGGGAGCCGCTCGCCCGGTACGTGGACGCCGTGCGCGAGCGGGCGGCGCCCTCGATGAGCGAGGACGGCTGGGCGCGCACGGTGATCGCCGCCGCGGTGCGGGCCTACGTGCCCCAGCTGGACGCGCACGGCGCCTGGGCGCCGCTCGAGGAGGAGGTCTCCATCTACGATCTCGACCTCGAGGCGCACCCGCCGGCCCGGCTCTGGCAAGAGATGACGCGCACCTCGATCGGGGTGCGCATCGACCGCGGCGCGCTCGCGCCGCTCGAGGACGGGGACGTGGTGCTCCGGATCCAGGATCTGCCGATCTCCGGCATGAGCGTCGAGCAGGCCGAGCAGCTCGCCGTGCTGTCCGACGTGCACCCCGGGACGACCGCTCGCGTGGCGCTGCTGCGGCGCGGGGTCGCGGCGCCCCTCGAGCTGACCGTCGCGCCGCACCCGGTCGGACCGCAGCCGGCCGAGGCGGCGCCCTCGGAGCTGCCGCTCGATCTGGTGCGCTACGGGGACGGCAAGGTCGCGGTGATCGCCATCCCCGACGTGCCCGACGACCTCGGGGATCGGGTCGCGGCGGCGCTCCTCCGCGCTCGCGCGCAAGGCGACACGCGGGGCGTGATGCTGGACGTGCGCGCGAACGGCGGCGGCTCGACCGACGGCGCGATCGCCGCGCTCGGGCTGTTCCTGCCGGGCGTACCGCTGTTCCCGATGCGGCGCCGCGACGGCGGCGTCGAGGTGGAGCGCTCGCCCGAGGTCCCGGAGGAGCGCGGGTGGAGCGGGCCGCTCGCGGTGCTCGTCGACGGCGACTCCGCGAGCGCGGCGGAGATGATCGCCGGCGCGATCGCCAGCTACCGGCGCGGGGTGATCATCGGCGATCGGACGTACGGCAAGGGGTGCGCTCAGGAATACCTCGACGACGACGCCCACGTCGGCGTGCTGCGGCTCACGACGCTCCTCTACGCGCTCCCCGACGGCGCGCCGGTGCAGAAGGTGGGCATCGTGCCGCAGGTGCAGCTGTCGCTGCCGGCGACGAACGAGCGAGAGGCGCGCGTGGACCGGGCGCTCGGCCCGTGGCGAGGCCCCGACGTGCGCGATCTGCACCGCGTGCGCGACGTGCCCTGGCCGGCGCACGCAGGGCGGATAGGGCCCTGCCGCGACGAGACGGTCTGCCGCGCGCTGCGGTCGCTCGGCGCGGTGCCCGCGGCAGCGCGCTGACGCGCGTCAGCGCTTCCAGAACTTGCCGAGGAGGCCCCCCGCGGGCGTCGGATCGCTCGTCGTGCGGCTCCGCATCTCCTGCAGGCGGACCTCGCGGATCGCGTCGAGGTTCTTCGGGTTGAGCTCCGCCGCCAGGCGGAAATCGCCGATCGCCTTGTCGATCCTCCCCGAGCGCTTGAGGAGCATGCCGCGGTAGAAGAGCGCCCGCTCGTAGCGAGGCTCCTTCTCCAGGACGGCATCCAGCGTCTGGATCAGATCGTCGTAGTGCGCGCTCGTGGCCCCCTCCGCGAGCACGGGCGGATCGCCGCGCCGCTGCGCCTGGATCCAGACGAGCAACGTCATGTACTCGGGCTGCTCCGGGTCGGCGTTGAGCGCGCGCCGCGCGCGGGCCTCGGCGCCCGCGAGGTCGTTCTTCTTGAGCAGGATCTCGGCCTTCTGGAACTCGAGCGCGGCGTCGACGGCGCGGGCGATCCGCTGCTCGTCCTCGGCGGGGGGCGGGGCCTCCTTCGGCGCGCTCTGGTACTCGGCGCGCCGCTTCGGATCGCTCAGCGTCTGGTAGGCCTCGCTGATGCGGGCGAACACGCGCGCGACGAGCGGCTTGACGTCCTGGAGCTCCGCCGGCGTCCGGTCGGGGTGCCACCGCTTGGCGAGCGCGAAATAGGCGCTCTGCACGCGCTCCGGAGGGGCGTCCTCCGCGACGCCGAGCATCTCGAAGAAGCCCTCGCCGTCGATCGACGCGGCGCGCGCCTCGATCTCCGCGCGGCGCGCGGCGAGCTCGGGGTTCGGCGCGGCGCGCGGCAGCGGCGGGAGATCGGGCGCGAGCGCCGCCGGTCCCTGCGGCTTCGCCGGCTCCGCGGCGCGCGCCGGCGGCACGGGCGAGGGCGCCTCGGCGCGCCCCGCCCCTCGCGCGGCCCTGCCCTCCGGGCCGACCGCCGCCATCTTGACGGTGGGCGCCTGCGGGGGCGGCGGCGCAACGCGGGCGCCGGCGAAGGTCGGCGCAGGAGGCGGCCTCAGCGCCTTCGGATCCACGCCGCGGTAACCGCCGCCCGGATCGCCGCCGGACGCGCGCGCGTCGAAGGGCGCCGCCGGGCTCAGGGTCGGCGCGCCGGTCCACGACGCCGCCTCCGGCGCCGCGGCCGGGGGTGGCGCCGTGGAGCGGCGCGGGGCGACCGGGACCCCAGCGCGCCTGCTGGACGGCGCCGCGACGTCGTCGGGCTGCCGCTGCGGTGCGCGGCCTTCGGCCTCGCCCCGCGCCGGGCGTGGACCGGGCATCGTCGAGCCCGTCGAGCCCACGGTGGCGCGCGGCGAGCGCGCCGCCGCGCCGGAGGGCTCGCGCGTGGGCGCTGGCCCCGCCTCGGCCGGGGGCGCGCCAGCGGCCCGCTCCCTGCCGGGCCCGGCGGGACCGCCGACCCCGACAGGGCGCCGGCCCGGCGCGCCGAGATCGAGGTGCCGCGTGATCGCGAGCGCATAGATCATCAGCCGCACGACGCGCTCCTGCGCGACGCCGGCGGCGAGCAGCTCGGCCAGCGTCATGCGCCGCATCCGCAGGAGATCCACGATGGCCGCCTCGTCGCGATGGAGCTGGAACCGCTTCAGCTCGGCCTCGACGTGGAGCCCGAGCTGCCGGTTCTGGATCCGGTCCAGGGTCGTGTCGATGAGCGGATCGTCGGCGTGGAGCCGGACGCCCGCCATGATCACCGCGAGGGGCTCGCACCCGATGAGCTCCGGACCGCCGTAGGACGACAGCAGGTTCTGGGCGTCGTAGTAGGCGTAACGCGTCGCGGGCGGGAGATCGTAGAGCGCGACCAGCTTGCGCACGAGCTGCTCGCGCAGCACGCCGGACACCGTCTCCCTGTCGAGCAGGCCCCGGGAGACGAGCAGCCGGCCATGCAGCACCCGTCGCTTGGTGATGTCCCGGAGCGTCTCTCGCAGCGTCGCCTCGTCCAGGAGGCCGAGATCGAGGATCACCCGATCGAGCGGGGCGATGATCGTCCCGGTCCAGATCTTGGCGGGCACGCCGTCGCTGAAGAAGATGCCGTGGCGGACGCCGTCGGGGTCGATGAAGCACGTCGTGCCGGTGAGGCGCCGGTCGAGCATGTACACGAGCAGGTGGACGAGCGGCGTGCGCGCGAGCGTGCCCTCCGCGGTCGGCGGGTCGCCCGGCAACGACAGCACGGCGATCGGACCGGCCATCGCCGACGGAGGCAGATCAGACACGGGGTTGCGCTCGCGCCGCTGCGGCGGATCTCCCCAGCCGCGGGTGCGCACCGACGGCGGCCGCGCGCTCTCCTCGGGGACCTCGTCCGGATCGCTGTCTGTCTGCACCGACCACGACTCCTCTCCATGAGCGCCCGGGGCGGGCGAGGTTGGGTCCGCCACCGCGGCGGGCTCCAGATGCGGCGGATCGGGCCAGCGCGCCGTCGTGCGCCCTGACCGCAAGGGCGGAGACAGCCTGCCGGACGGCGCAGGCGGCAGATCCGCGAGCATCCTGGCCTCCGCGCCGTCGTCCGGCAGCCCACCGAACGTGGCCTCGGGCGGCGAGGCGGGCCCGCGGGCGGCGTCGCTGGCCCGCGGCTGCGTCCTCCGGCTCGCCGGCGCGTTGGTCATGGGCAGCGTGGGCGACGAGGGCCGCGTGATCTGCTGCTGCGGCGGCATGCGCAGGTTGCCGAGCGGCGACGCCGGCGCGTTGCGGATCGGCGGCGACTCCGCCGCGAGCACCGGCGAGCGGAGCGACACCTGCGGCGCCTCCTGGATCGCCGCGTGGGCGCGCATCGACGCGGCGGCGGGGTCGTCGCTCGTCGCGACGATCCGGCGGATGTGCCGCGGCGGCTCGCCCTGGCGAGGCCGCTCGGCGAGATCGACCTCGAGCGCGCGCGGGATGGGACCGCCGGCGGCGTCGAGCACCAGCCGGACGCGCGGCTGCGAGTAGCGGGCCGGGTGCGCCGGCGTCTGCACGACGAGCGCGACCTCCCCGGTCGAGAGCTCCACGAGCGTGCCGGTCGGAAAGATGCCGAGCGCGCCCACGAGCAGCCGCAGCACCGCGCGGTCCGCCGGATCGGCCGCCTCCCGCTCGAGCTTGGCGATGGCCTCGTCGGCGGAGAGCGGCGCCTCGCCCGGGGCCGGCGTCAGGAGGTCGTTGAACGCGCGGGCGGTCGCGAGGATCCGCGCCTGGAGCGTCGGCTGGCGGAGGCCGCGGTAGACCGGGCCGAGCGCCGGCTGGCGGCGCACCCAGTGCGCCTCGTAGGCCACGACGGTGCGCATCACGCTCGGCTCGTTGACGAGGCCGAGCGCGGTCAGCACGACCGCCGTGCCCGCCGGGACGTCCGCCTCCTGCTGCTCGCTCAGCTGCGGGACGAGCCCGCCCGAGCCGCTCGTCGCGGCGCCCGTGAGGCGCGGCCGGGCGATGTCGAAGAGCAGCGCCGCCATCGAGAGCCGCTGGAGAAGGACGACGTCGCTCGTGATCTGCCGCGCCATCGCGAGGCTCAGGATCGCGGTGTTCACGGCGCGCCCGGCGTCGTCGTGGTTCTGGTTGCGCAGCGCGGTGACGCCCAGGAAGGCCGGCGTCTCGTTCGCGGAGAGGTCGACGAGGCGCTGCGTGATGCGCTTGACGCCCTGCCGCAGCGTGTACCGGCCGCGCCGCAGGTCGTCGTAGAACCGGCGGATGATCACGATCGCCGTCGCGTAGGTGCGCACGATCGCGGAGGTCTCGTCGCCCTCGCGATCGATCGCCACCTCGCGGCGGAGCACGGCCTCGTCCACGGCGCGCAGGCGGACGCGCGGCGACGGGCGGTCGGCGAGCGCCGGCTTGCTGCTGCGGAGGGCCTCGGCGAGCGCGGAGGCGAGGGCGTAGAGATCGCTCGCGCGGACGTCCTTGGCGACGCCGATCTCGGAGTAGCCGCAGCGGCCGAGGACGTCGCCGAGCTCGAGCGCGCCCTCGTAGACGGCGCGGTTCGCCTTGAGGAGCTGCCCGGAGACGAACACCGAGCCGCGGGTGAACAGGATCGAGACGTTGTGACCGGAGCGCTGGCCGAAGTCCTGGACGAGCGAGACCGTCTCCTCGACCTGCCGCACCATGGCCTGGTTGTCGATCGCGTGCAGCGTCGAGAGCTTCACCAGCCGGAAGAGGGCCTGCACCACGCTGGCGGCGAGATCGCGCGCCTGCTCGCGGCGGATGTTCTCCGACACGTTCTGGCTGATGACGTCGACCTGGGGCGCCATCACGGGACCTCCCCGGCGGTCGAGATCCGCTTGCCGAGGCGCGCGGCGATGGCCTCGGCGGCGGCGCCCGCGGCGTCGCGCAGCGCCTGGCTGTTCCAGGGCCGCCGCTTCGTGGCGGCGAGCGCGGCGTCGAGCGCCTCCTGCGAGCGCGCCTCTCGGCCGAGCAGCTCGGCCGAGAGGCAGCGGGTCTGCTCCGCCGCGTCGTCGGCGAGGAGGCCGTGCCGCTGGAGCAGCTCGACGGCGACCGACTCGCCGCGCGCCGGGTTGAGCGTGTAGAGCGCGCCGAGGAACTCGCGCCGCTCGTCGAGCGTGAGCTGGTGGAACGAGCTGTCCTGCACGCGGCGGACGAGCAGCGGGCCGGCCGCGCGGACCTGGTGGTGCGCCAGCGTGCGGAGCGCCGCGACGCGCACGTCGGGCGGCGCCGACTCGGCGAGCGAGAGCAGCTCGTCCCGGATCTGCTCGGGGCTCGTCGCGAGGTGCGCGATCGCCTCGCAGCGGAGCGCCGCGTTCGCGCACCCGGAGAGCCGCTTCAGCGCGCCCAGGGCGCCCTGCGTCCGCGACGCGGCGAACATCTTGAGGATCGGGCGGGCCACGTCGAGATCCAGCGTCATGAGCGCGTCCACGACCCCCTCCTCGTGCCCGGGCAGCGTCCGCTCGACGTGGCCGAGCAGCGCGCGGCGCAGCGCCTCGTGGCCGGTGTGCCCCACGACCTCCATCGCGACGGGCAGGGTCTCGCTGCCGAGCTTGTTCAGGATGGGCGCGAGCCGCTGCGCGACCAGATCGAGGTCCACGGGGGCGGGCTGCGCCGCGCCGCCGGGGGCGGACGTCATGACGACGCGCGTCGCCTCGCGGAGGAGCAGCCGCACCGTGTCGGGCGGGAACATCCCCCGGGCGAGCTCCGTCGCGAGCGCGCCCCCCTGCTGCCTGGGCGCGAGCGCGTCGAGGGCCTTCTCGATGGCGTCGTGCATCCCGAAGAGCACCTCGAAGCGGCGCGCGAGGATGAGATCGCGCGCCGAGGCGGCCATCGGCTCGGTCACGAGCTCGACGTCCTTGTACCGCCTGGCGTTCAGGAAGGCGTCGGCCACGACCTCGACGAAGCGCTCGCTCCAGCGGTCCGGGCTCATGACGAGCTGCGTGCCGAGCGCGCGCTGCGCGACCGGGTCGAGCGCGAGCGCGCTCGCGGCGCGGCGCGCGGCGCGCAGCGCGGCGGCGTCGGTGTCGATGACCATCGCCGCCGCCTCGGCGCGGTTCGCCTTCTCCTCGGCGGCGCGCCGGGCCATGCCCTCGAGGTCGTCGGCCTCGTGCCAGAACTGCTCGCGATCGGCCGCGTCCCCCTCGACGAAGATGCTCACCACGTCGTAGCGCACGTGCTCGAGGCGGCGCTCCCACAGGGCGGCCGCGACGTCGTCCTCGGGGGCGAGGTCGCGCAGCGGATCGAGCAGCAGCACCTCGCAGAGGGCGCGCAGCTCGTCCTCCGTGATGCCAGGGAGCAGCTGGACGCGCCGCACGCCGGCCGCGAAGAGGTTGTACGGGACGAGGTCGAGCGGGTGCGACGGCTCCCACACCGTCCGCCGGCGATGCTCGAAGGCGTATGGCGTCAGCGTCCAGTAAACGAGGCTCCCGTCCGCGCGCAGCGCCTCCACGATCGCCTGGAAGGTCGCGCGGAGTTTGTTGTCCGCGTCCGGGTGGGTCCAGCCGTAGTGACGCACCGCCGGGAGCAGCCGCTCCATGCGGCGGAACACCTCGGTGAGCCGCGTCACCGCGGGATCGTCCGGCTCCGCCTCGCCCAGCTCGTCCTGGGGCACGGGCTCCTCCGCCGCCCGCATCCCGACGGCCGTGGGCGAGTCGTCCGGCGGGGGGCGCTTCGTGCTCTGCGGCGAGGAGCGGCGGGGCAAGGACGCGCCGACCTCCTCGAGGACGCGCAGCGCCTCCTGCCGCATCTGCGCGGCCGACTCGAAGCGGTTGCGCTTGTCCCAGGCGAGCGCCTTGTCGACGAGGCCGATGACCGAGGCGGGCAGCTCGGGCGCGATCCGCGCGAGCGACGGCGCCGGCGTCGTCGCCGCGAGGATGAACGCCTCGTTGTCCGAGCGCCCCTGGTGGAGGCGCTGCCCGCTGAGCACGGCGTACAGGGTCGCGCCGATCGAGAAGAGATCCGCCCGCCCGTCGACCCCCTCGGTCAGCCCCATCGCCTGCTCGGGCGCCATGAACGAGGGGGTCCCGAGCGCCGTGCCCGCCTTGGTCTTGTCGCCGGGCGCGCCGCGCATCCTCGCCACGCCGAAGTCGAGCAGCTTCACCACGTTGTCCTTCGTGATGAAGATGTTCGCGGGCTTCAGGTCGCGGTGGACGATGCCCTCCGCGTGGAAGCTCTCGAGCGTGTGGAGCACCTCGCCCGCGATCCAGAGCGCCTCGGCGACGGGGAGCTTCCGGCTCTTGCGCTTCCAGAGCTGCTGGACGGTCTCCCCGTCGAGCAGCTCCATCACGAGGAACGGCTCGTCCTGCTCGGTGATGTCGTCGTCGAGGATCGCGACCCGGCCGGGGTGATCGATCTTGTTGGCGACGTAGCCCTCGCGCAGGAACCGCTCGCGGATGCCGACGTCGCGCGCGAACTCGGCGTGCAGGATCTTCAGCGCGGCGCGCGAGCCGTTCCGGTGGTGGGTGGCGGCGTACACGGAGGCCATGCCGCCCACGCCGAGGAGCGAGTCGATCCGCCACTTGTTCTTGACGGTCATCCCGAGGCGGGCGCGCGCCCGCTGCTTCTCGTCCGGCGCGTCCGTGACTTCCGAGGGCGGAGGGATGACGGACTCGGGGAGGACGCCACGTGAGGTCATTCGGCCACCGGAAGGCGGGAAATCGTATCACCTCCCCGCCCGCCCCAGGTTCCGGATTTCGGCGGGCGGGCGGTGAGCCTTACCGTTTCCTGGCGCCAGGCAGGCGCAGGGCGATCGCTGGCACGGTAGCTCTCTCCACCCGCCGGGCGTCCGGCCAGGGGTGCGATCGCCGCACGGGCGGCGAGCCGGCCAGGATCACGAGGGCGGACCGCCGGCCGACGTCGGGGGGGTCGCGGGCGCCGCCGCCGGCTTGACGTTGGCCTGTCCAGCCTCCACGGACGCACGTCACGGGGCGCCGAGCGAAAGCTCGATGGCCAGCGCGTCCACCAGCGAGCGCAGCACCGCCGTCATCCGCGCCACGCGGTCCGGGTCGAGCGCCGGGCGGCGCCGATCGCCGGGCGAGCACACGAGCGCCCGGGCCAGCTCGATCTGGATCGCGTCGACGCAGGGCGCGGCGTGGCGGAGCACGGAGTAGCCGCCCGGAAACGGCGCCTCGACGCCGACGGAGAGCCCATGGTCCCGCGCCGCGCGCGCCAGGGCGTCGCGCACCGCCGGGCGCGCGCATCGGCCGTCTCGGGTCCCGAGCACGACGTCCGGCGCGTCCTTCCGGCCTCCGTCGGGGTACGTGTGGACCGCGAGGAGGGCGGCGCGGCCGTGGCGCGCGCACGACGCCGCGAGCTCGGCGGCGACGGCGTCGTGGTACGGCGCGAAGACCTCTGCGAGGAGCGCCTCGACCTCGGCGCGCGATCGCCGGCGCTCCCACCACATGACGCCGGCGCACGAGAAGCGGCGCACGTCGCCGAGCCCCGGCGGGAGCTTGTCTTCATAGGGCGTCGGCACGCGCGGCTCCGAGTTGAGATCGACGACGTAGCGGCTCGCCGTGGCGACGACGCGCCGCACGCCCCTGGCCTCGAGCCCCTCGCACACGGCTGCGGCGCCCACGTCCGAGTCGGCCCAGGGCGCGCCTGCGTCGAGCGCGATCGAGGGGAGGCCGAGGCCCCGCGCGGTGAGCGGATCGAGCCCGAGGCCCGCGTGGGGGACCTCGACAACGACGGGGCCGGGCGCATCGGGGCCCAGGATCTCGAAGTGCGGAGCGGTCATCCTGCCAGGCGCCGGAGTGTGCCGGAGGACGTGTCGTCGCGAGGGGCGAGCGCGTGATGCGCGTGGCGCATGCGGCAGGAGGATACACCGGTCCGGCGAGCGCTCCTCCGCCGCAGAATGCAACCGGCAACCCCGCCCCCCTTGACGTGGTGCGGGAGGGCTAGCGACACTCCTAGGTCGGCGGTCCTCGTGTCCATGTGTGATTCCCCGTGAGCGACAACACGTCCATCGCCCAGGCCCTCGCGAAGCTCGACGAGGCCATGCGCCCGAGCCTCGGCGGCAGCGCCGACCCAGCGCGGCGCCGGGTCGCCCAGCGCCTCGCTCAGCTCGCGCGCTGCGAGGACGAGGACCTGCCGGCGTTCTCGAAACGTCACATGCCCGGGCGCACCGTCGAGGAGTCCGCGCTCCGCGCGGCCCGGGACCTCTTGCTGGCGATCGGCGGCATCGCGGAGATGGAGGAGGGCGGGCCCGACGCATGGGCGGCGCTCGCCGAGGTGAAAGGGCTCCTGGAGCGCCGCCTGGCCGAGGCGAAGGGGGCGGCGCGGACGCGCAAGGCCGAGGCGGCAGAAGCGGCCGCGGGCCCGCCGCCGCACGTCGCGTCGACATGGCCGCAAGGGACGGCGGCGCCGCTGGCAGGGCCGCTCTCGCCGCCTGCGCTCGCACTGAGCCCCTCGTCCGATGTCGCCCCGGCGCCCGCCGGTCCCGTCCCGTTCTCCGCGCCGACGCCGGCCGCCGTGGGGCCGCTGCCGTTCACGCCCGCCCCCGCAGCGGCGCCGACGCCCGCCGCAGCGGCGCCGGCGCCCCCGCTGGCGGATGCCACGCTGCCGCCCACGCCGCTGCAGGTCTTGGGCGCGCTGCCTTTCGCGTCCACGACGAGCCCGCTCCCGTTCGCGGCCAGGGCGGGGTGGGACCGTCCCACGCCGTCGTCCTCGGCGCCCCGGTACGATTCGGTGCTGCCGTTCCGCCCTCCCCCCTCCTCGGCGGCGCCGGCCTCCGCCTCGGCGCCGCCGCCGGCGGCGCCGGCCGCAGCTCCGCGCGAGGAGCGCGCCTCGATGGGTCCCGAGCTCACGTCCTGGCGCGCGCCGCCCCAGACCAGCCCCGCAGCGCCGTCTTCGGGCGTGGGCGCTGCCGCCAGCATCGCCCCGCTCACGCTGGAGCAGTATGCGGGGATGGTGGTGGCCTGCGAGCTCTATCCTCTCCATGCCCAGAACACCCAGAGCCGATATGGTGTGAGGACCCCGGACGAGCGGGTGGCGCTCGACCGCTTCTGGCAGGCGCGGCTCTCGGCCGATCCGGCGCTCGCCGAGCAATGGGAGCGCATGCGGGAGAACGCGCGGAGGTACTTCCGCCAAGGCACCTGACCGCCGGCCCCACGGCCTCGATGGCGCGCCGCCGGGTTACGGGCGCGGCGTGAGCGGTTGACACGAATCGAGGCCCGGCCGAGACTCTCCGTTCACACTCCCCGCGTCGCAAGAGGCAAGACATGCCCACCGCGCTCTACTCTCTCGCGTGCTCGAAGCTCGAAAACATCTCCTTCGTCGGGTTCCGCGGCAAGGAGGAGATATCTCGGCCGTACGAGTTCGAGCTGTTCTTCACCGTCCCTGTCGGCACGGCTGTCCAGGATGCGGTCGGCGAGCGGGCCAAGCTCACGATCAGCCGCGGCGAAGACGCGGTCCCGGTCGTGTTCCACGGCGTGATCGCGGGGACGCGGCTGCTCCACCAGACGGCCGAGCGCGCCCTGTACCGGGCGCTGCTCGTCCCCAAGCTCTGGATGCTTCGTCACTTCTGGCGGAGCTTCATCTTCACCGACAAGCAGGTGGACGAGTTCCTGACCGACACGCTGAAGGCCGGCGGCCTGAGCACGAGTGAATTCCGGTTCTCCGTCGTCGGCACGTACCCGAAGGAGGAGTTCGTCGCGCAGTACCGCGAGACCCTCCTCGACTTCTTCCACCGGTGGTGCGAGCGCGAGGGCCTCTACTATTACTTCGAGCAGAGCGACGACAAGCCGAGCGAGGTCCTCGTCATCGCGGACAGCCGCGAGCTCCACGACGACTTCCCGGGCGGCGGCCACGTGAGGTACACGCCGATCCTGGGCGACGACGTCACGGCGCCGCCCGGGCTGCATTCGATGGAGGCCGACGTGCGGTGGCTCCCGAAGACGGTCACCATCGCCGACTACAACTACGCGAACCCGTCGGCTTCCGTGAAGAGCGACAGCGACGTGACCGAGCGCGGCGTCGGGACGATCCGGGAGTACGGCGCTCGCGTGTTCGGCGAGAGCGACGCCAAGCGCATCGCGACGGTGCGGGCCGAATCCATCGGCTGCCGCGAGCGCACGCTCCGCGCGGCGGGCAGCGCTCTCGGGCCGCGGTCAGGCTACCGCTTCACCATCGACGACGGACCGGACGACCTCGCAGACAGCTGGCTCGCCGTGGAGGTGGAGCACGAGGGCTCCCACGCGGGCGTGACGCCCGAGGTGGTCCGCATGACGGGCATCAAGGGCACCGACACGTACAAGATGAAGCTCTTCGCCGTGCCCGCGAGCGCACAGTACCGTGCGCCGCAGTCGACCCCGTGGCCGCGGATCTACGGCTTCGAGAACGGGGTCGTCAGCGGCCCGGCCGACAGCCCCTATGCCCAGATCGACGCCGACGGCCGGTACCTCGTCCGCTTCGAGTTCGACACGAGCGATCTCCCCGACGCGCAGGTGTCGACGCGCGTCCGGATGCTCCAGCCGCACGGCGGAGAGAACGAGGGGTTCCACTTTCCCCTGCGCAAGGGCACCGAGGTGATGGTCGGCTTCCTCGGCGGCGACCCGGACCGGCCGTTCATCGCGGGCGTCGTGCCCAACGCGCACAAGCCGAGCGTCGTCAAGGAGCGCAACCGCACGCAGAACGTGATTCGCACGGGCAGCAACAACCAGATCGTGATGGAGGACGAGCAGGGGAAGGAGTTCATCTTCATCCAGTCCCCCAACAAGAGGACGGGCATCTACCTCGGCCATCCCTCCGGCGATCAATCGAAGATCTTCACCGGGGACGGCGACCAGCCGACGAGCTGGTACTTCACGAACCCCGGCGCCGCGGCGACCGGCGACACGAACGCAGGGGTCGACGTCGGCGTGAGCCTCTGGCAGACCACCGACGGCAACTCGGGCCTCTTCGTCGGCGGAGACTCCTGGGTCAACGTCTGGGGAACGCAGAACTGGTTCGTGTACGGCGCCGTATCCCACGGTTACCTGTCGACGTTCACGCTCGACATCGGCGCCGACTCGAACGAGAAGTACCATGCCCGTCGAAATACGGAGATCACCTCCGGCCGGACCGACAAGGTCCTGGCTGGCGGCATGGTGCAGGATATCCACGGCGGGCTGACCCAGACGATCGAGCCTGGAGGGAAGTCGACGGTCACGGGCGGATGGGAGCACAACGTGACGGCGACGAACACCGACCACTACGGGACGTGGGTGTCCAACATCGACAACAGCTGGACCGCGACCGTCGGTCAGGCCATCTCGGTCACCAGCACGGGCGCGAGCATCGAGATCAAGGCCCCCGCCGGGAACGTCGACGTGAAGGGCCTCGGGGGCCACTGCAACCTCCAGGGCTCGGACAGCATCGAGCTCACGGCGCCCAAGGTGACGGTCAACGGCGTCGACGTGCAGGTGAAGAGCACCAAGTGGTTCGACTGGTATACCCACAAGGGCGCCGCGGGCGTCCTCAAGCTGGACGAAGCGGCGATCTATCAGTCCGCCTATGGCCTGAAGATCGACACCGTCGGGGTCAAGGTCGAGAACGAGTTCTGCAAGAAGATCACGGGCGGGATGTTCCTGCGCGCGTACGCCATGTCGAAGAAGACTGCCCTGTTCGGCATCGCGGACTACGCCATCGGAATCTGGAACGGCGCGTTCAAGAAGGAGTGACTGGCCGGTGAAGGTCTGCAAGCCACTCAAGATCCCGATCCTGACGCGCGTGATCGAGCACCTGCGGAGACCCCAGTTCCACGTCGCCGCGATCATCGGCTTCCCCCTGGACCGCCCGCGGGCGCTCCTCGACGAGCTCGCGTTCTGGCCGGCGGTCACCCGCGATCTCGGGATCGCCGTGCTCGACGAGGGGATCTCCAAGGCGCGCGGGGAGCTGCTCGTCGCCGGACGCTGCTGCACCCCCGGCGGCCGGCCCCTGACGGCGTCGTACGTCCGGGCAAAGGTGGGCGCGATCGACAAGAAGCTCATGGTGATGGGCGATCGCCACCGCCAGTTCGGCTTCGCCACGGAGCCGAAGCCCTTCGCGGAGATGCCCGTCGACTGGGCGCACGCCTACGGCGGCAAGGACTATCCGCGGAACCCCTACGGCATCGGCGCGGAGGACATCGAGCGCGACGGCAAGCGCGTGCGACCGCTGCCCAACATCGAGCCGCTCGGCGGCCTCCTCGGCTCGAACAGCGGCCAGCCCGAGTCCTTCGCGCCGATGGACATGAGCTTCGCGCCGCGGCGCGCGCGGGCTGGGACCTTCGGGCGCGACTACGTCGAAAAGTACGCGCCGGGCCTGCCCCCCGACCACGACCCCACCGTGTACAACGCTGCGCCCGAGGACCAGTGGCTCCCCGGTTTCTGGCGGGGCGACGAGCGCTTCCTGGTGGAGAACATGAACCCGTCGAGCCCCCGGATCGAGGGAGAGCTGCCGGGCCTCGTGGCGCGGGCGTTCGTGACCCATCGAACGGCGGACGGCGAGCGCTTCGTCGAGATCGGCCTTCGCTGCGACACGGTCTGGCTCTTCCCCACGGCCGGGATCGGCGCCCTGATCCTGCACGGCTGGAGGCTCGTCGCCGACGACGATGCGCGCGACATCGTCCACCTCGTCGTCGCGTGCGAGGAGCCCGCCGCGCCCCGGCCCATCGAGCACTACCAGCAGGCCCTCGTGCGCAGGCTCGACAAGGACAAGGGGTCGCTGAACGATCTGAGCGACAGCGACCTCATGCCCGCGCGCGCGTCCGGCGTGGTCGCCAACATGGACCTCGGGCCGATAGGCCAGTGGCTAAGGCCGGACCTGATCGCGATGCAGAACGAGCGGCGCGGCGCCGAGCGCCGGCGCCAGGAGCGCGTGGCCGAGTGCGAGGCGCAGGGGATCGATCCGGCGCTGTACGGCCTCGCCGAGCCGCTCCCGGCCGTCGCGCTCCCGCCGACGGACGACCTCGACGCCATGGCGCAGTACCTCCTCACGATCGAAGCGCAGGTGGCCGAGGAGGAGGAGAAGGCGAAGAAGGCCGCGGAAGACCTGAAGGCGGAGCACCGGGCAGCGATGGGCGCCGCCGGGTTCGACCCGGCCGCGGAGCAAGGCGAGCTCACCGGCGGTCCACCGACGTTCCGCGCGGAGGCGCACCTCCGACAGCAAGCCGAGCTCGCGAGGGTCGCGCGGGCGGCCGGCGAGCCGGACCTCGAGCTCGAGGCGAAGCTCGCGAGCCGCGCGTTTCACGAGGAGCTCCTCCGGCTCGAGGCGCTGACGCGCACCGGGTACCAGCAAACAGCCCACCTCGCGCCCGCGGCTCCACCGATGACGGAGGAGGCGGTGGAGATCGCGCGCGCGTTGATCCAGGTGGCGCGGGACGCAGGCGAGCCCCTCGCGGACCGCGACCTCACCGGCGCGGATTTCCGCGGGATGGACCTCACCGGCATGGACTTCTCGCGGGCGTTCCTCGAGGGCGCCGATCTGCGCGACGCCGACCTCTCGGGCGCCATCTTCGAAGGCGCCGTGCTCACCCGGGCCGACCTGCGCGGCGCGCGCCTCAAAGGCACGCGGCTCGTCGGCGCCAACCTCGGCGCCGCGAACCTCGAGAGGGCCTCCTTCGAGGGCGCCGATCTGTCGCAGGCCGTCCTGATGGGCGCGCGCGTGGAGGGCGCGAGCTTCGCCCGCGCCACGCTCACGGGCGCCGACGTGCTCGAGACGAGGTGGATCGGCGTGGACCTCGCGGGAGCCCGGCTCGACCAGTGCACCTTCCTCCGGGCCGATTTCACGGGATCGAACGTCACGGCCGCGCACCTCGTGCAGACGACGTTCATCGAGTGCCAGCTCGATCGTGTGGACTTCTCGGGCGCCGATCTCCAGCGCGCCTGCTTCGTCACCTGCAAGGGGGAGGAGGCCCGCTTCGTTCGTGCCCGCATGAGCGAGGCGGTGATCGGTCACAAGAGCGAGCTCCCGCGCGCCGACTTCACCGACGCCGTGATGGAGAAGTGCTGCCTGCGGACGACCGCGCTGCCCGGCGCGAAGTTCGTCGCCGCCAGGATGGTGATGGCCGATCTGTCGGAGTGCGACGCCAGCGCGGCCACCTTCGATCGGGCGATCCTGAGCAGCGCGCTGCTGATCCGGGCGCGGCTCGACGGCGCGTCGCTGCGCGGCGTGAACCTGACCGAGGCGATCCTGTCGAAGTCCAGGCTGGCCGGCGCTGATTTCACCGGCGCCCAGCTCACACGCGCGGACTTCAGCCGCGCCATCGGGGACCGCGACACGCGCTTCACCGACGCCGTCGTGAAGTTCACTCGCTTCGACCAAGGGGCAACGAGGCCCGCGCCGTGAACCGCGACCAGCTCATCGACGCCATCCGCCACGGCACGGTGGTCCAGGGGGACATCTCGGGCCTCGACCTCTCGGGCGCCGACATCTCCGGCGGCGTCTTCGACCGCGTGCGCTTCCCCGCGCGGATGGCCGGCGCGCAGCTCAAGGAGGCGAGCCTCAACGAGTGCGACCTGTCCGCGTGCGACCTCTCGGGCAGCGACCTGCACATGGCGACGGTCTTCCGCAGCAAGCTCGACGGCGTCAGCTTCTCGGGCGCGAAGCTGATCTGCGCGACCTTCGTCGAGTCGCCGGCGCCTCAGGCGAGCTTCGCCGGGTGCGAGGCGCCGCTCGCCACCTGGACGAACTGCGTGCTCTCGGGCAGCTCGTTCGAAGGAGCCAACCTCGACCGCGCCAACGTGCTCGAGTGCGGCCTCGACCGCACGGACTTCCGGCGCGCCAACCTCGACCGCGGGACGTACTACAAGCTGGACCTCGCGACGGCGCTGCTCGACGGCGCCAATCTCACGCTCACCACGTTCGTCGAGTCGAGCCTCGGAGCCCGCTCCTTCGCCGGCACGAAGCTCTTCCGAACGCAGTTCATGCGCGGCAGCGTGGCCGGATCGAGCTTCGCCGGGTGCGACGCGACCCAGTGCAACTTCACGGCCGTCGACATCGGGGGCTGCGACTTCTCGGCGGCCGTGCTGACCCAGGCGCTGTTCGGCCAGGCGCGCGGCGCCAAGGTCAAGTTCACGCGCGCGAAGCTCCAGAACGCCATCTTCGAGCGCGCGAACCTGCCCGGCGCGGACTTCGCGGACGTCGACCTGACGGAGGCTTACCTGGCGAAAGGGGCGTTTCCGGGCGCGCGCTTCGTCGGCGCGACGCTCAGCTACGCCGACTTCTCCCATTGCCAGCTGAACGGCGCCGACTTCAGCAGGGCTTCGATGTTTCGCACGAAGCTGCACCGCGCGGCGCGCGACGGCGCGGTCATCCCGGGCGGCGACTGGCTCGGCGACGACGCCGAGGTCGCCGCGCTGGAGGACTGGAAGGCGCGCCACGGGGCCGATCGGACGGCCCGCTGATCCCGAGGCAAGGCATGCACGCGACGAACGCCAAGAGACAGGAACTGCACGAGATCGCCCCGTACGAGGAGCGTCCCTCGCTCGAGCAGCTCGTCGACCTCGACGCGCGCCCGACGCCCGAGCCCCGAGGTGACGCCGGCAGAGCCGGCTTCAGCGCCGGCCCGCCGGCGCTCGCCTACGGCACCGCGCTGGACGGCGGCGAGCTCGCCGTCCAGCTCGACGGCGGTCCCCGTCCCGCGCGGCGGGCCAAGAGCTGCCTCGTCGCCGTCACGCCGGGCGACCGGGTCCTGTGCTCGGTCTCCGCCGACGCCGTGTACGTGCTGGCCGTGCTCGAGAGCGCCGGCGCCGGGCCGACCCGCGTGGTCGCGGACGGCTCCCTCGAGCTGCAAGCCGGCGGGGAGATCGCCATCAGCGGCGCCTCGCTCCTCATGCGCGCGAGGTCCGCGAGCGTCATGATCGAGGAGCTGAAGGTCCTCGGCCGCTCCGTCGAGGCGAGCTTCGCGGAGAAGGCGACGTTGTTCGCCGAGCGCGTCGAGTCGCGCGCCTCGCGCGTGCTCCAGCGGGCGAAGCAGGCGTTCCGCTTCGTGACCGACATCGAGCAGGCGCGCGTGGGCAACTACGACCTGCGCGCCGAGAACCTCGCCGCGATGCGCGGTGAGAACACCATCGTCTCCGCGCGGGTGCTCGCGAAGCTCGATGGCGAGCAGGTCAAGATTGGTTGAACGGTTCGATGGGATGAATGGAGGACGCGATGCTGGCAAAGACGCAGGCGGGTGGGATGAATTTCGCGTTTCCCGACGTGTGCTTGACCCCGACCCCAGCGGGACCGGTGCCCATCCCCTATCCCAACATCGCGCTCGAGCCGACGAACATCGCCTTCGTGCCGAACGTGCTCATCACCTGCGCGCCCGCTCACAACATGACGACGATCGCGCCGATGACCAACGGTGACAACGCCGGCGTCGCGTTGGGCGTGGCCTCGGGAACGGTGATGGCGCCGCAGCGGAACCTGACCGGAGCCTTCACCGTCATCGTCGGCTGCGCGCCAGTCACCCGGCTCACGAGCCTATCGATGCAGAACAGCACGGACGCGTTCGGCGCCAAGATCGTGCCCAGCGTGACGAACACCATCGTGCTGTCGCCGTGACGTGGGCGCGGCGCCGCGCCTCATCTCCCGGCCCTCGCCTCGAGGTCGGTGCGCGCGCCGGACGGGCCCCGGAACAGGACCCATAGCCGCGGCACAGGGGACGGCGAGGGCGCGGGCACCGCGGGGTCGACGATCGCGGCCGACCCGCCGCAGTACTTGCACGTCACACGGCGCACCCCTTCGGGCGCGTCGAGCGGCGCATGACAGCGGGGGCACTCGAGCGCGATCACGGCGGCGCCACGGGGCGCGCGTGGCCGGTCCCGGTCAACGAGGAGCGCGACCACGCCGCGCGGCATCGCGCGCCGGACGAGCGCGGGCACCTCGCCCGAATGGCTCACGCCGCACGTGCACGTGTAGCCGCCGCCGCGCCACCGGGGTTCGACGAGCGCGCCGCACGCGCAGATCGGGTGGCCGGGGCCGGCGACGAGGTTGGCGGGCGTGTCGTCGTCGGGCCGGAGCCGCTCGCCGGGGGCGTCGGCGCGCTCGATGCCGACCTCTTTGAAGGGGTTGAGGGGCGCGATCGGCGGCCGGCCGACCGCGCCGCCCTCGGGGTCGGGGCCAGCCATGTCGGCGACCGCATGCGCGTGCCGGAGCGCGGTGCGCCAGAGCAGGGCGGAGAGCTCCTGCGTGTGGCCACACGTCGGGCACACCGCGCGGCCGTCGTCCGCGAGCGAGGCGAGCGGCACGCGGCTGGAGCAGCCCGCGCACGCCCACGCGAAGGCGACATGGGCCCAGTACGCATCGTCGACGCGCCGCACCACCTCGACAGGTGCGGACGGGTCGTCACGGCACACGCTGCATGCCTTGTGGCGCGTCGGCACGACGCGCCCGCACCGGGGGCAGATGCGCAGCGCATTCGCGGCGACGTTCGGCGTCGGATCGCCGGGTCCGAGCGCCAGCTCCGCGATAGCCGCCTCCGCGATCCCCGCCTCCTCCGCGATATCCGCTGGCGGGACCGGCCGGCCGCAGTTGCGGCACAGCAGCGCCCCTCCGCTGTATCGGGTCTTGCAAAACGGGCACGTGGCCATGCGGCGAGTGTACACGAACGGTTCTGCGTGGGCCGCGACGCCGCGAGCGCGCAAGCCGGCCGGACACGGTCGCCGCCCTGAAGTGCAGGACGAACACGGACACGATCCGTACGCAGAGGCGCTGGCGAAGGTGCGCACGCTGCGCGAGGTCCACGGCGTGCTCGAATCCGCTTCCGGAGATCCCTGGCGGGACCGCTGGTACGCGGCGCTAGGACGGCCCGGCAGGGCCCACGAGCGCGCGGCAGCGCGCGTCGTCGAGCACGGGGCGCACGCCGCGGTTCGACGGAAAGAGCGCGTTGAGACGCGCTGTGACCGCGGGATCGCCCGTGAAGACGTCGATTTGCCGTCCGACGACCTTGATGCCGCGATCCTCGGCGACGAAGCACCCGTCGTGTCGGCCCCCACCGGGGAGCGGCAGCCCGACGAGCTCGGGCACGAACAGGGACGTGCCGAGCGGAATGACGCTCGAGTCGACCGCGACCGTGCGCAGCGGCGTGATCGGGCGCCCGGTCGCGCCGCGGCCATACGGGAACCGCCGCGGATCGAGCCGCTCGAAGCAGACCTGCTGGCCGGTGCGCGGGCAGACATCGGCGCACGCGCAGCCGCGTCGCGCGAAGCTCACCGTGTCACCCGAAGCGAGCCGGCCGCTGCCCTGGACGCAGACCTGGTCGTGGAACGCGCGCGGGACGCTCGAGAGCGGCGCGCAGGCAGCGTCGTAAAGGACCGCATCCTTCGGCCCTTCGCCCTCGCTCGGGAAGTCGTAGTAGGTGTTCCGGAACATCCCGGGCGCGAGCCCCGGCGCCGCCTGTGGCGCCGGGGCCGCGCGCGCGGGCCGGCCGTGCTCGCGCACGAGGATCACCGGGTCGCCCTGCGCCGAGGCGCCGCCCAGATCGGCCTGCGCCGCGCCGCGCGCCTCGCCCGGCGCGCCGTCGATAGCGGCGCTGGCGCGCCGGTCGCGATCGCCGTCGTCCGGGGAGGGCTCGTGGAGCCAGCCGCCGCCTCCGCGCGCGATCTGCGGCTCGCTCGAGCCGTCGTGGACCCAGTCCGCGCCCCCCTTGGCCGCGCACCCCGCGGGGAGCGCGAGCAGGAGCGCATGGATCCCGCCGAGGACGAGCGCTCGCGCGCGTGCCGCGCTCGTCAAAAGGCGCCTCCGAGCCGGGCGAGCTCCCGGATCGCCGCGGCGGCGACGTCGGCGCGCGCCCAGAACACGGCGGGTGAGCCGGCGCTCTCGGGCGCGGCGCCGGCCGCGATCACCACGGGCGCGGAGTCGCCCGCGCCCGGCTGGCCAAGGCGACTCGCGACGAGCCGCAGCGGCTCGACCACCAGCGCGAACGCGATGTCCGAGCCGAGCGGCGCCAGCGCGGTCTTCATGGAGGCGACCTCGCCGAGGCGCTCTCCCTGGAGCGCGCCGACCACGCTGCGGAGCCCCGCGCCCGGATCGTTGCCGACGGACGCGAAGAGGCCGTCGTCGCGGACGAGGTAGAGCAGCTCGATCGAGGACGGCGGAAGCGACGCTCCCTGCGCGGCGGGCCCGCCCTTTCCGCCCTGCGACCCCTTGCGCGCCGGCGCCCCTCCCGCGCCAGCGGGCACGCTCGCCCCGGCGGTCCGCTCGAACCGCACCCGCCGGACGTCGCCGTCGAGCAGCGGAAGCGCCGCCTTGCCCGCGGAGACCCGGAGCCCCTCGCGCTGCAGCGCGGCCTTGAACGGCGGGAGCTCCGCGGTCCCGAGGAGATCCTGGATGGAGGCCTCGAGCTTGGCCCGGTCGCCCACGGCGGCGCGCACGAACGCCGTGGGACCGGCGCCGTCGAAGCGGAGCCCGCCGGCGAACCAGTCGCCGCGCGCGTCCGACGCCGCGCGGATCGCGGCGCCGACCCGCTCCCGCTCCGCGGCCGGGAGGTCGCCCTCGACGAGCCCAGCGAGGGCGTCGACGAGCCTGGGCACGTTCTCGGCGCGCGTCGCGGCCCGATCGCGGACGAGGATCCCGACGAGCGCGTCGGCGGGCAGATCGAGCAGCGGCTTCACGTCGCCGACGGCGAGATCGGCCGACGCCTTCGACGCCGGGCCGCCCCCTGCCTTCGGCGTTCCGGAGACGCGCAGGTGCGCGTTCTCGTCCAGCACCAGCGTGAGGCGCGCTCGCTCGAGATCGCCGAGCATCGCGAGCGCGCCCTCGATCATCGGACCGAGCGGCACCGCGGTGGCGCGCGGCGCGCCGTCGGGCCCGCGCGCTTTGTCCCAGGCGCTCCGGGCCGCCTTGAGCACCGGGCCCTCGAGCGCGGCCCTCGGGAGCTCGACCGCGAGATCCTCCTTCGGCACCTGCGCTTGCGGCATCGTCCGCGCGACGTAGGGGCCCAGGGAGATCAGGTCGCCCGGCGTCTCCGCGACGAGCAGGTAGTTGCCGAGGACGCCGAGGGCCACCGGGCTCGCGCCCTGGAGTTGGAGCGGCTCGAGCAGCGCGATCGCGGTCGCCGCGTCGGGCTTCGCGCGGAAGCGCGCCCCCTCGCCTCGCGTGAGCTGGTCGATGAAGCGTCCCCCGTCCTTCACGTGGATGCCGAGCGCGGCCCGCGGGCGCGCCCCGTCCGCGGCCTCCACGGCCGCGCCGAGCACCGGCACCCCGCCGTCGATCTCGGACGCGACGGTGATGGGCAAGCCGAGCAGCGACGCGGCGAGGGCGCCGGCGCTGCTCGGGAGGAGCGCCGCCGAGCCGCCGATGAGGCCGCGCGCCTTGGCCCACGTGGCGTCGGGCGTCGGGAGGAACGCCTCGGCGATGAGCCCCGCCGGCGCGGGCACGGGGCTCAGGGCCGCGGCGCCGGCGTCGGACGGCGCGCCAGGCGATTTGCAGGCCAGCGCGCCCGCGCTCAGGCCGAGGGCGATGGCCAGGAGCGCCGCAGCGCCGCGGCGCACGGCAGAGGTCGATCGCACGATCACGACCCGAACGGTAGCGCCTTCCCGCCGCGGTCGACCACGAACCTGCAAAATCGCCGCGCGCGCCGTGGCAGCTGCCCCCATCACCCCCGCGCTGGTCCCAGGCGGCCTCAGCGGAAAGCTGCGGAGCAGGCGCACCGCTGCGGTAAGCTCCAGCCGATGCCTCGCCCCGGCTACGACAGCGTGGTGCTCATCACCGGCTTCCCCAAGTTCATCGCGCGGAAGATGCTGCAGCACATCCTCGCGTCGGAGCCGCGCACGCTCGTGGTTGCCGTCGTGATCGCGAAGTCGTCGGCGCAGGCCAGCGCGGAGCGGGACGCGCTCCCGGCGGCGGACCGCGAGCGCCTCGTGCTGCTCGAGGGCGACGTCGCGGCCATGGATCTCGGGCTGTCGGGCGCCGAGTTCCGGCAGCTGGCCCGCGAGGTCGACCGGATCCATCACCTCGCGCATGTGGGCCACGCCGGGGCCGACCGGAGCACCGCCCACGCCGTGAACGTCGTCGGGACGGCCGAGGTGATCGAGCTCGCCCGCGCCTGCACCTCGCTCCAGTGCCTCGTCCATCAATCGACCGCGTTCGTCGCGGGGGACCGGACGGGGATGGTGTACGAGGACGATCTCGAGGCCGGCCAGGCGTTCCGCAACCCCGTGGAGGAGACGCGGATGCGCGCGGAGGTGCTCGTGCGGCGGGCGATGCGCCACGTGCCGGCGGCGGTCGTCCGGCCGACCACGGTGGTGGGCGACGCGACGACCGGGGAGATCGACCGGCTCGACGGCCTGTACCTCCTGGTGCTGCTCATCATGGCAGCGCCGGCCGACATGGCGATCCCGATGCCCGGCCGCGGCGACGTGCCGCTCAACATCGTCCCGATCGATCACGTCGTCCGCGCGACGCACGCGATCGGCCTGAACCGCCTCGCGCCGGGTCGCACGCTCCACGTCACCGATCCGCACCCGCTGTCGGCGCGGCGGGTCTTCGATCTCATCGCGCGTGCGAGCGGCCGCCGCGCCGCGCGCGGTCACATCCCGTCGAACCTCGCCAAGGCGCTGCTCCGTACGCCCGGGATCGAGCGCTTCGTCCGCAGCCCGCGCGCGTTCGTCGAGCAGCTGATGACCCCGGTGCGCTACGACGCCAGGAACGCGGATCTCGTGCTCACGGCCGCGGGGATCGCGTGCCCGCCCTTCGAGTCGTACGTCGACGTGCTCGTCGGCGCCGTCCAGGAGCGCGTCCGCGAGCGGCGCGAGCGCCAGGAGATCGAGGTCAGCGCGGACGCCGAGCCCGACATCGAGGATCCGCTGTCGTGAGGGGCGCAGCCCGCCCCGCAGCCCGCGCGGAGATCCCGGAGCGCCGCGCGGCGTCCTGCCGCGCCCCGCGGCGGCGAGCGCCGGCGCGGCCCCTCTCCGCCGCGTCGCGGCGCGCCCTCGCGGCGCTGCTCGCGGCGCTGCTCGCGGCCGAGGCGCTCGGCTGCAGCGCGACGCGCGAGCACGTGGCGCCGCCGGCGCCCGAGGTGGGATCCGCGCCGCCCGCGCCTTCGCCCCCGCCGCGCCCCGCAGAGGCCCCCGCCCCGGAGACAGCCGCGCCGAGCCCCGCGGAGGCCGCGCCGGCGCGCCCGCCAGAGCTGGATCTGCTGCGCCCCGAGGACGGGGCTTACGCCCACTTCTTCGCGGCGCTCCGCGCGCTCGAGCAGGGTCGCCGCCGGGATCACGTGCGCATCGCATGGCTCGGCGACTCGCACGCCGCGGCGGACTTCTGGAGCGGCGCGGTCCGGGCCGCGCTGCAGCGGCGCTTCGGCGACGGCGGGCTCGGCTTCGTGCACCTCGGCTACGCCGCCTACCGCCACAACGGCGCGCGGCTCACGGCCGACGGCAAGTGGCGGACCCGCCCGAAGTCTCCGGGCGGCTCCACGCCGGCCGACGACGGCGTCTTCGGGCTCGGGGGCATCCTCTTCGGCGCGCAGGCGGCCCCGGTGCGCGCGGAGATCTCGCTCACCTCGGCGGCGCCTTCCGCGCGGCTGCTCTGGGACGTGTGCTTCCGCCCGAGCGCGCCGACCGACGAGGTCGCGGTGACGATCGAGGGCGGCCCGAGCGAGGTGCTCCGCGCGGCCGCGGGCGAGGCGCCCGGCGCGCTGCAGCACACGCGGCTGGCGAGCGTGGGCGCGGTGAAGCTCGGCGTCGCGCCCTCGGGCGGGGCCGAGCTCTGCGGGCTGGTCGTCGAGCGCGATCCGGAGGCCGGGGCCGGGGTGGTGCTCGACACGCTCGGCATCAACGGCGCCCGCCTGGCGACGCCGCTCCGGTGGAGCGAGCTCGCCTGGGCCGCCGAGCTCGCGCGGCGCTCGCCGGAGCTCGTCGTTTTCGGGTACGGCACGAACGAGGCGGGCGACGTCACAACGGATCCGTCCCTCTACGCGAAGCAGCTGGCCGAGCTGCTCGCCCGCGCCCGCAGGGTGGAGCCCGACGTCGACTGCCTGGTGCTCGCGCCGACGGACCGGAGGGACACGCCGGAGCGCACGCCCGTCGTCCGAGACGTCCTGCGCGACGCCGCGCGGGAGGGCGGCTGCGCGTTCTGGGACACGTACCAGGCGATGGGCGGGAGGGGCTCGATCGAGGCCTGGTACCGCGAGCGCCCGCCGCGCGCGTCGCGCGACGGCGTCCACCTGACCTTCCGCGGCTACCAGGAGCTCGGCGTGAAGCTCTCGAACGACATCCTGGAGCGCTATCGCCCCTGACGAGCGTCGCCGGCTTTGGGGTCGGTTCGACGCCGACGGCTGGCGGCCGGCCCGGTGGCCTTGCTCGTGCTTTCCGCTGTCTTTGCTCGATCGGCGTGAAGGCTTCTCACGCGCGATGGGCGAAGGGGGCACATGCTTCATGCCGGGGACGTTGCAGGAGGTCGCTTCCGGCTGATCCGGCAGATCGGCGCGGGTGGGATGTCGAGCGTGTGGTGGGCGCGCCATGAGCTCATCGGCCGGGACGTGGCGCTCAAGCTGTCCCCGGCGCTCCGGGACGAGCAGGTCGTCGGGCGCTTCATCCGGGAGGCGAAGATCATCGGCAAGTTCCAGCACCGGAACATCGTCGGCGTCGTCGACGCCGGCGAGCTCCAGGACGAGGGCTACCTGTTCCTGGCCCTCGAGCTCCTGCGGGGCTCGCCGTTCGCTGACCGCCTCCAGCCGAACCGGCCGCTGCCGCCCGAGGAGGTGGTGCCCGTCCTCATCGAGGTGTGCTGCGGGCTCTCGGCCGCCCACGCCGAGGGCGTCGTGCACCGCGACATCAAGCCGGAGAACATCATGATGGCGGCGGTCCCCGGCGAGGGGATCGTGCCGAAGATCGTCGACTTCGGCATCAGCCAGCTCACGGGCGCGGGCGACGCCATCACCATCGACGGACAGCTGCTCGGGACGCCCTCGTACATGAGCCCGGAGCAGGCGCTCGGCAAGCGCACCATCGACGCGCGCGCCGATCTCTGGGCGGTCGGCGTCATGCTCTACGAGGCGCTCAGCGGCGCGCAGCCGTTCACGGGAGGCAACCACCACGCGGTCCTCCGGCGCATCCTCGAGACCGAGCCCGCGCCGCTGCCGAGCTCGATCCCGCCGCGCCTCCGGAAGATCACCGGCCGGTGTCTCGAGAAGGACCCGGCGCGGCGCTACCCGGACGCGGCCTCGCTGCGCGCGGATCTGAAGGCCGCGCTCGACGATCTCGGCGCGAGCGCGCCCGCGCCGATCGTGATCCTCTCGCCGCCGGCCTCTCGCTCGCGGGCCGAGGAGGTGACGCGAGCCCGCGGCGCGCTCGCCGCGCCCCCGAGGCTCGCCGTTCGCGCCCTCGAGCGGCTCTGGACCCGGGCGCCACGGGCGCCTCGATGGCGGGAGGCGACGACGATCGGGCGCACGCAGGGGGCCGCCGCCCCGCAGGGCGCGGCGCGCCGCGCGAGGACGATCCTGGCGATCCGGCTCGCGGGCGCCGCGGCGCTCGCGGCGGCGCTCGGCTCGGCCGCGCTGCGGGAGCAGGCGGACGCGGGGCCCGAGAGCGCGGCGCGCGAGAGCCTCCGCCCCGTGCTGGCCACGGCCTTCGCCGACGGCGGCGCCGCCTGGCGGCGCAGCGCCAGCGCCCCCGAGGCGACGCGCGGCGACGCGCGGCCACGGGACGCGGCGAGCCGCGGCGGCGCGCCGGGCTCGCCCGAGCGCGCCTCGAGGGACCCGGGCAGCGACGACGTCTCGTCGGCCTACGAGGACAAGCCCCCGCGCGGGCAAGCGCCGCGCGGGCCATCTCGACCCCGCATCACGAGCCCCGGGTTCTGATGACCAGCGCCGCACCGATCACCGCTCCTCGCCGACGCCGCTGGCGGCGCGCCGCCGCGCTCGGGCTCGTTTGCTGGGCGCTGCTCTCGCCCTCCTGGCTGCATGCGCAGGACGACAGCGTGACGCGCGCGCTGAGGCTCCAGTTCGCGCAGGGGCTGACGCTCGAGATCGCGGGGCGCTGGGCCGACGCGCTGGACAGGTTCGAGGCGATCGCCCGACGGCGGCCGACGGCGAACGTGACGTACCACATCGGCCTCTGTCACGAGCGGCTCGGCCGGCTGCGCACGGCCGAGCGGACATACCACAACGCGCGTGCGATCGCGGACGCGGACGCGGACGCGCGGAAGGCGTCGCCGGGGGTGCTCGCCGAGATCGACGCGCGCCTCGAGGACCTCGAGGGACGGATGCCGAGGATCGTGCTGAACCTCGCCGGCGCGACCGACGGCGTGACGCTGCTGCTCGACGGCGAGGTGACGAAGCCGTCGCGGGCAATCCGGGTCGATCCGGGCCCCCACGTCGCCGTGGCGCTCCGGCACGGGATCCCCGTCGCCGCGAGCGCCTTCTCGAGCCACGAGCGCCGAACCAGGTTCGTGACGCTGACCGTTCACCCCGGTGCGCTCCGCGTGTCCAGCGTCTCGCGCCCCTGAGCTCGCCGAGCCGGCGCCCCACACCGAGCTCCCCACACCCCAGCGCCTGTGTGCGAGCTGAGGGGGCCCGCGCCCCTCGCTCCGGACATGATCGCGCAGCGGTGGCGCGCCTTCGCGGAGCGCCCTCGCCGCGCGGCCTGCGGCTCGTCGCGGACGTGTGCCCGGCCGCGCGCGCAGCGCCCACACGCGGGCGAGATCTCGCGAACGCGTGGCATTTCGCCGCACGCGCAGCGCTGGCCCGGCCGTCCAGCGCCCGCTTGGATCCCATGCGAGGCCCGCCTGACAGGGCGCTCCGGACACGCCCAAACTCGCCAAGTCGTCGGCCGTGAACGCTGGATCCAGCTTCTGACGTCCTGATAGCATGCGAATCCCATGGCGCTCGACAGGCCGCCCGGTGCGGGCTCTGCTTCGCGACTCGGCAACTATGAGCTGCTGAGAGAGCTCTCCGGCGGTGGCATCGGCTCCACGTGGCTGGCGCGAGCGTCCTCCGACGAGGGCGAGGCGAAGAGCGCGCCGCCCGTCACCATCCTGCGCATCTACCGGCACCTCACGAAGAGGGCCGAGACCGCCGACAGCATCCTCCGCGAAGCCGGGATGGCGCAGCAGGTCCGCTTCCCCAACGTGCTCTCGGTGCTCGACGCCCGCATCGCGGACGGCGAGGTCTTCATCGTCTCGGAGTACGTGGAGGGCGAGCCGCTGGGCGCGCTGGTGCCTTTGGCCGGCGCCGAGGGGCTGCCGCCGCCGGTGTCCCTCCGGATCGCGATCGACGTGCTGCGCGCGCTCGCGTCCGCGCACGCGGCGCAGCCGGCGCCGCTCGTTCACGGCGAGCTGAACCCGACCCACGTCTCCGTCGGCATCGACGGCGTCACCCGGGTCGGCGGGCTCGGCGTCGCGCGGGCCATCGCCGGGCTCGCGCCCATGGGGACGAGGAACCCCGATCGGCTGGCCTATGCCGCGCCCGAGCGGGTCAAGGCGATGGCAGCGCACGCGGAAGCCCCGCTCGATCCGCGCGCGGATCTCTTCTCGGTCGGCGTGGTCCTCTGGGAGCTGCTCGCGCGGCAGCGGCTGTTCTCGTCGAAGCTGGAGGCCGCGGTCATCCAGAAGGTGCAGTCGGCGCCGATCCCCCAGCTCGCGGGGCTCGCCGGGGGCGCCGTCCCGGCCGAGGTCGTCGATGTCGTCCAGGCGGCGCTCGAGCGCGATCCGGCGCGCCGCTTCGAGAGCGCCTCGGCGATGCTCGCGGCGCTGGAGGCCGCGGGAGCAGGGCGGATCGCCGGGGACGAGGCCGTGGCCGCGGCGGTGAGCAGGCTGGCCGGCAAGACGATCGAGCCGCGCAGGACGATGATCGCGGCGGCCATGGCGAGCCCCGCTGGCGCGGACGAGCCGCGGCCGCCGCCGCGCGCGCGGGGGATGACGCTGGTGGGCGTGGCGATCCCCGCGGCCGACGGCGCGCTCTCCCCCCGCGGCGACAGCCCGCGTCAGGCGATCACCGCGCCGTCGCCGCGCGCGCGCGGCGCGACGCCTGGCGCGCCGCCGGTGGCCGCGGGCGGCGCGATCGCCGCGAGCCAGGTGCGCCCGACGAGCGGCGCGACGGCGACGAAGGACGCCGCCGCGCCGAAGAACGGCCTGGCGGCCAAGCCAGCGGCCGGCGCAGGCGCGTCGAACGGCGCGGGACCTGCGGGCACCGATGCTGCGCACGCCAGCGTCGACACCGGGTGGGGCTCGGTGGACGAGGTCCCCGCCCGCGACCTGCCCGGGCCGCGGCGCCCCGCACAGACCCTTCCGCGGATCGAGCCGTCGGGCCAGGGGACGGAGGACCGCGCCGCCGCCGGGGCGAGCACCGAGCGCGCCGCAGCGACGGGGGCGGCCACGGCGAAGGAGCAGCCGCCCGCGCGGCCGGCCGCGCCGCGCCCGGGCGATATGGGCGACCCCGTCGGGGCGGCGCGGGCGACGCCGACGCCGGCCGAAGGGACGGCGCCGAAGCCGCCGACGCCAGCCCTGGGAGGGCCGTCCCCGAGGCCACCTCGCCCGCCGCCGCCGGCTCGCGCGGCGTCGCCGGCGCAGCCCGAGGCGCATGGCAAGGTCGCCGCTGCAGCGCCTGCCGCCGTCGTGCCAGCGTTCGCGCCGAGCCCTCCGACGCCTCGGGTACCTGTGCCGCCCCCGGCGCCGCCGGCCGCTGCGACGCGCCGCACGCCCGTGGTGCCCGCCGTGACGCCGGCGCCACGCGCGGCCGCCACGCCCGCGCCGCCGCTGGCGACGGCCACGAGCCGCGCGCCGGTGACACCGTCGGCGCCCCTCCCGCCCGCTGCACCCGCGCCGGCCGCGTCGGCTGAGCCCTCTCAGCCGCTGCCCCCCGTCGCGCCCGCGTCGGCCACCGCGCCTGCCATCCCTGTCGCAGCGAAGACCCCGCCGCCCCCGCCGGCGGCGGCCGCGCCTCCGGGCGGTGCGCCTGCGGTGGCTGCGACGCAGGAGGGCGCGCGCGGCAACGGTCCGGCATCGACCTCCAGCAGGACGGTCGCCACGCCGACCGGGATGCAGGGCCCGAACAAGCTCTGGGGTCGCGCGGCGTCGGCCGTGGACCAGCTGGGCCCGGGGAGCACCCTCGGCCGCTACGAGATCCTCATGCCGGTCGCCAAGGGCGGCATGGCGGCCGTCTGGGCCGCGCGCCTCCAGGGCACCCGCGGCTTCAGGAAGATCGTCGCCATCAAGACGATGCTTCCCGACGTCTCCGACGACCCCGACTTCGAGTCGATGTTCCTCGACGAGGCGCGGGTCGCGGCGCGGATCCGGCACCCCAACGTGGTCGAGATCCTCGACCTCGGCGAGGAGGACGACGTCCTCTACATCGTGATGGAGTGGGTCGACGGCGAGACGGCCGGCACGCTGCAGAAGGCCGCGAAGCGGCTCGGGGGCATCCCGCAGCGGATCGTGCTCCGCATCGCCTCGCAGATCTGCGCGGGGCTCCACAACGCGCACGAGCTGCGCGACGACAGCGGCGTGCTGCTCGACCTCGTCCACCGGGACATCTCGCCGGCGAACGTGCTCATCTCGACCGCCGGGTTCGTGAAGATCGTCGACTTCGGCGTGGCGAAGTCGAAGGGGCGCCTGCACGTCACGCGCGCTGGCGGCATCGTCAAGGGGAAGACGCCGTACCTCTCGCCGGAGCAGCTCGGCGGGCTCCCCATCGATCGCCGGAGCGACATCTTCTCGCTCGGCGCGCTGCTGTACGTGCTCACGACGGGGCTGCACCCCTTCCGCGCCGAGACCGAGCTCGCGACCATCGAGAACATCACCATCAAGAACCCGCTCCCCCCGCGCGAGCTGAACGGAGCGATCCACCCCGAGCTCGACAGGATCATCCTCAAGGCGCTCGAGAAGGACCCCGAGAGCCGCTTCTCGACGTGCGCGGAGATGCAGAGGGCCATCGATCAGGTCGCGTCGACGCTCGGCGAGCCCACGACCGACGAGGACGTGGCGGCCTTCGTGCGGCAGGCGATCGGCGAGATCCAGTCGAAGCGCGCGCAGGAGCTCCGCGACGCGATCGCGGCCGTCGACGCAGGCTCGGCCGTGAACTCGGAGCGCCGGCCCGGGGCCTCGCTGGAGGGCCACGCTGCGCTGGCCGACGTCGGCGCGGGCTCACGCGAGGGCGCTCCCGCCGCCGCGGCGGGGTCTCCCCCTGCGGCAGCGGCGCCGGCCGGCGCCGGCCCGGCGTCCAGCGGAGGGACCGCGTCACCGACCGCGGAGAAGGACGAGGAGCCGCCGGTCAGCCTGGAGCCGATCTCGTTCGAAGAGATCGCCGTGCCGGCGCAGCCTGCCGGCGTGCCGCCGCGGCTCATCATCGCGCCCGCCCTGCAGGCCGACGTCGCGCCCGGCGAGCCGGCCGAGCCGGTGAGCCCGCGGCCCGCCGCCCGCGAGGGCAAGCCGCTCGGCCCGTCCGCCAAGCGGATCCTCCCGGCGGCCGGCGTGCCCGCCACGAAGGTGCTCGCGCCGGCGGATCCGCCCGCGTCCCGGGCCGCGGCGCTCAGCGAACGCCTCGCGAGGCGCGGCTCGCGGAGCCTCGCCAACGACGTCGGCGAGGTCACGGCGGTCGACCGATCGTTCGAGACCGCGGAGCGGCGCAAGCGGCTCCAGCTGATCGTGGCTGGCGCGGCGATGTTCTGCGTGGCGCTCGGGGCCGTCGCGCTGGTCGTGCGCGGCGGCGACGAGCGCTCGCGTCCGGAGATCGGCAAGGCGCGCGTCGATGCGTTGCCCGCGGCCGCGGCGGCCGACACCACCTCGGCTGCGGCGGAGGTCGTCCCGGCTGCGCCCGTTTCGCCGGCGGAGCCTCAGGCGGCGGAGCCGGCGTCGCCGCCCGCTCCCGAGGCGTCGGCGACGCCTACCGAGGCGGCGCCAGCGCCCTCGCCGACGCCTCCCGCGGCGGAGCCGGCGCCTTCCCAGACGGCCAAGGCGGCCGCGGCAGCGACGGCGCAGCCCATCGCCGCGCCGCAGGCGTCGCCCCCCCCGTCGACCCCGCGCCCCCGGACGACGTCCACGCCGGCGAAGCCTGCGCCCAAGCCGGCACCGACCGGCAAACCCACCCCCAAGAAGAAGTACAACCCATCGGGTATCTGAACACCGTGCGATCTCGACCCTGGCTCCGTGCGCTGCTCTTCGGTGCGGCATCTTGCCTGTGCTTGTGCACGCTCCCCGGGCCCGCAGCCGGCGCGGACGGCGCCGCGGCGACGCCCGCGCCGGACGCGGTGGAGAAGGCGCAGAACCACTTCAAGAAGGGCGCCGCCCTCTACGAGAGCAAGCGCTACGCGCTTGCGCTGGAGCAGTTCCGGGCCTCGTACGCCACCGTGCCGAGCCCGAACTCCCGCCTCTACATCGCGCGCTGCCTCGCGGATCTGGGCGATCACGTCGAGGCGTACCTCGAGTTCGATCAGGTCGCGGCGGAGGCCGCGTCCCGGGCGAAGGACGAGCCGCGCTATGCCCAGACGGAGCAGACCGCGCAGCTGGAGCGCGACGACCTCGCGCGCAAGATCGCCCTCGTCACGGTCACGGTCGCGCACCCGGACGCGGCGACCTCGCTCGCGGTGGCCGGCAAGGACGTCCCGCGCGAGCGCTGGGGCAAGCCGTTCCCTGTCAAGCCCGGCAAGACCGAGATAGTCCTGCGCACCAAGCTCACCTCGACGCCCCAGACCGTCGATCTCTCGGCGGGCGAAGCGAAGACCGTCGCGCTCGACGCCGAGCCGAGCGGCTCGACCGAGGCCGGCTCCGGCTCTCCGGCGCTCCTCGACGAGGGCCCGAGCCCGCCCTTTTCGGAAGCGCCCTCGCCGCGCGCGTACCTGCGGCCTTATGCCTACGCCGCTGGCGGCGTGGGTGTCGCGGGGCTCGCGATGTTCACCGTCGCCGGGCTGATGGCGAACAGCACCTACAGCGATCTCACCGAGACCTGCAGGGGCCCCTGCCCCGCCGATCGCCAGGACGACGTTGACGCCGGCAAGACCCAGAAGACGGTCGCGAACATCGGCGTCGTGGTCGGCGCGCTCGGGCTCGTCACGGGCACGACCCTGCTCATCCTGAGCTTCACCGGAGGCGGCGCTGGCGGCTCGCAGAGCGCCACGGCCTCGACGCAGCTGCTCGTCGGCCCCAGCTTCGCCGGTCTACGCGGCACATTTTAACGCGCGGGGCTCACCCGCTGCTCTCGGACTGAAGCTGCGCAAAAAGAAACGGGCGGGATCGCTGCTGCGACCCCGCCCGCTTCGTGTCGATGTGCTCGCGGTTGACGCGGAGCGATCAGCGACCGCCCGGGCCGCCCTTGGCGACCTTGGCCTTCTTGTCCCCGGAGTGACCGTGGAACGTGCGCGTCGGGGCGAACTCACCCAGCTTGTGGCCGACCATGTTCTCCGTCACGAACACGGGAACGAACTTCCTCCCGTTGTGCACGGCGAAGGTCAGGCCGACCGACTCGGGCAGGATCGTCGAGCGGCGCGACCACGTCTTGATCACCTTCTTGGCATTGGTCGCCTGGGCCGCCTGGATCTTCTCCAGCAGGTGACCGTCAATGAAGGGCCCTTTCTTGATGCTCCTCGGCATGACTAACCCTTGGTCCCGCGCCGCCGGACGATCATCCCGTCGGTGCGCTTGTTGTTTCGCGTCTTGAGGCCCTTCGAGAGCTGACCCCACGGCGAGCACGGATGGCGCCCGCCGCTCGTCCGGCCCTCACCACCGCCCATCGGATGATCGACGGGGTTCATCGTGACACCGCGGTTGTGCGGCCGGCGCCCGAGCCAACGCGAACGCCCCGCCTTGCCGAGGCTGATGTTCGCGTGCTCGGAGTTCGACACCTGCCCGATCGTGGCGCGGCAATCGAGGTGCACCTTGCGGATCTCACCGCTCGGGAGGCGGACCTGCGCATAGTCGCCGTCCTTCGCCATGAGCTGCGCAGCCACGCCGGCCGAGCGCACGAGCTGACCGCCCTTGCCCTTCTTGACCTCGACGTTGTGGATCGAGGTGCCGGGCGGGATGAAGCGGAGCGTCAGGCTGTTGCCAGGCTTGATGTCCGCGTTCCGGCTCGCGAGCAGCGTCGCCCCCACCGCGAGGCCGTCGGGCGCCAGGATGTAGCGCTTCTCGCCGTCCACGTAGTGCAGGAGCGCGATGCGCGCCGTCCGGTTCGGGTCGTACTCGATCGTCGCGACCTTCGCCGGGACGCCGATCTTGTCGCGCCGGAAATCGATGATCCGGTAGCGCTGCTTGTGACCACCGCCGCGGAACCGCGACGTGATCCGGCCGTTGTTGTTCCGGCCGCCGGTGGACGTCTGCTGCTCCAGCAGCGACCGCTCGGGCTCGACCTTCGTGATCTCCTTGAAGTCGCTGACCGAGTAGTAACGCCGCGCCGGCGAGGTCGGCTTGAAGGATCTGATTCCCATCGCTATTCCGCCTTCTCGTCGAAGAACTGGATCTCGTCACCCTCCTTGAGGGTGACGATCGCCTTCTTCCAATTGCGCAGCTTCGCGTAGCCGCGCCCCATGCGCTTGTCCTTGCCGCGCATGATCAGCGTGTTGACGTCCACCACGCCCACCTTGAAGAGCGTCTGGATGGCGTCCTTGATCTGGATCTTGTTCGCCTCGCGGCGGACCTCAAAGATGACCTTGTTGCCTTGGTCGCGGAGCCGGCTCGACTTCTCCGTGAGGATGATTGGCCGGCGGATGATCTGCTCGGGCTGCATGTCGGACTCCCCTGACTAGCGAAGGCAACGCGCCTCGAGCGCCTTGGCGGCGTCCCTCGAGACGATGAGGTGGTCGTGCCTGAGGAGGTCGTAGACGTTGACCCCTTCCGGCGGCAGGTACTGGTGGTTCTCCAGGTTGCGGAGGCTCTTCACCAGCTTGTCGTTGCCGGCCGTGTCGACGACCAGCGACTTCCGATCCGCCTGCAGCGTCGTCAGCGTGGCAGCGATCGCCTTGGTCTTGATCTCGGAGACCTCGAGGCTGTCGAGCACGATGAGCCGGCCCTCCTTCGCGAAGAGCGAGAGCGCGCTCTTCAGGGCGCCGATCCGCACCTTGCGCGGGGGACGGTAGGACCAGTCCTTCGGCTCCAGGGCGTGCGCCATGCCGCCGCCCGCGTGGTGCGGCGCGCGGATCGAGCCCTGGCGAGCGCGGCCGGTGCCCTTCTGGCGATAGAGCTTCTTCGTGGAGCCGGCGACCGCGCTCCGCTCCTTGGTGGCCTTGGTGCCCGAGCGGCGGGACGCGAGCTGCGCCTTCACGACCTCGTAGAAGAGGTGCTCCTTCACCTCGGTCCCGAAGACCTCGTCCGAGAGGTCGAGTTCGCCGACCTGCTCCCGCTTGAGGTTGTAAACGGTAACCTTCATGGTACCTGGACTCCTAGCTCTTGATCTCGACGTCGACGCCGGCCGAAAGGTCGAGCTTCATCAGCGCGTCGAGGGTTTGCTGCGTCGGCTCGATGATGTCGAGAAGCCGCTTGTGCGTCCGGATCTCGAACTGCTCGCGCGACTTCTTGTCGACGTGGGGCCCCCGCAGGACCGTGTAACGGCGGATCTCGGTGGGCAGCGGGATGGGCCCCGCGACGTGCGCCCCGGTCCGCTTCGCCGTCTCGACGATATCGCTCGTCGACTTGTCGAGCAGCTGGTGGTCGAAGGCCTTGAGGCGAATCCGGATCTTGGTTGTATCAGGCATGGTGCTCTTCCTACGCGAGGATCTTGGTGACGACGCCGGCGCCCACCGTCTTGCCGCCCTCGCGGATGGCGAAGCGCATCTGCTCCTCCAGCGCGACCGGGGCGATGAGCTCGATCGTCATCGTGATGTTGTCGCCCGGCATCACCATCTTCACCCCCTCGGGGAGGTTCACCGTGCCGGTCACGTCCGTCGTCCGGATGTAGAACTGCGGCCGGTAGTTGGTGAAGAACGGCGTGTGGCGCCCGCCCTCCTCCTTCTTGAGGACGTACACCTCACCGGTGAACTTCGTGTGCGGCGTGATCGACCCGGGCTTCGCAAGCACCTGGCCGCGCTCGATCTCTTCCTTCTCCACGCCGCGGAGCAGACACCCGACGTTGTCGCCCGCCTGCCCCTGATCGAGCAGCTTGCGGAACATCTCGACGCCGGTCACGACCGACTTCTTCGTGTCCTTGAAGCCGATGATCTGCACCTCGTCGCCGACCTTGATCACGCCGCGCTCGATGCGGCCCGTGGCCACCGTGCCGCGGCCCTTGATCGAGAACACGTCCTCGATCGCCATCAGGAACGGCTTGTCGATGTCGCGCACCGGCTCGGGGATGTAGCTGTCCAGCGCGCTGAGCAGCTGCTGGATCGTCTCCTCCCACTTCGGGTCGCCCTGGAGCGCGGGCAGCGACGCGCCGCGGACCACCGGCGCGTTGTCCCCGTCGAACTTGTACTTCGACAGGAGCTCGCGGACCTCCATCTCGACAAGGTCGAGCATCTCCGGGTCGTCCACCGCGTCGCACTTGTTGAGGAACACGACGATGTGGTTCAGGCCGACCTGCCGGGCGAGCAGCACGTGCTCGCGCGTCTGCGGCATCACGCTGTCGAGCGACGACACGACGAGGATCGCCCCGTCCATCTGCGCCGCGCCGGTGATCATGTTCTTGATGTAGTCGGCGTGCCCGGGGCAGTCGACGTGCGCGTAGTGGCGGTTCGCCGACTCGTACTCGACGTGCGCCGCCGCGATGGTCACCGTCTTGGTCTCGTCACGGACCGTCCCGCCCTTCGCGATGTCGGCGTACGAGATCGCCTTCGCCAGGTTGCGCTTCGACTGCACCTTGACGAGCGCCGCGGTGAGCGTGGTCTTGCCGTGGTCGATGTGACCGATGGTGCCCACGTTCACGTGCGGCTTCGTACGAGTGAATTTCTCCTTGGCCATGGCGTCTCTTTAACCTCGCTGCTTGGCGACGATCTCTTCCTGGATCGCTGCTGGAACCGGTGCGTAATGAGAAAACTGCATCGAATGGGTCGCGCGGCCCTGCGTCTTGGAACGGACGTCGGTCGCGTAACCGAACATGGTGGCGAGCGGGACCTCCGCGCGGATCACCCGGGTGTTCGCGCGCTGCCCCATATCGAGGATGCGGCCGCGCCGCGAGTTGAGATCTCCGATGACGTCCCCGAGGTAGTTCTCGGGCGACACGACCTCGACGGCCATCATCGGCTCGAGGAGCACGAGCCCCGCCCTCTTGGCGCCGTCCTGGAAGGCCATCGACGCGGCGACCTCGAACGCGGGCCCGGAGGAGTCGACCTCGTGGTAGCTGCCGAAGTGGAGCCGCACCTTGATGTCGACGACGGGGTAGCCGGCGAGCACGCCGCGGCCCATCGCGTCCCGGATGCCCTTCTCGATCGAGGGGATGAACTCCTTCGGGATGATGCCGCCGACGATGTCGTTCTCGAACACGAAGCCCGCGCCGCGCTCGGCCGGCTCGATGTCGATCCTCACGTGACCGAACTGGCCGTGTCCGCCCGACTGCCGGACGAAGCGCCCCTCCACGTCGGTCGCCTTCTTCGAGATGGTCTCCTTGTAGGCGACCTCGGGCTTGCCGACGTTGGCGTCGACCTTGAACTCGCGCTTAAGGCGGTCGACGATGATCTCGAGGTGGAGCTCGCCCATCCCGGCGATGATCGTCTGGCCCGTGTCCTCGTTCGTGAACGTGCGGAACGAGGGGTCCTCGTAGGCGAGCTTCTGCAGGCTGAGCCCGAGCTTGTCGAGATCGGCCTTGGTCTTCGGCTCGATGGCGATCGAGATCACGGGGTCGGGGAACTCCATCCGCTCCAGCACGATCGGGTTCTTCTCCTCGCAGAGAGTGTCCCCGGTGCGGGTGTCGCGCAGCCCCACGGCAGCGTAGATGTTGCCCGCGTAGCAGACGTCGATCTCCTCGCGCTTGTTCGCGTGCATGCGGAGGATGCGCCCGAAGCGCTCCCGCTTGCCGCGCGTCGAGTTGAGCACGCTGACGCCGCTCTTCGTCGTGCCGGAGTAGACACGGAAGAAGGTGAGGTTGCCGAACTGGTCGTTCATGACCTTGAACGCCAGCGCCGCGAACGGCTCTTCGTCGCTCGCCTTGCGCGAGACGACCTTCTCCTTCTTGTCGGGCAGCGTCCCCTCGACGGCCGGGATGTCGACCGGCGACGGCAGGTAGTTCACGACGCTGTCGAGCAGGAGCTGGACCCCCTTGTTCTTGAACGCAGAGCCGCACAGGACCGGGACCATCTTGAAGCCGAGGGTGCCCGCGCGGATGGCCGCGTGGATCTCCTGCTCGGCGATCTGGTCGATCTCACCGGCGATGAACTTCTCCATCACCTTGTCGCTCGCGTCGGCGCACGCCTCGATGAGCTTCTCGCGGAGCTCCTTGCACCGCGGCAGGAGGTCGGCCGGGATCTCCTGCCAGTCGTAGCGCTGGCCCTTCGTCTCCTCGTCGAACACGGCGGCCCGGAGGGTCACGAGGTCGATCACGCCGCGGAACGAGTCCTCCGCGCCGAGCGGGTAGTGGATCGCCACCGGGTTCGCGCCGAGGCGCTCGCGGATGGAGTCGACGCACATGTCGAAGTCGGCTCCGACCTTGTCCATCTTGTTGATGAACGCGATGCGCGGGACGCCGTACTTGTCCGCCTGCCGCCACACCGTCTCGCTCTGCGGCTCGACGCCGTTGCCACCGTCGAACACCGCCACCGCGCCGTCGAGCACGCGGAGACTCCGCTCGACCTCGATGGTGAAGTCGACGTGACCGGGCGTGTCGATGATGTTGATCCGGTGAGAGACGCCCTTCTCGGGGCCCTGCTCCGGCGCCCAGAAGCAGTTCGTCGCGGCGGACGTGATGGTGATGCCGCGCTCCTGCTCCTGGACCATCCAGTCCATCGTGGCTGCGCCCTCGTGGACCTCGCCGATCTTGTAGTTGACACCCGAGTAATAAAGGATGCGCTCGGTGACCGTGGTCTTGCCCGCATCGATGTGGGCCATGATCCCGATGTTGCGCGTCCGTTCCAGGCTGTACTCGCGTGCCACTTTTCCTTCTCCGTCGTGTGATGCGTGGGGTGAGGTTTCCGGACTCAGGATGCAAAACACCCTCTCCAGCCCGGCCCGCCGCTGTTGTGGCGGGCACTTGAACCTGGAGAGGGTGTCGGGGTACAGCAGCAGCTTTTCTAGGTCCCGCGAGGGCGAGCGCTGTCGCGCTCCCTCGAGAGGACCGGCTCTGTAACCCGATCCTTATGTCAGCCGTGCCATCTCGCTCTACGCGTCTCCTCGCCTGGGGATGGGACCTGAAATGACGAACCAGCGCAGATCCGGGATCTGCGCTGGCCTCGCTGACCTACCAGCGATAGTGGGCGAACGCCTTGTTGGCCTCCGCCATCTTGTGCGTGTCGTCGCGCTTCTTGACCGCGTTGCCACGGTTCTGCGCCGCGTCGACGAGCTCGGCGGCGAGCCGCTCGCGCATCGTCTTCTCGCCGCGGCCGCGCGAGTAGGTCACGAGCCAACGCATCGCCAGCGCGACGCGACGCTCGGGGCGAACCTCGACGGGGACCTGGTAGGTCGCGCCGCCGACGCGCCGGCTCTTCACCTCGAGCTTCGGCTTCACGTTGTCGAGCGCCTTGCGGAAGACGTCGATCGGCTCCTCCTTGAACCGGTCGCGCACGATGTCGAACGCGCCGTAGAGGATCCCCTCGGCAGTCGCCTTCTTGCCCGACTGCATCAGGGAGTTCGTGAACTTGGCGACGAGCTTGTCCTTGTACTTCGGGTCCGGAATGATCTTCCGCTTCGGGACTTCGCGACGACGGGGCATCTTCGTTCCTCTGCTGGCTTTCGCGCGGTCAGGCCGTCACGCCTTCGGGCGCTTCACGCCGTACTTCGAGCGCTTGCGGTTGCGGGTCGCTTTGTTGGTGGAGCTAGGCCCGGCAGCGCCGGACGCGTCGAGCGTGCCGCGGACGACGTGGTAGCGCACGCCCGGCAGGTCCTTGACACGGCCGCCACGGATGAGGACGACCGAGTGCTCCTGCAGGTTGTGGCCTTCGCCCGGGATGTAGCTCGTCACTTCCATCTGGTTGCTCAACCTGACGCGGCAGACCTTGCGGAGCGCAGAGTTGGGCTTCTTCGGCGTCGTGGTGTAAACACGTACGCACACGCCTCGCCGCTGCGGGCAGGACTTGAGCGCAGGAGAGGCCGTCTTGTAACGAGCGGCCTCGCGGCCTTGGCGGATGAGCTGGCTGATGGTCGGCATAGTGACGCGGATTTCCACCTGAGGGATGGGGACGCGCAGGATACCCAGGAGGCGACCCATGTCAAGCGGGACGACACCCGTTCGTGTTGGATACGCTGGCGTGCCGTTCGTTCGCGTCGATCCCGTGCGTCGCGCCCGCCGCGTCGGTCGCGCCGTTCACGTCGCTGGCGCCGTTCACGTCGCTGGCGTTGTTCACGTCGCTGGCGTTGTTCACGTCGCTGGCGTCGGTCGCGTCGGTCTCGTCGGTCTCGTCCGTTGCGCTGGCCGAGGCGCGGCATCGTTCGTGTCGGGCGCGTCGGTCCCGCCGCGCCTGCGGAGGCCGTGTTCTGCGCGTCCCGGCCCCGCGCGAAGGGCTCGTGGGCGCGGCGCGCGGCGGGGGCCGTCCGTGCGCGTCTCGTTCGACGGGGCGCTCGGCGTGCGACCGCGGCTCCCGGGACGCGCGGGAGCCTGCGCGCGCCGCACGAGTCGGACGCCGGCACGCGCCGCGGGCCCTTGGCGGCCCGCCTGCTGTTCGGTACGGTCGCTGCGTGGCGAAGAAGCTTTCACGCGCCCAGCGTAAAGAAAGCCGGCGCAAGGCGCCGCAGAGCAGCGCTGCGTCGAGGCCGGCGTCCGAGGTGGACACGGGGCCCTCGTCGCGCGGCGATCAGGGCGGCAGCGCGACAGCGCGAGGCCCCTCGGTAGCGCGCGTCGATCCGACGGCGAGCCGAAGCGGCGACGACCCGCGCGGCGCGCGCACACGCGGCGCCGCTGCGCCGAGCAGCGCGGAGCCTGCGCGGGCGCGCGGCGCCGGCGATCGATCCCATCGGAGAGGCGGAGTCGAGGCGCAGCCCGCGCGAGCGCGCGGCGGAAGCGCACAGACGAAGCCAAAGCGAGATCGCGCGCTCCTGGTGTTCCTGGGCCTCGTGGCGCTCGCCGCGGTGATCGTGTTCGCCGCGCAGTCCCCCCGCGCCCCAGAGCGCGCCGCGCCGGAGCCCGCGAGAGCGGCTCCGGCAAAGACCCACGCCGCGGAGCCGTCCACCGCGTCCCCCGCCGCGCCGACGGCGACCGACGAGCTGCCGGCTCCACCTCCGGTCGACTCGTCGCCGCCGACGATCGTCACCGCCGAACCGCCCGCAGCGGAGACGGCGCGCGCTGCAACCCCGCAGGGTGCTGCAGCCGGCGCCTCACCAAAGGGGACAGCTGCCAGCGCTTCTCCATCAGGAGCAGCCACAGGAGCAGCCGCAGCCGCCCCGCCGAAGAAGCGCACCAGCGCACCGAAGCCGGCCGCCGCCCCGCCCGTGACGACACCGACAGCGGGGGCGACGCCGGCAGCAGGGGCGACGCCGGCAGCGGGGGCGCCGACAGCGGAGGCGGCGCCTCCGCCGGAGCCCGCGCAAAAGCCTGCCGAGCTTCCACACGAGTGATCGCAACCGCCGTGATGAAAGGACGCCCGAGATGCTTCGCTTGAATGCTTCGCCCGACGCCGCTCGAACGCCGGGCCGCTCGCCGCGCTCCCGCGCGCGGGCGCTCGCCCTGCCGCTCGGCGTCGCGCTGTCCGGCCTCCTCGCCGCGGCGACGGCGGGCGCGCAGCCGGCGCCGCAACCCGCGCCGCCGGCTGCCTCCGCGCTGCCCACTGCCTCCGCGCCGCCCGCTGCCTCCGCGCCGCCCGCTGCCTCCGCGCCGCCCGCTGCCTCCGCGCCGCCGTACCCGGCGGTCCCCTACCCGGCGTCGCCGCAGGAGGCCCCGCGGGCTCCGCCAGGGGCCTCGCCGGGCTATCCGCCGCCTGGTCCCCCGGGCGGCTACGCTCCGTACGGCGGCGCCTACCCTCCGCTCCCGCCGGGCTACCCGGTGGCCCCGGCGGAGATCCCGCCTGCTCCGCCCCCGGTTCCCCTGCGCCGGAAGAGCCCGGGCCTCATGCTGGGCGGCATCGCGCTCACCGCCGGCGGCACGATCGCGTTCTTCACCGGGACGGGCCTGCTCGCGTCGGCGAGCAACCGATACGAGATCTACTGCGATTTCGGTGGCTTCACGGGCATCTGCGAGACGCGCTCCGACGGGCGCCGCCAGCTCGCCGGCGCGCTCGTCTCCGTGGCGGGCGGCATCATGATCGCCGTGGGCATCCCGCTCTGGGTCATGGGTGGGAAGAAGGTGCCGGTCAGCGACGCGACGCCCAAGGCGTCGGCCCAGACCACGCTCTCGCTCGGCCCCGGCTCCGCCGCGCTGCAGACGCAGTTCTGAAGGGCTCCCCTCGCCCGATCCTCCCCTCCCCGCGCGCGGGGTCGCGGGGGCCTCTACCGCTCCTGCGCGTCGTCGCTCAGGGCAGACCCTTCTTCTTCTTGGCGCCCTTGCGGTGGCGCGGCCCGCCGTCGTCCGTGGCCGCGGGCATGCGGAGGATGTGGAAGCGCCCGCCGCCGCGCGCCAGCGGATCGCCGAGCTTCACCCGCTCGCGCGCGAGCTCGATGAAGCGGTGCTGCGACCGCAGCTGGGGGGCGCCGGCGGGCTGCTGGAGCTTGTGGTAGCTGCCGTCGCTCGCGAGCTCCCAGGTCTTCGCCGTGTCGGACATCACGGTGTTCAGCATGTCCTCGACGCGCGCGCGGGTGGCGGGCTCGATGATCGGGATCATCAGCTCGACGCGGCGATGGAAGTTGCGCGGCATCCAGTCGGCGCTCGACATGTAGATCTCCTCGCTGCCGCCGTTCGCGAACCGGAACAGGCGCTTGTGCTCGAGGAAACGATCGATGATCGCGCGCACCTGGATCCGCTCCGACAGGCCCGGGATCCCCGGCCGGAGGCAGCAGATGCCGCGCACGGCGAGCTTGATGTCGACCCCGGCCTGCGACGCCGAGTAGAGCGCGTCGATGACGTCGACGTCCACGAGCGCGTTCATCTGCGCCACGATCTCCGCCTTGCGCCCGGCCCGCGCGTGGGCCTCCTCGCGCGCGATGAGGCCCAGCACCGCCTCGTGCAGGCCGAGCGGCGCCACGAGGAGGCGGTTCCACTTGGGCGGCGCGCTGTAGCCGGTCAGCAGGTTGAAGAGCGACGTCATGTCCTCGCCGATCTCCCGGTTCGCCGTGAACAGGCCGATGTCGGTGTAGAGCCGCGCGGTCTGCGGGTTGTAGTTGCCCGTCGACAGGTGCACGTAGCGGCGCAGCTTGTCCTTCTCGCGCCGCACCACGAGCAGCGCCTTCGCGTGCGTCTTCAGCCCGAGCAGGCCGTAGATCACCTGCACGCCGCTCTGCTCGAGCGTCCTCGCCCACTGGATGTTGCTCGCCTCGTCGAACCGCGCCTTCAGCTCGACGATCGCCGTCACCTGCTTGCCGCTCTCGGCCGCGCGCGCGAGCGCCTTCAGGATCGGCGAGTCGCCGCCGGTCCGGTAGAGCGTCTGCTTGATCGCGAGCACGTTCGGGTCGTCGGCGGCGCGGGAGACGAACTCCGCGACCGGATCGAACGACTCGTAGGGGTGGTGCAGGAGCACGTCCTGCTCCCGGATGACGGCGAAGACGTCCTCGACGTCCCGGAAGAGCGGCGGGACCTGCGGCGCGAACGGCTCGTCCCGGTACTCGCGGCGCTCGTCGTCCGCGACGATGCCCATGAGGTCGGCGATGTGGAGCGGCCCAGGCACCCGGTAGACGGCGTGCGACGCGTCGACCTTGAGCGCGCGGCAGAGCCGCTGGACCGAGGTGCCGGCGCCCTCGCCGAAGCCGATCTCCAGGCGCACGGCGTTGCCGCGATCGCGCCGGCGGAGCTCGGCCTGGATCGTCTCGAGCAGATCCTCGCCTTCCTCCTCGTCGATCTCGAGGTCCCAGTTCCGGGTGACGCGGAAGGGGTACGTGCCGCGCAGCCTGCCCGAGGGGAAGAAATCCTTCACGTGCCGGGCGATCACGTCCTCGAGCAGGACGAACGCGCGCGTCGCGCCCTCGACGCGGACCCGCATCAGCCGGCTCAGCCCCGGCGGCACCTGGATGACCGCGAAGCCGGGCTCCTGCGCTTCATGCTCCCGGGAGAACATGATCCCGAGGTTGATCATCTTGTTGCGCAGGTGCGGGAACGGGTGCCCCGGGTCGATCGCGATCGGCGTGAGGATCGGGAAGATGTCCGTGCGGAACCGCTCGTCGAGCGCGCCGAGCTCGGTCGCGTCGAGCTCATCGGGCCGGACGATCACGATGCCGGCGCGCTGGAGCGCCGGGATCAGATCCGAGTGCCACAGCTGGTAGGCGTCATCGACGAGCGCGTGGACCCGCGCGCTGATCGCCACGAGCTGCTCGTGGGGCGTGAGCCCGTCCGGCGGGACCTCGGCGATCGTGCGCTGCGTCTGCGCCTGGAGGCCGGCGACGCGCACCATGAAGAACTCGTCGAGGTTGGAGAAGAAGATGCTCAGGAACTTGAGGCGCTCGAACAGCGGCACCTCGTGCGACCTGGCCTCCGCCAGCACCCGCGCGTTGAACTCGAGCCACGAGAGCTCGCGGTTCAGGTAGTGCGCCGGGTCCCCCTCGATCGGGATCGCCCCCGGGGCGGCCGATATCGACACCGGGCCGCTGGACGGAGCGGAGCTCCCCCCGGACCGCGCGCTGGAGGGGCCGCTCGGGCGCGGCGCAGGCCCGGCGACCCGAGCTGAATCCACGTCGTCTTCTGAGTCGGGAGCGAGGGCGCTATCTGGGGTGGACGGCGGGTCAACCATGATCGAAGCTCCGATTTTGCCGTACGTCTGATAGGGTTCAACTATGGAGTTTTGGCGACATCCTGGCGACCTCAGGGTGGCGTGCGACCGGGCTCGTGCGGGAGGGAGCCGCGTCGGCCTCGTCCCGACGATGGGCGCGCTCCACGCAGGCCACCTCGCCTTGATCACGGAGGCGCGGCGGAGGTCGGACTTCGTGGCCGTGACCCTCTTCGTCAACCCGACCCAGTTCGGCGCGGGGGAAGACCTGGCGCGCTACCCGCGGACGCTCGAGCGAGACCTCGCCGCCTGCGCGGAGGCCGGCGCCGACGGCGTGTTCGCGCCGGACGTCGCGGCGATGTACCCGCCCGGCGACGAGACGCGCGTGCGCGTCGGCGCGACCGCGGGCCCGCTCTGCGGCGTCCATCGGCCCGCGCACTTCGAGGGCGTCGCCACCGTGGTGACGAAGCTGCTCTCGCTCGCTGGCCCGTGCGTCGCCGTCTTCGGCCGGAAGGACTACCAGCAGCTCCAGGTCATCCGGCGGCTCGTCGCCGACCTGTTCCTTCCCGTCGAGATCGTCGGGGCCACGACGGTGCGCGAGCCGGACGGCCTCGCCATGTCGTCGCGGAACGCCTACCTCTCGCCCGAGCAGCGGAGCGCGGCGCGCGCCATCCCGCTCGCCCTCGCCGGCGCGTGCCGCGCCTTCGCCCGCGGCGAGCGGCGCGCCGCGGCGCTCCTCGAGCCCGCGCGCGCGCGCCTCGCGGCCGCCGCGACGAGCGTCGATTACGTGGACCTCGCCGATCCCGAGTCCCTGGCGATCTGGAGCGGCTCCGCGGCGATCGGCGATCGGGCGCTGCTGGCGGTCGCCGTCCGCGTCGGGACGACGCGGCTCATCGACAACGTCGTGCTCGGGGAGGACGCGCCCCCCGTCGCGGAGTCGAGCGAGGAGGCGAGCTAGATGCCGAAGACGAGAGGTGGGCAAGAGAGCCCCGCGTCGCGCCCGGCGGGGGAGGCCGGCCGTGGCGTCTTCGTGGTGTTCGAGGGCATCGACGGCGCCGGCACGAGCACGCAGGCCGAGCGCTACGCGGCGCACCTCAGGGCGGCGCGGCGCATGGTGCACGTCACCCGAGAGCCGAGCGCCGGGCCGGTGGGCGCGCTGCTCCGGCAGGTCCTGACCCACCGCATCTCGCTCCCCGGCGCCCGCCAGGCGGAGATCATGGCGCTCCTCTTCTCGGCCGATCGCCTCGATCACCTCGGCGCCGAGGTCGAGCCGCTCCTCCGCGACGGGTACGTCGTGATCTCGGATCGCTACGACCTGTCGAGCCTGGCCTACCAGTCCACGACGGCGGGCGAGGACGGGGCGGGCTCCGGGGCGATCGTCGAATGGATCCGTGAGCTCAACCGCCACGCCCTGAGGCCCGACGTCACCGTGGTGATCGACGTGGCGCCCGAGATCGCCGAGAAGCGCCGCCGCGGCCGCGGGGGGGCGGAGGAGCTGTTCGAGAAGACCGAGCTGCAGGCGCGGCTCGCAGAGGCATACCGCCGGGCGGAGGAGCTCGTCCCGGGGGACAGGGTCATCCATATCGACGGGGATGGGGCGGTCGACGAGGTCGCCCGGGCGATCACGGCGGCGCTCTCGGCCGTCGTGGAGCGGTGAGCCAGAGCCTCCGCTCGAACATCGGAGTCGAGCTGCCGAGGGCGCAAGGTCCCTGAGCCTCCCCGCGCCCCCGTCGCGGGCTCTACGGGCAAGCCGCGTTCGCGATCTCCACATCGTCGACGTTCCAGCTCGACACGGTATCGACGAAGGCTTCCCGCCCGATCTCGTAGCCGAAGCGGACGCGCAGGCCGGCGTTCTTGTAGGGCGTCAGATCATGGACGACCTTCGTCCAGGCCGAGTCGCGGACACCCGGGTACGCCCCCGACTCGAAGAGCACCTTCCAGCGGACGCCGTCGTAGACCTCGACACGGTTCGTCATGTGAGGCGTCTCATCGCTGTTCAGGAGGCGCCAGAACGTCAGGTACACGCCGCCCGCGACATCGGCGTTGACGACCGGGCTCGTCAGGTAGAAGTACGGGTGGACCCCGAGGGGCGCGTTCCCTCCGATGACCACGCCGGCCACCCCGTTGTCCGACGTCGCCGTGTGATCGAGCGCCGGATCGGCGTGCCCGTAGGTCTGCCCGGTTGAGGCCTTCGCCGCGCCGATCTGCCAGGTCGGACCGAGCTCCCACCCGGCCCCGTCGCTCTCGAACGTATCCCGGAAATAGACCACCGGCGCCGCCGCGGAGGCGCCGCCCTGACAGACGCCAGCCAGGCAGGACTCCCCCACGGTGCACGAGTCGCTGTCGACGCAGACCCCGCCGTCGGGAACCGGGCGCGCCGTGCACACCCCGGCCTCGCTGCAGACGCCGCGCGTGCAACCGACCGCCTGCGAGAGGCACGACTCCCCCGGGGTGGGGATGGAAATACAGGCGCCGCTCTCGTCACAGACGCCACGATTGCACTCGTCGGTCCCAGAGAGGCAGGCGCCGCCCGGTCCGATCGGCTCAGCATAGCAATTGCCAGAGCCCGGATCACAGGCGCCATCGTTGCACCCGACGCTCAGCGCGCTGCAGTCCTTCGGGACGCCCCCCTCGCAACGGCCGCTCTGGCAGGTCTTGCCGACCATGCAGAGATCGCCGGAGTCCGCGCACGGCGCCCCCTCGTTCCCCGGAACCGCCTCGCACGCACCGGTGGCCGGGTCGCACGCACCAACATGACAGGAGTCCGGTATGTGGAAGAAGAAGCAGTCCCGCGGCGTCCCGACGCAGGCGCCGTCCAGGCACGCCGCGTCGAGGAGACAGCGGTCTTCCGTCGCGCACGGGACCCCGTTCGCCCTCGGCTCCACCCCGCAGCGAGGCGCGCCGCCCGCGTCGACGCACGTGACCACGTGACAGGCGTCCGGCGCGAGGCCGCAGTCCTCCGGGGCCCCGCCCTGACAGACACCCTCCTCGCACACCTCGCCGACCGTGCAGGCGTCCCTGTCGTCACAGGGCTCCCCGCCCGCGCTGGGGACGAGCTCGCAATCACGCGTCGCCTCGTTGCAGACGGCCATGACACATTGCGAGGTCGGAACGAGCGAGCAGTCGATCCGGCACGGCGCGCCGTCCCCGCCTGCGCCGCCCCCGCCGCTCGAGACAGCCGCCCCGGCGGCGCCGCCGGCCCCCGCCGGGCCCGAGCTGCCCGCGGATGTCGCAGTCGAACAGCCGAGATCCGTCAGGGCGACAGCGGAAAGTACCCATGGAATCCACCTAGTCATGTTCGCCTCTTTCCAGCAAGCGTGACGCACCTCGTGGGAATTACGCGTCCTTCGCGGCTGCGCAAGGAAACATGATGTTCCGGCGCGCGAGCACCCGGAACGGTCGGCGCGATCAGCGACGAGCGAAGACGTCGGGCCCCGCCGCGCCGGCGCGCGCGCGAGACCGCGAGTGCGACGAGAGCCGCGACAAGCAACGAGAGCTGCGACAAGCGACGAGAGCCGCGACAAGCGACGAAAGAAGAGAGAGCAACGACAGCACGACACGAGCCGGGCTTACAAACCGGAGAGCCCCTATCGCGCCTCGATCGAGAACTGCATACACTGACGAGATCGTCTCGGAGCTCGGCCACCCCTCGATAGACAGACCACTTCGCGCGTGGAGCCCCGCGGCAGCGAGCCACGTCGCGCCCATTTTCAGAGGAGCGCAGAGATGTCCTTCCGACGTCATTTCGTGTTTGCCCCTTTCCTCGTCGCCGCCGGGATCGCGGCGCAGTCGAGCGGCTGCGCGGCCACCGAGGACGAGAAGCCGGCGAGGATCCCCCGGCCGGATGACGCCGCGAGCGGAGGCGGCGGCTCGTTCGGCGTGAGCAGCGCGAGCGGAGACACGTCGCTCGGCGAGGGGGGTGGGCTCGGCGGCGCCGGCGAGGGCGGCCTCGGGGAGGGGTCCTCCTGCGCCCAGGCGAGCGCGGAGGCCACGCTCCTGCCGCTCGATATGCTCATCCTGCTCGACCGATCCGGCAGCATGCTCGGCTCGAAATGGGTCGGCGTCACGAACGCGCTCTCGGCGTTCGTGACCGACGCCGCCTCGGCCGGGATGAACGTGGGGCTGACCTACTTCCCGCGGAGCAGCAATGGGCAGAGCGACTGCAACCACACGAGCTACGACGAGCTCGCGGTCGCCATCGGCGAGCTGCCGGTGAACACGCCGGAGCTCACCGCCTCCATCCAGAGCACCTCGCCGGGCGGCGGGACGCCCATGCGCCCGGCGCTCCAGGGGGTGCTCACGAACGCGACCGCCTACAAGGACGCGAACCCTTCCCACAAGGTGATCGTGGTGCTCGCGACCGACGGCGATCCCTCGGGCTGCTCCGGAAACACCGTCGCGAGCACCGCGGAGATGGCGCAGAGGGCCCTCCGCTACAACGGCGTCCAGACCTACGTCGTCGCGGTGCAAGGCTCGACGCTCACCAACCTGGACCAGATCGCCGCCGCCGGCGGGACGACCCGCGCGTTCGACGTCACGGCCGACATCACGGCGTTCTCGGCGAAGATGGCCGAGATCCGCGCGTCGGCGCTCCCGTGTGAGCTCCTCATCCCCGCGCCGCCCGCGGGCGCGGTCCTCGACACGAGCCGGGTCGCGGTCAGGTTCGCGCCCGAGGGCGCGAGCCCGCTGGAGGTCCCGAAGGCGGACGACGCGGCGGACTGCGGCACGGGGCCGGGGTGGTACTACGACGACGATGTGATCCCGAAGAAGATCATCCTCTGCCCCGCGTCCTGCACGACGGTGCAACACGAGGTGCGCGCGGAGCTCGACGTGCTCTTCGGGTGCGCGCCGACGCTGAACTGAGCCGCGCGGGCCCCTCCCCCGCCGCCCGCGCGGGGCTCACGGCCGCTTCGGCGCCGCCGTCTTCAGGGCGTCGAGCGCCGCGAGGAGCTCGGCCTCGGTGAAGGGGAGCCTCGCCAGGGCCGCCTGCTCGTCGGCGAGCGCGAGCTCTATCTCGCGCTGCGCGTCGCGGGCGCGGAGGACCCACGCCGACGACTCCCCGGTGCGGTCGCCGAGGCGCACGGTGCCGGCGAGCATCTTCTGCCCCTTCTCCAGGAGCACGCGGTAGCGCAGGCGCATCGCCCCCTCGAACAGCTGCCTCTCCCTCGGGGTGTCGGCGCTCCGCGGCGGCGGGACCAGCATCACGTCGCGGTGGAGCTCCTTGTAGAGCTGCCCGATGCGGTAACCCGCCATCGCCGACCAGTGGGCGTCGAGGCTGCGCATGGCCTCGGTGTAGGCGCTCTGCGCGTCGAGCAGCCCCTGGCAGCGGCGCTCGAGCGCCTCGGCGAAGCTCGCCGGCACCGGCACGAAGGTGATCGCCTCGCTCCGGCGCCGCCGCACCTCGCCGAGCGCGAAGCTCACCTGCGCGAGCTCGATCGGCGGCTTGCCGGACTCGCCCAGCCGGTGCTCCTCGATGAGATCGCGCGCGAGCGCGACCTGACGCGCCGCCTCCTCCACGAGATCCTGCTCGACCAGGCCGAGCGCGAGCGCGCCGCGCGCCTCGATCGCCTCCAGCACGCTCAGATCGGCGAGGCGGAGCAGGCGGCGCGACACCTCGACGAGCTCGGGCCACCGCTCGAGGGCGGCCGCCGCGCGCGCGAGCCGGAAGAGCGCGCCGCGCGCGACCGCGTGGTCCGGGAAGCGCTGCGCGACCTCGCGGTAGCGCTCGGCCGCGAGCGCGCGGTCGCCGAGCGCCTCGTGCGCGAGCCCGGCGTTGAACAGGCTCGGGGGCGCGACCTCGCCGCCCGGCGAGAGGCGGGCGAGCCGCTCGAACAGGGGCGCCGCCTCACGCGCCTTGTCGGCCAGGAGCAGCGCGCGCGCCCGCTCGAACTCCGCCGCGAGCTCGGCGTCCGAGTAAGGCGACACGACGACCGGCGCGAGCTCGACCGGCGCGCGTGCCGAGGCCGGCTGCGGCGATCGCGCCGGCGCCGGCACGTTGGCCTCCGAAGTGCATCCGCCCAGGACGACCGCAAGGGCCAGAAGGGCGACCGAGGTGGCGCAGGAAGTCGACATTGCCGGGGAAGAATAGCCTCACGCTCGAGGTTGTTCCGCAACGTGCATGGACGGAGCGTCCGGCCCGGCCGTCCGGGACACCGGTGGATCGCTGTACGCCGTAGGGCAATCCCTGACTACAAACGGCTGCTCTGTGAAATTGCAGAATGGCCTCGCCCGACAAAAAGCCTGCATGGATCCGCCATGTTGCGGTAATCTCGCATTCGTTCATCAGGCCGCTGTCTCGGCGTGTAGCTCGGTCGGCGGCGTTCTCCTCTCCAGCGACGATCAGAACGAGGGCTTCTGTTGTGGGCCCTCGAAGGCATCACGGCCCCGTTGTGGGGCCTTGGAGGTGGGCACATGAAGCATCAGATCATCTCTCCTCGCGCGGTGACTGGAATCGGCACGGAGCAGCGGCTGAGCATGGCGGAAGCGCGTCATCGCGAGCTCGACTCTCGCCTCAGGCAGCTGGGTCGACGGGCGTTCCTGACACCGGGGGAGAGAATGGAAGCTGCCCAGCTCAAGAAACGTAAGCTCGCCGCGAAGGACGAGATCGAATCCCTGCGCCGGCGGTTGTCGTAGCGAGCGACCCCTCGCCGACCGTCGATCCTGCCTGCGCCACACACGGCGCACCCCCCGCCCCTTTCCGTTCCATTCCAGACACCGCGCGCGCCCACGCAATGGGCCGCTCGCACGCTGCGCGCGTCGCACGGATCTGCGCGCGCTGCTGGGACGCGCGCGCACCCGATCGCCACGGCGGACGTGCCGGCGGGGACGCGCGCACGCAATGCGATGCTCGCACCCGAGTCGATGCCCGCGAGGCGCGACGAGCGGGGACGTCAGCGCGCGGCGGTCAGAGCGTGGGCGCCGACGGCTCCGACTCCGACGGCGGCTCCTCGGGCGACGCGGGAGCGTCGGACGCCGGCGCGGCGCCCCCCTCGGGCAGCGCCTCGGCGCCGCCGTACACGTCGCGGTTGAGGTCCGCGAGCGTCTCGGTCAGGCGGTTCTTCTGCTCGCTGGTGATGCCGCCGGGGGCCAGCTTCTCGGTCGCCGCGGCGAGCCCGAGCCAGTGGCGCGCGTTGTCGCGGTAGCCCTTGCGCGGATCGGCGACGCCGGTGCCCTGCGGCGCGAGCTCGGCCAGCCGGTAGTCCGTCATGCCCCGGAGGTAGGCGTACTGCGCCCGCTCCGGGACCGAGAACGAGTCCTGATCGTGCTCGAGCACCCGGAACAGCGCCAGCGCCTGCTCGAACCGGTTCGCCTCGTAGTGGCTGCGGGCGCGATCGAGATCCTGCGTGTAGGTCGCGCAACCCGACGCAAGGGCGAAGGACGAGAGAAGAAGGACGCACGGGACCAGGCGGCGCATGCGCGCAGGGTATCCCCCGTGTCGCCGGGCGATCAAGCACGAAGGCAGCGCGCCACACACCACGCGCCGCGCCGGCCGCTGACGCGCGCCGCGCGGCGCTCGGCATCCGGCGGATCGCTGTCAGCGCAGGAGCGTCGCGGCGAGCACGCCGCTCACCGCGAGCAGCGCGATCGCCAGCAGGACGACCGCCCAGACGAGGCCGCGCGCGGGCGCAACAGGGCGCGCGGCCGCGACCGCGCCCGGCCCCGTCGCCGGCGACAGGGGGGCGACCGGGGGCTGCGGTGCAGCCGGGGGCTGCGGCGCAGCGGCGACCGGCGCCTGCCCGGCGCTCGAGGGCAAGGCCACCGTGTCGCCCGTCTCCCACATCCCGGCGGGGGGGCGCACGGCCGAGGGCGGCTTGCCCTCCGGGAGGCCCGCGGAGGAGCCGCGATCCATCGAGTCGGCGACGCCCGACGCCACCATGAACGCCTCGGAGAGCTCCCGGGCCGAGGCGAAGCGCGCGTCCGGCTCGACGGCGAGCGCCTTCCGCATCCAGGCCTCGATCTCCACCGGGATGCCAGCGTCCGGCGCCGCCGCGGACAGCGCGGGCGGGGGCGTGCCCAGGATCTTGGCGATGAGCGGCCCGAGCGCCGGGGCGGTGAAAGGACGTTCCCCCGTGAGACACTCGTAGACCACGACGCCCAGGGACCAGAGATCGGACCGGTGATCGACGCTCTTCAGGCCTTTCGCCTGCTCCGGGCTCATGTAGTAGGGCGTCCCGAGGAGCGCCCCCGTGCGCGTGGGATCCATGCCGGTGATGGCGAGCGCGTCTGTCACCTTCGCCACGCCGAAGTCGAGGATCTTGACGATCTCCCCATCATCCTCGCGCGCGATAAAGAGGTTCTCCGGCTTGATGTCGCGATGGACGAGCCCGACCTCGTGGGCGCGCGAGAGGGCGCGGCAGACGTGAGAGACGATCGTCGCCGTCTCCGCCGGCGTCAGGCGCCGGCGCGCGGAGAGGCGATCGCGCAGGCTCTCGCCCGCCAGACACTCCATCGCGATGTACGGTAATCCATCGTCGGTGAGGCCATGGTCGAGCACCTTGACCACATGGGCGCTGCGGATCCGCGCCGCGATCTGCGCCTCACGGTCGAAGCGCGCCCGGGCGGTCGCGTTCTTCGCGGTCTCGACGTCGATGAGCTTGATGGCCACCGGCGTGCGCAGCGACAGGTGCTCTGCCAGCCACACCGAGCCCATTCCGCCCCTGCCGAGGAGCCGGGCAAGGCGGTACTTCCCGGCGATACGTTGACCTTCCATGGCGCGGGAGCAGGGTAACGCGGGGCGCGCTCGCCGTCAGTACGGGAGTTGATCGACGATCCCCCGCGCTTGCATCGTCGGCGCCGACGGCGGCGGCGGGGTCGCCGATGTCGTCGGCGTCGTCGATGTCGTCGATGTCGCCGGCGCCTTCAGCGTGCCAGAGAGCGCGCTCGGTGAGGGCCGCCTGGACGACGACGCAGCGGACGGCGCGACGCCCGCGACCGCAGGCGCGTCCCGAGCGGGAGGGGGCGGAGCGGGCGAGCTCGGCATGGATGCTGGCGGCACCGCGGCCGCCGCGGGCGGCGGCTCCACCGCCGCTTCCGCCGAGGCGGGGACCGGAGCGGCAGGCCCGTTCAGCGGCGGGGGGCGGAGCGCAGCGAGCGCCGCCACGAAGGCCACCGCGAGGAGCGCCGCGAACGCGAACGCCCTCTTCAGCGATCTCGTGCGCCCGCCGGGGGCCGCGAGGGCCGGAGGCGCCCCGACGGCTCCCGAGCTCGGGGACGCGGCGAGCGGCGCGAGCGCGCCGACGACCTTGCCTCCCGCGAGCGCGCCCGCCGACGTGGGATCGGTGTAGCGACCGAGGACCTCGACGAGCGGCCCCAGATCGTCGAGCCGATCCTCACGCCGCTTTTGCAGGCAGCGGTCGAGCACCCCGGCGACGTCCGCGGGCAGGTCGGGCACGGCCGAGCGGATCGACGGCACCTCGCGCTGCAGGAACGCCGTGTACATCTCGCCGAGGTTCTCGAACTCGAGCGGCCTCCGGCCGGTGAGCGCCTCGAAGAGGATGACGCCCATCGCCCAGATGTCGGCGCGATGATCGATGTCCTTCTCGCTCATCGCCTGCTCGAACGACATGTAATGAGGCGTCCCGAGGATCGAGCCGGTGCTCGTGTTGCCTCCCTGCGTCTCCGAGCTGATGGAGGTCGGGTCGAGCACCTTGGCGATCCCGAAGTCCAGCACCTTGGGCACGCACCCGCCGGCCTGCGGCTCCGAGAGGAAGATGTTGTCCGGCTTGAGGTCGCGGTGCACGATCCCCTTCTCGTGCGCGGCGCGGAGCGCAGAGGCGACCGGCACGAGGAGGCGCGCCGCCTCGTAGAGCTGCAGGGCGCCCCTGCGCTTGCGCAGCCCGGAGAGCGGCTCGCCGCGGAGCAGCTCCATGACCATCACGGGCGTGTGGTCCTCCTCGAAGACGTCGAGCACCTCGATCACGTTCGGGTGCTGGATCGCGGTCGCCGCCTTGGCCTCGCGGAGGAAGCGCCGTGTCTGCGCGGCGTCGGCGGCGCCGCGGATCATCTTGAGCGCGACGTCGCGCCCGGTGCCGACGTTCCTGGCCGCGTACACCTCGCCCATCCCGCCGCGGCCGATGAGGCGCTCGATCCGGAAGCGCCCGGCGATGATCTTGCCGGCCGGGAGGGAGCCCTGGAGATCGTCCGACACGAGCGGCAGCGTACCGTGGTTCACGGCCGGACGCAGCGGTTCGCGGTCGCCGGCCGGCCCCGATCCGCGGCAGCGCGGTCACATCGGCTGCGCGCAGCGGAAGCCGGTGGCCGGGTTGAACGCCGACGCCCTCTCATGGCTGCGCGCTGTGGCCCGGGCTCCCAGCTTGTAACCCGACCAGGAGCTCCCGCGATAAGAGAAGGCCGGCGCCGCGCCGGGGGCTGGCTCGCGACACACCGGATCGACGAGGAGCGGCCCGCCCGACTGCCAGCAAGGCGCGGCGTAGGGAGCGAAGGTGTCGGCCACCCACTCGGACATGCTCCCTGCGAGGTTCCGGATGCCAAGGGCGGTCACGTCGCTCGGAGCGCCTCCGGCGACAGGCCCCCAGGGCACCGGCGCGTCGAGCGGGCGACAGCCGGAGTTCTCGAACACCTCCTGGTCGGCCTCCCCGCTGCCCCGGCCCCTGCCGAGGAGCGCCATCGCGCAGAGATCCCCGCCGTTGCCCCAGGGATAGGCGGTCTCGTCATCGAGGTTGCCGGCCGCGTACTCCCATTCCGCCTCTGTGGGGAGCCGCTTTCCAAGCGCGGAACAGGCCTCCTCCGCGAGCGCGTGGGTGATGCAGTTGACGGGCAACGCGTCGTTCGCGCCGTCGGACCCGCCGAGGTACGTGCAAGCGCCCAGATCCGACCCCGGCGCGTCGATGTCCCTGGCAATGGGCGCTGATCGGATCTGCCCTGTCGCCACGAGTTCCCGGACCGCGCCCACGGTCACCTCGTCCGCGTCGAGGGCGAACGCGCCGAGCTGCACGAGGCGCTCGGGCTGGCTCAGCTCGTCGAGATCGATGGTGTATCCGGGTCGCGGCGTCCCGAGAAGGAACACCCCTCCGGGCACACACACCATCCCCGCCGGCGCCGGCCCCTGGCAGGGTACCGGGGCCGCGCTCGGCCAGGAGCCGGGCTCGGGCCGGGCGTCGACCTCGGAGAGCAGCGGGAGCACCGGCTCCGGCGCGAGCGCGCCCGCCTCCGGGTCGCAGGTCGCGCGCTGCTCGGGGAGGCTCGGGACGCCGAAGCAGCGCATCGACAGATCGAGGGCCACGTGGGTCTCGCCGTCGAGCGGCGGGAGCCTGGCCACGGCGTCGATCAAGGCCGGACCGCGGGGAAGGCCGTCGGGGCCCGCCTGCTCGGCCCGGTAGAGCCGCGCGCGGACCCGCACGGCGGCGCCTTCCTCCCGCGGGACCACGCCGAAGCTGACAGGCAGGCTGTCCGGCCCATCCACCCCGATGAGCCGCATGCACCCGGTGCAGGTCGCGCCCTCGCCCATCACTTCGAGCAGCAGGTGATCGCCGAACCGGGGCGCCGGGGCGTCCGTGGAGACGCTGACGAGCCACTGGCGAGGCTCGGGCTCGCACGCCGAGAGCGCCGACAGCAGAAACCCCGCGGCCGCGAGCGCCGTCGACAGGCCACGAGCCGTCACGGCGCACCTCCCGCGTAGACGCACCGGAAGCCGTGCAGCGAGTCCAGGACATCGCCTCTCCGGAACGCGGGCCTCGTGTTCGCGGGGCCGCTGGCCCAGTCTCCACCGCGGGAGGCGTGCGCGTTGATGCCGGCATCGTCGCAGCGGGGCTCGACGAAGATCCCGGGCGCGCTCCAGCAGCCCTCTCCGTACGGAACCAGCTTGTCGGCGCACAGCTCGCTCAGGCTCCCGCCGAGATCCAGGACGCCATCCCTGGAGCTGTCGCCCAGGCCACCGCACGTCGCCGAGGGCCGATGCGAGCCGACCTCCTCCGGCCCCGGATCGCCAGGGCACAGCGTCCCCCGCCCGGCGCTCGCCGTGCAGCACGCGGGAGACGCGTCACCCCAGGGATAGATCCGCCCCTGCCCTCGACCCCGCGCGGCGTGCTCCCACTGCGCCTCCGTCGGCAGATCACCGCCGCTCACTCTGCACGCCTCCCGGGCAAGGCGCCACGAGATGCAGTTGAGGGGATATCCATCGTTCGCTCCGTCGGCCGCGCCAAGCCAGCGGCAGTCTGCGAGCCCCACCCTGCTCGGATCAGGCCCGGCGAGGTCATCCCCCTCGGCGTGAAGGAGCCCCTCGTTCAGCAGCGCACGGAGACGGCCGACCGTGAACTCCGTCCTGTCCATGAAGAACGGGCCCACATGAACCGGCCGCGGCGGCACGACCGAGACATAGCTCTGCTCGTCGACGCCGGCGAGCTCGGCCTGGCCGATGACGCTGAAGCCGCCGGGGATGCAGATGGCATCGGCGCCCTCGGGCGCGGCGCCGCAGGGGACCTCCCGCGCGCGCGACCACGTGCCGGCGCGCGTCGCGCCCATCTCTGCCCCTGATCCGACGAGGACCCCCTCCGATGGGGCCGCCGTCCACCTGGAGGCATCGATGCATGTGCGCGGCGGCTTGCGCAGCGACGCGGGCACGCCCAGGCAGTCGGCCGAGAGCGTGAGTTGCACCGTCACCACGCCAGACGTCGGGAGCGCGACCTCGATCAGCCGGTCGATGGCGGCCTCTGGCGGAGGATCGATGGTCGAGAACCCCCTCCCCTCGATGGAGTCCTCACCCCGCGTCGCGACGGCGCCGCGGAACGCCCGGATGCGCAGGCGGAGCACGGCGCTCCCCTCCTCCGGCGCGGCCACCCCGAAGGAGAACGGCCAGGACGAAGGGTCCGGCAGGACGAAGTTCGCCGTGCAGTCGACGTCATCGATGCAGCCGGGGCGCCACGCGCCGTCGAACCCGTCGATGCGCACCGTATCGATGACCGCCTCCGGCGAGATGGAGGGGTCTGCCAGGAGCTGCGCGGCGACCGGCGCGTCGGTGTCCACGACGACGAGGAGCTGCGGTCGCTCTCGCTCGCCGCAGGCGCCGGAGAGCCCCGCCGCAGCGAGCACGACGAGGATCGAGAGCGCGCGTGTCGGTTCGACCACCTGCCGCCTTTCGCCTTTCTCGTTGCCGCCCGACAGGACCCAGGGGTAGTCTCCTCGCTATCATCGAGGAGGGGCGAGGCCAAGAGGGTTCTTTCGCTTCTTCACGCGATTCACGCGATTCACGGGATTCACGCGATTCACCCGAACATCGCTCTGCCGCTCGCGAGGAGGTTGTATGTCGTGGGTCACCCGGCCAGTGCTCGCCGCGCTCTCCGTAGCCATCGCGGCGGCGCTCTCCCCCGCGTGCGACGGCGATTCCCCATCCGAGGATCCGGGAGCGGCGGCGAGCACGGGATCGGGCGGCGACGGCGGTGGCGGCGGTGATGCCACGTACGGCGCGAGCGCGTGCGGTACGTGCGTGGAGCAGGCAGCGTGCTTGTCCCAGGTGAACGCTTGCGCGGCCGACCCGGGCTGCGCCGCCTACCTCGATTGCCTCGACGCTTGTCCGCTGGGCCCAGGTGGGGACGCGGACATCACGTGCGAGCAGGCGTGCCCGCCCGTCACCGGATCTCTTGGCCAGAGCGCGAAGCAGGCCTTCATCGACTGCCGCCTCGCCGGCCCGGGCGCGGAGTGCGCCGGTTGCGGTCAGATCCCCGCCCCGACAGACCCGGATTTCAACCAGACGTGCTCGCCGTCGACGGATCCGAACACCTGCTACAAGTGCGAGGACGAGCGCTGCTGCGAGACCTACCAGGCTTGCAGAGACGACCAGGATTGCCAGGACCTGGTCACGTGCGTCAAGGCGTGCGCCGAGGACCCGGATGACGCGGCCTTCTCGCCCTGCGAGAGCGCGTGTTACCAGGCGCACGCCGCCGGCTACGTCGCCTACAGCCACCGGATGGCGTGTATGCAGTACTTCTGCTTCGACGACGACGCTTGCGGCAACGAGCCGCTGGACCCCTGTGTCAAGTGCCAGAACCTGCACTGCGCCGATGAGATGGCGGCTTGCCAGCACGAGATCGAGTGTGCGTTGCTGGACAACTGCAAGGTCCCGTGCGACGTCGCGGACCAGGCCTGTCTCATGGAGTGTGACGCGATGTTCCCGGACGCGGTGGCGACCCACGAGGCCGGGCTCGATTGCGCGCTCGCCCACTGCGAGATCGCTTGCGGCGGGACGGACTGACGGGGTGGTCAGGGACGAGGGGTACGATGCGGACACGATGGATCCTGGGTGGCCTGGTCGTGGCGGCGGTCGATCTCTCGACGGCCGGGCGCGCGCGCGCCGAGGCGCCGACCCCTGCGGCGGCGCCGGCAGAGGCGGCGGTCGATGAGCGCACCGCGCGCGGCAGGGCGGCGTTCCTGCTCGGCGTGCAGCGATCGAAGGACGCGCAGTGGGGCGAGGCGCTCGCCGCCTTCGAGGAGGCGGCGGCGGCGCGGGACGCGCCCATCGTCCAGTACAACATCGGCTTCTGCGAGCGCGCCCTGGGCCGCTACGTCGCCGCGCGCCGCACCTTCCGCCGCGTTCTCGCGGGCACCGAGGGCCTGGCGGCCGCGCAGATCGACGACGCGAGGGCGTTCGTCGCCGAGCTGGATCAGCTCGTGGTCCGGGTGGCGGTCACGCTGGATCCCCCGGGCACCCCGCTGACCGTCGACGGGCGCGCGCTCCGGCTGGCCACCGACGACGGGACCCGGGTCTTCGTGACGCTCCCCGGGTCCGAAGGGCGCGCGGCGGCGCCGGTGGAGAAGAGCTTCACCGTGGAGCTCGACCCCGGGGTCCACCTCTTCCGCGCGGCGCGGCCAGGGCGCCAGGATGCCTTCGTCCAGAAGACCTACCGGCCGGGGGAGAAGGCCACGCTCGATCTGCACCTGGACATCCTCCCCGCGCGCGTGGCCGTGCGCGCGGAGCCGGCGCAGGCGCTCGTGCGTGTGGACGGCCGCGAGGCCGGGCTCGCGCCCATCGACCTCGAGCGGCCGCCGGGGAAGTACAGGATCGAGGTGGTGCGGGACGGTTTCGAGACGTACGCGGCGACGCTCGATCTGCACGCGGGGCAGCGGGCGGATCTGACGGCCAAGCTGATCCCGGTGCGGCCGTCGCTGTGGACGCGGTGGTGGTTCTGGACGGGCGCGGCCGCGGTGGTGACGGGAGGCGTGGTGCTGACGTACGCGCTGACGCGGCCGGAGCCGGACTACAACGGGGGGAGCCTGAACTGGGTCGCGGAGCCGGCGGCGATCAGGTGGTGAGCGGCGTCGGGCGCGCGAGGCGCCCAGATGCCAGGGCCGCCGTGCTGCGCGCGAGGCAACCGAGCGGCGCATGTACGGTGGGGCAGCTAGAAAGGCCCGACAACGGTGTCCGCACCGTGTCGCTGCACGAGGTCGACGCGGTTCTCGAGACCACGGCCAGCGAGGCCGCCGAATGACCGGAAGGCGGCTCTACCTACTCGCAAGACGCTATGGGGAAGGTCCGAGTGACTACAACTTTCTCTTGCCGCCCCTCGTTGGGCGGAGGGGAAGAAGGAAAGATTCACAGGGAGGCGGGGAGGCGGGGAGGCGGGGAGGCGAGAGATGGGGATCAGTCGTTCAAGCCATCAGGCTCGGCGCCGACTGCTTCGGGCGGCATCGATGCGGGGCGGCCGGTGGTGCTGGGGTGGCCGTCTTCGGTGCGACATCGGGAGAACCGGACAGCCTCGGCATCGCGGCGTACCAGGCGTCGGATCCCGCGGCGGAGCACCGGCGTGTTGAAGTTGACGAGCAACCCGACGTCCAGGTGCGTCAGCTTCAGGTATGTGAGCACCTGAGCTTCATAGACGGGCAGCAAGTGCTCGACGGCCTTGAGCTCCAGGATGAGCTTCTCCTCGACGACAACGTCGAGTCGATAGCCACACTCGAGCGTGGCCCCCTTGTAGGTTACTGGAAGTGGCTTTTGCCTCGCGAAGCCTAAGTCCATGAGCGACAGTTCACGACACAAGCATTCTTCGTAGGCAGACTCCAGGAGCCCGGGACCGAGGTGGCGGTGCACCTCGATGCACGCTCCGATGACTCGCTCGGACAGATCCCACAATCTTCTCGTTTCCCTGTCACCCCGTGCCGAATCCATGCTCATGCCTATATATCGACGCAAAACCAGATCTGGTTGCGCGAATTGACGTCAGCGGGAACCACCCCGCAAACGAGCGACCTGAAAACAGTCAACCCCAAGCAAGCAGCCTCGAAGAATGGCCCGCCTCTCGCCTCTCCACCTTGGTCTATATATATCTCTCTCCTCCCCGCCTCCCCGTCTCCCTGTGTAATCTCTCTTTCTCTGTCTCCCTCCCAACAAGCTGCTGCTGCTGCCGACCGCGCTTCGCGCGGCGGCACACCGGCAAGACGATCGACGGCTGTCCTCGCTCGCCTTGTCGCTATATTTCCCGGCGCCTGCGATGTCGAGACCGAGGCGCGGATGCTGGTCGATACCGAGGTCTTCCGGCCCTGGCTCGGTAGCGGCGCGCAGTCAGCGCTCCCCGCCGAGCCAGAACGCGAGGCCGATCCCAAGCTGGCGCTGGGGCGGCTCTTGAAAGAAGGAGGGATGAGACGAAAGCCCGAGCGCCTCTACCGCTTGTTCGGCGAAGAGGTCAGCCTCGAGGCGCTGCGAGCACTGCCGGCTTTCCAGCACTTCGAAGCCGAGCTCACCGAAGCAGTCCGCGTTGTCGCGCGCTCGCAGGGATGGCCCCACTGAGCTCCACCCCGGCTCACCCCCCGAGCCGCCTCCCGAGGAGCCGCGCGGCGAGCTTCCGCAGCCAGTCCGCCCGCCGCGCGTCGGGCGCGACGAGCCGCCCCGTGCGCGCGGCCTCCAGGATCGCCGCCGTCTCCGGCGTCGGGTCGGCGCACGCCTGCAGCACCCGGAAGACCGTCGCGTCCTCGTGCGCGACGCCCGCCTCCTCCACCCAGGCGTCCACCGACGCCGCGAACGCAGGATCCCCGGGGAACGGCTGCTCGACCGCGTTGTTCGGGCCGAGCCCGTTGATGCCGCTGATCACGAGGTCCTTGCGATCCTTGTAGGTCAGCCCCGCGAGCTCCTCGGGCAGCAGCGGGCGGCCGATCCAGATGTCCTGCACGCCCATGCCGAGCGGGAACTCGAGCCGCCGCTCGAGCGGCTCCGGCGGCAGCGCGCCGGAGAAGCGCACCGGCACCACCGGGACGCCCACCGCGAGCGCCATGTCGATGAACGAGCCGCTCATCTTGCGCACCGGCGTGCGGCACTCGAGCGATCGCGTGCCCTCGACGTGCACCATCACGCCCTTGCCGGCCCCCTGCATCTCGGCCCCGAGCTCGGCGATGATGGTCCCGAGCGACGCCTTGTCCTCGCGATCGAAGTACGTGATCACCTTCGGATCACGCGCGCCTGGGTACGCGAAGCAGTGCGCGAGCATGGTGCCGAGCCACGTCGTCCGGTGCTCGGCCTTGGCCAGCGTGACCGTCGAGACCTCCGTCAGGCCGGACACGGCGATGCCGAACAGCAGCGACTCCACGCCGACCTGGTGGTTGCCGAGGTAGAGCAGGCTCCGGCCCTGCACGGCGCGGAACGCCTCGGGATCGACGACGTGCACCCGCCGGATGAACCGCTCGATGAGGCCGAAGTAGAGGTCCTCCGCCGGCCACCGGCCGATGCCCATGGCCGCGCCCCAGTAGCGGCGGACAGGCGCGATGTCGATCACGGGCGGACCCGCGTCGCGGACCACGACCTCGGAGCCCTCGCGCGCCACGGTGAACGGCCAGCGCGTGAGCGGCTGCGCCGAGGAGACACCGGCGAGGGACACGGTCGACGGGTGCACGCCAGCGCGCCGCGCGACGTGATCCTTCACGGCCGCCGCCTCGACGAGGTCGCCCGACGCGGCGTAGAGCTGCGCCACGGTGCCGGGCATCCAGTCCATCGTGCGCACGTCGGCGGGGCTGCAGCGCGCCTCGCCCGACGTGGCATCGATGCGCGAGACGCCGAGGTCGACCGGCGCGCGATCGCGCAGGAACGCCCGGCGGATCCCGGGAGGCGCGCCGCCGATCGGCCCCTGCGGGAGCAGCACCTCGACCAGCCGGAGCTCCAACCAGACGCGCTCTCCCGCCGCGGACCCGGCCTGCGCGATGGCCTGCACCCGGAACGAGACGAAGCGATCGTCACGGCCCTCGTAGCGCACCTCCACGCGCACCGGCGACTCGGGCGCCGGCCCGTACAGGCGGAGCGACGGGATGCGCGACGGGAACGCGATCTGGGCGGGCGGGCACGCTGGATCCCACAGCGACAGCCGGTCGTGCGGGATGGTGTGGGTCAGCGCGTCGAGCATGCCCTGGTGCAGCGTGCCGGGAGGCACCGAGCCCCTCGCAGGGTCCAGCACCGCCGATGACCCGCGCGCGCCGAGGCGGAGCGCTGTCAGGTACTGGAACGCCGGGCCGTGGAACAGCGTCCCCGCGACGTACGGATCGTCCGCCTCCGGCGCGTCGAGCGCCGGCTCCGGCGCCGGGGCGGGCGGGTAATCACGAGCCACCCGCACGCGGCCGGTGCACACGGGCTCGAACCGCGAGAGCGCCGGGTTCGATGCCTCGCGCCACGCGAGCAGCCGGACGTCGAGGACGTCGCCCGATCCGGTCGCCTCGGCCTTGACGCGCACCGGCCCCGGCACGGGCAGCCAGCGCTGCACCACCACGTCCTCCACGGCCACGACCACGCTCCCCGGGCGCGCCCGCAACGCGGCGCCGGCCAGCCGGTCGACCATGCTCATCCCGGGGAGCGCCGGAACCGTCCACGTGGGGCGGTGGTCCGCGACCCACCCATCCGGGTCCAGCACCTCCTCGACGTCGTCGAGCGTCGGCGCGGCCTTCGCCGCGGGCTGCTCCTGCGGACGCAGGCGCGGGCTCCCGCCCACGGCGCCCGGGAGCGAGGCGAGGCTGCGCGCGCTCGCGCGCGGGTCGAAGCCGACGTCGCGCCGCGCCCGCGGCGAGGCGCCGTCGACGATCCGCACGCCGAGCGTCGCGCCGTAGATGCGCAGGCCGTCCACCCAGAGGTAGGACTCGGCGATGACATAGGGCCCGCGATCGTCGCGGCCGACCTCGAGGATGTCGGTGTCGACAGTCACCCGCCGGCTGGCCGGCAGCACCTGGCCCCGGTACCGCCAGGAGTGCTCGTGCCCCGTCATCACAGGCTCGAACCGCGGGTCGCGGAGGCCCGCGTGGAGGTCCTGGTGCAGCATCCAGAACTGGATCGTCTGCAGCATCGCCTCGATGCCGAGCGAGCCAGGCTGCACGGGATCGCCGAGGAAATGGGCCTTGAAGAACCACTCCGACGCGTGCACGTCCCGCCGCGCGCGGAGCCGGCCGAGCCCCTTCCGGCCGCCGGCCTGCCACAGGCCGTCGATCCGGTCGATCATCAGCAGCGACGGCCGCGCGAGCCCGAGCTTGCCCCCGCAGTACCGCGCGGGGCGCTCGCGGAGATCGACCTCGAAATCGGACGGCTCATCGAGCGCGGCGACCTCCTCGGGCCTCGGCGGGATCCCGATCTGCGTCGCGAGCGCGGCCTTCGGGAAGAAGCCGAACACCGTGTCGAGGTCGTACACCCGCGCGCCATCGAGGCTGCACTCGACCCGGAACGAGAGGATGATCATGCCGCCCGAACGGGACATGTTCGTGAGCCGCGATTTGGTGCGCAGCGCGCTCACTGCCGGCGCCGGCGCCGGCAGGACCTCGGCGTGCAGCGTGCCCTTGCCGTCGAGGTTGCGGAAGTACAGCGCGCCGTCGGTCGAGAGCGCGCAGCCGGCGTAGCTCGCGAGCCAGCCGCACGTCTGGAGCGCGGCCTCGAGCACCACCGCGAACGGCATCGTGAGGCTCGCGTTCTCGTCGAAGTACCACGCGTCCTCCGGGACGTCGTACTCGACCTCGACCTCGGCGCCGGCCTTCATCGACGCCATGGGGCGAGAGACCGACAGGACCCGGCTCATGAAGTGGTACGGCGGGCCCGGGAGCCGGGCGACGTGCTGGCCCCCGTCGAACCTGCGGTAGAGCGGGCCGAACGCGTCCGACGGCCTGCCCCAGGCGCACGAGAGCAGGCTCCGGTAATCGAACGGGAAGCCGCCGGCGTCCGCGTGTCCCGCCGAGACGGCGCCGTCCGGCGGCGGCGCGCCCGTCTCGGACCAGGGGACGCGCGCGACCGGCACCGGCTCGACGTGGCCGTCGAGCAGCTCGGGGGCGCTCGTCATCGGCCAGTCGGGGCTGAGGCGCAGGCCCACGCGGCGGGCGTGGAACGCCTTGAGGCCGTCGACCGTGCACAGGAAGTCGGCGAACACCGTCGGGCACGGGCCGTCGTGGACCTCCTCGACGAACACCTCGTACGTGAGCACGCGGCTCGTCGGGACCACCTGGCCGCGGCAGCGGAGCAGGTACGGGATCTCCGGCACGGGCTCGAAGCGGAAGCCGTCCGCGTCCGCCGTGAAGCCCATGGCCGCCATGTAGAACGCGAGCGCCTGCAGGCAGCCCTCGAACATGAGCGTCCCCGGCATGCAGGGGTCGTCCTTGAAGTGGCCCTCGAAGTACCAGCCGTCCTTCGTGATCGGCAGCGTGGCCCGGAGATAGCCGCGCTTCCACGGGCCGCCCGCGGGGTCGAACAGGTCGACGCGATCGAAGAACAGCATGGGCGGGGCGCTGATCCGCGGCGTCCTGACGTGGGTGCTCAGACGATCGAAGCCGGGGCCGAACGCCGCCGCGCCGTCGCCGGCCGCGAACGCGAGGAGGTCGGCCCGGTCGAACGCGGACTTCCGGCACGCGATCCGGGGCGGATCGAGGCGGGCGGTCGTCGCGTGCTCGGCGGTGTCCGCGTCCCAGAGGACGCCCCCGGAGCTCGCGAGCTCCTCGTCGGTGAAGAAGCCTGCCTGGCCCTTGCGCGTCTTCAGGCGCAGCTCGCCGCCGATCCGGCAGTCGTAGTGGAAGAAGAACAGGCGGACGTCGCCGTGCTTCGCGTGCCCGTCCACGTGGATGTCGTAGACGAGCGTGTCGCCCGGGCGCGGCAGGCCGCCGTAGAAGGTGAGCTCGCAGCCGAGCAGGCGGTAGACGCGCTCGCCCTTGTTCTCGAAGTCCGCGCCGAGCCAGCTGATGAGCAGCAGGTCCGCCTGGCCGCTCTCGATCATGACGCCGGCCGGCATCGCGCCGTCGTGCAGGTACCAGGAATCCCACCGCACGTCGGTCTCGGTCCACATCGTGCCGAGCTTCATCGTGCCGGGCTCGGCGTCGATCCCGGTGACCCGATCGGCGAGCAGGAGCGGCGGCATGGGCATGCGCACCTGGCGGCGATAGGCGTCCTGCCGGGCGAAGAGCGGGCCGAACACGTCGGAGATCCGGCCCGAGGCGAGGTGCTCGAGCTGCTCGCGGCTGAACCGGGGGCCGCGAGGCGCGGCGGAAGGCGCCGCAGAGAGCTCCGGCTGGGCGGACGGGCGCGACGCAGGCGACGGCGGGTACTGGTCAAATTTGAACAGGGAGGCGGGGAGGCGGGGAGAAGAATCGGAGTAACTCTCCCCGTCTCCCCGTCTCCCTGTGATCTTTCTCGTGTGAAGTTGACCACCACCCGACGGCGCGGCGGAGGGGCGCGGCGGCTCGACGACAGGCGGCGGTTCAACGACGCGCGGCGGCTCGAACGGACGCGGCGCCTCAGCGCGGGCGAGCTGCGGCAACTCGGCGCGGGCGAGCTGCGGCGCAGCGGCGGAGCGCGGCGCCTCGATGCGGACCGGCGCGGCGTGGGGCACCTGCGCCAAGGGGGTCTCGACCACCACCGCGACCCCGCCCGACGACGCCTGCACGAGCGAGTCCAGCGCGCGCTGCCGCATCTGAAGGAACCGGCGGTGGACCTGGGCCTGCTGCTCCGCCCACTCCTTGTGGATCTGCGCAAGCTGCACGGTGAACGCCGCGGCGCCGGCGATCACGTCGCCCGGGATGTCCACGGCAGCGGCCGCGACGACGGCCGGTCCGACCGGCGGCGGCTCCTCTGCGAGGCTCGCGGCGACGGCCGTGACGACCGCCGGCCCGACCGGCGGCGGCTCGTCCCAGGACGGCGCGCGATCCGCGTCGGCGGCAGAGAACCCCGTGGGCCCGGGGTACAGCGGCGGCAGGTCGTCGAGAGCGGACGGCAGAGGCGGCGCAGGTTCCATGGAGTCTCCGGGGGATGAACAGGAGGCCGCGCCGGGCACGACGATCGCCGGCGGGTGGGCGGGGAGCGTCAGCGTCGGCCCCTCCGCCGATCGCGGCGGCGGGAGCGGCGCGGCGGGGCCGCCGGCCCCGATGCGGACCGACAGCGAGCCGCCGCCGAGGCCGGCGCAGCGGACCTCGGCGACCCGGATCTCGTCGGACCACGGCGCCCCGTCGGGCTTGCGGCCGTGACGGCAGGCGAGCACCGCGGCGGCCACGTGCAGCAGGCCCGAGGCCGCGTGCGCGTGGCCGAACCGCGGCGCGAGATCCGTGGACGACAGCACGAGGCCAGGGTCGGCCGGCTCGTCCACGACCACGGCCAGGACCGGGTGCCGCTGCCGGACGGCGTCGTCGAGGCGCTCGAGCACGAGCACCACGGCGGCGTCGCCGGGGGGCAGGCGGACGCCGAGCGCCTCGAGCGCGGCCGCGTGGGCGGCCTCGCACGAGAGATCCACCGCGCCGACGATCGCCGCGTCCACCGCGCCGGCGCGCAGGGCGCGGGACGCGACGCGCAGCGCCCAGGGGCCGGACAGCTCCTCGGCCGCGATCGTGAACGACGGCCCACCGACGTCGAGCTGGCTGTTCAGCCGGTTCGCCGGGATGTTGGGCATGTTCCCGACGACGCCCGCCGCCTGCAGCGCAGGGATGATCGCGTCCTGGAGCGCGCCGACGTCGACCGACGGACCGAGCCGCGCCGGCGCCGTCTCGGCGAGCCGCCATCGCGTCATGTACCGGCACACCTCGGTGTCGGCGCCCATGCCGATCAGCACGGCGGTGCGATCGCGCGGCAGCGCGAGGCCCTCGGTGGCCTCGATCGCCGCCTCGAGCAGCAGCGTCTGCTGGGCGAGCGCCTGCTGCAGATCGCGCGGCGGGAACCGGAGCCGATCCGCGGGCAGCGCGACCGCCGCCCGGCGGGGATCCGCGCCGCGGCCCGAGAGGAGCGGCTCCGCGAAGGCCCGGACGCCGCTGAGCTCACCGACGCACAGGCCCATGGCCACCACGGCCAGGGGGCCCGCCGGCGCGGGGCGCCCGGCGTCGACAGGGCGCGAGGCCGCCGCGGCGGCCTGCGGCGCGGCGTGGGCCGCGCGGCCCCTCGGCGAGGACGGCTCGTACGCCTCGACGAGGAGGTGGGCGTTGTTCCCGCCGAACCCGAACGCCGACAGGCCCGCGAGCCGCCGCCCCTCCCACGGCTCGGCGCGCTGCAGCACCCGGAAGGGGCTCGAGGCCACCGCCTCGCTCAGCGGATCGGCGTGCAGCGTCGGCGGGCGGACGCCGGCCGCCATGGCGCCGAGCAGCTTGAGGAGCCCGGCCGCGCCGGCCGTCGTGACGAGGTGACCGAGGTTCGACTTGAGCGAGCCGAGCGGGACGTCGCGGGAGCCGAACACCTCCTTGAGGGTCGCGATCTCGGTCGCGTCGCCGAGGGGCGTGCCCGTCGCGTGGCACTCGAGCAGCGACACCTCGCGGGGATCGAGGCCCGCCATGGCGTACGCGGCCCGCATCGCGCGCAGCTGGCCCTCGACGGAGGGCGCCAGGAGGCCGCGGCCGCGGCCGTCGTTCGACAGGCCGATCCCGCGGATCACGCCGAGGATCGACCTGCCCGCGGCCTCCGCGTCGGACAGGCGCTCCAGGACCACGAACGCCGCGCCCTCCGCCGGGACCAGGCCGTCGGCCTCCGACGAGAACGGGCGGCTCTGCCCGGTGCGGCTCATGGCCGACAGCGCGCAGAACCCGATGTGCATGAAGAGGTCGTCCGAGCGGCACACCGCGCCTGCGAGCATCCGGTCGACCTCGCGGTCCTGCAGCCGCTCGCAGGCGAGCGCGATCGCGTACAGCGACGACGCGCACGCGGCGTCGAGCGCGAACGCCCCGGCCCCGAGGCCGAGCACGTCGGCCAGCAGGTGGGCGGGCAGCCCCGACATGAACCGGTTGCGCGGATCGGGCCGCGGGACGCCGGCGAGATCGCCGAGCCACGTCGACTCGACCCACGCCGACATCGCCGACGACGGGAAGGAGAGGTTCCCGAGCACCGCGCCCGCGCGGTCGGACCGGCCCTCGTGCCCCGCCTCGCGCAGCGCCTCGCGGCCCGCGTGGAGCACCCACTGGAAGAGCGGGTCGAGCGCGAGCAGGGACTCGGGCGGCCCGCCCCGCCGCGGGAACGGGTCGCTGGCGAGCACGCGGCGGAAGTGCTCGTCGAACCCGGTGACGTAGCCGCCGCGGTCGCTCCACGCGCGGTCCTTCGCGTCGCGCACGTCGCGCGCGCCGCGCGCGGGAAGCCCCTCCTGCGCGAGCGCGCGCTCGCGCGAGAGGCGCCAGCGGCCGTCGGGCGCGGCGGACAGGAGGTCCCGGCCGGCGAGCACGTTGTCCCAGAGGGCCGCGGGGTGGAGCGCGCCCGGGAGGACGCACCCGCGGCCGACGATCGCGATGGGCTCGAACACGCTGGCCTCGATCACGCCTGGCCGCGCGCCGTGTCGGGGCGCAGGACGTACTGCACGTCGCGCAGCTCCGCGACGAGCGAGCCGCGGTCGTCGACGAACGCGATGTCGGCCTTCGTGCGATCGCGGGCCACGATCTGCCCGCGCACCACCGCGCGCAGCGGGCCGTCGGACGGCCCCTCGGCGAAGGTGTGCAGCGCGCCCACGGACATCGGGAGCGCCGCGCCGCCGAGCACGTGCTGCGTCCACAGCGTCGCGAGCTGCAGCCCGCCGTCGAGCGCCGCCGGATCGGTCTTCCACGGCTGGGCCACCCAGCCGGCCTCGCGGAGGCCCACGACCGTCCCCGCGATCCCGTCGCGGCTCACGCCGTCGAGCTGCCGGATCACCTGGAAGTCGCGGCCGTGGAAGAGCGTGCGGCCGTCGTACAGCTCGCCGCCGGCGGGCCACGGGCCGAGCTCCGGCGCGGCCGGGCCCTTCGGGGCCACGCGCCCTTCGGGATGCTGCATCTGGATGGTCGCCGCGTAGTGCAGCGCCCCCTGCGGCCCGCGCAGCTCCGCCGCGAGCACCGCGCCGTGGCCGTTGCTCACCTCGCGGCAGTCGACGCGGAACACCTCGCCGCCGGACTCGTACGCCGCGAGCTTGATCCCGCGAAGGACCCGCACGTCGCGGAGCTCGGTCACCACGAGATCCGGCCGGCACGCGCGCGCGGCGCGGGCGAACCACTCGAGCGCGATCACCACCGGCACCACGGGCACGCCGTTGATGGCGTGATCGCCGAGGTAGGGGTGCGTCGCGCGGTCCGCGCGGACGGCCAGCGCGACCCGGCCGCCGTGGCCCTGGGCCGCGAGCGCCTTCGGCTCCGCGCCGAGCACGAGCTCGACCGCGCCGGGCGGGGCGCCGCCTTGCCCGCGCGCGCCGCGATCACCCGAGGCGTCGCACAGCTCGTCGAGGAGCATCTTCGCGCCCGCGGCGATCGGGATGAGGGGCACGCCGAGCTGCGCGAAGTGGGCCTCGAGCGCCGCGTTCACCATGCCGCCTTGCCAGGGGCCCCAGCCGAGCGCCTTCACCCGGCAGCCCGGGCGTCGGGCTGCCTCGGCGGCCGCGACCTTGTTCAGGACCTCGTTCGCCATCGCGTAGTCGCACTGCCCCTTGTTGCCGCCGCGCGCGGCGATCGAGCTGAAGAGGACGATCGCCTTGAGCGGGTCGCCCGCGGTCGCGCCGAGCAGGGCCCGGAGGCCGTCGACCTTCGTGCTGAACACGCGATCGAACTGCTCGACCGTCTTCTCGGCGACGAGCTTGTCGGCGAGCACGCCGGCGCCGTGGACGATCGCCGTGACGGGGCCGAGGGCGCCGCGCACGCCGTCGAGCGCCGTGGCCACCGCCCGCGCGTCGTTCACGTCGACAGGGACGTAGAGGGCCTCGCCGCCGGCGGCGCGGATCGCGTCGAGCGTCGCGCGGACCTCGCGGTTTGCGAGGATCTTCGCGACGCTCCGGCCGATCTCCGCCGGGGTCATCCGCTGGCCCGCGGAGGTCGTCGCCTTGATGAGCGCCGCCTTGAGCGCGGCCTCGCCGTCGGCGCCGCGGCAGGCGGCCGGCTCGTCCTCGAGCGCGGTGCGGCCGAGCAGCGCGAACCGCGCGTGGCTGGCCCTGGCGAGCGCGATCAGCGTCGCCGCGGTGACGCCGCGGGCGCCGCCGCTCGCCACGACGACGTCGGACGGCCCGAGGGGGAGCGGCCCGGGCTGCGCGTCCTGCCGGACGCTGCGCGGGGTGGTGCGCCGGCCGTCCGCGCGCAGGCCGATCTCGAGCTCGACGCCGCCGGACAGGAGCTCCGAGGTGATGGCCTCCGCGAGCTCGCCGTCGGAGCGGCCGGCGCGCTCGAGGTCGATCGCGCGGCAGGACGCCTCGGGCCACTCCAGCGCCGCGGTCTTCACGAGGCCCGGCAGCCCGCCGACCCAGGCGCGGTCCGAGCCCGCGAGGCCGAAGTCGCCGCCGGTGTCCTGGACCGTGACGAAGAGGGCCGGCTTCGCCGCGATCGCCTGGGCGGCGAAGAACGCCTCGCGGTGGACGGCGAGCGCCTCGTCGGCTGCGGCCAGCTCGCGCAGGCCGCCGAGGAACACGGCGCCGCGCGCGCCGCGGGGCACGGCGGGGGCGTACTCGGCGGCGATCCCGCGCGCCGCGAGGGCCGCGACGAGCGCGGGACCGATCGCGTCGTGGCCGGTGACCACGAGGGTGCCTGCGTCGAAGAGGCCGGGCATCGCGAGGCCGGCGGCGGGCGCAGGCTCCTCGACGAGCGTCCACCGGCCGAGGGGCGCGGAGGCCGGCTCCTCGGCGGGCTCCGCCGGGGCAGCGCCGGCGGTGGCAGCGGCGGGACCGAGGCTCGCGCGGAGGTGGTCGACGACCTGCCCCAGCGTGCGCAGCTGCGCCAGCGCCGACGCGTCGACCTCCGCCAGCCCCGGCGTCCGATCGCGGACCGCCGACAGGATCTCCACCCGCTTGATGCTGTCGATGCCGAGATCGCTCTCCAGCTCCATCTGCAGCCCCAGCATCTCCGCCGGGTAGCCCGTCGTCTCCGCGACGACCGCCATCACCACACGCTCCACCTCGGCCGCGCCAGGGGCCGCGCCGGACGCGACGGCAGGCACCGCAGCGGCAGAGGCCTTCGCGACGGACGCGGCGCCAGCCGGACTGGCGCTGGCGGCCGGGAGCGAGGCGCGAAGGTGGTTGACGACCTGCCCCAGCGTGCGCAGCTGCGCCAGCGCCGAGGCATCGACCTCCGACAGCCCCGGCGTCCGGTCGCGGACCGCCGAGAGGATCTCCACCCGCTTGATGCTGTCGATGCCGAGATCGCTCTCCAGCTCCATCTGCAGCCCGAGCATCTCCGCCGGATAGCCCGTCGTCTCCGCGACGACCGCCATCACCACCCGCTCCACCTCGGCCGCTCCAGGCGCTGCGCCGGACGCGACGGCGGGCGCGGTGGCAGCAGGCGTAGCGACAGCCGGGCTGCCGCTGGCGGCCGGCCCGGCGGCCGGGAGCGAGGCGCGAAGGTGGTCGACGACCTGCCCCAGCGTGCGCAGCTGCGCCAGCGCCGACGCGTCGACCTCCGACAGCCCCGGCGTCCGATCGCGGACCGCCGACAGGATCTCCACCCGCTTGATGCTGTCGATGCCGAGGTCGCTCTCCAGCTCCATCTGCAGCCCGAGCATCTCCGCCGGGTAGCCCGTCGTCTCCGCGACGACCGCCATCACCACACGCTCCACCTCGGCCGCTCCAGGCGCCGCGCCGGACGCGACGGCGGGCGCGGTGGCAGCGGGCGTAGCGACAGCCGGGCTGCCGCTGGCGGCCGGCCCGGCGGCCGGCAGCGAGGCGCGGAGGTGGTCGACGACCTGCCCCAGCGTGCGCAGCTGCGCCAGCGCCGACGCGTCGACCTCCGACAGCCCCGGCGTCCGATCGCGGACCGCCGACAGGATCTCCACCCGCTTGATGCTGTCGATGCCGAGGTCGCTCTCCAGCTCCATCTGCAGCCCCAGCATCTCCGCCGGATAGCCCGTCGTCTCCGCGACGACCGCCATCACCACCCGCTCCACCTCGGCCGCGCCAGGCGCCGCGCCGGATGCGACTGCAGGCGCCGCGACGGCAGGCGCCTTCGCGGCGGGCGCGGCGGCAACCGGGCTGGCGCTGGCGGCCGGCCCGGCGGCCGGCAGCGAGGCGCGGAGGTGGTCGACGACCTGCCCCAGCGTGCGCAGCTGCGCCAGCGCCGAGGCGTCGACTTCCGACAGCCCAGGCGTCCGGTCACGGACCGAGGACAGGATCTCCACCCGCTTGATGCTGTCGATGCCGAGATCGCTCTCCAGCTCCATCTGCAGCCCGAGCATGGAGACGGGGTATCCCGTCTTGTCCGCGACCACCTCGAGGACCAACCGCTCGATATCGACACGCGGCGCAGCGGCGACCGCCGCCTGCGTTGCCGCGGCGGCCGCGGGCGCGGCGACGGCCTTGGACACTGCCACCGCCGGCGACGCGGCTGCGGCCTTCACAGCCGCAGCAGGCGCCGCTGTGGCAGCCTTCGCTGTCACCGCGGGCGCTGCGACTGCCACCTTCGCCGTCACGGCAGGCGCTGTCTGCGCCGGCAGCGCAACAGCCGTAGGGAGCTCCCCGCCTGCGCCGTTGAGGCCGTCCAGGGCCACGCTGCTCCTGCCCTCGCTGGAGCGCGCGGTCGGCGCCGCTGCAGGCCGTACGGACGCCTCCGAGACAGGCCCCACATGCACCGGGGCGAGGAGAACCGGCGCAGGCCGTACCTCGGACACCGTCGTCGGAGCGACCGGGTACGAAGCGCCGGTCGCCAGCGCGGCGAGCCCTGCGAAGGACGCCTCGGCGGCCTGAAGAAAGGCGATGTGGCTCTCGGCCATCGTGCGCTGGTACACGCTGTGGGCGTCCGCCGTGGCGCGCTGCGCCTCCTGGTACGCGGCCAGCCACGACGCGCTAGCCGCCGGCCGCGACGCGCTCACCACAGCCGTCGACGCGCTCACTGTCGGCCGCGGCGCGCTCACCACAGGCGCCGACACGCTCGCCACCACAGACGCGCTCACCGCCGGCTGCGACGCGCTCACTGTCGGCCGCGGCGCGCTCACTGTCGGCCGCGGCGCGCTCACCACAGGCGCCGACGCGCTCACCACAGGCGCCGACGCGCTCACCACCGCCCGCGGCGCGCTCACTGCCGGCGCCGACGCGCTCACTGCCGGCGCCGACGCGCTCACTGCCGGCGCCAACGCGCTCACTGCCGGCGCCGACGCGCTCGCCACCGGCGCCGACGCGCTCGCCACCGGCCGCGGCGCGCTCGCCACCGCCCGCGCCGCCTCCGGCGCCGGCTTCTGCGCCGCCCGCGGCGGGCTCGCCGCCGGCAGCGCCTTCGTGCCCCCCTGCGGCGGGTACGGCTTCCCGTAGTTGCTGCCGTTGATCTGCAGCGCCAGCTTCGGCTTCGGCAGCGCCCGCGGATCGCTCGGCGCCGCGAAGCCTTCCCACAGGACCCGCGCGTCCAGCGGCACCCCGGCCACGGCGAGCCGCGCCACCGCCTCGAGCAGGCTCGTCACGCCGTGCTTGCCCTTGCGGTCGAGCGCCACCGCCCGGTGCGGCCGGCCGCTCAGGATGTCGCCGACCAAGTTCGTCAGCACCGAGCCCGGCCCGACCTCGACGAACGTGCGCACGCCGTCCGCGTACATCCGCTCGATCTCCTCGACGAACCGCACCGGCTCCGCGAGCTGCCGCGCCAGCCGGTCGCGCGCCGCGTCGCCGCCGCCCGCGTACGGCTCGATCTCCGCGTTGCTGTACACGGGCGCCGCCGGCGTCTCGACCGCGATGCCCGCAAGGAACTCGCGGAGCGGCGCGCTCGCTTCCGCCACGAGCGGCGAGTGGAACGCCGCGGCCACGTCGAGGCGCCGCGCCTGGATCCCGGCGCCCTTCAGCCGCTCCTCCGCGGCCTCGATCGCCGCGACCGAGCCCGACAGCACCACCTGCTTCGGGCCGTTGTGGTTCGCGATCACCACGCCGCCGAGGCCGAGCGCCCGCACCTCGTCGATCCCCCGCGGGACCGCGATCATCGCGCCCCGCTCCGACGACGCCGCGCCCATCAGCTCACCGCGCCGCCGCGCCACGCGCAGCAGGTCCGCCGCGGACAGCGCGCCGGCCGCGTGCAGCGCCGTGATCTCGCCGAAGCTGTGGCCCGCGAACGCCTCGGCCCGCACCCCGAGCGCCGCGAGCAGCGCGAGGTGCGCGAGGCTCGTCGCGCCGATCGCCGGCTGCGCCCAGCGCGTCTCGCGGAGCCGCGCCTCCTGCGCCGCCCGGTCCTCGTCCGAGAACACCGGCCGCGGGAACACCACCTCGTGCAGCGGCGCGTCCGCGATCGCGACGCTCGCCGCCGCGTCCCAGGCCGCGCGGGCCGGGTCGAACGTCATGAGCGCGTCCGCGCCCATCCCGACGTACTGGCTCCCCTGCCCCGGGAAAAGGAACGCCACCCGCCCCGGCGCCTCCCCACTCGCGCAGTGCACGAGCGGCGCCGAGAGCGCCTGCTCCGGCCTCGCCTCGAGGTGCGCCGCCACCTGCTCGAGCTTCTTCCTGAGATCCGCCTCGTCCGTCGCGCACAGCCCGAGCCGCGCCGGCCTCGACGCGTCGAACGAGAGCACCGACTCCCGCGCCAGGAAGCGCAGGATCTCGGGCACCTCCGCCTCCTTCGCCAGCGCCCGCGCGCGATCCGCGAGCGCCGCCGGCGTGTCCGCCGACAGGAGGAACAGCTCCGCCGGCAAGGCCCGCACCCGCCACGCCTTCGGCGCCGGGCCCGTGTACTCCTCCAGCGCCACGTGGAAGTTCGAGCCGCCGAAGCCGAACGAGCTCACCGACGCCCGCCGCGGGTGGTCCCCCGGCCGGATCCACGGCCGCGCCTGGGTGTTCAGATAGAAAGCGGTCTTTTCTATCTCGAGCTTGGGGTTCGGCTTGTCGACCTTGATGGTCGGCGGCAGCACCTTGTGGTGCAGCGCCATGATCGCCTTGAACAGCCCGGCCGCGCCGGCCGCCGCCTTGGTGTGGCCGATCTGCGACTTCACGCTGCCGAGCGCGCACCACTGGCGATCGGCGCGCCCCGACTCGTCGAACATCACCCGCAGGCCCTCGAACTCGGCCGCGTCGCCGGCCTTCGTCCCGGTGCCGTGCGCCTCCATCAGCTCCACGGTCTCGGGGCCGTACCCGGCGGCGGCGTACGTCCGGCGGAGCGCCTTCGCCTGCCCTTCCGGCACCGGCGCGTACACGCTCTTGCTCCGCCCGTCCGACGACGAGCCGATCCCGCGGATCACCGCGTAGACCCGGTCCCCGTCGCGCTCGGCGTCGTCGAGCCGCTTCAGCGCCACCATCGCGATGCCCTCGCCGAGCAGCGTGCCGTCGGCCTTGTCGGAGAACGGCCGGCAGTCGCCCGACTTCGACAGCGCGGGCGTCTTGCTGAAGCACATGTACATGAAGGCGTCGTTCATCGTGTCGCAGCCGCCCGCGATCACGAGATCCGACTGACCGAGCGCCAGCTCGTTGATGGCCATCGACATCGCCGACAGCGACGACGCGCACGCCGCGTCGGTCACGCAGTTCGTCCCGCCGAGGTCGAGCCGGTTCGCGATGCGCCCGGCCACCACGTTCCCGAGCAGGCCCGGAAAGCTCGACTCCTGCCATGGCACGTAGTTGCCAGCGATCTTGTCGCAGGCGCGCTTCACCTCGTCCTCCGGATACCCGAGATCCCGGAGCGCCTTCGCCCACACCGGCCGCTGGATCCGGCTCACCATCGAGGCGAGCAGCTCCTGCGCGGAGGTGACGCCGAGGATCACGCTCATCCGCTCGCGGCTCATCGACTCGAACTGCCCCTGCGCCGCGTCCTCCAGGACCCGCTTCGCCACGATCAGCGCGAGCAGCTGCGTCGTGTCCGTCGCCGGCACGATCGAGGGCGGGACGCCCCACTCGAGCGGATCGAACGGCACGTCCTTGAGAAAGGCGCCGCGCTTCGCATACGTCTTGTCCGGGGCGGACGGGTCGGGATCGTAGTAGTCCTCGACCAGCCAGTGGGTGCTCGGGACATCCGTGATAAGGTCTGTCCCGGACAGGATATCGCGCCAGAAGCCGTGCGCGTCGACCGAGCCGGGGAAGATGGCGCTCACGCCGACGACGGCGATGTGCGGGATACGCGAAGACGAAGGGTGCATGAGGACCTCGGCAGGTGGTCAGGCGCTCAGGCGAGCGGGCGAGGAGTGAAGTGGAATGCGGCGCTCGGCACGGGGACGCCGTACGTCCGCAGCTGCTGCGCGCGCGTGACGACGGCCGCGCCCTCGAGCAGGTTGCGCGCGACCTGGACGGCGGTGCGGCTTGCCGGGTCCTCGAGGAACGACCCCTTGACCCAGCGGTTGAACGCGCCCATGGCCGGGCCGCACCAGATCTGGTAATCCGCGCGGCGCTTCGGGTCCCCGGCGATCGCCCACTTGCTGGACATGCCGAGATACCAGCGGAAGATCAGCGCCATCTTGTGCTTCGGCTCGCGCGCGGCGCGCTCGAGCTCGGCCGGGTCGCGCTCGGCGAAGAACCGCTCGCAGCCCGCCCACACCTCGTCGCACGACATCTGGAACAGCTCCCTCTCGATGCGCGCGCGCACGTCGCCGGGCAGCGACTCGATGGAGTCGTGGGCGACGTAGAGGTCGTAGAGCCGCTGCGCGCGGACACCGAACATCGTGCCGCGCTTGAGCACCTGGACCTGCACGCCGAGCTCGAACATGTCGGCGGCCGGCGTCATCACCACGTCCGGGAGATCGGCCTGGGCCAGCATCTTCTTGCCCTCGTCGGACAGGCCCGACTCGATGCACGACTGGTTGACCGAGCCCGTGAGCACGTACGCCGCCCCGAGCGCGAACGCGGCGGCGACCGACTCCGGCGTGGAGAGGCCGCCGGCGGCGCCGACGCGGATCGGCCGGTGATACCCGTACTTCGCCGCGAGCTCGTCGCGGACGCCGAGGATCACCGGGAACAGCGCGACGAGGGGCTGGTTGTCGGTGTGACCGCCGGAGTCCGCTTCCACGGTGATGTCCTCGGCGACCGGGAGGCTCCGCGCGAGCTCCGCCTCGTCGCGGGTGAGCCACCCGTTGCGAACGCAGGTATCGAGGATCTCGGCCGGCGCGGGCGACAGGAAGCGCGCGGCGACCTCCGGGCGCGAGATCTTCGCGAACAGGTGGTTCTTCCGGTCCACGCGGCCGTCGGGCAAGCGCTTGACGCCGCTGTAGGCGAACCGCACGACCATCGGGTTCAGGCCCATGTAGGCGGCCGCCTCGGCCCGCCGGACTCCCCTCTTCAGGTAGAGCTCCACCGTGTCGCTCTCTAACCTGGGCTGGTTCGGAGCGTGGATGAGGTTGCAGCCCCAGGTGGGGCCCTCCGTGCCGAGCTCCGCCGAGATCTCGTCGATCGCCTGCTCGATCCGGTGCAGCCCGAGGCCGGCGGCGCCGAAGAACCCCATCATGCCTGCCTTGGCCATCGCGATCGTGAGCCGCGTGGTGTGGATGCCGTTCGCCATCGCGCCGGCCACGTAGGGGAAGCGCAGGCCGTGGACCTCGACGAAGGAGCGGTCTCCGAGCCACTCCGGGTACAGGGCGGGCAGCGTCCCGAGGAGCGGGAACGTCGGGACGCCGTTGACCTGATCCTCGCGGAGGACAGCGCCGCCGCGGGACACGCCGACGCGCCCATCCGGCGTCTCACGCACCACGTGCACCGGCTCTCGCACGCAGGAGACGGCCTCCCGCAGATCTGTCGATGTGAACGCGGGGAGCCAGGGCCCGCTGCGCCAGATGCCGATCGGCTGGAGGCCGGCGCTGCGGATGACCTGCGGATCCTCAATCATGCTGAGCTGCCTCCTAATGACAAGCACGGCCTCTATAACACCCGTCGTGAGCGGCCCGCGGTAATGGTTCGGTCACGGCGCAACGGCGGGACGGACCCCTTCACCAGGCGATGAAAGCGCTTTCCCTCGGCTCCTGCGCGCCTGACGCGCCCCGTGACGCACCGCGCCTTTGTTTCGGGTCTGTCACACGCGCCGCAGCGCGGCGCTCACCGCACCGGCGACGGGCCCGTCGTTCTAAAGGGAGTAGCCACCATCGCTGACGAGGAGCGCGCCAGTCATGGTGGCAGAGGCGTCGGAGAGCAGGAACGCGATGAGCCCGGCGATTCGCTCGGCGCGCCGTGGGAGATACCGGCGTTCGCGACGACGTGGTCGAGCCTCCCGAAGCGCCCCTCGACAGCCGCCGCGATCTCGACCCACGCGGCCTCGTCCCCCACGTCGGCCTCGCGCAGCAGGAGCTCCGGCCCGCGGAGCTCGCCCGCGAGGGCGTCGAGCGCGTCGCGGCGCCGATCGATCAGGACCAGGCCGGATGCGGTCTGCGACAGCTTGCGCGCGGTCGCAGCGCCGATACCCGACGCCGCTCCGGTGATGAGCGCGACTCCCTCCACCATGGGCGTACCTCCTCTCCTGTAGCACGGCGGAGCCGCCGCGCGCAGGCGCCGGTGCAGAGCTGGTGGGGTTCAGGGCCAGTGGGACGAGGCCTGCGACGCGCAGGCCAGCGCCGCCGGGAGAGCTCGACGGGACCGACACCAGGCGCTACCACAGCGCCCAGCGGCGAGGTGAGCGGCAGATGCGACGCGCCAGCCTGCTCGGGCGTCATTTTACACGACCGCCCGCGCTCGACCGCGGCGTCCCGGTGCTGAGCAGGTTTGATGTCGCCCGCGCTCGCCTTATGCTCCTGTGACGATACGACGATGAGACGTCTCTACCGCCTCTCTGCCAAGATCAGCAGGCTCCTCACGGCCCGTCGGACGCGCGAAGCACGCGCGCAGACGCCCCGTGTGGCGCCGCCGGACGAGGCCCCGACTGGCACCGCCGCCCAGGAATGGACGCCGGCGCCCGTCGAGCAGCAGCAGGCGGTGCTCAAGTACGTCATCGCCAACGTCCCCCACGCCATCTTCTGGAAAGACCGTCACGGACGGTTTCTCGGGGGAAATCAGAACTTCCTCAACGACACCAACACGAAGGTGCTGGAGAACCTCGTCGGCAAGACCGATTACGACGTGTGGGGCAGCAAGAACGCGGAGTGCTTCGTGCGCATCGACCGGGAGGTCATGGAGGGCGGCACCCCGATGCTCGACGTCGAGGAGCCGCTGCTCCGCCCGGACGGCGAGCAGCGGTTCCTGCTCACCAGCAAGGTGCCCATCCGCGACGAACGGGGCGATGTGACGGGGATCCTCGGGATCTACGCGGACATCACCGAGCGCAAACGGATGGAGATCGAGCTCCAGAAGGCCAAGGAGGCGGCGGACGCCGCGGCCTGCGCCAAGGGAGAGTTCCTCACGGTGATGAGCCACGAGCTCCGGACGCCGCTCTCCCTCATCCTCGGACCGCTCGAGTCGCTCCTGTCCAGCCGGGACGAACCGCTCTCACCGCGGGTACGTGGGGACCTCGAGCTCATCCAGCGCAGCGGGCGGCGGCTCCGCCGGCTGGTCGACGATGTCCTCGATCACCAGAAGATCGAGGCCGGCAAGATGCAGATCGACTGGGAGGCCGTCGACGTCGGAGAGCTCGTCTCGGACATGGTGGAGGAGGCTCGCCCGGCGGCGGCGCGCGGCGGGCTCGATCTCTCGATTCACGTGGATCCCGAGCTGCGGAGGGTCCCCGCCGATCGGCGCAAGCTCGAGAAGATCGCGCTCAACCTGCTGGGCAACGCGCTGAAGTTCACCCCGCCTGGCGGGCGCGTCACCGTCGACCTGCGGGCGCTCGATGGTCTGTTCGAGCTCTCGGTCGAGGACACCGGCCCTGGCATCCCGGCGGACAGGAGACACCTGCTCTTTCAACGGTTTCAGCAGATCGACGCCTCGGCGACGCGAAAGCACGAGGGGACGGGGATCGGGCTGTCGCTGGCCAAGGAGCTCACGGAGCTCATGGGCGGCACGGTCGGCGTGGAGAGCGAGCCCGGGGTCGGCTCTCGCTTCTTCGTGCGGCTCCCGCGCGCCGCGGATTTCCTGGCAGCGCGGCGGGCGACCGCCGCGCCCGAGCCGCCGCGATCGCTCAACGGCGCGGGCACCTACGAGCCTCCCCCGTCGTCGGTCAACCTCCGCGGCTTCGAGGTGCCTCCGCCGCCCGCCGCAGGCGCGCCCCGCGCCGGCGGCCGCGCGGAGGGGCCGCGCGTGCTCGTCGTGGAAGACAACCCCGACATGAGATCGTACCTGGCGGACATCCTGTCGGCCGGACACGAGATCGTCCTGGCGACGAACGGCCGGGAAGCGCTCGAGTCGATCGCGGCGAAGCGGCCCGATGTCATCGTCTCGGACGTGATGATGCCGGAGATGGACGGATTCGAGCTGGTCCGGCGGCTCAAGGGGGATCCCGCGCTCCGGGACATCCCTGTCCTCCTCTTGACGGCCAGGGCGAGCGGCGCGGAGGCCGTGGGGGGGCTCGACGTCGGCGCCGACGAATACATGAGCAAGCCGTTCGACCCCCTGGAGCTCAGGGCGCGAGTCCGCGCCGCCGAGCGGCTGCACCGCGCCTATCTGGAGCTCGCGGCGAAGAACGGCGAGCTCGCGGCGGCGCTGGAGCGGCTCTCGGAGACGCAGCAGGAGCTGCTCCAGGCGGGCAAGATGGCGGCGATAGGGACGCTGGTGGCGGGGCTGTCGCACGAGATGAACAACCCGGTGTCGGCCATCCTGATGAACGCCCAGCTGCTGCTCAGGCGGCACCGGAAGGGGCACGGCCTGCCCGACGAGGCCTCGCTCCTGAAGGCGCTCAGCACCATCGAGCGGCAGGCGATCCGGTGCTCGGACCTCGTGACGGCGCTGCTCGAGTACGCGCGCGGCAAGCCGATCGGCCGGGAGCCGTGCGACGTGCGCGCGGCGCTCCGCCGCGCGGTCGACCTGTCCGCGCCGCGGGCGCGCGAGCGCAGGGTCCACCTCGAGACGGACGGCACCTCATCGGCGCTGCCCGAGGTGCTCGTCAACGCATCGCAGCTCGAGTCGGCCTTGCTCAACGTGATAGGCAATGCGCTCGACGCCAGCCCGCACGGCAGCGCCGTGGTGGTCGAGGCTCGCCCGCTGCCGCGCGGGGACATCCACGGCGTGGAGATCGACGTGCACGACCACGGCTGCGGCATCCGCGCCGAGGATCTGAGCCGCATCTTCGAGCCGTTCTTCACGACGAAGCCGCCCGGGCAGGGGACCGGGCTCGGGCTGTCGCTGACGCACCGGTTCATCGAGGAGCACCAGGGCAGCATCCGTATCGAGAGCGCGCTGGGCGAGGGCACGACGGTGCGCATGTGGCTGCCCGCGCGGCAAACGGAAGGGGCGGAGTGAGGCGAGGGAGCGGCGGATCGCGACCACGCCGGCCACGCGGGTCAGCTCGCGGGTGAGGCGCGGAGCTCCGCGGCGAGCGCCGCGCCCAGGGCGAAGAAGGCCGGACGGGCGGGCTCCGGGCCGCCGCCGAGCCGGCGCTCGAGCCGCGCCGCATCCCAGCCGCAGGCATCGTAGGTCTCCAGCGCGTGCCGGTCGCGCCTGGACAGCCGGGCCCTCGCGCCGCGGAGCGCTGCGGTCATGGCCGGCAGCACCGCGGAGAGCGCGCGGCCGGTCTCCCCCCAGTCGTCGAGCGACGATGGGCTCTCCAGCACATCGACGACGAGGCCCGTGAAGAACAGGCCGACGACGGCCTCGCAGAGGCGATCCAGCGCGCCGCGCACGGCGTCGTCGCCCATCGTCCAGAGCGCCGGGTCCGGGTTGAAGTAGCCCAGGAACGCTTGCAGCATGAGCATCGGCGTCTCGGGCATCAGGAAGCGGCGCTCGCCCCGCTCGCGCGACCGCCTGCGGAGCACGCGCATCATCGAGATCATGATCTCGCCGACCGCGAACCCCTGCTGCGCCTGCTCGGCGAGATCGTCGCCCATGTCCACCTCGACGCGGATCCCGGGGGCGAGCCGGGCGACGAACGAGATCCCGAGCGGGTGCACGAACAGCGTCCTCGTGGCGAGCATCTCGACGTCACGGAGGACATCGTCGGGGAGGACCGCCGCATAGGCGACGAGCGCGCGCTGGACCGCGCCGGTGATGAGCGGGTCCTCGGGCACGTCGTCGACCAGGTCGCCCAAGCTCATGATCGACTCCGCATGATCGCGGAATAGCACAGCTGGACCTGGACGAGGAGCGGCGCCCGCTTCGCGCCGAACGCCCTCGCTGCCGCCGGCGGCGGCGCGACATCCGATCTGTCATTTATTTGCGGCGAGCGATCTGTCATTTATTTGTGACGAGAGATCTCGTCATTTATTGATGACGAAGAGGGAGGCCACGGCGCCCCGCGCCCCCCTCGAGCCGACAGCGCACCGCATCAAGCTCGCCCTCGAGCCGGAGCTCGATCTGCGGCGCGCCCGCCGTACGGGCGTCCCTGTGTGGTAGCTTCGGCGCATGACCAGCGCGGGCGCGACGCTGCCAGTCCCGGTCGCGACGCCGCGTCGAGCCGCGTTGCGCGCCCATCTCACCGAGTTCCTGCTCGTCGGGGGCGCGACGCTCGTGCTCTTCCCGCTCGCGTGGCTCGCCCGCAGGGCCGTCGGGCTCGACGCGGCGGAGCTCGCGATCGGCTTCCTGACGTTCCACGCCGCGTCCGTGATCAACGATCCTCACTTCGCGGTGACGTACCTGCTGTTCTACAAGGACGCGAGGCGCCGCGCGTTCGGCGGCGCCTTCGCCCCGGCGCAGCGAGCCCGCTACATCCTGGCCGGCCTCCTCGTCCCGGCCGCGCTGCTCGCGTGGGCGATCGGGGCGCTCTCGACCGGCTCCGCGCGGTCCATGGGCTTCATGATCCAGCTCATGTTCCTCCTGGTGGGCTGGCACTACGTGAAGCAGGGCTTCGGCGTCCTGACGGTGCTCTCGGCGCGGCGCGGGTTCCGGTTCGCCCCCCTGGAGCGCGGGGTGATCCTCGCGCACTGCTTCGCGGCCTGGGCGTACGCGTGGGCGAGCCCGGCGGATCCAGGCAGGGAGGTCGAGGAGAAAGGCGTGGTCTACACGTCGCTCGCGCACCCGCCGGCGCTCGAGCCCGTCACCGGGCTCGCGTTCGGGCTCAGCGCGCTCGCGCTGCTCTGGGTGCTCGCGCGCAGGTGGCGCATGGAGCGGCGCCTGCCGCCGCTCGCGCCGCTGGCCGGTTTCCTCATCACGATCTGGCTCTGGACGGTCTACTCGAGCCTCGACCGGCTCATGGTGTACGTGATCCCGGCGCTCCACTCCGTTCAGTATCTGTATTTCGTCTGGCTCATGAAGCGGAACGAGGCGCGCGACGCCGAGGGCCCGCCGCTGTTCGGGCGCCCGACCGGCCTGCGCCTCGGGCTCCTGGCGGCGACCGCCGTCGGCCTCGGGTGGGTCGTGTTCCGCGGCGCGCCCGCGCTCCTCGACGGCGCGCACGGTGCGCACGGCGCGCTGGTGCTGAGCTCGAGCGACGGCGAAGCGCTGTCCGACCTGGGCCCGACACCGTACTTCGCAGCCGTCTTCGTGTTCGTGAACATCCACCACTATTTCATGGACAACGTGATCTGGCGCCGGGAGAACCCCGAGACAGCGTATCTGCTGCGACAGGACGACCGAGGCGGCGCGGCCGGCTGAGCGCGCAGGCCGGCGCAGCGGCGCCTCGGCCCCCTGCCCCGGCCCTGCGAGGACCGGAGCGCCGGCCGCCCCTCAAGGCCGCTTCACGCCCTCCTCTTTGCGACCGCCCCCGCCGCGCGCGCGGCGAGCCGGGCGGCGGCCGCTGCGGCCCCGAGCGTCGTCGCCGCGACCAGGGAGACCCGCAGCCACGCGGCGGCGACCTTCTCTGGCCGGTAGTCGGGCAGGTACGGGCGGGCGGCGCGCGGCAGCACCCAGGCCTCGCTCCCGGGGCCATCGCCGCCGATCGCGTGCACCGCGCGCGCGAGGCGGGTGCCGGGGTACGAGCGGCTCTGCAGCCAGAGGATGAACCGGAAGAAGGGGACGTGGCCAGGCGCCTGCCGCTCCATCCAGGCGAGCGCACGCCCGAGCTCGGCGGCCGTCGCGGGAGCGCCGCCGTCGCCTTCGAGTCGGTGCCATTCGCCATGGCCGGGCAGGAGCCACGCGAAGCGGAGGTGGCCAGCGCCCGCCAGCGCGACCAGGCGGCGCACGGAGCGGATCTGACGCTCCCAGTCGTTCCAGCAGTGGAGCCGGAACGCCACGATCTGGCCGACGCGGCGCGAGTAGGCCAGGTGGTCGCCGGTGAACAGGAAGCGGCCCCGGTACAGCAGGCACATCGAGCCCGCGGTGTGGCCGGGCTGCGAGAGCACGGCGAGCTCGGCGCCGGCGAGGTCGCCGTCGGCGAGCGGCGAGCCGTCGAGGGTCATGGGCTCGAGGCGGTCGCCGAGCTGGATCTCCACCTCGGAGGTGCCCGGATTGCGCCCGGCGCCGCGCGGGTTCACGTCCGCTGCGCCGAGGACGCGGCGACACCCAGGGAAGCGGGCCGCGAACTCGGCGTGGTGCACGGTGTGGTCACGGTGGGTGAGGAAGATCCACCGCACGCCGCCGCGCTCCTCGAGGAAACGGAAGACGGCATCGGTCGGGCTCGGCAGGTCGACGAGCACGCCCCCGCCGGGGCGCTCGATGAAGTAGGCCGTCGCGCCCGCGTTCTCGCGCGCGGGGTGGCCGAGGGCCCAGACGCCCTCTTCGATGCGGCGCGGCCAGGCGCGGAACGGGGCCCCGAGCGCGCCGGGCCGAGCGCGGGACAGCGACGACGATCGGAGGCGCAAGGCATGGACGGGACAGGCGGCGACCGCCGAGCGCGCCGCCTCGAGATCGGCCCGGCTCCGCGGCTGGCGCAGGATGCCGGTGAAGGCCCCTTCATCATAGGTGCCCGCGAGCACGGCGGGGCCGCGGCGCCGGACGTCGCCGTCCATGGCTTCCCAGTGCGCGGGCGCGACCTCGCCCAGGAGCTCTGGAGCGAAGTTCCTGCAAACGCCTGCACCACAGCAGGCGCGCGTGACGTGAAGTCGCCCCCAATCGCCCTCCTCGATATCGTCGCTCTGCGCGTCGTCCATAGACGAGCAGACTACCACGCTGTTCCCGAGCAGGCATGTGCGCCGATCGCCTCGAGCGGCCGGACGCACCGAGGCGGCCCGATGCCATGACGCCATCACCACACCACCCGATCGTCCAAGTTGCACACCACCGTCTCCTGCATCGACGACATTCGCGGCGGTGCAGCGCCGTCACATCGCCCCGGCGGCGGTCGAAGAAGGCAGCGCTGCGGCGCCTTCGAGCGAGCTCACGACGAGCACCCTCACCGCCCCGATGAGCGCGGCCACCGCGCGAGGCTGCCCCGGGCGGAGCTAGCCCACAACCTCGTCCGTCCAGACGCGGAAGCTCCGCAACGTGTTCTCGCCGAAGGTCGTGGTGATCGCCACGTCGGCGGCATCGCGCCCGCGGGCGATCAGCACGCGCCCGATGCGAGGCACGTTGTTGCGCGCATCGAACGTATGCCACTCGCCACCGAGATAGGCCTCGAACCAGCCGGAGAAGTCCATCGTCCCGTGGGGAGGAGGTACGCCGATGTCGCCCAGGTAGCCGGTGCAGTAACGAGCCGGAACGTTCAGGCAACGGCAGAGCGCGATCGCGAGGTGCGCATAATCTCTGCAGACGCCTCTCCGGTCGTTGAACACCTCCTCCGCCGTCTTGGTAGGGCTCGCAAACTCGTATCCGAAGGCGATGTGCCGATGAACGAAGTCGCAGACGGCCTGCACGCGACCCCAGCCGGTGGGCGACTGGCCGAACAGGTCCCACGCCGCCTCTGACAGGCGATCCGTCTCGCAGTACCGGCTGCCCAGCAAGAACACCAGCGTCTCCTCTGGCAGCGCATCGACGGGGTGTTGCTCGGCCGATGTCACGACGCGGTCCGGCGCGCCCGTGTCGTTCACCACCGCGTCGGAGGAGATCTTCAGCTGACCCGCCGGCGCGACGATACGGCTACACCAGTTGCCGAAGGCATCCCTGTAAGCTCGGACCGGGATCGACGGGCTGGTGAGCATATGATCGGGCCGCACCAGATCCGATGCACGCGAGTAGTGGACGCTCAGCGTCAGGATCACCGGCGTCGGTCGTGGGAATTCGTAGAGCAGCTCGTATCCTACGCGGATCTGCATGCGTGCACCTCGATGTGATGGCGCGGCTCCAGTCACGAGCAGGACGCAGCGAGGCACCCTGTTCCTGCGGCGCACGAGCCGCCGCGCGACGGCCGGCCGCGCCAGCTCCCCGCCGCGATGGAGCGCTCGGACGAGCTATCCCACGTCGAGCTCGATGAGCCCGCACCGCGCGACGCCGCTGCGAGCCCCTGGACCCCGAGCGCGACGAACTCTTCGGCGCACGCTCGAATGGCTTACTGAAACATTCTGTACGCAGCGCCCATGTATGTCAAGAACGATCCGCCGCCGCTGACGGTCTCAACGCTCGGCTCGTCGTGATAAGGCGGCGCGCGACGCTATATTTGCAAGAGCGGCGCCTGGCGGCACAGCATTGTTTCCGGTCGATGAACTCGCCCGTCACGGACTCGCCTCCACGGACGAAATCGCGTGGCATAAGGAGGCGCTCGCACGAGCGACGCGGCAACGGACCTCGCGAATCGTGACCGTGAGCTGACCGCATGTGGGCCCAACCTGGGTGTACAAGCGAGCCATGGAATTCGTCGCCATCCTGATCGCCCATTCGACGCTATCGGTCTTTTTCCAGACCTTCTTCCTGCACCGGTACGCCTCGCATCGGATGTTCACGATGTCGAAGCGCTGGGAACGGATCTTCCATCTCCTCACGTACGTCACGCAGGGCTCCTCGTACCTTGTGCCCCGGGCGTATGCGATTTTGCACCGCATGCACCACGCGTACAGCGACACCCCGAAGGACCCGCACTCGCCACGCTACTACGCGGAGCCAGTCTCCATGATGCTGTCGACCGCGAAGCGCTACGACGCCATCTGCGACGGCACGGCGGAGGTGGAGCCGCGCTTTCTGGGCGGCTACCCCGAGTGGCGCGCGCTCGACCGCATCGGCAACTCGTGGGCCAGCCGCCTCGCGTGGGGGACGGGCTACGCGCTCTTCTACATCGCCTTCGCCACGCAATGGTGGCAGTTCCTGTTTGTCCCGCTCCACTGGACGATGGGCCCGCTCCACGGCGCCATCGTGAACTGGTGCGGCCACCGCTACGGTTACCGCAACTTCAACAGCGACGACGACTCGCGCAACACGCTCGCCCTTGACCTCGTGACGCTCGGCGAGCTCTTCCAGAACAACCACCACAAGTACCCGCAGAGCCCGACGTTCGCGGTGCGCTGGTTCGAGATCGACCCGGCCTACCAGGTCATCCGCGTGATCGCCTGGATGGGCATCCTCCAGATGGGCGGCAGGCGCCAGGTCGCCCGGTTGGACACCGGGACCACGGGTGCCGAGGGTTGAGCTCCCCTCCCTGGAAGAGACATCTCTGATCCGGCCGCCTGGTAGGCGAACGAAACCGAAGGAGCGCGCGGGTCCGGCTGTCCGGCGTGGTGCTCGCCGCGGGCCAGCTGCGGGTGGCGGGCGGTAGGAACCGCTTCCGCAGCGACCCATGGATGGGTCGCCACCTCGGCCGCCGAGGCCATGCGCTCAAGCGCGCTCGCTGGATGCAACCCCATCAACGAAGAACCGGTTAAGAACCTGTCCCGGCAGGGCTCCGGGACAGGGCGCGCCGGCGGCAGCCGGCCGAACCTGCCGGCAATGCGCTCGCGGTGAACCAGCTGCGCGGTGACGCACCGCAGCATCGCGCCGAGGGGCACTCGGGGTGAAATCGGCGCGAAGCCCGGGGCGGCGCACCGCTCCCCTGGTGAGATGGCCGTTGACACTGAACCGATTAACACGCTTTATTGTCGCCTCGGCACTGGCACCGTTCGCAGGGGAGAACCCATGAATCTTGTCCCGCTCAGTCCACGCGTTTATGCCGCATTCCTCCTGTGCTTGACGGCCGCCTGCGGGTCGTCGGACGAGGACACGCCGCCGGGAGGTACCTCGTCGGGCACCTCGGGAGGCGCGTCGTCGGGCACGTCGTCAGGCACGGGAGGCGCGTCGTCGGGCACCTCGGGAGGCACGTCGTCGAGCACGTCGTCAGGCACGGGAGGCGCGCCGGTAGATCCACCGGAGTTCCCGGACACGCCGAGGGGCGACCTCCTCGAGGACCTCTGGACGTCGTCGCGAGCCGGCAAGTTCCGGTTCGGTTACGAGAACGCCATCACGTGGGGGCTCTACGATCCGGGCACCAAGCAGCTCGTGTCGACCAACGACTGGTTCTCGAGCATGGCGGGCGCCGCCAGCCGCGGCGAGCGTGAGTGGTCGTCGGACGCCGGCGCCACCGTGGGAGAGAACCCCGGGTTGCTCGGCGTCTCCCTCGACGCGATGGTCTTCGATCCGGTCCCCTGGAATCGCCGCGACGTCACCGCGGACGCCGCGGCGTACCTGCTGGAGCAGCCGGGCGGGATGGTGGCCTTCGACTGGCACACGCCCCCATGCAACTACGACATCAGCACCTCGGACTTCGCGGACGCCATCGAGACGCCGCTCGCCACCCTCACGGTCGACGGACAGAGCGTCCCGATTCACGCCCAGGGCGGAGGCACCCCGTTCTACGCCGAGACGTACTATTCGCGCTCCCTCGGCTCCAGCGCGGACATCCCGGAGAACCTGAAGTGCATCTGCAAGATCGCCAACGACGTGCCGATCGAGCAGGGGACCCACGCCGGGATCTCGGCGCGCGACTGGCTCGTGGCCCACGCGAAGTACGTGGCCCAGTTCCTCCGCGAGCATGGGCTCGACGGCAAGCCGATCGTCCTCCGCCCGTTCCACGAGCACACCGGCGGATGGTTCTGGTGGGGTCAGCCCTACTGGAACTGCCAGGCCCTGCTGGACGACGATCAGGCCGTCACCGGCCCCGCCGCCTACAGCGCCGCGTACCGCACGTTCGCCGAGGCCGTCCGGAGCGAGCCGGGGATGGAGAACGTGATCTTCGCGTACTCGACGGACAAGGTGCGAAAGCTGAGCGACAGCTCGGTGACGCCCGCCGAGGCGAAGGTCAGGGATCCAGAGAGCCTCTCTCGCGACATGCTCCGGGCCCGCCTCGTCGAGGAGCTCACCGAGCTGGGCGCGGCCTACGAGAGCCCGCCCCAGGAGGCCATCGCGGCGCTCGAGACCGACGGCCAGCCGCCGTCCGCGTTGCTGGAGGAGTACTACCTCGAGGCGTACCCTGGCGACGACCTCATCGACATCCTCGGCATCGATCTCTATTACCCGTACGAGCGCGCGGCGTCCCCGGCAGATCTCGAGGACATGAAGGCGATGGCGAGCGCCGTCGCGGCGATCGGCGCGGCCAAGGGCAAGCCTCACGCGCTCACCGAGACGGGCACCTACCGGCTGCACCTCCTCCACCGGGTCAGCAAGCTCACCGCGGGCGCGTCGCTCACGCTCTACCCGGCAGAGCACGTGAGCAAGTGGCACGACACCCTGTTCGATGAGCGCCTGCGGACGGAGTTCCTGGCCAACTACGGCCTCGGCTCGGCGGGCGCCGTCGCGCTCTCCTCCGCCGAGGTAACGAGCCTGTTTCCGGACGCGGGGCAGGGCGCGCTCACCGAGGACTGGTACAACACCCACCTCCTCGATCTCGCCAAGAGCGCCGGCGTCGCTTACGCGCTGACGTGGCAGACCTACTACGACGGGAGCGACTTCGACGACAAGGCCGTCTATTACTATGTTCCCTTCCCGGGCCACCCGGAGGCGGACAACTTCCGTCGCTTCGCAAACGATCCGGCGGTCTGCTTCGGCGCGACAGCCTGCCAGTAGCCCGGCGAGGGGCGAGGAGCGGACATCCGCTCTAGACGTGAAGGATAGGCCGAGCCCCGGGCCTCGCGGTCAGGTGTCGAGGTTCAGGCGGTCCCAGGCGGCCCAGAGCCGCCGGAGCTCCCTCGCTCCGGCGGCTCTTTCACTGTCCTTGTCGCCGCGGCGAGGGCTCCCTCCCCGGCGCGCTCTGGCCTCGACGACGGCGCTGGAGTAAGGGGAGATCGTTCAGGAGGCACCATGGGCATCTCCATCGCGTACTCGGGCAAGCTCCGCGACCCGATCGTCGTCCCCGAGCTCGTCGCGGATCTCGCCGCCAAGGCCGCGGCCGCCGGCTGGCCCAGCAAGACCATGAAGGAGCTCATCGCCGATCGGCGCGTGACCTGCTCGGGTCTCGAGGGCATCACGCTCTATCCCCACCGCGAATGCGAGCCTCTCCATTTTCACTTCGACGGTGAAGGCACCTTCATCAACCACACGTACCACGCGCTGCTCAGCGACTCGAAGATGGCGGACATGATGCGTCAGGCGCTGGCGGAGTCCGCGGCCATCACGCGCAACCTCACCCGCGCAGCGCAGGAGAAGGCCGGGCGCGGCGGAGGGCCGCGCGTCAGCGTCAGCGTCCCCAGCCTGCCAGAGGCGCCGGGCGTCGAGTTCTTCAAGGAGGGGAGCCGCTACAACTGGACGAAGACGCAGTTCGCCGGCCCCAAGGTCCACGTCGCCGTGTGCGCCATCCTGCGGTACGTGAAGCAGCGCTATGCGCCCGAGCTCGACGTCAAGGACGACAGCGGGTACTTCGTCGACGGGGACTACGAGAAGCTCGAGGGCCAGCTCGCCTACGTCGAGCGCCTCACCTCCCTCGCCTCGCAGGCCATCGAGGCCGCCGCCGCCGCGAGCAACGGCCCGATGACCCTCGACGCGTTCGTGGACCGGATCAACGAGGAGCTCGCCGAGGCCAAGGACAAGCTGCACTGACGAGCGCCGGCGCCGGTGCGCCGGCCGCTTCGACGCCCGCCAATGTGATCGATGATGACATCACCGGCGGCCGATGGGATCGTCGATCACATCGGCCGCCCGGAGGTCCCATGTCCATCGCCCTGTCCGCCCCCGACTTCGACGCCGCCCTCGACGCCGCCTTCGCCGGCGCGGGGGGCGCCTCCGCGGACGCCGCTCGCGGAGCGCGCGCCTTCGATCACCCGCTCGACCTCGAGGCCGAGTATGGCTTCACGCCGCTCGCCGTCGAGGGGACGCTGCCCGAAGGCCTCGAGGGCACGCTGTTTCGGGTGGGCCCGGCCCGCGCGACCCTCTTCGGCGTCCGCGTGCCGCACTCCTTCGAGGCCGACGGAGGGGTGCTCGCGGTACGGCTGTCGGGCGGCCGGGCGGAGGGCGCGCACCGCCTCGTGCGCAGCCGCGGCCTCGTGGAGGAGCTCGCGGCCGGGCGCCGCCTCTACGGCTCGACCCTGTCCTGGCCGAAGCGCGTGCTCCACGCGCTGCAGGGCAAGCGCAGGGGCAAGAACGTCGCGAACACGAGCCCCTTCCTCGCCGGCGGCCGGCTGTTCGCGCTCGTGGAGTCTGGCAGGCCGACGGAGCTCGATCCCGCGACGCTCGACACGCTCGGCGAGAGCGATCTCGGCGGCGCGGTGGGCCCCACCTTCTCGGCCCACCCGCACCGGGTTGCTGCCAGGAAGACGAGCTACAACTTCGGCGTCCGCTACGGGCGCAGGACCCAGATCGACCTCTACGCGGTCGACGACGACGACGGGCGCGCGCGCTCGCTCGGCGCGGTGCCGCTCCCGGCGCCGGTGATGCTCCACGACTTCTGCGCCACCCGCCGGCACCTCGTGTTCTTCGTCTCGCCCGCGATCATCCGGGTGGGGCGCGCGATGCTCCAGTGGGGAGGCTTCGAGTCCTGGGTGCGCTTCGAGCCCCGCCGGGGCACGGAGGTGATCGTCGTCGACATCGACGACGTCTCCCGCGTGCGCCGCTTCGGCGTCGACGCGTTCTTCCAGTGGCATTTCGCGAACGCCTACGACGACGGCGAGGACCTCGTCGTCGACCTCGTCCGCCACCGCACGCTCGCCACGCTCGGCGCGATCGGCAAGGACCCGGATCGGCCCGAGCTCGCCTCCGTCGACGGCGGCGTCCTCGTGCGCCACCGCGTGCGCGCGGGCCGCGAGCAGCTCCTCGTGGAGGACCTCGGCGGCGTCGTCGGCGAGTTCCCGCGCGTCGACCCCCGGGTCGAGGGGGATCGGCACGGCGCCGTCTTCCTCGCCACGAAGGGGCGGGCCGACGACCCGCACGGAAACGCCATTGCGCGCGTCGACGTCGACACGGGCGCGATCACCCTGGCGTCCGTCGCACACCACGAGCGCCCGTCGGAGCCGGTCTTCGTGCCGCGCGCGCCCGGCGCTCCCGAGGGCGACGGCCACGTGCTCGCCCTGGTCACCGACGCGAAGGCCGGGAAGAGCGCCATCCACGTCTGGGACGCTGCGCATATGAACGATGGGCCAGCGGCGCGGGTCCACCTGCTCCACGCCTCGCCCCAGACCTTCCATGGGGCGTTCCTGCCCCGCGCGGATTGACAGCCGCGGCTTCCGCCCCGGCTGGCGGAAACCACGAGAAAAAACAGGAATTCACAGGGAGGCGGGGAGGCGGGGAGCGAGAGACAGGAAGAGGGAGAAATTCATTTCTTCTTCCTCCCCGCCTCCTCGCCTCCCTGTGAAAATTCTCCGGGTTTCGATGTAATCGGTGTTCTAGAAGATCGGGAGCCCGCTCATGGTCGAGCTGGGCACCGAGCGCCGCGAGTCCCAGTGCTCGACGATGTCGCCGCCCTCGACGCGGAACAGATCGTAGAAGCCATACGCGGCGTTGTTGCGCTTCCCTTCCGACAGGGTGAAGACGAAGTTCCCGTCGGCGATGACGTGGTGCACCTTGACGTAGCTGATGCCCTCGTCCTTCACGTACTCGACGAGCGCGGCGGGGCCGCTCGCGTCGGTGTCGCGGTGCTCGACGTAGCTCGCGCCGAGGAACTCCGACGCTCGCGCGTGCGCCCCTCCGATCAGCACGGCGTCGATGAAGCCCAGCACGTGCGCGCGGTTCTGTCCCGTGAGCGCCTCGTCCTCGACCGCCGTCGGGCCGTCCGTCGCCGAGGCCTGGTTCGAGTCGGAGTCCCAGTGCTCCATGATCCTGTCGTCTTTCACGCGGAACATGTCGAAGATCACGCCGGTCTGTGAATAGCGGCCCTGCACGACCACGAGATCGCACTCGCCGAACGTGCGCAGGCGCTGGTAGCTGAACGACCCCGACGTGACGATTCCCCGCATCAGGTTCTTGAGCGTGGCGACGCCGCTCGTCGCGATCGGGTTGTGCTGGAGGTAGGGATCGGCCCAATAGCGATCGATCGCCGAGACGTCCTTCTGGACGAACAGCGCATCGATGGCCTGCGCGACGAGGGCCTTGTTCGCGCGCGACTCCTCCGGATCGCAGCGGCTCCCAACGTCGCCGCCCCCGACGCCAGCGCCGCTCCCCCCGACGCCGGCGCCGCCCTGCGCGCCGCCCCCCGAGCCCTGCGCGTCGCCGCCCGAGCCCTGCGCGTCACCCCCCGAGCCCTGCGGCTCCCCGCCGCTCCCTGTCGAAGCGGGAGAACCAGCCGAGGACGTCGAGCCCGAGGACGTCGAGCCCGCGGACGACGCGTCGCCCCCCGCGCCGCTGCTGCCCGCCGACGCTGCGGTCGTGTTGCCGCCGGTGGTGCCGCCTTGATCGTCAGGCGTATCGCCCGATTCGTCGGAGCACGCCACGAAGAGGCAGACGGCCGCCAGCCCGATCCAAGGAGCGATGTTCATCCACGCTCCCTATCGCGCCGCGCCCCCGGAGGCAATCCGCGGCGCATGGGCCGCGGAGCGTTTCAAATGTGCTGAAGTTCTGAAGGAGCCTTTCGAATGGCGAGCTCATCGTCTGCACCGAGGGGTGGAGCCCCCCACGCTCGAACGCTCACCCTCGCGTCGCTCGCTCTTTGGCGATCTCGTCTCGGCCGCCCTTCTCGACGAGCGCCGGGAACATCCTGCCGAGGCGCCAGAGCAAGCGTGCGCGCGAGGGGAGCACGATGACGGGCACGTCGGCGGCGGCCGCATCGAGCGCCTCGCGCGCGAGCGCGTCGGCCGGGTAAGGCGGGCCGGCAAAAGCCTCGAGCAGGCGTCGCGCGTTCGGAACCCACGGGACCGCCGGCAGATCGGGGGGGTTCTCGGAGTCCAGGATCGGGGTCTCGACCGCGGCCGGGCAGAGCACGCTGACGTGGACGCCGTAGGCCGCCGCCTCGATTCGCAGGCTCGTGCTGAGGCCGACGACGGCGTGCTTGGTCATCGCGTACGGCGTGAAGAGCGGCGCCGGGCCCAGGCCGGCGAGCGAAGCCACGTTGAGGATATGGCCGCTCTTCTGGCGCACCATGATCGGGTAGCCCGCCACGATGCCATGCACCACGCCGCGCACGTTGACGTCGAGGACGCGGTTCCAGTGCGGGAGCGGGATCTCGTGCGCCTCGCCGGCGACGCCGACCCCTGCATTGTTGATGAGCAAGTCGAGGCGCCCGCCGCGGGCGGCCGTGTCCTCGATGGCCTCGCGCATGCCCGCTTCGTCGCGCACGTCGAGCGCGCGCGACGAAGCACCGTTTCCGGCCTCGGCCGCTACCTTCGCAGCGGCGTCGCCGTTCACGTCCGTCACCGTCACGCGCGCGCCGCGCCGCGCGAGTTCCAGGCTGAGCGCTCGACCGATCCCCGAGCCGCCGCCTGTGATGAAGGTGACTGCATCTTTCCAGGTTTTTTTCATGGGCTCTCCGAGCAGGATAGGCAATACGACAACCTCGCTCGTGTCAAGGTCCCGCTCGGCGCACCGGGCGCACGCGAACGCGCTCTCCGCGATGTCGGCCGACGCGTGGACGCTCGATCACGTGGCCTGCGGCGACACGCCCGTACCAGCGTGCCGCCCTTCGTGGCGCCGCGCCCGACCAACGCTCCAGGTCAGCGGCGGCGCGATAAGGTGTCATGCACGATTCCGTATCACCGTTCACTGAAATTGCATGTTATCCGGTGGTTGGCCGCGGCGCTGGATGCCCTGTGACCGAGAGCGCCGCAGCTGCCGCAAGTTTGGATTTAACCTGCCAGGGTGGCGCGATCGATCGACCCATCGCGTACAGAGAACTTTAGGTCCTCGCGGCCGAGCACCACTGCAGCGTCGCGCAACACGCGCTCGCGGTCGTACCAATGCACGAACCAGCCGCGCGCCTCGGCCGCGGTCCCGAGGGCCTCGCAATACATTACGGAGTCGGCGGCGGTTTGCGCACGATTGTCGGCGATCCGCTCCTCGGTCGTCGGCGGATGCTTACGGTATGTGCGGATCGTGATGCTCGCAATCGGCACGGGCACCGCCGCGGCCAGCGCCTAGCGCTACTGCGGGAAATTGCTCCAGAGCAGCAGAAAGGCCGCCAAGGCCGCCAAGAGGAGAGGGAAAGGGTCGCCCCGGCATCTCCCCTCCGAGTTCCCTGGTTCCTTGGCGCCTTTAGCATTATGGCGGTTCGCTTTCCAGACCGACTCCCGCAGTAGAGCTAGAGGCTCTCGCGCGCGCCGCGCGTGGCGGATGCTCGCACGCGTTTGACGAGCGCCACGGCGTCAGCGAGCGAAAGCGCTCACGCTCCCGGGATGTTTAGGCAACGGCCCACCACCCAGGACCCGTCGTGGTGATGGGGGTGCGTCGCAAATCGCGATCGGTGAGGTCGATGCGCCGGCGATCGAGCAACTCGCCGACGGTCGCGGTTCGACGCGTTCGTCCTCTCACCACGTCTTCCTCCTTCGGGGGCGCGCCCCTGCGGCGGACGCCGTCGCTCACTCTCGTCCGGATAACGTGAGGGCAACCCGCAGCGCGAAGCACCGTGAGGTTCAGCGCCGGGTTGGGCGGCATTGTCGACTCACGCGGTTCGTCCCGTGCAGCCGTTAGAAGTCCTCTCCTGTTGCACCTGAGTTACTACGTTCGACGTCCGAGACGGAAGGGCTGCGTCTAGTACGGCGTAGAGATTTTCGCGCGTTACCTCGATGGGAAACCTCTGCGCATCTAGGATCGTCGAATTGAGGGACACCCGCAGACGTGCCGATCCCGTTGTCGTGAGATTCTCAACTGAAAGGAGTGCCGCTCGATCCTTGACAAAGTTGCGAACCCGTTGGTTTAATTCGATATTGGTGGTTGTCTTAGTGGTATTGTCAAGACACGGAGCTAAGGCCGCTAGCAGTATCTGCCGGAGTTGCGCGGCCTCATCCACACGTGGTCGGGGTGCAGAATACTCGATTGCGCGGATAATATCACCGAACTCCTGGCGAACGCGCAATTCGGGCTCCGTCTCGATGCGCTCAGCTTCGGCGACAGCAGCTTCCGGCTTGCCGCGGATGTCTGACGCGGACGTCGATAGCGAGTAACTCTCAAGGGCCCCACGCCGGAGGATAAAACAGTCACCAAGTTCAAGGGCATCTAGGAGTGCCACGATGCGCATGCGTAAGGACGACCACTGGGAGGAGTTTGGAAGCGATGCAATTGTTTCGTCGTTCATGCTAAGGAGGGTCGCTGTGCCGGCTCTATAGCGCGCGCTCTCAGGCGACGCCTGGGGCTCTCGATTGATCCAGTACGGATGTCGCTCGACGGCGGGGCCGAGATCATCATAGTTCGCTGCCAGTGCTTTCTTCAAGTCGTCGCGAACAGCGGTGGAGAAGCTCCGAAGATCTCGGTGGCCACGGGTCTGAAGCGCTTGTTCGATTGCGGGATGGTCGCAAAATTCTCCCGTAAGCTTACCGTCGTCGACAAATGCATCGAGGTCGGCCAACACGGCGCATATCTTCCCCGTCAGACGAAAGAGCTTTCGTACCGACCCCATTTCACCCTTACCGATAACGGGCACGATCTGCGTGCCTGATGCGTCGAGAGGAAGCTCCAGCCGCGCTGCCAGCGCATTAGCAATGATCTCATCACTTGGTCCTTCCACGAGGAGCAACAGTCGCGCGAAGAAGGCGGCACGATGAGACTCTCCCATTCGAGCAAGAAGTCCCGCGATCGCTTTCGAGCGGAGCTCCGGCGTGGCAGCGGGAATTTGCCTCCACGGCGCGGTTGAGTCCTGAAAGAAGACCATGCTCGTCAAATGCTCGGGCCGACGAGCCTGGAGCATTGCTGGAGAATGGGACGAGATTACTACTAGCTTTTTCCCAGGCAGAGCGGGATCCCCTGCCACGCCGCGAAGCTCGCGAAGGACGTATGCTTGAAGCTGCGGGTGCAGCGACACTTCGGGCTCGTCAAGTAGCAACGCGCCGACGCCATCGTCGAATGCGGCGGCCAAGATCGAAACCAAATGCAGCAAGCCACTCGCCTCTTGACTAGCATAGTACGAACTACCATTATCTGTCCTCGTGAAGTCCACCTGGAGTCCCGCTTGCGTCCACTCAAGGTCGATTCTACGACGAAACAGCGCCTGAAGTCGTGCCTCGACTTTGATGCGGAGGTCAGGTCGTTCATGGAGTGCCAGAACATCACCGGCAATTCCTGAGGCAGCGTGGCGTCTACGCAGGTGTTGCTTTTGCCCGATATAAGTGGGATTAAATTCTGCCCTTCCTCCTCGGTGGCCGTCGAGGTCCGAACGAGCGTGTTCGATGGTGGCGAGCCGTCCGGGAGACAGGTATCGAACATTCTTTCCGGCAGAATGCCGACCGAGCTCGTCGCGTAACACGTGGAGCACTTGAGTCTTTCCAGACCCGTTCGGACCAACGAATGTCGTTAAGCCGTCTACGATCATCAAATTCTGAGGTAGCCCACCAAAGAGGTTGGGCAAATTGACAGAGATGTCGATTGCAAGGGTCATAGTCGACTCCTAATAATCGTTTCGTGGGAGAGGCTTCCGAATTGTGGTTGCGCACACTATCGATCGTGCTCCTGCCTGCCCAACGACGAGTCGACAGGTCAACCGAAGCCGGTGGACCAGGTTTGCCTATTCGGGCGCCTTGGGTGACCTCCCGCACAGAGGATCACACGGATCGGCGCTGCGCCGCAACCACCGAGCGCTGTCCTGCGCCGCAGGGCAGATCCATCCAACACCGGCGGCAGTCGCCGATTTTCCGTTGTACCGGGGAGCGACGCTCCTCGGTCAGGCCAATGTCGCGGAATGGCCGCGGCTCGCGCGGCCGCAGCTTCAGGGCTCGCCGGCGAGCTTCTTCACCGCAGCGAGCAACAGATCCGGCTTGAACGGCTTGATGATCCAGCCCTTCGCGCCGGCCTTCCGGGCCTTCTCGATGAGCTCCGGCTGCCCCTCGGTCGTGAGCATCAGGATCGGGACGCCCGACGCGAGCCCCTTGTCCCGCAAGCTCTGGATCATCTCGATCCCGTTCATCACGGGCATGTTCACGTCCGCGATGATCATCGCCAGATCATCCTTGTGGGCGGCGACCGTGGCGACCGCATCTCGGCCGTTGTCCGCTTCCAGCGTGCCATAACCCGCCCCCGACAGGAGAATGCCGACCTGCTGGCGGACCGTACTCGAATCCTCGACGAGAAGAATTTTCTTGGCCATGTGACGTGTCTCCTCTTGCGTGTACGGCCATCCGCTCAGAACAGCAGCACTTCCCCCTCGGGCTGCGGATCGGGCATGTTCACTTCCTCGAGCTCCAGCGCGTCGTCGGGGGCCAGCGCGTCGAAGAGCACGACGAGCCGGTCGGGCCCCGCGGCGAACAGGAGCCGCCGGAAGCCCTCGCTCTGCTCCTCCCTCGCGCGCAGGTGCTCGCCGATCGCGGCGCTCGGCGTCGAGAGCACGATGACCAGCCCGAGGTGGCGCAGGCGGTTCTTCACCCGCCCGAGCAGCTGGTTGGCGAGCTCGCTCGCCCAGTCGCACACCATGTCTTCGTCGATCTCGCGCCGCTCTCGCAGCGGGTGGCTGCGCGTGATGAGCGCCGCGGGGGCGACGATGGTCAGGCTCCCGCGAAGGTGGTCGCCCGTGAAGCCGATGAAGGAGACCACCGCGTTGCCCGGCGTCGCCTCCGACGCCGCGTCGTCCAGCCGCCCGAGCTCGACGCCGTTGTCACGAAACAGGTGGACGCACGACGAAGCGAGCTCCTCGTGGATGCGGTCCCAGCTCTCCGAGTTCATTCCCCTCTCCTCGATATCTCGCTCTGCATTGTCGATGTGCTCACCGTGTCACACGCTCCCCGACGCCATGCCCGGGCTCGATCCGCCCCGCGAAGGGGGCGGTACGAGCGAGCCCCGCCCGCTCGGAGGCGGCAGCGAGGCAGTCGTGAGCGGCGCCCCCGCGGCGTCGCTCGGATCCCGGGGGAACCGGAAGCGGAAGGTCGTCCCCTGGCCGCGCTCGGTGTCGAGCTCTATCCGGCCCGCGAGCCGCCGGCACTCGTGGAGCGCTACGCCGAGACCGACGCCGCGGCCGGAGACGTCCGTGACCTGCTCGGCCGTGCTGAAGCCCGGCGCGAACAGCGCGGCCTCGAGATCGCGCCGCGTCGCGCCCGGCAGCCCGACGGCCACGGCCTTCTCGCGCACGCGCTCCCAGTCGATGCCCGCGCCGTCGTCGCCGACCTCGATGACGATCTCGTCCGCCGTCATCCGCGAGCGGAGCGTGAGCGTGCCCCTCGACGGCTTGCCCGCCGCCTCGCGCGCCTCCGGCCGCTCGATCCCGTGGTCCATCACGTTGCGCACGACGTGGCCCAGCGCCTGCCACATCCCGGCGAACCGCGACGCGGGCAGCCGGACGCCCCCGGCGTCGATGCGCACCTCGGGCTTCGGCTTGCCGAGCTTCCGGGCCAGCGTCTCGGCCTGGTCCTTCATCCGGCTGAACCGCACCTCGGTCCGCTCTTCGCGGAGGGCCGCGATGGCCCGCTCGATCTCGGCGGGGTCGCGGCGCTGGCGCACCATGGCGAGCAGGGCATCGACCTCTTCATGGCCGACGTCGGCGCGCGAGGACTGCGCCGTCGACGCGAGCAGGACGCTCACGCGCCCCACGAACGCGAGCCACACGTCCCTCAGCGCGTCGATCTGCTCGTCGGACGGCAGCGCGCGCTCCTCGACGACGAAGCTCTCGATCTCGTGCGCCACCCTCGCCACGCTCGTCACGTCCCAGAGCCCGGCGTTCCCCTTGATCGTGTGCACGAGGCGCATCACCTCGTCCACCTCGCCGCTGGACCGCGCGCTCACCGCGTCGACGAGCTTCGTCGTGTCGTTGACGAAGCCGACGAGGCCGAGCCGGTCCTTCACGGCCCGCTCGAACACCTGGATATACTCGTGCTGCTGCTCGGCCTCGCGCACGGAGGCGATCGTGGACGTGACGTCCGTGATCACCATCAGCGCCCCGTTGAACTGCCCCTCTCCCGACAGGATCGGCTTGAAGCCGAGCGCGAGGTATCGGCCCTCGCGGTGCAAGGTCTTCGGGAGCTGGTCGAGGACGACCTCGAGCGGGAGGAAGTCGTCGCAGGCCGCCTCCCACCCCATCCTGAGGAACGCGCTGGCCCTCGGATCGTGGCCGGCGATGCGATCGGCGAAGTGCTCGTCGCGCGCCGGCACGCCGAAGAGGCGCTCGAAGGCGGCGGAGTGCACGGGCTCCATCGTGCCGTCCCGGTGGAGGGTCACGAGGGCCTGATCGACGTTGTCGAGGACGAGGCGCATCTCCCGGTTGCGCTTCTCGAGCTCCGAGGTCCGCTCGGCGACGGTGGCCTCGAGGTTCTGCCGGTGGCCCTCGAGGACCTCGTCGCGCGCCTGGATGCCCGCCAGCATCTCGTTGAAGGCGTCCGTGAGCGCCCCGAACTCGTCGTCGGCGGTCTTGCGGGCGCGCGTCGTGTAGTCGCGCGTCCGCCGGACGTGGGCCGCGGCCTCGCCGAGGACCTCGAGCGACCGGGAGATCCCCCGCACGAGGACCAGCGCCAGCGCGACCGACACGAGGAGCACGAACGCCGAGACCGCGACGCCGTCGCGCACCGTCCTCCGCGTGTCCGCCACCCTGGCCGCCGCGGCGCGCCTCATCCCGGAGATCGCCTCCTCCTCGATCGCGGCGAGCCCGTCGACGCGCCCCTGCTGCGCCTCGAACCACGCGTCGTGATCGATCGCCAGCGCCTCGTCGGTCGACGCGATGGCGGCGGCGCGCAGCTCGTCGGCGCGCCGCACGCGCGGGTTGGAGCGGGCGGCGTCGTAGAGCGCCCGCGCCGGCTCCGACGCGTTGGCGATGAACTCCTCGTGATAGAGCTGCTCCTCCGTCATCAGCGTCACGAGCGTCTTGAAGGCCCCCGGCTCGAACAGCGTGGACGCGAAGGCGTGCGCGAGCAGCGCGTGCTGGCGGCTGGCGCGCTCGGCGAACTCGTGGACGGCGACGATCGACTGGATGCTGCGCAGGAGCTCGCCTTCGTCGCTCAGCTCGGAGAGGCCGGCGTTGGCCCGGATGAGGCTCACGTTGATGCCGCCGAAGACCCTCAGCACGCTGTCGAGCGACACCGTCTTCGCGTCGGCCTGGGCCCGGAACGCGCCGAGCTCGCCGACCTTGGCGCGCCCCTCCGCGAGATCGCGGGCGAGCCGGCGCGGCAGCCCGGAGAGGTCGCGCGCGGCCAGGAACGCGTCGAGCTGGGCGAGGCTCTCGTCGGTCGCCGCCCGCGCGTCCCGGAGCTGGCCGCCGGCGCTCAGGAGCTCCGCTGCGCGATTGAGCGGCGGCGCGGCGCGCCGCTCGCCCTCGACGTCGGTCATCTCCGGAGGACGGGCCTCCAGCCCCTCGACCAGCGCGGTCCACGCCCGCTCCTTCTGGAGGGCGTGCAGCGGCTGCGCCATGATCGAGGAGAGCTGCGCGAGGTCCTCGATCGAGCCTATCCCCGCCGCCCTCGCCGCCTGCTGCCGCGCGTCGCCGACGATCATCGCCGCCAGCAGCAGGGCCCCCGCGACGGGGACGCCGGCGAGCGACCACAGCTTCAGTCGAATCGAAGCGCTACGCAATGTCGGCATGCCCCCGTCCCCCCGGCGTGGCCCCCGCGGCGCGGCGCCCGCGCGCATCTCGTGTGCTTCATGACGAGAGGTCTCGCGCGAACGCCTGTCCCCCCGCGCGGCGCACTCAGCACGAGCACCGGGCGAGCTGCCCCCCGCGCGCGGCGCGGCTGACGCAAATGACAATCAACACGTGCACACGTGGAGTCATCATCGACGTTCGCCCGCGCACCATGTACGCTCCTCTGATTCACGTTCTTTCCTGTTGTGATGTCTCACCCAGCCGTGGTGCACCGGAGCGTAACGGAGCGCGCCGAGTTCACGGCCGCCCTCGTGGCCGTGTATGCTACGCGTGAAGTCTGCGAGTCCGCAAGAGCGCGTTCGACGTCGGCTGGAGCCGCGACGAAGGCTCTGCGAACGGGGAGAAATCAATGATGATGGGTCGGAGTTCACTGCGGCGAGCGCGAACAGGTCGCCTCGCGGGCGCTTCGAGCGCAGCCATCGGAGCAGTGCTCGTCACGGCATCTCTCGCGCATGCGCAGAGCCCTGGCGCCGGTGTCGCCCCGGTGCCCGCCGCGACCGGAGCGCCCCCCGCGGCGCCCGCCGCGACCGGCGCGGCCGCGGCGACGCCCGCCGCGCCTGCCACCGCCGGAGAAGATGCGATCGCCGCGCGGCTCGCGGCTGCAGAGAAGCGAGCGGCGGAGCTCGAGAAGCGCCTCGAGGCGCTCGAGGAGGCGCAGGCCGCGCCGGAGCACGACGACAACAAGGATCTCTTCCGGATCTACGGGTTCGTCGACGTCGGCGTCCAGCGCACATGGGTCCCGGAGAACTCGATCCTCGCGGTCACCCTCCCGCAGGCGAACGCCCTGAACTTCGTCGTGGCGAACTTGAACCTCTACCTCGACGCGCAGCCGAGCGATCACTTTCGCTTTCTCGGGGAGCTGCGGTTCACGACCGCGCCCGGCGGGGCCCCGGTCCCGGCGACGACGCCGCTGCCGCCCGACGTGACGCGCCGGGTGACCACGGCGCCGTATGAAGCCTTCGACTCGACCGCGACCTCGCTCACCTCGCCGGTCACCTATGGAGGGCTCGTGTCGATCGAGCGCGCCCACATCGACTGGACGCGCTTCAACCTCTTCAAGGTGCGCGTCGGGCAGTTCTTCACCCCGATCGGCATCTACAACGTCGACCACGGGAGCCCGGTGCTCATCACCACCGTCATCCCCACGTTCATCACGGCGCGCCTGTTTCCCACGCGGCAGACCGGGGTCATGGTCTATGGCAGCATGTTCACGGGCCCGTGGGAGCTCGGGTACAACGCGTACGTGAGCAACGGGCGCAACGAGAACGCGCCGTTCGCCTTCGACGACAACCGCGGGTTCGGCGGCCGCCTGCACGCCAGCTACGAGGACCCCGGCAAGCTGACGTTGAAGCTCGGGACGTCGTTCATCACGGGCAGGGCCCGCGACTGGGTCGCCGACTACAAGGTCGGACAGTCCGGCCCCGACGTCCATTCGACGTGGTCGTTCCAGGAGTACACCGGAGCCGGCGACGTCTCGCTCGACATAGGGACGACCCGCCTGCGCGCGGAGGCAGCGGTCATCCGCGTGGTCTATGACGAAGGGAAGCGCCAGAGGGTATCCAATTTCTACACACCGGACGCCTGGAAGACCTCGACGTATGCCGTGGCGGCACACCGGTTCGATTTCCTGAACATGGAGCCGTTCCTCATCGGCTCCGCCATCCACGTGCCGCTCTACGGCGGGCAAGATACCGTGCTCCAGTTCGGCGGCGGTCTGAACTTCTACATCACCCCCGACGTCACACTTCGGACCCAGGTGCTACGCACGATCGTGACCGCCCTGCGTGAGCAGAGCACGGTGGCGCCGGACCTCCGCACCACGAGCGCGGTCGCTCGTCTGGTCATGGCCTTCTGAGAGAGGTTCAACGCAATCATGAAGCGTAGATTCCTTCTGCTCCTCCTGGCCCTTCTCGGAATGACCCCGTCGGCCTCGTCTTTCGCGGAGACCGACGAGATCGTCGTCGTCGTCAACCAGGCCAACCCCGTGCGGGCGGCGGGACGCGACACGCTCCGCCCGATCTTCCAGACGGCGCGCACGGAGTGGTACGGCCGGTCGGTGATGCCGGTGAACCTCCCCGAGGGCTCCCCGCTGCGGCAGCGCTTCGACATGGCGGTGCTGGGCCTCGATACCGAGAGCGTCGCCCGCTACTGGATCGACCGGAAGATCCGCGGCGGCGAGCGGCCACCGCGCAAGGTGGCGAGTCCGAGCGCCGTGCTCCGCGCCGTGGGCGAGGAGGCGGGCGGCATCGGGTACATCGCCGCCAGCGACCTGAACCCCACCGTCAAGGTGATTGCGCGCATCCGCGACGGCCAGGTCTTGCCGCCGTGAGTCCGTGGAGAGAGGAACGAACGATGGTCATTCACCCGTCTCGCATCATGCCGCCTACCCGTCGCGGCGCCCTGGTCGTCGCCCTCGGCGCGATCTCCGCGGCGATGCTCGTGGGATGCTGGGATTCCGACCCCTGCGACCCGGGCCAGCAGGTCATCGGAAACGCGTGCTTCGCACCGCTCCCGCCGCCCGGCGTCACGAGCAGCGGCAGCGCCGGCGCCGTGGGCAGTGGCGGTAGCGGCGGCAGCTCCACGGGCAGCGGCAGCGGCGCCACCGGCAGCGGCGGTAGCGGCGGCGGCGCCACCGGCAGCGGCGGTGCCGGCGGTGCCGGCGGCGGCAGCCCCTAGACTGCGCGGCGCGGGTGCCGCGCAAGAGGGCTCAGAACAGGATCACCTTGCCATCGAGCGGAAGCGGGGACGAGTTCGAGAACACCAGCGAGCTCTCGTCGAAGTCGCCGCCCAGCGTGACGACGACCTCGCCCTTCAACGTCCGGAAGGCATAGCAGAACTGCTGCTTGCTGCCCCGGTACCGCCGCGCCACGTCACTCGCGCGGCGCAGGTGCGGCAGCTCGGCGTGAAGCGCTATCTGGAACCGCGCGAGGCGGCTCTTCACCTTTCCCATGAGCTGATTGACGACCTCGCGCATCCAGTCGTCGACGCTGTCGAGCCCGGTCGGTAGCCCCGTCATCGCGCGAAACACGCCGGGGTGCGCCGACAAGGCCAGCAGGCCGGAGAAGCCGGGCGCGGAGAACTCGACCGTGCTCACGGGATCGCTGTGAACGAGCGCCTCGTCGCGGCTCTCCCCGATGTCCGCGGGCGCGATGGCGACGCCGTAAAAATGGAAGAGCTCCACGGTCGCGCCCTGAACGAGGACGTCGATGGTCCGCACCTTGCGCGACGAAGCAGACCTTGGAGCAGACGACGGCTCGCTGGGCGGGCCGGAGCGCCCGGGCCCGGAGGGTGGCTGCCCGGATCGGGGCGGGGGGAACGAGTCGCGACGCTCGGCGCCGGGGCGGTCAGAGATGCTGTGCCCCGACCTCGTGTCGGACTCCCCCTCCGGTCTCGTGCTCTGCCGCCGCATGATAAACGCTCAACTTAGCTCATCTATCCCTCGAGGACCAATGCGGTCCTCGGACAGGACGCACGAGCACGTGACGGCTTGTCTATCACGCCTGAGCACGCCTGACCACGCCTGACCACGCCCAGCCGCGCTTGACCCCGCACGTCAACGCTCGGCACGTAGGTTGGCACACACACCTGCCCCACTCACCGGACGCCGCGCTTTGCGCTTTACAGGCGGGGCCAGCAGCGCGTGAAGCGGCGGGGTCCACGAGGAGATTGACATCGGCGAAAGTTCCAGGATTCCCTGATCGCCCGATGCTGAAGCGCAGAGATTTCCTTCGAGCCACGCTCGTCACCGCCGGCGCGCTGGTCGTCCCGGCCTGCGGCGACGATCCCGAGACGATCAACCCGCTCGGCGACGAGCGCGAGCTCGCGGACGGGTCCGAGTACTTCCCCCAGTCGGTCGCCTCCGGCGATCCGCGCCCCGGCAGCGTCGTCCTCTGGACCCGCGTGCAGGACGGCGCAGCGGATCTCGATCTCGAGGTCGAGGTCGCGACCGACGCCGGGTTCGCGCAGCGGGTGGCGCTCGACGCCGGACAGGCGAAGGTGAAGGCGCTCGCGAGGCACGATCACTGCGTGAAGGTGAAGGTCCGCGGCCTGGCGGCGGGCACGGTCTACTACTACCGCTTCATCTACGTGAAGGGCGGGACGAGCTACGTGTCTCGCGTGGGGCGCACCAAGACCGCCCCGGCCGCGGAGGCGGACGTCAAGGTCCGCTTCGCCTACGTGTCGTGCCAGGACTACGTGGGCCGGTACTACAACACCTACCTGGCGCTCGCCCAGGAGGAGCTCGATTTCTTCGTCCACCTCGGCGATTACATCTACGAGACGGACGGCGACCCCAGCTTCCAGAGCACGACCGGGCGCCGCGTCGTCTTCACCGACCTGGCCGGCAGCATCTCCCTCGGTGACGGCGACGGCGCCTACCACGCGGCGAGATCGCTCGATAACTACCGGGAGCTCTACAGGACGTACCGCTCCGACGCGAACCTCCAGAAGGTCCACGAGAGCTTCCCGATGATCGCCACGTGGGACGACCACGAGTTCTCGAACGACTGCTTCGGCGCCACGGCCACCTATTTCGACGGCCGGCAGGACGAGACCGACGCGGACCGGCGCAAGGCCGCGAACCAGGCCTGGTTCGAGTACCAGCCCGTCGATTACGGCGACGGCGTCGAGCTCGACCCGGAGGCCGCGCTCCCGGACGAATTCCACATCTACCGCGACTTCGTGTTCGGCCGGCACGTCCACCTGGTGATGACCGATCTGCGCAGCTACCGGCCGGATCACCTCATCCCCGAGGACGCTTTCCCCGGCAGGGTCGCGCTCGATCAGCCGACGCTCGTGGCCGAGCTCGGGGAGGTCCCTGCGGCCGCCCTGCCCTACGTGGACGTGGAGACCTACGGCGACGGCATCTATGCACCGGTCCTCCTCGCGGCCGCGGAGACCGTGGGCTACGACCCCGCCGAGGTGACGGGGAAGATCAGCGTCGCCTTCATTAACGAGATCGTCGCCACCGCCAACGAGGGCCTGCCGGAGGACACGCAGATCCCGCTCATCGACCCCGCGGAAGCGGGCCTGGAGCGGGGCATCGCCTACGTGGATTTCGGCAAGATCAACGCGTACGGCATGATCGGCAGCCGCTACTTCACGGCCAAGGACACCTTCGATATCTACGCTGCCATCCGCTACAAGGAGACGCAGGGCGCGAGCGAGGCCATGATGGGCGCCGAGCAGGAGGCCTGGTTCCTCGACACCATGGAAGGCTCGAAGGCGACATGGAAGGTCTGGGGCAACGAGTTCTGCCTCGTCCAGCTCGCCGTCGATCTCAGCCCCTATTCCCTCCCCGCCCAGTTCAAGCGCAGCTTCTACACGACCACCGACGCCTGGGACGGCTTCCGCAACAAGCGGGACGAGCTGCTCGAGAGGCTCGTCGGGCTGGGGGGCGTCGTGGCGATCACCGGCGACGTCCACGCCTTCTACGCTGGCACGCCCGGACCGAGCGGCGATCCCACGAAGAAGATCGTCGAGCTCGTGGGCGGCGCCGTCTCCTCGGCGTCCTTCCGCGAGATCCTGACGAGCCAGGTCGCGAGCGATCCGACGCTGCGCGGGCTCCCGGGCGCCGCGGCGCTCGCCCTCAGCATCGACACGCTGCTCACGTCGCCCGAGACGAAGATCAACCCGCACCTCGCCCACGCCAACAGCAACGCCCACGGCTACGTCGTGGTCGAGGCGAGCGGGCAAGAGCTCGTCGCCGACATGCGGAGCATCAAGGCCACCGAAGCGCAGACCGACTACTCGGGAAGGATCGGCGATCTGAAGATCACCAGCAAGCGCTTCCGCACCCTCCCCGGGGAGAGCGAGCTCTACGCGGACGACGGCGGCGCCTGGAAGCGCTGGGATCCCACCACACAGGCGTGGGTCTGACGCCCGGCAGCCCTCGACAGACCATTCACGGCATCAGGTGGAGCATCGCCATCATCCCCAGATCCGCGTGATCGAGGATGTGACAGTGGAACATCCACATGCCGGCGCGGTCATCGAACGGGATGGCGATCCGCACGACCTTTTCAGGCACGAGGTTGACGGTATCGCTCCATGCGCGCACCGGCGGCTCGGCGCCGTCGATGTCGAGCACCTGAAAGAAGAACCCGTGCAGGTGGAACGGGTGATCGTAGTTGGTGGTGTTCGTCAGCGTCCAGACCTCGACCGTGTTCGTCTTCGCAGAGAACATGAGAGAGCCGTCCGTCTGGCCGTTGATCCCGAGCACCGCTCCGTCGGCATCGCCCTGCTCCATGAACTCCACCGCCTGTCGTTGCGCGCCCGTGGTGTCGATCGAGGCGATCTCGGCCAGACGCTCGGGAAGCGTCGGTGCGCCGCTCCCCGGAGGCTCGTCGGCCAGCTCGAGACGCATGAGGTCCTTGGGATCCGCCTCGTTCGGCAGGTGGAATCGATTCGCGTCGAGGAGCGGGATCACCACCGGTTCGCCCTCGACGGGCATCACGTAGAGCTCCGCGCGCTCGCCCGGGGCGAGCGTCACCTCGTCCACGGGGAGCGGCCTCTCCGAGAGGCCCCCGTCTCCGCCGATGAGCACGAGCGGCTGGCCCGGCACGGTGAAGCGGAAGTAGCGGCTGCGCGCGGCGTTGACCACCCGCCAGCGCTGCGGAACCCCCTCCCGCGCGGCGACCGTCGGCACGATCTTCCCGTTGACCAGGACCGTCCCGCCCTCGCGCCCGAAGTAATCGCCGAACCATCCGCTCTCGTCGGCGGGGGTGAGCGAGCCGTCTTCCTCGACGCCGATCTCGCTCATCACGAGCAGCAGCTCGTCGCCGAGCGGCGCCTCCTCCGCAGCATCCTCGACGACGAACGCGCCGTAGAGGCCCGCACCGACCTGGGCGCTCGAGCGAAGGTGCGGGTGGTACCAGAACGTGCCGGCGTCCGGCACGGTGAAGGAGTACTCGAAGCCCTCGCCCGGCTCGATGGGCTTCTGCACGTGCAGCGTCCCATCCATGGCCGCCGGCACGCGCAGACCATGCCAGTGGATCGTCGTCGCCTCGGGAAGGTGGTTCTGGAACTTCACCACCACGCGGTCGCCCCTCTTCGCGCGGATCGTCGGACCGGGGAGCATCCCGTTGTAGGTCCAGACCTCGGTCGTGAGCCCCGGGACCACCTCGATCGCGGCCACCCTGGCCTCGAGGTGCACCTCGACCACGTCGGGCGCAGGATCGTGATCCTCGGCATCCGGCAGCCGCAGCGCGTCGTCCCAGCCCGCCGGCTGCCGGAGGTCCGGCGGCGCCTCTTCGGCGCCGCACCCCGCGAGCGCGCTCACGAGCGACAGGATCACCGCAATCTCTCCCGCAAAGCGTGCCGGGGACACGCATCCTTTGCGCCTTGCGCGGGGCAAGGCGCATCCGATCCAGCGCATGCGCCGCCCTCTGCAAGGCGCGATCCCTCACGGGCGAGCCGACCTGGGTTGTGTGGGGTGACCCCGCGGGCCGTGGAGTGAGCCTCGCCGCGGGACTGCACGGCGCGGGGGCTACCGCCCGAACGCGCCGATCGTGAGGGTCGCGCCGTCGTTGCGCGCCCTGGCCTGCTGGTGCGGCGCGTACTGGTGCTCGACCGGCGGGAGGCCGTCGAGCGAGGCGCCAGCGCCGATGAGCGGCGCGCTCGCGGCCGGCATGAAGTCGTGGTTTGCCGCCGACGCGAACGCCGGATCGACGCCGAAGATCGAGTCGTCCAGGCCGTCCACCTGCCCGATCACCTTCACCACCTCCCGGACAGGATCGAACGGCAGCCACCCGTTCGTCACCCAGTTTCCGGACAGGGTGAGGGCCCCGGCGGCCACGCCGTCGCGGTCCCCGAGGAAGGTGACCGCGCGGAGCTCGGTCGGCTCCAGGCTGCTGGCGAACACGTTGTTGCGGGCGTCGATCTGCTCGTCGTTGGTCGAGGCCTCGAACATCGCTGAGCGATCGTAGTCCTCGTAGTTGTCGTTCCTGACGAAGACGGTGTTGGAGAAGAAGTGGAGCGTGCCCTTCCTGTAGTACTCGGTCTCCCCGCTGTCCCCGCCGTAGTGGATCATGGACGCGCCGTAGCCGTTGCGCAGGAGCACGTTGCCGTAAATGAACGTCTCGTGGAACGACGGCAGCGCGACCGAGTCGGTCGCCTCCTGCGCGTCGACGAGGTCGATCAGGTGGGCGCCGTCCTCGATCCAGTTGTACCGGATGACGACGCCGGCCGAGCGCTCCTTGATGTTGTTGCCGTTGCCGCCGCGCGTGGGGCCGAAGCGGTTGAACTGGTAGACGACGTTCGAGGCCTCGTTGTAGACGTTGTGCTCGTTGTAATCCTCGAGGCTCCCGTTGTCGTGGATGTAGTTCGACTCGATGAGCACGTTCGTGGTCAGGATATCCCCGCCGGCCGTGCCGATGAAGAGGCCATTGGCGTTCTCGTGCACCTCGCAGGCGCGGATGGTCACGTGATCGCCGCGCTCCACGAAGATGCCGGCCGCGGGGTCCGAGTAGGCCGCTTCCGAGCCCGCCTTGTCGGTGAAGCGGTGGGGGCGCGACGCGTTCTTAATCTCGAGGCCCTCGATCGTGATGTGGGTGGGCCCGAGCTCCCACGGGTCGTCGTGCTTGTGCCCGACGATGATGAGCCCCCGCACCTGGTGGCCGTCGAAGGGGAAATCGAGCTCGGGCCGGGTGGTCGCGTTTTCACCGTCGATCACCGGCAGCTCGCCGTTCGGCCCCGGGACGCCACAGAGCCGGATGGGTTGCTCGGCCGTCCCCTGGCCCCCGAGCATGATCTTCTCGTGGTACGCCTCGGCACGCCAGAAGATGCGCACCGTGTCGCCGGCGACGAGCGATTCGAGCGGGACGTCGCCGATCGCCTCGAACTCCTTGCCAGGACCGACCTGGTAATCCTTGCCGTTTCCGACGTGGCTGCAATCGACGTGGATCGGCGGAATGTTCACGACGGGCGGAGGGAGCGGCGCCGGACCGCCGCCAGCCGCCGTTCCCGTCGTTCCGCCAAGCTCGCCGGTGCAACCTGCGGCGAGGAGCAATCCGGTCACGCAAGCTCGAACCCTCACAGAATTCTCCACGATATGGGCCATAAAAGCTCCACTGTAATTTTACAGATTGCGAGGCCTTCTCGCCTCAGTGCGGCAAGATGACACGTCGATGCACTTTGTCATGCGACCGGACATTGCTGTTGTCGCATCTTCCGCCCCCAAGGTAGCAGGATGTAATCCAGACTCGCGCTGGATGCCGCTTTCGCGAAAGGCTCGCCGACGGGGCGTCCCTTACATCGAAACCATCGAACCATCTTCCTTACATCGAACCATCGATGATAACGGCGCTCCTGTGAGAAGAAGTCGAGCCGCCAAGGACGCCAAGAAGGGATTTTTCTCGCGCCTCTGAGGATTCCTGGGGTCCTGTCGGCTCTCTTCGATCAACGGCCCTCGCGTCATTCGAGACGATGACGTAGGATATGCACAAGGTGCATGAGCTCCATGCGGCCTGTGAGCTGGATCCCACCGATGAGTTAGTCGATTATCCACGATGGATGGAGGCCCCGGTTCGGCGATCGCTCGATGCCAATCCCCGGCGGACGGCGAACACGCAGCACAGCGTGGCTCGATAATTCCCGGGAAAGTTCCCGGGAAGATCGCGTCGAGGCCCCTTTGATCCAGCCCGCTGTGTTCAGCGACCGCGCGAGGACTGAAGCCATGAAGCGAACGAAGCCTGGCGGCGTGAAACCCCTCGACGTTCTCGATAGATTCACCGCGCCAGGGCGGCGCGCGACGGCGCTCGCCGGCGCGATTGTCCTCGCGGCGTCCCACCTGCTCTCGGGCTGCGTCGGCGACCTCGGAGGCGACCGCGGCGGGTCGCCGAGCGCGAGCGGGCTGGTCGACGTCGCTCCAGCGGGGATGCGCCGGATGACACCGGCGCAGTTCACGAGCTCGATGCGCGACCTGTTCGGCGATCCGGGGCTCGAGCTCGACCTCGACCCGGACACGGGAGAGGTCGCCTCGCTCCTCGCCGTCGACAAGCTCAACGCCGCGGCGGAGGCGATCGTCGCGCGGCGCGCGTCGTGGGGGACACCGGTGTTCCCCTGCGACACGACCGGCGCGGACGACGAGGCGTGCGTGGACGGCTTCGTGCGGACGTTCGGGCGCCGCGCCTTCCGGCGCACGCTCGACGAGGCCGAGGTCGCGATGCTCAAGGGCCAGTACGCCCGGGCGCGGGAGGAGCAGTCGTTCGGGGACGCCCTCCTCGTCGTGCTCGAGACCATGATCCAGTCGCCCAACGTCTATTACTTCGTCGAGCTCGGCCGCGGCGGGGACGGGAGCGAGCCGCTCGCCTCCGGCGTCCGCCCGCTCACGGGCTGGGAGCGGGCGTCGCGCCTGTCGTATTTCCTCTGGAACACGACGCCGGACGACGCGCTGCTCGACGCCGCGGAGTCCGGCGCGCTCGACACGGCGGACGGCGTGCGCGCGCAGGCGGAGCGGCTCCTCTCGAACGACCGCGCCCGCGCCACGGCGAGGCGCTTCTTCGCCGATTGGCTGGAGCTCGACGGCACGAACAAGCACGCCTCGCTCGAGGGCGCGCCGAAGAGCCCCGAGATCTACCCCGAGGATTCACCCGCGCTGCGCGCCGCCATGCGCACCGAGCTCGAGGCCCTCGTGGAGCGCGTGCTCTTCGAGGGGGACGGCAGGTTCGAGACGTTGCTCACGACGACGGACGCCTACGTGAACGGGCCCCTCGCCGCGCTCTACGGGGTGGAGGGCCCCGCCGACGAGCGCACGTTCTCGTGGGTCTCCCTCCCCCGCGATCAGCGCGCGGGGCTCTTCACGCGGGCGGCCTTCCTGAGCGTGTTCGGCAGCCTCGAGGTCAAATCGCCGATCCGCCGCGGCGCGTACATCCTGGAGCAGGTGCTCTGCCGCCCCCTCGGCCCGCCGCCCCCCAACGCGAGCGACGTACCGGTCAAGGGCGGAGCCGTCGAGGAGAACGGCGAGGTGGTGCACAGGACGATCCGCCAGGACGTGGAGGCCAAGACGTCGAGCGGCGCCTGCGCGAGCTGCCACAGGACCATCAACCCGATCGGCTTCGCGTTCGAGCATTACGACGCGCTCGGGAGATGGCAGTCGCAGGAGGCGGGCGGGGACGCGCAGGCGCCCTACCTGCTCGACATCGACGCGCGCGGCAGCCTCCCTGCGCTCCCTCCGGACGAAGAGGGCGTGGAGGTCGACGGCGGCGTCGGGATGTCGGCGGCCCTCGCGGCGAGCCCCGCGGCGCGCGCCTGCCTCACGAAGCGCTTCTTCCAGACGGCGCTCCGGCGCGTCCCGATCGACCAGGATCTCGCGTCGATCGAGGCGGCCACGCCGACGCCCGAGAGCGGCGGCAGCGTGCGTGATCTCATCGTCTCCCTCACGACCAGCAATGCCTTCTTGCACCTGCGCCAGATCGAGGAGTGAACTTATGAGCCGCGCCGCTTTCAGCCGAAGGAATTTCCTCCGCACCGCGACCGGTCTGTGCATCGCCCTGCCGCTGCTCGAGGCGACCCATGGGGACGTCTGGGCCGCGAACGGCAGGGCCAGGCGGTTCATCGTGTTCTTCAGCCACGGCGGCACGATCACGTCTCGCCACTCCTCCGGCGAGAAGGGGGATCCCTGGAAGCCGGGCGCCTGGAGCATGCTCGACCTCTGGGCGCCCGGCGGCGAGGGGTCGGCGCTCGAGGTCCTCGGCGAAGAGATGGCTCCGCTCGAGGCCCTCAAGGGCGACCTCACCCTGCTCCGCGGCGTCGACGACGCCGCCGGGATGCTCCAGGGAGACTACGGCGGGCACCACGGCTGCTCCAACGCGACAGTGCTCACCTGCGCCGATACGACCTCGGGAGGCGACGACGCCAGGGCGCTCGGCCCATCGATCGATCAGGTCATCGCGCAGCGGCTCGCCGGCGAGAGCCCGGCGCCGTTCTCGTCGATCGATCTCATGGTCGACGGACACAACTACGGAGAGCCGCTGTACAACGCGGCGGGCGAGCAGGTGTCCAGCGAGAAGGACCCGACGAGCGCCTTCGCCCGGCTCTTCCAGGACGTCACGGAGACCGGGGCGGGCCCGACGCCCGAACAGCTCCGGCTCCGCGCTCACCGGAAGAGCGTCCTCGACGGCGTGAGCGAGCACCTCGCTGCCCTGAAGGGGCGCGTGAGCGCGGCCGACAGGCACCTGCTCGACGCGCACGCCGAGCACATCCGGAGCCTGGAGAAGAAGCTCGAGGGCATCTCCAACCTGGCGGCCTGCACGAAGCCGGATGTCGGCGGAGCGCCCGTGTACCAGGGATATGGATCCTACACGGGAGGGGGAATCAAGGAGGCCGCGCCCCTGCTGGTCGACGTCCTCCTGCATGCGTTCCGGTGCGGTCTCACGCAGGTGGCCACCTTCCAGGTGGCCGACGTCCTGACGAGCTGGCTGCCCCAACCGTACAGCACCGACCTCGGCCACAGCCTCGGCCACGCCGCCCTCGACGTCGGCCCGAGCGGCGCGGAGCCCGACAGGCTCGAGGACTGGCGCGCGACCATCCTCGCGAACCGCAACTGGCGTATGGAGCTCTTCGCACGCCTGCTCGACGGGCTGAAGAGCACCCCCGAGGGCGACGGCACGATGCTCGACAACAGCGTCGTGCTCTTCACGAGCGAGTTCGGGTGCGGCGGCGGGCACTCGCCCCGCGATATCCCCGTCCTGCTCGCCGGCAAGGCAGGCGGCAGGTGGCCGGGCGGCCGCCACGTCAACTACAACAAGCGCGCGAGCGCGGATCCCACCCAGTCCGACTACGAGACCGACGTCTCGATGCACAACGTCTACACATCGATCCTGCGCGCCTTCGGCTACGAAGACGAGCACTTCGGAAACGACACGGCGTACAGGAAGGGCCCGCTCGCGGAGCTGCCGTGAGAGACGTACGAGGCGCCTTCGGCGCGCCGTCTGCACCAAACCGCTTCCGCCCCGGCCACCTTGAACGCTCGGCCGGACGATTCCCACCCGGTCTCGCGGCTGGAAACTAGCGGGCGATACGGCGACCGCCGAGCGCGGCCGAGCCGCTGCAAGGGCGCCGTCCGGCGATGCCTCTTGGACGGCTCGAACCAGCCTGATATAGATACCACCGAGGAGCAGCGCATGCGTCCAAGCGAACCGGTCCAGGGCGGCAGCGCGGTGGCTTGGGATGCCGGCGCGCACGCGCCCGTGCCGCATGAAGGTCGTGGACGTGTGGCGGCGCGCTGCTTACCGACGTACGAACTGCCGAGTACCAGGGCCAAGACACCGCGGACGAGCTCGCGTGCTTCGCGCGTGCGCCGGACGCCCACATGATCATGTCGAATCGTACGATCGCACGGAAGTACACGCTGGAACGTGAGATCGGACGCGGAGGGATGGGCGTCATCTGGGAGGCGTTCGATCAGGTGCTCCGGCGTCCGGTCGCCGTCAAGGTGATGACGCCCGAGCACCTCACCTCCGACACCGCGCGACGCCGCTTCGAGCGGGAGGCGATGGCGATCGCCCGGCTCCGGAACGAGCACATCGTGCAGATATATGATTACGGCATCGACGAGGATTGCCCTTACATCGTGATGGAGCTCCTCGAAGGAGAGGACCTCGAGAGCAGGCTCGCCCGGGAGCAGCTGTTCTCGCCGTCGACCACGCTCGCCCTGCTCCGGCAGATCGCCATCGGCCTGGAGGCGGCGAGCTCCGCGGGGATCGTCCACCGCGATCTCAAGCCGGCAAACGTCTTCATCGCCCGGAAGGAGCCCGGCGAATGCGTGAAGCTCCTCGATTTCGGCGTGGTGTGGACGGTCTTCGAGGGGTCGGACGAAGACCAGCAGGCGGTGGCTGGCAGGACGATCGGAACGCCGGCGTACATGAGCCCCGAGCAGGTGCGCGCCGTCGTGCCGAACCATCTCAGCGATCTCTGGTCGCTCGGCGTCATGGCCTACAGGGCTCTCACAGGCCGGCTCCCCTTCACGACGAGCGGGATCGGGGAGCTGTTGATCAGCATCTGCACGGATCTATCCCCGCCGCCGTCGAGCGTCGTCCCCAGCCTGCGACCCGACTTCGACGGCTTCTTCGAGCGCGCGCTGGCGAAGGATCCGGCGCAGCGGTTCCAGTCCGCGCGCGAGTTCGTCGCGGCGTTCGCGGCGGTGAGCGAGGCCAGCAGCGGTCCCACCAAGATCCTTGTCGCCGACGATGAGCCCGACGTGGCGCTCATGATGAAGCTGCACTTCCGGCAGAAGATCCGCGACGGCGTCTACCAGTTCCTCTTCGCGGACAACGGGGAGTCCGCCCTTCGCGAGCTCCGGCGCCACCCCGATATCGACGTCATCTTGACCGACATCAAGATGCCCGTGATGGATGGACTCACGTTCCTCGGGCACGTCCCGGAGGTGAACCCGTTCGCAAAGACGGTGATGATGTCCGCCTACGGCGACATGGGGAACATCCGGTCCGCGATGAACCAGGGCGCATTTGATTTCCTGCTCAAGCCGCTCCAGCGCGCCGATCTCGAGGCGACCATCGACAAGACCAAGAAACAGGTCGCGGAGCTGCGGAGGAACGCGCGCTCGGACGAGGAGAACAAGGTCCTCCGCCAGTACACGAGCGCGGCGTTGGTCGAGCGGCTCCGGGCCATAGGGCCCACGATCGCGCTCGAGAGCGAGACCCTCATGGCCACGGTGGCGTTCGTCCACGTCTTCCAGTTCATCCCCGCCGCCAAGGCGATGCCGCCCGGAGAGGCCATGAGGCTGCTCAGGGCCAACTTCGAGATGATCGTCCCGGAGCTCCTGGCGAAGGGGGGCGTCGTGGACAAGTTTCTCGGCGACACGGTGATGACGGTGTTCCAGGGGCCGGATCATCTGTCGAGGGCGCTCAGCGCGTGCGTGGCCGTCCGCACGCAGGTGGCGGCGGTGGCGCACCGCGCCGGCAAGTGCTCGTCCTACATGCGGCGGATCTGCATCGGCCTCTCCACGGGGCAGGTGCTCTCCGGCAGCGTCGGCTCTCAGGCCTACGGGCGGCTCGACTACACGGTGCTCGGCGACGCGGTCAACGCCGCGGCGCACCTCGCCAGGACGGCGCTTCCCGGGGAGATCCTCATCGATGCAGCGGTCCGCGACGCCGCGCAGGGGCTGTTCGACTTCGAGCCGGTGGACGCGAGGAGCCTCTTGCCGGGAGGTCCGCCCGTGAACGTTTTCAACGTGGTTCGCCGCGGTCCGGCCGCCTCCCTCGCAGAGGGCACGCCGACCGTCAGTGTTACCATGACGACCACCATGCGATAGGTCGAGCCTTGCCGACGCTCATCTACAATCCCGGCGGTCCTGAGGAGCAGGCCTTCTCCATTGGAGACATTGCCATCACCATCGGCCGCGCGGAGGATCAGGCGATCTGCATCCCGCACAGGAGCCTGTCCCGCAGCCAGGCGCGGATCGAGCCGTCCGAGGGCAGGTTCTTCATCGTCGACCTGCAGAGCAAGAACGGCACGTTCGTGAACGGCGCGCGGGTCCTGCGCAAAGAGATCCGGAGCGGCGACACGATCACGCTCGGCGATCTCGACCTGCTCTTCACGACAGACGGCGCTCCTTCGTCAAAGCCGTCGCTGCGACCGCAGGCGATCCGCCCGCTGACACACACCGTCATCAGCAAGCTCATGCAGGAGAGCGAGCGCGGCGGTCCCGGCTCCGCGCCGCGGGCGGAGGCTCGGCTGCAGATCCTGATCGAGGTCGCGAAGCTGCTCCCGGTCTCCGATGACATCAACACCCTGCTCCACAAGATCCTCGATCTGATCTTTCAGATCCTCGACGTGGACCGCGGCGCCATCCTGCTCGTCAACGAAACGACGGGGAAGCTCGAGCGGCGCGCCGTGAAGACGTCGCTGCCTTTGCCTGACGATGAGCCGATCTTCAGCCAAAACATCGTCGATTACGCGCTCCGCAAGAGCGTGGCGGCGCTCTTCGCCGACGCCGTTCTCGACCCTCGCCTCGACGCGGCGCGCTCCGTCGTCGCCCAGTCGATCCGCGCGTCGATGTGCGTTCCGCTCAAGCCCAAGGACGACGTCATCGGGGTGCTCTATGTGGACAACCGCAGCGCGACACATGTCTTCACCGACGCGGATCTGGAGTTCCTCGTCGCGTTCGCCAGCCAGGCCGCCGTCGCCGTGAAGAACGCGTCGCTGTACCGGCGCCTCGAGCGCGAGACGGTGGAGCGCATGCAGCTCGTGCTGGACGCGAAGCTCGCGTCGCTCAGCGGCGTCGTGGCAGGCATCGCTCACGAGATCCGCAATCCGCTGAATTTCATGAACAACTTCGCTGATATCGCCGCCGGCGTGGCCGAGGATCTGCGCGAGGAGCTGCGCGCGCAAGGGGCGCGGCTCGACCCTGGCGCGCTCGCGCAGATCGAGGAGAACCTGGGCCACCTGCGCGACAGCATGGCCCGGATCACCGAGCACGGCCGTCGCGCAGACGCGATCATCAAGGGGATGCTCCAGCACGCCCGGCGCCCGGCGGGCGAGCGGGCGCCGGCCGACCTGAACGCAGTGGTGGACGAGAGCGTGCGGCACGCGCGCGCCGGGGCCCAGGGCGGCGACGCCGACGCGCACATCGTCACGGCGTACGATCCGGCGATCGGCCCGGTGGAGATGGCGGCGCTCGACATGGGGCGGGTGTTCCTCAACGTGGTCGACAACGCGCTGTACGCGATGCGGCAAAAGAAGCGCGAGCGCGGGGCCAGCTACACGCCCGAGCTGAGCGTCCGCACCGCGGACCGGGCGGATCAGGTCGAGGTGCGCATCCGCGACAACGGGATGGGGATCCCGAAAACGGTCGCCGTTCGCATGTTCGAGCCGTTCTTCACGACGAAGCCGCCCGGCGAGGGAACCGGACTGGGGTTGTCCTTGAGCCGAGAGATCGTCGTGCAGGGGCACCAGGGGACGATGCGGGTGGAGAGCGAGGAAGGGGAGTACACGGAGTTCGTGATCACGCTGCCGAAGGAGAGCCGCGGCGCTCCGCTTTCATAGGCGTGAGGTGCATCGCTCGACCGATGCCGCCGGGCAGCTCACCCCTGCTGCGCGCCGGCTCCGAGGATCTGCTCCATCGACCTTCCGACCTCGTAAGCGCTGTGGAGCGTGCTCAGCCCGATCGCGGCGATATGCCGCGGCTCGAGCGGCAGTCTGTCCACAAGCTCCTTGTAGATCGCATTGTGCTCGGGCTCGAGCGCCGCGTGCCGCAGGTAGGTCCGGAACGCCGTCCTGGGCAGGCCAGTCTTCGCGACGATCGAGTCCACCCTCTCGGGGGTCGGAGGCTCCGCTTCCACAACCGCGATATAGCCGAGAAGCGCGATCGGATGGTGGTGATAGATCCAGTAGTACTGCGAACCCACCATCGAGGCGATCGTCGGCGGAGGGAGCCGCTCGAGCACCTCGCGCACGTCGAGCCCTAGCGCCGCGAGGTCCTCCAGGATCCACTCATCATGGCGCCGCTCTCTCGGGATATGATCCGTGAAGTACTCCTGGAGACCAGCGACCACCGGATCGGCAGTGTCCATCGAGCTCAGCCGGCTGACCGCCGCCTCCATCAGCGGCACCGTCGCGCGCGCCATGCAGTGCATCCGGAACAGCATGACGGGGTAGAGCTCCACGAGCTGTGGGTGCTCCCAGAACCTGGCGGTCGCCTCCGCGAGCCGAGCACTGTAGAGCTGCCGCCGGGCTTCCAGTTGCTCGCTGATGCGCTGCATGACTCGAACGCTCCGCGCCAGCGACGCCGCTCAGAAGGAGGCCGTACGCATGCCGTCGCTGGCGTTGTTCTGAGCGACGCCATCGAGCTTGTTGAATATCGATGTCAACGCGCTTATCTCCTCGTGCGATAGGCTCTCGATCGTCGCCTGAACTTTGGGGTCCAGGTCGGACTCCTGATTCACGCTGCTCGGAAACAGGCCTGCTTTATACAGCACGTCGAAGTTACGCATCGTTGCCCCTTGCTCAGAGGTCCAGATTCATTCTCCACGAGCCGAACACTGTAGAGCTGCCGCCCGGCTCCTAGCTGCTCGCCGACGCGCTGCATGGATCGAGCGCTCCGCTCCATCGACGCCGCTCAGAAGCCACACACCTGCAGAAACGCCTGAGTATTGCTCTGAGCGGTGCTATCGAGCTTCTTGTACGCCGAGATCAGTGCGTTGATCTCATCGCTGGAGAGCCTGGCGATCGTGTCCCGCACCGTGGGATCGAGATCAGCTTCCTTTGTAACGGCGCTCGGAAACATGCCCGCGTTATATAGAGTATCGAAGTTGCTCATCAGGGGCCCCGATTCAAAATCAACGCTCTGTCAGCGATCTTACCTGGGGACGCTTCAAGCTGTCAAACAAAAAAAACCGAGAGTCGCGGTGTCCGTCGGATGTATCATCGACGGTAAACCGCCCCCCTGTCGCCGCCACTCCTCTACCGATCACGGAGGAAGGACCGCCTTGCAGACAAGAGACCCCTGGCGCTTCCCCCCGAGCCCCAAGATCGACCCTCTCGTCGATCGCGTGACGACCGCGGATGACGCCGAGCGCCGCGTGAGCGCCATCGCCACCCGTGTCCCGATCACCCGAGTGTCTGATCTCTCGCCGCTCGACAGGCTCCGCCTCCCGGTCTTCGCCGCCGTCACGCCGCTCGCGCGCGATCTGACGACACACCTCGGCAAGGGTCGCGACGCGACGTCGGCCCGCGTCAGCGCGCTGATGGAGGCTGTCGAGCGCGTCTCTGCAGAATCCATCCCCGAATCTTTGACGCTGCGCGCGAGCTTCCGTGACCTCGAGGGGAGCCTCTCGCCACCCGCCCTCGACCCCGCCCTCTTTGACCTCCCCGACGATACCTTGTACTCCGCCGAGCGCGCGATCACCTGGGTCGCCGGGCGCGAGCTTCGCTCGGAGACCGGCGTCCTCCTGGCGGCCGACCTGGCCGTGAGCCCTCCGACAGACGGCCTCCTGCGGGACGTGGATACCAATGGGCTCGCCTCCGGCAGCACCGTCATCGAGGCCGTCATCCACGCCCTGTGCGAGGTGATCGAGCGCGACGCGCAGGCCCAGGTCGAGTTCTTCGCGCTCTTCGGCGCTCCCGAGGCTCCGCCCCCGCCGCTCGCGCAGATCGATCCGACGACCTTGCCCGACAGCGCTCGGGGCTGGCTCGATGCTCTGGCCGCGCATGACCTCCACATGGTCGTCCACGACATCACCAGTGATATCGGGGTCGCAACGTTCTGGGCCGTCCTCACCGACTCGCGCTTTCCGACCGCCGATGGTGTCGCCACCCGGACCTTCAGCGGCGCGGGGACCGCTCCAAGGGCCGAGGTCGCGCTGCTGCGCGCAATCACCGAGGCAGTGCAGTCACGCGTCGGCGTCATCCACGGCGCGCGCGACGCATGGAATTTTCTGCCCGCAGGCCGGCGCGCCGAGAGTCGCACCATCCGCCTGCGGCAGCTTCTGTCGATGAAATGGAGGCCGTTCTCGGCCGTGCCGTCCTTCGCCTCCACGGACCTCCGCGACGATCTCGCGTTCCTGCTCTCCCGCCTCGCGGACGCGGGCATCGAGCGCGTTATTGCCGTCGACCTCACGCGGCCCGACATCGGCATCCCGGTCGTGCGCGTCCGCGTGCCCGGCCTCTCGCCGTTCCTCGTCAACCGGCGGCGGGTGGGCGAACGCTGCCTACGCCATTTGCTGTGGCCGTAGCTCGTTTCTTATGGTCCCTCCCTGTGTTATGACGCGCCGCCGCGGCGACGAGCCAAGGACACCCTATGCCCACCATGCCGGATGCACCCGTCGTGTACATCGGCCCCACGATCTCGCGTCGGGACGCGGAGGCGGCGCTCGCTGGGGGCGATTTTCGCCCGCCGGTGGCGCGCGGGGACCTCTATGCCGCCAGGCAGCACGGGAGCTCCGTCTTCGTTATCATCGACGGGGTCTTTTCCCAGCAAGAAGCGGTGTCGCCCCGCGAGATCGTCGACGTCCTCCGGGATGGGGCGGTGGTCATCGGCGCCTCGAGCATGGGGGCCTTGCGAGCGGCCGAGTGCTGGCCGCTCGGGATGCGAGGGATGGGGGCGATCTATCGCCTCTTCCGCCGCAGCGCGCTTGGGTCCGATGATGAGGTCGCGGTGCTCATGGATCCCGACGACGGCCACCGCGCGCTGACCGTAGCGCTCATCAACGTTCGCCACGCGGTCTCGATGGCCGTCCGCGCCGGACGCGTCGACCGCGCGACCGCGGACAGGATCATTCAAGCCGCCGTCGACCTGTACTACGCGGATCGAACATGGAGCGCCATCCTCGGGCGCGCGCGCGTCTCGGATCCTCACGGACACATCGAAGCGTTCCTCGCAACCCACGATCTGAAGCGCGACGACGCCCTGAGGGCGCTGCGCGGCACCGCCCGGCGGATCGCGGCGGACCCCGGCGTCCTCGCGCGACGGCGCCTCGGTCCCGCATCCTTCGCGCGAACCGAAATCCACCGCGAGCGAGCGCACGACGCCCTCGGCGGTGCCGAGCCACGGCTCATGAAACGAGCGTTGGCTCGCTGGCAGCTCCTCGGCGGCCGCTACGTCGACCACCTGCTCCCCATCGTGGTCGCGCGGCGCGGGGAAGAGCTGTGCCGCCGTATCGAGATGGCGGCGCCGCGCGCGGCGCTCCTCCTTGGCGCGCTGCGCCTGGGCGCGGCGCCGTCAGGCGCTCAGGCGGATCCCGGCAGCGGCGCGCTCGTCGCGCCGACCGCGCTCCGCATTGCCATGATGGAGATCTGGATGGCGTTTATCGCCGCCGAGGCAGAGTTCGCAGAAGCCCTGTGGGACGAGCTCACGATCTCTGGTGGGCTCGATGCCGAGCTCTTCCGGTGGCGCGCCTTTCGCGAAGCGGAGCTCGATGCGCGACGACGCGGGCTCACGATCCGGCCGCGCGATCGCCAGCTCGCCTCAACAGCGATGCTCGCCGCCCACGGCTTTGCTGGTTGGCTCGACCTGCGGCAGGCGGCGGAGAAGACGGCCTACGGCCTTGGCCCTTTCGTCGGGCACCGCGACCGTATCGCCCTTTCGCTCCGATCGCGCGAGCGGATGTTCAACCCTCGCTCGCATAGTGACCGATGAACGGTGCGACCTCGCGAAAGCCCATCGTCGCATAAAGGGACTTCCCAGCCTCGGTCGCATGTAGCGCCATGCGCTTCGGGCCCTTCGCGAGCGCCGCCTGCTCGAGGGCGTGCCGCATCACGGCCTCTCCGTAGCCACGCTGCTGGTAGGCCGGTAAGGTCGCGACCAGGCCGACATAGTGGCACGATTCGAGGGACACGACGGTTGCGGTCGAGACAGCTTTCCCGTCCACGATGGCGAGATAACCGAACGCGGCGTCGGGCCACATCGATGTGTAGTTCACCGCCTCGATCCCCCACTCGTTCGGGATGCCATAGGCCTCGGCGTTGACGGTCCCCACCGACCGCCGCGTGTGCTCGTCGCGGACTCGCACATATTCCACGTTCGGCAGCTCATGCTGCGGTACCGCGAACGAGTCCGCGACCATGCCGGTCATCGGCTCTGCGTGCGGCAAGCCTTGCTGCGCGAATATCTGCGGAGCGCGCTCGCGGAGCTCCGGAGGCAGCATGTCTGGGCTCACAAACAAGAGCCAGCCATGCTTCAGCCCGCTGGCGCAGGCGAACGTCGCGCGGATACGGGCGACGAGATCGCCCTCGTCGTCGACCGGGGTGTCGAAGAACATCAGGTTACAGATCGGCCACGCGTGGTTCATCCACCTGGCCACGACGCCGGGGGCCGGCCTGCTGACGCTGCCGTCGGGCGAACGCTCTGCCCAGAAGGACCACGCGTCGATAAAGAGCTGATTCGATTCGAGCACTCGGCTGTCAATCATGGCGTCGTCTGATCGCTCTCGCGGTCTCCAAGGAGGGAGGTTGATTCACCCCTGCCGGGCCTGCGCGGGCTGCGCAGTCCACGCTCACACGCCCCGCGCGAGCGAAGCGAGCTCAGCCCTGGCGCTCTTCGCTTCAGCTGTTTCCAGCCCGTCGGCGATGTCCGCCGAGCGCGCCGCCGCCAGCTCGCGCGCGTGCCCCGCTCGCCCGTGCGCTCTCCAGAAGCGACAGAGGCTGTGGAGGGCGCGCAGCTCCAGGGCGACGGAGCCCTGCGCTCGAGCGAGGTCGAATGCCGCACGGAGGTACGCCTCCGCTTCGTCAACGCCGCCGCCTGCGCCGAGGGTCGCCTCGCCCTGGATGCGCATCAGCTCGGCGCTCCAGAGGCGCACCAGAGATTTCTCCGCGATTTCGAGCCCGCGCCGCGCGACCTGCCGCGCGTCGTCGAACCGCCCCTTCGCGAGGAGCATGTCGCCGACGATGCCGAGGAACAGTGTGTGCGCCACACCGGCGTGCTCGTCGACCTTGCGACGGAGATCGTCGAGCGCGGTGCCCTCGAGCGCGGCGTCGCCCGCGGCCCAGGCGAGGAAGAACTCGGCCTCGACCCTCCAGTACGGGAAGCAATGCTTATCGCAGAGCGCTATCGCATCCTGGATATAGCGACGCATCGACACCCGGTCGCCGGTGTAGAAGAACAGCTCGGCTCCGATGAAGATGAGCGCGCACGTCAAGGTGTGGGCGTGCCGCAGCTCACGCGCGAGCGCGAGCGCCTCTTCCCCGCGCGCCAGCGCGTCCTCCGTCCGGCCGCGATGCCAGAGCACGAGCGCGCCGAAGCAGAGCGCGACCACCCGCAGATCGCCGCCGGTCACGGAGAGGTAGAGTCGTTCGTCGGGCGGGCACAGGGCGAAGGCCTGATCGAGCTGCGACAGCGCGCTCCGGAAGTCGCCCAGGAAGAAGTTCTGCGAGCCCAGCTCGAACTGCGAGACGGCGAGCAGCGCCGGCTCCCCGGACACCTCGGCGATACGCTGGAGGAGCTCCGAAAGGCGGACCGCCTCGCGGAGGTTGCTCATCACGTGATGGTGGAGGTGCAGCCCCACCAAGGCCCAGAACACCTCTGGGCTGTTGTCTGCACGCTCGCAGAGCGCCTGCGCGCGGGCATACGCGCGCTCGACGACGGGATCCGTATAGCCGCGGACGGCGATGAGCGCGGCGCCGTGCGCGAGCTGCATATCGATCTCGATCCGTTCGCGCGCCGGCATATGGGCCAGCGACTCGAGCAGCGCCAGACCCCTGCTGAGGTGGGCGGCCGCCTCGACGTGCGCCGAGCGCTGGTTGGCGAGGTGGCCGGCCTTGCGCCACTGGTCGACAGCGCGCTCCTCGAGATCTCCCTCGGCGAGATGGTGCGCGAGGAGCTCCGGCCTTGCTTCGACGACCTCCGGGAGCGTCTCCTCGAGCGCCTTCGCGATCCTCGCGTGCACCTGCTGCCGCGACCGCTTCAGCATCGAGTCGTACGCCGCGTCGCGGATGAGCCCGTGCTTGAACGTGTACGCGGCGCTCTTCAGCCGCCGCTTCCTGTACACGAGCTCCGCCGCCAAGAGCCTGTCCAGATCCTCTTGCGCCTCTGCCTCTCCGAGCGGGCTCACCGCCTGGAGCAGCTCGAACGTGAACTCCCGCCCGATCGCCGCCGCGATCTGCGCCGTCTCCTTGGCCCGGCCGAGGCGATCGAGCCGCGCCATCAGCGAGTCGCGAAGCGTGGCGGGTATCGCCAGCTCCGAGAGCGGCTTCACCAGCGCATAGCGCTCCTCGTTCTTCACCTCGACCAGCGCGCCGGCCTCGATCATCGCCAGGACCAGCTCCTCCACGAAGAGCGGCACACCGTCGGTGCGGCCCGCGACGACATCGAGCACCTCGGCCGGGAGCGCGCGGCCGCCGATGACCTTCATGGCCATCTGCTCGACCTCCGGCCGGCCGAGGCGCCCGAGCTGGATCTGCAGCACCGCAGCCGGCGACCACGACGGCGCGAACTCCGGCCGCGCCGTGAACAGCGCGAGCACGCGGGACGAGCCCACCTCGCCGACGAGCTGGCCGAGCAGCTCGAGCGTGCTCGGGTCGGCCCAGTGCAGATCCTCGATGAAGAGCGCGACCGGCTCCCTCTCGGCCATCTCGAAGAGCAGCGAGAGCACGGCGTTGCGCGTCAGCTCGCGCTGCTTCTGGGGCGAGGCGTCGAGCGGCGCCCACATCCCCGGCAGCGTGAGCGACAGGAGCGACGCGAAGAGCGGCATCGCCTCGGACAGGTCGAAGCCGTGGAGCGAGAGCAGCGCCTCCAGCTTGTCCGCCCGATCCTCGGGCTTTGCCTCGCGGCGCGGATCGATCAAGCGCTCGAGCAGGCTGACGATGGGGTAGAACGCGCTGTTCGCGCTGTCCGGCGTGCAGCGGCTCTCCAGCCAGCTGTGCGCCTCCGCATCGATCCGCTCTTCGAGCTCGCGGGCGAGGCGCGACTTGCCGATACCCGGCTCACCGGTGATGAGGACGGCCTGGCCTCCGCCGCTGCGGACGTGGCCCCAGCGCTCCAGCAGCGTGTCAAGCTCCCGCGCGCGGCCGACGAGGGGCACATCTCGGAGCCCGCCGGGCACGCTCCCGTCCCGCAGATGGAACACCTCGACCGGCGCTTCGGAGCCATCGAGCGAGCGGGAGCCATCCTCCTCCAGCGCGAAGTGCTTGCGGAGCAGCCGCTGCGTCTCACCGCTCACGACGATGCCGCCGGGCTCCGCCGCCGCGCTGAGCTGGGCGGCCAGGTTCGGCGTCGTCCCCACGACGTAGCCGAGGCCGGCGACCTTCAGATCGCGCAGCTCACGCGCGATCACCAGCCCGGTGTGGATCCCGATGCGGAGATCGATGCGGATCTTGCGCTCCGCCTCGACCGCCTCTCTTCGCCGGCGCAGATCCGCCGCCATCTCACGCGCCGACTCGGCCGCGCGGCGCGCGGCGTCCTCGCGCGCCGTCGGGTAGCCGAAATAGAACAGCACGCTGTCGCCGAGCACGCCCGCGACGTGGCCGTGGAAGCGGCGGGCGATCATCGTGCACGCCTCCTGCTGGAGGCCGAGGAGCTGATCGAGCTCCTCCGTGTCCACCTGCCCCTGCGCCGTGCTCGACGCCGCCAGGGTGCAGCAAACGGCCGTGATCTGGCGCCGCTCGCCCTCCACCAGCTGCTTGGAGCGCCCACCGTCGGCCAGCTGCCTGGCGAGCTCCACCGTCTCCGTCAGCATGTCCGGCGCGACCCGCTGGAGGCGCACGGGGGCGCTCCTCGATCGCAGCCCGCTCACGTCACACTCCTCGAGCTCACGCAGGAGCCCCTCGGTGGTGACGTTGCGCGCCGCCGCGTCCTTCGCCGTCGCGCGTCGGAGGATGTCCCCGAGCGGATGGTCGACGATGGTCGCGGGGATGGCGACGGGATCGGCGGACAGCTGGTTGAAGATCACGTCAGCCGCGGTGTCGCCCGCGATCACGCGCTTGCCGGTCAGGCACTCGAGGAAGACCAAGCCCCAGGCATAGAGATCGGTGCGCGGCGTCGGAGGCTGGCCGCGGAGCTGCTCGGGCGCAGCGTAGGCGGGCGTGCCCACGGACTCGTTGGTCAGCGTGAGCCGCGTCTTCTCCTCGCGGCTCGCCTCCTCCGTGAGCGCGCCGATACCGAAATCGAGCACGAGCACGTTGCGCCTGGCGCCGGTGGGGATGACCATGAGATTCGCGGGCTTGAGATCCCGGTGGATCACCCCCTGCGCGTGCGCGCAGCCGAGCGCGTCGAGGATCTGCAGCATGAAGTGCCGCGCCTCGCGAGGATCCAGCGGGCCCTCCTCGGCGAGGACCCGGGCGAGGTCCTTGCCAGGCGCGAACTGGAAGACCGAATAGACGACGTCCTCGTCCGCCTGCCCCGAGTCGATGAGGCTGACGATGTTCGGATGGTGGAGCTGCCCGCAGAGCTGCATCTCGCGCTTGAAGCGCGCGACGCGCTTCTCGCGCGCCTGCGCCGCGCCGCTCGATCCGAGCTGCAGCACCTTGATAGCGACGCACTGGCCCGTCGCGAGCTGCCGCGCCTTGTAGACGGTGCTGAAGCCGCCCTCGCCCAGCTCGGCGAGAATCTCATAACGGTCCCCGAGCACCGCGCCGATCTTCTGTCGAGAGTCCAAGCTGCCCCTGCCTTTGTGTGGCGCGCACTACCACGCACACCACATTCTCTACCTACAAGGAATCTTGTTCGCCTCGCAACCGTTTTTTATCGTGGCCTGGCCTTTCGAGGGCGCCGCCGCCTCGAACATTCTGGACGCCCCGGTGAAGGCGGGGTTGTCCCGCCTCGGCGGCATCTTGCTCATCGCCCGCTCGGCCATGGCGGTGATGGTGAGCGACGGGTTCACGCCCAGGTTCGCGGGCACCATCGAGCCATCGACCACGTAAAGGCCGTCGTGGCCGAACACCTGGTTGCGCTGGTCGATCACCCCGCGCTCCGGGCTGTCGGCGATCGCGCAGCCGCCAAGGATGTGCGCGGTAGTCGGGACGTTCAGCACGGCCTCGTTGATGGCGTTGCGCGGGGTGCCGTCCATCAGCACGGCGAGCCGCTTGCCAACCTCGTTGGCGACGGGGATGTACGCCGGTGGCTTCGGCTGGCCGGGCGGTCTGTGGGTGGTCATCCCGCCGCGCTTCCAGGCGAGCTGCATGTAATTGTCCACCGTCTGCATCACGAGCAGGATCGTGGAGCGCTTCGCGAACCTGAACGGCAGGAGCCCGGTGATCAGGTCGATGGGGTGGAGCAGCCGCCGGCCCAGCCAGCGCAGCCAGCGCGGCAGGCCCGGCGCGTCGTCGGTGAGCACCGTGCCCAGCGCGCCCATCACGTCGGAGCCGGCCGGGTAACGCACCGGCTCGATGTGCGTGCGCGCGTCCGGGTAGATGCCGCTCGCGATCGCGATGCCACGGGAGTAGTCGACCCGGTCGTCCCTGGCCGTCACCCCGAGGATGACTTCGCTGTTGGTACGCACGTAGTTGCCGAGCTGCGTGGAGAGGTGGGGTAACCGGCCCTCGGCCCTCGCCTTCAGCAGGAGCTTCACCGTGCCCAGCACGCCGGCGCTGAGCACCACCCCGCGCGCCCGGAGCGTGCGGCGCCGCTTCCTGAGCAGCGCGGTCGAACGCTCCAGGGTGAGCTCGTAGCCGCCGCCCGGGAGCGCTTCGATCGCGGTGACCATCGTCTCAGGCTGGATGGTGCAGCCCTTCTTCTCGGCCAGATAAAGGTAGTTGAGGTCGAGCGTGTTCTTGGCGCCGAAGCGGCACCCCACCATGCAGCCGCCGCAGTGGACGCACGTGGTGCGATCGGGCCCCTCGCCGGCGAAGAACGGGTCTGGCACGCGCTGCCCTTCCTGCTCGCCCTCCCTCGCGAAGAGGACACCCACGCTGGCGACGTGGAACGTGTCCCCCCGGCCCATCTCGTCGGCGATCTGCCGGAGCTGACGGTCGGCCGGCCAGAGCTTCGGGTTCGCGGTCACGCCGAGCATGCGCTTCGCGAGCTCGTAGAAGGGCATCAGCTCGTCGCGCCAGCTGGTGCCGGCCGGCCAGCCGGGGCTGGCAAAGGCCTCGGGCGGGGGCACCAGCAAGGTGTTGGCATAGACCAGCGAGCCGCCGCCCACGCCCGCGCCCGAGAGGATGAGCGTGTCGCTGAGCAGCGTCAGCCGCTGGATGCCGTGACAGAGCAGCCTGGGCGCCCAGAGGAACTTCCGTACATTCCAGTTGGTCTTCGGGAAATCCTCCTTGCGCCAGCGCTTGCCGCACTCGAGCACGGTGACGCTGTAGCCCTTCTCGGTGAGGCGCAGCGCGGAGACGCTGCCGCCGAAGCCCGAACCCACGATGGCGAAGTCGACGTCGAAATCCATGCCACCCGCTTCTCGGGGGGGAGTATGGCCCAGCCGGTCTCCAGAGCCCACCGGCGGACGCGGCTCGGCCTCGCGCCTCGCGCCTCGTTGACCGCGCGCACGCGCTCCGACGCCGCCGTCGCCGAGAGCGGGGCGCGCCGTTCTGGAGAGGCGCACACCTCGGCGGGGATCTCGGCGGCCGGAGGACGCTCTCGACGTCCGCGGTGCGCCCAGGCCAGCGCAAGGTGCTGGTCGGCTGCTCGCTGCGCAGCAGCGCCCGCGCGCCGGCGCCCGGCGCAACACCTCCACCCGCGGCATTCACCGCTGGTACGCCCCGTGCGTAGCGCCACCGCGGACGAGGAGACGCGAACCATGGGCCATCCGACCATCTACCCCACCGGGGTCACCCTCTATGACCCGGACCGGAGCTGGAACGGCTATACGATCTTCCAGGCTGCAGGGGTGGGCGCGCTGCTCATCGACATGAACGGCCGTGAGGTGCAGCTCTGGAATGGGCTGCACGGGTTTCCCAACAAGCTGGTGCCCGGTGGACAGGTGTTCGGCAGCACCGGGGAGCGCGACCCGCGGCACGGGGCGCAGGACCAGATCGACCTCGTCCAGGTCGACTGGGAAGGCAACGTGGTGTGGCGCTTCGACCGCCTCGAGCACATCCACGATCCCGGCGAGGCGCCGCGCTGGCTTTCGCGCCAGCACCACGACTTCCAGCGGCAGGGCAATCCGGTCGGCTATTACGCGCCCGCCCAGGGCTACGGCGCCGAGGCGGATTTCTGCGTCGCGCCCACGGAGGGGAGCGAGGCGCAGAGATGATCGGCGTCAGGCGGACCGGCGCGCGGGCGCCCACGTGCTCGACGCGCTCCCGGGCGGCTCGCGGCGCGGCGAGCTGGCCTCGTCGGTCGCTGCGCGGCGCGAGGAGCGCGCGCTGCTGGTGACCGGCGCGGCGCCCGTGGAGGCGCAGGGGGCGCCCTGGGAGGCGCTGTGTGCGGCGGCGGCCGAGCCAGAAGGCGAGGAGGCGTCGGCGGGCCTTCTGTGCGGCGCGTGGCGGCCTCCTCCCGACGAGCGTGCGGTCGCCCGCGGCGGCGGCCCGTGCCGGACCGCCGCCGCGCCAAGCCGCCTGGATCTTACCTTGGTCTCCCGGGTCGCCGAGGAGGCCAGCGACTGCGGCCCGGGAGGACCTTTCTCGACTGCGCGGCGCTACTGGAAGGTCACCGAGAGCGTCGGACGCCTCGCGACATTGGCCACCTCGCTCGAGCAGATGCGCAGATCCTTGCCGGTCGCGGTGTTGGCGAGCACGAGGCCTTGATTGGCGGCGCTGCTCCGGACCCACCTCTGCACGCTGCCTGGGTCGAGCGCGATCGATCTGCGCTGATAGCCGCTATCGTCGATGTTCAGGAACTGAAAGGTCGGTCCCTGCACGTCGCCCGAGCCGATGCCCGGCGCGGTCCAGTTGCTGCCCGCGCCCCCACTTGTGAAGCCCAGCGTCGCGGAGCCGTAGCTCCACGGCGTCTTCATGAAGTTGCCGTTCAGGGCTTGCGGTCCGACCCAGCTCTCGAAGGTCACGTCGAGCTTGGCGGCCGTCACCGTGGCGGTGGTGGGGATCTGCGATACGTCGAAACGAATGAGCGCCTTCATGGTGTAGCGGCGCGTGTCGGCGAGGAGCACGTCGTTGGTCTTGTAGACCGTGCCGACAGGGTTGCTGGACGAGTAATTCAGGCTGGAGATGCTCAGATCTTGCACGCCGGTGTAGCCATTGACGCCCTGAGTGAAGGTCAGCGTCTGCGCTGTACCGCTGGGCGGCGTCGGCTCGGTCGGCGTCGGCGGCGTCGGCTCGGTGGGCGGCGACGGTGTGGTCGGCGTCGACGTCGGAGGCGTCGAGGAGCCCGCCGTGACAGCGCCGGTGGCGCTGACCTTGAAGCTCAAGGTCTCGCTGGCGCCCGACACCTGCAGCGCGCCGCCCGCGCTCACGCGGATGCGCCATTTTCCGCCGGAGGCGACGGCCGTGACCGCGTATCCGGAGCTCGAGGGCGCAACATCGACCAGCACATGCTCGGCTGCCGCTTGCGAGACCAGGTACTCCGCGCTCGACACGGTATTACCGCGCCCTCTCATTGATGCGGCAGCGCATCGCATCGAGCATGCTGCTTGATGGTGAGGGGTTCTGCCCAACGAGGCTGGCCATCAAGGAGAGTGCTCGCTCCGCGTGCGCGACCCGAGAGGACGACTCCGGAGGGCCGCGGCGCACGCGCATTACCTCCAGCCCCTCAAGATTCTCATCGCAGCCCTCTCTGCGCACGGTTTCGTCGACCCCAGAGAAGCCCTTCCCGCGCGGGCACCCCACTTCCGTCCATCGGTCGAAAATTACCACCTCTTGTTGCTCCCGCGCCCGCCTCACGACGGGGTAGGCCGACCGCAGGAGCGGAGCAGCGGCGCGGTGCCGGCCACAAAATAGGCGACGAGGAGACCTGATCTTGGCGGACAGCCTCCTCGTCGTGCTCCGGTTCTTGTGCCCAGGAATCGAAGCGGTCGCAGTGTTATCCAGAGCGCCATCGACATCAAGCGCTGGCAGCAGCAGCTGCCCACGGTCGTCGAAGCTAGGCCTGCGCGCTGCCCCGTCTGCGGCGCTGCGAGCTGTCCGCTGGGCGGCGCCATCCGGCTCCAAGGCCACGGCAGGCGGGAGCGGCAGGTCTGGGGCCCCACCAGCCCGGACCAACCTCCCGAGGTGCTCTCGGTGACCGCCCGCCGCTACCGCTGCCTCGATTGCGGCGCGGTGCTCCTCGTCGTTCCTCGCGGTGTGCTCGGCCTTCGCGTGTACAGCGCCGCCGCGATCGGCTTCGCCCTCGCGCTCTGGGGCCTGGCGCTCTCGACGGCGGCTGAGGTCCGTCGGCGTGTGGGCCCGGCGAAGATCCTCGGCGACAGCGCCGTCGCTGGTTGGGCCACGCTGCGCCGGTGGGCGCGCGACGTCGCGCAGCGACGTCTGTTTGCGGATGCCCCCGACCCAGGCCCGTCCGCCTCGCTCCGGAAGAGCGCAGCCGCCGCTGCGGCATCACTCGCGGCAAGCGCGGACCCGACGACCCGGGCGCTACCGCTCGAGCAGCGCGCCTTCTTCGGCGCCGCGCATGCGGCGTGAGGTCCTTTGCCCCCAAGGAGACCCACTCGTACAGCCCACCTGAGAGGATCGCTGCCGAAAACGCCGCCGATCCCGGACAAGGACCGCGCGCCAGCAAGGCGCAGAAAGGACCTGTCCGAATGCCCCTCGGCCCTGCCGACCCAGCCGAGACCGTCGCGATCTATCGCGCCACGGTCATTGGCCCTCTCATGCATCGCGTGCTCACCCACGGCCAGCTCGCCGCCGAGCTGCGCACGCTCAGCGAGCAGCGGTTTCGACCGCCGGGCGCGCACAGCACGCGCACCTACTCGGTGCCCACGCTCGAGCGCTGGCTGTATGCGTATCGCTCCGCTGGCCTCGACGGCCTGCGCCCGCAGCCGCGCAGCGATCGCGGCTTCGCGCAGGGCCTGTCGGAGGAGCTGCGCACGCTGCTGCTCGACATCCGACGCGAGCATCCCGACGCCTCGGTACCGCTCATCCTCAAGACGCTCGTCGACGAGGGGCGGCTCGAAGCGGGCAAGGTCTCCGAGCCCACCGTACGGCGACTGTACGCCGCGCACGGCCTTCGCCGCCGCGCCGCGCGCGCCGAGGGCGAGTCGAAGACGCGGCTGCGCTGGCAGGCCGAGCGCCCCGGCGCGCTCTGGCACGGTGACGTCTGCCACGTGACCGGCTGCACCGTCGGCGGCAAAGCGACGCCGCTGCGCATCCACGGGCTGCTCGACGACGCCTCTCGTTACGTCGTGGCGCTCGAGGCGCACACGACCGAGAAGGAGGTCGACATGCTCGCCATGACCGTCGACGCCCTGCGTCGCCACGGCAAGCCCGACGCGCTCTATCTCGACAACGGCTCCACCTACCGCGGCGATGTCCTCAAAACCGCGTGCGCGCGGCTCGGCATCACGCTCCTGCACGCAAAGCCGTACGACCCAGAGGCGCGTGGCAAGATGGAGCGCTTCTGGCGCACGCTGCGCGAAGGGTGCCTGACCTACCTCGGCGCCGTGGCGTCGCTCGTCGACATCAACACGACGCTCCGTGCCTTCCTCGACAGGCGTTACCACCCGGCGCCGCACGCGGGCCTGCTCGGCCAGACCCCGGCGAAGATCTATGCGGCTCGCCCCGCCGCCGAGGGCGGCGTCGACGAAAAGGCGCTGCGCGTCGCGCTCACCGAGCGCACTCGCCGCCGCGTCTCGGGCGACAACATCGTTTCTGTCGACGGTGTCGCCTGGCAGCTCGATCAGGGCTACCTCGCCGGCCAGATCGTCTCCGTCGCCCGGTGCTTCGTCGCGCCTGACGAGCCGCCGTGGGTCGAGCACGAGGGCAAGCGCCTGGTGCTGCATCCGGTCGATCCGCAGCGCAACGCGCGGCGCAAGCGGGTGCCGTGCGGCGGGCCTGCGGCGGACAAGCCGACACGCCCGGTGGACTTCAACCCCGCGCGGACGCTCGGCCGCTCGATGGGCACTGGCGCCGACACGAGCGAGCGCGGAGGTGAAACGTGAGCGAGTCCTATGTCCGCTTCTTCACCCTCTCCGCCGCCCCCTTCTCCAAGGAGATCCAGGACGGCGACCTGTGGCTGCCGCCCTCCAAGGAGCAACTCGTCGAGGAGGTGTGCGAGGCCGTGCACGAGCACGCCCAAGTGCTGCTGGTCGGCGAGCCCGGTGCCGGCAAGACATGTGTGCTGCGGGCAGTGCGTCATCGGTTGCCGCAGGCCGGCTTCCGGCTGACCTACTGCCACAACGCCACGCTGGGCCGTCGCGACTTCTATCGCCAGCTCTGCCATGCCCTCGGACTCAACCCCGCCGCGACCGCAGCGGCTGTCTTCTACGCAGTCAGCGCGCATATCGAGACCCTCGGCCGCGAGCGCATCCACCCGGTTTTCCTGCTGGACGAAGCGCACCTGCTCCACCAAGACACGCTCGATCATCTCCACATCCTGCTCAACTACGAATGGGACAGCCGCGCCCTGCTGTCGCTGATCCTGGTAGGGCTCTCTGACCTCCAAGACCGGCTTGAGCTGCGCAAAAACCGCTCGCTGTATTCGCGCATCGAGCGGCGTCTCTCGATCGGTGCGATGGTGCCCGACGATACCGGAGAGTACGTGCGGCTACGGATGAGCCGCGCCGGCGCCGACCGCGACGTCTTCACCGCGGACGCTCTGACGCTGCTCCACGAAGCGGCCGGCTCGAGCCTGCGCGAGATCGACCGCATGGCCACCGCCGCGCTGCGCGAGGCGGCGCGACGGAAGAAGAAGCTCGTCGAGCGTGACGTGATGGCACGCATCGTCGGCGATCTGGGGACGGACGGCAGCTGACGCTGACCGACACGACGGGCGTCACCTCGGCGCTGGCAAAGGAACACCTCGCCGGCGCCGACGGCCACGAACGATGATGGCCATCGCGAGTCGCCCTGCGGCGCGCGTCCGAGCGATGGCCATCGCTCTCCTTGACTGCAACCGCGCACGCCGGCGATCGCCATCAAGCGGCCTGCGCGGCGGACCATCAGCCAGCCTGAGCGTCAACACACGGTGCCGGTCGCGGCCTGATCGGCCGAGAACAGCACGACCTGATTCTGCGGCGCCGAAAGCTCGACGCCCACCACGTTGCCGGCGATTACGTTGCCGTCCGCAGCCGACAGTCGCGTTTGCTCGCCGAGCGTCGCGCCCGCCGAGACGACGGTCAGCCACTGCTGCGCCGCCGCACGCACCGGAGCGTGCACCTCGAGCCGCGCCGTCGAAGCGGGCAGCGTCGTCGTCGTCGTGCTCGCGCTCTTCGGCAGCAGCGCGCGCACGCTTCCAACCAGCGTGGTCCCCACCACGACGTCGAAGCGCTTCTGTGTCGCGTCGGCGGTGGTCACCTGACGCGGCGCCACGGGTGTGTGAAAGCTCATCCACTGGTCCGCGCTGGCCTTCGCCACCGTCGTGCGGTCGAACAGCACGAAGCTGCCTGGACGGAAGAACACCACGTCGCGCGTGAACTGCGAGACCGGCTTGACCGTGGGGCTGCCGTACTGGTCTCCGAGGCCCGTGGCGCGCGCGCGCACGAACGCGCCGCGGTCCTCGTACCGCTCTACATGGGCGTTCGAATCGACCGGTGAGAGCGAATTTTGTCCGGGGTTGTACCGGTTCGTGGCGTCGTCGACGAAGAAGGTATTGTGCAGCCGGCGCTGGCTCGTGCCGTAGCTGTCGTCGTTCACCAGGTTCTCGCAGGCGTTGCCGCAGTTCTGGGGCAGCCAGCCGGTGGCGTTCATCAGTACCGGCTGATCGCCGACCACCACGCTCAGACCGCCGGCGTTGAACATCTGCTCACCGGAGTAGGCGGCGTTGATGTACGCGCCGCCAGACAGCGCCCCCCACACGGCCGTCTTGTCCCAGGACGAGCGCATGCCGACGTGGCCAGGGCCGGCCGCGAAGTGCGACAAGCCGCTCGACTGGTACCCGCTCCTGGCGGCGGCCGGATCGCCATACAAGAACTTGGACCACGGCGCCGAGTCGTCGCCTGCTGCCGCGATCACGTCGGCGGCGAAGCCGCGCGCGACGGCGGCCGAGGTGTCACCCTGCTGCTCGAGCATGGTCGCCAGGCCGAGGAACATCGCCACAGAAGGACGCATGTTGATGCCCGCACGAATCGTGCCCTGGTCGTCCATGTGCTTGAGTGAAGGCCACGTGAAGTACCGAGCATAGGTCGCCTGCTCGCGGGCCAGCGGCAGCTCCTTCCACCAGTCGAGGCCGGTCGCCGTCTTGGTCGCCCACAGCGCCTCGACCACGTACAAGACGGCCCTGCCGCCGTAGCCCCAGCCCTCGGGCCAGCCTCCGCCGGCCATCATGCTCGTGAACTTCGGCTTCACGAGCTGTCCCCACATGCGCGTCACGACGTCGTTCCAGTACGCGCCGGCCTTGGCGTTCTCGCCCTCGGTCGCCAGCGCCGCCGCGGTCTTGGCGAGGTAGTAGCCGGCGAAGTAGTTACCGATCGGGTCGTTCTTGATCAACCCGCTCTCGTCATACCAGTCGATCCACGCGTTCATCGAAGCGACCAGGCGCGTCTTGGTCGCAGCCGGCAGCGCCGGGTAGAGCCAGTCGTAGCCGAACGCCATACCGACCACGTAGTTTCGGATGCCGTAACCCAGGTCCGTCGACGGCTTCTGCCCCCCGGACGCGACCGGGGTGCTCATGGCCTCCAGCAGGCGAACGCCGGCCTCGCCGTAGCGAGCCTGCGCGGCCGTGTCGTTCGTCACGCGATAGCAGATGCCCAGCGCGCGCACGACCGGCGGATACTCGTCACCTTGATAGCCTTGCCCGACGCTCGGGTAGCCCGGGTAGGTGCTGCCGTTCGGCGGGTGCATCGTGCCGGTCGTGTAATCGTCGCAGCGCTTCTTCAACGCCGTCCAGGCGGCGTCGCCAGCCGCGGCGCGCGCCTTCAGGCGCGCGATGACGGAGTCGGTCAAGATGAGCCGCGCGGCGGGGCGCGCCACCAGCATCTCCTCGCTCGCGCCCACGTCTTCTTCGGCCAGCTCAGCCAGATCGTCCGAATCGGAGACGCCCAGGCAGCCGAGCAGGCCGGAGATCCCGGCCAAGAACGCCAAGGGAAGGAGGTGACTGATTCTACGCATTGAGTCTCCTTTGACGGAAGGCACACACGTGCCCCGTCGCAGACTTGCTTCGTCTGTGGGTTACCCGTTCGGCGACTGACCTCGAATCGGGGCCTGGGCGGCCCCTCCGCGGTCACGTCCTCATCGAGCGGCGCTCAACGATCGACATCACCACGAGCGAGGTGATGAGCTTCCCGGCGGCAAACGACCGCGACCCAAAGCATCGAGAAATCGAATGCATGGCTTCTTCTCCCCCGGCGTCGTCGAACCGCTGCGGTGGACAGGACCGTGACGGGCGAAGGCACCAGGGGGCAAAAGAGGAGCCTCCCGCTGCATGCCTTCGCGCCGCGAACCATCGGTGCAGACCATCCAGCACCAGAGGGTGCGGATACAGGCGCTCTCGTGAAACGACTCTATTCCCGGATCGACATGTCCGGTCAAGACGAAATACTTTCCAGGATCAAACGACCGCCAATTAGGTCGCACACTTCGGTCGTCATTCACATCAAGGCTATAAATTTTCGATGCAGAACTGAAGTGCTCAGGCCGCCCGCCGGTGTGAAGCAAGGTATAGAGAAGCGGCCGTCCGCTCGCTTGAGTGTATGAACGCAGACGAAATCCACAGAAGTGTTGGTGAACACCCAGCGCGACTGGGTTATCCAGGCCAGCCAACGACCTTTACTTACCTGACCCCGCGCTGGCTGGCTCGGCGGCGGCCCCCGCGACGCGATGGAGGTCGCGCGCTTCGTTGGCGACACCGCGACTCCGCAAGCAAGAAGCCGCTCCCAGTCCTGATCGAGCGCTGTGCCGAGGGTTGGCTACCCGGATCGCGGCTCGCCAGGGCCGCTGGAGCGCCGCTCGCCGTGACCTTCGTCCGCGCGGTCGCGAGGCTGCGAAAGGCGTGCTCGCGAGCCGCTCGCCGATGGAGCTCGTGTACCGGTCGCGGAGCGCGAGTGCGTCGACGAGCTGCCGGTCCTTCGCGCGCTTGTCGTGGAGAGCAAGACTCCAAAGCAGCGCGAACGCCGCTCGCTTCTCGAATTCCCCCTCTTCACGGCTCCACTGCTCGACCTTCGCCCACGCGTCGTCGCGGCGAGGTGCCGGCAGCGCGCCTGGATCTTCCGAGGCGCGCTGCCCCGGGTCACACTGCGGTGTAGCCGCCGTCCACGGTCAGCTGCGTGCCGGTCATGTACGACGACCAGTCGGACAGCAGGAAGACCGCCGGTCGAGCGATCTCGTCTGCGTGCGCGTACCGCTTCATCAGCGTGGCCGCGCCGAAGGCGTCGAGCACCTGCTCGCCGCTTTGCATATGATCCCAGATCTCGGTCTCCACCGGGCCGGGCAGGATGGCGTTGACGCGAATCTTGTCCGCCGCGTAGTCGATGGCCGCAGACTTGGTGAGGCCGAGGATCGCGTGCTTGGTCGCGGCGTAGACGCCGAACCCGGGCGCAGAGACCGTGGAGGCGATCGAGCCGCAGTTGACGATCGAGCCGCCGCCGCCCTTCTTCATGACGGGCACTTGATACCTCATGCACAGATAGATGCTGTGCAGGTTGACCTGCATGAGAGCGAGGTAATCGGCGACCGGCACGTCCGCGAGCGGCCCGAGCGCGGTGGCGATACCGGCGTTGTTGAAGACGCTGTCCAGCCGCCCATGGACCTCCACGGTGCGCTCGATCAGAGCGTGGATGTCCGCCTCGACGGTGACGTCGGTGCGGACGAACAGCGCGTTTCCACCCTCCACCTTGATGCGGGCCGCGAGCGCGTCGCCCATCTCCTGGCGTCGCGCGGCCAGCACCACCTTGGCGCCGGCCCGCGCCGCCGCGATCGCCGTCGCGGCCCCGATTCCCGATGTGGCCCCGGTGATCAAAACGACTTTATTGCTGAGCATGGTAATCTCAACTCCGTGTAATAAGGATTGGAATGGTTCGAGAGACTGGCTGTCTTTAGCTGACGGGACGACGGCGAAGAGGAGCCGCCCGAGGGGCCGCCGGTGCTCGTCGCGCCGCGGGCTCGCCTTGACGAGCTCGAGGCCGTCCAAGCGTTCGCGCTGGCGTGCCACCGAGGATAGCCCGCGCGAAGCCATTCCGACCTATCAAGAATTTTCCGCCAACGACGACCGGCAGTTGGCATAACGTACAAGAAGTACGATCCACTGATCCGCGTACAAATACCAACAGATCCAACGAGTTCACTCGGATATGTAATATTGTCTACATTACGCTGGCGACGCCGTCAGATTTCAGCGCTGCCCGATTCTATTTGGCGAGGGCGGGAACGGCAAGAGCGCGGGGATCAACCTCGTGAGGGCGATGTTTCCGCCGGAAGCACTCGCGAGCCTTCCGCCGCAACGGTGGACGGAGCGATTTGCGCTGTCTGCGCCGCCGGCGTCGCGGTACTTGGCGCGGGCGATGACCATGCGGACGTGGCTCGGGCGCCGCCAGGCGAGCCCGGCGACCGCTCGTCATCGACCGGTGTTTATGGCGGGATCTCTGACACGCGGAACTAGCGACAGATGCCCGTGACGCAGTTCTGTCCGTCGGTGCAGACGGTGCCGCACGCTCCGCAGTTGCTCTCATCGTTGCTGAGATTCACGCATCGGTTGCCGCAGTACGCCAGCCCCGCGTTGCACGTGCACTCGCCAGCGGTGCAGAACGAGCCGCCGCCGCACGTGTTGCCGCACGCCCCGCAGTTGAACTGATCGAGGTTCGTGTTGACGCAAAGCGGATCGCAGTAGGTCTGCCCCGCCAGCGGGCATGTGCAGGCGCCGGCCTGGCAGGTCGAGCCCGCTTTGCAGGTGGTGCCGCAAGCCCCACAGTTCATGCTGTCCGTCTGCGTATCGACGCACGCGGGATCACAGAACGTCTGGGTCGGGGGACACGGAGATTCGCTGGCCCCACCCTGTCCCCCCGAGCCGTCGAGGCCACCTTGCCCCCCCGCCCCGCCGGTGCCACCCGCCCCGCCGTCACCGCTCCCGCCTTGCCCTCCGGCCCCCCCGAGCCCGCCGGTGCCGCCGGTGCCGCCCGCGCCGCCGGTGCCGCCCGCGCCTCCATCACCGCTCCCGCCTTGCCCTCCAGCGCCCCCGAGCCCGCCCGTGCCCCCCTGCACGTCTCCACCACTCCCCGCGTTCCCGCCGGTAGCGCTACCGGTGCTCGTGGTGGTGGAGCCTGACGTGGCGCTCGCCTCCGCCTGGGTGCTCTCGCCGCCGCTACATCCGACCATCGGTGCCGAACAGACGGCCACGCCCGCCAGCCAACCCAGGATCCCCATGTTCACGCGCGCACGATGCATGTCGTCCTCCAGATGTAAGAGGTAAGTGGAGTCGTGCCAACATCACGGCTTGCTCTGGGCAGCTTCGACGACTCCCATGGACCGCTGTCGCTGCGGATAGCGCGCGCGGCTCAGCTTTTTCTCATCTCGGGTCCGAAAGAACGACTGCCTCTGTTCGGAGCACCACGGAGAGAGCCCAGGACGAGCCCTTCCCCCGAAGCGTCGCGTCCCCCATCCCAGGTGTGCCCGCATCGCTGTAGGACACATGAGCCTCGACACCGGACGACCGGCCCCGTTCTTCGCACGGCGTAGGGGCGCTCGACTCCCACGCTTGCGACACCGCGACCGTATCGGTCCACGATCAGGGTCGGCGACGCACATGCGGCGATGGGCGCTGCGCCTGGGGCAGGCTTGGCTCCCTCTCCCGATTCGGCAGCAGCGTAGCGGCTACCGTGCGTGCCCGGGAGGGGATCCCCCAGAGCTCGAGCATGGCCTGCTGAGCAGCGCGCGGCGCTGCTCAGCAGCCATTCTCCATCTACTCCTCGTCGTCACTCTCCATCTCGGTGTTCGGCGTCGGCCGGGAGACATCGTCTTCCTGCCGCAACCCCGAGTACACAATGAAGCATCCCGCGATCGGCAATAGCCAACTCAGCGCGCTTTGCAGGAGCTTCTGGTCGCGCGAGTACAGATCGCTCCGCCACAGGCGCACCGTGATGAACACCTGGGCGAGGATCGCCGCGGCGACTGTCGTCCACGCGAGGATCGAACACATGACGTGCAGCGTAGCCGCCATCCGTCTCACGCGCCCCGTCGAGCACGTCCAGCGGGCTCAGCCGGCGTCTTGGCCGGGATCCAGCGGCGCGCCGCCGGCCGCGCGCGGCCGCCTCCGGTAACGCAGCCGGCTCACCGGCAGCCCGTCGGCGATCGCGTGGTGCTCGCGGGGGCTCCTCGCGCCGTAGGGGTTCTCGGCGAGGTGCGGCGAGCCGGGCGCGTCGCCCGCCGGCTCGAACGCGGGGTGCGCGCCGATCTGCTCGGCGTAGAGCGCGCCGCGCTCCTCGACGTCGGTCTGCACGAAGAGCTCGCCGCCGTCCATGAGCAGGCGCGCGAGGCTGTCGAGCAGCGCCGGGCCCATCACGAGCCGCTTCGTGTGGCGCTTCTTCCACCACGGATCCGGGAAGTGCAGGAAAAACCGCGCGATCGACGCGTCGGGGCGGAGCCGCGCGAGCGCCTCGCGCGCGTCGGCGTTGAGCGCCCGCACGCGGCCGCCGAGGCCGCCCTTCCTCAGGCGCCCGTCGACGATCGCCGACCACTTCAGGCGGATCTCCAGCCCGAGCAGCCGCGCCTCGGGGCTCGCCGCCGCGCGCTCGAACAGGAAGCCGCCGCGGCCGGGGCCGATCTCGATCTCGACGGGGCCGGCGCCCGGGATCAAGGCGTCGATGGAGACGTCGTCGCCGTCAGGGAAGCGAGGCGCGTCGGCGTAGGGGTGGTTCGGGCGCGGCTGGAAGACCATGGAGCCCCGGCGCTCTACCAAATGCCGGCCGCCCCCGCGCGGGAAATCCGCCGGCCACCCGGCGCGGGAAATCGCTGTCCCCCGGCGGCACGGTGGTATGCGTCGGGCCCCATGGCGGCACCTCCGGCCCCCTCCCGGCTGCGCGCCCTCGCCGCGCGCGCCCTCCCCTATGCGCCCGCCCTCGCCGCGAGCGGCGCGCTCGGCGCGCTCTGCGTCAGGGCGATCCTTGCGCAGGCCGGGCGCCCGGCCCTGCCGCTCGACGACGCGTTCATCCACATGCAGTACGCCCGGCGGCTCGCCGAGGGCGGCCTCTTCAGCTTCGTCGCCGGCGAGGGCTACTCGAGCGGCGCCACCAGCCTGCTCTGGCCCGTGCTGCTCGCCCCCTTCCACGCGCTCGGCCTGCGCGATCTCTCGCTCGTCTATGCGGTCTGGGCGCTCGGGCTCGTGTTCCACGCGGCGCTCGCCGTCGAGACCGCGCGCCTCGCACGCCCCCTCGCCGGCCCCGCGGCCGCCGCCGGCGCGGGCGCGATGTGCGCCGGGTTCGCCGCGTTCGCGTGGTTCGCCTGGAGCGGGATGGAGACGGTCGCCTTCGCCTGGATCCTCACCCGCACCGCCCGTCTGGCAGCGGCGCTCTGCGAGCCGGCACCGCCAGAGGCCGCCACGGACAGCGCGGCCCCCGCGGAGCCACCCGGCGCGCCCGCGCAGCCGCCCACCGCCTCCATCGCCCGCTCCCTCGCGCTCTGCGGCTTCGTCGCGCCCCTGCTCCGCCCGGAGGGCGCGCTCGCCTCCCTGCTCGCCGCGATCGCGCTCGCCCTGTGGGCGTCACGCGCTGTGGCTCCAGCGCTGCTCCCGGCGCCGCCCCTCTCCGCTCCATCCCCCTCCCGCAGCGGCGCTCTCTGGCACACCGCGCACACCGCGCACACCGCGCACTCCGCGCACTCCGCGCGCTCCGCCGGGCGCCTGCTCGCCCTCGCGCCGCTCCTCGGTCCGCTCGTCGTCCCGGCCTTGAACCTGCTGCTCGCGGGCCACCCGACCTCATCGACGACGTCCGTCAAGTGGCTGATCGGCAACCCCAACTACGACGGACCGACGCTCAGGGCCGCGCTCCTCGACAACGTCCGGCTGCTCGTGACCGACGTGATCGACGGCGGCCAGTGGACGGCCGTCTTCCTCCCCGAGGGCTCCGCCGCCGTCATCGCCCTCGGCGCCGTCGCGCTCGCCGTGGCAGCGTACCGGAGGGGCCGCCCAGCGCACGCCGCGATCGTGGGCGCCCTCGCGCTCGGCGCGCTGCTGCCCTGCACGTACCTCAGCTTCCTCTGGAACCGCGTGCGGTACGTCTGGCCCTTCGCGCCGGCGTGGATCGTCATGGCCGCCTGCCTCGCGCGCGAGCTCGGCGACGCCGCCCGGCGGCTCCGGCCCTCGCTCCACTACGTGACGCCCCTCCTCGCCGGCGCGTTCGCCGGCGCCCTCGCCGCGCGGCTGCCGTGGGCCATCGGCGACCTCGCCAACTCCGCCCGCGCCATCGATCGGCAGCAGGTCTGGCTCGGCCGCTGGGCCGCGCAGCACCTGCCGGAGGACGCCAGGATCGGCGTCAACGACACGGGCGCGCTCGCCTACTTCAGCGGCCGCAGGACCTTCGACGTCGTGGGCCTGACCACCGAGGGCGAGGCGCGCTACTGGGTGGCCGGCGCCGGCTCCAGGTTCGAGCACTACGAGAGGCTGCCCCCGGAGCGCCGGCCGACCCACTTCATCGTCTACCCGCACTGGATGGCGTGCCCGCCGGTGCTGGGCCGCGCGCTGGTCGACGCCACCGTCGAGGACCAGGCCATCCTCGGCGGCACCACGATGATCGCCTACGAGGCGCGCTGGGACCTCCTCGGCTCAGGGGCGCTGCCGGTGCGGTCCGTGCCCGGCGAGCGCATCCTCGACGAGCTCGACGTCTCGGACCTCGAGTCCGAGGCGGCGCACGCCTATGCGCTCGATCCGCTCGCGGACCAGCGCAACATGGCGATCGCGCTCGCCGCGCCGGAGAGCAGCGCGCCAGGGGAGCTCGACCTCACGCGCACGGAGCTCGCGGACGGTGGCCGCTACCACCGGACCGCCGATCGCTTCGTCGCCCACCTCGCGGCGCCCCCCGCCGAGGCGCGCCTCGTGCTCCGGGTGGCCTCGGACGAGGGCGCCGAGCTCGCCGTCTCCGTGGCGGGCGAGGCGATCGGCGCCATCGACGTGCCGCGTGGACCGTGGGTGGAGCGGGCGCTGCCCCTCCCCGCCGCGCGCCTCTCCACGCCGGCCCCCATCGCGATCACCCTGCGCCGCGGGGCTGGATTCCACGCCTTCCATTACTGGATCACCGGGCGCTGACCGCCGGCCCCCGGCGCCGCCCGCTCATCGGGGAACACCACACCTTCTCACATCGACTCCGATCGAGTCGCGCCCCGGGTGCAGCTCCCGCTCCCAAGCTGCCTCTCGAGAGTCGAGAGCGCGCCGGCGGGCTCGCGGAGCTCCACGTCGAGCGTTCAGGACAGGCGTTGACGCACCCGGGTATTCGTGTAACATCGGGATGTTCGCGCAATACAGCAAGTCAGCGAACAGATCCGTCGCAGACTCGTGGGGGAGACCGGGCAGCGCGCGCCCGCTGGCGCCGCCGCGCACCGCCATGGCCGGCGGTCCAGCCGTGCTCCAGGACCTCGGGCCACCGGCACGCCGGCTCGCCCCGATCCCGTGCGCCCTGCCCGGCGCTCGAACGTGGGGAATCGATGCGCAAGTCGGCTTTGCTCCTCTGCTCGCTGCTATGCCCTCTCGGGGCGGCGGGCTCTTCCTGGGCGCAGACCCCGGGGGGCGAGGCGCTGGCCAGCGGTGATGACGGCGGTCAGGGGCAGTTCCTCTCGCTCGATCTCGAGGAGCTGCTCAACGTGAAGGTCTCGTCGACTGGCTTCTTCGAGACCGAGAGCAAGACGTCGACCGGTCAGGCGCGCCTCTATGATGCGCGGACGCTGAAGCTCTACGCCGTCCGCTCGCTCGACGACCTCTTGCAAGCCCACCAGCCCGGCGTCCTGATCGGCGAGCACGAGCGCACCTCGCGCCTCATCGGCGTGCGCGGCGTGCTCATCGACAACAACGCCAAGACGCTCGTCATGGTCGACGGCGTGAACACGAACATGCGCGCCCATTTCGGCGCCATCGGGAGCACGCTGGCCGTGCCCCTCACCGGAGACATCGAGCGGGTCGAGGTGATCCTCGGCCCCGGCGCCATCGTCCACGGCTCCGGCGCGATCAGCGGCTTCGTCAACGTCCTCAGGCCCACGGGGATCACCCGCCCCGGGCTCTGGGGCAAGGCGTCGTATGCCTCCGGAGACACGCGCACCCTGGAGGTCAGCTACGGCGGCCTGCTCAGCGAGAAGCACAACGCCGATTGCTTCCTCTACTTCGGTCACGCCGACAACGAAGGAGAGCTGCCCCAGGCGCCCCGGCCGAACACGGCAGAGCTGTACGGGAAGGACTACGCGGACGTCACGGCGTCTCCCTTCCTGCACCACACGCGCGTCAACGCCCTCGGCGAGCCGAGCTACAAGGGCTTCGGCCGCTTCCGCTACGGCTCCGAGCGCAGCCCCGTCAGCGTCGATCTGCGGCTCGACTACGCGCAGACGTCGATGATGGGCAACGCCCCGAACAGGGGCATGACCCGCGAGCAGCTCGCGGGCCAGTGGTCCGACAGCAACACCGGCCATGTGCGGCAGAGGACGTTCGCCGTCACGCCGGAGATCCACGTCCACCTGTCCAGGCAGCACAAGGTCGAGCTGGTCCCGACCTTCTCGGCCTTCGAGACGGCCCTCGTCCCGGCCGACTGGGTCGCAGGCGAGATGGCGAAGGCGTCCAATCCGGTCCCGGGCGCAGGGCTCCTGCCGGTCGGGGGCCTCGGCGAGGAGCACCGGGACATCAAGGCGGTCTACAAGACGACGGCGCTGCCGAACAGCCAGCTCGCGATCGGCGCGTCGGCGAGCCACAAGCGCTTCAACGGCCAGAGATCCCGCTGGGGACGGCTCTACGGGACCGCCTTCGAGTCCCCGGAGAGCTTCTCATGGACCGAGCTCGCCGCCTTCGGCGAGAGCACGGCCACCTTCCACGATCTCACCGTCTCCGCGGGCCTGCGCTTCGATCACACCGAGTTTGGAGAGCTGAACCTCCGCGGGGGCCTCTCGCGCGAGCCCGAGCCGGTGGACAGCCCCTCCTACCGCGTCGCGGCCGCCTACGCGATCAGCGACACGCAGAACGTCAAGCTGTCCTACCAGAAGGGCTTCCGCTTCCCGGACGCCGCTTACTTCAACTGGCTCGAGCGATTCAACGCCGCCTTCGAGGACGAGCCCATCGCGCCGCTGCCCTCGCTCGTTCCGGAGTCCTCCCACCTCGTGGAGCTCGACTATGTCGTGGGCCTGCTCGACGAGCGCCTCGCCCTCGACGTCGCGGTCTTCTATGAGCGCTACAGGAATACCCTCGGCTGGGTGTTGTGGGATCGGGTGCGGCCCGAGGACTTCGAGGACCACGTGGCCCAGAACCCCAGGCACCCGGCCGTGGGCGGCTGGTGGGGCAGCTTCGCGAACAGCACCGCGGACGTCGACGCCCTCGGCGGCGAGATCGGCGCGATCGCCGACCTCGGCGGCGGGTTCGCGGGGGACCTCTGGTACAGCGTGTCGAAGCCGTTCGGCGCCGAGAGCGACCTCAACATCCTGACCAACTGGGACGGCGAGACCTGGGCCAACTACCCCATCCACCTCGTCAAAGGCCACCTGAGCTACAGCGCCAGCCGGTTCACCGCCGGGCTCGCCGCGACCTTCCGGACTGGCATGAACAGCCACGGCTCCAGGGACGCGCCCGCCCACGACACGGACGAGCTGCCGCCGAGAGATCGGCTGGCGGCGCGATCGGCGTTCAACCTCGACGCCTCTGTGTCCTTCTCGCCGATCGAGCGCGTCTGGGTCTCCGTGTTCGGCAAGAACCTCACCTTCAACAAGATCCCTCCACCCTCCTACGCCTCGCACCGGCTGATCATCACCACCGGTCGCCCCTACGTGGGCGCCTCGGTCGAGGCGTCTTACTGACGCCGCCGGCCCGGGCGGGAAGGCGGCGCGCGCGGGAAGGCGGCCCAAGCGCACGACAGCGACAGCAGAACCGACATCAGAAATCTCCTGACACCGCGCAGCCCGATACGAATGCACCTCCCCGGCGTCTGCCCTTGTGATAAATCGAGGACACCTTGTCCGAAGCAATGAGCCAGGTTCACGATCTGCTCGACGACACCCCGGACAAGGGCCTGCGCGAGAGGGCCGTTGTCGATTTCCTGCTCTTCGACATGGGCGCGGTGACGTTCGCGGTGAGGGCGCAGCAGGTGGAAGAGGTGATCGCGTGGCGCGCCCCCTTGCCGCTGCCGCGCACCGACCCCCGGGTGATGGGCATCCTCCAGGACCGGGGGAGGATCATCGTGATCCTGTCGCCCTTCCTCGCGGAGCCGGCGGCTACCCCGCTCCGCATCGTCGTCTGCCGCGCTGCGCGCGGCTACCTGGGATTGCCCGCCGGCAAGACGCGGTGTGTCGCCGCGGTCGAGGTGTTCGGGGAGCCCGTGCCGAACGCTCTCGTCGACACCAGCGAGGGAGCAGTGACCTTCCTCGACGTGACCCACCTGGTCGACGCTCCCGGCGTTGCGCCTCGGCCCTTCGTGGCGACGCGCGAAGCTCAGGGCATCTGGTCGAATCCATGAGCGTTCCGAGCTCCCGATCCCCTGCGCCCAGGGCCAGACAGCCGCTCGATTCGGCCGATGAGGCGTCCCCGGCGAGCGCGGCCCCGCTGTCGCGGTCGCCGGCGAGCGCGCCGGCGAGCACGCCGGCGAGCACGTTGACAACCGCGCCGGCGAACCCGCCTGTGCTGGTGATCGACGACAGCGAGATCGCCCGAGAAGAGGTGTCTCGCGTGCTGCGCTCTGCCGGTTTTCAGGTGCTCGCGCTCCCCTCCCCCATCGGGGCGACGCAGGCCATCGTGCGGCACCAGGTGCGCATCGTCGTCCTCGACGTCTTCATGCCCACCATCCGTGGGGACCGGCTGCTCACCCTGTTCCGGAAGAACCAGCGGCTCGGGCAGCTCAGCGTCATCCTGATGTCCGGACACTCCGAGCGGGAGCTCGAGCAGCTGAAGCTGGAGGTCCAGGCGGACGCGGTCCTCTCGAAGCGCCACCTCGAGCGTCTGCCGGCCCTGGTCCAGCGGCTCGCCGGCAAGGAACGCTGACGTGGGGACCGCGGTCGCCTGATGCCACGCCCGTCGAGGATCCGTCCGCGATCGTACAGAGCTCGCCAGCGGAACATGGTGTCTCCGATCTCGTCGATTCGAATGCTGATGGCCGCGGCCCTCCTCACGACCGTGAGCACCGAGAGCCACTCTGCCGCCTCCGTCCCCTACGAGCTGCGGGGCGCCATCCTCCTGCGCTCGATCGGCTACGAGAGCGGGTTCGCGAGCCGCGCGGGCACGGCCGTGCTCGCGGTCGTCGGGGCGGAGTCGGGCGCGAGCGCGGAGGACGCGAGCGCGATGGCGGCCGTGCTCTCCAGGCTGGCCGCGAAGACGACCGTGGCCAAGCGGCCGGCGTCCGTCCTGCGCGTGACGTACAGCGGAAGGGCCCAGCTGCAGGAGGCGCTGCGCGCCGCCGGCGCCGAGGTGGTCTATGTGGCGCGCGGGCTCGCCGCGGCCATCCCGGACATCCCGTCGCGCGAGGGAGCCGTCGTCCGCATCGTCGTGTGCGGCGACGGCGACGACACGAAGCGCGGCTGCGCCGTCGCCGTGGGGCTCTCGGGCGCCAAGCCCGAGCTCCTGCTGAACGTGAAGCACGCCAACGCCGTCGGCCTCCGCTTCGACCCGCAGCTCCTCCGCCTCGCCCGCATCGTCGACTGAGGCCCTCGCGGCGTCCGTCACCGGACACCGCGCATCGCCGCTCGCAGGTTCACGGCTCACGGTTCACGACTCGCGATCTCCCATCGCCCATCCAGCGCCCCCCCGTTCAGCGTCCGCCATCGCTGCCCCTCACCCGCCATGCTCTACTTTCGCTCTATCCGCTGGAAGATCGCCGCCCTCGTCGCGTCGGTGGCCATCGTGCTGTCGGCGCTCGATCTGTGGCTGATCCCCGAGCACGCAGCGCGTGCGAGCGAGGCCGAGCTGCGCGAGCGCGCCGGGATCCTCGCGACCATGCTGAAGGAGCCCATCGGCGTGGCCATGGACCTCGAGCAGCCGCCGGAGACCTTCCCGGACACCCTGCGCACCGCGATGACCGATCCCCTGGTGAGCTGGGTGTCGGTCTACGACGCGAGGGGGCAGCGCATCGCCGCGATCGGCGCGGCGCAGGCGCCCGAGGGCGCGCGGGGCCGGGGCGACGCGGGCGTCGTCGTCAGCGAGGCCCCGATCCGGTCGCGGAACGGCGATCGCCAGCTCGGGACGCTGGCCGTCGGGCTGCGCAGCGACCGGATCGCCGAGCGCCGCGCCGACGCGCGCAGGACGATCGCCCTGCAATCGGCGGGGATCGCGCTGCTCGGCCTGGGCCTCGCCTGGGTCATCTCGGCGCGCATGACGCGCTCGATGGCGCACATCAAGGAGGCGGCGGACCGGATCGCCCGCGGCGACGTCTCGGCCCGGCTGTCCCTCAGGATCTCGGACGACGAGCTCGGGGACATGGCCAGCGCGTTCGAGCGGATGAACACCCAGCTGCGCGAGCTCCAGGAGACGGCCGCGCGGGTCGCGGGCGGCGATTTCACCTGCAAGATCACCGGCGACGGGGAGCTGTTCGCCGCGTTCCGCTCCATGGTGACGAGCCTCCAGGAGCTCGCCTCGCGGATCGGCAACACCTCGGCGGAGGTCGCGTCGGCCGCCGCCGGCATGTTCTCGTCGGTGCGCGAGCAGGAGACGAGCGCGAGCCAGCAGAACGCGGCGCTCGAGGAGATCCGGCGGACCGTCGAGGCCCTGACCGCCAGCGCGGATCACATCGCGAAGGACGCGGCCACGGTGCACGAGACGGCGCAGCGGAGCCTCGTCAGCGTCCAGCACACGGCGGAGCAGACGCGCCTCGTCAGCTCCCACTCGGACCGCATCGGCGAGATCCTGTCCTTGATCCAGAGCATCGCCGACAAGTCGGACCTGCTCGCGCTCAACGCCGCGCTCGAGGGCACGAAGGCCGGCGAGGTGGGGCGCGGGTTCTCGCTCGTGGCCGCCGAGATGCGCCGCCTGTCCGAGCACGTCATGGACTCGGTGCGCGACATCCGGAAGCTCGTGGCGAACATGCACGCGGCCTCCCACGCGTCCGTGCTCGCGACCGAGGACGGGATCAAGCTGGCCCGCGACACGGCCGCGGCCGCCGCGCAGATCTCGGACGCGGTGGACCACCAGCGCGAGGGGACGGCGCGGGTCAAGACGGCGATCGTCAACATCGTCGGGGCGGTGAACGACACGCTGACGAGCAGCGTGGCCGCGACGCGCTCGGCCGAGTCGCTGCTCCAGCTGTCGCACGTGCTCAAGACGACGGCGAAGGCCTTCCGGGTCAAGCCGCCGGGGGCGAGGGCCGGCAAGCCCGAGAGCGCGGAGGCGGACGCGGATGAGGAGCCGGGCTGATCTCGTCGCCGCCTTCCGCCGGACCATGCCCGACCGCGTGGCCCAGGCGACGGACCTGTGGCTCGGCTACGAGCAGGGCCAGAGCGGCAACCTGCAGGTGCTGCGCCGGCTCCTGCACACGCTGAAGGGCGAGGCGCACATGCTGGAGCTCGCCGCGTGCGGCGACCTGGCCGAGCTGGCGGAGGACGTCATCGACGCGGTGCGGGGCGGCGCGCGCCCCACGCAGCTCACCGGCGACAGCCTCCTCGGCGCGCTGGAGGGGCTAGGGCTCCTGTCGGCGAGCCCCGACGCCGAGGCCGCGCGCGAGCTCGAGATCGTGAAGGAGACCCTCCGCGCCGCGCGCGCGGAGCTCGGCGGCGGCGGCCCGCCCGCCGGCGAGCTCGCGCCGCCGCTCGCGCCGGCGCTCGTACCGCCGCTCGTGCCGGCGTCTGATTCCGTGCACGAGAGCGTCCTGCCGCCGCGGCTGGACCCGCCCGACGCGCCGCCCGACCCCGCCCAGCCGACCGCCCGCGCGGCCCTCGACGCCGAGGCCGTCGGGGCGCTCTTGCAGGAGCTCCAGCGGCTCCACGGCGAGCGGGAGGTCATCCAGCGGCGACTTCGCGAGTCCCAGCGCATGCTCCGCGCGCTGCTCGTCGAGATCGACCCCCGCGGCGCGGACGTGGATCGATTCGGGGAGCGCATCGCGAAGACGCTCGGCTATGGCGCGGAGATCGAGCGCCTCCTGAGCGCCGTCCGGGCGGACTGGTCCAGCAACGAGTTCGCGGCGGGGCGCGCGCTCGACGAGCTCGACGAGGTGGTCCGGAGGGCGTCGGTCGTGCGCACCGAGCGCCTGCTGAACCAGGTGTCGCTCGCCGCCCGGAGCGCGGCGCGCATGCTGGGCAAGGACGTCGAGGCGCGGGTCGAGGGGACGGGGCTGCTCGACGCGGCCGTGGAGCGCCGCCTCGAGCCGGCGCTGCTGCACCTCGTGCGCAACGCCATCGACCACGGGATCGAGCCGGCGGACGTCCGGGCGCGCCGCGGCAAGCCCGCGCGCGGGACGGTGGCGGTGACCGTGGTCCAGACCGACGCCGCCGTGCGGGTCGAGGTGAAGGACGACGGCGGCGGGGTCGACTTCGCCCGCCTGCGCGAGGTGCTCGCGCCGTCGGTCCCGGGCGCCTCGACCCTCGACGACGCCGAGCTCATCCCGTACCTGTTCGCGCACGGGCTCACGACGAGCCGCAGCGTCGGCGCGATCTCGGGCCGGGGCGTCGGGCTCGACATCGTGGCGCGCGAGATCGGCGCGCTGGGCGGGCAGGTACGGGTCGACTCGAAGCCCGGGCTCGGCACGACGATCGTGCTCGTGGTGCCGAAGAACCTGCACGGCGAGGAGGTGGTCCCCGTCTCCAGCGGGCGCTTCCGGTGCGCGGTGCCCACGCACGCCGTGCACTCGGTCGTGCTGCTGGAGGACGAGGAGCTCCTGCGCGCCCCCGACGGGCCGCGCGTGCGCCTGACCAGCGGCGCCTGCGCGGAGCTCGCGCCGCTGTACGCGCTCGGGGCGGTGCTCGGCGACGGAGGCCAGCCCGCGCCCGGGGACGCGGCGCTCGTGCTGCACCACGCCGCTGGCCTGTTCGCGGTGAGCGTGGACGGCTACGAGAACCCCCGGCTTGTCGCGCTCGTGCGCTCGGAGGAGATGCCCCTCACCTCGCCGCTCGTGCGCGGGGTGGCGCCGACGGCGGACGGCGAGGCGATGCTGCTCCTCGACGTGGAGCGGCTGTTCGCGTACGCCCGGCAGGCGCCGGGAAACGCGCCCTTCACGGCCGCCGCCGACCAGAAGCGGGAGCCGCTCGCGCTGGTCGTGGAGGACGCGCCCGTCGCGCGGGAGCTGCTCTGCGGCATCCTGCGGTCGATGGGGCTCCGCGTGGAGGAGGCGAGCGACGGGCGGGAGGGGCTCGCGCGGGCGCGCGCGGCGCCGCCCGACGTGGTGCTGACCGATCTGGAGATGCCCTACCTGAGCGGCCTGGAGATGGTGGCGGAGCTCAGGCGCTCGCCCGGGCTCGCCCGGGTGCCGGTCGTGGTGCTGACGACGGCGGCGCAGGAGCAGAGCGAGGCCGCGCTGCGCGGGCTCGGCGTGCGGGCGGTGCTGTCGAAGCAGCGGTTCGTCGAGGAGGAGCTGCGCCGGATCATCGCGGCCAGCCTGGGGGGCGCGTGACGGCGGGCACGTCGAGCGCCCTCGCGGCCGTCACTTCTCCGCGGAGGCCGCCGGCAGCGCGACGGAGATCTCGACGCGCCCCGGGGGCAGCTTGGTCTCCCCGAGCGCGGCGGCCGCGGGGTCGTGCTCGGCGTGCCCCACCGCCGACAGCCGGGCCCCTGCCACCGCGCACTTGTCCTGGAGCGTCTGCGTGACGGTCGCCGCCCGGACGGCGGAGAGCTCCCACGGCGTCGGATAGGCGGCCTGCAAGGGGGCCGGCACCGAGGCCGGAGGACCGCTGACCGCGCCGACGCGCAGCGGCGCCTGGCCGCCGCCGCTCGCGGACAGCGCGCCCGAGACCTGGCACAGGAGGGCCTGCCCCTGCGGGCTCACATCGACCGTGTTGGGGAGGAACACCGCGCCCTCTGAGAGCGCGACGAACGCCTGCCCCTCCGCGACCGCGACCGCCGCGACCCCTTTCTTGACGTGCTTGTCGAGCTTCCCCGCGAGCTCCGCCTTGAGCTGCCCGACCCGCTCGGCGCCCGACTTCTTCGCGGCCTCGGTCTGCTGCCGCTCCGCCTCGCCCTTCTGGATCTGCGCCGTCTTCGCCTCGAGCTCCCCGCGCACCTGGCTCAGCGTCTGTTCGAGCTCTTTGGCCCTCTGGTTCGACTTCCGCTGCTCCTCCAGCAAGAGCACGTGAGCGCGGTGAAGCGGGACGTAATATGCCGCCACGAACGCGGCGGCCGCGACGAGGAGGAGCGCCGGCATCACGCGCATCCAGCGTCGGAAGCTGGACGATCCAGCGCTGTTGCCGGCCGCGATCGCCTCATCCGCGATGTTCATGACTGCCTCCATGCTCCGCCGCCATCGCGGGCGAGAATACCGGCATGGCGAGGATCTCGCCAGCGCAACGGGTCACAGCGTTACGGCTCACACCTCACTCATTGCAAAAATCCGCACCGTCTCGAAAGCACGCCGAGGCTCATGTCGGTGTGTACGGTGCGCTCGCGCCGTGGCATCCTCGGGGACGCAAGGGAGGACTTTGTATGAAACCGCCGCCCCTTCCGGCCAGGCGCCCGGCGCCGCCCGTTCCGGCAACCGATGATCGCGAGAGTCTCTGGCACGTCGCGATCGCGCCTGACGACATCAAGGTGCTCACGTTGGACAAGCTCGACGATCTGTTCCGTCTCGACGTGATCGACGAGACGACGAAGATTTGGCGCCCTGGCATGGCCGCCTGGCAGCCGCTCGGCGTCGTGGCGGGAATCGAGCCGACGCCCCCCGAGCCGGCGCAGGTCCAGGGTCCTCCGCCGAGCACGGCGCGCCGGGGCCCGCCTCCGCCGCCCCCGCGCGCCCCCGGGCGGCGGAACATGGACTCCGATCATCCGACGCCGGTGGCGTCGCCCATGTCCTCCACGATGCCGCTCGGCGCCCCGATGCCGCTCGGCGCCCCGATGTCGCTCGGCGACACGATGCCGCTCCGAGCGCTGGACGACAGCTCGCCTCACCTCGTGACGCGGACCGAGGTGCAGGCGCCGCCCGCGGCGATGCTCGCGGCGTCTCGGCCCACCTCGCCGCCGTGGATGCCGGAGGCGCGGGAACCGGAGTTGTTCAACGAGGCGACCTACGCGGCGCCCCGCGCGCGCGACACGGGCCGGGTGCAGCGCCTGACGCTCGCGCTGTCGGTCATCGCGGGGCTGGTCGTGACGCTCTACCGCAATGACGTCCTCCTCGACGCCGCGCGCTCCTCCGGGCATCAGGGCGTGTATCTGAAGGTCGAGACCGCGCTCGGCGGGCCCGGCTTCGGGACCCCGCGCTCGATCGAGAAGCTCGACGTGTCCGCACAGCCGGCGCCGACGAAGTAACCCCACCAAGATCCAGCGCTCCATCGAGCGCCGCGCGACACGCGACACGCGACGTCGCGAGATCGGCCGCGCTGCGACGCTCGGCCGTCCTGGCACAGCGACCCAGACACGAAGGCCGCCGAGGCGCAAGCGACGCCACGAGCGCGAGCGCAGCCATGTCCGCGCCAGGAACGACACAGTGGCTCGTTCACGCACAATGTCACCCACCGACATCGCCAACATCGCAAATCAACGTTGTCAGTGCGAGCGAGCTCCACATTTGCTATAGTAAAGACCTTACTCTAATCGGGGAGGGCCCTACCGGATGTCTCGCAATCCCCGGTTGTATGCCGAGATTTACCCAGCGCGTCCGCCACGCCGTGGCGCGGTGGGATCGGGTCAGCACCGACATTTAAAAATCCCGTGAACGAGACAGGGAGGTAGTCCTATGTCGCCCTTTATCTCACGCAACCTGGCTGTTGTTCTGGCTCAAGTTGGTTTGCTCACCACGGCTTCGTGGAGCCTCACCGGATGTGGCCAGGCGGCTCCCCCGGACGAGCCGCTCGAATCCGATGCTCAGGCCCTCGTCGCCGAGGAGGCCGAGGATCCCGGCGATGGCGACGAGGCGTGCTCCGGCGAGGAGCCGACCTTCACCTCGCGCGAGATCGTGCGGGATCTCTCGTTTCCGATGCGGATCGTCTTGGGACCGGATGGCTACCTGTGGCTCACCGAGCGCACCGGGAAGCGGGTCGTGCGCGTGAGGCCGGAGGACGGCCTTCAGAAGACCGCGATCACCATCCCGGAGGCGTTCCAGTCGGGAGGTCAGGACGGGCTGCTGGCCCTGGCGCTGCACCCGGATCTGCTCAAGCACAAAGGGAAGGACTACGTGTACGTCTCCTTCACCTACAACGTCGCGGCAGATCCGGCGGTGGACCGCAGGACGAAGATCCGCCGCTACACGTACAACCGGGTGACCGAGACCCTCGGAAACCCTGTCGACGTCATCACGGGCCTGCCGGGGAGCGACGATCACAACTCCGCGCGGCTCCTGTTCGGGCCCGATGGGAAGCTCTATTACACCATCGGAGATCAGGGGAACAACCAGTTCGCCAGGATGTGCAACCCCATCCGCGCGCAGGAGCTGCCGACGGCGGCCGAGGTCGCGGCGCACGACTGGCAGAAATACGTCGGCAAGATCCTGCGCTTGAACGTCGATGGCTCGATCCCGAAGGACAACCCGAAGATCGACGGGGTCCGCAGCCATATTTACTCCTACGGCCATCGCAACGCGCAGGGCCTCACGTTCGGCCGGGGCGGCAAGCTCTACGCGAACGAGCACGGGCCGAAGAGCGACGACGAGCTGAACCTCATCCAGCCCGGCAACAACTATGGCTGGCCGTACGTCGCCGGCTACCAGGACGACCAGGCGTACACGTACGACAACTGGTCGGCCTCGAGCCCGACGCCGTGCAACGAGCTCTCCTGGAGCGACTTCGCTCCTCCCCCGTCCGTGCCGCGGCAGCTGGAGAGCGCCTTCAGCCACCCGGACTTCAAGGAGCCGCTCCTCACCTTCTACACCGTCCCCAACGACTACGTCTTCTTCGACTGGGCGTGCGGGTTCACCCAGTACATCTGCTGGCCGACCATCGCGCCCTCCTCGCTCCACTACTACCCTGCCGGGCACGGCATCCCCGGGTGGGATCACACTCTCTTGATGACCTCCCTCAAGAAGGGCGCCGTGTACAAGGTGAAGCTGAGCCCGAACGGGAAGACCGTGGAGGGCGAGCCCACCGTCCTCTTCCAGACCACGAACCGGTACCGCGATCTCGCGATGAGCCCGGACCGCAAGACCTTCTACATCATCACGGACACCACGGGGAACACGAGCGGACCGACCGGCGGCGTCACGACGGTCCTGGACAACCCGGGGGCGATCCTCGAGTTCAAGTACACGACATCGCACTGAGCCAGCACCGGAGTCGGGGGGCCTGCGTCGTGCCGGCGCAGGCCCGCGCCCGACTGGCCCCCTGACGGGGCGCTTCGCTCAGTTCCAGAGCCGCGCGACGAGGCCGTGGGTGGGAAACGTCTGCCGGATGCCGGACACGAGCAGCTTGCCGTCGGTCGAGAGCGTCATCGACTGCACGAAATCCTCTTCTCCGAGGAAGAGCGCCTGAACGCCCTTGTCGCCGAACGTCGGATCGAGCGCGCCGTCCGGCAGGAAGCGTGCGAGGGTGGGCTGGTTGGCCTCGCGCGGCCCCACGTTGCCCGCGACCACGATGCGGCCGTCGGGCTGGAGCGCCATGTCGACCGCGTCGCCGCCCGCGAGGCCGGCCAGCGCGAAGCCGTCCTCCCCGAAGGTCGGGTCGAGCCGGCCGTCGGCGTCGATGCTCACCACGAGGAAGTCGCTCGACCCCGCCTCGGTGCTCCGGGCGCCCACGAGGACGCTGCCATTGGGCTGGACGACCACGGCCACCGGCTCCTGCTGACCGGGCCTCGTGACCGTCAGCTGCCCCAGCCCGCTGACCGCGCCGTTCGCGGCGAGCGACACCAGCACGATGTCCCGGTCGCCGCCCAGCTCCGCCCAGCCGGCCACCAGCACCGAGCCGTCCGGACGTGCCGCCAGCGCCGTGCCCGCGCTCGGGCCGACGCCAAGCGGCGCGATCCACCCGACCGTGGCGAACTTGTTGTCGAGGTAGCCGTACGTCGGGTTGATCGCCGCGACGAACAGCTGCCCATCGCGCTCGCCGGTCACGAAGAGCTGCTCGGAGGCCGACAGATCCATGGCCGCCACGTGCTCGTCGCCGCCGAGATCGATCAGGCCCTTGCCCGTGTTGGCCGAGTCGATGTTGTCCTGCGCCCCGTTGTCCCGGTAGCGCAGGAAGGCGATGTCGTCCGTGGCCTCCCCGCTGGCGTAGCCGGCGAGGAAGACGGTGCCGTTGATGAGGCGCGTGATGCCGCGGAGCTCCTGGTATTTCGTGCAATTGCAGAAGCTGCTCGTCACGCGGCCGCCCGCGAACGCGGGATCGAGCGCGCCGTCGCGGAGCAGGCGGAAGCCCTCGAGCTTCGACGCGCCGACGCCGCTGACGCTGTTGCCGGCGGTCAGGATCTGCCCCGACGCCCCCTGCCGGATGTCGTGGAGCCCTCCGCCGTCCGAGGCGAGGTTCCACGAGGTGATGCCCGCCGCGCCGAAGCTCTCGTCGAGCGTGCCGGGCTTGCCCGTGACCACGGCGCGCGCGCTGTCGGTGCGCGTCGTCCGGCCGGAGGTGGCGATGAGGTCGAGGTCGAACGCCGTGCCCAGCGTGAGCGCGCCGGAGGCGCCGACCTCCAGCCTGCCCGCGCTGCTGCCGGGCGGGATGGTGATCGGATCCGCGACGAGGCCGGCGGGCGCCGCCTGCACGTCGACCACGACCGGCTCATCGAAGCCGCCGATGCGGGTGATCGCGACGTGGACGTGATTGACGCCGTTGTAAGGGACATCGACCGAGTCCGCCAGGATCGCGAACGTGAAGTCGCCCTCGGCCTGGCCCCCCTGCCCGCCGCCTCCGTCGGCCGTCCCCCCGCCGGAACCAGAGGGGGACGAGGACGACGAGGCGCCGCCGCCGGCGCCCGAGTCGAGCGACACGTCCTCGATGCCGAGGAGCGCCTCGCAGCCGAGGAGCGCCGCGGCGCCCCCCAGGAGCGCCGCGCGGGCCGCCACGCGGGCCAGGGCGGCGGTTCTTCGATGGGTTGTGCTGTTCACGGCCCGCCAGGCTAGGTCACCCGCGGGACGACGTCGAGACGGCGGCCGCATCGCGGGCCAGCCCGCGCGCAGGCGCTCAGTGCAGCTGCGCAGGGCGCGTCCTCGACAGGCCCCGAGGTCAATCGACAAACCTGCCACCTGTCAGGAAGGACGTCACCGGTGAAACGCGACAGAAACCGAGGCATCGCCCCGCGCCAGCTAAAGCGCAATCCTGGCGCACAAGCGCAAACGATGCGCGCGGGCTCCTCGCCTTCGCCGCTCCTCCCGTCCGTGGTTGCTCGCGGAGCCAACGCTCGGCGGCCCCATGGGCGAGAAAGTCGATTTCGCCATGGCGGCCGAGCACGCCGCTTGAAATGCCACCGACGAACCGGTAGAGTTCGTCCCCCGAAGGAGGGTCTCAATGACCAGACCCCAAGTATATCTCGCCCTCAAGGCATCCGGGAATGCACGCTTCGTCGTAGAGAGCGTGTCTGCGAACCTGGGCGACGCGCCAGGAGCTGGCGCGGAGTACGTCGGCGAAACGGATAGGCTTCGCATTCCTGACGAATTCGTCGCTAGGTACATCGATATTCGTGTCCGTGTCCGGACGATCTCCGGGCCCGCCCAGATCACGCTCTACGCGTGGTCCTCAATGCTGGAAGACGACGCACGGACGCCGCAACGAGACGAGCGCTGGCGCGCTATCGCCACCAAGATCGTCAACAAGACATCTGCCACAGTTCTGGAGGGCAGCTTTGATCCTCGGGAGATAAACCTTTGATGCAGCGGCTCCTCATTGCAACGGGAGTGCTGCTCGTTACGACTGTAGCGGAAGCCCAAGCGCCCGCTGGCGCAGCGGCAGCCCCTCCTGGCGCAGCGGCAGCCCCTCCTGGCGCAGCGGCAGCCCCTCCTGGCGCAGCGGCTGCCCCTCCTGGCGCAGCGGCTGCCCCCCCTGGCGTAGCGGCAGCCCCTCCTGGCGCAGGGGCTGCCCCTCCTGGCGCAGCGGCGGGTCCTCTACCACCGCAACCGGACACATTGGAGCCCCTCCACGCGACCGCCTCGGCCCTGGACACGCCTGCTCCTCCCGCAGGACCGAAGTCTGGCGTCGATCCGGTGAGCAGCATCCCGTCGCTCACGCTGGCCCCTGAGCTGTCCGCGCCATGGCTCGATATCATGGCTGCGTCTCTCATCGTCAGCGACAAAGGGGCCGCGGTCAGGGGCATCTTTGCACCCTTCGTGTTCGTCGACTCGCCTCCTCCCGTCATCGCTGACACGCGGATCGAGCTTCGCGGCCAGAGCGATCCATCCAAGCCATGGGGAGTGAGCCTATCTACCGGCTACAGCTCTGCGACCACCGATCTCCAGGTGATCGACCCGAACGACGCGAAGAGGCTTTGGAGCGAATGCGACAGCAAGGCGCAAGCGGACGCGAACACCGCCCTCGGCAAGGCAACCACCGAGTTCGCGGCCAGCCTCAACAGGCTGCTGCCGCCAGCGGGGCAGATCCAGCCACGGGACCCATCGAGGGAGGCGCTGAAGTCATACGCAGGCAGGCTGTACACCGCATGGCAAGATCTGCCGGACGCCAGCCGAGAGTCGCTCAAGAAGGAGGCCGCTGCCCTCGCGAGCACCGTTTACTCGACGGAGGACACGAGAGCCGAGTGCTGGTACAAGAAGTACGCCTCGGAGCGCATGCGGAGAGCGTACTCCCATGGCTGGGCCATCCGTGTCGAGGGGACCTTTGACTTCTTTCCCTACGCCGAGGGACCCGCGGTGAGCCCCGACGGCGAGCAGCCGCACGCGGCCCCGGTCCCGCACGCGGTCTCGGGCGCGAGCGTCACCCCGTCGGTCCTCTGGTTCCCGGCCCCGGACGCGCGGCTCGCGGGCGCGTTCGCCTACTCCGCGAAGAGGACGAGCCCGACGGTCGAGGACCCCCAGCGGCGCGTCGGCTTCATGCTCGACATCGCCAGCAACTTCGGCATCGGCGATATCGACGTGAGCGGCTTTCAGCGCGGCATCGCTGTCGGCGGTTCGGTGAGCGTCCAGTGGTGCAAAGAGAAAGGCGGCTGCGACGACGAGGCGCCGTACTACAAAGGGGTGAAGACCAAACGGACCGTCACGCTGGGCGGGTACGTCGACCTCCGCGCCGCGGAGAAGCTTCAGCTCCGGATCGGCGTCCCCATTACCCTTTATACCCTTGCCGCGGCGCCGGCGAACAGCGATGGCGGAAAGCTCGTGTGGGCGCTATCCCCAACGCTCGCTCTCTCCGCCACGCAGTGGGTGCTCTGAATGTAGGCTCCGTGCCTGGTCAGGCGCTCGCGGGCGCCCGGTGGAGCTGCAGCAGGTCCATCGACGGCGCCCTGCCGGTCAGCCGGAGATCGTAGCGCTGCTGCAGCAGCCGCAGCACGTTCGGCGTGAGGAACGCCGGCAGGCGCGGCCCGAGCACGATGCCCTTGACGCCCAGGCTGAGCAGGGTGAGGAGCACCGCCACGGCCTTCTGCTCGAGCCACGAGATCACCAGCGTGAGCGGCAGCTGGTTCACCCCGCAGCCGAGCGCCTGGGCGAGCGCGCCGGCCACGCGGAGGGCGCCGTAGGCGTCGTTGCACTGCCCCATGTCGAGCAGCCGCGGCAGGCCGAGGTGGGTGCCGTGGTCCTGGTTGCGAATACGGTACTTGCCGCAGCCGAGCGTCAGAATGAACGAGTCCCGGGGCGTCTGCGCGGCGTAGTCCGTGAAGTAGCTGCGCGCCGCCTCGGGGCCGTCGCAGCCGCCGATCAGGAAGAACCGGCTGATCTTCCCGGCCTTCACCGCCTCCACGATGGCCCCAGCGTGCGCGAGGATCGCCTCGTGGTGGTAGCCGACCTCGGTCTCGCGGACGAAGTGGTCGGGCAGCGGCGGGCTCGCGAGGGCCGCCCGGATGACCTCGGAGAAGTCGCCGCCGCGCACGCGCCGGCCGCCGGGCACCGCGGTGACGCCGGCGGTGAACAGGCGATCGCGGTAGGCCTCCTTCGGGATGAGCACGCAGTTCGAGGTCATCAGGATCGGCCCAGAGAACGCCAGGAACTCGGCCTTCTGGTGCTGCCACGCGGAGCCGTAGTGGCCGACGAGGTTCGGGTGGCCCGCGAGCTCCGGATACGCGTGCGCCGGCAGCATCTCGCCGTGGGTGTACACCCTCACGCCCGTCCCCTCGCACTGCCGGAGCAGCTCGGCGAGGTCCGAGAGATCGTGCCCCGAGACGAGGATCCCCGGCCCCGCCACGGTGCCTTCCCGGACCATCGCCGGCTGCGGCTCGCCGAAGCGCATGCGGTGGCCCTCGTCGAGCATCCTCATCACGAGGAGGTTCACCTGGCCGCACTCCAGGCAGAGCTCGAGGAGCGCCTCCGGGTCGAAGCTCACGTTGGTCAGCGTGGAGAAGAGCGCCTCCTCGAGGAAGCCGTTCACCCGTTCGTCGCGCATGCCGAGCTTTCGCGCGTGGTGCGCGTAGGCGGCGACGCCCTTCAGGCCGTAGATCAAGAGCTCCTGGAGCGACTGCACGTCCTCGTCCTTGCCGCAGACGCCGGCCGTGGTGCACCCGGTCCCGTGGGATGCTTGCTCGCACTGGTTGCAGAACATGGTCATGACGGACCTCGAGGGTTGTGGGCCCACGCGCGCTGCGCGGGCGCCGGCCGGAGAGCGCGCGTGGGGCGCAGCGCGGCCGCGCAGGGCGCGTCCTCGGCGGCCACGAGGCCAATCAACGATCGTGCCGGCGGCTCGCCCCGGATCCCGGGAGGCCAGAAGGGGACAAGGCCGGGCTGTCCGGCGCTGCCCCGCGGCGGCCGAGGCGCAATCATGGCGTAGGGGTGCAAACGGTGCGCGAGAGCGGCTCGAAGAGAGATTGCGCCGCTCGCCAGGGACGCGCCTGACGTGCGCTGATCCTGTTCAGCTCAGGGAGACGAAGCGTCTCGGCGGCGAGGTCGACCTTCCCACGCGACCATGCCGCCATTCCAATCCCAGCTGGCGCTGCCGTTACCCCATGATCCACGTTCACACGCGACGTTTTACAAGATGTGAGCTGCTCCCCGCCGAGGGACACGAGGCCGCTCGAGTCGCCGCGCCCGAAACGGATAGCGCTGCAGCCCTGTGTGCCAGTAGAATGGAGGATCCTTGAACTCTGAATGAGGTCGCAGTGGAAAATCATGTCATGGTCAAACGAGGGCGCTTTGCCCGGTTTCACCGTTCCATCTCGCTCGCCCTGATCTCGCTGAGCGTTGCCTGCGGCCAGGCACCGGCTGGCGACGGCAACAGCGGCAACGGCGACGGCGGGGGCAACGGCAACGGCGGGGGCAACGGCGACGGCGGGGGCAACGGCGACGGCGGGGGCGACGGCACCGCGGCGCCTCCCCCCTCCCTGACCGGGGAGGTGTCGTTCTCCACGCCCAGCCAGACGTTCAGGGATCAGATCCAGGTGGGGATGTCCACCCCCATCGAGGGGGCCGAGATCCGCTACACGCTGGACGGGCTGCTGCCGACCGCATCCTCCACGTTGTACACGGGCGAGCCCGTGACCCTCACCGTCACGACGCAGGTCCGCGCGCAGGCGTTCGTGGGAGGCGCCGCGAGCGGCGCGGCGAGCACAGGCCTCTACATCGCGCGCACCTTCGACGCGACCTCCGATCTTCCCATCGTGCTCATGGACGGTTACGGCATGGGCAAGCCGACGGACAAGGAGGTCTACTTCGACGCGGCGGTGATGGTCTGGGAGCCGGTCAACGGCGTCGCGTCGATCGCGTCGCTGCCCACGCTGGCGATGCGCGGCGGGTACCACGTGCGCGGTCAGTCGTCGCGGAACTTCCCGCAAACACCGTACAAGCTCGAGCTGTGGGGCAACGACGACAAGGACCTCGACTACCCGGTGCTGGGCATGCCCGCCGACTCGGACTGGGCGCTGATCCCTCCCTACTACGACCGCACGTTGATCCGCAATCCGTTCACCTACAGCCTCGGCCGCGACATGGGCCTCCAGGCGCCACGGGTCGAGTTAGCCGAGGTCTATCTGAACTACGACGCGCGCGTCGTGGGCGAGGCGGATTACCAGGGCATCTACTGGATCTCCGAGACCATCAAGAACAACAAGGTCCGCACCGATCTCAAGGAGCTCAAGGAGACGGACCGGGCACTGCCGGACATCAGCGGCGGCTACATCTTCAAGTTCGACCAGGCGGCCGCCGAGGAGCCGAAGCTCGCCTGCACCGGGTCGGATCCCCTCCCGTCGTTCAGCTTCGGCGGCGGCGGTCCTCGTCCCGACGAGGGCGGCACGTGCTGGATCGATCTCGAGGTCGTGGATCCTGATCCCCTGAATGACGAGCAGGCGACCTGGCTGACGCAGTACATCCAGCAGTTCCACGACAGCATCCACCAGACGCCGATCGGCGATTACGCGTCGTACATCGACGTGCCGTCGTTCATCGATTACCTGATCATCAGCGAGCTGACGCTCAACGTGGACGCGTACGTGCGGAGCGCGTATTACTTCAAGGATCGCGATCAGAAGCTCAAGGCCGGGCCGCTGTGGGATTACAACTTCGCGCTCGGCGGGGTGGGCGCCCAGAGCGCGACGCCGCAATCGGAGAACGACACCGGCTGGCGCTTCAGCGGCACGAGGAACGTCAACAACTGGTACCAGAAGCTCACCGCGGATCCGAGCTTCATGGCGCAGGTGAAGGCGCGCTACACGGCCCTTCGCCAGACGCACCTGTCCGAGGCCGCGATCGAGGAGCGCATGAACCAGCTGAGCGCGCCGCTCTCGCAGGCCGTGGTCCGCGACTTCGCCAAGTGGCCGGTGTCGAGCATCATCGAGTCGAGCGAGGGTTTCCTCGGCGGCCCCACCGCGCCGACGTGGGAGGGGCAGCTGCAGAGCATGCGCGACTTCCTGCGGGCCCGGCTCGCCTGGATGGACGCCAACTTGCCGTGACGCGGCGCGGGCCGCCGCGCAGCTCGCGCGGCCCTCCCCGACCGTGCACGGCGAGGCGCTAGCCGCGCTGCAGCCGGCTCACGGAGAACGCGCCGTCGCCGAGGAGGGCCTGCGCGCCGAGCGCGGTCATCAGGAAGGCGACGTACTCCCAGCCGCCCCCCTGGCCGGCGAACATCCAGCCGTTCGGCAGGTGCACGAGCAGCGCGCCGAGCATCACCGGCAGCAGCAGGAGCGAGACAAGGCGCGTCCTGAGCCCGGCGAGGAGCGCCGCGCCGCCGATCAGCTCGGCGAGAAACACGGGATACGCCGTCCAGCCGGGGAAGCCGCTCGCCGCGAAGAACGCGACGGTGCCCGGCAACGTGAACACGAGCGGCTTGGCGAGCGCGTGCGCCAGGAACACGGCGCCCAGCCCGAGGCGCAACACCAGCGCGGCCAGCTCGGCCGAGCGGGGAACGGAGAGGATCGTTTCGACACGGTTCATGGGTGATGCCTCCATGACCCAAGCAGTAAGCCCCGGCGCCGCGCCACGGTAGAGCGCGCCCGGGAACGAATTGTTCTCCGGGGAGAACGATCTGCCGCTACGCCCACGAGATCCCGCGGAACGCGGCCGCCAGGTGCTCCATGAGCCGCCGCACCCGCGCGGGCGGGCGCCGGCCGGCGGCGTGCACCGCGTAGATGCCCATGGGCCGGGGCGCGAACGCGTCGAGCAGCGTGACCAGGCGCCCGGCCGCGAGATCCTCGTCGACCATGAAGCGCGGCAGCACAGCGAGGCCGATCCCGGACACGGCCGCCTCGCGGAGCGCCGTCCCGTTGCTCGCCGTCAGCGGGCCGGAGACGGGGACGGAGATGCGCCCGCCGGCCCCGTAGAAGCGCCACTCGTCCTCGACGCGCAGGTGGACGTAGCGCAGGCAGTCGTGGTGCAGGAGATCCCCCGGCTGCTCGGGCCGCCCCCGCCGCTCGAGGTACGCAGGCGCGCCGACCACGTGCAGCGCCGTCGTGGCGAGCTGGCGCGCGACGAGGCTCGAGTCCTTGAGCTTCGTGATCCGGATGGCCAGGTCGACGCGCTCCTCCACCAGGTCGACGAGCCGGTCGTTCAGCATGAGCTCGACGTGCGCGCCCGGGCTCGCCCGGAGGAACCGCGCGAGCGGCTCCGCCAGGTACATCTGCGCGAAGCTGACCGGCGCGTTGAGCCGGATGCGGCCCCGGTCGGCGTCGGACGCGCCCCGCACCGCGGCGGCGGCCTCCTCGAGCACGCGCGCGCAGCGCGCATAGAGGTTCATGCCGGCGTCCGTGACGGTGAGCTTTCGCGTGGTGCGAACGAGCAGGCGCTCGCCGAGGCGCTCCTCCAGGCGCGCGACCCGGGTGCTCACCATCGACTTCGACACCCCGAGCTCCGCCGCGGCCGCCGTGAACGAGCGGCGCTCCACGACGCGCGCGAAGCACAGCAGGGCGGGCAGATCGTCGAAGAGCGGGTCGACCATGCGCCCACTGTGCGCGGCGGGGCGGATTGTTCGCAACAGCGAACATCCCGGGATCGGCGCCGCCGGCCACGGCCCGGCCAACGCGGCGCCGCGCGGCGGGCGGCCGGGGCCTCCTCGCGGAGCGCGACGTTCAGAGGAGACCAGGCGACGACGCCGCGACGCTCCGCTGGCCGCGTGACGCGGCGCGCGACCGCGGTACGCCTGCTCTCGACGCGCCGGCGCCGCCGGTCGTGGCGTCGCTCCGCGCGCGGGATCCCTGCACGACAGGGGCAAGCCCTGTGCCCGGCATGCGGACGGATAGCAACACGACGGCGTTCGAGCAGGGCCTCCCACACCACCTCGCCGCGATCGCGCGTAGCGCACGGATCGGCGCCCCGCTATAAAGGAACCACCACGAGAGAGAGGGGGTCCCATGGCCAGTTCATTCGGTTACCTGAGCACCAGCGTCGATGTCTCGTCCGTATCGTTCGACGCGATCAGCAAGTACATGCAGGTGCTCCTCCTGCGGAACATCGCGACGGGGACCTGGGTCTTCAGCAAGGGCGCGATGCAGTCCGTCAAGGGGTGCGTGCTCGCGTCCCCGTCCCTGCCGGACGACAGGGGTCAGACCGACCAGGACTATGTGCACCACTGGATCCGGGACGCGGCCATCTGCATTCCGGAGGCGCTCGACAACCCGGTCTTCACGGCGCGGACAATCTGCGAGGATTACACGATGTTCTCGGCGCTGTGCCAGGAGAACGCCGAGCGAGCGAGCAGGTTCGCGCTGGCGTGCTTCCACATCGACGGCACCGTGCGCGACAACTGGACCTCGCAGACGGACGGCCCGGCGCACCGCATCCTGTCGCTCCTCGCCATCGAGGATCGGCTCTCGCTGCAGGCGCTCGCCACGGCCAGGTCCATCATCGAGAAGGACACCCGGTACCTCCTCTCGGCCTACAAGGAGCAGACGCACAACCTCTGGGAGGAGACGGCCGGGTTCAGCTTCTATGCCCGCTCCGTGCAGCGAAAGGCGTTCCTCTCGCTGATCAGCCGCGCCGACGAGCACGGGCTCTCTCCGTACATCAACGACATGTGGGCGGCCGCAGAGTGGCTGGGCAGCCAGATGGCGACGCACCAGGGCACGTACGAAGGGCAGCCGTACTACGCGTCCATCACGGGGCCGAACGGCAGGCCCGTCGAAGGCAGGGGAGCGACGCTCAACGTGGATGTCGTCATGTCGGCCGTCTACGGCTCCACGAACTGCGCGGACCCGGTGCTGCTCTCGACGGCCGCGCTGGTGCGCGAGGCGTTCACCCAGGGCGACCGGCGGTACCGCATCAACGACGCCGATCGGGCGCTGCCTCGGAGCAGGGGGCCGATGATCGGGCGGTACCCCGAGGACACGTACGACGGCAACCTGTCGGATCACGGTCCGGACGCCGGTCACCCGTGGGCGCTCACGACGTGCAACTTCGCGGAGCTCTACTTCATGCTCGCGGCGAAGATCAAGAGCTCCCCCGGCGCCGTGCTCGTGAACGCCACGACGCAGAAGTTCTTCGCGCAGGTGGGCGTCAGCGATCCCGCCGATCCGGACATCGCGGCGAAGCTGATCGACGCGGGCGACAGGATGCTCGAGGCGGTGATCTACCACTCCGATCGCCTCCAGCTGAGCGAGCAGTTCGATCGCGACAACGGGTACGAATGCAGCGTGAGCGATCTGAGCTGGAGTTACGCGACCTTCCGGAGCGCGGTCAGGGCGCGCGAGGCCGCCGTGGGCGATTTTCCGAGCCGCCACGGGTAGCCGGAGCGCGGCGCGCTCGTGCGAGAGGTGCCCGGCGGCGAGGTTCGACGCAGGTCAGGTCAGCGCATTGTCCTGACGGTTGAGCACGGCGTTGAAGACGACCGCCGGCACCCGCAGGCGCTCGTCGCCCTCGTAGAGCTGGCGCAGCTCGGCGAAGCGCGCGTCGGGTGAGCGGGTGATCGCCGCGAGCCGGTCGAACAGCGCGAGCTGGTCGTCCCGCAGCGGCTCGTCGGGTCCGATCATCGGACCCCAGTCGTCCCACGGCAGCATCTCCATGTTGTTGAGCGCCGCGAGATCGCGCAGGACGTTGCCGCTGATGAACCAGAGCCCGCGCATGTCGAACATCCCGAACTTCGACGGATCGGCCTCCCCGGCGCGGCACTGCGCCCAGGCGTCGCCCGCCACCACGAAGCGGTGGCGCGGCACGTCGAGCACGTCGAAATCGGGCTTCAGCGCCGCCCGCTGAACGTCGTCGATCTGCGCGTCGACGAGGACCCAGCGCTCCTCGGCGGCGTTCCAGTGCTCGCAGACCCAGTGGTCCACGAAGTCGCTGGCGTGGAAGTAGCCGCCGAAGCCGCAGCGGGCGCGGGCAGGGATCCCCTTGGCGCGCAGAAAGGCGACCAGGAGCACCGTGAAGTCACGGCAGGAGCCGACGAGGCGCGTGTCGAGCGGCCGGGCGGCGGAGAGCGGCCGATCGTCGTGGGCAAAGAGGCGATCCAGCCTCCGGTCCGTCGGGCGGAGGTGGGACTCGGCGCGGCGCTCGTCCGAGAGCTCCACGCCATAGGCCTGCGCCCAGTGCACGTGCAGCAAGAGGCCCTGCACGACGCGCACGAGCGAGGCCACGTCGCCCGGCAGCTCGTCGAACCGGGGCGTGTGCGCGCCGCCGGACGTCATTGGCGCTGGGCGCGTGTAGAAATCGAGGATCTCTCGGGTGGTCGTCATCGTTCTCTCTCCACGAGGTCGGCCGTCCGGGGTGGTGATATCACTCGCGCTAAGGAATTTCACTTCTCGATCCGGACGAACACCGCGCAGGGCGCGGTCCGAGCGGCCGCGTTGACAGCTTCGATTTTTTTGGAAGAAGCCCCTTGCGCCAGTACTTCTAGATCCGTAGAAGTAGTGCGTGCCCTCGACACTGGAGCGCCACGCTGAACAACTGGCCGCGCTCGGTCACCCCGTCCGCCTCGCGGTTCTGCGCTTCGTGGTGCAAGCCGGCGCCGACGGCGCATCCGCAGGCGAGATCCAGGCGCACATGCACATGCCTGCGTCCACGCTGAGCCATCACCTGAAGCGGCTCGTCGACGCTGGCGTTCTAAGGACGCGCGGAGAAGGAACGTTCCACTACTACAGCGCCGACTACGCGGCGCTTCGCGGCCTCACGGACTACATCTGGGAGGACTGCTGCAAGCGCGGGAAGAGTTGCTGTTAATTTTTTTCTCCACTATTTCCAAAAATTTGGAAGGAGTACCTGAGATGAACGTCCTCAAGCCTCACGTTTCGCTGAACATCTCCAACATCGATGCCTCAGTCGCGTTCTACGAGAAGGCATTCGGTGTGCGCGCCGCGAAGCGTCGACCTGGCTACGCCAAGTTCGACCTTGCGTCGCCTGCCCTCAACCTGACGATGCAAGAGGCGCCGCGCACGGGCGTGAACGCGAGCCATTTCGGCATCCAGGTCGCGAGCACCGACGACGTGCTCGAGGCCAAGCGCGCCTTTGAGGCGGCCGAGCTCAAGACCTTCACGGAGGACACCGCGTGTTGCTATGCGGTGCAGGACAAGGTCTGGATCGAGGACCCCGACGGCAACTCGTGGGAGGTGTTCGTGGTGAAGGGCGACGCGGACGTGATGGGAAGCCAGCCTGCGAGGAGCGAGCCTGAGAAGAGCGAGGCGGCGTGCTGCGCGCCTGCCTGCTGCGCCCCCGCGAAGCTCGGCGATGCAGCGCGCTGATCTCACCCGAAGGGCCGCCAAACCTGCCCCAGCGCGCATCCGATGTCGTCGTTCCACGAGAGGAGGCCCGCACGTCATGACAGCCACACCGAAGCTGATCCTCTTTGCCTGCGTCCACAATGCGGGCCGATCGCAAATGGCCGCAGCATGGTTCAACGCCCTGGTCAACCGCTCGAAGGCGCGCGCCATCTCCGCCGGCACCGAGCCCGGCTCACGCGTTCACCCCGAGGTGCGCGAGGTGATGCACCAGGTCGGGATCGACCTGTCCGAGTCGACGCCGCAGAAGCTCACGCACGCGCTCGCAGCGGACGCGTACATGCTGATCACGATGGGCTGCGGCGAAGCTTGTCCGACGGTCCCAGGCGCGCGACGCGACGACTGGCCCTTGGAGGATCCGAAGGGAAAGCCGCTGGAGCGCGTCCGTGCCATTCGCGACGAGGTGAAGGCGCGCGTCGAGGCGCTCATCGCGGCCGAGGGGTGGCGTTGAGCGACGCGAAGATCGAGCCGGCTGCGTCGGGCGATCTCGACGTGGTTCGGGGGCTGCTTGTCCGCGCGGAGCTACCGACGGCCGGCCTGCTCGACCAGTTCCCCGCCGCGTACGTGGTCCTGCGGCGCAGCCTGGAGCTCGTCGGCGTAGCTGGGCTCGAGACGTACGGGCGAGTTGGCCTGCTGCGCTCCGTGGCCGTGGTGCGGACGCTTCACGGGCAAGGGTTCGGCCGGGCTCTCGTCGCCAACCGCATCGATGCGGCGCGGGTGGAGTCGCTCGAGGCCGTCTACCTGCTGACCACGACCGCCGAGGACTATTTCCGGGCGCTCGGCTTCGCCTCGACGCCGCGCGAGGCGGTTCCAGCCGACCTCGCCGCCTCCCCGGAGTTCGCCGGCGCCTGCCCGGACTCGGCGGCCTGCCTGCTGCTCCGCTTGTGAGGCCAGGAAGCCGCGCAGCTTTGGCTCCTGCGTCCGCTCCTCGGGGCGGAGTCAGGCTCGGTCCTCGGACGCCACCGTGATGGCGACGCCCCCCTCATGCACGCTCTCAAGAAGGATCGGCAGCGTGACCTGGGTCGAGAGAAACACGCCACCTTCCTTCAGCGAGCCCTTGCAGCGTGCGGCGCTGGACAGCCCGGCGCCGCTCGGGGAACACTCGGGCATATGGGACACGAGGGGGACGACGATAGCGCTCAGCTGGCTCGCCGCCTGGAGGCGATGGAGCAGGAGATGGAATCGCTGCGGGCGGACGCAGGCAGATGGCGCGCGCTGATGGCGGCGCGCTGCCTCAGCGTGTCGATCCACCAGCCCGTCGGCAGGACCCACGCCGTCAACGCCGGCTGGGAAGCGCTCTGGCGAGCCCCAGCCGAGGAGTTCTTGCAACTGAAATACAACATGCTGGAGGACCGGCAGCTCGCCGAGAACGGGATCATGCCGCACATCGAGCGGTTCTTTCGCGGCGAGGAGGTCGCGATCCCGCCGATCAGCTACGACACCGACCTTGTCGAGGAGCTCACGGGCAAGAAGGGCGGCGCGGTGTGGGTCTGCTCCTTCGGGGTGCCGGTGCGCGACGCCGGGGACGGGTTCGAGGGCGTGCTGTTCCAGTTCGCCGTCCCGGAGGCGGCCGAGATCCAGCACAAATACGAGGCCCTGCTCGAGGAGCAGCGGGCGCTCCAGGCGTCGCTGGAGGCGCGGAACCGGGAGCTCGAAGAGACGGTGCGGGTGATCGCGGCGCAGCGGGACGCGATCCAGGCGATGAGCGTCCCGGTGATCCGCGTCGCGGACGGCGTGCTCTGCCTCCCCATCGTGGGCATGATCGACGACGCGCGGGCCAGCGCGCTCCTGGAGCGCCTGCTCGAGGCGATCGCCGCGCAGCAGGCGGCGCAGGTGCTGCTCGACATCACCGGCGTGCCGGCGCTCGACGCCCGGGCCGCCGCGCAGCTCGTCGGGGCGGCGTCGGCAGCGCGGCTGCTCGGCGCGTCCTGCACGCTGGTGGGCGTCTCGCCCGCGCTGGCGCAGACGCTTGTCGAGCTGGGCGTCGACCTCGGCGGCCTCGACACCGCGGCGACGCTGGCCGAGGGGCTGACCCGGGCCCTCGCCGCGCGCCGTGGGGCGGCGCAGCGGAGCGCGGCGTTCGCGGCGCATCGGAGCACGACCGTCGCGGCGCACGCGCCCGAGCGAGGCGAACGGGGAGCGGCGCATCGGCCGGCGGCGCTGCCCCGTGGAGAGGCGTATCGACCGGCGGCGCTGCCCCGTGGAGAGCCGCATCGGCCGGCGGCGCTGCCCCGTGGAGAGGCTCCGTTTCGCAAGCGGTGAGCGCTCGCCCGGCCACAGCAAACGGCGCGGCGGGCGGACCCATGCTCTGCTGTTCACCATCAAGCTGTCGAGCGCTCGCAGCGCTCGCAGCGCTCGCAGCGCTCGCAGCGGCGCCGTCCCCTGCGCCCGGCGTGCCGCTCCAGGCCCGCCCGAGGCGACACCACCCGTCCCGACCGGTCAGGTCTTCACCGCGCCCGCGGTGAGCGGGCGGCGCGCCCCGGGCGGGGGCGGCCGCGGCCGTTCCTTCACCGTTCACCGGGGCGCCGCGCCGTCCTTGGCGGGCGGGGCGCCGAGCCCGAGCTCCTTGAAGAGGAACGCGAACACGTCGGCTTGCTCCTCGATCTCCTCGGAGAGCGGTGTCCCGGCCCCGTGGCCCGTCGAGCCGCTCGCCCGGAGCAGGATGGGCGCCGAGCCCGACGAGGCCGCTTGCATCCGCGCCGCCATCTTCCGCGAGTGCCATGGATCCACCCGCGGGTCGTTGGCGCCGGTCAGGAACAGGGTCGCCGGATAGGCGGTCCCGTCCTTGACGTGGTGATACGGCGAGTAGGCGTGAAGGGCCTTGAACTGCTCGGGGTCCTTCACTGTGCCGAACTCGGTCACGTTGAACGCCCCGTTCGGCGTGAGCTCCACCCGGAGCATGTCGTAGATACCGACGTGCGACACGACCGCCTTGACCATCTCCGGGTGCTGCGTGAGCAGCGCTCCCATCAACAGACCGCCGTTCGAGCCGCCGCGGATGGCGAGCCGCGCCGGGCTCGTGACGCGCCCGTCGATGAGGTGCCGCGCGCACGCCGCGAAGTCGTCGAAGACGTTCTGCTTCTTCGTCAGGTTGCCGCCGCGGTGCCACGCCTCCCCGAACTCGCCGCCGCCGCGCAGGTTGGCGATCGCGACCACCCCTCCCTGGTCGAACCACAGCCGCCAGAGCGGGTTGAACCCGGGAGCCATGCTGATCCCGTAGCCGCCGTATCCCGTGAGCAGCGCCGGCGCGGTCCCGTCGAGGGGTGTGCCCTTCCGGCGCAGGATGTTGAGGGGGACCTTGGTCCCATCCTTCGAGGTGCACGCCTCCCGGGCGACCTCCACGTCGGCATAGGAGACAGGGGCCGTCATCGCGAGCGCCGTCTTCGTCACCTTGCCGTCCCTGGCCGAGTACGTGAACCAGGCCGCCGGCTCGGTGTAGCTCACGCCGCGAAAGAGCATGTCGTCCCCCTGCGTGCGCACGAGCTGCCGCACCGAGGAGACCTGCGGGATCGGCACCGTCCCGACCGCCTTGCCCTTCAGATCGAAGACGCGGACCTGCGACGGGCCGCCGAGCAGATCGCGGACGTAGAGCCGCCCTGTCGTGGGCAAGAAGTCCTGGATCACCGCCTCGCTCTCCGGCACGACGAGCTCCGCCCTGGCGAGGTCCAGCTTGCCCGGCGAGAGGCGCAGCACCTTGCCGCGCGGCGCGTCCTTGCGCGACAGGAGGTAGAGCCGGTCGTCGGCGCCGAACACGACCCGGATGACCTTGTCGGGCAGGTCGGCGAAGCGCGCCCACTTGCCCGAAGCGTCGAGGAGATAATGCCAGTACTCGCCTCCATCGCCGTTCTGCACGCTGGCGAGCACGAGCTTGCCGCTCTCGCTCGTCGTGAGCTCCACCTCGGCGATGCGGGGGAACTCCGTGCCGAGCGCGTACCTGTCGTCCTTGTCCGGCGTGCCGAGCTTGTGGAAGTAGATCTGCTGAAAGAAGCCCATGTCCTCTCGCGGGCGCTCCCCGGGCCGAGGGTGTCGGGTGTAGTAAAACCCCTTGCCGTCGCCCGTCCACGCCAGGCTGCCGCCCGCGGTGCCGCTGTTCGCGTAAGGAACGGTGTCGCCCGTCTCCTTGCCCGTCGCCACGTCGTAGACGCGCACGGTCCCGCTCTCGGTGCCGCCTTCGGACAGGGAGACAGCCACCTTCTTGCCATCGCGCGACGGGACGAACCAGTCGATGGCCGTGTGCCCTTTCGGGTCGATGACCTCTGGATCGACGAGGGTCCGCGCGGAAGCGGGGTCGTTCACGGACCTCAGGACGACGAGGAAAGGCTGCTGCTTCGGCGGCTGGTCCTTGAGCGCGAAGATCTGCCCGCCGGCCTCCTCGAGCGCGTAGTGGTTCGCGGAGGTCGCCGACAGGATCTCCTGCACGCGCGCCCGGATGGCGCCGCGCGCCGGCACGGCGTCGAGGTAGGCGCGCGAGAGCTGGTTCTGCTCGGCGACCCAGCGCTCCACCTCGGGGGAGCTCCCGTCCTCCAGCCACGGGTAGTCGTCGACGACCCGGGTGCCATGGTACTCGCTCGCCACGGGCCGCTTCGCGGTCGCTGGATAAGGAAGCCGCCCCGCTCCGGAGGGCGCTGCCGGCGCGGCGTGCGGCGGCGGGGTCGCGGCGGCCGGGGTAGCGGCCGGCCTGTCCAGCGGCCTCGACGCGGGGGCGCTGCACGCCGCGAGCAGGGGCAGCGCCAGGGTGAGGGCGGAGGTCGTACGCAGGCGGGTCATGTACCCGACGCTAGCCGGCGACAGGGCGGTCACGGAAGAGGGCGAGCGTCGTCGCGATCCTGCAACCGTGCAAGCCGGCTCCTCGCACAATCGAAACCCGCCCGATCGGCGCCCGAGACATAAGTAGGGGATTTTCCGAAGGGTGTACCTGGTACGGAGAATGCTTAACCCTCGACCAGCTCCGCCGGCGGCCTCCGCCTAATCCCCCGAGGCGCCCGGCGGCGCTGCTATTTTGTCCTCTTGATCTCGGGCGGCCGCTCTGGTCGCGGCGCCTCGATGGTTGAGGCCGGTGGGCGCCGGCGTCCCTGCATCGATGGCAGAGGTCGCCCTGGCACCCGGGCAGCGCGCGAGGCGCGGCGCCCTTCGTGCTACCGTGCGCCGCATGTCAACTTACGCGAACGAAGGGGCGGCTGCGAACGGCGAGGTCCGCGAGGTCGACGAGAGCGTCCTTAAAGATCTCGAATCGAAGTACGCCGAAGTGGCTTGCCCGGTGCACGGCGAGCCGCCGAGCTTCGAGCTCGCGCCCGACGGCTCCGTGGTCGAGCGCTTCTGCTGTCCAGCGCTCCTCTCGATCGTCCGCGAGCTCCAGGTCGCCGCGGGCGAGCGCCCTCCGCCTCCAGAAGGCGAGGACGAAGAGGTCAGAGGCTGATCCCTGTCGCGCAACGAGGGGTGTCCATGAAAGCGGGGGGAGGACCGTTCCCGGCCGGCGCGCTTTAAGCTGCGCGCCATGCTGGACATCGATCGCCGCACCTTCATCGCCGGCGCCGCGGCCTCCGGACTGCTCGCCTCGTTTCCCCGCCTCGCCAGGGGCGCGCGCGGCGAGGCTGTCGACCTCTCACCGGTATACGACAAGATCACCGAGCAGCGGAGGCCGTCGATCGAGCGCATCCAGCGCTGGATCCAGCAGCCATCGATCTCGGCGCAGGACGTAGGCATCGCCGAGTGCTGCGACCTGACGATGGATCTCCTGCGCGACGCCGGCTTCGGAACGGTCAAGAAGATGAAGACCGACGGGCATCCGGGCATCTTCGCGACGCTCGACGCCGGCGCGAAGCAGACCATGGGCTTCTACTTCATGTACGACGTCCAGCCGGTGGAGGAGAAGGAGTGGTCCTCCCCGCCCTTCGCGGCCAGGCTTGTCGACAAGGCGGACGTCGGCAAGGTCATCGTGGGGCGCGGCGCGGTCAACCAGAAGGGACCGCAGGGGGCGTTCCTGGCCGCGCTGCACGCGGTGCGCGCCGCCGGCTTGCAGCTGCCGGTCAACCTGGTGGTGGTCGCCGAGGGGGAAGAGGAGCTCGGCTCGCCGCATTTCTCGCAGGTGGTGCGGAACGATGAGGTGATGAAGGCGCTCGAGAAATGCCAGGGCGTGATGATGCCGGCGGCGGACCAATCGCTGTCGGGCACGGTCAACGTCGTCCTGGGCGCGAAGGGCATCGTCTACGTCGAGCTGGAGGCGAGCGGCGACGCCTGGGGGCGCGGCCCGCGCGGCGGGGAGATCCACTCCAGCATGAAGGTGGTCGTCGACAGCCCGGCCTGGCGGCTGGTGCAGGCGCTCGGCACGCTGGTCTCGGCGGACGGCAACGAGCCGATGATCGACGGCCTCACCGACGCCGTGCGCCCGGTCTCGAGCCAGCAGAAGAAGCTGCTCGACGACCTGTCGGCGCGCTGGGACGACGCCGACTGGAAGAAGGTCTTCGGGGTCGACACGTGGGTGAACGACCTCGACGAGCGCGCCATGCTCGAGCGCTACGTCTCGCGCCCGTCGGTGAACATCGACAGCCTCTACGCCGGCTACATCGGCGAAGGCTCCAAGACCATACTGCCGCACCGCGCCTTCGCCAAGATGGATATCCGGCTGGTGCCGGACATGACCGCGACGGACGTGCTCGCCAAGCTGCGAAGGCACCTCGACAGGCGCGGCTACAAGGACATCGCTATCAGGAACATGGGCAGCTACGACCCGACGGACACCGCGCTCGAGGCGCCGCCCATCCAGACCCAGCTCGCCGTCTACAAGGCCGCGGGCCTGGCCCCGGTGATCTGGCCGCGCCTCGCCGGCTCCTGGCCCGGCTATCTCTTCACGGGAAAGCCGCTCGAGCTCCCCGCCGGCCACGTCGGCCTCGGCCACGGCTCTGGCGCCCACGCCAAGGACGAATACTTCGTCATCGAGCCCGCCGCCGGCAAGAAGTACCTCGGCCTCGACGGCGCGACCCGCTCCTTCGTCGATTTTCTGTTCGCGCTCTGAGGCCCTCGCGCGCCCCTCCGGTGGGTCGCTTGAGCCAGCCGCCGCCACGCTCTATGCTGGTCGCCGGCGATGCTGCTCGGACACGACGCGCTGAGGAACCTCTGCCGGGCGCGGGACCTGCTCTCCGAGGTGCGCGAGTCGAGGTTGTCGATCGAGGACGTGGCGCGGGAGGTGGCGATCTCCCCCTACCACTTCATCCGGCAGTTCGAGGCGGTGTTCGGCGTGACCCCGCACCAGTACCGCATCCGGCGGCGCCTTGATCTGGCCAAGCAGCTCCTGGCGGCTGGACATCACTCGGTGACCGACGTGTGCATGGAGGTCGGGTTCTCCAGCCTCGGCAGCTTCAGCGCGCTGTTCGCGCAGCGGATCGGCGTGCCGCCGTCGGCGTACCGGCGCCGCGTGCGCGCGATGGTGCAGGTGCCGGGGAGGCTCCCGTGGGAGCTCGTCCCCGGCTGTCTCACCCTGATGGGCCGGCTGCCGCCGGGCGCGTTTCGCAGTTTTCGAGAAGCATGAGCCGGGCGGCCCTGGCAGAGTCGGCCCGAACCGTCAGCTCAGCGAGGCGATCGATGAGGATCAAGCTCAACAGCATCATGGTCGAGGACCAGACACGCGCGCTCACGTTCTACACGGAGGTGCTCGGCTTCAAGAAGAAGAACGATTTCCCGGTCGGCGAGTACCGGTGGATCACCGTGGTCTCGCCGGAGGGCCCCGACGACGTGGAGCTCGTGCTGGAGCCGAACGCCAACCCGGCGGCCAAGACGTTCCAGCAGGCGATGTTCGCGCAGGGCATCCCGCTCACCGCGTTCGAGGTGTCGGACCTCAAGGCCGAGTTCGCTCGCCTCAAGGAGCACCAGGTCGCGTTCACCCAGGAGCCCACCCCGATGGGCCCGGTCATGATCGCGGTGTTCTCGGACACCTGCGGGAACCTGATCCAGCTGTATCAGCCGCTCTGATACCCCATCGCCAGGGCCATCCCCGGCCCTGACAGGGTATCATCCAGGGACGCGCGGCTCGCGAGGCATTGCGCGCGTCACCGCGTCGGCGCAGGCTCGGCCTTGATGTCGCGCTCCGGCTCGCGCCGGTCTCGACGACACGGGCCGAGGTTCTTCAGCAGCTCGACGGGCAGCGCCACGTCGACCGAGAAGCGCTGCTCCTCCGGCTTGATCGTCCCGGGAGGGCGCCGCGCCTGCGTCTCCACCCGCGCGTGGTCGAGCAGCTCGGCGAGCTCGTCATTGTCTTCGCGCATCGCGTTGAGCCGCCCCATGGAGAGCGCGGCGCCGAACAGCTTCGACAGGTCCTCCATCTCCTGGCCAGGGGGGCCGGCGACCTCGGCGACGACGGCGACGTCCTCCGAGGCGTCGACGTGGATCTCCACCCGCTGGACGGTCTCTCGGATCCGCTCGGCGAGCTCGTCCTGCTCCGACGCCAGCATCTTCGAGAGATCGTCGGGCGACAGCACTCCATAAACGTCGCTGTAGGCCTGGTGTTCCTGGAGGATGGAGCCCTGCGCGGGATCGGTCGATTCGAGTCGATCGATCGCGTCCTCGACGAGATCGGGCTCGGCGCGCGGGTTCAAGAGCAGGACGTCAGGCCCCCACGTCGCGACGACCCTGCCCGTGTCCTTTTCCTCGTAGAGGATGCCTTTCTCCCCGTACGTCCGCGTGGTCCATCGCTCGCGCTCGAACTTTGCGCCCTCGAACGATCCCTGGAGCACCATGAGCCCCGCGCTCGACGAGGCGACGCGCTCCACGTCCTCCAGCACGTCGATCCCGAATCGGTCCTTCAGGCGCGCGACGCCGGCGCGCTCCTCGCCGCGCGACAGCATGCAATCGAGCCAGATCTGCATGATCGGCGACTCTTTGAGCGCCTCGATCTCGAACACCATGGCCGAGTGCTTCGGATCGACGGGCAGGGCGGCGAGCACCGGGTCGCGCGTCCATTGCGGCGCTTCGACGCCGGGTGGCGGGGCAGACAGCGGCGGCAGGGTGCGGCGGCGGCTGGCGCGCTCCATCTCCGCCGGCTTCGGATAGCGCGGAAACTCGATCTTCCGGGGCCGGACCGTGGGCTTCTCCTTGTCACCGCGCGACATCAGCCACGCGGCGAGCGCGAGCAGGACCATCGCCGCCGCGAGCCACACACCCCGCTTCTTCATCGGTCTCATCGGGTCGTCACCCCCGCAGAGGCGCCGCGGATCTGCCGATGTCGATCGCTCACCGCCTCGTCCAGCATCGCCGCTCCACCCTAGAAATCCTTCTCTTCGAACACGTGGACGCCCACCGCGAGCGCGGCCAGGCCGAAGAGGAGCAGCCCCGCCACCTGGCTGGCGAGCACATCCCCCTTGATCGCCGTCGCCACCGCGATGTCCGCCGACGCGTCGGCGAGCGCCGAGACCCGCGGCAGCACGAGCGTCGCCGCGCGGAAGGCCCCGCGGGCCAGGCCAGGCTCGAAGAACGAGTCGAGCTGCTCCCGGTACCCCGCGACGATGCCGAGGATGAACAGCGCGATCCCCACCGCCGCGGACAGCGCGGCGCTCCGCACCATCACCGCGGTCGTGAGCATCGCCCCGTAGATGCCGGCGAACGTCACGCTCGCGAGGAGCGCCGCCACGATCGGGCTCGCCATCCACACGCCCGCCCTCAGCCCGAAGATGACCGTGATCCCGAGGGCGCCGTACAGCGTGCTGAGGAGCGAGAGCGCGAGCACGCCGAGGAACGTGCCGAGCAGGAGCTCGAACCGCCGCACGGGCAGCGAGAGCAGGTGCTCGATGCGCCCCGGCGCCAGCAGGCTCGGGCCGAAATCGGCGCAGGAGACGATCCCGAACGCGAGCCCCCCGTAAAACAGCACGTACGCCAGCGCGCGGCCGACGTAGCGGAGCGCGACGTCGACCGAGCGGATCTCGCCGCGGCCGAGCTCCTTGCCGAAGAGCCGCGTCGCCGCGAGCGCGCCGTCCACCACCTCGAGCTGCAGCGCGCTCCCGATCACCACGAGCGCCATCGTGACGCCGAGCCCCAGGGCGAGGAACCACCGCCGCGACGAGGCCTCGCGCAGGAGGTCGCCGGCGACGCTCAGCGCCGCCCTCACGCCGCACCTCCGCGGGCGCCGCCCGCGCCCAGCGCCTCCGCCAGCACGTCCTCCAGGTCGCGCAGGTCCCGCGACAGCTCGACGAGCAGGGCGCCGGCGCGCCGCGCCTGATCGAGCGCCTCGTTGAGCGTCGCGGGGCTCTCGGCCTCCAGGCGCCACCCGCCCTCCCCGTCGATCGCGCGGAACCCGAGCGCGGCGAGCCTCGCCGCGTCGGCGCCGTCCGCGAACCGCACGCGGTACGCCGTCTCGCTGCCGCACAGCTCGACGAGCGCCCCCTCGCGCACGAGCCGCCCGCCCGCGAGGATGCCGATGCGGTCGCAGATGCGCTCGGTCTCCGACAGGAGGTGCGAGTTCAGGAACAAGGTCGCCCCCCGCGCGCGCTCTTCGCCCAGGATCCTGCGGATCTCGGCGCGGCCGAGCGGATCGACGCCGTCGGTGGGCTCGTCGAGCACGAGCAGCTCGGGCTGCCCGAGCAAGGCCGCGGCGAGCCCGAGGCGCTGCCGCATCCCCTTCGAGAACCCGCCGATCTTGCGGTCCGAGTCGACCCCGAGCCCCACCCTCTCGACCAGCGGGCGCAGCGCGCCCTCGCCCGGCGAGAGGCCCTTCATGCGGGCCACGCTCGCGAGGAACTGCCGCGGCGTGAACGCGCTGGGCAAGAAGAGCCGCTCCGGCAGGTACCCGATCCTGGCGCGCACGCCCGGGTCCTCCGGCTCGCCGCCGAGCACGCGCACCGTGCCGCTCGTGGGGCGCACAACGCCGAGCAGCGTCTTGATGAACGTCGTCTTGCCCGCGCCGTTGAGGCCGATGAGCCCGAACGCGGCGCCGCGCTGGATGGCGATGTCGAGGCCCGCGAGCGCCGTCTGTCCGCCGCTCCGGCGGAAGAAGCCGCGGTAGACCTTCCTCACGGAGGACGCTTCGATGGCCAGCACGGCGGCGTAGTCTGGCCGGCCGACCGCCGCACGCAAGCGGAATGCCCGAGGCGAGGGAGAGCGGGGCAGGAATCTTTCCCTCGCGACGGCGCGACCAGGCGCGCGCCGAGTCGACCTCGAAAACACAGGTTCAGAGCAAAACCCATCGTGAGGGAGCGGGAAGTCCAGACGCTCCGGAGGCGTTCCGGCCCCATCCTCCGCCCGCGGACAGCGTCAAGCGCCAAGGAGCACGTGGTTATGACAGACCATGTCCGACCGGGTCCACGCCTCGATCACACCCCGACCTCTCCAGTTCTCCACAGGGGTTCTCCACAGGAGATCCCCTGGAGAACAGCTGGATTCTGTCGATTACCTTTGCCGCGCGCGCCTCCTCCCGTCATGGCCACTCGCGCGGCCAGGAGGGGCCCCGCGCCGCCGGGGGAACCGCGCCCGACCACACGCGTAAATAATCGTAATCACAAACATTTTTCGACAAGCGGCGCATCCGTCCGCCCTCGACAGGTTGGGACAATGTCCGTCCGACCGATCCCTTTCCCGACGGGTCGAAGATGACTATCCATGGTAGACACCAAGGACGCGGCGCGACGGCGTGTCTCTCGTACGACGCGTGTCAGTGGCGCGCCCGAATGCTTCGTTTTGCAGGAGACTTCATGGAAAAGATCTCGCTCACGTACTTTGTCGACTTCGTCCTCAAGGCCGGGACGCCCAAGCTGACCGGCGTCAGGGAGTTCAAGGAACGGAAGGACGAGCTCTACACGGACTTTTACAGGCAGGTGCGAGAGGCGATCGTCGACATGCACAGGAGCGGAGAGCCCACCAGCGTGCTCGACGGCTTCCTGGCCGCGCAGCACGACGAGCGGCGCCGCCGCATCTACCCGTCGGTGGTGAATGGATATCGCAAGTTCCTCGCCTCGGCGAAGATGACGTGGTTCGAGCCGCCGGCGTCGACGTACCGCCTGGGCGATCTCGAGATCAACGTCAATCCGGAGCTCGGGCTCGTCATCGACGGGACGCCCCACGTCATCAAGATGTATTTCCGCGGGGAGCCGCTGTCGTCCAAGCGCGTCTCGGTCGTGCTGAACCTGCTGATGAACGGTCTCGCGGAGAGCACGCCGGGCGGCGCCTTCGCGGTGCTCGACGTGCGGAACGCCAAGATTCACACCTTCAAGGTGCCGAACCCGCGTCTCAGCCTGCTGCTCCGCGGCGAGGCGGCCTCCTTCGCCACCATCTACACCGGGCTCTGATCGCGGCGGCGCCGCGCTGCGCGAGGCGCCGCCGCGCTGCGCGGACACGACGCCACGTCAGCCGTCGATCACCTTTCCGGGGTTGAGGATGCCGCCCGGGTCGAAGGCGTGTTTGATGCGGCGGTGCAGCGCGAGCGACGCCGCGCCGAGCTGGCGGGCAAGGAAGCCACGCTTGAGCGTGCCGACGCCGTGCTCGCCGGTGATCGTGCCGCCGACCTCGAGCGCCTGCGCCATCACCTCGTTGAAGGCGGCGACCGCGCGCGCCTCGGCCGCGGCGTCCTTTCCATCGAACACGACAAGAGGGTGAAGGTTGCCGTCGCCCGCGTGCGCCACCGTCGCGATGGTGGTCTGCGTCGCGGCGGCGATCGCCTCGATTCGACGGAACATCTCCGGCAGCTGCGGCAGCGGCACGGCGACGTCGTCGACGAGCACCGTGCCGAGCTCCGCGAGCGCCGTGAGCGCAAGGCGGCGCGCGGTGAGCATCATCTGCCCTTCGCTCTCGTCGTCGGTGGTGGCGACCACCGTCCCGCCGGCGGCCTCGCAGGCCTCCTGCATGCAGGAGAGCTCGGCGGCCCCGGGCGCGTCGCTCTGCGCGATCAGCATCGCGGCAGCCTCGGTGTCGAGGCCGAGCGGGCGGTAGCGCTCGACGGCGCGGAGGGCCGTGCGGTCCATGATCTCGAGCATCGACGCATCGACCGACCGGACGATCGTCGCGACCGCCCGGCCCGAGGCCTCGAGCGAGGTGAACGTCGCGACGAGCGTGGTCGCCGGCGGGGGCCGCCGCCGCAGACGCAGCGTGATCTCGGTGATCAGCGCGAGGGTGCCCTCGGAGCCGACCAGGAGCCGCGTCAGATCGTAGCCTGCGACGTCCTTGCGGCTCCGGCCGCCGGTGCGGAGCGCCGTCCCGTCGGCGAGGACCGCCTCGAGGCCGAGCACGTAATCGGACGTGACACCGTATTTCACGCAGCACAGGCCGCCGGCGTTGGTGGCGACGTTGCCGCCGAGGGTCGAGACGGCGTAGCTCGACGGGTCGGGCGGATACCACAGCCCCCGCTCGTGCGCGGCGGCCTTGAGCTCGCCGTTGAGCACCCCCGGCTGGACGACGGCGAGCATCGCCGCCTCGTCGATCGCGAGGATCCGGTTCATGCGCTCGAAGCTCAGCACCACGCAGCCGTCGCTGGCGGTCGCGCCGCCGGCCACCCCGGTCCCGGCGCCGCGCGGCACCAGCGCGGTGCGGTGCCGGGTCGCCCACTGCGCCAGCGCCTGCACCTGGGCGGTCGAGGCAGGCCGCACCACCGCGACGGGCCAGCCGCCAGGCGCCCACAGGGCCTGATCGCGGCGATAGCCCTCCATGACGTCCCGATCCGTCACCAGGCCGTCGCCCAGGATAAGTGCAAGTTCATCGAGCGGGTTCATATGCCGTAGAACTCCGAGAGGTGCGCCCTGAGGAGCGTTGCTGCCGACTTCACGTTACCGCCATCGGCTTGCCGAACGGGTGACAGCCCGCGACCCGCCTCGCCGGCCTCGCCGCGGCGAGCGACGCCATCATCGAACATCCCCCGCGAGCGCTCGCACCCGGTCCCGGAGCCAGGTGAGCGCCGGGTGCCTGGCTGTCCTGTGGTGCCACGCCATGACGATGGCGAAGCCCGGCACGGGGACGGGGGGCGGAAGGAGCTCCAGCCGGTCGGCGCGGTCGCGCGCCAGGCGCTCGGGGACGAGCGCCGCCATGTCCGAGCGCGCCACGAGCTCTGGCACCATGAGGAACGAGGGCACGGACAGGACCACCCGCCGCTCGCGCCCGAGCGCCGCGAGCGCGGCGTCGGTCGCGCCGGTGAAGCCGCCGCCGCGCGGGCTCACCACCACGTGGTCGAGCGCGCAGAGCTGGTCGAGGCTGATGGTGCGGGACACCAGCGGGTGATCGCGCCGGACGATGACGACGAAGCGCTCGTCGAGCACCTTCCTGGTCCGCAGGTGCTCGGGCGCGAGCTCGGGCGTCAGCACGGCGAGGTCCACCTCCCCGCGCTCCACCTGGCCCGCGAGCTGGGCGACGTCGAGGGCTCGCCACGCCAGCCGCACGCCCGGCGCCTCGCGCCGGAGCTGGAAGGCGAGCGGCATCAACAGCGCATATTGCACGTAGTCGGACGCGGCGATCGCGACCGTCAGCTCGGACGTCGCGGGATCGAAGCCCGCGCCGGCGGCGACCACGGCGCGCACGCCCTCCAGCGCCTCGTGCAGCGGCGCCTGCAGCTCCAGCGCGCGCCTCGTGGGCGTCATGCCGCGCTGCGCGGGGACCAGCAGCGGGTCGCCGAGGAGCTCGCGCAGCCGCTGGAGCTGCGCAGACAGCGCCGGCTGGCTGAGGTTCAGGCGCCTTGCAGCCCTCGTCACGTTGCGCTCGGCGAGCAGCGCGTCGAGCGCGACGAGCAGGTTCAGATCGAGGCGGCTGCTATCCACCGGGTCGATAGCAGCACAGAAGAACCGTGACTTCAACGATGCCGGGGAGAGACCTAGTTTCCTGGGCATCCACCCGGCCGCACCCGGGCCTATCCGCTGATTCACTGCTGGAGGAGACGAACATGCTCCTCGGAAAGGACATGCCATGAAGGTCCTCATCGTCTACGCGCATCCCGAGCCGCGCTCGTTGAACGGCGCGCTCCGCGACCGGACGGTCGCGACGCTCACCGCCGCCGGGCACGAGGTGCTCGTCTCCGACCTCTACGCGCAGGGCTGGAAGGCAGCGCTCGACGGCGTCGACTTCCCGGCCGAGCCGGCGGGCGCCCCCCTGCGCGTCATCGAGGCCTCCCACCGCGCGTTCGAGCAGGGCACGCAGACGCCGGACGTCGCCGAGGAGCAGCGGCGCCTCCTCTGGGCCGACGCCGTCATCCTCCAGTTCCCGCTCTGGTGGTTCTCCATGCCGGCGATCCTGAAGGGCTGGGTCGAGCGCGTCTTCGCGCACGGCTTCGCCTACGGCGTCGGCGAGCACTCGGACCGGCGCTGGGGCGATCGTTACGGAGAGGGCGTGTTCGCCGGCAAGCGCGCCATGCTCGCGCTCACCGCCGGCGGCTGGGCCGACCACTACTCGGAGCGCGGCATCAACGGGCCGATGGACGACCTGCTGTTTCCCATCCAGCACGGCATCCTCTTCTATCCCGGCTTCTCGGTGCTGGATCCCTTCGTCGTCTACCGCGCCGAGCGGATGAACGAGGAGCGATTCCAGGCGATCGCGATCGACCTCGATCGGCGCCTCGAGCGGCTGTTCGTCGACAGGCCGATCGCCTACCGACCGCAGAATTACGGCGATTACGAGATCCCGTCGATGAAGCTGAGGGAGGGGCTCGGCGGCGCTGGGCAGCAGGGCTTGAGGCTGCACCGGACATAGCTCACGCCCGCAGGCTGTGGCGTGAAGAGGGACGGGCGACGCGGCGGCTCGGGCGGGCGCGTCAGCCGCCGCCCGAGCCGCCGCGTCGGCGGGGCGCGAGGTCAGAATTGCGAGAAGAAGTTCCAGATGGACGAGCTCGCGAAGCTCGGCGTCTGGTGGTCACCGGGGAACTCGCAGCGATGCACCGGGTATCCGTCCCGGCACCCTTGATAGGCGACGCACGAGTTGGAACCTACGGGGCTCGTCTGGGTGCTGCAGCCGTTCTTGCGCACGAAGACGTCGAGCGCCGCCCTTCCGGCCGAGACGGGGACGACGCTGTCGGACAGGCCGTGCGACATCCAGACGGCGACGGGCTGGGTGTTGGACTGGTTGCAGCCGCTGTAGAGGGCGCCGGACATCGGCGCGATGGCTCGGAAGACGTCGGGCATATCACAGCCGAGCGCGTTCGACATCATCCCCCCGAAGCTCCACCCGGTCGAGAAGACACGGCTCGTGTCGACGCACAGGTTGGCTTTGAGGGAGTCGACCATGGCGCGGGCGAAGGCGATGTCGCGCCCGCCCGTGTTGGCCCATCCGTTGTCGATGCCGTTCGGCGAGACGAAGATCGTGCTGCCGTTCGCCAGCGCCTTGAGCCCATAGTACCCGTTGTTCACGACGTCGTTGGCCGATCCGCCGCGCCAGTGCCAGCCGAACACCAGCCGATACGCCTTGTTCGGGTCGTAGTTCGCCGGAACGTCGAGCACGTACTGGCGCGTGGTGCCGTTGACGTTGATGGTGCGGTTACCGCTGGTGAAGGAGGTGGGAATGCCGCAGCCGGCGCTGCGCGTGCCGGCGGAGCCGCCGCCGCCACCGGAGCCGCCCGTGCCGCCGGAGCCACCGCTGCCGCCGGTGCCGCCGGTGCCGCCGGTGCCGCCGGTGCCGCCGGTGCCGCCGGTGCTACCGGAGCCACCGCTGCCGCCGGTGCCGCTGGTGCTACCGGTGCCGCCGGTTCCCGAGCCCACGGGCGTGAGTCGGAATTGCTGATTGGTGCCGCCGTTCGACGCCCATTGAATCACGGCGGTGCCGTCCGCAGTGCCGCGGCCGTAGACGTCCAGCGACTTGCCGCTGTGGCGCGCGGTGAGGCGCACGACGCCGCTGGCCACGTCCGTGAACGACCATTGCTGGTTTGACCCCGTCCAGCAGGAGTATTGCTGGATGGCGGCGCCGTCGCTGGTGGAGGCGCCCGTGACGTCCATGCAACGGTTGCTGTTGACGTTGCGGATGCGATAGTAGCCGCCGCCCGCCGATTCCATGCGGAACTGTTGCCGCGTCGAGCCGTTGCAGCTGGCGATCTGCATGGCCGCTTTATCAGCGGTGCTGCCTCCGGCCACCTGCACGCATTTTCCACTCTGGACGCCGACGATCGTGTAGACCGCGCTCGTGTCGATCGTGATGGCGCCCTCGAGCGAGCCTGCCTCCTCGATCTCGGCGTCGTACGCCCCGTCGGGGCCGATGACGCACGACACGGCGAGGATGCCTGTCGCCACCGCAAGCAAGCTCTGCTTGGTTCCGAATCTCATCTTGTCCTCCTCTTCCTGTTAAGTAAGTGAAACTGCCATCTCCTCACGGCTCGACGCTGCCCTTGCGCAGGTCCGGGTCACTCGCCGCGCGCTCGAGGCTCCCCAGCGGGCCGCCGCGCCGGCCATTGCCGCTGCGGCAGAATGTAGAGACGCGCGCAGGGTGGATAGGTTCGCTCTGCGTGCGTCAGGGTCGGTCAGACCGCCCTGCTCCTCGGAGCAAGGCGGTTCGAGAGCGAGCCTAGAACACCAATCATGTTGAAGCCCGGAGAATTTTCACAGGGAGGCGGGGAGGCGGGGAGGAAGAAAAGAAAACTGAATCTCTCCCTCTTGCGTCTCTCGCTCCCCGCCTCCCCGCCTCCCTGTGAAATTCCTGTTTTTTCTCGGGGTTTCAACCCGTTTGTCACTCTAGGGCAGATTGGCAGAAGAGACCTGCCAGGTCCTGTCGGTGCAGAAGCGGCAGCTCGGGCCGACGAGCGCGCCCTTGCCGGTAGCCGATTCGTCGCCCTTGAGCCACCAGTTGAGCCACGCCAGGTTGACCTGAGTGAACTCGCCGCCGTTCCTGGCCCACAGATCGCCCCCGTGATCCGCGCCGACCTTGGCGAACATCATGACCGGAATATCACCCAAGGCGGCGATGTTCTCGAAGTCTCTCGCGCCGTTCTTGTTGGCACCCAGGCTGTCCGCGGTGCCGGTGACGATCAAGACGGGCGTGTGAATCGAGTTGTAGAACGACTGATTCGCCGAGAAAGAGCCGCTGCTCGTGTGTCCCCAGGTCGTCATTCTAGGGTCTGCAGCGGTCCCCGCCGCCATCAAGCCGCCGCAGGAGAAGCCGTTCGCGGCGACCTTCGTGGTGTCGATCTTCTGGTAGTAGGCGCTGCACGGCTTCTCGTTCTGGGCGATCACCCAGTCGACATAGGCGCGCAGCACGTCGCCTCCGCTCCCGAGGTCGCGGTTGGGCTGGCTGTTGACCGGTGTCCCGTCCGCCACCACGAAGTAGCCATGCGAGGCGATCTCGGCCATGGCCGCCTGATTCGCGAGCCCGTCTCGCGAGCAGGCGCCCTCCCCCCAGACGAAGATCGGATACCTGGCGCCTCCACCGAGATCCGCCGGACGAAAGATGGTGCCCTGGTTGATGCCCGGGTCCGAATTCGTCTCGACGACCACCCTGTGAGGGCCGCTCCCCGACACGTTTCGACCAGTCGGCTGTGACGCGGTGCACGTGCCGCCGGTGCCGCCGCCGGAGCCACCGGTGCCACCGGTGCCACCGGTGCCGCCGGTGCCGCCGGTGCCGCCGGTGCCGCCGGTGCCGCTGGTGCTACCGGTGCCGCCGGTTCCCGAGCCCGCGGGCGTGAGCCGGAATTGCTGATTGGTGCCGCCGTTCGACGCCCATTGAATCACGGCGGTGCCGTCCGCGGTGCCGCGGCCGTAGACGTCCAGCGACTTGCCGCTGTGGCGCGCGGTGAGGCGCACGACGCCGCTGGCGACGTCCGTGAACGACCACTGCTGGTTTGACCCCGTCCAGCAGGAGTATTGCTGGATGGCGGCGCCGTCGCTGGTGGAGGCGCCCGTGACGTCCATGCAACGGTTGCTGTTGACGTTGCGGATGCGATAGTAGCCGCCGCCCGCCGATTCCATGCGGAACTGTTGCCGCGTCGAGCCGTTGCAGCTGGCGATCTGCATGGCCGCTCCATCAGCGGTGCTGCCTCCAGCCACCTGCACGCATTTTCCACTCTGGACGCCGACGATCGTGTAGACCGCGCTCGTGTCGATCGTGATGGCGCCCTCGAGCGAGCCTGCCTCCTCGATCTCGGCGTCGTACGCCCCGTCGGGGCCGATGACGCACGACACGGCGAGGATGCCCGTCGCCGCCGCAAGCAAGCTCTGCTTGGTTCCGAATCTCATCTTGTTCTCCTCGTCAACTTAAGTAAGCAAAACTGGAGTCTTCTCACGGCTCGACGCTGCCCTTGCGCAGGTCGGGGTCGCTCGCCGCGCCCTCGAGGCTCCCGAGCGGGCCGCCGTGCCGGCCATTGCCGCCGTGGATGACTGTCAAGATGCGTGCAGAGTGGATAAGTTCATTTCTCGCGCGCCAGGCAGCACGAAGAGGGAATCTATTGTTCCGGGCTGGCAGGCGCGTCAAGCCGATTGTGCATCGCGAGCAGGCCTGATCCTCATGAAGGTGCGACAAGCTCAGATACGGAGTCACGATGGTGACGTGACGCCGACATGGGGTCGAGTCCTTCACGGGCGCGATCGCCCGGCGCGCCAGGCGCGCGAATCTCGCGCAAATCTCGTCGAAAATCGCCCGCGACCAGCGGACCTCGCCGGCCGCGCTCGGCATGCGAGCGCGCTCGAAAAGCTGGAGTGAGAATGGATGAGATGCCGGGGACCAGGAGATCCAAACGCGAAAATCAAGCCCCTCGCAGCGACCGTCCCGTCGTACAGCCATGCTGCACGTCGATCGGTATATCGAACCTTATTCGGTCCGCCTCACTCCTGGAAAAGTGATGCTGTATCAAACTTATCCATGCATCGAACGGGCCCCCTTCACGCCACAGCCTGCAGGCTCCGACAGGACAATGGAGCGCACGAGCAGTAGCCACCCCTGATCGAGCAGCCGGCGTTGCCGTGCAACACGACCAGAATGTTCATGGTGCATCCCCCCGAGAGGCCTGCTGCTGGGCGGGATGCGTCGGGTCGCTTCCGAGGTTCCCTCCGCTGGGATCGTTGCTGCAGCCACGATCCCCACTGGCCAGGACCGCGATCCCAGCCGCGAGCGACATGACCGAGCGCTACTTCATGACCGTCTCCTGGATGCGCATGAGGGCCCATCCGGAGCGAAGCAAAAGCAAGACGACCGGCCGACAGTGTGAGCGTTCACATGTCCGGTGTCAACGTCGATCGACCCGCCTGACGCTCGGCTGACGTGATGCGCTGCTGTGAGCATTCATAATTTCACCGAGCCTGCCATGATAGAAGTCGCGCCCATGACATCGACTTGCTTCCGCTCTACCGCCCCGTCGCTGCGACGCACCGCCCTGGCCCTCGCCGCCGTCCTGACGCTGACCGGTTGCTCGTCGGGCGGCGACTCGGGCGACGACGCGCCGGCGCCCGCCGATCCCGTGCCCCTGACCGCGTTCTGCGTCGAATGGTCCGCCGCCCGCTGCGCCGGGGTGCAGGGCTGCTGCACCCAGACGACCGGCAAGTACGCCGACGACGCCGCCTGCGCCGCCGGCGAGACCGCCGTGTGCGAGGCGACGATGCTGCCCGCCCTCGGCAACCCCCAGTTCATCTACGACGAACAGGCCGGCGGCGACCTCATCGCCCGCCTGCGCCGGTCCGGCGACGGCTGCCGCGAGCCCGACGGCGGCCTGGACATCACCGCCCTGCTGAAGCCGGCCCTGGAACCGGGCAGCGCCTGCGACCTGGCCGGCGCCGCCGCGCTGGGCGGGAACCCCTGCAAGGGGACCATCTGCCAACCGGCCAGCTCCGAGTCGACCGCCGGGACGTGCCTGGTGCTGCCCGCCGAGGGTGAGCTCTGCCCCGACCTGCTCTGCGCCGCCGGGCTGGCCTGCACCAGCGAGACGGACGACCGCCGTTGCCGCCCCGCTCCGCCCTTGCCAGCCGAGGGGAGCCCCTGCGACAGCAACACGGACCTGTGCGCGCCCGGGCTCCGCTGCATACCGACCACGGTCGCCCTGCGCGCCTACTTCGCCGGCGGGGACTATCCCGAGGAGTACACATGCCAGTTCCTCCACAAGAACGGCGAGCTGGCCCTGGACCCTGGCGACTGCGCCAGCGGCCTCATGAAGATCACCTCGCAGGCCAGCCTGGCCGCCACCTGCACCGCCTGCCGTAGCCACAAGGACTGCTCCAGCGAGAACACCGACACGTTCGACGGCCTGGTCAGCATCGACACCTATAGCGGTTACTGCGACCAGGGCGTCTGTCACGACGGCCTGAACGACGTCGCGCACGGCAGCAAGTCCGAAGGCGCCATCTGCTTCGACGTTGCGGAGTGCCGATCCCTCAGCTGCGACCGCACCCCCAGCGCCTATGGCCACTGCCAGAAGGCGAATGTCGAGGCGCTGTTCTGCACGGCGCCGTTCACGGGCGGGGGCGCCGCCCCTGATGGGGAGGCGGCGCTCATCACCTCCAGCTCGGGATCCCGACCCGCAGCTCGCCCCTGAGGCCGGCGGCGCCGGGGCGGTGACCCGGCGGGACGAGGCCCAAGGACGAATTTGCGATGGCGAACCGTCGCGAGCCGTGGGTTCGGCCGGGATGTCGAGGAGGCGTGACGACGGATCGCAGCCCTTCGGAGCGCATGGGCCCATCCCGGGTCCAACCGGCAAGGCCCGGGCACGAGGCATTCGCGATGGTCGATCCGCCGCATCGGGCCGCCGTCGTCGCGTCGCTCGCCAAAACGCTCATCCGCGCCGTCGCCCTCGGGGACGAGAAGGCGGCCGGGGTCGTTCACGAGGCGATAGGCCGTCTGCTTGCGCTGCCGGCGGTACTGGATGGGCGAGCGCGCTCGCGCCGGTAGCACGCAGGCCCTATCGCCGCCGGGAAGTGGCCTTCGCGGACCTGCACCGGCGGACCCGCACGGCGTCGCCAAGTAGCAGGCGTTGTCGCCCCACGGGCCCGTCTATGCGCGCGACCTCCTGACCCAGCTCCGGCTGCTCAGGCCCAGGAGCGCATCGTCCTACTCCCAGTCGGCGAGGGCGAGCAGGTCTCGTAGGTCGCCCGGATCCTGAAGCTACCCATCGAAACCGCGTTCTCGCGGCTCCGCCTGGACCGCGAGCACCACGCGCGCGTGCTCAAGCGCTGCCGTCGTTTGCGGTAGACCGCCATCCGGAGCTCTCAGGTGAGAGAAGAAACCTGACGCGATCCACCTCTCTCCTGGAAAATGACGGCCTATCAACAACTTACCCATGCGTCGACGGCACCGCGTTCACTTCACCGCTTCACCGCTTGCGGGTTTCCACGGCACGCTCAGGGAGCATTGCATCCAAGCGGCCCAAAAAGGCGCGCCACAGGTGGATCGGAAGGGCCACCGTCCGTGCCAGCCATCGCGAAGTAACGCCCGTTAGCCCAAAGCAGGTTCGAATAACGATGATTATTGGTGGCCGGAGAGTAGAAAATGAAAGGTCCCGCCACGAGCTTCAGCTGTGCGTCGAAGAGGCGAAACGTGTCACCGTTCAGCACCGCGAGGGATGTGCCGTTCCAGTGGACTTCGGGGAATTGTCCAGAAGACCCAATATTGACCGGTTCTCCGGTCGGAATGCCTGTCGCATCGGTGGTGATCAGGAACGACTCGCCTGATGCTTCGAAGCTGCTGTAGCCGACGACATACCCCTGCGGAACCTTGGTAGCGGACGAAGCCTCGGCATCGCGGGTCCCGTCTGTGATCGGAATTTCTGGTCCTGTGGCCATACCGTTCACGTCAAGGTTGCGTGTAAAGACAGCGTAACTTCCTGATCGGTTGTCACTCCAAAATAGCCTAAACGCAGCGCCAGACGGGACGAGCCGGGTAAGCACGACACGCGCCGACGGCGGCGTTAAATCGTGCGTGGCCAGGGTTTGGCCGCTTGCGTTGACTTTGACCACCTTGAAGGATGAGCTGACAAGACCAGTGTAGTGGTCGAAGGCAATGAGAAAATCTGTGCCGGAGGCTGCCATGGCCACTCCGGACTGCGAATTCGAGGAGGCGATCTTGACTATTGGCGATAGTGCCAGACCATTTTCCGAATAAGCGCGAAAGTAGACGCCGCTCCCGGTGTAGGTCTCAGCCCATGCGATTCCGAAGGCCGACCCATTCCAGACGATATTCGCAACGCCAGCCGTGGCGCCGTCCACCTCGATGGCCGGCCCAAGGAGCTTGCCAGCGCTGTCGAAACGCTGAAGCTTCACCTTCCAGGAGTTCGGGATGAGATCCAAGTAGGAAACTCCATAGACCGAGCCGGAATATGCTGCCTTCGGTCGACGCGCGTCGGTACCTCCGATTGGGAAAGGTTCGCCAAAGAGCGGGAGCCCGTCGTCTGCGACTCCGCTGCAGTCTTCATCGATCGCATCACAAGTTTCAGCTGGAGGATTACATGCTATGGGGAGCGTGCATGCCTCAGCGCAGGTGTGCGTTCCGATGGTGCCGCAGGCCGTCAAGCAGGGAATGCTCGCTCCCTGGACGCACTCGAAGATGTCATCTGCACCGCTCCTACAATCGTCGTCTTGGCCGTTGCACGTTTCGGTTGGCGGAATGCAGTTGTTCGGGATCTGGCAGTCAGCAGTACAGATGACCTTGCCGACGGTTCCACAGGCGGTGTTACATGCCAATTCAGTGCCGGGGGAACATGGGCAGAAAGCGCCTCCGGCGCCACCTGTGCCTGCGCCAGAGGCACCTGTAGTGCTCGCGGAACCACCCGTGCCGCCTGCACCACCAGTACCTGATGCGCAGCCCTGGCAATCTTCGAAGCCGGAGCCGTCGGGAAGGCATATCTGGGCGCCCTTGGCGCCGCCGATGCAAGCACATTCGACTTGCTGGCCGGGCACGCAGGCCATGGGACCGCCGGAACTCGCGCTGCTCGTGTCGTCACGGGTGCCGGTGGATGTCGTACTGCTAGTAGTAGCCGAGTCGCCGCCGCAGGAGATCGCCGCACTCAGCGTCGCTAGGAGGCCGAAGAACTTGGTTCGCATGGTCCGCCCGTTCAGGGGACGCGATTATAGCAGATCGCGCCCAGGCAGTAGGGGCGCCCTGCTGAGAAACCGCGGCGCGCTCCCTCCTGGAACTGCTCTGGCTGGTGGAGCCCCGGGAGCGGAAGGTGCTGCTCCTCGTGGGCAAGGGCGAGCAGGTCAGCGAGATCGCCCGGAGCCTCGGGGTTCCGGATCAGGACCGCCTTCGGCCGGATCCATCGAGTTCGCAGGCGCCTGGCTGCCGCGCTCAAGGGCACCGCTGACGGTGGAACAGTAGCAACTTATTTCTAGTGCCCGCTGGCTCGGTCGCTGTAGCCGGATCTTGGCACGCAGAGTCGTAGGGGCTCGGTCGCCGCGAGGCAAGTGTCCGCCGTGGAACTCCGTCTCCGCGAGGCCGGCTGAGATCCGGCCAGTCCCAAGAGCCTGCTTTCGGTGCACCGGCATGGGGAGGGGCGTGCGGCCGGCCGTACTTGCGGGCGAGTGGCGGGTAAGCCGTTCGGCCGTGGGTGTACGTGGGTGCCTAGGCCCCACCGGCCGCGGGCCGCAGAAGGACGTGAAGCTCTTCACGGGCGTGTGCCATTACCTGCCGGAGGCGTGCGACGAGCTCCGCCGCCTGACAAGGCCCGTCCCGCTGGGGGCAGCCAGCGGGAAGGTGCCCTGACACGCTAAGGCGGGTCCCCGTTCACCGCCAAGTCCACGCGGAGACGCGGGCTGCAGCGGGGCACTTCCCGAGCACCAGTGTGCCACGCTCGCACCGCTGCGACGGACCCACGCCGCTGGGGCTCACGGAGCGAAGACGCCGCGCTCGAGCGCGTGGAACACGAACGCGGCTACCCGCTGCGCCGCAAGGGCCTGCCGCTGCTCCTTCTGTTGATACTTCTGGCCGTCCGCCCAGTCGCAGACGGCCTTCACGACGAGCCAGTCGACCTTGGCTTCGTGCGCCATGGCGGCGACGCCTGCCCCCTCCATCTCTCCTCCCCTTGCCTCAGGGAAGAGCTTCAGGAGCTGGTCACGAAAACTGGTGTTGTCGACAAGCTTGTCCCCGGAGAGCATCAGGCAGCAATCGACGCCGCCGTATTCCCCGTCGTCCCACGTGGTCATTGCAGTCTTGACCTGGTTCAGCGTGCGCGCAGGGGCGGTGATCCTGTCCCCCCGGGGGACAACGGTCAGTTCGCCGGTGGTAGTGTCCGTGCCGTACCGCGCGAGCTCGTAATCCTGGAGCTGCGCCGACACGAGGATCTTTCCGATCGGCTGCCTGTCCGGGGCCATGCCGAACGCGATCCCGACCATCAACACCAGGCTCGGCTTCAGTTCCCAGATCGCGCGCAAGGTGGTCGAGATCGAGCCGCCCTGCGTCTTGGCGCCCATCTCCGATTGCACGGCGAACACGCGGGCGCCTCCGATCTCCCCGAGGTCGTGGTAGATCTTGAGCGCGCCACGGACCGACTCGTGGGCGCGGGGTGCGATCATTGCGGCCCTGCCAAGTACCGCCTGGGTCTCCACCTGGGTCACCGTCATCAGCAGGACGTCGCAACGGCCGACGAGCCGGCCGTCGTCGGCGCGCCAGTCCGCGGGCGCCGCGTGGCCCGCTGCGCGGGGATGGAGAGCGATCACCTGCTTCGGTGAGAGGAGCGTGCGCGTTCCCTGGAGCGCGTTCTCCTGGGCGTGGATGCGCGCGAGGCTGATCCAGTCCTTGCCCCGGTGCGCCTGCTCGATGCGCAGGATGGCGTCGACCGCGGCGCGGGTGCCTCGCTCGGACAGATGCCGGAGCAGCTTGTCGCGCAGCTCGGCGGCCTCGTCGCGCGGCTCGATCGTTTGTAGCGTCCCGGTGGAGACGTCGCGGTCCTTGGCGCGCGGAAACCGCTCCTCCATCCACAGGAACAGGTCTGCCTCCTCATCCTCGGAGAGGTGCTGCCAGCGCGACCGCTGCCCTCGCGACATGTCCGGCAAGGCTCCGAGCACGACCTCCTGTCCAAACTCGGGAACGGCCCAGAACACTCGCTTGAGGACAGGCCAGCCTGCGTCCGCCGTGTGCGCGAAGAGGGCCTGGGCCGCGGCCCGCGCGCGCCTCCTGGCGTCCCGTCGCGTGGGGAGCGGCAGGGACAGGAGAGACGCCGCGTACGCCCGCGCTCCCGCGACGCCGCGGTCGAGGAGTTCGTCGAGCAGCGAGCCGACAGCGGCGGGAGCGAGCGACGGGTCCTGCGCCTTGAGCAAGAGGAGCGCACTGAGCCGGTCGTCCCAGCAAAGGGTCAGCTCCGGGAGGAGATGGATGGCCTGGTGCCGTCGGTTCTCCTTCTCGAGGAGGATCCCGAGGGCCCACAGGGCTTCTTCGGGGGCAAAGCGATATGCGAGTCGCACGAGCTCGCGGTGCGCCTCTTCGTCGGCCCGGTCGTCGGAGAACGCGCTGTGGTAAGCTAGGATGGCGGGGGCCCACCGCTGCCACGCGCTCGCCGGGAGCGCATCGATTGCTGCCGGATCGAGGCGCTTCAGGAGCAATAGCGCCCGGTAACCCGAGATGGCCCGAGCGTGGGACGATCCGCGTCCAAGCCACCTTTCTGGATCCGCGTCGCACTCCATGACGTACCGCCTGGCGACTAGCAGGATGCGGCGGCGGGTGGGGGCGGCGGCGTCCTTCCAGCCAGGAAAGCTCGTCAAGCTCGGCTGGCCGTGGTCCGAGTAATCTGTGCTCGTCGGGGGCAGCGACATTTCTCGCTGCATCTGATAGAAGGCATCCAGGTCTCCCTGCTCGACGCGCTCGAGGTACCGCAGGACACGCTCCGCAGGGGCCGGCTCGACGAGACGCGTCTGCCTCTCGCGCTCGAGCTCTGCCATGTGCTTGCGCAGCTCTTGCCATTGCTTCTTCTGCTGCGCTGCGAGCGGAGAGCCCAGCTCGACGGGATCCATCATCCAACGGAGTGCATCACGGAGCTCGGGATGTCGAGCTGCCGCTTCGAGCACGGGGTTCACGGAGTCGAAGGTGAATCGCTCGTGCTGAACAGCGGCGTCCACGAGGCTGGTCCAGCGTTGCCGCAGCGCCGGTTCGTGCGTGGTCTCGAAACGGTCCAGCAGCCATGGCAAGTCGCCCGGAGAGAGGAGGTTTTGCGCTTCAAAGGTCCAGTAGAGCCGGTCGGGCTCGGCGCGCCGTTCTGTCGATCGCAGATACGCCTCGATGAATCGCTGCCGCTCCCTGTCGTCGCCGATCGGGCGGCCTCTTGCCTGTTCACGGCGTGCAGGGTCGTCGAACAGGTGTTCGTGCCGGCTGAACTTGATATGGGCCAGGTGGACGAGCGCCTCGAGGATGGCCGGATCATCCATGCGCTCCCACGCCCTGCGGATGAGCCGGTCGATGAGCTTCGCGAACCGGTCTGTCGTGCCGTACGCGCGAAGCTGCCGCTCAACCCAAGCGAGGGCCTCGATGAGGTCCGCGTCGGCGAGTCCCTTGTCCAGCTCCCGTTCGATGAAGGCCCGGTACGTGCCGAAGTAGCTCTCGTCCTTCGGGTGCGTCAGGCAACTGAAGAGTTCGCGTGCTGGCATCTGCCTCGGCCAGAGCGCGATGAGGGTATATCCCTTGAGCTCGTCGTGCGGGTCCTCTCCAGCCTGCCCGTAGGCCAACGGCCGGAGGCGAAGCTTCGTGGCCTCGTCCCCGGCCTTCACGACGGCCCGCGCAGCGCGGGTCCGGAGGTCCACGTTGTCCGCCGGGTCGAGCGCAACGTCCGCCATCGCGTCTTGGAGAGGTCGTTGTATCTCGCACGCATCGGCGATGTAGAACGCGGCCCGCCGGGCGTTGCGGTAGCGATCTCGGCCCCGGATCCAGGGCTCGAGCTGCGCCACCAGCCCGGAGTGCGCCAGCTTGCGGTAGGCCGCGTTGCCCCCGACGTCGATGTCGCTCAGCTGCAAATCTGCGAAGCGCTGGAGCAGCACGCCGACGAGCTTCTCGCGCTCCGCATCACCCACCATGGCGACATCGCTCTGCAAGAGCGTCCGCGGGTCGTCCTCCATGAGCTTCCTGAACACCTTCAGGTCGGCGCTCGCCATCCAGGCAGCGACCTCGCGCAGCGCCGGGACGATCTGAACGCGTTCCCCGGGAGGGAACAGGATCCGCTCCAGGCCCTCGAGCCGGAACCCCCGTTCGCGCAGGAAGTACGCCGCCAGGAACTCCGCGTATGTCTGGTGCGCCCAGCCGAGCAGCCCGCCCCGCCCTCGGTCGGTGAAGAGCCCCGTCATGGTCAGCGTCTCCTGCACCGCCTTCGCATCGACCTCAAGCGTTTCGTCCCCGACTCGCTCGCTGCGCCCTTTCAGCGCCTCCGCGAGCAGCGCGTCTTCGGGGAGGTCGCCGGGATCCGGGCCGAGGTGAACCATGGACCGGCTCCCGAGCACGCAAACCGCAGCGACACGCGCAGCGACAATCATTCGCTGGCGCACGTCCAGCCGTCCGGTCTCGCCGTGGTCGCGCCGGCTCAAGCTCCCCTCCTCGCAGAGCAGGCGACACCCCTCCTCGTAGATTTCCCAGCGGGTCCTCGGCAGCTCGCCCCGGGCGCGGAAGCGGCGCAAAAGGAAGCTCAAGGTGACGGGCTTGATGGCCAGGGCGACGGCGCCGCGGCGCGCGACCTCCGAGAGAAACGCGCCGGCATCGATTCCCTCGTCGCATGCCGCAAGCTCCACGTCCTGCTTGCGCAGCGGCGCGAGCTCGTAGGTCTCGACGAGGCTCTTGCCGTCACTATCCTGACCCCACAGCTCGTGGAGCTCCTGCTCCAGGAGGAGCGGCACCTGAGCGGTGCGGCAAGCGATGCGCAGCCGGAGCTTCTCGATGGGGCCCCGGCGGAGCTTGCCAAGGATCTGCGACGCCGCGCCGGTCTCGGGAGACTCGTCGAGGCTGTCGAGGAAGAGGTGGAGCGTGTGCTCGCCATCGATCCACCCCTTGAACTTCGGATCCTCCAAAAGATCGCCCTTCAGATCGCGATCCACGCGGAAGTCGATGCTCAGAAGCTTTTCTCCCCGCAGGATCTGCTTTTCGGCGACCTTTCGCTGCCTGTCCATCGCTTCCGACTTGCCGATGCCCGGCTCGCCTAGGAGGAGCAGGCAAGGCCTGGATGCGATGGCCTCGAACGCCACCACGCAGGGCTCCCCGTACCAGCCATGGTCGCCCTCGGGATCGAGGAGATACCCCTCTCGATCCAGCGCACTCCGTCCGTCGCGCGGACACCAGAACCGCTTCCAATCGTACCGCCGACGTGCGCTTCCCATGGGAAGATGAGCTCCAGAACCAGGGCGCTGTGAGGGGCAGAGGCTACGTTGCTGTCCGGGTCCCTGCAAGCCCGTGCCCGTCGGCGCCACGCCCAGCGGCGGGCCGTGCTGCAGCACAGGAGCCAGCGCCGGACCGCTCCTGCCGCGCCTGCCGCGCGCCCGGCTCGGCCGTCACGACTCGCACTCACCCCGCCTCCTCGGCCCGCACCGCAGGAAGCCAAAGGTGCAGCGTGGTGCCCTCGCCCGGCTCGCTCTCGATACGGAGCTGCTGTGGTGCTCCTCGATGAACCGGTGCATCAACGACAGCCCGAGCCCCGTCCCTTGTCCGGGCGGCATGGTCGTGAAGAACGGCTCGAAGATGCGGCCCAGGTCCTCAGCGCGGATGCCGCAGCCAGCGTCGCGCACGGCGATCTCCACGCCGTGGACGTCCCCGCGCGGGAGCGGACGAGCCCCGACCGCCAAGGCACTGCCGTGGTGGCTCACGTCGAGCGCGTTCTCGATCACGCCGAGGGAGCAGGCCGCGCGGACTAGTACCACATCGCCCAAGGACTTCCCTGGCACGGAGGAGTGCTCGGGATAACTTCAACGATTTCGAAGGCTTCTGCTTGAGGCTCGACCCCCTGGTTCGCCCAGGAGGGCGCGGCGCGGCCGCGTCAGCGCCGCCGGACGGCCGGACGTACTCCGCCCCGGCGCCTGGCTCAGGAACGCCTCCTTGAGACGCTGAGCGACATACACCGAAGGTGTGTCTCGCACCTCCCCACCACGAGATTGATGAGCCGCGGCGCCCCCTCGGGCGCACTGCTGCAGGAAGTCGAGAGGATGCCACGACCGAGCCGGCGCTGGCCGGCGCGGCACAGGATGGCAACGGAGGAACCGATGATCCGTATGGCTCATACCGCGCTGGTGTATCTCCCCCTCGCGCTCCTGCTTTTGCCCGCCTGCGGCGAGGCCACCGCGACGGCCAGCGCGGAGATGGCCCTGAGCGAAGAGCTCGGCGCCGCGGCCCTGGTCGAGGAGCACGACGAGGGGAATGTCGCCTGGCGCATCGACGGCGACGGCCAGGTGAAGGCCGCGATCACCGGCAGCTCCGGCATGCGCATCAAGGAGGACGTGGGCGGCACGCTCGTCTGGAAGCTGCCGTCCGGAGAGGCGCGGACGATCCCGCTCGCGATCGACGCGAGGACGGGGCTCCTTGTCGCGGCGGGGCCGAAGCTCGAGGCGGACCTGACGGAGATCGGCTACACGCTCACGATCTCGGGCAGGCCGTGGAGCGGCGTGCTGCACGTGCCCGCGGGCGGCACGGCGGAGCTCGTGGCGAGCGCCAGGGTGAGCGCGGAGAGCAAGGTGTCCGAGGTCACGGTGGGCCCCCACGGCGGCTCCGTCCAGGTGGTCGGCGACGACCGGCTCGAGATGGTCGCCAACGAGGCCACGGGAGAGGTGCGCGTCTATGTGCTCGATGCCCACCTCAAGCCGGTCGCCATCGAGGGACGAACGCTCAAGCTGGGTCTCGTGGCCGAGCGACCCGAGGTGCTCGTCCTCGCGCCGGCTTCTGCCGGGTTCTATTTCGTGGGCAAGCTCGCGGCGGTGGTGAACCCGTTCCGACTGACGGTCGCGCTCGGATTCCACGGCACGACGCGCGTGGCGCTCTGGGGCTACCGGCCCGGCGTGCGCGTGATCGCGACGGCCGCGCGGGCGCCGCGGGTCAACATCCTCGTGAAGACCTTCGTCGATGGGCCTGACGTCGACGTGCACGCGGGCGCGCGCGCAGACGTGGATGTGAAGGTTCACGATCATGATCGCGGCGGCGACAAGGTCAAGATCATGGTCCACGACAAGGACCATGGCGGCGGCGACAAGGTCAAGGTCATGATCCATGACAAGGATCATGGCGGCGGCGGCACCAAGATCATGATCCACGACAAGGACCATGGCGGCGGTAACACCAAGGTCATGATCCACGACAAGGGCCATGGCGGCGGCAACACCAAGGTCATGATCCACGACAAGGACCATGGCGGCGGCGGCAAGGCGAACGCGCATGGGAGCAGCGGCGGCGCGGCGAAGTCAGGCGGCGCCAAGGGCAAGCGCTGAGCTGCGCCGAGCCCGCAGGTGCCGCCGTCGAGGCTTGACGTCTCCGAGGCATGTTGACTTCCCACCCCCGGCGCTGCCCGAGAAGGATTCGACCGAGGTGAGGCGGAGTTTCGACGGCTCGGCTCGCCGCGCTGCGGGCCGGGCTCATCCAGGCCTCGCGCGCTCACGCGGCCTCACGTGCCGGGCCTGTCGCGCGCCACCCGCTCGATCTCCTCGATGACCTCTTCGGGCCGGACATCCCTCTTCAATTCGTCCAGGGTTGCGTCCTGTCCGCTGGTGACACCGAGATGACGAGCGATGTCGTCCACGAGGCCGATCAACCGCGTGACCTCGTGCTCGGCGAGGAGGTTGATCTGGAGATCCAGATCAGCCCGTTTGTCCGCGAGCGCCTGCATCCGGTTCTGGCTGATGAGCACGAAGGTCGACAGGAAGATCGCCTCGACCGACGCGATCATCGCCAGCATCACGAAGGGGAACGGGTCGAAGGGCTGGATCCAGGGGACGACGCCCAGGTTCACCAGGATCCAGCCCCCGAACAGGAGAGCATGGATATAGACGAACGTCATGCTCCCCGCGAAGCGGGTGATCGCGTCCGCCACCGTCTCTTGATGGGTCTTCCCACGTTCCATCTTCTCCCGTACGGCGATCAGGGTCTCTATGTTTCGCCGGACCAGGTTGTTCAGCTCGCTCGTGTTCGCGTGACGTCGATTCCGATCCATCGGAGTCATGCGGATGCAAGTTTCGCCCCCACGGGACGACCCGCGCCCTTCCCGGCGTGGGCCGTACCCGCAGGGGATGACTGGCTGCTGCGCCAGCCCGCCGGGCGTGGTCCCGCGGCAGGCCGAGCAGCGGCTCCACCGCCGCGCCGTTCGCGTCCTCGGCGCTCCTGGCGACCGAAACGAAGCCGCGCAGGCTCTCCTGGACCTCATCGACGGGATGCATCACCCGCGTGCGGAACGTCACCCTCACGTCGAGCAGCTCCATGCCTCTCTCGGATCACCTGGGCCTCGACGGACTCGTACTCCGACATGTCCCGGCTCACGGTGATGTCGCCGCCCTCGGTGACGTACCGATCGGTCAGGCCGAGGACCACGCCCTCGAACGGCGCTCCGTCATCTCCACATCCCGGCAGGGCCGCAAGGATCGCTATCACCAGCACTGAAGAGTGAAGAGTCCACGTGCGCATCGTCCCAGTAGACGAAAGCGTGTGGAAGCAGCGAAAGTGGAAAATTCCGTCCGACGCGTTTCTCTCGGCGGCGCGCTCGCGGCCAGGCGCGCTCGCCGCGGCCGCTCACGCGGCGACGAGCATCCGTTCGCCGTCGCGCCGCGCCGCCGCCCACGTCTCGTCCCAGGCGGCGTCGGCCTCCGCGCGCCGGAGCCGGCCGAAGGCCTGCACCTCCTTCCGCTCGCCCTCGACCTCGGCGTCGTCCGCCGGCGGCGCCGGCGCCGGCCCGGTCATCGCGTCGCCGACCGCCTCGCGCACCTCGCGCCCGCCCTCGGCCAGGCAGTAGGCGAGCACGCGCCACCCGAGCTCGGCGTGCAGCGCCTCGTCGCGCGCGATCTCGCCGAGCGCCACGCGCACGCCCTCGTCCCTCGCCCCCGCGAGCGACCGGCGCGCCCGGGCCGCCGCCGCGCCCTCGCCGAGACAGCCGTCGTGCCACGCCTCGAGCGCCATCCGCACGAGCGCCGCCTGCCGGTCCGCGTCGCGCGCCGCCGGAGGCGGGAGAAGCGCCGGCCTCAGGCGCCACCCCGCGAGCGCGCTCGCGATCTCGCTGCACCGCGCCGTGTGGCGGACCTCATCGCCGAGCGCGCCGAGCGCCCGCGCCACGAGCGACGCGGGCGCGCCGACCGCCGCGAGATCCCGCGCGAGGGCGAGGAACGCCGGGATCGAGCCGCACTCGGCCCGCGCGCTGTCCAGCCACGCCCCCGCGAGCGCCGCCCGGGTCGCGCGATCGAGCCGCGCCGGGCGCGACGCGGCGGGGCCCAGCCCGAGCACCGGCGGGAGCACGACGCCATCGGCCGTGCGCAGCGGCCGGCCGTCGATGGCATGGGACCGCTCTCCGAAAGGCCGGTTGGCGCGGACCCCCATGCCAAACATGCCCTCGGGGACGTACAGCTCGCCCGACACCGGAATGACCGCGCGCGCCGAAAAATCGACGACCACCGGCTCGAACAGGCTGGCCATCGCGCCGACGTGGAGGCCGTGCTGCGCCGGGAACTCGTCGCTGATGCGGGTGCGGTACGTCCAGCCGAGCTCACCGGCGATGCTGCAGGCGATGACCTGGTCGGAGTTGCCCGAGGTATCGCCGCCGCCGTGGCTGCCGATCGCGAAGCGGCCGGCAGAGAAGTCGAGCCATGTCGCCTGCGCGAACGGACCGAATCCCATGTGACCCGAGTCGAACACTCCGGCGAAGCTGCCCTCCATGAGGAACGTCCCGCGGAGGTCGGCGCCAAGACCGAAGGCGAGCTTCTGGCCGAAGGAGACCGACACGGAGACGCCGACCGACATGGCAAAAGCATCGTCCTCGGCGCGCGCCTGGCCGGGCAGCGAGACGAGGGCGGCGACACCGAGGGCGGCGAGCGTGGGCGGGAGCGCGCGGGAACAAGAGGACATGGAACCTCCGTAAGCAGAAAGGGGGGCCAAGAATCGATCTCTGCTCCAAATTTACCAGAGGGCGCGAACCGGCACGACCGCGATGGATGACGGAAAGCGGCTCTGGAGGGCGGGAACACGCGCCGCGGTCCGTTCGGAGGTCCACGTCGGCGGGCGCGAGAAAAAATGAGGCTCCGCGTGCCCACGCAGCTTCCGCCGGTGATGAGGGCGACACAACCGCTCGCCGCGTTCGGTGTTCTAGCGGCGCTCAAGGATCAACATCGGATTTGGCCCGCCATGAAGCCGTGCCTCACCCGCGGGATGACATGGCGGGCGGGCTGCCTCCGGGATCGTGAAGAAGAACGTGCTCCCGCGGTCTACCGCGCTCTCCACCCATATGCGGCCGCCGTGAGCCTCGACGATGCCCTTGACGATGGGGAGCCCCAGCCCGGCGCCGCGCCGCCCGGCCTTCCGCGCCTGCCAGAACCGATCGAACACGTGGGGCAGGTCCTCCTCATGGATTCCGGCGCCCGTGTCCGCGACCCAGCACAGCACTTCGCCCTCCCGTGACGCGGCGCCCACGGTGATGGAGCCGCCGGGCTTCGTGAACTTGATCGCATTGCCGATGAGGTTCTCGAAGACCTGCAGGAGGCGATCTCGATCGGCCCAGACCTCGTGGAGGTCGGGCTCCACACCGAGCTTCAGCTCGACCGGGACCGAAGCGGCGAGCGGCCTCTGAGCCTCGACGGCGTCGGTGACGAGCTGTCCCACAGGTTCGGCGTTCTGTTCGATGCAGAGGCGACCTGCCTCCATGCGCGTCACGTCGAGGAGGTCCTGGATGAGGCGATTCATCCGTGTCCCGGCCCGCTCGATCCTCTCAGCCGCCTTTCGAGGAGGGCCGTCGGCTTGAGGTGAGAGGTGCCGAAGGAGCGCCGCCTGCATGAGGATGGTTCCGAGCGGGTTGCGAAGATCGTGAGCGACGATCCCCAGCACGTCGTCCCGTGCCTGGATGGCGCGCCCGGCTGCCCGATAGAGCCGCGCGTTCTCGACCGAGAGCGCAGCCCGGTGCGCGAGGTTCTCCGCCAGGCGGAGCTCGGAAGACCCATACACCCGAGTCTGCGTCGAGGACACGAACGCGATCGCGCCCAGGAGCCTCCCGTGTGCCAGGAGCGGCACGGTCATGACGGATTGGGGATCCATGCAGCGAAGCACCTGAAGGTGCTCCGGGCTCTGGGCGAACGACTCGACCATCTCGGGCGACAGCCGCTCGATGAGGATGGGTTGCCGGGCCTCCAGCGCCGGCAGAACGAGGTGCGGGCGCCTTCGATCGAGCGGCAGCCGCTCGAGTGACTCGCAGGCCCAGGCCTTGGAAGGGTCTCGGCCGACGACCTTCACGCGCCGCACATTGTCGTCTTCTTCGACCACATCCACGATGCAAAAGTCCGCGAGGTCACGGACGACGAGTCGTGCGATATTGCAGAGCGTGTCGTCGTAGTCGAGCGTCGAGGCGAACACCTCGCCGACCTCCGCGAGCAGCTTTTGCTCGTCTTCGAGCCGCCTTCGCTCGGTGATGTCGTGCTCGGTCCCGACCATGCGAGCGGGTCTTCCCTCTCGGTCGCGCACGAAGACCTTGCCCCGGTCGAGGATCCAGATCCATCTACCGGATTTGGTGCGAACGCGAAGCTCGGCCTCATACTCGGGGGTGAGCCCATCGAAGTGATCCCTCAATGCCTTCTGCACACGGGGCGCATCGTCGGGGTGCACGCCGGCGAGCCACGAATCCACGTGGGGCCTGACCTCGTCCGGGCGAAAGCCGCGCATCTCGCACCAACGCGGGTTGAAGATGACCTCGCCGGTATGGATGTCCCAATCCCATGCGGCCAGGTCTGCGCCCTTCAGCGCGAGCTCGAACCGCTCTTGCGTTTGCCGAATCTGGTTTCGAGCGCGCGTCTGCTCTGTGACGTCGCGGAGCGTGACCGTGAGGATCCTCCTGCCGCCGACGTCGAGCCTCGAAATGGAGGCATCGACGGGGAACTCTTCGCCGTTCTTCCGCACGCCGACGAGCTCCCTGCCGCGCACGTCCTTGGAGCGCGCGACCGTGTCCCCCGCCGCGAACCTCTCGACATGCTGACGGTGGATCGCCCGGAAGCGCTCGGGGATCAGGAGTTCGAGGGGAGCCCCGATGACCTCTTCCCTCGAGTAGCCGAAGATGTTCGCTGCGCCTTCGTTGAACATGCTGATGCGTTGACCATCGTCGATCGAAATGATCGCGTCCGTCGAGATGGAGACGATGCCCGAGTATTTTGCTTCCGAGAGGCGGAGCTCCTCTTCGAGGCGCCTCCGCTCGGTGATGTCCTGCGTGATGCCGATGCCGCCGAGGAGCGTGCCGTGCTCGTCGAACTCGAGATCTGCCTTCTCGCGAACCCACCTGGACTCACCCTCCGCGACGACGCGGTGTTCGATGTCGTACGGCTCGCCGCAGAGGGCGGCCTTCCATCTCCCGTCGACGTACGCTCGGTCGTCCGGGTGGACGCAGGCGAGGAACCCCTCGTAGGTCATCGGCGTCCCCGTGGGGACCCCGAAGATCCGGTAGTTCTCGTCGGACCAACGAAGCTCGTTGCGCCGGACGTCGAGCCGCCAGCTGCCGACCCTGGCCACGGACTGGGCTCGATTGAGATCCGCGTGGCTCGCGTGGAGCAACCCCTCGATGCGCTTGCGCTCGCTGATGTCGCGCACGAATGCTTGCCATCGTCCATCCGGGAGGATCTTCGCGCAGACCTCGACGAATACGTAGCTACCATCCTTGCGCCTGAGTCTCCACTCGTCGATGTCGATACTGCCACCGACGAGCTGTCGCCTCGACTGCAACAACCGACCGGCGTCCTCGGGCGGGATCAGATCGAAGATGGTCTTCCCGATGATCTCTTCGCGAAGATAGCCGAGGATGCAGCAACCGGCGCTGTTGACGTCGGTATAGCGGCCATCGAGGTTCGCCACGAAGATCCCGTCCGAGGCCTGTTCGATCAGGTTGCGGGTCCGGGCGCGGCTCGCCTCGAGGGCCTCGTGGACGCGGTTGAGGGGCGCGGCCGTGATGGCGAGCAGCGACAGACCTACTGCGGCCATCGCGGCGATCAGCGCGGCGATACCGAGCGAGAGGTCCACGACACCCACCGCGGCGGAGATCCGCGTGACGGCGACTCCGAGGAGCACCGGGACGACGATGGTCGGCAGCGCCAGGCGCCTGAGCATGACGCCGCCTGCCCCCTCCGACGTGGCCGTGCGCATGATGCCGGCCGCCGGCCGATCGAGGAGCACGCCGGCCGTCGCGAGCAGGAGGCTCAGCGCCGTCGCCGGCGCTACACCGATGACAGGCGAATAGGCAGACTGATAAAGCGGACCTGCACCGAAGACGAATCCAACGAGCGCCGTGAAGGCGATGAGACCAGCGAGCAGGGCGAAGCACTCGGACGGACGTACGCGAGCGGTGGGGCGGACGTCGGAGAGGAGGAGCGCAGCGGCGAGGAGCGCGATCGACAACGCCGTCGGCGGCGACGGGCGTCCAGGATAGGGTCCAGCCTGGCTGCCCACGGGGAGCGCTCGGCCGCCCACGAGGAGCGAATCGATAGGAAGGTCGATCGCAAAGAGGTACTCGGCGAGCGTCCCGACGCCGATGATCAGCACGACGGCGAGCGCGAGCAGCGACAGAATCTTCAGCAGGCGGCGGCATCGGGTGCCTTGCCGATAGCGAAGGGCTCCAGCCACACCGATCAGCGACAGAGCCAGCGCCGTGTTCGGCATCATCGGTGGCTGACCTGGCACCATCGTGGTGAGAGGCGTCGCGCCGGCGAGCCAGCCGACGAGCCCAACGAATCCTAGCGCCGCGCTCCCGAGGTACAGCCGCCGCCCGACCGCTGCCTGACCGAGGTCGGTCATATGCCAGCTCGCATGGCTTTGATCTCGTGCGGCATGGATGGCTTCGCCACCCGTGAACGTAGCATGGGGCAGGAGGGGTTCGTCCCGTTCGACGGGAGGGGAGTACAGCGCCCGGGAGGCTCAGCGCGCCCCTTTCAGCGCCTCCGGTCTGTCCAGAACGCCGCTCGCTGGTGCGAATTTCCGGATGCCGTGGCATTCCTCGAATGGGCTCCTCCTCCCCGCGCCTTCGCTGCCGGAGGCGCTGTCGCCAGGCGCGGGCACGGCCACCGGCGAGCCCGCGACCGCCAGCGTCACCAACGCCCGAGCCGGCCGGGTGCCGCGGCTGCGCCGGATCGAGCGGACGGCCGACCGCGCGGCCATCGCCGATCTCCTCGCCTGTCATCGCGAGAGCGTCGACGGACCGCGGCCGCACGCGCCTGTCGGAGCTCGGCGGCGGATGAGCGCAGGGGGCTGACACCGGTAGCAGCGTCCGTGCGGCGGGTGCTTTCGGAAAAAAAGTTGACTCCCGAGCGCGCGCCGTCGCCACATGGTCATCTGGATGTCGCGAAACGTTTGCCGAATTGAAAAATTCTGCTCGCTCGACGAGAGGCGCACCGGCGCGGCTGCCCCTCTAGCTTAACCAGGGAAAGGAAACGGAGACCATGACACGCACTTATCGCCCCTTGCTGCTGCCTCTCACCCTCGCGCTCTTCTCGCACGTTGTCGGCTGCGGTTCAGACTCGGATGCGGACGCCTCGAGCGACGGCTCGACCAGCACCTCGTCCACCTCCGGCGGCAGCTCCACCTCCTCCGCCTCCGGCGGCAGCTCCACCTCCTCCGCCTCCGGCGGCGGCACCTCCTCGTCCACCTCCGGCGGCAGCTCCACCTCATCCACCTCCGGCGGCGACGCCACCTCGTCCACCGCGAGCGGCGACTCCACCTCATCCACCGCGAGCGGCGACACCACCTCGTCCACCGCGAGCGGCGGGACGACCGAGAAATTCAGCTTCTTCGTGACCAGCCTCGCCGCCATGCGGGAGCTGTCGGGCTCCCAGGACGGCTTCGGGGGCGACCTCCGCTTCGGGGAGACAGGGCCGGGCGCCGGTCTCCGCGGCGCGGACAAGATCTGCGCGACGATCGCCGAGAAGAGCCTCCCGGGCGCGGGAAGCAAGGTGTGGCGCGCGTTCCTGAGCGCCACGGCAGGCGAGGACGGGAAGCAGGTCAACGCGATCGACCGGATCGGCGAGGGGCCCTGGTACGACCGGCTCGGCCGGCTGGTCGCGAACGAGAAGGCGGAGCTGCTCAACACGCGCCCCAGCGGGGCCGACGCGGCGATCATGAACGATCTGCCGAACGAGGACGGCGTCCCCAACCACCAGCCCGACCCGGCCCAACCCGAGGTCGACAACCACGACACCCTGACGGGCTCCAACACCCAGGGGCAGCTCCAGGGCGCCTCGGCGACGTGCAAGGACTGGACGGCCAAGACGGGAGACAGGTCCGAGGGGGGACCGCAGCTTGGACACTCGTGGCCAAGGGGCAGCGGCCCGGGTGGGGGCGGGAGCTGGGCCCACTGGATAACGTCCCACAATGCACCGGGGTGCGCGCCTGGGGTCAATCTCGTGGACGCGGGAGGCCCCGCGCCGGGCTCGAACACCGTCGGCGGCGGCGGCGGCTACGGCGGGATCTACTGCTTCGCCCTGACGCCCTGACGCAGGCAACCCGGCGCGCGCCGCCTCCCGGCCGACAACGCCATGAGCCGCCCCGAGCTGCCGGCCGAACGACGAGCTCGTCGAGCTCACCGCGAGGCCGTCGTGCTGGATCGGGCACCGCTCCTCCCGGCGTCAGCGACCGCCGAAGCCGGGAGCGAACAGGGCCGTCATCCGATCCGGGCGGCTGGCGCCGAGGCGGACCATCGCGTCGTCGGCCGCCCGGACGAGCGCGCGGCCCTCATCGCCGCCAAGCACCTCCCCTAGCCGCCTGCGCGCCGCCGCGGCGCTCAGCGCGACCTCGCTCGCGTCGAACCCGGCGATCGCCGCCTCCAGGTGCGCGCGCGCGAGCGCCGCATCGCCGCGCGTCCAGGCGACGGCGGCCAGCGTGAGCCACCCCTGGGCGCTCGCCCAGCCCACCCGCTCCCGCAGGAGCGCGCCGGCCACGCGCTCGGCGATGCGCAGCAGCGGGGCCGGATCCGCCGCGCTTGCGACCGCGTCGAGCGCCGCCCGCCCGCGCAGCTCGATCGCGCCGATCCGCATCGGGCTCATGCGCAGGTACGTGGAGTCCTCGACCATCGGCCACGCGGCCGTCAGCCGGCGCCACGCGGCGCCTGGGTCCTCGCAGTACAGATCGATGAGCACGTCCGCAAAGAGCCCGAAGAAGTGCTGCAGCTGGAACCCCTGCTGCCGCCACGCCGCGAGGGCCTCCGCGAGATCCGCGCGCGCCCGCGCCGGATCGTCCGCGGCGAGCGCGACGAGGCTGTGGCCCCCCGTGACCGTGCGCAGCGACGTGACGGCATACCTGTCGCCGCGCGCCTCCGCTTCCTTGATCCACGTGGGGAGGCGCTGGGCGAGCCCCCTCAGATCGCCGAGCTTGCCGAGCCCGATCATGCAGATGGTCTGCGCCGTGCCGATCTCCCAGGCCACCCCGGTGCACCGCTCGCGGAAGATGCGCTCTGCCTCCTCGGCGTGCATCACCGTCTCTCGAAACGACGTCTCGTGCGCGGCGATCGCCCGCTGGATCCGGAGGACGCCCTCGACGCGCGCGTCGGCGGAGCGCTGGAGGAGCGGCGTCACCGCCGCGATGGCGCGCTCCACGGAGCTGCCCGCCGGCTTGCCGATGATCGACGCGAACAGCGCCATGAACGCGAGCCCGAGCGCGACGCGCCCCGGCTCCCTCGCGGCCAGCGCGAGGAGGACGTGCTGCGCGTGAAAGCCCACCGCGCGCACCGGATCGACCGCGCAGAGCCCGAGAAACGCAGAGAAGCAGACGTCGACGCGGCGAAGCTCGCCGGGATCGATCTGGCTCGCGTCGCGCTCCTTGAACCCGAAGCCGCGCAGGGCGAGCCGCGTCCGGTGAAGGAGCGCCGCGGCGAGGGCGCGGCGCTTCGTCTCGGGGTAACGCAGGCCCGTCTCGGAGAGCACCTCCCGGAGCACCGCGACGCCCTCTTCCGTGTGACCGCTCGTCAGGAGCTGCTCGGCCGCGAGGCGCTTGCAGTCGAGGACGACCGAGGGCGCCGCGGCGCCTCGCGCGGCGTCCGCCGCGCAGAGGTAGGCGCGGGCGGCGTCGGCGCCGCGGCCCGCGTTCGCGAGCGCATGGCCGAGCTGCACGAGGAGCCCGTGCCGGCGCTCGCTGCCCGCCGGCGCGCAGTCGAGCGAGAGCTGGTAGAGCCGCGCCGCGTTCTCGAAGGCGAGCGCGGCGGCGGCCCTGTCCGCCGCCTCCGCGGCGTACGCGCCCGCCCTGTCGAGATCGCCCGCGCCATGGAAGTGACGCGCGATCTGCTCGGGATCGGCGCGCCCCAGGGCCGCGAGCTCCTCGCCGAGGCGGCGGTGATGGTCCTTGAGCCGGGACGGCTCGATCTGGCCGGACGCCGCCTCGCGCACCCGATCGTGGTACGCCTCGACAGGATCGGCCTCCTCGAGCCCGCCGGTGCGGACCAGGTGCCATGTCCGCAAGGCGTGCAGCGCCGACGCGGCGTCCCCCTGCAACCCGGCGGCCCTGAGCGCGACGCGCTGCTCGATGGGGAGCCCGGCGACGGCGATCACCTCGAGGAGCCGCCGGGCGTCCGCCGGCAGATCCGCGAACCTCTCCAGGAGCAGCGCCTCGAGCGACACCGGCGGCGCCGGGGAACAGGCGTCGTCGTGACCCGGGTGAACCGGCGCCGCGCGGCCCAGGTGGAGCGCGAGCTCCGCCAGGAAGAAGGGGTTGCCCTCGGACTCGCGGGCGATCTCCGACGCATCGTGCGAGGGGCCGTGGCCGCCCAGGAGCGAGCGAGCCAGCGACTCCGCTTCTTCACGAACGAGCGGGCCGAGGCAGAGCTTCCGGTGCTCGGCGGCCCCCGTCCACCTGGGCGCCGGAGCGCCGAAGAGCTCCCGCAGGAATGGACTCGATGCCTCGTCCTCGGACCGATACACGCCGAGCATCAGCATCGAGGGCGGGTCGGGCGGGCCGAGGAGGTCGGCGAGGAGCAGCGCGCTGTCGCGGTCGCCCCACTGCAGATCGTCGATGGACACGACGAGCGGCCCCTTGTCGGCGAGCGCCGACAGGAGCTCCTTGAGCGCTCGAAACGCGCGGAACCGGAGCTCCTGGGCGTCGTGGATCTCGAAGGCGCGCCGCGGGACGTCCTCGATGGCCGCGACGACGCGCAGGGCGGGGAACACGCGCACGAGCTCGTGGATCCCGCGCGGCAGGAGGCCCGCGGCCTCGGACCGCGGCAGCCGCTTGAGATGGCGGCTGAGGGCGTCCAGCGCGCTGTCAAAGGCCTTGAACGGGACGGACTCGCGCTCATAACACCGGCCCGAAAGGACCACCGCGGCGCGGCGGCCGCGCAAATCGTCGAGGAAATGCTCGACCAGCGCCGACTTGCCCATGCCGGAGCGACCATGGACGTAGACCGCCACCGGGCGGCCAGCGCGCGCCTCGTCGAACGCTTCCTGGAGCGCTCGCAGCTGCTCGCCGCGTCCCATGAACAGCGCGCGCGGGAGCGGCGCCGGCGCCTCGCCGCCTGGCGGCGGAGCGCCGGGCCGGGGAGCGGCGCCAGGCGCTGCCGCGAGGGCGACCGCCGCCTCGCGGAGGACGCGCAGCGCGTCCGCGCCCGTGGCCCGCGCGCGCGGGTCGCGCTGGAGGAGCTGCAGGCACAGATCGCTCAGCGGCCGGGGCGCGTCCGGCGCGACGAGGTGAGGCGGCGGCGGCTCGCCGAACGCCTTGGCCTCGACGATGTCGAAGAGACTGCCGCTGAAAGGCGCGCGGCCGGTGAGTGATTCGTAAAGGATCACGCCGACCGCGTACCAGTCCGCGGCGGCGGACGGCTCTCCACGCATGTGCTCCGGCGCCATGTAGATGGGCGTCCCGGCGATCGGGGCGTCTGTCTCGGCGGTCGCGAGCGCCGTCCTGCGAGCGCCGGTGTCGCGGGCGATGCCGAAGTCCAGCACGACCACCCGACCGCTCTGGTCCACGAGCACGTTCGAGGGCTTGAGATCCAGGTGCAGCTTGCCCGCGCCGTGCAGCGCCTCGACGGCGTGCACCAGCTGCTCGAGCGCCTGGCAGAGGCGCGCCACGTCGACCTTGGGCTGTGACGCTGGCGCGCCGCCGGAGGCCGTCGGCGCCGCGCCGTCGGCGCGGGGCGAGGGCGCGCGGCCGTCGAGATCCGCCTGACAGGTCGTGGCCGCCGCGGGGGAAGTCCGCTCCGGGACATGCGCCGGCGCGCCCGGGGCGGCGAGCTCGCCCCCGCGGACGTACCTGGTGAAGCTCACGCCGGAGACGAGCTCCATCGTGAAGAACCAGCGCCCCTGCGCGGAGATGAGCTCGTAGAGCGTCACCAGGTTCGGATGGGCGATGTCCGCGATCGCGCGGAACTCGCTCTTGAGACGGAGGATGTCGGCGGCCTCCATCCGGAGCAGCGTCTTGAGCGCCACATCGGCGCAGCGAAGCCGATCGTGAGCGTGGTAAACGACCCCCATGCCGCCCGCACCGAGGCGGGCGCGGATCTCGAAGCGGTCCGTGCCGCCGAACCCCTCGGCGGCCGGACCGTCAGCGACGCTGTCCATCTGAGCTGTCCATCTGACCCGTCCCTGCCTCCGCGGGCTCGGTGGCCCAGGTGAAGCCCATCTCCTCTGCCGCCGGACCGAGCGTGAGGCGGATCGGCATGCCGCGCTCGCGCGCGACCTGCGTCGCGCGCGCCAGGAGCGCGGCGGCGGTATCCGGCCGATACGGGCCCGCTGCGGCGGAGCCCGCGAAGTGCACGGTCAGCATGAAGTGCGTCGCCTCCACCTCGTCCATTCCGAAGCAGTCGACGAGCAAGCGCTGCACGGCTTCCATCTTGGTCACGTCGTCGTTCCAGAACACGACCTCGACCAGCTCGCCTGCGGGGTCGCTGCGCTCCGGGGCGCGGGGCGGCTCCCGGCTCGCCCGGTCGAGGTCGCGACACGCCCTCGTGAGCAATGCGGCGGCGAAGCAGCCCTCCCCCGCCGACTGCGTCGCGACCACCAGATCGAGCGGCGACGGGCCCCCCCACGACGCCGACCTCGACCAGGCGCGATCCACGATGGCATTCACAGCCGGCGAGAGCTCGAACGCGGCGCTGTCCGTGGGTGCCTGGCGCGGCGCCGGGAGCTGTTGTTCCAGCTCGCGCCGCAAGGACGCGGCGCTCGCGCCGGCCGATGCGACCAGCGTTGCCACCCGGCGATCGCAGAGCGCAGCGAGCACGACATGCTCTGGGAGCAAAACCCGCTGCCCGCGCCGCATGGCTTCGATGGTCGCCGTGTGCAGGACGACGGCGCTATCGCCGCGAGGACGCGCGTGTGAGCGCCGCTTCCGCCGGCGGTAGAGGATGGCGAGCACGGTCGCCAGGACGAGGAGCCAGAGCCCCACGAGGAGGATGCGCATGCGCGCTGCGCATCCTACGCTGAAAGCAGGGTTGCCTCCAGCGCGCCTCGTGGGGAGTGGGCTCCGCGATCAGTTACACGGCCCGAGGTCGGCCCACTCGGCCGGGCACCAGAACGTCGGGTTGCTGGGCGGGCACTCCGGGTGCGACCACCAGATCTGCTGGGTCGCCGACCAGAGATGGCCGCCGTTGGTGACCAGCGTGGAGGGCGTATACACCTGCCCCGACGACCACGCGGGCGCGTTGCTGCAGTCGTTCGGGGGCACGGTCGATGACGTGCAGGCTTCCCAGGTCGACGGCGACGCGCCGAGGTTCTTGTTCTGGTAGACGTAGGGCGCGGCGTCGTGGAACGACCAGGTGCTCGCGCCTGACATGTTCTGCCAGGCGCCCGAGGTCGTCTTCACCTGCTGGCGAAGCATCTTGATGGGCGCCTGGCAGGAGACCTGCGGCTCGGGGTACTGCGGGCCCACGTCGGCGAAATGCTCGATGTCGTGCGCGTACATCTCGACGGTGCTGCGCGCGTCCTGGGCGAGGAACTGCCAGCCCGCGCCGTTCTTCATGTCGACATAGAGGCAGAGCTGGGCGCCGGTCACGCTCGCGACGCGCTCGGCCGTGCACCATTCGTACTTGAAGACGACCTGCTGCCCGGGCTGCAGACCGCCGAGCGAGCCGCCGCAGGTGCCCCCCGAGCCCCACTGGGTGTTGCAGCTCGGATGATTCCCCGTGACGCCGTTGTCATCTCCGAAGTAGTAGACGAACCATCCATCGGGGCTGTGGTAGATGCCGGACTCCAGATTGTAGTACCACTGGCCCACCGCGGTCCAGGCCGTGGACGCGTTCAGGAGCTGGGGTACCTGCCACTCGATGAGCCAGCCGCGGGTGTCTCCGACGTTGCCCGTGTAGCTGCTCGTCAGATCGTAAGTTCCGCGCTGGCTCGCCACACCGAGGCTCTCCTCTTCGTCCGCGCCGGCACCGGCTGTGCATGCGGCGGCGCCGAGGGCTCCGAGGAGCAACAGCGCCGCGCCGATTCGCGGCAGGGCAGCGCGTGACGGGCGGAGAGAACAGGGTTGCATCGACAGAGTGCTCTTCTCGATCATAAGGATTCTCCTGAGAGCGACGTTATCCCCCGCGGCGGTGAATAGCGCGGACCGAGGCCGCCCACCGTTAAGACGTGTTAAGCCGAACGACGTGATTCAGGGGTGGGGCGCTGAGCGCGCGGAGCCGTCCGCGGGGTGGGTCGATGCGCTGGTGACGACGTGGAGGACTGCTCAGCCCGCCACTGCGTCGAGGATCGGACGCGGTCCGGTCACGGCAGCTCGAGGCCGAGGCCGAGGTCGAGGATCGCCGACACCGGTGACGCACGGAAGACGTCGCGCCGCTCCCCCGCCTCGTCCGTGTAAAAATACACATCGCGCGCGAGCGGCACGGCGACCCCGAGCCCGACGGCCCCGAACAGCGGGCCCACGCCGGCGTCGCCGAGCGCCCCAGCGGCCGATGCGGTCTACCCCCCGGGAGACATCGATTCGGCCGAAAGCCCGCTCATCGGCGCGCCGTCTCCCATTCGGGGCTGCTCAGGAAGTACGTATCGTAGAGCTCCTGCACGTCGCGCAAGGTCTCGGGCGGCTCCTCGCCGTGAGCGATGCGCGTCAACTTGCGAAAGTAGTCGAAGCGCTCGACCCCTGGGGTGATGACGACCAGGAGCTCTGCGCCCTTGCCGCGCGCGGCGGCGAACGCGTGGGCGACCCGCGGAGGGACCACGAGGAGATCGCCCTTCTCGGCCGTCACGATGTCGCTCCCCGAGAGGACCTGGACGGCGCCGTCGAGCACATAGAACATCTCGGCCGAGGCGTCGTGACGATGGGGCCGCGCGCCGTCCGCGTCCTTCGCGAGCGTCACACGCACGGTGGAGAGGGCTCCGCCCGTCGCGCTGCTGTCCGCGAGGAGCTGGATCCGCGCGGCGGGAGAGCCGACGATCTCAGCGTCAGCGCCACGGACGACGACCGACCGATCGAAACAAGGCTGGATGATCGACATGCCGCCCAGTGAAGCACCCGCGGGGCGAGCGCTCACCTCGAAAAACGTAGGGAGCGCTCCCGCAGGCCGTGGGAGGAGCTCGCCCCGTCGATGGCGGATGCCTTGTGGAGCTGGTGGAGGTGAGGTCGCTGTTCCAGCAGGTGGACAGCGCGTCCGTCACCTGGGATGAGCGCGCTTCACAGGGCTTTCGGGCGGGGAGCAGCATCGGCCCCGGCGGCCATGCACACCTTGAGGCCCTCCTGCAGGTTGCGCAGCGTGATCATTCGATCGAGATCCATGCCCACGGACACGACGGTCTGAGCCACCGCGGGCCGGATGCCGGTCACCACGACGCGGGCGCCGAGGAGCTCCACCGCGCGCACGATGCGGATCAGGTGATCGGCCGTGCTCGTGTCCACCGCCTCGACGGCGGTCAGATCCAGGATGACGTGCCGCGTCTGGCTGTCGACGATCACGCCGAGCAGCCGCTCCATCAGCGCGGACGCGCGCTGGTTGTCGAGCCCTCCCATGACAGGGACGGTGAGCACGCCGTCCCACACCTGGATGATCGGCGCCACCATCGCGCTGAGCGCCGTCTCTTGCTGCTGGATGAGCTCCAGCTTCTCGCGCAGCGCGAGCTCGGTCCTCTCCCGCTCGGCCACCTCGTTCCTGAGCCTGGACAGCGCGATCGCGAGATCCGAGCTCGTGCCCCGATCGGCCTCGAGGAGCGCCGAAAGCCGCGCCTCGACGGTCTCGTCGGTCGGGCGGACCAGGAACTCGTCGTACGCCGCGCCCTGCGCCGCGAACACCGTCTGCTCGGCCCAGCAAGGCACCCCGAACAGGCGCTCGGTGATCCCGGCCAGCTTGCCGGCCACCATCGCGCTCCCCCAGCTGACCCCCAGCGCGCGCTGGTAGATCGCCTCCCAGCTGTTGACGGTGCGATACCGGACCTCGCGGCGCTCGCGATCCACCGCGACGACCTCCCACCGCCCCCATCCGGCCGGCCAGGCGATCTCGGACACGTGGCGCATGCCCTCCTCGAAGCTCGGATGCGCGCTGATGATGGCCCAGTCGCCGTCGACGCTCTGCCGTCCCCCGAGCTGGAGACACAGGTTGAAGCGCTCGACCCCCACCATCGCCACCATGCCCGACATCAGCCCGGCCACCGAGCTCGGGATCCACATGCTCAGGGTAGGCGTCCCGGCCCACAAGTTGACGCCGTTCTTCATGTCCCATTCGATGTCGAATCCAGAGATTGTTATCCGAGGGGTTGTCATGGGCTCACCTTGTAGCGCGATGGATCACGGAGACGGGGCGCCGCATGCGCAGCGTTCCGCCCCGCCGGCGCTCTTGCCTCACCTGCGGCGGCACGGCAAGCCCTAGCGCTACCACGCCGGCACGACCTGCGTCGGGTCGCGGCGAGCAACGAGCGGCTCACGCGGACGAGCGTCGAACGAGCGGCGTTGTCGGCAAGTGACCGAGACTTCATGTCTCAGCTGCCGCGCAAGGTCTCCATCGACGCTCGGGCGCGCGACGCTGGTTCACCCTACCATGAAGTAGGCTTCGACTCTCCTGCAGGGCTCCTTCCAGAGACGTGTGCTCGCGAGAAGGTCGAGGAGGCGCCGCCTGCTCAGGTGAGCGGCAGGGCGCCCCCGGTGTTCAGGACGCCCTCGCCGAAGCTCTTGACGTCCTCGAAGCCCATGTAGTGGAAGCAGCTCACGAGCATGTCGGCGAAGGAGCGATCGCCGCGGAAATCCATCAGCCGACCGCGCCGGAAGTGGTCGTGGGCCTTGCCCGCGAAGACGACCAGGCTGTCCTCGATGCTGTGGCTGTCGCCCTGCCCGAGCTCGTTCCAGTGCACGACGAGCGTATGATCCCAGAGCGTGCCGTCGCCGTCGCTCGTGTTCTTCAAGATCTCGTAGAGCTTGGTGTTCTGCTCCCAGAGGTGCCTGTGGATCTTGCGCACCTTGGCGAACGAGTCATCGTCGCTGTTGTGCGAGATGTCGTGGTGCCCATCGCTGAGGCCCAGGTTCGAGTAGACGCGGTTGCTGGTGTTGCCGCTCCAGTTGAAATGCACCACGCGCGTCAGATCGCAGGCGAACGCGAGGGCGCTGATCTTGAAGAACAGCTCGCCCATGATCGCGTGGTTCTCGTCGGCGTAGGGGTTGATCCTCTCGCCGAGCGGGGTCTGCACGCAGGCGGCCGCGCCGTTGCCCGCCTGGAGCGCGCGCTCGACGTCGCGCATCGCGTCGAGGTGCTGCTGGATCTTGGCGCGGTCGTCGGCGCCGACCCGGGTGAGGAGGGAGTTGCCCTCTTCGCGCACCAGATCGATGGCCGACTGCTTCTTCGCGAGGCGCCTCAGCACCTCTTGCTGCGCGCCCCCGTCGCCGGGCATGGCGGCGAAGATCCGGGCGTAAGCCTCGTAAGGGTCCGTCTCCGGCGGGATCGGGTTCTGATCGCCCGCGGGCCCCGCGTGGGAGTGCGTGTTCCAGATGTCGTTCCACTTGTCCCCGACGCGGTACACGAGGTGCCGGTGCGCGACGCTCTCGTTGGCTTCCAGCACGCGACCGCCGATCGCGTAGTCGGCGCTCGGCCCCTCCACGTAACCGATGGTGGTCTCGGTGCCGCCGATGGGGAACGACCCGGTGCCGGACTTCCACGGAGCGAGCGAGCTGCCGCCCTGCTGGTGGTTGTCCGCCCGCTCGGACTCCGGCAGATCGTAGAAGCGCTTGTGCAGGTTGTTGAGAAAGAGGAGATCCTCGCGGTACGGCTCGAGCGGGGCGAGGAACTCGCCGAGCTGAAAGCTCGTCTCGCCGCGGGCGTCGAAGCGCCTCTCCGTCTCGTCGCCGTTCGCCTGGAACACGAACATGATACGGCGCGGGGACGGCGTCGTCTGGGCTCGCGCGCGGCTCGAACGCATCGCATCGAGGAACGGGAGCGCGAGCGCAACTCCGGATGCGCCACGCAGGAAGGTACGGCGGCTCAGAGGTTTCATTGTTTCTCCGGGACGATGACGGGGCGGTAGCGGAAGGCGTCGGTCTGCGTGAGCGCGACCAGGAGCTCGGACAGGCTGTAACCGCTGTCCTTGAACGCGAGCGAGAGCGACGCCATCGAGCAGCGATCGGCGTCGGTCTTGTCGCGACCGTAGAAGAAGCGGAAGTTTTGCAGCACGTAGCAGGCGCGCGCCTCCTCGCTCTGCGCGAGGCGCTGGCCCAGCTCGGCGGCGTTCGCCACAGGGCCGTTGACGTCGCGCGTGCTCGAGATGGCGCTCGAGGTGTCGATCGGCCTGCCGGCCTCGTCCGTGGTGCGGGGGCGGCCCACGGCGTCGAACGACTCGAACACAACGCCGATGGGATCCATCAGCGCGTGGCACCCCGCGCAGCTCGGCTCGGTGCGGTGGAGCTCGAGGCGCTCGCGCTGCGAGAGCCCCTCTCCGAGGCCCTCGAGATCGAGCTTCACGTCGTTGGGCGGCGCGGGCACGATCTGGCACAGGAGATCGGTGCGCACCTTGAGGCCGCGGCGGACGATCGAGGTGCGCGCCGCCTTGTCGCGCGTGAGCATCATGCCCTGGGTCAGCACGCCCGAGCGGCCAGGCATGTCGACCTTGACGAAATCGTCGCCGCTCACCCCGCTCACGCCGTAGTGCTGCGCGAGCGCGCCGTTCACGAAGCTGTAATCGGCGGCGAAGAGGTCGTCGAGCGAGCCGCTCGGGCTCGCGAGCAGGTCCTGCACGAACGCGCGCGTCTCCTCCCGCAGCAAGGCGGGCAGATCGCGCGAGAGGTCCGGATACACCTCCGGATCGCGGTTCATGCTGCCCAGCATGTCGGTGTCGAGCCACTGGTCGAAGTACTCGAGCAAGCGCTCGGCCCTGGGATCGGCCAGCATGCGCCGCACCTGGGCTTCGAGCTGCTCTGGCGTGCCGAGCTCGTCCGCCTCCGCCGCCCGCGTGAGCTCCTCGTCCGGCTGCGACTGCCAGACCAGGTACGAGAGCCGCGAGGCCATCTCGTGCGGCGTGGGCTCGGTGACGTCCCCCGTGCTCGCCTGGCCGAGCTCGACGCGATAGAGCACGTTCGGCGACTGCAGCATGCTGAAGACGACCCACTCGATGCCGTCGTCGAAGGTGTACCCGTCCGATCCTGCGGTGAAGCGCTCCTCGTAACTCTGGACCTCGGCTTCCGTGAGCGGCCGGCGGTACGCCCTGGCGCCGAAGGTGCGGATGAAGTCGCGCGCGCACTCGATCTCGCCGATCTCCTCCGGATCGCAGGAGACGAGGCCCGAGGCGTGGGCCGCGACAGCGGCGACCTCCTCCGCGGCGTCGAGGAACTTCTGCGCCACGAGCGAGCCGACGTTCAAGAAGCTCGCGTTGTTGCGGAAGCCGAGCGACTCGGACTCGTTGGGAAATGTGGCGACCACCTTGTCGACGGCGGAGGCCACGCCCGGGACGCCGGAGAAGAGATCCTTCACCGTGTTGGCGTACTCGTAATTGCTGAGACGGCGGAGCGGCGCCGTACCGGGCCTCGGCGTCTGGCAGAACGCCGAATCCAGCACGTCTTCCGGCGGCTCCACGATCCCAGGATCGTCCCCGCCGGGGCCCGTGCCAGACCCCGTGGACTGGCCGGGGCCGCCGATCTGGCCGTTGCAAGCCGCGACGAACGCGAGCAAGAGCGGCGCAGCATACCTGAGTTGTGAGCCGAAAAGCTCAAGAGGCCAGCGATGCGTGTGTTGCTCGGGGTTCACCGTGTTCTCCACGCCGCGCCCGAAGAAAGGCACGAGTTGGTGCGAGCGCCGACCACATGGATCGGCACCTGCACGGGTTCCCGACGCTGCGACTCAACAGCGCCGATTTGATATTATGTACCAGAACCTGTCCCGTCCGGCTCACGGCAGAGGTCGATTGCGAACACTTTTGTGCCCCAACGACCCACCAACCCACCCATTTTATCTACCGTCGTCGCGTTTTTGAACCTCGACGGTAGCGGCGCGCGACACCTCACGAAACATCACTGCCGACAGTAGATAAGTTTAACTACCAACGATTTCGACGGCTGGACGTGGAGACGTGGAGACGTCGGAATCGCGCTGGAGGAGCAGTCGCCTTCCTTCCGCCATGAGGTCGTGGCGCCATCGCCGCGCCAGGCGCCGTTCGAATCAACAGACGCTCGACCTCATCGATGACAGCCATTCTACCGAGTCAGTGCTGCGCTTCTCCTCCGACGAGGAAGAGAGGCAGATCGAGGACCTGCCGGGGCCGAGGTCACCCGCGCGCCGTCGCGCCGCCGCACCCGGGCCTCGCGGACGGGCGCGCGCCCGCGAGGTAGGCCCGCGGCGTCACCCCGAGCAGCGACCGGAACTCGGCCGTGAGGTGGGCCTGGTCGTAGAAGCCTGTCTCGAGGGCGAGCCGCGCGAGGCTCGTCGTGGCGAGGCGCTCGGCGACGCGACGGATGCGCGCGATGCGCGCGTAACGCTTCGGCGATATGCCGATCTCCTCGTGGAAGAGCGCGCGCAGCGTCCGCTCTGCGACGCGGAGGCGCCGCGCGAGCGCGGGGATGGAGGCGTCCGAGTCGGGTGCCAGCGCAGACGCGTCGAGGGCATCGACGGCGCGGCGCAGGAGCGCCCGGCGCGCCGGGGCGTCGGCCCTCGCGTCGACCGCGCGGCAGAGGGCGTCCTCGAGCAGGCGCACCGCCGCGGCCGGGTCCCCGCCGGCGCGCGCGAGGGCATGGCGAAGCTCGCGCGCGCGTGCGCCCCAGAGGTCATCGAGGGGGACGACGCGATCGACGAGCTCGTGCGCGGCGACGCCGAGCGCGGGCCGCGCGCCCCCGGGGTGGAACGAGAGGCGAGCATAGAGAGGCACCGCGCCCGAGGGCTTGAACGTGGCGCGCTGAAGCGGCCCCACCGCGGCCACGACCGGCTCGCCCCCGGTCCAGCAGGCGACGAGCGACGTGGTCCCGCTCGGCAGCCGCGTCCACCCCGCGGGCGGCGAGGGGACGGCGCTCATCACGTGGACGTCGGAGACCCAGGAACGGAGCGGCGCGCGCGGCGAGAGGTCACGGCTGTCCGAGCGGGAGGACGGGAGCGAGGGCGCAAGCACGACGGCAGTGTAGCGCGCGCCGCCTCGTCCGCCTCGGCCGTCGCGCGCCGATGAGCTCGAACTTCGTGCCGGAATCTCCAAGAGACGGCTCCGCCGAGACAGCAGGCTTCGCTCTCGAAACGGAGGTGTTCATGATCCTTGTTGCTGGTGCGACAGGCACCATCGGTCGCGCGTTGATCCCACAGCTGCTCGCCGCCCGGGCCGACGTTCGGGTGCTCACCCGCGATCCCGGCCGCGCGCGTGCGCTCTGGGGGAGCGACGTCGAGGTAGCCTGCGGAGACTTCACGGATGCGCCGTCGCTCGGGCGCTCGCTCGAAGGCGTTGACCGCCTGTTCTTGCTCACGGCGCCGGGGCCGACGGTGGCCGATCACGACCGCGCGATGGCCGCGGCGGTGGCGCGCTCGCGGGTCGAGCAGATCGTCAAGCTCTCGGCTTATGGCGCCGAGCAAGACGACCTCATCGCCTCCAGCTGGCATCGGGCCGGAGAAGAAGCGGTGATCGCGACGGGGCGCCGCTTCACGCTGCTCCGGCCTGCGGGATTCCACTCGAACGTGCTCGCGTGGGCCGTAAACGTGCGCGCCGGCGCCCCGATCGAGGTCTCGACCGGCACAGGGAAACACGCGGTCGTCGACCCGCGCGACGTCGCGGCCGTCGCCGCCCGGGCGCTCACGTCGAACGATCACGACGGGCGGGCGTATACGCTCACCGGGCCCGCCGGCCTCGACGCACACGAGCAGATCGCGATCCTCGCCGAGGCGCTCGGGCGCCCGATCGCCGCCGAGGACGTCACCGTCGAGCATGCGACGGCGAAGATGCGGGCGGCCGGCGCCCCGGAAGCGTTCGTCGCGGCGGTCCTCCAGGGCCTCACGTTCCTGCGCGACGGGCGCGCGTCGGCGCCGACGGACGACGTCGCCGCGGTCCTCGGCCGCCCGCCGCGGTCCTTCGCGGCGTGGGTCCAGGACCACGTCGACGCATTTCGCTGAGCGCCCGCGCTCGCGGCGCGGCGGCTGAGCCCTCGGACCGAACCGGTGCAAGACGCATCCGTCCGATAGCGCGCATGAAGCGGAACGTCGCAGGCACGGCGCGTGATGCCTTGGAGCATCGCTGGTGATGCCCGCGCTCTACTCAGCAAGAGATCAGCAACACGCATGCCACAAACCGTCCAATCGGACGGTTTGCCTTCACCGAAGCCAATGATACTCTCCTTTCCAGGGCTCTCACATTCCAGGTTCGCCCTGCGCGTCCGAAGGGTGGAGGGCCACTGTTCGACCTGGCCGATCGCGCGAGGGCATCCGCCACGTCATGGGCTCGCTCTCGACGTGAGGCCGTGGGAACGAGGACGCCAGATCGCGTGAAACAAGCAGTGAGGTGGACCCATGGCAATCGCTTCGAATACCGCCTTATGTGTCTCAGCCATCATGTTCTCGCTCTCGGCCGCTGCAGGCTGCGGAGGCGACGCCGAGATGGCAGCGTTCGGAGAGGTCGGGGAAGCGCTCTCGGCGTCCTCTCACCCCGGTAACCCGAACCCTGGCCTCGTCGTGAATCCCGGTGCCCGCGGCGCGCTGTACAGCAAGCTGGCTGCGCGTTGGTGGCAGTGGATTTACTCCATCGAGAGGACCAGGAATCCCTTGTTCGATGCCACCGGCGAGCACGCGCTCGAGGGACAGACGAGGCCCGTGTACTTTCTCGCGGGGGTGATCTGCATCATCCAGCCCGACGGAAGCTGTGATCCCGTGGAGGAAGAGGTCGTCCGTCGCATCCAGATCCCGCCCGGTGTCCGGCTGTTCTTTCCGATCGTGAACACCGAGATCGACGACTTCAATCTTCCGGCTTTCCTCCCGGAGCAATGTAGAGAACTCTACGATCCCGAAACCAGCACCATCACCGACAAACCTGCGTGTGCGACGACGATAACGGACCAGTTCAGCTTCGCGTCCGCGACGATCGACGGTGTGGAGATCGCCGGGCTGAATCCGCCAGGGGATTCGATTTACCGCGTCCAATCCGGCGAGTTCAGCTACACGGTGCCGGATGACAACATCTTCGACGTCTTCGGCGTGGAAGCGGACGCGATGACCGTAGGGCCGGCGATCACCGAAGGGATCTACCTGCTCCTGAATCCGCTGCCGCCGGGCGAGCACACCGTGCACTTCGAGGGCGCGAGCGAGGAGCTCGGCTTCAGCCTGTCGATCACGTACATCATCGAGGTCGCCCGCGGCCGCTGAGGGGCCCGGCCTCGGGCGATCATTTGTAGAAGCCGACGTCGTCGATATAGACGTCGAAATCCTCCCCTTCCGTGAACCCGAACTCGATCGCGAAGAGCCCTGTGAGGTCGATGGGCTCAGCGCCACCGCCGCCGCGCGCGAACTCCTCGAAGGGGATCACGACCGGGGCCCACGCCGTGCCGAGGCGCGCGGTGGATGACCAGTCGTCGAAGCACGGATTGGCCACGTCCTCTCCCGATTCATCGCAGATCCCGCCCGCGGGATCCGAGGTCTTGTCCGTGATGTTGACCTTCATGGTCGTCGCCGCGCCCGCGTCGCCGAGCTTGGCCCAGAACACGATACCGCTGTACGCCGACGCGTCGTAGGCGAGCAGGCCCCCGTCGGGGCCGTTCAGGGCGAAGCCGAACCCGGCGCCCCACTCGGTGAAGCCCGATCCGAACGTGTGCATCGCCATCGTGCTCTCGCCGCGCGGCTCCGCGAGCGCCTCCGGGATGAACCCGACGGGATTCTCTTCCGAGTAGACCGGGGGAGTCTGCGTGCCCGTCCCATCATTGAAGCTGTACCAGTAGCCGACCCTGCCACCCGCCTCATCGATGGCGCTGTCGCCGTCTTCCATGTCGTCGATCAGCTCGACGTCGGTGGGGACGACCACCTCGCCCCCGCCCGCGCCCGCGCCGGCCTCACCACCCGCTCCGTCCACCAGGTGGTAGCCGTCGTCCAGCCCCACGAGCGTGGTGCATCCACCGGCTGTGAGCGTCCACGCCGCGCACATCCATGCTGCACGCCTCTTCGCCATATCTTTTCCTACCACCACCGCGTGGGCACGGTCCACCGCGGCCCCACCGCGCCCACGGCACCCCGGAGAGGAAGCGACGACCGCCGGCGTTGGACGGATCTGGCCTGCGGCGCTGGACGACACCCGGGACTTGCGGCGCAGCGCCGATCCGTGAGATCTTCCGTGCGTGAGGTCACCCAGAGCGCCTGAATCGACAGTCCTGGTCCGGCGGCTTCCGTTGACCAGTCGATTGCTCGTTGGGCGGAGAGGAAGAAGGAGAGATTCACAGGGAGGCGGGGAGGCGGGGAGACGAGAGATGGGAATCCGACGTCATGGTCCCCATCCCTCGCCTCTCCATCTCGGTCTGCACAGTTCTCTCTCCTCCCCGTCTCCCCGCCTCCCTGTGTACTCTCTCTTGCTCCGCCTCCCGCCCAGCAAGCCGCTGGTGCCGACCACGCTGCGCGCGGCGGCACGCCGGCAAGACGTCGGGTGGACGAAATGACGGTCGAAGACGCAAGGCGCGCCCTGGACGCCGCCCGCGAGGAGCTGTCGGCTGCAGCCGCTGCGCTCTCCGGAACACGCGGAGACGGGGGGTGGGCCCGTTACCAAGCTGCGCACGACAAGTGCATCTCGCTCGAGCGAGATCTCGCCCGCGCGACCGGGGAGGAGTGTGCCGTCGAGATCCCCTGGCAGCATCCTTGGAATGTCGGCGCCCCACTCCCGCATGTTTTCTCCTCGGGCTCCAGGACTCTCGTCGTCTACAACATGCGCGAACCTGACCCCGCGTGGGATGGCTCGTATGCGACCGTGGTCGATCGCACCAGCGCCGACCTGCGCCTGATCGCCATCGTCGAATTCGAGCAATGCCTCGCCCACAAGCTCGGTCCACCGAATGACGAGGTGCTCCACGGACATCCCCTGCACGGCCGCGGGCTGGTGGGGTATGCTGCGCACGTCGTCGAGAGGTCCCAATGGATCGCCGAGCTGATGAAGATCAACTCGGTTCACAGCGAGTACAATCCAGCGTGGTGGAAGCAGTATCGACACTACTTGCTTGCCTTCCACGACGAGACGTTCGAGTGCATCGCCCGGGGTCATTCACTCAAGCAGACGATGTCGTCGTTCCCCGAAGCGCTCCACTTGTGCACCAGGAGCATCCTGGCGTGACGTCGCCGCCCGACAAGCTGCTGAAGCAAGCGGCCGCGGCTTATAGCGGCACGTCGGGCAGATCTGGGTCACTCCCATGGCCATAGACTTCAGAGATTGCGCCATGCTCGTGTCGCTCGACGCCCAGGGCCGCCTCGTTGACCGGTTCGAGCTGTTCATCCCGCTGGAGACGACACGCTCGTGCTTCTCACGCCCACCTGATTTCGACGACGGATCGGTCGTCTCGTGGGGCGCGCTGACCCCGGAGGAGGCAGAAGACCTCGTCGCCCACGACGTCTATCCCGAGCATCGATCGGAGACCCTTGATCTCGTGCGAGAGCTCTTCGCGGCAGGCGCCTCGACCCGCGTGAGCCTCTTCTACGCCGACTCGAACCATGCCTACCGACCTTGACCTGCTCATCGTCGACCCGGACAGCGCTGCCGTTGTTTGTAGCCGCTCCCTCGGCGGCAACTTGACGCTCGAGCGCGCTCGACAGGTCCTCGGGCGGGAGCCTGGTACGCGGATGCCAGGCCTGGAAGCCTGGAGCGGCGTATCGCCCGATGAGCTCCGGCAGATCTCCAGCGCGAGCTACGCCCATGGCGCAGATCCAGCGGAGATCGACGTCATCGCGCAGCGATTCCCATCCTCGAGGTATCTCTGGATCCTGGTGAGGGATTTCTAGCGCTGCCGTCGCGATACGGGCCTTGTGCCACACACGAGGAGCCCCATGGCGATGCCGCGGTTCGCCCTCGCGCACCGAGCGCTGCGCGTATTCCGGCGGTCGCGCGGCGTGACGAGGCAGAGGTTGCGGCGGAATTCTATCCTGGGCGTCCGAGGGTCCCGGCGACGATCGTGCACCGGACCAAATACGGACAATATGTAGTTTATGGAGTTCTGTCGATTTCCTCGGTGGCCGACGGTGAGCGGTTACAACCGTGAGGGGTGAGCGCTACACTGAGCTCAGCCCATATGCCCGTCGATGCCATCCGAATCGAAGAGCGCCTCTGGTCGAGCGCGTCGCCGCTCCGCAGGCAGGAGTGGCGCACGCTCACGACCGATATCGTCTCCGGCGAGCCGCCCTGGCCCTCGCGCGAGCCCTGCACCCTCGTCGCCGGTTGCGACGACAGAGACCTCCACTTCGTCTTCACCGGGAGCTCCCCCTCGGCGGACACCCTCGCCCTCCCCCGGGCGGAGGTCGCGCCCCTCGTGGGCGAGTACGTGGGCCTCATCCGAAAGCTCTCCGGGGGCGACCTCTACCCCGCCCACATCGAGCCCATCGATATGGCCAAGCGCGTCCTCCACGACACCGGCGCAAGGCGGATGGGCGCCCTCCTCCCCGACCTGAGCCCGAGCTTCGAGACGCGCCGCCGCTTCTTCTCGCTCGTCGTCTCGCTCCTCGTCGACACCACGCAGCTCGGCCCGCTCCCAGCACATCACCACGATCCAAGGCGCGTGCGGTAGCCGGGCGTCCCCCAGAAACGACGGCGAGCAGCGGTCACCCGCACAGGAGACGGGCCCAGATCGGCGTTTTCGGCGCGGAAGCGCACTCCCGTGCGCTGAGCACCGAAAACGTCGAGGTGGGCCCGTATCCGCAGCGGGTTACCGCTGCTCGATCAGCGGGCGCCTAGGAAGTCTAGCTTGCCGATCTCGAGCCCGTTGTGGCGCAAGATCGCGTAGGCGGTCGTCACGTGGAAATAGAAGTTGGGCAGCACGAAGTTCAGCAGGTAAACCAGGCCCTTGAACTGCAGCGGCTGATCGCGCGTCGGGATGGTGACATCGCGGTCCTCGGAGCCGTCGATCTGCTCGGGCCGGAGGCTGTTCAGGAACGCGACGGTCTTGGCGATGCGGGCCTGTAGCTCGTCGAAGCTGGCCTCGTTGTCCTCGTACTTCGGCACGTCCACGGCCGCCAGCCGCGCTCCACAGCCCTTGGCCGAGTCGGAGGCGATCTGCACCTGGCGCGTGAGCGAGAGCATGTCCGGGGCAAGGCGCGCGTCGAGCAGGACGCGCGGCTCGATCTTCTTCGCCTCGGCGTACGCGGCGGCCTTGGTGAGGATCACCGAGAGGTTGCCGAGCATCCTGACGAGCACCGGGACCGAGGCCTGATACATCGAGATCGTCATCTTCTCATCTCCTTGCTATCGCACGGTTCAGGCAGCGCGTTCCCCGCACGGCGCACGCGGCGCGGCGCCGGCGCACCCCCCGGCGGGGACGCGAGCAGGCGCGAACATAGGGCATCCTGCCCGCCAGGCAAGCACGCCCTCTCACGCAGGGGCCGCCCGCGCCCCCCGGGCGCCCGAGCACGGCGCTCGTTCACGCTGATCCACGGACTCCAGCGCTGAGCACAAGCCCGCGGGGCGCTCCGCGTCATGACGCGCTCGTGAAGTAATGTAAAGAGCATTGACGAACGAGATTGGATGACGGGGTGCCGCGGCGAGCGGCTCGGCGCCGGGGAGGGAGCGCGACGGGAGCGCGCCGTGATGGCCCTCGACGGCCGCGGGGACGGCACGCTATAGGGGGCGCCGATGCGACACATCCTTTTCCTCAGCTTGTTCACGGCTGCGCTGGCGACCGCATGCGGCTCCTCGACGACCGATCCGGAGCCGACCGGGAGCGGCGGGTCGTCCGCCAGCTCGACGAGCGAAAGCTCGACGAGCGCCAGTTCGACGAGCGCCAGTTCGACGACCTCCAGCTCGGCCACGGGCGCGACCTGCGCTCCTGGCGAGACCATGTCCTGCACCTGTCACGCCGTCGGCGCGCCGGGCGTCGCGACGTGCCTCGCCGACGGCAGCGGCTACGGGCCGTGCATGGAGCAAGGCGGCGGCGCCTGCCGCTGTCCCCTCGGGCGCAGCGACGGCTGCTGCCCTGGCGACGGCATCTGCTGTGCGTGCGTGCAAGGCTGCGATCCGAACACCGATCCCCTGCAAGATCCCGAGACGGACGCGCTCATCGCCTGCGTCTGCGCGGCGGGCGTGTGCGCCGACGAGTGCGAGAGGGAGTGCGCCGGCCAGGGCATCGCGGCGGACTGCAGGGCGTGCGTGCAGCAGGCGGGCGCGGACGCGTGCAAGGCGGAGTACGAGGCCTGCGGCGGGACGTGAGCCCGCGCCGCGAATCGCGCGGCGCGCGGTCAATGGCGGGGCGGGGGGCGGGGCCCGATTCCCCTCTTCCCGGCCGGCCCCGATTCCCACCTTCCCGCCCCCGGGCTCTCCTCTACACGCTCTCGGGCTCTGCCGCTCTCGCCTCCAGCAGCGCATCGATCCGCCGGAGCAGCTCCGCCGGATTGATCGGCTTCGGCAGCACGCGTCCCGCGTGGGCCGAGAGGAACCGCCTGCTCACCTCGCTCGTGCCCCCTCCGGTCATGAACAGCACCCGGTCGACGAGCGCCGGCAGCTCCGCCTCGAGCCACTCGTGGAGCTCTATCCCCGTGCCCTCCTGCATCACGATGTCGCAGAGCACGACATCGAAGTTCACGTCCAGCCGGAGCGTCCTCTGGGCCTCTCTGCCCGAGCGCGCGCAGACGACCTCGTGCGACGCCTCGAGGAGCCCGCGCAGCGCGCGAAGGAGGAGGGGCTCGTCGTCCACGATCAGGATCCGGGCGCGCCGCGCCGGCTCCTCATGCCGCGCGGGCGCGGGCGCGGGCGACGCGCGGCGAGGGGTGAGCTCGGCGCTCGCCCAGGCGGGCAGCCGGACGCGGACGCAGGTGCCGACGCCGGCCTCGCTGCTGACGCCGATGGTGCCGCCGCACGACTCCACGATGTTGCGGCAGATCGCGAGTCCGAGCCCCGTCCCCTCCCCCGCGCGCTTCGTGGTGAAGAACGGCTCGAACAGCCTGTGCATGTGCTCCTCGGGCACGCCACAGCCGGAGTCCACGATCTCCGCGACGACCTCCCGGCCCTGATCGCGGGTCCGCACCTCGACGACGTTGTCGGCGACGCGCCCCTCCTGGATCGACTGCGCCGCGTTGATGAGCAGGTTGACGAACACCTGCGTCAGGCGCCCCTCCGCGCCGCTCACGGGCGCGACGGAGGCGAGCTCGCGCACGACCCGCGCGCGGTGCTTCATCTGGGAATGCACGATGTTGAGCGCGCTCTCGATCACCGCGTTGACGTCGGTCGGCCCGACCGCCTCGTTCGCCTCCGCGCGCGCGAACACCCCGAGATCCCCGACGATGTCCACCACCCGCGCGGCGCCCTGGCGGGCGTCCGCGAGCGGCTGGGCGAGGTGCTCGGTGGCGACGCCCTTGCCGGCCAGCCGCCGCACCTCGCGGGCGAGCAGCTCGAGGTTGGCCACCACGTACGCGAGAGGATTGTTGATCTCGTGGGCCACGCCCGCCGCGAGCTGGCCGACCGCGGCCAGCCGCTCGCTGCGCTCGAGCCGTGACCTCAGCTCCTCGGCCCGGCGCCGCCCGGTCACGTCGCGCAGGAGCGCCATGCGCGAGGGGCGCCCCTGCCAGTCCACGTCGACCCAGCGAACGTCGAGGACGACCTGCTGCCCTCCGATCTCCAGGCTCGTCTCGCCGGCGCAAAGCGCCGCCGGGCAGCCCCGCCCGGCGACGGGGCGCCCGTCGCCCAGCAGCGACTCCGCGGCGGGGTTCGCGAAAAGCACCGTCCCGGAGGGATCCAGCACGATCACCCCGTCGGCGCTCCGGGCGATGAGCTGGTGCAGGTTGGCCTCGTTCTCGCGGGCCTCGGCCATCGCCCGCGCGAGCTGCGTCAGGAGCTGCTGGCGGCTGACCGCATAGCGGATGGCTCGCCACAGCGTGTCCGCGTCGAGGCCCCGCTTCACGAGGTAATCCTGCACCGACGCGCCGAGCGCGCGCTCCGCGAGGCGGACGTCGTCGTGGCCCGTCAGCACCACGATGGGCACATGGGGGTCCACCGCCCGCACCCGCTCGACCACCTCGAGGCCCTCGCCATCGGGCAAGGAGAGGTCGAGGAGGACGACATCCCACCCCTCGTTCACGCGCGCGAGCCCTGCGGCGAGCGTCTCCTCGTGCGCGAGCTCGGCGCGCTGCCACGGCACGGCGTCGAGGTGGCTTTGCACGACGGAGGCCGCGATGGCGCTGTCCTCGATCAGCAGGAGGCGAAAGCAAGGCGCAGGCGGCGCCCGGCTGGGTTCAGCGGACATGGTGACCCCCTGAGAGCTAAGGAACGCCAACGCTTTCCCGGAATCAAGCGCCTCGCGCCCCCGCCGCCCTCGCCGCGCCGGCGGCGCGCAGCGCGGGCGGAGCGGGGATTGCCGCGCTCCTCCGCCGCGTACGACGCAACGCACCATTCAACGCACCATTCAACGCACCGTTCCGGCGTCCGCGGACCGGCCACGCCATCGGCGCTATCGTCGCCGGAAATGGAGTTCCTCCCCTTCCCGAAGATGCCGTGCCTCGGCGCGAGCGACGCTCCGACCTGGGTCGCGCTCGAGAAGATCCACGGCGCGCAGCTCGTGATCGGCGTGGACGCGGCCGGCGTCCATTTCGGCAAGCGCAAGGAGTGGCTCCGGGACGAGGACCCCTTCTTCGGCTGGCAGCTGCTCCGCGCGTCGCTGCGGGACGCCGCCCGCGCGGCGCACGCGGCGGTCGGCGCGGCGCGGCTCGTCCTCTACGGCGAGCTCTTCGGCGGCGGCTACCCGCATCCGGACGTGCCGTCGGGCGGCGTGAGCCCGGTGCAGACCGGGGTCTGGTACGCGCCCGACCTGAGGTGGGCGCCCTTCGAGCTGCGCGCGATCGATGCCGGCGAGGACGCCTTCCTGGCCTGGAGCGAGGCGGCCCCGGTCGCCGCCGCGGCGGGGCTCATGATGCCCCCGCTGCTCGCCCGGGGGCGCAAGGCGGAGATCGCCGCCGTGCCCGAGCGCTTCCCGTCGCGCGTCGCGTCCGCCCTGGGGCTGCCGCCCCTCGGCCCGGAGAACCTCGCGGAGGGGCTCGTGGCCAGGCCCGACGTCCGCATGCCGGCCGGGGCCTACATGGCCTTGAAGCGCAAGATCGCCGAGATGCGCGAGGACCGCTTCGACGAGAGCGCGCCATGGGACCCGGAGCGCCCGGTCGACCTCGCCACGCTGATCCGCTGGGGGGAGCGGCTCGTGAACGGCCCGCGCCTCGCGTCCGCCGCGTCGAAGGTGGGGCGCCACGATCGGGCGGCCGTCGACGAGGAGGCGGCCCTCGACGTGCTCGTGGACCTCGAGGCGGCGTTCCCCGGCGCGATGCGCGCCCTCTCGCCCGACGATGGCGAGGCGCTGGAGCGCGCCGTCAGGGCCGCGGTCGCGGGGCAGCCGCTCTCGACGTGAGCGGCGCTCGGACGTCTTTCGTACCGCGGCCGAGCACCCGCGCGCGAGCGACGCCGCCCCTTCGCTATCATCGCGCGATGCTGCCCCACCCGCCGCGCGTCGTTCGGCTCGTCCTCCTCACCACGAGCGGTGAGCTCCTGGGCGCGCTGCCGCCCTATCCGGTGGCGACGCCGTGGTGGCAGGACGCGCACGCCGTCGTCCAGGGTGCCCGCGAGCGCTTCGGCCTCCAGGTGACGGTCCTCCGGATGCTCGCCGCCGAGCTCCCGGCCCCCCAAGGCGGGGCGGTCACCTACCTCGCGGAGGCGGAGATCGACGCGCCGCCGCCCGGGGTCGAGCCCTGGCGCGGGGCGCTCGACGACCACCCGCTCCGGCAGCCGTGGGCGCGGCCGGGCGGGCCTGATGACGACCTCGCGTGGGCGGACGCCGTCCTGCGCGATCGGGGCCTCACGCGGACGGCGCCCGCCGAGCAGGTGCGGTCGTGGAACCTGTCGAGCCTGTGGCGGCTCCGTGCTGGCGACCAGACGGTCTGGCTGAAGCACGTCCCTCCGTTCCTGGGGCACGAGGGGGCCGTGATCAGGCGGCTCGCGGGAGGGCCGGTGCCAGCCCTCCTCGGCCACGACGGCCGGCGGATCCTGATGCCCGAGATCCCGGGCGAGGATCTCTACGAGGCCGATCTGCCGGTCCGGGAGCGGTTGGTCTCGCTGCTTGTCGGGCTGCAGCGCGACGCCAGCCGGAAGGTCGACGAGCTCCTTTCGCTGGGGCTGCCGGACTGGCGTGCGCCGGCCATGACCCGGCTCATCGCGGACGTGGTGACCCGGACGCCCGACCTGTCCGCCGGCGATCGGGCGACCCTCGACAGCTTCGTCGATGGCCTCCCCGAGCGCTTCGCTCGCCTCGCCGAGGCCGGGCTGCCCGACACGCTGGTTCACGGCGACTTCCACGTCGGCAATGCCCGAGGCGACGCGACGTCGGCCGTGCTGCTGGACTGGGGCGACAGCGGCGTCGGGCATCCGCTGCTCGATCAGCCAGCGTTCCTCGACGGGGCCCCGCCCGGCGCGGTCGAGCCGCTCCGGAGCCTCTGGAGCCGCGCGTGGCGCGCCGCGATCCCGGGCTCCGACCCCGAGCGCGCCGCCGAGCTGCTCGCGCCCGTCGCAGCGGCCCGCCAGGCGATCATCTACCGCAAGTTCCTCGACAACATCGAGCCGTCGGAGCACCCCTACCACGCGAGAGATCCCGTGGCGTGGCTCGCGAGGACAGCGGCGGTGGTGCGCTCTCGGCGCACCCTCCCTTGACAACTTAGGACTCCTAAGTTAAATGAGGGTCATGGGTCGCTCGCTCCCGCTCTTCTTCGAGGAGAACTCCGAGCCGATCGATCGGCGCATCGCGGTCGGGCTTCGAAAGCTGGGGCTCGCGATGAAGCTGCAGGCGTGGGAGCAGGCGAACCACGAGGGCCTGTCGCCCACGCAGGGGCAGATCCTCGCGACCCTCTCGCTCGAGGGGCCGCTCAGCGGGAGCGAGCTCTCGCAGCGCCTGGGCGTCACGCTGGCGACCATCAGCGATTCGGTCCGGACGCTCGTGGACAAGGGAGCTGTCGTCAAGCGCCCGGACCCGCGCCACCCGCGGGCGAGCCTGATCGAGCTCACGCCGCACGGGCGCGCGCTCGCGCAGAAAGTAACGACGTTGCCCGACGCCATCGTGTCCGCGGTGGGCGCGCTCTCGGCGCTGGAGCAAGAGGCGTTCCTGGCTGGGGTCGTGAAGATCATCCGGTCCTTGCAGCTCAGCGGGCATATCCCGGTGAGCCGCATGTGCGTCACGTGCAAGTACTTCCGGCCGAACGCGCATGAAGGGGCGCTGCCCCACCACTGTGCCTTCGTCGACGCGCCGATGGCGGGCCGACACCTGAGGATCGATTGCGGCGAACACGAGCAGGCTGAAGAGCAGCAGCGCGAAGACGCGTGGAGGCGCTTCGTCCAGCCTGACTAGAGCGTTGCTCATCCCCGCGAGATGAGGGGATAGCTCTCCCGAGGCCTGTCACTGGCTCCTCGCTCCGGGCCTGCGCGCCCGCGACCTCGGAGCGCGGTCGGCACGCGCGCCGGCGCTGTCGCGAGGAATCGAGGCCGAGCTTCGGAGGAACAACCTACCGGCCAGTCGCCGTCGCGACGACCGGTTCGACGCCCCGAGCACGTCGCTCGGGGTGAGCGCGGGGTATTGCCCGCAGAAAGAGTGGACGATCATGACCATCCATGGATACACGGTTGGAACACACGCCGTCGCGAAGTCCCCGGTTCTGCCCGCCGACTTCGAGGACATGAAGAAGAGCGCCCTCTTCGGGGAAGAAGACGTGAAGTACCTGCGCCTCTCGCACGACGTCGTGAAGGATCAGGTCGAGCAGATCCTCGATGTCTGGTACGGCTTCGTCGGCGCGAACCCGCACCTGCTCGCGTCCTTCACCGGCAAGGCCGACGGCAAGCCGCTCGGCGACTACCTCGGCGGGGTCCGCAAGCGCTTCGGCCAGTGGATCCTCGACACCGCGCGCGCGGAGTACGACCAGAAGTGGCTCGACTACCAGCACGAGATCGGCCTCCGCCACCACCGCATCAAGAAGAACAAGACGGACGGGGCGCCGTCGACCGACCTGGTGCCGTTTCGCAACCTCTTCGCGCTCATCTTCCCGGTGACGCTCACCCTGAAGCCGTTCCTCGCGAAGAAGGGCCACTCCGCCGAGGAGGTCGAGAAGATGCACGCGGCGTGGGTCAAATCCTGCCTGCTGCAGGTCACGCTGTGGAGCTACCCCTACGTGAAGGAGGGCGACTTCTGACGCGCTGACCGCCCTGCGCCGCTGCGCGTGCTCGGCGCCGCGCCTCGAGGCGCCCGGAGCCCCTCTGCGCGTCGGGCGCCGTACGGATGGGGTCTGTGGACGAGCACCCCATCGCCCGCTCGCTAGTGTGGTAGACAGGGGCGCGATTTCCTCGCTCAGCGTCCTTCGAGCGCGTGAGGAACGTGCGGGAACGCACGTGAGCTTGTGGGCGCGCTGCTACCCTGTCCTGCCGCGGTGGCAGAGAGGTTGAATGTGTCTCATCAAGCCAGGACAGGTCGCGCGGTCGGGGATTGACATCTCCGAGGCGTTCGGATCTCATCCTGGCGCATGATGCGCGAACAATTCGGACACGTCGGAGGGTCGGGCGCCAGGCCCAAGCTGGGTTTCATTCTTGGGCTCCTCCTCGTCGCGGCCTGCGGACAGAAGGTGCGAACGTTCGAGTCGTCGTCGAGCTCCAGCGACGTGGGGAGCGGCGGAGGCGGCGGTCATGCGGGCAGCGTCGGCAGCGCGACAGGCGGCGACGGAGCGGGTGGCGGCGCGGCAGGCGGCGACGGGACAGGCGGCGACGGGACAGGCGGCGACGGGACAGGCGGCGAAGCCCCCCCGCCCCACTGGGAACCGTTCGAGCGCGTCGGTCATGACGATCTCGCCAATCAGATCTCGAATTTCCTTCCGCAGGTCGCGGTCTCGGCCAACGGCGACGCGCTGCTCGTGTTTTATGATCAGTCCACCGTATGGGCGCGCCGCTATGTCAAGAAGAGCGACAGCTGGGACCCGCTGCTGCAGATCAACGACGCGGCCACGAGAGGCGTGAACGCCAGGGTCGCCATCGACGCCGAGGGCAACGGGGTGGTCGTCTGGTATTCGTCCTCGGTGGGCGGCGCCGTGTTCGGCAAGCGGTTCACGGCATCGCTCGGATGGCCCGCCGGGTGGGGCACGGTCGAGACGATCGCCGAGGGCACCTCGGGTGTCTCGAAACATTCGACGACGGTCGCGATGACCCCCGCCGGCCATATCGCCGTGGGGATCGACGTGAACACCACCGACACCTCGGCGCGTGAGGGCTACCTGGCCATTTACGAGGGCGGGCAGGGCTGGCAGACACCGGTGAAGGTGTCGGGGAGCACGACCAGCTGCAACGGCACGGCTGTCGGCGTCTCGACCGTGGGCACGACGCTGCGCGCGGTGGCGGCGTGGTACCAGTCGGACGGCGGGCGTCTCAACGTGCTGGGCAACGTGGTTACCTACGATCTGACGACGCACAAGGGCAGCGCGGCAGGCCCGAAGCCGCTGGAAGCGGATGACACGCTCGACCATTTGAGCCCGCGCGTCGTGATGGACGGCAACGGGAACGCGATGGTCGTCTTCCTCCAGCGCGACTCGACCTCCTCGGTGTCGCACGTGATCGCCAATTCTTATTCAGGCGGCGTGTGGGCCGGAGCCACCGGGGTGGATACCGCGGGGCAAAAAGCGTCTGACTACGCCGTCGCGATGAACGCGGAGGGTGAAGGGGGCGTTGTGTTCCGTCAGTGCGGCGCCGGCTGCGCGATCTGGGCGCGGCGCTTCTCGGGGACGACGTTCCAGCCGGCCGACAAGCTCTCGGCCGACGAAGATAGCGTGAGCGGTCCCGAGATCGCCGTGGATGGGGCCGGGCGCGGGCTCGCGGTGTGGACCCAGAAAGCCGCCGCCCTCCGGTCGATCTTTGCCAGCGAGCTCTCGCCCGCGCAGGGATGGACGGGGGCCCACGCGCTGGAGGACGACAACGCAGCCGAACACTGGGAGCCGACGGTGGGCTTCGGCCCGAACGGGACGGGGATCGCCGCGTGGGTGCGCGAGACGACGACGAACGAGGTCATGCGTCGCTCGATCTTCGCCGCTGTTTACAAATACTGAGGACGGCGCTGGGTGCCCGCTCCACCGACATCTGAGTCCAGGCGTCCACGGTCCTGGTGGGCCCTCAGCCGGGCTCCAAGAGCTTTCACGCGCTCATCTGCAGGCCGGCCCACGCGGAGAGGGGCTCAGGGCGGCGGCACGTTGATCAGGCGGGCCGCGCACCGGCCGCTCTGGCAGAGGCAGCCGCCGCCGCAATCCATTGTTCCGGGGCGACACTCCTGTGTGCACATCAGGCCTCGATCACACGTCGGCGCGGTGGCCTTCGCGATGCACGCGGCCGCGTGGCACGCGCACACGGGCACACAGTCTGCGTCGCTCTTGCACGGATCGCTGCCCACGACGATCCGCTCGCCCATCGGGGCGGCCGCCGGCGGCGCGGCGGGCTCTTCCGCCGGAGGCGCGTTCGTGCCGGGAGGCGCGTTCGTGCCGGGAGGCGCGTTCGTGCCGGGAGGCGCGTTCATGCCGGGAGGCTCGTTCATGCCGGGAGGCTCGTGCGTGGACGCCCTGCACCCGGCGCCGCAGAGCCCCGCGGCCAGGATGACCCCCATCGACCCATCGAGGATGTGTCTCATGCGCGTGCTCTCTCACGGATCGCCGCGACGTTCCACCCTGCCCGCGAGCTCATCCTCGCCCAGGGCCGCCCCGGCGCGGCGGCCGGCGCACCACGGCGGCCGCCCGGCGGGCCGCCGCCCCGCCCCCCTCAGCCGCCCCGGCGCCCGGGAGCCCGGCCGCCCCGGCGGGTCGAAAAAAAAATCGTCGGTCCCATGTCGAGCCGGCGCACCGAGCTCCGACATCCAGGCAAAGCGCGGTCGCGGTGACCGCGCCGCCCTCACCTCACCGCCGGGCCCGACCCCGGCCAGGAGCTCCGATCATGACCACCCCGCAGAAGATCAAGACGTGCCTCTGGTTCAGCAACAACGCCGAGGAGGCGGTGAAGTACTACCTGTCCGTCTTCAAGGGCTCACGGATCCTCTCGGAGCTCCGCTCGGGAGACGCGGGTCCGGGGCCCAAGGGCTCGCTCGTGATGGCCGAGTTCGAGCTGCACGGCCAGCGGCTCATGGTCCTGAACGGCGCCCACCAGAAGTTCAACGAGACGTTCTCGCTCGTCGTCACCTGCGAGACGCAGGAGGAGGTCGACGAGCTCTGGAGCAAGCTCACGGCCGACGGCGGCGCCGAGAGCCAGTGCGGGTGGCTCAAGGACAGGTTCGGCGTGTCCTGGCAGATCGTCCCGTCCGCCTTGATCCGGCTCATCCAGCACCCGGATCCGGCCAAGGCGGGGCGGGTCATGCAGGCGATGATGCAGATGAAGAAGATCGACATCGCGCGGATCGAGGAGGCCGCCCGATAGGCGCCCTCGTCCCGCCCGCCCGAGGTCCGGCGAGGGCTCGCCGGACCGCTCCCGCGAACCGAGAGGTCGCACCGCGCGCCGCCCCGGGCGAGCGGCGCCGCCGGGGCCGGCGAGATCAGGGCGCCGGGTTCGGGTACCGGGCGTGGATCTGCTCGATCTCTCCGAGAACCTCCGCGGCGAGCACCACGCCCGCGCTCTTCACGTTCTCCTCGAGCTGCTCGAGCGTTGTCGCCCCGAGGAGGGTGCTCGCCACGAACCATCGGCTGCGCACGAAGGCGAGCGCCAGCGACGCCGGGCTCAGGCCGTGGGCGCGCGCGAGCTTGACGTAGGCCTGCACCGCCTCGTCCACGTTGGGCTTCCTGTAGCGCTGGCCGAAGGTCTCGAACCGGGCGAAGCGCGAGCCCGGCGGCGGCCCGCCCAGGTGCTTGCCCGTGAGCAGGCCGAACGCGAGCGGGCTATAGGCGAGCAGCGGCACGTCCTCCCGGCGCGAGGCCTCCGCGAGCGCGGAGTCGAACGTGCGGTTGACGAGGCTGTAGGCGTTCTGGATCGACACCGGCCTGGGCAGCCCGAGCTGCGCCGCGACGCGGCTCCACTGCGCCACCCCCCAGGCGGTCTCGTTGCTGAGCCCGAAATACCGGACCTTGCCGTCGCGGATCACCTCCGCGAGCGCCGCGAGCTGCTCGGCGATCGGCGTGCTCGAGCGCTCGTTCGCCGGATCGTAGGCGCTCGCGCCGAACTGCGGCACGTACCGATCGGGCCAGTGGATCTGGTAGAGATCGATATAATCGGTCCTGAGGCGCCGCAGGCTGTCCTCGACCGCGCGCCGGACGTTGGCGCGGTTGATCGCGAGGGAGCCGCCGCGGACCCACGGGATCGGGCGGCCCGGCCCCGCGATCTTCGTCGCGACGATCACCTTGTCCCGCGGCCGCTGGCTCAGCCACTCGCCCACGTAGCTCTCCGTGCGCCCCTGCGTCTCGGCGCGGGTCGGCACCGGATACATCTCGGCCGCGTCGATGAAGTTGATGCCCGCGTCGAACGCGTAGTCGAGCTGCGCTCTGGCGTCCTCGAGCGTGTTCTGCTCGCCGAACGTCATCGTCCCAAGGCAGAGCTCCGAGACCCGGAGCTCGCTGTCACCCAGCTGTCGGTAGTGCATGGCTGTCCCGTCCGTTGGATGCCCAGTACCACGGGGCAGCGACGATGTCCACCATAACGGACGATATTTCTTTTATAACGGACCAGCACCTCTCCGCGCTCGACAGCGCCCGGAGACCTGGAGCTCGCCTCCGGCGGCGGGGGTCCCCGGTCGCTGCCGCCTCGCAGAGGAGAGCCCTCTCGCCGAGGAGCGGCGTCTCCGGAGGCGGCCTTGCGAGGGTTCAGGGCATTCCCAGGCAGTAGCGAGGCCCTTCGAAGCTTCGTATGGATTGACCCTCCTCGCTGACGTTGAGCGTGAAGTAGCTATAGGCGGAGCCCTCCTCGCATTGCGCTCCGTACTCTTGCGGACCAGCCGTCGTCCCGCCGATGGGATCGAGCCATTGTTCGACGCTGGGCGTCGACGATTTCCATACCTCGGGCGTCGAGCAACCGAACTGGACCTGGTACACGTGCTCCGCGTCGTACGTGTACCTGAACGCCACGACATTCCTGGGGTAGTCGCAGAACTTGGAGACGTGCGAGCCCGTCATGCTGCCAGTCACGGGGCCTGCGTCGTACCCGTCCCCGGTGTGACCGTCGCTCTGAAAGTCGGCGCAATGCAGGACGAACCCGTTGAGCCACGCGTCACCCCAGACGCGGGCGCCCACCGTAACCCCCTTGCCGGGCACGCACTCCTGGACCATCGCGCCGCCGCCCGTACCGCCGCCGGCGCCGCCCGCGCCGCCGCCTCCCGCTTCGCCTCCGCCGCCCCCGGCGCCGCCCGCCGCGCCGCCTCCCGTGTCGGCGCCGCCGCCGGCGTCACCGCTTCCACCAGCTCCCCCAGCGGCGTCACCGTCGAACTCGAGCGTTCCTACCCCCGAGACCAGCGTGCATCCCGCGCTCGCGGCGAATCCTACGACCAGAACTCCCATCGTCGCAATTCGCATGCGTTGCGTATTCATTGTTCCTTCTCCCATCAGAAGCTGCCTCGGTCTCGCCGCGGCGCGCGTCGCCACAGCGCTCCGGGCGCCGTCACATCGTGTCGTGCGTGAGCCCTCGCCGGACTCCAGCGGGACGAGCCTGACGTGGCTCACTCGGCCCTGCGGGCCGAGGGCTCCTCGAGGAGCGCCGTCAATCGATCAATCTGGATCGGCTTGACGAGGTGCGTCTCGAAACCTGCCCCCTTCGAGCGCCGGAAATCCGCCTCCTGCCCATAACCGGTGATCGCGATCAGGCGAACGCGCTCACCCGCCGGCTGCTCGCGGAGGCGCCGCGCGAGCTCGTAGCCGTCCATCACGGGTAGTCCGATGTCGAGCAGCGCGACGTCGGGCGCGAACTTTTCCGCGATCCGGAGCGCGGACGGGCCGTCGTAGGCAACGCGCGTCGTGTACCCCAGGGCGCCCAGCGACTCGGCCAGGAGCTCGACAGCATCGAGGTTGTCGTCGACCAGCAGGATGCGACATCGGCCGGCGGGAGCCGGAGTCCCCTGCGTCCCGGCCTGCGGGCGCGCCGGCGCGGCCCCGGGCGCGCTCGCGTTCGCCGCGGCCGGCAGCCGGAGGGTGAACTCGCTCCCGCGCCCGCGGCCCTCGCTGTGCGCGCTCACGCGGCCGCCATGCATCGCGATCAGGTTGTGCACGATCGCGAGGCCCAGGCCCAGGCCGCCCTGGGAGCGGTCGAGCGCCTGGCGCTCCTGCACGAAGCGCTCGAAGACGCTCGCCAGCATCTCGGGCGCAATGCCGATGCCGTTGTCGCGCACGGACAGGACGACCTCGCCCTCCGTGCGCTCGGCGCGGACGGCGATCTCGCCCCCGCTCTCGGTGTACTTCGCGGCGTTCGTGAGCAGGTTCGAGACCACCTGGGCGAGCCTCGTGACGTCGCCGTCCACGGCCAGGCCGCTCGAGGGGACCGCGACCGTGAGGTGGTGCCGGCGCTGCTCCAGCAGCGGGCTCGCCAGCTCGACCGCCTTGGCCACGACCTCGGCGAGCTCGATCCGCTGCTTCTTCAGCTCCACCTTGCCCCGCGTGATCCGCGAGACGTCGAGCAGGTCGTCGACGAGCGCCGTCAGGTGCTTGATCTGGCGCTCGATGACGAGCCGCTCGCGCTCGGCGTGCCCCCCGGCGCGGAGCCGCATCAGGTGGAGCGCCGTCACGATCGGGGCGAGCGGGTTCCGCAGCTCATGGCCGAGCATCGCCAGGAACTCGTCCTTCGCGCGGTTCGCCCGCTCCGCGTCGCGCCGCGCGTCCTCCGCGCGGCGCAGCAGCTCCTCGCGCTCCCGCGCCGCCGCCTCGAGCTCCTTTCGTGCCTGCACGTACTCGGTGACGTCGAGCGAGACGACCAGGATCCGGGCGACGAGACCATCCGGCTCGCGCATGGGGTGGATGTTGAAGCTCCAGTACAATTCTTCCAGCACGCCGTCCCCGCGCTCGAGGTCGAACCGGTAGCCGTGGGTGACGAACGGTTCGCCCGTCGCGTAAACCCGATCGAAGACCTGAAGGAGCGGCGAGCCGACGATCTCCGGGAAGGCTTGCGCCAGCGTGCGTCCGCTCACGTCGCGATGGCCCACCGTACCCACGAAGTACGGGTTCGCCATCTCGATGACGTGCTCGGGGCCACGGTAGACGGCGATCCCCACGGGCGCCTGCTCGAACACCGCGTACATCTTCTCGCGCTCCCGCTCCGCGGCCCGCCGGTGCTCTGCGAGCTGGAGGTGGGTCGCGACGCGGGCCACGAGCTCGCGCGCCGAGAACGGCTTCACGAGGTAATCGTCGGCGCCGGCCGCCAGCCCCTCGACGCGGGACTCCTCGCCCGCCCGCGCCGAGAGCATGATCACCGGCACACCCTGCGTCGTCGGCTCGGCGCGCAGCGCCCGGAGCAAGCCAAAGCCGTCGAGGCCCGGCATCATCACGTCGGCGATGACGAGATCCGGCGTCGACCGCTGGGCGACCTCGAGCGCAGCAGCGCCGTCGCTCACGGCCTCGACGGTCCACCGCTCATCGAGGATGCGCCGCACGTACATGCGCATGTCGGCGTTGTCGTCGGCGACGAGGATGCGCGCGCTCGGGTCCAACGGCACCGAGAGGGGGTCGGACTCGACACGATCGGCCGAGGCGATCGCGTCAGCGGGCCCATCCGCGGCGAGCTGCCACCGCAGCGCCTCCTCGACGTAGGGCGCGGCGCCGGTCGCCGTCGACGAGAGCGTCTTCTCCGCGCGGATGCGCTCTGCCGGCAGGTGCGTGGACCCGCGCGGGATCGCGATCGTGAACGCCGTCCCTTCGCCCAGGCGGCTCTCCACCCGGATGCTGCCGCCGTGCAGCCGCACCAGCTCGTGCACAAGCGCGAGCCCGATCCCGGAGCCCTCGTGCGTGCGCGCGCGCACCCCCTGGACGCGGTGGAAGCGCTCGAAGAGGTGCGGCAGCTCGTGCTCGGGTATGCCGGTGCCCGTATCGCGCACAACGAGCTCGACGTGGTCCCCGCGCACGCAGAGCGACAGGAGAATCTCGCCCTCGAACGTGAACTTCAGCGCGTTGGACAGCAGGTTCAGCACGATCTTCTCCCACATGTCCCGGTCGACGAAGACCGGCTCCGGGAGCTTCGGGCACTCCACCTTGAACGCGAGCCCCGCCCGCTCGACCGCGGAGCGGAACGCGCTCGCGAGATCGACGGTGAGGCCAGCGAGGTCCGTTGGATCGTAGGACGCCTGCGCGCGGCCCATCTCGAGGCGCGAGAAGTCGAGCAGCGCGTTGACCAGCTTGAGCAGGCGCAGCGCGTTGCGGTGAGCGAGCGAAAGGGGCTCGCCGCAGAGCGCGCCCTCCGGCGACGCGAGCGCGTCCTCCATCGGGCCGAGCATCAGCGTCAGCGGCGTCCGGAACTCGTGGCTCACGTTGCTGAAGAACAGCGTCTTCGCGCTGTCGATCGCGGCCAGCTCCTCGGCGCGCCTGCGCTCTTCCTCGTAGGCCCGCGCGTTCGCGATGGCGGTCACCACCTGATCGGTGATCAGCTGAAACAGCCCTCGATACGGCTCGTCGAGCAGGCGATGCGGGCTGACGCCGCCGACGAGGAAGCCATACGGACGAGGTTGGCCCGGCCGCGAGAGGGGCAGGACGATCGCCTGCTCCGGCGCGCTGCCCCAGCGGCCGACGGGCAAGGCGCCGAAGCGGGCCGCGAGATCGCAAATGAGGATCTCGCCAGAGGCGCGCGCAACCTCCGCGAGCGGCCAGGTCGAGGCCACATCGCCTCGATCCTGGAGCGAGACGCGCGCCGGCTTCGCCGCTCCCTGGTACCCGTCGAGCCCGCTCGCGCCGACGAGGCGCGCGTCGCCCGTGTCGCCGTCCAGGAGGTAGAGCAGCGAGAACGGCAGATCGGCGTCGTTCGCCGCAAAGATCTCCGCGGCTGTGCAGCACGCCTCCTCGGCCGACTTCGCCTGGGCGGAGCGCGTCGCGAGATCGCGCAGCATGCGGAGCTGGCGTGCGTCGAGCACTTGCTCGGTGGTCTCCTTCACCGTGATGAGGACGCCGACGACCCGCTCGGCGTCACCGGGTATCGGGCTGAAGGAGAGCGTGAAGTACGTCTCCTCGACGAAGCCTCGCCTCTGCACCGGGAGCAGGAGGTGCTCGCTCCACGTCGCGGGCCCGCCGTCGAGCACGCCCTGCGCCATGGGGCCGACGACGTCCCAGACCTCGGCCCAGACCTCGGCCGCCGGGGCGCCCATCGACGCAGGGTGCTTCATGCCCAGGATGGGCCGATAGGCATCGTTGTAGATCTGCAGAAGCTCCGGCCCGATCAACATGATCATGGGAAACCGATTGCCGAGCACGAGGCCGACCACGGTCTTGAGGCTTATCGGCCATGTCGCGACGGGGCCGAGCTTCGTCTTCGCCCAGTCGATCGAGCGCATCAGGGCACCCATCTCGCCGCCCCCGGCGAGGCAGGCCTCGGCGCTCGCGTCCAGTGCGCCACCATCGAGCGAGGGCTCGGCGACATCTGAAGATTTCTTCCATATGCCGGCTGGCAACATGCACCGCCATGGTGGATGAGATCTACGGCTCCTGCCACCAGGACACGGGCGCACGGCTCAGGCGCCGCTGGCCTTGAGCCGCCCCGGCGGCCAGGAGACGGGCGAGCGCGGCGACCGCCGGGGACGCCGCCCTCTCGCGCCGCGACGTCGCCTCACTCGCGGAGCCGCGTATCCGTGTTGTAGCCGCGCGGCGCGAGGGGCGAGAGCCTCTCCAGCCAGATCTGCTCGAGCAGGGTGAGCTCGTCCGCCAAGGAGAACCCCGGCTCGTCCTTCTGCTGCACGACCTCGAGCACCTCGAACGTGAAGGCGTCGGCGCCGTGCTGCTGCCAGTCCCGCTGGAGAGCCTGGTTCTGGTGCGCGCCGATGGACAGCGCGAAACGGTGCTTGTTGAGCGGCCCATGGAGGTTCGTGCTGCTGCCGAGCAGGACCTTGCCGTTCACCGTGTTCTTGACCTGGAAGATGCCCGCCTGCTTCGGGGTCTCGAGGTACTTCCGCTTCAGCTCCTTGCGCGTTTCCATCGTGCTCGCTCCCGCCTTCTTCGTCCCTGACCCGGGCGTCGTGTTCTCCGCCCCGGGTGTCGTGTCCTTCGCCTCGGGTGTCCTGGTCTGTCCCGCGATCAGCTCGTAGTGCAGGCCGTCGCGCGTCATGTATCCCTCGTCGACGAGCATGCGCCGGATCGTGCAGTGGTCGGGATACAGGGTCTGGATGATCTCGTTCACCTCCTGCTCGCGGTAGCGCCGGCCCGCCTCGAACTTGCCCAGGAACTGCTCGAGCACGATGCGCCGCTTGCGCCATTGCTTCGGCATCTGGACCAGCACGCCCCCGCGGAAGAAGCCGCGCATCACCTGGCTCCGGGCTCGCTCCGCGCGCCGCCGCGCAGCGCCGTCGGCGGCGGAGGGCAGCGAGACGAGCTCCTTCAGCGTGAGGCGGAGCAGATCGTCGCGCAGCGCATAGACCAGGTAGTACTGGGTCTTGCGCTTGGTCACCAGCCCGGCCTCGTCGAGCTTCCGGAGGTGGAAGGAGACCGTGGAGGGCGCGCGCCCCAGCCGCTCGGCCAGCTCCTCGGCGCAGTGCGGCCGCTCGATCAGGGCGTTCACCACCTGGAGCCGCGACGCGTCGGCGAGCGCCTTGAGCACGCCGATGCGCGCCTCGACGCCCAGAGCGCGCGCCGGCGGATCTGCTTCGATGGTCATCAAAGTGAATCTAGGCGGCGCGGGGGCGCCGTCAATCTGTTTCGACAGCCATCGAACCGGAACCTCGCGGGACGGCCGTTGCTCGTTCAAGCGTCACCGTCGAGCGCACAGCCGGGCTCGGGCGCGAGCTGGGCGCGGGCGGGATGCGGGTGGGAGATGACGAGCATCGACCCCGCAGGGGCGGCGAGCGCCGCCTGGGGACCTCACTTCAGGAGATCACGGCGAGCGGTGCTGCGTGGCGGTCATGGACGGGCGCTGGCCGACGACGTCGAACCAGCGCGAAAGGCCGCTCCGGCCGCTTCGCCACGCCCGATGCGGCCAGCGGAAGTCGAGGTAGCCGAGCGCGCAGGCGACCGAGATCACGCCGATGTCCGCGAGCTCCGTCGATAACGTGCCAGCATCACGCTCCAGCCTGTCCAGGCCGGCCTCGATGGCAGCCGCCTGGCGCAGCATGACGCTGCTGGATCGCTCATTGGATGGACGATGTTCGTCGGCGAAGAGGCGCCCGGCAGCAGTGTTGACACCGTCCGCGATGCCCTGCTGGAGCAGGGCACGCCACCGCGCCTCTCCCGGCGCTGGGTACAACCCGCCGGCCGCGAGGTGATCCAGGTATTCGCAGACGAGCGCCGACTCGAAGAGCACCTGCCCGTCCCCCAGCACCAGCGTCGGGACCTTGGCCAACGGGTTCAGCGACCGCAGCGCCGCGTCCGACCAGGGATTGACCAGCACAAGCTCGATCCGGTCTCCCAGCTGCAGCTCATGCGCGACGACCCGCACCTTGCGAGCAAAGGGGGATGTGGAAGCGTAGAAGAGCCTCATGGCTAGAGCGACAAACGGGTTGAAACCACGAGAGAAAGCAGGAATTTCACAGGGAGGCGGGGAGGCGGGGAGCGAGAGACGGCAAGAGCGAGAGATTCATTTTTTTCTTCCTCCCCGCCTCCCCGCCTCCCTGTGAAAATTCTCCGGGTTTCAACGTGATCGGTATTCTAGAGCACCGACCATGTTGAAAATCGTCTAATTTCGATATGTTATGCAGCCGCCTGGATCAGCCGCTGGGCCGCCTCAAGATTCTGAATGGCTGCGCTGCGTCGGAGGTCGAACAGATTTCTCCTGGCGCCGATGTAGCGCGCGCTGTGTCCTTTCCGCGCCGCGATATGGGCGAGCGCATGCTCCACAGCTGTCCGCTGCCGGAGCACGGCGCGTCCTGGCCCGGTCTGCTGCAACTTCCGGAACTTGCCCTGCAGAGCTTCATCCTCGGCGATGGACACGGTCCGCCCTCGCCCCGAGGCAGCTTGCGTGCACTTGGCTCGGAGGGGGCACGCGCCACACTCCTCAGGGTCAAACTCGACCGTATCGCCCGGTTCGAACACCTCGATCTGTCCCGCTGGACACGTGATTGTCTTGGCGCGCAGGTTGATCTTGAAGTCGCGCTTGCTGAATAGATCGGGGCTGCGAGCCCGCTGCCCCCAAGGCTTCGAGAACACCTGGCCGCCCGCTCGGATCACGTCATCGACGACGGGACTGTTCACGTAGGCGCGATCGATGTGCAGTTCATCGAGGCGCAGCCCCTGATGCTGGACGTCCTTGGCGATCGGCGCGGCCCCCTCCTCTTCGGGCCGATTCGCCGGCGTGACCGCGCAGGCGACGATGACCGGAAGGTCAAGGTCGCGCGCGATATGTTCCTTATAGCCGTCGAAGCGCTTCGAGCGGCTCTTGCGACCGTGGCGCATCTCGGCGTCTTCAATGGAGACGCGGCGGTCAGGGGCAACGCCTTGCCGGATGCGAACGGTCCCATCCTCGGCTGTTTCCAGGTCCTGGTCTCGAACCTGTGTGACCGCCTCCAGATAGGTGCGAAGCGGCTGCTCGACGACGTCGTCCAGGTGGCGGTCGACCCACTGCTGCAGCGACGACACCTGCCGCTCCAAGATCTGAATCGCTGCCGCCTTCTGTTTCGGGTCGCTCCAGTCCAGGTCGAGCCCGGCCTTGATGCTGGGAGCCAGAAGCAGCGGGATGCCCGCCTTGCGGCAGATCTCCTCGGGCGGACGCTCCGTGATCTTCGACACGACGCGGACGATGCTGCGTGCAGCGTGGCCGAGCAGGTTGATCGTGTCCTCAACCCGCCCGGCTCCCGCTAAAGGGCGGCTATCGATGGCCACGCGCAGCGCCTTCGACACCGCACGCCTCTCGCCCTCGGTCATCGCGCCGGACCGAACAAGGGCCACGGTCCGCTCCAGCAGCATCCGGTCCATCTCGTGCGCGACCATCCGCTCTCGGAACGCCTGCAGCGCGCCCTGCGAGAACGGCGGCGTCGCCGCACCCAGGCAGCCGAGCACCATCTGCCAGCGCAGGTCGACGACGGACAACTCCACCGCTTCGGCATCCGATGCGCCGACGTAGCCTTGCAGCAGCGTGACCATGCACATCAGCGCCGGTGGATGCGGCGGCTCGCCTGCTCCCGTCGTCCGGTACATGCCCTCCAGCTGCTCCTGGAACGTCTCATCGAACAGCTCGTGCCGGTGCTGCCTGAGAAAGCCGAACAGTGCTCTCACGCGCGTCAGCCGCTTCATCAGCGCCTGTTCTTGCCGCGACAGCTCCACCGGCGGCGACCATCGTTCCATCCGTGCACCTCCGGACGCGGACGAGATCATGGCGCGACGAGACCGTCGAGCCTTGCATCGAAGCGACCAGAATTATCGCAAAATCAACCTGATCGGTCCTCTAGCAGTACGCCACCGGGCGAGGAGACGGACAAGGGGACAACGATTCGAGTTTATCAACGGCGGAGCGCCGCGATCTACGTCGACGACGTGGTGCGGGCCATTGCGTCCCTGGGCGAGGGGGGAAGGGCATGGGTCGAGTCGCGCGGCTCAGTCACCCAACGAGGCGTCGTCCGGCTTGACGAGCTCCTGCCTCGGAGCAGGGAGATCGTGCCCCCGCTGCCGCTCACGAGCGAATCAAACTCCTAGGCTCAGTTCGGAGCCATCCCGGGGGGGGGGTGAACAGCGGCCCTGACCATCCGCCTATAGTTTAATGATATAGTTTACCGACACATTTCGAGGACGCGTTTCTGAACCGCCCGAAGAGTGGGTCGAATAGTTTCTCGTCATCGGATGATTACGATTAGAGTTGGTATCCAAGCCTGCGCCATCAAACCCGTCACCACCTTTAGCCTGAAGGTGAACACCTGAAATATTGCGCGGGTGAGAACCGACGCCATCAGCCTGATATGTCCCAACCGCGTTCCCCGAATTACCCGTGCCATTTGCTCCCATTGGTCCACGGCTACTCGCGTCGGGATCCCGTCCCGAATTGCCACTCACACCACGGAGAAAAACACCACGATAATCAGGTATCTGGAAAGTCGGGCTTGCGCTCCCACCGTGGGTTGTCCCGATAGCGGCGAACAATCGCTTGTAACGCGCATCATTCCTATCGAATGATTGCCCGTTGCAAAGCAACCATCCCGGCGGTGCTTCGCTGCCAGCGTACGCAACAACTGTCCCCGCCGGCACCAGATCGATGGCCTGTGCTTGAGCCCTCCCTAGCGCTGCGTATGCTTCGTCAAGCGCAAGAAGTCCCTTATTGAAGCACTCGACGTGACTACCACACGCATCTGGGTACTTAATCGGCGGCGTCCGCTCTTGTGCGCATCCCGATACAAAAATAACAACAACGACAGAAAGATACTTCACTGAACGTCCCTCTGTTGAAGTCGCCGAAAGAATGCAGCGCGATTTTGGTACAGGTAAAGTTTTTGGGCCATTTCCGCCTTTGCAGCCGGAGTCGGCGCTGCACAACGCGCCGTGTTTGCCATCTCTGAAAGCTTGTCGTATCCCGCAGCGGTCTCACCCATCGACGTAGGGCTCGTAGGATCAATACGATTCAGCTTTAGCTCATACTCGCAGAGTTCTCCCGCGAAGTACTCCCATCGCCGAAATACCGCGGACGACGGGTCCTCCCGCGCACCAAGGAAACGGCTATAACAATGGGTGCGACGCGGCCATTTTACAGTTATCTCATCGTTGCCGCTGAAGGGACCCAAGGAAATTTCAACCCGTCCGTCCGGCATGACACGACAAAGAGTGCTATCTAGCAATGCTTCGAGCCGCGCAAACGTCCGATCGAGATTCTCTGAAAGCTGGGCGAAGAATGCAGCATTCAGCTCATGCGCGCGGGTTGCGGCACGATCAATTATTTGATTCAAAGAGCTCTCGAGCGTGCGAATGGTCACTAGCGCCCCTTGTGTAGCCTGTTCGATTCGCTCTTCCAGGATCTTGTCTACGCGACTGACGAGAGGATCCACTTTCTCGTCAATGAACTTGTTGAGTTCGTCGCGAAGCCCCTCTCCTGCTCCACTCGCGAGCCCCCGTACGACACCGCGAAGCCCCGAGACTGTTGCCAAGCCCGCGCCGAGCTCGTCAAAGACATTGGCTGAGGCTGTCTGTGGGGGCCAAATGATGGCAAACAGAAATGCCACCATTGTGATAATGGTCATGCACTTTCGCGGCACCTTCACCTCCCAAGATCTACGGTATACCTACAGTTGAACACAGTCAACAGGCGTTCGGGGCCACTGCCATACCGGGCCTTCGGTCTTTCGGGCACCGTTCGGGGATTCTCGACACGGGCGACGACCACCGGCTACTCATCGAAGCCGAATGTTCATTACGTCCGCCAGTTTGAACGGGAAGAAGGAAATCCGATTTTTTTGAAGATGTCAAGCCTCAACTGTGCCCCCGGGAGATCTCAAGATTGGCGTCGCATTCGCCTGGGAAATGCCAATAGGCTTGAGGTAGCCGGACCAGATTTTTTTGAATGCATCACGTTCATGAGCGCGTTCCGTTTTTTTCGGCTCCGAGCTGCTGCTGCGGCGGTGACGACGCGGCGCCCCTAATCGCGGTCGTTGGGGGGTGACGAAGCGCAACGCCCTGTAGCGAGAGTCGCCCTTATACCGGGCCACGAACGCGCCAACCCAGGCGCGCGCTTGGTCGAACGACACGAAGGGCGCAGGGTACATCCGGCCGGCACTTGACGATGCGAAACAGCGCCTCGAAGAAGGCGTTCTCAGCGCTGAGGCCAGGACGACTGATCGAGATGCACACGTCAGATTGGCCCAGGGTGGCGAGCATCATCGAGCCACCATGTAGGCGCCCCTCGCAGAGCGGTGCTCTTACATGGCGACAGGAACTGCCTTGCGCACTCCGCCCCTCTCCTAGAAGACGGACACCCGCTAAGGCGGCGGCCAGCGGACGCCGAGCCCCTGGTGCGGCGAGTCGGCGCTCAAACGGACGTCGTCCGCTGGAGCCGGCAGCGCGCGCCACACGTCGGGGTGCTGATCGGGCTGCTTGCCCTGGCTCTCGGCGAGCGCCTCGTAGAGCGCGCCCTGGTGGAGGACGTAGGCGCCCTTGGGGTACGTCACGGCGCGCTCGTCCGGGCTGAGCGTCGCGCGGTCGGTCCACCACTCCAGGCGCCGGTAGTCCTCGTCGAGGCCGCCCCCCATGAAGTCTCGGAAGCGGACCCGCTCCACCGCGACCATCGGATTGTCCTCGGCCTGCACGCTGTCGAAGAGCCACTTGATGAACGGATAGGGCCCGTCCACCTGGTTGCCCTTCAGGATGTGCGGGTTCGGCGCGTTGCTGCCCACCGCGAAGACCTGCACAGGCTCGTCCGCGTCGGGGTACACCTCGCCATAGTTGAAGTGGAAACCGAGGAAGACGTTGCGCTCGAAGCGTATCGTGGCGCCGGTGTCCACCGCGTGCGTGTACACCCCGCTCAGCGACGTGTCGGCGAAGTAGTTGTCCGTGAACGAGGCCGTGTCCGACGGCGAGCGCGGATCGCCGTCCACGCGCGTCGGGAACAGCTCGACGAAGAGGTCGCCCGTCCCGATCACGAGGTTGTGGTGGAAGCTCGAGCTGCCGTAGCGCTGGCCGAACTGCACGTTGCCATCCTGGTAATGGTCGAACGCCGACCGCCACCGGACCGCGCCCGGCCCGATGACGTTGTGGTGGATCTCGCAGTCCGAGCCGAGCTGCCCGACCTGCAGCGCCTCGGTGCCGGTGCGGAGGAACCGGTTATCGTACACCTCGAGGCGCTCGAACGCGTGCTGCGGCTGCGCCTGGGTGCTGCCGAAGTAGATCCCCTCCGAGCCGACGTCGTGCACGTAGAGGTCGTGGATCTTGACGTTGCGCATCGTGGCCTGCCCGTCGTCGTCGGTCTTGGCGACGATGCCGGCGAACTCGGCGCGCGTGACCTCGAGGGTATCCAGCTCGAAATCCGACGCTCCTCCGCCGATGGCCAGCCCCGAGAGGCCCTCTTTGCTGAACGCGTCGTCGATGAAGATGCCGTACGTCCCCTGGCCATGGGCGAACGCGCCCTCGGCGTGCCCCCGGAACCCCTCGTCTCCGGTCTTCGAGACAGGGTCGTGGCGGCCCGTCAGGATCCAGCCCTTTCCGCCCTTGATCACGAACACGTAGTTGGCGGCGTCGCCCCCGACCTTGACCTGTCCGCCGAGGTTCGTGATCACGAGCGGGCGCTCCGCGCTCCGCTCGGGCAGGCCGCCGAGCAGGATGCTCCGGTAGTGGCCAGCCGGAATGTAGAGCCGATCGAGCGCGCTCCAGTCGACCTCCGGGAACGACCCGGCGAGATCGGGATAGGCGATCTCGGGGAGCTCCCCCTCCCTCGGGGCCGGCTCCGGCAGCGTGAAGGTGATCGTCGGCTGGCCGAAACGACCGTAGGCCGGGACGCCCGGTGTCGAGCCCCCCGCGCCGGGCGAGGAACCACCGGCGGCGCCCGCGCCCGACGTGGAGCCGGAGGCGGCGCCCGCGCCCGGCGTGGCGCCTCCGGCGCCAGCGGTGGACTCCGCATCATCGCCATCGCCGCCGCACGCCGCCATCGCGACGAGCAGGACACCTATCCTCGCGCCTTGCCGCATCCGCAGGAGGATACGCCATCAACCGGGCACACCGCGCCGAAAGCCACGTACCGCGCGCCGGCGCGTGGGAGCTGGTGTTCCAATCCGGGTGGACATGATACCAGCTGCGCCGCTCAGCAGCGCTTCCCTCTCGTCAACCCACGCGTCTGACGGTGTGCGCACCGTCGTGCTGCCGCCTCGCCTGCCGGTAGCCGAGGGGGCTCACGCCGTGGGCGCGCGCGAAGGCGCGCCCGAACGCGGGCTCGCTTTCGTAGCCGACGCGGGCAGCGACGAGCTTCACCGGGAGCGTCGTCTCGCCGAGCAGGACCGCGGCGCGCTCGAGGCGCAGCCGGCGCACGTGATGGCCGAGCGGCTCGCCGAGGAGCGCCGTCGCGCGCGCCGCGAACGCGGATCGCGAGAGCCCGGCCGTCCGCGCGAGGTCCCCGAGCTCCCACGCGCGCTCGGGTGAAGCGCGCACCTGCGCGAGCGCGGCCGCGATCGGCTCGTCCCGGAGCGCGTCCCGCCGCGGCAGCGACGCCGCGGGGTCGCGCAGCGCGCTCGCGAAGAGCGCGTGCGCCCACGCCTCGCCGACGGAGCGGCGCAGCGCCGCCGACAGGGCCTGCGGGCCGGCGAGCAGCGCGAGCGTGTCGTTGAGCCAGCGCGCGAGCCCCGGCGTCGCGCCCGCGACGTGCACCGCCGGCGGCAGCAGGGCGACCCACGGGGCGCCCGCCGCGTCGACGTGCAGGTCGACGACGACGAGGCGCGTCTCCGGCGGGGCCTCCGTGGCCAGGGCGTCGTCGGCCACGGCGCGCATCCCGCGGCAGAGGGCCTCCGGGTGCGCGAGCGAGGTCGTCGGCCGATCGCGGATGGCGTGCTCCTCGGCGCGCGGCAGGAACACGAGCTCCCCCGCGCCGAGCGCGAGCCGCCGGCGCGCGACGTCGATCCACCCGCCGCCGCCGAGCGCCGCGTACACCCGGGCGGCGGCGCGCTGCGCCGGCTGCCGCTTGCCCCAGCGATCGCCGAGCGCGAAGCGCCTCACCTCGGCCTCGCGGAGCACGACGCTCCGGGCCAGCTCGTCGAACGCGGCGGACATGGCGCGATCGACTCTACATCACGCGGCGGGCCGCGCCACGCCGGCGCGCGCGACCCGCCGCGCGGGCGGCGCCGGCCGTGGACCGTGGACGCGCGGATCGGGGAGCTGGACGCGCGGCAATCGCGGCGTCCCTACGCTGTCCTCGTCGACACGAAAGGAAACGACATCCCATGACGCACCCCCCGCCGCATTCCGGGCCGCTCGACGCCGCGCAGGCGCTCGACGCGCTCCTCGATCTCATCGGTCGTGACATGAATCGCTGGCTCGACCTCTTCGCCGACGACGCGACCGTCGAGTTCCCGTATGCGCCGGCGCTCGGCGCGCCGGCGCGCCTCGAGGGCAAGGCGGCCATCCGGCGCCATTTCGAGGGCATCCTCCAGAGCTTCCACGGGCTCGAGCTCCGCGACGTGCGGCGGTATCCGACGACCGATCCCGACGTCGCGCTCGCCGAGGTGCACGGCTCGGCGACCATCGGGCCCGCGCGCAAACGCTACGAGCAGGACTATGTGATGATCGTCGCGACGAGGAACGGCCGAGTCGTGCGCTACCGCGAGTACTGGAATCCAGCGCCCGTCCTCGAGGCCTTCGGCGGCGAGCTCGACACGCATCGCGAGGGGGCGTCATGAGAACGCGCGCAGGGAGCGATGGGCCGCTCGTCCTGATCACCGGCGGGACGGGCACCACCGGGCGAGCCCTCGCCGCGCGGCTCGCGGCCGCCGGCGCGCGCGTCCGCACCGCGAGCCGGACGGCGACCGCCGCCCGCGACGGCGTGGAGCACGCCCGCTTCGACTGGGCCGACACCGCGACGCACGACGAGGCGCTCCGCGGCGCCGATCGCGTGTACCTCGTGGCGCCCGCGATGGTCGAGGATCCCTCGGCGCTCATGCTGCCCTTCGTCGAGCGCGCGCTCGCGAGCGGGGCGCGCCGCCTCGTCCTGCTCAGCGCGTCGCCCGTGGCAGAGGGGGGCCCCGGGCTCGGCCTCGTCCACCGCGCGCTCCGCGAGCGCGCTCCAGAGTGGACCGTCCTCCGACCGTCGTGGTTCATGCAGAACTTCATCGACCCGCGCCACCCGCACGCGGCGGCGATCGCCGGGCGAGGCGAGCTCACGACCGCGACGGGCGGCGGCCGCGTCGGCTTCGTCGACGCCGACGATATCGCGGAGGTCGCCGCGCGGGCGCTCCTCGACGGCGCGCCGCACAACACATCTCACATCATCACCGGCCCGGAGGCGCTCAGCTACGATGACGTGGCGGCCATCGTGTCCCGCATCACCGGCCGGGCGATACGCCACGTCCGCGCCGGCGAGGAGGACGCCCGCGCGTACCTCGTCAGCGCGGGTATCCCATCGCCCTACGCCGCGTTCCTTGTGAGCCTCGACCTCGCCATCCGCGACGGGGCCGAAGACCGCGTCACCGACGTCGTTCAGCGCGTGACAGGCCGCGCGCCCCGCGCCTTCGGCGATCTCGCGCGCGCCCACGCGCACGTCTTCCGCGGGGAGCCCAGCGCGCGCCGCGGCGGCCCGGCCGCGTAGCGACGTCGAACCGCCGAGCCCGCCGCATCCAGCCGACAAGCGAGCTCCACGACAACCCGCCTTCACGCTCTCCTGAGTTGTGCCCGACCCCACGGAGGCGACCACACCCCTCGTCGAGCTCCCCATTCTCCTGTAACCTGAGCAGCTGCGGGCAGGCAGCGCCTTCGCGGACACGGCACCTCAGGCGCTCATCGGGCCGGACAAGTCAAGGTCGAAGCACGACCGGGGGAGAGTGGCGATGGGGACGAAGGACCGCGTGGAAGACTGGCATGACGTCCTGGACAACGCTTCGCTCGGTGTCCACCTGGTGGACGCGAACGGCAAGATCCTGTGGGCGAACAAGCTCGAGCTCGAGCTCCTCGGTTATACGCGCGAGGAGTACATCAATCGACACGTCGCCGACTTCCACGTCGACAAGGACGTGATAGACCAGATCCTCTGCTCGCTCGCGGGCACCGGTATCTCGGAGACGGTCGATGAGCAGCTCAAGAGCGAGATGCTCCGGGGGCGTCGTGCCGGGTGAGCGGGCGCAGGCGATCCTACGCTACATCGAGCAGCTCAAGGAGGGAGACGCGGACGCAGCGCTCGCCGAGGGATCGGACCCTGGCGACGATCTCGGCGCGATCGCGGCGGCGCTGGGGGAGCTCGGGGATGCGCTGAGGGAGCGGGAGGAGCTCGTCCAGATCGCCCAGGCTGTCGCGGCGAGCAACCTGAGGCGGCTCGACGACCTCGCGCAGGAGCTCTCGCGCACGAGGGCCGTCAACGCGGAGCAGCAGGCGACGATCCGCACGCTGTCGGCGCCGATCATCCAGGTCTGGGAGGGCGTGCTGATGATGCCGGTGCTCGGAGCGGTCGATCTCTACCGGGCGGACCAGATGATGCAGGGGCTCCTCGGCGCGGTGTCGAACACCCATTGCAGGGTGGTGATCATCGATCTGACAGGCGTCGACTCCATCGACGCCTCGCTCGGGAACACCCTTCTGTCGCTGGTCCGCGCGGTGGAGCTCCTCGGGGCGAGGGGGATCATCGTGGGCATCCGGCCCGACGTGGCGCGCGGCCTCCTCGTGGACGGCGTGGACATGTCGCGGGTATCCACCTTCGCGCGGCTCCGCGACGCGCTCGTCCTCGTCATGAAGCAGGCGCCGCGGCGCGCGGGCCCGCTCAACTGACGCGCCGGGCAACGCCGGACGCGCGTCACCCGTGCCAGAGCTCCTTCACCCCGTCGGCCATGAACTGCACGGCGATGGCGGCCAGGATGAGGCCCATGACGCGCTCGAGCACGGCCATTCCGGACGCCTTGAGCGCCCGCTGCACGAGCCCCGCGCCGCGGAGCACGAAGTAGGAGGCCACGAAGGTGATGGCCACGCCGGCGAGCACCAGCCCCATGGCCACGGGGTCGTTGCCCTCGCGCGCCATCAGCACCATCACCGTGGCCAGGGCGCCCGGCCCGGCGAGGAGCGGCATGGCCAGGGGCACGAGCGCCACGTCCTCCTTCGCGATGCCCTCCTGCTCCTCGGACGGGGTGGTGCGCGTCGCCGAGGAGCGGGCGCGCAGCATGTCGAGCGCCGTGACGAGCAAGAGCAGCCCGCCCGCGACGCGGAACGCGGCCAGCGAGACGCCGAAGACCTTGAAGACGACGCCGCCGAAGAGGGCGAAGAACAGCATGAGCCCGCCGGCGACGGCGCACGCCCGCCGCGCCGTGCGCCGCACCTTCTCCGGCGGATCGCCCGCGGTCATCGTCAGGAACAGCGGCACGATGCCGAGCGGATCCACGACGAAGAAGATCGCCGACAGCGACACGAGGAAGACCGAGACGTAATGGGCCATGCTCATCGGATGCGTCGCGGCCCCCGCGGGCCAGGCGCATCTCCCACATCCCGGGCGGCCGCGCCAGAACAGCGCCGCGAGGGACGATGGTGCGGTAGCGAACCGGCGTGATCCGTCGGATCCCACGGGACTTCGGTGGGACGTGACCACGGATCGCATCCCCTCGGCACGACGCGATCGGGCGGCGGCTCGATCTGGCGACAGCACCGGAGGGGTGAGCAAGCTTGGGGCGTCGGTCGGGCCCAATTCCCGGATACCCCCACCAGCGTTGGTCTATCGTCCTGGATGAGGCGCGGTAGCTCCGCGGTGTGCCTCGTAGGCCCCCGGAGACGAGCAGGATGGGACGAGCAGGATCTCCATGGGCTCACGCCTGCCCGTCCGCTCGCTTCATCCGTCAAAGCCCCTCACCAGCGGAGCTCGTCCGGCAGGAACTCCGCGATCAGGTCCTTGTAAAACGGCTTCAGCCGCTCAACGTCCGGCGGGGCATCGGCCTTCGAGTACAGATCGTACGGGTTGAAGCGCCGCACCCATTCCATCATCCGCCGATCTTGCTCGTTCATCAGGTGCCCGTACGCGCCCTCGCGGTGCGCCGCGTAGAACGAGTGATATCGGATCATGGCGAGCGCCTCGAGCGGCAGGTGGTCCTTCACCACATGATAGAGGTACTCGTCGTGCCCCCACGACATGTGTATCCGGGAGAGCCCCGCGCCCTCCTCGTAAATCCCGCATGGCGTCTGGTACACCGGGTTGGCCATGTCCGGGTTCCGCGCGAAGAGCTCGGGGAAGACGATCCGGTCCGAGGTCGCACAGCCCACCGGGAAGGTGTCGCCCACCACGGCCCATTGCGGCTCGCCCCACGTGCACAGGATCTTCCCGGCGTCGTGGATCAGCGCGGTCAGCACGAACCACCGCGGCTGCCCGTCCCGCCGCGCCGCCTCCGCGGACTGGAGCGCATGTGCGATCTGCGACAGCTCCGTGTCTGGATCGCTGTCGTCGACCACCCGATCGAGCAGCTCGAGCGCCTCCCACATGCCCATCCGGCGCCGGTCGAGGCCGAGGTACTGCCGCTCTTTCTCCTGCACGAAGGCGAGCGTCTGCCCCTCGTGGTTCAGGCGGTAGAGCTCCTTCACGCTCGGCCGCGCGTCCTCGCGGTAATCGCGGAACGCCGAAATTTCCCTCTTTTCCGCTGCTGCGCGCGCGGCGCTCCCCTCCACACCCGACGTCTGCTCACGCTTCTCGCTCATCGCTCAGGCCCATAGCGTACCCCCCCAATCCAGCGCCAGCGCCTGAGACCAGCACGATATCGGAACGGCAAGTACGATCCGCGCGATCGGCTCGCGGTGCTGCGGGTCACCAACGTTTACGTTGTCGCTCAGTCGAGCGGCACCGGCGAGGACGCCGAGACGACCAGGTAATCGCGCGCGAAGGCCCCGCGCTCCTTCGCGAGGGCGAGCGGGACCGGCCGGTAGAGCAGCGTGGCGGTGACGTTCGCGGTCGCCGAGCAGCCCGCGGGGATCGCGAAGCCGTGCGACGTCACCGCGACGCTCCCCGGCGCGATGCGGTTGTCGCTGGCGATATCGACGGCGCGGTGCTGCGGCGCGTGCCGCGCGCCCGCCGGATCGACGAGCACCTTGGCGAAGGTATACCCCGCGGCGCCGGCGAACGCGGCGGCGGGCTGGCCGTCGGCGGGCGCAGCGGCGAGGGGCGCGCCGAGGTAGACGATATCCCCGTCCTGCGCGGGGATCGCGCCGCTCAGGGTGATCACGCCGCCGTCCGCCGCGACCACCCGCGCCTCGCCGACCGGCGCGCGGACCTCGAGGCCCTTGTCCGCGGCGTCGAGCGACGGGTCCGCGAAGCGGCCGATGCCGGTGTAATCGTCGTAGACTCCGGTCGGGCGGACGATCCGCACCACGTCGCCCGCCCTCGCGCGCGCCGCGCCCTCGTCCCAGGCGAGCTGGGCGCCCGTCAGGGCCGCGCCCTGGCCCACGCGCGCCTCCGCGAGCGCGCCCCCGGTGTCGTTCACCGTCATGCCGCTCGACGGCGAAAGGGGCGCGCGGCACGCCTCCGCCGCGACGAGCAGCACGAGCGCGCGCATCGGCTCCCCGGTCGGAACGGCGTGGCCCGCCGCGCCTCCGGCCAGGGAGACCGTGACCGCGAGCTCGCCCGACGCCGTTGATGCGTCGATGCGGACGTCGACCGCGCCCCGGATGAGCCGCGGGGACCCCTCCAGCGGGCCCCGGAAAATATGGGAGCGGACCGTCCCCGCCGGGCGGACGAAGCCGAGCGAGACGCTCGCGTTCGCCTCGTTCGTCACGTCGAGGCTGCTCTTCAGCGAGAGGACCCCTGGCATGTGGCAGGCCTGGCATTGCGTGGCCGGGCGGTTCCAGGAGCTCGCGGCCCACTCGGAGAACGTCTGATGGATCGGGAGCCCGTCTGGCCAGCGGACCGGATCGAGCGCCGCGCCCGGCAGGAGCGCCGCCTGCTTCTGCTCGTGGCAGCCGCCGCAGAACTCCGAGGCCGAGAACTTCGGCTGGTAGCTGCCGCCCATGAACCTGTTCGGCACGTCCGGCCGCGGGCCGAACATCACCTCCAGGAGCCTCGACGAGGGATCGGGCGAGCTCCTCTCCTGCGGGCGCTGGACGATCAGGGCCCCGGCGACCCCGGGCGGCTTGCTCAGATCGACGTCGCGGATCTTGTGGCAAGCGTCGCAGTGGTCGCCCTTCTCGAACGCGATGCCGGTGGCCTCGAGGAGGTCTCGCCCGCCCGCGGGGCCGTCGATCCCCGCAGCGTGGCAGTCGGCGCACGCGCCGAACGCCGCCGGGCGCACGGCCTCGGGCAGCGCGGGATCGTCGCACGAGGGCTGCGCTTCCCCGCCGCACGAGGGATTGAGATCCGGCAGCACGCCGCTCCCGAGATAACACCGCATCGCAGCGCCCCCCTCGCTGCCAGGGACGCGTCCGGCCTTCCAGCGCCCGCCCGCGGCGCCGCACGAGGCCTCGTCCGTGTGGGCCATCGAGACCCCGGCGTAGATGGCCTGGAGGAGCGGATTCCTGGCCGACCGCGCGTGCCCCGACTCGAGGAACTGGGCCACGAGCGTCGTGTGGCAGTGATCGCAGAACCGCGTCGAGTTGTGCGGGTCGCCGTCGCCCGGATCGCCGTAGGTGTAGCCGAGCGCGTTGTCCGGCGGCGACGCGCGGCGAAGGGCGATCTCCGCCGGCCCGTCGGGGACGACCTCGAATTCGATACCGTCCGTCCGGTATCCGATCTTCGCCGCGACAACGGTCGGCTGGCCCGGGATGTCCCGCGTGATCTCGATGGAGAACGCGCCGTCCGGGCCGGTCACGAGGGCCGGCTCCCCGCCGGCCTGCATCACGATGGCGCCCTCGAGCGGCGCCGCGCCGTCGGTGACGACGCCGGTCACCGTGAACACACGCGGCAGCTCCTCCAGGGCGCCTCCAAAGCCCGTGGCCGCGCTCACGTACGTGGTCGCCGTCACCGGGTGCGCGCCCGCGCCCTGGCCGCCGCCGCCGTGGCCGCCCGGCGGCGCCTCCCCCGCGCACGCGCCGCCGAGCACACAGGCGGCGAGCGCCGCCGGAAGCGTGGAGGTTCGCAGCCGGGTCAGGGGTCGCGCCGCCGTTCGCATCCCGGGGATCGCCACCGTAGACCCGGCGCGACCTCCTGTCGACGGCGAGAGGCTACCGCGACGTCCGGAGCTCCGAATACGGAGACGCCGGCGCTCCGGCCTTCGAGGGCTGCGCTACCGGTCGTTGCGGCGACGGCGAGGGCGGCGGGACAACCCCCCGCGACATCGGCCCCCACGACGGCGGGGGCGCCGGCGGCGGGGGCGCCGGCATCAGGGGCTGCCCCGGCGGATCGCCCAGCTCGGCCGCGCTGAGCTGCTGCGTGCTGCCATCCCCGGACAGCGTTGTCTCCGTCGCGGCTGCATAGGCCTCGGCGTGCTCGAGGACCCGCACGAAGTTCCCGCCCATCAGACGGAGGATGTCCGCATCCGAGTAGCCGCGACGGATGAGCTCCAGCGTGAGGTTCGGGGCCCCGGCGCTGCCTGCGAGCCCCTCCTTGAGCGCCTCGCTCCCCTCGAAGACGGAGCCGAGGGCGACATGCTCGATCCCCGCGATCTTCACCACGTGATCGATATGGTCGATGATCCGCCACAGCGGCGGCGTCTTCTGCCCCTCCTGGGTCCTGAGCTTCTCGATCTCCTCGCGGAGCGCCTTCGTGTCGCCCGGGAGCCTCTCGCCGAGCTCCTTGAGGTGCGCCCCGTACTTCTGCGCGAAGCGCGCCGACTGCTCGGCATATGCCTCGTCCAGGAAGAGCGCCCAGGAGTTCACCATGACGAGGCCGCCGTTCTCCGCGATCGCGCGCAGCATGTAATCGTCGAGGTCGCGGCGGCGGTGGCCGGCGGCGGGCATCGTGGAAGAGGTGATGATCGGCGCCCTGGCCACCTTCATGACGCCCTGGAACGTGCTGTCCGATCCATGCGAGACGTCGACAAGCATGCCGATCCGTTGCATCTCGCGGACCACGGCCTCACCGAAGGGGGAGAGGCCGCGGTCGCGGACGTACCCGGGATCGAGCGCGCCTCCCGCGGAGCCTGCCCAGTCGTTCGTGGTCATGTGCGTGAGCGCCATGGTGCGGACGCCGAGGCGATAGAACGAGCGCAGCGCAGGCAGGGAGTTCTCGATGGCGTGCCCGCCCTCGATGCCCATGATCACGGCGATCCTGCCTTCGCGCTCGGCGCGGCGCACGTCTTTCGCGTCGCGCACGAGCATCAGCGTCTCGCGGTGGCGCTCGATCTGACGGTGGGTCGCTTCGATGAGATCGAGCGCGCGGCGCGCGGCGCTGCCGCCGAGCCGCGAGGACGAAGGCGGCGCGGGCGCGCCGACGTGGATCGGGAAGAACGCGCCGGTGACGCCCGCCGCCTTGTTCCTGGCGACCTCCGCGGCCATCAGCTCGTCGTCCGAGCTCACCTGCGCGAACGAGCCGCCGAGGAGCAGCGAGGGCACGCCGCTGTGGCCATCCACGAGGATCGCCTTGGCTTGCAGCCGCGCGGCCCGCTGCTCCGGCGTCTCGAGCCCCGGTGGGGTCGCCGTGAGGTCGGGCGCCGACGTGTACCAGGGCCCGACGTCGGCGGCGGACGGCGCGAAGACATCGGGCGCCGCCGCGGGCGCGGGGGAACGAACGCAGGCCGCGAGCGACGCGGCGGCGAGCAGCGCGAGCATTGGCGAAGTGCGCATGACCGGATCGTACCATGCGAGCTCGGCGGGAAAGCCAGCCATGAAGGTGGCAGGATCGTGCGCCGGAGAGGCGAGGCAGCACCGCCGCTGGGCGCCGACATATCGGTCCAGGTGGCCCCTATGCCTTGATGACCCCCGTTGTGAGCCACCGGTGGAGCAAGGCTGGTGCCGCCGGCGCGCGCCGCGGAGCCGCGATCGGCCAGAGCAACCAACGGGTCGAAACCCCGGAAAAGAGCAGGGTCTTGAGCCGCCGAGGCGCCAGGGACGCCGAGAGAGTGCTCTGTTCTTGGCGGCAGGCGGCTCATTTCTCGCTCGATCGACGTGTTCGGCGCTCTAGACTCGAACGGAAGACCCGATGTCGCTCCGACAGCGCGATTACCTCCTCCGCATGATCGAGCAGCTGGCCGAGGCCATCGGCCGGATCGCCGGGCTCCGGCGCGCCGGCCAGCTCGACGAGGCGGAGCTGCTCGTCCGCACCACCGCCGACGGGCTCTTCGGCCCGATGCGGGACATGCTCGACCGGCTCGACGCCGCGGGCGCGGCCACCCTGCTCGGCGACCACGAGAAGATCGGCGCGTACGCGGCGCTCTGCGCGGAGCAGGCCGAGATCCTCGAGCTCCGGGGCCGGGCCGCGCCGGCGCTCGCGGAGCGCAGGCGCGCGCTCGAGCTCTACCTCGAGGCGGTGAGCCGCGCGCCCGAGGGCAGCCCCCGCGCGCAGGAGGCCGCGCGCGCGCTCCTCGGCCGGCTGGACGCCGCGCGCCTGCCGGAGCGGTACCGCGCCCTCGCCGCGAAGCTCGGCTGATCGGGGCAGCGGGGCTCGCCTGCCGCGCGCGCTGCGCCCCGCGGTGAATGCCAGGTTGCAACGGCGCTGGCGCGCGACCATGACATGGGGAACCCCTGTGGAGACGACCCCCTCGTCCGCCAGCTTCGCCGCGCTCGGCATCGCGCCTGCCCTCCTCGACGTGCTCGCCCAGCTCGGTTACGAGGAGCCCACGCCGATCCAGCGCGAGGCGATCCCCCACCTCCTGACCGGGCGCGACCTGCTGGGGCAGGCCGCCACCGGGACCGGGAAGACGGCCGCGTTCGCGCTGCCGCTGCTCCAGCGCCTCCAGATCGGCGGCGAGCCGCCCGGCCCCCCCCAGGCGCTCGTGCTCGTGCCGACCCGCGAGCTGGCGATGCAGGTGGCCGAGGCGATGCACCGCTACGGCCGCCGGCTCGGCGTGCAGGTGCTGTCCGTGTACGGCGGCCAGCCGTTCGGGCAGCAGCTGCGCGCGCTCCGCCGCGGGGTCCACGTCATCGTGGCCACGCCGGGCCGGACGCTCGACCACATCGGGCGCGGCACGCTCGCGCTCGACGGCATCCGCACCGTCGTGCTCGACGAGGCCGACGAGATGCTCGACATGGGCTTCGCCGAGGCGCTGGAGGAGATCCTCTCCGCCACGCCGGCGGCGCGGCAGACCGTGCTCTTCTCCGCGACGCTGCCCCCGCGGATCGCCGCGATCGCCGGCCGGCACCTGCGCGAGCCGGTGCGGGTCAAGATCGCGGGCGAGAAGGCGGCCCCCGGCGAGCTCCCCCGCGTCCGCCAGACGGCGTACATCGTGCCGCGGGCGCACAAGTCCGCCGCGCTCACCCGGGTGCTCGACATGGAGGACCCGTCGTCGGCCATCCTCTTCTGCCGCACCCGCAACGAGGTCGACGAGCTGACCGAGGCGCTGCGCGCCCGCGGCTACGAGGCCCAGGCGCTCCACGGCGGGTTCTCGCAGGAGCACCGCGATCGCGTGATGGCCCGCTTCCGCGCCGGCACGGCCGAGCTGCTCGTCGCCACCGACGTCGCGGCGCGGGGGCTCGACATCGAGCATGTCTCGCACGTCATCAACTACGACGTCCCCTGCGCCCCCGAGGTGTACGTCCACCGCATCGGCCGCACGGGGCGCGCCGGCCGCGAGGGCGCTGCGATCACGCTTGTCGAGCCGCGCGAGCACTACCTGATCCGCAACGTCGAGCGGCTCACCGGGCAGCGCATCGAGGCCGCCACCCTCCCGACCGTGGCCGACCTGCGCGCGCGGCGCCTGGAGCTGACGCGCGCCTCGCTGCGGGAGGCGCTCATCGAGGGCGGCGCCGAGCGGTTCCGGGTCGTGGTCGAGGCGCTCGCCGACGAGTTCGACGTGATGGACATCGCGGCGGCGGCGGTGAAGCTCGCCCACGACGCGACGGAGGGGGACCGGGAGGAGGACGAGGCGGAGATCCCGTCGTTCCGGCCGCCTCCGCGCGGGCCGGAGCGCGCCCGCGACGACCGCGCGCCGCGCGGGCCCGCGGGGCCGCGCGGGCGCCCGGGCGAGGCGCAGGCGCGGCCGCGGCGGGAGACGCGAGAGGGGCGGGAGACCGACGGCAACGTCGCCCGGCTGTACGTCAGCGCGGGGCGCGCCGCGGGCATCCGGCCGGCCGATCTGGTCGGCGCCATCGCGAACGAGGCGTCGCTGAGCTCCCGCGACATCGGCGCCATCGAGATCGCCGACGGCTTCTCCACGGTGGAGGTCCCGGCCGACGCGGCCGACGCCGTCATCGAGGCGCTGCGCGCCACACGGCTGAAGGGCCGCAAGGTCCAGGTCCGCCGGGACGACGCGGGGTCCCGCGAGGCGCGAGGCGGGGCGGCCGAGGCCCGAGGCGGGACGGCCGAGGCCGAGCCGCGCGCCGGCTCATCCGAGACCCGGAACGGCGCGGCGGGCATGGCGCCCCCGCGGCGTCGCCCACGGGCCTGAGCTCCATGACAGCCAGCGCTGGCGTCTGCTCCGCTGGAGAGCCGGAGAAGCGGTTCGTCATCACGACAGCTTTTTGTTCCTGGCGGCGCTCCAAGCGTCCCTGGCAGCCCTCACTGTGTGTCCCTGGCGGTTCGCGCGCCGCGCCGCTTCGCGTCGTTATCAGCCGCGGATGGCCAGCCCGCGTGTACCGAGGACGGTGAGATCGCGGGAAAGGGTCTCCGATGCGGCAATGTTAGCCGTGGCCTTTCGTTGCCCTTCGAATCGGTAGGATCCGGACCCGCGTCGTCGTCCCATCGACGGTGACAGTGCTCGAGGGTCGCCGACTGCAGACCAGTGAACGGCCTCTATCCCTTCGCCCTTCAGGAACGGTGCCCAGGTCGGCGAGAGGTTCATGTCCACCAGAACTTTCATGAAGCCTTCAGCGGGAGCTCGACCTCCTCGACACGCCATGCCGCATAAGAGAGCGCCGCCATCACGTCATCCCTCTCGAGGTAGGGATAGAGCTCGAGCACCTCCTCGACCGGGTGCCCCGCAGCCAGCAGTCCCAGCATGGTGCCCACCGTCACCCTCATCCCTCGGATGCAGGGCCGGCCCCCCATCACCGCGGGGTCGTGCGTGATCCGTTCCAGCAGCTCCGTCGGCATGCTGGCGAGGCTACCTCATCGTCGGCTCCTCGCTCCCGTCAGTTGCTTTCTCGGTGAATGCGCGACCGCACCGCCGGGCGGGCACGGCCGGCGCCCAAGCTGCCGCGGCCGGTCGCGGTGGCGGTAGCGGCGCGTTTCATGCTCACAGCAACGCGGGCATGGCCCCCCCGCGGCGCCGCCCCCCGGGCCTGAGCGCCACCGCCCCCCCGGGACGCCAGGCTCAGTCGGCGGTGGTCTTCCGCCGCTGGAACTGGGCGAACAGCGTAGCGCGGACGTCGTCGTGCAGCGGCTCACCCGGGAGCCCCTGGAGCGCGTCGATCGTCAGATCCATCTGCTTCAGGTAGGTGCGGCACCTGTCGCACCACGCGAGGTGCCGCGCGCAGCCCTCCTCCTGCTCGGAGGACAGCTTCCCCTCGCTTCTGTCGGTGATCATCTCGGTCAGCTGACAGCACGTGACGATCATGCGCGCTCACCCCCTCGTCATGTAGCGCTCGAGCGCGGCCCTGAGCTTCGATCGGCCACGGTGCAGGAGGACCCGCTGGTTCGCCTCGCCGATACCCAGGATCTCGCAGACCTCGTCGGACGGACACCCCTCCACGTCGCGCAAGAGGACCACCGCACGCTGTCCAGGCGCCAGCGTCTCGAGCTCTCGCTGAAGCACGGCCCCTATCTCCTTGCGCAGCAAGAGCACCTCCGGGCTCTGCTCCGTCCACGGAACAGGCGGAGTCGCCCAGTCACCGATGCTGTCGAATCGGGCCGGATCGACCGCCGGCTCGCCGCCGTGATCCCCGTCCTCCAGCCAGGAGACAGGGACCATGCGCTTCTCTCGAGCGCCCCACGTCCTGGCGCGGTTCGTCAGGATCCTGAACACCCATTCTTCAGCGCGGAGCGCCCCTCGAAGCGCACGAGCCCATCGAAGACCGCCGCCCAGGTGTCCTGGACGACCTCCTGCGCGCCGGCGGGGCCGGCGACCGCGCGGGCGAGCCGGAGCATGGGTGTGTGGAGCTGGGTCACGAGCTGCTCGAAGGCCTGCTCGTCCCCCGCGAGCAGCCGGCCGACGAGCGCGATGTCGTCCGCCGGCGCCGCGCAGCCGGGCGCAGCCGCGTTGCCCGGCGCGGCGGGCGCGGTGGGCGCGGCGGGCGCGAGGAGCGGGCCTATCTCGGCCGATGCGCGCTGCGCCGTTGCGGCCTGTTTGCCGTCGGCGGCGGCCGAGGGGTCATGGGACACGCGGAGCAGGGTATCACGCCGCCGAGCCCCGCATCAATCGACGCGGATCCGGGGCGGCTCGCCCCGCGGACGACGACGGCCGGCGCCCCGGTCAGAGCGATCTCAGCGCGTCCGCGACCTCCTTCGGCTTCGTCAGGAAGGGGGCGTGGCCCGCGTCGATCGAGATGACCTTCTCGCAGGGCAACGCCGTGTACTGCTGCTTCTGCTCTGCAGGGCTGATGGCGAGATCCTTGAGCGCCTCGATGTAGACCCGGGGGACCCTCCCCCACCTCTCCTCCGTGACATGGATCGGCTCGTCGAACGGCTTCGCGGGCTCCTCGCGCAGGTGGCTCTCGAGCCGCGCGACGTCCTCTGGAGAGCAATCCTGGCAGAAGGCGTCCGCTGCCCACCCCTCCTTGAAGGTCAGCGTCGTGCCGTCCTCCGAAGCGGCCGCGTACGCCTTGATCGCGGCCCCTTCGTCGTCGGCCCACTCCTGGCTCAGCGACTGGCCGTCTTTCATCAGGAAGGCGGTCAGGTAGACGAGCTTCTTCACCTTGTCGGGCCGCTGCTCGGCGGCCTGGCTCACCACGGTGCCGCCCATGCTGTGACCGACGAGGATCACGGGGCGCGAGGCGCTGTCGATGGCCTCCACCACGGCGTCGGTATAGGCCTCCAGGCCGGCGTCCGCGACGGGCGTCTGGTCCTCGCCGTGAGCCGGTAGATCGAGGGCGATCACCTCGTTGCCGCCGGCCTCGAGGAGCGGCACCACCTTGTCCCATGCCCATGCGCCCACGAAGGCGCCGTGGACGAGGACATACGTGTTCTTGTCCGAGCCCTGGGGCCCGCCGCCCCCCGTGCTCCCGTCCGTGTCGCTGCCGCCGCAGCCGGGCAGCGCGGACGACATGAGCGCAGCGGCCGAGATCATGGTGCCAGACCGCAGGACCTTGCGAAGCAGACCGTTCATGGATGTCTCCTCATCGTCGCGAGGCTCTCCTCGAGCGCGACGTCATCGGTATTTCGACGTGCGATGGATGCGCGCGCCCCTGCGCCCGGGCGTGTCCCCGGCGCCGCGACGGCTATCCCGCTACCTGCACAGTCTCGGAGGGGGGCCGAACGTTACAGCCCGATCAAGGAATCGTCCGAAGGCGGCCGGAGCCGCGTCCGCCAGTGGGATGGCGCCGCGCGCGGAGGCGCGGTGACAACCCGCGCGCCCGGCGGACCTGGTGGCGATGCGCGTTCTGGGCTAGACGCCTCGCCATGCCATCGGAGAGCGCCCTGCCTGGCGGAGACGATCTCGTCGCGCGCGACCGCCGCTGCGTGATGCACCCGTACGCCGCGCCCATCTCGAGCGCGCCGCTCTTCGCGGTCGAGCGTGCGGAGGGCGTTCGCCTCACCCTGACGGACGGCCGCGAGCTCATCGACGGCATGGCGTCCTGGTGGGCCGCCATCCACGGCTACGCGCACCCGGCGCTGACGGCGGCGATCAGCGCCCAGCTCGGGCGGATGAGCCACGTGATGTTCGGCGGGCTCACCCACGCGCCCGCGGTCGAGCTGTGCGAAACGCTGGTGGCGCTCACGCCCGAGCCGCTGACGCGCGTCTTCCTCGCCGACTCCGGATCCGTGTCGGTCGAGGTGGCCATCAAGCTCGCTCTCCAGTTCTTCATTGCGCAGGGGCGGCCCGAGAAGCGCCGCCTGATCAGCGCGCTCGCCGGCTACCACGGCGACACGTTCGGCGCGATGGCGGCCACCGATCCCGTCAACGGCATGCACCACCTCTTCCGCGGCGCGCTCGCGCAGCACCTGTTCGCGGAAGCGCCCGGGCCGGCGTTCGACGCGCCCTGGTCGCCGGACGCCCTGAGCAGCATGGCCGCGCTGCTCGAGCGGCACGCGCACGAGGTCGCCGCCGTGATCCTCGAGCCGATCGCCCAGAACGCCGGCGGGATGCGCTTCTACCACCCGCAGTACCTGCGCGAGCTGCGCGCGCTCTGCGACCGCCACGGCGTGCTGCTCCTCTTCGACGAGATCGCGACCAACTTCGGCCGCACCGGGGAGCTGTTCGCGTGCCACCACGCGGACGTCGCGCCGGACATCATGTGCCTCGGCAAGGCCCTCACCGGCGGCACGATGACCCTGGCCGCCGCGCTCTGCACGGAGCGCGTGGCCGCGACGATCGCGGGCAACGAGCCGCGCGTGTTCATGCACGGCCCGACGTACATGGGCAATCCGCTCGCCTGCAGCGCCGCGCTGGCCAGCATCCGGCTCCTGCTCGCCTCGCCGTGGCGCGCGCGCGTCTCGGCCATCGAGGCGCAGCTCCGCCGCGAGCTCGCCCCGTGCCGCGCGCTCGACGCGGTGGCCGACGTGCGCGTGCTCGGCGCCATCGGCGTTGTCGAGCTCAAGCAGCCCGTCGACACGGCGCGCGTGCAGCCGGCGTTCGTGGAGCGCGGCGTCTGGTTACGGCCTTTCGGGAAGCTGGTCTATACCATGCCGCCTTACATCATCGAGCCAGCCGACCTATCGCGGATCAGCGAAGCGATCGTGGGCGTGGTGTCGGGGCTCTGAGCCGCGGGACGGCGCGCCTCGGGTGAAGGGCGCCCTTGAATCGAACCTGGACGCCCGCCTGGTAACTCCGCCGTGCTAGCGTGCGCGCGCAAGCCATCGCTCCGGCGCACACGGAGCCCGCACGACGACGGGAGGTACGAACATGACCAAGGGCGCATGTCTTTGCGGAACGGTCCGCTTCGAGATCGACGGTCCGTTCCAGACCATGCTGAACTGTCACTGCTCGATGTGCCGTAAGTTCCACGGCACGGCGTTCACCACGGCCGTCGTCGCGCCGCTGCCCGGCTTTCGCTGGCTCGCCGGCGAGGACGCCATCCGCCCCTCCTGCGCGAGCGACCGCCGCTCCTTCTGCGCCACCTGCGGCTCGGCCACGCCGATGCTCCTCCCCGAGAGGCAGCTCGCCGTGCTCCATGCCGGCAACCTGGAGGGCGATCTCGGGATCGAGCCGAAGTTCCACCAGTTCGTCGGCTCCAAGGCCCCCTGGTACACGATCACGGATTCCCTGCCGCAGTTCGAGGAATGGCGGCCCGAGATGCAGGCGCCGGTCGTCTCGCGCCCAGCGGCCCCGCCGAAAGAGGGTGTCACCCAGGGGAGCTGTCTGTGCGGCGACGTGGCCTTCGAGTTCGATGGCACGCCCCTCCGCATGGTGAGCTGCCACTGCACGCGCTGTCGCCTAGGGCGCAGCGCCGCGCACGCGACCAACGTCTTCGTCGCCCTGGACAGCTTCCGCTGGATCCACGGCGACGCGCAGATCGCGAGTTACAAGGTGCCCGACGCGCGGTTCTTCACCGTCGCGTTCTGCAAGCGCTGCGGCAGCGCGGCCCCCCGCCTGTCACCCGAGCGCGGCTTCGCCGTGGTGCCCGCGGGCACGCTCGACACCGATCCCGGCATCCGCCCCGCAGCCCACATCTTCGTGGACTCCAAGGCGAGCTGGTTCCCGATCACCGACGACCTGCCGCGGTTCGCCGAGTACCCGCCCCAGGCCTGACGACGGCATCACGCGAGCTGCCACGGCACCGTCACCGTACGAGCAGTCCTGCAACGACCCCGTGCGCACGCGCGGTCACTCAGGCATCCGGGCGCCGCCCTGCCCGGAGCGCGTCTCGCCGAGCGAGCAGCCACGTGTGCGCCTCGCCCTCCGTGTCGAAGAGCTGCTGCGGGTAATGCCGTCCCGTGATCATCTGCACGCCCTTCGCGAGGAGGGTCAAGACGACGCGCAGGGAATAGCTCGCTCCGATGATCGCGACAGCATCGATGCGCGCTGCCCGCGCTCCTTCCGTCACCACCTTGCGCGCCGGCGCCGAGAGGGGGCCCGTGTGGCGCATGTCGGCGAGCACCAGGACGTCGCGGCCGCTCTCCGCCACGCGCCGGATCACGCCGAGGACAGCGCGCGCTCGGTCTTCCGTGACCTCGCCGTGGATCGCCACCCGCAGGATGCCGTCGGGCTCGTCACGAACGTCGGGGCTCACGTCGTTGAGGCCGAGATCGCTCATGCCACCCATGCTAGCGCCTCGACCGCGCGGCGGGGTGGCTACTCTCACGGTCCGCCGGGCTCGGCTCGATGTCCGAGGCGAGCCCGACGCCGAAGCGGGCCGCGCTCGCCCGGAGCGGCAGGAACAGCCCGACGACGGCGGCGGCGTGCACCGGGGCGAAGTAGGCGATCGCGACGAGGCGTGTGCTGCCCTTCAGGGTGGATCTCCCATGGCCTCACGCGGCCGCGCTGGAGCGGCCCGCCCGGCGGGGCCGGATCCGCGCGAGGCCGCGCGGATCCGCTCTGCAGGACGACGCCTCGATGCGCTGCGGCTCGAGCCCGAGCTCCCGCATCTTCTCCGCGTCCCAGGCCTCGATCGGATCGCGCCCGGCGATGTAGCTGCGTGATCGGTTGGCGAGCGGCGCGCGCAGGCTCATCACCTCGGGCGCCGACATGACGACGCACGCTTTGTAACGGGGCAGATCGCTCGTCATCAGCCGATTCCACACGTGGCGGCCCACGTTGTGGAGGCTCCCGAGCGCGCGGCTCAGGCGCTGGAAATGGTCGATCACCTCGGAGGGGTGCAGCCGGGGCGGGCGGTGGCAGAGGGTGTATCCATCGAGGTCCCGGCTGATCACCCCGGGAAGGAGCCGGCCCTCGGCCGCCACCTGCGCGAAGAAGGGCGTCTCCGGGTACGGGCAGACGATGCCCAGGAAGGTCGGGCAGTGATCGCCGAGATCATGCAGGTACTCGGGCACCCGCTCGAGGTAGTCGTTGGTGTCCCCGTCCGCGCCCACGAGGAGCCCGAAGGAGAGGACGATCCCGCTCGCGAACGCCCGCTGGATGACCTCCCGCACCTCGCTCAGCTTGTTCTGGCCCTTGTTCATCGAGCTGATCGACTCGGGGTTCAGCGACTCGAGCCCTGTGTAGACGTAGCGGCACCCTGCCCGCCCCATGAGGCGGACGAGCTCCGGGTCGCGCAGCACGTTGAACGTGAGCGCGCAGCCCCAGATCTTCTTGAGGGGCATCAGCGCCTCGCAGAGCTCGCGCAGGTAGCGAGGCGAGCCCCCCAGGTTGTTGTCGAGGAAGCTGAACACATTGTTGGTCACCCCCGGGATGCGCTGGTTGAAGATCATCCGGTCGCGGATGTCCCGGATCACGTGGTCGATGGGGCGATAGCGATACTGTTCGTGCCCGGTCAGCACGCAGAAGTTGCAGGAGAAGGGGCACCCGCGCGACGCCTCGATGCCGGGCAGGCGGACGAGGTTGTTCCGGTAATCGACAAGGTCATAGCGGTAGGTGGGGATCTGCTCCGGGGGCACCGGCGGGAGCGCATAGACGGGCTGGAGCTCGCCCCGCCGGAAGTCGGCGATGAGGGCCGGGAGGTTGGCCTCCGGGTCCTCCGCGACCACGGCGTCGAAGTGCTGCAGCGCGTCCGCGCGGAAATGGCTCGCGTGCCGCCCGCCGGCCACGGTGGTCATGCCTCGCCGCCGGAACAGCGTGGAGAGGACCTTGGTGTGCTCGTAATAGGCGTGCAGGTACGAGAAGAAGACCAGGTCCCAGTGGCGGTCGAGCGGGATGTCCGTTTCCTTCTCGTTGTAGAGCTCGATCTCGGCGTCGGGCGGGCACAGGGCCGCGAGCAGCTCGGGCACGGACGATTGCATGATCGAGCGCTCCTTGCGGAGCAGTCGGCTCGGGTGCGTATAGGTCGAGATGATTGCGATGCGCATCGAGGACACTCCTGGTTCAGTTCAGGACGTATCACACCCTCGAGGCAAGGAGGACGGAGACGAGGAGGCGGGCAGGAGCGGCACAAATGCGCACTACACTGGGCAGGGGTCAGCCCAGCGAGCACTCCACACGACATGAGGACACAGGAGGAACCTTGGTCGGCCCCCGGATCCCGAGGCGCTAACCAGGCTCGTCCGGTCGCGCGAAGGGCCCCGCTCCACCCCACCATCGGTCACCAACGTGGTCGTTCACGACCACGACCACGTAAACGTTCAGAGGCAGCAGAACGCGGCGCGAATCTTCGTTAACGCCTAGGCCCGGGTCCCACCCCCGTCATGGTCGCGTAGACGAACCGCACGATTTAGATGTAATTCACATCACAGTCTTCAACCAGATGATCATCGAATCGAAACATCTCCTCGCGCAGCATCCCGGGCTCCGGGGGTCGGCCGGACTGGCCAGTTGCGATTTCATGGAGACGTGACATTCACAACGCGCGTTCCAGCATAGCGTGAAAGTGGCCGCTGCTGTCTGCGTCGGCCATTCCTTGCAATCGTCTTCGAAGGCCAACAGGTGTCATCGTGCTAAAGTTACCCTTGTTCCCGCGCGCCCTCTCGCGCGCGGGGTATTCTCTTCTTCGGCGTGACCGCGTTCGATGGACGGCGGCCATGGCGCTCGCGACCGCCTGGGGCTGCGGCGGCTCGCCGGAGCTCGGTGAGCTCGGGACCGCCGAGCAGCCCGGCGATCTCGGGACCGCCGAGCTCGCCGCCACCCTCCCGAGCGGGCGCGTGGTCATCAGCCAGGTGTACGGCGGCGGGGGCAACGCTGGGGCCGTCTTCACGCACGACTTCATCGAGCTGTTCAATCGGTCGAACGAACCGGTGTCGCTCGCGGGGTGGTCCATCCAGTACGCGAGCGCCAGCGGCACGGGCGCCCTCGGGGCCACGACGACCCAGCTCACGGAGCTGCCCGCGATCACCCTGCAGCCCGGACTGTACTTCCTCGTGCAGGAGGCCGGGGGCTCGGGCAGCGGTGCGCCGCTCCCCGCCGCCGACCTCGTCGATCCGACCCCCATCAACATGAGCGGCTCGGCCGGCAAGGTCGCCCTCGTCCGGCAGGCCACGGGCCTCGGCTGCAACGGCGGCACCGCGCCCTGCTCGGCGGCCCAGGAGGCGCTGATCGAGGATCTGGTCGGCTTCGGCGGGGCGAGCTACTTCGAGGGCGCCGCGCCGGCGCCGGCGACCGCCAACGCGACGGCGTCGCTCCGGCAGGGCGCCGGCTGCCAGGACACGGGCAGCAACGTCGACGACCTCTCGACCGGGGCGCCTACCCCCCGCAACACCTCGACCGCCGCGCTCGAATGCGGCGGCGACACCCCACCGGCGGTGACCTCGACGGCGCCCGGCGACGGCGCGACGGGCGCCGACCCGACCGCGAGCCTGAGCGTGACGTTCAGCGAGGCGGTCGTCGCGGCGGAGGCCTTCGAGCTCTCCTGCGCGGGCAGCGCGCGCCCGATCGCGGTCAGCGGCGGCCCCCTCGCCTTCACGCTCACGCCGGCCGAGCCGCTCCCCCCGGGCGCGGCGTGCCTCCTCGTCGTGCGGGCGAGCGGCGTGCAGGAGCAGGACCCGGGGAGCAACGGGACGATCGACCCCTTGCCCGCCGACGTCTCGGTCTCGTTCACCACGGCGCAGGCGGCGCAGGCGCTCGCGATCCACGACATCCAGGGGCGCGCGCACCTCTCGCCGCGTTCGGGCGCGGTCGTGAAGACGACAGGCCTCGTGGCGACCTTGCGCAGCAACGGCTTCACCGTGGAGTCGCCGGCGCCGGACGCCGATCCGGCCACCTCCGAGGGGCTGCTCGTCTTCACCGGCGCCGCGCCGTCGGTGAGGGTCGGCGACCTCGTCGAGCTCACCGGCGAGGTCACGGAGTACCGCGCCGGCTGCGCGGACCCGTGCACGCCCTCCCGCGGCAGCGCGTACCACAACCTGACGGTCACCGAGCTCGCCCGCCCGCAGATCACCGTCCTCTCGAGCGGCCACGCGCTGCCGGCCCCGGTCTCGATCGGCTTCGCGCCCGGCGCGCGCCGCCCCCCGACGCAGGTCATCGAGGACGACGCCAGCGGCAGCGTCGAGGCCGCGAGCGGCTTCGACCCCGAGGCCGACGGCATCGATTTCTGGGAGAGCCTCGAGGGCATGCGGGTGAGCATCAACGCCCCGGCCGTCGTGGGCCCCACCCGCGAGTTCTCGAGCTCCGGGACCGCGGAGATCGCGCTGGTCCCGGGCGACCGCGACGCGGCCACGGGCGACGCGGCGGGCCTGCGCAGCGCGCGCGGGGCCGTCGTCGTCAGCCCCGGCGACTTCAACCCGGAGCGGATCCTGCTCCAGATCCCCCTGCGCGCCTCGCCGCCCGCGCTGGACGTGGGCGCCACGTTCGCCGGGCCCATCGTGGGCACGGTCGACTACAACTTCGCCAACTACAAGCTCTTGCCGGTCGACGAGGCGCTCCCCGCGGCGACCTCGACGCTCTCGCGCGAGGTCACGTCGCTCGGACCGCGGACCGCCGACGACCTCGACGTGGCCGCCTTCAACGTCGAGAACCTCGATCCGGGCGATCCGCAGGACAAGTTCGATCGCCTCGCGCGGATCCTCGTCGACAACCTCGGCAGCCCCGACCTCGTCGCGCTCGAAGAGGTCCAGGACAACAGCGGACCGACCAGCAATGGAGTGGTGGACGCCTCGACCACGTTCGCTCGGCTCATCGCCGCGATCGCGGCCGTGCCGGGCGGGCCCAGCACCTATCAATTCCGCAGCATCGATCCGGCCGACGGCACGGACGGCGGGGAGCCCGGCGGCAACATCCGCGTTGGCTTCCTGTTCCGGACCGACCGCGGGCTCGAGTTCGTCGATCGCCCGGGCGCCGGCGCCCTGACGCCGAACGAGGTGCTCGGCGGCGCGGGCGGCGTGTCGCTGCGCTACAGCCCCGGCCGCATCGACCCGGGCAATCCGGCCTTCGCCAGCAGCCGCAAGCCGCTGGCGGGCGAGTTCCGCTGGAACGGACAGCCGCTGTTCGTGGTGGCCAACCACTGGAACTCCAAGGGCGGCGACGAGCCGCTCTACGGGCGCTTCCAGCCCCCGACCCTCTCGAGCGAGGCCCAGCGGCGGCAGCAGGCCACCGTGGTGGCCGGCTTCGTGCGGCAGATCCTCGACAGCGATCCTTCCGCCAACGTCGTGGTCCTGGGCGACCTGAACGACTTCCAGTTCTCGGCGCCGCTCGGCATCCTCAAGGACGCCGGGCTGACGACGCTCATCGAGACGCTCCCGCCGGAGGAGCGCTACACGTACGTGTTCGACGGCAATGGCCAGTCGCTCGACCACGTGCTGGTCAGCGCCAACCTGGCCGGGCCGAAGCTCATTGGCTTCGACGTCGTCCATGTCAATGCGGAGTTCGCCGACCAGGCCAGCGACCACGACCCCGGCGTCGCGCGCTTCCGCATCGCGCCCGACATGGATGGCGACGGCGTGCCCGACGCGAGCGACAACTGCCCTGCCGAGCCCAACGCCGCTCAAGGCGACTCCGACGGCGACGGCCTCGGCAACGCATGCGACCTCGAGTGCATCAGCGTTCGTCGCGGCGCGTTCGGCGCCGTGCAGGACTCCTTCGTCGAGGGTCCCACGACGGGCTGGGCGTACGGCGCGTATCCCTACCTCATCACCAGCGCGAGCGCGGTCCAGCCGGCGACGGCGGTCCTCGCCTACGATCTGTCGTTCATCCCGGAGGGCTCCAGCGTGACCTCGGCGACGCTATCGCTGTCTTATGCCTGGAAGCCCGCGGGCAGCGTCGTGACCGTGCACCGCGTGAACGGCGCCTGGGAGGAATCGACGCTCCATGGGGGCGGGTTCAGCGGATACGGCCCTGCCGTCGAGGCCTCCCTCGCCACGCTGGCGCAGACCGACGCGTTCGTCACCGCCGATCTGACGTCCCTCGTGCAGGGCTGGGTCGATGGCGCTCAGCCGAACCACGGTGTCGCGCTGGTCGACGAGAGCAACAGGACGGACTTCCGCGCGAGCGAGTATCCCGACGCCGCGCGCAGGCCGAAGCTCGACGTCTGCTATCACGCGGCCGAGTGATCCGCCGGCTCGACAGCGCCTGTCCGCCCCATCGCTCTCGGTGACATCCCTCAGCCGCCGCGCCGCCCGCGGCTCCCGCGCCTGCGCAGGAAGTCGATGAACGCCGAGAGCTTGGGCGGCACGTGCGCCCGGCTCGGATAGTAAAGGAAGTACCCCGGGAAGGGCGGACAGAAGCCCTCGAGGACGCGCGCGAGGCGCTTGCCGCGGAGCTCGTCCCGCACCGTCGCCTCCAGGACGTAGGCGAGCCCGATGCCGTCGACCGCGGCGCGGACCATGAGATCGGGATCGTTGCACACGAGAGGCCCGCTCACGGCGATGTCGAAGTCCTTCCCGTTCTCGGTGAACTCCCACCTGTAGACGTTCTGGCTCGTGATCTGCCGGTAGTTGATGCACGCGTGCGCGTGCAGGTCGCGCGGGTGCTTTGGCTTGCCGCGCGCAGAGAGATACGCCGGCGACCCCACGACGGCGATGCGCTGGTCCTCGCTGACGCGGACCGCGATCATCTCGCTGTCGAGCGTCTCGCCGAGGCGGATGCCCGCGTCGAACCCTTGCGCGACGATATCCGCGAGCCCGTCCTCGATCGCCACGTCGACGCGGATCTCCGGGTAGGCCGCGACGAACGCCGCGAGCACCGGCTCGATCACCTGCCGGCACGCGATCCTCGGGACGTTCAGCCGCAGCGTCCCGGCGGGCCGATCGCGCAGCTCGTCGAGCGCCTCGAACGAGGCGCGGACCTCGGCGAGCGCGGGCCGGAGCCGCTCGAGGAAGCGGGCGCCGGCCTCGGTCAGGCCCACGCTGCGCGTCGTGCGCTGGAGGAGCCGCACGCCGAGCCGCCGCTCGAGCCCGGTGATCGTCTGGCTCACCGCCGAGGGCGTCACGCGCAGCTCCGCCGCCGCCCGGGTGAAGCTCCGCTTCTCGGCCACGACGAGGAGCACCGACAGGCCCGCCAGGTCGTCCTGGATCATGAAGCGCAGCTTAACATCCCGTGCAGATTCACCCCGTTATTCGGCGCAGCGCCGCGGCGTAGGCTCCCCGTCGAAGGCAGAGGAGAGAGACCCATGAGCACTGCAAACAGCGGATCCAGGATCTGGTTCATCACCGGCGCGTCCTCGGGCTTCGGCCGCGCGATCGCCGAGGAGGCGCTCCGGCGTGGCGACTCGGTGGTGGCGGCGGCGCGCGGCGAGGGCGCGCTCGCGGACCTCGCGGGCGAGGCGCCGGGGCGCGTCGAGGCCGTGAAGCTGGACGTCACGAAGCCGGACGACATCCGCCGCGGCGTCGCGGCGGCGCTCGCGCGCTTTGGCCGGATCGACGTGCTGGTGAACAACGCGGGCTACAGCCTGGTCGGCGCGGTCGAGGAGACCAGCGACGAGGAGCTCCGCGCCGCGATGGAGGCGATGTTCTTCGGCGCCGTGGCGCTCACCCGCGAGGTGCTGCCGCACATGCGCGGCCGCGAGAGCGGCGCGATCGTCCAGATCACGAGCATGGGCGGCCTCACGACGGGGCCCGGCTTCGGCGCCTATTGCGCCGCGAAGCACGCGCTCGAGGGGCTCTCGGAGTGCATGGCCGCCGAGCTCGCGCCGCTCGGCGTCCGCGTCCTCATCGTCGAGCCGGGCGCGTTCCGCACGCGCCTCTTCGGGGGCGCCTTCCGGTCGATGCCGGCGCTCGACGCCTACGCGCCCACCGTCGGCGCGACGCGCGCGTACGCGGCCGGGTCCGACGGATCGCAGCCGGGCGATCCAGCGAAGGCGGCGCGCGCGATCGTCGATGCGATCGGGCTCGACCCGATGCCGCTCCGCCTGCCGCTCGGCGCCGACGCGGTGAGCGGCATCCGCGCGAAGCTCGCCCGCGTCGCGGCCGACGTCGACCGCACCGAGGCGATCGCGCTCGACACCACGGTGGACGCCGCGGCGACCGGCGCGGAAACTTCCTAGCTCACCCCATTCCCCTCTTGTCGCAATTTTCTCAGCTGGCGAGTTTTCGTTTCCACCAGGATCAGCCCCGCCATCCGCTGGAATTCACCCCGGTCAAGGTACGTGATTCGTACCTGGAAAGGTCGCTGATCCATGATTCGCCACGTGCTCCTCGGCAGTCTGCTCCTCGCCGCCCTCGCCTCGTGTTCAAGCTCACCCTCCGAAGGATCGGACAACGCCGGTGGCGCTGGTGGTGCTGGTGCCTCTTCGACGGTGGCAAGCTCGAGCGGAACCGGCGGCTCTCCTTCGAGCTCCGCTTCGAGCAGCAGCTCCGCGGCCGCCAGCTCCGGCTCCGCCGGGGGCGGCGGTTCGGCGGCCAGCAGCGGCTCCGCGGGGGGCGGCGGTGGCGACGGTGGCTCGTCCGGGGAGGGCTGCTCGAAGGACATCAAGATCCCGACCCTGGCCGAGCTGACGGCGAACCCCAAGATGCCCGATCCGTTCACCTTCCTGGACGGCACCAAGGTGACCTCGAAGGCCGACTGGGCCTGCCGCAGGAAGGAGATCAGCCTCCTCGCCCAGGAGTTCATCTATGGCAAGAACCCTGGAAAGCCCGAGTCCATCGAGGCCACGTTCAGCGAGGGGAAGCTGGCCATCACCGTCTCCAACGGCGGGAAGTCGATCCAGTTCTCGGTGAGCATCAAGGCGGCCACGGGCGGAGGTGGCGGGCCCACGCCGGCGATCTTCAGCATCGGCGCGTCGGCGCCGGCCGGCGTGGCGACGATCGACTATGGGAGCGTCGGGGAGTCGCTCGCCAAGTCGACAGGGAGCCAGGGGCGCCGCGCGCCCTCGGGGTTGTTCTATGAGCTCTACCCCGACCACAAGTCCACCGGCTCGCTCATGGCGTGGGCCTGGGGAGCGAGCCGCGTCATCGACGCCCTGGAGATGACGACGGGCCACAACATCGACACGACGAAGCTCTCGGCGCTCGGTTGTTCGCGCAACGGCAAGGAGGCCGGCGTCATTGGCCTCTTCGACGAGAGGATCGCCCTCGTGGCCGCGCAGTCGCCCGGCTCCGGGCTGGCGAGCGGCTGGCGCCCCGCGGAGGCGGAGAAGGCCGCAGGGGCGAACGTCCAGACCGCCGCCCAGATCTTCGGGGAAGAGAACTGGATGGGAGACGCCTTCGAGGACTTCGGCAACAGCAACGTCAGCAAGCTGCCCATCGACCAGCACGAGGAGCTCGCGCTGGCCTGGCCGAGGCCGATCATCATCATGGAGGGCACGAACGACGGCTGGAACTGCCCGAAGTGCGTTTACACGACGATGAGGTACACCCAGATGATCTACGACGCGCTCGGCTCCAAGGACTACCTGGGCTTCCCTCACCCGAACCATGGTCACTGCGCTCAGGCGGGGACCTTCGCGGTGGAGTACTGGAACAAGTTCGTCGACCGGTTCCTCAAGGGACAGTCCGTGAGCACGGCCGACCTGTTCACCGAGAGCTTCACGTTTGACGTGGCCAAGTGGCAGGACGGGGACATCCCCACGCTGGATTGACGCGCTTCAGGCTTGCGCGCTCGCCTTGGGCCGGCGCGTCACTTCGCGCCGGCGCGCCGCAGCACCTCGGCGCGCTCGGCGTCGGTCGGCTCGCGCTGGCAGTCCTTCCCGGCGCTCTGCAGGACATCGAGCTGGCGGACGAGATCCTGGGGATCCACGCTCAGGCATCCTTCCTCGAACTCGGAGCACTCGGCGACCGAGAGCGCCGTCCCCGCGACATAGCGGCAATCGGGATCCCCGGGTGGGTACCTCAGGAAGGTGGAGGCATTCGTGAGGAGACACGCCGCGTCCGACGGCGTGTTCGCCTTCTTGCAGCGCGCGGCGGCGATGCGCGCCATCCGGTCCAGCTCGGCCGCAGGATACACGGGAACCCGGGGGCGGGCGGGCTCGGCGCTCGCGGCGCCGGCGGCCCGCGGGCCCGCGGCGGGCTGCGGCGCTCCGGAACACGCGCTGGCGAGGAGCGCGCACGCGCCGGCGAGGACGAGCAAGGACCCCCCAGGCCTCATGGAGCGACAAGTACCATACCCGCTTCATCGCCCGCAACGCAGCGAGGCTCCTCCAGCCCTCGCCGTCGCGCGGTCACGGGGGGACCGTGACGATGCGCCGGCCGGCGCACGCGTGGCTCGAGACGTGAGCAGACGGGGGCGACGCGACGAGGTAGAACCAGGCGGAGTGAACAGGGAGAGAAACGTGACCGCCGCGAAGTCCACCCGGAACGATGTGCAGGGCGCCCTGGAGCTCGCGGTGTTCGCCGGGGGCCGCGTGACGCGGCACCCGCTGCCGGCCGAGGGCCGGGTGTCGCTCGGGCGGTCGCCGGAGAACGACGTCCCGATCGACGACAGCTCCGTCTCGCGCCGGCACGCGATCCTCCACCTCGGCCCGCCCATCGCGATCGAGGACCTCGGGAGCGCGAACGGGACCCGCCTCCGCCGCGAGCGCAGCGTCGGGCCGACGACCAAGCTCCTCGAGCTCCAGCCCGAGGAGGGCAAGACGATGGAGCTCTCGGTCGGGGACGCGGTGAACCTCGGCTCGACGCTGATCGTGATCCTGCCGCGCGAGGGCGCCGCGAGCGCGGCGCCGGGCCAGGGGCAGGGCCAGCCCATCGTGCTCGACCCGGCCATGGAGCGGCTCTACGCGCTGGCCGAGCGCGTGGCCGGCGCGCCGATCACCGTGCTCTTGCTCGGCGAGACGGGCGCCGGCAAGGAGGTGCTGGCCGAGCACATCCACCGGCGCTCGCCGCGCGCGCAGGGGCCCTTCGTGCGGCTCAACTGCGCGGCGCTCTCGGAGTCGCTCCTCGAGAGCGAGCTGTTCGGCCACGAGCGGGGCGCGTTCACGAGCGCGGTCCAGGCGAAGCCGGGCCTCCTGGAGACGGCCGAGAAGGGCACGGTGATGCTCGACGAGGTGGGCGAGCTGCCGCCCAGCATCCAGGTGAAGCTCCTGCGCGTGCTCGAGGAGCGGAAGGTGATGCGCGTCGGGGGGCTGAGCCCGCGGCCCATCGACGTGCGCTTCATCTCGGCGACGAACCGCGATCTGGCGTCCGAGGTGAAGCGGGGCGCTTTCCGGGAGGATCTGTTCTTCCGGCTGAACGGCATCGCGCTGACGATCCCGCCGCTCCGGGCGCGGATCGCCGAGATCGCGCCGCTCGCTCGGGCGCTCGCCGATCGGACCGCGGGCGCGCTCGGGCGCCCGGCGCCGGCGTTCGCCCCCGAGACGCTCGCCGCGCTGGAGTCGCACCGCTGGCCCGGCAACATCCGCGAGCTGCGCAATGTCATCGAGCGCGCGGTCGTGCTCTCCGGCGGGGACACGCTGCTCCCGGAGCACCTCCTGCTCGACGCCGCCGCCGCGCTGCCGCCCTCCGAGGCGCGCCCCGCGGCGGCGCCCGTCGAGGCGCGCCCCGCGGCGGCGCCCGTCGAGGCCGCCGCGGCCTCCCTGGCCGACGTCGCGGGCGGCTTACGGAGCGAGCTCGACGCGATCGAGCGGCGGCGGATCGTCGACGCGCTGGAGCAGTGCGCGGGGAACCAGACGCAGGCCGCGGCGCTCCTCGGCATGCCCCGCCGCACCTTCGTGGCCCGGCTGAGCGCGTACGGCATCCCGCGGCCGCGCAAGGGGAAGGCCACGCGCTGACGCGGCGGATGGCGTAGCCCTTGAGCCATGGCACGAGCGGTGTGCTGACGAGGCGTCCGGATGGATCGAACGACGCGCAGGAAGTTCTACAACCTCTGCAACCCGGAGGAGGCGCTCGCGCCGTCGGATCCTCGGTGCGTCGATGTGGATGCGCCCGCCGGGGGCGCCCGAGGCATCCGCTGGGCGGCGGCGCTGGCGCAGGGCATCGAGCTCTCGGACCGTCCCGTATGCGAGCTCTTCACGGGGTTGCCGGGTGCCGGCGTCACCACCGAGTTCCGCCGCCTTGCGGCGCGCCTGAGCGACGACCGGGAGGCGAACCTGCTCGTCGTCCACATCGACGCGCACGAAGTGCTCGATTTCTCGAGCCCCATCGAGACGCCCGAGGTGCTCCTCGCCATCCTTCAGAGGACCGAGGAAGCGGTGGCCGCGGCGAGCGGAGCTTCATCGAAAGACCGGCTCCCGCGGCTGCAGAGGTGGCTCGCGGCCGCAGCGCCCGAAGGCGGCTGGGCCTCCGAGGAGCGGCCTGCCGAGCGGCTTCGCGCCAGCCCGGACGCGCGCGCCCGGTTCCGCGCGCGCGTCGAGCCCGAGCTGTCGAGCTTCGTCGACGAGGTCAGAGACGAGCTGATCCTCCTCAACGAACGGGCGCGCCGCGGCGGCCGGCGCGGCGTCGTCGTGATCCTCGACGGCCTGGAGAAACTGCGGGGGATGAGCACGAACCGGCGTGAGGTGCTGGACAGCGCCGAGCGCGTGCTCGTCCGGGGCGCTCCTGCGACCACGCTACCCGTGCACGTCGTCCTCACCATGCCGCCCGGCCTCGCGCTCAGGCTCGACGGACCGCCGCGCTTTCTCCCGATGATCGCTGTCGCCAATCGCGAAGGCAGGCGAAACGAGCAGGGACATGCCGCGATGCTGGAGATCGTCCGGCGGCGCGTGCCGGAAGAGATCCTCGTGGAGGTCTTCGGGGCGGAGGCGCAGGCCGGGCACCTCGAGCAGATGCTCCACGCCTCCGCGGGATGTCCGCGCGATCTCGTGCGTCTGCTCCGGGACTGCATCGCCGCGCAGCCGCTGCGCGAAGCCGAGTTCCGCAGGAGCCTCGCGGAGGTGGGCGAGGCGCAGCTATCGCTCGTTCCGGAGAGCGCGATCCCGTTGCTGTCCCGGATCCACAGGACGAAGGCGCTGGCGCCCAGCGGGCCAGAGGAGCGCGAGATCCTCGAGCGGCTGCTGTCGGACGGGGCGCTGCTCCGATACCAGCTGGACGGCGAGGCCTGGTACGACGTGATTCCAGCCGTCGGCCGCATTCCAGGCGTCTCCGTCGAGGGTTAGGGGCCCGTGGCCGGCGTGTGATACGGTCTACGCGCCATGGCGGACCGCGTTGTCAACGTAAAGCTTCGCAAGAAGTACTACAATCTCTGCAATCCAGACGAGTCGCTGCCTCCCGACGACTCGCGTTACGTCGACATCGACACGAAGAGCCCGGACGCGCGTGGCAGGAACTGGAGCGACGCCCTCGCCAATCGGATCGAGCTCTCTGAAAGCCGGTCTGCGAGTTCTTCACCGGCCTTCCTGGGTCAGGGAAATCGACCGAGCTCAAGCATCTTGCCGCACGTCTGAAGGACAAGGACGGCGCGAAGCTCCTGCCGGTGCTCATCGACGCCGAGACAGAGGTGCTGACGAGCGCAGAGCGCGTGTTCACGGGCGGGGCTCCTTACCTCCAGCTTCCTGTTCACGTCATCTACACGCTCCCGCCGGCGCTGGTCCTTCGCCTGAGCGAGCCGGTCCACTTCCTCCCGATGCTCAAGCTGTATGATCGGACGGGCAAGCGCGCCGATGGGTTCGAGGCGGCGCGCCAGATCGTCCGGCAGCGTGTGCCGGACGATCGGAGTTCTTCGGTGCGACGAGCGGCGAGGACAGGGTGGAGCGGCTCATCGAGTGGTCAGGCGGGTATCCCCGGGAGATCGTGCGGCTGCTCCAGACCTTCGTCGCCGAGTCGTCCCTGGATGAGCCGCTGTTCAAGCGCCTCCTCTCGATCGCGGCGGACCAGTATCGCAGGACGGTGCCCGAGAACGCGCTGCGGTGGCTTGCGCGCGTTCACGTCGAGAAGCGGCTGATCATCGACGATGACACGCACCGCGCCACGGTGGATCTGATGGTGCAGAACAATGTGGTCCTGCGATACCTGAACGATGCGGAGTGGTTCGATCTCCACCCGGCCGTGCGGGAGATGCCAGCGCTCCGCGACGAGATCACGCGCTTCCGGGCGGAACAGGAGGAGTTGCGTGAAGAGCAGGAGAGGTCAGCCCGGTCAGGAGGTTGAGGCGGTTTGGCCGAGCAAGTGGATCCCCTGACAGACGCGCTCCGGAGCGACGAGGGCCTCCTCCGGCTGGCGCACGGGCTCGCGCTGTCCGAGCGGTTCCATTTCTACCTGCTCGTCTGCGAGACGCCGCGCGTGGCGAGCGCGGCCCTGGACGTCCTCGCCGTGGAGGTCGCGGCCGCGCGCGAGGAGCCAGTGCGGCTGGTTCGGCTCGATCCGTACCGCGCGCACGCCGCGCTGGACAGGCCGATCCCGTTCGAGCTCCTGGCCGAGCAGGTGCTGGCGAGGCTCGTCTCGCCGGCGCCGGACGAGCGCGCGCCCGGCGTGATCTTCGTCGTGGATGCCTCGCGCGCGCTGCCGCAGGACGACGAGGGCTGGAGCCAGCTCTTCCAGCGGCTGAACGAGCAGCGAAACGGGATCGCCAAGGCCCTCGAGGGGCCGCTCGTGCTGGTGGTACCAGGACGGCTGGAGGCGGCCTTCGCGCACGCGGCGCCGGATTTCTGGTCCATCCGTAGCCTCGCGGTCGTGGTGGACGCGCCGCCGGGTGTCAGACCGGAGGCCGTGGAGCCGGCGGAGGAGCGACGAGAGCGGCTCGTCGAGCCCGCGCCGGAGCAGGCGTGGAGCGCTGCCGAGATAGAGGCCGAGGTCGCGGCAGCGCGGGCGCGCCTCGCGGACGCTACCGAGGACGAATCCGCGCTTTCGTCGCTCATCGTGTGGCTCGGCCGGCAGGTGCAGCATGAGATGGACCGGGGCACGCTCGACAGGGCCTTGCGGGCGGCCGAGGAGAGCTTGCTGCTGGAGCGGCGACAAGCCGAGAAGCATCCTGGACGCGTGGAGTGGCTGCATGACCTCTCCCTCAGCCTTGATAACGCCGGCGACGTCTATCGCGCTCGCGGCAACCTCGAACGAGCCCTGGCGGCCTATGACGAGAGCCTGTCCCTGCGACGACGCCTGCTTGCTCTCGACTCCGCGCGGCCGGAATGGCTACGGGACCTCTCCAGTCTGTCCTTGCGACGACGCCTGCTTGCTCTCGACCCCGCACGGCCGGAATGGCGGCATGACCTGGCCGCGTCGCTATCCCAGCATGCCATCACTGCCGAGGCGGCCGGGCGCCCTGCCGACGCGCTTTCCTTCTGGCGGGCAGCCCTCGACGAGCTCGACGATCTCACCCGCCGGCCAGCTCCGCTCGAGGCCTGGAACACGGCAGCCGCCACATGCCGCGCGGAGATCTCACGCCTCGAGGAATCACTCCAGCCGCATGATGCCAGACGCAGCGATCCACCCCCCGCATGAATGCGGAGGCGTCCGGCCTTTGCTCCCCACCATCCGGCACGACCCATGCGACCCGCGCCGCAGCTCACCGCGCCCCGACGGCGCAGGGCCTCACTTCGTGCCGAGGAGCTTCAGCAGCTCTGCCCGCTCGGAGTCGGTCGGCTCGCGGCTGCAGTCCTTGCCGGCGTTCTGCAGGGCCGCGAGCTGGTGGTCGAGATCCTTCGCGTCCACGCTCTGGCAGCCCTCCTCGAAATCGGAGCACTCCGCGACGGACAGCGCGGTCCCCGACACGTAACGGCAATCCGGGTCCTCGGGCCGGTATTTGAGGAATGGTGTGGCCTCGGTGAGGAGACACGACGAGTCCGAGGACGCATTCGCCTTCTTGCAACGCGCGGACGCGACGCGAGCCACCCTCCGCAGCTCCTCCAAGGGATAGCGGCGGCTCCGGGGACCGGCGGGGCCCGCCGCGGCGGTGTCGCCGGCCGGGGCCGCCGGCTGAGCGACGGCCACCCCCGGGGCACCACCCCCCAGGCTCTCCGGCGTCGACGGCGAGGGCGGCGGAGAGGAAGCGCACCCACAGGCGAGAAGCGCAGCAACTGTGATGAGATGAATTCCCCCAACCTTCATAGGCGACACATATCACACCTCGTCTTGCACTTTCAATGCAGAGCTCACCCGCCGAGCGCCGATCCGCGCGTCAAGCATAAACAGAAATTTACAGTACGAACACCCTATCGGACGACGAGGTGAGGTCCACACTCGGAACGGCTGTCGAGGACGCGCCGCGCGGCGCTCGCGCAAGCGCCGCTCGCGCAGGTCCTGCTCAAGTCGAGCGAGGGTGACCCGACCTGCTGCGCCGGGGCGCGAGAGCTCCTCGGATCCGGCCCGAATCCTCGTTTCCTCGCGGTGGCACGACGCCTGCTGAAGGCCAATCGCCGCGCGCAGCGCCGCTATCTCGGCAGGAGAGCGCGCAGGCACACCTCGAAGGGAGCTCTCTCATGATGCGTGCACTGTTCGCTTCGTTGTCCTTCTCGTTGCTCGCTGGTTGCGCCGTCGCGCCCGCTGGAGAGTCGGCCGCGGAGGAGCTCGCCCCGCCGGACGCGGGCGAGCAGGCGGCAGCCAGCGACGCTGTCGCCTTCTCCGGCTAACATTCCGAGCTTCCACACACGAGACGAGGAGTTCATCAAGCCATGAGCATTGAATCAACCACGGGCGAGCTGGGTGTCACGCGGGGAGACCTCCTGCCCAAGGGGACGGATGACCCGGGCCGAGCGCAGATCCCCATCGACTCGAAGCTCCGCTTCATCGAGACGAGCACCGGGACCCCGCTCGTCCATGTGGCCGTGTCGGGCTTGACGCCCCCCAGCGGATTCACGGCGAAGACCGAGTACTGGTCGAGGCTGACCCCCTTCAAGTCGAGGGCGATCACCCTGGTCTCGTTCGGGTTCACGAACCGCCCGGGAGCGCCGGATTACCCCAAGGAGTTCCGGGACTGGCTCGTCGGGGGCAGCGTCCTCTCGACGGGCCAGGAGGCGTCGGGGCAGCAGTGGACTCAGGGCGTCTACCAGCCGACCTCCCCGGCCAGCGCGCTCTACTGGGCCGTCGATCCGGACGGGCCGCTCGGGCGCCGGATCGGCCTCCTCGTGGAGCTCGGCAGCGCCGGCGAGCTGCGCAACGCGATCTGGTACAAGATGGATCGGCCCCAGAACGGCCTCATCTTCCAGAGCACCCCGAGCAAGCTGAACTTCACGCAGGTGTTCGTGGGGGATACGCCGTCGATCGATCCGCACCACATCGACCCTCAGAGCGCCTGGTACTACTACCATGGCTTGATGAGGCCCGCGTGAGCGGCCAGCGCGCTTGACGCCTCGCCCGGCGGCGCCGCCCCAGGCGCGCCCGGGCAGGCCTCCAGCGCTGGGCAGCGGAGCGCCGCGAGCCGCTCACCCCGGCGCGGGGCGCGCCAGCCGGAACCCGATCCCCCCGAAGCGATCCCCGGGCTTGCCCGCGAAGCGCCCCGCCGCCCGGCAGAGGTTCGGCGACGTCGACCACGCGCCGCCCCGCGCCGCGCGGAAATCCGCGTCGCCGTCGTCGGCCGGATCGAGCAGCACGACCCCCGCTTCGGTCCGCGTCCCCTCGCGCTTCCACGCGTTGATGCACCAGTCGCGCACGTTGCCCGCCGCGCCCCGCAGGCCATAAGGGCTCTCGTCCTGCGGGAAGTCGTCGACGGGCCGCCGGCCGGCGACGCCCTCGTGGCTGCCCAGCATGCAACCCCAGGTCGGCTCCAGGAAATCACCCCAGGGCATGCACCGGCCGTCGACGCCCCGCGCCGCCTTCTCCCATTCGAGCTCGTTCAGGAGGCGCCACGGCGCGCCCGTCCCGGCGGCGTACCACGCCGCATACCGCATCGCCGCCCGCCAGTGGACGAACGCGACGGGCATCCTCGGCTCCTCCTGGACGTCGGTCTGGATGCACCCGAGCCGGAAGCGGCCGTCGTCTCCCCGCTCGAACCGGAGCGAGTCCGGGCTCGATCCCGAGGCGGCGCGGCCGAGCGAGAGGCGCGGGCAGCACTCGAGGGCCTCGGCTTCCCGCCCGCTCGCGACGAGCGCGTTGAGGAAGGCGAGGTACTCGGCGTTGGTGACCGGGTGCCTCCGGACGATGAAGCCGTCACACCAGAGCCGCGTCCGCGGGAGGCTGTCTCCCGCGTCCGGATCGCCGCCGGCGAGGAACCAGCCCGCCGGCACGTAGAGGTCGTCCTCGCCCAGCTCGCCGAGGCGAAGCAGGCGCACCGGGTGGGCCCCCTCCCCGCCTGGCCGGACGCCGTCCCAGCGCCGCCCGCGCTCGATGAGCACGGGATACGACGCGTCGTGGTACCCCGGCGCGCGCAGCGTGAGGAGGTAGCTGCCGCGCGGGAGCGCCACCTCGAGCAGCGGCGTGGGGCCGAGCTCGCGCGCGAGCTCGGGCACGAGCCTCCGGTCGCGCTCGACGTAGCAGTGGAGGGAGACCTGCGCCCCCGCGGGCACGGTCGCCAGCGTGAGCGCCCCGTCGCCGGCGAGCAGCACCGCGTGGCGCCCGCGGTCGTGCTGCCGGAGGAGCGCCTCGGCGCGCGCCGCGCCCCGCGGATCCCGCGCCTCCTCGGCCTGGGTGAGCTCCTCGGCGTAGTGGTCGGCCAGCGCCTCGTGCGCCTCGCGGAGATCCGGCGCCTCGTTCAGCGCCGAGCGGAGGACCTGCATCCACTCGACCTGGCCGAGCGACGCCTCCCGCTCCAGGCGCTCCGCCTCGTCCTCGAGCCGCCACCCGCGCGCCTTCTGCTCGGCCGGATCGAACGAGCTCAGGCCGTCGAGGATCGCCCGCGCCTCGTCGCGCAGCGCCCGGGCGCGCGCCCGCGTCGCCTCGATCTCCGGCCGGATCGCGCGGGCATGGTCCACGATCGCGAGCGCGCGCTCGCGCCGCCGCGCGCCGTCGAGCCAGCTCCGGACGTCGGCGGCGAGCGCGCCCGCGTCCGGGGTGCGAGCCTCCGGGGCGAGCGCCATCGCGCGGGCGCAGATCGCCGCGAGCTCCGCGGGCACCTCGTGAGGGGCGCTCGCCTCGACCGGACTGAGCCGGCCGGTGAGGAGCGCGCCCCAGACCGCCGCAGGCTGGCCGCCGTAAGGGTGATGCCCGGCGAGGATCTCGTAGAGCACGACGCCGAGCGCGTAGACGTCGCTCGCCGCGCCGAGGCGATCGCCCTCGCCTCGCGCCTGCTCCGGGGCCATGTAGAGCAGCGTGCCCAGCACCTCGCCGGGCTGCGTGAGCGGGGCCGCCTCGATCACGTCCGCCGCGCCCGCGGCCCCGGGCGACCCGCGCAGCGACGCGGAGGGCCGCGCGAGGCCCCAGTCCATCACCAGGACCTCGCCGAACTCGCCGATCATCACGTTGGCGGGCTTGAGGTCGCGGTGCATCACGCCGCGGCTGTGCGCGTACGCCACGGCCTCGCAGACGCGGAGGAACGTGTCGACCGCCCGCCGCAGCGCGACGGGCGAGAGGCTCCCGCCGCCGGCCGCGTACGCCTCGGCGATCACCTCGCCGAGCGTGCGCCCGCGCACCTCCTTCATCGTGAACCACAGCCGCCCGTCCGCGAGCTCGCCGCACTCGTGCACCGGCACGATCCCCGGGTGCTGGAGCGCCGCGGTCAAGCGCGCCTCGGCGAGGAAGCGGGCGCGATCCGGCGTCGCGTCGCGCGTCTCGGACGACTGGATCTTCATCGCGAGCACGCGCCCCAGGATGCGATCGCGCACGCGGCGCACCTCGCCCATGCCCCCGCGCCCGATGCAGCCGAGATCCTCGTAGCGCTCCTCCGCGGACAGGCGCTCGGGGGCCGTGACGGAGATGGGCGGCGGCTCGGGCGCCGCGGCGCCCGGGGTCTCGCGCAGCCTGAACGTGACGTCCGACGCCGCGCCGGCCGGCGGCGCGCTACCCGCGTCGGTCGGGGCGGACGCGCCGCACGCGGGCTGCGTCAGCGCCATCCGCTCGCGCTCGCTGAGGCTCATGCGTCGTCCACTCCGCGGATCGCGCCGGGGAGCTCCCCAGGGCCGAGGTCCGCGCCGACTCTATCGTCCGGGCGCGCTGGGCTCAACCCGACAGGGGCTGAAAGACCCGATTTTCGCCCCCGTTGAGTCCATCCTCTCGCAAGCGATCGCTCTTCGCAAGACTGGTTCTTCGCGAACGTGGATCCACCTTGTCCGCCCCGCCGCGCCGACCCGGACCCGGGCGCGGCGGCACCCAGGAGGACTCCATGAGCGACGTCACCATCCTCTTCGGAAGACCCCATGTCCCTCAGCTCGCCGAGGATCGCTTCGAGATCGACGTGCTGGCCGCCGAGGAGCTCGGCATCGAGTCGTACGCGATCCCGCTCGATCCCGTCGTGAACGGCGAGCCGGAGCGCGCTTTGCGCCGGCTGCCGAGGCCCCGGCACCGGACGTGGATCTACCGGGGGTGGATGTTGAGCGAAGAAGAATACACGGGCCTGTACGAGGCCATGCAGGACCGCGGCGAGGAGCTCGTCGTCGATCCGGAGAGCTTCGCCGAGGCGATGTACATGCCCAACTACGTCCCGCTGCTCGGCGACAAGACGGCGCCCACGCGGTGGACCGAGGGCGAAGACATCCGGGAAGCGTGGGAGGCGGCGCTGGAGCTCGGGCCGCCGCCGTGGGTGGTCAAGGACCACGTGAAATCGGTCAAGGAGCTCTGGCATCGTGCGTGTTTCGTGCCCGAGGGCGCCACGTACGACGACTTCGCCGAGGTGTGCGAGAAGATCCTGGAGCTCCGCGGGGACCGCTTCGAGCGGGGGTTCGTCGTGAGAAAGTACCTTAACCTGGCGACGCTGCCCGGCTGGGCGCCCGGCCAGCGCCGCGTGACCGACGAGCACCGCCTCGTGTTCTGGGAAGGGCGGCTGGCGGCGCACGCGCCGTATTACGACGTGGACTCGACGCTCGAGCATCCGGCGCAGTTCGCCTATCTCGGCCAGGTCATCGGCTCCCCGTTCTTCACGGCGGACGTGGCCCGGCTCGAGCGAGGTGGGTATACGGTGATCGAGATCAACGACGGCGGCTGTTCGGTCTTCCCCGAGCAGATGGATCCGCGCGACTTCTACGGGGCGGTGCTGGGCTGAGGCGCCGGGGGCGGCGGCACGACGAGCCGACGGACGGCTCGCTCAGGAAAGATAGAGCGCAACGACGCTCCCGAAGAACGCAAGCATGCAAATCGCGACCCGCAGCCTGTGCCAATCACCCCAGCGCTCGAGCTCCGCCGGCAGGTCCTTGGGGTCGATGGATGCCTGCGCGAAGGCGGCGTTGGCGCGCTTGAAATAGCCGAAATAGATCGCGACCAGCGAATTCGCCAGCACAGCGGCGACCGTCGACACCCACGCAGCCCGGCTGGCTGCCAGCCAGGCAAAGACGGCCGCGACCAATGCGGCGGCAGGAGTTATCGCCGTGATAGGCGCAAAGAAGCGAAACAGGCGCGGCGCGTACTGGGGATGCAGACGATAGAACTCCTCCGCCTTCAGGGTCTTCCAGTAGGGCACCAGCAAAGCGCCTTCAGCCCAGAGCGCTCCCGCCAGCAAGCCCAGCAGCACCACGCTCACGACCAGACAGATCTCGAACAGAAAGTTCATTCCAGTCTCGCAAGAACCATGTCATTCGCGAACATGAGCCACGCGCAGCGCGCCAGGGACCGCTGAGCAGCCACCGGGAGCGTGCCGGCAAGATAGCTGCCCCGGGGCAGCGGCATGAGGGTGAGGGAGAGACATGGTCGGCCTCGACGATGCCCGAGACGGCGAAGCGTGTCGAGGTTGACGGAGCCGGGCGCGACACGACCGGCGACGTCTCTGTCTTTGCCTGTTTGCGGGGTCGTGGGGCCACACATGCCCCAGGCAGGATCCGGCGCCGGGTCTTCGGCGCTCGCGCGCAGGACGGGCGCCGGCGGCCTAGCTGCGCAACGCGGCCGTGGCCTGGGGCCGAAGCGCGGCGGGGCGCGGGCGCTTGACCATCTCGGCCTTCTTCGGCACGGACGGCCTCGCGTCGGCTCTCCAGGGCTGGAACCGCTCGTCCTTCCACATCACGAGGCCGCCCGACAGGGGCGCCTCGGGACCCGCATCGTCCTCGGACCGCAACCAGACGAGCGGCCGCGCCTCGAAGACGGGCTGCGTGCACGCGATGTCCTCGAACGCCGCGGACCAGGAGCCGGTGTTCCCGAAGAACACCCCGCCTTCCCAGCTCCCCTCCGGGTTGTGGGTGTGCCCGAAGATCACGGCCTTGGCGCCGTGCGCCCTGGCCACGGACCGCGCCGCCCGGTTCACGCCCTGCCAGACAGCGTCGAGCGTGGGCTTCGGCACGGCGCACTCGTACGCGACGAGGAGCGTCGGCGCGAGCAGCGCCGCCGCGGCGAGCCCCCCCGGCATCCAGCACAGGCACGCGAGCGCCGCGAGGATCCCGACCGCCGCGAGCCCGAGGCGATCCAGCCAGAGCTCGCGCGCCACGCGGCCGAGGCAGTCCTCGGCCGGCCGCGCGAACAGCCGCGCGTGCTTGACCACCGCCGGGAAAGGCGCGCCCGTCTCGCGGGCGGCCGCGGCGAGGTCCGCGCGCCGGAGCGCCCGGCGGCTCGGGTCGCGCCGGCGCACGAGCTCGATCATCGTGCGCAGCGCGCCCACGCCGAAGGCGAGCACGAGGGAGCGGCCAGAGAACAGGTAGTACCGCGTCCAGTGAGAGAGATAGCCGAAGCCCGAGAGCATGAACGACGAGTCGACGTGCGGGTTGAAGTACCCCATGCGCGACACGAGCAGGCGGCTCACGAGCGAGCCCATCGTCGGCTGGATCTCCCCCGGATTCCGGCCGAACGGCGCCATCGGGTAGCGATAACAGCAGTACGAGTCGTACTGATTGCCGTGCTCGACGATGACGCCGTCGTGCGTGCGGTGGAACCAGGCGCGGAAGGCCACCCGCGCCGCGAGCGCCGCGCGGAGCTCCTCGGTCGATCCCGCCGGAAGGCCGCCGTCCCGGGTAGCGAGCTCGTGCATGGCCGCGTCCACGACGCTCCGCTGCACCGCCTCGCGCACCTCGGGCAGCGTGAGCTGGATGTCGTGGTTGCCCGCCACGAAGACCGCGGTGTGCCCGTCCGCGACGATCCGGCCGACGGCCGCGACGAACACCGGGTGATCGCGCAGGATGGCCTCCATCGCCGGCACGGCGTGCTCGGCGGTGCGCGGCAGGTCGTGGACCACGCTCTCGTTGCCGATGACCCGAGGCGCATCCAGGTCGAAGATGTCGCCGTTCAGGACCAGCGTCAGCTCGTCGCGCTCCGCGCCGAGCCCCCCGGAGCCGCCCGCCCCCTTCCGGACCTCTCCCCGGAGCGCGTCGAGCATGGCCGCGATCTCCCCGTCCGGGGAGTACGGCGCCTGCCGATAGCGCATCCAGAGACCGTCGGTCGGCTCGAGCTCACATAGATGGATGTCTGAGATAGCCACCGTGTGATGCATCGGCGGGAAAACTGACATGAGCACGTCTCCACGCCAGCCACAGGACCGTCAAGACTTGGTGTCACCGGGCGTGGAGAGCGCCCTGCTGCAGTGCGCCCGGAGCGTGATCCAACGCGCAAACACGCTCAGCACACCTGTTCGCCACGGTGCATTCCCGTGAATGTCGCGCGCCTGCCACGAGCGGACTCGGAACGATCGAGCGCGAAGGGCATTGAGCTCTCGGCTCCTGGATTCTCACCAAGAGAGCAATCGACGAGCGGCCCCCCTCTGGTTGGGGCTCAGTCGCGCCGGAACACATGATGTTGTGGTCCTCCCGGACGCGGCGAAGCCCTGGCGAGCTCGACGAGCGGCCCCATCTTTCCTGGGCGGTCGCCGGCGCGATGTTCCGTCCGGGGGCGCGCGAGCTCTGGGGGCGCCGGCCTCTGGTACGATGCACACTGGCGGAGCGAGGTGGACGCAAACCATACTCGGTGGACGGACTGTCGAGCCCGTGTGGTGTTCCGCGGGGGAGCTCCGCGACAGAGAGGTGACCATGTCGACCCATTTCATCGACGGCAGCTGGGTGACCGGCGCGGGCGAGCCGTTCGCGAGCCGGAACCCCGTGACGCAGGCGGTCGTCTTCGAGGGGCGCGCCGCGAGCGAGGAGCAGGTCGACGCGGCCGTGACGGCGGCGCGCGGCGCGTTCGCTGCGTGGCGCGATCGCGGCCTGGAGGAGCGGGCGGCGCTGGTGAAGCGGTTCGCCGGTCTCCTGGGGGAGCACAAGGCCCGGCTCGCGGACGTGATCGGGCTGGAGACGGGCAAGCCGCGCTGGGAGGCGCTCACCGAGGTCCAGACGATGATCGGCAAGATCGACGTGTCGCTGATGGCCTGGCGCGAGCGGACGGGCGAGCGTCAGGCCGAGGCGGGCGACGCGACGGCCGTGGTGCGTCACCGGCCGCACGGCGTGGTCGCTGTGCTCGGGCCCTACAACTTCCCGGGCCACCTGCCGAACGGACACATCGTCCCCGCCCTGATCGCGGGCAACTGCGTGGTGTTCAAGCCCTCGGAGCTCACGCCGAAGGTCGCGGAGGAGACCGCGCGGCTCTGGGAGGAGGCGGGGATCCCGGCCGGGGTGCTCAACCTGGTCCAGGGGGGGAGGCGCACCGGCGTCGCGCTCGCCGGTCACCCGGGCATCGACGGCCTCTTCTTTACAGGCAGCTCCGGCACGGGCAACGCGCTGCACCGGCAGCTGGCGGGCCAACCGGAGAAGATCCTCGCCCTGGAGATGGGCGGCAACAACCCGCTCATCGTGCAGGACGTCGCGAACACCGAGGCGGCGATCCACCATATCCTTCAGTCGTCCTTCATCTCGGCGGGCCAGCGGTGTACGTGCGCGCGGCGGCTGCTCGTGCCGGCGACGGCGGAGGGCGACGCGCTGTTGGCGCGCCTGGTCGACGCGGCGTCCCGGCTCAAGGTGGGCAGGTACGACGACGCGGAGCAGCCCTTCATGGGCGCGGTGATCTCGCTCGCGGCGGCGGATCGGCTGCTCGCGGCGCAGGCACGGCTGGTCGCGCTCGGCGGCGAGGTGCTGCTGGAGATGCGCCGGATCGAGGAGGGAACCGCGCTGCTCTCGCCCGGTATCCTCGATGTGTCGGCGATCAAGGAGCTCCCGGACGAGGAGCATTTCGGGCCGCTCGTGCAGGTGCAGCGCTATGGGAGCTTCGATGAGGCGCTCTCGCTGGCCAACCGCACGCGTTATGGGCTCGCGGCCGGGTTGATCTCGGATCGCAGGGAGCTCTATGAGCGGTTCTGGCGGGAATCGCGGGCGGGGATCGTCAACTGGAACAAACCGCTGACGGGGGCGTCGAGCGCCGCGCCGTTCGGGGGGGTCGGGAGCAGCGGGAACCACCGGCCGAGCGCGTATTACGCGGCGGACTACTGCGCGTATCCGGTCGCGGGGCTGGAGGCGGCGGCGGTGGCGCTGCCTGGGCAGCTGGCGCCGGGGATGCGGCTCAACAGCTAGAACCGGCCGCCGGGGAGAGGGGAGGGGGCGCGCGGGGGCGAGGGGGGCCCTTCCCGCGGACTCGCGCCTTGTGGTGGGCTATGGCCGGCTGCGCGGGAGAGGGAGATCTGGGGGGACTGGCTGCGGAGCGGGCCGGCGCTCGGATCCGCGGGGCCCTTCCCCCTCGCCCCCGCACGCCCCCTCCCCTCTCCCCGGCGGCTCCAGGGTGGAACCAGGCGGGTTGGAGAACGGGGTGACGGGGGTCAGGAGGCGGAGCTCTGCGGGCCTAGCTCTACCGGGAGGGCGGTGAGGCCGCGCATGCCGGGGCTCATGCGCCAGGTCAGCGGCCCAGGGGAGAGCTCGGCGTCGGGGAAACGGCGCAGGAACGTGGAGATGACTGCCTGGGCCTCGACCCGGGCGAGCGCGGAGCCGGCACAGTAATGGACGCCTACGCCGAGCGAGATGTGACGGATGTCCGTGCGGCGGAAGTCGAGCTTGTCGGGGTCGGGGAACTGCGCGGGATCGCGGTTCGCCGCGCCGAGCACCAGGAAGGCACGATCCCCCTTCGGGATCCGCACGCCGTCGAGCTCGATGTCGTCGAGCGCGACGCGGCTCATCCACTGCACCGGAGAGTCGTACCGGAGCAGCTCCTCCACCGCCGGGCCGATCAGCGACGGGGTAGCGCGCAGCGCTTCGCGCTCGGAACGGTGGAGGAGGAGCGCGAGCAGGCCATTGCCGATGAGGTTCTTCGTCGTCTCGTGGCCGCCGAAGAGGAGCATGCAACACGTCGAGAGCAGCTCCTGCTCGCCGAGGATCATGCCCTGCTCCTCCGCGAGGATGAGCTGGCTGAGCAGGTCGTTGCCGGGGCTCTGCCGCCGGGCCGCGATCACGCCGCGGAAATAGTCCTCCAGCTCGGCCACGGCGCTCAGCGCGCCCCCCGCGATCTCCAGCGTCGGCCGGCCCGCGCCAAGGAAGCCGCTGAGCGCGTTGGACCAGCCCTTCAGCCGGTGACGATCCTCGGCGGGTACACCGAGCACCTCGCCGATCACGAGCAGCGGCAAGAGGTCGCCGAGATCGCGGAGGACGTCCATCCGGCCCGTCGGGGCGACCGCGTCGAGCAGCTCGTTGACCAGCGTCTCCACCCGGGAGCGCAACCCCTCGACGAGCCGCGGCACGAACGCCTTGTTGATCAGCGAGCGGATGCGCGTGTGCTCCGGCGGATCGAGCAGCAAGGCCCACGACGCCAGGTTGCGGCGCAACGGCTCCAGCCGCTGCCGCACCTCCTCAGGCAGCTTCGTCACGAAGGCGCTGGAGCGCTTCGCCGACAGGCGCGGGTCACGAAAGCCCGCCGCGACCTGGTCGTAGCGGGTGATGAGCCAGCCGTTGTAAGCCGCGCTGAAGTACACGGGCGCTTCCTGGCGCAACCTGGCGTACACGGGGTACGGGTTCGCGAGGGTCTCCGGCGACTGGAGGCGAAACGGATCGAGATCAGCGTCCGCCGCTGGATTGGCCGCGGGCGGTGCGTCGGGCTTCGGTGCGTCGGGCGAGTTCATCGGGCCAGGGTACGACGGTCACGCCCGCTTGGGAACCGGCGCGACCCACGCCCCCGCAGGCCCGCCCCAGGCCGGCCTCCCCGCCAGCGCACGGCCGCGCGTCCGCCCTTGGCTACAGCGGCTTCCGCCCCCCTCTGCACAGCCGCAGCAGAGCGGCGGTCTCCCGCACAGGAGACGGGCCCAGATCGGCGTTTTCGGCGCGCAAGCGCACTCCGGTGCGCTGAGCACCGAAAACGCCGAGGTGGGCCCGTCTCCGAAGCGGGTGACCGTCGCTCTAGGCCCAGAGCTTGATTCCGCCGAGCAGGCCAGCGACGTTGTCCACCACGACGGCGTTCTCGGGCAGCTTCGAGGCATCGAGCAGGCGCGCGTTGCCGCCGCCGAGGTAGAGCTTGCGGTAATTGAAGATCGGCTCGAGCTGCTCGATCATCTTGCGCACGCGCTTGTTCCAGCGCTTCGGGCCGATGCGCTTGCACTCGGCGTCGAACACGCGGTCCTCGTACTTCAGGTCCCTCTTTCCGTACGGATGGTGCCCGAGCTCGAGGTTGGGCACGTAGCGGCCGTCGATGTACAGCGCGCAGCCGAGCCCCGTGCCGAAGGTGAGCACCATCTCGAGCCCCCTGCCCTCGATGACGGCGAGCCCCTGGATGCCCGCGTCGTTGGCGACGCGGACAGGCTTGCCGAGGCGGCGCTCGACGGCCTCGCCGAGCGGGTAGCCCTTCCACTTCTCGTTGTCGAGGTGCGGCGCCGTCTTGGTCACGTTCTCCATCACCACCCCGGGGAAGCCGATCGAGACGCGATCGAACTCCCCCTGCGCCCTGGCGATCTCCTCGATGAGGTCGAGGATGGGGTCCGGCGAGGCCGGCTGGGGCGTCGGCACGCGCACGGGATCCGTCATCGGAGTCCCCTGCTCGTCGAGGATGGTGGCCTTGATCCCCGTTCCGCCGATATCGATACAAAGCGTGCGCATGGATCCCTCTGTCTCCCCCCGGAGCTCTTCCTCCGGGGCCGCCGCGGATGCGCCCACGCGCCCGCGTTCGCGGCGGACATAATCTAGAGCTCTGGCTGCGCGTCAACTGGCGCCGCGACGCCGCACGCCTGAGCGGGCGACCACGCCCCCTGCGCCCGCCCTCCCGCGCACACTCCGCCCGGCGCCGACCAGCGCGCACCCCGCCCCTCGGTGCCCGGCCGCCGCGCCGCCCGCCCCCGGGCGACGCTCAAGGCGAGCCGCAAGCGTCGCACGCGACGCTCGGCGGCGGCGCACCGTTTGCGAGCCCGTCGAGCCATTGCACGAGGCGCGATCCGCGCGACTCGAGGGTGTAAAATTCCGGCCGCCAGAGGATGCAGTGCGCGGAGCCGGCGGCAAGGAACGACCTGAAGTTCGGCGTCGACGCCTCGATCTCGGCGATCTCTGCCCTCATGGCGTCTGACCACGCCTGGGCGCCGCCGCCGCCCATCGCGTTGAAGAAGAAGACCTGGTCCTCATCATAGGCGGTGTTGTACTGCGACAGGCGCATGTCCGGGTAATGGGCGCCGATCTTCTCGTAGAGCACCGACAGCCGCGCGAGCTCGGCCGGATCGAGGCCAGGTATCCATGTGGGGTAAGCGCCCTCGGGCTTCCAGGAAGGAAGGCTATCCCTGAAGAACGTCTCCGTGATGATCCCTGCCCCGCTGTCGGCGAACTCGATGACCGACGCGCCCTTGTAGTGCTCTCGCAGGTGCGCGGACCAGAGGATGGCGCCATACGCGCCCGCGCTGCAGCCCGTCACGAAGATCTTCTCTGGCGCGGGGACGTTCTCGTAGATCCAGCCGAGCGCCGCGCGGACGTTGACGGCGCCCTTGTGCTGGATGGTGACGGCCTGGCTCCCCTCCCCATACGTGGCCACGTTGTCGCCCCAGTGGACGTCCCCGGTGCAATAGGGGATGTACACATGGTGCCACTCCTTGAAGGGGTTGTCCGGGTTCTCATGATCGTAGATCCCGGTCGTCAGGGCGTCCTCGCCGACCGTCTCCTGGAAGAGCGATCCCGCGAACGAGCACGTGGTCGCGTCCCAGCACGCGCCGCCGCCGCGGAACTCGACGATGAGGCGATTGACGGTGCCCGGACGGACGAAGTACTTGAACGGATCACCGCGCGAGCACGTCGTCTCGCCGCCCGGCTCGATGGAGCTCCAGCCGGACGGCAGGCTCAGGATCCCGCCCCGCGGCTCGCGGCTCGGATCTTCGTGCTCGGCGGACGTGCCGCCACAGCCGAGGACAGCGAGCGGGCAGAGCAGGAGTTGAACCGGAAGGGGCGGAACGATCGTGAATCGCATGGAGGGCAGAGAATACCACTCCATGACGCACGGGCATCACCCGCCGGTGACGGCCCGCTCGTGCCCTCGCGTCATGGCACAGGGGCGTGCTCTGCCCACAGCTGCGCGGCGGCCTCGCCGACCGCGCGGCGGATCGACCCCTCGTCGAGGCGGGCGCGGTCGCGCGGCGCGAGGGCGGCGCAGATGCCGAGCGCGACGAGGTAGAGGGCGCCGATGAGGCCGATCCAGCGCAGGCCGGACGCACCCAGGCGTGAGATGATCTCGATGGGCACGATCTGCGCGCGGATCTGGACGGCCCCGATCACGAGCACGGCGCGGTCGCCTTCCTGGAGCTCGATGTCGGCCGGGCCCGTCAACAGGCGCGCGAGCCCGTCGGCGCCGTGGAGGCGCGCCCGCGTCCGCCGCGGGACGTGCAGCACGTAGCGGGCGCCGATCACCTCCGCGATGACCGGAGCCGCTCTATCGAGCTCCCCCGACGGCACGCGCACGATGGACGCGGGCGTGTCTCCGATGTGCGCGCGCCCCTCCGCGAGCACGTGGCGGACGCCGAGCACGTCTTTGCCTCGGACGGCGACGAGCTCCAGCGCGCGCCGCGCAGAGGCGCTCGCCGCGGGCGGCCGCGACCTCCGGTCGCTGATGGGTTCGGCCGCCGATGCCTCATTAGGCCCTTTCGCCATACTCTCCAGCCCCCTTCGTCGGCCACCGGCAGGGCTCGACTCGACATGTCACCTGAAGACCCTGCCCCCGCGGCGCCGCCCCGCGCGCTTCCGCATCACGCCCCTTCCCTGGCTCTCTGGCATGGAGCGTTCCGTGGCCGAGCGCGCAGGGACGTGGCGGCCCGACGACCCGCGCCGGCCGGTGAGGCCCCGGAGGACGCGCCCTGCGACCGCGCGCCGAGGCGCGACGGGGGACGCCCTCCCCGGGGCAGCTCCGCCGCTCCAGAGGGGCGCGCGACGCGGCGCGCCGTGCCCGGCGCTCCGCCCCAATTTCGTGGCGCCCTCCCGGCGCTGGTGTAGATCGCCGCCCGTGAGGAAGCGCCCCCTCGGCAAGACGACCCTTCAGGTCTCGGAGCTCGCCCTAGGCACCTGGGGACTCTCCGGCGACGGCTACGGTCCCGTCGCCGACATCGAGATCGATCGCGTCATCGATCGCGCGCTCGCGGTCGGCATCGACCTCTTCGACACCGCCGACGTCTACGGCCGCGGCGAGATGGAGCGCTGCCTCGGCAGGCGGCTCCAGGGCGCCGGCGCGACGTTCGTCGTCACCAAGATCGGCACCGTTCGCGACGGCGATCCCCCGACGAAGCGCTTCGACCCCGCCCACCTCCGCACCGCGTTCGAGCGGTCGCAGGAGCGCCTCGCCCGCGAGGTGGTCGACGTCGTCCTGCTCCACAACCCCACCGTGGCCGCGATGCAATCGAAGGAGGCCCTCGCCTTCCTGAAGGACCTCAAGCAGGCCGGGAAGATCCGCGCCTACGGCGTGAGCGCCGGCTCCGCGGACGTCGCCCGCTCCGCGCTGCGCGACGAGGTCGACGTCATCGAGATCGCCTACAACGCCTTTTTCCCCGGCGACCTCCACGACGTCGCCGGCGACGTCTCCGAGTCCGGCGCGGGCGTCCTCGCCCGATCGGTGCTCGCGCACGGGCTGCTCGCCGGCCAGTGGAGCTCCGAGCGCGAGTTCTACCTCGACGATCACCGCTACCAGCGGTGGACCCGCGACGAGCTCAAGACCCGCATCCGCCAGCTCGACGCGCTCAGGCCGCTGGTCTCGGGCGCCGTCACGTCGCTCCGCTCGGCGGCCCTGCGCTTCGTCCTCGCGAACCGCGTCGTCTCGTCCGCCGTGCTCGGTCCCCGCTCGGTCGCCCAGCTCGACCAGCTCGTCCGCGAGGCCGGCATGCCGCCCTACCTCCAGGACACGGCGCTCACGGAGCTCTCCGTGCGCCTCAGGCAGGCCGGGATCGAGGTGTGAGCACGATGGACCAGAACGACAGGGAGCTCGACGAGATCGTCCGCATCGCGCGCGCCGCGGCGGCGATCGTGATGGACGTGTACGCGACGCCGTTCGCCGTCGAGATGAAGGGCCCCGGCGACCCGGTGACCCGCGCCGACCGCGAGGCGAACACGCTCATCTGCAGCGCGCTCGAGGCCGCGTTCCCCGGCGAGGCGATCCTCGCCGAGGAGAGCGTCCCGACCGGCGACGAGCTCGCCTCGCGCCTGCGGAAGGAGCGGGTGTTCTTCGTCGACCCGCTCGACGGCACGCGGGAGTTCGCGGACAGGAACGGCGAGTTCGCCGTGATGATCGGGCTCGCGGTCCGCGGCCGCGCGGCGCTGGGCGTCGTGGTGATGCCCACGACGGGCGAGGCTTTGGCCGGCCGCGCCGGCGAGGGCGGCGCCGCCTTCCTCGAGGCGAGGGACGGCAGCCGCAGGCCGCTCCGGGTCTCGGACGTGAGCGCGCCGGCCGACGCGACGCTCATCATCTCACGCTCGCACCGGCCGAAGGAGCTCGATCCGGTCCTCGCGCGGCTCGGCATCTCGAAGGTCGTCCCGTGCGGCTCGGTCGGCGTGAAGATCGCCCGGATCGCGACCGGCGAGGTCGACCTCTATGTGCACGGCGGGGGCGGCGCCAAGCTCTGGGACAGCTGCGCGCCCGAGGCCGTGCTCCTCGGGGCGGGCGGCAGCTTCACCGACCTCTCGGGCGCGCCCATCGACTACAACGGCCCCGGGCTCAAGCTCGGCCGCGGCATCATCGCCTCGAACGGCGCCCTCCAGGCCGCCGTCGTCGCCGCGGCGAGGTCGGAGCTCGGCTGAGGCGCGATGCGGGGGCAGGCCGAGATCGTCATCATCGGCGCGGGGATCATGGGCCTCGCGATCGCGTACAACCTCGCGCGGCACCACGGCGTCACCGACATCGTCGTCGTCGACCGGAGTTACCTCTGCGGCGGCGCCAGCGGGCGCAACGGCGGCGGGGTCCGGGCGCAGTTCTCGAGCGAGGGCAACATCCGGCTCATGCAGGAGAGCATCCGCATCTGCCGGGATTTCGCCCGCGAGATGAAGATCAACATCTGGTTCCGGCAGGGCGGCTACCTCTTCCTCGTGCGCAGCGAGGCGGGCCGCCGGACGCTCGAGAAGAGCGTCGCCGTGCAGAACGCGTGCGGCCTCGGGACGCGGATGCTCACCGCCAACGAGGCGCGCGCGATCGTGCCGCAGCTCTCGACCGACGGCGTCGTGGCGGCCAGCTACAACCCCGACGACGGCGTCGTGTTCCCGTGGCCGTTCGTCTGGGGCTACGCCGAGCGCGCGCAGAAGCTCGGCGTCGACATCGCCACCTTCACGAACGTCCTCGGCTTCCGCACGCAGGGCGCGCGGATCGAGGCCGTGGTCACCGATCGCGGCGAGATCCGGACGAACAAGGTCGTCAACGCGGCCGGCGCGTGGAGCCCCGAGATCGCGCGCATGCTCGGCGTGGAGCTGCCCAACCACCCGCACCGCCACGAGATCTGCTCGACCGAGCCGCTCAAGCCCTGGCTCGGCCCGCTCGTCGCGGATCTCTCGAACGGCCTCTATTTTTCCCAGTCGATGCGCGGCGAGATCGTGGGCGGCATCTCCAACGAGGACGTCCCCGACGGCCTCGACATGGGGTCGAGCCACAAGTTCCTCGCCCTGTACGCGCGGGCCCTCGTCACCGCGTGTCCCCTCCTCGGCAGCGTGAAGGTGCTGCGGCAGTGGGCCGGCTGTTACGACCTCACCCCGGATCAGAACCCGATCGTGGGCGGGGTCGACGAGGTCGAGCACTTCTACCAGGCCTCCGGGTTCATGGGGCACGGCTTCATGATCGCGCCCGTCATGGGCAAGCTCCTCGCGCAGCACATCGCCGAGGGCGCCTCCCTCCCCCTGTTCGACCGCTGGAACCTGCGGCGCTTCAGGGAGGGCCGGCTCCTCAGCGAGGCGATGATCATCGGCTGAGCGCCCGCCCCGGCGGCGCGGCGGCGGCGGCGGCGGCGGTTCGACGCGGCGCACGCGCCTCACGCGCCGCACGCGCCGCACGCGCCGCACGCGCCGCACATGCCGCGCCCCGCGCTCCCCCGCCGCGTCGCGCTTCGCCTATACTCGCGCCCCTTCGCCATGGGTCACCTCGTCCTCGTCACCGGCTCCTCGAGCGGCATCGGCCTCGCGACCGCGGTCGCGTGCGCGGCCGCGGGCCACCGGGTCATCGCCACGATGCGCCGCCCCGAGAAGGCGGGCGCGCTCCTCGCCGCCGCCGGCGCGCGGGGCGTCACGCTCGAGATCGAGCAGCTCGACGTCGCCGCGGCGAGCGCGCCCGACAGGGTCCGGGAGATCCTTCGGAAGCACGGCCCCGCTTACGCCCTCGTCAACAACGCCGGCATCGCGGTCGGCGGCGCCTTCGAGGAGCAGGCGGACGGCGACGTCCGGGCGCAGTTCGAGACCAACGTCTTCGGGCTGATGGCCGTGACGCGCGCGGTGCTCCCCGCGATGCGCGGCGCGGGGCGCGGCCGCATCGTCAACGTCTCGAGCCTCTCCGGGCTCATCGGCCTCCCCGGCGTCAGCGCCTACGCGGCGACGAAGCACGCCGTCGAGGGCTTCAGCGAGGCGCTGCGCTGGGAGGTCGCCCCGTTCGGCGTCCACGTCTGCCTCGTCGAGCCCGGCACCTTCAAGACCGAAATTTTCTATGAAAACCAGCGACGCGGCGCCCACGTCTCGCTCGACGGCCCTTACGGCGCGATGACCAGGGCGATCGAGCAGATCGTCCTGAAGGACGCCGCCAAGGCGCCGCCGCCCGCCCCGGTCGCGGCCGCGATCCTCCGCCTCATCGACGACGCATCGCCGCCTTTCAGGACCCTCGTCGGCCGGGACGCACGCGCGCTCGTCGCGCTGCGCCGTGTCATCCCCGACCGGCTCTTCGCCACGGGGATCCGCCGGCTCGTCTCGGCGCCGCGCTCGCGTTGACACGTTCTCTGGCGGCGAATAGCGTCGGCTTCGCCGTTTCCATGGCGGAGCGGCGCCACGTCGTGGCCGAAGGGGGGCCGCGCCCCCTGCCGCGCGCTGTTTTTGTCCACTTTCGTCCCCTCAGGCTAACGAAGGCTAGCCGCTGACCGCCTCTCCTGAAGCGCGCCGTGCGACGGCGAGGTCAGGCCGGCAGCATCACCGAGGTCCCGGAGGAAACACCATGTCCCGCTCAGCACGCAGCATCCTGCCGCTCCTTCGCTCGCTCCTCCTGGGGGCCGCCACCGCGTCGTCGATGGCGCTCTCCGCAGGCGTCATCGTCGGATGCGGCGACGAGAACGACCCCGAGACGCACGTCAAGCGGCTCGACGACCCGGCCACGCTCACCGCCTCCGTCAACCGGCTCGTCCAGTTCTTCGAAGACGCGATGACGCGTGACAACAAGGACCGGAACGGCCCGACCGTGAAGCCGCTCCTCGACAAGATCATCGAGCCGATGACGCAGAAGTGCGTGACCGGCGATCTCGACGAGCGCACGAACTCCAAGCTCATCAAGTTCATCTCCGACACGAGGGACCCGCGCGGCGAGGCCTGCCTCATCAAGGCGCTCAAGGACTACAAGCCCGAGTCCACCGAGGAGGACGTCCGCTGGGCCGTGCGCGGCCTCGGCGCGATGAAGTCGGAGAAGGCCGCCGAGCCGCTCATGGCCGTCTTCTCGAAGCTCCAGCACGGCAAGCCCAAGGGCTCGACGATCTCGCGCGACGTGCACGACGCGATGGTCGACATCAACAGCAAGTCCTGGGAAGACGGGCTCATCACGATGATCGGGCGCCCGATCAACGACCCGAAGGACGTCGGCACGATGCGGAACGAGCTGTTCTGGCAGATCACCGCCGCGGAGCTGCTCGGGTGGCAGCGCAGCGAGAAGGCGGTCGTGCCGCTGCTCAAGGTGGTGCTGTCGCCGTTCAAGGCCGACGCGGCCACGACGGCCATCCTGGCGCTCACGAAGATCGGCAAGCCCGCGATCCAGCCGACGATCGCGCTGCTCCAGGGCGATCAGAAGGAGCTCGTCGAGTACTCGAAGGTCGAGAACCTGAAGGGCGCCGGCGGCGACAAGGCGAACGCGGAGCAGAAGAAGGCCGCGGAGACCGCCCACGTCGCTGCGGCCGCGCTCGTCCTGGCGACGATCGGCCGGCAGGAGTCGTCGCAGCCGCTGCTCGCCGCGCTCGGGAAGGCCGAGGACGTGCCGCGCGCCATCATCGCGCGCGAGCTGACCAAGGTGCCGAGGACGCCGGAGACCCTCGCGGCCTTCCAGGCGGCCTACGAGAAGACGCCCGCGGGGCTCGAGATGCCGCCGGCCGGCATCAACGCGCGGGTGATGCTCGCCGAGGCGGCGAGCAACTTCTTCGACGCGAGCCTCGTGCCGTGGCTCGTGAAGACCGGCCTCGAGGCGCGCGGCGAGGAGGACGACGTCGCGCAGATCCGCGACGTCTCGCTGCAGACGGCGCTCAAGCTGATGAAGCCCGACCAGATCGCCGACGTCGACCGGCTCGCGGGCACCCGCACGAGCGGCGGCGGCACGGTCGGCAAGTCGATGGAGAAGGAGATCAAGATCGCGAAGGAGCTGCTCGGGGCCTGCGGCACCAAGCTCGAGTGTTACGTCGGCAAGCTCGGCGAGCCGGCGTCGCAGGCGAAGGAGACGCAGTTCCAGGGGATCAAGTCCGCCTACATGGCGGGCGTGCTCGGCACCCCCGAGGTCCGGCAGCAGATCATCGACGCGATGCCGAAGGTCTCGAACGCGGCCGTCCGCTTCGTCTCGGTCTCGGTCATCGACGCCCTCTCGCCGAAGGGCGACGCCGAGGTCGCGACCAAGCTGCAGAAGATCGTCGACGAGGGCGAGGCCTCGAAGGATCCCGAGAAGATCGCCGGCAACGCGCCCTTCAAGACGGTCATCTACCGCCTCACCGCCCGCGCGCAGTGACCGCCGCAGCGCAGTGCGCCCCGTCCGCGGTCGGGGCGCCTGGAGCGCCTGGAGCGCGCATGCGGGCACATCACCTGGATCCAGATTTTCCTTGATTGGCGCCGCCTGGGCGCGATGCTTGCGCGAGCTTCACGCGAAGCTCGCGCGAAGCTTGCGCGAGCTTCACTGACGCGCCTGGCTCCTGATTTTTCCTGGCGTCTCCGCCGTCTTGACGGTTTACTCCGGCCCTTGTCACGGGGTCTTTCCGGCTGAAGAACGAACCATGATCGTGCTCGAGGTAACCCAGGGTCTCGCTGCCGGGCGCACCTTCGAGCTCCAGGGCGAGCTGATCACGCTCGGGCGCTCGTCGGACAACCGCGTCGTCCTCGACGATCGCCACGTCTCCGGGGCGCACGCGCGCATCGTGAGCGGCGCCGACGGGGTGATCCTCGAGGATCTGCGCTCGACGAACGGCACGAGCGTGACGCGGCGAGGCGAGCGGCTGGAGCTCGGCGCGGGGCGCAGCGCGCTCGCCCTCCAGACGGGGGACGTCATCGAGCTCGGCTCCGGGGACGCGGTCACCCGGATGGTGGTGAAGATCCCGGAGGAGGCCGACGACGCGCGGGTCGTCTCGATCCGCCGCCTCGACGAGATCGAGCCTGCCGAGGCGAAGATCGAGCGCGACCCGAGCGCGCTGTCGGCGATGTACGCGGCGCAGAAGCGCATCGGCGCGGCGACCGATCTCGACGAGGTGCTCGCCGAGATCGCCGACGCGGTGCTCGCGCTCGTGCCGAGCTCGACCCACGTCACGGTGGTGCTGCGCGACGACGACCAGGAGCCGGGCGCGGCGCCGGCGGCGTTCGTGCCGGTGCTGACGCGGGTCCGGTCCGCGTCGGGCAAAGGGGGGCCGCCTGCAGGGCCCGTCCCGATCACGCGCAGCGTGTACCGGAAGGTGATCAAGGAGCGGGCGGCCGTGCTCGCCGCCGACGCGCCGATCGAGGTCGGGCAGTCCGAGTCGCTGATGGGCGCCTCGATCCGCAGCACGCTCGCCGTCCCGCTCTGGAAGGGCGAGGAGATCATCGGCGTGCTCCAGGCCGACAACCGGAGCGTGCCCGGGATGCTGAACGCCGGCGACCTGGAGACGCTCCTCGTGCTGGCCGCCAACGCCTCGCTCGCGGTGGCGAACGCCCGGCTCATCAAGCGGCTCGTGCTCGCCGAGGAGCGGCTCCAGAAGGAGAACAGCTTCCTCAAGGGGCGCGAGGAGCGCCGCCGGGGCGGCAGCGGGGGCGCGGTCGACATCATCGGCAACAGCGACGCGATGCGCAAGGTCATCGGGCAGCTCGACAAGGTCGTCGACACGCGCGTGACGGTGCTGATCGAGGGCGAGACGGGCACGGGCAAGGAGCTCATCGCCGCCGCCGTCCACTACCGCTCCCGCCGCCGCGACAAGCTGTTCGTCGCGCAGAACTGCGCGGCGCTGGCCGAGAGCCTCCTGGAGAGCGAGCTGTTCGGGCACAAGAAGGGGTCCTTCACGGGCGCCACCGAGGAGAAGAAGGGGCTGTTCGAGATCGCCGACGGGGGCACGCTCTTCCTCGACGAGATCACCGAGACGCCGCTGTCGCTGCAATCGAAGCTCCTCCGGGCGCTCCAGGAGGGCGAGATCCGGCCCGTGGGCGCGACGAGCCCGAAGCACGTCAACGTGCGCATCGTCGCCGCGACGAACCGGAACCTCGAGGACGAGGTGGCCAAGGGGCGGTTCCGCGAGGACCTCTACTACCGCCTCAAGGTCTTCCCGATCCGCCTGCCGCCGCTGCGAGAGCGGCGCGACGACATCTCGCTGCTCGCTACGCACTTCCTGGAGCGCTACGCGGACGAGATCGGCAAGCCCTGCGGCGGGTTCAGCCAGCAGGCGATGGAGCTCATGGTCGCGTACGACTGGCCGGGCAACGTCCGGGAGCTCCAGAACGAGGTGCAGCGGATCGTCATCCAGCTGGAGCCGGGGGCGTTCGGGACGCCGGAGCTGCTCTCGCCGAGGATCCGGCAGGTCGAGGGGCTCATCGCGCGGGCGGGGACGCCGAAAGGGTCGCTCAAGGAGATGATGGACGCGGTCGAGAAGTTCTTCCTCCTGGAAGCGCTGCGCGGGCACAACAACAACAAGACGAACGCGGCCAAGTCGCTCGGGATCACGCGCGAGGGGCTCCACAAGAAGCTCCGGCAATACGGGATCTGACGGGACACGGGACACGGGACGGAGAGGGCTTCCCGGGACGCGGGGGAGCCCTCGGGAGGGGGTGTCGCGCGCGGGGCCGACGGGGGGCCCTTCCCACGAACTCGCGCCTTGTGGTGGCTATGGCCGGCTGAACGGGGGAGGGAGAACCAAGGGCGAGTGGCTTCGATGCGGGCCGGCGCTCGGGTTCGTGGGGCCCTTCCCCCGCCGGCCCCGCGCGCGACACCCCCTCCCGAGGGCTCTTTCCGAGGGATGGGAAGAGCGGTTTCGAGGGGGCGCGCAGGCGGGCGGGGGCGGGGGGAGGATGCGGGGGATTTGCTGGGGGTGTCTACGCGGCGTGGCGGGGACGCTGGGGTCTGGCCGCGGGGGCGGGAGGGCGGCTCCGCTTATCGCTTCGGATTGGCGCGCATCTGCTTCGAGATCTGCTTCCAGCGCCGCTTCTCCTCGATTTTCGCGCGCACGTCCTGCTGGCCGGCGAGGTAGCGGCGCTCCGCACCCAGCTTGAGGTAGGCGCCGAGACGCTCGGGATCGAGGTCGCCGTCCTTGATGGCACGGAGCACCGCGCAACCGGGCTCGCCGTCGTGCGCGCAGTCCCGGAAACGGCAGGCCGCGGCGTGGGCCTCGACGTCGTCGAAGCCGGCCGGGGCGCTGCCGCCCGCGGACCAGACGCCGAGCTCCCGTATGCCCGGCGTGTCGATGAGGAGGCCACCTCCAGGGATCAGGAACAGCTCCCGGTGAGCCGTCGTGTGGCGGCCACGCTCATCCGACGCCCGGATCGCGCCCTCGAGCTGGACCTCCGCGCCGAGCAGGCGATTGCTGAGCGCGGACTTCCCCACGCCGGACGAGCCGACGAGGGCGATGGTCTCCCCTGCCCCGATCTCGGCGCGAAGCGCGTCGAGGCCGGCACCGGAGAGCGCGCTGACGAGCGCGATCGGCGCGGCAGGGGCGACATCCCGCGCCGCGTCGATGTACCGCTCCGGATCCGGGCAGACATCGGCCTTGTTGAGCACGAGGACCGGGCGAGCGCCGCTGTCGAGGACGGCGTCGATGTAACGCTCGATGCGGCGCAGGTTGAAGTCGGCGTTCAGCGACGTGACGATGAACACCTTGTCGATGTTGGCCGCGAGCACCTGGGCCTCCACCGTGGGCCCCGCGGCCTTGCGGCGCAGGCACGTGCTCCGCGCGAACGTGTGCACGATGTACGAAGGCCCAGCGCCGTCGCCCGGCCTGAGGCCCACCCAGTCACCGACGGTGGGGAGCGCCGCGCGGTCGGCTGCCTCGTGCGCGAGGCGACCGCTGACCACCGCGATGCGCGGGCCATCCGCCGTCTGAACGTGGTGCCTGGACGCGGAGGCGAGGACGACGCGCGCAGGCTGCACGGCATCCTTGAGACAGGCGAGCTGGCTCGCGAAGAAGGGAGTCCATCCAAGCCCGACCAGATCGGGCTGCATTTCGTGCTGCGAAGACGGATCAACGAGAGAATCGAGGCGAGTTTGCATGACGGACGAGCGCTCCATGGCGTTCGGCCGCGCCCGAGCTTCGGCGCGCGGCGATCGACGGACAGGGCGCGGCGGCGCACAAGCGCGCACGCGCCGGCCATTCCACGCGCGGGGCCGCCGCGGAGCGGAGCTCGTCGATCGATCAGGACGTCACGCCAGAAGGCACACCCGGCCAGGGCAGATCCCTGGGAGGGGCACGCGCTCAGGGCACACACGCGCCCCTCAGGGCACGCGGGCGACGTCGCGGAGACGTGGAGACGAGCTCAGCCGGCCGCGGCGGAAACGACGGCGGCGGCGCAATGGGTGTGCGATGTGTTGGCACTCATGACCTGACCTCCGCGTTCGGCTCACGTCACCACGACGCGACAGCACCTAGAATCCTATGGCCCCGCGCCGACGTCAAGCGCTCTCGGCTCGGCCCGGCCGCATGGGCAGCGAGCACAGCGCGCGCGTACGGAGCGCGCGTCATGCAACGAGCGCGCGGAGCCCGCTCTGGGGTGCAACGAGCGCGCGGAGCCCGCTCTGGGGTGCAACGAGCGCGCGGCGAGGCGCGGCGCATGCGGCGAAGCGGGGACGAGCGTGGGCCGGACGGAGGCGCGCGGGACGACGTGGGGCGCCCTCGTTCCAGGTGAACGACAGTGGGTCGACAATTTCCGCTCGGCCGATGGTTGCCAATGGTTGCCGATAGTTGAAAGACCGACGAAGCCGGACGAAGCCGGACGAGACCACGCCTTGCCGGCGAGGCCACCCCGCCCTCCGGCCCTGACGGCCGCGGAGGTTGCGAGGAGCGCCTCGCCGCACTAGGGTCCTCCGCTCCATGCCCACACACTTCGAGCTCGTCTCCGAATTCAAGCCGTGCGGTGACCAGCCTCGCGCGCTCCAGGAGATCTGCTCCGCTTTCGAGCAGGGCGAGGCCTTCCAGGTCCTCCTCGGCGTCACGGGCAGCGGCAAGACGTTCACCGCCGCCAAGGTGATCGAAAAGCTGCAAAAGCCGACCCTCATCATGGCGCCGAACAAGACGCTGGCGGCCCAGCTCTACGGCGAGATGCGGGACCTCTTCCCCAACAACGCCGTCCACTACTTCGTCAGCTACTACGACTACTACCAGCCCGAAGCCTACGTCCCGACGAGCGACACGTTCATCGAGAAGGACGCGATCATCAACGACGCGATCGACCGCATGCGCCACGCGGCGACGCACGCGCTGCTCTCGCGGCCGGACGTGATCATCGTCGCCTCCGTGAGCTGCATCTACGGCATCGGCTCGGCCGAGAGCTACCACGGGCTCCTGATCAAGCTCGAGCGCGGCACCGAGATCCGTCGCGACGAGCTCCTGCGGCGGCTCGTCGACATCCAGTACACGCGGAACGACGTCGATTTCCACCGCGGGACGTTCCGCGTCCGCGGCGACGTCGTCGAGATCTTCCCGGCCTACGAGGAGGCGCTCGCGATCCGGGTCGAGTTCTTCGGCGACGAGATCGAGGCCATCAAGGAGGTCGACCCGGTCCGCGGCAAGGTGGTGGGCCAGCTCGATCGCTACGCGGTCTTCCCCGGCTCCCACTACGTCACCGAGCAACAGCAGCTCAGGCTCGCGATCCAGGCGATCCGCGAGGAGCTGCGCGAGCGCATCGACTTCTACGACAGGGCCGTGCGCTTCCTCGAGAAGCAGCGTATCGAGCAGCGCACGATGTACGATCTCGAGATGCTGGAGCAGATGGGGTTCTGCAACGGCATCGAGAACTACTCGCGCCACCTCTCGGGCCGGAAGGCCGGCGAGCCCCCGCCGACGCTGATCGACTATTTCCCGAAGGACTTCCTCCTCATCATCGACGAGTCGCACCAGACCGTCCCGCAGGTCGGGGCGATGTACCGGGGCGACCGGGCGCGGAAAGAGACGCTCGTCGAGTACGGGTTCCGGCTCCCCAGCGCGCTCGACAACCGGCCGCTCAAGTTCGAGGAGTTCGAGCAACACTACGCGCAGGTCCTCTTCGTGAGCGCGACGCCCGGCGACTACGAGCTGCAGAAGTCGGCCGGCTCTGTCGTGGAGCAGATCATCCGGCCAACCGGGCTCATCGATCCGCAGATCCAGATCCGCCCGGTGTCCGGTCAGGTCGACGACCTGCTCGCGCGCATCCGGGAGCGGGTCGGCCGCGGCGATCGCGTGCTCGTCACCACGTTGACCAAGCGGATGGCCGAGGATCTGACCGAGTACTACACGGAGCTGGGCATCCGGGTCCGCTACCTCCACTCGGACGTCGACACGCTCCAGCGCGTGGAGATCCTCCGCGATCTCCGGCGCGGCGAGTTCGACGTGCTGGTCGGCATCAACCTGCTGCGCGAGGGGCTCGATCTGCCCGAGGTGTCGCTGGTCGCCATCCTCGACGCCGACAAGGAGGGCTTCCTCCGGAGCCCGCGCTCGCTCATCCAGACGATCGGCCGCGCCGCACGCAACGTGAACGGCGAGGTCGTGATGTACGCCGATCGCATCACCGAGGCGATGAAGCGCGCGATGGACGAGACGAACCGGCGGCGCGCGATCCAGGAGGCGTACAACAAGGAGCACGGCATCACGCCGGCCACGGTGAAGAAGGCGATCCTCGACCTGTCGCCCACCTCGGGCACGCGCGACTACTACGCCGTCCCGAAGGGCCCGGCGAAGCCCGCGGCCGATGCGGCGCGCGCCGCGGTGGACCTGGTCGACCAGATCGACGCGCTCCGGCAGGAGATGTTCGCTGCGGCGGAGAACCTCGAGTTCGAGAAGGCGGCGCGGCTGCGCGATCAGCTCCGGCAGCTCAAGGCACAGCAGGGGGACGGGGACGCCGGCGCGGCGCGCGAGGCGGCCGAGGAGAAGCCGGCGCGGGCGGGGCGGCCGGCGAGCCGGCGCGGGCCGGGCGGCAAGGGGGGCGGGCGGCCGGCGGCGGGCGGCAAAGGGGGCGGACGGGCGGCGGCGGGGCGAGGGGGCGGGCGCTACCGATAGCGACGGAGCCCGCGGGGGAGGAGGCTGCGCGCGCGGGGGGGCGGTGGGCCCTCCCACGAACTCGGGCCTTTTGGGGGGGCTGTTGCCGGCTGGACGGGGGAGGGAGGACCGCGCGGATGGGGCTGCGGGGCGGGCCGGCCCTCGGATTCGTGGGGCCCGCCCACCGCCCCCCCGCGCGCGCAGCCTCCTCCCCCGCGGGCTCTTTGTGGGGGGTGGGGGGGATGGGAAGGCTGCAGGCGCGCAGGCGGGGCGGGCCATGCGGAGCAGGAGGGCGTGGAGCACGGAGGGGGAGCGGTGGTTTGGCAAACGCTCTTTCGGTGAAGCATCGTTTTGCTTCGTGCAGCGAGCTATCGGCGTCGACCCTGCCGCGCGGCGCTGTTAAGGGGGCTCCGGCATGGCAGTCTCGTCCGATCCGATACTCGTCACCGTCACCGGCAGGGACCACCCCGGCATCACCGCTCGGCTCACGGGCATCCTCAGCGATATCGGCGCCACGCTGCTCGACATCGAACAGGTGGTGGTGCACGGAAACCTGAACCTCGCGCTCCTCGCGCTCTTCCCCGAGACACGCAGCGGACTCAAGGAGCTGCTGTTCGCCGCGAAAGAGCTCGGCGTGACGCTCGACTTCAAGCCGCTCGACGGGGGCGCGCCACGGCGCGCGCCAGGGAGCCGGTACGTGGTGACAGCCATCGGCCGCGAGCTCGGCGCAAAACCGCTGCACGACGTGGCCTCCACACTCGCTGCCCACGGCGCGAACATCGAGAAGATCGCGCGGCTGTCGGTCGAACGCCTCTCGTCGGTGGAGATCCAGGTGCTGCTCCAGCGCGAAGAGGAGGCCGACACCCTCAAGCAGGCCCTCCTCGCCCTCGCGACGCAGAACAGCTTCGATCTCGCGCTGCAACGCGAGGGCCTCTTCCGCCGGAGCAAGCGGCTCGTCGTGATGGACATGGACTCGACGCTCATCCGGATCGAGGTGATCGACGAGCTGGCGCGCGCGAAGGGCGTGGCGGAGGAGGTGGCGAAGATCACCGAGCGCGCAATGCAAGGGGAGATGGATTATGACGAGTCGCTCCGCCAGCGGCTCTCGCTGCTCCGCGGCCTCGACGTCGGCGTGCTGCGGAAGCTCGCCGCAGAGCTCCCCATCACCGAGGGCGCAGAGACGCTCATCCGGGTGCTGAAACGGCTCGGCTACCGGACGGCGGTGATCTCGGGCGGCTTCTCGATCGCAGCGGAGGCGCTGAAGGCACGGCTCGGGATCGACTACGCCTACTCGAACGCGCTCGAGGTCGCGAACGGACAGCTGACCGGCCGGGTCACAGGGCCGATCGTCAACGCGCAACGCAAGGCCGAGCTGCTCGAGACCATCGCCCAGGCAGAAGGCGTGTTGCTCGATCAGACCATCGCCGTGGGCGACGGCGCCAACGATCTCCTGATGCTGCAAAGGGCCGGCCTCGGCGTCGCGTTCCGCGCAAAGCCCAAGCTGCGAGAGGCCGCCGACACGTCCCTCTCCGCAAGCGGCCTCGACGCCATCCTCTTCCTGCTCGGCATCACCGAACGCGAGCTCCTCGAGGTGGCGTGAACAGCGCGACACGGCCCGTCCGCCCAGCAGCGGAGTCCCACGGGACACAGCGCCCCGCTTGACAGCGGCGCGCTGACCGGGCCCCCGCGGCCGTCCAGCACGGCGCCTCGCCTGGCCAGGCGACGGTGTGGGAGGGGCTGCGCTGGGCTCGTCGCTCGCTCGCGGCGCTCGGCCCTGCGCGGCGTTCGGCTCGCCAGCGGGCCGTCGTGCTATCCACCGGGGCCATGCGGCGGAGCGGGTTCACACGGCAGGCACGCTCCGTCGCCTGGAGCGGAGGTGATGCGTGAAGCGTCCGACGATCACGGACATCGCGTGGCGGGCGGGGGTATCCAAAGGAGCGGTGTCGTATGCGCTGAACGGCAGGCCCGGCGTGTCGGAGCCGACGCGCGAGCGGATCCTGGCCATCGCGGCGGAGCTGGGCTGGCAGCCGAGCAACGCGGCGCGGGCGCTCTCCGACGGCCGCGCCGGCGCCGTCGGCCTGGTCATCGACCGGCCCGCGCACATGCTCGGCATCGAGCCGTTCTTCATGCAGCTCATCTCCGGCATCGAGGCGGAGCTGTCCGAGAAGGCCGAGGCGCTGCTGCTCAAGGTCACGGAGGATCGCGTGGCCGAGGTGGAGACCTACCGCCGCTGGTGGGCCGAGCGGCGGGTCGACGGGGTGATCCTCGTCGACCTCTGCGACGACGATCCGCGCGTGAAGCTGATCGAGGAGCTGAAGCTCCCGGCGGTGGTGATCGGCGGCCCGGCGGGCAAGGGGCAGCTGCCCGCGGTGTGGAGCGACGACGCGAGCGCCATGCGGGCCGTCGTCGACTACCTGGCCGCGCTGGGCCACCGGTCGATCGCGCGGGTCGCCGGCCCGGCCGAGTTCGTGCACACCGCGGTCCGCACCAAGGCGTTCACCGCAGCCGCGCGCCAGCGGCGCCTGGATCGGGTGCAGACGGTCCACGCCGACTACACGGGCGAGGCAGGCGGCCAGGCCACTCGGCGGCTCCTGGCCGAGGCCTCGCCGCCCACAGCCATCGTCTTCGACAACGACGTGATGGCCGTGGCCGCGCTCGCGGTCGCCCACGAGATGCGCGTCCCCGTGCCGGAGCGCCTGTCGATCGTGGCCTGGGACGACTCGGCGCTGTGCCAGCTCGTCCACCCCGCCCTCACCGCGGTGCGCCGCAACATCGCCGAGCACGGCTCCCGCGCCGCCGCGCTGCTCCTCCGCCTCGTCGCAGGAGAGCCGGTCACCGACGACGAGTGCAGCGCGCCGACGCTCGCGACGCGGGGCAGCACCGCCCCGCCCCCCCGCGCATGAGCCGGCCTGGCCCGAGCGAGAGCCCGGCCACCCGCACGGGCACATAGACTGAACCGATTAAGTAACGTAAACTGAACCGATTAAGTAACCTGCCCGCCGCTCGCGCCGCGAGCGCCCGGCCCGCGCCGCGAGCACGGGGACGGACGGTGTTCGAGAGCGCCGCTCTGCATGATCAGGACGTGAGGACTATGCACCGCAATTTCGCCAAAGTCGCAGTTCGTCTACAGGCGGTCACCTGGCTGGGGGCCAATTTCTGGTCGCGGCGCGGCGGCCCGCTCATGTGGCAGAGCTATGATCCGTTCGTGGTCCGCGAGGAGCTCCGGGTGCTCGCCGATCACGGCCTGACCATGACCCGGTCGTTCTTCTACTGGCCGCACTTCATGCCGGAGCCGGACCGGATCGACGAGGACTGCGTCGCGCGTTATGCCGATTTCCTCGAGGCGCACGTCGAGGCGGGCCTCACGACGATCCCGACCCTCCTCGTCGGCCACATGTCCGGCGAGAACTGGGACCCGGCATGGCGGCGCGGGCGGGACCTCTACGGCGACGTGTGGATGGTGGCCCGGCAGGCCTGGTTCGCCGAGCAGATGGCGCGGCGCTTCGCGGGGCACCGGGCGGTGACGGGCTGGCTCGTCTCCAACGAGATGCCGATCTACGGCGAGCGCGAGCGCTCGATCCGCGAGAACGTCACGAGCTGGGCGAGCCTTGTCGTGCAGGCGCTGCGGGCCGGAGGGGCGAGCCAGCCGATCTCGATCGGCGACGGCGCGTGGGGCATCGAGGTCACGGGGAACGACAATGGGTTCTCCGTCCGCGATCTCGGCGCGCTCGTCGACTTCCTCGGCCCGCACGTGTACCGGATGGAGAACGACCTGGCGCGCCAGCACTACGGCGCGGCGTTCGTCTGCGAGCTCACGGGCTTCCTCGGCAAGCCCGTGGTGCTGGAGGAGTTCGGCGTGTCGTCGGCCTTCGCGTCCGACGAGAACGCCGCGCATTACTACCGGCAAGTCCTCCACAACACGCTGCTGGCCGGCGCCACCGGGTGGATCGGCTGGAACAACACCGATTTCGATCTCATCCACCAGGATCCCTACAGGCACCACCCCTTCGAGCTCCACTTCGGGCTGACGACCGTCGAGGGCCGCCCCAAGCCGCAGCTCGAGGAGATGGCCCGCTTCGCCAAGGTGCTCTCCGACATCGACGTCCTGGGCTGTGAGCGCGAGCCGGCCGACGCGGCGCTGATCGTCCCGTCGTACCTGGAAGGCGCGTTCCCGTTCACGGAGGCCGAGGACCGCAGCTACCTGTTCACGATGCTGCGGCAGGCCTACATCGCGGCGAAGGAGGCGGACCTGCCGGTCGGGCTGACGCGCGAGCGGGACGGGATCGCGGAGGACTGCCGGCTTTACCTGCTGCCGTCGGCCAAGCAGCTGACCGCGCCCACATGGCACCTCCTGGAGCGGCTCGCGTCCGCCGGCGCGGTCGTCTACGCGTCGTACTGCCACGGCACGCACGGGTCGCAGCGCGGGCCGTGGTACGCGCACCTCAACGCGATGTTCGGCGTCGAGCACCAGCTGCGCTACGGGATGATCGATCCGATCGAGGACGATCGCGCAAAGCTCACCTTCGAATGCCAGTTCGGCACGATCGCGGCGGGCACGACGCTCACGTTCCCGGTCTCCGGCACCGAGCACAGCCGCGCTTACCTGCCCGTGCGCCCGAGGGGCGCGGAGGTCGTCGCGGTCGACCAGCGCGGCCGGCCGGCGCTGCTGCGGCGCAAGATCGGGAGCGGCAGCGTCGTGCTCTGCACGTATCCGATCGAGCACTTCGCCGCGGCGACCCCGCGGATCAACCCGGAGCCGACCTACAGGATCTACGACGCGCTCGTCGAGCTCGCCGGCGTGAAGCGACCGGTGACGGTGGACGACCCGCGCGTCGCAGCCGACACGCTGCGCCACCGGGATGGCCGCCGCTTCGTGTTCCTTGTCAGCCAGGCGGATCAGCCGCTCACCGTGAAGCCCGCCGCGGCCTCAGGGCACCTGACGGAGCTGGGCGGCAAGTCCCCAGTCCACGCCGTGGAGCTCGCGCCGTACGACGTGCGGATCCTCGAGCTGCGGCCAGAGCCGCGGTAAGCGCGGGCGTGGCTCCCCAGGGTGCTGGTGCGCGATTCCCCTCCACGCGCGCTCGCACACCACCACCGCGTTCGCCAGCTTCAGTCGTGTCCCCCACCGTCTCCGGAAGCGCCGGTCCCGCGGCGATCGCGCGCTTCCATCTTCGCCTTCCCTTCCGGTTCCGGTTCCGGCGCGCTCGGCGCCGAGAACCGGAGCAGGAGCAGCCCGGCCAGCGAGACGACCATCCCCGCGAATGTGATGCTCCACGGCAGGACCTCTCCTTCGAGGAGGCCTTGCGCCCATGACGGCTTGAAATAGAGGAGCGACACCGCGAGCCCGTTGTTCAGGGCGTGAAGCAGCGCTCCGGGCAGCACGGAGCCGGTGCGGTGGCGCGCGTAGCCGAGCGCCAGCCCGAGCGAGAACGTCGGCAAGAGCCGGTACACCGACCCGTGCGCGAGCCCGAAGAGGAGCGCCGATACGCCGATCGCCACCGCGGGCCCGGCGCGGCGCAGGCCTGCGTAGACGAGGCCGCGGAACAGGAGCTCCTCGCAGACGGCCGGCGTGACGGCGACGAGCAGCAGGACGACCGGGTACGGCTGCCCGCCGAGCAGCACGAGCTCGCCCAGCTCTCGGGCGAAGGGCTCCGGCGCGGGGAACCACCGGAGGACGGTGCCGCCGATCGCGGCCCACGCGGCGACCCCGAGGAGCAGCGCCCCGGCGAGGCCCCGGACCGAGGCCGGCCTGAGGCCGAGCGTCGCCCGCGGCGAGTAGCCGAAGCCGGCGACCAGCGCGAGGGTCGGGACCAGGAAGAAGCCGACCTGCGAGACCGCGAGCTGGACCGCCACGCTGGTGCGGGCGATGAGCAGGCTGCCATAGAAGAAGAGCACCTGGACGCCCGCGAACGCCGCCAGCGAGAAGCCCGCCGAGGGCGCCCCGCCGGCCCGGCGCCCCAGGCCGAGCACGGCGCGCGCCGGCTCGTGCCCCCCGAGGAGCACGCTCTCGCGCTCGAAGACGCGCGCGGCGAAGAGGAGCGCGAGGCAGGCATAGAGCGCCGAGGAGACGAGCGCCGTGAAGAGGAGATCGGCCGGCGCCTCTCCGACGAACAGCGCCTTGATCAGCACCGCGATGTTGAGGACCGGGGCGTAGGCCGTCCACGGGTTGAGCTCGACCACCGGCAGGGCCGTGATGCCGGCGAGCAGCGAGAGCGGCAGGTACGCCGGCATGAGCGCGTTCTGACCGTCCTTGAAGTCCTTCGCGAACACGGCGAGCGCGAGGAACAGCGCCGAGAACAGGAGCGTGACCGGCACGAGCAGCACGAACGTCAGCGCGAAGGTGCCGGGGCCGACGACCATCGCGTCGGGCAGCAACCGGCTCACCGTGAGCGACATGCTCACCACGTTGCCGAGCGCCGTGAGCAGCGAGATGACCCACACGGCCAGGAACTTGCCCGAGATGATCTCGATGGGCCGCACGGGCGCGCACAGCAGCGTCTGCATCGTGCCGCGCTCCTTCTCGCCCGCCGTCAGATCGATCGCCGGGAGGAAGCTGCCGAGGAGCGACATCAGGATCAGCAGCATCGGCATCATCGCGCCGAGGATCTGGCCGACCTTGCGGCTGTCCGCCGCGACGTCGCGCGGCACGACGTCGAACGCGCGCGAGAACCCCTCGGGCAGGCCGCGCTCCGCCTCTCGATCCGCCACGATGGCCCTGCGGGCGCGCTGCAGCGCGCCCGCGAGGCGCGCCTCCGCCGTGGCCGAGTCGGCGCGGACCGAGTCGAAGTAGATCGCGACGGCGCCCTTCCCGCCGCGCCCGAGCTCGGCCCCCATCGAGGGCCACGGCACGAGCACCGCGTCGACCTTGCGCTCGCTCACGGCGGCGCGCGCCGCGGCGAGCACGGGGTTCTCCGGCTCGATCCACCTCGGCGGCTCGGCTTCGGCCTCGGGGGGCGCCGCCTCGCCGTCGTCCGGCGCGGGCTCTGGCCCCGCTGGCGGCGCGAGCGCCCCGGAGAGGAGCCCCTCGCGCACGTCGGGGGGCGCGCCGGCCCACGGCGCGAGCTCGATCTTGCCCGCCGCGGAGAGCCTCGCCTGCAGGCCCTCGGCGAGCTCCCCCCAGACCGCGATCCTGGACGGGCGCGCCTCGCGCGCGGCCGCCTCGACGCCGACGAGCTTGCTCATCGCGAGCGCGAAGAGCGGATAGAGGAGGAGCGGGACCACGACGAGGCGCACGAGCGTGCGCCGATCCCGGAGCGACTCGACGAGCTCCTTGCGGAGGATCGTCCAGACGATGGCGAGCCTCACGGCGCCTCAGCCCCCTGGCGCGGGCGCGCCGGCGCGCTCGGGCGTGTCGCGCGCCGCGCCCGGGCGGCTCCGCTCCACGTGGTGGAGGAAGGCGTCGGTCAGGTTCGTGGTGCCGGAGCGCCCGAGGAGCTCGGGCAGGGTGCCGGCGTCGACGACGCGCCCCTCGTGCATGAGGGCGATGCGGTCGCAGAGGTACTCGGCCTCGCTCATGATGTGCGTCGAGAAGAGGATCGCCCTGCCCGCGGCGCGCTCGCGCCGGATCGACGCGACGATGAAGCGGCCGCTGAGGATGTCGAGCGCGGTCGTCGGCTCGTCGAGGATCAGCACCTCCGGCTCGTGGAGGAACGCGCGCGCGATGTTGGCGCGCTGCTTCTGTCCCGTGGAGAGCGTGCCGCACGGCCGCGAGGCGAACGCGTCCATCTCCAGGTCGGCCACGAGCGCGTCGATCCGGCGCGAGAGCGCCGCCTCCTCCATGCCGTACAGCCGACCGAAGTAGCGGAGCACCTCGCGGGGCGTGAGCCGCTGGTAGAGCTGCGTGTCCCCGGAGAGGAAGCCGAGGCGCTGCTTCGCCTCGAGCGGCCTCGCGGCCAGGTCGACGCCGCCGACCAGGATCTGCCCCTGGTCGGGCGACAGGATGCCGGCGAGCATCCGCAAGGTCGTCGTCTTGCCCGCGCCGTTCGGCCCGAGCAGCCCGACGACCTCCCCGGCGTACACGGCGAGATCGACCCCGTCCACGGCCGTGACGCCGCCGTACCGCTTCACCAGACGCTCGGCGTACAGGGCGGGGCGCATGGAAGCGTCTCCTAGTTCGGCCCGCGGCGCGGCGCAAAGCGCCCGTCGGACGGACCCGCACGCAGCGCGTGCCGCGGCGCGCCGCCCCCCTGCTCGTGCCGCCCGGTCGCCTCCGTCCTGGCGGCGTGACGGCGCCGCCCCCTCGACGTCCGCCGCGGGCCCCCTAGACTACGCTGACGTCCATGCCAACGAGCCCGTCGATGCCCTATCGCGACCGTACGACGCCCGAGCCGGTCCAGTGCCCCTGCGGCCACGGTCGCGATCATTACATGGTGAGCGCCGAGGCGGAGTACCGCGTCCTCGGGTACATCCAGCTCGCGTTCGGGATCTCGGCCCGGCCGACGAAGGTGAAGTACAGGTGCCGGCGCTGCGACACGGTCTTCGCGACGACGAAGGATCCCGCGGTCCTCGACAAGCATTACTGACGCAGAGGCCTCCAGCGCGGTCAGGCACCTCCCCCTGCCGTGGTCGCCTCGCTCGGCACGCCCTGTGGCATACTCGTCGCCGATGCAGCAACGGCTCTTCACGATATCGCTCGTGATGCTCGGCGCGGCGGCCCTCCCGAGCGGCTTCCTGGCAGTCGCCTGCTCACCGGCGGAGCGCTCGTTCGGCGACAGCGGCGGCGGCGGGAGCGGCGGCGCGTCGCCGACCGGCAGCGGCGGTGCATCGCCGACCGGCAGCGGCGGCGCGTCGCCGACCGGCAGCGGGACTGGGGGCGGCGTGAGCGCCGGCGAAGGCGGGGGAGGAGGAACGGGCGCAGCTGGCGGAGGGGACACGCAACCATTGCCCCCGGAGGTCGTCGCCACCGGCCTTGACGACCCGTACTCGATCGCGGTCGACGACCAGAGCGTCTTCATCCTCTCCACTTCCACGCTGCTGCGTTGCCCCCTGGCAGGCTGCCCGGCTCCGGTGGTCCTCGCCGAGGGGCTCGGGCCTCCCACGACCGCCGCCATCGCCACTCCGTACCTCATCGGGGTGGATCCGAATTTTGTTCACTGGCTGAGCTCCCCCAACGATGGCGGGTCGCGCCGCTACTATCGGTGCCCGGCGGCCGGCTGCGTCTTCAAATCGCCGGTGGAAGTGTTGGAGTCCATCGTGAGCAACCTGAATCAAATCCAGGTGAGCGATGACGGCGTGGCGCGCATCTCGGACAAGTTCGATGTCCTCGAGTGCGATAACGGCCAATGCGAGCGGATCCGCTGCGTGAGCGCGGATGGGATCCGTTCGTTCGTCATGGATGGGACGACCGTCTACTGGGCCCACGCCACCGATCCAGGAGGCGTCTATTTCTGCGATCCCGGCACTACGGACGGCGCGATCCAGCTCCACGCCGAGCACGGCGTCGTCATGGCAATCCACGACGGGATTCATTACGTGATGAACGCGGCCAAGAGCACCATTTTCGCGTGCAAGAAGACCGGGTGTGGCGGCAGCCCGACGACCTTCGTCGAGGGCGAGCCGTCGTTGACCAGCATGGCTGTCGGCCCCACAGGCGTGTACTGGACCGCTCTCGGCACGGGCATGAGCGCAGACGGCGTCGTCAAGATGTGCCCGCTGGACGGCTGCGGCGGCGGCCCCCGGGTCATCGCCTCGAACCAGGCGCGGCCGACGAGCGTCCGCCTCCGGAACGGCTTCGTCTACTGGTCCAACCGCGGCTTGGCCGGAAGCCCGATGTCGGGTGAGATCGTGCGCGCTGGCCTCTGACGCGCGGCCGGGATCGCGGCGCGGGCGCCTGCGCTCGCGGCGGCGAGCAGAGCGCTCGACCTGCCGCCGGCCCGACCTCCCTGGCCGGCGGCCCGCGGCCCTCTCGCGCCGCCAGCAAGAACTCCTCGCCACTCGCTGCGTTTCAGGACACCCTGCGCGCTCGCCATGCGCGCCTCTCGCAGCTCGCTCCCCGCTCTCCCAGCGCACCTGCCGCGCGGGGGCCGACCGGCCTCCGCGACCGCCCGCCGCCGGAGCGCGCCATGAAAGGACGCGTCCTCATCGTCGCCGGCTCCGACTCGGGCGGCGGCGCAGGAATCCAGGCCGATCTCAAGGCGGTCACCGCGCTAGACGCGTTCGGCGCGACGGCGATCACCGCGCTCACCGCCCAGAACACCCGCGGCGTCGACGCCGTGTTCCCGGTGCCGCCCGACTTCATCGGTCGCCAGATGGAGGTCGTGCTCGACGACATCGGCGCGGACGCCATCAAGACCGGGATGCTCCACTCGGCCGAGGTCATCGACGAGGTCGCGCGCGTCTACGAGCGCCTCGGCCGCGGCGCGCCGCTCGTGGTGGACCCGGTGATGGTCGCCAAGGGCGGCGCCCGGCTGCTGAAGCCCGACGCCGAGGGCGCCCTGCGCGCCCGGCTCCTGCCGCTCGCGGCGCTGCTCACGCCGAACATCCCCGAGGCCGAGGCGCTGACCGGCGTGGTCATCGACAGCGTGGACGCCATGCGCAGCGCCGCAGCGCGGCTGCTCGCCATGGGTCCGCGCGCCGTGCTGCTGAAGGGGGGCCACCTCCCGGGCGCGACGGTCGTCGACGTCCTCCGGGTCGCGCCGGGGCCCGGCGGCGCCGGGCTGCCGGAGGGCGAGCAGCTGTTCGAGGACGCGCGCATCGAGACGCGCGCGACCCACGGCACGGGCTGCACGCTCGCCTCGGCCATCGCCGCGGGTCTCGCCCAGGGTCTCGCCCTCGTCCCGGCGATCGGGCGCGCGAGGCGCTACCTCCGCGAGGCGATGCGCTCCGCGCCGGGGCTCGGCCAGGGCCACGGGCCGCTGAACCACGCCCACACGGCGCGGCCGTTCCCCTGAACAGCGCGGCGCGCCGCGCGCGTCTGTGGACGGGCGCGACGGCCGCCACGACCACGGCGGCCCCGCGCCGCGGGCCCCGCACGGCGGCCCGGCGGCTCTGCGAAGGAGCGGCGGGGCGGCCCGGTGCGGCGCCGGACGGGCCGCGTGCAGCGCTTGTGCAACGACTCGTTGCGCCCGGCGCTCGAATGGACGACCCTGCGCGCAGTCCGTATCGGCGTCCCGGCGCGTCTCCTTCGGCGCCGTCGCGGAGCTCTTCCTCACCCTTCGTGCGCCCGTGGCCGTGACCAAAGATCCCCTCCCTCCCATCGACGTCGGAACGGTCATCAACGACCGCTACGAGGTCCTGAAGAGCATCGGCAAAGGCGGCATGGGGGAGGTGTTCTTGGCCTTCGACCGCCTGACCCAGCAACAGGTGGCGCTCAAGGTGGTGCCCGAGGCCTCCGCCATGCCCGGCGACGACGAGGCGCTGCGGCAGGAGGTGATCCTCGCGCAGAAGGCCCGCCACCCGAACGTCTGCCGCGTGCACGACCTGGCCCCGAGCCCGTGGGGCCCCATCCTCGTGATGGAGTACATCCCCGGGCAGACGCTCCACAACCACATCCGCAAGCGCAAGACGTCGGGCGGGTTCAGCGCCGACGAGTTCCGAAAGATCTCGACCGACGTCTGCGCGGGGCTCGCCGCGATCCACCAGCAGGGGCTCGTGCACGGCGATCTGAAGCCCGGGAACGTGATGGTCGCCGACGATCGGGCGGTCATCCTCGACTTCGGCTTCGCGAAGGAGCGCGCCCGCGCCGCCGTGCGCAAGCCGGGGGCGCCTCCGGACGGCGGGACGCCTCACTACATGTCGCCGGAGCGGCTGCGCAGCGGCGGCGCGAGCCCGGAGGACGACGTCTACGCGGCGGCGCTGACGCTCTGGGAGATGTGGACCTGCCGCGTCCCCGAGCCCGGCTACAAGCCGCGGCTCAAGACGATGAAGCAGCAGATCACGTTCGACGTGCCCGCCGCGCTGACGAACGACGAGATCAGGCAGATCTTCCGCGCGCTGAACCCGGATCCGCAGATGCGCCCGCAGGCGCGGCACATGCGGTTCTTCAACCCGACGCAGACCACGACCGCGCCGATCCAGCTGCCGCGCGAGCGCATCGATCCCGGCCCCGCGCCTGGGCGGGCCATCAAGACGCAGTTCACGCCCGGCGCGCAGTCGCTGCTCATCACGTACGCCACGAACGCGCCCGACAGCGTCACCACCCTGTTCCCGCTGCAGAAGCCGGTGCTCTCCATCGGCCGCCGCAGCGATCAGGACCTCGTCCTGGCCGAGGCGACCGTCTCCGGTTCACACGCGCTCCTCCGCTGGCAGACGGGCTCCTGGCTGGTCGAGGATCTCAACAGCACGAACGGCACGTACGCGGACTTCCCCTTCGAGCGCAAAGCGCAGGTCTCGCTGCTCCATGGGGCCGAGGTGCAGCTCGGCGAGTGCCGTCTCATGGTGGTCACGTTCGGGCCCGACTCGCCGCACCACGACAAGGCGAAGCGTTACCTCGCCCGGCGCGACGGCCTCACGGGGCTGCTCGTGCGCGAGTACCTGATGAAGGCCATCGACGAGGACGGCTTCTTCGCCGAGTGGGCCGAGGTGCCGATGCAGATCGCGCGCTTCGAGCTCCGCGGCCAGAACGGCCTCGTGAGCTTGCGCCCGACGATCCTCGAGATGCTCGCGCTGCGCAAGGCCGCGCTTCAGGTCGTCGATTTGACCCAGACGCTGCTGCTCAGCCTGACGCCGGCCGCGGCCGGGCGCACCGGCCCGCTCACGTTCGTCGTCTCCATCGTGGGTCCCAACCTGGACGAGGCCCAGCACGTGGTCGAGCAGGTCGTCGCGCAGGTGCAGGGCACGCTCCCCGAGACGCTCGAGCTGACCGCCACGCTCGTCAAGTGCGAGCCTGGCCGCCCCGCGCGCACGCTGATCGACTGAGGCAGACCGCCGGGTCGTCGCTCGACCGTCGCTCGACCACCGGGCGGTTGCTCGCGCGCGCGCTCCGTCACGAAGGCACGGAGCCCATCACCAGGCGCACCGCGCCGGCAGCACGCCACGCAGCACTGCACCCAGCGAGCGCTCTTGCGCAACGGGGCCGCTCCCAGGCCGGAGCAGCAAGCGGCTACTGGACGGCGAGCGGATGCTGGGCGGTGAGCGGCTGCTGGGACGGCCCGCTGCAGGCCTCGCCCGGAGCGGCGACGCGATCGAGCACCACCTCGCCGGCCGACTTCCGGACGTCGATCTCGCCCTGCCAGACGAGCTCTGCGCTGCCCTGAGCGTCGACGACGTCGCGCAGCAGCCGCACGTAGACCTTGCGCTGGGCGACCTCGGGGATCGCCACCGCGAAGTCGAACGCGCAGACCGAATCACACCTCGGGTTCGCCGCGTCGGGCTCGTCCCGCTCGGTGATCTCGTAGATGCTGTCGATCCTGTCGACGTGCATCGCGCGCTGGCCGCAACAGTTGAGCAAGAGCCGGCTGTTCGCGATCTTCAGAGCGCCGCTCGACGGGTCGTAGCGCCAGCGCAGGACCTCGGCCCCGCAGTAGCTCTCCTCCCCCTCGGAGGCGAGCCGCCGCTCCGGCTCCACGAACCCGCCGGCCTCGCTCACGAGCCCCACCTGCGCGGGCTCTGCCTCCAGGCACGCGCTCAGAGCAAGCAGCGACCCCACCGTTGCAAGCGCTCCACAGACCCCCAGGTACTTCATGCCCCGATTTCCTTGGCTGTCCCGCGACACTGTCAAAATACGCCCAAAAGGCAAAGAACCAGGGCCTCTAGAAACGCGCTTCACGTATCCGCTACTTGCGCCTAGGGATTCAGCTGCAAGCCAACGTACATAAGGTGCGCACATGCGCCGCACCCCGGAGCAGCTGCACGCACATTCGAGTATGATCTACGGGTTTCTGGAAACCTTGTCCAGGCGAAAGTGGCAGAGTTAGCCCGATTCTCTGACCATGAACGTCATGGTCGACCAAGCTCCTCCATCATCCTCCACCATCCCACCCCATGACGCGCTGCCATGCGCTGCCATGCGCGGCGGCACATTCGCGAGGTCCCCCCTGTCGACCGCGGATGCGAGGTGCTGCGGAGCGATCCGAGGGCGTGTGTTCAGCGCCTCATCGCGCGGCGACCGTCTTGCTGCGCTGGCGCGGGGAGCCCTTCGCCTGGCAGCCGGCTTCCGCGGGGGTTTCGTCGAGGACGACCGCACCGGCGGAGACACCCAGATCGAGGGAGCCGCTCCAGATCACGGCCGGGCCGCCCTGCTGATCGACGACGTCGCGCAGCAGCTTCACGTAGACCTCGCCCCGCGGGACGTCGCGCACGCCGACGGACAGATCGAAGGCGCACTGCTCGCTGCAGCGACCTCCGGCGCCGTCCGGCGCGTCCCGCTCGGTGATCTCGAAGAGGCTGTCGATCCTCTCGACGTGGATCGCGCGCTTCCCGCAGCAGTCGAGCATCAAACGGGCATCGGCAAGGCGGAGCGTCGCCGCCGGCTCATCGTACTGCCAGCGCAGCACCTCGGCGCTGCAGTAACCTCCGTCCTCTGCCGCGGCGAGCCGGTGCTCCGGGTTCCTGAACCCCCCCTGCTCGCTGATCCTCGCCTCCTGAACCGCCGCCACCTGGCTGCAGCCACCGGCGCAGAAGGCCCAGACGATCGCGATGGCGGTCCAGATACGGCTCGACACCATGCACTTCTCCATTTCCTCTTGGCTGGCTGGCCAGGGCGGTTCGTCCCAGTTTCGGTGCAATTTTCCAGCCAACTCTCCCCCTGAGCAGTCCGGAGGCTAACCGCGACCGACGCGGCGGGCCAAGGAAGCGGGGCTGCGAGCGGTCTCCCTTCACCTTCGCTCGCAGCAGGGGTGTGGGAGGGCGCGCAGGAACTACCCACGTTAGACGTGCCCGGACGTAAAAAGTTGTCGGGGAGAGAACGCCTGGCTCAGCCACGATGCGGGCGGCCCTCGTTCGGACACACGCCGGATGTCCGGGCCGTGCCCCGAGGCTCGCCCGCGTCAGTTCTTCGCTTCGACGGCCTTGCCGGGCGGAAGGGGATCCCAGCGCAGCGAGTCCCCGAGGAGGTTCGAGATGCGCTTCGGGCGCTGCCCGTCGACGCGCATGACGTAGAGCCCTGGCCCCTCGCCGGAGGTGCGCGTGGAGAAGAACGCCACGAGCCGCCCGTCGGGGCTGCAGGCCGGGTACCCGTTCCTGCCCTGATTCTGGGTCAACCGCACGAGGCCGCCGCCCGTCTCCCCCGAGGCGACGAGGTCGGTGTTCTTTCCCACGCCGACGGCGTAGACGGCCTTCACGCCGTCGGGGTGGTTGCAGAACGTGGGCGCCGAGGCGAAGAGCCCGTCCGGAGAGATCGCCTTGCCGCCGACGTAGATGCGCTGTCCGTACCTGCCCTCGCCGGAGAAGGCGAGCTTGCCGGTCGGCGTGAACACCGGGTGGAGCGCCATCCCCACCTCGGACGCCGGCTTGATGCTCTGGAGATCGGGCCCGGAGAACAGCTTGATCGTCGACCCCACCCCGATGCTGAGGGCGACCTGGGCGCGATCCTTCGAGAACGCGATCCCGTAGACAGAGCCCTTCACGGGCAGCGCGAGCGGGCCGCCGGCGGGCGTGAAGACCTTGTACTCGTCGCCCTTCACGCTCGCCGCGTAGTGGAGCTGCTCGTTCTTCCCGAACGCAGGGGCGATGGCGGTCTGGTCGGGCGGCGAGACGGCCCTGGCGTCATGGCCGTCGGCGTCGATCGTGAAGACACGCCGCAGCGCGCCCGAGCCCGAGGCGAACGTCATGTGGCTGGCGAAACCGCCGTTCTGGCCGGTGAGGGCGCCGATCAGCTGGTCGGCCACCCGGTGCGACTCGAAGCGCACGTCGCGGAGGGGCACGATGAACTTCTTGTCGAACACCGGGGCCTGCCCGCGGTTCACCAGGAACGCCTGGCCGACGAGCTCGACCTTGTCAGCGGCGACCTTCTTGCCGCTCACGCTCACGACCGCCTCGACCCCCTTCGCGGACCACGCCTTCACGTCCACTGGGCTGTCGGAGAGGTACAGGCCGTCGGGCGCGGCGCTGTCGGGCAGCACCTCGAACTCGCCGCACAGCTCGAGGTCGCGCCGGACCACGCTGTGGATCGTCACGTCCTCGGGGTCCGAGACGAGCGACGGCAGGACGCCGATCTTCGGGAGCGGACGCGTCGCGCCGGCCACGACCGTGATGTGGCCGAGCAGCTCGTCCGGGTTGGGCGGCGCCGCCGAGGAGGCCGGCGCCTGCGCAGGAGCAGGGGGAGCAGCGAGCGCGGCGGCGGCGAGCGCCAGGGCGCCGAGGGCGTATCGAGCTAGTCGCATGTGGTCTCTCTACAGACGAACGTGACGCTGACCTGCTTCTGCCCGAGGTTGGGATAATTCTCGGGCGGCGGCGGCAGCGCCTGCCCCTTCGCCGCCTCGAGGGTCGCCTGCGCGGCCGCGTCGAAGGCGGGATTCCCGCTCGGCGTCAGCGTGTAGCTCACCATCTGCCCGTCGGACAGCACGATGACCGCGCGCGGCTTGTGCTTCGTGAGCTCCTCCGGCGGGAGCCCCGAGCCGTTCACGCGGAACCTGCTCGAGAACCAGCCCGCGATGCGGGCCAGGTACAGATCCACAGCGCGCGCCTTGAGGGGATCGGTCTCGGTCCCCTCCTTCACGCCGTCCTCGTGGCCCTCCTGGTCCACGTTGGCGGCCGGGGCGGCGTCGGTCTTCGGATCGAGCTCGGTGTCGACCTGCTTCGCGATCTCGGCGTCGGGCGGCGGCGGCGCGGTGCCCGCGTCCGCGATCTTGACCTCCGGGGGCGGGATGTCCGCCTCGGTCTTGCCCGCGCTCGGCGACACGAAGGCCTTCTGCTCGACGCGCGGCTTGGGCGTCTGGCGCACCCACCGGTCGGGCAGCTTCATCTTGTCGCGCGTGCCGCCCAGCTTGAGCAGCGGCGTGTCCATGTCGAGCACCGGCACGACCTTCACCGGGACGCTCGGCCCCTTCTCGATCTCGGGCGCCGCCGCGGGCACCGTGAGGTCGGCCAGGCTGACCGCGACGGCGGCCCCCGCCTGCACGGCCATCGCCACCGCGACGGCCAGCGCGATGTCCCGCGGGCGGAAGTCGCTCGCAGGCCGGCGCTGCCCTGACGGCGTCCTCGGTCCGGGCGCGCGCGCCGCAGCCGTGCTCACGGCGCCGATCCCCCGGGCCGCGGCGCGGCTCCCCCGGGTCGCGGCGCCGTTCCCCCGGGTCGCGGCGCCGTTCCCCCGGGCGGCGGCGGCGCGCCCTCCGGCTCGATCTCCGGCTGGACGAGGAGGTTCAGGCCCTCGACCCCCGCGGCCCGGGCGGCGGCGACGACGCGCGCCACGGCGCCGTAGCGGGCGTCCTTGTCGGCGCGGATGTAGAGCTCCTTCTCCTTCTGCACGCGCCCGTTCGAGGCGAGCACGCCCTCGATGTCGGCGGTCGCGTCGTCCTCGCCGAAGAGGATCTTCTCTTCCTTCGTGACGGTCACGACGAGCTTCGTGTCCTTCGTCGGCGCCTCCTCGGCGGAGACGTTGGGCAGCTCGACCCGGAGCCCGGCCGTGAGCAGCGGGGCCGTGACCATGAAGACCACGAGGAGCACGAGCATCACGTCCACGAGCGGCGTGACGTTGATGTCGCTGAAACCGCCGCCGCCGCGCCGCCTGCGCCCTCCACCGACCGACATGCCCATGATCCGCCCCGCCCCTCAGCCCTTCGGCATCACCGGCGTGGGCCGGTCGCTCGACCGCTGGAGCGCCAGCGGGATGGACTCCTGCATCCCCCGCGCGGAGAGCGACGCGATCTCCACCCAGCCCTCGCTCGCGGCCTCGAGCGCGGCGAGCAGGTCGTCGACGCGCTTGTTGATCCCGTTGTACGCGATGACCGCCGGGATCGCGGCGAACAGCCCGATCGCGGTCGCGATGAGCGCCTCGCCGATGGCCGGGGCGACCACGGGCAGCGACGCGCTCTTCTGCTGACCGATGCGGAGGAACGCGTCCATGATCCCGTAGACCGTGCCGAACAGGCCGATGAACGGCGACGCCGCCGCGATCGACGAGAGCGTCGGCATGAGCGCGCTCGCCCGCTGCGTCTCGGTCACGATCGCCCGCTTCGCGATCGAGTCGAGGAGCCGGCTCGTCCCGACGCGGCGGCTAAGCTCCATCACGACGCGGGCGCCGGGCGCGTCCGCGTGCCGCTGCGCGAGCGCGAACAGCTGATCCGGCGAGTGGGCGTGCGCCGACTCCTGCTCGAACCGCGCCTGCAGAGAGGCGAGCCGCGCGAGCTGGAGGACCTTGAGGACGGCGATCACCCAGACGAGGATGGCCGCGAAGATCAGCAGCCACACGACCAGGAAGACGGGACCGGAGGCGTGGAGGACCAGGGAGACGGGATCGAGCTTGATCGGGACCGTCGTCGCCGGGTCAGGGGCGCTCTGCAGGAAGGCCATTTCGATCTCTTCGGGTCAGGGAGTCGGCTCGTCAGGGTTCCGCGCGCGCGGCCCCGTTCAGTGGAGTTTGCGGCCGCGGCGCCCTCTCTCGCCTGGAAGCGCGGCCGTGGCCCTCTTCAAGTTCGCCCGGCGCCGCACGCGGCGCGCGGTGCTCAATCCGCGAGCAGGATGTCGACCTTCCGGTCGCGCGCCCAGCCCTCTTCGTCCGTGCCGGTCGCCTCGAACTCGCCCTTCGACGAGGTCGCGATGCGGCCCTGCTCGAGGCCCTTCTTGCCGAGGTACTCCGCGACGCTGCCGGCGCGCTTCTGGCCGAGGCCCAGGTTGTACTCCGTCTCCCCGCGGGGGTCGGCGTGGCCGATGAGCTTCATCCCCTTGCCCTTGAGCGGACCCGAGACGAAGCAGCGCGCGAGCGCGTCGAGCGCGCCCGCCGCCTCGCCCTCGATGGACGTCGAGTCGAACGCGAAGCGGGCGGTCGGTAGATCGCCGCAGGCCTTGAGGATCTTGTCGTCGATGCGGATCGAGCCGCTCGTCGGCTTCTCGGTGTCCTGCTTCGGGGCAGGCGGGGCGGCGGTCTTCGCCACCGGAGGGGGCGCGACGTCGCTGGCGACATTGGCCGGCGGCTGCGGATCGGAGCCGCAGCCGGCCGCGAAGGCGGCAAGGGGCGCCGAGACCACGAGGATCAACGCAGGCAGTTTTGTCATGGGCATGCCGTTACCACGCCGGGAGGCGCGTTGCAGCATTTTGAGCGCCCGCCGGCGAGCCGGCGCGCCCGGAGGACAGGCATTCCGTTAAAGTGCCGCGATGCATCGCGCGATCCAGGCGCGGGAATATTTTGGGCACCAACGGGTTGGCCCGCCCCGCGCCCCCCGGGCCCTCGGCTCCGCGCTCCTCTCGCTCGGCGCAGCGGCGTCGGTCGCGCTCGCCGCCCCTCACCCGGCGCGGGCCGAGGCGCCGGTGCAGCGCACGTTCTTTCGCCTGCCCTCGTCGAACGGCTTCGGCGCGGTGCTCCTCGATCTGGGCGCGGCGAGGCTCACCCACTTCCGCGAGCGCCTGTTCGCCACCGAGGAGCCGCTCCTCGACGAGCGCGGCGAGGAGGTCTGGATCGGCAACCAGCCGCAGGCCGTACGCACGCGCGATCTGCTCTACGACGCGTACTTCGGGCTGCGCTCCGACGGGCACCAGCGGTGGCTGACCGAGGTCCCCGTCGACCTCGACGCGAGCGGCTACGCCGGCTGGACCGACGGGCAGCGCGGCGGCACGGGCGTCGTCACAATGGTGCAGCGGGTCGGCAACCTCGAGTGCACCCAGCTCTTCTTCGCGCCGCAGGGCCTGCCGCAGGCGGGGTTCGTGATGGCGATGCGGGTCGAGAACCGGGGCGAGCGGCCGGCGGAGGGCGTGTCGGCGTTCTCGCTGCACAATTTCCACCTCGGCTTCGGTCGCCCGGGCGTGATGGCGGACATCGGCGAGTCGGGCGAGACCATCACCTACGACGCGAGCCAGGGCCGGCGCGACTTCCTCGAGCGCGCCTTCGCCGGCGTGGTGGTCGCGCGCGCGCTCGAGCCCCCCGCGCGCCACGGCGCCTCCAGGGCGGGCAGCCCGCCGGACCTCGACGTCTACCGGATCGTCGCGGACGACGGCGGCGCCGACCTGCCGGACCTCCACGGAGCCGCGCCCACCGCGGACGGCGCCGTGAGCGCGTTCCAGTGGGACCTCGGCAGCATCGGCCCCGGCGAGGCGCGGTGGGTCGGCGCGGCGTTCGCGCACCACGGCGACCCCTCGGGCGCGGCGGACCCGCTCGTGCAGGGCGCCCTCGACGCGTACCTCGGCGCGAAGCGCGCGGCGGAGGTGGTCGCGGACGAGATCGCCGCGTACCGCGCGTTCCAGGGCTCGATCCGGGTGCCGCCCTCGGCGTCGCCCGAGGAGGCGGCCTTGCTCCGGCAGTCGGCCGTGACGCTCCGGATGGCGCAGTCCCGCGAGAGCCACGCCTTCTTGCGCGAATACCTGACGCGGGACTTCGAGCCGCGCGCCACGCGCTTCGGCGCGACGCTCGGCGGACCGCCGGCCACGCTGCCGGCCACCATCGCCCACCGCGGCCACGGCGCCGTCCTCGCGAGCCTCCCGCCGGGCGAGTGGACGGTCGCCTGGATCCGCGACGGCGCCTACGCCACCGTCGCGATGGCCGCCCTCGGCATGCAGGCGGAGGCGCGCGACGCGCTGGGATTTTACCTCGACGCGGAGGCAGGGCGCTTCCAGGGCTGGAGCGAGCTCGCTTCGTACGACATGCCGCCGTACCAGATCAGCCTGGTGCGCTACCACGGCTTCGGCGTCGAGGAGACCGACTTCAACGACTTCGGACCGAACCTGGAGCTCGACGGGTTCGGCCTGTTCCTCTGGGCGCTGCGCCAGTACGAGGAGCTCACCGGGGATACGGGCTTCGTGGACGAGCGCTGGGCCGCCGCGTCGACGAAGGTCGCGGACGCCCTCGTCGCGCTCATCGATCCGGACACGGGGCTCGTCCGGAAGGACTCGTCGATCTGGGAGACCCACTGGAACGGGCGCGAGCGGTCGTTCGCGTACACGAGCATCACCGCGGCGCGGGGCCTGTGCGACGCGGCGGCCATCGCGGAGCGGCGGGGCGAGGCGGACCGGGCCGCGGCGTACCGCGGCGCAGCGGAGCGGCTGCGCGCCGCGATCGCCGCGCGGCTCACGGACGCCTCGGGCGCGCTCGCCGCGAGCCTGGAGGAGCTCGCGTCGGGCGCGGGCTACTGGGACGCGGCGGTGCTCGAGGGGATCGCGATGGGCCTGTTCGATCCGCAGGGGCGCATCGCCGCGGCCACGCTCGCCGGGCTCGACGAGCACCTGCGCGTCCCCGCGGGCGCCGGGTGGTCCCGGAACGACGACCGCACCGATCACGCCGGCGCGGACGACCTGAGCCCCTGGGGCAGCGAGTACGACAGCGCCGAGTGGGTCGTGACCGACCTGCGCGGCGCTGTCGCGGCGCGGCTCATGGGGGACGTCGCGCGCTCGGACCGGCTGCTCCGGTGGGTGCTCGATCAGTCGGCCGCGAACTACCTCGCGATCGCGGAGACCTACGACGAGATCCGCGGCACCTACAAGTTCAACGCGCCCATGGTGGGGTTCGGCGCGGGCGTCTACGCGCTCGCGCTCGCGGCGCGCGACGGGCTCGTCGTCGGCCCGGCCTGCGGCGCGTACTTCGAGGAGAGCGCCGCGAGCGGCGGCGCCGGCGGCGGCCCCCCGAGCACCGGCGCCGGCGGGGCGAGCGCCGCCGGAGCGGGCGCCGCCGGCGCCGACGCCGCCGGCGGTAGCGGCAACGACAGCAACGGCGGCAGCGACAGCAGCGGCGATCTCCGGGAGGACGCCGGCTGCGGCTGCCGCCTCGCGAGCAGCGGCCCTGGCGCCGCGCCCTCGGCGCTCGCGGCGGCCATGGCCGCCGCTGGCCTCACGCGACGGCGCCGGAGGGCGCGGCGCTGACGCTCGCCGAGCGCGCGCCCTCGGCGCGGGCTATTCCTCGCTGGTGTCGGCCTGGCGCTGCGTCTCCGCAGCGGCGGGCGCCGGAGGATCGGCGACGGCTGCAGCCATCGCGTCGGTGAGCGACATCGGCGCCTGAGGCCGCGACACCTCCTCGGACGCGAGCGAAGGCGACGGCTGACGCTCAGGCCGGGCGCGGGCCCCCGAAGCGGCGGGCGGGCGCACACCCGCCCCGGAGGCCTCGCGCGCGCCCGCCTCCGCTGCGGCGCGCGGCTGCGGCGCCGTGGCGGGCTCGGCGGCGCTGGCCTCGTCCTCGTCGGCCGCTCGCGCGCGCGCGTCGAGCCCGCGCAGCGCCGTCCTCCGGGGGCCGGGCGCCTCGACCGGCGCGCGCACCTCGCGCGCGATCTCCCCGGCCCGGGATACGCCGCGCTGCGCTGCAGGCGGCACGTCATCCCTCGGCGCACGCGACATCCGGCCGACGATCAGCGTGAGCCCGACAGCGATCACCAGGGCGGCGGCCACGGTCGCCGCCGCGAGGATGCGCACGCGGGCCCGTGATCGCGCCAGCGAGGGCACCGCGACGGGCGCGAGCGCGTCGTGGACGCGCATCACGTCGCTCACGCTCGGCGCATCGAGCCCGACCGGCGCCGTGCCCGCGAACGCGCTCGAGGCGGTCGCCGCGGTCGACTCCGCGCCCCGGATCGCCTGTGGCGTCGTCAGGCCCACCGCCGCCGGAGCGACCGGGCCGCTGCCCGGCGCGACCGAGCCTGCCGCCGGCGCGCTCGTCGGCGGCGCGGCGGGAAGCGTCGCGATGAACGACTTCAGCGCGAGCGACCGGAGATCCATGATCGTCGGGTCATCGTCGCTCCGTGGCACCGAGGGCGCGATCGATCGCCGGAGCGGCGGAGGAGGCCGGCTCGATCGCCGGCCGGCGCCTCCCGCCGGGGGCGCTGCCGCACCCCTCCCGTGCGCACGGAGCATCGCACCGCCGCAGACGCTGCACTCGAGCGCAGCCCCGCCGCGCGCGTCGCTCGACACCGTGGTGACGATTCCGCAGATTTCGCAGGTAACGTCCATGAGCCCCCCGCAGGCCTCGCGACACGACAGCGCCGAGCGCCCGCCACGCCAAACTGTGATTCAAATTACATCTTGAGTATGGCGCGCGAGGGGCGGCCATGCATGCGGTCTCCGCGCGGCATTTCCGAGAATCGAGCGCGTGACGGCGTTGCAGTGCCATCCCGGACGGTCGACACCGGCCGAGAGCCGTCCTGGACCGAAGGTTTCCCGGCTGGGCGCTTGCGATGCCGGCCTTCGGGCCGCTGTGGTAAGAGCCGCGCTTCGATGTGGTCGGGAGCGGACCACCGGTCCGCTCGACGTGGTCGCCGCTCCCTGCCGGGGGTCACGCTGACATGGGTCTGGGGGCCGCGACCGGCCTCCGAGTCGCCCGGAGGAGTTCGAGAATGGGTCTCAGCGAAACGCTGCTCGATGCGAACAAGAAATCCAAGGTCGTCGCCGACTGTTGCACGCTGGTCGACGAGGAGGTGGCTTCGAAGAGCGGACTCTCCGGCCTGGCGGTCAAGGCCGGCTACGCGGCCGTGAAGGGCATCAAGCCCGGCTTCATCCAGCAGGTGGTCGAGAAGCTCCTGCCCGAGTTCGCCAAGAAGCTCGATCCCATCTGGACCGAGGCCACGAGCAGCGGCAACCCGAGCTCCTTCTTCACGTCGAACCGCTCGCGGATCGCCGACGCGCTCCTCAGCATCACCGACGAGAAGGCGAAGTCGTCGTCGAGCGGCGTGGTGCGCGGCACCTACGAGAAGCTGCGCGGCTCAGCGAAGAAGAACGTCGAGGAGGCGGTTCCGCGCCTCGCCCAGCTGATCCAGAAGCACTCAGCCTGAGCGGCTCGGCGCAGCGGGCCCGCTTCGCGCCGGCCTGCTGCGCGCCGCACCGAGGCGCCCCCGCGGCCGCGTGCGCGGCGGAGGGCGCCCCTGCGATCGGCGCTCAGCCAGGCTCGCCGAAGCTGCGCGCGAAGAGGTCGCGGATCGCGTCGCGGCCGGCGTCGTTGAGATCCTGCGTGCCGATGCCGGCGAAGTTCTCGCAGGTGATGCTCGGCTGCCGCGCCATCTCCCAGGCCGAGCCGCTCCAGCGGAACCAGCCGCGCTTCTCCTGATCGTAGACGAACAGCTGCTTCTTCCAGAGGCGCGCGAGCTCCGCGCCCCAGCCCGTGCCGCCGCGCACGGTGCCGTCCTCCTGGAGCGTGCCCACGACGAAGACCTGGCTGGCCGCGTTGATCTGGTGCCAGATCGTCTGGAGGATGTTGCGCACCAGCGGGATCTCGCTCAGCACGCGGCCGAGGCGCCGCGACACGTAGACGAGGCTGAAGTCGCCCTTGCGCAGCTCGTCGTCCCCCAGCACGACCACGCCGCGCTGGCGCTCGAGGAGCCGGTGGCCCTCGAAGCTGTAGTTCAGCTCCTGCACCCCGTACCGCTCGGCGCACGCCCCGAACTCGGCCTCGGCCCCCTTGGCGCCGCCCGAGTGCACGCGGAAGGTCCGCGGGTCCTTCGGCCGCTCCGAGGGGGGCCGCACGTCCTCGTCGATGACGCGCATCGAGTGGGGATCGAGCCGCAGGTGGAGATCGGCGAGATCCTTGTTGCCGTGGTCCTTCAGCAGCCGCAGGCGAACCACGTCGCGCTCCGGCTGCAGGTAGACGACCACGTTGAGGTGCCGCTCGACCTTCTGGAGCGCGGCAGGCAGCTTGCCGGGAGGGCCCGCCTCGTCGACCTGGGCCGCGACCCAGACCTCGGCGGAGCGCTCCTTCGCGAGCCGCCCGAGCGCCTCCATCGCCTGGTCCGACGCGACCGCCACGTCGAAGCCGTCGACGATGATCACGTCGGGCTCGAAGTGGGCGACGCCGCGCGCGAACGCCACCGTCTCGAGCATCTTCTCGACCCACAGGCGCGCCGCCTCTTCCGGCGCGTCGGCCGACGCCTTCACGTGGCCGAGGTGCGAGTAGATCTGCCGGTGCCGCTCGACCTCGAGCCGGACGGCCTCCGGCTCCTCGAGCCGCATCGACTGCGCGAGATCGTGGAAGATCTCGTCGTAGTACGCGCGGACGTGATCGACCGCGTTCTCGTGCGAGATGTGGAGCACCCGGCGATCCCGCAGCAGATCGTCGAGCGCGATCTGCACGAGCAACGCCGTCTTGCCCACGCCGGGCCGGGAGACGATGACGCCGACGTTGCCGCGACCCAGCCCGCCGTGCATCGACCCCTCGAAGACCCGCATGGGGCTCCGCTCGTTTACCTCTTTGCGGTACATGCCGACCCCCTCACTTGGCCTTCTTCGCCTGCTCTTCCCGGTATTTCTTGATGAGCTCCTCACCAAGCGCCGCCGGAAGAGGAGCATAGCGCGAGAACTCCATCGTGAACTCGGCTTTGCCCTGGGTGGCGGAGCGAAGGACCGTCGAGAAGCCGAACATGTCGGAGAGCGGCACCTCGGCCTCGACGCGGCAGAAGCCGTCTGCCTCGGTCGAACCGACGATGATGCCGCGCCGCTGCATGAGGATGCCGACGATGCCGCCCTGGTACTCGCTCGGCCCCTCGCAGGCGACCTTCATCAGCGGCTCCAGGATCTGCGGGCCCGCCTTCGGGTAGGTCTCGCGCCAGGCGCCGCGCGCGGCCTCCTGGAAGGCGATGTCGGACGAGTCGACCGCGTGGGCCGCGCCGTCGTTCAGCGTGACCGACACGCCCGTGACGGGCGCGCCGATGAGCTGCCCCTTGGCGAGCATCGACACGAAGCCCTTCTCGACCGCCGGGATGAACTCGCGCGGGATCGCGCCGCCGACGACCTGATCGTCGAACCGGAACGGCGCCTCCGTCCACGGCTCGATGAAGCCGCCGACCTTGCCGTACTGACCGGAGCCGCCGGTCTGCTTCTTGTGCGTGTAGTTGAAGTCGACGCGGCGCGTGATCGTCTCGCGGTACGCGACGCGCGGCGGGCTCGTGACCACCTCGGCCGCGTACTCGCGCTTCATGCGCTCGATGTAGACGTCCAGGTGGAGCTCGCCCATGCCCTGGATGATCGTCTCGCCGCTCTCCGGATCCGCCCCGACGCGGAAGGTCGGGTCCTCCTTGGTGAAGCGGCGCAGCGCCTTCGACATGTTCGCCTGGGCCTTGTTGTCCTTGGGCGTCACGGTGAGCGAGATGACGGGGTCGGGCACGTGCATCGACGTCATCGCGACGCTCAGGGTCCCGTCCGTGAAGGTGTCGCCGGAGTTGCAGTCGATGCCGAACATCGCGACGATGTCGCCCGCGCCCGCGGAGTCGATGTCCTCCATCTCGTCCGCGTGCATGCGGACGAGCCGGCCGACCTTGTGGCGCTTGCCCGTGCGGGTGTTCGTGATCTCGCCGCCGCGGGCCAGGTTGCCCTGGTAGACCCGCAGGTACGTGAGCTGGCCGAACCGCCCGTCCTCGAGCTTGAACGCGAGCATCACGAGCGGCTTCTCCGAGTCGCTCGACAGGACGACCTCGGCCTCGTCCTTGTCGAGATCCACGGCCTTGTTCGTGATGTCGGCGGGCGTCGGCAGGTAGCGGGTCACGCCGTCGAGCAGGACCTGCACCGCCTTGTTCTTGTAGGCCGACCCCATCATCACCGGGACGATCTGGAGCTTCACGGTCGCGTCGCGGATCGCCTTCTGGAGGAGCTCCTCGGTGACGCGCTCCTCGAGGATCGCCTCCGTGAGCTCGTCGGAGTACATCGAGAGCGCGTCGAGCATCTCCTCGCGCGCCGTCTTCACCTCGTCGGCCATCTCGGCCGGGATCTCGCCGACGACGATCTTCTCGCCGTTCGCCCCCTCGAACCGGTAGGACTTCATCGCGATGAGGTCGACGACCCCCTCGAACTTGTCCTCGAGCCCGATGGGCAGCTGCAGCAGCACCGGGTTCAGGTTGAGCTTCTCGCGCAGCTGCGCGCGGACCCGCAGCGGGTTCGCGCCGGCGCGGTCGCACTTGTTCACGAACGCGATGCGCGGGACGCCGTAGCGGCGCATCTGGCGGTCGACGGTCAGCGACTGGCTCTGCACGCCGGCGACGGCGCAGAGGACCAGGATCGCGCCGTCGAGCACGCGCATCGCGCGCTCGACCTCGATCGTGAAGTCCACGTGGCCGGGCGTGTCGATCACGTTGATCTGGTGCCCGTTCCAGAAGCAGTGCGTGGCCGCGGACTGGATGGTGATCCCGCGCTCGCGCTCGAGATCCATCGAGTCCATCTTCGCGCCGACGCCGTCCTTGCCCTTGACGTCGTGGATGGCGTGGATCCGCTTGGTGTAAAAGAGGATGCGCTCGGTCAGCGTTGTCTTGCCCGAATCAATGTGGGCGCTGATCCCGATGTTGCGCAGCTTGGACAGTTCGCTGATCACAGAAGGCTCCCCGCCGCGCACCCGTGAGGGCGTGCCCGTGGAGGGCGTGCGGCACGCATCGAACGTCAGCCAGGCGGCGCACTCTTGCGATCGCCCAGTCAGAAATTCGGCGCGGCTCTTAATTCGGCCCCATGGCCAGCGCCAGGGGGAAAATGATCGCGCGTGAACATTTCACGCTACTTGGCTTGAATCCTGGAAAGCCCGACCGTCTCGTCCCACTCGGATCCGTAGCCGTCGTAGTGGATGCGGTAGCGCTCCTGCCCCACGATGCCGGTGACGACCGCCGGGTACATCTGCCCGTGCCACTCGACGCGGACCCTGTCGCCGATCTTGTAGACGTTGGTCTGCGACGCCTGCAGCCCCTTGCTCCGGACCTTGGGCGGCGGCGGCGGGTGGACGACGTTGCCCTCGACGAGACCGCGGATCCGTTCACGAGGTACAACTTCGTCCCAGATGTCGTCGTACCCCTGGTAGTGGATCTTGAACTTCGTCGGACCCAGGACCTCGATGACCTCGGCCGGGTAGACGTTCCCTTCCCACGTCACGAGGACGTGATCGCCGATGGCGTATTGGCGCTTGCAGCCCCCCAGAACCAGGGCGAGGGCCAGCAGGAGGGCCGCGGCGTGAGCGCGCGCTGCGGGCATAACTTCCCGCTCGCCTTACCGTCCTCGCCAGCGCCCCGCAAGAGGCTTCGCTCAGGGACGCGCGCGGGTCGGCGCTGGACGGCGCGACGGCGCGACAGCGCGACGGCGCGACGGCGCGACGGCGCCGGGCCACGCCATGCCGTGCCGGGCCATCCTGCCGCAGGCCGCGCCATGCCGTGGTGCGCCGTCCTGCCGCACGCCCGCCGCGCCCCGTCTAGACGCCCCCCCAGGGCGCTGCAACGGGGCACGAACCCGTGTAGAGAACGCCCATGACCCGAGATGTTCGTCCTGGTACGGGGACCCTCTCCCGCCCGTGCCCGTGCGGCTCGGGGCGCTCGTACCGCGAGTGTTGCGCCCCCTGCCATCTGGGCGATCGCGAGGCGCCCGACGCCGTGACGCTCATGCGCTCGCGGTACGCCGCCTTCGCCGTCGGAGACACCGCCTACCTCTGGCGGACGCTGCACATGGGCCACATCGACCGCGGGCGCGACAGGGACCAGGTGCTCCGCGAGCTGAAGGTGACGATCCACCACCACCGGTACCGGGGCCTCCAGATCCTCGACAGCCTGCAGAGCGGCGACTCCGCGTCGGTGCTGTTCCTCGCCAAGATCTTCGAGGCAGGCGTCGATCGCTCGTTCGTCGAGCTGTCGGATTTCCTCCACGACGGCGAGGGCTGGCGCTACCTCCACGGCGTCGCCATCCCGCGCGCCCGCATCAGCGTCCCGCCCGACGAGCTGACGATCGCCCGGTTCTCATCCCTCGCCAGCTGACCGGCCTCGCCGGCCGAGCGGGCGCTCGGGCGGCCGATGCGCCCTGGGCCCGCTGACCAGGCCCTCGGGTGGGCGATGCGCCTCAGCCAGCCGACAGGCCCGACGCGCGGGCCTCGTGCCACCCCATCGCCTCGACCACGGCGCGGTTCTTGTCCATCCACACCGCGATGCGCTCGCGCGTCGTCCGGTAGGCGTACTCCAGGATGGCGCGCCGCGCGCGCAGGTTGGCGGGGTTGTGGAGGAACAGCAGCGCGTCGTTCTGCGCGGGCTCGAGCACGAGGACCTGCATCTTGCCCTCGGCGTGCGCGCGCCCCACCGCCTGGTGGAGCCGCGCGTGCGCGCCGATCCGCATCGCCTGGTTGAAGATCCAGAGCATGCCCTTGTCGCGCACGCTCTCGCGCACCCCGTGCCCCGTCGGGACGGGGCGGTGCGCGGTGGAGACGGGCACGAGCGGGCTCACGACGATCGTGAGCTCCACGCCGGCGGCCTGCGCGAGATCGAGGTGCGCCACGTGGCCCAGCCCGCCGTCGAGGTAGTGGCGGTGCTCGACGCGCACCGGCGAGAAGAACAGCGGCAGCGCGAGCGACGCCGCGCAGGCGAGCGACACCGGGACGTGGTCGAACCCCTCGGCGCCGAAGACGACGCGCTCGCCCGAGTCGAGGTCGTGCGCCGGGATGCGCAGCGTCCGCGGCATCGCGCGGAACGAGTTCGGGATGCCGCGCCTCAGGAAGAACTCGCCGAGGAACCGCTCGTAACGATCGAGCTGGAAGAGCCCCGCGGGGAGCGAGTCGTTGAAGCGATCGAGCTGCTCGAACAGGTACTGCTGCGCCGGCGCGTTCGGGGTCGCGTCGCCCCGGGTCGTGAGCCGGACGATCGCGTGGCGGAGCGCGACCAGGCTGGTGCTGAGCGCGCGCCGCCACTCGCCGACGTCGAGGTGGAGGAGGTGGCTGCGCTCCAGCGGGAAGAAGTTGTCGACCGGATCGAGCAGGGCGCGGTAGAGCCGCTCGATCGGGATGCCGCCCGCCAGGGCCGCGGCGACCGCGGCGCCGCTGCCGTGCCCGAGGTAGAGCGAGAAGCTCTGGTTGTCGATCCCCTCGACGCCATCCTCGAGCGCCGCGAGCGCGCCGATCTGGTAGAGCGCGCCCGTCAGGCCGCCCCCTGGCAAGCAGAGGCTGACCCGCGCTCGCTTCGCCCCGGCGCGCGGGGCGGCGCGGCCCTCGCCGCTCGCGTCCACGGTCCCGGACGAGCGGCCCTCGCCGTCCCCCGCTGCGATCTGCGCGGCGCGGCTCTCGCCGCCGCCTTGGCTCCCGAACGCCGGCATCATGAGAGGTCCTTTTCCCTCGCGCGGGCCGCCCCCTCGGCGCGACGGCCGAGGACGCAGGCGAGCGCGGTCAACACGAGCGCAGAGGCGGAGCTCACCGCCACGAGCCACACCGGGCTCGCCGCGGCGTCGGGCAGCGCGGCGCCGGCGGCCGAGGGCGCGCCGTCGACGGCCCCAGCGCCCGCCGCGGAGAGGAGCGAGAAGCACTGGATGGCGTTGTAGGTGCCGTGGAGGAGGATGGACGGCAAGAGCGAGCCGCTCGCGACGCGGAGGACGCCGAGGGCCGCGCCGAAGATCCCGATCGGCAGGAACTTCTGCCACCCGACGTGGGCCACCGCGAAGAGCGCGGCCGTGATCGCGATCACGAGCGGCGCGCGGTGCGTCCAGCGCAGCGGGCGGGCGAGCGCTCCCCGGAAGAAGACCTCCTCCAGCGCGGGGCCGAGCACGATGAAGATGAGGCCGAGCGCGGCCCGCTCGGGCGCGCTCGCGTCGACGAAGACCCGGACGAGCTCGGCGTCGTCGATCCCCGACGGCCAGCGCGCCTCGATCGCCGTGTAGAGCGCGGCGATCGGCCCCTCGAGCGCGAAGCCGAGCGCGATCGCGAGCGGATAGAACGCCACGTGCGTCCCGCGCAGCCCGAGGAACTGCCGGATCGACGCGCGGGGCGCGTGCACCTGGAGCACGCCGAAGAGCCCGAGCAGGTACGCCGCGGCCTGGCACGCGAAGCTGCCGATGACGTCGAGCTTCGGCGCCGCCCGGAACGAGCCCGCGCCGTCGAGCGCCGGCTCCATCCGGAAGGAGGAGATCAGGCCGAGCAGGAACAGGAACAGCGCGGTGACGCCCACGGTCCAGCCGATGGCCCCGGGGATCGACATCGGTCGCTCCTCGCCGCCTCGCCGGACGAGCGGACCGGGCCCTCCGCCGCTCGGCGGAGGGTCGGGGGTGCCGTGCAGATCGCTCATCGACCTCGCAGATAAGGCAGGACGCCCCGCTTCACGACCGTGTCCGTGCCGAGGCGATCGCTCGTCTCCGGGTAGTCGATCGTCGTGTGCAGCCCCCGGCTCTCGTGCCGGGCGGAGGCGCAGCCGACGATGAGCTCGGCCACGGTGGCGATGTTGCGCAGCTCGAGCAGATCCCGGGTGACAAGGTGCTTCCAGTAGTACTCGCGGATCTCCTCCTGGAGCAGGGAGATCCGCCGGGCGGCGCGCCGGAGGCGGGCGTCCGACCGGACGATGCCGACGTAGTTCCACATGGTGCGGCGCAGCTCGTCCCAGTTGTGGGCGACGACGACCTCCTCGTCGCTGGCGACCGCGTTGCCGACCTGCCACTCGGGCACCTCGGGGAACGGGCTCTGCCGGAGCTCGGCGATCTGGGTGCCGAGGCGCGCGGCCGCGCGCTGGCCGAAGACGAGCCCTTCGAGCAGCGAGTTCGAGGCGAGCCGGTTCGCGCCGTGCAGCCCCGTGCACGTGCACTCGCCGATCGCCCAGAGCCCGGGGATCGTCGTCCTGCCGTAGAGGTCGGTGGTGATCCCGCCGCACATGTAGTGGGCAGCCGGCACGACGGGGATCGGCTGCGCGGTGATGTCGATGCCGTAGCGGAGGCACTGCGCGTGGATGGTCGGGAAGTGCTCGCGGATGAAGCTCGCGGGCCGGTGGGTGATGTCGAGCAGCACGTAGTCCGAGCCGGTCCGCTTCATCTCGAAGTCGATGGCCCGCGCCACGATGTCGCGCGGCGCGAGGTCCTTGCGCGGATCGTGGCTGGCCATGAAGGCCGTCCCGTCGGGCAGCCGGAGGATGGCGCCCTCGCCGCGCAGCGCCTCGCTCACGAGGAAGCTCTTTGCCTCCGGGTGGAACAGGCACGTCGGGTGGAACTGGTAGAACTCCATGTTCGCGATCTCGGCGCCTGCCCGGTAGGCCATGGCGACGCCGTCGCCCGTCGCGACGTCGGGGTTCGTCGTGTAGAGGTAGACCTTGCCTGCGCCGCCGGTCGCGAGCACGGTCGCCCGCGCGAGGTAGGTCTCGACGACGTGCGGCTTCGAGGCTGGCCGGTGCCGGGGCGCTGGCCGCTCCGAGTCGCGCGGCCGCGGCCTGCCCTGGTTCAGCGCGGCGTCGGTCTCGTCGAGCACGTAGGCGCCCGCGCAGATGTCCGGCCCCCCGAACCGGGAGAGCGGGATGAGGTCGATCGCCGTGTGGTGCTCGGCGAAGCGGATGTTCGGGTTCTGCCGGGCCTGCTCGAGGAGCGCGCGCTCGATCTCGAGGCCGGTCGCGTCGGCGGCGTGCACGATCCGCCGCGCGGAGTGCCCCCCTTCGCGCCCGAGGCGCACCTGACCGTTCTCGTGATCGAACTGGGCGCCCCGCGCGATGAGCTCGCGCACCCGCTCGGGCCCCTCCCGCGCGCAGATCTCGACGACCACCTCGTGACAGAGGCCTGCCCCCGCCTCGAGCGTGTCGGCGATGTGCGCCTCGGGGGAGTCGTCCGGGGCGAAGACCGCGGCGATGCCGCCCTGGGCGTACTTCGTGTTGGACTCGTCGCGCGCGCGCTTGGTGACGATGATCACCTCGCCGTGCTCGGCTGCCTCGAGCGCGAAGGTCAGCCCAGCCACACCGCTACCGATGACGAGGAAATCGGTCGTTATCGCCACGGCCAGGAGGGTAGCAGGAGCGGGGCGCACGGAGGTAGGCCGTGGTGCGCTTCCTGCGTGCGACGGCGCTGCGGCCAGGCGTTCGGGCGGGAGGCCGGCGTGGCCGGGGAGAGCCGAGCGCTGGCGTGAGCCTGCTCGAGGTGTGGGCGCGCGCACGGGCTGATCGCGCTCATGGAGGAGCGCCTCGGCCGTTGTCGACGCGCGCCGGGGCGCACGTCGCGCGCTCGTGCTCGCAGCGCGAGCTCATGAGCGCAGTCCATCCATCGGAAGCCGCGACTCGCGAAGACGCGACTCGCGCAGCAACTCGCGAGACGCAGCGAGGATGCCCGAGATGCGGTGTTCTGGCACGACACGACAGGTTCCCGGAGAGCACATCAGAGCCAGCGTCCCCCACACCCTCTGGTCGACTCGCTCGATCCAGACCCTTCGTGAAGGGGCCTCTCGCTCAAGAGTCCTCGCTTCTGCGGTGCACCGAGGGCACGAGCATCAACTTGGGGTGACGCTTGCTTCGCGCTTTGGGGCCACCTGCCAGGCGTGGGTTCTTCGCCCACAAGAGGCTCTGCGACGCGGGCAGTCTGGGCCCTGACGGCGGCGCAAGCTCCTCCGCTGCCGCCTCTTCGCGAGCGGCCCGCTCCGCGATGCAGTGCATACAATACTTCTCAGGATCCCAGTCGATGTCCTCGAGACCCAGCCTCCGTACCCACATCCGCTCCCACTCCCCCATCTTGCTCAAGCTGGGGCGCTTACCAGAGGGAGGGGGGTCGTCTCCGCGGGACCTTCGGCGCTTCGGCATGGGACTCCTTGAATTCGGGCGGCGCCCATTCTGCCGGCAACGAATGAGCTCGCCAAGGGGTTTCTTCGAATCAGCGTTGCCGTTTTGCCGAGTTACGTTCAGCCATCCGAAATTGCCACGAAATCATACCGTCTCTCATTTTTTCTGGAGCGCTCGCCGCGATCAGCAGTCCAGCGGGCTCTGCTCGCCGCTCCACCCCTTCGCCGGGCAGTCCGCCGAAGCCGCGGGGTCTGCCGCTAACTCCGCTCGCTCCGGCGCCCGGCCTGGCTCCCGGGAAGATCGCCGCCCCGCCCTTCGCGCCACGACGTTCGCCCCCCAAGAACGCTGCCCACCCCCGGCCCGTGCTCGGCCCTCCGGGCCTGCGCGCGGTCCGCCCCTCCCAAGTCCCGCGCTTCGCGCGGGACGGGAGGGGCCGCCTCGCCACAGCCTCGCTGCGCTCCGGCGCTTCTGCGCCGCTCCTCCTTACGAAGTCAACCCACAGACCCCGCCACACGTGCCAGGACGCACATTGCCTGCTCGAGCTCGCCGTTCTCATGAGCGCACTCCATCAGCAGGCTCGCCGCCAGGCGCAGCTCACGGTGCGCTGCGAGGATGCCGGCGATGCGCTGCTCGGACATCGAACCCCAGAGGCCCCCCGAGCACGCCAGGAAAATGTCGCCCGGCTCCGTGTTCTCGACCTGAGCCGTCACTTCCACTGCTGCGTCGCAGCCGAGCGCGCGAGTGGCCGCGCTGGCGAGTTGCCTCAGCACGGCTGCGGCATCCGGCGAGATGGATCCGTTCAACGCCCCACCGTCGGGCGCCGCAACCTCACGCGTTCGCGCCTGCAGCTTCCCCCCACGGAACCGGTAGATGTGCATATCGTCGGCGTAGGCGATATACGCCGCCCCTGGCGCGAGGAGTACACCGGCGAAGCTCACCTGCACGCCGCTCGGTCGCGGCCCCAGACGTTCATCCTCGGAGCGGCCTGTTTGGCGCGGGCTCATCATGAGCCGCACTTCGTCCCGGCACTGCGACGCAATCATCTCACCAGCACCAAGGTCGTCCACGCTGGCTGCGTCGACAGCGGGATGCACCATCTCGATCGCCGTGCGGGAGACGCCCTGTCCGCCAGGCCGGCCCGTGACCAGGAAGAGCCCCAGGCAAGGCAACTCCCCAGCGCGCTCCTCGTTGCTCGCACGACGCCTCGACACGAGGGCATCCGCCCCTGCCTCGATGGCGATCGTTGGACGCACCATCCTCCACCTCGCACGCTCGTCGCAAGGACGAGCCGAGTCAGCGCGCACCACGCTCGCGGTGCGCCGGTCTCCTGTTCTGTCGCCCAGCGCGGCGTGCTGCCGCCGTGCGCCCTCTCGGCGTGCTCAGGTCGTCAGCGGCTGCTCGCTCGAGCTGGGAGCTCGCGACGGGACCTTTCGCTCAAGCGCTCAAAAATCATCGCGCACGAGACGCGCCAGTCGCACCATCTTCAGCAGCAGCCGCCTGCAGCGGCCCTTGCTCCGCCCGCTTCGCCTACCCGCCCTCGGAGGAATCTTCTCCCACCCAAGGCTCACCCGCAGCGTCGGTCGGTTCCCCGACCGTGCGGCAAGCTCCTCCATCACAGCTTCCCAGGCCGCTCGCTTCGCGATGCAGTGCTCGCAGTGCAGCTCGGGGTCCCACTCCACATCCTCGAGACCCAGTCTGCGCACCCACATCCGCTCCCACTCCCCCATCCCGCTCGGACTGGGGCGTCTTCCGGAGGGAGGGACATCGTTTCCACTGGAATTCCGGCGCATCGGCAGGGCGCTCCTTGGATCGAGCGGCGCGCATACTGCCGGCCATGAAAGAGCTCGCCAAGCGTTTTCGTCCAGAAATCGATATCTTTCGACTACTTACGCGAAGCCAGGCCGGGTCGTCATAAAATCGTACGGTCGTCCTCACTTTCTCCGCCGCTCGTCGGTGGCAGCGGCCCACCAGGCTCTGCTTGCCGCCCTCCGTGTCGCCTACGGGACACACCTCGCCCCTTCGATGACGCTTCGCGCGATCGTCACCACCTCCTTGCGCCGCACCTCGCGGCGGCGGGCGGCGCCAGCGATGACGCCGCCCGCGACCTCATCGGTCGCTCACGGAAATTCCTGCTCCGCCGCCACCGTGCCTTCCGCGCCCGCGTTCCCCGACACGTTGTTGCTTCCGCCAGGCCCCCCAGCGCCCGGCGTGCCGGGTTGCAGCATCGTCTGCCCTTCCTGCTTCACCGCCTCGCCTCGGTAGACGATCGCAAGCGACGGCCCGCCGAGGCCTCCTCCGCCGGGGCCGCCGTTGCCTCCCTGGCCTCCCTGCCCGCCAGCGCACGCAGCCTTCGACCCGCCCACGCCCACGCCGCCAACTCCGCCGAGACCACCGAGCCCACCTGGCTGAAGGTCGCCGCCGGCACCTCCCTTGCCTCCGTTGCCGGCCTTCAGCACGCAGTCCTTCAGCGTCACCTTCCCCTCCACGCTCGCCAGCGCGATACTCGCTCCGCCGGCTCCGCCGCCTTGGCCGGGTAGCCTGCCGCAACCACCGGGGCCCCCGCTGCCTCCGCTCGCTCCTGCTCCCGGCATGGCCCCCGAGCAGATCGCCGCGCCGCCCTTCGCGCCGCCGCCTCCGCCCCCACCTTGCCCGGGCGTGCCTGCTTTGCCGGAGCCGCCGCTCACGCCCTTGTAGCCGGATGAACTCAGCGAGCCGAGACCACTCGCAGCCTTACCGAAATCCCCCGGCGTACCGTCGGCGCCGCCATCGCCCGTTCCGTTCGGTTCAGGACCACCGCAACTCCAAGCCCCTGCCGGTGGTTCTCCGACACCTGCCGCCCCAAATGGCCCACTCTGACCTATCTGGCCGGCATCGCCGTTGTTTACCCTGCCAGCGCCGCCCCCTCCGCCGATCGACAACGCTCCGCCACACGCATTTTCGATCTGGGCTCCTCCCGGTAGCATGCTATCGGGTGCTCCTGAGGTGTCCAGATCAGTACATGCATCGGTCCCCGCGTTCCCAGGCGATGCCTGGGCCGGCACTTCGCTCGGTGCATCCTCTCCCTCGGCACCATCCGCTCCGTTCCCCGCGACCAGCTCGCAGCGCACCAGCTCGACCTCCGAACGATCCACCAGCACCGCGATCGACGACGCTCCCGGTGCCTGCGCATCCGCTGCGCGCATCGACACGTCCTCGATCCTCACCGGGCCATCGCCCCGCGTCACCTTCAGCGCGACCCACTCTCCGTCGGGCGCGACCACCGTCTTCGCCGTTTCGCCGATCCATCGCCACCCGTTCGCGCAGTCGAGACCGCCGAACAGCCCCATACCCGCGGGTACCTCCACCGCCTCGGCGAACTCCTCCGCACACGCGTACACCGCGCCTCCCTTGTCCGCTGCCCGCTCGATCGCTGCGCTCAGCGTCTTCACGGGCTCGGCCTTCGTCCCGTCACCCGCGTCGTCGCCGCTCGCCGACACGAACACGCCGCACGTATCGCTCACGGAGGACGTCGACTCGCTCGGAATGCACCCTTCGGGCGTGCCACCGGCATCACCGCCCGGGAAGTGACCGCACGTGAGCAGGAACTCGCAGTCGTCGTCGAGCCCCGTCGATAGATAGTCGCAGCCGCTCGCAATCACCGATGCGGCGCTCCAGCTCATCCACCACGTCAGCCGCCTGTTCTTCATTGTGCTCACCCTCGCTCCACTCACCATGATCCCACGACGAAGACACCGCCCCCGCCTGCGTATGTCTGCGGCAACACGCGCAGCGCGCGACCCGTCGAAGCGGCGCGTTGAGGCCACAGCGCATACGTGGCTGCGGCGATCGCCAGCGCCCCCGACACCGCATAGCCGACCACGGACACCGTGCCGAAACGAGCCGCGCGTCCCGCCTCACGCTCCACGTCGCGGCATCTGTCGATCAAGTCACTCGGCGGCTCGATGCACCGTGCATGCACCTGCCGGATCTCCGCTCGATGTCCATCCGCGTCGCGCCGCGCATTTCTCGACGCCACCGTCATCCCGATCCCCACGCCGAGCCACACCGCGCTCGTCGCCCCCAGCGTGATCACTGGCACCCAGTTCCTCTTCGGCGGCGGTGGCCGCTCCACCGGCATTGCAGGCGGATGCTCCACCACCGGCGCACCGGCCGTCACGCCCGTATCCCCCTCCGTCGTCGCCCCCGCCGCCTGTGCCTCGCCCTTCGCGAGCACCAGGGCCGGCGTCATGTCCCTGGCCTCTCCTTTCCTCGAAGCAGTGACAGTCGACGAGCCGCACTCCTGGCCCCACGCAACGCGCGTTGGTGTGCAGCACAGCACGATGGCCACAAGAAGGCTGCCCACCCCCGGCCCGTGCTCGGCCCTACGGGCCTGCGCGCGGTCCGCCCCTCCCAGGTCCCGCGCTCCGCGCGGGACGGGAGGGGCCCCCTGTACCACGGTGACGCTCGCTCCGGCGCTGCGGCTCCGCCATCGGGCCGCGCCTCGAAGCTCTCCCGCTGCGCAAAAACGACCTGCTGCCGGGCTCCCTTCAGCGACCGTCGGATAACATCCGCTCTCGCGGCCCGACGCAGAAGAAGTCAGCAGATCAACGGTACCTCCGCCCGCGCCTTGGGCAGTCCACTCGGTGGTGGTGAAGTTGTCAGCGCCGGGGAGCCCACCGTGCCGCGTCTCCGCGACAAAAGAGTCCCTATCACCCCGGCGCGGGGTGCGTCCAACCATTTCTTGTCTCTCCTTCAGCTCAGCTGCTTGCGGCGCACAGCGCTGATCCGTTGCTCTTCCGCATTGCGTTCAGCTATGAAGAATTCTCACTCATCCTCACCGCGCTGCTCACTTCACTCGCCACAGCTCGCATTGCCCATGAAGCTCCAACATGCTCCGCTCATGCTCGCCTCGCCGATATTTCCCCACTAGGCACCGAGTCTCCGCCCTCGTTCGCTGTGCCCCCATGAAATTCACCAAGGGCTTTCTTCCGATACTGAAGCTTTTTGCCCAATTACGCGTAGCCGTGCGGGATTGTCGCGGAATCGTACTGTCGTCTTCACTTTCTCCATCGCTCGCCGGTAGCAGCGGTCCACCGGACTCTGCTGGCCGCCCTCCGTGCCGCCTACGGGACACACCTCGCCCCTTCGACGGCGCTTCGCGCGATCGTCACCACCTCCCTCCCGCTGCTTGCCCGCGGCGGCGGGCGGCGCCACCGGCGACGCCGCCCGCTACCTCATCGGTCGCTCACGGAAATTCCTGCTCCACCGCCGCCGTGCCTGCCGCCCCCGCGTTCTCCGACACGTTGTTGCTGCCGCCAGGTCCGCCAGTGCCAGGCGTGCCGGGTTGCAGCATCGTCTGCCCTTCCTGCTTCACCGCCTCGCCTCGGTACGCGATCGCGAACGACGGCCCGCCGAGGCCTCCTCCTCCTGGACCACCGTTGCCTCCCTGGCCTCCCTGCCCGCCAGCGCACGCAGCCTTCGACCCGCCCACGCCCACGCCGCCAACTCCGCCGAGACCACCGAGCCCGCCAGGCTGAAGGTCGCCGCCGACACCTCCCTTGCCTCCGTTGCCGGCCTTCAGCACGCAGTCCTTTAGCGTCACCTTCCCCTCCACGCTCGCCAGCGCGATGCTCGCTCCTCCCGCTCCGCCGCCTTGGCCGGGTAGGCCGCCGCAACCACCGGGGCCCCCGCTGCCTCCGCTCGCTCCTGCTCCCGGCATGGCCCCCGAGCAGATCGCCGCGCCGCCCTTCGCGCCGCCGCCTCCGCCCCCACCTTGCCCGGGCGTGCCCGCTTCGCCGGGTCCGCCGCTCACGCCCGCGTAGCCCGACGAGCTCAACGTGCCGAGGCCACTTGCGGCGAGACCGGCGTCGCCCGCGGCACCATTGTCACCGCCCTGACCAGTGCCACCGGAAGCGCAGCTCCAGTTGCCTGCCGTCGGCTCTCCGGAACCTGCTGCGCCGAGGGCGCCTGACGCTCCGACGTCCCCGCCAGTGCCATTGGTTACGTTACCATCACCACCACCACCGCCAATCGACAGCTCGCCGCCGCACTCGTTGACTACCTGGGCGCCGCCGGACAGCGTCACATCTGGTCCCGGCGTACCATCGAGGTCGCTACACGCATCCGCTCCGGCGTTCCCAGGCGACGCCTGCGCGGGCACATCGCTCGGCGCATCCTCTCCCTCCGCCCCATCCGCTGCGTTCCCCGCAACCAGCTCGCACCGCGCGAACTCCGCCGTCCCTCCATCCACCAGCACCGCGATCGACGACGCCCCCGGTGCCTGCGCATCCGCCGCGCGCGCCGATATGTCCTCGATCCTCACCGGGTCCTCGCCCCGCATCACCTTCAGCGCGATCCCCTCTTCGCCCGGGGCCACGGTCGTCTTCGCCGTCTCGCCGACCCAGGTCCACCCGTTCGCGCAATCGAGGCCGCCGAAGAGTTTCGCTCCCGCTGGTAGTTCAACCGCTTCCTCGAACGTTTCGGCACACGCGTAGACCCCTACCCCGTCCTCGGCAGCGCGCCGGAGCGCCACGGCGAGCGTCGCGACAGGCTCGGCACGCGTACCGGCATTGTCGTCGTTACCGGTGGAAGCCACGAAGATGCCGCAAACATCATCCACGGCGCCTTCGATCTCGCTCGGCACGCACCCGGAAGGCACGACTTCGCTGCCCCTGCCCCGGTACTTCTCGCACGTGAGCATGAACTCGCAGTCGTTCTCGATGTGGTACCAGAGCCCATCGCAGCCACTCGCAGTCAATACAACAGCGACAGCCGTTCCAAGCAGGGTTCGCCCAAGCGTTCTCATCGTTCGTTCTCCGGCTCGACTCACCACGTGCTCACCATCACAACGCCGAGGCCATCAACCCGCGGCTCGGGCAGTACGAGCAGCGCTCTCGACTTCTCGCCGCTTGTCACTGGCCACAGGACGTAGGTAACGGCGGCAGCGGCGAGAACGCCCGACGCGATGTAGCCGCCCACCGCGACATCCCCCAGCAGACCTGCGCGCTCACCCGAGCGCTGGAGCTCCTTGCATCTCTCTGCGAACGACGGCGACTCCAGGCAACCTCCGCCCGCGGCAAAGATCTGGTCCTTCTGCGCGCGAGCCTCCGAGTTCGCGTTGTTCGACGCCACCGTCATCCCGATCCCCACCCCGAGCCCCACCGCACTCGCCGCGCCCAACGCGATCACCGGCACCCAGCTCTTCTTCGGCAGCGGCTGCGGCTCCACCGGTCCCGCAGGCGGCTGCCCCACCACCGGCCCACCAGCCGTCGCCCCCGCCGCGCTCGCCCCCCCCTTCCGTCGTCGCCCCCGCCGACGCCCGCGGTTCGGCTTTCACCGGCGTTATCGCCAGCTTCGCCTCCGCCGTCCCCCCCTTCGCCACACTCACCGTCTGGTTCGCCGGCTCGTAGTCCATATGCGTCGCCTCCACCCGGTGCTCGCCGGGGTCGACGAACACCTCCCCTTCCAGCGGCGCCCGCCCCACGCTCTTGCCGTCCACCAGCACTTCCGCTCCCGCCACGGTGACCGACACCTTCAGCGCGCCCACCTGCGCCCGCGACTCCGCCAGCCACTTCTCCGCGTTCGGCTTCAGCTTCGCCACACCCTTCAGCAGCGGCCAGTTCCTCAGCGCGAACGACAGGTACGTCGCTGCTTCCTTGTGCTTCTTCAGCTGATACTCCGTATTTCCGAGGTTGTACGCCACGTCGAACGTCGGGTTCAGCTCCCACGCCGACTCCAGCTCCGCTTCGAAATACGGGTCTGACGCCGTGGCAGACGACACCCCGAGCTCTTCGCCCCACGCAGCACGCGCTGGCGCGCAGCACAGAAGAGCAGCGAGAAGATAGCTGCCCACCCCCGGCCCGTGCTCGGCCCTACGGGCCTGCGCGCGGTCCGCCCCTCCCACGCCCCGCGCTACGCGCGGGACGGGAGGGGTCTCGGTCACGACGGCCACTCCGCGTCCAGCGCAGCGGCGCGTCCGCCCCCTCGCGCCCCGCGGCTCCCCCGCCACGAAAAAGCGATCTGCTGCCGGGCTGCCTTCAGCGACCGTAGGATGGTATCCGGGTTTGCGGCCCGACGCAGAAGCAGTCAGCAGATCATCGGTCCCTCCGCCCGCGCCTCTTGCGATCCACTCCAGGGTGGTGAAGTTTTCAGCGCCGGGCAGCCCACCGTGCCGCGTTTCCGCGACAAAAGAGTCCCTATCACCCCGGCGCGGGGTGCGTCCAACCATTTCTTGTCGCCTCCTTCAGCTCAGCTGATCGCGGAGCTCCGCGCTCGTCCGCATTGCTTTCAGCTCGCTGAAATTCTCATTTCATCCCAACCATCGTCGACTTTCACTGGCCGCAGCTCGCATTGCCCGCGAAGTCCCAGCACTCGCCCGTTGTCCCCAGATCGCCGGCGTTGCCTCCCGGACCACCGACGCCGCCCTCGCCCACTGTGCCCGCCACGAAGTTCGACAGCGTCACCGCTGCTCCCGGCGACACTGCGTACGCAAGTCCTACCGCATGCCCGCCTCGACCGCCTGCACCGGGACCGCCCGCTCCGCCTCGGCCGCCATCCCCGCCTTTGCAGCCGGGGATGGAGGGGGACACCCCCGATGCTGCTCCACCGGAGGCACCAGCCCCACCGTTGGCCCCGCTCTGTCCGGCGACTCCATCTCCGCCCTTGCCCGCCTTGCCCACCGCAACGGTGACGTCGGTCAGCACAAGCTTCGTCCCGAGACTCACGATCCCGATGCTCGACCCGCCGGCCCTTCCGCCTCCGCCTCCCTTGCCGCCGCAGCCGCCAGCGCCGCCTCCGCCGCCGCTGGCGCCAGGACCAACCATCGGGTTCGCTGAGGGCCCGCAGAACAGCCCTGCTTTCGCACCTCCGCCGCCACCTCCCCCTTGACCACGCGTTCCAGGTATGCCGATGCCGCCGTCGCCACCCTCGATTCCGGCCAGCGTCAGCGTCGTGTCACTGCTGGCCACGCCAGCCATGCCGCGAGTTCCGCTCTTCCCGACTGTGCCGGGCTTGCAGTCGCCGTCTGGATCCGTCTGCCCCGTGCCGCCTAGCCCGGACGCGCCGGGGTTCGGCTCCGGCAACGGCGCGCCATCCGCCCCCTTCTGTCCGTTACCCTCGTCGGTACCCGTCATCCCGCCGAGCCCACCGACGCCCCCGCGCGTCTCACCGTCCTCACACGTCGTCACACCGGGCTCGCCGCCGAAGACAACGGTATTGCACGCATTCGACAGCTCTGCCGGTGCGCTCGTCCCCGCCTGCGGCGCCTCCGTCGGCGGCTCGCCGTTCGCGCCGTCCATCGCATCGCCCGCGGTCACATCCACCTGCGCCAGTTCCGCCTCGACGTCCGCCACCGCCACGCCGATCGACGACCCGCCCGGCTCCGTCGCGCTCGCCGCGCGGATCGCGAAGCTCCTCAGCTTCGCCCCGCTCGCGCCTTCCGTCATTGTGAGCGCCACCGCGCCCGCTGGCCCCTCGATGGCGCTCCGCGCCTCCTCGCTCCACGTCCACTCCGCCCCACAGTCGAAGCCTCCGATCACCTCGACCTTGGCCCCAATCGTCACGCTCTCCGCGAACGCCCCGCTAGTGCACGCCAGCACCCGCTTGCCGTCCGCGTTCGCCACCGCCTCCGCGAGCGACGCGTACGGCTTCGCCTTCGTCCCATCTCCCCCCGCTTCTGCCGTCGCCCTCACGAACACAGCGCACTCGTCGGTCACGGTGCTCGCGTTCTGCGTCGGATCAGCCTCGCATACCGGGTTCGGCACGCTGCCTCCGGTGCCTGACGGATAGAAATGACCGCACGTAACCAGGAGCTCGCAGTCGTCCGCGAGGTGGCTCCAGAAGCTATCGCACCCCCCTACCGCCAAGACGAACGTCAACCCGCCCACCGCTTTGCGCATGTTCCGCACGTGCTTTGCCTTTCGGAAGTCCATCACCAAGCCCCCATCACGGCCAAGCCCGCACCACTCGAGTGCACCACGGGCAGAACAAGGGTTGGCTCCGTGCGCTTCGACTTCGGCCAAAGCGCATAAGTCACTGCACCGATCGCGAGCACGCCCGAAGCGATGTATGCGACCCGAGCAACGTTCCCCAATGTGTCGGCACGCGATGCGTCGCTCCGCACCTTTTCGCATGGCCCGACCCACGACGCTTCAGGCCTCACGCACTGCGCACCGGCCTCAATGATCGCGGTGCTCTGCGTGTGGGCATCCCCGCTCGCGTTGTTCGACGCCACCGTCGTCCCGATCCCCACGCCGAGCCCCACCACGCTCGCCGCCCCCAGCGCGATCACCGGCACCCAGTTCTTCCCCGGCGGCGGCTCTACCGGCGCCAGCGGCTGCGCCACCGCCGGCCCACCGGCCCCCGCGAACGACCCGTTCGCCCCCCCCTCCGTCTTCACGCCCACCGACGCCTGCGGCGCGGCTTTCACCGGCGTTATCGCCAGCTTCACCTCCGCCGTCCCTCCCTTCGCCACGCCCACCGTCTGGCTCGCTGGCTCGTAGTCCAGATGCGTCGCCTCCACCCGGTGCTCGCCGGGGTCGACGAACACCTCCCCTTCCAGCGGCGCCCGTCCCACGCCCTTGCCGTCCACCAGCACTTCCGCTCCCGCCACGGTGACCGACACCTTGAGCGCGCCCACATGCGCTCGCGACTCCGCCAGCCACTTCTCCGCATTCGGTTTCAGCTTCGCCACACCCTTCAGCAGCGGCCAGTGTCTCAGCGCGAACGACAGGTACGTCGCTGCTTCCTTGTGCTTCTTCAGCTGGTACTCCGTATTTCCGAGGTTGTACGCCACGTCGAACGTCGGGTTCAGCTCCCACGCCACGCGCAGCGCCTCCTCGGCTTCGTGGTACTTGCCCTCCAGATAGAGCGACTTCGCTTTGTCGACGAGCGCCTCGGCACGCTTCGTCGCGTCGGCGGCGCTGGCAGGCGCCGTCCCCGGCGCGACAGGCGGCGCCGCCGGCTGCGCGGCAGCGATGTCAGGGGCGGCCATCAAGGTCGCAACGGTCAGCACTACAGCAAGCGATCGGCTGGTCATCATCATGGCTCCACGCGGTCTCACTCCATCCATCGTTCGTCTTGTGGCCGCTCCGTAGGCGCAGGCGCGGCAGGAGTCTGCGGTCGATGCGGCACCACACCCGTCGGCCGCGCGGGCACAGGCGACACCGGCGCTGGCGGCGCCGGCGGCGCTGGCGGTTGGCTCGCCGTCGCGGTGTCATCGAGGCTTGGCTCGACCGCCTCCGGCGGTGCCGGCGCTGCCGGTGGCAACAGCTCCGAGGCCTCCGGCGGCGCCTGCGTGCTCGGCGCTGGCGCCCCGCTCGGCGGCGGCGCCGGCTCCGGCTCTGTCGGCGGCTCCCCTCGCCCCAGGATCCTCGCCAGCACGAACGGGCTGCTCACTGCGATCACCGCCAGCACCACCATCAGCCACGTCGGCATCCACTGCCGGCGCCCTCCAGTCGCCGGCGTCGCTGCCGACGCCTTCGGCACCGCGACCGGCGGCGGTGTCACCGGCAGCAACGACGACGGCAGCAGCGCCTTGTCGATCGGCGGCAGCGCTCGGTCCGCCCACTGGCTCGGCGCCATCGCTCCCGGCTGCTGCACCGGCACGCCCTGCTGCTGCACCGGCGACCGCTGCGGCGCAGCCGCGCCCCCGAACACCGGCACTCGCTGCGTCACCAGCGCGCCGTGCTGGTGCACCGGCGCGCCTTGCGCCACCGTGCGCTGCGCCGCCGTCACGCCTTGCTGCAGCACCGGCACCTGCTGCGTCATCGCCGCCCCGTGCTGCACCGGCGCGCCCTGCTGCACCGGCACGCCTTGCGCCGCCGTGCGCTGCGCCGCCGTCGCGCCTTGCTGCAGCACCGGCACCTGCTGCGTCATCGCCGCCCCGTGCTGCGGCGCCCCCGCCCCGTACGCCCCTGCCTGCTGCGGCCCCGGCACCGGATACGGCGGCGGCACCGCCTGCACCGGCAGCGGCGTCCGCGCCGCTTGCCCCGGAAACGGCGGAGGCCCCGTTCGCTCCTTCCCCAGCGCTGGCACCACCGGGAACTGGAACAGCGGCTGTCCCGTCGCCTTCTGCTGCTGCATCTCCGACAGCGCACGGTCCAGCTCCGGGTTGTTCTGCGCCTGCCGCAGCTTCTGCTCCGCAACCTCAGGATCCGCCTCCCGCCGGATGCTCTCGAGGTCCGGCAGGTACTGCCGGATGTCGTCGCTGTCCTTGTTGCTGCCCATCGAAGACCTCTCTCCTCAGCGACCACACACTAGAACGGCCTACACCCCGCCGTGGCGCATGGCCCGGCTGGCTTCGCGCCCTGTTGCTTCGCAGGCGCGGCCGGCTTCGCCGGCGCCACCTTCTTCCGCTCCTCGATCACCCTCAGAAACGACGGCTTCTGACGCTTCGGCATCGGGTAGAAGTCCTCGTCGTCCTCCGCCTCCGCCGGCGCTGCCTTCACCCCCGCAGCTTTCGCCGGCTCTGCCGCTGCCTTCGCCGCCTCCGCCTGCGCCTTGGAAGAAGGTGCCTCGGCCTCTGCTGCCGCCCCCTTCGCAGCCGCGTCGGCTGCTGCCGCCTCGGCCGTGCTCGCCGCCGCTGCGCTCGCCGTCGCCTCCGGCGCAGGCGCCGCCGGCACCGCCTCGACCGGCGGCGCCGCCACCGGCACCGCCTCGGCTGGCGGCACCGCGCTGGCCATCGCGCTCTCCACCGGCGCCGCCGATGCCGCCGGCTCTCCTGTCACCAGCGCCGGCGCCGTGTCGCGCGCCGAGCGCAGCCCCAGCACCACCCCCACGCCCCCCAGCGTCAGCGCCAGCGCCACCAGCGGTGCCAGCACGTACGCTCTCGGCGCCCGCCGCGGCTGCGTCAGCAGCGCCGCCGGCGCCGGCGTCGTCGGCGTCTCTTTCCTCAACGCCTCCACCGGTCCCGCGCTCGGCGCCGTCACCGAGCTCGGCGCCGCTGGCCACGCTACGATCGGCGGCGCCGTTCCCGGTCGCGACGCTTCCGTCGCCAGGAGCTGCGGCGTCACGTACGGCAGCTCCACCTCCTGCGGCGGCGGCGGTGACGCTCGTCGTGCCTCCCTCAATGGCACCGCGTGCTGCGTCTCCATTACTGGCAACGGCGGCGGTCCCGCATACGCCTGCGGCAGCGGCGCCGGGCCTCCGTGCGACTGCGGCAGCGGCGGCGGTCCCGCATACGCCTGCGGCATCGACACCGGGCCTCCGTGCGACTGCGGCAGTGGCGGCGGTCCCGCATACGCCTGCGGCATCGGCACCGGCCCTCCGTGCGACTGCGGCAGCGACACCGGGCCTCCGTGCGACTGCGGCAGCGGCGGCGGTCCCGCATACGCCTGCGGCATCGGCGGCGGCGGTCCCGCATACGCCTGCGGCATCGACACCGGCCCTCCGTGCGACTGCGGCAGCGGCGGCGGTCCCGCATACGCCTGCGGCATCGACACCGGCCCTCCGTGCGACTGCGGCAGCGGCGGCGGTCCCGCATACGCCTGCGGCATCGACACCGGCCCTCCGTGCGACTGCGGCAGCGACGGCGGTCCACCGTGCGACTGCGGCATCGGCACCGGCCCCGCGTAACTCCCCGCCCTCACCTCCGCCGGCGGCTGCGGCATCGCCGCCGCCCCCGCTCGCTGCGCCATCCGCTCCGCCCACGCCCCCGACAGCTTCGCCGTCGACTCCAGCGGCTTCAGCGCCGGCAGCGGCTCCGTATGCCCCACGCCCCGCCCCCGCGGCACCCGCGACGACGGCGCGAACGGCAGCGCGCTCGCCGGCGCCACGAACTGCTCCAGCGGCGCCGTCTCCCCGTGCACCACACGCCGCGCCCGCTTCTCGCCCTGCTCCGCGCCGCCTCGCTCCATCCCGCCCTCCTGCCCCGCCTCCTCCGTCTCCTCCTCGCCCGCTCCGCCCTTCTCCTCCTCCACCGGCGCGCTGTCCTCCAGCGCCACCCCCGCGAACGCCGCCTGACGCTCCGCCTCCATCCGCTCCCGCGCCAGCCGCTGCGCCAGCACGTGCCCCGCAGGCACCGTCTCTCTCAACAGCCCCCGCAGGTCACGCGCCACGTCGTCGAACCTCGGATACCGCTCCTCACGGTCGATCGCTATGCACCGCGCCACCACGGGCCACACGAACTCAGGGCAATCCGGCACGATCTCGTGCACTGGCTCAGGCGCCGCCACAAGGTGCCCTGTCAGCGTCTCCTCCGCCGTCGCTGGCTCGCTGTCGTCCAGGAACAGGTGCTTCCCTGTCAGCACCTCATAAAAAATCGCTCCGAACGCGTAGATGTCCGTGCGCCCGTCCGGCCTCGCCCGCTCCACGCGCTCCGCCTTCCTCGAGCTCGTGTACAGCAGCTTCACCTGCTCCGGAGAGATGTACCTCACCGTACCCACGTCCGGCAGATCATCGGTGTTCATCCCGCCGTCCGCGAACTTCGCTATCCCGAAGTCCAAGAGCCACACGTGCCCCTTCGCGTCCGCCTTCGTCCCCACCATGATGTTCTCGGGCTTCAGGTCACGGTGCCATATCCCCTTCGAGTGCACGAACGTCATCGCGTCCGCCACCTGCAGCATCACGTGCATCGCGCTCAGGAAGTCCAGCCGGTACGCCTTGTTCAACAGCTTCCTCAGCGTCCTGCCCTCGAGGTAATCCATCACGATGTACGCCACGTGATCCGGCGACACCCCGGCCTTCTTCATCCTCACGATGTTCGGGTGCTTCAGCTTCGGATAGAACTTGCACTCCTGCCGGAACCGCCTCGCGAAGTCCTCTCTCTTCAGGTGCCGTGGCAGCATGCACTTGATCGCCACCACATCCTCCGAGTAGTCCTCCACTGCCTTGTACACCTCTCCCATCCCACCCGCGTCGATCACCTCCGTGATCCGGTAGTCCAGGAACACGTCCCCGGCCTTCAGCGCCTCCCGCGCCATCACCACACCCCCATCCCGCGAAGCACCAGCGCCGCGATCGCAGAGAACACCGCCGTGCTCGCGAGCGTCAGCCCCGCGAACACCCACGCGTCCACCGGCGCCGCCTCCGCCGTCACGCCTCCGCCGGCCCTCACCCCGCTCGTGCCCTCCGCCACCGCCTCGAACCACGCCCTGCTCTGCGGTCCCCACCCTGCCTCCGCCGCCGGCGCCCGCCCCGCTCTCCAGGTCCCTCCGCCTTCCGCCAGCTCCCCCGCGATGCGCCCCAGCTCTTCCCCGAACGCCTCGGCGCTCTGGAACCGCTCCTCCGGCCGCTTCGCCAGCGCCTTCAGCACCGCACGGTCCAGCTCCGCCGGGATCTGCTGCCCCGCGTACCGCGACGGCGGCGCCGGCGGCTCCACGACGTGCGCGCGCAGCACCCCCAGCGCGTCCTCGACATGGGCGAACGGACCGTGCCCCACGACCAGCGTATACATCAGCAGCCCGACCGCATACACATCCGCCCGCGCGTCCACGGGCTGAGATCGACCATCAATTCGAAATGAAAATGCATAGGACATGAGAATAGAAGAGAGGGATGCCCTCCCCCGGTCGGTGCTCGGCGCTTCGCGCCTGCGCGCCGCCCGCCCCTCCCAAGTCCCGCGCTGCCAGTTCGCAGGGTCATGGGGCCACCTGACGGCGTTTTTCGCAGGGTCATGGGGCCACCCCAATCGCAGGAGGATGGGGCCACCCGCGCGGGGGCGTGACCCAGTTTTTCGCAGGGTCATGGGGCCAGCTTCCGAGGTTTTTCGCAGGGTCATGGGGCCAGCTCGGGACGCCGCGGTCGGGATCTGAGACGGGCTCCTTCCGATGACGGCGCGGGTCGCCGTCGGAAGGAGCCCGATGCCCTACCGAGAGCTGATCATGGTTGACATCAAGGAAATGCTCCGCCGTCGTGCGGCGGGGCAAAGCGCGCGTCAGGTGGCGCGCGAGACGGGGTTCGATCGCAAGACGGTCGGCAGGTACTTCGAGGCCGCAGCGACGCTGCCACTGCCACTCGACCGCGAGCCGACGGACGAGGAGATTCACGCGATCGCCCAGCGCGTGCAGGCGCGCCCGGTGCCCGACGCGAGCGACGAGAGGAAGCAGATCGACGCGCATCGCGTGCGTATCGAGGCCTGGCTCGCTCAATCTCGCCCGCTGAAGCTGCGGAAAATCCACACGCTGCTCCAGCGCGACCACGGCGTCACGGCGAGCTACGACACGCTCTGGCGCTTCGCCAAGGAGGAGCTCGCGTGGCGCAAGAAGACGCCGACGGTTCGTGTCGCTGATACCGAGCCCGGCGAGGTCGCGCAGGTCGATTTCGGCCTCATGGGCAGGCTGTTCGATCCTGCGACGCAGCGAGCTCGCAATCTGTGGGTGCTCGTGGTGACGCTCGTGTACAGCCGCTACCAGTTCGTGTGGCCGTCGTTCGAGCAGACCACCGTGGCGGTGTGCGCGGGCCTGGATGCCGCGTGGCGGTTCTTCGACGCGATGGCGCGCGTGATCATCCCGGACAACATGAAAGCCATCGTGCTGCGCGCCGACGAGCTTGCCCCCGTGCTCGTGCCAGCCTTCCTCGACTACGCGCAGACGCGCGGGCTGTTCGTCGATGCCGCGCGTGTCCGGTCGCCGAGAGACAAGGCGCGTGTCGAGAATCAGGTCGCCTACGTGCGGGAGAGCTGGTTCGACGGCGAATCGTTCACGAGCCTCGACGACGCGCGCGTGTCGGCTGAGCGGTGGTGCCGCGACGTTGCCGGCGCGCGCGTCCACGGCACGACGCGCGAGGTACCGCGCGAGGTGTTCGAGGCGCGCGAGAGGAGCGCCATGAAGCCGGCGCCGGCAGCACCGTTCGACGTGCCGTACTGGACCGACGCGAAGGTGCACCCCGATCATCACGTGCAGGTGCTCCGGTCGCTCTACAGCGTGCCCACCCGCTACGTCGGCAGCACGGTGCGCGTCCGCGCCGACAGCGCGTCGGTGAGAATCTACGCCGGTACGGAGCTCGTGAAAGTGCACGCGCGCGTCGCGCCGGGCAAGCGTTCCACCGATCCGAGCGACTACCCCATGGGCAAGGACGTCGCAGCGGTGCGCGACGTCGCCTCGCTCATCGCGAGCGCGAAGACGTGCGGAGTGCACGTCGGCGTCTACGCTGAGCGACTGCTCGCGGTGCCATTGCCCTGGACGCGCATGCGGCTGGTCTACGCGCTGCTGCGTCTGTGCAAGAAGTTCGGTAATGGGCGTGTCGAGGCGATCTGCCAGAGCGCGCTCGCGTTTGATGTCATCGACGTGCAGCGCGTGGCGCGCATGCTCGAGACGGCGAAGACGCCGGCGTCACCGTCCACGGGGCAGCGCACGGTCGTTGCGCTGCCCGCGCCGCGGTTCGCGCGCAGCACGGAGCACTTCGCGACGCGCATGCCGGCGGCTGCCGCGACCAAGGAGGACTCGTGATGAGCTCGAGCGATGTCGACCCTGCGCTCATCACAGCGCTCAAGCGCCTTCGTCTCGGCCGCATCGCGGCGACGCTGCGCGAGCGTCTCCTGGTCGCCGAGAAGCAGTCGATGGGACACGAGGAGCTGTTGCTCATGCTGCTCACCGACGAGATCGCGCGCCGCGAGGCCAGCGCGACGGAGAGCCGCGTACGCGACGCCGGGCTCGACCCGGCCATGCGCCTGGAGCTCTGGGACAAGACCGCGAAGGTCAGCTTCGACAAGCGTCTGCTCGGCGGGTTCACGAGCCTACGCTTCCTCGAAGAGCACAAGCACATCGTCATCCTCGGCTCTGTCGGCGTGGGCAAGACCTACCTCGCGAACGCGCTCGGACACCTCGCGTGCCAGCACGGCTACAGCGTGCGCTTCTTGCGCGCGGACGCGATGCTGCGCAGGCTGCGCCAGAGCAGACTCGACAACTCACGCGACGCCGAGATGGTCGCGCTCACGACCGTCGACCTGCTCATCCTCGACGACTTCGCGCTCGAGGCGATGAACAAGGAAGAGAGCCGCGACGTGTACCAGCTCTTCCTCGAACGCACAGGCAACGCTTCGATGATCGTCACGAGCAATCGCGACACGGCTGAGTGGCTCGCGATGTTCGACGACGTGCTGCTCGCGCAGAGCGCCGTCGATCGGTTCAAGAACGCGGCGTTCGACTTCATCATCGACGGGGAGTCGTACAGACCGCGGCTCAAGCCGAAGCTCGACGAGAGCACCACGGCCGCGCTGGTGCCCGCGCGCAGCAAGCCGCCCACCCACCCACGCGGCAGGCGGCGATGACCGCTGCGGCCCCGGCGAGGACGTCGAGCCTGGGGCCGCGCCTCTGACCCCTCGCTCCGAGCGGCGTGCCTCGCCCACCCTCGTCGATGGGACCGCTGGTGTTGCTGGGGGCGGGGCGAACCTGCCTGCTCCTGAGCGTCGCGGACCCTGCCGGGATCTACCGGGGGCCTGGGTGGCCCCATGACCCTGCGAAAAGAGAGACGTCGCCGGTCGCTGCGCGCCCGGCTCCGGGGACCTCGACACGCTTCGCGGTCTCGGGCATGGTCGAGACCGATCACGGTGTCTCCCCCTGGCCCCATGACCCTGCGACGGGGTGGCCCCATGACCCTGCGACGTGGCACGCGCTACGCGCGGGACGGGAGGGGTCGCCTCGCCATGGCCTCATCGACCTCCAATGTTTATGCACCGCTCCCCCTTCGAGCGCCTGCTCAGACGTGACCGACGCGCGCGAGAAGACACGTCAGCTGCTCGGGCTCGCCGTGCTCATAAGCACAGTCCATCAACAAGCTCGCCGCTAAGCGCAGTTCACCGTGCGCCGCAAGGATCCCGCTGATGCGGTGCTCGGGCACCGAGCCCCAGAGGCCACCCGAGCTCACGAGGAAGACGTCGCCTGGCTCGGTGCATTCAACCTGGGTCTTCATCTCCGTCGCAGCCTCGCAGCCGAGCGCGCGTGTTGCCACGTTCGCCTGTTGGGCAAGCATGGCCAGTGCGTCCGTCGAGACGGATTCCTCCGACACGCCACCGTCTAGCGCCACGAAACCACGCGTTCGCTCCTCCAACCTGCCGCCGCGGAATCGATAGATCCGCATCTCGCCGACGTAGGCGATGTACACCGCCCCCGGCGCGAGCAGGACACCGGCGAAGCTCACCGGCGCGCCGCTCCGGCCCGGACGATCGCCCTCGCGGCGGAAATGACAGGTTCGACGAGGACTCATCATGAGTCGCACTTCGTCCCGGCACTGCGGTGCAGTCATCTCACCAGCACCACCTCGTTCCGTACTACCTTCCAAGCATGCGTGCACCACCTCAACAGCAGTACGGGAGACAACCTCTCCGCCGAATCCACCCGTGACCAGGAACAGCCCCAGACAGGGCAGCTCACCCGAGCGCTCCTCGTTGCTCGCACGACGCCTCGACATGGGGGCATCCGCCCCCGCCTCGATGGCGAGCGCTAGACACACCATCGTCCACCTCGCACGCTCGTCGCACGGACGAGCCGAGTCAGGGCGCACCACACCCGCGGTGCGCCGGTTTCTACTCTGTCGCCCAGCGCGCCGTGCCGCCGCCGTGCGCCCTCGGCGTGCTCAGCCCGTCAGCGGCTGCTCGCTCGAGCTGGGAGCTCGCAACGGGGCCACTCGGTCAAGCGCTCAAACGTCCTCGCGATCGAGCCGCGCCAATCGCACCAGCTTCAGCAGCAGCCGTCTGCCATGGCGCCTGCTCCGCTTCATTCGCCCACCCATCCTGGATGGGCTGGGCCCATAGCTCACCCGCCGCTTCGGTCGGTTCCCCGACCGTGATGCAAGCTCCGCCATCACCGCTTCCCGAGCCGCTCTCTTCTCGATGCAGTGCTCGCAGGACTCCTCCGGATCCCACTCGACGTCCTCGAGACCGAACCGCCGTACCCACATCCGCTCCCATTCCACCCTCGCGCTCAGGCTCGGGCGTCTTTCCAAGGGAGGGACATCGTTTCCGCTGGACTTCCGGCGCATCGACAGGGCGCTCCTCGGGATCGCGCGTCGTGCATTCTGCCGATAACGGAAGCGCTCTCCAAGGGATTTCTTCTGAAATTGAAGCCTTTTCGCCCAGTTACGCTTAGCCAAGCGGGATTGTCACCAAATCGTACGGTCGTCCTCACTTTCTCCGCCGCTTGTCGGTGGCAGCGGTCCACCGGGCCCTGCTCGCCGTGTCGCCTACGGGACACACCTCGCCCCTTCGATGGCGCTTCGCGCGATCGTCACCACCTCCCGCCCGCCGCTGCCCGCGGCGGCGGCGGGCGGCGCCACCGGCGACGCCGCCCGCTACCTCATCGGTCGCTCACGGAAATTCCTGCTCCACCGCCGCCGTGCCTGCCGCCCCCGCGTTCTCCGACACGTTGTTGCTGCCGCCAGGTCCGCCAGTGCCAGGCGTGCCGGGTTGCAGCATCGTCTGCCCTTCCTGCTTCACCGCCTCGCCTCGGTACGCGATCGCGAACGACGGCCCGCCGAGGCCTCCTCCTCCTGGACCACCGTTGCCTCCCTGGCCTCCCTGCCCACCAGCACACGCGTTCTTCGACCCGCCGACCCCCATGCCACCAACACCACCGAGCCCGCCGGATCCGCCCGGCTGGAGGTCGCCCCCCGCACCTCCCTTGCCCCCCTCGCCCGCCTTCAGGACGCAGTCCTTCAGCGTCACCTTCCCCTCCACGCTCGCCAGCGCGATGCTCGCTCCGCCGGCGCCGCCGCCTTGCCCGGGCAGCCCACCGCAGCCACCAGGCCCGCCGCTGCCTCCGCTCGCCCCAGCTCCCGGCATGGCCCCCGAGCAGATCGCCGCACCGCCCTTCGCGCCGCCGCCTCCGCCGCCGCCTTGCCCCGGCTTGCCCGGTCCGCCAGCTCCGCCGCTCATGCCCGCGTACCCCGACGAGTTCAGCGTGCCCGGGCCGCTCGCGGCAACGCCGGCGTCGCCGCGGGCGCCGTTGTCACCAACACCAGCGCCACCATTTGTGCCGCCGACATTGCAGTTCCAGCCATCGCCACTCTCTCCGAGTCCGCCAGATCCATTTCCCGCGCTCACTGGCGTTCCGATATCTCCGCCGGTGCCATTCAGCACATTTCCATCACCACCACCACCGCCGATCGACAGCCCCCCGCCGCACTCGTTGACCACTTGGGCGCCACCGGACAGCGTTGTGTCTGGACCCGGCGTGCCATCAACATCGCTGCACGCGTTCGTGCCGGCGTTCCCAGGCGACGCCTGCTCTGGTGCCTCGGGGTCCGCATCCTCTCCCTCCGCACCATCCGCTCCCTTGCCCGCGATGAGCTCGCACCGCGCCAGCTCAACCGTCGTTCCATCCACCAGCACCGCGATCGACGACGTGCCCGGTGCCTTGGCATCCGCTGCATGCACAGACACGTCCTCGATCCTCACGGACGCATCGCCCCGCGTCACCTTCAGCCCGATCTCCTCTTCCGCCGCTTCGGGGGGCGCCACGACCGTCTTCGCCGTCTCGCCGATCCAGGTCCAACCGTTCGCGCAGTCGAGTCCACCGAACACCGCCGTGCCCGCAGGGATCTCCGCCGCTTCTGCGAATGTCTCTGCGCACGCGTACACCGCGCTCTCCTGATCCGCCGCCCGCGCGATCGCCTCGCTCAGCGTCTTCACAGGGTCCGCCTTTGTCCCGGCGCCCTCGTCGTTGCCGCTCGCCGACACGAACACGCCACACGCGTCCCCTACCGCCTCCGTCGTCTCGCTCGGCACGCAGCTCGCTGGTGTCCCGCCACCGGTTCCAGCTTGAACGAAGTAGTCGCACGTCACCATCCGCTGGCAATTCCCTGTCACATCGAGCCACAGCGCATCACAGCCGCTGGCCATGATGGCGATCGCCGCAGTCGCCCATACCCGCTGCTTCGCTTGGATTCTCATCTTCTTCTCTCTGCAGCTCGTCACCAGACGCCAAGCAGGGTGACCCCTGCGCTTTGAGCCCCTACTTCAGGCAGTACGCGCAATGGCGCCGCCACCCGCGCCTTGGGCCGCGGCCACAGAGCATAAGTCACCGCGGCGACGGCAAGCACGCCTGACGCTGCAAACGCGACTCGTGCCCCATTGCCGAACGTTTCCTCGCGCGAACCTGCGTCATACAGCTCCGTGCAACGATCCACGAACGCGCTCGGCGGTCGCTTGCACTGCCCGCCTGCGTCAATGATCGCACTTCCCTGCGCGTCGACATCATCGCTCGCAGCATTCGACGCCACCGTCATCCCGATCCCCACGCCGAGCCCCACCACGCTCGCCGCGCCCAGCGCGATCGCCGGCACCCAGCTCTTCCCCGGCAGCGGCGGTGGCGGCTCTACCGGCGCCGGCGGCTGCCCCGTCACCGGCGCCCCCGCCCCCGCGAACGACGCGTTCGCCCCCCCCTCCGTCTTCACGCCCGCCGACGCCCGCGGCTCGGCTTTCGCCAGCGCCATCGACAGCTTCACCTCCGCCGTCGCTCCCTTCGCCACACTCACCGTCTGGCTCGCCGGCTCGTAGTCCAGATGCCTCGCCTCTATCCGGTGCTCGCCGGGGTCGACGAACACCTCTCCTTCCAGCGGCGCCCGGCCCACGCTCTTGCCGTCCACCAGCACCTCCGCTCCGGCCATGCTGATCGTCACCGTCACCGCACCCACCTGCGCCCGCGACTCCGCCAGCCACTTCTCCGCATTCGGCTTCAGCTTCGCCACACCCTTCAGCAGCGGCCAGTGTCTCAGCGCGAACGACAGGTACGTCGCTGCTTCCTTGTGCTTCTTCAGCTGGTACTCCGTGTTCCCGAGGTTGTACGCCACGTCGAACGTCGGGTTCAGCTCCCACGCCACCAGCAGCGCCTCCTCGGCATCTTGGTACTTGCGCTCCAGATAGAGCGACTTCGCTTTGTCGACGAGCGCCTCGGCCCGCTTCGTCGCGTCCGCGGCGCTGGCAGGCGCCGTCCCCGGCGCGACAGGCGGCGCCGCCGGCTGCGCGGCAGCGATGTCAGGGTCGGCCATCAAGGTCGCAACGGTCAGCACTACAGCAAGCGATCGGAAGTTCATCATCATGGCTCCACGCGGTCTCACTCCATCCATCCTTCGTCTTGTGGCCGCTCCGTGGGCGCCGGCGCGGCCGGAGTCTGCGGTCGATGCGGCACCACAGCCGTCGGCCGCGCGGGCACAGGCGACACCGGCGCTGGCGGCGCCGGCGGCGCTGGCGGTTGGCTCGCCGTCGCGGTGTCGTCGAGGCTTGGCTCGACCGCATCCGGCGCTGCCGGTGGCAACAGCTCCGAGGCCGCCGGCGGCGCCTGCGTGCTCGGCGCTGGCGCCCCGCTCGGCGGCGGCGCCGGCTCCGGCTCTTTCGGCGGCTCCTCTTGCCCCAGGATCCTCGCCAGCACGAACGGGCTGCTCACCGCGATCACCGCCAGCACCACCATGAGCCACGTCGGCATCCACTGCCGGCGCCCTCCAGTCGCCGGCGTCGCTGCCGGCGCCTTCGGCACCGCGACCGGCGGCGGTGTCACCGGCAGCAACGACGACGGCAGCAGCGCCTTGTCGATCGGCGGCAGCGCTCGGTCCGCCCACTGGCTCGGCGCCATCGCTCCCGGCTGCTGCACCAGCGCCCCCTGCTGCTGCACCGGCACGCCCTGCTGCTGCACCGGCGCCCGCTGCGGCGCAGCCGCGCCCCCGAACACCGGCACTCGCTGCGTCACCAGCGCGCCGTGCTGGTGCACCGGCGCGCCCTGCTGCACCGGCGCGCCTTGCGCCGCCGTGCGCTGCGCCGCCGTCGCGCCTTGCTGCAGCACCGGCACCTGCTGCGTCATCGCCGCCCCGTGCTGCGGCGCCCCCGCCCCGTACGCCCCTGCCTGCTGCGGCCCCGGCACCGGATACGGCGGCGGCACCGCCTGCACCGGCAGCGGCGTCCGCGCCGCTTGCCCCGGAAACGGCGGCGGCCCCGCTCGCTCCTTGGCCAGCGCAGGCACCACCGGGAACTGGAACAGCGGCTGCCCCGTCGCCTTCTGCTGCTGCATCTCCGACAGCGCGCGGTCAAGCTCCGGGTTGTTCTGCGCCTGCCGCAGCTTCTGCTCCGCAACCTCAGGATCCGCCTCGCGCCGGATGCTCTCGAGGTCCGGCAGGTACTGCCGGATGTCGTCGCTGTCCTTGTTGCTGCCCATCGAAGACCTCTCTCCTCAGCGACCACACACTAGAACGGCCTGCACCCCGCCGTGGCGCATGGCCCGGCTGGCTTCGCGCCCTGTTGCTTCGCAGGCGCGGCCGGCTTCGCCGGCGCCACCTTCTTCCGCTCCTCGATCACCCTCAGAAACGACGGCTTCTGACGCTTCGGCATCGGGTAGAAGTCCTCGTCGTCCTCCGTCTCCGCCGGCGCCGCCTTCACCCCCGCAGCTTTCGCCGGCTCTGCCTTCGCCGGCTCTGCCGCTGCCTTCGCCGCCTCCGCTTGCTCCTCGGGAGCAGGCACCTCGACCTCCGCTGCCGCCCCTGTCTTCTCCACGGCTCCGGCCTCCACCGCCGCCTCGGCCGCACTCGCCGCCGCGCTCGCCATCGCCTCCGGCACGGGCGCCGCCGCGCTCGCCTCGGGCGGCGGCGCTGCAGCCGCCGCGCTCTCGGTCGGCGCCGCTGCTGCTGCCGCCGTGGCGCTCTCGGCCGGCGCCGCCGTTGCCGCCGGCTCTCCTGTCACCGGCGCCGGCGCCGTGTCGCGCGCCGAGCGCAGCCCCAGCACCACCCCCACGCCCCCCAGCGTCAGCGCCAGCGCCACCAGCGGCGCCAGAACGTACGCTCTCGGCGCCCGCCGCGGCTGCGTCAGCAGCGCCGCCGGCGCCGGCGTCGTCGGCGTCTCTTTCCTCAACGCCTCCACCGGTCCCGCGCTCGGCGCCGTCACCGAGCTCGGCGCCGCTGGCCGCCCCGCGATCGGCGGCGCCGTTCCCGGTCGCGACGCTTCCGTCGCCAGGAGCTGCGGCGTCACGTACGGCAGCTCCACCTCCTGCGGCGGCGGCGGTGACGCTCGTCGTGCCTCCCTCAATGGCACCGCGTGCTGCGTCTCCATTACTGGCAACGGCGGCGGTCCACCATACCCCTGCGCCCCCGCGTGCGACGCCGGCCCGCCCTGCGCCTGCGGCATCGGCGGCGGCGGTCCCGCATACGCCTGCGGCAGCGGCGCCGGGCCTCCGTGCGACTGCGGCAGCGGCGGCGGTCCCGCATACGCCTGCGGCATCGACACCGGGCCTCCGTGCGACTGCGGCAGTGGCGGCGGTCCCGCATACGCCTGCGGCATCGGCACCGGCCCTCCGTGCGACTGCGGCAGCGACACCGGGCCTCCGTGCGACTGCGGCAGCGGCGGCGGTCCCGCATACGCCTGCGGCAGCGGCGGCGGTCCCGCATACGCCTGCGGCATCGACACCGGCCCTCCGGGCGACTGCGGCAGCGGCGGCGGTCCCGCATACGCCTGCGGCATCGGCACCGGCCCTCCGTGCGACTGCGGCAGCGACGGCGGTCCACCGTGCGACTGCGGCATCGGCACCGGCCCCGAGTAACTCCCCGCCCTCACCTCCGCCGGCGGCTGCGGCATCGCCGCCGCCCCCGCCGCTCGCTGCGCCATCTTCTCCGCCCACGCCCCGGACAGCTTCGCCGTCGACTCCAGCGCCTTCAGCGCCGGCAGCGGCTCCGTATGCCCCGCCCCCCGCCCTCGCGGCACCCTCGACGCCGGCGCAAACGGCAGCGCGCTCGCAGGCGCCACGAACTGCTCCAGCGGCGCCGTCTCCCCGTGCACCACCCGCCGCGCCCGCTTCTCGCCCTCCTGCCGCGCCTCCTCCGTCTCCTCCTCGCCTGCTCCGCCCTTCTCCTCCTCCACCGGCGCGCTGTCCTCCAGCGCCACCCCCGCGAACGCCGCCTGACGCTCCGCCTCCATCCGCTCCTGCGCCAGCCGCTGCGCCAGCACGTGCCCCGCAGGCACCGTCTCTCTCAACAGCCCCCGCAGGTCACGCGCCACGTCGTCGAACCTCGGATACCGCTCCTCACGGTCGATCGCGATGCACTTCGCCACCACCGGCCACACGAACTCCGGGCAATCCGGCACGATCTCGTGCACAGGCTCCGGCGCCGCCACGAGGTGCCCTGTCAGCGTCTCCTCCGCCGTCGCCGGCTCGCTGTCGTCCAGGAACAGGTGCTTCCCCGTCAGCACCTCGTAGAAGATCGCCCCGAACGCGTAGATGTCCGTGCGCCCGTCCGGCCTCGCCCGCTCCACGCGCTCCGCCTTCCTCGAGCTCGTGTACAGCAGCTTCACCTGCTCCGGAGAGATGTACCTCACCGTACCCACGTCCGGCAGATCATCGGTGTTCATCCCTCCGTCCGCGAACTTCGCTATCCCGAAGTCCAAGAGCCACACGTGCCCTTTCGCGTCCGCCTTCGTCCCCACCATGATGTTCTCGGGCTTCAGGTCACGGTGCCATATCCCCTTCGAGTGCACGAACGTCATCGCGTCCGCCACCTGCAGCATCACGTGCATCGCGCTCAGGAAGTCCAGCCGGTACGCCTTGTTCAAGAGCTTCCTCAGCGTCCTGCCCTCGAGGTAATCCATCACGATGTACGCCACGTGATCCGGCGACACCCCGGCCTTCCTCATCCGCACGATGTTCGGGTGCTTCAGCTTCGGATAGAACTTGCACTCCTGCCGGAACCGCCTCGCGAAGTCCTCTCTCTTCAGGTGCCGTGGCAGCATGCACTTGATCGCCACCACATCCTCCGAGTAGTCCTCCACTGCCTTGTACACCTCTCCCATCCCACCCGCGTCGATCACCTCCGTGATCCGGTAGTCAAGGAACACGTCCCCGGCCTTCAGCGCCTCCCGCGCCATCACCACACCCCCATCCCGCGAAGCACCAGCGCCGCGATCGCAGAGAACACCGCCGTGCTCGCGAGCGTCAGCCCCGCGAACACCCACGCGTCCACCGGCGCCGCCTCCGCCGTCACGCCTCCGCCGGCCCTCACCCCGCTCGTGCCCTCCGCCACCGCCTCGAACCACGCCCTGCTCTGCGGTCCCCACCCTGCCTCCGCCGCCGGCGCCCGCCCCGCTCTCCAGGTCCCTCCGCCTTCCGCCAGCTCCCCCGCGATCCGCTTCAGCTCCTCCCCGAACGCCTCCGCGCTCTGGAACCGCTCCTCCGGCCGCTTCGCAAGCGCCTTCAGCACCGCACGGTCCAGCTCCGCCGGGATCCGCTGCCCCGCGTACCGCGACGGCGGCGCCGGCGGCTCCACGACGTGCGCGCGCAGCACCCCCAGCGCGTCCTCGACATGGGCGAACGGACCGTGCCCCACGACCAGCGTATACATCAGCAGCCCCACCGCATACACATCCGCCCGCGCGTCCACCGGCTGGCACTGCGCCTGCTCCGGCGAGGCCGTCCGCGGCGTCCCCACGAGCAGCCCGGCCTCGGTCGGATACGCCGGCCCGTCCAAAGCAGGCGGCGCCCCCGGCGCCGCGCCGGCCAGGGCGCCGTCGAGCACCTTTGCGACGCCGAAGTCGAGCACCTTCGCGACCCGCGTGTCGCCCGGCGCCGCCGCCCCCGGCGCGCACAGGAACACGTTGTCGAGCTTCACGTCGCGGTGGATCACCCCCACCCGGTGCGCCGCCGCGAGCCCCGCCAGCACCTGCCGCACCAGATCGATCGCCTCGGCCACCGGCAGCGGACCGCGCCGCTGGAGCTCCTCCCCGAGCGTCCACCCTTCGAGCCGCTCCATCACGAAGTACGGGCGCCCCGACGGCGTCTGCCCCAGATCGAGCACCGACACCACGTGCGGCGACGAGACCGCCGCCAGCGCCCGCGCCTCCACCTGCAGCCGGTCCGCGAACCGCGGATCGTGCGCCAGCGCGCGGCGGACCAGCTTCACCACGACCCGCTTCCGGAGCGCGCGGTGCTCCGCCTCGACGACCTCCCCCATGCCCCCACGCCCGAGCACCCGGAGCGCACGGTAAGGTGTCCCTTCCAGCACATCCCCTGCGGCGCCGGAGGGCCCTGAGCTGTCTGACGTGCGGCGTGCCACCACCGGCGAGGTCTCCTGAGATGGAAATCACGACGAGGGGGCCCGTTCAGACAAAGAAAATGCACGGGCGATGTCGATTCCTGAAAAACGACGTTGATTCGAGGTGTTACCCCCCACCGAGGCCCGGCCCGCCGCCCGCCCCGGCGCACGGTCCAGGCTCGCCGCCCGCCGCGACCTCCCGGGGCGCGACAAATCGATCCCGGCGTGTCGCTTTCCTTGTCTGAACCGGCCAGCCCACAGTGATTTAGGAGAAGGAACGGGCGCCGCACGCACGCGGGCCCCCTGCGCGAGGTCCCATGACGCACGACGCTTCCGACCAGCACGACGACCTGGAGCCGCCCGGCGACGCCGATCCCATCGTGGAGGCCTGTCTCGCCGACGCGCTCGGCCCGTACCTCGGGGTGCTCTCCCCCGAGGAGCTCGAGGATTACCGCAGGTTCCTCACGGTCTTCATCACGACCCACCCGGCGGCGGCGCCGCTCCACGCTCGCTTGCGGGCGAAGGGCTACGTCCCGGCCGGGAGCGGCGCTGTGGCCCGCGAGGGCGGAGGCGCGAGCGAGGAGGCGGCGGCGCCCGACGACGGGACCTCCGGCGGGCGGCATTGATCAGGGACCGGCGTCCTCCTCCTTCATCTCACCCTCCGCGGGAGCGCATCATGGCGGCGCTCCCCCTCGCTCGCCGCGTCGCCAGGGCGACCGCGCGGATCTACGGCGTGCGGACGCGCCAGGGCATCGAGGACTGCGAGCAGACGGCCTACCAGGCCCTCCTGGAAGCCGGGCTCGGGTTCGATGAAACACGCGGCGTCCCCCTCGGCATCTATGCCTGGAAGCGGGTCGCCGGCGCCGTGATGCGGCAGCTGACCCGCGACGTGCCGATCCGGCGCGCCGGCGCCGCCGCCGCGCTCGACGCGGCCGAGTCGGTGCGCGACACCGGCGATCCGTTCAGCGACGACGACGACGACGCGTCGGGCCAGCTCATGGCCCATTGCCGGACGCTCGCCTTCACCCGCTTCGTCGGGGACACGGGCGAGCGGCTCAGGGCGCCCCCGGAAGACGCGCTCGCGCGCACACGCGCCTTCGAGGCGCTCGCCGGGGCGCTCCGCGGCCTCGACGAACGGGAGGCGCGCCTCATCGAGCTTCGGTACTGGCAGGAGCTCTCGTGGGCCCAGGTCGCCGCGGCGCTCGGCGTCCACGAGAAGTACGCGACCCGCATGGACGAACAGCTACGGAAACGCCTTCGGGGCGATCTGCAGGCGAGCCACGTCGAGGAGCCGCCGCCGAGCGAGGGGACCTGAAGAGACCTCCGCGCCGGACCACCCGCGCTTCCGGCGCAAAAGGCAATTACAGGCGATAACACCGTCCTCCCCCCGAGCCCCTCTCGAGCCGCGAATTGGCCGTAATTGAGCGGTAATCGCGCCGCGGCGCCCCTCCCGGACGCGCACTGGACCGACTCGAAATCTCGCGCCGCGCAAAAGAGCATTTACAACGCCCATCCTGCCTGGGAGCGTGACGGATGGTGCATTCCCCGGCGCGTCGCCGGAGGACAACCAAGGAGGCACCATGGCCCTCAAAGACCTCTCTCCTCGTCAAATGGTCCAGATCACCGGCGCCTGGCTCGATCCGGAGCGCGAAAGGCCTCGCCTCGCGTCGTTGAAGCGGTGTGCCCCGCTCATCGACGATATCGAGGAGGCGCACGAAGGCGTCTTGAAGTCGCACCGGCGGCAGAAGAAGGCGGACGACCAGATCTCCGAGATCCAGCAGAAGCTGGTCGCGACCGATCAGATCCATGATCGCAAGGCCCGCGGCGCCCATGCGGTGCTCACCGGCTTCGCCGATCTGGCCGACGATGCCGAGGACGCGGCGATCTACCTCGAGATCCGCGATCAGCTCTTCGCGGATGGGCTCAGGTTCATCGGGGCGAGCTACAGCGATGAGGCGGGCGAGGTGAAGCTCGCGCGCGACCGGCTGACGCCGGAGTCCAAGGCGGCGCTCAGGGCGCTGCCGACGCCGGGGGGCAACCTGCTCAAGGCGGTGCAGGCGTGGTTTGCCGCGGGCGACGAGCTCGGCAAGCTCGACGCGCAGCGGATCCACCTGCATGCGCAGGAGCGGCCGGATGGGGCCGACCCGCGCGGCGGGCAGCTCCGGGCGCGCAACCGCTGGATCAAGGTGGTGCGCAGCGTCCTCCAGATGCTGGAGCTCGAGGGGGCCGATGAGGAGACGGCGCGCCGTCTGCTCGCGCCGCTCCAGCGGGAGGCGGCCAAGGCCGAGCGCCGGCGCTCGGGCGGCAAGGAGGAGACCGAAGTGGAAGGCAGCGCGCCGCCCGACGCCGGCGAGCCAGCAATCGACGAGGGAGCCCCGGCGACCGGCGTGGATTGACGGGGCCGCCCCTCCGACGGGGCCTCCTGGCAGACTCGCTCCGTTAATCCCCCCTCCGACGGGGCCTCCTGGCAGACTCGCTCCGTTAATCCCCCCTCCGACGGGGCCTCCTGGCGAACTCGATCCGTTAACCACCCCCCTCCGACGGGGCCTCCTGGCAAACTCGATCCGTTAACCACCCCCCTCCGACGGGGCCTCCTGGCAGACTCGCTCCGTTAATCCCCCCCTCCGACGGGGCCTCCTGGCAAACTCGATCCGTTAACCACCCCCCTCCGACGGGCCCTCTTGACGGACTCCATCCATCAAGAGCCCCCTCCGCCACCCCCTCTCAACGGCGCGCATCCATCAACGCCCCCCTACGCCACCCCCTCACAAAGGATCACCTCTGTCTCCCCGCGCGCCGCGAGGCCCCTCACACGGCTCGCGCCCTTCGAATAGGCCGTCGCGCCTGCTTGACGCACCACGTCGGCGCTGCCATGACCGGCTCCCTCCGCCTCGGGCGTGCTGTTTCAGCCGCGCGCGCCGGGTCCACGCATGGGGCCGCCGGCCCGGCTGCCGCAGGCGTGGCGCGTCCTTGCCGAGGCGGACTACGCTCTGCGTTACCACACAGCAACAGGAGCCACCGAGCCGTGAAGATCCTCGTTCCGCTCAAGCGCGTCGCCGATCCGGATAACGCGAACAAGGTGAAGATCCCCGCTTCCGGGGACAAAATCGAGACGACCGGGCTCGAGTGGAAGCCGAACCCGTTCGATGAGTACGCGCTCGAAGCGGCGCTCCGCCTGACCGAGGACGGCAAGGCGCCGAAGACGCGGGCGGGCGAGGTCGTCGTCGTCACCTTCGGACCGAAGGAGACCGAGCAGACCCTCCGCGCCGCGCTCGCCACCGGCGCCGACAAGGCCATCCGGGTCGACGTCACCGACGACAAGCTCGACGGCGACCTCGTGGCCCGCGCGCTCAAGACGCTCGTCGAGCGCGAGAAGCCCGACGTCGTGCTGATGGGCAAGCAGGCCGTCGACGGCGACTCCAACCAGGTCGGCCAGATCCTCGCCGAGCTGCTCGACTGGCCGCTCGCCACGTTCGCCGCGACCATCAAGGAAGAGAAGGGCGCGCTCCTCGTCGGCCGCGAGGTCGACGGCGGCGTCTCCACCCTCCGCGTGCGCCTGCCGGCCGTCGTCACCGTCGACCTGCGCATCGTCGCGCCGACCAGCGTCTACTCCCAGAAGACGGCGCCCGCGTTCAAGTACAACGACGGCGTCCGCTTCGCGGCGCTCCCCGCGATCATGGCCGCCAAGAAGAAGCCCCTCACCGAGGTGAAGCTCGCCGACCTCGCCGCGGACCAGGCGCTCAAGGTCCAGTACAGCGCGTTCCAGCCGCCCCCCGCGCGCAAGGCGGGCATCAAGGTGAAGGACGTCAGCGAGCTCGTCTCGCGCCTCAAGAACGAGGCGAAGGTCATCTGACGGGACGCAGCAGGGACAAGACCGGACGCGACAAGAGGCCGAAGACATCGAGGGTGCCGCCGACGCGGACCCCGACCCGCAGCGGCGGGTCGTGCAGGAGGGATCATGGCTGACGTTCTCGTGGTGGCCGAGGCCGCCGATGGAAAGCTGAAGAAGACGACCCACTCCGCTGTCACGTTCGCGAGGCAGGCGGCGGCGGCGCTCGGCGGGACGTACTCGATCCTCGTGATCGGCGACGCCCTCGGCGACGCGGCCGCCGAGGCGGCGACGCTCGGCGCGGCCAAGGTGCTCGTGGCCCAGGCGAGCTCGCTGAAGGACTACGTCGCCGAGCGCTACGTGCCGACCGTCGCGGCGGCCGCCAAGGGCGCCGCCGTCGTCGTGGGCACCGCGAGCGCCTACGGCAAGGACCTGCTCCCGCGCGTCGCGGCGCGGCTCTCGGCAGGGTTCGCGAGCGACATCTCCGAGCTCCTCCCCGAGGGGAGCAAGCTCAAGTACAAGCGCCCCATGTACGCCGGCAACGCGTACGGCGTCTGCACCGTCTCGACCCCCGTCCAGGTCGTGAGCGTCCGCCAGAGCGCGTTCGCCGCCGCCGAGCCCACCGGGTCGACGTCGCCGATCGAGCAGGTCGCGGTCGTCCCGCCGAGCGCGGCGGCCGAGCGCGTCGAGTTCGTCTCCTTCGACCAGGTGAAGAGCGAGCGCCCCGAGCTCGCCGAGGCCAAGGTCGTCGTCTCCGGCGGCCGCGCCCTGAAGGAGCGCTTCAACGAGATCCTCGACCCGCTCGCCGACGTCCTCGGCGCCGCCGTCGGCGCCAGCCGCGCCGCGTGCGACGCCGGCTACGCCGCCAGCGACCTCCAGGTCGGCCAGACGGGCAAGGTCGTCGCCCCCTCGCTCTACGTCGCGGTCGGCATCTCGGGCGCCATCCAGCACCTCGCCGGGATGAAGGGCTCGAAGGTCATCGTCGCCATCAACAAGGACGCCGACGCGCCCATCTTCCAGGTCGCCGACTACGGCCTGGTCGCCGATCTCTTCGCGACCGTGCCCGAGCTCGTGAAGCAGATCCAGGCAGCCCGCAGCTGATCCTCGCGCGACCGACCCCGCCGGGGTGCACCTCGTCCGCCCTCCAGGGACGCGGGCGTACCCCGGCTCACCGGATGAGTCCGTCCAGCGAGGAGTTCACGTTCACGGGCGCGATTTCCGTGTCAGGTCGCGCACGTAGCATCTTGTTCGCGTCCTGCGGCCGTGGGATCCCTTGACCTCTATGCCCGAACGCCCGGACATGCCGATCGTCGCGGCGCTCGCGCAGGCGCGGGCATTGCTGTACGACACGGCCAGGACAACGGAGCAGCGGCGGCTCATCGGCCCGACGGTCATGGAGATCGACCGCGCGATCGTGAGCCTCGATCCGACCGCGAGCGCCTCCTTCGAGCTCACGCCGCTCGCGGCGTCGGTGCCGCCGGTCGACACGGAGATCGAGGCGCTGCGCCGCGAGGTCGAGCGGCTGCGCGTGATCACCCAGCACGAGCGCGGGCTCCTCGACGCGCTCCTCAGCGAGAGCCCGCACGGCATCATCGTCTCCGACAGCCAGGGCAAGCTGATCCTCCAGAACCGCGCCTCCGAGCGGATCTGGGCCGGCAGCTCCACGGCCGAGAACGTCGAGGGCTGGGGGCGCTACCGCGCGTTCCACCCCGACGGGCGGCCGTTCGAGGGCGGCGACTGGTCCATGGCGCGGTGCCTGTCGCGCAGGGAGACCGTCCCCGCGGAGGAGATCCACTTCCAGCGCTTCGACGGCACCCACGGGATGCTGCTCGGCAGCTGCGCGCCGCTCTTCTCGCCGGAGGGCGAGATGCTCGGCGCGGTGTCCATCTTCGCCGACATCACCCAGTTCAAGCAGCTCGAGGCGGACCTCCGGGTCAGCAAGACGAAGTTCTCGACCACCCTGAAGAGCATCGGCGACGCGGTGATCTCGACCGACGGCACCGGGCGGATCGACTTCATGAACGCCGTGGCCGAGACGCTGACCGGCTGGACGCTCGACGAGGCGAAGGACCGCCGCCTGTCCGATGTCTTCCGGATCATCTCGGAGCAGACGCGCCACGACCTCGACAACCCCGTCACCGAGGTGCTGCGCCACGGCGGCATCATCGGGCTCGACGACACCACGCTGCTGCTGCGCAAGGACGGCTCGGAGCTCGCGATCGACTCGAACGGCGCGCCGATCCGGAGCGAGGAGGGCGAGCTCGTCGGGCTCGTGCTGGTCTTCCGCGACGTGACCGAGAAGCGGCTCGCCGACAAGCGGCGCTACTTCATCGGCGAGGCGAGCCGGCAGCTCGCGCTGTCGGGCCTCGACTACGAGAGCACGCTGGCCAACGTCGCCCGCCTCGCGGTGCCGCACATCGCCGACGCCACGGTGGTGGACATCGTCGAGCCGGACGGCTCGCTGGGCCGGCTCGCGGCCGTGCACGCGAGCGACACGAAGAAGGCGCTGGGGCGGGATCTCCCGGCCCGCTACCCGACCGATCCCGAGGTGCCGCGCGCGGTGCACGCGGTGCTCCGGTGCGGCGAGTCGCTCCTGCTCCCCGAGGTCGAGGGCATGGCGTGGCAGCGCGCCGCGTCGCTGAAGCCGGGCAACGAGTGCTGGTCCGGCGCGCACGACCCGGCCTACCTCGCGCTGCTCCGGGAGCTCGGCGTCCGCTCGGCGATGATCGTGCCGCTGCGCGCCCGGGACCGGACGCGCGGGGCGATCACGCTGCTCTCGACCGAGCCGAGCCGGCGCTACACCGTCGAGGATCTCGCGCTCGCCGAGGAGCTCTGCAACTTCGCCGCGCTCGCGCTCGACAACGCCCAGCTCTACCGCGAGTCGCAGCAGGTCAACCGCGCCAAGGACGAGTTCCTCGCGACGCTCTCGCACGAGCTCAGGACCCCGCTCACCGCGATCCTCGGCTGGGCGCGCATGCTGCGGCAGGGCTCGCTGAAGCCGGACACGCACGTCCGCGCGCTGGAGGCGATCGAGCGCAACGGCACGCTCCAGGCGCAGCTCGTCGAGGACCTCCTCGACGCCTCCCGCATCATCACCGGCAAGCTGCGGCTCGACGTGATGCTGGTCGACCTGCCGCCCATCATCAACGCCGCCATCGACGCGGTCCGCCACGGCGCGGACGCGAAGGGCATCGAGCTGCTCGTGCAGCTCGACCCGAACGCGGGGCCGATCTCGGGCGACCAGACGCGGCTGCAGCAGGTGGTGTGGAACCTCCTGTCGAACGCGATCAAGTTCACCCCGCGCGGCGGCAAGGTGTCGATCCAGCTCGGCAGGGCCGAGGGCATGGCCCGCATCCAGGTGAGCGACACGGGCCAGGGCATCGTGCCGGAGTTCCTGCCGTATGTGTTCGACCGCTTCCGCCAGGCCGACAGCACGAGCACGCGGCCGCACAGCGGGCTCGGGCTCGGCCTTGCGATCGCCCGCCACCTCATCGAGCTCCACGGCGGCACGGTGAAGGCGGAGAGCGCCGGGGACGGCAAGGGCGCGACGTTCACGGTGGACATCCCGCTCGCGCCCCGGGGCGCCATCGCGGCGCTCCGGAGGGCCGACGGGCTGGTCCCCCTGTCCAACGAGCTGGAGCCGACGCTCCAGGGCGTCCGGGTGCTGATGGTCGACGACGAGCCGGACGCGCGGGAGCTCGTGACCACGGTGCTGGAGCGCAAGGGGGCGAGCATCACCGCGGTCGCGACGGTCGACGAGGCGCTGTCCGCGATCGAGCGCGAGAAGCCCGACGTGATCCTGAGCGATCTCGGGATGCCCGGTGAGGACGGCTACAGCCTGATCCGGCGCCTGCGCGCGCAGAGCCCCGAGCAGGGAGGGCGCATCCCCGCCGCGGCGCTGACCGCGTACGCGAGCGCCCAGGACCGCACCCGCGCGCTGCTGGCCGGCTTCCAGTCGCACGTGCCCAAGCCGATCGAGGCGTCGGAGCTAGCAGCCGTGATCGCCAACCTGGCCGGCCGCACCGGCTAGGACCGCCCACGCCCACCCCAACGTCAACGTGGTCGTGGACGTCCACGTGGACGTGGACGTCAACGTGGTCGTGGACGTAAACGGCCAGACGTCAACGTAGACGCCCCCCGGCCAGGAAGCCCCCCCGCTTCCCGTCGGCACGCCCAAACGACGAAGGGCGGCCATCAGGCCGCCCTTCGTGGATCCCCAGATGAACTGAGTCGGGGCGAGAGGATTTGAACCTCCGACTCCTCGGTCCCGAACCGAGTGCGCTACCAGGCTGCGCTACGCCCCGTTCGCTGCCCCAAGAGCAACGCCCGCTGAACAGCGGGCGCGCAACATCGCCAAGAGCGAGCCGCTTGTCAATACGAAATGATCACGGCTCCACCGCTGCACCGCGGGCGCGCACGGTATCCCCGGGAGCGCCCGCGCGCCGCATGAGCGCCAGATGACAAAAAGCGGCAAGAATTCGCTCACTTCGGGGTCGCCCCGGCGCCCCGGACGTTTCACGAAGCCAAGAATCGTGGGAGCGCAAGAAAAATGTCCCGTCCTAACTTGCTCAGGCCGTGTTAAAGTGTCACTGGAATCCCGATGTTGCCGAAAGGAAGCAGAGAGCGAGGCGTCTGGTGCGCCGGTGAGGGCCTCGCCCCCTGCTCGCGCAACTTGAGCAGGGGACCGCACGGGCGGCCCCTTCCAGAACGGACCAGGGCGACCGGCCGGCTCCGGCGGTCGTGACGTGAGAGGAGGAACAGGTGGCAATTGAGCTTCCCGCTGTACGCATTCTGATCGTCGACGACGACCGCGCGATCTGTGACTACATGCAGACGCTTCTCGAGCGCGACGGGTACCAGGTCAAGACGCTGGGCGACCCCACGACCGTGGAGGAAGAGGTGCGCACGGGCGGCTATCACCTCATCATCCTCGACCTGATGATGCCGAAGCTCGACGGCATCGAGGTGCTCAAGCGCATCCGCAAGGTCGACAACGACATCGCCGTCGTCATCTTCACCGGCTTCCCCAACCTCGAGAGCGCCGTCGCGTCTATGAAGCTCGACGCGGTCGATTACATCAAGAAGCCGTTCAACGTGGACGAGTTCCGCGAGGTGCTCGCCCGCGTCATGCGCAAGAAGGGCCTCGCGCGCACGCCCGAGGAGCAGCTCCACCGCGTCATCGGCGACACGATCAGGAACCTCCGCAAGGACAAGGACCTCACGCTGAAGCAGATGGCGCGCCGCACGGGGCTCAGCGTGTCGCTGCTGTCGCAGATCGAGCGCGCCGAGTCGTCGGCGTCCATCTCGTCGCTCTACAAGATCGCGGTCGCGCTCGAGTCGCGCATCCAGGACCTCTTCGGCCACTACTGATCCGCTCGCCGATCGGCGACGCCTGGCCCGCCGCGCGCCCAGCGTGGACAGCGTGGACGCGCGCGCGCCCGGGCCCAGCGCCGGCTCAGCGCCGCGCGCCGCGCTCGATCGCCGCGTCGAGCTCGTCGAGCGCGAGGCCGGCGATCGCCTCGACCCGCGCGCCCGACGTGTCGAAGACGATCACGTACGGCAGCTTCGAGATCTCCTTCAGGTACCGCCGGGCGAGCGGGCTGTCCCAGTCGACGATGTCGAGCTTGCGGTACGCGACGTCCTTGCGGGCCTCGAGCACCGTGACCATGTGCGCGTCCAGCTTGCGGCAGGGCATGCACCAGGCCGCCACGAAGTCGATGACCGTGACCTTGCCCGGGACGATCTGGGCGCCGAGGTCGGGGATGTCCGCGCCGCCATCCTCGATCGTCCGGGCGTCCGCGCCCTCTGGGAACGTCGCCCAGCCGAGGTACTGCCCCTGGCCGGCGCCGAGCACCGCCTCGAACCCCTCGTCGGCGGCGAGCCGCTTCACCGTCCCCGCGACGTCGAACGACCGCGACGCGGTGACGGAGATCTCGGCGCGGCGCCTGTCGAAGGCGGCCGAATAGACGCCCGGGCGCTCGCGGAGATCCGCGACGAGCTCGGCGCCGCACGCCTCGCAGTCGATCTTCCGCAGCGAGACGACCGTGGTGCGCGCGCCCTCCGGGGCGGGCTGCGCACCGCCGCAGGCAGCCGCAAGGCTGCCAAAGGCGACCAGCCAGCCGCCGCAGGCAGTCAGCCAGCCGCCGCGGGCAGTCAAACCGAGGGCCGAAGAGAGGGCGTTCGCGCTTCGCACCGCGTCCTTCGAGGTACCTTGCCCGCCTTCTCCGCGCGGCGCAACGTCGTGTAGGCTGGGCCGCGATGAGCTCCGTCGTGACCCGCACCCTGCCGGCCGATCACGTCACGCCGGTCCGCGCCTACGCCGCGCTCCGCGCCCAGTCGCCGGGCCGGTCGTCGTTCATGCTGGAGTCCGCCCTGCCCGGCGAGCGCTGGGGCCGCTACGCGATCCTCGGTTACAGGGCGCGCGCCGAGACCCTCCTCCCGAGCGGGTTCGACCCGTTCGCGACGCTCGCGGACGGGCTCGCGCAAGCCTCGGCCGCGGACACGCGGAATGCGCCGGACGCACAGGGCACGGCGCGCGACCTGGCGGCCCGCGTCTGTCAGGCCTGGGTCGGCTTCCTCGCGTACGATGCGGTGCACCTGCTCCTCGGCGTCGAGCCGTGGCCCGACGAGGCCTACCTCGGACGGGTCATGAAGGACGCGACCGTCGTCGTGTTCGACAGCGTTGCGCAGACCATGACGATCGCCGGCCAGTCGCAAGGCGCCGTGAGCCGATGCGCCTGGGAGCTGTCGCACGGGCCAGAGCAGATGAGCCTCCCCGCGCTCGATCCGCACGCCCTGCCAGAGCACGTGGAGACGCCGGTGGCCGACGAGGACTTCGCCGCGAAGGTGGCCGCCGCGCACGAGCGCGTCGCGGCCGGCGAGGCGAAGGAGGTCGTGCTCGCCCGCAGGTTCCGAGCCCCGCTGCGCGGCGCGGATCCGTTCGACGTGTACCGGGCGCTGCGGGTGCTCGCGCCGTCGACCCACCTCTACTTCCTCGACTTCGCGGAGTCGCCGTTCGCGCCGGGGCTCACCGTGGCAGGCGCGTCGGGCGAGACGCTCGTCCGCGTCGAGCGCGATCCATCGGCGGGGCCGAGCGCGGGCGACGCGTCGCCCGTCGAGGCGCTGCGCGCCGCCTTCGCGCGCGGCAGCGCGGTCGGCGCGCCGGCGGCGCATGCGAGCGGCGTCAGCCGCCGCCTCGAGGTCGGCCCGCGCCAGATCTACGGCGGCTCGGTCGGGTACTTCGGGCCGGAGGGCGCGGAGATGGCGCACACGCTCGGCGCCGTCTGGGTCGAGTCGGGCTACTTCGAGACGATGACCGGCGCACGCATCGGGAACGGGAGCGACCCGCGCGCGGCGTCGGAACGGACGCGCGGCGACGCGCGCGCGGCGCTGTCGGCGATCCGCGCGGCGCAGGAGGCGCGCAAGGCGAGCGACGCGGCCGCGGAGAAGAGGGCCGCCGCCGAGAAGGCCGCTGACGACGACGCGGTCCGGAGCGCGTAGCGCGCAGCGCTCAGTCGTGCAGCAGGCTCTGGCGCACGCGCGCGCCCGTGGGGGCCGCCCCCGTGGCGGTGCCTGGCCGCGCGAGCCGCGACGAAGCGGTGGCCTGGGGCGCGGTTGCCGCCGCGCGGGCGCCGCGCTGAGGAGGCTCGGGAAGCGCCGGCCGAGCCGGCGGCGAGGCGATCGCCTCGAGCGCTGCGGCGCGCGCCGCCTGCGCCTTGCCGGCGGCGAGCACCGCCGTGAGCACGGCCGCCCTGGCGCCGGTCGCGGCCATCGCGGGCCTCGGGCGCTCGGGCCGCGTGAGGGTCACGAACGTCGCGACGCCCATCAGCGCGACGAGGCCGGCGGGGAGGAGCCAGCCCAGGCGCGCAGGCGCCGCGAGACCGCGCAGCACGTTGGCGCTCTCCGCGCCGAGCAGCGTGTCCGGCGGCGTCGTGCGGCTCGCGGTCGGCGGCTCGGAGCCGGCCTCCGGCCCCATGATGGCGCGAGGGGCCGCCGCGTTCCCCTGCGCGAACGCCGCGACCGGCGCCCGCACCGAGGCGATCCCGGAAGCGCGCGCCGACAGGGGCGGGCGCTGGAGGCCAGAGGAGGGAGGCGGCGCGTGCTCCGCGATGCGAGCGAGCGACGACACCATCTCCTCGACCGAGCGGAAACGCCGGGCCCGGTCGCGCGCGAACGCCTTCTCGAAGAAGCCGTCCAGCGCGGCAGGCAGCCTCGGCGCGAGCCGCGTCGCGATGGGCACCGGCGCGAGCAGGATCTTCGAGGCGACGACGCTGGCGATGTCGCCGGGGAACGGGAGGTGACCGGTCACCGCGCGAAACAGGATCGCGGCCAGCGACCAGAGATCGGTCTGCGCGTCGAGGGTCCGCTCCGCACGGATCTGTTCCGGGCTGAGGTAGTGGAGCGCGCCCGCGCTGATCTCTGCCGCGATCTCGCCGACGAGCCGTGGCGCGACCGCCCTCGGGAGGCCGAAGTCGAGCACCTTCACGACCTCCTCGTCGCCCTCCAGCGCGAGGAAGAGGCTCTCCGGCCGGAGGCCCTGGTGAAGGAGGCCCGCCGCGTGGGCGGCCTGCAGGGCGTCGCCGGCCTGCGCCGCGACGCGCGCGGCCTCGTCCAGCGAGAGCCGGCCGCGCCGGACGAGGCGCGCCGCGAGATCCTCGCCGGAGAGCAGGTCCATCGCCAGGTAGACCACGCCATCCTCGGTGCCGTGATCGCGCACGCTCACGACGTGCCGCGACGAGAGCTCGGCGGCGGCGCGGACCCAGCGGTCGAGCCAGAGGATCTCCCCCGTGGCGCCGGCGTCGGGGTCGAAGAGCTTCAGGGCGACGCGAACGCCCAGCTGGAGCTCGCGCGCGGCCCAGACCGAGCCGCGGTCGCGCGCGATCCGCGCGAACGGACGCGCGAGCTGCCTCTCCAGCAGATACTTCCCCCCAACGATGGTGCCCGGTGAGATATCCATGGGTTACCTGAGCCTCCTCCCCCACCGTAAAGTTGCACATACGCCATGCGGCGCAATTTGGCGTTGCGGGTCGCTGCACGGTTTGCCTGTGCGACCGCCTCGACCGTGCAGGCGGCGGGAGCGTTCGCACCGCCCGCAGCGCGCGGGAAGAGGCGAGTCGTAGCGTGGAGCACAAGGAGCCTGTCCCGGTTGGGGCGGAACTAGGGTGCTGAGGGCTGCGGGTCGGGCGAAAACCGGAGCGGTACGACGAAGCGCAGGTCGCCGCCCTCCGGCGCCGGGAACGTGAGCGCTCGCGCGCGCCGGAGCACGCAGCGGGTGAGCCGTTCGTCCGGGAAGCGCGACTCGGCCTCGAAGGCCTCGTCGACGGCGCCGCTGTCGGTCACGTGGAAGCGGATCGCGAGGCGGCCCCAGAGCGCCGGCGCGCCCGCGAGGGCCTCTTCGTAGCAGCTCCGCCACGCGGGCAAGGCCTCGGCCAGGGCCGCGGAGATCGCGTCCGGCGGGAGCTCGCCCGGGCCAGGAGCGAGGACGGACGGCGGAGGCTCGACCGGCTCGTCGCCCGGATAGACCTGCAGCGTGGCCGTGACCGTCGAGCCGGCCTTGGCCCTGGGGAGCGGGAGCGACCGGGCGCGCGCGGTGAGGCACGAGACGACGTCCGGCGCGGAGAGCGTGGACGAGGTGGCGCGCGCCCCCGTGACCTTGCCGGCGCGGCTCACCGTGAGCCGCACCGTGGTCTTGCCGTGCAGCGTCGGGTCCCGGTACGCGCGCAGGCGGTAGCACGAGTAGACGTGGATCCAGAGGTGCCGCCGGGCGATGCGCTGCACCTCGCTCGCCTTGAGCGGACCCTTCACGTGGTCGATGTCCACGATGATCCTCGGCAGCGGGTGCCCCTCGGTCGGAGGCGGCGGCGCGGGGGGATCCCCCCTGCCCCCGGCGTTCCAGCGATTCTGCTCCGCCACCTCGGCCTGGCCGCGAGGGACGAGGTGGCGGCCGAGCTTGTAGGGCGGATCGATCGCGATCGAGGGCCCCTGCGAGGCGCCTCGCGCGTCGCCCTCGGCGGCCGCCGCGGACGGGTCCCCGAGGGAGGCGCCCGGCGCCGCAGGCGAGACCGCCGGAGGCGCGGCCAGGGCGCGCGGCTCAGTGGAGGAGGCGGCAGGCGCCAGGGCGTCCACTCGCCGGGGCGGACGCCCTGGCTGGGCGGCGGCCGCGGCGGAGAGGCCGGCGGCGCGCGAGGCTGGGCGCGGCGGCGCCGGCGAGGCGCACGCGGCGAGCGCGATGGCCACGGCGAGGAGCGGACCGTACGCGCGGCCCGCGCCGCACCGCGAGGCCGCGCTCAGAACCGGAGATCGCCGCGCGGCGCCTCCACCTTGCCCTCGAGCGCGTCGATCGCCTTCGCGACCTCGGGGTCGTCGACGGTGGGGACGTGCACCACGAACTTCACGTAGAGATCCCCGGGCTCCTTCGCCTTGCGGGCGATGCCCTTGCCGCGCAGCCGCATCACCTGGCCGGTCTGGGTGCGCGCCGGGATCTTGAGCGTCACCTCGCCGTCGGGCGTGGGGATGCGGATCTTCTCGCCCCGATAGGCCTCGCCCAGGGTGACGGGGACGTCGAGGTGGAGGTCGTCGCCCTCGCGCTTGAAGAACGGGTGCGGCGTGACGTGGATGTTGAGCAGCAGATCGCCGGGCTCGCCGCCGCCCATGCCCGGCGCGCCCTGGCCGCGGATGCGCAGGCGGCTGCCCTCGGCGGCCCCGGGCGGGACGCGCACCGTGACCGGCTCGGGATCCCCCTCGCGCTGGAGCTGGAGCGTCGTGCCGCGCACCGCCGACACGAAATCGATGGTGAGGTTCTGCTCGATGTCGCCGCCGCGGCCGCGCGCCGGCTGCGGGCGGCGGCCCGCGCCCCCCGCGCCGGCGCGGCCACGGCCAAAGAGGTCGCCGAGGATGTCGCTGAGGTCGCCTCCGGCTTGGGCGTTGCCGAAGATCTCCTGGACGTCGAAGCCGCCGGGGCCGCGGCCCCCGCCGCCGGCCCGCGCGTTCGCGTAGCGGCGATAGGCGCGGGCGCGCTCCGGATCGAAGTTCTGCGAGAGGCTCTCCTCGCCGAACTCGTCGTAGAGCGCGCGCTTCGTCTTGTCGCTCAGCACCTCGTGAGCCTGGTTGATCTCCTTGAACTTCTGCTCGTTGGCCTTCCCCGGGCTCTTGTCCGGGTGGAACTTCATCGCGAGCTTGCGGAACGCCTTCTTGATGCTGTCCTCGTCCGCGTCGCGCGAGACGCCGAGCACGGAGTAGAGATCACGAGCCATGGTCGTCCGTCATCGTTCTGGTCCGCGGGAGGTGCGAGCCGCGCGGACCGCTGCGGGCCTTCATCGGGCCGAAACCTAGATCTGCCGTCGGTCCTCGTCCACTGGGGGCAGCCGCCTGCACGAGCGTCAGCGGTGGAACGCGCGCGGCGCGGCGCGCCTCAGGCGCTCACCCGGAATGTCGTACCGGTGGGAGAGTCGGCAACCTCGATGCCGTCGCGCTCGAGCTCCTTCCGGAGGGCGTCGCCCCGCGCGAAGTCCTTCGCGGCGCGCGCCGCGGCGCGCTCGGCGAGCTTCGCCTCGATCGCCTGCCGGGTCGTGCCGAGGAGCCCGAGGCGCTGCTCCTGCGTGCGGGCCTGGTAGACCGGAGACGGCGTCTGCAGCAGGCCGAGGACGTCGAGCAAGGACCGCAGGGCCGCGTGGAGGCGGCGCGCGAGCGGCGGGGCGGCGCGGGCGACGTCCTGGTCCTTCCCCCGCCGCTGCGCGGCGTCGGCGAGCTCGTTGGCGGCCTTGGCGACCTCGGCGATGATCGAGAGCACGACGGGGGTGTTGAGATCGTCGTCGAGCGCGGCGGCGGCGCGGCCCGGCGCGCCGTCGGCGAGCGCGGCGAGCGCCGCGAACCCCTTCGGGAGCCGCGCCGGCAGCTCCGGCGCGGCGCCCTCGCCGGCGTCGGGCGGGCCGGCGAGCGCGGACAGTCGATCGAGCGTCGCATACAGGTAGTCGACGCGGCGCTCGGCCTCGACCACGCCGGGGAACACGACGCGGCCGTCGTCGCGCTTGTGGGTGTCGAACTCGAGCGGGCCCCGGTAGTGGACCGTGAGCAGGAAGTAGCGGAGCGCCTCCGGGTCGTTGCGCGCGTAGACGTCGCGGAGCTTGACGAAGTTGCCGAGCGACTTCGCCATCTTCTCCTTGTCGACGTTGACGAAGCCGTTGTGGATCCAGATCGAGGCGAGCGGCGCGCCGTCCGGATCGGCAGCCTCGCTCTGCGCGATCTCGTTCTCGTGATGGGGAAAGACGAGATCCATGCCGCCGCAGTGGACGTCGAAGCCGGCCCCGAGGTAGCGGCCCGCCATGGCGGAGCACTCGATGTGCCACCCGGGGCGCCCCTTGCCCCACGGGCTGTCCCAGCCCCACCCGCCGGGGGCGACCCCCTTCCAGAGCGCGAAGTCGAGCGGATCGCGCTTGTCCTCGCACGGACCGACGCGCGCGCCGACCCGCAGCTCGTCGAGGTTGCGCTTCGAGAGCTTGCCGTAGGAGGGGAAGCTGCGGACCGAGTAATACACGTCGCGAACGTCGCGAACGTCGCCGGGGCGCTCGACGACATAGGCCGCGCCTCGCTCGATCAGCCGCTCGACGAGGGCGATGACCTCCGGGATGTGCTCCGAGACCTTCGGCTCGACGTCGGGCGTCAGACAGCCGAGGGCGGCGACGTCGTCCTGGTACAGGCGAGCCATCCGCGCCGACAGGTCCATGGGAGGCTCGCCGGACTCGGCCGACCGCTGCAGGATCTTGTCGTCGACGTCCGTGACGTTTCGAACGTAGACGACGCGGAGGCCGCGCGCCCTCAGGTGGCGGACGAGGATATCCGGGGCGAGCGCGGCGCGGCCGTGCCCCACGTGCGCGACGTCGTAGGTCGTCGGGCCGCAGCAGTACATGCGGACCTCGCCAGGCCGCCGTGGGGCGAGCGGGGCGAGCTTCTGGGTCAGCGTGTCGTGGAGGCGCAGGACGGACATCGGCCGGGGGTCTATCAAGGCGGGCGGATGCTGTCACGGGCCCGCGTGCTTAAGGTGGTCACGATGCTGCCCGTCCGTGACCAACTGCCGACCCGCAAGCTGCCGGTCGTCAACTACCTGCTGATCGCGCTCAACGTCCTCGGTTTCTTCTGGATGCGATCGACGATCGCTGCCGGGTTGCCGCCCGACCGGCTGCTCTCGGCGTGGGGCCTCGTCCCCGAGCAGCTCCTGGAAGCGCCGAGCGACGCGTGGTGGACGGTCTTCAGCAGCATGTTCCTGCACGATCCGACGGGGTGGGCCCACCTCGGCGGGAACATGCTGTTCCTCTGGATCTTTGGCGACAACGTCGAGGACGCGCTGGGCAGCGCCCGCTACGCGGCCTTCTATGTGCTGTCCGGGATCGCCGCCGCGGGCGCGCAGATCATCATCGATCCCGGCTCGACGATCCCGATGGTGGGCGCCTCGGGCGCGATCTCGGGCGTGCTGGCCGCGTACGCGTCGCTCTACCCGCGATCGCCGATCACGGTGCTGAACCCGATCTTCCTCCTGTGGTTCATCTTCGGGCTGTTCCTGGAGCTCCCGGCGTGGCTGGTCATCCTCGAGTACTTCGTGGTGAACCTGCTGAACGGGCTCGGCTCCATCGGCGTGCGCGGCGGCGGCGTGGCGTTCTTCGCGCACCTCGGGGGGTTCGTCGCCGGGCTCTTCCTCGTCCGCATCTTCATGACAGGGCGCACCCGGCGCGAGCACGAGCGCTGGCAGCACTTTCGCCCGTCCCCCCGGCGCCCCGCTGCCCGCCGGTCCCCGCCGTGGGACGCGCCGCGGCGAAGAGACTCCTGGTGACGGCGAGGATCTCGCCGGAACGGCCGGGCTGCTCGCGGTTCGCCCAGGATGCAAAAGCGTGATAGCGTCGGCCCGCAGCGATGCGACGACCCCTTCGAAGGCGCCTCACCGCCGCGGGTTCTGCGGGCGAGGCAGCGGACCCCCGAGCCTGGCTGCTCGCCGTCGCGATCGCGCTCGCCGCCTGCGGAGGGCCGTCGTTCGACGGAACGGTCTACCGCGGCACGGACGTGGCGTTCCGCGTACCCCCGGCGCCGGCGAGCTGGGAGCGGCTCGAGGTGTCGGACGCGGCCGTGGCGTACCGCGACGACGCGAACGGGGCGACCATCGCCCTCAACGGGCGCTGCCGGAACGAGGAGGACATCCCGCTCGTCTCGCTGACCAACCACCTCTTCCTGCACTTCACCGAGCGCGAGGTGCTGAAGCAGGAGGTCGTGCCGTTCGACGGCCGCGAGGCGATGCACACCGTCATGTCGGCGAAGCTCGACGGGGTGCCGAAGGTCTTCGACATCTGGGTGCTCAAGAAGAACGGCTGCGTGTACGACATGCTCCTCATCGCCGATCCCGCCCGCTACGCCGGAAGCGAGCCGGCGTTCACGCGGATGGTCCGCGGCTTCTCGACCCTGCGCACCGATGACCGATGACGACTGATCGCAAACGGCCCGTGGCGCCGCCGCCCGCCTCGAACGGCCCGCCGGCCGCCTCCTCCGGCGGGGGCTCCACCAGCGTGCCCCCGCAGAGCCTGCAGCCGACGAGCGTGCCCCCGCAGAGCCTGGCGCCGAACAGCCTGCCCCCTCCGCCGCTCCCCCCGCTGCTCGCCCGGATCAACGAGAACGCGGTCGGGTTCGTCGAGCACCTCGGGCAGTTCGGGCGGATGACCTGGGGGGCGCTCAGGTCGATGTTCGAGCGGCCGCTCGAGATCCGCTCGACCCTCTACCAGATGGAGGCGCTCGGCGTCCGCTCGGCCGCCATCGCGTCGGTGACGGCGCTCTTCGTCGGGATGGTCATGGCGGTGCAGTTCGCCATCGGCCTGCAGAAGTTCGGCGGCATGGAGTACACGGGCCGCATCATCGGCCTGTCGTTCTCGCGCGAGCTGGCGCCGACGCTGACGGCGGTGATCGTCGGCGGCCGCATCGGCGCCGGCATCGCGGCCGAGGTCGGGTCGATGGCCGTCACCGAGCAGATCGACGCGATCCGCGCCCTCGGCGCCAGCCCGCTGAAGAAGCTCGTCTTGCCGCGGCTGCTCGCGAGCATCGTGGTGATGCCCGTGCTCGGCGCGTTCGCGCTCGTGCTGGGCTTCGGCGGGGCGATGCTGGTCTGCGCGACCGAGTTCGGCATCCCCGCCGGCTTCTTCCTGAGGACGGCGCTCGGCTCGGTCACGTTCAACGATTACTTCAGCGGGATGTACAAGACGCCCTTCTTCGGGGCGATCATCGCGCTCGTCGGGTGCCACTTCGGGCTGATCACGCGGGGCGGAACGGAGGGCGTCGGCCACGCAACCACGCGCACGGTGGTGGTGACGTCGATCACCATCCTGATCGCCGACTTCTTCCTGACCAAGATGTCCATCCTGCTCTTCCCGACCCGGTGAGCAGGGGCGGTCCGGGAGGCGCCCAGATGCCGCCGACGTCGCCGCGAACGCTGGCCGGGCTCCTGCCGGCGCTGCTGGCCGGGGTGCTGTTCGGGGTGCCGTTCGGGGTGACCGCCTGCCAGGGGGACGCCGGGAGGGAGGGCGGGGTCGCGGAGGCGAGCGACGGCGGCGCCGCGCTCCCGGAGGGCACGCCGGCGCCGCGGCGGCCGACGCGGCACTACCACCTCCGCCGGACGGACGACGGGTGCGAGCTCTTCTGGATCGACGGGGATCTCGTCTCCGCGTCCCAGGCGGTCGTGTGCCCGCCCGACCTCGAGGTGGGCGAGCGCCTCCGCCTGACCGGCAAGACTTGCCTCCGCGAGTCGGCGCAGACCCCCGCGCGCGCCGTGCCCGTCGTCTGCCCGCTGCCGCTCATGACGATGGAGAAGGCGGACAGGGCGCCGCCCGACGCCGGGGCGCCGCCCGACGCCGGCAAGCGAGACGGCGGGTAAGCGACGGGCAAGCGGCGGGGCCATCGAGGGCACAAGCGCGCAGCCGCCCACGTCCCTGGAGCATCGTAGTCCGGGGGGGTAGCGTCATGCGGCACGCGGATACCGTCGTGATCGGATCGGGCGCCGGCGGGCTCACTGCGGCGCTCGCGCTGGCGCGCGCGGGACAGAAGGTGCTCGTCGTCGAGCAGCACTACCTGCCCGGCGGGTGGACGCACAGCTTCTCGTTGAATGGGTACCTGTTCAGCCCGGGAGTCCATTATATCGGCGGGCTCGGCCCGGGGGGCGCCGTGCGGCGGCTCTACGAGGGGCTCGGGCTCTCGGGAGATCTCGAGTTCTGCGAGCTCAACCCGGATGGGCTCGATCACCTGATCATCGGCGACGAGCGGCTCGACGTGCCCAAGGGCCTCGATCGGCTCATCGCCCGGCTCACGGCGCGGTTCCCGCACGAGGCCGCGGGGATAGCGCGGTATTTCCGTGTGCTGCGCGGGGTCAACGACGATCTCGGGCGCCTCGAGGCGATGCTCGAGTTCCCGAGGGTGCTGCTCGCGCCGTTCAAGGCGCCGAGCCTCGTGCGCTGGGGCCTCCGCACCCAGGAAGATCTGCTGGACGCGACGATCCGTGATCCCCTGCTGCGCGCGTTCCTTTCGGCGCAGGGGGGCGATCACGGGCTCTCGCCGTCGCGCGTGGCGCTGCCGGTCCACGCGGGCATCGTCTGCCATTACACGGACGGCGGGTACTACCCGCGCGGGGGCGCGAAGCGCATCCCGCTCGCGATGATCAGGGCCCTTCGCCGGCTCGGCGGGCAGGTGCGGACGCGCGCGCGGGTGAAGCGCATCCTCGTCGAGCAAGGGAGAGCGGCCGGCGTCGAGCTGGAAGGGGGCGAGGTCCTGCGCGCGGCGAGCGTCGTCTCGAACGCGGACCCGGCGATCACCTATGGAGAGCTGCTGCCGCCCGAGCTGACCGCCCGCGAGCGCCGCAAGGTCCAGCGGATGGAGTACTCGGTCAGCCTGCTCAGCGTGTTCTGCGCGGTGGACATGGACCTCCGGTCGATGGGTTACGACTCGGGCAACTACTGGTGGTACCGCGGGCGAGACGTGGGGCGCCTCTACGAGCGCATGGAGCACCAGCTGCCGCGCGGGGCGGTGGACGGGCTGTTCCTGACCATCACGACGCTGAAGGACCCGGGCCACCCGACCCGGGGCGACCACCACACGATCGAGATGTTCACGTTCGTGCCCCACGGCCCCTTCACGCGCTGGGAGAAGACCCGCACGGGCGAGCGAGGGGCGGAGTACGAGGCGTTCAAGGCGTCGATCGGAGATCAGATGATCGCGGCGGCGGAGAACGTCATCCCAGGCATCTCGCGCGCGCTCGTGTTCCGCTCGGTGGCGACGCCGCTGACCAACGACTTCTACTGCGCCACGTACCGCGGCGCCGCCTACGGCACCGCCAAGACGAGGTGGCAGCTCGGCCCGCTGTCGTTCTCCATCGGGACGAGGATCCCGGGGCTGTACCAGTGCGGGGCGAGCACGCTGAGCCACGGGGTGGCAGGCGCCGCGATGTCAGGCCTCATGGCCGCGCAGCGGATCACGGGCGCGGCGCGCGCGGAGGATCTGCTCGGGCCGGCCGACGGCTCGCTGCGGATCTACCCCGCCGATCGGCCGGAGGAGTGGCTGCACGAGCGGAGGAAGCCGAGCGCGGCGGCGCAGGCGGACACGGGCGACGAGGTGCCCGAGTGGACGTGAGCCGCGCTTGAGCCGCGCTGCCGCCCTAGCGAGCGCTAACCGGCCGGCGCCCTGGACCGGAACGTGATCTGCACGAGCGGCATCACGTCGGGATCGTCCTGTGTCTCCCGCTCGAACTGGAGCACGTCGTAATAGCCGCACCGGGGCCTGCCCGGGTAGTCGCGGCAGACCTCGGGCCGGGCCTCGTAGATGGTGCAGCCGCGGGTCGTGAGATCGAGGAAGCGGCAGACCCGGCCGAGCACCGGATCCGACTGCCGCCGGAGGATGCGCTCGTCGTTGTAGCGCTTCGTGAAGCGCGCCTCCGCGGCCTCGAGCGTGAGGCCGAAATGGCGGGCGAGCCGCCGCAGGTCGCGCGGCGTGACCTCGACCCGCTCGTAGATGGAGCAGCAGTAGGCCGGGCACTTCGAGCAATCGTAAGAGACGCGGGGCTTGGCCTTGAGGGTCGTCGTCATGGATCGTGGGGGACGTGCCTTCACTCGTTGAAGCCGAGCTGCTCCCGCGCCTCGGTCAGGCCGTCGCTCACGGCGAAGACGATGAGGTCGCGCGCCTCGGCGTTGCGCCCGATCCAGGTGACGCGGTCCTTGCCCGCGGCGGGCGGCGCGTTCGTGTTGCCGCCGGACCAGGCGATGCCCGTGAGGACGACGTTGATGTCGCCCACGGCGAGGAACGCGGCCCGGTTCCCCCAGCCGTTGATCGCGGTGTTCAACGTCGAGGCGCGGTTGCCGATCGAGCCGATGACGTCGGCGGCGAGCACGCTGATCTTCGGATCCACGCCGCCCGCCATCACCCGCTCGATGCGGCCGTGGTACTCGCGCAGGCGCCCGGCGTCCGCGCCCTGCGGCGACCACGACGGGACGAACGCCTTCAGGTAAGCCGCGAGCAGCGGCCAGAGATCGATCGGCGCCGTCCGCGAGAAGGCCGAGGCGTTGGTCTGGAGGATCTTGACGGCGCGGTGGATGAGGGCGAGCCGGACGTCCTCGCGCGGCGAGGTGACGAGCGCCTGGCCGAGGACGATCTTGGGCGGGCTCGTGGACGCCGGCACGCAGACGGCGCCGAGCGCGCCCGTCATGTAGACCTGCAGGCCGGGGAGGCCGTACGCCGCGCCGATGCCGCGCGCCAGATCGGTGATCTCGGCGTGCTGGGGCGGCAGCGGCGTCGCGCGGATCGAGTCGAGATCGAACGGCACCGCGGCGTCGAGCAGCGGGCCCGTCTTGAGCAGGAGCTCCCGGAACGCCGGGGTCATGAGCTCCGGCGCGAGGTGGGCGTCGAGGCGGGCCGCGCCGGCGGCGTTGCCCGCGCCGCCCATCGCGGCGTCGCGGCCGTCGAGCGCGTCGACCGTCGCGCGCGCGATCTTCGCGGCGCCGGCGCGTCCGCGGAGCTCCGCGACCGTCGCGACCGTCGAGAAGAGGTAGGGCTCGAAGCGGCCGGTGTTGAGCGCGCGGCGCGCGTCGGCGAGGGCGCGATCGAGCAGGGTGGTCGCCGCGGAGGCCTGCTCGGTGCGCTGGTAGTAGCTGGCCAGCGCGCCGAGGGCGAAGTCGTCCTTCGGCCACGTCTTGCGGGCCGTGAGCAGCGTGGCCTCGGCCTTCTTGGCGTCCCCCATCGCCTCGTAGATCTCGGCGAGCTCCGCGGTGCGGCGGCACTTCTGCTCGGGCGCCTCCGCGGCGCTGATGAGGAGGTTCTGCTGCTCGAGCGCGCGGGCGCCGTCGCCGGCGCGCTTGTAGAGCGAGACGAGGCGCTCGCGCGCGCTCACGTCGCCCGGCGAGCGCTTCAGGATCTCCTGGTACGCGAGCTCGGCGCGCTCCGCGTTCGGGAGGTGCTCGTCGTAGAGCTCGCCGAGGCGGAGGTAGATCGCGACCTGCTTCGCGGGCTCGGGCACGAGGCGCGCGAGGCGGATCCACGCCTGCTCGGCGCCGGCCCAGTCGCCCTCGCCGGCGCAGACGTCGGCGAACGCGGTCAGGGCCTCGACGTGATCGGGGTTCGCGTCGAGCGCGGCGGCGAGCGCGCGCTTCGCGGCCGCCGCGTCGCCGACGTCGGCGAGCGCCCGGCCGCGCAGGACCTCCATCTCGACCCGCTCCGCGGGATCCGTCACCGCCTCGAGGCGGCGCTCGAGGAGCGCGGCGAGCTCGGCGCGCGCGCCCTCGGCGATGTAGATGGCCCTGAGCCGCGAGAAGACGTCGGCGTACGACGGATCGACCGTGGCGACCGCCTCGAGGACGTCGCGCGCCCGCGCGACGTTCTGGACCTTGTCCTGCCAGAGCACGGCCGCGGCGTAGAGCGAGTGCGCGCGCCCCTCGGGGCCGACGCTCGCGCCCGCGGCAGACTCGAGCGCCGCGGCGGCGGCCGCCGGGTCGCCGCCGCGATCGAGCGCGTCGGCGAGATCGAGGTGCGCGACGAGGTAGTGCGGGACGAGCGTGATCGCGTGCCGGAAGAAGGCGACGGCGTCCTCGATCGAGCCCGCGAGCAGGGCGTCCCTGGCGGCGCGCACCGAGAGGGCCGCGGCCTCGGACGGGCGATCGGTGCGCTCGATGAGCTGGCGATCCGCCTCGATCGCGAGGGCGTGATCCGCCTTCGCGCGGGCCTGGGCGGCCATCTGGCGCAGCGCCCAGATGCCGCGGGGCTCGTTCCTGTACGCGATCTGGACCGGCTCGAGCGCCTCCTCCCACGGGAGCACGCGCAGGCGCAGCCGCGCCGACAGGAGCGCGTGGGCGATCGCCTCCGGGCCGTCGAGGACACGCGCGATCTCCAGGGCGATCGGCTCGAGCTCCTCGTCGCGGCCCTCGCTGATGAGGTACGAGGCGACCCGGCGGAGCGTCGGCAGGTGGTGCGGCGTCTCCTCCAGGATGGATCGGCGCCAGAGCAGGGCGCTGCCGGCGTCCTTGCGCCCGTGCTCGTCCAGCTCAGCGAGGCGCTCGTAGATGTCGAGGCGCTCCGCCGCGTCCGCCGCCTCGCGGGCGCGCGGGATCAGGGCGTCGACGAGCTCTCCTGTGCCGTGGCCCGCGACGGCCGCGCGGTAGAGCGCGATCGGCGCGAGCGCGTTGTCCCCGGCGGCGATCGCCTGGCGGGCGCACGCGGCGGCCTGCGCGAGATCGCCGGCGCGCTCGTGGTCGAGGGCGGCCTCGAGCGCGAGGCGAGCGGCCTCGATGCCCGCGGCGGCGCGGTCGTCACCCGGGCGGCCGGCGTCGCCATCACCGCCTGCGTCGAGGGCGCGCAGGAGCTCGGCGGCGCGCTCGGCGCGCCAGGAGGCGCGGTCGGCGGGCGGCTCCGGCGCGAGCCGCTCGAAGAGCTCGCGCAGGCCGATGTCCTGGGGGCGCGAGCGGTGCGCCGTCTCGAGGAGCGACGCCGCGGCCGCGGGGTCGGCCTCGGCGACGAGGAGCGCCTCGCGGACGAGATCGTGGGCCCGCTCGAGGGGGTCGGCCGCGCCCTCGCGGCGGGTCCTGAGCCACTCGAGGAGGCCGTCGCGGTCGACCCGGGCGCGCGCGCTCCGCTCGCCGAGGTGGAGCGCGACGGGGAGCTTCGGATCGATCTGGGCGGCGCGCGAGAGCAGGCGCTCGCCCTCCTCGTTGTCGCCGCCGTCGAGCAGGCGGATCGCGGCCTCGGTGACGAGCACCGCGGCCCGCGGCCCCTCGTCGAGCGTGAGCGCGTGCTCCGCGAGGATGCGGGCCGCGCCGACGCCGCTCTCCTGCGCGGCGCGGGCGCGCGCGGCGCCCTCGTGCTGCGGGTCCGCGGCGCGGGCGCGATCGAGATCGCTCATCGCCGCGCGCTGATCGCCCGCGATCTCCGCGAGGACGGCGGCGGCGAGCGCGCTGTCGCGCTCGGACGCGACCTCGCGCAGCGACGCCACGGCCCTGGCGACGCGGGCGCCGCGATCGCCGTCGAGATCGAGCTCGAGCGCGAGCGCCCGGAAGAGCGGGCTCTCCGGCGCGGTGTCGCCGTACGTGACGACCGCGCGGGAGAAGGCGTCGCTCGCGTCGACGCCGCCCTCGGCGGGGACGGCCTCGCGCGAGAGCGCGCGGCCGAGGGCCGCGGCGGCGCGGGCCCTCGGGCCGCCGAGGGGGCGCACGCCCCTCGACGCGGGCGCGCCGTCCACGGAGGCCACCGCGGCGTCGCCGCCGGCGTCGCTCAGGGCGGCGCTCGCCGCGGCGCAGAGCGGCGCGAACTCGGGATCGTCGGCGAGGGCGTCGAGCCACGGGTCGATCTCGCCCGCGGCGCCGCCGGCGAGCGCCGAGAGGACGATGCGATCGGCCGGCGAGAAGGCGCCGCCGGCGTCGCCGTCGTCGAGCGTCGCGTCGCGCACCGCGGCGGCGTCGCCGAGCTCGATCGCCTGCGCCGCGAGGGCGCGGCGCGCCTGGCCGCCGTGCGAGCCGGCGGCGACGCTGCGGAGCGCGCCGAGCGACGCCGGGCGGGTCTCCTTGCGCGCGGCGCTCAGCGCGGCGGTGAGCCACGCGACGGCGGGCGCGAGCGAGGTGCCGCGCAGGGGATCGAGGGTCGCGAGGCCCTCGGCGAGGTCGCCGGCGCCGAGCAGGGCGCGGGCGCGGAGCAGCGCCTCGTACGGCGTGGCGGGGGCGGCGCGGCCGCGCGCCGGCCGCGGAGCGCCGCGGTGCGCTGCGACCTGAGCGCTCGCGGCGGCGAGCGGCGCGAGCTCGGGCGCCTCGGGGAGGCGGAACTTCGCGAGCACGGCGGAGGCAGCCGCGTCCGAGTCCGGCGCGGCGAGCGCCTCGCAGAAGCGCTGGACGTGCGCGCGGGGATCGGCGGGGTGCGTCCGCGCCGCGAGCTCGAAGCGTTTGTGGGCGCCCTCGGGATCCGCGAGCGGGATGCGGCAGAGCTCCGCGCCGAGCACGAGGTTGTGGCAGCGCGCGACCGGCGTGCCGAGGACGCGGGTCTCGCTCTCCAGCGCCTCGAGCGCGGCGGGCAGATCTGCCTCGCGCATCAGGAGGCCGCGGAGCTGGCGGTGCGCGAAGATGAGGCTCGGGGCGAGATCCCGCGCCTCGGCGGCGATGGCGCGGGCGGTGGCGTCCTCCCCGGCCATCACGTAGAGCTCGGCGACGGGAAGCAGCGCGCGCGCCCGGGCCGCGGGGTCCTCGATGAGCTCGGCCTCGGAGCGGAGCCACGCGGCGCGCGCCGCCCACACGTCGCGCTGCTGCGACTGGACGAGGATCGCGCTCGCGTCCTGCTCGCCGTCGAACACCGAGGCGGGCGGCGGGATCGACGGCAGCGGCGGGAGGCTCTCGGGCGCGCGGGAAGGCGCCGATGACAACGGGCCCGAAGGAGGCGCCGACGGGACGCGCGCTGACGAAGACGGGCGCGGCGGCGACGACGACGGCACGCGCGACGACGACGGCACAAACGATGACGGCGACGGCACGAACGACGACGACGGCCGGACGTGGGACGGCGCAAACGGGCGTGGCGACGACGACGACGGCGCGCGCGACGACGAAGACGGGCGCGGCGGCGACGACGACGCGCGCGGCGATGAAGGCGGGCGCGGCGGCGTGAAGGCGACGCCGCTGTCGGGTCTCCGGGTCGCGACGCGCGTCTGCGCGAGATCGTCCTCGAGCTCTTCATCGGTCGGCTCGGCCGACCCGCTGAGCAGGCTGGACTCGTCGACGAGCTCGCCGGGATCGCTGTCGGCGGCGGGCTGATCCCAGCGGCTGGCGGAGGCGGACGACTGGCCGGTGTACGGCCGGGTCGTGGGCCCAGGCTCGTCGAGGGCGTTCGTCTCCTCGTCGTCGATGCCGTGCGTCTCCTCGTCGTCGAAGGCGTGCGCGTCCGCGAACCGGCCGCTGCTGGCGCCGCTGGGCGGCGCGAACTCGAACGGGGAGTCGCCGCCGTCGGGGATGGGCGTCGCGCGGTCGCCCGGCTCGGCGGTGTCCTCCTCGAACACAGGCTCCCGGCGCACCGACGGCGGCGGCAGCGGGGGCGGCGGGGCGGCGGGCTGGGGGCGCGGCGCCGTGAACCTCGCGGACGGGGCCGGCGGCGGGATCTTCGGCGTGCGATCACCGGGCGCGCCGGGCGTGAGCTCCGCGCCGAGCGACGCCTTCACGTCGCCCGGCCTGCTGCCCGAGCGGGGCGGGGCGGCGGGGCGGGGCAGCGACGGGGGGCGCGGCGGCGGGATGGGCGCCGGGGGCCGGCGCGTCCCGTGCAACGCCGGCGCCGAGGTCACGACCCCGTCGTCGGCGTCCTCGGCGCGCTGATCCTCGAACAGCATGTCGAGCAGCGCGTCGCTCTCTCCGGCGCTCTGCGCGGGCCTCGCGGGCACGGGCACGGGCTCGCGGGAGAACAGCTGCTTCAGGCCGCCTTCGCCGGCGCGCTCGCCCTCCTCGGCGCCGCGGATCGACTGGATGAGCTCTTCGGGGATCTTCGCGAGGAGCGTGGCCTCCTCGACGTCGCCCTCCGAGACCGCCGCGCCGTACATCGCCGGCGGGGGAACCGTGATCTTCTCCTGCGACGGCGCGCCCTCGTCGCCGCCGCCGCCAGAGGAGCTCTTGGATTGCGGATTCTTGCTCACCGGACCCCCATGCCGAGCTTCTTCCGGAGCTCGAGGTAGCTCTGCGAGAGGACGAACGCGACCAGCTGGCGCGCCCGCTCGCTCTCGGCGACGACACCGCCGAGCTGCTCGCGCGGGGTATTGAGGATGTCCGAGAGGACCAGCGAGACGTCGCCTGCGGCGATGACGGCCATGCGATCGATGCTCCTGCGCGCGGCCTGCGCCCAGCGGAGCGGGTCCTGCTGGCTCGAGACGATGCGCTGGCAGACGTCGGCGATGGCCTTGCGGGTCGCGCGCGACATCTCCTTGTGGATGGCGCGCGAGACCTCGCCGAAGACGGCGTAGGGCGGCTGCGGGACCGTGAAGCCCGCCTCGATGCACGCGGCCGCGACGAGCGAGGCGACGGTGCTGTCGTCCCGCGTCCTGAGCGAGGAGATGCCCCGGCGCAGCGCGAACGCCTCGCGCGCGATCGCCGAGCGCGAGGCGGCGTCGAGCGGCGTCGTGATCTCGGCGCCGAGCACGAGCGCCGGCAGCTGGCCGTAGACGCCGGTCGCGCCGCGAGGGCTGGGGCCGCCGACGTAGAGCTCGAAGTCCGTCTCGAAGCTGAGCGCGCCCATCCACTCGGCGACCGCCACGCGCAGCGGGTGGCCGCCGCGCGAGTCGATGCGGTCCTTCTTGCCGACGCCGAGCGACACGAGCGACGGGCCGAGCGCCATGCAGATGGTCTCGGCCATCTTCGCGAACAGCTCGCCGACGGGCCCGGTGTCGAGCGGATCGGCGATGTCGGCCATGGCCTTGGCGTCGAGGGCGATCTGCGGCCGCGCCGGGACGCGGGCGTCGATCTTCCTGAGCTCCGCGGAGATGCCGTCGTCGATGCGGACGAGCGAGACGAGCGCGCCGAGCGTGGCCTGCCGGAGCGCCGCGTCCTGCCCCGCGCCGGCGATCTTCGCGAGGAGCGCGACCCGGGCCGCGTCGAGCGGCTCGACCGCGAGCGCCTGGATCAGCGTCGCCTTGGCGCGGCCGAGCACGCGGGTGCGGAACGCGGGCTCGTAGTCGGTCGTGAGGACGAGATCGATCGCCTCGCCGTCGTCCGGCGCCTCTTCGAGGAGCTTCGCGACGGCCCGCTCGGCGCGGCGCGGCGCGCCGAGCTGATCCCGGTAGATGGCCATCGCGAGGCGCGCCGCCTCGATCCGCCCCTCGGGGGTGTCGCGCTCGACCATGAGCTCCTCGAGCAGGCGCGTCGCCTCGTCCCAGGAGCCGACCCGGGCGGCGACGCGGACGAGGCGCTCGCGGACGACGAGCGTCGACAGCCCGGCCCGGTGCAGGCCGATCAGCACCTCGAGCGCCCTGTCGTGCTCGCCGAGCTTCTCGTAGGCGTCGACGGCCGTGATCCCCGACATGAGGCGCTGCTCCCCCGGCGCCTTCGCGACGCGCGAGAGCTCGGCGTAGAAGGCGGCCGCCTGGCCGAGGTCGCCCTGCGCCTTCGAGATGTCGGCCGAGAGCGCCAGCGCGCCGATGTGATCCGGCTCGAGCAGCGTCACGTTCTCGAGCGCGGCGAGCGCGTCGTCGAGCCTGCCCTTCTTGCGGAGCACGCGCGCGCGCTCCCAGAACAGCTTGCAGAGCTCGAGGTCGTTGTCCGCCACGCCGAGCCGCCTCTCGATGATGTCGAGCAGCCGGTCGTCCTCGTTGCGCGCGCGGACCCGGCGGAACAGCCGGTCGAAGGCGACGCCGCGCCGCGGGTCGCGCGCGAACGCGCGATCGAAGGCGATCTCCGCGTCGTCGTGGGCCTCGGTGTGCTGGAGGAGCAGGAGCCCAGCGCTCTCCCAGAACCCCGCGCCGCGCGCGTCGTCCTTGCAGAGCGCCCCGAGCTGCGCCGAGGCGAGCGCCGTCGACACGGGGTCGCGCAGCGCCTCGGACGTCGCGCGAACGCCCTCCCAGGCGGCGACGTCGTCGGGCCGCCGCTCGACGACCGCGCGGAACGCGGCGAGCGCGCGCTCGTGATCCCCGGCCGCGAAGTCCGACCAGCCCGCGAGGCCGAGCGCGGTGAGCTGCGCCTCCTCGCCGAGCGCGTCGCCGAGCCCGTGCAGCGCCGCGGCGCGGCGCCGCGGATCGCAGCCGGGGAGCGCGAGCTCGAGGTTGGCGAGCTGCGCGGGCGCGTGCTCGCCCGTGAGGAACGGCCGCGGCAGGTTCGGCTGATCGAGCGCCCCGACGATCGCGGCCGAGGCCTCCATCGCGGCGCGGGCCTCGCCCTCCATGTGCCGCGCGAGCGCGCTCCGCGCGGCGACCTCCGCCTCGCGGTCCTCGGCGCCGAGCGCGGCGCCGAGCCACTCGAGCTCGGCGTGCGGGCTCGGGTCGGCAGCGGCCCACGCCGCCGCGCGCGCCGCGGTGCGCGCGCGATCCTGGTCCAGGGTCCGCGCGAGGCGGAAGCGCTCGGCGTGCGCGATCGTCGCGGCGCCGTCGCCGCGCTCCTCGATGTAGTCGAGCGCGCGCTCGACGGCGCTCCGCTGCTCGAGGGCCGGCTGCCAGAGGAGGCGCCCGAGCGCGGCGGCCAGGGCGAGGTCGTCGCTCGCCTGCGACTCCAGCGCCTCGAGCGTCGCGAGCGCCTCGTCGGCGTCGCCGCCCTCGGCCGCGCCGACCTCGAGGCCGAACCGCGACAGCGCGAGCGCCGCCGGGTCCTCGCCCGCCTCGCCGGCGACCTCGAGGGCGCGGCGCCGGCTCTCCAGATCGCCCGCCTCGTGGCCGCGGAGGGCCCAGGTGAGCGCCGTCGCGCCGGCGCGCGGCGCCTTGCCGCGCGCCGCCTCGAGCTCCTCGACGGCGCGCCCGCGCTCGCCGGCGCGCCAGAGCAGGATCGCCGCCTCGATGTGCAGCGCCGCCGAGAGATCGGCGTCGTCGATCGCCGCGGCGCAGGCCGACAGCGTCGCGGCCGCGGCGGCGGGGCTCCCGGCGCGCCGGTGGAGCTCGGCCAGGAACACCGCGACGACCTCGTCGTCCGCGGATCGCTCGAAGAGCGCGCGGAGCCGGCTCCGCGCGCGATCCAGATCGCCGCCGCGCGCGCTGCGCAGGGCAGCGACGAGCCACAGCCCGCGCGCGGTCTCCTCGCCCTCGACCTCGGCGAGCGCCTCGATGACCGTCGGCGAGCGCCGTGGGCCTGGGGCGCCGGGCTCGTCGCCGCGCTCGCGCCGGCTGCGGACGAGATCGACCGCGAAGGCGCCGAGCGCCCGCCCGAGCCACGCGTTCGGCGTGGCGCCGTCGTCGGCGCCGGCGTCGGCGAGCTCGGCGAAGGCGCCCTCGGCGCCGTCCGCGTCCCCCCGGAGGAGGCGGCTCCGGCCGATCTCGAACCACAGGCTCGCCTTCTCGGCCGGGTCGACGCCCGTCGAGAGCAGCCGCTTCGTCGACTCCTCGTACCAGGCCGCGTCGCCGCGGAGCGCGGCGAACGACCGGCCGAAGCGCGCGAGCACGCCCGGGTGGACGCCGGCCATGCCGGCCTGCGACAGGGCCGCCTTCGCCGCGCCGACGTCGTCCGTCCGCACCGCCCAGACGTAGGCCGCGAGGAGCAGCGCGCGCCCCCTCGCGTCGTCGCTCGCGTACGAGGCCGCCGTCGCCTCGAGCGAGGCCGCGAACGCGGACGGGTCCTGACCGTCTCCGAGGAGATCGATCTCCAGCGCGCGGGCCGGGATGCACTGCGGGTCGGCCGCGAGCGCGCTCCGGAGCGCCGCGAGCGCGGCCTCGCGATCGCTCGCGAGCGCCGCCGCCTCGGCGACGCGGAGCCACAGGGCCGCGGCGCCGGGCCCGCTCGCGCCGCGCGCGATCTCCTGCTTGGCCAGGCTGGCGGCGGCCTCGGCCTCGCCGGCGGACTCGAGCGCGGCGATGCGCGCCCGCCCGAGCAGCGTCGACTGGGGCAGCCGCTCCGCGGCCCGCTCGAGGAGCGACGCGAAGCCGCCCGTCCCGGCCCGCTGCGTCAGCTCGGCGGCGCGGAGCCACGCATCGGCCGCGTGCTCCGGCTTGCGCAGGGTCCGCGGGACGCCGTTGGCGTCGCCGCTCGCCTCGTCGTCGAGCGCGTCGGCGATGAGCTCCGCCTGCCCCTCGAGGGCGCGCGCGAGCGCGCCGAGGTCCTCCTCGCGCCGGGCGATGACCTCGAGCGCGAGCTGCGACCTGAAGCGCGCCCGCCCCTCCAGCGCGGCGGCCGCGTCGAGCAGCTCGTAGGCGCGCTCCACGTTCTCGGTCGCCGCCGCGAGGTCGGCGAGCTCGATGAAGAGCAGCCCCTTCCACGTCGCGTCCGTCGCGAGCTCCGCGCGGGCCTCCAGCGCGCGCATCCGGCCGGCGAGGTCCCCTTCCTTGGCCGCGATGAGCTCGAGCTCGAGCCACGGGGTCGCGTCCTCCGGGTTGCTGAGCGCCGCCTCTTCGAGCGCCTCCTTGGCCGCCGCGAGGTTCTGCTCGTGGTCCTGGAGGTACGCCGCGCGCTCCCAGAACGAGCGCGCCCGCTCCTCGGGCGTGGCCGCGGCGCGCGTGAGCGCGTCGAGCAGCTTGCCGAGGTTCTTGATGGACTTGCGCCGCGTGAGGATGCGGACCAGCGCCTCGAGCGGCTCGCGGAACTGGGGATCCGCGTTGAACGCGGCGAGGTAGTCGCGCGCCGCCGTGGGCTCCTCGCCGAGCGCCTCCTCGAGCGCGCCGAGCTCGTGCAGCAAGAGCGCCTGGAGCTGTCGCTCCGGCTGCTCGCCTTGCTCCGCGCGCAGCCGCGCGATCAGGGCCGTCATGCTCTCCGCTTGCCCCTCGGGTGCCTGAACCGTCATCTCGCTCGCGACGCCTCCGAACGGGGTCTCATCTGTGCGCACCGCATGACGATGGCGGAGAGTAGCGAACCGAACCTGACGGAGTAAAGCGCGCCGGGCAGGGAGCGGGCTCGAAGAGCGTCGAGCGGCGTCGAGTGGCCTGGCCTGGCCTGGCCGCGCGCGATCGGTGGGTCGAGCGGCGGACACGGATGTGCGGGCGCCCGCGCCCGGCGAGGAGATCCGCGGAGCGCGCCGGTCGACCGCGTAGGCCGCCGGAACCGCCGGAAAACGAAGAACGGTGGGCGCGCTCGCGCGCGGCGCGACACGCGCGAGCGGGCGGAGGTCGCTCGCTCGCGAGGAGGAGGCGGGGCTACGGGGCTGAGGAGGAGGGAGCGCGTGTCGGCCGGGGCGCCGCGCGCTGCGGGGCGGCGCGGTCGATCGAGCCGCCGGAGCGCACCTGGCCCGGCTGCCGGGCTAGGCCCTGCCCAGCACGGCGTCGAGCTTGTCGTTGACCTTCGACTCGACCATGCCCTTCATCGCCTTCAGCAGGAACGGCAGATCGATCTCCACATGGACCGCGGACGCCTCGACGCGAACGAGGCCCTTCGTCCCCTTCGCGGCGCCGCCCGGCGCCTCGAACCGGATGACGTCGCCATCCCATCGCCACTGGATGCCGAGCTTGTCTTCCATGCCCCGCGCAAGCTCTTCCGCGCGCTTCCTGGCCTCGTCCTTGGTGAGCGCGTGCTGCCGACGGATGTCGATCGTCGCCATACGGTATCTCCACTCGTTCGCGTCCACGGCGACGCGCCGCGCGCGGTTCGCTTTACTTACTCGATCCGACGCGCGATCCAAAAGCCGCGCGGCGTGTCGACCGGGCCGCTCACGCCGCCCTTGGGGAGGCTGAACAGCTCGTACTCCGGCGCGGGCTCGAGCACGCCGCGCGGGATGTAGCCGAGGTCGTCGGTCGACCCCTTGTCGCCCTTCTCGATGGCGGCCTTGAAGTCCGTCTTGGCCACCTCGGCGAGCTCCCTGGCGAGCGCCAGCGCGGCGTCCTTGGAGCGCGCGGTCGGCGCCGCGCCCTGCGCGCCGCGGTACTGGATGAGCACGACGCCGAAGCGCACCTTCTTCGGCGCCTCGGCCGGCAGCGAGGGCGGCGCCTCTCCCGAGAGGAGCGTGACGCCCGCGTCGGATCGCCCCGCCGGCTCGGGGCCGCGCTCCTGGACGATGCCCTCGGCGCCGGCGTCGCTCCCCGCGTCGGCGTCGCCCGCCGCGGCCGTCGCAGGCGAGGCGGCGGCGTCGGCGGCGTCGGGGCCTGCGTCGGCGGGCGCGCTGGCCGCGCCGCGCCCCTTCGAGCCGCCGTGCGTGATGACGAACGCCAGCGCGCCCGTGAAGAAGAGCGTGTAGATGACCGCCGTCGAGCGCTGCATGAGCGGCAGCGCGTTAGCACAGGTGGAGGACGCTTGGCGAGGCCGCGATGGCGACACGCGCCGCCTGCCAGACGGCGTCGCCGCTTCGTTACCGTCCCCGCGCCCCTCCGTCCCCGGCCGCGCCGCGTCTGCGCGCTGTCCGCTTCCTACTTCCGGACGAAGCACGCGACATGCCCGAGGAAGTCGCCGATTTGAGGGCGCCCGGCAGAAGAGGCGATCCTAAGGACCACAACCCCTGCTAGTAAGGAGAGCGGATGTCGGGGCATCCCGGCCTTTTGTAGGCCGAACGAGCGTGGGGGCGCCTGCGAAGGCGCTCGCAGCGCCGGCATCGGGTCGGGAAGCATGATCAAGGTCGAGTGCGACGGGTGCAAATCGCCGTACCAGGTCGACGAGAAGCGTGTCCCCCCTGCGGGGCTCAGGATGCGCTGTCCGAAGTGCGGTACGAGCTTGCTGGTGACCAAGGGGGGCGCAAGCGCAGCGCCCGCGCCGACGCCTGTGCCCACCCCCCCGCCGCGGGCCGGGGCGGGAGGCCTTCAGCTCTCGGAGCGGAGCGCCCCGGCGGCGCCCGAGGACGCCGATCTGCCCATGGCGGCTCCGGAGGACATCGCATTCCCCGCGGTCGCGCCTCCCCGACGCCCCGGGCCGGCGCCGGCGCCGGTACCGACGCCGCCGCGCCGCGCGGCGCCCGCGGTGCCTGCGCCGCCCGCGCCGCCTCCTGAGCCGCCGGGTCCGGAGGTCTTCGGCGAGATCGGCTTGCCGGACGTCCCCGATCGCCCCGCCCCGTCCGATCGGCGAAACGCCAAGACGGTGCCGCAGCGGCGCGGCTTCGGAGAGATCGATCTCATGGTCGAGCTCCCGAGCCCGACGGACGCCGAGGTGCAAGGGCTCAACCCGGACGATCTGCCGGTCGTCTACGGCAATGCGACCGGGGCGCCGGTGGCGCTCCCGGCGCGATCGCGCGCGGAGTCCCGCACCGCCCCGGCGACGCCGACCGCGTTCGCCGGCACCGACCTGCCGGCGCGGGTCGAGCCGCTGCCTCCGAGCAGCCGGCGCACCCTCGGGTTCGGCGATCGAGAGTCGGCGCCGGGCGCCCCCTCGAGGCCTGGTGCGCGGGACGCGGGGCTCGGCGGGCGAAACGCCGGGGCCACCACGCAGCCGCTCGGTCGCGGGCGCACCCGCGGCGCGGGGGACGCGCCCCCGCGCGTGGTCCCGGAGTACGATTTCGGAGACCTGGACGACGACGCGCCCCCGGCTCCTCCGGCGCGCTCCAGCAGCGGATCCATGTCGTTCGGCTTCGGCGAGCTCGAGCTGCCGCTCGAGGGCGACGGCGACGCCGAGCTCCCCGCGATGTCCGCGGGCGACCTGCCCATCGTCGCCGGCGATCTGCCGAGCTCGGCCCCGGCCGTCATCGGCATGCCCGCCCCGTTCTCGAACACGGGCCTGCCCACGCCGGCTTCCGCGCCGCTCCCCTCGCCGGCGCGCGCCGGGCTCCCGACCGCGGCCCAGGCGGGCTTCCCTTCTCCGACCGCCGCGGGCTTCCCTGCCCCGGCCCCCGCGGGCTTCCCCTCGAAGTCCACCGGCCCCGCCCTCCCCTCGAAGGCCGCCGGCTCCGCCCTCCCCTCGAAGGCCACCGGCGCCGGCTCACCTGCAGGACCGGGGACCATCGTCGGCGCCGAGCTCTTCGACGAGGCCCCGCCGGACTACGACGACTCGCGCGTGGGCGCCGCATTCCAGGCGCCCGGGCCGCGCCCCCTCCCGCCGCAGGCAGCGCCGGAGCCGCCCAGCAGCGGCGCCATGCCGCCCGTCGACTTCGGCGCCCTACCCCCCGCCGACTTCCTCGCCGCGCCGCCCGCCGACGCCCGCGCCGCGTCCACCACCGGCTTCGGCGCCGCGCCGCCCGCCGACGCCCGCGCCGCGTCCACCACCGGCTTCGGCGCCGCCGATTTCGGCGACGAGATCGCGCTCGGCGAGAGCGTCACGCAGCTCGCCCCCGGCGGCGCGCCCACGCCGTACGATCCGTCCGACCGCTCCGCGAACTTCACGCAATCGCCCGCGGACGCCGACGATCGGGGCATCGAGCTCAGCGAGCCGCACCCCAGCGTCGGGGACGAGGTCGACCTCACCGGCGCGGGCACCGAGATCGGCGACCTGAGCGCCGGTCCCGGCGCGCAGGCCGAGAAGCCCGCGGCGACCACGGAAGCGCCGCCGCAAAAGTCGAAGATCAAGCGCTACGTCGTGGCGGCGCTCGCGGTCGCCGCCGTCAGCGGCGGCGCGCTCGCGCTCGTTCCGGACGTCGGCGCCTTCGGCGTGAACCTCATCAGCGACCGGCTCAACGCCTTCGCGCACGAGGGGGCGCTCGCCGAGCTCCGCCAGCGGACCCAGACGGCCTTCGCCAAGGACACCGCGTCGGCCGCCAACGGAGCGCTGAACGACGCGAACGCCACGCGGGCCAATGCGCCGCGCCACCGGGCGACCATGGCCTACGCCGCGTACATCGCCTTCGCGCGGAGCATCCGCTTCGGGCACCGGACCGTCGACGACGCCTTCGGCAAGGAGATGCTCACGCTCGCGAGCTCCCAACCGGGCGACCTGCTCTCCCTGGCCGTCGCGGCGCAGGCCGCGGCCAGCGGCGAGCTCCCGCGCGCGCGGCAGGCCGCGCAGGCGCTCGCCGCGCAGCTCAAGGACGACGTCGATCTCGCTGTCCTCGCGGCCGAGATCGAGCTCGCCGCCAGGGACGCCCCCAAGGCGATCGCGGCGTGGCAGCACGCGAGCGGCCTCCAGAAGAGCGCGCGCACGCTCTACGGCCTGGCCCGGGCGCAGATCCTCGCCGGGGACACCGCGGGCGCCGAGGCGAGCGCCCGCGGCGCGCTCGAGGCCTCGCCCGACCACGTCGGGGCCCGCACGCTGATCGCGTCGCTGATCTGGCAGACCCCGGGCCGCGAGCAGGAGGCGCTCGATCTGCTCGGCAAGGTCACCGGCGACGGCCCGATCCGGGCCGCCGCGAGCGACCCCGAGATCGTCGACGCGTACACGCTGCTCGGCGCCATCCACCTCGCGAGGTCGCGCATGAGCGCGGCGGAGCAGGCCTTCGCCGCCGCGGTGAAGCTCGACCCGCAGGCGGTGCGCGCCCTGATCGGCAACGGCGAGGTCCTCTACCGGTCGGGCCGCTACTCCGAGGCGCAGGCGCGCTTCGAGGCCGCGGCCCGCGCCGACGCACAGAACCTCGCCGCGCAGCTCGGCAAGGCGAAGACGTGGCTGGCGCAGGAGCGCATGAAGGAGGCGAAGGACCTCCTGAAGGAGCTGCAGAAGACCCACGCGGCGGCCCCCCAGGTCGCTTACTGGCTCGGGCGCACCGAGCTCGCGCTCGGCAACAAGAAGGACGCGGAGCAGGCGTACCTCGACGCCGTGAAGTCGACGCAGAACCTCCCGGAGGTCGTCGACGCGTACGTGGCGCTGGCGTCGCTCCTGTCCAGCATGGGCCGCAACGAGGCGGCGGCGGAGAGGCTGTCGGAGGCGACGGCGAAGTTCCCGGACCTGCCCGCGCTGCACAAGGCCAAGGCGGAGGTCGCGCTCCAGACCGGGCGGTACGACGAGGCCCGGCAGGAGCTCGAGCTCGCGCTCGCGAAGGAGGACGACCTCGGCAGCCAGTTCAAGCTGGGCGTGGCGTACCGTCGCCTGCGCCGGTTCGAGGAGGCCGCGAAGATCTTCGACAAGGTCACGGCGGCCGACAAGGACTACCCGGGCCTCGCGCTCGAGCGCGGGCTCCTGTTCGAGGAGACCGGCCAGAGCGAGCGCGCGCTGGAGATGTACGCCGACGCGCTCCGCAAGGCGCCGAACGACATCGACCTGAAGCTGCGCGTCGGCTCGACCCAGGTCATGGCGGGGCACGCGAGCCAGGCGGAGCCCATCCTGCGCGACGTGCTCAAGGACCGCGCGAACTCCGCCGAGGCGAACCACTTCCTCGGCCGCGCGCTCCTCGTGCGCGGCACGAACATGGCCGAGGCGCTGCGCTTCCTGGAGCGCGCCGCGGAGCTCGATCCGAACCGCGCCGAGTACCACCTCTACGTCGGCTGGGGCGCCAACGAGACGGCCCAGACGGCGCGCGCGGAGATAGCGCTGAAGCGCGCGCTGGAGCTCGACGCGGAGCTCGGCGACGCGTACTGGCAGCGCGGCGTGCTGCTGCAGAAGCAGGGGGCGAGCCGGGACGCGCTGGCGGATCTCAAGATCGCGCTGGAGAAGAGGCCGTCCCGCTACGAGGCCTACGCGACGATGGCGCTCTGCTACCAGGATCAGGGCAACTGGGCCGCCGCGGAGGAAGCGTGGCGCAAGGCGATCGCGGCCAACGACAAGGTCCCCGAGTGGCACTACCGCCTCGGCAAGATCTACGCGTCGCGCGGCAACCGGGCCGGGACCGCGAGCGAGATGGAGCAGGCGGTCACCCTGGGCGAGGCGCCGGACCGCTCGACCCCGCCGTGGCTGTTCGACGCGCACTTCCTCCTCGCCGAGGCGCTCCGCGCGGCGAACAACCGCGAGAAGGCCGTCCACCACTACGAGCGCTTCCTGGAGACGGCGCCGACCGACAACGCCTACCGGCGCGACGCGGAGCAGGCGCTGGAGGGCCTGGGGGCGGGAAAGGGGCGCTGAGGCGGAGCGAGCGCCCGGCGCTCGGCTATCCTGGCGGATGACCCCCTCCGTCAACGCCCGCCTCGCGGTGCGCGCCGACATGCCCGAGGTCGCGCGCTTCGCCGCGCAGCTCGTCCGCCTGCACCACGCCCTCGATCCGCACCGCTTCATGTGCCTGGAGCCGATCGAGCCGGGCTACGAGCGATGGCTCACGGGCGAGCTCGCCAACCCCGACGCCGCGATCGTCGTCGCCGAGCGAACCGGCGCCGAGCCGGCGCTGGTCGGCTACGCCTACGGCCGCCGGGAGCCGCGCGACTGGAACAGCCTCCTCGACACCTGCGGCGCCCTCCACGACATCTATGTCGCCGAGCCCGCGCGCCGGCTGGGCGCGGGCGCGATCCTCCTCGGGGCCGTCATCGCGCGCCTCCGGGCCCTGGGCGCGCCGCGCATCGTGCTCCACACCGCGACGCAGAACGCCGCCGCGCAGCGCCTGTTCGAGCGGTTCGGCTTCCGTCGCACGATGATCGAGATGACGCTCGGGCTCGAGTGACCGCGGCGTCCGCTCCGCTATCGGCGCGCCGGCCGCTCCTCGATCCGAACATCCGAATCCGATGTCGCCCCCGGCGCGCTGGCCGAGGGTGATGGACTCATGAGCTTCGGCCTTCCCGGCCCGATCCCGAGAGCTCCGCGGCCGTCTGGACCCACACCATCGTGTCGCGCGGCTCGCCCGCGGGCGTCAGGGCGTTCGCCTCGAGCGTCGTCACATGCCGGTACCCGAGCCGCCGGGGCACGGCGGCGCTCGCGGTGTTCCGCGGATCGCAGCGGATCTCGACGCGGCTCACGCCGAGCTCCTCGAGCGCGACCCGGGTCAAGCCTGCCACCGCCTCGGTCGCGTAACCGCAGCGCGTCGCGGTTTCCCGGAGCCAGTAGCCGATCTCGATCGCGCCCGGGCCGATCCGGGGATGGAGCCCCGTACCCCCGAGCACGGCGCGCTCGTCGCGCGTGAAGATGCCATAATGAAAGTCGCGTCCTGCCGTGAAGTCGTCCCGGAACTTCTCCAGGAGCGCCGCGGTCGCCTCCACGGAAGAAGGCTCGTGCACGGCCCACGGCATCCAGGGCCGCAGGTGCGCAAGGCTGGAGTCAATCGCATCCCTGATCAGAGGTGCATCCTCGGGCCGCCACGCTCGCAGCGTCAGCCGAGCGGTCAGGATGCGGTCCGGCGGGCGCTCACCTGTCATAGCGTCGCTCCATGCCTGTCGCCGTCATGCACTCGACGACGGTGATGCTGTCTTGCCCAGGCCATCGGCCCACGCGACGGTCACGCCCTGAACCATGCAAACCATGGAGTGCTCCGGCGTCGAGGCGAGCAGTCGTCACGCCGCGGAGCTTACAACGAAGAGCTCCCTCGCACATCGGAACAATGCCCACCACCGCCGCGACCATCCCCATCGCACGCCGGTCCACACACCTCTTGCCGAGGACATCGACGCGACCGCGGAGCGTCTTGACATGTCCGTCATAGCAGACTACTGTCCGTCATAGAAGAGTAGGACAGAAAACATCAGCGCGCCCTCCCGGCACAACGGGAGGAGGTCCACGTCCACGCCCGCGCGTGGACGACGGATGACCGCTCGAGCAGAGGTGCCATTGGCTGAGGTGGCGCGGGCTGCGAACCATGACACGAGGAGGAAGGATGAAGATCTGAGCACGCCTCATCTCGACGGACGCGACGTCTCCCGGGTACTCGACAGGGGCCGACCATCCATCAGCAGAGGCCTTCCCACGCCCCACGCCGGATTCACTGCTGCCTCAGCAGCACATCACCAGCAATCCCTGCTCCCGTCGCAGCAAGCGCGCGGCCAGCGCGGACGATTGTGATCCGTTCCTGCAGTTCCTGCAATAAAGCCCTGGCACGCTCCCTGCTCCCTGCCACGACGACGGCCCGTGAGCGGAGCGCCCCTCCTGCCTGAGAGCAGGAGAGCTCTTCGCGTGGCGCACGCCATCAAGGAGAACAGGATGACGAAGCTGCGACTCTACAGCGCGAAGGCGTTCACCCAGCTGCTCAGGGCCGAGACGCGGGACCAGGAGGCGGAGGGGCGCAAGGCGCTCGGCGAGGTGCTCGCGTTCATCGAGCGGGAGGCGCTGGCGAGGTCGTCGGGCCAGGGACCCTACTGGCTCGGCGCCGAGCTCAGCCTCGTCGATGTCTCGTTCTATCCATGGTTCGAGCGGCTGCCGGCGGTCGGCCGCCTCCGCGACTTCTCCATCCCCGCGGAGCTCACGCGGCTCCGGGCGTGGATCGAGGCCGTGCAGGCGCGCCCCGCGGTCCGCGCCATCCAGAATCCGGTCGAGTTCTACGTGGAGCGCTTCGCGAAATTCGTGAAGCCGGCGGCCTGAGCGGCGCCGAAAGACAAGGGACATCATGTTGAGACTCTGGGGTCACAAGAATTCTTCGAACGTGCAAAAGGTCCTCTGGGCGCTCGACGAGCTCAAGCTCGATTTCGAGCGCATCGACGCCGGCGGACCGTTCGGTCGCGTCAAGGACGCCGACTATCTCACCCTCAACCCGAACGGGCTGGTCCCGACGCTCGAGGACGGCCCGCTGGTGCTCTGGGAGTCGCACGCGATCGTGCGTTATCTGTTCTCGCGCTACGGGTCGCCGCCGCTCCAGCCGAGCGATCTCGCCGACAGGGCGCGCGCCGACGCCTGGACCGACTGGCAGTTCGGGACCCTGTGGCCCCCGATCCGGACGCTCCTCGTGCAGCTCGTGCGCACGCCCGAAGAGCGCCGCGATCAGGGCGCGATCGAGGCCGCCCGCAAGTCGGCGCTCGCCGCGCTCGGGATCCTCGACAGGCAGCTGTCACGGCACCCGTGGGTCGCGGGAGAGTACTTCACGTTCGCCGATATCCCCCTCGGGGTCGCGGCGCAGCGGTGGTACAACCTGCCGGCCGAGCGGCCCGCGCTGCAGCACGTCGACGCGTGGTACGGCCGCATCAAGCGCCGGCCTGGATTCGAGCGCTGGGTGGATCTGCCCCTGGGATGAGAGCGGGGCGCATCTTCGTGCGCTACGGGCTCATCCGCAGAGTGAAGCGCGCTGCGGCGTAATTTCGCTCGGTCGCCCGCTCCGCCCTCTCGTATCCACCTCGCCGCTCGCGGACGGCCCCTCAGAACATCGGCAGCTCGGTGTCCAGCCCGAGGAGCACACGGCCCTGGACCTCGCGCGTGTGCGGGGCGACGAGGGCGTGCTGCGTGACGGCGTGAACGTCGCGGAAGCTGCGTTGAAGAGGGCTCTCCGCGTAGAGCGCCGTGGCGCCGCCCGCCGTGTACGCCAGATCGACGGCGCGCGCCGCGCCGAGGGCGGCGTTCGTCGCGGCGAGCCGGACGCGCGCCCGCTCCCGCAGCGAGATCGGCCTGCCAGAGACCGCGGCGTCCCAGACGGCGCCGACGGCCTCGAAGAGGTAGGCCCTGGCCGCGCCCAGCGTGGCCTCGGCCTCGGCCACGGCGAGCGCCGTCGAGGGCCGCGTCGCGAGCGACGTCGTCATGCCGCTCGGCCGCTTGGTCGCCGCGAGCCGGACCAGCTCATCGATGGCCGCGCGCGCCATCCCGAGCGCGGTCGTCGCGACCGCGCTCGCGAGGAAGCCGAAGAGCGGGAACACGAAGAGAGGCCCTGGATGCGTCGGAGCCGTCATCGGGAGTCGGATGCACCGGCTGCTCGGCACGAAGGCGTCCACGACCGCGAAATCGTGGCTCCCGCTGCCGGCGAGGCCGGAGACGCTCCACGTATCCAGGATCTCGCACTCCGAGGCGCGGAACATCGGCACGACGGCCTCGGGGACGCCCCCGGGCAGCAGGCGCGGGGCCATCCCGTCGAAGACCACCGCGGTGCCGCCCAGCCAGTCGCAATGATGACAGGCGCTCGCCATCGCCCACCTCCCGGCGACCCGATATCCTCCCTCGACCTCGACCGCGCGCCCGCTCGGCGCGAAGACGCCGGCGGTCACGACATCCGGGCTCGCATGCATCTCTTTGCCCCCCTCCGCCGGGATGTACGCTTCGAACGCGCCGGTCGTGCCGCAGATCATGGCGCACCACCCTGCGGCGCCGTCGGCGCGCGAGAGCTCCTCGATGACCTGCAGCGCCGTGAGGGGGTCGGCCTCGAGCCCGCCCAGCGCGCGCGGACGACACATGCGGAAGATGCCCGACTCCCGGAGCGCCCTCGCGACCGGATCGGGCAAACGGCGCTCGCGCTCTCCCCGCTGGGCGTGCTCCTGGATGATCGGAACGAGGCTCCGCGCCGCGTCGAGGAGCGACGCGGGGGCGGCAGAGGACATCGCGGTCATGGTGCTCGACTCACCCCTTCCTTGGCGGCTGCGCATAGCGCTCTTCTTCAGCGTAGTACTCGGGGAACCCGACGATCTCCTGGAGCGCCGCGAAGCTCATCCGCGGGTCGGGGTGCCGGCCGGCGCGCAGGGCCGCGAGCGCCTCGCGCATGGCGGCGGCGGCGACCGAGAGCAGGGTGAGCGGATAGGCCGCGATCTTGTAGCCGATCGCCTCGAGCTCGGCCGGCGGGAGCACCGGTGTCCTGCCGTGATCCACCATGTTGGCCATGGTCGGCACGCGCACCTCGCGGCAGAACGTTCGCATCTCCTCCACGCTCTCGGGCGCCTCGAGGAACACGATGTCTGCCCCGAGATCGGCGAACGCCCGCGCGCGGGCCAGCGCCTCGTCGAAGCCGTGCGTCTGGCGGGCGTCGGTGCGGGCCATGATGAGCACGCCGGCGCCCTCGTCGCGCGCGTCCACGGCGGCCTGGACGCGGGTGAACGCCTCGTCGCGGGGCACGACCTGCTTGCCGCGCGTGTGGCCGCAGCGCTTGGGGGCGACCTGGTCCTCGATCATGACGCAGGCCAGCCCGGCCTGCGCATAACCGCGCACCGTGCGCTTCACGTTCATCGCATTGCCGTAGCCCGTGTCGCCGTCGCCGAGCACCGGAATCGAGACGGCGCCGCAGATCGCCCGCGCCTGATCGACCATCTCACCATACGAGATGAGCCCCGTGTCGGGCGCGCCGAGGCGCGCGGCGGAGACCGCGAAGCCGCTCATGAACGAGAGCGAGAAGCCGGCCTGCTCGATCAGCCGCGCCGACAGCGCGTCGAAGCAGCAAGGCATGACGAGGAGGCCGGGCGAGGCGAGCAGATCGCGGAGCTTCTGAGCGGAGGACACGGCGGGGACGATACCGCGATCGGCCGCCCGTGAGGCAAGCGCGAAGGGCCGAGAGGCGCCGCGCGCCGCCGCGCGCCCGGCCAGCGCCCGCACACGCAAGAGGGAGGGACGTGGGCGCGCGCCGGCGTGCGTTCCTGTTGCGGGCCCCCGGCGGCCGGGGGCAGGATGGGCCCCGTGATGATTCCGCACAGGAGAGGGGCATGAGCACGGTTTCGGTGAAGGAGATCGCGATCGACGGCCGCCCTGCCAGCGTCCACGTGGGCGGGCAGGGCGAGCCGCTGCTGCTGGTGCACGGCGCCTGGGGCGGGGCGTCGCTGCACTGGGCGCCTGTCTGGGAGCGATTGGCGGAGCGCTTCCAGGTGATCGCGCCCGATCTGCCCGGCATCGGGCGCACGGACGCCCCGGGGCTCGGCTCCCTGGGCGCCTATGCGCGCTGGCTGGAGCGGCTCCTGGACGAGCTGGGTGTCTCCAGCGCGTGGTGCGTCGGCAACTCCTTCGGCGTCTCGGTCGTATCGAGCTTCGCTACCCTGTTCGCGGCGCGCTGCCGAGGGCTCGTGTTCGTCAACGGCGTTCCCATCCCCCCGCTGCCGCGCCTCGTCGGCTGGCTCGGAGCGCGGCCGCTGCCCCGCCGGGTGCTGCGCGCGTTGATGCGGAAGCAGACCTATAGCCCCGGGGTCCTGAGCCGCGCCTACGCCGATCCCGGCCGCGCCCCGGCTGCCCTGCGGGAGGTCCTGGAGAGCGCCAATCCACCTCAGCTGGAGGCGGTGCTCGACGCCGCCATCCATGGAGGTCTCCGGGCCCCGCTCAGCCTGAATCCCCTCCTCGTCTGGGGCGAGGCGGACCAGCTCCTCGGCAACAGCGCGGACGACGCGAAGAAGCTTCACGCTTCGCTGCCGGGGTCGCAGCTCACCTTCATCCCGGCGACAGGGCACATGCCGCAGGTGGAGAACCCCGAGGCGTTCGTCGACGCGGTCTCGCGGTTCATCGAGGCGCGCGCGATCGCCGCCCGTCCGCGCGGCTTCGGCGGCCAGGCCAGCCCGGGCGCATGAGCGCCTGGGGTGCACGGGCGCATCTCCCTCAGGGCATCGTGGTGACCCGAGCGCGCTTTCCGAGCTGGACCGCGGCGTAGAGCAGATAGAGCCCGGCGATCCCGACCAGCACGTAGATGATGCGGCTGAGCGCGCTGAGCCTGCCGAAGAGCGCGGCGACCACGTCGAACTCGAACAGCCCAACGAACCCCCAGTTGACGGCGCCGATCACGACGAGCGTGATCGCCGCCCACGTTAGCCCTGAGATCCCACGGTTGACCTGCTCCATGACCCCGGCAGAAGCACGTGCCGCGCCGCGCGATGCGTGCACCGCGCGCCCGCTGCGGCGCGACAGCGCGTCGCGCTGACGCCGCCGGCTCGCCTCGCCGTGCTGACGCCGCCGGCTCGCCTCGCCGTGCTGACGCCGCCGGCTCGCCGCGCCCGTCAGGCCGCGGCGCTCACGCCGGCGTGACGTCGAGCAGGGAGGGCAGGATCGCGCCGGAGCCGCCGGTGAACACGACGTCGCAGAGGCCGGAGATCGCGCTCGGCTCGACGTTGACCTCGGCGATGAGGGCGCCGTGGCGCTTGGCCATGGGGACGAAACCGGCGGCGGGATACACAACGGCCGACGTACCGACGACGAGCAGGAGATCGCAGCCCTCGACGCCGGCGGCCGCCGCGGCGAGATCGCTCTCCTGGAGGGCCTCGCCGAACCAGACGACGTGCGGGCGAAGGACGCCGCCGCAGCCGCAGCGCGGCAGCTCCGCCGCCGTGAAGCGGCGGGCAGAGGCCTCCGGATCGGGCGAGCCGCTGCCAGCGAAGGCGGGGGTGATGGGCACGTCGCGGTTCTCGGTCACGCTCCCGCACGAGAGACAGCGCACCTGCCACAGCGAGCCGTGGAGGCGCACCGGGCTCCTGGAGCCCGACTGCTCGTGCAGGCCGTCGATGTTCTGGGTGATCAGGGTGAAGACCCTGCCGGCCTCCCGCCACCGCGCCTCCAGCTGCGCCAGCGCGTGATGACCCGGGTTCGGCGCGCAGCCGAGGGCGCGCTCCCGGCGGTGATTGTAGAACTCCCAGACGAGGCCCGGATCGCGCCGCCACGCCTCGGGCGAGGCGAGGCTCGTCGCCTCGTAACGCCGCCACAGCCCCCCAGCGCCGCGGAACGTGGGGATACCCGACTCCGCCGAGACGCCTGCGCCGGTCAGGACGGCGATCTTCCTGGCACGGCACAGGGTGGACTGGAAGCGCTCGCGGCTCGTTTCGCTCATCACGGACCCCTGAGGATAGATCGAGAGGGAGGCGGGCGGAGGACCCGACCCGAGCTCCCGTCGATTTCGGGTGTAAGCCGGCCGAGACGACCGCGTTTCCCTGGCACTCGGACGCGCCGAGCCCCGCCACAGCGGGCCCCGGCCGCGAGAGCCCTTCGTCGGCTCGCCGGATGACCGGCGACACGCGGCGTTCACGCAGCGAAAGCGGCGAAGGGCCCGTCTCGCCCGTGGAAAACGCACGATGGGGCAGCCGCGCGTGCGGCCCCCGCAAGGACCTGTGTGTGGCGATCGGCGATGGCCGACCCACGAGAACGTACAGCAGGGATCCGCCCTCGCGATCCCCTTCAAGGAGGACACCTCAATGCGCACCCGGCCCCTCGATCTCGTCGCCCCCGCCCTCGTCACCGCGCTGCTCATCGGCTGCGGTGGCTCCACGCCTGCCCCCACGGCGGCGACCGCATCGGCCGCGCCGACCGAGGCCCCCGCCGGGCGAGCCACGCAGCCGGAGTTCGACGCGGCGCAAGACGAGAGCAGCGCGTCCGACGCCAAGCGCGAGGAGGCCGCGGCGAGCGCCCCTGACGCCGCGCCCGCCGCGGAGGCCGCGCCGCCGCCGGCCCTGCCCGTGGCGGCCGCCCCTGTGGCGCCCTCGCCGGGGCCCGCGCAGTCCCGGGCGACCAAGGCGGGCGCCGCGCCCGGCGCGGACGCGCGCGTCCGCGTGACGGGCGGCGCGCCCGCGCCCAAGAAGGCGCCCGCCCCGGCGGCGACCGCCGTGGCGCGCCCCGCGGCCCCGCCCCCGGCCGTCGCCGTCACAGCGCCCGAGCCCCAGGGCAGTGAGACGTACCGGGACTACGGCGTCAACCCGGTCGAGGACCCCGCGAAGGACCGGCTCTCGACGTTCGCGATCGACGTGGACACGGCCTCTTACGCCATCGCGCGCCGCAAGATCATGGATGGCGCGCTGCCCCCGGTTCAGGCCGTGCGCGCCGAGGAGTTCCTCAACTACTTCGATTACGGCTACGCGTCGCCCGCGACAGGCCCGTTCGCCGTGCACCTCGCGGCCGCGCCCTCGCCGTTCACGTCGGGCCACCACCTCGTGCGCGTGGCGGTCCAGGGCAAGCGCGTGCCGGTCAAGGAGCGGACCCCGGTGCACCTCGTGTACCTCGTCGACACCAGCGGTTCGATGCAGTCGCCGGACAAGATCGAGCTCGCGAAGAAGAGCCTGAAGATGCTCACCGACACCCTCAAGCCGGGGGACACCGTCGCGCTCTGCACCTATGCGGGCAGCGTGCGAGAGGTGCTCGCGCCGACCGGCATCGAGAGCAAGGGGAAGATCCTCGCGGCCCTCGCCGACCTCACCGCGGGCGGCTCCACCGCCATGTCGAGCGGCATCGATCTCGCGTACAGCCTGGCCGAGCGGACGCTCGTGAAGGGGCACGTCAACCGCGTCATCGTGCTCTCCGACGGAGACGCGAACGTCGGCCCGACCTCCCACGACGAGATCCTGAAGACCATCAAGCGCGCGAGGGACAAGGGGATCACGCTGTCCACCGTCGGCTTCGGCCAGGGCAACTACAAGGATCTCATGATGGAGCAGCTCGCCAACCAGGGCGACGGCAACTACGCCTATATCGACAGCGAGGCGCAGGCGCGGCGGGTCTTCTCCGAGCAGGTCGGCGGGATGCTCCAGGTCATCGCCCGCGACGTGAAGATCCAGGTCGAGTTCGACCCGAGCTTCGTCAAGAGCTACCGGCTCATCGGCTACGAGAACCGCGACGTGGCCGACCGGGACTTCCGGAACGACAAGGTGGACGCCGGCGAGATCGGCGCAGGGCACAGCGTGACGGCCATCTACGACGTCGAGCTCAAGGCCACCGCGCCGAAGGGCGAGGGCGCGACGCCGGTCGTCGTGCGCCTCCGCCACAAGGCGCCGCTCGGCTCGAACACGGCCGAGGAGACGCTGGTCAAGATGGCCCCGGGCGCCGTCGCCCCCACCTTCGACGCGGCGCCGGCCGACTTCCGCTTCGCGTCCGCGGTGGCAGGGTTCGCGGAGGTCCTGCGCCACAGCCCGCACGCGCGCTCCTGGAGGCTCGCCGACATCGAGAAGATCGCGAGGGCCGCCGCGTCCAGCAAGGGCGATCAGCAGGAGTTCATCGGCATCATCCGCCGCGCCGGCGCGCTCGCCCATGGCAAGACCAACGCCGTGGCCGTGAACGCCGACTGACGCGCGCGCCGCCTCGTTCGTGGTATGCGGCGGTGATGGGATTGCTCGCGATCTGCGGCTCGATCACCGCCGATCTCATCGGCTACGGCCCGCGGCTGCCGCGCCCCGGCGAGTCGGTGCTGGGCCGCCGGTTCCTCGTCGCGCCGGGCGGCAAGGGCGCGAACCAGGCGGTCGCGGCGGCGCGCTCCGGGGCGCGCGTGCGGCTCGCGGGCGCGCGCGGCGACGACGCCCACGGCGAGCTCTGCGCGGCCGCGCTCGCCGCCGACGGGGTGGAGCTCTCCGCCGTGGCGGTCCACCGCGGCGCCACGACGGGCGTGGCCCTGATCTGCGTCGACGAGGCCGGAGAGAACCAGATCCTCGCGATCCCCGGCGCCAACGCGCTCGTCACGCCGCCCTCGCCGTGCGGGGCCTCGGTCTGGCTCTGCCAGGGCGAGATCCCGGCCGCGGCGATCGACGGCGTGCTCGCGGCAGCGCGGGCCGACGGCGCGCTGTCGATCTGCAATCCGTCGCCCGTCAACGCCATCGATCCCGAGCTCGTCGGCCGGTTCGATCTCGCCGTGGTCAACGAGATCGAGCACGAGGCGCTGCGCGGTCACCTGCCGGAGCGCGTGGTGCTCACGCGCGGCGCGCGCGGCGCGGTGCTGCTGCCGTCGGGCGAGGAGCTCCCCGCCCTGCCGGCCCGCGCCGTCGACACGACGGGCGCCGGGGACGCCCTCACGGGCGTGCTCGCCGGCGGGCTCGCCTCCGGGATGGCGATCGAGGCCACACTCCGGTTCGCGATCGCGGCGGCGGGCATCTCGGTCGAGCGCGAGGGGTGTCAGACATCGTATCCGACGCGCGCCGAGGTGGAGCGCCGCCTCCAGCGCGCCACGGCTCCGTGACGGCCTCTCCTCCCGGCGTCACAGGGCACCTCGCCCATCACGCCCCCCCTCGCGGTGAGCGCCACGCTTCCGAGACATGACGCTGCACGTCGCCTGCAAGGGCGGCTATCCTGGCGGCATGACGAACTTTCGCGGGCCTGCGATAGCAGCGCTCGTCAGCCTCTCGGCCTGCAGCGTCCAGGAGCGCAACTTCGCGGGCGGGTCGGGCGGGTCGGGCGGGTCGGGCGGCGGTGATGGCGCCGGGACGACCGAACCTTCCAGCGCGAGCGCCGGCACGAGCGCGTCGACCGGCACGAGCGCGTCGACCGGCACGAGCACGACGACCGGCACGAGCGCGTCGACCGGCACGAGCGCGAGCGCCGGCACGAGCACGACGACCGGCTGCACGCAGGTCGAGGATTGCTTCAACGGCGGCGACGACGACTGCGACGACGCCGTCGACTGCGCGGACTCGGACTGCGCGGAGGGCGCGGTCTGCCTGACGGCACCCACGAACTTCGAGCCCGGCGTCGTCGTGGACGCGACCGAGCCGTGCCCTGACGGGTTCACCGCGAAGGAGACGCTCCTCTTCCGCGGCCTCTCCGGCAGCGGCTGCCAGGGCTGCGGCTGCACGCCGAACCCCACCGACTGCGCGGCGGATCTCTACCTCTACGCCGACGAGTCGCAGTGCGAGGCCGACCAGGCCGGGACGCGCGGCACGCTCGCGAAGCGGGTCGGGTTCACGTGCGACGCGAAGCCGATCAACAACGGGTTCGTCGACTGGGGCGGCGTGCGCGCGGGCCTCTTCGACGTGATCCAGAGCTGCACCGCGACCGGCACGGCGATCCCCGCGCCGGCGACGTGGAAGGAGTCCAGGAAGTTCTGCCACGCGATCGCCGGCGCGGGCTGCGGCGCCGGCAAGGCCTGCGTCCCGAGGCAGGGATCGCCGGCGACGCAATGCGCGCTCGTGTCCGGCAGCGCCACCTGCAGCGGCTATGCGCGGCGCGAGAGCGACTGGTTCCGGGGGTACAACGACACCCGGACGTGCTCGTCGTGCGCGTGCACCGCGAGCGGCGGCGACTGCAACTACGTGCGCGTCGAGCTCGGCAACGACTACAGCTGCTTCGATCACGCACAGATCTCGCAGGGCGGGCGGTACTGCGGGTACGCCTACTCGCCCCCGGCTCACCTCGTCGGCACGCCGACAAACTCCACCTGCACCGCGCGCACGAGCCTCAGCGGCTCGCTGGATCCCACGGGGCAGTCGACGCTCTGCTGCGTCGAGTAGCGGATGCTCGTGCCGCGCGCTCGCAGGCAGCTCCTCGCCGCGCTCCCGGCCGCCGCCGCGGCCGGCGCGCTCGCGGTGGCCGGCTGCGCCGAGCCCGCCGCGGTCCGCGCCGCGCCGGCCACGCCGCGCAGCGCGGGCGCGACGTCGACCGCCGGCGCCGGCGCCGGCGACGCGTCCTCGCCCGCGGGCGCGGGCCCGGCGGCGCCGGCGGCGGGCCCCGAGCGCCGGGCCAGCCTCCAGTACCACCTCGACGATCGCGCGTTCCCCTCGCCGCTCATCGACGCCGTCGTGGCGGGCCAGCCGGCCGTGCTGATCGTCGACACCGGCGCCTCCCACCACGTCCTCGCCCGCTGGCTCGCCGACGAGCTCGCGCTGCCCCTCTCGACCGCGGGCGACGTCGCCGTCGACCACGCGGGCAGGCCCCTCGCGGTGTCCCGCCTCGAGGACGCGAGCCTCGCGCTCTCCGGGTGGGGCCGGGTCGAGGTCTCCGCGTTGCTCGTCGTCCGCATGCCCGACGTCCTGCAGCGCATCGGCATCGGCGGCATCGTCGCGCCTCAGGAGCTGGCGGGGCCGGGACGCGCCGTCGTGCTCGACCTGCGCGAGGGCCGGATGACCGAAGCTCCGCGCGGCGAGGCCGCACGCGCGCTCCGGGCGCGGTTCGGCGAGGCCGCCATCGTGGAGCTCGCCCGCTGCGGCGGCCCGAACCAGGGCAGCGAGCTCACCGCCAGGGCGAGCGTCGAGGGGATCGACGTCACGCTGAAGATCGACTCGGGGGCGTCGCACAGCTCGCTCTTCGCCGTCTCCCCCGCGGGGAAGCGGCTGTCGCGCCGGGCGACCGGCGGCAGGAGCGCCTACGCCGCCTCAGGCAAGCACACCGTTCCCGTCCTTTCGGGCGCTCGCCTCCGGATGGCGGGGTTCGACGCCGCCGCGGAGTTCGATCTTCTGCCCGGCGAGCGGCGGGCGACCTGTCCGTCGGACGGATTTGCCGGCATGGATGTGCTCCGCACCTGTGTGCTGGTGCTCGCCGAGGACGGCGGCCTCGCGGCCTGCGCCCCGCGGTGACCCCGTGAAAGACCGCGCGACGCGCGTTCGGCGCGAGCGCGGCGCGTGATCGACGAGGCGCGCTGCGGAAACCGCGGCGCGGTCAACGAGGCGCCCCGCGGCGACCGCGGCGCGACCGGCGCCGAGCCAGCGGGCGGACCGCCATGCCTCAGCGGAGGCGCGATGCGTCGTGGTAGAAGGGGCGCACGCGTGGACGCCTCTGTCGCCGCGGCGGAGGGGAGAGATCCGTTCCTCCGCGAGTCCGGGGCGCCCGCGGCGCTCGGGAGGCATCATGACGACAGGTTTCGAGTTCTTGACCCAGGACGACGAGCGGCTGCTGCTGGAGAAGTCGAGCTGCGTCACCTACCGACCGGGCGAACAGATCCTCGAGGAGGGCTCGCGAAGGCAGGGCATCTTCATCGTGCGCAGCGGCCTTGTCGGGGTCGAGGTCGCCCACCTCGGGCGCGGCGTGGCCCTCCGCCAGCTCGGCCCCGGCGCCATCTTCGGCGAGATGTCGTTCCTCGAGAGCGCCGCCGCGAGCGCCTCCGTCGTCGCCCGCGAGGAGTGCACGCTCGACGTCATCGAGGGCCCGTATGTGCACTCGCTCCTCGCCTCCGTCCCCGGGCTCGCGGCGCGCTTCTACCAGTCGCTCGCGATCATGCTCGCCCAGCGCCTCCGCGAGAACACCGCGATGCTCCCGCCGCTCCTCGTCGAGGACGTGCCGCAGGTCAACCGCTTTCACGCGGCGAGGACGGGCCAGGCCGGCACCAACAACATCCCTCCGAAGCTCATCGACACGGTCGAACAGTTCAAGTTCGAGATGATGATCGCCGACAGGATGGTGAAGGAGGCCAAGCAGCCCGAGGCGGAGATCCAGGAGAAGGTGAGCGCCGCGTGCCAGACGATCGTGTCCGCGCTGCGCGAGCACATCGAGCGCGAGCGCCACCTCGAGAAGGGCATCGGCGCCTATGTCTTCCGCGAGACGTTCTCGCTCTTCATGCTGAGCCGCACCGTCGACCGGTGTTACACGAAGCCGCGCGGCTACGCGGGCGACTTCTACACCATCGAGATGATGTACAACGACGAGCCCGCGGGCGACGGCCGCCTCGGCCGCTTCATCGACCAGTGGGGGCTCGCCATCGACGCCTGCCGCGCCGTCAAGAACCGGAGAGGCGTGCTGAGCCGCGCGATCCGGGACGCCTGCAGCGGGCACGCGTCCGGCCCGGTCCACATCACCAGCCTCGCGAGCGGCCCCGCCCGGGAGCTGTTCGACCTCTACGCGGAGGGGGGCGAGCTGCCCGACATCAAGGCGACGTGCATCGATATCGACAACCAGGCCCTCGCCTACGCGGCCGGCATCGCCGACCAGCTCGGCGTCATGGACCGCTTCAGCTTCGCGCAGGACAACGTCGTGCGGCTGGCCCACGGCCGCGGCAGGACGGTGCTCAAGCCCCAGCACATGATCTACAGCATCGGGCTCACGGACTATCTCCGCGACGATCTGGTCGTGAGCCTCCTCAATTGCATGCACGACAAGCTCCTGCCCGGGGGCGTCGCGGTCGTGGGCAATTTCGGGGTGAACAACCCGAGCAAGGCGTTCATGGATCACGTCCTCGAGTGGGAGCTGATCCACCGCAGCACCGATGATCTCAGGACCCTGTTCGCCCGGTCGAAGTTCGGGAGCACCCCCGTCGAGGTGCTCGCCGAAGAGGCGCAGGTGAACCTGTTCGCCTTCTGCACCAAGTGGTGACTACCGAAGCCAGCGCACCTCGTATTCGCACGTGGGGTGTCCCTCGAAACGGCACTTCGTGTGGAGGCTCTGGCCCCCTCGCGCGCCCGAGAGCCGGAGCGCGTTCTCCTGCCACGCCGGCACCGCGTCTCTGCAGATCTGGCGCCCCGGGTCGGACTGCGGGTCGACCCCCAGGTAAAGTATCAGCCGGAAGAACCGCTCTCCCTCGGCGAGGGGCGCGAGCCGGCCGCCGTTGAAGTACATGCCCCACATCACGCCGGCCTGCCGCATGACGAGCGCGGGCGTGCCCAGCTTGAGCAGCACCTTGTGCGCCAGCGTCAGGTCCTGCTCGGCCACGTAGGCCGCGAGATCGCGGATGACGCCGGACCGGTTGGGCCACCGCGAGATCTCGTCCGCGATCGCGTTCCAGACCGAGATGGGATACCAGCTGTGCGCCGCGAGATCGGGCGCCGTGAACACCGCCCGCGCGGCGGCGGGCAGCTTGGCGTCGAGGGCGGACATGGCCTGGCTCCCCCACCGCGTCTGCAGGTAGGTCCTCGTGTGCATGAGCGCCGACCCCCGGATCTTCATCGCCAAAGCCGCCCGTCCAGGATAGATGCACCCGGGCGGCGGGGGCCAGCGTGGCGCGCTGCGGGCCGCCTCGCACGCGCGCCCACACGCCGGCGATCGCGCGCGAAGGCGCCGTGAGCCCGCCTCCCGCGGCGCACGAGCGCGCTCACTGCAGGCGCTCGGCGGTCGGAGCCGGCGGCGGGGCGCCGCCGGAGCCCTTCGCCCGTCGCGCCTGCGCGGACGCGTCGAGCACGGCGCGCACCGCCTTCGCGAGCTGCGTCGGCGTGTACGGCTTGGCGAGGAAGTGGGCGACCCCGTCGAGCAGATCGGTCTGGAGGAGGGCGTCCTCCGTGTAGCCCGAGGCGTAGAGCACGGGCAGCGGGGCGCGCGCGCGGGCGAGCATCGCCGAGAGCGCGGGGCCGCGCGCGTCCGGCAGGACCACATCGCTCACGAGCAGGTGGATGGGGCCTGGATAGGCGGCCGCGAGCGCGATCGCCTCCTTGCCGCTCCGCGCCGCGAGGACCGAGTAGCCGAAGGAGCGCAGCGCGGCGACGCAGAGCTCGCGCACCTGCGCCTCGTCCTCCACGACGAGCACGGTCTCCACGCCCCCGACGGCGGCCGCGGTCGCCCTCACAGGCTGCTCGCAGGGCACGCCGCGCACGCGCGGGAAGCAGATCGTGAAGCGCGTGCCCTGGCCGGGGGCGCTGGCGAACCAGATGTGGCCCCCGTGCTGCTTCACGATGCCGTGGCACGTCGCGAGCCCGAGGCCCGACCCCTTGCCCGGCTCCTTGGTCGTGAAGAACGGCTCGAACACGTACTTCTGGACGGCGTCGTCGATGCCCTGCCCTGTGTCCGTGACCGTGAGCTCCACGTAGTCTCCGGGCTCGATCTCTGGCCCCCACCCCCCGTCGCCCGCGCCGAGCGCCCTGTTCGCCGTCTCGATCACCAGGCGGCCCCCGCCGGGCATCGCGTCGCGCGCGTTCACGGCCAGGTTCATGAGCAGCTGCTCGAACTGCCCCCGATCGATGTGGATGGGCCAGATCTGGCTCCCCGGCAGCACGACGAGCTCCACGTCCTCGCCCACGAGCGGGCGGAGGAGCGGCTCGACCCCGAAGATCAGCGCGTTCGGGTCGACGACGCTCGGCTGGATCAGCTGCTTGCGCGCGAAGGCGAGCAGCTGCCGCGTGAGCGCCGCGGCCCGCTCCGCGGCGGTGCCGATCTGCGTGAGGTGCTCGGCGACGGGCGACGCCGCCGGCACCTTGCGCACCGCGAGCTCCCTGTGCCCGAAGATCGCGGTGAGCATGTTGTTGAAGTCGTGCGCGACCCCGCCGGCGAGGCGCCCGATCGCCTCGAGCTTCTGGCTGTGCAGGAGCTGCTCCTCGAGGCGCCGGCGCTCGGTGATGTCGAGGCTCGTGCCGACCAGCCCGGTGATCGTCCCGGCGTCGTCCGTGACCAGCTGCGCCGCCATCTGCACGTGGCGCAGCTCCCCGCTGGACGGGCGCACGACGCGGCACTCGACGGGGCTCGCGATGCCGAGCGGCGACGCGGTCTCCGCGCCGCCGAAGACCCGGTGGCGATCCTCGGGGTGGATGAGGCCCGCGAAGAGCTCGAACGTCGGGCGCACCGAGGGATCGACGCCGAGGATGTTGTAGAGCTCCTCGGACCAGCGGATCGTCCGCGACGCGATGTCGTAGGACCAGCTGCCCACGTGGGCGATGCGCTGCGCCTCCTTCAGCATGCGCTCGCTGCGGCGGAGCTCCTGCTCGGCGCGGCGGCGCTCGGTGAGATCGACGACCGCGCCGAAGTAGCGCGACGGCGGCCCCGCGCCCTCGACGAGGGGCAGGCTGCTCAGCAGGCACTCCCGCACCGTTCCGTCCCGGTGGCGCACGCGGAACGCGACCGCGCCCGCCCCCTCGCCTGTCTCGTTCGCCAGCACCAGGAGGGCTTGCAGCCGCTCCCGGTCGTCGGGGTGGACGGCCTCGAGGAAGGTCTCCGTCGAGGGCGTGTCCGTCTCGGGATCGCGGCCCAGGATCCGGAAGAGCTGCCGCGACCAGGTGGTGCTGCTCTGGCCGAGCTCCCAGAGCCAGTTGCCCATCTGCGCCGCCTGCTCGCCCTCGTCGAGCTGCCGCCGCGCCGCCTCGACGAGGGCGGATCCCCTCGCGCTGCCCGGGTCTCTGGCCGGCGCGTCCGGGCCTCGCGCAGCGGCGCTCCGACCTGGCGCGCGGGCGTGGGCCAGCTCCCGCTCCAGCTCGGCGACGCGCGCGCGGAGCGCGTCCAGCTCACGGCTCCCAGCGGTGCTCATGGCCGTCCCGTTCCTCGCTGGGGCAGAGCGGTGCTCATGGCCGGCCATTGTATGCCGCAGGCGGCCCGCCGGGGACTCCTCATTCTGCGGCCCCCGCCTCGGGCGCGCCTGGTTCTGTGCGTCAGCAATCCCGCCGGTGATCGCTGACGTACAGAGCTAGCTCCGCCGGCGCAGGAGCAGCGTTCGCGTGATCTCCACGACCTTTTCCTTCACCCGGCCGTCGGCCTTGCCGAGCTCGGGCGTGAACAGGTCGGCGCCCTGCTCGATCAGGGCGCGCGGCGGCGTGTTCTTCACGCCGACGATCCGGAAGGTGACGCTCCCGGCGCCGCTCTTGGCCTCTTCCCTGGCGATCACCTTCGACGCGGCGAACAGCGTGTCGCCCGCGAGCACGCCGCTCGGGTGCGCCCCCTCGTCGAGGCCGAGGTCCCAGACGCCGCACCCGGCCGTGTCGCGGCTCGAGAGCGCGAGCACCCAGGACAGCACGAGCCCCCCGTGGACGACCCGCGTCTTCGCGAAGGAGCTCGATCTGGAGTACTGCTCGTCCACGTGCAGCGGGTGGGAGTTGCGCAGGAGGGTCGCGAGCTGCATGTGCTCGCTGTCCCCGATGGTCCTGCCGACCTCGTGGGTGATCACGTCGCCGACCTCGAAGTCGTCCCACGTGCAGGCGAAGCCGCCCTGGCGCGCCGGCGGAGGCAGCGGGCCGTCGAGCTCCTCCGGGAGGCGCGCCGGCGGCGCGTCCGGCTGCGCGACCGCGTGCGGCGCGTCCGCGGGGCGCTCCGCGACGCGGCCGGGGGGCACGAGCGCCTTGCGCTCGAACGAGCAGACGAGCAGCCCGTCCTGGTTCACCACCTGGGTCCTGACGTGCACGACGCCCTTGTCCCCCGTCGAGACCGGCTTCTTGCCGATGACCAGCGAGCTCGCGCGCAGCGTGTCCCCCGGATAGCAGGCCGCCGGGAACCGGACGTCGGTGTACGCGAGGTGCGCGATCGCCTGCTCGCTCACGTCGTGCACGCTGAAGGAGATCCCGAGGTTGAGGAGCAAGAGCGGGCTCACCGGCCTGTCCCTGAGCCCCACCGACCGGGCCGCGACGCGGCTGGCGTAGGTCGGGATCGCGTCCTGGAAAGAGGCCGCGAAGAGCGCGAGCATCCCCTCGTCCACGGTGACGTCCCAGGGGTGGGCATACACCGCGCCGACCGTGAAATCGTCGAGCTTGCGGCCGTAGCGAGGAGAGCGGACGCGGACCATCGGTCCGCGCGATCATGGCACAGGCGCGCTCGGCTGACGACGTCGCGCGCGTCGCGGCCCTGCGCACATGCCCGCTCGCCGGCTCGCGTCGCCGGCCGCCCGCTCGCGACCGCCGCAGTCGCTCGCGCCTTGGAGCGGTTCTCGCCCGCCCCTGGCACACGCGACTCAGAGCGGCGGTCTCCCGCACAGGAGACGGGTCCAGATCGGTGTTTTCGGCGCGGAAGCGCACTCCGGTGCGCTGAGCACCGAAAACGCCGAGATGGGCCCGTATCCGAAGCGGGTGACCGCCGCTCTAGGGCAGCGGCCCTTCGAGCAGGGCGCGCGCGATGCCCTGCGCGAGCACCTCGTGCGGGCCCAGCTGGAAGAAGAGGCTGCGGGCGTCGAGCAGGAGCCTCGCCGCGGTCGAGCTCTCCGCGTAGCCGCTCGCCCCGTGGAGCTGCATGCAGGCGTCGGCCGCGTCCCAGGCCACGCGGCTGGAGAAGAGCTTCGCCATCGCCGACGTGAGCTCGCACGGCTGCCCCGTGTCCGCCACGTGCGCCGCGGCGCGCGTGAGCTGCCGCGCGGCGGCGACGCGCGCGATGAGCCCTCCGAGCCGGTGCGCCACGCGCGGGAAGGAGATGAGCTGCGACCCGAACTGCACGCGCGTCTTCGCCCGCTCGAGCGCGAGCTCCAGCGCGGCCTGCGCCACGCCCACGCCGCACGCGGCCGCGTAGGTGCGGCCGGTCACGAGCGCCCGCTGGATCTGGGCGATCCCCTCGCCCTCGCGCTCGCCGAGCAGGGCCTCGCGGCCGATCTGGAGCCCCTCGATCCGGAGCTCGTAGTGCCCCATGCCGCGCTGCCCGAGCGCCCGCAGCTCGGTCCCGGCCATCCCGGCGTCCGGGAAGTCGGCGCCCGGCGCGCCGCGCCGCTTCGCGATGACGAAGAGGCTCGGCCCGAGCGGCAGCTGCCCCTGTCCTCCCGGCGTCGTGGTCCTCGCGAGGGTGAGCACCAGGTCGGCGCGGGACGCGCCGGTGACCCACGCCTTCTTTCCGATGAGGAGGTAGCTGCCGTCGGCCTGGCGCTCGGCGCGCGTGACGACGCGCGCGAGGTCCGACCCGTACGCCGGCTCCGCGAACGCGAGGGCGCAGCGCGCCTCGCCGTTCGCGATGCGTGAAAGCCAGGTCCGGCGCTGCAGGTCGGTGCCGGATCGGGCGAGCAGGTCCGACGCGATGGAGGCCGTCATGGTGAGCACGCCGAAGCCGAGCGAGCCTCGCGCGAGCTCCTCGATGGCGGTCGCCATGGCGGCCACGCCGAGCCCGTCGCCCCCGTGCTCGGGCGCGGTGGCGAGCCGGAACACGCCGAACTGCCCCATGCGGCGGACGATCGACTCGGGGATGAGCCCGTTGCGGCGGTGGATCTCGGGGGCGAGCGGCTCGACGAGGCGCTCGACGAAGTCGCGCATGTTGTGCCGGATCCAGCCGACGCGCTCGTCCTCCGCGCCGGCGCTGGCGGGGATGCCCTGCTCGGCGGCCGCGCGCGCGATCGAGGCGACGGCGACGCCGGAGCCCGCGTCGCGCGCCCACGCCGCGACCGCCGGGTGGCCGATCGCCTTGGCGACCTCGTCGTCGCGGAGCTCGAGCTCGCCGAGCGGCGCGATCTCTCCGCCGCCCAGATCGACGCCGCCGCGCAGCGACAGGAGCAGCGCCCCCGCGTGCGCCTCGGCGACCGCCCTGGCCTCCCCGCCCGCCTCGCAGGCCCAGCTCGCGAGCGAGCGGCAGGCCTCGATCTCCGCGTAGAGGTGGGCGAGCGCGTGGGCGGCGACCTGGTGTCGATCGAGCAGCATCCGCGACACGTGCAGCGGCACCGCGGCGCCCGCCCGGACGAAGCTCGCGCTCCTCGGCGCGCCCCGGAGGGCGGTTCCCACCGCGCTCCCGACGTCCACCACCCGGTCGCGGAGGCGCCCGCGCGCGACGCGCGCGAGCTGCTCGGCGGAGGTGATCGCCTCGCGCATCCCCCCGGGGCTGTCGGCCTCGAGCTTTCGAGAAACGATCGTGGCGTGTTGCTCCCGAATCGCCCTCATCCCCCGATCCCCCCGCTTGCGGACTATGACCCACGCCTCGCTTCACGGGACGCAGGACACAGCGCCTTACCACCGCGCCACAGCCACGCTCCCCGCGGCAGACGCGGAAAGGCCCGCCGAGGATGCCACCCCAAACCGCGTTCGTCGAGCCTGGGCGCAGCCTCACTATCGCGAGGCGACAGCGCATTAAGGCCCTCCCTGAATCTGCTCAACGTCGGTTCACGTCGGCTTCATTCGGTTCACGTCGGCTTCACGTCGGTCCACGCCGGCTTCACGTCGGCTTCACGCGTTCCGTCCCGCGACGCGCAAACAACCCAGCTCCACTCCCGATCATCAGTCTCAGACGTCCCGAGTCCCCCCGACGGCCGCCCCTCTCGGACGTACGTCAGGCCGCCCGAGCCGTTACATGGAGCTCACGGTCGGAAGCGCCGCCGAAGGCCCCCTGCAGACCCGGAGGAGCCTGTCCCCCAGCTCGACGGCCCACGACCGCACGGCGTCCGCCCGCGGGCACTGCGGCACCGCCTCGACCGCGTCCTGGATGAGCCGCTGCAGCAGCCGGGTCGTGCCGGAGAGCCCGAGCTCCAGCGCCGTGTTCGGGCGCCCGAGCGCCCCGTCGCGCCCCGCCGGCTTGCCCATGTCCTCCGGCCTCCCGACCAGGTCGAGCACGTCGTCCGCGACCTGGTACGCCTCGCCGATGCGCTGCCCGAGATCGCCCCAGGCGGCCCCGTCCTGGCCTGCGGAGAGCGCGCCGAGGGTCGCCGCCGCCTCGAAGAGCGCGCCCGTCTTCGCGCGCCGGTAGGCCGAGAGCGGGACCTTCGCCTCCGACTCCCACGCCTGCCCGGCGATGATCCCCTGCGGCATCCCGACGCCGCCCCCGAGCACCTCGAAGAACCGGACCGCCCTGCGCGCGTCGGTCACGCCGCTCGCCATCGCGTGGAAGGCGCCGCGCGCGAGCGCCTCGAAGGCGAGCACGATGAGCTGATCGCCGGCGAGCACCGCGATCGGCTCGCCGAAGGCCCGGTGGACGGACGGCCGGCCGCGCCGGATCGGCGCGTCGTCGAAGCAGGGGAGGTCGTCGTGGACCAGCGACGCGCAGTGGATGAGCTCCACCGCCGCCGCCGCGGCGTCGGCGGCCTCCGGCGCGGGATCGCCGTACGCCGAAGCGACGGCCAGGCAGAGGCGCGGACGGATGCGGGCGCCTCCAGGGAACACGGCGTGCTGCGTCGCCGCCAGGAGCCCGGGCGGCGACGCGGGCGAGGAGAGCGGCTCGATGGCGGCGAGGAGGACGCGCTCGATCCGGCGATCGAAATCCATGGGGGGCGAGTCTTGGCGAGCCTCAGGGGCTTGTCAATAGTTTGAACATTAGTTAAACAAAGTATAGACAAACTACCTCCGACGCGTACACTCCGACCATGGCGGACAGGAGAGATCGCGTCGTGGTGATCGGCGGGGGTATCGGCGGTCTGACCTCGGCCGCGCTCCTTGCTTCGAGCGGGCTCGACGTGGTGCTACTCGAGCGGGCGCCGCGCGTCGGCGGAAAGATACGCCAGGCGGTCCTCGGGGACCGCCGCGTCGACGTCGGCCCGACGGTGCTCACGATGCGGTGGGTCTTCGACGAGATCTTCGCGTCGCTCGGGCTCCGCTTCGAGGACCACGTGTCGCTCCGCCGGGCCGAGACGCTCGCGCGCCACGCCTGGCCGGACGGCTCGACGCTCGACCTCTTCGCGGACGGCGAGCGCGCCGCGGACGCGATCGGCGCGCTCGCGGGGGCGCGGGAGGCGGACGGGTACCGCCGGTTCAGCCGGTACGCGCGCGAGATCTTCGACGTGGTGGAGGCGCCGTTCATGCGCGCGGAGCGGCCCACGCTCAAGACGATCCTGAGCACGGCGGGCACCCTGGGCGTCGGCGGGATGATGAAGATCGACGGGCACCGCACCCTCCACCGCGCGCTCGGCGACTTCTTCACGGACGCGCGCCTCCTCCAGCTGTTCGGGCGCTATGCGACCTACTGCGGCTCGTCGCCGTACCTCGCGCCTGCGACGCTGAGCGTCATCGCGCACGTGGAGCGCGAGGGCCTCTGGCTCCCCGAGGGCGGCATGGGCCGCGTCGCCGAGGCGCTCGCCGCGGCGGCGGCCCGCGCCGGGGCGACGCTGCGCTGCGGCGCGCACGTCGCCGCCATCGAGGAGGGCCGCGGCCGCGCGACGGGCGTCGTGCTCGAGGGCGGCGAGCGCATCGAGGCCGACGCCATCGTGCTGAACGCCGACCCCGCGGCGCTGCGGGCCGGCCTGTTCGGCGAGCGCGCCGCCCGCAAGGCGCCGGGGAGCGAGCCGCGCTCGCTCTCGGCCGTCACCTGGGCGCTCGTGGCCGAGGTGAGCGGCTTCCCCCTCCTCCGGCACAACGTCTTCTTCTCCGGCGACTACGAGGCCGAGTTCCGCGCGCTGTTCGACCGCGCCGAGCTCCCGCGCGACGCCACGGTCTACGTCTGCGCCGAGGATCGCGGCGACGCGCCGGCGCACGAGCCCGGCGGGGTCGGGGCGAGCGCAGGCGCCGACGGAGGCGGAGAGCGGCTGTTCTTCATCCTCAATGCCCCTGCGACCGGTGATAAACACACCCCCTCATCGACGGAGATCCACGAATGGGAGCAGCGCGTGTTCCAGCAACTGCAGCGGTTCGGCCTCTCGCTGAAGAGCACGGGCGCCTCCCCGGTGGCGACGACGCCGGCGGACTTCGAGCGGATGTTCCCGGCGACGGGAGGCGCGCTGTACGGGCCGGTGTCCCACGGGTGGAACTCGACCTTCGCGCGCCCGGCCTCGCGCTCGAAGCTCCCGGGCCTGTACTTCGCCGGCGGGAGCGCGCACCCGGGGGCGGGCGTGCCGATGGCGGCGCTGAGCGGCCAGCTCGCGGCGCGGAGCGTGATGGAGGACCTCGCTTCGACCTCGAGATCCCGAGCGGGGGCTACGCCTGGTGGTACCTGGACGCGGTGAGCGACGACGGGCAGAGCGCGATCACGATCATCGCGATGCTCGGGAGCGTCTTCTCGCCCTACTACGCCAAGGCGCGATCGCGCGGCGCCGCGGACCCGCTCATGCACTGCGCGATGAACGTCGCGCTGTACGGCGCGCGCGCCGATCGCTGGGCGCTGACCGAGCGGCCGCGGGGCGCGGTCTCCAGATCGCCGCGGTCGCTCGCCATCGGACCGAGCCTGATGGAGTGGTCCGGGGGTGAGCTCCGTGTCTCGTTCGACGAGATCACGGCCCCTCTGCCGTCCCGGCTCTCGGGGACGGTGCGCCTCCGCCCGTCCGTGCCCGGGCCCGCGGCGGACGGCGCGCACGATGGCGTCGCCCTGGATGGGCGGGGGCTCCACCGCTGGACGCCCATCGCGCCGATCGCGCGGGCCGAGGTCGAGCTCGCGCACCCCTCGCTGCGCTTCTCCGGCAGCGCCTACCTCGACACGAACGCCGGCGACGAGCCGCTCGGCCACGCCTTCGAGCGCTGGACCTGGTCGCGCGCGCTCGGCTCGGACGGGATCGCCCTCACCTACGACGTCCGGCGCCGCGACGGCACGCGCATGCTCCTCTCGCCCGCGTTCGACGCGGCGGGCGGCGCGCGCGAGCTCCCGCCGCTCGCCCCGCGGCCGCTCGGCGACACGCGCTGGGGCCTGGCGCGGGAGATCGCCGCCGACCCGGGGTCCGCGCCGCGGCTCCTCCGCACCCTCGAGGACACGCCGTTTTACGCGCGCTCCCTCGCCGCCGCGACGTTCGGCGGCAAGCCGGCGACGGTCGTCCACGAGGCCCTCTCGCTCGACCGCTTCGCCAGCCCCTGGGTGCAGCTCCTCCTGCCGTTCCGCATGAGGAGGGCGCGATGACGCTCGCGATCTGGATCGGCACGGCGCTCGCCGCCTTCGCGATCATGGAGGTGTGGGCCGCGCTCCTCCACGGCAAGGTCTGGCACCACGCGCTCTGGCGCATCCACCGCACCCACCACGCGAAGCGGCGCGGCGCCTTCGAGCAGAACGACGCGCTCGCGTTCCTCCACGCCCCGATCGCCGCCGGGCTCATCATGTACGGCAGCTGGGCCGCGCCGGGGCCGCTGCGCGAGGCCGCGTTCGGCTTCGGCCTCGGCATGACCGCCTTCGGCCTCGCCTACGTCCTGGTCCACGACGGGCTCGTCCACGGGCGGCTCCCTGTCTCGGGCCTCGCGCGCATCCCGTACCTCGCGCGCGTGCGCGACGCGCACCGCGTCCACCACGGCACCGGCGGCCCCCCGTACGGCCTGTTCCTCGGGCCCCTCGTCCTCGCGCGCCGCGGCGTCGCGGGAGGCCGCGCCCAGCGCGCCGCGCAGCGGGCGCGGTAGCCCTTTAGCGGGCGCGGTAGAGCTCCCGCGCGAGCCCCGCTCCCCAGCGGCCGATGGCCCGGAGCGGCAGCGTGCTCACGACCTCGCGGTACACCTCGGGCCGCCGCGCCGCCGTCTCCCGCAAGAACCTCACGAAATCGGCCGGCTGCATCTCGTCGCGCAGCAGCGCCGCGTACGCGTCGTTGCCCATCGCGTGGAGCACGGCGAAGGCCGTGTCGAGGAGCGCGTTCATCTCCCCTGCCCTCGCCCCGCCGGCGGGCTTCGCCATGAGGGCCGCGAGCGCGCCGGTGCCCGAATGCACAGGCGCGTCGCGCGCCGTGGCCGACGTGGCCGACGTGTGACGCGCGCCCGGCTCCCGGACGGCCCGCGCCAGATCGGCGGCCGTCGCCGCGAGCTCGCGCACGTTCGCGCCGAAGCCGCAGAACGTCAGCGGCGAGTGCCGCGCCGCCGCGTCCCCCACGAGCCGCACCCGGCGCCCCGGCGCGCGCGGCGCGGCCGACAGCCGCGACCAGCCGGGGATGAAGCCGAACGTCGGGCGGACGAGGCGCGCGTCGCCCTCCTTGTAGCGCGACAGGAGCCGGAAGAACCGCGCGTAGAGCGACAGGAGCGCGCCGGGGCCGACGTCCCCGGAGCGCGCGTAATAGAAGAGGTAGACCGTCGTCTCGCCCGGCCGCCCCGGGAACGCCTCCCAGAGGTGCTGCCGGCCCTCCTCGACGTCCTCCGTGGTGGCGAGGATCTCGCCGACGTCCGGCCGGATCCGCCGCTCCCCGTCGCCCTCCGAGAGCCCCGTGAGCACGCCGCCGACGGTCGGGCAGAGGAGGTCCGCGGTCGCGTAGGGGCTCGCCGCGCCGCGCGCGTCGATGAGGAGCCGCGCGGACAGCGCGCGCGGCGCGGCGCCCGGCTGCGCCTCGGCCACGGCGAGCGCGACAGCGTCCGGCCCCTCCGCGTGCCCGAGGAGCGCGTGCCCGTCGAGCAGCGTCACCCCCAGCGCCTCGGCCCGGGCCCGCGCCGCGGCGAGCAGCCCCGCCGCGTCGATGGCGTGGTCGAGCACGCCGCGCACCGGGTACGTCCCGCCGCCGTGCCAGCGGCAGAGCCCCTCGACGTAGCGGGCGATGACGAGCCGCTCGATCTCGTCCCTCGCGAAGATCCCCGACGCCGACAGCGCGGCCACCTCGGCCGTCCCGGCGTTCCACTCCCGGTGCGCGGCGCCGATCCGCGCCCGGTCGAGCACCGCGACGCGCAGCCCTGCCGACGCGAGCAGCGGCGCGAGCAGGAGCGACAGCCCGCCGCCCGCGACGACCACGTCGTAATCGGCGGTCGCGCCCCGATCCGGCGGCCGCGGCGAGGGTCCCGGTCGAGGCGCCGGCGCGGCCCGCACCGCGTCGAGGTGCTCGAGGCGCGCGAGCAGCGCGTCCCCGCCCGCCTCGCGCACGCGCCCCCGCGCCGCGTCGATCTCCCGCGCGGCTGAGCCCGGCGCGCCGCCGGCGCTCATCGCGCTCCCACCAGGGCGCTCATCGCGCCGCCTCCAGGAGGAAGCGGACCTCGTCGAGCGGCGGCGCCGCGCCGTGCTCCCGCGCCTCCGCGGGCGCGACGGACCTGCGGAGCAGCGCCCGCAGCACGAGCCACGCCTTGCGGCCCGGCGACACCACCGCGCGCGTCGACACCGAGTCGAAGCCTTGGCGCGCGATGACCCGCCCGATGTCCGCGTAGATGAGCCGCGCCGCCTGGATCGCGGGGCGGCAGTCGCGCGGCAGCATCGGGATGCCGGCGCCCGCGCGGAGGTAGAGCACCTCCGCCTCGGCGAGCAGCCGCGCCACGATCCGCCCCAGCCGGTCGTCGAACACCGGCCGCGCGAGCCACCCGTCCGGCGCGATCCCGGCCTCCCGCATCCAGGCGAGCGGCAGGTAGATCCGACCGCGCCGCGCGTCCTCGCCGACGTCGCGCGCGATGTTCGTGAGCTGCATGGCGACGCCCAGGTCGCACGCCCGCGCGAGCGCGTCGGGCCCTCGCGCCCCCATGAGCGTCGACATCGTCGCGCCCACGGTGCCCGCGACGCGCGCCGCGTAGGCGTTCAGGTCCGACAGCGTCTCGTAGCGGCGCCCCTCCGCGTCCCATGCGAACCCCTCGAGCAGCGCCTCGATGAACGCGCGCGGCAGCCCGTGCTCCGCCATCACGTGGGCGAGCGCGCGATCGACCGGGCTGTCGTCCGGCCTGCCCGCCGCGGCGCGCGCGAGCCGCTCCCGCAGCGCCGCGACGGCGGCCGCGGCCGCGGACGGCGGCGCGTGCTCCCCGAGCTCGTCGACCGCGTCGTCGGCGACCCTGCAGAACGCGTAGAACGCCGCCGCCGGCTCCCTCACGCGCGCGGGCAGGAGGAGCGCCGCCGCGGCGAAGCTCTTCGACCCCTTGCGCAGGAGGTCCCTGCACGCGGCGAAGTCCGCCGCCGACGCCTCAGGCGAGCTTCGATGCATCCGGGACCACCTGATCCAGCACGCGGGCCGACGAGAGCACCCCGGGCAGACCGGCGCCCGGGTGCGTGCCTGCCCCGACGAGGTAGAGGCGCTCGACGTCCTCGCTCGCGTTGTGGGGCCGGAAGAAGGCGCTCTGCGTGAGCACCGGCTCCGGCCCGAACGCCGCGCCCCGGAACGACAGCAGCCGGTCCTGGAAGTCCTGCGGCGTGAGCAGCCGCGAGCTCGCGAGCGCGCCCTCGAGCCCCGGCAGGAGCGTCGCCTCGAGCAGCGCCGAGATGGAGCGCCGGTACCGCTCCTGGACCCTTGGCCAGTCGGTGCCGCTGAGCAGGTTCGGCACCGGGGACAGCACGTAGAACGCGTCGCAGCCGGGCGGGGCGAGGGCCGGATCGGTCGCGGTCGGGCGGTGCAGGTACAGGCTGAAGTCGTCGGCGAGCACGTGCTTCTCGAAGATGTCCTCGAGCAGCGGCCTGTACCGCGGGCCGAGGAGGATCGTGTGGTGAGCGACGTCCGGGTACTGCCGGCGCGTGCCGAAGTACCACACGAAGAGGCTCATCGAGTAGCGCTGCCGCTCGATGCGCCGGTCGGTCCAGCGCTTCCGCGCCTCGGGGGGCACGAGGTGCCGGTAGGTCCACGCCGAGTCCGCGTTCGAGACGACGACGTCGGCGGCGAGCCGCTCCCCCGACGCGAGCTCCACGCCCCGGGCGCGGCCGCCCTCCACGGAGATGCGCCGCACCTCGGCGCCGCACCGCACGGAGCCGCCGAGCCCCTCGATGAGCGACACGAGCCCCTTCACCAGCGCGCCCGTGCCGCCGATCGGGAAGTGCACGCCCCAGTTGCGCTCGAGGAACGCGATCAGGCTGTAGATCGAGGTCGTCGAGAACGGGTTCCCGCCGACGAGCAGCGGGTGGAAGCTCAGCACCTGGCGCAGGCGGTCGTCCTTCACGTGCTTCGCGACGAGGCCGTACACGGTGCGATAGCTCTCGAGCCGCACCATGTCCGGCACGATGCGCGCCATGTCCATCCACGACCCGAACGGCACGTGGGCGAGCTCCTCGAACCCGACGCGGAAGATCGCCTCGCTCCGCCGGACGAAGCGCTCGTACCCCTCGACGTCCCCGGGTGACAGGCGCGCGACCTCGGCGCGCATCGCGGCGGCGTCGCCCGTGTAGTCGAACGTCGCGCCGTCGTGGAACCGGATCCGGTAGAACGGCGCCACGGGCCGCATGTCGATGTCGTCGGCCATCTTCCGGCCGCAGAGCTGCCAGAGCTCTTCCAGGAGGAACGGCGCCGTGATGACGGTCGGCCCCGCGTCGAAGGTGAACCCGTCCTGGCGGTGGACGTACGCGCGCCCGCCCGGCTGGTCGAGCTTCTCGACCACCGTGACGTCGTAGCCCCGCACCCCGAGCCGCACGGCCGCCGCGAGGCCCCCGAAGCCGCTGCCGATCACGACGGCGCGCGGCGCGCGCGCTCCGCGGAAGACGCGGCCCGCGAGCGCCGCGCCCGCCGCTCGCGGGGGAGCGGCCACCTCGTCGCCCGGCGAGGCGTCAGGCCTGGCCGGATGCGCCGGATCCTGCGCCGAAGCGCTGGTGTTTTGCATGACGCTCAGTATAATGTTTGTCCTAGCCTTTGACAAAGGCGAATGACGAACGCGAAAGACGTCGGCAGGAGGGGGTCTTTCTGGGCCTCGCTGCCCGCCGTTCCGATGCATCCCGGTGCGCCGGACCGGCGCGGACGGCCGCGGCTCGGCGGGTCCTAGCAAGGTTTATCCAGTTGAGCCGCTACAGAATCCATGTCGTTTCGGAGATGTGTGGCGTGTCCTCGGCGACGCTGCGCGCGTGGGAGCGCCGTTATGGCGTGCCGTCGCCCGCGCGCACGGCGTCGGCGTATCGCCTGTACAGCGACGACGATGTGGCGGTGATCAAGAAGATGCGCGACCACGTGAACGGCGGGATCGCCGCGGCCGAGGCGGCGCGCATGGTGCTCGACGCCGCGGGGCCGCGCGCGCCGGTGGGCACGAGCGGCGGCGACGCGTTCGCCGGGGCGAGCGAGCGCATCGTCGACGCCGCGGTCCGGTTCGATCCTGACGGCCTCGAGGCCGAGGTGAACCGGGCCCTCTCGCTCGGCCCGGCGGTGACGATCTTCGAGCGCGCGCTCGGCCCGGCGCTCGAGCGCATCGGCGATCTCTGGCACGCGGGGAAGATCACGGTCGCGCAGGAGCACCTCGCCTCGCAGGTCCTCGGCGCGACGCTGCTGCACCTCTTGCGGCTCGCGCAGCCTGGCGAGAGCGGGCGGCGCGTGCTGCTCGCGGCCTTCGCCGACGAGGATCACGTGCTCGGGCTGTTCGGCATCGGCCTGCGCTTCTGCTCGTGGGGCTTCCGCTCCGTCGTGCTCGGCGCGAGGACGCCGCCCGCCGCGATCGCGCGGGCGGTCGAGGCGCTCGCGCCGGACCTCGTCGCGCTGACGGTCGCGATCCCGCCGCTCCCGCCGTCGGCGCGCGAGCTCATCGACGCCTACGCGGACGCGTGCCGTGGCGTGCCGTGGATCGTGGGCGGCGCGGGCGCCGGGGCGCTCCGCTCCTTCATCGAGGCGCGCGGCGGCCTCGTGGCGGCCGCGGAGGCGGCGGAGATCCGCGCGCAGGTCGAGTCCGCGCTGCACGCGCGGCGGCGCCGCAGGGACGGGCGCTGAGCGCGCGCCCCTCCGGCCGGCGCGTTCGCTGCGGTCAGCCCTCGACTTCCTTGCGGAGCAGCTCGAGGACCCGGCTCTGCGACTCCGGCTTGAGGGCGCCTTCGGCCGCGAAGAGCACGTGGCCGTTCTTGCCGACCACGACGACGTTGCTGACGCCGCGGCGGAGCTTGTAGGCCGTACGGAAGGAGCCGTCCCAGTCGCAATAGACGGTCCCGCCGACCTTCCTCGACTCCTCCCGGATGGCGTCCTTCACGAAGCCTTTCGCCGGCCAGAAGTCGTAGGAGCTGACGTCGGCGATCGCGGCGACGGCGATGCCTCGCCGGTAGCGGTCGCCCTTCGTGAGCTTCGCCAGCGCGTCCTTGAGCGCCTGGTTCTGGGCCTTCGAGTCCTTGTCCTCGTAGACGATGAGGATCGGCTTGCCTTGAAGCGCCTTGAGCCGGAGCTCGCGCCCGTCCGCGTCCTCGACGCGCGCGTTCGGCGCCCGGTCCCCCTCCGAGGGCAGCGCCAGCGCGGCGCCCGAGATCAGCGCCAGGGACAGCGCCGCCGCAGAGGAGACCGAGCGGAGGCGGGCGGCAAGGACGCCGCGGCGGCGGGGGGCGGGCGGGCAGGGCTGCATATCCTGGGTTTCTAGCGCTTTCCGGGACGTGCTCCCAGGGCTGTTCGAGGCGGCAGGCTCCACCGGGCGCCGGCGTGGCTGGCCCCGCCGACGGCCGGCTGGCGTGGCTCGGCCTCCGGGGCGGTGGCCGGCGGGGCGGCGCAGGGAGCCGCTCCGGGAGCCGGAGAGGTCGCGCTCGCCCGCCTTTCCCTGCCTCTCCCTTCGGTCTGACGAGTCCGGTCGCCGCCGCTGCTCCCGCCGATCTGCCTCGGGGGGACGACGGCGCGCCGTGCTCTTGACACCCCACGTGCCGTGCAAAGATTGGGCGGTGCGAAGAGACCGGCTCTCGGAGCCAAGGTCCCGTAACGCTACAACAAATCGGCCGTCGCGAGCAGGTTGACGGCGCCGCGGGCGGAGCCCGGGCGCGCGCCGCGCGCGGCGGTCATGGAGGATTGACCATGCTGCACCGAACCACGGATTTCGATCGCGCGTTTGCCATGATGGATGAGCTTCGCCGGCGCCTGGATTGGGTGTTCGAGGAGGCGGACGCGCCGCGCGCGTCGCTCCGCGGCGACTTCGACCAGACGTCCCGGTACGTGGGGGGTCCGCGCGTCTACCTGTTCGACACGGGGAGCGCCCTTGTCGTCAAGGCCGATGTTCCGGGTCTGACGGAGAAGGATGTCCAGATCTCGCTGAATCAGGACGTCCTGACGGTGAGCGGCGAGCGCAAGTCGGATGCGCCGGAGGGCTACCTCGTCCACCGCAAGGAGCGGGGCGCGGTGCGCTTCAGCCGGAGCTTCACGCTGCCGAGCAAGGTCGATCCGGAGAAGACGACAGCGGTCCTGAAGAACGGCGTGCTGACGCTCACGCTGAACAAGGCCGCCGAGGCGCAGCCGCGTCAGATCGCGGTGACGGCGCGCTGAGCGAGCCGGGAGCTGAAGAGCGAACGAAGAAGAGGAGAGCGACGATCCAGCGACGAGCGGATCTGGAGTGTACCGAGGAAGGAGCGATGAACATGAGCACTGATCGCAGCTTGACCCACCGTGCCGAGAGCAACCCCGAGAAGATCCAGCAGCGCCCCGCCGTGGCGCCGGCGGTCGACATCTACGAGAGCGCCGAGGAGCTCCTGGTCGTGGCAGATCTCCCGGGCGTGACGCAGGATCGCCTGGCCGTCCGTGTGGAGAAGGGGGAGCTCACGTTCGAGGGCCGGCGGACCGAGGCGGCCGAGCGGGAGAAGGGCGTGGAGGGCCTGCCGGACTTCCGCCGCAGCTTCGTGGTCCCGCAGGGCATCGATTCCGAGAAGATCTCCGCGGATCTCCGGGCGGGCGTCCTGCGGATCCACCTGCCGAAGAGCGCGTCGCTCAAGCCGCGTCAGATCCCGATCAGCGCGAGCTGAGGCGGGGTGCCAGGTGTCGAGGATGAGGAGCGCTGTCCCGGACGAAGCAAGATCGAGGTGACGCGGCGCTGATGTGTGGTGGGCACCGGCTCAAGGAGCTCTCCTGTACCGGTGACCGGCCTGCGGGCTGCGCGTGCAGGCTCAAGGCTCTATCAACGCCGCATTGTTGCCGAGGAGCGTCAGCGTCCACCTCGCGTCCTCGCCGCACGCGGTGCCCTCCACATGCCGCACCTCGAGGATAAACCAGAGCTCATCGGGATCGGCGAAGCGGTCGTTCCACGTCACGTAAAATGATTCGGGCGTGCCCTGCCCTCTGACGCCGGACGCAAAGCAATTCGGTGCATCGACTTCAATTTGTCCTTGGTAAGCGATCAAATCGAAGTTCATCCCCGGCGGAGACTCGAGCGTGGCACGGAAGTGCTCGGAGCTGGCCTCATCTGCATTGTCGACGATCAGGATCTTGAACCACTTCGACGTGGTCCCCGTCACCGTCATCGAATCAGCCTCGACGTCGCCCGAGATACTGCCGAGAGCCTCTGCTCCCGTGCAGGTATTGGGCGCCGCATGGTCGCACTCGGCCACCGCCCCCCCGCCGCCGTCGCCTCCGTCGCCTTCATTGCTCCCGACGTCGCCGCCCACGCCCTCAGCGCCGCCGGCCCCGGTGGAGCCGGCGCTCACGCTCGAGCTAGAACTCGAGCTCACGGAGAGGTCTTCCCCTCCGGCGCCACCATCACCGCCGAGTCCGCCGCCGCCGGCCTGCTCCTCGTAATAGCCGGGCAGCAGATCGTCGGTGCCGTTGGCGCACGCGGCGACGGTGAGAAGGACCGCAGGAACGACAAGCAGCCGACCGGGCGTGTGCATTGCACGCATTCTATCTGCTCTCGCGACAGCGGTCCAAGGAAGCCACGAGGCAACGTGAGATACCGCAGCGTCGTTCATCACCGCCGGAAACGGCGGCAACCGTTCAAGTTGCTTTCATCACTACAGACCTGAATTTCCGCGAAAGTCGATGAAGACTCGACCCGGAGCGACGGGCGGGAACGTCCACGATACACCTCTGGAACTCGATGCCTCGCGTGCCGCCGTAGAACGAGAATGAAACCTCGCCTCCGGACCCCCCCTGGAGACCCCTCCAAGCGAGCGCGGCCTGGAGCGGGCCAGGGGCACCGCCGCACCACGCCGCCGCGCTCCCTCCCCGACCCGCCGCGGGCCCGCGCCGTCCCGGCTGGTGTCGGCGCGCTTCCGCGCCGTCCCGCATTTCGATAGTCTCGGCACCGCTGAAGCCCGCCCTCGACGCCTTGCTCTCCCTGCGCGCGAAGACGCTGCTGGCGATCGCCGCCACGCTGCTCGGGCTCAGCTTTGCCTTGTACGGCGTGTCCTCGAGGGCGCTCCTCGCCAACTCGATGGCCGCCGAGGCGCAGGACACCCGCCGTACGGTGCAGGTGGCGCTCAACCTCTTCCGCCAGGCCAGCAGCGACTTCAACGCGCGCTGGACCGACTGGAGCCAGTGGGATGACGCCTACGCGTTCGTGCAGGACGGTAATCAAGAGTTCGTTCGCTCGAACCTCGTCGCCCAGCTCTTCGACATCGCCCGGATCGATCTCGCGGTCTTCGCCGGCGCAGACGGAAGGCCCGTGTACAGCACCGGCTACAACCACGCCACGAAGAGCTGGGCCCCCCTGCCGCGCGGCATCGAGGAGCGGCTCCGCATCGGCGATCTCCTCTTCGGGAGGGACGCGCCCGGCAGCGCCGTGCGAGGCGGCATCGTCCTCCTCCCGGACGGGCCGATGCTCCTCTGCTCCCAGCCGAGCGTCGGCAGCTCCGGCCGCGGACCGGTCGCCGGCACCGTCACGTTCGGGCGCTTCTTGACCGACGCCGAGATCAAGCGCCTCACCGAGCCCGCCGGCCTCTCGCTCGCCGTGCACCGCCTCGACGATCCCCAGCTGCCCGACGACTTCCGCGAGGCCCGCGCCGCCCTGTCCGACCGCGACCCGATCCTCGTCCACCCGCTCGGCAGCGATCGGATCGCCGGATACACCGTCCTCAACGACATCGACGGCAAGCCGGCGCTGCTCGTGCGCGTGGACAACGACCGGGCCATCCTCAAGATGGGCCATGACACATTGCGTTATCTCGTGCTCGTGACCGTTGTCGTGGGCCTGGTCTTCGGCGGCGTGACGCTGCTGCTCCTGGAGAAGCTGGTGCTGTACCGGCTCGCCCGCCTCAGCCGGGAGGTCACGGAGATCGGCGGCGTCGGCGACCTCTCGGCGCGGGTCGCAATGCCGGGCACCGACGAGCTGTCACGCCTCACCGGCTCGATCAACGGCATGCTCTCGGCGCTGGAGGCGAACGCGCGGCGGCAGAGCCAGCAGAAGGCGGCGCTCGAGCAGGCGAAGGCGGCGGCCGAGCGAGCTCATGAGCGCTCGGACCGGCTCCTCCTCAACATCCTGCCGAGGACGATCGCCGATCAGCTGAAGGAGCACGAGCAGCTCATCGCCGAGCACTTCGAGGAGGTGACCGTCCTCTTCGCGGACATCGCGGACTTCACCCCGCTCGCCGCGCGGCTCCCCCCGGCGGAGCTCGTCGGCCTGCTCAACCGGATGTTCTCCTCGTTCGATCAGCTCGCCGAGCAGCACGGCCTGGAGAAGATCAAGACCATAGGAGACGCCTATATGGTCGTCGGCGGGCTGCCGGCGCAGCGCCCCGATCACGCGAGGGCCATCGCGCGGATGGCGATCGCCATGACGCACACCGTGCGCCAGTTCGTCGGCGACGACGGCGAGCCGTTCCAGCTCAGGATCGGCATCAACACCGGGCCTGTCATCGCCGGCGTGATCGGCAAGAAGAAGTTCAGCTACGATCTCTGGGGCGACGCGGTGAACGTGGCGAGCCGCATGGAGTCGAGCGGAGAGCCCGGCCGGATCCAGGTGAGCGAGGCGAGCTATTCCCTGCTCGCGCGAGATTTCCTCCTCGAGGAGCGGGGCCTCGTGGCGATCAAGGGCAAGGGCGCGATGAAGACCTATTGGCTCATCGGCGAGAACACACCGCAGTAGCGCGGCGCGCGGCGCGCGTCGCGACCCACGCTCGTTCGCGCTCGTTACCCCGCGATTGACAGGCCCCGGCCGATTGACAAGGCCAGGCGGGCGTGCAATGGCTGCCGGCCCGATGTCAGACCAGGAGCGACGCGCCCTCATGGACAAGCAGGCCCCGAACGAGACGACGCTTCCCGTCACCGTCCGCGAACCGGGCCCCGGAGAGGACCGCGACGAGCTCGTGCGCCTCCTCTTCGGCGACGCCGCGGCGTCGGCCAGGCGGCCCGAGGAGTACGAGGCGCGCTATCCCCGGCGCGCGCTGCCCAAAGGCGCGATGGTCACCCGCTACGCGCCGAGCCCGACCGGGTTCATGCACATTGGCGGCATCTTCGTGTCGCTCATCAACAAGCGGCTGTCGCTCCAGAGCGAGGGCGTCTTCTATCTCCGCCTCGAGGACACCGACGTGAAGCGCGCCATCCCCGGCGCGCTCGACACCATCGTCGACTCCCTCGCGCGCTTCGATCTCTCCCCTCAGGAGGGCGTGCTCCGCGCGCCGGCGAAGGACGGAGACCCGTCGTCGCGGGGCGAGTTCGTGCAGCAGGGCAGCTACGGCCCCTATATCCAGACGGAGCGGGTCGAGATCTACCGGGATTACGCGATCGATCTCATCCGCCGCGGCTTCGCCTACCCCTGCTTCTGCACGGTCGAGGAGCTCGACGCCATCCGGCAGGAGCAGATGGCCCTCACGGTGAAGCCCGGGGTCCACGGCCGGTGGGCGAAGTGGCGCGACGCGCCGCTCGCCCGGGTGAAGGAGGCGCTCGCGGGCGGCACCCCGTTCGTGCTCCGGCTGCGCGCCCCGGACGACGTCTCCGGCCGCGTCGAGTGGAAGGACGGCGTGAAGGGCGTCATCTCGATGCCCGTCAACGATCTCGACACCATCCTCCTCAAGTCGGACGGCATCCCGACGTACCACTTCGCCCACGCGATCGACGATCACCTGATGCGCACGACGCACGTGATCCGAGGCGACGAGTGGATCTCGTCGATGCCGCTCCACCTGCAGCTCTTCCGCACGCTCGGCTTCAGGCCGGTCGAATACGCCCACGTCCCGCCCATCCAGAAGCTCGATCGCGTGGAAGAGGTCGACCCGGAGACGGGCGAGACGAAGGTCTCGGACGCGCGGCGCAAGCTGAGCAAGCGCAAGGACCCCGAGGCGAACATCGCCTATTACCGGGAGATCGGCGTCCCCGAGACAGGCACCATCGAGTACCTCCTCAACATCGCCAACTCGGCGTTCGAGGACTGGCGCAAGGCGAACCCCGACAAGCCCTATTCCGCCTTCCCCCTCAAGCTCAACAAGCTCGCCCCCGGCGGCGCGCTGAGCGACATGGTGAAGCTGAAGAGCGTCAGCCAGGCGGTCGTGAGCCGGATGAGCGCCGAGGACGTCTATGCCCAGGGCCTCGACTGGGCCAGGGAGCACGACAAGGAGCTCGCCGCGCTGATGGAGCGAGATCCGGAGTACACGAAGCGCGCGCTCGGCATCGAGCGCGGCGGCAAGAAGTCGAACAAGCGCATCACCACCTGGCCCGACCTGCGGGCCCAGCTCTTCTTCTTCTACGACGAGCTCTACAGCGGCGTCGACGCGCTCGATTTCCCCGAGAACGTCCCGGAGGGCGATCGCCAGCCGCTGCTCCGGCAGATGCTCGACACCTTCGACCCGGCCGACTCGAAGGAGGCGTGGTTCGAGAAGATCCGGCAGATCGCGGTGGCCTCGGGCTACGCAGGCGAGGTGAAGCAGTACAAGGCCTCTCCCGAGTCGTGGAAGGGCCATGTCGGCGACGTCTCGATGCTCCTCCGGGTCGCGGTCTGCGGGACGAGGAACAGCCCTGATCTGACCGAGGTCATGGCGGTGCTGGGTGAGCCGCGCGTGCGGGCGCGCATCGCGCGCTTCCTCTGAGGCGCGGCGTGGCGAGCCCGCGGGCCGCGCGACGAGGGCGCGGCCGGCAGCGGCAGGAGGAAGAGCGATGAGCGAGGTGTGCCGGTTCGCCCCGTCGACCACCGGGCCCGCCCACCTCGGCACGCTCGCCGCGGCGCTGCTCTGCTGGCTGGACGCGCGGTCGCGGGGCGCGCGGCTGGTCCTCCGGCTGGAGGACCTCGATCCCGACCGCTGCCGGCCCGAGTTCGCGCGCGCGATCGAGGAGGATCTCGCGTGGCTCGGGCTCGATTTCGACGAGCGCGTCGAGCAGCACGCGCGGAGGGCGCACCACGAGGCGGCGATGGACCGGCTCGAGGCGCTCGGCGCGCTGTACCCCTGCTCCGCGACGCGCGAGGAGGTGCGCGCGATCGGCCGGCGCGCCCCGGACGGCGGCTTCGCCTACGACAACCGCGCGCGCTGCCGCGCGCTGCCGCCCGGCGGGTGGCGCGCGAGCGTGGAGCCGATCCGGGCGCGGCTGCCGGACGGCGTGTTCCGGCCCCTGGACGAGGGCGGGCTCGACCTGTCGCAGGAGCCCGCGCTCGCGATGGGCGATCCCGTGGTTCGCCGGCGCGACGGCGCCTTCTCCTACCAGCTGGCGGTGGTGGTCGACGACGGCGCGGCGGGCGTCACGCGCGTCGTCCGGGGGCGCGACATCGCGCCGAGCACCGCGACGCAGGCCGCGCTCCAGGCGCTGCTCGGGCTGCCAGCGCCGGTCTACCGGCACCACCTGCTCCTGCTGGAGGAGCGCGGCGGCAAGCTGGCGAAGACGCACGGCGCGGCGCGCGGGGCGGCGCTCGCCCGGAGCGCGCCCGCGCTCACCGGCGCGCTCGCCTGCTGCGTCGGCCTGCGGGATCGCCCTGATCCGTGCACGCCGGCTGAGCTGCTCCGCGAGTTCGACTGGTCGCGCGTCGCGACCGCGGACCGCGTCGTGAGCCTCCGCGACGGCTCGCTCACGCTGACGGCGAGCGGGCCCTGAGCGGCGCGTAGATCAGGCGGGGAGCGGCGAGACGGCGCGTCCCAGCATCGGGAGCCACGTGAGGATCGCGTTCGGCCGCGGGAAATCGTCGTCGTCGTCGTCGTCGCGCCGGCCATCACGCCCACGGCGGGAGCGGCTGCCAAACAGCGTCCAGGCGCGCCACGCCTGCTCGGCGAGGTCGCGCGCCCGTCCCGACGAAGTGTCATGTCCAAGGAGCATCATGTGTGGCTGCCGCTTACCACAGGTCCAAGTCGGCGCGCCAGTGTTCCACGCCGAGGCCACGCGAACGTGACCGTCCCGATGACGGGCCGTGGTGCCCGGGCCGTCCCAGCTCGCTTCTTCCCAGTGCCCGGAATGCAACCCCTACAGGGCGCGCTGGACGCAGCGACCTGACGCTCGACCTCCCGGCTCGTGACCGCAACATCGCTTCCTGGCGACCCTCGCTGGAATGCGCCATCACGTCGCCCGGACTCGTTCATGGCCATCGCCCCCGCCGCCCTGAAGCCGTCGTCGCCCTTCGCCGCCTTCACATCGCGCGATTTTCGCGTCTACGCGGCGGCCCGCCTTCTGGCCACGGTGGCCTACCAGATGCAATCGATCGCCGTGGGGTATCAGATCTACGACCTCACGCGAGATCCGCTCGCGCTCGGTTATGTGGGGCTCGCCCAGTTTCTCCCTGTCGCGGGGCTTTCCCTCGCGTCGGGGCACGCGGCGGATCGCTTCGATCGGCGGCGGATCCTCGTCCTTTGCTACCTCACCTCGGCGCTCGCGGCGCTCGCGCTCTTCTTCCTCGCGCGCTCGCCGAGCCCGAACCTGCCGGCGATTTACGGGGTCCTCGTGCTCCTCGGCACGGTGCGCGCCTTCCAGGGGCCGGCCGGCTCGGCGCTCCTGCCGACGCTCGTGCCGACGGAGCACTTCCAGAACGCGGTGACGTGGCAATCGACGCTCTGGCAGGTCGGCGCCATCGGCGGGCCGAGCCTGGGCGGGCTGCTCTACGCGCTCTGGAAGGCGCCCGCGCCCGTGTACCTGAGCGCGAGCCTCGCGCTCGCCGCGGCGTGCGCCGGGCCCCTGGCCGTGCGGGCGCCCGCCGGCCGCCTGGAGAGGAAGCCGCCGTCGCTCGCCACGGCGCTCGCCGGGCTGCGCTACGTCTACCGGAAGAAGGTCCTCCTCGGGTCGATCTCGCTCGACTTCGTGGCCGTCTTCCTGGGCGGCGCGGTCGCGCTGCTGCCCATCTACGCGACCGACGTGCTCGGGGTCGGCCCGCAGGGGTTCGGCTTCCTGCGCGCCGCGCCGGCCGTCGGGGCCGGGCTCATGGCCGTGGTCCTCGCCTTCCGGCCCATCACGCGGCGCGCCGGGCCGAGGATGCTCCTCTGCGTCGGGCTCTTCGGGCTCGCCGCGGTGGTGTTCGGCCTGTCGCGGAGCTTCCCCCTCTCGCTCGTCGCGCTCACCGTGATGGGCGCCGCCGACATGGTGAGCGTCGTCGTGCGGATGACCCTGGAGCAGCTCGCCACCCCGCCCGAGATGCGCGGCCGCGTGAGCGCGGTCAACATGGTGTTCGTCGGCGCCTCGAACGAGCTCGGAGAGCTCGAGTCGGGCACCCTCGCGAGGCTCATCGGGACGGTGCCCACCGTGGTGTTCGGCGGCCTCGGGACGATCGCGGTCGTGCTGCTCTGGGCACGGCTGTTCCCCGAGCTGCGCGCGGTCGACCGGCTCGAAGACACGCGCGCGACCTCCGAAGAAGACGCCGCCGAGAAGGCCTGACGCGCGCCTCGCGTCGAGCGCGCGCGCAGCACATCATCGCTCCCAGCCCGGTGAGGGCCAGTCGCTCTCTCGAGGACTGGAGGCGACCACTCCATTCGTGAGCCCCGCGGCGAGAGCACGAGACGACTCGGCGCGAATTTGACCGCGAGCACACCCGCAATCTCTCGAGGCCGAGCGCGACATACGCAACAAGCGTAACAAACGTAACAAACGTAACTGAACACGACCGAACACGACCGAAAACAACCGAACACAAATCCAGTGCGAACCGGTGCGAAAACGATTGCGCACCACGTACGACGCACCGCTTCCCAGATCATTCGCAATTTGACGAGGACGTTATAATGCACACTGAGCGGCACGCCATCATACAACGCACCACGACAATCCCAGCCAGACTGTCCGAATTGCTTGACACAGAGGTATCCCATGACCTTACATGTCTTATGGATACGATTATCGCGTGGGCTGTTGGTATCATGATGACATGGGCCCCGCCTGGGAAGAGCTTCATCAAGGACGCGGTCGAGACGCCCGAGGAAGGCCGCGCGCGCTACCACGAGATCGCGCGCGCGGCGGCGAAGGTTGCCTATGATCCTGCATTGAAGCCGCTCTTCGGAGGCCCGCGCGGTCGAGCCGAGACGATGGCGCTGCTCTTATCGATCGCGTATTTCGAGAGCGGTTACCGTCGCGACGTGGACCTCGGGCTCGGGAAGCTCGCGCGCGGCTCGGGGCTCGACTCCTGTCTGCTCCAGGTCCGCGTCGGCGCCGGCAAGACCCGGGAGGGGTGGTCTCACGAGGATCTCGTCGGGGATCGAGAGAAATGCTTTCGCGCGGGACTCGCGCTGATCAAGGGATCCTTCGGGGCGTGCCGCAAGCAGGAGCCGCGCGACCGGCTCAGCGCCTACACGCGCGGCAGGTGCATCGACAACGACAAGCATTCGAGGGCGCGCATTGGACGCGCGCTGAACGTGCCGCGCGCGCCGATGACGGACGCGGCGGTGCTCGCCGCAATGCCCGGGCGCGCCCCCCTCCCCGCGGCGCCGCCGAGCGCGCCGTCCGCGACCGGAGCGGTCAGGACGGTCGCACCAGCCGGGACCGCCGGAAACGACAGCTAACGAGGCGAGGAATGAGGGGGATTGGCCGGCGCGCGAGCGCGTCGCGATCGCCCCGCGCACGACCGCTCCGGCCGCGCCAGACGACCGCAGGAGGCGCGCTCAGCCCCGGATCAGGTTCGTGGCCGCCTCGGCGGTGAGATAGCTCTTGCTCTTCATTCCCAGGCGGATCGACGACAGGCTCACCTCCGTCTCGCCCTGGAGCGCGGCGATCGTCAGCGCGTTGTGGCAGTAGATGTTGATGAGCTTCGGGCTGCCGCCGCTCCTCGCGTGCAGCAGCTGCTGCGACGCGAGGCCCAGCTGGAGCCCCCGCCTGCTCCCTCCGACCGAGCACATCCTGAAGTCGATGTATTCGATCATCTCCTGCTGCGTCATGCCGGGCAAGAGGAGCGACTGAGCGCCGGAGTAGAGCTCGCGCGGCACGCCGTTCGAGGCGAGGGTCGCGGGGAGATCGGGGGCGCCCACCAGGATCATCGAGAGCTTGCCCGCCGGGGCGCAGCGCAGGATGTCATGGAGCTCCATCAGGAGATCGTGATCCTCCGGATCGACGCCGTCGACGACCAGCACCGCGATCGCGTCCGACCCGGCGCGGAGGAGCGCTTGCCCGAGGAACGCGTCGACGAGGAACTGCTGGCTCAGCGTCGGTGTGATGGCCGTCGCCCCCACCTGCCTGCACAGCGACACGAGCGGCCGCGTCCCGAAGAGCAGCTGCGGCTCGACCGAGAAGACGTGGATCCGCGGGACCTTGTTCTTGATCATCTCACAGACGAAGGTCCGGCCGCTCCCCGGCTCGCCCACGAGGATCGCCGGGCGCTGCCCGGCGACGATCTGCGACGCCAGCGTCCTCAGGATCCAGGCATAAGGGCCTGCGTCCCAGAAGAAGCTCGGCTGCCGGATGTCGCTGAACGGATAGCCGGTCAGCCCGAAATGATCCCGGTAGCTGTACTGGCCGGTGAAGTGCCCGACGGCGGTCGAGCTGTTCACCAGGATCGTGCCCGTCGGCGTCGCGAGCGGGCCCCTCGGCGGCGCTGGGAGCTCGCTTATCCTCGTATCGGAGAGATCCATGGGCGCGCCGAGCAGCGCGCTCTTCGGCTCCGACATCTCTCGCGGCCTGACGCTGCTGCGCCGGAGCATCAGCATGTCCTCGAGGAACGCCACGATGTGCCCGGCCGACGGCCGCTCCTGCGGCCTCTTCGCCATGCAGCGGCGCAAGAGCTCCGCGAGGAGCGGGTCGATGTCCGGCATCGCCAGCTTCGGATCCGGGACGGCCGCGTGGCAGTGCGCCTGGAAGCAGCCAGCGAGATCCCGCGCCGAGAAGGGCGTCCTGCCCACGAGCAGGTGGTAGAACGTGCAGCCGAGGCTGTAGATGTCCGACGGAGGCGCGATGTCCTGCCCGGTCCATTGCTCCGGGCTCATGTAGAACGGCGTGCCCTCCAGCGTGCGGGCGGAGCTGCTCCCGAGCGGGCCGCTCTCCGGATGGGACGCCAGGCCGAAGTCGGCGATCTTGAGCGTCCCCGACGCATTGAGGAGGAGGTTGGCGGGCTTGACGTCGCGGTGGGAGATGCCGAACGACGCCGCGAGCTCGAGCGCCGCCGCGGCCTCGCGCATCTTCTCGATCCCGAACTGCTCCGGCAGGCGGCCGCCGTGCTGCTTGGCCGCCTGCGCCATGGTGAGGCCGTGGACGTACTCCATGGCGATGTAACGGACGTCCTCGTCCTCGCCGACCTGGAAGATCTGCACCACGTTCGGGTGGAGGAGCCGCGCCGCCGCGCGCGCCTCGCGCAGGAAGCGGTCGCGCCGCTCGGGATCGGTGTCCGCGCTCCCCTTCGCGATCAGCTTCACCGCGACGTCGCGCTGGAGCACGCTGTCCCTGGCCAGGTACACGGCGCCCATCGCGCCGATGCCGAGCAGCTGGATCAGCTGGAACGGTCCCAGCCACTGTCCCGCCAGGTGGGTCAGCGTACTCGCAGGCTCCGCGATCATCGGACTCTCATTCCCATCTTGCCATCAAACCCGTGCGCTCGCCGGGCGAATGCGTCGGCTTCCAGTCCACGACCCGCTCACGACCCGCACGAGGAGCTCACAGCTGCCCCGGGCCGGGCCCCGCGTCGCTCCGCGCCCGACCCCGCCCCAGGATGTGTCCCATCGTGAACGCGGAGAGGACGAGGACCGTGACGATGATCGGCACGGCGTAGGTCGCGAGGGACGCGATGTTGGGCACGGCGCCCGCGCCGGCCGCGGCGCCCGCGCCGGCCGCGGCCTTGTCGGCGCCGCCCACCGTCATCAGGATGGCCGTGGCCATCGAGGCGGCGATCGAGAGCAGGGCGATCGCGAGCCCCGCGGCGAGGCCGCTCGGGCCTGTCGGCTCCAGGACGACGGGCGCCGCCGCCGGCGACGCGATCCCCGGCGAGGCGACCGGGACCGTCACCAGCGGACCGTCCAGCTTGACGTGGACGTTGACGACCATGTCCTGGCCCGCCCACGGGATGACGAGCCCCTGCGGGCTCGCGCTCGCGGCGACAGGTTGCGCTGCGGATGCCGGGCGCGCCGCGGCCCGGGATTCCTCGTGGTGGATACCGCTGGTCATCATGGCCTCATGGGCAGGGTTGGTCTGGTAGTGCAGCGTGTCGGCGTCCTCGTCGAGCGGGCCCGGGCGCCGCTTCGCCGGCATCACCTCCGTGACGCTCGACGGCGCCGGCGCGCGCTGCTCCGAGAGCGGCGGCCGCTGCGCGGGCGCCCGCTCCCGCGCGGGCGCGGCGTCGGCCTTGCGACCGCCCCCGCTCGCGACGTGATCTGCGGCCGCCTTCTTCATGACGTCCGCGATCACGCCGTAGACCTCGGTCCATGCCGACTCGACGTCGCGCGTGAAGCCGTCGCCCAGCCCTTCGCGCAGCGTCCAGAGCAGCGCCTCGCCCACCACGTCGTAATGCCGATCGACGACCATGTAGCCGTGGTGCCGCACGCCGAGCGCCTGGAGCACCGGCACGAGCCTGCCCAGGTTGTTCAGCCCATCGACGGCCACGGCGAGCGTCTGCATGAGCTTCTTCTTCTGCTCGGCCATGTCGTTCTTGAACAGCGGCCGCACCGACGGATCGAGCTCGAAGAGGCGGTCGTAGAAGAGCGCCGCCGCGGCGTCCGAGATGGGCATCACCTTCGCCCACGATCGCTGCACGAGCTCGATCGTGCGCAGGCTGATCGGCGCGCCCGCCGGCGCCGCGGCGGGCGCGGGCGGCGGCGGCGGGTCGCCCTGCCAGGGCGGCACGACCCCGACGAGCGTCCGCGAGGCCTTGGTCGACGAGGGCGGCGGCACCGACTTCGGCAGCTGCACCGCCTGCTCCACGGGCGCCGAGCGCTGCGCCGGCTGCGAGGAGCCGAGCCGCGGGGCCTCCCTCCCGGCCGGCGCCGGCGAGGGGTGCGCCTGCGCGCCGCCCACGGCCGAGTGCGCCGCGGCGGCCTTCTTCATGACGTCGGAGACCACGCCGTAGACCTCTTTCCACGCGGACTCGACGTCGGCGGAGAAGGAGTCGCCGAGCCCCTCGCGCAGCGTCCAGAGCAGCGCCTCGCCCACCACGTCGTAATGCCGATCGACGACCATATAGCCCTGGTGCCGGACGCCGAGGGCCTGGAGCACCGGCACGAGCTTGGGCAGGTTGTTCAGCCCATCGACGGCCACGGAGAGCGTCTGCATGAGCTTCTTCTTCTGCTCGGCGATATCGTTCTTGAACAGCGGCCGCACCGACGGCTCGAGCGTGAACAGCCGCTCATAGAACAGCGCCGCGGCGGCGTCCGAGATGGGCATCACCTTCGCCCAGGACCACTGCACGAGCTCGATGGTGCGCTGGCTCAGGAGCTCCGGCGGCTGCGCGCTGCGCGCCTTGTTGAGGAACTCGGGCGCGCCGTACGCCCCCGGCCCTCGCTGGGTGGCAGGCCCCGTGGAGGGCAACGCCCGCGCCGCCGGCGCGGGCGCGCTGGCGCTGCGTTGCGGCTTGGCAGCATCCCCCGGCGTCGCAGCGCCGCGCGTGTTGGTCGAGGGTGCGAAGGGATCGTTCGGTTTGGCCATCGTGGTTGTCCGCTGGAGGTTACCGGGAATGCGCCGGTGAGGTGCGCGCCGCGGCGCGCGTGTTCAGAGCACAGGAGCCGCCTCTACCGCCATCCTACATCAGGGGGCCGGCGCCTGCCTACGGCGCGACGAGAGGGCTGCGCCGCCGGCGCGAGACGCCCGTGGAAGCGCGCGCCACGCCTACCAACGCCCCACGAACGCGCCACCAACGCGCCACCAACGCCCGGCCAAGGCGCAACGAACGCACGACGAACGCGCACAGATCGCGGCGACCTCGCCGGGGGCGCGGCTGCGCGACGAGCGGACCGGGGCCGCGGATGTGGCGCTGGCGAACCGCACCTGTGCCGGCCCCGTAGCGCGGCGCACTTCCCGAGCGACACCGCCGACGGACAGGGCATCGGAGCGGCGGCGCGCCGGAGCCGCAGAGAGCGATGGAGTTCGCGCCATCGACGCTCGTCGACGCTCGATGTTCCAGAAGGGGTGAGCGTCTTATCGCCCTTGCGCGCGAGCCGCGCCGTGCCGCCGCGCTCCGATGGAACGACTCGGACCCAGGGCGCGCGAGGCCGCCGGGACGACCAGGACCTCTCCCGAGAGGCACACACCAAGCGAGCAGGCAAAGCGCGCGACGAGCAGCGCTCGCCTGAAGCGGCCGGGCGGCGGGATCGCTCAGACCGCCTCTCCGGTCTCACGCTCGGCGCAAGCGGACAGACCCTGAAACGAAAAACGCGAGGTGGCCTTTTCGGCCAATCCTCGCGTCCTCTTGCTACTTGGGTCGTGGTTGCGCGGGCGGGATTTGAACCCACGACCTTCGGGTTATGAGCCCGACGAGCTACCAGGCTGCTCCACCGCGCGAGAGGGAATCTACTCACGGCCTCGCTTTGGTCAAGGATTCTCTCACGGCCCGGTGTCGATTGTGTCCATCTCCCCCTCGGAGGCTTTCCGATGCCTTCCAAGGCCTGCCGAGGGAGGCGCAGCTCGGCTGCGCTCGAGCGGCCCCTTCGTCCCCCTCCCCCTCCCCTTCGTCCCCTCCCCCTCAGCCCAGCCAGTCCGGCACGAGCGGCGACGGCGCCGCCGTCGAGATCACCCAGAGCTGGTGCGCCGCGCGCGTCGCCCCGATGTGGAGCAGGTGCCGCGACTCGTCGTCCGCCGGGTAGGTCGACGCGTTCACGTCGACCAGCACCACGTAGTCGTACTCGAGGCCCTTCACCTGCCGGACCTCGGTCACCTCGACGCCGGGGCGGAACGCGAACTCGTAGGCGCGCACGCGCCGGAGGTTCGGGATCTCCGCCATCCTGAGGGCGTCGTAGTAGACATCCGCCTGCTCGGGGTGGCGCGCCAGGATCGCCAGCGTCGCGCGGGGCTCGCGCGCGAACAGCGGGCGGATCGCGTCGGCCAGGAACGCGACGGCCGCCCCGGCGCTCGGGAAATGGTGGTGCTCGACCGGCGCCCCGCTGCGCGGGGCGAGGGGCGGCGTCGGATCCGCCAGCGGGCCCAGCACCCCACGGGCGAACGCGAGCACCTCGCGCGTCGAGCGGTACGCGATGCGCAGCGGCTCGACGTCGACCCGCGACAGGCCGAGGTCGTCGAGCGTCGCCCGCCAGTCGCGGAAGCCGGAGTCCATGAAGAGCCGCTGCGCCGTGTCGCCCGCCAGCGTCACGCTGCGCGGCTCGGCCACGACGCCGAGCAGCACCGCGAGGTCGATCGGCGCGAGATCCTGCGCCTCGTCCACGAAGAGGTGCTCGTAGACGAGCACGTTCTTGCCCTTGCGGAGCTCGCCCCGGAGCAGCTGGTACGCCCGCAGGAGGAGCGCGTCGTCCTCGGGGTCGAGCACCGCGCGGTCGTCGCTCGAGACCTCGCGCCCGTCCCCGCCCCGGTCGTCGTCGTCGTCCGCGGGCTCGTCGGCCATCGCCGCCTTGCGCTCGGCGCGGTCGCCCGGGTCGAGGTCGAGCACGGCGGGGCAGCGGTCCGCGCACCAGCGCCACGCCCGCTTCACCTGCTCCGGGCCGAACTCCGGGTCGCCCGCCGCCTCGAAGGCCGCCAGCACCCGGTCGAGATCGGTGAGCACGTCCGCCCAGAACGCGAGGGTGCCGCGCGAGTCGCGCCGCGCCCGCGCGTCGTCCTTGAGCTCCGCCGCGCGCTGCTCGAGGAGGTGGAGCATCGCCGGGTGGGTCTTGTAGCGGGTCACGACCGAGGGCGTGTTCTCCTCGATCGGCGCCTCGAGCCACGGGAACGCGCGCTTCCGGGCCGCGCGCGCCCACTCGGAGAACGTCTCGACCGCGATGCCGCCCAGGCCGAGCGCGGGGAGGGCCTCGCTGATGTACGCGCGGAGCGCGGGGCTGCCGACGATGACGAGCATCTTGTCGGCGGTGAAGCGGCGGCCTCCGTTGTAGGAGAGGAAGGCGAGCCGGTGGACGCCGATCGTCGTCTTGCCGCTGCCGGCGCCGCCCTGGATGACCACGATGCCGGCGTCCGGCTTCGAGATGAGCTCGAACTGCCGCGGGTCGAGGAGCGCCGCGATCTCCGGGAGGTGCCGGTCCTCGCGGGCGTGGAACGCCGCCCCCGTCCCGAGCCCGCCGCGCGCGCCGCCCGCCGCCGCGCGCGCGATGTCGCGCATGTCCTCGGGGCGCACCGCGCTGCCCTGCCCGCCGGAGAGCTCGGTCGCCCGCGTCGCGATCTCGCGGAAGCCGCCCGAGGGCCCGCGCACGAGCGTCCCCTGCGGCGCTGAGATGCGATAGAGCTCGCCGTCGTCGATGGTCACGGTGCGCCGCACGAGCACGGTGCCCTCGACGTCGCGCTCGCCGAAGGTCTCCTCGTACTCCGCGCCCTCCTCGTAGCGGTAGTAGATCTGGCTGACCGGGGCGTGGCGCCAGTCGACGATCCGCACGCCCGCGCTCGCGTCGACGAGCGTCGTGCGCCCGATGAGGACGTCGCGCTCGGGGCGGCCCTTCTCCCGGAGGCGCAGGTGGCCGAAGTAGGGCGACTTCGGATCGACGGGCTCGACGACGTTCTCGCTCCGCCGCGCGGCGATCCCTTGCAGGCGCTCCATCTGCTGCACCAGCGCCGGCACGTCCTCCAGCCGCGCCGCCGCGATCTGATCGCGCAGCGAGAGGAGCTGCTCCTCGTAGTTCTCGACAGGCGGCGGGCGCGACGGCTTGGTCGCGGCGGCGGCGAGGTGCGCGGTGACGCGGGCGAGCAGCGCCTCCTCCTCGCGGACGATCGCCGCGCCGTGCTCGCTCAGCCCGGCGCCGGGCGCGCCGTCCGCAAACGTGGGCGACGTGGGCGGCGCGGGCCGGGCGGACGTCGTGACGGTGGCCGAGGACGGCGCGGTGGACTGCTCTCGGGTGGGCGTGGGGCTCGTAGAACGATTCGCGGTCACGGGGATGCCGATGCGATGGTGGATGAGGTGACAGGCTGAGCCGGAGCGTCAGCACGCCAGACATCCGTCGCGGCCCGTTGACGCAGGAGGGTCGGACCTATTGACCGATCCGGCACAGCTCCGCAACCGCCGCGTGGGGCCCCCCACGCTATCCGCGTTTCGGCGCGTTTTCACGGGCCGGCGCGCGCCTCGACGGGGCGGTTCGCGCCTCGGCGTGCGCCTCGACGGGCCGGCGCGCGCCACGCGAGCGCCCTCGGTGCGTAACGTGCCCCGCGTCCGAGGGCGGATCCGCCGCGGGCGGTGGCGTTCTGGATTGAGGTCGCGTGGGCGGACGCCGTACAAGGCAGCGATGCAAAACTGCGCGACCCGGTCCGACCGGCTCCTCGAGCTGATCCTCTTCTCGCTGCGCGATCGCGGGGCGCTCTGCGCGCTGGTCCTCGCCGCCTACCGGGTCGAGCTGACCAGCCTGCTCGACCGCGTCTCCTCGGGCTCGATCGGGGACGACGACGATCGGGAGATCGCGCCGCACGCCCGGGGGGATCGCGCGGGTGGATCCCCGGCGCGCGCCCGCGCCGAGGGGCGCCGTACGGAGGCCCGGATCAGCGAGGAGGACGCGTTCCTCATCTACGATCTCGCCGGGTGCATCGCCGAGGCGGCGGGCGCGGCCCGCCTCCCGGTCGTCCGCCGCGACGCGCTCGCCCTCCGGGAGAAGGCGGCCGAGGTGCACGCCGGCGGCGAGCGCGCTGAGCGGGACATGTTCGCGGCCGGGCTCAGGGTGATCGACCGGATCCTCGACGCGGCCCGCGCGCAGCCCTCGCCGCGGAGCGAGCCCGCGAGCAAGGATCTGAACTGAGCGGAACCGAGCGGGACCGCGCGGGACCGCGCGGGAGCGTGCACGCCGGGCGCTCCATCGATGGCCTGCTCCCTGCACCGGGTGCCGCCGCGGGGCGCTCCGCCTCGGTCCCTGGGGCGGGCTCGCGTCCCGGCGGGTCGCGCTCGCGCCGAAGGACAGCATGAGCATCCCCTGCGCCGGCTCCCTCTCCGCGCCGCGAACGCTGCGAAGCCCGCTGTGGCGCGCGGCCGCGAGCGCGCCGATGCGCGTCTCCTTCGCAGGGGGTGGCAGCGACCTGCCCGGCATCGCCCGACAGGACGGCGGGCGTGTCGTGGGCGCCGCGATCGATCTGCGCGTGCGCGTGATCGTGGAGCCGTTCGATCGAGGCTGGGTGCGGCTCGAGCTCGCCGCGCGCGGCGAGGGGCGGGCGGAGCCGCACCCGACCGAGGGCCCCGGCGGCGCCGGAGGGGCGCGCGTCCTCCTGCGGCGCCGCGCGGATCCTCCGCGCGACGATCTCGCGTTCCGCCTGGTCGAGGCGACGCTCTCCGCGGCGGGCGTGGGCGACGGGGTCGCCCTGCGGGTGGAGAGCGAGACGTCGCCCGGGGCCGGCCTGGGCGGCAGCGCGTCGGTCGCGGTGGCGGCGCTGTTCGCGCTGCGCGCCTCGATCGGAGAGCCCGTCGCGCCGGAGGATCTGGCGCGCGAGGCGGTCGCGATCGAGCGCGAGCGCCTGCGCAACGCGTGCGGCGCGCAGGATCAGGTGTTCGCGGCGTTCGGGGGGCTGCTCGATCTCGCCTTCGACGCCGGCGGCTGCTCCGGGGTGCGGCCGCTCGCGATCGGCTGCCCGGACCTCGTGCCCGCGCTCTCGGCGGGGCTGCTGCTCGTGGACACGGAGGTGCGGCGCGTGTCGGGCGAGGTGCTGGATCGGATGGACGCCGGCTCGGCGTGCGACGCGAAGGGTGAGCTCGTGGCGGCGGCCGGCGAGGTCGCGCGCGGCTTCGAGATCGGCTCGCTCTCGCTGGTGCTGTCGGGCATGCGCCGGGGCGCGGCCGCGAAGGTGCGCCTCTCGAGGGCGGCGAGCGCGATCGCGCTCTCGCTGGAGCGGCGGCTCGACGGCCTCGGGGTCGAGGTCCTCCGGGTGTGCGGCGCAGGCGGCGGCGGGCACATCCTCGTGTGGGCGCCCGCCGAGCGCCACGCGCGCATCCTCGAGGCGCTCGGCCCCTGCCTCGTGCGGCGGCCCGCCCTCGGCGCCCCCGGCGTGCGGCTCGACGGGGGTTGACGCGCGGCGCTAGGCGCTCGTCCTGAGGCGAGCCTTGCGCGCGCCGCGCTCGAGCGCGAGCCCGATGAGGCGCTCGATCAGCTCGCGCGGGGGGATGCCGCTCGCCTCCCAGAGCTTCGGGTACATCGAGATCGCCGTGAAGCCGGGGATGGTGTTGATCTCGTTCACGTAGAGCGCGCGATCGGGCGAGAGGAAGAGGTCGACGCGGGCCATCCCCGACGCCTCCAGCGCGCGGAACGCGCGGAGCGCGACCAGCTGCACGGCGTTCGCCTCGGCCGGGGAGAGGTCGGCCGGGATCCGGATCGTGGCCCCGTCGGCGTCGATGTACTTCGCGGCGTAGGAGTAGAAGCCGTCGGCGTGCCCGACCACGATCTCGCCGGGCACGGAGGCGATGGGGTCGTCGTCGCCGAGCACGGAGCACTCGATCTCGCGCACCCCCTCGATGCCCTGCTCGCAGACGATCTTCACATCGAACTCGAAGGCGTGCTCGACGGCCGCCTCGATCTCGGAGCGCGCCTTGACGCGCCGGACCCCGACGGACGACCCGAGGTTCGCGGGCTTGACGAAGATCGGCCCGAAGCCGGCGCTTCCGGCGGCGGAGAGGGCGGCGATCTGGTCGATGCACGCGCCGCGATCGCGGTCCCACGCGGCCCGGCGGAGCGTGACGTGGGGGACGATCGGGATCTCCGCCTCGCGGAGCAGGCGCTTCATCACGTCCTTGTCCATCCCCACGGCGGAGCCGAGCACGCCGGAGCCGACGTACGGGACGCCGGCGAGCTCGAGCAGGCCCTGGACGCAGCCGTCCTCGCCCGTGGGCCCGTGCAGGACGGGGAAGACGACGTCGATCGGGGCGCGCGCGCCGCCCGGCACGGTCAGCGTGGCCTCGCCAGCGGGCCCGGGGTGGGCGTCGAGGGCGATCTCCGGCATCGCCTCGTTCAGCCGGGCGAGGCGGGGGTCGCGCGCCGCGCCGAGGAGCAGCGCCTCTTCCTGGAGCAGCCAGCGGCCGGACTTGTCGATACCGACGAGCACCGGCTCGAAGCGGTCGCGGTCGAGCGCCTCGACGACGAAGCGGGCGGACAGGAGGGAGATCTCGTGCTCGGCCGAGCGGCCGCCGAAGAGGACGGCGACGCGCACCTTGGCAGGGTTCGGCATGGCGGCACCGTAGCCGCGATCGCGCGCCGGGGCGAAGAAGCCGGCTACTCGGAGAGGCTACTCCGAGAGGACACGGAACGACTTGCGGACGGTCGCCATCGCCACGCGTGCGACGTGGCCGTCGGCGAGCTCGACGTCGACGGCGGTGAGCTGGCCCTGGCGCTCGATCAGCCTGGCCACGCTCACCCTGGAGCCCCGGGCGACCTCGGCGCGCGCGACCTTGACGTCCGCGAGCGCCTCCAGCTGAGCGCCGACGGCGATGCCGTTCTCCACCTTTGCCGGCGCTTCCTCGGTCGCCCTCGCCGCTCCGGCGGGGACGACAACGGCCAGCGCCGCGACGACCGCAACGAGGAGGCCGCCCGTCGTGCTCCTTCGACTGCAGGTGAGCATCGGGCCCGATTCTACGCGGAAGGAGAGCGATGTCACCTGCGTTGTCACCGGATCGGGTGGTCCGTCCGGGGAGCCCTCCGCGACGACATCGAGCGCGCCTGTCGGCGCGGAACGCAGGGGTGCATCGTCCCCATGGATGGAGCATGCCCCAGGGAGCGGGCGCCCCGAGCAGGGAGCTCAGCGCGCTCAATCAGGGCCGCGCCGGCGAGCTCGACAAAAAGGGTCCCAATCTGCGGACCTCGCTCGTGTCCGACAAAGGCGAGGAGACATGATGAAACCGCGATCGCTTATTCCAGTCACAGCCGCGCTGCTGTTTCTCGGCGTCTCGATCCCCGAGGCCGCTGCGGAGGACAAGACACCGACCAAGCAAGAGAATTATAGCTATACGTTCACCGATGATCTGCTGGATGCCTCGAACAGCTCCGCGACCGGCGCCATGCTCCAGGTCCGACAGCCCGGGCGTCGCGACAGGCTGCTCCGACCGAGACTCCACTTCGTGCCGGAGATGCTCAAGTCGATCGAAACGATGTGATGGGGCGCGCCGCCTTCTCGACGGAGGAGGAGCCGACGAGGAAAGGAGCACGCATCGGTCGATCGGCCCCGCCCACGGGACGGAACGGGCACCGCGCCGAAGCTAGGCTCCGGTCAATTTCCGGCGCCGCTCGCGCACCTCGCCGAGCTTGAGCACGATCTCGTGCATCCTGCGTTGCTCACTCTCCACCATCTGCTCGAGCTCGCGCTGAAACCATGCGCCGAGCGTGCTCTCGATCGGGCGCGGGAGCCCCAGATCGCCCGGCTCCTCGGTCACCCAGAGGAGCTGCAGCCCGGAGGCCTCCAGCTGGTTGCGCGCGTACTGCATCGCGAGCTGGATCGCCTGCACACCGTCGATCCCGTACACGCACTTGCTGCATCCGTCGTCCAGGCCCTCGAAGACGACGGGACACGCCCAGTCCACCCCAGGAGGGCTCACCTCGAACGGCCGCCCAATCTTCAAGATGATCTCTCGCCCAGGCTGACCTTCCACGCTGTAGCGACGCTCCGCGATCGGCGAATCCTTCTCATCCATCCGATGAGGCTACTACGAGAACTCGACCGCGCAAACCACGAGCCAGCGAAGGTAGCTGGTATGCACATTTTCCCAGCACCGGCGGCGCCTGTTCCGTGGCTGCGCTCGGCAGAACTCCTCCCTGGCTTCGTACGAAGCTAGAGCGTCTCGTCCAAGTCGAATCCTTCTTTCGCGATACCATGGGTTCCTCCCTCTCGTGATGGGGACAAGCAGGCGGGCTTGGGCCACCAGCGTCGAGGTTCGCAAGGCGGGTGACCTGGAGAGCACGTTCGATGTCGGTCACGCGCAAGTATCGGCGCAGGTCCAGGCGAGGCGTCCGACGCCGCCGAGCGAGCTCAGGGAGAACATCATCGCCCTCACGTGCGCGATCCAGCCGATGTGCCGTCGGCAAAGTGGGGCCGCGTGACCCACCCCGCCCAAGGCGCGCGCTTCGAGCGGCTGCTCTCTGCTGGAAGCACCGCGATGTCTGATAGATTGCGCCCGTGATCAGCGACTCCATCGAGCTCCACGCCGGACCGTTCACACCTTCGGACCTGCGCGTCGTCTCGTTCCGCGGGCGTGAGGCGCTCTCCGAGCTGTTCTCGTTTCAGCTCGTGGTGCAGGCGGTCCCCGACCTCGAAGGCCGCGACGCCGAGCTGCTTGGCCGCCTCGCCTCTTTCATCCTGCGCGATGGCCGCGGCGCCGAACGCCGCATCGAGGCGCTCGTCGACCAGGTGCGCGCAGACGCCACGTTCACCCCGCGAACCGGTCCCACCTGGCACATCCGCCTCGTCCCCCCGCTCGCGCTGCTCCGGCGCCGGACCACGAGCCGCATGTTCCAGGACGAGACCGTGCCGCAGATCCTCGAGCACGTCCTCGCCGCAGCCTCCCTCCCGGTCGAGCTCCGCCTCTCGCGGACGTACGCGGTCCGGAGCTACTGCGTGCAGTACCGCGAGAGCGACCTAGCGTTCGTGCGGCGGCTAGCTGCCGAGGAAGGCATCGTCTTGTGCTTCGCGGACGCGCCGGCCGGGGTTCCAGGCAGCGTGGCCCGCGCGCCGGTGATCTTCCTCGACGACCCGGCGCACTACCCCGCGGCGTTCGGCAACGGGTCAGGCATCCTCGTCCTACGCCCTGAGGAGGGGCTGACACCCACAGGGCTCGAGATCGTCGCCTTCGGCGTGCAGCGCTCGCTCAAGCCCAGCTCGGTGCATCTCCGGGACTACGATTTCCGCCGGCCGAACCTGGTCCTGAGGGAGCGGGTCGGGAACGCGGCGAGCGGGCAGCCTGCGCTGGACGTGTACCAGCACCACGCCGACTACGACACACCGGAGGTCACGCCAGACCGCGCGCGGGTTTTCCTGGAGCAAACCCAGCGCCGATCGGTCGAGGGCAGCGGCGAGAGCTGGGCCCGCGCGCTCGCTCCAGGACGCCGCTTCGAGCTCAGCGCCGAGGCCTCCCCCGGGATCGAGGGCTCCTACGCCGTGACCCGCGTCGCGCACGAGGGACACACCCCCGAGCTGTCCGGCCGCCCCGCGGAGCGCACCTACCGCAACCGCTTCGAGTGCATCCCAGCAACGGCGCTGCTCAGGCCGCGTGCGCCGACGCGCAAGCCGAGGCAGGTCCTCGAGACGGCGGTGGTCACCGGGCCGGCAGGGCACGAGGTGCACACCGACGAGCATGCGCGCGTGAAGGTGCAATTTCACTGGGACCTCGATGGGCAACGCAACGAGAAGAGCTCGGCCTGGCTGCGTGTCGCTCAGAGCTGGGCGGGAGCGTCGTTCGGCTCGCAGTTCATCCCGCGCGTCGGCATGGAGGTGCTGGTCGGTTTTCTCGGCGGGGACACCGACTGCCCGGTGGTGCTCGGGTCCCTGTACAACGCGACCCATCCGCCGCCGTTCCCGCTGCCGGGAGAGAAGCTGAAGAGCGGCCTGCGAACCCAGAGCTCGCCCGGCGCGGGCGGGGCGAACGAGCTGTCCTTCGACGATCGTGCGGGCGAGGAGCGCATCGGCATCTTCGCAGAGCGCAACCTCGAGGAGGTTGTCCAGCACGACCACACCACGATGGTCGGTCACGATCGGCGGATCACGGTGCAGGGCGATCGCACCGTCACCGTGAGCCGGGACCAGACGACTTCCGTGCAGGGGAGCCGCACCGAGAGCGCCGCCGGGTCGGCGATCGAACGGATCGGCCAGAACCGGCTCCTCGCGGTGCAGGGGTCGCAGCACGTGGCCGTCGATGGCGACTCGAGCTGTGTGGTGGGGAGGGATCTGGACGTCACGATTAAGGGCCGCCTGGGCGCGACGGTCGGCACCGAAGAGGACGAGGCCGTCGCGACGCTCGACGTGCATGGGGACGGCACGCTGGCGACCACGGGAAGCGTGCGGGTCAAGGCCACCCGGTCGCTGCGGCTCTCGTGCGGGGCAAGCACCATCGAGCTGACCCCGGACGAGATCAAAGTCGACGCCAAGGCCATCACCATCCTGGGTGGCAGTTCGGTCTCGCTCCTCGGCAAGGGGCCGGCGCTCTACCTGACGGACAAGGCGCTCGTCGACGCCAAGGCGATCACCATCAAGACGCCGCAGTCGTTCCTGAAGCTGGACGAGGACGCGAGCCTGCAGGGCAAGCTGGTGAAGCTGAACTGCGACGCAGTGGATGACGGGGAGGAGCCCGAGCAGGAGAAGGAGCCGCTGAAGTCGTTCCGCGTCCGCGTGGCGGACGTCTACGAGAAGCCGTACGCCCACAAGAAGTACCGGCTGATGGTCGACGGCGTGAAGTACGAGGGCCAGACGACCGACGATGGGATGGTCGAGCAGGACCTGCCGCCGACAGCGGAGACGGGCGAGCTCGTGGTGTGGATCAAGGAACCCAACAAGGAGCCGACGCTGAAGTGGCGGCTCAAGCTCGGCGACCTGCCGCCCATGGACACGCCGCACGGGATACGGCTGCGGCTGAAAAACCTCGGCTACTACCGGATCACCGAGGGACAGACCGAGGGAGCGGAGGTCGCTGCGATCAAGGCGTTCCAGCGCGATCAGGGCCTTGAGCCAACCGGCGTCCTCGACGACGAGACGCGCGGCCGGATCGAGGCGGCGCACGGGCATTGACCGGACCGATGATTTGATGCTGCGGCATGAATCCACGAAGAAGGGACTGAACCCATGCGTCCGCCGAGATCCGAAAACGGTGCTTACCTAGCCGCTGTCATCGTGGCATGTGCCCTGATTTCCTGCCGGCCAGGCGGCGCTGCGCCAGGTACCCCCGCGCTCGGCGGAGACGCCGCGCAGCGTGCACCGGGCGCCGCGGGGCCATCTTCCCCGCGACCAGAGAGTTCGTTTGACAAGGTCGCTGATCTGCCCGGCCGCACGGCCCGTCTGTGGCCCCTGGAAGGCGGCCAGATCCTGCTGGAGCGCAACGGCACCTCCTTTGCGTTGATCGATGGCGATCATGTAGGGCCGACGGCAGAGATAGTCGAAGGTCTGCCTATGGAGTCCTCCGTACCCGAGGGAGAGGTGAAAACCCTCGTCGGGCGCTGGCCCGATGCGGTGTGGATGGTCTTGCGCACCGCGGACAACTCGAGCCGGACCTATCCCTTCTACCATGAGAGCGTGTTCCGCCTCGGAGGTGCTCGCTGGAAGATGGTCCACCAGGTACCAGAAGGCGACTACTCCGATGACCTCTACCAGGGCCTGTGGGATCAAGGCCGAGGGTGCTTGGTCGGCTTGCTCGTGGACAAGGAGGACGCCGCCGACGCCTGGACGGCACACGGGGAGGTGCTCGATTGCCCTGGACAACCCGTGCCGCGTCCCTCGTTCAAGGCGACGAACGATAAGAAGTACGGGATAACCGCGGCGCGGGGCTGGCACTCGGGAGACGTGCTGGCGATCGAGGCGCACGCTGCAATGAAGGAGGGCGAACCTGTTCCGGTCCGGCTCGTCCTGTCCCGACCGGGGCCTCCGAACAGGACCGAAATTCTCCTCCCACTGCCGCCCGAGATCCAGCGCGACAAGCGGAAGTTCTACCCATGGGGCATCCGGCTGCTCGGAGAGAGTCCGACCGACGTCTACGTCGTCGGCAGTCATGAGCTCGGTATGGAGGCGCCTTATGGGATCTACGGGCCTTACCCGGCGGAGGATATGCCGCCGCCCATGCTCTTCCATTTCGACGGGACCGCTGTCGCGGAGATGCCTGCTCCGCCGACAAGGAGGATCTTGAATGCCGCTCGCGGGCAGGACGGCACGTTGGTGATCCTCAGCCTGGCGCGAGACGCTTCCCGAGGTGGGAAGGCTGTGGAGGTCTGGGCTCTCCCGCGAGGCGGCGCCTGGATGCAGGTACCGATGCCCGTCGATCCAGAGGCGAAGGCCGCGTACGTGCCGGAAAGCGTCGCGGTGCGGTCGCGGTCCGAGATCTGGGTCGTAGGCGTTCACGAGAAGAGTGAAAAGGATCGTCGGCTCGCCCTCTTCCGCTCCCACCGCCTGACCGAGATCGCGCCGGGCTCGAGCCCGACGCACGGTGCCGGTAGCCAGCTCCGCAGGACATTCGGTCGCCCAATGCATGCTCACGTGCCGGCGATCGTTGCAAGCCGCCCCCTGGCTCCTGGTACACTGCACCACTGATCAGCAATCTCTTCGATTTGGCACCGAACGGGCGGCGGCAGAAGCGAGCAGGGACATGGCAGCACGAAGCGTACTGTGCACTCTGGTGAACTCTACGGGCGAGCCGCTCACGTTCGTGGGCCCTCCTCAGCTCGACCACGGGATCCTCACCCCGGGCCAAGAACCACCACCCACGTGCGGAGCGACAGCGGTCTGGTCGGCCGAGTCCGACGGCTTCATGACCGGCACCGAGGGCCGCGTGACCTACCGCGGATCGAGTGGCTCGGTGACGCTGTACTGGAACAACCCGTTCGTCGGCGGCAACGACTACGGCGCCGCCCCCGGCGGTGCTTACATCCTCACCAAGGTGCAAGGCCCGAAGGTGGGCAGCAACGTGAACGCCACCTACGTCGTGGACCGCAGGAAGGAGCCGGTTTTAGCGTCGGAGCCGGAGGCGGATGCCGCCGACGGGGCCGTCCCCGCACAGGCACCACCGCTGGTCGAGCGGCCGGAGGAGCCCGGAAAAAGCAGCCACGTGCCCAAGGGGACAGGGCAGGTCACCGTGATCAGTCCCAAGGACTGGCTCGTCGACATCGCCTGGCAAGCCGTCAACAGCATCGAGTGGAGCCCGCTGGTCCTCGAGATCACCGAGAACCGACACGGCAGCCAGAGCGGCGCTGCGTGTCCGGGCATGCTGCCTACCTTCCCTGGGGTCAAGGAGAACGGGAAGTGCCAGCGACCGCACGAGGCGAGGGCAGCGGCACGAGAGGCGAAGTACACCGCAGCGCTCGAGCGGCTCAAGAAAGAGGGAATGGAAGAGGCGCTCGCCAGAGTCAAGGCGCGCGAGGAATCGAACATGGTTCCGAATGACTTTCACTCCTGGTGCGGCGACTTCGTATCCTGGGTGTTCTGGAAGGCCTGGGTCTTGCGTGGCAGTCCGGAGGACAAGATCACGCGCGCGGAACTCGGCAAATTCCTTAACCGTGAAGCCATCAACGGTGTGTGGACATTCGGACAGAACCTGAACATGGTGGAGGCCTATGCAAAGGGACTCCCGCTGGAAGTATTCCACCAGAACCAGCAAGCGAAAGGCACGCCCACCGGCCTCCTCGTCTGGCATCCTCCGGGAGACGGGTATGCGCCCAGGCCGGGAGATATCTTCATGGCCGACCGCAAAGCCGGAGGTCACATATCCATTGTTGCATCCTGTGAGGCTGAAGCGTTCTACGCCCAGTCTGATAAGCAACGGCAGCGTCCGCATTATCGATTCATGACGCTGGACGGAAAATCCTTCGATTTCCGTGACGACGACGGCGAGGCTGGCTGGAACGAGGCCCTGGCGAATCTCAGCCCCGAAGAGCGCAAGAAGATCCAGCTTCCGCAAGGAAGGTGGCAGGGTGTTGCCCAGAACAAGCGCAGCACCGATGGAAAGAAGGATCCGCTCCGCGGTTTCATCGACACCTCCAAGCTCAGGGAGGCCCTCGGGTACCGTTGATACGGGAATAGAGCAGAATAATGACAGCGCGCAACGTACTGTCCGTTCTGGTGAATCAGATCGGCGAGCCACTCCCATTCGTGGCTTCTCCTCAACTCGACCACGAAGTGCCGTGAGCGGCGCAGGATAGCTCGGAGAGAACATGCAGTCGCAGACCCCCAAGCCAGGAAAGCCCGCCGCGAAGCAAGGCGACAAGGTCATCGGCGTCGACACGCACCTGGTGATGGTGCCCTCTCCCGGCGGGCCTGTGCCGACGCCGATGCCGATGCCGTTCAGCGGGGACCTGTCCGGCGAGCTGAGTGCGGATGTCCTCATCGAGGGCAAGCCGGCCGCGGTCCAGGGGAGCACTGCGGCGAATGCACCCGCGCACGTGCCCAATGGAGGTGCCTTTCAGCGTCCTCCGTCGAATCAGGCTCGGATCCAGGCGGGCAGCGAGACGGTGCTGATCAACAACAAGCCGGCCGCGCATCTCGGCGATCCGGCGCTGACCTGCAGCGACCCGGCCGACGCGCCGAACGGAAGGGTGCTCGCGTCCGGCACCGTGCTGGTCGGCGATTAGGGGCCAGGGATGGCGGCAGCCACGAAGCCCGCATCGGGAGCACAGGAAGCGAGCGGAGGGGTCTCGCTGGCGCAGGTTGCGGCCGTTACGGCGGCGGTGACCGAGGGGTTCCCGCTCGAGGACGTGCTCGCAGTCGAGGGGCTGACGCCGCGCGCGTTCGCCCGGGCCGATCTCGCCTGGAAGCAGCGGCTGGTCGCCGAGCCGGAGCTGCTCGCGGCGTACGAGCTGGAGCTGGCGCAGGCCGAGGACTGGCTGGAGCGATCGGTCGAGCCGCTCGCGGAGGACGCGGCCGCCTGGGCGAGCTTTCTCGCCGCCTTTGAGGCGCATCCGGCGCCGTTCGAGCTGCTGCACGGGAATGATCTGGGCATGAACGACGTCTCGCGGCTCCGCCGCCGCTGGGCGCGGCGCGTGGAGGAGGATACGAAGCTCGGCGAGCTCCTCGTGGAGCTTCGTGCGAAACCTGGGAAGCTTGGACCGCTCCGGGTCGGCTCCCGTGTGCTGAGACCGTCGAGGGTGGCTGACGCACGGGGAGCGGCGAACGCGCCCACAAACGATCCCACCGCAGCGGTGATGCCCCGCAAGCCCGGTCTGGGCCTGGCCGAGTACGCGGCGCTGTGCGCGGAGCTCGAGGCGCTGCCCGAGCAGCGCAAAGGGGTGTTGCGGCGCCACGGTTTGGAGGACGAGGCGGCGCTCGCCGCGCTTCATCGGGGGTGGCGGGTGATGCTGGGGCGCGATGCGGTGCTGGCGAAGGACTTCGAGCGGCTGGAGGCGCACCACGCGCACCGCCTGGGGATGCTCCTCGCCCGGGCGCGGAACGTCGCTGACGTCGAGCGCTCGATCGCGCCTCGCGCCGCCTTGTCTGCGCCGTCCGCGCCGTCTTCCGGCGGGGCGGCGGCCCCGAAGGCGCTGCAGGGCACGGGACCCCTGCTGGACGTGCCCCGAGCCGCGGTGGTCCCCTTCATGCCCGCGCAAAACGCAATCTCGATCGAGAGGGCCGAACCGAAGCCTCCGCGCGCTGCGGAGTCGCTCACCGGCACGGCGCCCCTGCCCGATATTCCACGGGGGGCGGCGCTGCCATTCCCGCGGTCCACCGTCTCGGCGGCCGTGAAGCCCCCGCCGCCCGTGGTCGCGGAGACCGGGCCGCTCGTGGACGTCCCCCGCGGCCCAGCTCTGCCGTTCGCGCCCGGGGCATCGGAGGCTCCTCGGCCACCCACGCCGACAGCCCAGCCGCAGCGGCCACGGGCACATCGGGAGGCCGTGGTGACATCACCGGTGCAGGCGCTGCCGGGAGGCCCGGCGATTCCCTTTGCCGAAACGGCTCCGGCGAGGCTTGCCGGAGCGCCGGCCTCATCGAAACGGGCTCCGCAGGCTCCGGCTCAGCTCGGAGAGACGTCCCTGAGCCTCGAGATCCCCCGTGAGCTGTTGAGGCAAACCGCGAGCGCGCAGGCGGCGGTGGCCGGAGCCACCTCCCAGAGCTCCACGACGCCGCCATGTCCCTCGCCGTCGAGCAAAGCTGGCACGAGCGGTCCAGCGCCCCTCGCCGAGCCGATCGACATCGTCCTGCCGCTCGCCCAGTACGCCGCGCTCTGCGCCGAGCTGTCCCTGTTCCCTGACGCGGCCGAGGAGATCTTCCGGCGATACGGGCTGAGCTCCGCCGAGAAGCGGTCAGCGGTCGATGCAACCTGGAAGGAGCGGCTCCGCGAGCGACCGACGGAGTACGCACGATGGCAGGAGATGTTCCGCCAGTGCCATGCGCACTTCGCGAAGCGCGGTAGGCCTGCGGGGTAATCCACCTCGATCTCGCCATCGGGCTCGCCCGCTGCTCCGCGACACGGAGCCGCTCATCGAGCCGGCGCGAGCCCCTCATGGGCCTCCGCCACCTCCTCGTCGCCTGCCTTCGCCGCCGCGTCGTGGTCCGCCGCCGCCGCCCGGCCGTCATCCGCTGCTGCCGCCTCGTTGTCATCGCCCGCTGCCGCAGCGATCGCCGTCTCCTCGGTCGACGGCGCCATGCCGGTCGGCGGCGGCGAGAGCGTGGTTCCCTTCTCGGTCAGCTGCACGCGGAACCGGAGCAGGAACGACAGCCCCAGCACGCCCGCCACGCCGGGGAGGTCCTCCACGATCGCGAGCTTCACGCTCGGGGCGGAGGCGCCTTCCACCTCCAGCCGGCCGGCGACGGCGAGCTTCGCCTCCTGAAGGCCGCTCGGCGTCCACACCCGCAGCACACGCGGCCCGGCGGAGAGGCCGATCCGGTCCGCGAACGCCCTCTGTACAAGCACGTGGCTCACCATTGCATCGACGACGAAGACGCCCTTTTCCTTGCCGTCGATCGCTGCTTCGCCTCGAGCCAGGCGGTCCTCCCCGCGCTGCAAGAGCGCCTGTCCGGTGACGGCGAGAGGCTGGCACTCGGCCGAGGTGGCGAGCTGGCTCGCCATCTCCATCACGGTGAAGCCAGACCACCGCACGAGCCGCGTCCCTTCATCGGCATGGTAATAGAGGAGCTGGGCGAGCGGCGCGATGCTGTCGCACGGGCGGCGGAGATCCTGATAGACGCGCGCCAGGTGGACGGGCGCCCCCCGCTGGTGCGGGCGGAGCGCGATGCATTGCTCGTAGTCGGCGGCCGCCTCCTCGAGCTTTCCCTGGCGCTCCCGCGACTCGGCGCGCCCGCAATAGGCGTCCCCGTCGGCCGGGCTCTGCTCGATCAGCCGCGTCGCCGCGCGCTCCGCCCCGGAGTACTCTCCGCGGCGGTCGTGGGCGGCGCGGATCTTCCAGAGCAGCCTGGGCCCGTGGCCGCACGCCGCGAGGAACGCCTCGCTGCGCTCGATCACCTCGCGATCGCGATTGGCGCGACGGAGGAGCTCGGCCAGCGTGAGCATCAGGTCCTCCTCACAGGGGTTCGCCTCCAGCGCGCGCTCGGTCGCGGCGAGGCCCTCCGGCGGTATCCGCACGGCCGCGGCAGCGTGGATGTACGCCGCCGCGACGCCGCCCACCGCCGCGAGCAAGACCGCCGCGACGCCCGCGCTCCTGAGCGCGCGACCGCGCCGGATCGCACGCTCGCAGCCAGGGCAGGCGACCCCGTGGGAAGCGGAGAAGGAGACGCACACGTGGCAGACGGGAGCGCCGCAGCGCGCGCACTCCTCCGTCGAGGGGGCGAGAGCATGAAAGCGGCAGCGCGGGCCTTCCTCGATACGAGTGCGATATGCCACCCTCCCAGGCTAGCATTGCTGGGAGAAGCGCACGACGCGCTCGCCGCTCGAGATAGAGACCTACAGCATCCAGCTGCCGACGCCGCGGAGTGACACAAGCGCGCCGACCGGCGGCGATCTGTACGCGACCCCCACGCCATCCACCGAGAAATCGTTGCGCCGGAGCGGCACCAGCGCGGCGGCGCCGACCTCGAAGCCGAGCGGACCTGCCAGGCTCGCCAGCGACAGCTCGATCGGCACCGCCAGCCACGTCTTCTCGACGGCGTCGTTCCGCGTGAAGCCGCTGGCCGCCACCTTCAGCCGGCCAGCGTGAACGCCGGAGCACACGTCGAAGCGCAGGCCTCCAACACCCGCGGCCGCGAAGCAGGCGCGCACGGCGCCGCCGAGCATCGTCTCGCGGAGCTCGCCCGGCCCGAGCTCCAGCGTCTGCGGGACGAGCCAGAGCGCGCCGATCGCCGCTCGAAATCGCGCACCGCCGATGCCGAGGTCCGCGGAGAGCGCGGGCGCGAAGGGACGCACCACGCCGAACAGGCCGGCAGCGCCCGCCGCCAGCGTGAGCCGCGTGGCGCCACGTCCGGACGTCGACGCCTCGCGCTCGCCGCCGCCGGCGCCCGCTGGCGCGGGCCGCGCGACCGGCGGCCGCTCCGCCGAGGCGCTGGGTGAAGGTGCCGGCGCTGGAGGCGCGGGCGGCGGCGCGTCGCGCGCCTCGACCCCGGGCTCCTGCGGGGACGACGCCTGCCCGTCGGAGTCGAGCAGCAGCGCGAGCGTCACCGCGGTCGCCTGCTCGAGCCCGGCGCAGCTGCGGCTGCGATCGCGCAGCTCGCGCGCGCCGCTCCCGCTGCGGATGGACGCGCGGAAGCCGTCGGTATCCCGGGTGAAGTCGACGAGGTAGGAGCTGCTCGCACCCGTCTCGGGCCGACCGCGCAGCTGCTCGACGCGCTCGATGAGGCGCGCCGCGTCCGGGCAGCTCTCGGCGCCAGCGCCGCGCGTCACGCTCAGGAACGGCTCGGTCTGCGCCGCGGCGGTCCCCGAAGCCGCCAGCATCGCACAAAAAACCACGGGAAAAGCGCGACGCCTCCGCATCCGGACGACGCGAGGGTAGCCGCCGCGCGGAGCACGCGCATTTATTTGTGATCGTCGCGGGCCGGCGTCCCCACTAGAGCACCGATCACGTTGAAACCCGGAGAATTTTCACAGGGAGGCGGGGAGGCGGGGAGGAAGAAGAAATGAATTTCTCCCTCCTCGCCGTCTCTCGCTCCCCGCCTCCCCGTCTCCCTGTGAAAAATTCCTGCTTTTTCTTGTGGTTTCAACCCGTTTGTCGCTCCAGATGGCCGAGTGGTATCGTCCCTGCACAATTCCGCGCTCGAGCTGGCGGCGTCTGCTCGTCTCGTTCGCTGACAGGTCACCGGGACGTCACGGCATGAGCACACCGGACCCCGAGTTTCGAGCCCTCTACGACGCACACTTCAACTTCGTCTGGTGCTCGCTCAGGCGCCTCGGGGTGCGCGAGGCGGACGTGCTCGACCTGGCGCAGAAGGTGTTCTTGACCGCGCATTTCAAGCTCCCCGAGTTCGAGGGTCGATCGCTCCTCACGACATGGCTCTTCGGCATCTGCCAGCGTGTCGCGAGCGACTACCGGCGCTCAGCGCGGTTCCGGCGCGAGGTCACGACGGACGCCGCGGAGATGGACCTCTACGGCGGCGCGTCCGAGGAGCTCGCGCTGAGCGCGGAGTCTCGGCAGCGCGCGCAGGCGGCGGAGGTCATCTTGAACAAGCTGCCGGAGCCGCAGCGCCTCGTGTTCGTCCTGTTCGAGCTCGAGGAGAAGTCGGGGCAGGAGATCGCGGACCTGCTGGGCATTTCCGTGGGCACCGTGCGCTCGCGCCTCCGCCTGGCGCGCGAGACCTTCTCCCGCGAGGTCAAGCGCCTCGCGCTGGCACAGGACACGAGCCGAAAGGAGGCCGTGTGATGGGGGATCCTGAACGGCTACTGAGCGTCAAGAGCGGGGCGGACCCGCTCGAGCGAGAGCTCCTGGGAAGCGTGCGCCACGTGGGTCCGCCCGAGGGCGCGAAGGAGCGCGCATGGCGCGGCATCGCGGGCCAGCTGGCGGCGGGGACGGCCGCCGGCGCCACGGCCGGCGCGAGCGCCGCCGCTGCCACGAAGGCTGGCGTCGGTTCGCTGTTGCCGTCGGCGCTCTCGATCAAGGCAGCGGCTGTGCTCGTGGGCGGCGGCCTGGTGCTCGGCGGAGGGTACTGGGCCCTCTCCTCCCCGGACGAGCCGCCTGCGCCGCCCCACGCGGCGGCGCCGGAGCGCGCGCCCGCGGAGGTGCCGCAGGCCCCTGTGGCGCCTCTGGAGGAGCCCAAGGCGCTTCCGGCGCCGCCGCTCGATGGTCCCACCGCGGGAGAGCCGACCCGGAGGCCGAGCGGACCGAAGCCGACGGAGACCGATCTTCTGCGCGCGGAGAGCGCGCTGCTCACGGAAGCGCGCGCCAAGCTGCGCTCCGGAGACGTGGCGGGAGCCACGGCGCTCCTCGAGCGCCTGCGCGCGCAGTTCCCGAACGGCGTGCTCCGGCAGGAGCGCGAGGTGCTCGCCATCGACGTGCTGGCCGCGCGCGGCAACGCGCAGGAGGCGAAGCGGCGCGCTCAGGCCTTCGTCAAGCAGTATCCCAAGAGCCCCCACAGCGCGAAGCTAAGGCGGTTCCTGGATCAGCCGTGAAGCGCTGCTCGGCCGCTCGTTTCATGGCGTTCGGCTGCCTTGCGGCCTCCGGGTGTGATGCGGAGATCACCTCGGTCGGAGCCTGGGCGCCAGTCGTGTCCGGATCCTCTTACATCGAGGCGGAGCTCGGAGAGCTGAGCGACGGCTTCACCGTCGGTGAAGACAGCCGCGCTTCCGAGGGCCGCTTCATCGCGCCCCCGGCCGGAGTGACCTCGGACGACGCGCCGGGGCTCGCGCGGGCTCGCTACCGCTTCGAGGCGCCGAGCGGGGCAGAGTACGTGATCTGGGGGCGGATCCACGCGCCGGGCGCCCTCAACAACCGCTTCTGGTTCCAGGTGGACGGCGGCCCCTGGTACCTCTGGCGCATCAGCGTCGGTGACATCTGGTTCTGGGACGATCTCCACGACAACACGCGCTATGGCGAGCCGCTCCGCTTCCCCCTCTCGGCCGGAGCGCACGAGCTCGTCCTCGCGAACGCCGTCGAGGGCGTCCAGCTGGATCGGCTGTACTTCACGCCCGACGGCGACGAGCCCCCGGGCAACGACACGCCCTGCGATCCGCCGCATTCGATCGAGGTCGAAGGGGAATGCCTCCCGAGCTGCGGCGCCTTGAAGGGGACCGCGTGCGGCGACGTCCCGTGCACCGGGCGCGAATTGCTCGAAGCCTACGATTGCGCTGTGTGCTGCAGCATCGAAGGACCGTGAGCCGGCGGCGCTCCCGCGGTCGGGTCGGAGCGCGGCGACCGTGGACCTACCTCTTCGTACCAATCGAAACGTCTCCACGTTTCGACGACGAAAAAGGTGATCGCGCCCGAGCGGGTCTCCCACCGAGGCTGAGTAGCCAGCTGCCTCGAGCGGAGCCCTGAATGACTACATCATCGATTGAACAATTCAAGTCCCACGGAAGCGTGGGCCTGCTCGCCGCGGCGCTCGCGCTGTCGGCGTGCATCGGCAACCTGGGCAGCGAAGACGGCAAATCGCCGGCGGAGGGCACGAACGGCACGAGCGGCAGCTCGAGCAGCGGAGGCTCGGGCTCGGGGCCTTCGGGCCCGGGCGAGCCATTGAGGTGCGACGCGAGCACCATCGATCCTGGGCCTTCGCCGATGCGGCTGCTCTCGCGGGAGCAGTACCTGAACACCGTGCGCGACCTCGCCGGCGACGTGCCCGGCCTCGACGCGGCGCTCGGCCCCGCGATCGAGGCGTCGGCGTTCGGCCTCTTGCAGCCGGACGTCACGCAGGTCGAGCTCGAGCATTTCCAGGCCGCGGCGGACGTCATCGCCGCGGCCGTCGCCGGCGATCCGGAGGCGCTCGACAGGATCGCGCCTTGCGAGGCCGGAGCCGAGCCGCGCGAGTGCGCGCGCCAGCTGGTCGTGGGCTTCGGCGCCCGCGCCTACCGCGCCCCGATCACGGACGCGGCGGACATCGAGCGACACCTGCAGCTCTTCGACGTCGGCGCGGAGACGAGCTACGAGCACGGGATCGAGCTCCTGCTCCGCGGCATGCTGCAGTCGCCGCGCTTCCTGTACCGCGTCGAGATCGGCACCTCGGAGAAGGTGAGCGATCGCGCCGTGAAGCTCTCTCCTTACGAGGTGGCAGCTCGCCTCTCGTACATGCTGTGGGGCACCCTGCCGGACGCCAGGCTGAACGAGGCCATCGAAGACGGCAGCCTGACCACGAAGGAGGGCGTCGCGGCGCAGCTCGACTGGATGCTCGAGGACGAGCGCGGCGAGAGGCTGGTCCATCGCTTCCTCGGCAGCTGGACGCACCTGAACGGCCTGAACAGCGTGGTGAAGGACGCGGACGCCTTCCCCGAGTGGCAATCGCGGTCGTTCCGCGAGTCGCTGCGCGGGCAGGCCGACGCCTTCTTCGACCACGTGCTCGACGACGAGGGAGGCAAGCTGAGCGCGCTCCTCACCTCCACGACGGTCTTCTACAACAAGGATCTCGGCGGGTACTACGGCGTCACCGGCGACGAGTCCTTCCAGGCGCTGAAGCGCACGGACGGGGCCACCTCGGGTATCCTGACGCTCCCGGCGCTGCTCGCCATCCAGGCGAAGCCCGCAGAGAGCTCGCCGATCTACCGAGGGAAGTTCGTGCGCGAGGCGCTGCTCTGCCAGCAGCTGCCGGCCCCGCCGGCCAACATCCCCAAGCCGCCCGAGGTCGACCCGAGCAGCTCGACCCGAGAGCGGCTGTCGCAGCACGAGGTGGACCCGAGCTGCGTCGGCTGCCACCAGCTGCTCGACCCTATCGGCTTCGGTTTCGAGCACTACGACGCGATCGGCCGCTACCGCGAGCTCGACGGCGGCGAGCCGGTCGACGCGAGCGGCAAGGTCATCGCCACCCGCGACATGGACGGCGAGTTCGAGGGCGTGGCGGAGCTCGGCAGTAGGCTCGCGGGCAGCGCCGAGGTGGAAGAGTGCGTGGCGCGCCAGTGGTTCCGCTTCGCGATCGCCCGCTTCGAGCAGGACATGGATGCTTGCTCGATGGAGAGCTTGCTCGAGACCTTCAAGGCCGCCGGCCAGGATCTGAACGCGCTTCCCCGCGCCGTCGTGGAGACGGACGCCTTCCTTTACCGCCGTCCGATCGACGCGCACACGAAGGAGATGCCATGAACCGAAGAGGCCCTATCGACCTCCGCACCCAGATCAGCCGCCGCAAGCTGCTGGGCGGGCTCGGCGCCCTGACCGTCGCGCTCACGAGCCCCGTCTGGCGGAGCGCCACCGTCTTTGGACAGGACGCGAAGCAGCCGGGCGCCAGGCGCTTCATCGGCATCTTCTCGGCGAACGGCACCGTGCCGTCGGCGTTCTTTCCGGCAGGGGACGCGCACGAGGCGCCGCTCTCGCTCGGCCCGATCCTGGCGCCGCTCGAGGAGCACAAGCAGAGGATGCTTGTGCTCAAGGGCGTGCACATGAACTCGACGGTCGAGGACGAGCTCGGCGTCACGAGCGAGAACAAACCCGGCGGACCGCACATGAAGGGCCCCGGCGCGATGCTCACGGGCGGCTCGCTGCTCGCCGGCAGCTTCACGGGCGCGGGCGGCCCCGCCGGCTGGGCGGATCGCATCTCCGTCGACCAGCACATCGCCAATCGCATCGGCAAGAGCAGCCAGTTCCCGTCGCTCGAGTTCGGCGTGCGCATCGAGGGGCAGGAGCCGCTCCGCGTGATCTCGTACCGCGGTCCGAACCAGCCGAACACGGCCGTCGACGATCCATTCCAGATGTACTCGCGCATCTTCGCCAACGCGGATCTCTCCGAAACGGAGCTGCAGCGGCTGATCGCGGAGCGCCAGAGCGTGCTGGACTTCCTCAAGGACGATATCGGCCGACTGAAGTCGCGCGTCAGCTCCGAGGACAAGGCGCGGCTCGAGGCGCACCTCGGCGGCATCCGCAACATCGAGCAGCGGCTGCAGAGCTCGGTGGTCTCGTGCACGCCGCTCACGATGCCGGAGAAGTTCGACACGCGAGCGATGGAGAACTATCCGAAGGTCGGCCGGCTGCAGACCGACCTGATGCTGCTCGCGCACATCTGCGGCATGACCCGCGTCTCCACGTTCATGTGGGCCAACGCCGATAGCTGGCAGTACTATCCCTGGATCGGGGTGAACGAGGAGCACCACGAGCTCTCCCACGCCGGCGACAACGATGCGGTCGCGAACGAGAAGCTCGTGAAGATCAACGTCTGGCACAGCGAGCAAGTGAAATACGTGCTGGATCAGCTGGCGCTCGCGAAGGAAGTGGACGGCAGCTCGGTGCTGGACAACACCCTGCTGCTCTGGGGCAACGAGCTCGGCGTCGGCAACACGCACACGTACAAGGATATCCCGTGGGTGCTCGCGGGCGGCGCGGGCGGCTACTTCAAGATGGGCCGCTACATGAAGTACGCCGACCTGCCGCACAACAACCTGCTCGTGTCGGTATGCAACGCCATGGGCCTCGACGACGTGACCACCTTCGGCATTCCCGGCGTGTGCACCGGGCCCCTGCCAGGCCTCCTGGCCTGAGCCGCGGGGAGAGGGCGACCTGCCGGCCGCCGCGCTCGACGCGGTCGCGAAGCTCCGCGCCAAGGGGAGCGAGCAGATAAAACCGTACGCAGCCCCGGAATAAACCCGACATTCGCGCCGAGGTCGGAAGTCGCGGACGGATCCCGTTCAGCCGGAGCGAGCGCGCGGCGCGCGGCCCGGGCCGGCCTGGACAACTGGACAGCTGGACAACCCTCCTCGCGCACTGCCGTCTTACCATTCATCACAGTTTTGTATTGCCACATTCCGGGTTCAGCCTATATTCCACACCAATCAATTTTCCTACCATCCGCCGCGCATCGCCCTCGGCGTGCCGCGGCGCTTACGCTTCTCAAGCCCAGGACGCTCGTCCATCATCGCTTCGCTGCGTCGGCCAGGGAGCGGAGCGCCGCTCCGCCGATCGGAGAAGCTAGATCACGCCTCGAGGAGCCAGGCAGCGCAGGCGCGCTGGACGAGCAGCGCGCGTCGACACCGTTCCATTCGTTTCGTTCGAGGGGGGGAGACATGGATGTTCGTGACATTTACGGCGCGGGAGACCGCGACCGGGACCGGGCGGGGCTTCCATGGAAGCTCGGGATCGCGCACGTGGTGAGCAGCTTGAAGGCCGGCGACGCCGAGCAGGTGGTCGTCGATCTGACGGCGCTCCAGCGCGCTGCGGGCCATGACGTGACCGTGATCGCCATCGCCGATGATCCGGACGGTCCGCGGGCAGAGCAGCTGCGGCGGCGCGGCGTCGAGGTGCAGCTCCTGCCGAAGCGCCGCGGCCTCGACGTGAGCATGACCGCCCGGCTCGTCGCGCTCTTCAGGGCGAGAGGGATCTCGCTCGTCCATGCGCACAACCTGCAGCCGCTCCTCTATGCCGCGCCCGCAGGCTGGCTGCACCGCGTCCCGGTCGTCCACACGAAGCACGGCGTCTCGGACGAGCTGCAAGGCCGGCGATGGCTGCGCAGCGCCGCCGCCGCGTTCGTCGACGCCCACGTCGCGGTGTCGCGGCCGGCCGCCGAGGCCCTGGTCAACCAGGGCCAGGTCAGCGCCGAGAAGCTGCACGTCGTCGCCAGCGGCCTCGACCTCTCGCGGTTCGCGCCCGATCCCGTGGCCAGGGCCCGTGTCAGGGCCGAGCTCGGCATCTCGCAGCGGGCCTGGGTGCTCGGGAGCGTGGGGTGCCTCTCAGCCGTGAAGAACCATGCATTGCTCCTGCGCGCGGCCGCGCAGGCGCTGCCGGAGGACGGGCGGCTGCTCCTCGCCGGAGATGGCCCGGAGCGGGCGCGGCTCGTCGCGCTCGCGCGCGAGCTCGGCCTGTCCGAGCGCGCGCACTTCGTCGGCGGGCGGCACGGCGTACCCCAGATCCTGGCCGCGCTCGACGCGTTCGCCCTCACCTCCGTCGCCGAGGGCCTGCCGCTCGCCGTCCTCGAAGCGATGGCCGCCGGGCTCCCCGTCGTCGCGACCGCGGTGGGCGGCGTGCCCACGGCCCTCACCGAGGGGTACACGGGCTTCCTCGTGCCTTCCGGTGACGCCGAGACGCTCGCGGCCAGGCTGACGGAGCTCCGCGACGACCCCGCGCTCGCCACGCGCATGGGGCGATACGGCCGGAAGGTCACGCTCCAGCGCTACTCCGCTGCCCGCATGGTCGAGCGTTACATGGACCTCTACACGCTGGTGCTCGTACGGCGGCTGCACCGCGGCATGCCCGCCATCCGGCCGAGCGACTTGTTCGCCTATGCGCAGAGCTCGTCCTTCGTGCAGCGCGCGTTCGGCGTCAGCGAGGCCGCCGAGGCGCCGGGCGGCGGCTGGGGCGCGCCGCGCAGCGACGCGGCGGCCAGCGCGCGGCCGCGCTCGCCGATGGCGCTCTCGATCTGAGCGAGCGCTGCGACGCACCTCGAGCTCGCCTCGTCCCTGCGCACTCGGAAGCCGGCGGGCGCGGTCCGCGGGGGCACGCCTACGACAGCAAAAGGTGTTCGAGGAGAATCTTGAACCCGAGTCCAATGAGCACGATCCCCCCAGCGAGGTCGAGACGCTTGCCGAGCATCGCCCCGAACCGCCGTCCCGCGAAGAGCCCGGCTGCGCTGAGCAGCGCCGTGACGACGCCGATCGTCACGACGGAGATCGCGAACGGGGCGTTCAACATCGGCAGCGTGATGCCCACGGCGAGGGCGTCGATGCTCGTGGCGATCGCCAGCACGAACATCGAGCTCAACGCGAAGGAATCGGCCGTGGTCTCGCCCTCGCCGTCGCCGTCGCCGCGGGCTTCCCAGAGCATCTTTCCGCCGATGAACGCGAGCAGCACGAACGCGATCCAGTGGTCCCACGCCTGCACGCGCGGACCGATCTGCTCCCCGAGCAGCCAGCCGATGACGGGCATCAGGGCCTGAGCGCCGCCGAAGAACCCGGCGACGAGCAGGACATGGCGCGCCCGGATCGCCGGGACCGACAGCCCTCGTGCCGCGGCGACAGCGGTCGCGTCCATCGCGAGCCCGAGCGCGAGGAGCAAGATCGCGCCGAAGTTCATGAGCCCCTCCGCGCGTCACCGGCAGAGAGCGGGCGAACCTCGACCGTGACGTGCTGGAGGCTGGCGATCGGGACGAGCGCGTCACGGTAGGCGGAAGGCGCCAGAGGGCTCGGTACCGCGACCGAGACGATGCAGGCGCGCGCGCCGGGGCCGATGTCCCACAGGTGCAGATCGACGACGCTCGCTCCTGCGAAGGTAGACTCGATACGATCGCGGATGCGCTGAGCAAGGGACTCGGAAGGTACGACGTCGAGCAGCTGCCTGGCCGCCTGTCGGCAGAGTCCGTAGCTCCACTTCGCGATGACGAGCCCGCCGACGATGCCCATCGCGGCGTCGAGGAACGTCCAGCCAAGAGTGCGCCCGCCGAGGAGGGCGAGGATCGCGAGCACGCTGGTCAGCGCGTCCGCGAGGACGTGGAAGTACGCCGCGCGCAAATTGTGGTCGTGCCCGTGGTGGTCGTGGCCATGGGCGTGCTCGTCGTCGTGATCGTCATGGCGATGGTCGTGGTGATCGTGGTCGGGGTGGTCGTCGTCCGCCTCGTGATGGTGCTCGTCGGCGTGGAGGAGCCGCACGCTGACGAGGTTGACCGCGAGACCGACGACGGCGACGGGAAGCGCCTCGGAGAAGGCGATCGACTCGGGATGGAGGAAGCGGCGCAGCGACTCGACGACCATGAGCAGCGCGATGAGCGCGAGCGCGACCGCGCTCGTGTACCCGGCGAGGGCGTGCACCTTGCCCGTGCCGAAGGAGAACGCGCTCGACCCGGACTGCTTGCGCGCGAACCAGTACGCGAAGGCCGACATGCCGAGCGCGCCCGCATGCGTGGCCATGTGCCAGCCGTCGGCCGTGAGCGCGAGCGAGTTCGTCGCATAGCCGACCACGAGCTCCGCCACCATCATGGCGAAGGTCAGCGCGACGACCCACCGGGTCCTGGCTTCGTGCGAAGGCGCGGCGGCGCCGTGGTCGTGGGCGTGTCGAAGCTGGGCGAGCCGATCGGATCCCGTGGAGTCGCTCATCGTTGCTTCCTTCACTTCACATAGGCGCGGACGATCTGAACCAGCTCCTCCGCGGCCTCCCGCTGAGGTGCCGTTGCGCGCTCCCCGTCGATGACGTGCGTGCGGATGTGCCCCTCGATGAGCTCGCCCACGAGGCCGTTCAGCGCGCCACGCGCCGACGTCACCGTCTGCAGGACCTCCGAGCAACCCGCTTCGCCCTCGAGGGCCCGCTCGACCGCTTCGAGCTGCCCCCGGATCCGCCGGACGCGCGCGATGAGCTTCTTCTTGTTCTCGACCGTGTGCACGCCTATAGCATAGGGGGGTATACTATATGGATCAAGCGCCGCGCGCTGGCTCCTCTCGGAGGCCGGCGACGGTCGGTGCAGGTCCGTCGTCTCGCCCAGGTCGCTGAGGCCGAGCTCCCAGGCGTTCGGCGGGATGGGCGGCAGGGGGTCGATCAGGTCCACGCAGTCCGCGCAATGGGTCGCTCAACCCATGTGGACTGAGGGGGACAACTATCCGTTGCGCGCCCGGTAAGCGCGCTGCTGGCAAGCGCGCGAGCAGTAAGCGCGCGGCCGCCCCGTGGAGGACTGGGCGATCTCGCCGCCGCACTGCGCGCACGTCGACTTCTCGTCATGCCGAGGGGCATCAGGGAAACTTTCGTCACAACCCCGCGCTGGAGACCGTGACGTTTCGGGACTTTCGTCACATCGACGGGAGCGCGACCGGACGAGCGCCTCGATGCCCTCGAGCACGCGCTGCAGGCCGAACAGGAACACCTCCTCCGTGAAGGGGTGCTCGCCGAAGGCGCCCGAGCGCATCAGCTTCGCCATCGTCGGGAGGCGCCCCGGGTCGAAGAGCTTGTCCCAGAAGTACGCGCGCTCGGACCACCACTGCGCGTCGGTGACGCCGGTCTCCCGCTCGGCCTCGGCCACGTCCACCGAGAGCCTCGCCGCGCCTCGGACGTACCCGTCGACGAGGTGGACGACGGCGATCACCTCGCGGTCGGTGAGGCCGATCCCGCAGGCCGCGCGGAGCTCCGCGTCGTACGCCGCCATCCCGTGCGGCCCCATCACGGGGCGCACCGGCGTCACGTGCAAGAACCACGGGTGGCGGTGGTAGAGCGCCCAGTCCGCCAGCGCCGCCGCCTCGAGCTTGGCCCGCCACCCCCCGGAGACGTCGTCGACCAGGGGCAGCTCCCCCGCGACGGTGTCCAGCATGAGATCCAGGAGCTCGGCCTTGCTCGGAACGTACCGGTAGAGCGACATCGTGGTGAACCCGAGCTTCCCGGCGACCCGCTGCATCGACAGCGCCGAGAGCCCCTCGCCGTCGGCGAGCTCGATGGCGGCCCGCACGATCTGATCGAGGCTCAGGCCAGGCTTGGGCCCCCGGCTCGGCCGCTTCCTGGCCCCCCAGAGGAGCTCCAGGCTGCGCACGGCGTCGCCGCCGCCGCTGTACTCCGTCGCCGTTTTCCGACGCCTCGTTGGTTTGACAGCCATCCCGCGACTGCGTATACCACACACACAAACGTGTACGTTATACACATTTTATGGAGGCCCGCTTGAAGCAGCACGACCCGAGGCGATCGACGCGAATGACGACCCTGCCCCTCCACGCGCGCGGCCTCTCGGCCGTCGTGCCGCTCGCGCTCTCGCTCGGATGCGCGGCGCAGGAGCCGACGCCGGAGCCCACGTTCTGGCAGGACGTCGCGCCGATAACGACGTCCAGGTGCGCCGCGTGTCATCAGGAGGGCGGGCTCGCGCCCTTCCGCCTGGACGACTACGTCTCGGCGAAGGCGCGCGCTGGCGCGATCGACGACGCCGTGCAGGGCGGCCATATGCCCCCGTTTCTCGTGACGCACGACGGCTCGTGCGGCGACTTCGAGGACGAGGCGACGCTCACCGCCGAGGAGATCGACATCATCCATCGCTGGGCGACCGGGGCGCGCGCCGAGGGAGAGCGCGCGGGCGCGCCGCCCGCCCCGCCCGTGCCCACGCTCGAGGGCGGCGTCGACTACATGACACCGCCGATCACCCCCGTGGTCGACCCCGCCAATCCGCTCGCGGCGTACGACGAGTGGCGGTGCTTCCAGGTGGACCCGGGCATCGAGGCGGACCGCTTCATCACCGGATATCAGGTGACGCCCGGGGTCCGGTCCATCGTTCATCACGTCACGGTTTACCGGGTGACTCCCTCGGAGCCGTCGCTCGTGGAGGGCAAGACGAACCAGGATCTGATGACGGAGCTCGACGGCGCCTCGCCGGACAGGCCCGGCTGGGAGTGCTTCGGCGGCCCGTCCGACGGGATGCCGTTCCAGCCGCTGTTCGCCTGGGCGCCCGGGCAGAACGTGGTCGAGTTCCCCGTCGGCACCGGGGCGCCGCTCTCCTCGAAGGACCATTTCGTGGTCCAGGTGCATTACAACCTCCATGACCACGCGAGCGCCTCCGCCGAGGACTCGACGCGCCTCCGGCTCCGCTACGAGGACACCGTGGAGCGGCGCGCCGTGTTCATCGGGGACGACGGCTTCCTCACGACCCTCTTCGAGCCGGACGGCCCGGACACGCTGCCTCCCGGCCAGCAGGACGCGGCCTACACGTGGAAGAGGACGCGGGCGGAGCTCGCGATCGACCCGGCGCTTCCCCCGATCGAGGTGCTCGGCGTGATGCCGCACATGCACGAGCGCGGGCGCACCTTCGACATCCGCGTGGCGTCGGGGGCGCAGGAGAGCTGCATCACGCGCGTGGAGGACTGGGACGTCCACTGGCAAAACGTGTACTGGTACCGCACGCCGCCGCTGCTCGACCCGGGCTCGTCGCTCGAGGTGACATGCACCTTCGACACGCGCGACGCCCAGGATCCCGTGCTGCCCGGATGGGGCACGCAGAACGAGATGTGCAACGCGAACATCATGGTCGCGCTGCCGATCACGCCGTGACGCCGCGACCGCGCCCTCTCCCGCGCCATGAGCCTGGCGATCGGCGCTCGTCGCTCGCGATCGATCACAGCACGTCGCAGCGATCTTCAACCATGACGCTTGCCGGTTGACCTCGTGATTTCGCCGGGCCACCGCACACGACACCACATGTAGCCAGCATCACAAGGCGGCAACGCCGCACGCTTTCGTCCATTTCAACCAAGCGTCCGCGCACGAGCGAGCGGAAGATGGACGCATCGAGCAGCGAGCGCCGCTCGAAGCACCACGGTGAACATCGCGGTGGTCACCCCGTTCTTATGGAGGGAAGCGCCTATGCTGGGATGGTTGGGATTTCTCGCGGGCAGCGCCTTCGGCGCGTACGACATCGCCTCGGTCGAGGTCACGCGGCCGCATCCATCGCTCGAGAGGGTGGTCTACGAAGTGGACGCCGGGGACAGCCCCCTGGATCGGTTCTCGATCATCCACGTGAGCAAGCGCGGGGCCGGCCGCGGCTGCGGCGAGCCCGTGATCCTCTTCAGCCCCTTCTCATTTCCGGGCGAATTCTACGAGATCAGCGAGACCGGGAGGTATGCGAAGTCCGCGGCCGGCGAGCTCGCCATGGCCGGTCACGACGTCTGGCTCGTCGACCAGCGGAGGACCGAGCTCCCGCCCGGCGCGTGCGAGTCCGGCGCGGCCGATTGCAGCGTGATGGCCGACTGGGACTTCGACACCCTCTCGAACGACGGGCTCTTCGCGCTCTCCCTCGTGCGCTCGCAGAACCCCGGCGCGCGGCCCGTCATCGGAGGATTCTCCGCAGGCGCCAACACGGCCATGGCGCTCGTCAATCGCGCGCCCCGCGCCTTCTCGGGCGTGTTCCTCTACGAGGGCACCTTCTACACCGAGGATCCGGAGATCGCCACGCACAACGACGCGATCTGCAGCAACCTCGAGGGGGCGCTCGCCGCGGGCTCGACCTACGATCCCAGCATCGCCGTCCTCGGGCTCGCGTTGCGCGGCGCCGCCGCCGATCCTCAGGGCGCGTTTCCTCTGCCCATCTTCCCCCCGGGCACGACCAACCAGCTCGCCATGCTGCTCGTCTTCGGCGCCCCGCCTCCTCCGGGCGCGCTCGCCCCGACTCCCTCGTTCGTCCGCACCGTCGCCGATTTCGAGACCCAGAGCCTCGTCTATAGCGATGAGGCCCGGCTCGAGCTCGTAGGTCCCCTCATCGACAACTACGGCGCCATCGCCGGCGTCCGCGATCTCGCGTGCGGGCTATCGGGACGCGACGCGAGCCACACGTCGAACCTCTCCGCCTTCCGCGGCGATGTGCTCATCTACGTCGAGGGCACCGGCTTCGGCCCCGCCATGTTCGACACTGCAGGTCTCTTCGATCGTGCCGCATCGGTCACCATCGATCACAACCCCGAGCTCGGCGAAGCGGACGTGTACTTCAACGTCCACTGGAAACAGACCTTCCTTGCCCCCTTCACGCGCTGGCTTCGCCAGAAGATCTAGGACGCATTCCGATCAAGGGCGCCAAATTTCCAAAAATAATCGTCAATTTGCTGCCGTTCTCGCGCCCATGGCACCTCGACATCCCGGAGCCAGAGGGATACACGCGGCCGAGGCATGCAGGTCTCGACGACGCCCATCACGTCGATCTCCGCGAGCGACGTGAGCTGGCTGCTCGCCACGGAAGCGGGCAGCCGGCTGCTCTCCGGCGCGGATCTCTTCACCTTGGCGTTCGCGCTCTCGGGCCGGTCGCACCAGGAGCCGCTGACGCTCGACGAGGCGCATGACCTGCTCCTCGCGCACGGCCTTCCAAAGGCGCTCGCGGGCAGCGCGCTCATCGAGCGGATGCGCGAATCGACGAGCGCCGATCCGGCGTTCCTTGTCTACAACGCGAGCACGTTCTGCGTCGACCGCAACGTCGGTATCCCGCGCCGGCTGGGACAGCTCGTCTTTCGTCACGACGTCCAGCGACTCCTCCTGGCTCATCGCGCGGAGAGGCCGCCGCCCCCGGAGCGCCCTGTCACCCGCGCTCGGGCCCGCTCACCCGCGCGGGCTCGGCGGACCGAAGCGCCCGCCGCGCCGCCACGAAGTCCCCCCGCCACCCCGACGACCCCGGAGCGCCCGCCGCGCGCCCGTGCTGCCAGCCCGCGCGGCACGCCCGCCGCCTCCCGGCCGCCCGCCGCCTCCGGCGTGGCGGAGCCGGCGCCCTCGCCCGAGCCGGCTCCCCTGCCGGCCCCGCCGCCCAGGAAGCCGGCGCCGCTCCTGATGTCCGGCCTCGACCGGTCCGAGCTGCTCCAGCGGCTCGCGGACCCGCCGTCGTCGCTCGCGGCGGTGAGCCACGCGCTGCGCGCTCACCTGCTCGCCTCGGCCGAGCAGTTCGAGGAGCTGCTCGCGCTTGCCGCGCTCACCGGCGTCGAGCCGCACCGCTACCAGATCGAGACCGCGCGGCGCGTCCTCCGCGTGTTCCGCGGGCGCGCGCTGCTCGCGGACGAGGTCGGTCTAGGCAAGACGGTCGAGGCGCTGACGATCCTGCGCGAGTACCAGCTCCGCGGGATGGTCCGGCGGGCGCTCGTCCTCGTCCCTCCTGCGCTCGTCGGCCAGTGGACGGGCGAGCTCGCGGAGAAGGCCGGGATCGCCGCGCGCACGACCGACGACGCCGCGCGCACGGCGGACCCCGAGGCCTTCTGGCAAGAGGAGGGCGTGGTCGTCGCGTCGCTCGCCCTCGCGAGGAGCGCGAAGCACGCGCCGCTCGTCCAGGCCGCCTCGTGGGACCTCGTGATCATCGACGAGGCCCATCACGTCAAGAGCCGCACGACCGTCGGCTTCAAGCTGGTCGACGGCCTGCACAGCCGGTTCCTCCTGATGCTCACGGCGACGCCGATCGAGACCGATCTCGAGGAGCTCTACAACCTCGTGACGCTGCTCAAGCCCGGGCAGTTCGCGACCCCGGCGGCCTTCCGCGCGCAGTTCGTCGACCCGAAGGACCCGCTGTCGCCGAAGAACCGGGAGCGGCTGCGCGCCCTGCTCGCCGAGGTGATGGTGCGCAACACCCGCGCGGACAGCGGCCTCGCGCTGCCGCCCCGCTATGTGAGCACGGCGCTGGTCGATCCGCTCCCGGAGGAGCGCGAGCTCTACGAGCGCGTCCTCGCCCTCGTGCGCGCGCACGGGGCCGACGCCGGCTCCCGGATGCTGGCCTCGACGCTCCTGCTCGGCGCCGGCTCGAGCCCCGCCGCAGTTCGCGGGAGCCTCGAGCGCATGAGCGCGAGCGAGCGGCGCGTCCCCGCGCTGCGCGCCGCGCTCGCCGCGCTGGCGAAGCTCGCGGCCTCGGTCCGCGCGTCCCGGAAGGGCGGCGCCCTCGTCGATCTCGTGCGCGCTCACGACGAGCAACTCCTCGTCTTGGCCGCGCGGCGGACTGGATCGCGCTCCGCGCCGAGCAGGCGGTGCGGCCGCTGCTCGGCGAGGTCGAGCGCAGGCACGCCCGGGATCACGATCGGATCGTGGCGTATTTCGCGGACCTGATCGTGGAGGCGCGGGCGCCGCGGCGGCGCGCGGATCCGAAGGCGGTCGAGGCCAAGGTCGCGCACCTCATGGCCGAGCGGAACGCGAAGCTCGAGGCCTTGCCCGCGCGGTTCGCGGCGAAGGTGACGTGCTCGGTCGCGGCGCTGGTGAGCGCCGAGGTCCCGGCGGCGCTCGTGAGCCTGCGTCTCCGGCGGCGCAAGGAGTCGCGGGACCTAGTCGTTAGGCTCCCCGCGGGCGCATCGAGCTTGGACAGGCTCCTGTGCGAGGCGTGCGGCGCCGCGACGGCGCGGCCGGCGGCGTGCGACGATCGGCTGCATCTGCTCTGCGAGGCGTGCGCGCCGAACGCGCAGGGCAGGATCGCGTGCCCGGCGTGCGCGAAGCGGCGCTGAGGGCGCCTATCCGACGCTTCGCTTCACGCCCGCAGCCATCGCCGGGGTGCCCCGCATGTTCCGCGGGAGGTGGCAGGAGCTCACGTGGACATCGTGCAGGGCGACCGCCGCGCCGTGTCGCGAGAGTTTCTTCGAGAACGCGAGCGTCGGGCGCCGAGCCGCGGGCCAGTTCATTCCTCTGGACCCGCCGCCGGTGGAGGGGCGGGTCCACCGACCGAGGCGCCATCCACCCTCGCGGGTGCCGCGGAAGGCGGCGCCGAGCCTCCAAGGCTCTGGGCGATCGGCGACGTTCAGCAGGGAATCGTGGAATATGAGCGCCACCATGAACGCGTGACGCAGGGCGCAGCATCTGAGCATCGTGCCTGGACCTGCGATGACAATTGCTTCACTGGGGCTTTGATTGCTTCTACGACTGCTCGCTGAGCGTGGGGCTCTGGCGCGGCCCTCCCCCTGGGTAGTCGCGCGCGGTCGGCTTTACTTGCTCTCCTGCTCCTTGCGCGTCCGATGTGCGGAATAGCGCCGCGCGAGCAGGCGGTACGTTCGACCGTCAACGTCGCGCTGACGCCTCGTGGGACGACGCCGGATGGCGGATCGAAGCAGATATCGTCGTCCGTTCCGCCTCGGCGTTGGAGTTGTCGGGGCCTCCGGCGCCGCCCCTGTCGCTGGCCGCGGCGAACGGGTCCTCCGGAGCATCTTCGGGCACAAAGGGCTCGACCTCCAGACGACACTTCGGGAACGTAATAAGGAGCGTTAACTTGTAGAACTTCCCTCGCGCTGGAGCGAACCCCACGGCCGGCACGCTCCAGTAGGCCCGACTGGAGAAACGTCGAACGAGGTGGGCTCCAATCGAGATGACCTTGCCCGCGGGGACCGGCGCGGTGGTCGATCCTTCGACAGGCGAGATGTCGTAAAACTGGCCGCCGCTGTACATGGTCATCCTGTCATCTTCCTCGAAATTCTGGAAGATAACCGTCGCCGTCTCTTCGTACTTGACGAACGGATACCTGGGGTATTTCTGCGAAGAGCCGCAGCCCGCGAGCGCCATGGCGCCACACATCAACAAGCTTCGCCCAAGCCAACCTTTGATCATGTGAAGCCTCCCAACCGACCCGTCCATCCGGCGTTCGATCGTCGTCAGCGCTTTGGACCGTCTCACGCGCCCCCGATGTAGGCCACCCCATCTCCCCGCCCCGGCGCTCTCTGCGATGATTCTATCAAATCCGCTTCGGTGTCTCTTCAAAACCCAGATAGGAGCTCCGACGCCGTCGCCCCACCTCTGCAGTGATCCCCCACGCACCCCTGCTCCTCAAGGCAAGCGCGCCTCCCTTGCCCCGGCCACCTGCACCGCTGCTGCCGAATCCCCCTTCTCCTCTCCAGCGGGCGCCAGGGCGGTGAGCGCCGGGGTGGGGGTGTGCGCGGCAGCGCGCGGGGGGCGCGCTGGAGCACCGAACGAGGTGCCATAAGGTCCCAGCCAGCTCCACGTCCCAGGCGCGCCTTGTGTGGCGCGCAACGAAACGTCTCAGAGGGCAAGGCCCGAAGTGAGACATGCCGGGCGGTGTTTCATGCGCAAGCTCCCCCGCCCCTGTCTTGGCGGATGGCCAGCGCCCCCCGCGCGCTGCCGCGCACACCCCCACCCCGGCGCGTGCCCCCGGATCCCCCGTCAGTCCTCCCGGGACCAGGGCATCAACCCGGTCGCCAGGCACTTCACCGCCGCCGCCAGCTCGATCGGCTCGATCGGCTTGGGCACGTGCATCTGGTAGCCGGCCGCGAGCGCCCGCACCCGGTCCTCGGTCCGCGCGTACGGCGTCAGCGCCAGCGCCGGCGTGCGCCCCACCTTGCGCGGCAGCAGATCCCGCACCCGCCGGATCAGCGAGTACCCGTCCTCCCCCGGCATCCCGATGTCGACCACGAGCAGCGCCGGCTCCGACGTCTCCAGCAGCTTGAGCGCCTCGTTGCTGGACGTCGCCGTGCTGACCTCGGCCCCGCAGCGCCGAAGCACCGCCGAGAGCATCGCCAGCGTATCGGGATCGTCGTCCGCGATGAGCACCCGCACCCCGGTGAGCCGCGGGAACGGGTTGCGCGGATCCGGCGCGATGCCCGCGTTCGTGAGCGCCGTCGCGGTCGCGCCCGTCGAGAGCGGCAGCTGCACCGTGCACGTCGTCCCGCGCCCGGGGCCGGCGCTCGTCACGCGCACCATGCCGCCGTGCAGCCCGACGATGTGCCGCACGATCGACAGGCCCAGCCCGAGCCCCCCGTGCCGGCGCGCGCCGCTGTTGTCCTCCTGCCGGAAGCGCTCGAAGACGTGCGGCAGCGAGTCCGCCGAGATGCCCTCGCCGTCGTCGATCACCTTGACCTCGGCGAAGCGCTCGTCCTGCGAGAGCTGCACCTGCACGAGCCCCCCGGGGCGCGCGAACTTCACCGCGTTCGAGAGCAGGTGCCACACGACCTGCTGGAGCCGCGCGGGGTCGCCCTCGACGAACACCCCCTCCGGATCGAGCCTCGTCTCGATCGCCACGCCCTTGCCCGCGGCCGACGGGAGGATCGACTCGACCGCCGTCTGCACCGGCAGCGTCAGCTCCACCGCGAGCCGCTCGATCTTCAGCGTGCCCGTCACGACCTGCGACGCGTCGAGCAGCTCGTCGATCAGCGTCACCTGGTGCTCGGCGTTGCGCTCGACCGCCGACAGCGCCCGCGTCTCCGCGACCCGATCGAGCGAGCCCGCCTGCATCATCCTCGCCCAGCCGAGGATCGCGTTGAGCGGCGTCCGCAGCTCGTGCGACACCGTCCCGAGGAACTCGTCCTTCAGCCGGTTCGCGTCCTGCACCTCGCGGTACAGGCGCGCGTTGTCGAGCGCGAGCGCGGCACGGTGCGCCACCTCCTCCGCGAAGGCGACGTCGGACCGCTCGAAGAACCGGCCCGACTCCGACGACACGAGCGAGATCGCGCCGAGGATGCGCCCGCGCGCCCGGAGCGCCACCACGAGGTACGAGAGCGGCGCGAGCGTCCGGTTGGCCGTGGCCTCCTCGCTCGTCATCGCCTCGTGCAGCAGCACGTCCCCGCGGACGTCCGCGTAGAGCTCCGACCGCCCCGTGCGCAGCACGCGCGCCACCGGGCCCGGCTCGCCGTCGACCCGGCTCGGATGGAAGTAACGGAGCAGCGGCTCCTTCAGCGGGCTCACGTGCGCGGCCGCGACGTGGCGCAGGCCGAGGCCGTCGTCGATGTCGACGAGGCAGAAATCGGCGAGCACCGGCAGGACGAGCCGCGCGAGCGACTGGAGCGTGGCCGTGAAGTCCAGCGACGCGGCCAGCGCCGTGCTGAGCTCGGCCAGGAACGCGAACCGCCGCGCCGCCTCCTCGGCCTCGGCCCGCGCCGCCTGCACCCGGATCAGCCGGGCGCGCTCCTCCTCGGCCCGCTTGCGATCGGTGATGTCGCGGTGGATGCCGACGAGGAACAGCGGGCGGCCCTCCTGATCGTGGACCGCGTACGCCGTGATCTCGATCGGCACCTCGGAGCCGTCGCGCCGCACGCACGGGACCTCGCCGACGAAGGTGCGCGCGTCCTCGATCTGCTGGAGGATCCGGGCCGTGCTCTCCTCGCGGACGTCCTCGCGGTGGAGGAGCGCCATGCTCTTGCCGACGATCTCCTCGGACAGGTAGCCGAAGATCGACTCGGCCTCGCCCATCCAGTACCGGATGTTGCCCTCGACGTCCGTGACGAGGATGGCCTCGGGCATCTGCTTCAGCACCTCGTGCGAGAGGTGCATGGCCTCCTCCGTCTGCAGCGCGGAGAGGCGCGCCCGCTCGAGCGCCTGCGCGCTCTGCTGGACCAGCGCGAGCATGAACGCCCGGTCGTCCTCGGTGAACGACTGCGGCGCCGAGAAGCCGAACCCCACGGCGCCGAGCACGCGCCCCTCGAGGAAGAGCGGGATCGCGGCGTACGCGCGCTCGCCCGTCGCCACGCAGCACGACGCGAAGCCCGGCTCGAACTCGCCGAAGCGCCCCTCCGACTCGAGGAAGATCGGCTGCCGCTCCCGGACCGCGCGCGCGAGCGGCAGCTCCGCGCCGAGGTCGAAGCTCTTGAAGCGCGCGATCTGCGCCTCGAGGTAGCCCGTCGAGCGCACCGTCTCGAGCTCGCCGCCGAGCCCGGCGCGCAGCGCCACCACGCCGGTCATCGCCCCGGCGGCCGCGACGACGTCGCTCGCGAGCACGCGGAGCACCGCGGGCGGCGTGATCGCGTCGGACAGCGCGGCCGTCACCGCGAAGAGCCACGCGGCCCGGTCCGCGCTCCGCTCCGCGGCGTGGCGCGCCTCCTCCGCCTTCCGGTAGAGATAGGCGTTGTCGAGCGCCAGCGCCACGCGGTGCGCGAGCTCGGCCGCGAGCACGAGATCGTCCGCGGAGTAGATGCGGTTCGACTCCGAGACGCCGAACGACAGCACGCCGAGCTTGCGGCCGCGCGCGATGAGCGGCACCGCCATCGCCGACCGCGTGCCGAGCTGCTCCAGCGCGGCGGCGCGCTCGGCGGCCTCGTCGCTCTTGTCGCGATCGAGCTCGTGCAAGAGCTCGGACTCTCCGCTGTGCAGCACCTTGGCGATGCCGAGGCGCTCCTCGGCGTCGGGCGAGATCGCGCGCAGGAGCCCCTCGCGCTCGGGGTTCACGTGCTTCGCGGCGACGCGGCAGAACCGCCGCCGCGTCGCGCCCGCCTGGCCCGCGCGATCGGAGCCCGCCGGGTCGGAGTCCGCGGCGCGATGGCGCCGGGCCGCGTAGATGCCCGCCACGGGCGCCGGGTCGATCCCCTCCGGCCCGGCCACGAACGTGGAACCGCCGTCCGACGACGGCGGCGGCGGCGGCACAGAGCCGACCAGGCCCATGGCGTCCGCGGCGCCACGCTCGATGAGATCGACCGTGCACCAGTCCGCCAGGTAGGGCACCGACAGACGCGCGAGCCGCTCGAGGATCGTATGAGGGTCAAGCGATCCGGTGAGCTGCTCGCTCGCGTCCGCCAGGAACATCAGCTCATTATGGATCGCCCCTCCGCGGGGCGGCTTCAGGACCTGCCATGCCATGGCGGTCTCGCTAGGGTTGCCTTCACGCTCCATGGGGTCGCCGGCGGCCCGCATCGTAGCGAGGGCCGATCGCAGAAGCCAGCGGCGCAGGAGAGAGCGCGGCGCCTAACCGTCTGCGGCGAGCCGCGCGCGGGCGCGGCGGACGAGCGCCTGGACGGCGCGGTGCGATTCGTCGCGCACCTCGCCGACGTCCTGGCCTACCGTGGCGATGGGCGCGCCGACCTCGAGCGCCACCGGGATACGTCGCGCACGGCTCACCCGGGCCATGTGCGCCGTGAACGACTCGTCGACGTAGGAGGACTCGGCGCCGCCGTACACGAGCCCCACAGGGACGATCTCCGCGCCAACGCGGCACGCCGCGGTGAAGCCGCCCGCACGGAACGGCCGCACCTCATCTCCGGAGAACGTGGTCCCTTCGGGGTAGACCATCACACCACGGCCGCCCTTGAGCGCGGAGGACATCGCCTGGACGACCGCAGAGCCGCTGCGCTTGCTGGAACGGTCCACGAAGAGCGTTCCGACGCGGCGCGCCGCCATGCCGATGACCGGCCATCCAGCGAGGTCGGCCCGGCTCACGACCGTGGCCTCGAAGAAGGCGAGCGTGATCATGATGTCGAGCGCGGAGCGGTGGTTCATCACGAACAGCCGGCCGAGCCCGGCTGCGTCGCGCCCAGGGCAGTACCCGGCGCCCTCCGGATCGGCCGCGCCGGCGGAGCGCCCCGCCGCGAGCTCACCCTGGAAGAGGCCGCCCGCGCGCACGTCGAGCCCGTAGAGCTTCAGGAGCGCGCGCCCATACCGGCGCATCCATGTGTGGAGGACCACTTCGCGGTCGGCCGCGGGCGAGATCGCGGTGTCGACCTCGAGCAGGCCGTACATGCCGAAGGTGAGGCCGACGAAGCCGGCCGTGCGGAGAGGGAAGCGGAGGGCGTCGAGGGGACGAGCGCTGACCATGCGTCGGATGTCCTGCCCGCTCGGGGCGATCGTGGAACCAGGGCTTCAGCGAGGCGGAGGCGCCGGGCGCGCCCCGGCTCGCGCGGCGAGAGCGCCTCCCGGCAGCACCCTATTTCACGCTTGCGCTCGGAGAAAGCCCCGTCACCCGCCCGTGGCGGGAGCTCCGTCGAGCAGCCGCTTCAGCACGTCGTTCACGACGGCCGGGTTCGCGCTGCCCCCCGTCTTCTTCATGATCTGGCCCACGAAGAAGCCGAACAGCGCGGTCTTGCCGGCGCGGTACGCCGCCGCCTGCTTCTCGTTCGCGGCGATGACCGACGCGGCGACCGCCTCGATCGCGCCCGCGTCGCTCATCACGGCCATGCCCTTGTCGCGGACGATGTCGCCGGGCGCCCGGTCCGTGCCGGCCATCGCCGTGTACACCTCCTTGGCCTGCTTGCCGCTGATCGCGCCCTCGTCCACGAGGCGGAGCAGCGCGGCCACCTGGCCGGGGGCGACAGGGAACGTCGCGGAGAGCCCCGTCGTCCGGGTGTCGCGCAGCACCTCGCCCTGGACGAAGTTCGCGACCTTCACGGCGTCGCCGTGGAGGCGCGCGGCCTCCTCGAAGAACGCGGCGATCTGCGGGTGGCCGGTCAGGACCGACGCCGCGTACGGGGTGAGGCCGAGCGACTCGGTGAAGCGGCGCCGCTTCTCGACCGGCGGCTCCGGGAGCGCGCCGCGCACGTCGGCGAGGAACGCCTCGTCCACGACGAGCGGCGGCAGATCCGGCTCGGGGAAGTAGCGGTAGCCGGACTCGTTCTCCTTGTCGCGGAGGAGGTACGTCTCCTTCTTCTCGGCGTTGTACCCGCGGGTCTGCTGCCGGACGCGGCCGCCCTGCTCGATGAGCGCGATCTGCCGCCGGATCTCGAGATCGATCGCCTCGGCGACGAAGCGGAACGAGTTGATGTTCTTCAGCTCCGTCCGCGTGCCGAGCTTCGTCTCCCCCACCTTGCGGACCGAGACGTTGGCGTCGCAGCGGAAGCTGCCCTGCTCGAGGTTGCCGTCGTTCACGCCGATGAACATCAGGATCTCGCGCAGCCGCTTCAGGTACTCGGCCGCCTCCGCGCCCGAGCGGAGGTCGGGCTCACCGACGATCTCGATGAGCGGCGTGCCGGCGCGGTTGAGATCGACGACCGACAGGCCGCCGATGCCGTGGACGTTCTTGCCGGCGTCCTCCTCCATGTGGACGCGCGTGATCCCCGCGCGCGTCTTGCCCGCCTCGGTCTCGATCTCGAGCTGGCCGCGCAGCGCGAGCGGCCGATCGAACTGGCTGATCTGGAAGCCCTTCGGCAGGTCGGGGTAGAAGTAATTCTTCCTCGCGAAGACGCTGCTCTCCTGCACGGCGCAGCCGAGCGCGAGCGCAGCGCTCACCGCCATCCGGACCGCCTCGCGGTTCAGGACCGGGAGCGCCCCCGGGAGACCGAGGCAGACCGGGCACGTGTGCGTGTTCGGCGGATCGCCGAAGCTGGTCGCGCAGCCACAGAACGCCTTGGTCCGGGTGAGGAGCTGCGCGTGGACCTCGAGCCCGATGACCGCCTCGAAGGAGCCGTACGTCGTCGCCATGACCCGCCCTTCTAGCAGAACCTCGGCCGGACGAGAGGCGAGATGCCCGGGCTCCACCGCGCGCGCCAGGCGGCGCAACGACACGGCCTACCGGGGGAGGAAGACCTGCTCAGTGATCCGCGTGGTCGCGCGAGAGGCCGGGGTGCGTCGGGTCGCCCGGCTCGTGGCGCGTGTTCGCCGTCAGCCGCGAGCCCGAGCGGTCGGAGAGGCTCATGAGGAGATCGCGCCGGTAGATGAACTGCTCGCGCGAATCGTAGGGCACCGCGTGGAGGCCGGTGTCCATCCGGATGGCGTCGACGGGGCACGCCTCGACGCAGAAGCCGCAGAAGACGCAGCGGAGCTCGTCGATGACGAAGCTGCTCGGGTACCGCTCGTAGCCCTTCCGCCGATCGCCGTCGGGGTACTCGGCCGGCTCGATCGCGATGCACTGCGCCGGGCACGCCGTCGAGCAGCAGAGGCACGCGACGCAGCGGGGCGAGTTGTCCTCGCGCAGCGTGAGCCGGTGGATGCCCCGGAAGCGCTCCGGGTAGGGGCGCTTCTCCTCGGGGTAGCTGATCGTCGTGACGCCCGGCTCGAGCGCGTGCAGCACCGGGTCGGGCTTCTGGCCAAGCACCATCTCCTTCGTGTTCTTGAAGAAGTGCTTCATCGTGATCCCCAGGCCCTTGACCATCTCGGGGATGTAGGCCTGGACGTCGGCGCTCCGGGTCGGGCGCGGGATCGGCTTGCCGGCGACCGGCCTTCCGGCCGGCTTCGTCCACGTGGTGCTGGGGGTAGCTCTCGCCATGAGATCCTCCTCTACGCCTGCTGCGGCGACGCCTTGGTGCCCCCCGCCGCGGCAGCGAACCGGGACGAGGTGGAGTTGACGGTGCGCTGGCGCTCGACCGGCTCGAGCAGGCCGGCGATCAGCGCCACGACCGCCGCGAACCCGCCCAGGGCGACGATCGCGTGGGTGACGTCCGCCGCGACCTGGAGACCGCCGACGAGCCCCGCGGGCGCCGAGTCGACGGCCAGCACGACGATGCCCGTGACCATCATGTTGACGATCGTGAGCGGCAGGAGCTTCGTCCACCCGAGCCGCATCACCTGGTCGTAACGGAAGCGCGGCAGCGTCCAGCGGAAGAAGACCTGCACCCACGCCATGAGGATCGTCTTGCCGAAGAACGCCAGCACGTAGGTCAGGCTCACGGCGAAGTGGGTCATCTTGTACTGGAAGAGCGTCGCGTCGCCGAAGGCGATGTTGATGCCGTCGCGGTCCAGGAACGGCAGGTGGTAGCCGCCGAAGAAGAGCGTGACGAGGAGCGCGCTCGACGTGATGAGCTCGACGTACTCGCCCGTCATGAACATGCCGAACTTCATCCCGGAGTACTCGACGAAGTAGCCGGCGACGATCTCGCTCTCGCCCTCGGGCTGATCGAACGGGATGCGCTTCGTCTCGGCCGCGAGGGCCGCGAGGAACAGGATGAACGCGAGCGGCTGGACGAAGATCCCCCACGTGTGCTCGGCCTGCCACTGCACCATGTCGCCGAGCCGGACGCTGCCGTAGATGATGAAGAGGCCGACGACGCTGAGGCCCATCGCGACCTCGTAGCTGACCATCTGGCTCGCGGCGCGCAGGCCGCCGAGCAGCGAGAACTTGTTGTCGCTCGCCCAGCCGGCGAGCGCGGCGCCGATGATGCCGGTGCCCGCCATCGCGAAGATGTAGAGGATGCCGACGTTGAGGTCCGCGACCTGGAGGTTCACGACGTGGCCGCCGCACGTGAGCGCCTGGTCGACCGTCCGCTTGAGCAGCGGGAGGTCCCCGAAGCCGAAGACCCCGTCGCCGTTGTCCTCGAAGCAGAGCTTGTCGCCGAACGGGATGACCGCGAACGTCACGAGCGCCGGGAACATCGCGAGCAGCGGCGCGAGCGAGTGGAGGAGCCGGTCGGCGTTCTTCGGGATGAAGTCCTCCTTCCAGATCATCTTGATCGCGTCGGCCGCGGCGTGGAGCGTGCCGAGGAGCCGCAGCGGGATCTTGCCCTCGGGCACGCGCAGCGCGGCGTACGCGCCCGTGACGAGCAGCAGCGCGCCGAGCAGCACGCACGCGATCCGCGCGACGACGGGCGCCGCCGAGAGCGGGACCGCCTGCGTCAGGAAGAAGACCGCGACGTGGGCCATGACGCCCCCGTAGAAGATGTTGCGGGGCTCGACGCGGGCGAGCGCCTCTTCCGCCGGGTTGATCGGGCCGCCGCTGCGGGCCGACGCGCAGAACACGATCAGCCCGAGCCAGGCCACGGCCACCGCGAACTGCGCGGCGGCCACCATCGTCTCGGCCGCGGCCGGCGCGGACGCCGCGCGCGTCGCCGTGAACACGGACAGCGCCGCGAGCAGCGCCGGGGGGAAGAACACGATGCCCCGCACGACCAGGGACGGCAGGTAGACGACCGCCCGGTTCGGGCCGACGCGGTCCTGCACCATCGCGCCCTGGCGCCGGTCGGCCCAGGTGGCGATCGCCGCCATGTTCAGCAGGAACATGACGACGATGAGGATCTTGACGATCGCGAGAACGAGCTCGACGCTGGTCATGCCGTGGCCTCCGTCTTCTTCGGCTCGACCCGCGCGCCGTCGGCGATGGCGGGCGCAGCGCCGAGCGCCGCGGTGGGAGCGGCTGCCCCACCAAGCGCCGCGCCGGGCGGCATCGCGCGGCGGAGCTCGGCCAGGGTCTTCCACCCGGTCTCGTACCCGAGCGCGCGCCCGAGCCGGCCGATGAGCTCCCAGGCAGGGCGCGCGTCGCCGTGCGGGAGCAGCGCCCGCTCGCTCCGCTGCGCCAGGCCCTTGCCGTTCACGTACGTCCCCTCGGCCTCGGCCCAGGAGCACGCCGGCAGCGCGACGCGCGCGGCCTTCGCGAGCGGCCCCTCGTGGGCGGCGATCGTCACCACCCCCTTCAGCCGCGAGAACGCCCGCTGCGCCTCGCCCGCGTCGACCTCGAGGTCCGACCCGAGGGCGACAACGTACGCGTACTGCCCGGACGCGATCCCCTGGATCAGCTCCGCGACCGGGCGCGGCGGGGTCGCCGCCGCGATCTGCACGGCGCCGCGGGTGTTCGGGTTCTTGTCCTCGCTGATGAGGATGTCGTCGCCCTGGCCGAGCGGCTTGCCCGACACGAAGAAGTCGGTCGCGCCGAGGTACGTCGTGGCGAGGTGGTAGAGCGCGAAGTTGTCCTCGTTCGAGTGCTGCGCCGACAGGACGATCGCGACCTTCGCCGGGTCGTCGCCGTGGCCGGCGAGCTGCTCCTTGGCCGCGGCGAGCGCGTCGTCGACGCTCGCGTCGTCGTTGCCGACGAGCGCCGTGAGCAGCCGTCCATCGACCGCGTGCCGGTACGAGAGCATGCCCTCGTCGCACATCCAGTACGTGTTGACCGCCATGTTCTCGCGGGGGCGGTGCCGGTACGGCGTGTTGTTGCGCGGATCGTAGTCGAGGTAGGCGTTGCAGCCCGTCGCGCAGCCCTGGCAGACGGTCCGGGCGCTGCGGAGGAACCAGACGCGCGCCTTGAACCGGAAGTCGCGCGACGTGAGCGCGCCGACCGGGCAGACGTGCTCGGTCATGAGCGTGTAGTTGTGGTCGAGCTCGCGCCCCGGCGAGACCGTGATCTCCCCGAGGTTGCCGCGCTCGCGGACGGAGAGCACCGGATCCCGGGCGAGCTCGTTGCAGACGCGGATGCACCGCGTGCAGACGATGCAGCGCTCGGCGTCGTACACGATGGTCGGGCCGAAGGTGACCGCCTTCGGCTTGTGCACCGGCTCCTGCCGCATCCGCTTGCCCTTGCGCTGGTGCTCCAGCCAGTAGTCCTGGAGGCGGCACTCGCCGGCCTGATCGCAGATCGGGCAGTCGACCGGGTGGTTCAGCAGCAAAAGCTCCTGCACCGCCGAGCGCGCCTCGGCCACGTGGTCGCTGTTGTCGGACAGGACCTCCATGCCGTTCGCGCAGGCCATCTGACAGGACGGCTGGAGCTTCGGCTTCGCCGCCGGCACGTAGTCCTGCTTCGCCGCGTCCCAGCGGAGGATGTCGAGGCTCATCGCCGGCCGCCCCGGCGGCGGCAGCACCTCGACCAGGCACATCCGGCAGTTGGCGGCGACGCTGAGGCCCGGGTGCCAGCAGTAATGGGGGATGTCGATCCCGGCGCGGTGCGCCGCGCGGATGATCGTGTCACCGCTCTCGAAGGGGATCTCCCTTCCGTCGATCTTGATCGTAGGCATCGTGCTCTCGATTCCCGGCGGGGCCGCGGAGGGCCCTTGCTTTCCTAAGTCGATGACGGGAGCGCTCCTCGCGCCGTCGCTAGTGGTCGCACTCCCCGCCGATCATGTTGAGGGAGCCGAAGGTCGGCACGACGTCGGGGATCATCAGCCCGGTGATGAGCTGGGAGAGCCCCTGCGTCGTGGCGAAGCACGGCGGGCGGATGCGCACGCGGTACGGCGTGCCGCTGCCGTCGGACACGAGGTAGAAGCCGAGCTCGCCGTTGCCGGCCTCGGTGTACGAGTAACACTCGCCCGCGGGCACCTTGATGCCCTCCATGACGATCTTGAAGTGCTGGATGGTCGCCTCGATGGTCGTGTAGACCTCCTCCTTCGGCGGCAGCACGATGCGCGGATCGTCGATGTTGATGGGCCCCTCGTCGGGCATCTGCTCGAGCGCCTGCTCGATGATCCTCCCCGCCTGGCGGATCTCCTCCTGGCGGCACATGAACCGATCGTAGTTGTCGCCCCGCGTGCCGACCGGCACGTCGAAGTCGAAGCGGTCGTAGACCATGTACGGGTTCGCCCGGCGCACGTCGTAGGGCACGCCGGTCGCCCGGAGCACGACGCCCGTCCAGCCGAGCGCGAGCGCGTCCTCCTGCGAGATCTGCCCGACGCCGTCGAGGCGATCGAGGAAGATGCGGTTCTTGAGGATGAGCTTCTCGGCGTCGTTGATGAGCGCGAGCACGCGCTCGAGGCCCACGCGGACCATCGCCTTGAAGTCGGCCGTGGGCGGCCGCGCCATGCCGCCGACGCGGCCGAAGCTGTGCGTCAGGCGCGCCCCCGTCTCCTCCTCGAAGATCTCCCAGAAGATCTCGCGCGCGCGGCACAGGTAGAGGAACGGCGTGAAGGCGCCGAGCTCCATGGCCATGGCGCCGCTGCAGATCATGTGATCGCAGATGCGCGCCATCTCGCCGAGGATCACGCGGTAGTACTGGCAGCGCTCGGGGACCGTGACGCCGAGCATCTTCTCGACCGCCAGCGCGAAGCCGACGTTGTTGAGCATCGGCGAGACGTAGTTGAGCCGGTCGACGTACGGGAAGACCTGCGACCACGTGCCGCGCTCGCACATCTTCTCGAAGCCGCGGTGCAGGTAGCCGATCTGCACGTCGGCCTTGTTGATCGTCTCACCGGACAGCTCGAGCACGATGCGCACCGTGCCGTGCATCGCCGGGTGGGACGGCCCCATGTTGAGGAGCATCGGCTCACTCGGTAGGTCGAGCTCCGCCTCGTCCAGCTCGCGATCCAGGGGTTCCATGGGTCAGCTCCGCTCCTCCAGCGCGCCCGCGCGCCTGCCGTTGCTCACGGCCTCGTCTCCGTCGATCGACGCCCCGGGGCCACTCCGCGCGAAGTCGTGCGACTGGCGGCCGAAGCTCATGCCCTCGTCGGGGCCGAACGGCGGCAGCTTGCCGGTGTTCGGCACGTCCCGGAACGGGATGAGCGGCTGGATGCGGTTGGCCGGGTAGTCCTTGCGCAGGGGGTGCCCCTCGAACTCCGGGTACATCAGGAGGCGCCGGAGATCCGGGTGCCCCTTGAAGACGATGCCGAGCAGGTCGTAGCACTCGCGCTCGAACCAGTTCGCGCCCTTCCACACCGGGACGATCGAGTCGATCTCGGCGCCGTTGCCCTCCTCGTCGCCGACGCGCGCCTTGATCCGGATGCGGTGGTTGCGCTCGAGCGACCGCAGGTGGCAGACCACCTCGAAGCGGGGCACGTCGCCGCGCCAGAGGTAGTCGACCGCGGTCAGGTCGACGAACATGTTCATCAGGGTCCGCGGGTCGTTGCGGAGGAACAGGGCGGCGTCGCGCCACACGGCGGGATCGAGCACCGCCGTGTCGTCGCCGAACTGCGAGTGCGTCTCCAGGACGGCGCCCGGGAACTGCGCCGTGAGGAGCTCTAGGACCTTCTTGCTCATGGCAGGCTCCGCTCCTTGCGCTGGAGGGTGACCAGGTGCTCCGTCGTCTGCGCCGGGTCCTCGCGCGGCTTGACGATCGCCGGCGTGCGATCGCCGCGCGCGATCTTGTCCTGGAGCAGCATGAGGCCGTCGAGCACCGCCTCGGGGCGCGGCGGACAGCCGGGCACGTAGACGTCGCAGGGGATGACCTTGTCGATGCCGGCGACGGTCGTGTAGTTGTCGTAGAAGCCGCCGCACGAGGCGCACGTGCCGAAGGCGAGCACCCACTTCGGGTCCGCCATCTGCTCGTAGATGCGGCGGAGCGCCGGCGCCTGGCGCTGGCTGATGGTCCCCACCACCCAGAGCAGGTCGGCCTGGCGCGGCGAGAAGCGCGGCACCTCGGCGCCGAACCGCGCCATGTCGAAGCGCGGGCTCGCCATCGCCATGTACTCCATGCCGCAGCAGGCCGTCACGAACGGGTACTGGAACAGCGAGTACTTCTTCGCCCAGTTCAGCAGCGCGTCCACGCGCGTGGTCGCGAAGCCGTGCTCGGAGCCCTCCATCACCCGCGTCGAGGGCCCACCGGCCTTCACTTCTCCCATTCCAGAGCTCCCTTCTTCCACACGTACACGAGCGCCACGACGAGCAGCGCGACGAACGAGCTCATCGTCGCGAGGCCCGTCCACCCGAGGGTGCGGAACTGGACCGACCACGGGTAGATGAGCACCGCCTCGATGTCGAACACGACAAAGAGGATCGCCGTCAGGTAGAACTTCACGCTCGGCTTGACGAACCGCCCGCCCGTCGAGTCGCTGCCGCACTCGTACGGGATCATCTTCTCGGGCGTCGGGTTCCTCGGGCCGAGCAGCGACGTCAGCGTGAACATCGCGAGCGCGATGATCGCGGCGACGAGAAACAGCAGGAACAGGGGGATGTAGGTGGCCATCGAGAGAGCACTCCTACGCGTCGACCCCTGGAGGGGTCGACCATCTCGCCGAGGCGCGCGGCGTCTCGGGGCGAGACCTCGGGGCCCACGGCCCCGAACCATGCAGTCCAAAAAGGTGAGAGCGACGCGGCGATGCTGCCTGAAGCAGCAAAAATCCGAGCGATCCCGGCTTAATCCGCGCCGGATCTAGTCGGCCGCCGCGGGGGTGTCAATGGAGGCGGTCGGCCAACCGGTGGACCGCGATCCTAGGAGCGGTTCGCGGCCAGGACCAGCCCTCGCCACGCGGTGAGCGCCGTCCCCAGGCTGGCCTCGATCTCCCGGATCTCCTCCACCATGTCGGCGTCCGCCACGCCCACGCTCCGCGCTTCGCGGACGCAGGCGAGGGCGGCGACGAACTTCTTGCGCTGCACGAACGCCCGCGCGAGCAGCGGCCAGATCTGCTTCGGCGGGGCGCCGAGGTTGGCGGCGCGCCGGAGGGGGCCGATGGCCTCGCCGGCCCGGCCGTCCTCGAGCATGGCCTCGCCCAGCCGGCGGAAGATGTCGCCGGCCGCGGCCCCGTCGTGCGCATACTGGACGGCGAGGCGCATGACCTCCTCGCCCTGGTGCTCCTCGCCGAGCTTGACGCACGCGGTGCCGAGGAGGCCGAGGCCCTTGGCGATCAGGCTGCGGGCGTCCGGCGTGAGCATCTGCCCCTCGGGCGTGCGCAGGAAGATCGCGAGCGGGGCCGGCCAGGTGCCGAGCAGCTGGATCACCTTCGGGAAGTCGCCGCGCTGCGAGGCGACCTCGGCCTCGGCGACCTTCGTGAGATCGATGGCGGAGCGCGCGCCGGCCGAGGCGCGCTCGAGCTCGTCGCGCACGTGCGAGCGGATCCGGGCGCGGAACTCGTTGAGCTCGTGGGTCTCCTCGATGCCGTCGCGCAGGAGGAGGAGGCGCGAGGTCTTCCCCTCGACGGCGAGCTTGCGGAGGCTGTAGCCGTAGAGCGGGGCGAGCAGCAGGTAGCGGACCCCGATGTGGAGCTGGATGCCCTCGAGGTCGGTGTCCCGCTCGGGCGCGGGCGGCGTCGTGTCCTCCGTGAGGAGGGCGCCGACGAGGCGGTGGCGGAAGTCCGCGAGCGTGAGCCGCTGGACGTCGCCGTCGATGTCCTCCTCGCCCGGCGGCGCGATAACGAAGTCGACCAGGGTGTTGTCCGGGTTGCGGCGGTCGACGGTGAGCGCCGTGATGCGGGCGCCCGTAATCATCGAGAAGGCAAAGAACGCCTCGCCCACGATCTCGCAGAGCGCCTGGAAGCTGCCGATGCCGTCGCCTATGCGCTCGAACCAGCCGTCGGTCCGAACGGCATCGAGGGAGAACACGCGTTCCTTTGGCATGGTTCGACCCGGATCACAGGGGCGCGTCCCGGACGACGGGCGCAAGTCCCAAGGGGGCCGAGACTCGCACGGGCGGGCGCCGCTCTCAAGAAAACTCCTAGGGCGGGCCCGTCGACAGCGTCGACGCGTCGCCCGCGTCGCTCACCGACGAGAGCGCTGGCCGCCTTCCATGGCTCCCGATCGTTCCATGCCGCTCCACCTGCCCCCACGCGCGCCGATCCGCGCCTCCCCGGCCCGCGGCCCCCGAGCCCGCCGCCGGTCCCGCCTCGGCGGCCGACCCGCCACAGCAGCCGTGCCGCCCCGCTCCCCCCCGGCCGGCGGGTCACCGAGCAGGGCGCGCCCCGCTCAAGGGACAGCGGCGATGTTGAGGGTGAGGTTGCCGGAGGAGGAACGCCGGCTGTCGCCGATGATCGTGATCACCTGCCCTTCGGTGAGGGTCACGGTCACGCGCGAGCTGGCCATGACCGCGTTGTCGTTGCACGCGAGCTCGGGGCCGGAGCAGCTGTCGCCGTCGTGCACGTGAAGGACGGTGTCGAAGTTCGACGACAGCGTGTCGATGACGTAGGTCCCGTCCGCCGGCGCGGTGAACCGATAGACCCTGTCGTTGCCGCTCGACGGGACGCAGCTCGGTGTGCCCGAGTTCGGCTGGAACAAGGTGGAGCCGCTCGTCGTCTGCGGGACCGTCGAGCCGAGATCGACGGGGTTCCCGCAGATGCCGTCCCCCTGGAACAGGCTGATGTTGAGCTCGAACTCGCCCGCGGCCTGAGGTTTGGCGCTGGCGCCATCGACCACGACGACGGTCTCCTGCCCCGCAGCGAGCGGCACCACGACCCGCGACTGGACGCCCGCGGCGTTGTCGTTGCAGCCGAGCACCGCGCCGCCGCACGTGCCGGCGTGCACGTGGACGAGCGTGTCGAAGCTCGATCCGAGCGTATCGAAGACGTACAATCCGTCGGCCGGCGCCGTGAAGCTGTACGCCCTGTCTTCGCCGCCGGGCACGCCGCACGGCGCGCTCACGTAGTCGCCGGCGCCGGCGGTCGTCCCCGACACGGTCTGCGGGACGACCGACTCCAGCGCCTTCTCCGGGCACGGGGGGCCCGGGGTGCCGCTCACGTTGAGCGTGTACGCGCCGTGCTTCCCGGACGCGCCGTCCACGACCACATACGCCGTCTGCCCCTGCGCGAGGGGCGTGGACACCTGCGATTGGGACGACAAGCTCTCCGCGTCGTTGCTGCACCCCAGCAAGGCGCCCGTGCAGCTGCCGTCGTGAACGTGGAGCACCGTGTCGAAGGTCGAGCCGTTCGTATCGAACGTGTACCGGCCGGCGATGGGCGCCGTGAAGCTGTAGCTGACCTCGGGGGAATTGCCCGTGGCGCAGTCCGGCGGGGGCTGGAGGACGCCGTCGCGGCCTGACGTGCGGCCCGTGATCGTCTGCGGGTAGGCGGAGCCCAGATCCATCATGGGGCACGCGGGCGGAGCCCACGCGTCGACGTTCAGCGTATAGGGCCCACGCGCGCCCTCGAAGCCGTCGATGACCGCCACGACCGTCTGGCCGGCGCGGAGCTCCACCGTGGCGCGCGACTGCGACCCTTCTCCCGCGTCGTCGGAGCAGGTGAGCACGTCGCCATCGCAAGCGCCATCGTGCAGCTCCAGGATCGTATTGAACCCGGAGCCGAAGGTATCGAATACATACTTCCCGGCCGCCGGCGCCGTGAACATGTAGCTCGCGTCGGGGCTGTCTGCAGCTCCGCACGTCGGCCTGATCGCGTCGCCGGAGTGCTCGGTGTTGCCGGTGACGGTCGCCGGGAGCGCGGCGTCGATCGCCCCCCCAGGGCACTTCGGCGGATCGGCCTTCGTCATGTTGAGCGTGAAATCGCCTTCCCCTCCGTCGAAGCCGGTCACGACGATGAGGACCTGCTGGCCCGCCTCGAGGACTGCGCGGACCCGCGATTGGGCGACCCCGGTGGCAATGTCATCGTTGCAGGCGAGCTGAGCGCAGGTGGTCGCTCCCAGCACCCCGATGGCCGTATCGAAGGTGGACCCGACGGTGTCCAGCGTGTATGTCCCCGCCTCGGAAGGCGTGAAGCGGTAGACCCGCTCCGACGAGCTGGCGGCCACGCACGCGAGATCGTAGTTCGTCTCGCCGCTGATGGTGGTCCCCGTGACCCTCTGCGGGAACGTGTCGCTGAGCTCGTCATACGTCCCGAGGACGCAGGTGCAGGCGCCTGCCTGGCATACCGCCCCTCGCTCGCACGCGACGCCGCAGGCGCCGCAGTGGAGCTGGCTCGTCTGCAGATCGGCGCACGCGCCATCACACGCCGCGAGGCCGGCGGGGCAGGTGCAGACGCCGTCGACGCACTGCTGGGCAGGCGCGCAGCTGGATTCACACTCGCCGCAGTTGCGCCTGTCGCTCAGCACATCGACGCAGGCGCCTTCGCACGCCGTGAGGTCGCCCGCGCACGCGCAGGAGCCGTCCGCGCAGACGTGCCCCTCCGCGCACTCGACGTCGCAATCGCCGCAGTTCCGCAGGTCGGTCTCGAGGTTCACGCATTTGCCCGAGCAGTCGGACTGGCCTTCTCCGCACGCCTCCCCGCCCCCGACGCCGGTCCCTATACCGCCGCCCTCGCCGCCGCCGCCCTCGCCGCCGCCCCCGCTGCAGCGGCCCTTCACGCAGAGCTGCCCCGCTTCGCAGGCGTCGCCGCACGCGCCGCAGTGATCGGCGTTCGCCTCGAGCTCGACGCACTCTCCATTGCACCGCGACAGCCCGTCGGGGCACTCGCTCGATACGTCGGGGCTCTCCGCGCAGGACGCCGCGAGGACGACCCCCGCAGCCAGGAGCAGCGCGGCGGACGACAGGGCGGGCCTGAGGCGCAATCCGGATCTATTCATAGCCATCCTTGGGGGGTGCGTGGCCGTTCGAGGCGAGCGGATAACGAGGCGTGCGCCAGGATACGCCCACGGCCGACGCATCCGCAACCGGCGGGGGTGCTCGGCTGGCGGCGCGCAGATCGAGCCGCGGCCCGGACCGCGCTCGCCGCGCCGCGCCGCGGAGAGGCGCCCTCGCGGGCTCGACGCAACAGGCGCCATCGTCGGGCCGGCTCCAGGGCACATTCAGCGCGGACTCAGAGCTTGGTGATCTTCAGCGTGAAGTCGCCGGACGCTCCATTGTACCCGTCGACGACCACGGTGATGGTCTGGTTGCGGGCGAGCTTGATCTCTACCTTCGACGCTTGCGAGCTGGTCAGGTCGTCGTTGCATTGTTGCTCGGTGCCGGCGCAGCCGCGCGTGTGGACGTGAAGGACGGTGTTGAACGACGAACCGATCGTATCGATGATATAGGTGCCGCCGATCGGGGCGGTGTAGGTGAACACGGTCTCCGGAGAGGACACGGACGCCGCGGACACGCATGTCGGCCTCACCGCGTCGGGCTGGCCTCGCGTGGTGCCGGTCCTGGTGAGCGACAGCGGCGATCCGAGGTGGATCGCCGTCGCGCAGGTCCCCGGGCCGGTGAACCGGTCCACCTGGAGCACGTAGTCGCCGGAGCTCACGCCGATGCCGTCGACGACGGCGAGGACGGTCTGATCGGCGGCCAGGGTGAGGGCGACACGCGACTGCCGACCGTCCGCGTTGTCGTTGCACCCGAGCGACGTCCCCGTGCAGCTCTCCTTCAAGAGCTGGAGTATCGTGTCGAAGCTCGATCCGAACGTATCGAAGATGTAGAGCCCGTCCTGCGGCGCGGTGAAGCGGTAGATCATGTCTGGAGCATGCGACGAGGAGCCGCAGGTCGGGCGAACGGACTCGGGGCGCTCCGCGGTGCTCCCTGTCACGAGCTGCGGCACGACGGAGCCGAGATCGATCGCCGTCGAGCAGGTGCCGCCGCCGGAGAACGGGGCAATGCGGAGCGTGAAATCGCCCGACGCGCCCGCGGCGCTGCCGTCCACGAGGAGGACGATCGTTTGCCCCTCGGCGAGCTCCAGCGTCAACCGCGACTGCTCGCTTTCCAGCGCGTCGTCGCTGCACGCGAGCTCGGCCCCGGTGCAGCTGCCGTCGAGGACGGAGAGGACCGTGTCGAAGCTCGATCCGAACGTATCGGCGATGTAGGTGCCGGCCGCGGGCGCGGTGAAGCGGTAGGTCACCTCGCCGGCGCCGGCGCCGCAGCTCGGGCGCAGGACGTCGGCCACATCCGCGGTCGTCCCCGTCACTGTCTGAGGCACCGTCGAGCCGAGATCGATCAGCGGGCAAGGGAGGACGAAGGTCTGGCTCACGTTGAGCTGGAAGGCGCCGGAGGCGACTGGAGCGTAGCCGTCCACGACGACGGAGATGGTCTCTCCCTCGCGGAGCATCACCTCCACCTGCGATTGCGTGCCAGAGGCGTCGTCGTTGCACGCGACGCTCTCGCCGCTGCATGTCCCCTTGTGGAGGTGCAGGACCGTGTCGAAGGAGGAGCCGAAGGTATCGAAGGTGTAGAGCGCGGTCGCCGGCGCGGTGAAGGCATAGGTGGCCTCGGGGCCGCTGTCCCTGGTGCAGGGAGACGGGAGGGCGCTCATGCGATCCGGGATAGCCGTGGTGCCTGTCACCCTCTGCGGAAACGTGGTGCCGAGCGTGAGCTCCGGACATGGAGGCGGCACGTACTCGGAGACGTTGAGCGTGAATGGCCCGGATCCGCCGTCGACGCCGTCGACGACCGCGACGACCGTCTGGCCCTCGGCGAGGTTCGCGACGAGGCGCGACGTCTTGGCTCCCACGGCGCTGTCGTTGTCGTTGCACGAGATCACCGCCCCGGAGCAGGACCCCTTGCGCAGCTCGAGGACGGTATCGAACGTGGATCCGGACGTGTCGAAGACGTACCCACCAGCGTGCGGCGCGGTGAAGCTATAGCTCGCGTCGGAGGTGTCGATTGAACCGCAACGCGTCGAGACGGCGTCGCCGAGCCGCCAGGTGTCCCCGGTGACGCTCAGCGGGAGAGCCGTCGCGAGGGTGTCGAGCGGGCACGCCGGCGGCGCCATCCGGTCGAGGTGAAGGGCGAAGTCGCCTTGCGCGCCGTCGTAGCCCGCGACGACGAGGAAGACGCTCTGCCCTTCCTCGAGGTCCACCGAGGCGCTGCCCGTCATCGCTCCCCCGCGATCGTCATTGCACGCGAGCGCCTCGCAGGCGTCGAAGTCCACGACGCCGATGGCGGTGTCGTAGCTCGATCCGGCGGTGTCGAACTTGTACCTGCCGGCCTCCTCCGCCGTGAACCTGTAGACGAACTCGCTCGATCCGACGGCCGTGCAAGCGAGCGAGAAATAGGCCTCCGCGCCGACCGTGGTGCCCGTCAGGAGCCGAGGGACCGTCGAGCCGATGTCCTCGTAGTCGCCAACGGCGCAGGCGCACACGCCCTCCCGGCAGAACAGCCCCGGGGCGCACGCCGCGCCGCACGCGCCGCAATGCGCCAGGTCGACGGCCAGATCGACGCACCTGCCGCCGCAGAGGGCGAAGCCCTCGTCGCAGACGCACGCCCCCTCCACGCACGTCTCGTGGACGGGGCAGCGCGCCTCGCAGGTCCCGCAATGCAGCGGATCGCTCTTCACGTCCACGCAGCCGCCGCCGCACGCCACGAGGCCGGAGGCGCACAGCTCGCCGCCCGCCCCGCCCCCGCCCCCGCCCCCGTCCCCGCCGACGCACACGCCCGCCTCGCACCGCGTCCCGCTCGCGCAGACGCCCTCGCAGCCGCCGCAGTGGTCCGGATCGGCCTGCGTGTCGAAGCACGCTCCCCCGCACGGCGTGAGGCCGTCATCACACGGCGCGGCGGCCGGGTCCTCCGCGCAGGACGCGGCGAGGGCGGCGAGGGCGACAAGCGCCGCGATCGTCAGCCAGAGCGCCATCGACGACGGCTCGAATCTCGCGCGCAATCCGGGGTGACTCATGAACATCCTTCGGCGGACAGGCCGGCCACCGCGCGGCTCCGAGAGATCCGGCGCCGAGGATACGCCTCTTCGCTTTCGCTCTGCAATCGTCGATCACCGCGCTTCCACACGCGCGCGATCGACCTCCACGGGCGTCAGGCGGCCGGGAGATCTGGCATCGGAGCGGCCTCGTCGGATGTCGGCTGACGCGCCTGGATGGCCTCCAGCGCCACGGCGCCCGTCTCGGGCCCCGGCGCGTCTTCGGCCTGCAGATCGGGGCCGAGGAAACGAGCGATCGGCTCGAAGAGCTCGACGCCTGTATAGGCGCCGACGGCCAGATCGCCGTGACCGTAATCTTCCCGCGCCCCGAAGTCGCGCCCGAGCACGAGAAAGCGCTTCGGCGTCTCCGGGCGATCGCGCCCCCATGCGTCGAACGCCGCGCGCACCGCCGAGGCGGGCGCTATCCTGTCGGCGCTGCCAGCGATGAACAGGGCCGGCGCCGCGACCGAGGCGAGGCCGTCCAGGACCCTCTCGCCGTCCACGCGGATCTCCCCGTCGCTCGCCATCCACGCGGCGAAGTCGGCGTTCAGCGCTGCTGGGATGTCTTCGATGCAGTTGACGAGCGCGAGCCGCGTGACGCCGGGAGGCACGTTGCGCGGGTTGGCCACGGCGTGATGGATGGGCGTCGGCAGCCACTCCGACGCGAACGCGACGCTGCGTGCCATGAGGCGGAGCGGGACGCCCGGCAGCAGCCGGCCCGGCAGGAAGCGCATGAGGCGCACCGGCGTGGTGACCCGGCCAGGCGAGCCGACGATGACGACGCGGCGGACCCGATCGCCGGCGACGCTCCGGCCGAGCGCCGCATAGAGGAGCATGCCCCCCATGGAGAAGCCGACATAATCCAGCGAACGGGCGCCGGTGCGCTCCAGGATCGCCTCGATGGCGCAGGGAAGATCGTACCGGACCATGGCGGAGAACCGGACGCTGCGGCGCTCGGCGCGGGTGAGGAGGCGGCCGCTGCGCAACGTCAGCAACCACACGTCGCGTCCGAGCGTGGCGAGGTGGCGAGCGAGCGAGTAATCGGGGTGGATGTCCTGGTTTCTGTGGTTCGCGGCGATCCCGTGGACCAGCAGGATCGGCGGCAGGTCCGGCTGCGCCTCCGCGCCGTCCGGGCGCGGGACGCGGCGGATCTCGATCGGCGCGCCATCCTCGGTCCGCAGGACCTCTTCCACGCTGTACTCGAGCGGCAGCGTCAGCCGCTTGACCCAGTAAAGGAGGTGCGCCCACAGCCCGATCGCCGCCAGCACCGCGAGCGCCAGCGCCACCAGGAGGGTTGCCCCGAATGTCCAGACCATACGGTCAATCTACCTGCTGGCGCTGCTTCCGCATGCAGGCAACCTCGACATTCTTTTCAGCAGGATGGACGGAACACAGGCCAGTCGCTCGTCGAGGCCGCAACCCAGTTCGCTCGTCTGGATGATCATGAATCCATGGGAACAGCACGTTTCACGATCATCTCCTGCAGCGCGTGAAAAAGTCACACAGCGTTCCGGAAGCCACTCCACCTCATCGCGCCGGACAGCGCGTGGGGCGACTGCCCCTGGCAGAAACGCACGTTGTCAACGGCGCGTTTTCCCGGGGATTCGCGTCTCGCGGGGACATGACCATGTGCCCAGGCCTACCGCGGCGCGCGATCGAGAGCTCCAGCACAGGCGTGCACAAAGGTTCCAGATCTACCAACCCGGAACGTGGCATGCGGATCGCAATACACCAGGGCGACGAGAGAGCCGGCGAGGGTCCCGTAAGCACCCGGGAAAGGGGGCACGGCAAGAAGAACGCCGCAGCAGAGCTCGGGGGGGCTCGGTTGCGGCGCTCTTCCTGCCGTGCCGTCTGCCGGACGGCCGCGCTCATGCGCTTGCCGGAGACAAAATGAAAAAAGCGCCTCGCGGACCTGGGGGGGGAAGGTCTCCGCGACGGCGCTCGCGTGTCATTTTGCAGGCTCCGTGCCGACCCACGCAGTATAGAATTTCAAATACTTACGCCAAACACAACCAGCCACCATTGCACGACTGAAAATCACAGTTGCAATCCGATTCAAATTCGAAGGCCTTCGCGTTCTCGATCTGATCGGGGTTGTAGCTGTTCCGGACGGAAATCTGCCGTTCGAGGCGTGTTCACTCGTCCCAGTGGCGGCAAACCGGCTTCACGCCGCACCCCTGGCAGCGGACCGGATCGCGCCGCGACGGGCATTGCTGGAGCATGCCGAGGTGGCAGAGGGCGAAGTCGTACTTGACCGGGTCGGCTGGATCGAAGCCGCGGAGGGCCGCGGTGATCTCCTCTGCCGTCTTCCAGGTGGCGCCCCTGCGATCGGTGAGCCCGATGTTGTAGCCGAGCTTCTCGATGTGCGTGTCGACCGGGATGAGGAGGGCCGACGGGGGCACCGGCCACAGGCCGAGGTCCACGCCGTCCGCGGGGCGGATCATCCACCGCAGCAGGAGCATGAGCCGCTTGGCGGCGCTGCCCTTCTCGGGATCGGGGAGGATGTGCGCGGCTCCGCGGTCGTCCGGGCGCCGGTCGAGGCCGCCGGCGCGTCGGATCGCCCGCACCCAGGCCCCGAGGGCCTGGCGCAGGTCGCGGGTGCGCGAGAGCTCGGCCGCAAAGGCGGCGCCGAGCGAGCCCGAGGCCCGCTGCACCCGCCGCGCGCCGACGATCAGCCCGACGAGGTCGCGATCGCGGTAGATCCGGTGCCGGAAGCCGCGCAGCCGCGCCGAGACGGCCCGGGCGTCGTCGGCGGTGAGGGCGATCTCCGGCCCGAGGCGATCGAGCGCCTCGCCGATCTTGGCGTGCAGCGCCTTCACGTTGCCGAAGGCGAGCGACGCGGCGATGAGCGCCACGAGCTCCTGATCGGCCGGGTCCGTGTAGCGGTGGACGAAGGAGACGGGGTCTCGCGCGCGGCGCTCCTCGACCGCGCACCGCGCGCGCACCCCGTCGAGCGCCGCCTTGACCGCGGCGCCCCGCGCGGCGTCGCCCGGCCGGGGCGCCGCCTTGACCGCGGCGTCCTTCCGCTGCTGAGGCGCCGCCTTGACCGCGACGTCGCCCGGCCGGGGCGCCGCCTCGCCGCTCCCGCGCGCCCTCACGGCGACCCCGCGTCCGGCGCCGGATCGGCCGCGACCGGCTCGGCGCTCGCGGCGCGCTCCTGCGCCTCCCGGTCGTGCTCCAGCGCGGGGAGCGACACGACGAACGCGCTGCCGCGCCCGTCGTCGGTGAGCGGGCTCTCGACCCGCACGGCGCCGCCATGGCTCTCGGCGATGTGCTTCACGAGCGCGAGCCCGATCCCGCTGCCGCGCACCTGCCGCTCGCTCGCCCGCCGTCCGCGCGCGAAGCGCTCGAAGATGTGCTTCTGCTCGTCGGGATCGATGCCCGGCCCGCGGTCGCTCACCCGGATGGTGACCTGCCTCGCCTGGCGCGTCAGCGCGGCGAGGCGCCCGCCGCCCCCGCCCTCGGCCTCCACCGCGACGGCGACGCGGCCGCCGTCCTTCGCGTACTTGAGCGCGTTGTCGAGCAGGTTCACGAGGGCGAGCTCGAGCGCGCGCGCGTCGATGAGCGCCTCGGGCAGCCCCTCGGCGATCGTGAGCTCGACGGTCATCTCCTCGCGCTCGGCGCGGTAGCGGTACATGTCGACGGCGCGCGTCGCCACCTCGGCGACGCTCCCGCGCGCGAACTCGTAGGCGGCCTTGCCCCGCTCGACGCGGGCGAAATCGAGGACGTTCTCGATGAGCGCGGTGAGCCGCTCGCTCTCGCTCACGATGATCTGCAGGTACTGGCGGCGCTTCTCGTCGTTGGGGACGCGGCCGCCGAGGAGGAGCTCGCCGAACATGCGGACGAGCGAGAGCGGCGTCTTGAGCTCGTGGGACACGTTCGCGACGAAGTCGCTCTTCAGCGCCGCGAGCCGCCGCTCGTTCACGGAGGCGAGCACGACGATCGCGAGCCCGGCCAGCGCGACCAGGGCCGAGAAGCCGACCATCAGGATCTCGATCAGGCGCTGCCGCTCGACCTTCTCGCCGAGCTCCTCGGCCGTGGTGAGCGCCATCTGGAGGCGCCAGTTGTAGAGCGTGGTCGGGAAGGGGCGCCCGACGGTGAACTCGCCGCCGATGATGGGCGGGCCGAACACGATGCGGCCCTCCTCGTCGATGACGTTCATCCGGCTCTTCTCGCGATCGAGGTCGCGGAAGAGCCGGGGCATCACCTCGTGGACCAGGCGCGGCACCTCGTGCCACGCGACGATGAGGCACTTGCGCCCCGCGTGCTCGCGCTGCCAGTAGCTCACGAGCAGGCTCTGCTGATCGATGACGTGGTGGAGGTGGCGCAGCTCGGCCGTGTCGCCGGTGAAGTTCATCTGCGGCAGGAGGCGGGCGAGCAGGAGCTTGCGGAAGGCGTCGTCCTCCCGCCCGGACGCGCCGCGCGAGGCGAACGCGAGCACGTCGTGCGCCTCGTTGTCCATGTCGAGGACCAGGATGGCGCGCACGGTCGGCGTCTCGCGGGCCGCCGTGGGGAGCCACCGCCGCGCGATGACCGAGAGGTTCGCCACGTCGACGTGCGCGGCGACGACGTTGTCCTGGGCGATGATCAGCTTGTCGAGCCGGTCGACGCGCTCGTCGGCGAGGGTGAGCGTCGCGTCGAAGACGGTCTGCTGACGCGCCTTCTCGATCTGCAGCGTCGTGCGCAGGGCGATCCCGCCGAGCACGAGCACGGCGACGACGATGGCGGGGACGAGGGCGAAGTACGGGACGCGATGGCGCTTCCCAGCGGAGGGGAGGAGGTCCATCGCTCGGCTCCGCTAGCGGGCGGCCTTCTTCGCCCCCGCCGTCACGAGGCCGGGCTCGAGGACCACGCCGCGCGCCCCGACGAACTCGGCGAACTGCTGGCCGATGTAGGTGAGCGCGTTGCCGTCGCTCTCGGAGAACGGCTTGCCGTCGAGCGGGTTTCCGATCTCGAGGAGGCCGAGGTAGCGGCCCGCAAGCTCGACGGGCGCGCAGATGACGCTCCGGAGCTCGACGCCGATCGCCTTCCACCGCTCGTCCATGACGCGCTCGTCCTTGGCCGCGTCGGGCACCACGACGGCGCGCCTCGACCGCATCGCGGCCAGCGGGAGCGGCGCCCGCTCGGACAGCCTGGCGAGGAGCGCGCTCTTGCCGCCGTACTGCCGGACGACCACGAACTCGCGCCGGTTGATGTCGAACAGCGACACGAGGCCGAGGGCGCACGGGATCTTGTCGAGCGTGAGCGCGAGGATGAAGTCGGCGCCCGCGAGGGTGTCCTGGAGGAAGTGCAGGTCGCTGCACGCCTCGAACAGCTCGGCGATGAGGTCGTCGCCGGAGAGGCGCCCGTTCTTCGGAGGGAAGGAGGAGCGCCGCCGCGGCGGCGCCGGCGTGGGGGTAGCGACCTCGGGCGGCTCCGGGACCAGCTGGAGACGCGGCGGCGCCCCCTGCTGGTCGGCCGGCACGGCGAGCAGCACCACGTCGGCCGGCGGCGTGAGGGCTGGCCGCGGCAGGTTCGCAGAATACGCGGCGGCCGGCGGTGGCCCGTCCGCAGGCGGCGCGGTGTCTGCCGGCGGCGCCGCGTCCGCAGGCGGCGCGTCAGCCGGCGGCGCCACGTCGGCCGGCGGCGCGGCAACCGGCGGCGCCACATCCACAGGCAGCGCCACGTCGGCAGGCGGCGCGGCAACCGGCGGCGCCACGTCCACAGGCGGCGCGGCGTCTGCCGGCGGCGCCACGTCCACAGGCGACGCGGCGTCTGCCAGCGGCGCGGCAACCGGCGGCGCCACGTCCACAGGCGGCGCAACGGCCGGCGGCACGGCAACCGGCGGCGCCACGTCCACAGGCGGCGCAACGGCCGGCGGCGCGGCAACCGGCGGCGCCACGTCCGCAGGTGGCATGGCCGGCGGCGGTGCGGTGCCGCCGGTGCGCGGGCGGAACTGGATCTCGGGTTCGGCCGAGCGCCAGTCTTTCCAGGCGAGGGTCGCGAGCGGGCTGCGCTGAGGCCGGCCGTCGAAGACGTGATCGAACACGGCGATATGGATGAACTTCCCCGGTCGCGCGTCGTCGATGCGCTGCCGTGCGCGCTCGAGCCGATCGATCAGCAGCGCGCTGACGAGATCGCGCGGGGTGCCGGTGGCGACCGCATAGACGAGCTCTCGGTACGTGAGCGGCGAGCGCTCGGACGGGTTCTCCTCGCGCTGCGAGATGAGCTGATACGGCGGCAGCTCCGCGGGCGCTCGCTCCGGCTCGGCGCCTCGCTCCGGCGGCGCATCCCGCCCCGGCGCGGCCTCCGCGCCTTTCGCCGGTTGCGCCTGGGCGCCCGCTGGCTCCGAGACGAGGAGCGCGGTCCCCATCGAGATGAACGGGACCGTGGGCGCGATCGGGCGCTTCCCTGCGACACGCCCCGCTGGCTCGGCCGGCTTTGGAGAAGCCGCCCCGGCCGGGGGGGCGCCCGCCGGCGTGTCGGTCCCGTCGGTCAGCGCCGCGTCGTCCGGGGCGCGCTGCACGACGTACCGCACGCGCGTCGCCGGATCGATCGCTCGGTAGCCGCTCTCCAGCAGATCCACCGAGAAATTGTTGAGCGGGCCCCCATCGCCGCGGAGCGCCCGGGCCTTCTGCAGCGCGGGCTGCCACTGCGGGGCCTCGACGCACACCTTCCTGCTCGGCGGAGCGTTCTGGCCTAACGACGAGATCTCGACGAACCAACGCATCGTTTGCGGTTCCAATCCGCGCTGGCGCTGACTGGGTGGCGCGCTCGGGCGCGAAGATCGTTCTACTCGACGCGCGCGAGAGGGGTCAACGCGCAGGCCGCACGGGACCGCGCAGAGAGCGCGCGGACGCCTTTGGAGGATGGCGCGAAATCTTCTCGACCGGGACCGGCAAGAAGAATCGGGCCTGTCCTGAAATCACGCCGCCCGCGCCGCGAGTCGCCGCGGACGAACCCGGTCGTCCACTGAACGGCCGCCGGGTATCCCCGGCCCCCCACGGCGATACGAGCGCGCGGGTGAGCGCGCGAGCCCGGCCGAACACGAGGTGGGCGGCGAGCCCGGCCCACGCGACGACCTGGGATGATCGACTCTGCATCTCCGCTCGTGCGCCGATCACCCCCTGTGAGGGGGTGAGCGGAGAGGTCCGCGCACCATCGCTACTGCGTCCGCAGGATGACGTGGAAGCCGAACGGCGTCTCCACGACGCCGCTCAGCGAGCCGACAGCGATCTTCTCCACCGCGTGCTCGAACTCGGGCACCATGGCCCCCTTCGGGAACTTTCCGAGATCGCCGCCGCGCCCGGCGGCGCCCGGCTCGTCGCTGTACTGAGCCGCGAGTTCCTCGAACTTCGCCCCGCGCTGCGCTCTCTGGAGCAGCTGCTCGGCGAGCGCGCGCGCCTCGTCCCGGGTGCGGGCGACGTGCGGCGGCGCACGCCGTGACCCCGCGTACATGATGAGAAGGTGCTTGGCGCCCAGCATGCCAGGAATCAGCGCCCCCTGCGCCGGGGGCGGCTGCGCTGCGCCCGGCTGGGCCGCCCCCGGCTGGGCCGGCGTCGGCTGCGCTGCTCCCGGCTGGGCCGCGGGCTTGCCCGCGCCGTGAAGCGACTCCTTCGTGGGGGGATCGTGCGGGCCGAGCGCCCTGTCGACGAGCCGCTTGAAGTGCGCGGTCGGCTGCGCCCCGCCGAGAAAGTAGTCGTTGATGGCGAAGGACGGCGTGCCGGTGATGTGCAGGCGCTCGGCGAGCTTCAGGTCCGCCTCGACCGCCGCGCGGTGCGCTCCCGAGTCGAGCGCGGCGCGGAACTTCGCCACGTCGAGGCCGATCGCGGCCGCGTGGTTCTCGAGCGCCTCCCGGCCGAGCCCGCTCTCGGACTGGTCCTCCCACAGGCGCTGCGCCATCGCCCAGAAGCCGGCCTCGCCCTTCTGCCGGAACGCCTCGATCGACGCCTCGGCGGCGAGGGGCGCCCGCGTGTGGAAGGGGAGCGGCAGGTGCCTGAAGACGACGCGGACCTTGCCCGGATAGGCGGCGATGACCTCGTCGATCGTGGGCTGGACGCGCTTGCAGAACGGGCACTGGAAGTCGGCGAACATCTGGATCGTCACCTTCGCGCCGGGCTTCGCTCCCTTGCCGGGGTTGTCCTTGGTCGGCGCCGGGGCGAGGATCCGCTCGGGCGCGTTGCCAGCCCTCGCTTCCTTCTGAAGCGCGTCGTAGACCTTCGCGGGCGGCGTGCCCGCGGCCACGAGCTTCGCGGCGCGCGCGATCTGCTCATCGATGAGGGCCTCAAACTTCTCCGCCGGCTGGGCGCCGGCGAGGCGCCTGCCGTTGATGAAGAAATGGGGCGTCCCCCTCGCCTGGAGATCGTCGGCGAGGCGCTGATCGCGCTCGATGCGCGCCGCGTGGCGCCGCGTGGCGATGGCCTTCTGCGCGCGGGCCACGTCGAGGCCCAGGGACTTCGCGTGCGCCGCGAGGTCCGCGTCCTCGAGGCCCCCGGTCTTCAAGAGCTCGTACGCCCGCCAGAACGCCGCGTCGCCCTTCTGCGCCTTGGCCTCCAGCGCGAGCTCCGCGGCGGGCTCGGCCCGCTTGTGGAAGGGGAGCGGGTTGTGCTTGAAGACGACGCGCAGCTGAGCGCCGTACTTCTTTTCGAGGCCGTCGACGGTCGGGGCGACCCTGCGACAGAACGGACACTCGAACTCCGAGAACATGACCAGCGTGACCGGAGCGCCCGGATTGCCCCGGATCGGCGATCCGTCGACAGGCACCTTCCACACGGTCGTGTCCTCGGGGGCCGGCGGAGTGGGCGGCTTCGGGGCCGGAGCGCGCGCCTTGTTCCGCTCGGACAGGGCCGCGTAGACACGCTCCTGCGGGACGCCCGATCGCCGGAGCTCCTCGGCCGCCCGGAGCTGCTCGTCGATGATGGGCCGGAAGTCGTCGATGGGCCGCGCCCCGCTGACGGACACCCCGTTCACGAAGGTCGCCGGGGTGCCCCCGACGCCCGCGGCCTTGCCGGCCTCGACGTCCCGGTCGATCTTCGGCGCGTGCTGCTGCTCCTCGAAGGACGCGCGGAACGCCGCCTGATCGACGCCCGCCTCGGCGGCCCACGCCTCGAACGACGCCGGCGCGAGCGCGCGCTGGTTGGCGAAGGCGAGCTGATGGAATCTCCAGAACGCCTCGGCCCCGCCGAGCCGGAACACCGTCTCGGCCGCCAGGTGCGCCGGGCGCGCATTCTTGTGGAACGCGAGCGGGAAGTGCTTCCAGACGATGCGCAGCCGATCGGGCCCGTAGGCCTCCTTCAGCTGCTCCAGCGTCGCCATGTGCCTGGAGGTGAAGGGGCACTCGTAGTCGCCCCACACAACGAGGGTGACCGGCGCGAGCGGCTCGCCCCACCACGGATCCGCGCGGGTGACGGGCACGGCGGTGCCCGGCTCCGGCTCGGGCTCGGCCGCCACGACAGCGGCCGGCGCGGCCAGCGGCGGGACGATCACCGTCTTCGGCGGCTCGACCGCAGACGGGGTCACCGCGCCCGAGGCGCAGGCAGCGAGAAAGCTCCAGAGGAACAGCAGCAAGAACAGACGGGAAAACGGCGGTAGCGCAGGCATGAGCCCCCTCGAGTGTCGCGGTCCGTGGACGGGATCCTACACGGACGGCCCCAGCTCAGGTCGCCCGGGCCTCGCGCCATCGCTGCAGACGGGCCCACAACGGGAGCCCCGACGGCGAGCGCCTGCCAAGGAACACCCGCAGATCCGTCTGCCGGCCATCCGATCAGCGAGGCAGCGGAGAAAAAAAGAGCGCCCGCTCGACGGCGGGGGGGGGAGACCGTCACGGGCGCTCTGCACCGCTCAATAAGCAGGATGCGGGCCAGGAGCTTCCCTTCGGAGTTCGAGGACTTTCGCTAGTAAAATGACTTTCCCATTTCAATCCTGAAGCAGCCGCTTGCAAACGTGCTGGGCAGAGCTGGCGACCTCAGCCTTCGCGGGCGGGCTCCTCGGGTCAGGCTGCGTGAAAGTCGTGTAAAAGAGCCGCGTGTCACCGTCCAGCGCCGACCCTGGTCCCTCCTCGCCGCCCGGAAGCGCAGCGCCCCGGCCGAGCAGCGCCTCCCCCGACGGAACGGACGGAACCGAGACCGCGGCCTCCCGGGGCGCCGGCCCGGCGGCGCCCCCCGGCTGGCTCGATCGCCTGGTCGAGGCCTGGCCGCGCGTCGATCCGGTCCTGTTCGCCGCCTACGCCGGCGCATGCGTCCTCTACGCCGCCGTCGCGTTCTACAGCGCGATGCACCAGCAGACGGGCGGCATGTGGTCGGCGCCGCTCGACGACGTCTTCATCCACTTCGATTACGCCCGCGCCACCGCGCGCGGGTACCCGTTCGAGTGGTCCGAGGGCAACGGCTTCTCGAGCGGGAACACGAGCCTGAGCTACCCGTTCGTCCTCGCGCTCGGCTATCTCGTCGGCTTCCGCGGCGTCCTGCTGATGCAGTGGGCGGCCATCGTCGCGTGCACCTCGACGCTCGGCTTCCTGCTCGTCGGCGCGCGGCTCCTCGAGCCCGTCGGGCGCTGGGCGAAGTACCTCCTGCCGCCCGTGGCGCTCTCCATCGGCGCGCTCGACTGGTCGCTGTTCAGCGGGATGGAGAACGCCTTCCACCTCGGCGTCTGGGCGCTCGCCACCCTCGCCGCGCTCTCGGTCGCCCGCGCGGCCGACGCGCCGCGCGAGATGGGGGCACGGGCGATAGCAAGCGCGCGCGCCGCGGCGCCGCCGAAGCGCCTCGCCCACCTCGGCTGGGCCGCCGGCCTCGCCGGCGCGCTCCTTTACGCCACCCGGCCGGAGTCGGTCGTCTGCGTGGCGGCGCTGAGCGTGTACGCGGCCATCGCCGTGAGGCGGGCCCACGGCGCGCGCGCGGCGATCGCGACCCTGCTCCGGACGTCGGTGCCCGGCGCGCTCGCGTGCCTCGCCCAGGCGGTCGCCAACCGCGTGTTCACCGGCGAGTGGGCGGCGAGCGGCGCCATCGCCAAGCTGGCGCTGAACAACCCGTACATGACGTCCTCCGAGAAGTGGGACACCTACGAGTTCCTCGCGACGTACGTCGTCGCCCGCAACACCAACCACCACTTCTCGGACGCCCTCCCCTGGGGCTGGCTCGTGCCCGCCCTCGCGCTCATCCCCCTGGCCTCGCGCAGGACCCGCGGGGCCGCGGCGCTGCTCTGGGTCCAGGTCGTCGGGTGGCTCGCGCTCGTGGCCCTGAACGGTCAGGTCCGCTGGCAGAACGAGCGCTACACCATGCCCGCGGTCGCCTGGCTGCTGGTGCTCGCGGCGATGGGGCTCGCGCTGCTCGTCGCGCGCGCCGCATGGGCCAGCGGCGGCGAGCGCCGCCAGGAGCGGCCAGAGAGCTCCCCGGCCGGGCTCGGAGCGCGGCTCGGGGCCCTCGGCGGCCTCGCGGCCGCGGCCCGCGGCGGCCCCCTTTCGCGCGGCCTCTGGTGCGCGCGCGTCGCGCTCGCCCTCGCCGTGGCCGCGCTCTTCTGGGCGCACCAGCTGCCCAGGATGCGCGACCAGATCTGGTTCTTCGGCCGCGCCAGCCGCAACATCCGCGATCAGCACCTCGTCGCCGGCAAGCTCCTCGCCCAGCTCGACGTGCGCCGCGTCCTCGTCGGCGACGCGGGCGCGCTCCTGTACGCGTCGGACCGGCCCGGCCTCGACATCATCGGGCTCGGCGGCTACCACGATCTGCCGTTCGCGCGCGCGGGCGTCCACGGCCTGGGCGCCTCGCTGGAGCTCATCGAGCGCATCCCGGCCGACGACCGCCCCGACACGCTGGCCATCTACCCGGGCTGGTGGGGCGACCTCCCGGCCATCTTCGGCAGCCGGATCGCGGCGATCCCCGTCGTCGGCAACGTGATCTGCGGCGGCGCGGAGAAGGTCATCTACCAGGCCGACTGGAGCCCGCTCGCGCACGGCGAGGCGCCCGCGTCGATGCGCGAGGACGAGCGGGTCGTCGACGAGCTCGACGTCGCCGATCTCGTGAGCGAGCGGGAGCACGGCTACGCCTTCCCGCGGCCCCAGGCCGGCTTCGTCGGCTTCAGCGTCCTCCCGGATCCGCGCGGATCAGGGCACGATCGCTTCGACGCGGGGCGCGTCATCCCGGGCGGCAGGAGCGAGGCGGCCCGCCTCCACGCCCCCCGCGAGGGCCAGGGCAGGCTCGTGGTCCGCACCGCCGCGCCCCGCGCCGCCACGATCCGCGCGACGGCGGATGGCCGGGAGATCGGCCACCTCGCGCTCAAGAGGGGCGACGGCTGGACCGAGGCCTCGCTCGACCTCCCCGAGGGCCTGCCCGAGACGTTCACGCTCACGCTCACGCCGGTCGACGGGGAGTGGGTCGATCACCACGTCTGGATCCTCGATCGCCCCGCGCGCGGCGCCGGCGCGCGCCCGCTCGCCGGACAGTGACGTGCGCGCCGGCCTGCCCCGCGACCCCGCGCAATGGATCGCGCTCGCGCTCGCCCTCGCGGCGGCGCTCGCCGGCGCCTGGCTCCTCCGCCGCTCGCCCGCCACCGCGCGGGCCGGCCCCGCGCCTCCACGCCCCGGCGCCGCGGGCTCGGGCCGCGACCCCGCGCCCCGCTCCGGCGCGTCCCTGGGCGCCGCGATCGCCGCGGCGCTCTCGGTCGTCGCGGCGCTGCTCTCGGCCGCGTACGTCGCGGTCTACCTGCGGGGCGGCCCCCGCATCATCGACGCGACCAGCTACTGGCTCGAGGCGCGCGCGATGGCGGCCGGCTACCTCGCGTGGCCGCTCGATGAGCCCGCGGCCTCCGTGCTCGGCCGCTTCCTCGTCCGCAGCGACGCGATGGGCGACACGATGGCCGGGCCCTCTGGCGCGAACCGCGCGGCCGAGGTCGCGGTCCTCTTCCCCCCGGGCTACCCCGCCCTGCTCGCGCTGGGCTTCCTCGCGGGCGCGCCGCTCGCGGTCGGCCCAGCGCTCGCCGCGGCGCTCGCGATCGCCACCTACGACCTGGCCGCGCGGTTCGCGCCGGAGGGCCCCGCCCCGTCCGGGAGCGCCGCGCCGATCCGCTTCGTTCCGCTCGTCGCCGCGCTCTTCTCGGCGCTCTGCGCCGCGCTCCGCTACCACACGGCCGACACGATGTCGCACGGGCTCGCGGCCCTCTGCTTCACGGTCGCGCTCACGTCGGCGCGGCGCGCGCTCGACCAGGCCCGCGCCTCCGCATCGACGGGCGCCGCGACGGGGCCCCTCGGTCCGGCGGTCCGCGCCGCCGCGCTCGCCGGGCTGGCCGCCGGCTGGCTCGCGGCGACGCGCCCGCCGAGCGCGCTCGCCCTCGCCGCGACGCTGCCCTTCGTGATCCTGCCGGCGATCGCGCCGGGGAGCGCGGCGGCCGGCCCGCGCGAGGGCGATCCGCCGCCGCGCCCCTCGCCGCGGCTCGCGCGGCTCGCCGCGGCGATGGCGATCGGCGCCCTCCCCGGCCTCGCGCTGCTCGCGGCCCACCAGCGCGCCGCGACGGGCGCCTTCGCCTCGTCGCAGGCCGCGTACTACGCGGTCTCGGACGGCCCGCCCGGCTGCTTCCGCTACGGCTTCGGCGCCGGCGTCGGCTGCCTCGGCGAGCACGGCGACTTCGTCCGTCACAACCTCGCGGAAGGATACGGCTTTCTGGCTGCTGCCGGCACGACGCTGCGCCGCCTGAAGCTCCACCTCGTGGACGCGCTCAACGCCGAGCCGCTCGCGCTGCTCGTGCTCGCCGGCGCCTTGATCGCCTGGCGGCGGCCGCGCTCGCGCGCCCTCGCGATCGCCCCGCTCCTCCAGGTCGCCGCTTACGCCCCCTTCTATTTCGACGGCAACTACCCGGGAGGCGGCGCGCGCTTCTTCGCCGACGTGCTGCCGGTGGAGCACGTCCTCGCCGCCATGGCCGCCCTCGCGCTCGCCGAGCGCGCCGCGACGGCGGCGCACGCGGAGCGCGGCCCCGCGCGCCGGCGTGGCGCGCTCCTCCCGGCGGCGCTCCTCCCCGCGGCGCTCCTTGCGGCGGCGCTCTTCGCAGCGGCGCTCCCGCTCGCCGGCTTCGCCTTCCGCGCGGGCTTCGACCACGCCGCCCTCCGCGATCGCGAGGGCGGCCTGCCCATGTTCGACCCCGGAGCCGTCGCGCGCGCGGGCGTCTCGCGCGGCCTCGTGTTCGTCGACACCGATCACGGCTTCAACCTCGGCTTCGATCCCGCCCCGGAGGACGTCGCGGTGCTGCGCTACCGGGGCGACGCGATCGACCGCATGGCGTGGGAGGCCCGCGGTCGCCCCCCTGCGTACCGCTACCGCTTCGCGATCCCGGACGGAGGCGGCCTCGCCTCGGTCTCGATCACGCCGCTCGTCTTCGACACCGAGCCGCCCGGCGAGGCCCGCATCGAGGGCGAGTCGCTGTGGCCACCCCGCGACCAGCGCGGCGCCTTCGCGCTGCCCGAGCACGCCGGCGGCACGTGCGCGTCAGGCGGGCGCCTGCTCGCGGTGCACGCGGCGGGGCGCGGCGAGGCCGTCGTCCGGGTCGGCCTGCCCGCCCCCTGGCTCCGCGGGGCCCGGATCAGCCCGCGCGTGGCGCTCTCGGGCGACGGCGCCGGCGAGGTGCGCCTCGTCGTCGACGGCGCCCTGCTCCACGTCTGGCGGGTCGAGCCCGCCGCGCCGAGCCCCCCGGGCGCTCCGCTCGCCTGCCCCGAGCTCCCGGCGTATCCGATCCCCGAGGGTGCCGTCGGAATCGAGCTCTCCCTCGCCCGCGAGGACGCGGCGGCAACGTGGGAGACCGCGGAGACCGGGCAGACCGGGCACGGAGAAACCGGAGCCCTCTTCGCGCTCGACGCGCTCTCCGTTGTGGGCGGGAATTCGGTTGACCGCTAGTCCCGTAACATGCGAGCTTTTCATAGGATTCTGTTGTCGTGCGGCTCCTGGAGCGGCGCATCCCCTGGAGCTCTGCGGTGGAAAGCGGCAAGTCGAGCGCCGGCGGCGGTCCGCTCGGGTGGGGGAGGTCGACCATGACGAAAAGCGAGCTCATCGACGCGATCGCGGGACGGGGGGAGCTCACCAAGGCTCGAGCGGAGCTCGTGGTGAACTGCGTCTTCGACGCCATGACGCAGGCGCTCCAGCGCAACGAAGGCATCGAGATCCGCGGGTTCGGCAGCTTCACGGTCAGGCCGTACAAGCCCTACAGCGGCAGGAACCCGCGCACGGGCCAGCCGGTGCCCGTGCCCGCCAAGCGCCTTCCGTTCTTCAAGGTCGGCAAGGAGCTCAAGGAGCTCGTCAACGCGAGCCGCGCGTACGCGATCTCCGGTGACGACGACGACGAGGACGAGGACGACGAGGAGACCGACGACGAATGAGGCGGCGCGCGGCGCGTGCGTGACGTGACTTGACGTGACGCGCCCCACGGCGTCGGCGTGACGACGTCGCTCCCCGCGCCCTGGTCGCTCCCCGCGCCCTCTCCGCGCGCGCCGAGGCGCGTCGCCCCTCTGGCGGGCGGTTCCGCTGCGCGGTAGAAGCGGGCCCCATGGTCCCCGCCGAACGTCAGCTCCAGATCCTCTGCAAGGGTGTCGTCGACCTCCACGTCCGAGCCGAGCTCGAGGAGCGGATCCGCGAGGGCAAGCCGCTGCGCGTGAAGGCCGGCTTCGACCCGACCCGACCCGATCTCCACCTCGGCCACACGGTGGTGATGCAGAAGATGCGGGAGTTCCAGGAGCTCGGGCACCACGTGGTCTTCGTGGTCGGCGACTTCACGGCGATGGTCGGCGATCCGACCGGCAAGAACGAGCTGCGCCCGCGGCTCTCGCGCGAGGAGGTCGTCGCCGCGGCGGAGACCTACCAGGCGCAGGCGTTCAAGGTCCTCGACAAGAACAGGACCGAGGTCCGCTACAACTCCGAGTGGCTGAACAAGCTCGATCCGACGCAGATGATCGAGCTCTGCGCGAAGTACACCGTCGCCCGCATGCTGGAGCGCGACGACTTCAAGAAGCGCTACGAGGAGGCGCGGCCCATCTACGTGCACGAGTTCATGTACCCGCTCCTCCAGGCCTACGACTCGGTCGAGCTCGAGGCCGACATCGAGCTCGGCGGCACCGATCAGCTCTTCAACCTGCTCGTGGCGCGCGACCTGATGCCCCGCTACGGCAAGCGCGCCCAGATGGTGATGACGATGCCGCTCCTCGAGGGCACGAACGCCCGCGTCGAGGACGGGAAGGTCGTCGGCGCCAAGATGTCGAAGAGCGCGGACAACTACGTCGGCATCACCGAGCCGCCGTTCGACATGCTGCAGAAGCTGATGCTCGTCGATGACGGCGTGATCTGGCGGTACATGGAGCTCCTTTCGTCGCGCCCGCCCGAGGAGATCGCCGCCCTGCGGGGGGCGGTCCTCCGCGGCGAGCAGGGCGTCATCGCGGTGAAGGAGCTCTTCGCGCAGGAGATCGTCACCCGCTTCCACTCGGCGGAGGACGCGAGCGCGGCCCTCGAGCGGCGCCGCAGCGTCGCGGCCGGCGGCCTGCCGGAGAACATCGAGGAGCTCCAGGTGGCGAGCGACCGCGACACGATCCCGATCGGCAACGCGCTGGCGCTGGCGGGGCTCGCCGAGTCGACCTCCGCGGCGCGGCGCCTCGTGAAGGGCGGCGCGGTGCACCTCGAGGGCGAGGTGGTCAAGGACGAGCAGCTCAAGCTCGAGCGTGGGAAGCGCTACCTGGTCCGCGTCGGCTCGAAGAACCGCCGCTTCGCCTACCTCGTCGTTGGCTGACGCGCCCGGGCGAGCGCCTCGCCGGCGCGCCGTGCTCGGCGGCTTCCTGGGCTGCGCCCTCGGCCTCGCGCTGCCCTCGTGCGGCGGCGCGCCGCGGCCGCCCGCCCGGCCGAGCCCGCCGCTGCCGCCGCTCGCCACGGCGGACCTGACGCGCCTCCTGCCGCAGGCGGGGCTCAGGTGGCTGCTCCTCGTCCGGCCCCGCGAGGTCGCGGCGGTGCCGTGGCTCATCCCGTCGATCGCGCTCGTGGCGCCCGAGGAGAACCTGGCCCGGCACGCCCGCGCGACCGGCGTCGATCTGCGGCAGGTGCGCGAGGCGGCGATCGCGTCGTACGCAGGCGTGGGGCCGGCGGGCGGCGCCACGCTCTACGTGGCGCGCCACAGCGGCGATCCGCGCGCCATCGAACGCCTCTTCCGGCGGCGGCTCACGGGCAAGGAGCGGCGCGCGCTCGATCGCCCGGACGTCGTGCGCGTGACGGGCGACATCGGCACGAAGCCGCACGCGCTGGTGCTGCTCGGCGAGGACGTGGCCTGCGTACAGGACGGCGGCAGCCCGCTGCGCGGGCCGGCGCGCGTCGCGTCCCTGTACGCGCTCGGGCGCCTCAAGCGCTCGCCGGCGGCGCTCTCGGGCGGCCCGCTGCGCGCGCTCGAGGCCCGCCTCGGCCCGGCGCCCGTGCGCGCGTTCGCGCCGGGGCCGTTCGACGGGGAGCTCGCCCGCGGCGCGCGGGGGCTGCTCGCGGCGGCGACCGCCGTGGGGGCGGCCGCGAGGCCGAGCGCCCGCGAGGGGATCGCGCTCGCGATCGCGGTGGCAGGCGACTTCTCGACGAGCGGGGAGGCCGCCTCGGAGGAGCTGCTCGCGGCCTGGAGCGAGCTGGCGGGCGGCTCGTTCGGCCACCTGCTCGGGCTGGACGCGCCGGTCGAGCCGCCGCTCGCCACCCACGCGCCGGACGCGGTGGCCGTCGCGGTCGAGCTGAACCCGCGGGCGCTCGCCCGGGGGCTCGCGGCGGCGACCGGCGAACGGCTCGCCGAGATGCTGCGGTAGGCGCGGCGGCGCCTCGCCGCTAAATTGGGTGCCGTCAGCGCCATGCCCACCACGACCAGCGGCTTCTTCCTGCAATGCGCCTCCCGCGGCACGCTCGAGCTCGTCTTGCCCACCGCCGACACGCCGTTCGGCGTCGAGCACCACCGCCGCGAGGAGGCCTCCGGGCCGTGGCGTCACGTGGCGACGTTCGCCGGCGGCCTCGGCCCGGTCGAGGCGGTGTCGCTCATCCAGAGCAACTTCGGCGATCCAGGCCACCTCGAGGCGGTGGCGCGCATCGGGGATCGGCTGGCCGCGTTCTGGTGCGCGCCCTCGAGCGAGCCGTCGTGGAGCGAGCCGCGCTTCTTCGCGGAGGGCGCGGCCGGCGACCCCGCCCTGATCCAGGGCGGCTTCGGGGGCAAAGGCAACTTCGAGCTCGTGGTGCCCCACGCGAGCGGCGGGATCGCCCACTACCACCGCGACAACGACACCGCGGAGCTCGGCTGGCGCGGCCCCGTGATCTTCGGCGAGGGGCTCGGTCGATTCGAGGCGGTCGCGATGATCCAGCGCGTGGGCGGCGCGCCGCACGGCCTTCACGCGCCGGGCGACCTCGAGGTCGTCGCGCGCGTCGGCGATCGCCTGGTGATGTTCTGGCGCTCTCCCGGGTCCGGGGCTGCGTGGCACGGCCCGGAGGAGGTGGTCTCCGGGGTCCGCGGGGCACCGGCGCTCGTCCGGAGCACGATCGGCGGACCTGGGACGCTCGAGCTGTTCTCGCCGCTCGCGCGCGTGGGGCTCGCGCGGTGGTGCCGCGACGACGGCGCCCGCGGGGCGCGCTTCCGCGGTCCGACGGTGTTCGCCACCGATCTGGGCCGGTGTGACGCGGTATCGGTGATCGAGAGCTGGCCGCTCGGGCGAATCGAGCTCGCCGTGCGCGCCGAAGGGCGGATCGTCCACGCGGCGCGCGACGGCGCGGTCTGGTCGCAGCGGGCGATCGTCGGCAACGCGTCGCCTTCCCCGGCGGATGTCCCCTCTCCGGCGACGCTCCCTCCGCCTGCCACCACGACGAATCGCCCGCCTGCAGCGACGACCTCTCGCCCCCCCGCTGCGACGACGAATCGCCCACCTGCGGCGACGCCGTCTCGACCGCCTGCAGCGACGACCTCTCGCCCGCCCTCCTCGACGAGCTCGCCTCCGCCTGCGCCGCTCCCCACGGGCGCTTCGCCGCGGCTGCGCGCCGGGCCGCACCGGGCGGGGTTCCGGCGCATCGGCGCGCTCTCGCTGTCGGCGGACGCCTGCTACCCCGATACGTGGCCGTTCCAGGGCGCGATTTACCGATGCCCCGCGCGGAGCGCCGCGCTGCTCTACTACCCCGCGTCCGCGGACGGCGAGGAGGCGCCGCTCTCGTCGGGAGGCCCGTTCCCGGTCATCGCGATCGCCCACGAGCGGCGCCTCGCCACGAGCGCGGCCACCGCCGGGTCGCCCGCGGGTCTTGCCCAGGACTACCGCCAGCTCGCCGGCGTGATGGCGCACCTCGCGCGCTGGGGCTTCGTCGTCGTCGCGCCCGATCTCTCGTGGCTCACGCCCGACGACGCGCCGCTGCGCCGCGCCGCGGTGCTCCGGGACGCGCTCACGCACCTACGGGCCGGCTCCCGGGGCCCGCTCCTGGCCGACTTCGCTCGGGTGGGCTTGCTCGGCCACGGGCTCGGCGCGCAGGCGGCGCTCGCGCTCGCGCTCGACGCCGCTTGCCCGTTCGATGTTCGCGCCCTCGCGCTCCTCGCGCCGGCCGGCGCCCCCGAGCGCGCGCTGTCCATCGACGCGCTCGCGCCCCGGCCGGCGCTCGTCGTCCGCGGCACCGCGGACCCCATCGCCGCCGCGGTCCCGGCGGCGCTCTACGACCGCGCGCGCGCCCCGAAGCACCTCGTGACCCTGCCCTTCGCGAACCACTTCGGCTACACGACGTCGCTCGGCCTCGCCGAGCCGCTCGACGGCCGCGCCGGGCTCTCGCGGCGCGAGCAGCAGGCGATCGCGATGGGCTACCTCGCCGCGTTCTTCAATGGCTACCTCCGGGACGCGCGCGGCGACCTCGACGCGCTCTCGGGCAAGGCGTCGCTCGAGGGGCTCGAAGCACGCGAGATCCCGGTCAGCGCCGAGGTGCCTGACGGAGCGGCTGGCTCCTAGGCGCAGCCGGCGGGGCCGCGGCCGGACGCGCGATCGACGCGATGCTACTTTCCGTGGCGTGTACCAGCTCGGCGGCCTCGTCGTCACGCTCGTCAACGGCCTCCTCGGCCTGATCCTGTGGCGGCGGCTGCGCGCGGCGTTCCCTCGGCATGCAGCGCTGATCAGCGGCCTCTGCGCTGCGGGCCTGCTGCTGGCCGCGCTCCCGGCGCTGCTCATGGCCGCGGCGAGCTTCTCGGGGCTGCGCGCGCTCCAGCGCCACGCGCCGGAGCCGCTGGCGCTGATCGCCATGGGCGCGCAGGTGGGCCTGCTCCTCTACGGGTTGCTCCTCGGGCTCGCCACGCTCGCGTGCGCGGCCGTCCGGGCGCTCCACCGGCTCCAGCCGCCCCGAAACGCGGGGCCTTCAACTGACGTCCAGACTGCGACGAACGCGCAGGCCAGCGCCGGTGCCCAGGCCGTTCCAGCCGCTCAGGACGTCCGTGGGCCTGAGGAGGTCGAGGCCCGGCCGGAGGCCATCGATGAGCGCCGCCGCCGCCTCGTCGTCGGCGCGACATGGGCGCTGCCCGCGGCGGCGGTCGCTGTGTCGATGGGCGGCGTGCTCGCGTCGCGACAGCGTCCGGCCGTCGTGAGGCTCGCGCTGCCGGTGCGCCGCGAGCTGACGAGCCTGCACGGCGTCACCATCGCGCAGCTCAGCGACGTGCACGTCGGCAGCTTCATGGACGCCGAGCGGCTCGACGAGCTCCGCGACGCCATGAACGCGATCCGCGCGGACATCCACGTCGTCACCGGCGATCTGCTCGATCACCACGTCTCGCAGCTCGAGCTGTCCGCGCGGCTGCTCCGGGGCCTGCGCCCCGCCCGAGGGCAGCTCTTCTTCTGCATGGGCAACCACGAGTACATCGCTGCGCGGTCGGCCAGCGTCGGGACGATTGTGAAGGGCCTCGAGGAAGCGGGCGCCCAGGTGCTCGTCGACGAGGCGCGGGAGGTCCGCATTGGCGGCGATCGCCTGTGGATGGGCGCCATCGACTACCCGAGCCGCGCGCGCCCAGGAGAGCCCGCCCGGCGCCCGATGCGCGACGGGCTCGATCGAGCGCTCGGCCAGATGCGCGACGACGGCGCGCCGCGCGTCCTCCTCAGCCACCACCCGGGCACGTTCCGCACCGCGCGCGAGCTGCCGTTCGATCTGATGCTGTCCGGCCACACGCACGGCGGGCAGATCTCGCTCGGCCGGATCGGCGATTACGCGCTCACGCCGATGTTGCCCGCCGGGCTCTACCACAACGGGCATTACGAGCACGGCGGCCGGCGCCTCCACGTCAACGCCGGCGCCGGGGGCTGGCTGCCGGTCCGCATCAACTGCCCGCCGGAGATCACGCTCGTCGAGCTCGTGCCCGCCTGACGGCGCAGGAAGGGTCCCACCCCCTTGCGCCCGTGGAGCTCTCGACCGGTGGACGCGTTCCGTCTCCCGGGTGAAACTCCGGGACATGGCACAAGCCGCGGTCCGCACCGGCCTTTCGCCGCAGGAGTACCTGGACTTCGAGCGTTCGTCGCCGCTTCGCCACGAATACGCGGACAGTGAGCTCTTCGCCATGGCGGGCGGCACGCTGGAGCACAGCGCGATCGCCGCGAACATCCTCGGTGAGCTGCGGAACGCGCTCCGCGGTCGGGGGTGCCGGGTGCTCACCTCCGACATGCGCATCAAGATCGCCGCCACGCGCCGCTACGTGTACCCCGACGGCGCCGTCATTTGCGCGCGTCCCGAGTTCGAAGACGAGCAGCGCGACACGCTCCTGAACCCACGCGTCATCGTCGAGGTGCTCTCCGACTCCAGCGAGGCCTATGATCGCGGGGACAAGTTCGCCCAGTACAGGACGCTACCGTCGCTCGAGGAGTACGTGCTCGCGTCGCAGAAGGCGCCGCGAATCGAGGTGTTCACGCGGCAGCCAGACGGCAGCTGGCTGCTCCGGATCCACGGCCCGGGCGAGCAGGCAGAGCTGTCGTCCCTCGGCGGCGCGCTCGACGTCGACCGGGTGTACCTGGACGTCTTCGAACGGGATGCGATGGGAGAAGCGCCGAAGGACGCGCCCTGACGCGCTGACGACGACCGGCGTCTCCCGGGGCCAGCCGCCCTCGGCTACAGGGTCACCTCGAACGGCGCGCGCGCGAGCTCTTCGCCCGTCTCCGACCGCACGACCGCCGTCCATTCCCCCGCCTTCCGCGCCCCGCGCGTGAACGCCCACGTCCGCCACCGCGGCGACGGCCCGACCCCGAGCGTCACGTTCCCGACCGGCTCCCCGCCGCCCGGCGGGACGAACGCCACCGTCACCTCGCCCTCCACGTCGCTCCGGTTCTCGACCTCCAGGTACGCATAGAGCCGCGGTGTCTCCGGCGCGTGGAACGTCGTCCCCGGCGCCACCGGCTCGCGGTCCTTCACCCCCTCCGCGATCACCAGCCGCTTCACCTTCAGCTCCGCCGCCCCCCTCCCCTTCTCCTTGGCCTCACGGCTCCCCTTGCCCCCCGTGTCCGCCACGACATTCGCGTCCGGCGCGGGCGCCGTCACCGTCGCGGCCGGCAGGCCTGCGGGCGCCGCCGCCGTGGCGGCAGCAGGCTCGGGGCACTGCGTCACCGCGGGGCACGCGGCAGCGGCCGGCGCCGGAGGCCGCGCGTCGTGACGCTCGCCGCAGCCGGCGAGCCAGACCGTGCAAAGCGCCAGAAACGTCATCCGTCGAGCCATCTTCATTGCCATCGAAGCACTCCTCCGCGATCCGGGGCGTCCCGGCCTCGCCACCGGATATGGCAAGGCGTGGACCGCTTCTGGCTCATTGAAATCACTGAATATTTTGGCTGACCTGTGGTCGCGGGGCCGCGCCCCGTGTGTCCATCGAGACGGCCGACCCGCGCCGCCGCGATCGACCCGAGCCCCCCGGCCTCCTCGAGTCGACGCGCGGACGAGACACCGACCGCGAGCCTTCGCTCACGTCGAGAGATCACCCGCCCCGCTTCCCTCCAGAAGCGGGGTCAATCCCGTCCGCCCGCATCCGCTCGGCGCTCGCCGGCCCGGCCACGGTGCCGGCCGGGTGCACATACCACCCTGCCGGATCCGCCTTGTCCGGGTCGTCACGGACCTTGAGGACGGTGAACATTCCCCCCATGTCGATGTACGAGAACGGCCCGGCCCCGCCGCGCATCGGCAGGCTGTTCGCGGGGATCGGCATGGGCATCTCGCCCATGCCGCCCATCCCCGTGGTCCCCATCGTCATGTAGCCGGGCATCACGCGGCTCATCCGCCGATCGAGCGCGCGGGTCTCGGCGCCGACCATGTTCGGCAGGCCATGGCCCATCTGCATCATCGTGTGATGGGTCATGTGGCAGTGCATCGCCCAGTCGCCCGGCTCCTCGGGGACGAACTCGATGACCCGCGTGCTGCCGACCGGGACCAGGACCGTCGTCTCGGGGTACTGGGCCGACTCGGGGACAAACCCGCCGTCCGTCGCCGTGACCTGGAACGACAGGCCGTGCAGGTGGATCGGGTGGTGATCCATCGGGCCGAGGTTCCCGAGGCGCACGCGCACGCGCTCGCCGCGGCCGACGACGAGCGGCGCCGTCGCGGGGAACGCCTTGCCGTTGAACGTGAGGACATTGAAATCGCTCATCGCGTTCGGGTCGGGCCGGCGCGCCCCCGCGTTGATCTTCCACTCGTGCGTCATCAGCACGAAATCCCGGTCCACGCGCGGCCCCCGCGGCCTCCTCGGGTGCACGACGAACATCCCCACCGCGCCCAGCGCGATCTGGGTCATCTCGTCGAAATGCGAATGGTACATGTACGTCCCCGGATACCGCACGACGAACTCGTACACATACGTCTCGCCGGGCTCGATCGGGCGCTGGGTGAGCCCGGCGACTCCATCCATGCCGTTCGGCAGCACGAGGCCGTGCCAGTGGACCGTGGTGGCCTCCGGCAGGGAGTTCGTCACGTAGATGCGCAGGCGATCGCCCTCGACCGCCTCGATGGTCGGGCCGGGCGTGCTCCCGTTGTAGCCCCACACCTCGCTCTTCAGGCCGGGGGCAATCTCGTGCTCGAGGGGGCCGGCGACGAGGTGGCCGACCTTCACGCCGTCCACCACGCGCAGCGGGAGCGTGCTGCCGTTCGGCGTCACCACGGCGGGCTGCCCCCCGGGCGCCGCGGTCCGGCGAGGCGGGGGCGCAGCGGCGCCCCCGGCGGGCGGCGCGCCAGGGCGCTGCTGCGCATGGGCGAGCCCTTGCGTGAGGATGGCGGCGCCGGCGGCAAGACCGCCCGCGTGGATGAAAGCACGTCGGTCCATGTCAATGCCCTCCTTCGCCGGTGGCCGAGGCCCTCGGCATCGCCGCGGGAGCTCCGGCCCCCGCGGCCTCGACGCGGCGCCCTGCCAGGAGCGCGTCGAACGCAGCCTTCGCCGTCCAGTGCTCGCGCAGCGCCTCGACCGCCGCGAGCTCGGCGTCGAGCTGCTCCCGGCGCGCCGAGAGCAGCTGGAAGACCCCGACCTGCATCGCGTTGTACTGGAGCAGCGTCTGCTCCAGCACCCGCTTGCGCGCCGGGAGGATCACGCGCGCGTAGTGCCGCGCGCGCGCGTGCGTGAACGAGAGCCGGCTCTGCGCCTCGCGGACCGCCGAGCGGACGTCGACGGCGCGCCCGTGGTAGCGTTCGAGCAGGCCGTCGAACTCCGCCGCCTGCGCGGCCTCGGCCCCCTGACGCCGATCGAAGAGCGGGAGCGAGAGGCGGACCCCTGCGCCGAGGACCCACGGGTGCTCGTGCGCCTCGCCGCTCGCGCCGAGCTCCCGCTCGCCGTGCACGCCGATCGCCACGTCCGGCACCCAGCCCTCGGCGCGCAAGGCCCCGGCGCGCCCCGCCGCCGCCTCGAGCCGGCTGCGCAGCTCCGCGAGCTCGAGGCTCGCCCGCAAGGCCAGCGACTCCGCGCGCGGCGGCGTCGCGAGCGCGTCGGGTGCCGCGGGGACCGCGCCGGCGATCGTCCAGGAGGTCGCCGCGCCCGAGAGGCCGAGCAGCCGGGTGAGCCGCTCGCGCTGCGAGAGGAGCTCCAGCTCCATCTGCGCGGCCGTGACGCGGGCCTCCTCGTAGCCCGCCTCCTGCGTCGCCACGTCGAGCTCCGGGACGTTGCCCGCCTCGAAGAGCGCGCGGGCGGCGTCGCGGGCCGCGGCGAACGCGTCGAGCGCGCGGTTCGCGATGCCGAGGCGCTGCTCCGCCGCCTGCGCGGCGTAGAACGCGGCGCGCACCTGGTAGCCGAGATCGACGACCGCGCCCGCGGCGCGGTAGCGCGCGGCCTCGTGCTCCGAGCGCGCCGCCCTCGCGTGGAGCGGCGAGAGGAGCGCCGACGTGAGGTCGATCTCGACCTCGAGCTCGAGGTGCGCGTGCTCGACCCCCTCCTGCTGCGGCGTGACCCCGATCGCGATCTCCGGGTTTGGCAGCTTGCCCGCCTGCTCGAGGTTGCCCCGCGCGACGCCGACCTCCTTCAGCACGGCGCGCAGCTCGCGGTTGTTGAGCAGCGCGATCCGCACCGCGGCGTCCGCGGTGAGCGGCTGACGCGGCGCCTGGCCGAGGGCGCGCGCGCCGTCGGCCGGCGCCGGATCGACCTCCTCCGACGCCGCGCTCGGCGGGAGCTCGAGGCGGGAAAGCTCGCGGATCCGCGCCATGTCGGCGGTCGACGACGGGGCGGCGCAGCCGGCCGCGGAGAGGAGCGCGAGGCCCGCCGCGAGCGGGGTGAGGCGCGCGGCGAGCGCGCGCGAGGGCCGGGGTTCAGTGCGCATGGACGGGCTCCCTGGGCGGAGGCGGCGCGTCACCGCTGGGTGGCGCCTGGGCCGGCGCGTGGCCGCTCGCCGGCGCCTGGGCCGGCGCGTGGCCGCTCGCCGGCGCCTGGGCCGGCGCGTGGCCGTGGTGATGGTGGTGATGGTGCTGGTGAGGATCGGCGCCGCCGCCCGCCGCGGGCGCCGGATCGAGCCCGACCCAGGCGGCGGTGGGCTCGCCGGGCAGCGGAGGATCCTCGGCGAGGGCGACGCCGATCCGCGGCGAGGGAGCTTCCGCTGCCTGCGGTGACGCAGCAGACGACGCGGGGAAGCTCGCAGGAAGGCTGCGCGGCGCGCAGCCAGCGAGCGCAGCGACGAGCATCAGCAGGGCATTCGCCCCGGCAAGGTGAGGTGGTTTCATGAGAGCTGCTCCTGCATGGGCGAGCACGATCACGTGCGGGGCTCGACGACGATTACGCCCCGTAGCATGTTCATGCCGCATTTGAACTCGATCTCTCCAGGGCTCAGCGCGGGAAGATCGATCACCGCCGGCACGTTCGTCGGCAGCTCGCGCCGGATCCCGAGAGAAGCGAGGACGATCTCGCGGGTGCAAGGCGAGTGGTCTCCTCGGCGGCGGCGCTCGGCGCGAGCAGGCGACGAGCGAGGCCGCAAACAGACGGGAAACGACGACGAGATGCGTCATGACCATGGGTACCTTCGTTCGGGGTTGTACCTGGCGGACGCACACGCTCCGGCGGCATTACACGGTCTTCGATCGGAGCCCGGGGTCGCCAGACCGGCGCGATAGCTCAGCCTGGCCGGCGGCGTTCTCATCGCCAGCGGACGGGCTGGCCCGTGGGCGGGGCGCCCCGCCGGCGTCAGGGAGTGTAAATCTCGGCGCTCGACAGGGCGGAGCCGGAGCTACCGCCTACGACCAGCACCTTGCCGTTCCCGAACCGAACCGCTGCATGAGCATACCGGTCGTCGTTCATCTCCCCAGTCAGGCTGGGGCGACGCGTCACGGGATCGTAGATGTAGACGGTCCTCAGCGCGTTCGAGGAGGAATCCAGGCCCCCTGCGATCAGAACCCTGCCGTCGTTGAGCAACGTCGCGGTCGGCGAGATGCGGTCGCCAATAACAATGATGCCGGAGAACGTATTGGACGCTGGGTCATAGACATCGCACGAGGGCGTCGCTCCCCCCGCCGACAGCACCTTGCCGTCGCCCAGCAACGTCAACGTATGGAAGACGCGAGCTGGGACCACCGAAGCTACGTGGGACCAAGAATCGGACAACGTGTTGTAGGCATAGCGGCTGGTGAGCTCGCCAGAAAAGTTTCTACCTCCCGAGACGAGCACCCTGCCATCGGCGAGCAACGTCGCGGCATGGTGGGCACGCCCAGCAGTGACTGGCAGGGGGGCAACGGTCGACCATGTATTGTTCGCCGGATTGAACAGCGCCACCTGGCTCATCGGGACCGACCCCTGCAGGCCTCCGACCACCAGCACCTTGCCGTTGGGAAGCAGCGTCGCGGTGTGCCCCTTGCCGTCGAGGTCTGGGTTTGACGAGGAGCCCACGGACGACCAGGTGTCGGTCGTTGGATCGAACAGCTCGGCGTTCGCTGGGGCCGTGGAGGCCCGAACGCCCACGACCAGCACCTTGCCGTTGCCGAGCAGCGTCGCCGTATGGTACTGGCGTGCCGCGCTCATCGTCGGCCCCGCGACCCATGTGTCGGTCGACGGATTGTACAGCTCGGTGCTCGTTCCCACCGTATCACCACCCGTCACGAGCACCCTGCCATCGTTGAGCAGCGTCGCGGTCGGCGCAATGCGGGCGTGAGACATCGACGCGACCGACCTCCACGTCGTGGCCGCCGAATCGTACAGCTCGGCGCTCGAGTGGTACGTGCTGGATGGAATGCCAAAGTTGAGCCCACCCGCGAGCAGCACCTTGCCGTTGCCCAGCAGCGTCGCAGTATGACTGACGCGGACGGTGCTCATCGACCCGGCCGCTGCCCAGAAGTTGGTTCCCGGATCGTAGACCTCGGCGCTTGCACTGACGACCATGGGAGCGCTCCACCCGCCCGTCAGGAGCACCTTGCCGTTCGGGAGCAGCGTCGCGGTATGACTGGTGCGCTTGCTGCTCATCTGCGTCGCCGTCGTCCAGACGGGTGGCGACGAGGACGGGTCGTAGATCTCGACGCTCTGCAGCTCGCCGGAATTGTCGTAGCCACCCGCGACGAGCACCTTGCCGCTCACGAGCCGCGTCGCGGTGGCGAAGTAGCGGGGCCCGGTCATCGAGGCCGTCGGCGACCAGAAGCCGGTCGACGGATCGTACAGTTCGGCGGTCGCCAACGCCACACCGGGGCCGTTTTGCCCCCCGGCGACCAGCACCTTGCCGTTACCGAGCAGCGTCGCGGTGTGCCCGGCGCGGCTCGCCCCCATCGTTGAAGCGGGCGACCAGACGCCGGTCGACGGATCGTACAGCTCGGCGGTCGCCAACTCCACACTGGAGCCGTTATCCCCGCCGGCGACCAGCACCTTGCCGTTACCGAGCAGCGTCGCGGTGTGGCCGCCACGGCCCGCGGCCAGCGCGCCCGTCGCCGCCGTCCAGGTATTGGATGCCGGATTGTACAGCTCGGCGCTCGTATGGACCACCGAGCCGTTGGCATACCCGCCCACGACCAGCACCTTGCCGTTGCCGAGCAGCGTCGCCGTATGACCGTAGCGGGCCGCGGCCAACGTTCCGGCCGGCCACCAGGTATTGGATACCGTATCGTACAGCTCGGCGCTCCCCAGCACAGAAGACGCATTGACCCCGCCCACGACGAGCACCTGGCCATTCCCGAGCGGCGTCGCCGTGTATTTGGAGCGTGCTGCGCTCATGGATCCTGCCGGCGCCCACACCGGGTCGACCAGCACCTCCTCGCCGCCCGCGTCGACCCACAGCGCGATCGTCGCCCCGCGCACCTCGAGCCGCGCCTCGACCGGCCGACCGCCGCTCGCATACGCCGCCGGCGCCGTCACCCGCAGCTGCGGCGCGCCCGCGTCGTCGACGACCTCGACCGCGTCGCCCTGCTGTCGCAGCGTCGCGCCGTCGACCTCCCACGCCGCCACCGGCGCGCCGCCGTGCGCCACGCCGGCATCGAGGAGCAGCCACTCCTCGTAACCAGCGTCGACAGCAGACCAGAACGACGTCCCGCCCTGGCGCCGATACGCCACGGCGCGCTCGACGACCGCGCCCTTGCCCTCGGCGCCGATCTCGCGCACGCCGATCTCGAAGCCGCCGGGCAGATGGAAGCGGACCTTCCCTTCTCCGCTCGCAGGCAGCGCGGCCTGCAGCCCGCCGCGGCGCTCGAACAGAGCCTCGATCTCGCGGGTCGAGCCGCCTGTCGAGGCGAGCGCGAAGCCTTCGTCGATCGCGACGAACCCCTCGTCCCTCTCGAGCACCTGTGCCGCCTGGCCAGGGAAGCGAAGACGCAGCTCGTCGCCCCCCGGCGGCCCGGCGTCGAGCGCGCATCCGAGGCCGCTCAGGAAGATCGCTCCGACGAGGAGCGCGGTGAGCCATGTAGATAAAGCGAAACGTAAACCTCGTAATCGGAGACGGACACGCATCACGGATGCCCCCTTGGCATGAAATAGAAATTCAATACATCAGCAATTCAGAAAACAAATCACGTATTCGCATTGATGCGTCAAGCTCTATCTCTACGATGCTCATCCGGGATGGATGGAGTTTGCAGCCGGCGCGGTTACCCCGGGGTCAAGAGATGATTTGGCCGGCAGCTCCGCGGTGCCGAGTCGGCCTGCGCGTCAGCGCTCCACGACCCCGCCTATCGGCCAAGCCATGTCAAGCAGGATGGGTCAAGCCGAAGCGTCGACTTCGTGCTCATGGCGCTTCCTGCTCAATCTTCCGGCTGGCTCGCAGAGACCGAGCTGGCTCGGCGCCGCCCCGCCCGGCCTTGAGTTGGGCACCTTCCGCGTGGTGACCGCGGGGGAGCTGCCCACGTCGGGGCTAAGCGTGGATGTACACGAGCGTCCCGCCCTTGTCGTTGAACGCGGCGTGCCAGCCCTCGGGGACGGGGGGATCGGTCCACGCGAACAGCCACGCCGCGTCGGCGGGCGCGAGGTTCACGCAACCGCTGCTCCGCACCTTGCCGAACGCGTCGTGCCAGTAGACGCCGTGCAGCGCATAGCTGTTGTGGAAGTACTGGACATAGGGCACGTCCCGCAGATCGACGGACGACTCGCTGAGATCGTCGCCGTCCATCGTCGCCGTGACGTGCTTCTCGCGGATGAAGAACGTGCCCTGCACGGTGGCGCTGGTGGTCGCGGGATCGCCGAGCTCGCCCCTGCCCGTCGAGACGAGGGTCGCGAAGACGGGGCGCTCGCCCTCGTAGGCGACGAGCGTCTGGAGCTCGATGGAGATGTCGATCCACTTCCTTCCGCGCGCCGCGTGCCCCCAGAAGTCGCGGCCCAGCCGCGCGACCCGCAACGCGGACGCGGGGATCCACACGCCCGCGTCGGTCTCCGCGTAGGCGCCGCCGGCGGCCGTCTTGCCGGTTAGCACCCAGCCGGAGCGGTGCGCCGCCCAGCCGTCCGGCTTGAGCTCGCCCGAGGCGTCCGGCTTCAGCGTGCGCACCCCGTGGTGCATGACGAACGCGGGGGTCCCCTCGCTCTTCACCTCCACGCCGCGCATCGCCGTGGGGGCGACGGCCGAGGTGCGATCGATCGGGATGAGGTCGAGCTCGGTCGTCAGGCCGAAGCGCCGCCCTGTCCACGCGAAGGTGGAGATCAAGCCGAAGGCCGAGTCGGCCCGCGCGCGCCCTCGGTGCGCGGGGAAGCGGACCTTCTCGGCAGCGCCGGGCGGCTTGGGCAGGTCGCGGCGGTTCGCGAAGAAGGGCGTGAGCGGCTCCGGCTCGCCCAGGAGCGCCTCGTCGCGGCGGGACCACGCGGGGGTGCCCTGGGCGCGCGAGCGCCCCTCGACGCGCCGCTGCTCGGCCTCGCTGGGCAGGTGAACATAGAGGTGCGGCGGCGGCTTCCGCGACACGACGTACCGGTACGGATACGGCTCGCCCCGGCGCGGGCCGGCCGGCGTCGCAGCGACGATGTCGTGGTCCAGGTCGAGCGAGGCGCCCTTGCCGACGCACACGAAGCCGCGGGGATGGATGGCGTACCACCCGCCGGCGCACCCCGCGTCGCCCGACGGCGCCGCCGCGCGCTCGACGAGCGCGCCGGCCCGGAGGTAACCGAGCTTGAGCGCGCCGCGCTCGGGCGCGGCGTACACGAACGTGCGCATGGCGATGCTCGCGAGCTTGTCGCCGCGCCCGGGCCGCAGCGCCTCCCTGGACGCCGCGGGCTCGGCCTCGACATCCGCGCCGCCGTCCAGCGGCACCACGACGCCCGCGGCGGCGAGCGCCGGCTGCGCGGCGGCCGAGCGCCCCGGCGGCTCCTCGCCCGGGCCGCAGGCCGCCACGAGCGCCGACGCGGCGAGCGCAGGCGCGCGCAGCAGCCGATCCAGACCACCGCGGCGGCGCGCGCGCGCATCCGGGAAAGAGCAAGCCATGACGAGCAACGGGCCTCGTCTAGCTCAGAGGCCGCCCGCCGACCAGACCGCCCGCGCGGCGCGACCTCTCGACCCGCCGAGCAGCCACGGCAGTTCAGCGCGCGCTCCCCCACCCCTCGCGTCGCCGAGGGCACTTACCAGCGCGCGTCGCCGTCGATCAGCCAATCCAGCGCCCTTCGGGTCTCCTCGGCGACAGGCCCGTCGTACCGGTGGCCGGCCTCCTTGCTGCGCGCCACGCGAGTTTGCACCCCCGCTTTCTCCAGGCGCGCCGCGGCCGCTGCAGCGGCGCCGCCGCACCCGGCCTGCGCGCAGACGAAGAGGACCCGCTGCCCACCGCCGTCCGCGAACGCCTTGGCCGTCGCGGGGGTCCACTTGTCGTGTCCGCCCTCGACCAGCACCAGGCGCGGGAAGAGCGCCGCCCGGCGCGCGGCGATCGCAGAGCCCATGATCGCGCCCAGCGAGAAGCCTGTGTAGAGCACCGCGCCGGGATCCACGTGCTCGGGAAAGCGCGCCCGCAGCGCCGCGAGCCCCGCGTCGATCTCCTGCTCCAGGCGGGCGTTGCTCTCGTACGTGAAGCGGACGTCGCTCGCCGACGGCGAATCGGGCCGCGCGACGCCCCTCGGACACAGGACGAAGACGCCGTCTCCCGCGATGTCGCGCCACACCTGGCACTGCCACTCGGGCCGATCGTAGTTGCCGTGCGACGCGATGAGCACGGGACGCCGCGCGGTGGCGCCGATCGGCACCGACACCACGGCGCTCGGAAACCCCTCGACGGCGAGCTCCACGAACGGCGCGTCCGCGCGGAGCGGCGCGGCCCCCGCAGCAGCAGCAGCGTCCCCGGCGGCGGCCGCGGGCGTCGCGCCGCCGTCCGCGGCCTGCGCTGCCTGTTTCCGCGCCGGGGCGGGCGCGACGCTGGGCGGCGCGGGCGCCGGACCGGCGGAGCGGCCTGAGCGGTCACAGCCGAGCGCCGCCGCCGCGAGGAGCGGCAGCGACACGAGCGAGAGGAAGAGGAACGTGACAGGGAACGCCATCCGACCCAGAGGATGACGCTTTCCTACGGGAGCGCCTCCGCGAGCTTGTCCGCGAGCGGCGCGCCCCAGCCGGTCGGATAGTCCCAGCCGGGCCCCGCGCTGAACCCCTCGGCGGTCTTGCCCTCGGCGATGTCGCGGAACGCGGCCTGCACCCCCGCATCGGTGTAAAGCGCCCGGTTCAGCCACCCGGCGACGGGCTTGCCCTGCGCGATCCGGTGGCTGTTCACCGACGCCATCAGCCCGGCGAACACCGGCGCCGCAAACGAGGTGCCGCCGCGCTGATCCCACTCGCCCAGGAAGTAGAGCCAGTACGGGAAGTCCGACGACGCGCTCAGCGCGACGTCGGAGACCGCGCGCGTGCCCTGCGCGTCCGTCACGACGCTCTCCTGCCACCACGGCGTATCGAAGGCGCGCGATCGGCCCGAGCCGGAGCCGCGCCACGCCACCTCGCGCGCGACCTCGCCGCCGTCGCCGAGCTCGAGCACCGTCCCGCCGACGCACGTCACATACGGGCTCGACGACGGCACGTCGGGCCTGCTCGAGTCGCCGCTCGCGACGACGATCGTCATCCCGAGCGCCGCGCCCATGCGCGCCGCCTCGTTGTATTGCTCGCGGATCGGCTGCGCCTCCGTCTCCTCGCGGTGCGCGAACGACGTCGAGAGCACCGACACCTCGCCGGCGGCGATCGCCTCGTTCCACGCATAGAGGATGGAGTGGGTGCGCGCGTCCGGCCCCTGGTACGCGATGAGCTCCGCCATGGGCGCCATCACGCCCGACCACTGCATGTCCAGCGTGCTCTCGATATAACGCGTGGAGATCGGATCCGCGGTGACCACTTCCTCGGGGTTATCGCGCGAGACGCCGAACGACCGCCAGAACGACTGGAGATCCCGGGTCTTGAACGTCGCCCCGACAACGACGCCGAGCTTCACGCCCTGCCCGCTGTGGCCGGCGGTGTGGAGCGCTTCGACCCCATAGGCCCGCGCGATCTGCGCGGGCGTGTACCCCTGCTCCGGCTCCGGCGGTGGCTCCTCCTCGATCGCGCCCCCCTCGGCCGGGAGCGGCTCGGTGTCGGCGGGGATCTCGACCGAGATGACGCCCGACGCGAGGTCGATGATCCGCTGCGGCGGCCTGAGCGGATCGAGCGCGCCGTACGTGCGGAGCGGCTTGCCGCCGGCCGCGGGGTTCTCGCGCTCGAAGTCGCGGAGCTCGGTGTCAAACGCGGTATTGAACTGCTCGACCGTGCCCGCGAACTCGAGCAGGAGCCGGTTCTTGGACCGCCGCCGGATCTCCATCCCCTGCTTGACGAGCCAGTCTTCGACGGCCGCGATGTCGCTCTCGGACGGGGCGTGGCGCTCCATCCAGGTCTCGACCGACATGTACTTCCGGAACGTGTCCGGCTTCCCGGGATCGTACATGTCCTCGATCGCGCTCTCGAGCCCGGGGACATCCCGGGTCGGGAACCCCATCAGCGCGCGGAAGCGGTCCTCCTCCGGCGCCGCGCCGAAGTCCATGTAGATCCCCGCGAGCGGCCGGGGAAGGCCGCTCGGGAGCACGGGTCCGTCTTTCCCGCACGCTGTGCCCCCGAGGGCGAGCAGCGCAGCGCACCAAACCGAGAGCGAACGCATCAACGAGGCCCTGCGAGCGAGGGGGGAAGGAGTCCGTCAGGCGCGTCTCAGCACCACACGTGCTCGATGAGGTAGCAGGTGTAGGTCCCCGGCTTCCATGTCTCGGGGCGCCCGCCGGTCGTGTTGTCGGTACATACCTCGCAGTACGCGTGGATGCAGTCGGGGTCGGTGCTCTGCGGCTTCGCCCCGGGGCCCGCCGGGGGCTCCTCGGAGTAGAAGAACCCGTCGGTCCTCAGCTGGTCGAGCTCGCTCTCCGACAGCTTGCCGAAGGCGGTCTCGTCCGAGGAGATGCTGAACCGATCGTCCGACGCCTCGGTCAGGACGGGCGCCCGGTAGTCGCCGTAGTCCGCCTGCTCGATGGCGGCCATCTGCTCCGAGAGCAAGATCTCCTTGCCGTCGGCGGTGGAGAGCTTGATGCGCGCGTAGTCGATGGCCCCCCCCGAGTAATCGAGGGCGTAGACCGTGTCCCGGCTCATGTCGAGGCTCAGGAACTCGCTCGTCTCGAGGGCCTTCGAGACCTCCGCCTGGGTGATCCGCTCGTGCGCCACCGCGTCATCGACGGGGGCCTCCTCCGACGCGCCGCATCCGGTGAAACCGGCCGCTGCGATGACGCCGAGCGCAACACTGAGAGCGAGCGATTTGGAAGAACGGATGGACTGTCGAATCATGATGGCGTTCCTTTCTGATGGGCTCACTGACGGCGCTCGCCTGGCCTCGCGCGGCCAGCGGGAGCTCCCCCATGTCGGTCCTGCGTCGGTCCTGCAAACGATCGCTTGCTTGTCAGACGCCACGACTCCGGCGAGTCGAGTGGAATGAGGGGAAGATGAATTCATTTCAACGGTGCCGCAGGCCCCCCATACCTGGCAAGTAATTTCCCGGCGCGAAAGACAATTCCATCGTTCTTTCTGCGGCACAGTGGTCGGGACGGTGCACCGTGCGGGGCCTCGCTTACCCCGAGCCGCGGACGGGCCATGACCCGACTCAGGGGTTGCGGTGGGAGCCGGCCGCGGACATACCGGAGCCTACATGGAGGACGTGGCCAGATCGCCGTTCGGTTCCGCTGCTGTGTCCGCCGAGGCTGCCATCGTGGTCCTCGACGGCCCGCTCGGGACCGAGCTCGCCGCGCGCGGGGTCGAGACGCCGGCGCCGCTCTGGAGCGCCGCGGCCCTGCTCGATGCGCGCGGCCGCGACGTGGTCCGCGCGATCCATCGGGATTACGCGCGCGCAGGCGCGACGGTGCACACGGCGAACACGTTCCGCACCAGGCGGAGGCAGGCGGGCGCCGCCTGGGCCGAGCTGACAGCGCGCGCGGTCTCGCTGGCGCGCGAGGCCGTGCGCGGCGAGGGCCCACGGCACCGGGTCGCCGGCAGCATCGCGCCGATCGAGGATTGCTACCGGCCCGACCTGAGCCCGGCCGACGCGCGGCAGGAGCACCGCGAGCTCGTGCAGGCGCTCGCGAGGGCGGGCGTCGACCTCCTCCTCTGCGAGACGTTCCCGCACGTCGGCGAGGCGCTCGTGGCGCTGGAGGAGGCGGTCGCCACGGGCGTCGAAGCATGGGTGTCGTTCACGGCGGGTCCGGGGTCGGATCTGCTCTCGCCCGAGGACATCGGGCTCGCCGCGCGGGAGGCGGCCGCCCGCGGCGCGAGGGCCGTGCTCGTCAACTGCACCCCTGCGACTCGCACGCTCGCGCACATCGAGCGGCTCGCGGCGTGCGGCGTCCCGTTCGGGGCCTACGCGAACGCAGGCGCGGAGGCCGAGGGGCTCGGCTGGGGCGTCGGCGTCGACCAGCGCGGCTCGGCGGCCGCGCGTTATGCGGAGCTCGCGCGCCGCTGGCTCGAGGCGGGCGCCACGATCGTGGGCGGGTGCTGCGGGACGGGGCCCGGGCACATCGCGGCGCTGCGCGCGCTTGTCGACGGGGCGAGGCCCGCGCGCGAACCGGCGGGATCGCCGCGCTGAGGCCACGCGCCCAAACGCCGGTTGCTCCCCACGGGGCGACGTGCCACCGATTGTCCGACGGGCCGGGCGGCCAGCGCGAAGCGGCGCGGCGCCCGGCAGACACGATCCATCGCCTGAGACAGCACGCCGTCGCGATCGGCGACGACCGACGGACACGGAGCGCAAGATGATCGATCTCTATTACTGGCCCACCCCGAACGGCTGGAAGATCAGCATAATGCTCGAGGAGACGGGCCTCCCCTACAAGCTCGTCCCGGTCAACATCGGGCGTGGCGAGCAGTTCAAGCCGGAGTTCCTCGCGATCAGCCCCAACAACCGGATGCCCGCCATCGTCGATCACGATCCTCCGGGCGGCGGGGCGCCGATCTCCGTGTTCGAGTCGGGCGCGATCCTGCTCTACCTCGCGGAGAAGACGGGCCAGTTCATCCCCTCGGACGTCCGCGGTCGTCACGAGGTGACCCAGTGGCTCATGTGGCAGATGGGCGGCCTCGGCCCCATGAGCGGCCAGGCGGGCCATTTCAATCACTATGCGCCGGAGAAGATCCCCTATGCGATCGAGCGCTATACCAAGGAGGTACGCCGGCTCTATGGCGTGATGGACAAGCGGCTCGCGGACCGGCCTTTCCTGGCGGGCGAGTACTCGATTGCCGACATGGCGAGCTATCCCTGGGCGATGGCGCACGAGCGGTACGGGGTGTCGGCCGACGAGCTCCCGAACTTCAAGCGTTGGGTCGATGCGGTGCGCGCGAGGCCCGCCGTCGAGCGCGGGCTCGCGGTCGGAAATGAGCTGCGGAACGCGAGCCAGCCCATCGACGACGAGGCGAAGAAGTGGCTGTTCGGGAAGAAGCCCGAGTGAGCCGACCGTCCCGCACGCGCAGGGACCGCGCCCCCCGCGATTGCGCGGTGGTGCGCCCTGGGCGCGCGGCGCCTCGCTGACGGACTGCGACCGGGGCGGACAAACCAAGCTCCAGCGAGCCGTCCAGCGCGCCAGCGCGCCACGCGCGCCGCACCCCAGAGCGTCCTGAGCAGGGCGGGGCCACCAGCGCAGCGCGCCCTGCCGTCAGGGCTTCACCTGGCGCGCCGGGCCGCTGGTGCGCCCTGGCTGGACCCGACACCTCCTTTCGCCGGAGAAAAGGGCAACGAGCGCTCCTCGACGATCCGCTCAGCCCGGATCGCGCGGGCTCCGCTGCGGGGCGCCGATCGCGCGAGCGCGCTGCATTGACGCCCTCGCGGACGTCAAGCACGCCGGGAGCGGAAACGTCTGCACAGCTCCGCCAGGCACACACTCTGCTCTGCGGTGAGCCAGAGATGTCTGGGCCTGGTGGGCCCTCGCGGACATCGGGGGGAAACGATCATGTCGATGCATAGCAAGATGCTGGTGCCTGCATTTCTTTTGGCTGCTCTGGCCGCCGGTTGTGCGGTGAATACGGACGACGCGGACCTCGATCAGAGCGATCTCGGTGACGACGAGATCGGGGCCGTCGAGCAAGCGTTGGAGGAGGAGCGAGGCGGATACCTGGGGATGGGCGCGGCGCAGCTCGCGCCCGGACAGGCCCAGATGGGCCCGAGCAAGGGCCAGATGTTCCCCAGCAAGGGCGAGCTCGGACCGAGCAAGGGCGGGATGTTCCCCAGCAAGGGCGAGCTCGGCCCGAGCAAGGGCCAGCTGTTCCCCAGCAAGGGCGAGATCGGCCCGAGCAAGGGCGGGATGTTCCCCAGCAAGGGCGCGCTCGGACCGAGCAAGGGTGAGGTGTTCCCTGGCAAGGGCGCGCTCGTGCCGAGCCAGGCCGGGATGTTCCCCGGGCAGGCTCAGATGCCGTCCAAGGCCGGGTTCGGCGGATATGCCGGCCAGCAATCCAGCCAGGGTATGCAGGGCTATGCTGGTCAGCAGGCCGGCCTTGGCCAGTCGGCCGTCGCCGGGCAGATCGGGCCCTCCGTCATCGGGCAGATCGGGCCCTCCGTCATCGGGCAGATCGGACCCTCCGTCACGGGCCAGATCACCGCGCCCGGCCAGCAGGGCCGGCCGTAACGCCTCGCGCGCGCGCTCGTCGGGCTCCCAGGAGAGCACGCCCGGGCGCGCGCACTTCACCCGCGCTCGATCGCCCAGGTTGCCCCGACTGCCAGGTCGGTCGGGGCATTGTCTGGAGATCTACAGCGCTCTCCGCCCCTCTCTGCACCATCCAGAGCAGAGCCGCAGAGCGGCGGTCACCCGCACAGGAGACGGGCCCAGATCGGCGTTTTCGGCGCGGAAGCGCACTCCGGTGCGCTGAGCACCGAAAACCTCGAGATGGGCCCGTATCCGAAGCGGGTGACCGCCGCTCTAGCTCTAAAAGACGACGGTGCGGCGGCCTTCTACGATGACCCGCCGCTCCAGGTGCGCCCGGACGGCGCGAGAGAGGACGAGCCGCTCCACGTCACGCCCCATCCGGGTCATCTCCTCGGGGCCCATCTGGTGATTCACGCGCGCCACGTCCTGCTCGATGATCGGCCCCTGATCCAGGTCCCGCGTCGCATAATGCGCCGTCGCGCCGATGAGCTTCACGCCGCGCGCGTGCGCCTGGTGGTAAGGCTTCGCGCCCTGGAACGCGGGCAGGAAGCCGTGGTGGATGTTGATGACGGGCGGCGCCTCATCGAGCATCTGCTCGGAGAGGATTTGCATGTACCGCGCCAGCACGACGAGATCGACATGGTGCCTCTTCAGCAGGTGAAGCACCTGACGCTCCTGCTCGCGCTTGGTCTCCGGGGTGATCGGGATGCAGAAGAAAGGGATTCGAAAGCTCTCGGCCACCGCCTCGAGCGTGGGGTGGTTGGAGATCACGAGCGGGATCTCGCAGCGAAGCTCGCCCGCGCGCTGCCGGAGCACCAGATCGTAGAGACACGCGGGATCCCTTGTGACGAGGATCGCCATCTTCGGGACGTGATCGCTGTATTCCACCGACCATCGCGCCGAGAGCGACGCGGCGAGCTCGCGAAAGGCGGCCTCGATCGCGCCGCGGGTGGCCGAGCCGCCCAGGGCGGCGACGGCGGCCGGCGAGGCGAGGCCGGACAGATCGACGACGAGACGCATGAAGAAGCGCGGGCCCTCGTCCATGAACGCATCGGTGTGATTGCTCGCGTCGATGATGTTCAGGCCGATGTCGTAGAAGAACCCCGCGAGTCGCGCGACGAGACCGGGCTGGTCGGGAGCGGCGATGAGGAACGTTGCGTGAACGGGACCCGTCATACGGGTCATGTAGCTCGCCCCGAGGCGGAGGCGCAAGCGCGAGGGCCGCGAGGGACCACGGGCGGGCGGCTGCCTGTCCGCCAGGCGGCGTGGCTGCCTGGCCGCGCGTGCTAGCGCCCCTCGCCGCTCTCGGAGGACGGCGGCCCAGACGGATCATCCACGAGCCTCGGCGCCAGCGTGGAGAGCTCCGCCCAGGGGATGCGCACGGTCCGCTCGACGTCGCGCAGGTGCGCGCTGTCGTTGTAATAGATGAGGTGCCAGGCCTCGGCCCGACCCCAGCGCCGCCTTCGCTGCCAGTGGGTGAGCGAGGTGTGGCGGGTGGCGAAGTGCGCGCTCGGGAAGGCGAGCGCGTTCATCCTGAAGAAGTGGAGGAACGCGACGTCGATGAAGCCGCCGTGGGTGACGACGACGATCGTCCGCCCCTCGTGCTCACGGGTGACGCGATCGAGGGCGACGGAGACCCGCAGCATGAACTGAGCCCAGCTCTCTCCACCGGGGCTCGCCGGCCGGTACGGCTCGCGCTCGAAATCGATCGCGTAGCGCACCATCGCCTCGCCGACCGGCATCCCGTCCGCCTCGCCGGGGCGGAGCTCCTGCACCTCGTCGTCGAGCGTGACGGGCAGCCCCAGGGCGGGAGCGACGATCTCGGCCGTCTGCTGCGCCCGGCGATAGGTGCTGGCGATCAGGACGTCGGCGGGGATCTCGCGCGTCGCGGCCAGGCGATCGCGCAAGCGCTCCGCCTGGAGCACGCCGAGCTGCGTCAGCCCGGTGTCGCCGCGCATCCCGCCCACGATATGGTTCACGTTGACCTGCGCTTCTCCATGCCGGATGAGATAGAGGTTCGTCACGATCTGAGCCTCCGAGGCGCGCGACCTTGTGGGGGGAGGGCCGCGCGGGGCGGTCCGCGCTCGCTAGGAAGAGCAAGGCCCTCCTCGAATGTCAAGGGTTTGTACCGCCGCCGCGCGGGCGCTCAGGGACAGCCGTGGAAGAGCGCGAAGATGGCCGCGCTCTCGGAGCAGACCTGCTCGTCGCGCAGGGCGCTGCAGAAGTCGTCCTCCGTCAGGAAGGTCTTCTTTCCGGTGCTGCCCTCGATGCAGGAGATCGAATAGACGAACCGCGAGGCGCCCTCCCCGGGCAAGCCTGGGATCTCCAGCTCGGAGCCCTCGCCCACCTGCGAGCCGCTGCCACCCGCGTCCTCCGGCGGATCGACGCCGAGCAACGGGAGCACCAAGATGGGAAAAATGCTGAAGAGACCGGCCACGAAATTCGGGATCATGGGTTTACCTCCAACGTCGATAGAAAGGCACCCTCGTGCGAGGTGGCCATTGCAGCTGCCAAATCCAACATGCATCCGACAGGCCAGCTCCGGTCATGTCCGCCCATTGCACAGCGCGCGAGCGCGGGGCGAGCCCGCGCGCGCGCCATCGATCGGATCGAATGCGCGGCCGCCTGCCCCGTCCGGGTCGGAGGGCCGCGCGGGCCGCCGCCGCGTGATCGCGGCGGGCCGGACCGGCCCGCCTGGGCGCGGCGCGCCGGACCGGCCCGCCCCGGCGCGGCGCGGCGCGCTGCGCCGCCCTTGCCAGCCCGCTCGGACATGGCCTACAAGGCGGGCCCTCTGAAGGAGACTTTCATGCACCGTCGCAGCTTCATCGCGGCCGCGCTGCTCGGCTTCGCGGCCCTCGCCGGGTGCGGGCCGCGCTGGCGCGTCGTGACCCAGGCGAGCCCCGACACGTTCGTCGGCCAGCGGTATTTCGCCCTGATGCCCATCGACTACGTGGGCCTCTTCATCCTCGACCAGCGCGAGGACCAGTACCTCGCCGGCAAGGACGCCGACGATCACCAGCGCTTCGTGGAGGACAAGGAGACCATCAACGAGGAGTTCACGAAGGCCCTGGTCGCCGCCGCCCAGGAAGAGGGCATCGAGGTCGCGCCGTCCGACGGCCACACGTCGGCGCCGTTCGTGATCAAGCCCTATGTCGGCTACATGAATCCAGGCTTCTACGCGGTCGTCTCCTCGGCCCCGAGCCAGATCCGGCTGACGCTCCGGCTCACGACGCCGGACGGCCGGGTGCTCGATGAGGTCCAGTTCTCGAGCCGCACGGCGTCGCCCATCCCGAACACGAGCCTGAGCTCCGCGGACGCGGACAAGCTGAAGCCCGGCGGCCGCTGGCGCGAGGACGCGCGCGTGATCGGCGCGTATGTGGCGCGCTACCTCGCGTCGCGCGTCAGCCCCTAGGCCCCCGCGGCCGGGGCTCTCCCCGGCCGCGCGCTTCGGGGAAGCCCCAGGGAAGCGCGCGGGGGGCGCTCGCCCGCTTCACAGCAGCACCCCGCGGAGCAGGAGCTCGGCCACGCTGAAGTAGATCACGAGGCCGGAGACGTCGACGAGGGTCGCGACGAACGGGGCCGAGGCGCTCGCCGGGTCGAAGCGGAGCGCCCGGAGCACGAACGGCAGGAGCGCCCCCGCCAGCGTGCCCCAGGTCACGACGCCGACCAGGCTGATCGCGACGGTCAGGGCGAGGAGCCCGTAGTGCGGGCCATAGGCCCCGAAGAGCTTCTCCCAGGCGATGACGCGCGCGAAGCCGATGGCGCCGAGGATCCCGCCGAGCGCGAGGCCCGACGCGAGCTCCCGGCGGCTGACGCGCCAGAAGTCGGCGAGCCGGATCTCGCCGAGCGCCATCGCCCGGATGACCAGCGTCGTCGCCTGAGAGCCGGAGTTGCCCCCGCTCGAGATGATGAGCGGCACGAAGAGGGCGAGCACGACGGCGCGGGCGATCTCGCTCTCGTAGTGCCCCATCGCCGTGGCGGTGAGGAGCTCGCCCACGAACAGGGCGGACAGCCAGCCCGCGCGCTTGCCGAGCATCCTGGAGAGGGGGGTCCGGAGGTAGGGCGCGTCGAGCGCCTGCATGCCGCCGAGCTTCTGGATGTCCTCGGTCGCCTCCTCTTCCACGACGTCCACGATGTCGTCCGCCGTGACGATCCCCTTCATCCGACCCTCGCTGTCGACGACGGGTATCGCCACGAGATCGTGCTCCGCGAAGGTCCGCGCCACCGCCTCCTGGTCGGCGTCCTCGTTGACCGACACGACGTCGGTCTTCATGACATCGCTGACGCGCCGGTCGCCGGGGGCGATCATGAGCTGCCGGAGCGACACCACGCCGCGCAGCCGCTGCTCGGCGTCGAGCACATAACCGTAGTAGATGGTCTCGAGGTGATCCCTGGCCTGCCGCTTGAGGTAGCTGATCGCCTGGTCGACCGTCGCCTCCGGCCGCACGCGCGCGAACCACGGGCTCATGAGCCCGCCGGCCTCGTCCTCGGCGTACGCGAGGAGCGCGATCACCTCGCGCCGCGTCGGCTCGTCCAGCAGGGAGAGGAGCTCCGCCTGGTCGGCCGGCGACACCTCGAGGAGGAGGTCCGCCACGTCGTCGGGCGCGAGCAGGCGGAGCCATAGCTTGCGTTCGCCCCTCGTGAGGCCCGCGAGGAGCGCGGCCTGGTCGGCCGTGGGGAGACCCTCGAAGAAATCCTCCGCCTCCTCGCGCCGCAGGCGGCGATAGGCCTGCACCCGCTCCTCGTTCTGCAGGGCCGACCAGGACAGCGTCAGATCAGCCGCCGTGAGCGCCTCGGCCGCGTTGAAGGGCGGGCGTTCCATCATCGCCTCACCTCGTCGAGCGCCTGGCCCGCCCCGTCGGCGTCGCCCGGCAGAAGATGCTCATTCGTGAGGGCCCAGCGGCAGGCTCGACCCTGGAACCACGATTAGCAACGCGCGCGCCACGGCCGCCCCTCCCTGGGAGCCCCGGCACGCACAGCGCCGCGGCCCCCCGCCTGCGCCGCCGGACAGCGTAGCGCCTGGAGCAGCCGGCAACTTCCTGGCTCCCTCGGGCTTCTTCTCGGCGCTCGGATCGCGGCGACGCGCAATGGCGCGTTTTGGCGGGAACCTACCGGTTCTCCCAGGATGCAGGCTCTTTCTCTGGCCTGCGTGGAGCCCGCCGGCGCTCTCTCTGACGTTCTGCGCGCGCGCCGGCGCTCAGGCGCGCGCGGGCGGGTCGAGCCGATCGACCCCGAAGCGGCGCAGGAGGCGGCAGAGCGGGACGAGCGGCAGCCCCACGATGGCCGCCTCGTCGGCGTGGCGCACGTCGTCGAACAGCCACGGTCCGTGCTTCTCGAAGAGGTATCCTCCCGCGCTGCCGATGGGCCGATCCAGCTCGACATAGCGGCGGATCTGCGCGCGGCCGAGCGGGCGGACGCGGAGCTCCACCGTGACGATCTCGGCCAGCGTCCGCGGCTCGCCGGCCGCGAGCGGCACCCCCGGCGGCGCGTGCACCGCGACGGCGGTGTGGAGCGCGTGGACGCGCCCCGAGAGCCGCCCGAGCTGGTCTGCCGCCTCGTCGAGCGAGGCCGGCTTGCGGAGGAGCTCCCCATCGAGCTCGAGCGCCTGATCGGCGCCGATGATCAAGGCGCCTTCCCGCGCGGGCGCGAGGCTCAGCGCCTTCCCCTCCGCGAAGAGGCGGGCGCACGCGAGGGGCGGCATCCCCTCGGGCGCGATCTCCTCGAACGCCGGCGCGACGGCCTCGTACGCGAGCCCGAGGCGATCGAGGAGCGCCCTCCGGAAGGGCGACGTGGAGGCGAGGACAACCGGGAACATGGTCGGCTCCATGGCACGGAACGACGCGCGCGCCGAGAGGAACCGCCCGCCTCGCCCCTCGCGCTCCTCCAGCCCCTCGCGCTCCTCCCGCTCCTCCCGCGCTTCACCCGCGTAGCCCTGCTCTTCACGCTCTTCGCGGCGTTCGCACCGATTTGCTTTCATTTACCAAAATTTATCGAGAAATGGCAGACGACACGGATTCTCAGCAATGGTGACAGCCGCTGTGGACACGGGAATAGCGGCAGGAATTCCTGCCGTCAGGTGTCGCCTGAATTACCCATCATGCATTTCATTAAAAAGCAGCTTGCACTCGGACTCTACAGCACGCGACAGTACGCCAATGCAGCAACTCAACACAAGGCACCTCGTCACACTCTCTCTCGTCGCGCCGGGCATCGGGCTCTCCGTGCTGCTCGCCGCCTCGCCGGCGAGCGCAGCGACGTACGAGGTGGGGCGGGGCAAGCCTTATGCGAGCCTCGCGGAGGTCGCCCCTCGCCTCGCTGCCGGGGACGTGGTTCTGGTCGAGGGCGACGCGACCTATCCGGGGGATCTGTTCTTCAAGAAGTCGGGCACCGAGGCGCAGAAGATCACGATCCGCGGCGTCCGCGTGAACGGCCGCCGCCCTGTCCTATCGGGGGGGACGAACACCGTGATCTTCGCTGGCAATCACTATACCTTCGAAGGCTTCGACATCACCGGCGGCTCGAGCCGCTGCGTGTTCCACAAGGCGCACGACATCACGATCCGCGACTCGGTGGTGCACGACTGCGCCGGGCACGGGATCCTCGGCGCCGACTCCGAGTCGGGCTCCCTCACGCTGGAGTACGTCGAGGTCTATGCTTGCGGCTCGGGCGACACCAGGCACCCCATCTACATCGCTACCGACGAGGAGACGCGCCTCGGCTCGGTGTTCCGCATGCGGCACTGCTATGTGCACGACGGCAATGGCGGCAACAGCGTGAAGAGCCGCGCGGAGCGGAACGAGATCTATTACAACTGGATCGAGGGCGCGAAATACCACGAGCTCGAGCTGATCGGGCCGGACGGCCAGGACGAGGGGCTCGCGCGCGAGGACTCCGACGTCGTCGGCAATGTCATCGTCAAGACCGGCCAGCACTTCGCGGTGCGCGTCGGGGGCGACGGCACGGGGCAGACGTGGGGTCGCTTCCGGTTCGTCAACAACACCTTCCTGCTCGCCCCCGGGTCGCGGCCGGCGATCAGGATGTTCGACGGGATCGAGAGCGTCGAGATGAGCAACAACGTGTTCTATCGGCGCGGCGGGGGCGGCGTGGAGGTCTATGTCGACAGGAGCGCGACCTGGAAGACCGGAACGGCGTTGATCTCGGGCGCGAACAACTGGGTGCCCACCGGCTCCTCGGCCCTCCCCGCGGCGTGGACGGGCACGGTGCAGAGCACCGACCCCGGCTTCACCAACCTCAGCTCGCTGGACCTCCGCCCGGCGTCGAACAGCCCGCTCGTCAACGCCGGCTCCAGCGCGATGCCGAGCCCGGCAGGGTACCCCTTCCCGAAGCCGCTCACCGCGCCGCAGTCCTCGCCCAGGAGGGGCGTGCGCACGGCCAGCGGACCGCTGCAGCGGCCGGTCGCTGGCGCGATCGACATCGGAGCCTACGAGTCCGGCTCCGGCCTCGCGGCGCTCGCCATGAGGGCCGCGGACAGCGATCGGGACCTCGACGACAGCGACAGCAGAGCCGCAGAGGAGGGGTGGAACGTCGACGGCTATGCCGCCCCGAGCGACGGTGAGGCGGACGCCAGCGACGCCGACGCCAGCGACGCCGACGACGGCGATGCCAGCGACGCCGACGCGGAAAGCGACGCGTCCGCCGGCGACTGCGCCGCGGACGGCGACGACACCGCGGCGCGCGCCGCTGCGTGCTCCGAGGCCGCGCAGGGCAGCGCGGACGCTCCGCGCGGCGCCCACGCCAGCGCGTGCAGCGTCGGCGGGGCGCTCGCGGGCGGCCCGGTCGCCGGCTCGGGGGCGTTCGTCGCCGGGGCGGCGGCGCTCCTCGGCGCCGCCCTCCGGCGGCGCGGTCGCCGCCCCGGGGCGTGAGCCGCGGCGCGAGCCCTCAGGCGATGAGCGCGCGCAGCAAGCGACGCGCCGAGGCCGGGTCGGGCAGCTGAAACGCCGCGGAGCTCTCCCCGCCGCCCACGTGGATCGTGAGCGCGGTCGGGGGGAGCGCCGCGAACAGATCCTCGTCGGTCCTGTCGTCGCCGAGCGCGATCACCACCGCGTCGGGCCCCATCGTGGCGAGCACCCGCGGCACGATCACCCCCTTGTTGACCCCGCGGAGCCGCACCTCCAGCACCTTCCGGCCCGGGATGAGCTCGAGATCGTGCTCGCGCAGCGCCTCGGCGAGCTCCAGGGGCACCTCGCGGGCCGTCTGGCTGGCGAGCTCCGGGTCGGCGGCCCGGTAGTGCCACGCGATCGAGACCCTCTTCTCCTCGATGAAGCTGCCCGCCGTGCGGTCGACGAAGCCCTGGAGGACGTCGCGGACCCTCGGCTTCCAGTCGAGCGCCGCCTCGCGGAGCGCGACCCAGGGCTCTCCGGGCGCGCCGCGGGAGAAGAACCCGTGCTCCGCGTGGAGGCTGATGGGCAGCTCGCCCAGCCACCGCTCGAGGTCCTCGCGCGGCCGGCCGCTCACCACGTGCACCTGCGTCCGCGGGCGCGCCGCGAGCTCGCGCAGCTCGGTGACGAGCGCCTCGTCCGGCTGAGCGAGCTCGGGCATGGCCTCGAGGGGGACCAGCGTGCCGTCGTAGTCGAGCATCACGATCAGCGACGCCGCGCTGCGCGCGCTCGCGATCGTGCTCCCCTGGGGCGCGCCCTCCGGCCGCCGGGCGGCCCCCACCGCGGGCGGGGCGCCGCCCGCGCGCTCGAGATCGTTCAGGAAGCGGTGCGACCAGCGGTGCGCGTCGTGCGTCATGACGCGGCGCCGGAGCGCTTGCATCCGGACGCGCTGCTCGGACGGCGGCATGACGAGCGCCCGCTGGATCGTCGACGCCACCGCGTCGATGTCGTGCGGGTTCACCAGGAGCGCCTCGATCAGCTCGGCGGCCGCGCCCGCGAACTCGCTCAGCACGAGCGCGCCGGTGTCGTCGAGCCGCGAGGCCACGTACTCCTTGCAGACGAGGTTCATCCCGTCGCGCAGCGGCGTCACCATCATCACGTCGGCCGCGAGGTAGAGCGCGACGACCCCGGCCATGGGCATCGACCGGTGCAGGAAGTGGATGGGGACATCGTCGAGCGTCCCGTAGCTGCCGTTGATGCGGCCGACGAGCTCGTTCACGACGCGCCGGAACTCGGCGTAGGCGTCGACGCTCTCGCGCGTCGGCACCGCGAGCTGGATGAACCGGACCTTGCTCCGGAGCTCGGGCTCGCGCTCCAGGAAGCGCTCGATCGCGAGCATGCGCCGCGGGATGCCCTTCGTGTAGTCGAGCCGATCGACGCCGAGCACGATCTTCCGGCCCTGGGCGCTCTCGCGGATGCGCCGCGCCTCGGCGCGGACCTCCTCGTCCCGCGCGAGCCGCACGAACTCGTCGACGTCGATGCTGACCGGATAGGCGCCGAGCCGCACCCGCCGCCCCTCGTACGCGAGCGTCTCCAGGTCGGGATCGAGCCCGAGCACGCGCGCGGCGGAGTAGACGAAGTGGTACCGATAGGCCGTCGTGTGAAACCCGACGACGTCGGCGCCGAGCATGCCGCGCAGCACCTGCTCCCGCCAGGGCAGGATCCGGAAGACCTCGGCCGCGGGGAAAGGGATGTGCAGGAAGAAGCCGATCCGCGCGTCGGGGATGCGCCGCCGCAACATCGCCGGCACCAGCGTGAGCTGGTAGTCGTGGATCCACACCCTGTCGCCCGGCCTGTACCGGGCGACGATGGCCTCGGCGAAGCGCTCGTTCACCTCGCGGTAGCTCTCCCAGTCGTGCCGGGCGTCGAGGTGCAGCTTCTCGACGAGGTAGTGGAACAGCGGCCACAGGACGCCGTTCGAGAAGCCGTCGTAGTAACGGTTCACCTCGGCCGAGGTGAGGTGCACCGGGACCGCGCCGAGCTGCTCGAGCCGATCCTCGACCTCTCGGCGCTGCTCGTCGGTGAGGCGCGCGAGGTCACCCGGCCATCCGAGCCAGAGGCCGCCGTGGCGCTCGTGAGGGCCCCGGAGCGCGGTCACGAGGCCGCCCGCCGAGGGGACGACGGAGACGTCCCCCTGATCGGCGCGGACGGTCACCGGAAGGCGGTTCGAGACGATGAGCAGGCGGGACATGCGCGGCCAGGAAGCTAGCGCATGGCCCCTGCACCACGCCCTTGCGGCGCGGTGAAATCAGGGGCTAGCCGATGGTGCTCGTCGGGCGCGCCCTGATCGCTACCGGTCGACCCGGATCGACGGCGCCGTGTTCTCCGGAGGGCTGGGCTTCGATGTGGCCGTGGGCGCTGCGGGGCGAACGGGCCGGCCCCAGTTTCGCCTGCCGCCCGAGCTCGTGTTCGACGGCGCGTCCTCGGTCTTCGCGGGCGCGGCCACCTGCGCGAGCCGCGCGACGGTCTGCACGGACATCTCCGACGGCCCCTGCACGATGGAGTAGGGCTGGAAGCCTTCCTTCTGCAGGGTCAGCCGGCGAGGCGACGCGCGCACCTCGTCGTTCGTGATCGAGAGCTGGAGCGGCGTCTGCCCGAGCGATTTCCCGTCCTCCAGGACGTCGGCGCCCGGCGGGATCGACTCGATGATCAGCATGAACGAGGGCGCGCCCTTGTGCTCGCCGGGCGTGCCGGTCGCCGCGGGCGCCGTCGTTGGCGCGGTCGCGACCTCGGGCGTGGCCTCGGTCTGCGCGGGCTTGCGGGTCAGCATGAACGCGCCCGCCGCCACGACGACCGCGCCGATGGCGGCGAGGATCACCGCCTTGCGCCCGCCGCCGGAGGGGGCCTCGTGCGCGCCGGTCGCGCCCTTGGACGCGCCCGCCGCGGTCGCGGCGGCGCCCGGGCCCGAGCCGACGCCGGAGGTGCGGCCGCTCGGATCGTCATCACTCGACGGCGCCGGGAGCGTCACCGCGTCCTTGAGCGCTTGCACCGTGGACGAACGCGACGAGATCTGCACGCCGGGCAGCGACTCGAACGAGGTGATCTGCGTGCCGCCGAACGCGGTCGTCACGCCCATGCCGCGGGCGCACTCGCCGAGGCCCTGGATGAGGGCGTCCATCGTCGCGGGCCGGCCGTCCGGATCCTTCGCGAGACAGCGCATCACGAGCGCCTCGAGCGGCTCCGGGATGTCGACGTCCGGGTTCCGCTCCTTCATGCGCGGCACCGGCTGCTGGAGGTGCGCCATCAGGATCTGGATGGACTTCTCGGACTCGAACGGGACCTTCCCGCAGAGCATCTGGTAGAGGATGACGCCGAGCGAGTAGATGTCGGTCCTGAGATCGACCTTGCCGTGCGAGATCTGCTCCGGCGACATGAAGCGGGGCGAGCCCAGGAACGCGCCCTGCTGCGTGAGCTCCTCCGAGTCGTCGCCGAGCTGCTTCACGAGGCCGAAGTCGAGGATCTTGACCGCCTCCTCCGCGTCCTCGTTGGAGACGAGCATGACGTTCGACGGCTTGAGGTCGCGGTGGACGACGCCGTGCTTGTGCGCCTCGCGCAGCCCGCGCGCGATCTGCCGCGCGATGCGCATCGCCTCGGGCGGCGGCAGGCGCCCCTGCCGGCGCACGCGCCGGAAGAGCGTCTCGCCCTCGAGGAACTCCATCGCCATGAAGAACCGCTCCTGATCGTCGGCCTCGATGCGGCCGTAGTCGAAGACGGTGACGATGTTCGGGTGCTGGAGGCGCGCGAGGATGCTCGCTTCGAGGAAGAAGCGCTTGTGGAAGTTCGGGTCGAGCTGCCGCGAGGCCTGGTTGGGGATCAAGACCTTGATCGCCACCTGGCGCCCGAGCGGGAGCTGCTCGCCGCGATAGATCGTGCCCATGCCGCCGGTCGCGAGCTGGGAAAGGATCTTGAACTTTCCGTTGAGCACCTTTCCGAGCAACGGATCGATCGGCTCGCTGCGCGCTACTTCATCGACGACGTTTTCGTTGGCACCACTCATATGAACTCCGTCGCCTTCCCCGTGCGGGCGCGGGCGAGCCCTCCCCTCGGTGACGATGCCTCGCGATGCGTGAGCCTGGACCTCATGATCGTGGGGAGCGTCGGCGCGTGGGGCCGTCGGGGCAGTCTAAACGGAAGAAATGTCCTTGGCGACCTTTCCTCGATCGCCTCCACGATCGCCCCGCTCGTGAGGCCGGGGCCCCCGCGCGAGAGGCCGATCGCGAGGCCGTCCGTGAGGCGCTGCACCATGCGCCGTGCGCCATAGCCCCGATCGACGGGAGCCGCCAGTTGCTGGCATCGAGCGTCTGCATCGCACCTTCGCGCCACGAGATCCTGCGAGCAGAGTACACTGCTCCGCGCCCGCGCGATGCTCTTCCGATCATCCTTGTCGGGCGCCGCCGCCGGACGCCGGCCGGTGCGCGCCGGACGTCCCTGCCGGCCTTCTCGCCCTCCCGGGTGGGGACGAGGTAGTAGAGGAGGATGCGACCGGATCGCGCCGTGCTGCGCTGGTGGAGGGGAAGAGAGTACCGGCGCCTACTCGACGTGGCCGCGTCCGAGCTTGCCGGCTCGCGCCACGCCGACGCGGAGGCGACATGCGCGCGGGCGCTCCGGATCGCCGAGGAGATCTACGGCGACGGGGACGCCGAGCTGACGGCGCCGCTCTACGCGCTGAGCTCGGCGCGGCTCGCGCAGGGGCGGCTGGACGAGGCGCGCGCGAGCTCCGCGAGGGCGATCGCCATCGCCGAGGCGGCGGGGAGCGCCGATCCGCCGCTGCCGAGGCTGCTCGAGCAGCTGGCCGCCATCCTCGAGCGGCAGGGCGAGCTCGACGACGTCGAGGCGCTGTTCCGCCGGATGCTCGCGGGCTACGAGCGGATGCGCGATCCCGACCCCATCGAGCTGTCGGCGCTGCTGAACCGGCTCGGCCTGCTGCTCGGCAGGCGGGGGGCCCGCGCCGAGGCGGCGCCGCTCTTCCGGCGGGCGATCGCGCTGCGGGAGGGGGCGCTCGGCGCCCGCCACGCGCTCGTCGCGGAGGCGCTCTACAACGCCGCCACGTTCCTGGAGCAGGAAGACGACCTCCCGACCGCCGAGCGGGAGAGGATGCTCCGGAGGGCGCTCGAGATCGCCGAGGCGGGGGCGGGCGTGGACGGGGCCCTCCTTGCGTCGATCCTGCACAACCTGGCGGCCGCCCGGGAGGCGCTCGGGGACGCGGCCGAGGCGGCGGCGCTGTACGAGCGCGCGCTCTCCGCGCGGGAGGCGCTGGCCGGGGCCGCCCACCCGTCGCTCCGGCCGACGCTGGTCCGGCTCGCGCAGGTCCACCACGCCGCGGGGCGGCCGTCCACGGCGCTGCCGCTGTACGAGCGGGCGCTCGCGCTCGCCGAGGCGGAGCTCGGGGCGGATCACCCGGTGGCCACGGCGATCGGGGCCTGGATGGCCGAGGCGCGGAGCCGGAGCTGACCCTGCCGCTCCCGTCGATCAGCGCTCGGACGACGGATCGCCGCCTTCGCGCCAGCGCTCGACGAGCTCCGGGAGGACGGTCGAGGCCATCTGGAGCAGGTGCGCCATGTGGTGTTCGGGCGTGTTGCCCCGGAACCCGCGGACATGGAGCTCGCCCACGCTCGCCTCGGTGGTCGGGATCATCTGCTTCTCGAGCTTCTTCGAGACGGCGCCCTCGGCCGCGCGCAGCCGCAGGTGCGGGGGCGCGTCCGACGCGGGCGATCGCTCGACGTGGCGCCCTGCCCCGGCGTCGAGCAGGTAGCTGGCCGTGGCGGCGGAGCTGGCGTACGCGATCGGGTCGATCTCCGAGTGCGTGATGGTGAACAGCAGCTTCTCCGAGGCGGCGAGCTGCGCGGCGCGCGCGAACGAGGCGAGCTGCAGCGGGTTGAGGCCGCTCGGCTGCTCCGGGACGAAGCCGCAGTGGATGCCATCGGTGACGAGGATCGCGTCGAGGGCCTCGGTGCCGCGGCGGAGCTCGAGGATCTTGGCGACCGCGCCGTAGCCCGCGCTCCACGAGGAGAGGGCGACCCGGCGGAGCCGCGGGGTCGGCAGCCCGCGCTGCGCGAGCGCCCGGTCGATGTCCACGAGCAGGCTCTCGTAGACGCCCGGCGTCGCGTAGAAGTCCTCGTACGCGCCCGAGCCGATGCCGAGGTTGATGACGGCGACCGCGGCGTTCAGCCCGGCGACCTCGGCGCTCTCGCGGACGAGCTGGGTGTTGCCGTGGAAGTGCAGCAGGAGATCGTAGCTCGACCCCGTGGGCCTGAACGTGTCGGGCGTGAAGAGCACGCCGCCGCGGATCGACGCGTACCCCTCGTGCTTGATCGCGGGCGGCGGCGTCACCGGCGCGGGAGGCGGCGCCGGCGGCTGCAGGCGCGCGAGCCCCTCCGGCGCGACGGCCGCGCTCGCCCCGGCGTCCTCGCGCGAGGAGCGCAGCGCGAGCAGCGATGCGCGGTTGACGGGGGTCATGGCGCGGAAGGCCTCGGCGGAGGCGATCGGCATCCGCGCGGCGATCCCGCGCGCGGCGGCGGCGACGACGACGATCACGGTGGCCGCGGCCAGGACGAACGCCCCGAGGGCGCGCCACACACGCGCGCGGCGCTCGTCCGGCGAGGGCGAGGACCAGGAGCCGTACGGCCCGGCCCCGGCCATGGGGAAGGGCGGCGTCCCCTGCGGCGCTGGCGGGGCGAAACCGGGCAGGAACGCTTGCTCCTCCGGCGCGGGGGCCATGCCGAGGGGGGGCAGGTCGAGGGGAAGACCGCGATCCGCGCAACCCTGGATCACGGTGACGGGCGGCGGCGTGGGCGTCGGCGACAGGTCCGCAGGCGACCCGTCAGCGCGCACGTTTCCCTTCATTTCGATACCCCTCCCTTACAACGGGGATGTAGCGCCGAGCCCTGGTTTGCCAGGCGCTGCGTCTGTTCCGTGAGCGCGCCGCATGGCGGCAGCGCGCTGCGTTTCTGCTCCTGCCGTGAGCCCGGAAGGCGTCGCGGCAGGCGGAGCATCGACCAGTACGGTCTCCAGCTCAAGCGACAACCGTTCCGTACGCGCATATTTAAGCGTGGCCGTAATACCCTGTCCCCTGCTGGAACACGCGTGGGTGAGCCTGTCGGGCCGCAAAGCGAGGGAGCGGGCGGGGTGTGCCCGGGGCTGCGCTGGTGCGCGCGAGCGGGGACGTGAGCACGCCGGCGACGAAACGCGCACTTGCGCCCCTGTCCGGCACCCACCAAGGTGCTCGGCGCTTGCTCTCCCGCGAGGTCCGCTTCCTGCTCGCAGCGACGCTGCTCCATGCCGCCATCCCGCTGCTCGCGCGGATCGCGGGCGCCCCGGGGCCGGTGCTCGAGGCCCGATCGAGCGGCGCGCGCCGCGAGGTGGAGATCGAGATAGAGCCCGTCGCGCCGCGCGGGTCGGAGCAGGACGAGGCGCGCACGCCCCCGCCGCGCACGCCGGACGAGGCACGGCCGCGCGAGGCAGAGCCGGTCCTCGGCCGGACGGCGCGCCGCGAGCGGCGGCCGCTCGATCCACGAGCGCCGACGGAGGCGCCGGTCGAGCCGCGGGAGGGTCCCGTGGCGCCTCCGGCCCCCGCGCCGTCGAGCGAGTACGACGGGCCGCCGACCGCCGAGGCGCCGCGCGGGGTCGCCGGCCTCGGGGGGGCGCCGGTGTGGCAGCTGCCCGGCGTTCTGCCGGATCGCGCGCCGCCGGCGCCGGCGCCGACCGCGCCGGCCGCGCCGCGCGAGGTCTCGGCGGACAGGGCGGGCGAGCTGCTGCGCGAGGCGATGCGCGATCGGGACAAGACGCTGGGGCTGGATCTGCCCGCCGCCGGCACGGTCGCGTCCGTTGTGGCGGACGCGGTGCGCAGCGCGGAGACGCCCTCGACGGCGCGCGCGGTGTTCGAGGTGCACCTGAGCGGCGCCGGCGCGGTGCTCGGGGTGCGCGCGCTGTCGTCGACGGCCGGAGCGGCGGCGCTCTGGGCGCGGGTGGCGCGCGAGGCGGCGGCGCAGCTCGCCGGGCGCGTGCTCGCGATGACCGCCGCGTTCGCCAAGGGGGCGAAGGTCTACGTCACGGTGAGCTCGTCGGTGCAGATGCCGAGCGGCGCCACGTCGGGCGGGATCCACCACCAGGGCGCGGGCTTCGGGTTCGACGTCGCCGACATCGGGGCCCGGCCCCGCCGCCTCGTCCAGTCGAGCTTTCGCGTCGAGGCGATCGACTGAGGCGATCGCAGAGGCGGAGGCGCGCGACGCGCGCGAGCCCGGGCGATCAGCGGCCCCGGCGCGCCTTCCAGCGCCTGGTGCGCGCGGCGCTCGCGGCGAGGCCGATCCAGAGCAGCCCGAGCAGGCTCAGCGCCGCGGGGACGCCGGTGAGCCAGACGAGCGCCGGCAGCGGCGGGCGCGTCGGACAGGGGCGGCGCGTGTCGAAGCGGCAGGCGTGATGCCGATCGAGCTCCTCCGCGGCGGCGCGGACCTCGGGGACGTCGTCCGGCAGACCCCGCAGGGCCGCGGAGGCCATCATGTACGCCGCAGACGCGGCGCGATCGTGGGCCGGGTCGGCCGGCACGCGGTCGCGCACGAGCTCGCTCAGCCGGGCGGCGCGCTGCGCCGGCGCCTGCTCGGCCAGCGCTCCGGCGAGGTGCCGAGCGAGCGCCTCGTCGAGCTGCAAGGCGCAGGCGACGGCGCGATCTTCCCCAGGCGTGAGGTAGACCGTCTCGCCCGACGCCGTCTGGCGCGGCTCCGTGCCGGACGCCGCGACCGGCTTGCGCAGCGCGACCCGCGCCCCGCGGACGCAGCTCGGGACCCTCGGGAGGGCGCGCAGGTGCACCGCGGCGTAGCGCTGGTACGCGACGCCGGCGATCGCGCCGAGCGAGAGCGCCAGCGCGAGGAGCGCCGCGACCCGGCGCATGCCGGCGCGCTCTCCGGCGCTGGCGCGCGCTGGCGGCGCGGCGCGCTCCTCGCCGGTCTCGGGCGCGGGAGCCGGCTCGCCGGAGGGCTCTCGGGACGACATGGCCGGCGGTATGGACAGCCGCGACGACGCTGTCAATGCGCCGTCACGAGGGGGGCGCCGCGCCGGCGAGGCGCGCCACCTGCGCCCACGCGCGGGCCGCCTCCTCGTGCCCGGTCGCGGCCGCGAGCTGCGCCAGGAACTGCGCGCACGCCTGCTCGCCGTGGGCATCCTCGGCTTCGCGGGCGCGCGCGAGGGCGCTCAGCGCCTCGAGGAGCGCGCCCTCCGTGCGGCCCGCGGCGGCCAGCGCGACGCCGTAGGCGAGCAGCGCCCGGGCCCGCTGCGAAGGCGACGCGTCGGCCTCCGCGGCGATCCGGAAGCGCCGGAGCGCCTCCTCCTTCGCGCCGCGCCCGAGCGAGATCAGGCCGGTCATGCGCTCCGCCAGATCGAGGTGCTCGCCGGTGCGGCGGAGCTCGCCCACGAGCCGCTCGAGCGTGCGGAGGTCGCCCTGGACGAGCGCCTGCTTGGCCAGCTCGGCGAGGCGGAGCGCGATGTCGTTCATCGACATGACGGGCGACTCCGTGGTCTTCGCGAGCAGATCGTCGGAGGCGTCGCCGCACGGAAGGCCGACGTCCGGGGAGGTCGCGTCGGGAAAGTCCGTAGGCGGGTCGTCCGGCTGCGCCGCGGGCGCGCCGGGGCGGGAGCGCTCGCCGACAGGCGCCGGCGCCGCGCGCTGCGGCTCCGGCGCGTCGCCGACCACCTCGATGGGCGTGCGGTGGGTGGGCGGCTGGCTCGACGAGCTGTCCGGCGCCTCGTCGCGGTGATCTCTCGCGGTCTCCTGCTCGTCGGCGAACGCGAGCAGCTCCGCGGCCGCGCCCTCGAGCAGCGCGTCGCCGGCCGCGCGCCCGGCGCGCCCGGCGAGATCGGCCGCGGAGCGCCGATCGCCCGCCTTCGCGGCGTGCCACGCGGCGTCGGCGAGGCCGAGCACGCTGGCGTGATCCTCGACGACCCGCGCCGCGGCCAGGTGCCACGCGGCGCGCTCGCCCGGCGGGACGCCCGCGAGCAGGGCGTCGCGCAGCGTGCGCGAGGAGAGCCGCAGCCAGCCAGGCTCCGGCCGGAAGACCCAGCCGGCGCCGAGCAGCGCCGCCTGGACCGCGGCCACCTTCGGGGCGCCGGTGCCGTCGCACAGCGCGTCGATCGCCGCGTCCGACGCGTCCCCGCCGAGGGTCGCGAGCGCGGTGAGCACCGTGCGCTGGCCGATCGCGAGAAGGCGCAGCCGGCCCTCGATCGAGCGGAGCGCGGGGGGCGCGGCGAGCTCGGCGCCGGTCATCGTGCGCGGGGGCCTGCCCCGCCCGGCGCTGCGCCGGCGCGGCCCGACGCTCCTGCCGATCCAGCGCAGCGCGCCGCTCTCCAGCGCCTCGCAGAGGAGCTCGCGCACGGCCAGCGGGAACGCGGGCGCGCGCGCGGCCCAGCGGCGCGCGCCCGCCTCGTCGATGCAGCCGTCGAGGAGGCGGCGGACGAGATCCTGCGCGCCCGGCGCGGGGAGCGGCCCCAGCGTGACCGCGGCGGCGGGGGTGAGCGCGGTGAGCGGCGCGGGGAGCGGATCCGAGCGCCCGAGCCGGGCGACGGCGCGCGGGCCGCCGCCCGGCGAGAGGGCGAGGGCGATCGCGTCGAGGCTCGCGGCGTCGACCTCGGAGGCGTCGTCGACGGCGAGCAGGCCGACGCGGACGTCCGACGGGGCGAGCCACACGGCGAGAACCTCGGCGGCGATCCTCGGCTCGACGCCCTCGCCGGCGAGGAGCCGCGCGAGCGCGGGCTTCAGCCGATCCGGGAGCACCGGCGCGCGGGCGCGGCTCTTCTCGGCGCGGAGCGCCGCGCGCGCGAGGGCGCGCCGGAGCGCGCCGAACGGCTCGCGCGAGGCCCCGATCGGCGCGACGAAGAGGCTCCGCGACGGCGCGAGCAGCCGCTCCAGCTCAAGGAGCAGCCGCGTGCCGCCGGCGCCGGGCTCGGCCCGGACGATCGCGAGGGAGCCGGGGGGCACGGCGAGCTCGGCGAGCTCGGCGTCGCGGCCGATGAGCGGCGGCTTGCACAGGCGCGCCACGCTCTCGGCGACCTGCCTGCGCAGCGGCTGCTGCGCGTCGAGGCGGAGGCCGCGCACCCGGCGCGCGCCGTCGATGCCGCGGTGGGCGCCGAGGGTCATGAGCTCGCCCGAGAGCACGGCGGGTAGCGCCGGATCGAGGAGCACGTCGCCGGGGAGCGCGACGCGGGCGAGCATGACGGCGACGAGCAGCGGCTGTCCCCAGGACAGCGCGGTGAAGCGCCCCGCCTCGCCGACGTAGGTCATCTCGCCCCGCGCGATGCCGACCGCGAAGCGCGCGTCGGGGTGCACCGACGCGTCCTCCGCGGCGAGCGCGGCGAGCAGCACGGCCTCCTCGACGTCGTCGGGGGTGAACTCGAACGAGAAGGTCTGGGCGCTCCAGGCGCACAGGGTGGCGCCGAGCGCCTCGGCGCGCTTCTTCAGCGCGAGCGCCCTCGCGAGGTAGCTCTCCTCGCCGCGCGCGGCGCCGCCGCCGGCGCGCGCGGCGCCCTTCTGGCGCGACGGCGGCGCGGGCGCCCGCGCCGCGCCGCGGCGGCCGGGCCACGGCGCGACCGCGTCCGTGCTGTCTGGCTGCGAGAGGGCCGCAGTACCTCGAAAGGACACGACGATGCGCTCCGGCATTGCGGCGAGTGTAGCGGGGCGCGGAGGGCGCGTGGGCGGTTCTCGGCGCGCGCCGCGGTACGATGGATCCCTTGATGCGACCGTCTCCCCAGCGCGCCGTGAGGCCGAGCTCTCGCCCGGCGCGCGCCGCCGCGCTCGCCGCGCTCGCCGTCGCGGCGCGCGCCGTCGCGCTCGTCGCCATGGCGCTCCCCTCCCCTGCGGCCGCGAACGGCGTCTTTCCCTCGGCGGACCAGATCGTGTTCGACCCGGCGGATCCAGCGCGCGCCGTCGCCCGGATGACGTACGGCCTGCTGACCACGCGAGACGGGGGCGCGAGCTGGCGCTGGATCTGCGAGGGCGCGGTCGGGTACGACGACACGGCCGGTCAATCCCCGCCCATCGCGGCGGCGGCGAGCGGCCGGGTGTTCGCCGCGCTGACCGACGGCATCGCGGTCGGCGCCGACGGCGGCTGCGCCTGGGTGCGCGCCGCCGAGCTCGCCGGGCGGGAGGTGATCGATCTCTCGGTCCGGCAGGGCGATCCGTCGCACGTCGTCGCGGTGGCCGCGGGGACCAGGCACAGCCTCTGGGCGTCGCGCGACGGCGGCGCGAGCTGGACCGGCGCGGGGGCGCCGCTCCCGGTGGGCTTTGTGGCCCGGACGGTCGACGTCGCGCCGTCGGATCGGCGGCGGGTCTACGTGAGCGGCCTTGCGAGCGAGGGCGGCTCCGTCAAGGGGGTGCTCGCGCGCTCGGCCGACGGCGGGGAGACGTGGCAGACCGCGGCGGTGCCGGGGAGCACGACGTCGCGCGAGCCTTACATCGCGGGGGTGGATCCGGTCGACGCCGACGTGCTGTACGTGCGGATCGCGAGCGCGCCGGGGCGCCTGTTCGTCTCGAAGGACGGCGGGGCGGCGTTCGCGCCGGTGTTCACGACCGAGGGCTTCGTGCGCGCGTTCGCGATCTCGCCGGACGGCGCGACGGTGGTGGTGGGCAGCGACATCGACGGCGTCTTCCGCGCGCCCTCGTCGACGCTGGCCTTCGAGCGGGTCTCGAGCGTCGCGCCGCGCTGCTTCGCCTGGACGGATTCGGGCCTCTACGCGTGCGCGAGCGAGTTCCTGGACGGCTTCACGATCGGCCGCTCGCTCGACGGCGGCGCGACGTTCGAGCCGCTGCTCCAGCAGGGGTGCATTCGTGGTCCTCTGGAGTGCGCGGCGAGCACCGCGGTCGGAGCGGTCTGCCCGGCGGACTGGCCGAGGATCGCGCTGATGACGGGCCACCGGGACTGCACGCCGGACGCCGGTTCACCCGCGGCCGGCAGCGGCACGAGCGCCGTCGCGACCGGCGCGACCGGCGCGGCGGCAAGCGGCGGCGGCCAGGCGAGCGCCGCGGGTGTAGGCGGAGCGCCCGACGGACCAGGAGGCGGGGCGCCGCCATCTGGCGGAGCGCGGCCGGGCGGAGCGGGCTGCGGCTGCCGTACCGGCGGCGCGGAGGAGGGCCAGGCCGGCGCCGTTGCCGCCGGGTCCCTGGCGGCGGCCGCGGCGGTGCGACGGAGGTCGCGACGCGCTGGCGTCATCGCACGAGGGGTGCAGGGCCGAGCCAGGACCAAAACGGACAGCCTCGAGGGCCGCCTCTGAGAGGTCGCGACGTGCGGGCGCCCCCTCGCGAAGGGGGCACGTCGATCCGGAACCGGAGTCGGCCCCCTCATGAGGCCGCTCCGACAGGTGACGAGTCAGGGAGAGATGACGACCCGCTGCGCGGCCATCGCGACGTCGCCGTTCGGGTCCTCCAGGGCAACCTCGATATCGAGCGGTTGCCCCCGGACGGCCTCGACCGGGAGCCCCCGGTCCACCTGAAAGCGCACGCCATCGATCTCGCAGCGGTCCTCCCCGGCCTTGTGCATCGTGACCTGCGCGGTGAAGGGAAGGAGCTCGAACTCCATCTCGGGGAAGTACCCCTCCACGGTCAGGCGCGACCCCATCTGCCGGAGGCCGGTCACGCGCAGCGCGAGCCACACGTGATGGCCCCCTTGAGGGCCCGCCTCGATCGGCACCACCTCGCCATGCTCCAGCGAAGCGAACGCGCTCTCCCCCTGCCCGATCACGACAGCGGGGTCGCCAGAGCCCGGCGTCTTGCACGCATCGCTCGCCGACGCGATCCACAGCGGGTCGTGGTCGGTGAGGGCGGAGGGGGCGATGAAGGGCTCGACGCACGCCCCCGCCGCGCAGGTCGCGCTCGCCGCGCAGGGGGTCGCGCAGCACGCCTCGTCGAGCGAGATGGGCAGGAGCAGACTCCGCCCGCCAGCCGCGCGGGTCGCGCCCCTCCGCGTCACGATGGGAGAGGCCTCGCCGTCGCGGAACGCCGCGATGGACAGCTCGATCTCCGCGCCGTCGGGCGCTGGCCCGACCACGAGCTCGGCCGGGAGCGACAGCTCTCCCCCGCCATACGAGAGACGCTCGGTGCCCGTGACGACGCCATCCACCTTCGTGGTCGTCTCGATGTGATCGAACTGGAAGCCAACCGCCATATCCGTGGTGAGGCCGAACACCACGAGCGCGTCAGCCGCCTCGCCCGCACAGCCCGCGGAGCACAGGAGGAGCAGCGCGAGCAGCGCCTCGTGGGTCGGCCGCACGCTCACCTGGGGACGCTCAGCCCGACGTGCGCGATGAGCGCTTGCGGCGCCGCGCAAGCCAGCCTGCCGCCGCGGCGAACACGGCGAGCGGCGCGGTGAGGGAGGCCTTGCTCGCAGGCCTGGCGGCGCACATGCCGGCTGCGAGGTTCCCGTCGATGCCGTCTGGACCGATGGTGACCTCCGCCTTGGCCTCCACGCTGATGCCCTGCGCGAGCAGCGCGTTCACGCACGCCGGGATCTGCGATCCGGAGATGATGTACTTCCCATTGCAGAAGAGCGCGCCGTCGCCGCTGCAGGAAGCGTCGCAGTTCGCGCGGAACTCGTGCTCGCAGTCCTCGAACTCCTCGTTCTGACACGTGGTCTGGCAGTCCATGTTCGCGTCGGCCGTGCACGAGCCCCCGCAGCACTCGATGCAGTGCTGGTAGCAGCCGCCATCCACCGTCACGCACTTGGCGCCGCACTCGCTGTCGCAGTTCGCGTCCCACGTCGCGGCGCACTGGGCGGCGTCGACGGCGCCACGGCACTCGACGTCCCGCGTGGTGGTGCACTCGACGAAGCAGTTGTGGGAGCAGATGACATTGATGCCCCTGTCGCAGTCCGCGCTGCACTGCTCGGTGCAGCTGTCCGTGCAGCCCGCCTCCGCCGACAGAGTGCAGTCCGTCTTGCAGACTTGCACGAGCTTCGTGGCGCACGCTGTCTTGTAGATCCCGAGCTCGCTGCAGCCCGCGGTGCACTCGCCCGTGACGCGCACTTCGCAGTTCGACAGGCCCTCGAAGCGAATGTTGCCGCACTCCGGGACACCCGCGCTCGCCGGGAGAGCGGCCGTGAGACAGACGGTGATGCTCGCCAGCCCGAACCACATGGATCTTCGCATAGGTGCACTCTCCTCCTCGACGGCCGGGAAAATTCGATCCTACACAAGGCGATCGCCGCGAGGAAGCGACATCGCCGCGGCGCACGTTCGCGGCGCACGGGACGCGTTGTTGTGTACGCGTACACGCGTACACGCGTACACGCGTACACGCGTGGCGCATGTGGAGACGTGGAGACGTCGAGACGCGTGTTGACGGGGATCGACGTGAATGGGGGTCACGGGCGCGGCGCGCTGGAGTCACCTGGCGCGCCTCGCCGTCACCTGGCGCGCGGCGCGCGGGGCTCAATCGGCGGGCCAGGGGTTCGGCGGATCCGCCGGCGTGTAGGGCAGCACGTTCGCCTCCGCCGTGATGAGGTTCTCGATGAACAGATCGACGTAGCGCAGGTCGTCCTCGACGTCGGGGTCCGGATGATCCGCGAGCCACGCCTCGACGTTCGGCCGCAGCGCCTCGAGCGTGCGCCGCGCGGTGCGGGGGTCGGCGTCCGCGGCGAGCTGGGCGGCGAGCTTGAACCCGGCGAAGAGGTTCAACATCACGAAGCCCTTCTCGACGGTGTCGCCGGAGAAATAGCCGGCCTCGGGCGGCGCGTCGGGCGCGCTCGGCGCCTCGATGTCGACCTCCTGCGCGTGCGCCTCGCCCGTCAGCGGGTGCCGCCACGACAGCGCGAGGCTGCCCACGGCGCGCGGGTCCTCGACGCCTTGCTGGTCGGGCTTCGGCACGAGCTCGAGCAGGATGGCGCCTCCGCCGCCGCGCCGGCCGGAGCCAACAGGCTCCGCGGCGCTCGTCCGGCCGGCGAGGAAGAGGCTCGGGATGTGCACGGCGCCGCCGCGCTCGCCGCCCTGCCAGCCGTTCGTGCCGTACGCGCCGCGCACGACGTAACCGTCGCCCACGGCGACGTCGAGCTCCACGTCGAGCGCCAGCGGCACGAGGAACGTCTTCACCTCCTCGGCGAAGACCTCCTCCACCGCCTTCGGGTCCTCGAGGAAGTAGAAGTTGCCGGCGCCGACCTCGCTGATCCCGCGCATCGCGTCGACGTCGAACTCGGCCCCGACGCCGATGGCCGTGAGGCCGATCCCCTTCTCCGCGTACCCGGCCGCGAGCGACACGAGCCGCTGAGGCGAGGTGAGCCCGGCCGTGGCCACGCCGTCGGACAGGAAGATCACGCGGTTCTGCCAGGCCGGATCGAGGTGCTGCTCGGCGAGCGCGTAGGCGGTGAAGAGCCCCTCGTACAGGTTGGTCGACCCCCGCGCGGTCAGGCCCTCGAACGCCTCCGTGAGCGCCTCTCTGTCCGAGCCCTCCGCCTGCTCGAGGACGACCTCGGCCGCGTCCGCATAGCGGACGAGCGAGATCCGGTCGGTCGGCTCGAGGGCGTCGATCATCTCGACGAGCCCCGCCCGGACGTAGGCGATCGGGTCGCCTTCCATCGAGCCGCTCGTGTCGACGGCGATGACGAGGTGCAGCGGCGGCCGCTCGAGCGCGCCGAGGTCCACGGGCGAGTTCATCCCGATCTGGATGAGCGTGCAGGGCGAGCCGCTGATCATGTTGCCCATGATCCCGAGCAGCCCGTGCATGCACACGTCCTCGCCGCAGGTCGCGGCCGGGTAATCGAGCTTGTGCTCGGCGAAGAAGCCGACGTCGTCGAGCGTGTCCGGCCCGGGGATCTCGCCGTCCTCGAGGATCTGCCGGAACAGGCCGAAGTCCTGCGCGCCGCCCTGGGAGACGCCCACGCTGCCCGGGGACGGGGACCCGGGGGGGTCCGGGGGGAAGGTGATGCCGCCGGATTCGCGGTCCGAGGACGCGCAGCCGGCCGCGCCGAGCGCGGCGGCGGCGCCGAGCGCGAGGACCTCATGCATTCGGATCTTCATGGCGTGACCTCCTACGGCGCCGCGGCGGCGGCGACCAAGACCGACTCGAGCAGGCGGGGTTGATCGACGGGGACGGTGAAGCACTCCGCGTCGCGCACCGGCATGTCGTCGGCGCGCACGAGGAAGAGCGCGCCGGCGCCCTCGGCGAGCGCCGCGCTCTCGCCGGGCCGCAGCGAGACGACCCCGGAGACGCCGTCGCCGAGCAGCGACGCCTCGAGCGGCTCGACGAGGCTGCCGCACGCGTCGTGGAACCCGCCGCAGGCCGCGAGCGGCGAGAGATCGGCCGTGAAATGGGCGGCCGGCTGCCGGCCGACCATCGACCAGCGGGCGAGCACGTTGCCGCGCAGCGCGAGCACCGCGTGCGTCTCGCTCTCGATGTGGAGGCCGCGCGCGAACGCCAGCTGGTCCTGCAGGAGCTCGGGGTACCTGCCGCCGTCGATCGCGACGGCGCTCACATGGAGGACGTCGCCCTCGCTGAACGGGATCGCCTCGGCAGGGGCGCAGAGGAAGAAGGTCTCGCCGCGATCGAGCGCGAGGGCGTGGCACCCGTCCGGCGACGACGTCACGCCGGTGAGGACCCCTGCTCTGGAGACGGGCACGGTCCAGTCGAGCCCGCTTCGATTGGCCGAGGCGCCGCATGCGCCCGCGGGAGCCGGCGTTTCGATGGGCGGCGCCGGGAAGATCGCCGGGTGCTCGACGAGCTCGAGCCTGGCCCCGGCGCGCTGCAGCGTGATCATCCGATCCGGCTGCGGGTTCTCCGTCGACGTGACGACCTCCTGCTCCGGAAACTCCGCAGCGGACCACGCGAGGAGCGTGAGCGGCAGCCCGTCAGCGTCGATCAAGTAGGCATCGCACCCCGCGTTGCCCAGCGGGAGCGCGCGGCCGGGCGCGATGAGCCAGGTCTCGGCGTTCGCGAACAGATCGCGCGAGAGGGCGCTCGTCGGGTCGTCCAGCACGACGCCGCAGTCGACCCGCACCGACTCCCGGAGGCGCCGCACGCGGATGAGCTGCTCGGTCCCGGTCGTGTTGCCGATCACGAGCGACGCGAGCTCCTGCGGCTGCGGCGGCGCGCACCCCTCGGCCTCGCCGCACGGAGGCGGATCGTAGCTCGTGGCCACGCAGGACAGGCTGCCCGCCATCAGCGCCAGGCGGTGCGCGACCGGGCGCGCGGGCGCCGGCCGCGCCATCGCCTCGCCGAGCACGCGGTACGAGGCGAGGAGGACCGGCAGCGCGATGAGGTCCGTCGGGTCGACGGTGATCCGCCACGGGAGCGGCGTGAGCGCCGTCAGCCCCTCGACCGCGCGGGCGGCCTCCGGAGCGAGCTTGATGGCCGAGAAGACGACGCCGATGACGACGTGCGCGCCGAGGAATCCGCGGCGCGAGGTCACGCGGAGCAGCGAGGCGAGGACCGCGGGCGCGACCACGAGCCCCGCGAAGTCGCTGAGCTTCCCGGTCAACCACCCAGGGAGCACGCCAGAGCCCTTGAGGGCGTGATCGTTGAGGACGAGGAGCGCCAGGGCTCCCAACCATAAGGGGTGAAGGAGCGTTCGAGTTGAGCGCAGATCTGGAGCCATCGGGAGCTCTCCTTCCGTGCGATCAGAGGCCATCGCGGGCGGCTGAGCAAGCGAGCGGAGCGCTCGCCGAGGTCCGGCCCCAAGCAAGCGCCATACCCTGAACAAACAAACATCAATTCAACAAATTACACAGCAACGCGGCCGCGCGCCCCTGACGCCGGTGTCAGGCGTCAGGGCTGCGGCGGGCCCTGGTTCGCGTGGCCGCGGCGCCCGGGCGCGTGGCCGCTCCCGAGCGTGGGATCGACGGGCGGAGCATCGCGCGCCGACAAGAGGGCGTGATGGCGGTGTTCGAAGGGCGGAGGGCGCATGAAGGCGCGCCGGACGAGCGCTGGAGGGGTGATCCGCGCCCTGCGTCAGGGCTTGAGGACGACCTTGACGCAGTCGTCGAGCTTCTTGTTGAAGATCTCGTAGGCGTGCGGGGCGCGCGAGAGCGGCAGGCGGTGGGTGATGATGTCGTCCGCCCGGAGGTGGCCGTCCTCGATGTGCTTGAGGATCCGGTCGATGTAGTTGTGCGCCGGCGCCTGGCCGGCCTGGAGCCTCAGGCCCTTGTCGAAGACCTGGCCCAGCGGGAAGTTGTCGTAGGGCACGCCGTAGACCCCAACGACCGGCACGACCCCGCCCCGGCGCACGGCGCTCAGGGCGAGCCGGAGGGCCGATATCGTCCCGACCTGGCCGTGAAGGGCGCTGGAGGCCTTCTCGAGGAGGCCGCGGTGCGCCTCCATCCCGACCGCGTCGACGCACACGTCCGCGCCGCGCCCGCTCGTCATCGCGCGGATCGCCTCGACGGCGTCGACCTTGTCGACGTTGACGGTCTCGGCCTTGGCGACCTCGCGGGCCGTCTTCAGGCGGTACTCCTCCCGATCGACGCCGATGACGCGCGCCGCGCCGCGGAGCCAGGCGCACTTCATGGTCGCGAGGCCGACAGGCCCGCATCCGAACACGGCGACCGTCTCTCCCCCCTTGAGCTCGGCCCACTCGATGGCCGTCCACCCGGTGGGGAGGATGTCGGTCGTGAAGAGGACCTGCTCGTCGGTGAGGCGCTCAGGCACCCTCCGTGGCCCGAAGTCGGCGTAAGGGACGCGCACGTACTCGGCCTGGCCCCCGTTGTAACCGCCGTAGAGGTCCGTGTACCCGAAGAGGGCGCCGCCCTTGCCCTCGAGCGTGCCGCCCTCGGGGCCGTAATGCTTGGGGTTGGAGCTCTCGCAATGGCCGGGCAGCTCCGCCTGACAGAAGAAGCAACGCCCGCACGCGATGGGGAACGGGACAACGACCCTGTCGCCTTTCCGCAGCTTCGTGACCTGCGGGCCGATCTCCTCGACGATGCCCATGAACTCATGGCCGAGCACCATGGGCTTCGCCTGGGGGAAGAAGCCGTTGTAGATATGCAGATCCGAGCCGCAGATCGCGGTCGCGGTGACGCGCACGATGACGTCGGTGGGCTCTTCGATCCGGGGATCCGGGACGTCCTCGACGCGGACGTCCGAAGGTTTGTGGAAAACCAGGGCCTTCACGGTGCCTCCTTTCGGGTGACACATCGGTACGGGCGCTCGGCGGCTCTACCGGCCGGGCCGGCGCACGACAGCTGAACCACAGCGCTGGCTCGCATAAAGCGAGCCACGGAGCCGCGGCGCGCCTTCTGGCGGAGGCCCTGTCGGCCACGACGAACGCGCGTGGGGTGCCCTGCCCCACCGTGGCGGTCTGTCTCGACGCCGCGGAGCGACGCGGAACGACGACGAACCGGGCGCGGCCGGCGCCCCTGCCGAGCGCGGGCCGCCGCTCCTCCTCTGCGACCCCGCCGACCCCGCTGGCACCCCCGCCCGCGCCGAGGTCTACTGCTCTCCGATGCTCCCCTCGTCCCCCGAGCCGCTCCTCGGCGCGAGCTTCGTCCGCGAACTCGAGGTGCTCCAGCGGCGGCTCGAGATCCGCGCCCGCTCCGGCGGCGCCGGCGAGCACCTCGCGCGGCGCCGCGGCGGCTCGGCCGAGTTCAAGGAGCACCGGGCGTACGCGCCCGGCGACGACATGCGGCGCATCGACTGGGCCGCGTACGCCCGCACCGGGGAGCCGGTGCTCAAGCTGTTCCGCGCCGAGGAGGACGTCGTCGCCCGCATCGTGTGCGACGCGTCGGCGTCGCTCGACTTCGGGGAGCCCACGAAGCTCGACGCGGCCCGCCGGCTCGCGGCCGCGATCGGGTACATGTCGCTCGCGCGCTCCGAGCGCGCGCAGCTCTTCGTGGCGGGGGACGGCATCGCCCGCGAGCACGCGCCGGTGCGCGGGCGGGCGGGGCTCGCCGCGCTCCTCCGCGCCCTCGACGGCGTGAGGGCCTCCGGCGGGACGCACCTCGCCCGCGCCATCGACGCCGTCGTGCGGCAGAGCGCGCGGCCAGGCCTCCTCTGCGTCGTCTCCGACTTCTTCGACCCCGGCCCGGTCACCGCCGCGCTCGGGCGCGCGGCGCAGGCCGGCCACGACGTCGCGGCCCTCCAGGTCGTCGCCGCCGACGAGCTCGAGCCGAGCTTCGAGGGCGACCTGACGCTCGAGGACGCCGAGACCGGGGCGCTGGTCGACGTGACGCTGGACGCCGCGGCCCTCGCCGCCTACGCGGCCCGCTTCGCCGGCCTGTGCGAGGCGCTGCGCGCGTTCGCCCGCCGCCACGGGGCGACGTACGTGCGAGCGCGGAGCGACGAGCCGCTCGAGGGCGCCGTCCGCCGCTTCGTCGCGAGGAGCGTCGACTGACGTGGCCGCCCCGCTCGCACAGGCCTCCGCGGGCGCCCCGCTCGCGCTGCTCTCGCCCGGCGGCCTGTGGCTGCTCGCGCTGCTCGGCCCGCTCGTCCTGCTCTACATCCTCAAGATCAAGCGGAGCCGCCGGCGCGTCCCCTCGACGTGGCTCTGGGCCGCCGCGCAGCGCGATCTCATGGCGCGCGCGCCCTTCAGGAAGCTCATCGCCCAGCTGCCGCTCGTCCTGCAGGCGCTCGCGCTCGCCCTCCTCGCGCTCGCGCTCGCACGCCCCGCCTCGCGCGGGCGCGAGCTCACCGGCGATCACGTGGCGATCGTCCTCGACACGAGCGCCTCGATGTCCGCGGCCGCTCGAGGGCCGGCCGGCGAGGCGACGACGCGCGTCGAGCTCGCGAAGCAGCTCGCCAGGGACCTCCTCTCCGGCCTCGCCCCGGGCAGCGACGCGCTGATCGTCGAGGCGGGGCGCGACGCGCGCCTCGTCGCGGCGCTCGATCGCGATCTGGTCCGGCTCAAGGCGGCGATCGACCCCATCGCAGCGCGCGACGTCGAGGGCGACCTCGAGGCCGCGGTGGCGCTCGGGATCGACCGGCTCCGCCAGCTCGGCGGCGCCCGCCGGGTCGTCGCGATCACCGACGGCAACCTCGCCCGCCCCGCCTCGCTGCGCGGCGTGTCGCTGCCGGTGGAGGTCATCACCGTGGGTGATCCGGTCGACAACGCCGCCATCGTCCGCGTCGACGTGCGCTCCGGGAGCGCGGTGGGGGGAGCGAGCGGCGCGGACGGCAAGCCATCGGAGCAGCGCGAGGAGGTGCAGGCCTTCCTCGTGGTCGCGAACTTCGGGGCGCAGCCGCGCGACGTGTACGTGACGATGCGGCAGGACAACGCGTCGGACGTGCTCGGCTCGCGGCGCGTGCTGGTCAAGCCGGGCGAGCGCCTCCCTGTCGTGCTCACGTTCCGCCCGTCGCCCGGCGACCACCGCAAGGGGCTCGTCTTCGAGCTCTCGCCGCGCGACGCGATGCCGCTCGACGACGTCGCCTACGGCCGCGTGCCGGCCGGCGACAAGCTCCCGGTGTTCCTCGCGTCGGCCGGCAAGGGCCAGGGCGGCGACGCCCAGGGCGCGCAGCCGGGAGCGCCCTCGGGCGGCTCCGTCTGGATCGAGCGGGCGCTCGCGTCCGATCCGATGACCTCGGTGACCTCGGGCGCGCTCGCGGATCTGCTCGGGAAGCCCGGGCTCGATCCCGACACGTTCGTGGTGATCGACGGCGCGTGCCCGCCCGATCCTCCGGGGGGCGATCTGCTGATCGTGAACCCGCCGCCCGGGCGCTGCGCCGGCACGCTCGTCGGGCAGGCGCTCGATCGCCCCACGCTCACGTCGTGGGACACGGCGGATCCGCGGCTGCGCTTCCTGACGCTGGACGGCGTGAACCTCCGCGTGGCCTCGTCCCTCAAGCCGGAGGCGGCGACGCAGGAGCTGATCCGCGCCCAGGAGGGCACGATCGCGACCGACATCTCCACCGCCTCGCGGACCGGCACGCTGCTCGGCTTCGACGTGGGCGAGAGCGACTGGCCGCTCAAGGCGTCGTTCGTGCTGTTCGTGCGCAACCTGCTCGAGCAGGCGCGGGCCCACCGCGCCCACGGCATCACAGGCCCCGCGCGCACCGGCGAGCCGCTGCGCGTGAGCGTCCCGGCGACCGCGCGGGACCTCCAGGCGATCGGCCCTGCGGGCGAGCGGCTCGAGGTCGCGCAGCGCGCCGGCATCGCGGTGATCGCGGAGACGCCCCGCGCCGGCTTCTACCGCCTCGCCTGGCAGGGACCGCAGGCCGGGTCCGTCGTGGTGCCGGCGAACCTCACGAGCGTCGCCGAGAGCGACCTCACGACGAGGCCGCTCCTCGCGGAGGGAGGCGGCGAGGTCGCCGTCTCCAGCGCGGCGGGACAGCCGGACGCCCACGTCGAGTGGACGTGGCTGCTGGCGCTCGCCGCGCTCGGCTTCGTGGTCTTCGACGTCTGGTATTTCACGCGCGTGCCCCGACAGCTGCGAGGCCGCGACAGCCCCACCGCCTAGCGCTGCGGCGGGGAAGCGCCGCGGATCAGCGGAAAGACCGCCAGGCCGCCAAGGCCGCGCCGCGAGGAGCCAGAGGTCCTACCCGACCACCTCGGCGGATATGGTCCTCGTCTCGATATCGACCCACAGCTGGAAACTCCGGGCCTCCAGCTCCTTCGCGTAGAAGATCTTCGGGTAGAGCCGACCGTTGAGCCGCATTCCTTGTTTGCAGCTCGCCACGATCGCAGCCCTGGTCGCGGCGAACAACCTGGTCACGCTGGTCTTCTTCGCCACCGGGCGGATCGTCACCTGCTCGAGATCCTGACCGCGCTGACGCGCACCGGCGAACTCGAGCAGATTTGCGGCCTCACGGTCGAAGAAGCCCCAGTCCTGCTCGCTGGCGGGCGCCCTCCGCGACGCCAGGTACACTAGCTGATAGCCGCCTCGCAGATACTCGTGAGCCGCGAGAGGGCTCGCTTCGACGACGGAGAGCGCCGCACCGCCGTGCGCGCCCTCGAAGCGCTGGAACACGAGGTGCGCTTTGCGAGAACGAGCGATGTCGGTGATCGTCTCGAAGAGTGCCACCGTCGGAATGAACGCTTCTATCGTGGCCATGCGGCGCCTCCAGGGGTGAACGCGTCGTCACTCTCCGAGATCTACAGGATACACCACCACTGGCAACGAACCACACTCTGCCCTGCGCAACCACCCACACGGCGGTCCCGCGAGGCTCCCCCTCGGCCGGACTCTCGTATCCCCGACTCTCAAGGTTCCTGGTAATCTCGATGAGCTTGGCTCCTGTCCTTTTCCACCGGCGGGCGTCGCCCGCGGGCGCATCCCCCGGAGGACCCATGGTTACCCAGCGCCGCCCGTGCCGTTCCGGTCGCGTATTCCCCACCGGACCTCAGCACCCGCCCCCGTTGCCATGGGCCGCGCGCACCGGCCTGGGTGCGGGGCCCTTCGGCAGCGCGGCGTTGCTCCTCGCGCTGCTCGCGACGGCCTGCGCCGGGGGCGAGATCGGGGGTGGCGCGAGCGGCGCCGGCGGCCGCACGGGCAGCACGGGCGGCACGCGCAACCCGATCTGCGAGGTGGGCACGAGCGCCGGCGAGGTGCAGGCGCCCGAGCACCGGATGGTCCTGCCCGGGCAGACGAGCTGGTACGCGTCGCCGGTGGTGATGGACCTCGACGGCGACGGTCGGAACGAGCTCATCGCCGCTTACTATGCGCTCTTCGTCTTCGACTCGAACGGGAAGGAGATCGATCGCGCCGAGGCCGGCGAGGACCGGGTTTACGCGCCGCACGTGGTCGCCGACCTCGAGGGCGATGGCGCGATCGACATCGTTTATGGCAACGGTCATCAGGTCTTCGCATTCGAATGGAACGACGGGCTCGCGCCGAAAGCCGGGTGGCCGGTGGACACCACAACGGCCGGCAGCGCCCCCGAGGTGCGCGGGCTCGCCGCGGCGGATCTCGACGGCGACGGCACCATCGAGGTGGTGGCGACGACGACCCAGACCGCGACCACCGAGGACGGCGGCGCGCAGGTCTTCGTCTTCAGCGCGGATGGGTCGCTCTATCAACCCGCACCCGCGGGCGCCGCCTTCGCGGCCTGGCCTCGGTACAACAGCCAGAGCGGCCCGGGGAACGACGCCGATCGCAACGGCATGGGGCACTCGGGGTTCGGGTGTTATGGGCTCAACGTCGGCATCGGCGACATCGACGACGACCCGGAGCTCGAGATCTTGGCCACGTACGACAACCACCACATCCAGGCGTTCAACCACGACGGCGTGGCGATCGACGCCGCGCCGTATTTCAAGAATCGCGACGAGGCGTTCACCGACCAGCCGCTGACCTGGGGCCAGTTCATCCGCTGGGCGGATCCGAAGGTGGAGGGCGACCATTACCATCTCCATACCGGGACGTGGCCGCACCCGAGCTCCGCCGAGTGGCTGCAGTGGACCGCGTCGCCGCCGAACGTGGTCGATCTCGACGGGGACGGGCGGAACGAGGTCGTCGGCGTGCCGAACGTCGAGATGCACGAGCCCTACGAGACGCAGGCGTATGCGGTGATGGTGCTCGAGGGCGCGCACGGCGACGGCAGCCGATCGGCGATGCGCAAGCCCGGGTGGGAGACGCTCCCGCGCGGCGAGAGGCCGCTCGAAATCGACGGTTATTACCCGCCGACCGGCGTGCCCTCGCCGACGACGGTGAACCTCCAGGGGGACGCGCGGCCCGAGATCATCGTGCCGATGAACGACGGCTATCTCTATGCGTTCGGCCCCGATGCGTCGCTCCTCTGGCGATACAACTACACGCACGGCAAATCGATCATGTTCGCGACCGAGGCCACCGTGGCCGACCTGAACCAGGACGGCTCACCCGAGGTCTTGCTGGCGACCTACGGCGCTCCCGACGTGCTCGACTCCGGCAACCTCGTGATCCTCGGCGCGAACGGCGCGGTCCTTCACGACGTGCCCCTGCCGAACCCCGGCAGCAACGGCAACGGCAACGGCGCGCCCGCCCCGCCGGCGGTGGGAGATCTCGACGGAGACGGCCAGCTCGAGGTCTTCGTGCAGACCTTCGAGCATGGGATGGATGTCTTCACGATCCCGGGTTCGGCGGCCAATTGCATGCTCTGGCCCACGTCGCGAGGTGGCCCGCTGCGCACGGGTCAGCCCTCGCGGTGACCCGCGCTCGCAGGGCGGACGCCGGTCGATTCAGGGGGATCTCTCAAGGGCAGGCCGTCTGCTCGCCGTGAGGCCGGCCCCGGGACGCACGGTGCACCCGGCGGCGCGACGACCACCGGCGGCTCGGCCGGCTCCGCTCCTCCACCCACCAGGATACGCGCGGCGTCGCGCCATTGCCCTCAGGCACACAGGGCTCCTCGCAAGGAAGCCATTCCCCCTCGAGCGACACGCCGCGAGCGTCCTCCCGAATTCCCCGCGCCCGGAGCCACGCGGCGAGCGCCTCGCCGAGCTCGCGCATGCTCGACCAGCGCGAGGACGGCTCCTTCCGCAGCCCGCGCTCCACGATCGCCCAGAGCTCCGCGTCGAGGCCGCACGTGTCGACGAGCGACGGCACCGCGTCCTGCAGCACCGCCCGCAGGCCGTCCAGCGCGTTCCTTGACGAGAACGGGGGCCGGCCCGACAGGAGCTCGTACAGCATCGCGCAGAGCGCCCAGACATCGGCGCGGCGATCGATGTCAGGGACGGCGAGCACCTGCTCCGGCGGCATGTAATCGGGAGTGCCGAAGACCTCGAACGCCGCCGACGCCTGGCTCGCCTCGCGCTCGGAGACGATCTTCGCGACGCCGAAATCGACGATCTTCGGCTGGAATCGGCCGCCGCCGCGGCGCACCAGCATCACGTTGTCCGGCTTGAGGTCGCGGTGGACGACCCCCTTCTCGTGCACCGCGTGCATCGCGCCGGCGACCGGGAGGAGCAGCGCGATCGCCCGCTCCGGCGTCATCGCCGCCTCGCGCGAGAGCGCGCTCCTCAGCGACTCGCCCTCGATGAGCTCCATCACCAGGTAGGGGTCCCCCGCCGCGGTCTCGCCGAGGTCGAAGATCCGGACGACCTCCGCGTGGTTCAGCCGGCCCGCGGCGCGCGCCTCGCGGACGAAGTACTCCGCGAGCTCCGGCGACCGGAGCTCGGGCCGCATCAGCTTGATCGCGACCTCCGACCCGAGCGCCACGTGCGTCGCGATCCAGACCGTGCCCATCGCCCCCTCGCCGATCCTGCGGACCAGGCGGTACTTGCCCGCGATGAGATCCCCCTCCTGGTAGTGCGCGCTGCCCGCGGGCTCACCGAGGCCCTCGTCGAGATCCCACGCGCCGCTGCCCGTACCGTTCCAGGTGTCCGTGGTCTCGATGCGCGACATGATCTCTCCTGCCCCGGCTGCGCGGTTTCGCCGCGCCCATGACCCGCGCTCAAGCAGACGGCGTGCCATCCCTGACAAACATGGAAAGGTGCTCCGATGCGCCGGAGCGCCCCATGAAACCCGCTCGACACCGACACAGACGCCCCACGACGTCGCCGATGGGGCACTCGGCCACACCCGCCGAAGCGGCGTCCCCGGGCCCCCGCAAAGATGATTTACTGCGGCTCCCCCGCATGCGGACCGAACGGAGGCCTCCTTGATCCCGGCGGCCGCGCTGCGCGCCCTCCCCTACGCCGCCACGCTCGCCGGCGCGCTCGTCTTCGCGGCGCTGCTGCGCCTCGCCCTCCGGCGCGGCGCGCTCCGCCGCCCGATCCTGCTCGGCTGGATGGTGGCAGGCGCGCTGCCGGCGCTCTACGTGGGCCTCGTCTGGTGCGGCCTGCTCCCGGACGCCTATCTCCGGCTCGCGCGGCCCTGGGGCGCGCTGCTCGCGCTGGGCGCCACGTCGTTCATCGCGCTCCGGTACCTCGCGCTCGCGCTCGCCTCGGCGCACGCCCGCCGGCAGGGGGCGTGGCGCTCGCGGCTCGGCGACCTCCTCGCCCCCTTCGCTGCGTTCGCCGCGGCGATGGCCGTGGCCGGGCCAGAGCTTGGCCGGCCACTCGACCGGCTCACCGTCCTTGTCGCAATCGATCGCAGCCGCTCGATCGACCTCGTACCGAGCGCCGACCGGCGCGTCGCGCAGGAGCTCTCCGTCGCCGAGCTCGGCATGCGCGAGGACGATCGGATCGCCACCATCGCGTTCGCCGCGGGCGCGGCGACCGAGGATCCGCCGCGCCCGCGCTCGCAGCTCGCGGCCCCGCAGCGGGTCGCGCTCGGTCGGGACGGGACGGACCTCGCCGCCGGCCTCCGGCGCGCGCTCGCCGAGGTGCCGCCGGACTCCGCGGCGCGCGTCGTGCTGCTCAGCGACGGCGTCGCGACCCGCGGCGACACGATGGCCGCGGCAGCCGCCGCCGTCGCCGCCGGCCTCCCTGTCGACGTGATCCCGCTGGAGCAGCGGCTCGTCCCCGACGTCCGCGTGGTCGCCCTCCGCGCGCCCGCGCGGGCCGACGAGGGTGAGGCGCTCGATCTGCGGCTCGTCACCTCGTCTCCGTCGCCGGCCGAGGTCGAGATCCGCCTCCGCCGCGACGGCGAGCTCATCGCCCGCACCGAGGCCTCGATCGCCGCGGGGGAAGACGTGCTGCGCATCCGGGAGAAGGCGCCGGGGCCCGGGCTGCACCGCTACGACGTCGAGATCACCGCGAAGGATCCGAGGCTCGACGAGGCCGCGGAGGACAACGCGGCGAGCGCGTTCCTGCGCGTCCGCGGGGCCGCGGCGGCCCTCGTGCTGGAGGGCGACGCCGGGCAGGGCGCGTTCATCGCGCGGGCGCTCGCGGACGGCGCGTTCCGCGTGGACGAGGGCGGCCTGAGCCGCGTCCCTGCCGATCTCGGCGAGCTCGCCGGCTACGACGTCGTGGTGCTCAGCGACATCCGCGCGTCGGATCTCTCGCCGGGCCAGATCGACGCGCTCGCGAGCTACGTCCGCGATCTCGGCGGCGGGCTCATCCTGATGGGCGGCGATCGGAGCATGGGGCCGGGCGGCTACGCGCGGACGCCGCTCGAGGAGATCTCGCCCGTCGCGTTCGACCTGAAGCAGGAGCGGCGGCGGGCGAGCCTGGCGGAGGTGATCGGCATCGACATCTCCGGATCGATGGCGGCGACCGCCGGCGCCCACACGAAGCTCGAGCTCGCCAACGAGGCCGCGGCCCGGTCGGCCTCGCTGCTCGGCCCGGGAGATCGGCTCGGCGTCGCGCACGTCGACACGGCGGTGCGGTGGAGCGTGCCGCTCGGGCCGGTCGCGGACGGCGCCGCGATCGAGAAGGCGATCCGCGCGGTGGGCCCGGGCGGCGGCGGCATCTACGTCGACATCACCCTCGAGGCGGCCTACCAGGCGCTCGACCGGGACACCTCGAGCCTGAAGCACGTGCTGCTCTTCGCCGACGGGTCGGACGCGGAGAACATGGGGCCGTGCCGCGCGATGGTGGAGGCGGCGATGCGCCGCGGGACGACGACGAGCGTCGTGGCGCTGGGCCAGGGCAGCGACGTGCCGGAGCTCGAGGCGCTGTCGCGCATCGGCGGGGGCCGCTTCTACCTCGTCGAGGACGCCACGCGGCTGCCCGCGGTGTTCACGCAGGAGACCATCATGGCGGCGAAGAGCGCGATCGTGGAGGAGCCTTTCCACGTCGCGCTGGGCGCGCCGTCGTCGATCACCGCCGGCGTGCCGTTCGGCGAGGCGCCCCCGCTCGGGGGCTACGTGGTGACGGTCGCCAAGAGCCGGTCCACGGTGCTGCTGTCCGGGCCGGAGGGCGATCCGGTGCTCGCCGTGTGGTCGGCGGGGCTCGGCCGGGCCGCCGCGTTCACGAGCGATCTCAAGGGCCGCTGGGGCGCCGCGTGGACCCGCTGGCCCGGCGCGGCGCGGATGATCGCGCAGGCCGCGCGCGACGTGACACGCAAGGAGGAGGATCCGCGCGTGCGCCTGGAGGCGGACGCGTCGGGCGGCGAGCTGTCGGTGCGGGCGAGCGTGATCGGCGACGACGGGCGTGCGCAGTCGTTCCGCCGGCTGATCGTGCACGTCGCGGGGCCCGACGGCTTCTCGCGCGAGCTCCCGCTCGAGGCGACGGGCGCGGGGGCGTACACCGCGAAGCTGCCGCTGTCACGGCCGGGGACCTACGTGGCGGTGGCCCGGGACGAGCTCACGGGGGAGGCGGTCGGGACGACGGGGGCGGCGATGACCGCCGGCGAGGAGCTGCGCCCGACGGGCAGCGATCTGTCGCTGCTCGGGCGGATCGCGGAGTTCACCGGAGGCAAGCGGCGCGACACGCTCGCGGGCATCTTCGAGGATCGGGCCTCGAAGCGCTTCGCGTACCGGGACGCGACGCCGAGCCTGGTGTTCTTCGCAGCGCTCGCGCTGCTGCTCGCGGTGGCGGCGCGGCGGCTCGCGCTGCCGGAAGCTGCGGCGGCGTGGCTCGCGCGGGCGGGAGAGCGGCTCCGCGCGGCGCGGTGGGGAGCCGCCGCGGAGCCGGCCGCCGCGGGCGCGACCGTGGGGGCGCTGCTGTCGGCTCGGGAGCGGGGGCGCGCGCAGCGCGAGGGCACGGAGACGAGCCCGGCGCCGCGCGCCGGTGAGCGCGGCGAGGCCGCGCAGGCGGCGACGATGCCACGGAGAACAGCGCCGCCGGCGGGGACGCCGGGACCTCAACCTGGGTCGGCGGCGTCGTGGCCTCAACCTGGTTCGTGGCCTCGACCTGGGCCGGCGGTGGGGCCTCAACCTGGGTCGGCGGCGGGGCCTCAACCTGGGTCGGCGGCGGGGCCTCGACCCGCGTCCCCGGGGGGCGGACACGCAGCGGGCGCGGGCGGCGCGGCGCCGGAGGGACGACCGCTCACGGCGGCGGAGAAGATCTTGGCGCGGCGTCGCGGCCGGAGGTGACGCGACTCATGACGGAGAACGCCACGAAAACGGGGCACGCCGTCCGTGTTCTGGCAGCGACGGTCTTGCTCGTCCCTGCCTTTGGCTCCGGCGTGCTCGTCGGCAGATCGCTCCTGGACCGGAGGCCGCCGGCGAAGGAGAAGAGCGCGGAGCCTGCTTCGGATCCCTGGATTCGGATAGACCGGGGAGAGCTGGCTGCATGTCGAGAACAGCTGGCAGCTCGTCCGGAGCCGCGAGCGACGGCTCCGGCAGCCGAGGCTCCTCCGGGGGAAGGGCGACAAGACGCTCCCGAAAGAGCAGCCACCGTCGATGAGCTCGAGGTCGAGCTGAAGCGGTGCAGGAAGAGCGAAATCCTGGTCAACGCCGAGGTTTGCAGCGCCGCGGCTCGTCAGTTCAGCGCGCTGATGGATTTACCGAAGGATGGGTTGATGTGCGGGCCGAAGTCCAGGGCTGCCGATCTCATCGAGCAGAACTTCGACAGCTGCGCGGCGCTCTCGGACATTCCGGCGGATTTTCGCTCGGGCGACCTCACGAAGGAAGAGTCGAGCCTGGTCGCGGAAGCGATCCGGGTTCGTGAGACGCTCACGGAAGAAGAGCTGCTCCGCAGCCTGAAGGAGTTCGTCTGGACGTGCACGGAGACGCCCCCGAAACTCCCACCGATGATGAAGCAGGCACCGAAGCCGTAGGAGGTTGACACATGAGCAAACGCCCCGAGAGCGCCGGCCTCATGGTTCATCTCCTCATCGCGGTGGCCGTGCTCGGCCTCGTCTTTGGTGGTGGCGTGCTGGTCGGCTGGGCGACGCGGGAGCGCAGACCTCCGGCCATGGGAAAGAGCGCGGCGTCCATCCCTGATGCGGAAGTGAAGCGGGAGCTCGCTGCGTGCCGACGCGCAGTGAAAGCGCGCGCGAAAGCCACAGCCATCCCGCCAGCCCCGGCGACGTCTCCTCCGGGAGAAACGGACGACGCCGGGGTGGAGAAAGCCGCCAAGGTCGAGGCACTGCAAAAAGAGGTAGAAGAATGCAGAGTACGAGAGACCTTGTCCAATGCCTATGTTTGCGGCGGGATCAGAGATCACAGAAACCTACTGTTCGTCTTGACATACAGCGCGCCATGCGTGGACGAGGCGGAAATCGGAGAGTTTCTCCTCAACAGCCTCGAAAAGTGCACAAATTTCGACGACTTTCCAGCGCATCTGGACGAAGACAAGCTAACGCAAGAAGAGAAATTCATAATATCGCAGTCACAACAAAACCGCGCACTCAGGACAAAGAGCGATCTGATCCGCGGTGTGCAAGAGACACTCCGCAGGTGCCGCAAGAGATTCGCGCTGTCTTCCGAATGAACGAACGCGTTCACAACGTCATCTCCCAGACCATTTGGGTGGGATAACACGCTGCCCCCACCGAAGTTCTCGTCGCCGCCGTGGCTCACGAGCCGTCCCGCGTCGTCCACCGCCATCCGGCCGTCGATGCGCCCGTTGTCCGGCAGTTCGGCGACGGCCTTGACGGTTGCGTCGTCGACCAGGACGCGCTCGGCCTTGTCGATCGTCACGCTGGCCGCCGCGGCAACGTGGTTGAGGATGACGGAGGAGGGCGGTCGGGGCGTGCGCGAAACGCCGGGTCCTGGGCGACACGCGCGAGGGCGACGCGCTCGCGAGAAGGCTACGGCGGTGTTGGTGCCACCGGCGCCGCGCCAGCACCTCCCGGCGACTCCCCAGCAACCCCGGGACGCGTGCCAGCACCCGCTGGTACGGCTACCCGGACCTGCTGGTGCGGCTACCCGGACCTGCTGGTGCGGCTACCCGGACCTGCTGGTGCGGCTACCCGGACCTGCTGGTGCGGCTCCTCCGACCTGCTGGTACGCTTCCTCCGACCTGCTGGTACGCTCCCTCCGACCTGCTGGTACGCTTCCTCCGACCTGCTGGTACGCTTCCTCCGACCTGCTGGCACGATTCCCGGCCGTCTCGGCGGCGCTGGCCGCGCTCTCCGGCCCGCTGGCCGCGCTCCACGGTCTTCTGGGTTCGCGCCCCGGCCTGCTGGGACGCGTCTCGGGCCCGCCGCCACGCGGCGCGAAGCGCCGCCGACAGCAGCGGCTTGCTGGGCCGTATGCGTACCGCACGGCGTCCTGAGTACCCTGCGGGTTCATAAGATAGGCTCTCTCCAGTTCTCGAGCATGAGCGGGTACCCCGCATCTTGGATCTTGACGAAATGGCGCGTGTTTCCCATTGCGACGGGAAGCCCATGACGGATCGCCGTCGCTGCAATCAGGGTATCCTCGATCGTCAATTTGCTCCCCAGGCGTTCAAGATCGGCTCGGATCCGGCCCGCGAGCTCGGCTACCGTGGGGTCAAGCCACAAGACCTCTGCTCGCGCCAGCAGCGACAAAAAATTGTTGAATCCGATCGTCACGACCCACGCGCGAATAGCCGTAAACTACCTCCATCACGGTGATCACTGAGAGCGTATAGCGCCCTAGCTCTGCGTGATACTTGCGCGCCCTCTCTGCGACGATCGGATCCTTCGCCTTGAGGATCTCGGACCAGATGTCCGTATCAAGAAGGGTTCTCGTCGCCATTGAAAGCCTCGCGCCCCTGGTGGCGCGACATGATCGCGACCTGGTGGATCTCGTCGGCGAGCTCCGGCTCGTCGGCGAGCAGTCCCAGGAACGGATCGTCCGGTGGGTTCGCCAGCCCCGCCGGCTCGCTCCGGGTGCCGCCCAGCTCCCGAACGATACGTTCGATGAGCGTGCGCTGCGCATCGGTCGGAAGACTACGGATCTCCTGGAAAATTTGCTCGGCGTCCATCATGCCCAACCTCCACTTCCGCCGCTGTCCAGTCTACCATGTCGCGCCGTTCCCGCCGTTCCCGCCGTTCCCGTCGCGGCAGCCGCGCTGGGGACGCAGGCAGCGCTGGAGGTGGGGCCTCCGTCAAGGGCAGCCTCGGAGCGAACGGTGGCGCAGGGATCGCAGGAGCAGAGGCTGCAGCCGCGCCCGACTGCACCCCACCCCTGCCCAGTCGAGCGCGATCCCTGGCGGACGGAGCGCCGTCGTACCGAGTGCCGTCGTCATGAGGCCCCGCGCATCCTGGCCGTGGAAGCGGGCCCCGATCGAGAGCTAGGCAGGCGCCGGTGGATTGCGCTCCCGCTGCGCACATGTCCACGGCTCTCGTTCGTCGGGCCTGGGAGGCCGCGGTCACCCAGGCCCACCCGTGCAGCATGACGCCCGGCGGCCCAACGACTGCCGTTCAGCGGCGCATCGCCCTGCTGAGCGGAGCGAAGTTGGGCGGGGCGCCCGATGCAACGGCTTGTTCGGCGCGCTCGTCATCATCGCGCTTGCTTCGTACACGATTTCGAGCACATCGGTCCTCCAGCCCAATGTCAATCCCCGACGCGACAGGAAGCTCGATCGCGCGAGGCCTGGCGCGATCGGGGACGCTGGCGACCTTCTTTGCACGGTTCCTCTCGCGGGCTCGATGTCGCCGCTCGCGGTTCTTTTGCTTCCTCGACCGCCCCGGCGATCTCTCGACCCCCGGCTCGCCTGCGTTCGGCGTTCCGTTGCTCTTCTCGGCGATGGCGCTCCCCGCCTCCCGTCCACATTTCTCGGCGACAGTGCGCTTCTCGCTTCTCTGCGCCACGGCGCGCGCCGCCCGCGCCAACTTATCGCACCGCGCGTTCAGGTACGCCCGCACCGTGTTCGTACGCTGGTGCCCCTTCACCCAGCGAAGGTCCAGTTCGATCCCGTGCTCGTTCGAAAACGTCCGGATCCTCTCGCGCAGCCTTGCAACCGCTGGAGCGTTCCGCTGGGTGCGTGGTTTAAGCGAATCATCGCTCAAAAAGCCAACAGCCGCCTGGCTGTCTGTGTACACGACGAGCCCGCGCACAGCCTCGCCCCACACCTTCCGCGCCAGGTAGACCCCGGCGAAGATCGCCGCCAGCTCTGCCTCGTTGGCGCTGCTGACATACGGTGGGCAGGCCCCGTGCCGCACGATCCTCCCGCGAGTCGACCTCAGCCAGACGCCCCAGCCGGCTGCGATTGGGGTGAAGGACGCGTCCGTGTAGCAGGTGACCCAGAAGCGCGATGCCCCAGCCCTTTCTTTCTGGCTGTTCATCCCAGTCGTGCCCCCCAGGAAAGCGCTCTTGCCACCGGCCCGCGCGGCGCTGCATGCGCCTCCGCTGGGCCGCGAGGCGGTGCGGTCGGCAACCGCAGAGTACGTACTCCTCGGCAACTCATCCTGACGGCCCCGCAACGAAGGCGCCGAACGCCTTGCCAATCTGCTGCGGGGCGGGCTGCCGCGCGAAGCGCGGTTGCCCGAGCCGTCAGCCGCATTGGCATGTTCGGCGCCCGGTCAGGAAGAACGAATCACGCGACCACCACCGCGGCTTGCGTTCTCCCGTCGTCATCTCGAAGGGCTGCGCGTCTTTCGTCGGCGCGCGGGCTGCCGCCCCGATGCCGCCCCGAGGCGCTTCTGAATCGCCGCTTGCGTTTGGCGGGGCAGCGTCGCGAGGTACTCCTCCGACAACGCACGAAGCATCGCGTCCGGCAACGCGAGCACCGCCTGCGCCTCGGTGAGCCCGGCGAGGCGCTGCTCGGGGGCGAGCCCCGCGAGGCGCTGCTCGGGCGCGTACGCCTGCAGCACCTGCTCCGGGGCGAGCCCCGCGAGGCGCTGCTCGGGCGCGTACGCCTGCAGCACCTGCTCCGGGGCGAGCCCCGCGATGCGCTGCTCGGGCGGCAGCCGCGCAACGAGGCGTGCCAGCGCCTGCTCGAAGCTCTCGACGACCCGCTTTTCGTCCTTCATGTGCCGCTTCCTCTGCCCCGGGAGGGGGTGTCGAACTTGCTCGACATGCTCCAGGAGCGCCCAGAACACCGCGACCTCCGCCGGGGAGAGCGCCGGGATGCCGCCGGGGTCGGCGACCATCCCAGGGGTCACAGTGTACAGCAGATGCTCGCCCTCGCGAGCGTTGGCGGGCACCGTCTCCACCACCCGCAGCGGGAAGACACCGAGCCGCCCCTCGTGTGTACCCGGCCCGGTCGGTGTGAGCGTGCAGCCGAGCGACGTCAGCGCCTCGGTGAAGCGCGGGGTCAGACGGGGCGCGAGCACGCGGAGGGCGACCGCGGCGGGAGCTTCGATCTCGGCGACCACGAGGTACTGGAGCGCGTACGCGAGGAGCATGCGCGCGTCGTCGCGCTCGAGCTCGTCGGTCGGCCCCTTGAAGTGCACGAGCGTGTGCTCGGCCAGCTCGCCCACCACGCTCGTGAGCAGGCGCGGCCTGGGTGGGGCTCCGCGACGGCTGCGACGGAGGATGACGATGTCGACGCGGAGCGGCTCGCGGGCGAGCTGGAACTCCGAGATGCACTGGTACCAGCCCTCGGGGAGCACGTGCTCCAGGAGCGCGACGAGCACCGGGTGCCAGGCGGTGTAGACGCGAACACGCCGCTGTCGCTGCGAGGATCGAACCTCGCGCGTCGTCGCCGTGCGGTTGCCCTTCGCCATCAGGAGCAGCGCTACCACGACCGTCGCCGGCCGGCGACTTCGTGGCGTGGCGCGGTGACATCGGCGACGACGCGCTTTGCCCCGCAGCGTTCCCGCCCCGCATCAGGTGTTGGGCGACAACAACCGTCGGCTACGCGCTCTGGCGCCGAACACCGGCGCTAACCTGCACCGGTTCCCAAGGATGCCACGACCCGCTTGCGGAGGACTGACGCCAGCAGACTGATGTGCCGAAGGCACGTCGGTCGAAACAACCCCGGCGCGGCCCGGTGTCAGGTTCAGCGGCTCGTTAGGTGGCCGGCCCGAACGTTCATGAGTACATTGGCGCGGTGCGACGACAACCGGGCCTGGCGAGTGTGTTCCTGACGGCCATCATGGGGCTGGCGCTGTCGTTCTTCATGCTTACCAAGATCGATCCGGACAAGGGCATTCCGGAACGCGACCGCCTCACCTCCGCGAGCGGACTGGTTACTTCCCACGAGACGGTCCACCACGACGTCCATTTCACGTTGCAGGATGGAAGACGGTTCACGTACCTCGGCAAAGCGAAAGCGGTGGGCGCCGTCGAGAAGGCCATCGGCGAAGCCCATCAAAGGGTGGTCACGATTCTGTACGACGCGTCAAATACCGTCGGACCGGTCTTCTCGAAGGAGAAGTTCTTTCCGGTATACGAGATCCGCGTCGGCGACAAACTCGTGCGCAGCCATCAGGATGTGGACCAGGCTTGGCGGAGAGACAATCGCCTGGCCCCTGTGCTTGGCTGGGGGTTTCTTGGGATGTCAGTTCTGCTTCTGGCGCATGGGGCTCGTCGGTTGCGACAGAGGGGCGCCTAACGCTCTGGGCTTCAGGCGCGGTGCGAAGCGACGTCGCCTGCAAGCCCTGGTTGGGCCGCACCGCAACCACTTGTACACCTGCGTCGCGACCCGCCTCGGGCATCTGTGGTGTAGCGCACGGATCGCTCAGCGACGCTGTAGGTACCTCTTGAGCGCTGCTGCATTCATTATATCCGTACTGAACTGTTCGAGCAACTGAAGGATTTCGTCATACAACTCGCGAAAAGTGGCTTCATCTACCGAGACGAGCTCACCATGGGCGACGTCGTTCCTACGCTTAAGTAGCTTTTCGTCGATGAGATTTCGTTTCGCCTCGTAGGGCACGCGATCGAGTCCGAGCAGGCCGAGAATGTCGTCGAGCACCGTCGCATTCAAGTTCGCCGACTTGACCGGATCCCCAGCTGCGTCAACAAAGTCGCCGATGGGCAGTCGAGCGATCCCGGCCGAGCCGTCAAGCAAGATCTCGACAATTTTCGTCCGACCAGCGTGCTTGTTAGTGCTTTGACTTGCATCAATCATCATCCCGCGGAGCGCGAGCCCACCAAGACTTGGAATGAGATCACGATATGCGAAGCCTTGGTGATCTACGTACGTGATGTACGCGTTTGCAGCGAGCTTAACGAAGCCCTCCCAGTGTGCGTACAGTAACGCTACGCCGACCCGAAACAACATCTGCTGCTCGTGAGCGCGCGACTTATCCACCAGGAACTTCATCGCGGTCAGCTCACGCTTCCGCTTCTGCAAGTTCCCCTGCAGTAGTTCCGCAAGCTCCTCTTCTGACCGAACCTTCACGGTCTGAAGATCTCGCGCCCAACAGGGATGGTAACAGGCAGTCGGTATTGAGCAGTGCCCCCGGCGCCCGTGGCCTTAACAAACCGCGCATTGGACCACAATTGCTTCACCAGTGAGTCAACATCGGGCCTCGTGCTGCTGTCCATCCATGCCTGAGAGTTGTGTCCCAAACCGATCGCGATGGCTTCGTACGCGGAGATGAGGAAGGCGCCTCGATATTTCCCAGTCTTCTCGTCGCGCCGCTGGAAGCTGCTGTCGCCTAGCGTTCGAGCCAACTCTCCGAACGTGAAGGCAAACGCGTCCTCTTCGCGTTTTCGATCGAATTGGTCATCTTTAGCGAGCGCAACGACCCGGTCAGTGATGAACTCCCCCAGCGCACGAACGCCTTTGACCTCAGCCTCGGCGATCGTGCGGAGTACGATGAACCGCGTAACAAGGTCCAAATCGTACTGCTCGTCGAGAAGTCGCTCCGAGAGGGCAGTGCACTGCTTGAAGTCCGTGTTCTGTCCGAGCGATCTAATCCAAGCAAAGAAGTCGCGATTGACCATGACCATGATGCAGTTGCGCAGTTCCTGCTCCGTAAGCGCCGATCCGCCCGTGTTCAATCGCTGGAAGAGCTCAAACTTGCTCTGCTCATCGCTTTCTCGAAGAATGATCTTGACGTCGATCTTCGATCGCTTGATGATGAGTCTCTCCTGCTCCAATGCGTTTTCCGGACTCGTATCATCCTCCCAGCGTTTTCCTTCCAGGGAGGGGAGGTACTTGGTTGCACGAAGCACGAGGGGCTCAACGAGCTGTCCTTGCTCGTCCTTAAGAACGCCTACGAGTTGAAAGATCGTGGAGAGTCGCTGAAGACCGTCGACCACATCCCAGACGCCGTCCTTTCGTTGGGCAACGAAGATCGACGGGATGGGGATCCCAAGCAGGAGAGACTCAATGAGCCGCGACTTTTGAAGGTCGTTCCACCGGAAGAAGCGTTGAAACTCAGGATGAATGTCAAGTTCGCCGTCGCGATAAAGGCTCAAGAGCTCGCCGATAGACATCGGGTAGCCATCGGTGTGGATGGTGGAGCGTCCGCGGTCGATCTCTTCTTTCAGGCCCATTGGTCCAGCTTCGCTCTCCGCGCAGGCGCCGTCAAGTCTCGTGGGCCGCCGTGTCGCTGACGGGCGCGGTCGACCGGTGCAAGGAAGGGGACGGGCTGGGCGCAGCGCTGGGTGGGATCACGCAGAGGCGGGAGCAACTGACGACTGGTCGACGGCGCCCAGATAGAATCAGCGTTTCGCACCGGTACCCTCGTCGGCCCAACGTCGCAATCATCTGTGCCGCGCGACACATCTTCGCGTATTTGCATGTAGGCTGCGAACCCTGGTGCCCGATCACCGTGTTCTCGCGGATGAGTCGCGGCACCCCGCAGCATATCTAGATATCCCCGCGGATAGGTCGCGATCTTCCGCAGGCTATCTGCGCATCTCCGGAGATAGGCCGCCGCAGCACAACTACGTATCGCCGTTGAGGGGCTTCGGACGGCGACGGTGTGCCGCGAAGCAAGATGCGTGCCTGTGATTGATTGCCTCGGGCGACTGATGTGCATCCCAAATATCCGCTGGCCGCCACAACTCGCGCCGCCCTGCGCCGATAAGCGTCAATGCGGGTCCGACGAACCGGCCCCGACCACTCGGAACCATCCCCATGACCCTCATCGAAGCCGTACGCGCCACCATACAACGCCTGCATTACTCTCCGCGTACCGAAGAGGCAATTGTACTCTGGATCCGGCAATTCATCCGCTTCCATCACGGCAAGCACCCACGGCAGATGGGCGCGGAAGAGGTCACGGCCTTCCTCAACGATCTTGCGGTCGCGCGCCGCACCGCGGCGTCCACGCAGGACCAAGCGCTGTGCGCGCTCCTCTTCCTTTACAGGCGGGTCCTCGACCTGCAGATACCCCGGCTCGAAGCGCTCGAGCGTGCCCGCCGGCCGGAGCACCTCCCCACGGTCCTCTCGCGACAGGACGCGCTCACCTTGCTCGAGCACCTGATCCCACCTTTTCGACTCATCGGCGAGCTCCTCTACGGAAGCGGCCTCCGCCTCCTCGAAGCGCTTTCGATTCGCGTCAAAGACGTCGACCTCGATCGACGGCAAATCATGGTGCGCCGCGGGAAAGGACAGCACGACCGGCCGGCCTTGCTCCCCGCTCCGGCGCGCGACGAGCTGCAGGCCCAGCTCGACGCCGTGGCGCAACGGCACAAGAAGGAGCTCGCGGTTGGCCGCGGCGAGGTCGACCTGCCCCACGCGCTGCGAGCGAAGATGCCAGGAGCAGCCACGAGCCTCGCCTGGCAGTACCTCTTCCCCGCCTCTCGCCCTTGCACCGATCCTGCGACGGGTCGACAGGTCCTCTACCACCTGCACGAATCGGCGGTGCAAAGGGCCGTGCACGATGCCGGACGGGCGGCGAGGCTCACCAAGCGCGCGACATGCCACATCCTCCGCCACAGCTTCGCGACCCACCTGCTCGAGGCGGGCACCGACATCCGGACGATCCAAACATTGCTCGGCTACAAGGATGTACGGACCACGATGATCTACACCCACATCGTCGACTGCGGTCCTCTCGGCGTGATCAGTCCTCTCGACCGCTGACAGCCGCTTCTGCGTGGAGCGCCTTGAACTCCGATCCCACCCCCACGTGCCGTCCCCACGCATCGTGGAAAGGTAGCGTAGCCGACGGCTGCCCCATCTTGTCAAGGAGGCCAGCGCAGGACCGTGCGGTCTCTACACCGGACGAAGGCGCGAGCGGGTCCTTACTGCCCTACCCCTCCGAAGCGAAGGAGTGCCCCTGCAACCTCCCGGCCGGTCAGCGACGGGGCTGTTCAGGTTGCCGCAGTTCACCGAGTTCTCCACCACGCGGGACGGTGTCCGAAGCCGCAACAACGCACGCGCCGGCGATGCGCCAGGTGGAGAAGGGCGCGGATGGCCGCGGGCTGTCGAGGTGCGGATACTGGGGATTGACTGTCAGGTGCCGGCGGGACGTTTGCGCGGCCGACCTCGCTTGATCTCGGGCATCGCGGCGCTGCGGAGAAGAACCCCAGGCGACACATCGAGCGCGTTCGCGAGCCTGACGAGCGTGCCGAGGCTCATGCTCTGCCGCCCAACCTCGATCGCCTGCATCGTCCGCAGCTCGATCCCGGCCGCTTCCGCGAGCTGCTCCTGCGTGATGCCGCGCTGCTGGCGTAGCCGCCGCAGGTTCGCCGCGATGTAGAGCAGGAGGGTATCGAGCGCGAGCGTTCGCACGCCCTTCGCGTACTCCTGCGCCGGGTTCAGAATAACGATCCAGCAGATCGTATTTCATTGACCTGCCGGCTGTCAGTTCGTAACGTGGCGAGACCACAAAAGTGCCGCCCGCGGGTGCTGCTAACACCCCGGGCGGCGTGGCCGAACCCCGCTTCCACGAGGTCCGACATGGAAACCGTACGTCTACGCTCTGACCAGGGCCAAGAGATCGATCCGTCCTCCCGTCGCCGTCCCCGTCCCGCTGCTCTCAGCCGGCTCGCCCGCCCGACCAAACCCCTCCGTCACCAGCCCCCTCACCCCGCCGTCTACCTCGACCCCACCGCGCTCCTCGAACAGCGCCCGCTCATCCGCAGCGCGCTGCGCGCCCGCGGCGTCCGCGCCGCGGATCTCGACGACGTCACGCAGGAGACCGTGCTCGGCGCCTTTTGCAGCATGCGCGCCGGCCGCTTCCGGCCGTCCCCCGATCAGCCGCCGGCCGACGCGTTGCGCGCCTGGCTGGTCGCGGTCGCCCTGCGGCAGGCGTCGCACCACCGCGACAAGGCGTACCGCCGGCACGAGGTGCCCGCGGTCGATCCCGATCGGCTCGCTCCCCTCGCAGCTCCCTCGCCGGAGGAGCGCATCGTCGCGCGCGGGCTGCTCCGTGCCTTCCACCGCCTCCGCGCGGAGCTCCGCGAGGTCCTGGCGCTCACCGCCGCCGGCCTGACGACGCGCGAGATCGCGGCGACGCTCGCGATCCCGAGGCCGACGGTGGCCACGCGCCTCCGCCTCGCGCGCCGCCTCTTCGCCCGCTCGCTCACCCGCGCTCGGAGGTGGCCCCGATGAGCGGCGCACCCGTCGACGCCCCCGCCGAGACGGCGGCCGAGATCCCGACCGCGACCGAGGCCGGCCTGCTCGAGATGGTGCTCGGCATCCCGGCCGTAGGGGCGCGCATCCTTGGCGCGGCCGCCCTGCCGTCCCTCGGTCGCCTCTCTCCGGCGGCCATCGCCGAGCGAACCCAGATCGCGCTGCTCGACGCGACGCGGCTCGCGGCGGCCTTCGAGCTCGGCCGCCGCGCCCACGCCGCGCGGGCTCGCCGAGGTGCGCGCCTCACCGACGCCGCGCGCGTGGCGCGGTACTTCGGGCCGAGGCTCGCGCACCTCGTCCACGAGGAGCTCTGGATCGCGGCGCTCGATAGCCACGGCCGCGTGCGCGAGACGCGCATGCTCGCCCGCGGCGTCGACGACGCCCTCCACGCAGGCCGCTCGACCATCCTGCGCACGGCGCTGGACATGGCGGCCGTCGGCTTCGTCCTGGCCCACAACCACCCGAGCGGCGATCCGACGCCGACCGCGGAGGACCACGCGATGACCGAGGAGCTGCGCGATCTCTCCTACGCGCTGAACGTCCCGCTCCAGGCCCACGTCATCGTCACGCCCAGCGGGCGCTACGCCGCCGTCCTGGAGTAGCCGTCCGCTACCGTACCGCGGGGGGAGCGCACCAAGCCGGGACCCAAGGAGCGACGCCGGAGGGACCGCCGCTCACCGCCGTGGAGAAGATCCTGGCGCGCCGCCGCGATCGTCTGTGACACGGCGACTCGGCTGTCGCGAAATGGATGCGGCATCAACGATTCGTCCTTGCGGCATCACCCGGGCGGCGCTTGCCGCGCTCACGCAGCGAGGACGTCGGAATACCGATAGGGGCCGTCCGAGGAGAACGCGAGCAGGATCCGCTCCGCCGGGATGCCGCCGCGGACCAGCGCCGGCGCCATTCCGCGCTCGGTGCCGTCCGCCTGAATCCAGATCTCGTCGCCGATCCGATCGATGTGGACGAGGCAGCCATGGACGCGGCGGCGCTTCTCGCGGCCGACGATCACGAGCAGGTAGTGGTCCGACTCCCGATCGAACACCGTTTGTGTCGCCACGTCCCCGTGGGCGTACGGGATGGCGGCATACTCGGAGAGCGCCTTCTCGATCACTTCGCGGTCGGCGGTTCGGGTGTCCATCGTTCAATGACCTCCGTCTCGGCGTTGAACACGAGCAGCTTCATCCTTCTGTTGTCGAGGAGGATCTCCCCCAGGGCGTCCTCGAAGATGTCGCCGTATGCCGTGTCGCTCACGGCGAGGTAGAGCTCGCGATCGGGCTCCACGCGCTCGAGGATGTCATGGTACAGCGTGAACTGTCCGAGGGCTTTCTCGAGCGCGTCGATCGGCGACGGGCCGGTGAAGCTCTTGACCTCGACCGCGATGCGTGTTCGCCCCTTCTCCGCCCCGAGGAAGCGCTCCGCGCCGAGGTCGACGTAAACGTCCTTTCTCCGCCAGCGCAGGCGGAGCGGATCATGCGTGATCGTCCAGCCGTCGCTGGCCAGCGCCTTGCGGACGTGCTCATGCAGGTGATCGCGGGCCGGCATCTCGCGCCGGAGGCTACCATGAGCCCGCGCCGCCGGCCCTGTCCGGCCTGTGTCCGCGAGCGTCCGATCCCGGCGACAGGGCGCGGTGCCAGCCTCGTCGCCCTCGACGGTAGGAAATGTCGCCCCCGGTGCGGTACCAGCGGCTCCTGGACGCCTGCTGGCACCGGCCGGTACGGCTCCCCGGACCTGACGACGAGGCGAGACCGGGCGCCCAGCGCGGGGCTAAGCGATCGCTCCCCCGGCCTGCACCTGCGCGCCCGGGTGCCCCGGCGGGAGCCCGATGCGCTGCCGCACCTGCGCGATGCCGACGCCGACGCCCCCTGCTGCGAGCGCGAGGGGCCAGGGCTTCCCGGTCGTCTGCCGGATGAAGGCGCGCACCCGCCCGACGTCCTCGAGGACCGCCGTCAGCCGCGCCGGATCGTTGAAGTTGTTCACGAAGGCATTGGCGAGCGCCTGCTGCCCGCTCGTGTTGTCCGCCCGCCCGTCGCTGCCGTATTGCGCCATGAGGAGGTGGGCCATCGGGGGCGAAACCCCGGCGAGCAGGATGTTGTTGAACCGGTCGGTGGGCCCGCCGTGCCGCGCATAGAAGCGATCGAAGGTGCGCGTCATCCAGTCGGCGTCGAACGGGCGCTCGCCGTGCTGCACGATGCACTCGACCAGGTTGCGCGCCATCTTGTTGCCGTTGTTGGCGCCCTGGCCGCCGATCGGATCGATCGACATCGCCGTGTCGCCCAGCGCCGTCACGATCCGGCCCGAGGGCAGCCGTCCGACGGGCTTGCGCACCGCGGGGACGACCCGCCCGTTCTGCCATCCGTGTTTGTCCGACAGCTCGGCTCCCTTGAACCACTCGTAGTCCCAGGGGATGAGCTCCTTCACCAGCCCCTTCGCGATCGCGATGATCTCCTCGCCTGACTTCGCGCCCTGGAACCTGTCCAGCGGCCCTCCGGGCACCGCCTCGACGAGGCAGTTCCAGCTCGGTCCCACGTCCTTGTGGTGGTAGGGCACCCAGAACGCCTCCCCGATGCCCGCGAACAGGTTGAACTTGACCGGGAGCATCGGGATGCCGTCGAACCCGAGCTTCGGGCCGGTCACGCACATCATGACGACGTTGCGCTGCGCCTCCGAGTGGACGCTGCGCGCGGCGTCTCGCTCGAACAGGTTGCACAGATCCCCCCGTCCAGCGGCGACGACGGTGAGATCGTTCTCGGCGGCGATCGCGTCGAGCCGCGGGATCGTGACGGGCTCGATCGTGATCTTGCCGCCCCGCCGCTCGAGCTCGAGCATCCACCGGTGGCTCTGGAGCCGGAGATCGATCGCGAAGAAGTGCTGCTCCAGGCGGCCCGCCAGCGTCAGGAGGCGGTTGCCCGGGGCGGCGCACGCGGTCAGCTGGGCGCCGTGGCCCCGGGGCGCAGCGTCCTCCCAGAAGGCCAGGCCGAGCTCGCGCTCGAACGCCAGCGCCACGTCGAACCGCGCCGCGGTGCCGGTCGGCTTCGACTCGTTGAGCCACTGCTCGGGCGTGCGATCCGAGTAGAGCGTCACCTCGTAGCCGGCCTTCACCAGGGCGTGCGCCGCGAGCAGGCCGGCCTGTCCAGACCCCACGATAGCTATCTTCCGCATGAGGAACCCCCCGGGTTGGGTTGGTCTGCGCTCGCCCCCACGGACGACGCGCGCCGAGCCATCCGAGTCGGTTCGCCGTCAGGACCACAGCAGGCGTCGCGAGCAAGGAAAGCCCAGTCAAGAGAGACCGTATCACCCAATCCAGCCCCGCAGGAAGCGGCCCGCGACGTGCGTTCGTGTGTTCCCTCGCCTCGCATCGATCCCCGTCGCCGCCTTCCCTCCGGTCACGCTTGCCATCGGAGAGAGCCCTCGGGGGGAGGGGGTGTCGCGCGGGGGGGTGAGGGGGAGGGCCCCACGAACCCGAGCGCCGGCCCGCATCGCAGCGACGCCTCACGGACTCGCCAGCTCCGTTCAGCAGGCCATTGCCACCAAAAGGCGCGAGTTCGTGGGAGGGCCCCCCTCACCCCCCCGCGCGACGCCCCCTCCCCCCGAGGGCTCCCCTGCAGTCAGTCCATGGCACGTACCGCCACCGAGGCCGCCCGCCGGTTGCGAGGCGCAGCCGCTTGGAGTAGCGTCCGCGCCGCCGCGGGGCCGAGCGATCCAGTTCGCCCAGCTCCAGCGGACGAGCCGGGCGTCTGGTGCGCGCCCCGGCTCGCGCGGCTCCCTCCGCGCACAGGAGACGAGAATGGCCCGAGGCTCGACAACGACGCGCAGCGAATCGGACGCTGCCGAATCGCTCATCGGACGGGGCGCCCGCATCCGCGGGCGCGTCCATGGCGACGGCTCGCTCCGGGTCGAGGGGAGCGTCGAGGGGAACATCCAGCTGGCTGGCGACCTCGAGATCGAGGACGGAGCGACGGTCACCGGGGACGTCGAGGCGAGCTCGCTCGTCGTGTCCGGCCAGCTCACGGGGGACGTGGTCTCGCGCGGCCCCGTCACGATCCGGGCGACCGCGCAGTACGCCGGAAACGTGGGCGGCAGCGAGGTGATCCTCGAGGAAGGCGCGGCGTTCGCCGGCCGCATCGAGGCGGAGTTCGACCTCCCGGCCGAGCTCTCGGAGCGGGCGACCGCCGGGCGCGGACAGGCCCCCCGGCGCGAACCGGCAGGGCGATAGCGCGCGTTGACGGACGAAGAATCGCGCCGCGAGGGCGCGGCGAGGAGCACGAACGTGGCGGGTACGATCATCGGAAACGGGCTCACGATCGAGGGCGAGATCACCTCCGACGAGGAGGTGATCGTCGCCGGGACGGTGCGCGGGAAGCTCACCGTCGAGGGGCCTCTCACCATCGACGCAGGGGCGCTGATCGAAGCGGACATCGGGGCGGCGTCGCTCCAGGTGGGCGGCAACGTCACCGGCAACGTCACGGCGGCCGATCGCGTCGATCTCCTCGCCGGCGGTCGCCTCGTCGGCGACGTGAAGGCGTCGCGGCTGACCATCGCGGACGGAGCCTCGTTCAAGGGCAACGTCGACATGGACGTGTAGCCGATGACCGCCCAGTCCTCGATCGGGCCGACGACGGCCATCCGCGGCAACGTGCAGGGCGACGGGGATCTCGAGATCCTCGGCCGCGTCGAGGGGAGCGTCGTCATGACCGGCGACGTGACCATCGGCGAGGGCGCGCTCATCCAGAGCGACGTCCGCGGGCGGCGCGTCGTCGTCCGCGGCGCCGTCGCCGGGAACATCTCCGGCGACGAGGCCGTGATCCTCGAGCCCGGCGCGCGCGTGGTCGGCGACCTCGGCGCGCCGCAGATCGGCATCCACGCGGGCGCCCTGGTGCGCGGCAACGTCACCACCGGCGCGCCGCTCGCCGCGGCGGCCGCCCCCGCCCCGGCGCGGGCCGCCGCCGCTGCACCTGCGCCGCGCGCCGCGGCCGCGGCCGCGCGGCCGGCGCGCGCACCTGCGCCGCCCGCCCGGCCTGCGCCGCGCGCCGCGCCTGCCCCCGCGCGCCCCGCGCCGGCGGCGCGCCCCGCCCCGGTCGTCGAGGCGAGGCCCGCGCCCGCCCCTGCCCTCGCGGCCGTTCACGACGACGAGGAGGCCGATCTATCGGCCTCGGCCGCCGGCGAGGGTGACGAGCCCGAGGCGTCCGAGGGCGCCGGCGGGCCGCCGCCGCCGGTGGTCCCCGCGCTCCGGAAGGGGGCCGCGAAGGCCTCGCTGCGCAAGCGGGGCGGCCGGTGAGCGCCGCCGGCGCCTCGGAGCGGGACCGGCTCGTCGCGCTGCTGCGCGAGCGCTCGTTCGAGCAGAAGCGCGTCCTCCTCGCGTCCGGCCGGGAGAGCGACTTCTTCATCGACTGCAAGCAGTCCGTGCTGACCGCCGAGGGCCACGCCCTCGTCGGCTCGCTCATGTTCGAGGCGCTCGGCGCGCTCCCGCGGTGCGAGGCCGTCGCCGGCGTCGAGCTCGGGGGCTGCCCCCTCGCGAGCGCTGTGTCGCTCACGAGCTTCCTGCGCGGCCGCCCCCTCCCCGCGCTCTACGTGCGCAAGGAGGTCAAGGACCACGGCTCGCGGCGCCTCGTCGAGGGCGATCGCGACCTCGTGCCCGGGATGCCCGTCGCGATCCTCGAGGACGTGATCACGACGGGCGGCTCGACGCTGAAGGCGGTCGAGAAGCTCCGCACCGCGGGCGCCTCGGTCGTCGGCGTGATCGCCCTGGTCGACCGCCTCGAGGGCGGCGCGGAGGCGATCCGCGCCGCGGGGCTGCCGGTCGTCGCGATCTGCACCCGCCACGACTTCATCCCCGACAACCCGCCCGGCTGAGGCTGCGCGACGCGCGGCCCGGCCGAGGCGACGGCGCGCTGCCCGCCGCCTCGGCTGCGCGCTACTCCGCCGCCTTCGCCTGCTGCTCGCCGAGGAGCGGGTAGCCGAGCGCCTCGCGCTGCGCGACGTACGTCTCGGCGACCGCGCGCGCGAGCGCGCGGACACGGCCGATGAAGCGCTGCCGCTCGGTGACGCTGATCGCGCCCCGCGCGTCGAGGACGTTGAAGCGGTGGGCCGCCTTCACGACGAAATCGTAGGCCGGGAGCACCAGCGCCTTCCTCGGATCGATCGCCGCCCCCTTCGCCGCCGGATCCGCGCCCCGGTACAGGAGCCGCTTCACCTCGGCCTCGCAGACGTCGAACGCCGCGAAGTGCTCGGCGATGTCGGCCTCCTCGAAGTTGTAGGTCGACCACTCCCACTCGGCGCGCTGGTAGATGTCCCCGTAGCGCACGATCTTCCCGCCGCGGTCCGAGTAGACGACGTCGTAGATGCTGTCCTTGTCCTGCAGGTACATCGCGATCCGCTCGAGCCCGTAGGTGAGCTCGCCGGACACGGGGCGGCAGTCGATCCCGCCGATCTGCTGGAAGTAGGTGAACTGCGAGATCTCGAGCCCGTCGATCCACACCTGCCAGCCGAGCCCCCACGCCCCGAGCGTCGGCGACTCCCAGTCGTCCTCGAGGAACCGGACGTCGTGATCGAGCGGGTTCGTGCCGATCGCCCGCAGCGACTCCAGGTAGAGGTCCTGGATGTCGATCGGGCTCGGCTTGAGGATCACCTGGAACTGGTGAAACTGCTGCATACGGTTCGGGTTCTCCCCGTAACGACCGTCCGCGGGCCGCCGGGAAGGCTCGACGAAGGCCACATTCCAGGGCTCGGGGCCGAGCGCGCGCAGGAACGTCGCCGGGTTGAAGGTGCCGGCGCCGACCTCCGAGTTGTACGGCTGCACGATGAGGCAGCCGCGATCGGCCCAGAACTTCTGCAGGGTGAGAATGAGGTCTTGGAAGGTCATGGGAGGGCCGGTTCTTAGCCTGGATCGCCCGCGCAGGCGACGCCCCGCGTAGCGTCGCCCGCACGGTCCGCCCGGCGCGCTGCCTCCGGGCCCGCGCGCCGCGTTCCTGACGCCGCACGCCGCACGCCGCACCGGCGCCCCGCCGCCATCCACCGCCGCCCGCGACCACCCCGTCGAGGACGGCCCGCCTCGATCCGCCCAAGCCCCAGGGAGGTCCGCAGACTGCTTGCGGTCGACCGGCGAGCGGCGTAGGTTCCCGCGCAAATCTATGGGAGCCCATGGTTCCTCGACGGCGCGCCGGAAGAGCCCCACACGGCAGGCCCCCGGCGGGCCCGACGCGCAGCGGGTCATGGATGCGATCCGCGCGATCGTACAGCGCCTGCGCGTCTCGTCGCGCGCGTGCGAGCGGCAGCTCGGCCTGAGCAGCGCGCAGCTGTTCGTGCTGCAGCAGCTCGATCAGGCCGCCGCGTCCTCGATCGCCGAGCTCGCGCAGCGCACGCTGACGCACCAGAGCTCGGTGTCGGTCGTCGTGACGCGCCTGGCCGAGCGAGGGATGGTCACCCGGCGCGCCTCGCCCGAGGACGCGCGCCGGACCGAGATCTCGCTCACCGCGGCCGGCCGCGCGCTGCTCCGCCGCGCGCCCCGCACCGCGCAGGCCGAGCTCGTCGCCGCCGTCGACCGCCTGCCCGCCGACGAGCGCGGCGCGCTCGCGCAGAGCCTCGCCACCCTCGCCCGGGCGCTCGGCGCCGGCGACGAGGCCCCCCCGCTGTTCTTCGAAGGCGAGGAGACCCCCGCCGGAGCCGGACCCGAAGCGACAGACCGCGAGGAGAGCTGAATTGTCCAGATCGAACGCCCCACCCCCAACAGTCACCGAGAGCATCCCGGTCGCCCCCTCGATGGGCCCGACCCTCGAGGACCTCCGCGTCCCCGCGCCCAGCGCCGCCGTCGACCGGCGGGTCGTCCTCGTCAGCGGCCTCGCGATCGCGCTCGGCGGCGTGGCCTTCGTCGCGGCGGAGCTGCTCACCACGCTCATCGCCGTCATCACGAACCTCGCGTTCTTCGGCCGGCTGTCCGCCGCCCCCGCGTCGCCCGCCGAGCACCACCTGGGCCTCTTCGTGCTCGTGGTGCCGATCCTCGGCGCGCTCGTCGTCGGCGTGATGGCGCGCTACGGCTCCCAGGCGATCCGCGGCCACGGCATCCCGGAGGCGATGGAGCAGGTGCTGTTCAACCAGAGCCGCATCCCGCCGCGGATGACGCTGCTCAAGCCGCTCTCCGCGGCGATCGCCATCGGCACCGGCGGTCCGTTCGGCGCCGAGGGCCCCATCATCGCCACCGGCGGCGCGCTCGGCTCGCTGCTCGGGCAGCTGCTCCGGATCACCGCGGACGAGCGCAAGACGCTGCTCGCCGCGGGCGCGGCGGCGGGCATGTCGGCGACCTTCGGCAGCCCGGTGGCGGCCGTGCTGCTCGCGATCGAGCTCCTCCTCTTCGAGTACCGCCCGCGCTCGGTGATCCCCGTCGCCCTCGCCGCGACCGCGGCGACCGCGGCGCGCCTCTGCGCTGGCCACACCGCGCCCGCGTTCGAGATGGCGTCCGTGGCGCCCTCGACAGGCCCCGCGCTCGCCTTCTACATCGTGCTCGGCGCGCTCCTCGGCCTCGCGGCGATGGGCGCCACCCGCGCGATCTACGCGATCGAGGAGGCGTTCGAGCGGCTGCCGCTCCACTGGATGTGGTGGCCGGCGATCGGCGCCGTCGCGATCGGCGTCGTGGGTTACTTCGCGCCGCGGACGCTGGGGGTCGGGTACACCAACATCGACGACATCCTGAGCGGTCGCCTGGCGCTCGCCGCGCTCGTGTCGCTCTCGCTGATGAAGTTCGTCTCCTGGTCGATCGCGCTCGGCAGCGGCACCTCGGGCGGGACGCTCGCGCCGCTCTTCACCGTCGGCGGCGGTCTCGGCGCGATCCTCGGCCTGGCCGCGACCGCGCTCCTCCCCGGGCTCGGCGTGGACCCTCGCGTCGCCGGGCTCGTCGGGATGGCGGCGATCTTCGCGGGCGCGTCCCGGGCGCTCCTCGCGTCCGTCGTCTTCGCCTTCGAGACGACGCGGCAGCCGATGGGGCTGCTGCCGCTGCTCGGCGGCTGCAGCGCGGCCTTCCTCGTCTCCAGCCTGCTGATGCGGCACTCCATCATGACGGAGAAGATCGCCCGCCGCGGCGCGCGCGTGCCGGGCGAATACGCGGCCGATCACCTGGCGCAGATCACCGCCGGCGAGGCCGCGTCGCGCCCCGTCGTGACGCTCGCCGCGGACGATACGGTCGAGGCGGCCCGCGCCTTCCTGCTGTCGCAGGCGGCGGGCTCTCGCCATCAGGGCTTCCCGGTCGTGGACGATCGGGGGGAGCTCGTCGGCGTGGTCACCCAGCGCGATGTGCTCACCGAGCAGGCCGGTACCGTCTCGATCCGCCACCTGGTCCGGCGGCCGCCCGCCGTGGTGTTCGAGGACAGCTCCTTGCGCGAAGCCGCCGATCACATGGTCACCGAGGGGGTGGGGAGGCTCCCTGTCGTGTCCAGGCAGGCCCCCCGCAAGGTCCTCGGGATCCTGACGCGCAGCGACCTGCTCGACGCGCATCGGAGCCGGATCGACGCCGGCAAGCGCCGCGAGCAAGCCCTCGCCGCCACGAGGCGGCGCGGAGGTCCGGCCATCCCGGACCGGGCCACCGTGGGGCAGGGCTAGTCCACGAAGTAATCGCGATCGCCCGCCAGACCCTGCTCGAGCGCGGCCATTCCCTTGGCGACGTCGAGCTTCACGCCCTCTCGCTGGAAGCTCATGCCCATCGCGTAGAGCGTCTTGAAGAGGTTGTGCGAGCGGCACTGCTCGCCCATCTGGCCCACACGCACGATGTTGAGGCCGAAGGCGCCCGAGATCTCGACGCGGAACGCCTTGGTCATGTACTCGCGGATCCGCGCGCTATCGACGCCGGACGGCAGCTTGATGGCGAGCACGCTGTTGAGGCGCACGTCCTTCGACGCGAACAGCTCGAGCCCCATGGCCTCGAGGCCCGCCTGCATGGCCAGAGAGCTCATCTCGTGGCGACGGAACCGCCGCTCGAGCGTCTCCTCGCAGACGAGGCGCAGCGCCTCGTGCAGCGCGAGCACGCCGGGCACCGGCGCCGTGTAGTGGTACTGCTGGTAGCCCCAGAACCGCTGCGCGCGCGTCGCGTCGTAGCACCAGTGCGGGCGCGGCAGGGGGCGCTCCTCGACGACCTTCCACGCGTCCTGCGAGAACGCGCAGGCCGAGACGCCCGGGATCGACGACAGCGCCTTCTGCCCGCCGACGATGCCGACGTCGATGCCCCACTCGTCCATGTGCACCGGCATGGCCGTGAGCGTGACCACCGCGTCGACGATGGTGAGAGCGCCCTGCGTCTTCGCGAGCTTGCAGATCTCCGGCATCTCGACCATGCGGACGCCGCAGGACGTCTCGCCGTGCGCCATCGTGACCACGTCGTAGCGCTGCTTCTTCATCGCCTCACGCACGTCCGCGAGCGACACGGGCCGCCCGGGCGGCCCCTCGAGGAACGTGACATCGGCGCCCACGCCGAGCGCCATCTCGCCGAGGCGCCCGCTGAACGTCCCCACCTTCAGGCAAAGGACCTTGCGCCCCGGCCAGCACAGGTTCGCCACGGCCATCTCCATCGCCGCGGACGCGGGCCCGGCGATGCCGAGGATCTTGTCGCTGCGCGTCTGGAACGCATAGGCCGCCATGTACTTCACGTTCTGGATGACGCGGTCCATGGTGGGGCCAAGGTGATTGATGATGACCCCGTTCGCCTGGGCCACCGCCTGCGGGATGGGCACCGGCCCGGCGCCCATGAGCAGCAGCGGCTCGGACGGCAGGATCGCGGCGAGGGGCGTGATCGGCGGGGGCAGGATCGAGAACGACATGGCCAGGACCTTGGGCAAAAGCGCGGAGCCCGCTAGCAAGCCCAAAGCGTCCTGCGGCGTCAAGCGTTACCCGGCGAGCGGGCGCGGCGCCGGCGGAAATGCGGCGCCGGCGCCGGAGTCCGCGCCGCAGGCCGCCACAGGCCGACGAAGGCCCTGCTCGTCGTACGACCCTGGGGGATGGGCCGTGCGACGAGCAGGGCCCCTCCGGCCTGCCGAGCGGGAGGGAGGGCGCCGCGCCGCCTGAGCCGACATCGCGCTCACGGACAGCGGCGCCTCCTCCGCGCCTCCTGCTCTCGGCCCGAGGTGCTCCCGGACGTTACAGATCGGGGCGGCAGATCGAGAGCTCCTTCATGCAGCGCCGTGGGCCGGTAGGGGGCGTGGCGCCTCGAGAGAGGATCGCTCCGCCCGCTCATACCACCGTACGGCGCCGCGCGATCGCCTGATAGCCGGCGGTCAGCACGATGGCGCCGATGAGCGACATGAAGAAGCCGGCCGGCTCACCCTCACGGTACATGAACAGCATGCGGCCGAGCAGCCCGCCTATGAAGGAGCCGACCACGCCGATGATCATCGAGACGACCCACCCGCCCGGCTCACGTCCAGGGACGATGAGGCGCGCCAGAGCACCGACGACGAGGCCAAACAGGAGAAAGAGAATGAACGACATGGTGAACCTCCCAGAAAGGAGCGAAGTGCTCCTCGTTGCTATGCAGGCTGTTCAGCAAACGCCGCGCCATGCCCTGGAGTCCCGGCTCTCCACAGACGCCCAGCCGAGCTGAACGCCGCGGACAGAGCGCTCGCATCGCCGCATTCGCCGCGAAATCCGACCGCGGCGCGGTGCGCCTCCGGGAGAGCGGGGGCCGTCCGGTCGGATCGTGGGACTGCTTGCTTGGCCGCCCCGTGGCGTATTGCCTCAGGCGAGCCGAGAGGCAGAGCGCAGGCGAGGTAGCCTGCCCCAATCGCCCTTCCGCGTCCTCGAAAAGGCCGTTTGCGATGGGATGGCGCACCGGTTGCTAGTTCCGGAGGTTGCCAATGCGAGGTCAACGGCGGCGGCGCGCCGCAGAGAGGCTCTGCGGCGGCCACGCCACGAGGAGGATGCAATGAGCAACGCAAGCGATCGCAATGAAGGGGCAGCCGAAGAGCTGGGCGGCAAGATCAAGAAGGGCCTCGGCCAGCTGCTCGGCGACGAGCAGATGGAAGCGGAGGGCCGCGCCAAGGAGCTCCGGGGAAAGGTACAGAAGGAGGACGCCAAGGCGGAGGAGCGCGCGAAGGGCGCGCTCGAGGAGGCCGCCGGCGCGATCAAGAACCGGGTCGGCAAGCTGGTCGACGACGAGCAGATGGCCGCCGAAGGGAAGGCCAAGGAGCTCAAGGGAGAGAACCGGCAGAAGGCCAATCAGTAACCAGCGAGAGGGCGCGCCCTGGCGCCGCCCGCCGGGGCGAGCCGCCTCCGGCGCCGCCCTGGCCGCTCCCCACTCACCAGACGCGCGCGCGGCTGTCTCCGGCGCTGGCCCGCGGGCCAGGCCGTCACGCCTCCGTCGCCGAGACGCCGTGCCGCTGGAGGAGCTCGCGCAGGTGGCTGCGGTCCATCCGCGCCGCGCGGGCCGCGCGCGAGAGGTTGCCGCCGTTCGCCCGCACGAGCGCCGTGAGGAACGTGCGCTCCCAGCGCGCCACGGCGCGCTCCTTCGCCTCGCGGAACGACAGGCTGAGCTCGTCCTCCCGGGGCGCCGGGAGCGCCGGAGCCCCGCTGTCCGCCCCCTCGGAGCCCATCACGGCTTCGCGGAACAGCGCGGGATCGATCATCAGCACCGCGCGCTCCACCGCGCCGCGGAGCTCGCGGACGTTGCCCGGCCAGTCCTGCCGCATGAAGGCCTCCAGCAGCTCGCCGGGGGGGCTCTGGTCCTGGCCCTGCGCGAGCTGCCGGTAGAAATGCGCGGTGAGCAGCGCGATGTCGTCGGGGCGCTCGCGCAGCGCGGGGACGCGGAGGCGGACGATGTTGAGCCGGTAGTAGAGATCCGACCGGAAGTTTCCGCGGTTCACCTCCTGGCGGAGATCGCGGTTGGTCGTCGCGATGACCCGGATATCGAGCTTGGTCGGCTCGATCGTGCCGATGCGCCGGATCTGCCGCTCCTCGAGCACGCGCAGGAGCTTCGGCTGCATGTCGAGCGGGAGCTCGCCCATCTCGTCGAGCAGCACGGTGCCGCCCCGCGCCGCCTCGAAGGCGCCGGCGCGCGCCGCCTGGGCGCCCGTGAACGCCCCCTTCGCGTGCCCGAAGAGCTCGGCCTCGATGAGCGTCGGCGGGATGGATCCGCAGTCGATCACGACGAACGGCCCCCCCGCGCGCGGGCTGCTCTCGTGGATCGCCTCGGCGAGCAGGCCCTTGCCCGTGCCCGTCTCGCCCTCGATCAGCACCGTCGAGTCCGACGCGGCGATCCGCGGCAGCGCCCCGAAGATGCGGCGCATCGCGGCGCTCTGCCCGAGCACCCGGCCGTACCGCTCCTCGTCGCCGAGCGGCTCGCGGATCTCCTCGGCCAGCGGCTCAAAGCGGAGCGTGGACTGCCCGACCCCGAGCGAGGCGCCCGGCAGGAGATAGGCCGCCTCGACGCGGAAGCCGGAGAGGGTCGTGCCGTTCTTGCTGCCGAGATCGCGGAGAAAGAACCCCCGCGGGGTGACCGAGATCACGCAATGGTGCCGGGACACCGCCCGGTCGGTGAGGATGAGCTGGTTGCCGGGCGCCGTGCCGATCACGAACTCCGTCGCGTCCGACGTCTGGGACGCCCCGGCGTCCGGGCCGGCGGTCACCTGCACGCGGAAGCGGCTGAACGCGATCTCCTTGGAGCGGACCTTGAGGAGCGCCGTCTCGGCGCTCGGATGGATCTTCGGCTCGGACGCCATTTCGCCAGCCTACCACAGGGAGCGCGGCGCGAGATCGCCCGCCGGCCCGCGCGCCCCGGCGCGCGCAGCAGCGCCGCGTGGCGTTGACGTCAGCGGGTCAGCGCGCCAGCGCCGCGCCCCGGCGGCTCGCGCCGGAGAGCTCTGGCTCGCCACCGTCAGGGCCTTTGAACCCGTGACGATGACGTGCCGGATAGGGGCAGTGTGGACTCATCGTAAACACCATCTCTTTTGTCGTTGTCTCCGGAAGGATAGGAAGGATGACCGGCGGCCGGGCCCGGCGGTCACGGCCGTCACGGCAGGCGCGCGCCCTCGCCAGCGCCTCGGCGAGCCTGCCTCTCGCGTGCTCCCCTTGTCGCTTCGACGCGCGGCGGCTAAGAGGTCTCCCCATGATGCGAGGCGCGCGCAGCGATATCACGAAGGCCGTCGGTGACACGCCGATCGTCAAGCTGAACCGGGTCACGGAGGGGCTCGAGAGCGACATCTATGTGAAGTGCGAGTACCTGAACCCGGGCGGCAGCCACAAGGATCGGGTCGCGCTGAACATGATCCGCGACGCCGAGGCGAACGGGCTCAAGCCCGGCGGGACGATCGTCGAGGCGACCAGCGGCAACACGGGCGCCGCGCTCGCCATGGTCGCGGCCATCCGGGGATACAAGTGCGTCTTCGTCATGCCGGACAAGATGTCGCAGGAGAAGATCGCGACGCTGCGCGCCTATGGCGCCCGCGTCGTGGTCTGTCCCACCGCCGTCGAGCCCGACGACCCGCGCAGCTACTACCAGGTGGCGAAGCGCATCGCCGACGAGACGCCGAACTGCTTCTACGCGAACCAGTACCACAACCCGTCGAACCCCGAGGCCCACGTCCGGTCCACCGGCCCCGAGATCTGGGCGCAGTGCGGCGACGAGCTCGACGTCTTCGTCGCCGGCATGGGGACAGGGGGCACCCTGAGCGGCATTGGCAAGTTCCTCAAGGAGAGGAAGCCGGAGATCAAGATGGTCGGCGTCGACCCGGTCGGCTCGCTCTATTACGATTACGTGAAGACCCAGCGGATCACGAAGCCGTTTGCCTACAAGGTCGAGGGGATCGGCGAGGATTTCTTCCCGAGCACGATGAACCTCAAGATCATCGACGAGATCATCCGGGTCGACGACAAGGAGTGCTTCCTCATGACGCGGGACCTCGTGCGGCTCGAGGGCCTCTTCGTGGGCGGCTCCGGGGGCGCGGCGGTGGCCGGCGCGATCAAGTATGCGCGGCAGAGCGGGAAGAAGGAGAACATCCTCGTCCTCTTGCCCGACGGCGCGTCCAAGTACATCTCGAAGATCTTCAATGACGACTGGATGCGAGAGAACGGCTTCCTCGAGGAGGACAAGGGCCTCGGGACGGTGCGCGACCTGCTCGCCGTCAAGCCCAGCGGGGCGGTGGTCACCGCCGACGCGAACGCCCGGGTCCGCGAGGTCATCGACATGATGAAATCGCACGGGATAAGCCAGCTCCCGGTGACCCAGGACGGCAAGCTGGCCGGGATGGTCCACGAGATCGACCTGCTCCGGCACCTCGTTACGGGGAGCGGAACGCTCGACTCGAGCATCGGCGGGCTCGTCGAGAGCGACTATGCGACCGTGACGCCCGCGACGAAGGTCGAGCTCCTGAAGGGCGTCCTGAGCGACGCGAAGATCGCGCTCGTCGTCGACAAGGAGACGGTGCTCGGCGTCGTGTCCAAGATCGACCTCATCGACTATCTTGCCCGCAAGGCGACGCCGGCCATCGGCTGAGCGCCCGGGCTCCGGCTGGAAAGGGACGATCGCGGTGACCTACGATCTCGACACGGTGCGGCGCGCGCTGCACGACCATATCGCGAAGGAGATCCTGCTGCGCAAGGCGCCGCTCGCCCTGGACGAGGATCTGTTCGCCGGCGGGTCCGGCTTCGACTCGATGTCGCTGACGCGGGTGCTCGTGTTCATCGAGCAGCGCTTCGGCGTGAAGATCCCGGACGAGGAGGTCGACCTCGACGCGGTGTCGACCGTGGACAGCATGGCGCGCTTCGTCGCCGGCCGCATCGCGGCCGCGCAGGGCTAGCGGGGAGCGCGTGGCCGGCACGTTCCGCCTGCGCGCCGAGGACCTGGCCGCGCGCGGCGCCGCCGTCGCGCTCGCGTCGCGCGGCGCCGCGGTGACCTACGCCGAGCTCGCGGCGCGCGCGGCGGCCGTGGGCGCGGCGCTCGCCGGGACGGGCGTGCGCCCGGGCGACCGGGTGGCGCTGCTCTCGCTGGGCCGGGCGCACGACGAGCCGGTGGCGCTCGCCGGGGTGCTCACGGCCGGCGCCGTGGCGGTCCCGCTCGACGCGACCGCGCCGCCGGCGCGGCTCGGGCGGATCGCGCGGGCCCGGGGGTGCCGGGCGCTCGTGCTCGACGTCACGGCCGCGGGCCTCGCGGACGGCATCGACGCCGAGCTCGGCGGCGGCCTGCCGCGCGTGGAGCTCGACGCCGAGGGGCGCGCGCTGCGCGCGTCGGCGCGCGCCGACGCGGGCGGCGGCGGCGGGGCGAGCGGCGACGGCGGCGCGGTCGCGGTCGCGGCGGACGTCGCGTGCATCCTGCACACCTCGGGCAGCACGGGCGAGCCGAAGCCGGTCCCCATCACATGGGCGGGGCTCGACGCGTTCACGGCCTTCTGCATCGACCTCGTCGGGCTCACGCCGGCGGATCGGGTCCTCCGCGTGGCCGAGCTCGTCTTCGATCTCGCCTGGTTCGACCACCTCGCGACGTTCCGCGCGGGCGCGACGCTCGCCACGATGGCGCGGCGCGACCTCGCCTCGGGCCGCGCGCTCCGCGACGCGGTGAGCGCGCTCGCGCCGACGGTCATCTACGGCGTGCCGTCGATGTTCATGAAGCTCGTCGCGGCGCTCCCCGCGGCGGACGCGGGCGCGCCGGCGCCGGCTTTCGCGCTCTCGCCCGTGCGCGCGATCCTGTTCGCCGGCGAGGTCTTCCCGCCGCGCGAGCTCGTGGCCCTGGCGGCGCGGGCGCCCGGCGCGGCGCTCTACAACCTCTATGGCCCGACCGAGACGAACGTCTGCACGTTCCACCAGGTCGATCGCGCGGCGCTCGACGGGGCGAGCGAGGTCCCGATCGGCGTCGCGTGCCCCTACGCCGACTGCGCGCTGCTCGCGGAGGACGGGGACGGCCGCGTCGTCGACGGCCCCGGGACGGGCGAGCTCGTGGTCTCGGGGCCGACGACCGTCGACGGCGGCCCGTACCGGACCCGCGACCGGGTGGAGCGCAAGGCCGACGGGCTCTTCTACTTCCGGGGCCGCATCGACCGGATGGTGAAGATCCGGGGTTACCGGGTCGAGCCGGGCGAGGTCGAGGCCGCGCTCGCGTCACACCCCGCCGTGCGCCAGGCCGCGGTGATCGCGGTGGAGGATGCGCGCCTCGGCAAGACGCTGCGCGGCTTCGCCGCCCTCGCAGGCGACGCGGACGATCGCTCGCTCAGGCTGTATCTTGCGGAGCGGCTGCCCCCGTACATGGTCCCGGACACGATCGTCGCGATGGACGAGCTGCCGCGGACCTCGACGGGGAAGATCGATTATCGCGCGCTCCCCGGGTGAGACGCATGTCTGGAGCCACCGCAGCGTCGTGAATCCACGATAGCGAGATTGCCACTCTGTTCAACGGGGCCCACGTCACGGCCCAGGCTCGACAGGGTGGACAAGGCGCAGTCGCCGTCAACCGTTCGGCGCCATCATGAACCACTCGTGGTACACGTGCGCCACATAGAACCGCTCGCCCGGCACGCGGTCGCACACGGCGAGGAATCCGGCGGAGAAGAACTCGAGCCGAGGGTCGTCGACGTAGGTCGTGTCCTTCAGGAAGGCGATCAGGCTCTTGCCGTCGTCTCCGATGATCGTGCGGACGATGGTGATGTTGGGGTGGTGCGACCGGCCCACCGGCAAGAGCACGTCATGTCCCGCGATCTGCAGGAACTCTGCCGGATCGGGCTTGTAATCGTCCTCGAGGTCCGGAGACGCGGGCTCCGGGAGCCACGAGGGCCGCTCGCTCGGATCACGGAGGTGCCATTCCCACGAGTCCGGCCCCTCGTGCTTCTCGATGATGCGGTCGTACCGGAAGCGCTTGAGCTTCGCTATCGTCTCGGGGGACAGATCCGCGAGACGGAGCGGCGGAGAGGTGTGGCTGGACATGCGGAAACCTAGCACGGCCCGCCCTGGCCCACCCCTCGCCCCCGTCGCGCCGCGGAGAACGCTGCGTCGCCGGGATCGCGGCGGTGACAGGCGCGCCCGTCACCGCCGCGCGTCGCATCAATGCGCCCCGATCTTGGCGCCCGCGCTCGCGCGGGCCGACGCCGACGCCTTGAAGCTCGGCTTGGGGATCGAGATCTTCGGCGCCTTGATCTGCACGTTCACGCTGGGCGGCGTCACGCGGATGCTCGGCGCCTTGACATGGACGTTGGCCTTCGCGTTGGCCTTGGCAGCCGCGCCGGCGCCCGCATGGACATGGACCTTCGGGTCGATGTCGGCCTTCGCCTTCAGGTCGGCGTGCGCGAGCGCGCGGGCGTGCACGTCCCAGTCGGTCTTCACGCGCACCTTCACCCGCGGGGCGCGCGCGTGGACGGCGAACGCCGCCCCGGCACGGTAGCCGCACAGGGCCACCGCCGAGCGGCCCGCGTTCCGCACCGCGATGGTCAGCTTCAGCGGATCGGCGGCGAGCGCGAGCTTGCCGGTCAGGTACGCCCCCGCGGCCACCCCCGCCGCCGCGGTCGCGGCCACGTCCGCGGTCGCGACCGCCGGAGCGAGGACGACCACCTGCGGCGCCTCGGCCACCACGCCGAGCGTGATCTTGCGCTCGCCAAGGTCGATGGGCTTCAGGTCGGCGTCGAGCACATAGACGCGGACCTCGCCGGTCACCTCGTCGACCAGGAGCTCGAGGCGGTCGTCGCCCACGATCTCGATGCGCCCGCCGTGCGGGCCGAGCTTGCCCTCCGGCAGCCCGAGCTCCGCCGACGCCTTGGCGTTGGCGAAGAGCTCGGCGGTGCCGCCGGCGGGCACGTGCAGCGTCCCGTTCCACGGCTTGCCAGCGACGCTGAGCGTGTAGCCGATCTCGGTGAGATCCGCCTCCAGCTTGGGGCCGGCGGCGACCAGGAGGCCGGTCTTCGCGTCGAGCGTGAGCGGCACGGTCTTCTCCCCGGAAGCGTCCTTCCACACCAGCGTGCCGCTGACGTCCTCGCGGATCGGCTTGCCGTCCGGACCCGTGACCGCGGCCTTGACGTTCCCGTCGGCAGCGACATTGAAGGCGGCCTTGCCGCTCTCGTGCTCCTCGACGTAAGCGCCTTCGCCGATCGCCGACTCGGCGGTGGCGGTGGCGGTCACCTCGACCGTCGCGTTCGCCTCGGCCGGCTGCTCGCTCTTGCCGCAAGCAGCCGCGGCGGCGATCAGCAGCAGGGCGAGCACTCCGGAAACCTTGGTGATCTTCATGAAATCCTCCTCTGTGCCAGCGAACCCTCGGCGGGAGCCGCGACTTCGCTTGAGCCGAGACGCCGAGGGTTGAACCTCCCCGGGCGCGCCGGCTGCGGAGCCCATCATACGCCGAGATGCCCTGGAAGGCGCGGACGAGCACGAATATCGGTAGGAATCAAAAGATCCAGGGAAACAGAGGTAGGACAATGGCACTCACGGCCGCCAAGCGGCCGTGTCGTGCCTACCGGCGATTCGTTCAGCGAGCCGTGCGTCCACGTCGAGCGCGATGATCGGTGATCGATCGCCCATGATCGGTGGCCGCCCGCGCCCCGGCGCCGTGTTCAGGGGCTCTCGGCGCCCTGATCTCCGCCCATGTCCAGGATCTGCGGGCACTTGCGCGCCACCGCATCACACTCCGGAGGAGCCGTCTCGAGCGAGCTCAGCGCCGAGTCGCACGTGAGCTCCCGGACCCGCTGCGTCTGGGCGAGCAAGCAGACCTCGTACTCGGCCACCGTGGCGGAGCAGCCGGCGCGGTGCTCGGTCGGAGGCATGCAATCCGCTGCGTGGTCGTCCTGCTCCGCGGCCGCCTCGTCGGCCGTGGAGAGGCACTCGTCCTTCACCGTGCCGCACGGCTGCCCGACGGCGGGAGACGCGACGAGGCCCAGGTACTCACAGGCATCTTCCTTGGAGAGCTTCACCCTCGCCGCGAGCGAATCGCAGGCGGATTGGACGTCATCGGCCGTCAGATCCCTGAGCTGCTTGGAGCTCACGGCGCTGTCCGTCGGGGCGGAATCTGCACCTTCGCCGCCGCACGCAGCGAGGAACAGGACGGTCAACAAGGCCCCGAGATGAGTCGAATGCTTCATTCGTTGGTTCCCTTTCTAAGTGCGGCCGCCAGCGCGGGCCGTGAGCGCACCGGGAGCAAACCGTGTACCGCGAGCTCAGCTGTGCACGATGGGATCGCACGGCGCGGTCGAAGCTCGATGAAACCGGACAACGACATCGGAGATGTCGAATCCACCAAGCGGGGAAAGCAGGCGATCCCCGGCGGTCCGCTCGCCGCGAGAGACCGAGACGTCCCCGCCCGAGCGCCGCGCGGCGGGGCTCGCCTCGACATCGCGTCTCGACATGCGGCGACGACCACGGCGGCAGAGCGCGCCTCCGCGGAGTCCCGGGTTCACCGTGTCTCGCGCGGCGCCAGCGTCCAGAGGGCCCGCGCGCCGGCGCTCCCTCCGTGCACGCGCAGCGCGGCCGCGCTGCGCCACGACGGCGCGGCGCGCCGGCGGCGCAACGGCGAGTCGAGACGCGCCGCGCCTCCGCCCCGGCGCGAGCCTCGATAGCCATGCTCCGCCGCCTCATGTGTAGTCGCCTGTCGGTGCGGCAGCCCCGCCGCCCGGCGTTCGTGCGATGAGCTGGCCTCCACACAGACCTGTTGTACGGTCGGCCGCGCCGTGACATCATCGCGCGCCGTCGGGTGGATGTACTCAGCTCCAGCGTGGATGTCGGGAAACCGCTTTTGACCTACCACCTGGGGCGAATCCAGGCCCGGGCCAAGGCTGCGTCGGTCCCTCGATGATCACGACGCCGAGCTCGCAACAGGCCAGGCCGCCTCCGGATGTCCCGGTGTCCATCGGGCCGTGGCGGGTGCTCGCGCCGCTCGGCCGCGGCGGGATGGGGGTCGTCTACCGCGCTCAGCACAGCGTCACGGGCGCGCTCGCGGCGCTGAAGACCGTCTGCGTGGGCGACGAGAGCCTCGTCTCCAGCATCCGCCGCGAGATCCACGCGCTCCGCGGCGTCGAGCACCCGGGCGTCGTGCGGGTGCTCGACGAGGGGGTCCAGGGCGGGATCCCGTGGTACGCGATGGAGCTGATCGAGGGGCGCACGCTCCGCGATCACAACCAGGAGCGCTGGCGCGCCCGCGGGAGCGTGAGCAGCGAGCCGACCGTGAGCGTCTCCACGGCCATGAACGCGCAGGCCAGCACCGCGACGGCGGAGATCGCGCCCGCGTCGATCATCCCGCGCTCGTGCCAGCCCTTCGCGCCGCGCCCGTTCCACCGCGCGGCGGGCGGCGCGCTCCGCCAGGCGCTGACGCTCCTCCGCGCGATCTGCCGGCCGCTCGCGTACGTCCACGGCCGGGGCCTCGTCCACCGCGATCTCAAGCCGGACAACGTGTTCATCCGCCCGGACGGCACGCCGGTGCTCTTCGACTTCGGCCTCGCTTTCCAGTTCGAGGGCCACACAGGGCGCGACGTGCTCCAGGCGGGCGGCAGGCTGATGGGCAGCCCCGACTACATGTCCCCCGAGCAGATCCGCGGCGACCTCGTCGACGCGCGCGCGGACCTCTACGCGCTCGGCTGCATGATCTACGAGGCCGTGACCGGGGGCGTCCCGTTCCTCGGCGACTCGAGCTCCGTCGTGCTGTCCATGCACCTCTACGCCGAGCCGCTCCCGGCCTCCGAGCTCGTCGCCGACGTGCCTCCCGCGCTCGACGCCCTCATCGCGCGGCTCCTGAAGAAGCGCCCCGAGGACCGGCTCGGCTACGCCGACGAGGTCGCGACCGCCCTCGCCGAGCTCGGCGCGGCCGACACCCCGCCGCACGACTGGAGCGGCGCGGCGCGCGCGCGCGTGCGCGTGCCGAACGCGCAGCCGTACCTGTACCGGCCGCGCCTCGCCGGGCGCGAGGAGGCGCTGCAGCAGATCACCGCGGCGCTCGAGCGCGCCCACGAGCGGCGCCAGGGCAGCCTCGTCGTCGTCGGCGGCGAGAGCGGCGTGGGCAAGACGCGCCTCGCCGTCGAGGCGGCGCACCAGGCGGCGCTCAACCGCATGGCCGTGGTCACGGGCGCGTGCGCGGCCGTGTCCGCCGAGGTCGAGCGCGAGGGCGCGGTCAAGGCCGCGCCGCTGCACCCGTTCCGGCCGCTCCTGCTCGCGGTGGCCGACCGGTGCAACGAGCTCGGCCCCGCGGGCTACGACGCGCTGCTCGGCCCGCGCGGCAGGGTCCTCGCGCCGCACGAGCCGTCGCTCGCCCAGCTCCGCGGCCACGACCGCTACCCCGAGCCGCCCGAGCTGCCGCCGGACGCGGCCCGCTACCGGCTGCGGACCGCGCTCGCCGACACGCTCGCCGCGTTCGCCGCGGCGCGGCCCGTCCTGCTCGTGCTCGACGACCTCCAGTGGGCCGACGAGAACTCGCGCGCCGTCCTCGAGCACCTCGACGCCGACTACTTCGCGGCCCATCCCGTCGTCCTCCTGTGCGCGTACCGGACCGAGGAGACGTCGCCCGCGCTCTCCTCGCTCCTCGGCGCCCCCTGGGCCTCGCGGCTCGAGCTCGGGCGGCTCGACCGCGGCTCGGTCGGGCGGATGGTGCGCGACATGCTCGCCCTGGACGAGCCGCCGGAGGCGTTCGTGCAGTACCTCTTCGAGCAGTCGGAGGGGAACCCGTTCTTCATCGCCGAGTACCTCCGGGCCGCGATCCAGGAGCGGGTGATCTACCGGGACGAGGCCTACGCGTGGCGCATCCGCGCGGGCGCCGAGGGCGCCGCTGCAGAGCGGCTCGCCCGCGCCGCGCGCGGGAGCCAGCCGCCCGCGCCGCTGCCGCTGCCGGGCTCGCTGCGCGAGCTCGTGGCGCGCCGGCTGTCGGGGCTGAGCCGCGAGGCGCTCGCGCTCGCGCGGCTCGCCTCGGTGCTGGGCCGCGAGCTCGAGGAGCGCCTGCTGCTCGGCGCCGCGGGCCTCGCCGAGGTCGACGCCATGGACGCGCTCGCGGAGCTCGCCCGCCGCCACGTGCTCGAGGAGACGGAGCCGGGGCGGCTCGGCTTCGTGCACGACAAGCTGCGGGAGATCGTCTACGCGGGCATCCCCGAGTCGGAGCGGCGGGCCCTGCACGCCGCCGCCGCGCGCGCGATCGAGCAGCGCCACCGCGACGCGCCGGGCCTCGCGCTGTCGTACCCGCTCCTCGCCCACCACTATGGAATCGCGGGCGCCGTCCAGAAGACGCTGGAGTACCTCGACAAGGCGGGCGCCCAGGCCCTCGCGACGGGCGCCTCCGGCGACGCGGTGGATTTCTACAAGAGGGCGCTCGACCTCGACGGCGCGCACCCGCCGGAGGAGCGCGCGCCGCCGATCCGGCGCGCGCGCTGGGAGCGGCGGCTCGGCCAGGCCCACTACAACCTCGGCGATCTGCTCGGCGCGGAGCGGCACTGCGCGGCGGCGCTGGAGCTGCTCTCCCGGGACGAGGCCGCGTGGCTCCGCGCGGGAGAGCGCGCGGCGAGCGGCCGCGCGGGCCTCGGGGAGCGGCTGCGCCCGGCGATGGCCTCGCTGAAGCAGCTCGGCCTGCAGCTCGCGCACGTCGCTGGCCTGCCGGCCCCGGTCGCGCGCGACGCGGCCGAGCGCGCGCGCCTCGCCGAGGCGTCGCTCGCGGCGGAGAAGCTGTCGGAGACCTACCTGTTCCGCAACGAGCCGACGCTCGCCTTCCTGGCCGCGCTGGCGGCGACCAACGCCGCGGCGCGGCTCGGCCCGTCGCTCGCGCTCGCGCGCGGGTACGCGACCCTGAGCGTCGCGTTCGGGTACGTCCCGTGGAAGGCCGTCGTCGACGCCTACGCCGCGCGCGCGACGGCGGTCGCCGCGGCGCTGGACGACCCGCAAGGCGTCGCGTTCGTCTCGTGCCTGCGCGGGCTGACGGCGCTCGGCGAGGGCCGGTGCCGCGACGCGCGGGCGCTGCTCACCCAGGCCGAGCGGCTGGCCGAGGCGCTGCACGACCGCCGCCGCAAGGAGGAGTGCATCACGCTGCTCGCCGGCGCGGCGTACTCCGAGGGCCGCTGGAGGGAGGCGCTCGACCTGTACGGCGCGCTCGTGATCGCGTCGCGCGAGAGCGACAACGCGCAGGGCCACATCTGGGCGGAGAGCGGCCGCGCGCAGTGCCGGCTGCTGCTCGGCGACGGCGAGGGCGCGATCGCCATCTTCGACGCGCTGTCGGCCGAGGTGCAGCGGCTCGGCGACCGCACGCAGCAGATCACGCACGGCCAGGTCGCGCTGGGGCACCTGCTCCGCGGCGCGCAGGGCGAGGCCCGCGCGGCCGCCGAGCGGACGCTCCCCATGCTCCGCGAGGGACAGCCGGCGGGCTACCACTGCCTGTACGGCTATGCGGCGGCGTGCGAGGTGCTGCTCGCGCTGCTCGAGGACGCGCCTGGCCCGGCGGAGCGGCGCGAGCTCTCACGCCTCTCTGCGGAGGCGTGCCGCGCGCTCGGCCGGTACGCGCGCATCTTCCCCCTCGGCCGCTCGACCTCGCTCCGCCTGCGCGGCCTCGCCGCGTGGCTCGCCGGCGGCCACGCGCGCGCGAGGCGGCTCTGGGCCGCGGCGATCGACGACGCCCTGCAGCGCGGCCTGCCCGTCGAGGAGGCGCGCGCCCGCTTCGAGCTCGCGCGGCACCTTCCGCGCCGCGATCCGGAGCGCGAGCGCCAGATCGCGCGCGCCGCAGCGGTCTTCTCCGCGCTCGATCTCCAGCACTGGCGCGACCGGGTGGCCCGGCTGCGCGAGCGCTAGGACCTCGCGTCCCGGACGAAGAGCACAAAAAAAGAGCGCCCATTCGACGGCGGGGGGAAAGCCGTCACGGGCGCTCTGCCCTTCCGCTTTAGCAGGTTTAGCAGGACACGGGCCAGGGCCCGACCTTGCTCGATTCATGGAGTTGACCTTAAGGATGCTCCTGACATCTTTCGAACCTGAGATTCTCGATTGCAGGTCTGAACACGATGAATGCGCGGGGACGCGGCTCGATCTCCTCTGTCTGGAGCGGACGCCGCTCGGGCGCGCCGAGCGCGGATGACCGTTTTGGACCGTGGTCACGATCACAGATCGGGGCCCTTCACCGCAGCACGCACGGCGCGATGACAACCGCTGAATCCCCCCTCTCACGAGCGCGTCTAGCATCGCGTCCGATCGCGAATCGGAGCGTTCCCGTCGCGCCGCTCACCGAGGCAGACCGAGCAGCAGAGAGAGAGGCTCGCCCCCGGCGCTCACCCGCCCTCACGTAGGGCGTAGAGGCCATCCACCAGGAACTCCGGAATAATCCATGTGCCTAGAACACGCGATCTACCGCCGAGACGGAGCGAGAGAGGGCCGAGACGTCAGGCCATCACTGACGTTATCCGTTGGACAATGTACCGACCCAGGGTATACACCGACGATCATTGACGGCATGTTCCCAACACACCGGCAAAACACACAGGGAATCCATGCATTATCTCCGGCGCCCGTGCCCTGGACGACGAATTTCCGCGTCGACTGGGGGACGATAAGGCCTCATAAAGGAAGGCGAACAGGCGTCACCGCGCATCTCTCGGAGGATCGGAAAGTTCTACACGGTAGAGAGCCACCATCCATCACCGGCGCAGGCGCCCCCAAGCAAACAGGGTGAGCTACGTCCATCATCGCCAGTGACCGCGCGAAGCCAGGGCGACACCGGCGACAGGCACGTTCAACGTGCGGCACTCGACATCGTGAAACCTACTCAACACATCTCCTCGCCCTACCTGCCCGCTGCCGCACCGGCATCGGAGCGGACTCCCTACCAGCCGATCTCGGCGATCGTCGGCTCATCGCACTATCGCGCCCTGTCGGACGACGCGCTGAAAGACGAGGACAACGCCGCGTGGGTGCTCGGCCTCGCGCCCGACGTGAAGCGGGCGTGGCTCGATCGCATCCGCTGGATCCGGATCGTCGATCGCCTCGCCGAGAACGAGCGCCTCGAGCCGCACGCGCGGCGATTCAGCCGCTTCATGGTGGCGTGGAGGCGCGTCCGTTCCTGCGGCTTCGTCGATCCGTGCTGCCCCTTCGCGCGCGAGCTCTCCGCCATCCACGCGCTGTGGCTCCGCCGCCCCGCGCTCGATCGTCCCGACCTGGACGAGATGCAACCGCGCTCGCTCGCCGCCTGGGACGCCTACTTGCTCGCCCTCGCCGACTACCACGCTCCCAGCCTGCTCATCCGCACCCTGAAGGAGCACGACACGATGCTCGTGCGGCTGTCAGGCCATATCTTTCAGCTGGTTCCGTTCCTGACGAAGGAGCACTGGGACGCTGCCGGGGAGTTCGGCCGGCTCGATCAGTTCTTCAACAACCTGAGGGACATGCAGGAGGACGCCGATCGCGGCATCTGCTACCTGCCCGAGGAGGAGCTCGCGCGCCACGGGGTCACGCGCGCTCAGGTGATCTCCGGACGGTGCGTCGACACGCCCGGATACCAGGCCCTGATGCGGTACTGGCTCGATGAGGTCATGCCAGCCCTCTACGCGCGGGCGGCGCCGTTCATCGAGGCGCGCGGCCTCCACCCCTCGCTCCAGATCATGAGGGAGTGGAGCCTGCGCCGTTATGCCCGCATCACACGGGTGTTCCGCGCGACCGGCTTCGATCACCGCCGGTTCCCCGCGCGGTACTGGGCCGAGGTGCGGCGCGACCTCGCCGAGCGGCGGCAGCTCCTCCGCGCTCACCCCGTGTAACGCCTCACCGTCGAGAGGAGCGCGTCCGGATCGAACGGCTTGCCGAGCCACGCGTCCGCGCCGACCTCGGCCGCCCGCCGGTGAGCGTCCGCCGCCGCGGTGAGCACGACGATGGGCGCCTGACGCCCGTGCCGGACCTCGAGCTCGCGCGCGAACTCCGGGCCGTTCATCACCGGCATCTTCATGTCGAGCAGGATGAGATCCGGCAGGTCGTGCTCCAGCTTGGCCAGCGCCTCGCGACCGTTGCACGCGATCTTGACCCGGTAGCCGTCCTCCTGGAGCACGAGGGAGACGAGCGCCACGAGATCCGCGTCGTCCTCCACGAGGAGCACCGTCTTTGCGTGTCTGTCGCTCATCGTCGATCGGCCGCGGGGGCCTCGCTGCTGAGTGGAAGGGTGAAATAAAACGTGCTGCCGCTGTCCTCCTCGCTCTCGAACCAGATACGGCCGCCGTGACGGGTGATCATGTCCTTTGCCAGGAACAGCCCTATCCCCATGCCTCCGTAGTCGTGTCGGGTGTCCGTGTGCGCGCGGAAGAAGCGCTCGAAGATGCGCTCCTGCCTGTGGGCGGGGATGCCGACGCCCTGGTCGCGCACGGACACGACCGCCTCGAAGCGCGGCGCCGCGCCGTGCCGCTGCGAGAAGAGCGCGGCGTCGCAGGAGGACGGCGGCGACGACGCCGGCGCGCGCTCGGCGACGGCGACGCGCACGTCGACGTCGCCGCCGTCGGGCGAGTACTTCACCGCGTTGTCGAGGAGGCTCGCGAGCACCTGGCGCAGCCGCTCCGGATCGGCGCGCACGACGGGCGGCCGCTCGGCGTCGAGCGACAGCCGCACCCGGTGGCGGCTCGCCGACTTCGCGACGCGATCGACCGACTCCTGCACGAGCTCCTTCAGATCGACGTCCTCCTCGGAGACCTGGAGCACGTCGAGCGTGACCTGCGAGATGGCCAGGAGATCGTCGACGATGCGGTTGATCCTGTCCGCGCCGCGGTCGATGGCCTCCAGCATCTTGCGGCGCGGCGCCGGCAGATCGTTCGAGTTGCGCAGGAGCGCGAGCGCGTATCCCTTCATGATCGCGACCGGCGTCTTGAGCTCGTGCGCGCCGACCCGGATGAACTGATCCTTGACGAGATCGAGCTCCATGAGCTCCGTCACGTCGCGGGCGACCGCGACCGCGCCGAGGACCGCCCCGCCCTCGCTGCGAATCGGCGCCGCGCTGGTCCGCAGGAAGACGTCGCGGCCCGCGCGGCCCTCCGCGAGCACCTGCTCTTCCTGCACGATGGTCTCGCCGGCGAGCGCCCGCACCATGGGCAGCTCGTCGCGCGTGAAGGCGCGGCCGTCGCTGTGGCGCATCCGGCCGAGGTCCATCACCTCCTCGACCATCCGGCCGGCCTGCTCCGAGCGCCCCGAGAGGCCGAGCAGCCTCAGCCCCGAGGCGTTGATCATCGTCAGCCGGCCCTGGCGGTCGCACGCGAACACCCCCTCGACGAGGTTGTCCAGCACGGCCCCGAGCTGCGCCGCGCGCTGCGCCGCGTCCTGCAGCAGGCGCTCGCGCTCCGCCAGGTAGCTCCGCGTGCGCCGGGACGACTCCTCCAGGCGATCGACCATCGCGTTGACGCCGCCCGCCAGCGCGCCGATCTCGTCCTTGAAGTAGACCGGGATCCGCTCCAGCCGGTCGACCTCGCCGCGCTGGACGATCTTCTGGATGACCGCGGCGACCTGCTGGAGCGGGCCCGCGAGGGCGCCGGCGAGGAAGCCCGCGCAGACGGGCGCCCAGGTGACCGCGACCATCGAGAAGATCGCCAGGGTGAGCTTCAGGCCGGGCTTGGCCGGCCCCGCCGTCTCGCCGAGCACCATCGCCGCCATCCAGCTCGTCGGCGCGATGGCGAGGCAGGCGCCGAGGATCACGAGGCGGACGGCGAGCGAGTAGCCCTTGCCGGGCATGGAGAGGCCGCGCTCGCGCGCGATGAGCGAGATCACGCCGGCGGCGGGGGCGAGCAGGCGGCCGAGGATGCTGTAGGCGAGCGGCAGCGCGGCCGCGAACAGGGCCAGCGCGAACAGGGCCAGCGCGACGCCGCGCTGGACGCCGAGGGGGCTCTGGTCCGGCGCGATGAAGTAGAGCGCCATCGTGACCGGCAGGTACAGGAGCCCCCACGACACGGCCCAGACCGTCGCGAACGCGAGCGGGGTGTCGTAGGCGGCGTTCGCCGCGGCGAGGACGACCTCCTCCGGGGGCGCCGCGCCGCCGCTGCTCGTGTCCTCGACGCCCGCGCCGCTCTGGAGGCGATGGGCCACGGAGTACTGCCGCAGGCGCTCGATCGGGCGCAGCATGTGGACGAGCAGCGCGATCAGCCCTCCCGTCTTGACGAGGTACATGAGCCCGATCAGCCCGAGCAGCCGCGCCTGGACCGCCGAGTCCACGACGCCGAGGAGGCGCAGGTGAGCGACCGGGACAAGCAGGCTGTACGGCAGCTCGATGCCGAACGCATAGGCCACGACCCGAGGCGTGAACGACAGAGTCCGCGACCTCCCCGGATTCCAGATTCTAGCCCAGGCGGCTCGGCTGATGGCCACGTCCGTCACCCCCCTTGTTGAAGCATGGCTGCGGGGTTCGCGCCTCTGGAGCCCCTCCGCGCCAAGTTGATGAGTCAGGTCGTCAGGCAGCTTTGCTATGAAAACCAATGAGCGAGTTGTCGACCGTTTTGCGCAGCGGCTCGTGTCGATTCGATCGACTCCGACTCACACGTTCCGTCCGCGCGCGGGCGTTCTGCGATTTTCCTGATCAGCTCAGGGACTGCCTTATGGCGTTCCTGGCGATCAGGAAAAGGATGGTGAGCACGTGGCGCGCGCGCAGGCCGCTCGCCTCACCGCGGTAGACGGGACGCACGCTGACCTCGCAGACGCGGAGCCGGCGAGCCGCGAGGGCGGCGAGCAAGTCGTTCGGATAACCGTAGCGGGGCCAGAGGCCATCGAGGTCGAGCGCGTCGATCGCGCGGGCCGAGATGGCGGTGTACCCGCACTGGCTGTCGGAGAGGGCGTCGAGCCCCGCCGCACGGCGGGTGAGCTCGGCGAGCGCCGCCGTCGCGGCGAGCCGCTGGAGAGGCATGACGCGCCACACGTCGGGGTGGCGCAGCCGATCGCCCTTCACGTAATCGGCTTCGCCCGAGGCGATCGGGGCGACGACGCGCGGGAGATCGCGCGGATCCATCTGCCCGTCGCCGGCCATGACCGCGACGGCCGAGGCGCCGAGCGCGCGAGCGCGCCGGTAGCCGGCGACGATCGCCGCGCCGACGCCGCGGCACTCCGGGTGGACGAGCACCTCGAGGCGCTCGTCCCCGAGCGCGCGCGCCATCTCGGCCGTGCCGTCTCGACTGGCATCGTCCACGACGATCACGTGGTCGACAAAGGCGGGGACCGACGCCGCCGCCTCGGAGATCCATCGCGCCTCGTCCCGCGCGGGGATGACCACTGCGACGCGCGCACCGTGGAGCACGCGGATTCCTAGCGGAGCGAGCGGCCTCCGGCAACGCGATCGACGCCGCGACGACACGCTCGGCGTCGCGCCGCGAGCCGTGCGCGCCGGACGTATTACCTGCCAGCGCGCTTGCGGAGCTCGGCGTAGGAGCCGCCTGACGTGGCCGTCTCGACGGGCAGTCCGGCCGGCCCCCACCCCGCCTCGGTGAGCGCGCCGAACGCGTCGCGCGGCCCGTCGAAGCCGGCGCGTTGCTCGATGACGGCCGTGTAGCCGGCCGACACCATGGCCTCGGCCGCGCGCATCGAGCGCTGTCCGGACTTGCAGCCCACGATGATCTTCGCGTCCGTGGGATAGAGGGCGCGGACCACATCGAGGAAGTCGGGGTTCTGCTTCATGCCGCCGGCGCCGGCGTGCATGAGCGGCACGTTGTGCGCGCCGCTCGGGTGCCCGGCCGCATATTCGGGCTCGCTCCGGACGTCGAGGTAGAGATACCCCTCCTCGTCGATGAGCTTCTTGGCCTGCTGGGGAGATACACGCTTGATGTCCGCCATGGGGCGCAGTCTACCCCCGGCGCGGCGCGCTCGTCAGAACGTATGAATGAAGAGCCCGCTGCGGAGCTTCGGCTCGAACCACGTGCTCTTCGGCGGCATGAGCAGCCCTGCGTCGCTCACCGCGAAGAGCTCGTCGATCTGCGTGGGATGGAGGTGGATCGCCATCGTGAACGCGCCCGAGTCGACGCGTCGCTCGAGCTCGGCGACGCCGCGGATGCCGCCGACGAAATCGACGTGCTTGTCGCGGCGAGGGTCGCTGACGCCGAAGATCGGGCCGAGGATCTGGTCCTGGCAGATGGAGCAGTCGAGCGAGGCCACCGGGTCCTTCGCGTCGAACGACCCCGGGCGGACCCTGGCGGTGTACCAGCGGCCGCCAAGGTAGAGCCCGAAGGTCCGCGGCTCGGCCGGGGCGGCGGCCGCGCCGTCCGTCGCCGGCGCGACGTCGAGCCGCTCGCCGAGGGCCGCGAGCAGCGCCTCCGCGCTGCGGCCGGCGAGGTCCCGCACGACGCGGTTGTACGGCATGATGTTCATCTGGTCGTGCGGGAAGACCACGGCCAGGAAGACGTCGTGCTCGCCGCCGTCGCCGCGCAGCTTCCTGTGGACGCGCGCGGCCGCGGCGCTGCGGTGGTGGCCATCGGCGACGTAGAGCGTCGGGATCGCCTGGAAGCGCTCCTCGATATCGGCGGTCGCCGCGCGGCCGAGGACCCAGAGCTTGTGCTCGACGCCGTCGGCGGTCGTGAAATCGTAGATGGGCGGCGACTGCAAGGCCTCCGCGACGGCGCGGTCGATGCCCGCGTCGGCCCGGTACGTGAGGAACACCGGCTCGTCGTGGGCGCCGAGCTCCTCGATGTGGCGGGTGCGGTCGTCCTCCTTGTCGGGGCGGGTCTTCTCGTGCTTCTTGATGACGTCCTGCTCGTACTCGGCGACCGAGGCGCAGCCGACGACGCCGATCTGCCGGTGATCACCCATCCTCTGGGCGTAGAGGTAGAGGTGCGGATCCGGGTCCTGCGCGAGGTCGCCGCTCGCGATGAGATCGGCGAGGTTCTGCGCGCCGCGGGCGTAGACGGCGTCGTCGTGCTCGTCCGTCCCCTCGGGCAGGTCGATCTCGGGGCGGGAGACGCGGAGGAAGCTGTGCAGGCCTCCCGCCGCGAGGACGCGCGCCTCGGCGGTCGAGATGACGTCGTACGGCGGGCTCGCGACGCGAGCCGCCTGGGCCTGGGGGGGTCGGTAAGCGCGGAAAGGTCGGACGGTAGCCACGCGGAGCGACTAGCCCAGCGGCCTGGGCGCGTCGAGGCGGCTCGCGCGGCGGGAGCTGCTGCGGCGGGGCGGGCAGGCGCGCGCGCCGGCGCGGCGGCGCTTGCACGGTCCCGGCGAGGCACAACGTCGTGGGAACGCGGGCGCGGTCTTTTCTGTCAGCCGCTCCCCGGCGAGCGTAAGACTTGGGCGTGATCACCTCGGTGCGGATCAAGAACCTGCGCGGCATCCATACGGGCGCGCTCGAAGGGATGACGCCGCTCGTCGTGCTGGTCGGGCCGAACAGCTCGGGGAAGAGCACGATCCTGGATGCACTGCTCATCGGAGCCGGTCAGAAACCTGGCGCAAGCGCGGGGTACGTCGTGCGGCGCAGGGCTGGCCTGCGGCATGGCGCGCGGTGGCTGCTCTGGCGAGGCGCTCAGGAGGACAGCGGCGCGATCGAAGTGCGCACCGCGCAAGGAAGAACGTACTGGCGCGCCGTCCAATGGTCGGACCAACTCCAATTCGAGGACCTGCGTCGGCAGCTCCTTGATCAGGGCGCGAGCGGCCCCTTCAGCGCCGTCGAGGTGAACAGCATCGCCCTGTCGCCGGACTCACCTTTCCGTGTGGCGAACTCTTTCCCGGAGAGCCCCGACGGATGGGACAGGGCCTACGGTCTCGCCGTTGTCGCATCTGATAACACCTACGCCTCCACGGAGGCTCGGGACGCGGACTCGCCTCTTGATGTCTGGATGGTCGACCCCCGCTTCGGGCACCTCCTGTCCGAGCTCTACTCACGCATCGTGGAGCGCGGCCGCAGGCAGGCCGTTCGTGATCTCGTCGCGGCGATCGTCCCCGGGCTCGAGGCCATCGAGATCCTGACGGAGCATAACGACCCGAGGCTCCACCTCACCTTCGCCGATTCGAGCGTGCCGGTCGCGCTCGCGGGCGATGGCGTCCAGGCGCTCGTCCGGCTCAGCCTCGAGCTCGCCTCGCGCCCGGGCGGGACCGTGCTCCTTGAGGAGCCCGAGGCCCACCAGCACCCCGCTGCAATCTGGGCCAGCGCGCAGGGCATCGTGGAGGGGGTCCGGCGCGGGCTCCAGATCATCCTCTCCACGCACAGCCTCGAGCTGCTCGACGCCTTGTTGAGTGCGCTGAAGGACGACGAGCTCGGCCTGCTCTCGCTCTATCGGCTCAAGCTCGCCGGCGGCGAGTTGAGGCATAGCCGGCTCGAAGGGAGCGAGGTGCGCCTCTCGCGCGAGGCGATCGGAGACGACCTGCGATGAGCGCCCCCGTCGAGTCGGTCGTCCTTTGCGAGGGCTACCACGACCGAGCGTTCTGGGCCGGCTGGCTCATGGAGCGCCTCGGTTGGACGGACGCGCGCCCGCGCCGCGAGAACGGGACCTACGACATCGCCCGGGATCCATTCGGCAAGCCTGTGACCCGTGGGGATTTCGCCTATCGCACGCCTTCCGGTCGTTTTCTGCGCGTCCGTCCATGCCACGGCGACAGCCAAGTGCTCGCTGTCACGAAGACCCGGCTCCGCGAGCGGACGACGAACGGCCTCCGGCGGCTCGCCGTCAACCTCGACGTCGACACCGACGCGGCGGAGACGAATGGCGCACCGCTGCGCGAAGCGGCGCTCAGGGACGCGGTCGAGCGCATCGTCGCGCAGGAGGACCCAGGCTGGTCGCGCACCCCGGACGGTGACCTGTGCCTCGACGGCGGAGCGACGCTCGTCTCGTTGGTCCTCTGGTCTGCGAGCGATCCCCCGACCCCGGAGCTGCCGCCGCAGCAGACCCTGGAACGCCTCGTCTGCGCTGCGCTGCGCGCCGCCTACCCCGATCGCGCCACGGCCGTCGGTGCGTGGCTCGCGTCCCGCCGCGACCCGCCTCCGGCGACCCCGAAGGAGCACGCCTGGTCTCACATGGCCGGCTGGTACGCCGCCCACAACTGCGACGACTTCTTTCAGGCAGTGTGGCGAGCGCCGGCCGTCGCCGCTGAGCTCGAAGCCCGCCTCCGCGCCTCGGGAGCCCTGCGGGCCGCCGCGGCGCTGGATAGCTGATCCCCCTTCTTCGCGCCGATCTACCAGGGTTTCCGCTCCGCTTCCGGTGGCTCGCGCGCCGGCGCGGAGCCCCGGCGACGGCGACGCTCATGGCCGCGCGCGGCGCGTGCTAGGAGGGACTCGCGCCGCGAGCCGCTCGCATCCGCTCGCCGCCGCCCACCTCGCGCACCGCACGAAGAGGAACCTTGTCCAGCTCCGGTGAGTCCTACCCTCCGCCGCGCTATTCGACCCTCCCGCCCGGCTCGGCGGACGACGATCTCCCCCTGCCGGGCGAGATCACCTCGTTCTCCAGCTCGCGATCCCGCCGCGTGATCGCCGTGGGGGGCGGCCGCGGGGGCGTCGGCAAGGCGACGCTCGCGGTCAACCTGGGGGTGTACTTCGCGCAGCTCGGGCGCGACGTGATCATCATCGACACCGACGCTTACAGCCCGGGTCTGCACGCCGCGCTGGGGATCGAGGCGCCGCCGCTCGTCACGCGCGAGGACATCGAGGAGGGCAAGGCCGAGCCGATCGCGACCACGGTGCCCGGGCTCCGGCTCGTCCCGACCGCGTACGACCCGATGACGGCCACGCCGCACCGGCCAAGCCGCGCCGCCTACTGGATGAAGATGATCCAGGAGCTCGACGTCGACTACGTGATCGTCAGCCTCGGCGCGGCGACCGGCTCCTCGACGCTCGACCTCTTCCTGCACGCCGACGTCGGCATCTGCGCCACCACGCCCGAGCCGCTCGCGGTCGAGCACTCCTACCGCTTCTGCCGCGCGCTCTACCAGCGCACCCTGCGCCGGGCGCTCATGAAGGAGCGCTTCAAGATCCGGCTCGTGGAGAAGGTGGCCGCGTCGCTGCCGGCGCTCGCGACGCCGCGCGACTTCATCATGGAGGTGAAGCGGTTCGACGAGGGGGTCGCGTCGCTCGCGGCCGCGCAGCTGCCGCGGGTGAAGCCGCACCTCGTGGTCAGCCAGACCCGGCACCGCTCGGACCTGGAGCTCGGCCCCGCGATGAGCGCCGTCTCGGAGCGCTTCCTCGGCATCTCCCTCGACTACCTCGGCCACATCGAGCACGACGACGCCGTGTGGCTGACCGCGCGCCGGCGCCAGCCGCTCCTCATCGACAGCCCGACGTCGAAGAGCGCGCGCAACCTCGAGCGCGTGGCCCGGCGCATCCTCGCGCTGCTCGCCGCGCGCGACTCCCGCCCGGCCGAGGCGCACGCCCGCGCCCTCGCCGCCGCCTCGAAGAGCGCCGCGCCGCCGACGCTCTACGAGGCGCTCGGCCTCGCGCGGACGGCCGCCGACGACGAGATCCGGCGCGCCTACAAGCGCCAGCGCGACACCTACCGGGAGGGGAGCCTGCCCGTGGTCAGCGTGCTGAGCCCCGCGGTGCTCCAGAAGGAGCAGGCGCGCATCGAGGAGGCGCACGACACCCTCCTCGATCCGGTGCGCCGCCGCGCGTACGATCTCTCGACCTACCCCGACGATCCGCGCACGCAGCTCGGCCCGGTGCGCGCCGAGAACGCCGCCGCCGTGGCCGAGCTCGCCATGCTCCAGGCCGAGCTCGCGCGCGAGATCAACGCCGAGACGCAGTTCAGCGGCGCGCTGCTCCGCAAGGTGCGCGAGTCGCAGGGGGTCGAGCTCACCGACATCTCGCAGCGGACCAAGATCTCGCTGGCGCACCTCCAGGCGATCGAGAACGAGGCGATAGGCGACCTGCCCGCGACCGTCTACGTACAGGGATTCGTTCAGGAAATTGCCAAGTACCTGCGGCTCGATCCGGCGCAGGTGGCGAAGACCTACATGCGTCGCTTGCGCGAGATCTCCGCCGGCTCGCGCGCCAAGCCGCATGGCTGAGGCGTCGCGCGGAAGCGACGGGGCGGCGCGGATCGGAGGCGGGCGCGGCACGGGCGGCACGGGCGGCACGTGCGGCACGTCAGAACGCGCCGGCGGGGATCTCGCGTTCTCGGCGCTCGCGTTCGCGCTCGCGCTGCTGCCGCGGCTCTACGTGGCGATCGCGTGGGCGCGCGAGCCCGTGTGGGACGGCCATTACTATGATTTCGGCGCGCGCCGCATCGCCGCCGGGCTCGGCTACTCGGACGATCTCATCGTCGGGGGCCAGGCGGTCTGGCACCCGTGGTGCCATTATCCGGTCGGCTACAGCGGGTTCCTCGCCCTCGTCTACCGGCTGTTCGGCGCCGGGCCGCACGCGGCGACCGTCGCGAACGCGGTGACCGGCGCGCTGCTCGTCGTCGTGGTCCACCGCCTCGCCCGGTACGCGACAACGCCGGGGCGCGCCCGCGTGGCGGCGCTCCTCGCGGCGCTCTCGCCGGGGCTCATCGTCTATGCGGCCCTCCTCATGACGGAGCCGCTCGCGGCGCTCGGCCTGGTGACGGCGCCCTGGCTGCTCGCGCGCGACGCCGCGCGCGGCCGCCCGGCCCGCGGCGCGGTCCTCGCGGGCGTGGCGCTCGGGCTCTCGGCGCTGGTGCGGCCCCAGAGCCTGCTCTGCGCGCCGGCGCTCGCGCTGCTGGCCATGCGTGCCCCGCAGGGGGTGGCGTCCGGAGGAGCGGCGGCCACGGCGTCTGGAGGGGCGGCCGCGTGGAAACGCGGCGCGCTCGCGGCGGCGCTCGCGGCCGCCACGGCCCTCGCCGTGGTGGCGCCGTGGACGATCCGCAACTGCCGCGTGATGGACGGCTGCGCGCTCGTCTCGACGAACGGCGGCTGGAACCTCGCCATCGGCGCGTTCCCGCGCGCGACGGGCCGCTTCGAGACGCTGCGCGCGGGAGACGGCTGCCCGATCGCGCGCGGCCAGGTGGCGCAGGACCGCTGCTGGATGGCCGCGGGGCTTCAGTGGATCAAGGATGATCCAGGTCGCTGGCTGGCCCTGATCCCGAGGAAGCTGGGCTTCACCTTCGATCACGAGTCGTTCCCGATCGGCTATCTCGGCGAGGCGAACCCTGCGGCGTGGCCCGAGGAGCGGCGCGCGGCGGGGCGCCGGGTGCTCACGGCGTCGCACCTCGGCCTGCTGTCCGCCGCGGCGCTCGGGGTCGTGGCGATGCCGCGGCGGAGGCCGCGGCGGGAGCTCGTCGCGCAGCTCCTCGCGCTCGCGGCGGTGCTCGGGCTGGTCGCGTGGGGGGTGCTCGGCGACGGGCACGCGTTCTGGCCGCTCGCGGTGGCGATCCCGCTGATCGCCGCGCTGCCGCTGCCGGGCCGACCCGCGAACGGGGGCGTCGTCGGCTACCTCGCGTTCGCGGTCGCGTCGGTGGCGCTGACGCACGCCGTGTTCTTCGGCGAGGACCGGTATCACATGGTCGTGACGCCGGCGCTGTGCATCCTCGCGGCATGCGCGCTGCGGCGAGGGGAGGCGGCCGGGGAGCCGACGGGCGATCGATGACGTGACGCGGGCGGCGCCCGGAGGCGCTGGAGGCGAGCCGTCAGGGCTTTGGCGCCGCCACGCTCGGGCCGCCTGCTCTCTCCTTCTCCAACGCTTCCTGGTCCATCACCAGGCCGATCTCGATCCGCCGGTTCTTCGCCCGCCCCTCCGCCGTGACGTTCGTCGCCGCTGGCGCGAACTCCCCGTATCCAGCTGCGGACAGGCTCCCGGGCGCCATGCCCTCCGCGATCAGCGCCTGGACCACCGCCACCGCGCGGGCCGACGAGAGCTCCCAGCTCGACGGGAAGCGCGCGCCCTTCGCCTTCTTGCTCTTCGCGTCGCCGCCGTCGTCGGTGTGCCCGGCGACCTGGAACCTGTGCTCCGGCATCGTCCGGAGCACCGCGGCGATCTCGGCCAGCACCGCGCGCCCCTCGCGCTGGATCTCGGCCTTCCCCGCCGCGAACAGCGCGTCGCTCGGCACCTCGATCACGAGCTGCCCGGCGCGGAGCCCGACACGGACCTTCCCCGCGAGGGCCGCGCCCTTCAGCCGGTCCACGGCGTCGCGGATCCCGGCCGCCCGCGCCTCCGCCGCCGCCTGCTTCCGGCGCAGATCGTCGAGCTTGGCCCGCGTCTCCGCGAGCTCCGCCGACAGGCTGCCCCGCTCGCCGGCGAGCTGCCCCACGCTCTGCCCGGCGCTCCGGAGCCGCGCCGACAGCTCCTCGTTCATGGCGGCGAGCTCGTCGAGCCGCCGCGCGAGCCCCGCCTCGGCCGTCGTCGCCTCGGACAGCCTGAGATCGCGCGCCCGGAGGTCGTCCGAGAGGCGCGCCAGCTCCTCCTCGATGGCGGCGATTTGCGCGGACCGCTGCGCGGCCTCGGCGCGGGCGCTCTGGGCCTCGGCCCGCGCCTTGTCACCCGCCTCGCGCTCTCTCCGGATCTCCGCGCGCGCCTCGTCGTATAGCCCCTGCCGGACGAGGCAGCCCGGCGTCGCCAGCCCGAGCAGGCCGGCCGTGAGGAGCCGCGCCGCCGCAGGCGAGCGCCGCGAGAGCCACGTCGGGATCCTGCCGGCGGTCGTCGTGTCTTTCATGCGTCGCGCGCACTCTGGCACGAAACCCCGGGCGCGACGAAATCGTGGCAAACGTTCCCCGCGCGCCGCCGCGCGAGCGGTCGCGAGCCGTCCGCGAGCCGTCCCACGGCGCGCGAACCCCTGGTACCCTCGGCGGCGTGATGTCCCCGCGAGCTTGGTTTTCCGTGGGCGCCCTCGCAGCGACGACGCTGGTCGGCAGCGCCGCGGCGGCGTTCCCGCACGTCGTCCGCGAGGGCGAGACGCTCGCGCAGATCGCGGAGCGCACCTACGGGCGCGTGCAGATGGAGCAGGTGCTCGTCGCCGCCAACGCGCTCGACGCGGGCGCCGGCGTGCCGATCATGCCCGGCCTGCGCCTGGAGGTGCCCGCGCTGGGCCACCACCGCGTCACCGCGGGCGAGACCTGGGCGATCCTCGCGGAGCGGCTGCTCGGCACCGCCGACCGGAGCGACGTCCTCTCGATCTCGAACGACACGTGGCCCTGGCTCGAGCCGACCGACGGGCAGGAGATCATCGTGCCGTACAACCTGCGGTACGTCGTCGGCCAGCACGACACCTTGCTCACCATCGCCTATCGCTTCCTGGGCAAGCGGGACCACGCGTGGATGCTCGACAAGTACAACCACCTCAAGCAGCGCCCGCTGCGCCGCGGCATGGTGATCCTCGTCCCGCTCACGGATCTGCCGCTCACGGCCGAGGGCAAGGCCGAGGCCGCGAGCTCCGGCGCGCTGGTGCGCTCCGAGGGGGCCGGCCGCGCGCGCGACGCCCAGCGCCGGGTCGACGCCGAGCTGCCGCAGCTCGCCGGCGACGTGCGGAGCGGCCGCTACATCGACGCCGTGGCGCGGGCGAGCCGCCTGCTCGGCTACGGCGATCTCGCCCGGGTGCAGATCGCCACGTTGCAGCGGCACCTGCTCGAGGCCTACGTCGCGCTCGACGCCACAGGGCTCGCCGAGACCGCGTGCGCCGCGTGGCGCGAGGCCGACCCCGCCGCGCGGCTCGATCCCATCGAGCTCAGCCCGAAGATCGTGCGCGCCTGCACCTCGTCGACGGAGCTGCACCTCAGGGCGCCTTCGCCGGACCCCGCGCCGCCGATCCCGGCGGACGCGGGCGGTGGGCGGTGACCTCGCCGCAGCCCGCGCCCGATCGCCTGCCCGCAGGGCACGGCGTCGCGTCGCGGTACACCGTCGAGTCCGTCATCGGCGAGGGGGCCTCCGGCGTCGTCTACCGCGCCACCCGCGACGAGGACGGCCAGCCCGTCGCGCTGAAGGTGATCCACAGGCACCTCTCGGGCACCCCCCAGATCTTCAGGCGCTATCACCGGGAGGCCGCCATCCTGGAGCGCGTCGAGGGCCCGCACGTCGTCCGGATGCTCGACTTCGTCGAGGAGGGCGGGCTCCTCGTGATCGCGCTGGAGCACATCGACGGCGGCTCGCTCGAGGAGCTCCTGCGGGACCACGCGCCGATCGAGATCGACTTGGCGATCGAGATCGCCCTGCAGATCTGCGCCGCGCTGGAGACCGCGCACGCGGCCGGCGTGGTGCACCGCGATCTCAAGCCGGCCAACGTGCTCATCGAGCGCCCGGACGGGCGCGCGGGCGCCGCGCCGTCCCCCTTCGCCGGCCGCGTCCGCGTGGTCGATTTCGGGCTCGCGAAGGTGGTGCACGGCGAGCAGCAGACGACCGGGCTCACCGAGAAGGACATGATCTTCGGGACGCCGGAGTACATGGCGCCGGAGCAGGTGCGCGGGGAGGACGTCGACCCGCGCAGCGACATCTACGCGCTCGGCTGCATCCTCTACGAGATGGCGGTCGGCGCCGTGCCGTTCAGCAAGCGGACGCCCATCGCCGTGATGACGGCGCAGATCGCCGAGCAGCCGCTGCCGCCGCGCGCCAGCGAGCGCTCCGGGCTCATCTCGGCCGGCCTGGAGGCCGTCATCTTGAGGGCCCTCGCCAAGAGCCCTTCCGAGCGGCACCCGAGCGCCAGGGCCTTCGCGGACGCCCTGCGCGCCTGCCGAGAAGAACGGCGCGTCGTGCACCACACCCCCGCGAGCCTCGCGGACGCCGTCTCGATCACCGATCTCGCGCTCGAGCGGACCGGCCTGGATTACGCCGCGCCCCTCCAGGACGGTGCTTCCGCCCCGGGCGTCGGCCATGTTGGCCACGTCGGCCATCCGGTCACGCGTCCGGAAAGCGCGGTGGCGAGCGCGGTGAGGAGAGCGCTGCCCGAAAGCGCGGCCGCGGTGGTCCGCGGGACGCCCGCTGGCCCTGCTCCGACGGCGGGCGGCACCTCGCGTGAGCTCATCCTCTGGACCGTGGTGGCCATTCTCTGCGCGGCCGCCGGCATCGTGGTCGGCACGCTGTTCGGGGCGCGCTAGGACGCGCTGGAACGAGCTGAAACGCAGCTGGGGCGTGCCTGGCGCGCCGCCATCGGGGGGCTGCGGCTATGGCGTGGAGCGCGAGGATCGTGGTAATCGTTCTCATGCGTTCCTTGCTGTCCGGCGGCGCAGCCCTCGCGGCGCTCCGCTCTGCTCGGCCCCGGCGGCGGCGCGCTCTCCCCTGCGTCGCCGCCGCGTTCGCCCTGTTCGCCCCCGCGGCCGCTTCGGCCTATGACTCGCTCGCCGTGCCGTGCGCGGACGACCCGCTTCAGTGCGCGCGGGGGCCGCTCACGTTCCGGCGCAAAGACGCCATCCCGCTCGAGCTCGACTTCGATACAGGCTGGGTCCCGCCGGGCTCGCCGCTCCAGGTCAACCTCGGGGCGGCGGTCTACGCCGACACCCAGGTCTCGTTGAGCGGAGCGCTCGAGGCGTCGTGGCCGGAGGCGCTCGCGCTCAAGGCACCAGGCGCCCCGGACGGAGGCGCGTTCAGCTGCGATTACGGACTCGATGTCAGCGCACAGGGACGCATCAGCATTTCCGTCCTGGGCCAGGACTTCGACTGGACGGGTGATATCCCCTATGTGCCCCAGATCGATCTCCAGGTGCACGCCCGAGAGCAGTTCGACGCCTGGGGCTGGGAGCCGGGCATCACGCTGGAGAGCTCCACCGCGCTGCAGCGCATTGCGTCCGTGTCGCTCGGCGACCTCATCGGCGGCTCGATCCCCGGAATCGACGGGAGGTTCGAGCTCGACATCGCGATGGACGTCGCGGCCCGCTACACGACCCATCGCGTGGCCATCGAGACGCTCGATCAGGCGACGGTGAGCGGAGGCGACATCACCTCCGAGGGCGGAGCCTCCTCCGTGGACTACGTGGGAGGCCCGTCGGTCGAGCTCAATGTTCGTCCGGAGGGCTCGGTGCGGTACGACGGCACGCTCCACCTCGTCCCCGCGTTCGGCGTCAGCCTGCTGGGCCGCTCGTGGTCGATCCCGCTCGCCGACATCCCGCTCGCCTTCCCGCTCACCGAGCACGAATGGGTCTTCGAGAGCGAGCGCGTCCATGTGCCGCTCCCGGACCTCGCGCTGGACAAGCAGGAGATCGATTTTGGCGCCGTGGAGGTGGGGCAGGCCAACGTGGAGCTCGTCCGCCTGTCGAACGCGGGAGAGGCGCTGCTCGATGCCGTCGTGACGACCGACGACGCGGAGAGCTTCGAGCTCGCGGACGCGGCGCTCGGGATCGATCCGGAAACGGAGATCGATTTCGCGATCCGCTTCGCGCCGAAGGCCAGCGGCGCGTTCGCGGCGACCGTCCTCGTCGAGTCCAACGACCCCGACCGACCCCTGCAGATGATCGCTGTGCGAGGGATCGGCGTCGGCGAGCCGGAGGCCCCGGCAGGCGGCGGCGACCTCGCAGAGGAGGACGGCGGCTGCGCCTGCCGCGCGGCCGGGGGCGCGCCGCGCGGGAGCGCCGGCGGCCGGGCGTGGGCGGCCTTTGGCCTGTCGCTCGCCACGCTCGCGGGCGGACTCAGGCGCCGGCGGCGCGCCGCCTGAGGCTCACGCCGCGCTCGGCGGGCCCACGGCGATCTTCCGCCGCGTCGACACGGCCGCGATCTCCTCCAGCTCCTCGCCGCGCAGCGTCTCCTTGAGCACGAGCGCCTCCGCGACCGCCTCGAGGCCCTCGCGGCGATCGACGAGCAGCTGCTTGGCCTTCAGGTACATCTCGCCGAGCCGCTCCCTCACCTCCTCGTCGACCTCGCGGGCGGTCTCCTCGCTGCACGTGCGCTCCTCCTGGAGCACGCCGAGCATCGGCGCGCCGACGGTGCGCGCGAGCGCGGCCAGCCCGAGGCGCCGGCTCATCCCGAGGCGGGTCACCATCTCGCGGACGAGCGCCGTGGCGCGCCCGAGATCGTCGTGCGCGCCGCTCGACACCTGCCCCAGCGCGATCTCCTCCGCCGCCCTGCCCCCGAGCATCACCGTGACGCGCGACTCGATCTCCTGCTCGGTGACCAGCTGTCGCTCGTCGCGGGGCACCTGGATCGTGACGCCGAGCGCGCCGATCGTGCGGGCCACGATGGACACCCGCTCCACCGGATCGGCGGCTGGCAGCGCGAGCGCGACGAGGGCGTGCCCGGCCTCGTGGTAGGCCACGCGCCGCCGCTCCTCCGCGGTCATGATTTGCCCGCGGCGCCGGAGCCCGAGCTGCGAGCGATCGAGCGCCTCGTCGAAATCGGCCTGTCCGATCTCCCTCGCGCCGCGCCGCGCCCCGGCCAGCGCGGCCTCGTTGACGATCTTCGCGAGATCGGCGCCGACCATGCCCGGCGTGCGGCGCGCCACGAGCCCGAGATCCACGCCGCTCGCGAGCGGCACCCGCCGCGCGTGGACGGCGAGGATCGCCTCGCGGCCCCGCAGATCGGGCCGATCCACGATGACCTGGCGATCGAAGCGCCCGGGCCGCAGGAGCGCCGGATCGAGCACCTCGGGGCGGTTCGTGGCGGCCATCAGGATCACGGTGGTGCGCGCGTCGAAGCCGTCGAGCTCGGCGAGGAGCTGGTGGAGCGTCTGCTCTCGCTCGTCGTGCGTCGCGAGGGCGCCGAGGCCGCCCCGGGTCCTGCCCACGGCGTCGATCTCGTCGATGAACACGATGCTGGGCGCGCTCTTGCGCGCCTCCTCGAAGAGCTCGCGGACCCGCGCGGCCCCGAGCCCCACGAACATCTCGACGAACTCGCTCGCGTTCAGCGAGAAGAACGGCACGTTCGCCTCGCCCGCCACCGCCCGCGCGAGCAGCGTCTTGCCGGTGCCCGGCGGCCCGATGAGCAGGAGGCCGCGCGGGATCCGCCCGCCCAGCGAGCGGTACCTCGAGGGCTCCTTGAGGAAGTCGACGACCTCGACGAGCTCGTCCTTGGCCTCGTCGACGCCGGCGACGTCCGAGAAGCGCACCGGATCCTGCCTGGATCGATCGTAGATCTTCGCCTTGCTGCGCAGGAACCCGAGCGGCCCGCCGGCCCCCTGCCCCGCCCGCCGCAGCACCATGAAGAACGCCGCGTTGATGAGCAGGAGCGGCAACATCCAGATCGCCACCTGCATCCACACCGACGTCTGGGGGCTCTTCGCCTCGATGCGGACCTGCTTGTCGAGCAGCGCCCTCACGAGCGGCTCGTCCTCGACGCCGGGCAGCCGCGTCACGCGGACGCGCTCCTCCGGTCGTTGCGGGCTCTCGCGGCGGATCAGCTCGATCTCGTCGGGCTTCACGATCGCCGCGGAGACCTCCCCGCGCTGCACCTCGGCGACCGCCTCGTCGTACGGCACGAGCGGGCGCCCTCGTGACCTGACGATCCCGGAAAGGACCAGGATCCCGACGGCGATCAGCAGGTACCCGAGCCACGCGCGCGACGCCGGCCTCTTCTCGTCAGCCATTCCACGGAGCTGATGTGCGGCGGGCGTCGCTTCGGCAAGCCCTCGCCCCCGGAACAACGGGAAAGCCCACGAGAAAGCCGCGCGAGGGAGGGAGCCCAGGGGCGTCCCCGAGCGTGGCTCGGCGCGCCGCCGGCGCACGGCTGCCGCGCGTCCCCCCGCAGCGCCGGCGCGCCGCTGCCGCGAGGTGATCGCCCGGTGGATCCAGGCTAAGAAGCGACACCGTGCCGCTCGCCTCCGACCGCGCCTCGCTCGCCGCGTTCCCCATCGACTGGGGCGGGCTCGCCCCGCTCCGCCTCAAGTCGCGCGCCGTCGCCGAGGGCGTCTACGCCGGCATGCACCGGAGCGTCCGCAAGGGCGCGGGCGTCGAGTTCGGCGGCCAGCGGCCCTACGTACCCGGCGACGATCTCCGCTTCTTCGATCGCCGCGCCCTGCTCCGCCACGATCGCCTCATGGTGCGCGAGTTCGAGACCGAGACCGATCGCGCCCTGTGGCTGTGCGTCGACGCGACCGCCTCGATGTCGTACCGCGGCCGGCGCGCGCCCGGCGCCAAGCTGGCCTACGCGGCGCTCATCGCCGCGGCCATGGCCCGCGTCGCGCTCGCCACCGGCGACCCGGTGGGGCTCGCCTGGCTCGGCGGCGCCGGCACCCACGGCCTGCCCGCGATGGCGGGGCGCGAGGCGTTCGAGCGGATCGTCGGCGCCCTCGAGGCCACCTCCGCCGCCCAGGACTGGAGCGGCGACGCCGGCGCCGTCGAGCGCGCGCTCGCGCCCATCGCGAAGAAGGCCCGCCGCGGCGCCGTCGTCCTGCTCATCTCAGATCTCATCGATCTCGCTCATGAATCCGGCGCGGCCCCGTCGGGCGTCGATCGCGCGCTCTCGGCGTTCACGTCGCTGAGCACCGGCGGCCGCACGCTGATCGCCCTCCAGGTCCTCGATCCCAGCGAGGCGACGCTCGACTTCGAGGGCAACGTGCGCCTCCGCGCCCTGGAGGGCGGCGCGGTCGTGGAGGCCGACGCGGGCGCGGTCCGCGCGCAGTACCAGGCGCGCCTCGCCGCCCTGGCCGAGGCCTGGTCGCGGGCGCTCGCGTCGCGCGGCGGCCGCCTGCTCCGCGCGACGAGCGCCGATCCTCCGACCGACGTCGTCCGCTCGCTCGTGCAGGCGATCGCCGAGGTGCGCCGATGAGCTTCGTCACGCTCGGCGCGCTGCTGGTCGCGCTGCTCGTCGGCGCGCCCGTCGCCGCGCACCTCCTGCGCCGTCGCCGCGCCGAGGAGCGGCCGTTCCCGCCGGCGCGCCTGGTCCCGCCCACGCCGCCGACGGCGCGGCGCCGGAGCCTCCTCGAGGACCGCGCCCTCTTCGCCACCCGGGCCGTCTCGGTGATCGCGCTCGCGGTGCTCGGCGCCACGCCGCTCCTGCGCTGCTCGCACCTGTCGCTCAGCCGCAGGGCCGGCGCGTCGGTCGCGCTCGCCATCGTCGTCGACGACTCGCTCAGCATGCGGGCGCGTCCGGCCGGCGCCGAGGGCGCCGCGCGCGACGGGCGGTCGATCGACGCTTCCTCGCATTCGCCCTCGCGGTTCGAGCGCGCGCTCACGGCCGCGCGCGAGCTCGCCGGCGGCCTCGCTCCCGGCGACGCCGCGGCGCTCGTCCTCGCGGGCGCCCCGGCCCGCGTCGCCCTCGCGTCGACAACCAACCTCGCCGCCGTCGGCGAGGCGCTCGACGCGGTGGCGCCGTCGGACCGCGCCACCGACATCGACGGCGCCCTCGCGCTCGCCCGCGATCTGCTCCGTGGGCTGCCTCAGAGCGACAAGCGCATCGTGCTCCTCAGCGACCTCGCGGACGGCACGCCCGGCGCCCCGCCCATCTCGGGCACCCCCGACATCGCCACGTGGGTGCCGCTCCAGGAGCTCGAGGCGACGGGCGAGGACTGCGGGATCGTCCGCGCCGATCGATCCGGCCAGAAGGCGCGCGTCCGCGTCGTCTGCACCGCCGGGTCGACCGCGGCGCGCGGGCCCGACATCGCCGTCGCGCAGCGAGATGGCGGCGCGGACGCGCCGCCCGCCGCGGGCTCCGCCGCCGCAGGCGCCTCGGCGACGGGCGCCTCCGCCGCGGCGGGGCGATCCCTCGAGGTGCGCGCCGGCGACGCCGTGCTCGGCAAGGTCGCGCTCGATCCGGCCCTGCGCGCCGAGGAGCTCTCGATCGACCTCCCGGCCGGGACGCCCGAGATCCTGATCGCCGCGCTCACCGGCGGCGACGCGATCGTCGAGGACGATCGCGCCCCGATCATCTCCGCCGGCGGCCCGCTCTCGATCGCGGTCGTGGTCGACCCCGCGACCACGCACGTCGAGACGGGCGGCCCGCCGCCGCTCGAGCAGGCCCTCTCGGCGCTCGACCTGGACGCGCAGATCAGGCCGCTGCCCTCGGTCCCGGAGCACGCGGACGAGCTGGCCGCGCACGCGGGGCTCATCGTCGACGACGCGCCCGGCTTCACGCCGGAGGTGCGCCGCTCGCTCGCCGCGTGGGTCGAGCGCGGCGGCGTCGCGCTGCTGACGCTCGGCCAGCGCGCGGCCGCGGCGCCGCTCGGCGCCGGGTTCGAGCCGCTGGTCCCGGGGGTCGTCCGCTGGTCGGCCTCCCCGGTGCCCGGCGTGGATCCGGCGACGGCGGGCTGGCTCGGCCCGTCCGCGCCCGGCCTCGCCGACGTCGCCCCGCGCGGCCGGGCGACGCTGGGCGCGGAGGCCTCGGAGGGCGCCGAGGTGCTCGCCCGGTGGGCGGACGGCGCCCCGTTCCTCGTGCGCCGCCCGCTCGGGCGCGGCGTGGTGCTGTTCATGACGCTGCCGCTCAGCACGGAGGAGAGCGACGTCGCGCTGCGGCCGGCGTTCCTGTCGTTGCTCGACGGCTTCGTCGGCGCCGCGCGCGCCCGCGGCGGCGCGCGGCGCCTCGCCGCGGGCGAGCTGTGGACGTTCGACGGCTACCACGACGTCAAGGTCGAGCGCGTGCGGGTCGACCGCGACGGGGCCTCGCAGGGCTCGCGGTCGCGCGAGGCGCTCCCCGTCGCCGAGGTCGAGCGGCGCCTGCGCGTCTCTCCGCCGCTCGCCGGCCTCTACGAGCTCACCCTGGACGGCGAGCGCTCGACGCGCGTCGTGTCGGTCCCGGAGCGCGAGATCGACCTCCGCCCCAGGCGCGTCGCCGAGAGCGCCCGCGCGGCGGAGCTGGGCGGCATGGCCGCATCCATCGACGGGTCGCCCTACGTCGCGCTCCTGCTGCTCCTGTTGCTCGCGGTCGAGCTCTTGCTGCGCTCCATCGGAGGGCGGCAGGAGCCGGAAGGCCAGGCGAGCTGAGGCTGGTCCCCTCCGGCGCGCTTGCCCGCGCGGGACGCGCGCCTGCCGGCGCGGAGCAGCCGGCGTCGAGTCGAGTCGAGTCGAGTCGAGTCAACCGACCGCACCGCACCGCACCGCGCCGCCGCGCTCAGTGCGTCTGCCAGTGCGGGGGGATCTCGTCCGCCGGCGCGAACTCGGGCTTGGCCGGCGCGGCGGGCACGGTCGCGGCCCGGCGAGGCCCGTTCGGCTTGAAGCTGTGCTCTGCCGCGGGGAACGTGCGCGACTGCACCTCGTCCACGTAGGCGCGCGTCGCCTCCACGATCTGATCGCCGACCTCGGCGAAGCGCTTCGCGAACTTCGGCGTCAGCTCGCGGAACATCCCGAGCAGGTCGTAACAGACGAGCACCTGCCCGTCGCAGCCGGCCCCGGCGCCGATGCCGATCGTCGGGACGGAGACCGCGGCCGTCACCTCCTGCGCGAGGTCCGGCGGGATGGCCTCGAGCACGATCGCGTAGGCGCCCGCCTCGTCGAGGACGCGCGCGTCGGCGATGAGGCGCTCGGCCGCCTCGTCGCCCTTGCCCTGCACCTTGAACCCGCCCATCGCGTGCACCGACTGCGGCGTGAGCCCGAGGTGACCCATCACCGGGATGCCCGCGGCGACGATCCGGCGCACGTGCTCGGCGATCTCCTCGCCCCCCTCGAGCTTGATGCTCTCGAAGCTGCCCTCCTTCATCATGCGCCCGGCGTTCTCGAGCGCGTGCATCGGAGAGAGCTGGAAGCTCATGAACGGCATGTCGCCCACGACGTGGGCGCGCCGCGCGCCGCGCGCCACCGCGCGCCCGTGGTAACAGATCTCCTCGACCGTCACGGGGAGCGTCGTCGTGTGCCCCTGCACGACCATCCCCAGCGAGTCGCCGACGAGCAGCAGATCGGCGCCGCCCTCGTCGAGCAGCCGCGCCATCGTGAAGTCGTAGGCCGTCACCATCGCGATCGGCGAGGCCCCTTTGCGGGAGCGGATCTCGGGGACCGTGACCTTCGTCGAGCGCTGCGCTGGCCTGCGTGCGCTGCCGCCACCGTTGCCTTGCGGACCGTACATGTGCCTCCGGGTCGCGGCCGCACTCGCGGTCCACGCCTCGGGACAAGCTAGGGCGGCGCCCGCTGCGGGGCAAGACGCGGCGCGCGGCGGTCGCGGGGCGGCAAGCCGCAATCTTCAGCGTTCTCGCCAGGTTGCCGGCCGGTCGCCGGCCGGCAGGGGCGTGCGGCCAGGACGCCGCGCGGCGGCGCGATCACAGCAGCGGCCGGATCAACCGTGGCGCGGGCCGGCGCCGCGGGCGGGGTGCGCTGCCCCCGTCGTTCGCGAGCCGCCCGGAGGCGCGGGCCTCGGGTTGGTCAGCGCGGTCAGGACGTGATCGCGCCACGCGCCGTCGATGAACAGGTAATCGCGCGCGTACCCCTCGACGACGAAGCCGAGGCGCCGGAGCAGCCGGCCGCTGCGCTCGTTGTGCGGCAGGTAGTTCGCCATCACCCGGTGGAAGCCGAGCGTGTCGAACATGTACGCGTTCGCCGCCTCGATCGCCTCGAACATCAGGCCCGAGCCCACGGCGCGCTGGTCGAGCGAGTAGCCGAGGGTCGCGGCCTGGAAGGCGCCGCGGACGAACTGCGTGAAGTTGCAGACCCCGATCACCTCGCCGCCGGGGGCGCCGCGCCACTGCAGCGCGAGCCGGAGCGCGCGATCCGCGGCGAAGTCCTCAAGGTCGCGGAGGAGTCGCTCGCGCCAGAACGCCTCGGTGTAGAAGCCCTCGGGGCGCGGCGGATCCCACCGCGCCAGGTGATCGCGGTTGCGCTCGAAATAGGCGAGGTAGCGGCCAGCGAGCTCGACGGGAGGGATGAAGAGGCGCAGCCGCGGGGTCTCGATGCAGACGGGGCTCTTCAAGGGGGCCTCCAGCGCGACGCGCCTAGGCCAAGGTCCCTTCGTCGAGGCGGCGCATCCCTTCGAGGAGCAGCGCCTCGGGTGACGCGGTGATGCTGCGGGTGCTGGGCGAGAAGCTCGGGTCGAGGCGGAAGTCGCCCTCCGTGAGCGAGAGCATCCGGTAGAACGCGTCCTCGCCCTGCGCGCCGGCCCAGAGCGCATGGACGACCTGCCCGTCGGCGAAGTGGATCTCGCCGGCCATGGAGTTCGCCTGGATCTTGAGCGCGCACGTCTTCCGGCCGTGCCAGAGGATCTGGATCATGTCCGGCAGGCCCATCTCGGCGAGCGAGCCGGACACGCCGCGGGGGACGGCGGTCGTGGAGCGCCGCTCGATGAGCTGGCGGAGCTTGGCGGCCATGACGTCGGTCGACGCCGGCTTCGAGACGAAGTCGTCGACGCCGAGATCGAAGGCGCGCTGGGCGGTCTGCCGGTCCGTCTTCGCGGTGAGGATGACCCACGTCTTGTCGCGGCCGAAGCCGAGCTTCAGCGCGTCGGAGCGGAGCGCGAGGCCGGCGTCGGGCTCCTCGAGGTCGATCTCGCTGACGACGACCTCGATGTCCTTCGTCTCGAGCTCGCGGCGCGCCTGCGCCACGTTGCGCGCGATCGAGACCTCGAAGCCCTGCTCGAGCAGGCGCAGCTCGAGCACCGTCGTCTCCTCGGGATCCGGGTCGACGATGAGCGCCTGGTGCCGATCGGAGAGCAGCTTCGCGCGCATGTCGTCGCCCGTCATGACCTGGCGGAAGAGATCGACGATGTTCGGATCGAAGATGGTGGCGCGGTACTGGGCGAGCACGTCGCAGGCCTCCGGCGGGCGGAGCGCCTTGCGGTACGGGTTGCGCGGGTTCTGCGTGAGATCGGCGTAGGTGTCCGCGACCGCGAGGATGCGCGCGCCGAGCGGGATCTCCTTGCCGGACAGGCCATCGGGGAAGCCGCTGCCGTCGTAGCGCTCGTACATCATGCTGATCGCCGAGACGACCTCCTGCGGCAGCCCCACCGACTCCATGAGGTGCGCCGGGAGATCGACGCTCTTCGTCGCGGCGAGCCGGTGCCCCTCGTACTCGGCGACGTTGAGCGCGGTGAGGTGGTACGGGCCGTTCTTGCCGAGGTCGTGCAGGTAGGCCGAGGCCACGTAGCTCGCGACCGTCGTCGGCGGCAGGCCGATGCGCTCGCAGAGCTTGCGCACGATGCGAGCGACCGTGGAGGAGTGGCCTCGGAGGTCCTGCCGCGCGTTCTCGAGCAGGCTCACGAGGACGTTGAGCGTCTCGACGTACGCGTGGGTCGTCGTCGGGTGCGGCGGCGGCGGGGGCGGCGCCGCGGCGACCGGCGCCGAGATCGGCGCGGGAGCGACGTGCTGCTGGGGGGGCGGCGATGGGGGCACCGGCGTGGGCGGCGGCCCCGCCGGGGCCACGCGGGGCGGCGCGGAGGGCGCCCGCATCACCGCGGGCACCTGCGGCGCCGTGACGAGCGCCGCGGGCACCGGCGCCGCCTGCGTGGGCGCCGCGTGCGCCGGCTGCGCGTGCATCGCCTGCGGGTGCATCGGCGCCGCCTGCGTGGGCGCCGCGTGCGCCGGCAGGCCGTGCATCGTCTGCCCGTGCATCGTCTGCGGGACCGCCGCCGGCACGTGCGTCATCGACGCGCGCTCGTGCGTGATCGATGCGCGCTCGTGCGTCATCGACGCGCGCTCGAAGGGGTTATTGCTGTTGGTGTAGAGGATCTCGTCGAACGAGTTGACCGGGCGCAGCAGCGAGTTGAACGCGGTCGTGTCGCCCCGGTAGTGGTACGCGATGGCCGCGCGGACCGCGGCCGGCCTGGCGACGATGGCGCGTACGTCCCGCACGCCCGCGGCGAGCCGGATCTCGTGCAGCGCGACGTCGTTGTCGGGATCCGCCGTCGCGACCGAGAGCGTCGTGTTCCGATCGTCGAGCAGCACCGGGAAGACACCGTGCAACGTCGCGGTGATCGCCGAGACCTTGGCGAGCACGCGGGGCTCGATGATCGCCTTCGAGAGCTTCTCGGTCGAGACGAAGCGGGTGTTGTGGACGGTCGCGATGAACTTCAGGAGCTCGGCCTCGTTGACGATGTCGAGCTCGATGATGGCGTCCTCGATACGGCCGCGCGTACGCATCGCGTACTCCACCGCACGACGGTGATCGTCCGGGGTGATGCGCCCCTCGAGGACGAGGCGATCGGCAATCCGCTGGTTCAATCCTTGAACGGAAGCCATCGAAACCCTGATTCTACCCAGAAATTGGAGGTGGCGCGCCCAAGAACCCTCGCGGAACGGGAGCACGCGGGGAGAGCTGGCCAGCCGCTCGCGGCGTATGCAGCCATGGGGTGCGCTCGAGGAATGAGAGCAGAGCTCGGCGCGGCGCGCGAGCCCCGTGAGCGTTCCAGCCGACGCCGGTTGGCTGGCGAGGCCCGCTCGACCCGATACGCTGCGACGTGGGAGTGAAGACTGGCTCCGGGTAGGCGCGCGCGCCACGTCCGGCGCGACGCGCGAGGCCGATGAGCCTGGAGCGAAGGGCAAAACGCCTCCCGAGCCGCTGCGAGCGCGCTTCGGGAGATGGGCGGCGCGCCCGGGGTCGGGGTTGGATCCCGCCCTGGGCGCGCCGGCAAGGCCGCTACTCCTCGTTCACGGCTGTGAGCGTCTCCTCGGGACGCGGCCGGGGGGCGACGTACGGCGCTTGCGCCACCGGCTCGCCCTCGACCACGACCTGGAGGCGCTTGTAGGCGGGCAGCCCCGTCCCGGCCGGGATCAGGCGGCCCATGATGACGTTCTCCTTGAGACCGCGGAGATCGTCCGTCTTGCCGTTGATCGCGGCCTCGGTGAGCACCTTGGTCGTCTCCTGGAACGACGAGGCGCTGATGAACGACTCGGTCGAGAGGCTGGCCTTGGTGATGCCGAGGAGGAGCGCCTCGGCGATGGCGGGCTTGCCGCCGCGCTCGAGCACGGTCTCGTTCTCCTTCTCGAAGATGTGCTTCTCGACCTGCTCGTCCACCAGGAAGTTCGTGTCGCCGACCTCGCGCACGCGGACACGCCGGAGCATCTGCCGGACGATGACCTCGATGTGCTTGTCGTTGATGCCGACGCCCTGGAGCCGGTAGACCTGCTGGATCTCGTTCACGAGCCAGGCCGACAGCTCCTTCTCGCCCTTCACCCGGAGGATGTCGTGCGGGTTCGGCGGGCCGTCCTGGAGGGGGTCGCCCGCGCGCACCCGGTCACCCGGCTGCACCTGGATGTGCTTGCCCTTCGGGATCAGGTACTCGCGCGCCTGATCGCCGAGCGCGTGCCCGTCCGGCGAGTACGGCGTGATGATGACCTTCCGCTTGCCCTTCGTGTCCTTGCCGAACGTGACCTCGCCGTCGATCTCGCTGATGATCGCGTGATCCTTCGGCTTTCGGGCCTCGAACAGCTCGGCGACGCGGGGCAGACCGCCGGTGATGTCCTGCACCTTCGTCGTGTCGCGCGGGATCTTGGCGATGACCTCGCCGGCCTCGATGAGATCCCCCTCCTGCGCGACGATGTGGGCGCCGACAGGGAGCAGGTAGCGCGCCTCGAGCTCGCTGTTCGGGAGCTTCAGCGTCTTGCCCGACTCCGGGTCCTTCAGCGAGATGCGCGGGCGGACGTCGGCCGCCTTCGACTCGATGACGACCTTTCGCGAGAGGCCCGTCACCTCGTCGAGGCGATCCTGCACGCTGACGCCCTCGATGAGGTCGCCGAACTTCACCACGCCGGAGACCTCGGTGAGGATCGGCGTCGCGAACTGGTCCCACTCGGCGAGCAGCTCGCCGGGCTTGGTGCGCTCGCCGTCGGCCTTCTTGAGGATGGCGCCGTAGACGAGGCGGTTGTGCTCGCGCTCGCGCCCCGTCTCGTCGACGACCACGATCTCGCCGTGGCGGTTCATGACCACCATGGTGCCGTCCTTCTTCTTCTGGACGACCGCGCGGCGGAGGCGAACGGTGCCCTCGGTGCGGGCCTCGAGGTAGCTCGCCTCGATCTTGCCGCGCGCCGCGGTGCCGCCGATGTGGAAGGTGCGCATCGTGAGCTGCGTGCCCGGCTCGCCGATCGACTGGGCGGCGATGATGCCCACCGCCTCGCCGATGTTGACCCGGTAGCCGCGCGCGAGGTCGCGCCCGTAGCACAGCGCGCAGACCCCGCGGCGGAGCTGGCACGTGAGCACCGAGCGGATGACGACCTCCTCGATGCCGGCGTCCTCGATGGACCGCACCGCCTGCTCGTCGAGCTCGGTGTTCGCCGTGATGAGCACCTCGCCGGTGAGCGGGTCGACGACGTCCTCCAGCGCGACGCGGCCGAGGATGCGGTCGCCGAGCGGCTGGATGACCTCGCCGGCCTCCTCGAGCTTCGCCACGCGGATGCCGTCGAGCGTGCCGCAGTCGAACTCGGAGATGACCGCGTCCTGCGCCACGTCGACGAGCCGCCGGGTGAGGTACCCCGAGTTCGCCGTCTTGAGCGCCGTGTCGGCGAGACCCTTCCGGGCGCCGTGCGTCGAGATGAAGTACTGGAGCACGCTGAGACCCTCGCGGAAGTTCGCGGTGATCGGCGTCTCGATGATCTCGCCGGACGGCTTGGCCATCAGGCCGCGCATCGCGGCCAGCTGCCGGATCTGCTGCGTGGAGCCGCGCGCGCCGGAGTCGGCCATGATGTAGATCGGGTTGAAGCTCGGCTCGATCGACTCCTTGCCCGTCTCGTGGTCGACGACCGTCTCCTTGCCGATGCCGGCCATCATCTCGGTCGTGACCTGGTCGGCGATGCTCGCCCAGATATCGACGATCTTGTTGTACCGCTCGCCGTCGGTGATGAGCCCCTCCTGGTACTGCTCGACGACGCGCTCGACCTCCTTCTGCGCCTCGCCGAGGAGGACCTTCTTGGCCGGCGGGATCACCATGTGATCCATGCAGATCGAGATACCCGCCCGCATCGCGTGGTCGAAGCCGAGCGTGCGGAGCCGGTCCGCGAGGAGGACGGTCTCCTTGTTGCGGTGGATGCGGTAGCAGACGTCGATGAGCGCCGAGAGCGCCTTCTTGTCGAGGGTCTTGTTCGCGTACTCGAACGCGACCCCCTTCGGGAGGACCTCGGAGATGATGACGCGGCCCACCGTCGTCTCGACGATGCGGCGCTTCACGTGGCCGAACTCGTCGAGCTGCGGGTTGCCGTCGTCATCGATGATCGGCACGCGGACGCGGACGCCGGCGTGCAGCGCGACCTCGCCGTTGTCGTACGCCATCCGCACCTCCTCGAGGGAGGCGTAGACGCCCCGCAGGTAGCCCTGCGCCACGCCGTCCTCGCCGAAGGCGAGGGTGTCCGCGCGGTACGACCCCTTCTCGAACTTCCGCTCGCGGGTCGCGTAGTAGAGCCCGAGAACGATGTCCTGGGTCGGGTTGATGATCGGCTTGCCGCTCGCGGGCGAGAGGATGTTGTTCGTGCTCATCATGAGCACGCGCGCCTCCATCTGCGCCTCGACCGACAGCGGCACGTGGACCGCCATCTGGTCGCCGTCGAAGTCGGCGTTGAACGCCGCGCAGACCAGCGGGTGCAGCTGGATCGCCTTGCCCTCGATGAGGACGGGCTCGAACGCCTGGATGCCGAGGCGGTGGAGCGTCGGGGCGCGGTTCAGGAGCACCGGGTGCTCGCTGATGACCTCCTCGAGGATGTCCCAGACCTCCGGGCGCTCCTTCTCCACCATCTTCTTGGCGCTCTTGATGGTGTTGACGTAGCCGCGCTCTTCCAGCTTGTTGTAGATGAACGGCTTGAAGAGCTCGAGCGCCATCTTCTTGGGCAGGCCGCACTGGTGCAGGCGCAGCGTCGGGCCCACGACGATGACGGAGCGGCCCGAGTAGTCGACGCGCTTGCCGAGCAGGTTCTGGCGGAACCGGCCCTGCTTGCCCTTCAGCATGTCGGAGAGCGACTTGAGCGGGCGCTTGTTCGGGCCGGTGATCGTCTTGCCGCGACGGCCGTTGTCGAACAGCGCGTCGACCGCCTCCTGCAGCATCCGGCGCTCGTTCCGGATGATGATCTCCGGCGCGTTCAGCTCGAGGAGCCGCTTCAGGCGGTTGTTGCGGTTGATGACGCGGCGGTAGAGGTCGTTGAGATCGCTGGTCGCGAAGCGGCCGCCGTCCAGGGGGACGAGCGGGCGCAGATCCGGCGGGAGCACCGGGATCACGGTCAGCATCATCCACTCGGGCCGGTTGCCGCTCTCGCGGAACGCCTCGACGACCTTGAGCCGCTTCGCGAGCTTCTTCCGCTTGGCCTCGCTGGTCGCCGCGCGCATCTCCGTCCTGAGCAGCTCCGCCAGGCCGTGGACGTCGACCTGCTTGAGCATCTCGAGGATCGCCTCGCCGCCCATCCCGGCGCTGAACTTGTCGTCACCGTACTCGTCGAGGAGCTGCAGATACCGCTCCTCGCTCAGGAGATCGCCCCGCATGAGGCCAGTCTCCTTGGGATCGATGACGATGTACGCCTCGCAATAGAGCACCTTCTCCAGGTCCTTGAGCGTGATGTCGAGCATGTTTCCGATGCGCGACGGCAGGCTCTTCAGGAACCAGATGTGGGCGACCGGCGTGGCCAGCGAGATGTGCCCGAGCCGCTCGCGCCGGACCTTCGACTGGATGACCTCGACGCCGCACTTCTCGCACACGATGCCACGGTGCTTCATGCGCTTGTACTTGCCGCAGTTGCACTCGTAGTCCTTCACGGGCCCGAAGATCTTGGCGCAGAACAGACCATCGCGCTCCGGCTTGAACGTCCGGTAGTTGATGGTCTCCGGCTTCTTCACCTCGCCGTGCGACCACTCGCGGATCTTCTCCGGGCTCGCGAGCGAGATGCGGATGGCGCTGAACGACAGCGGGTCCTTGGGCTTCTCGAAGAAGCTGAAGATGTCACGCATGGAGACCTCCGGAGACAGAAACGAAACCGATGAACCTGTCCGCGCCCACTGCTTGAGCGTTCGGGAGCGCGCCGCCCGCGCGGCGCGCCTCCCCTGCCGTCACCGAGAAGGCGCGCGGCGCTCGTGACGTGACGAACTGCATCACTCCTCTTCCTCCGCGGCCGACGCCTCCACCCCTGCGCTCGTCTCGACCAGCTCGACGTTCAGGCACAGCGACTGGAGCTCCTTGATGAGCACGTTGAAGCTCTCCGGCAGCCCCGCCTCCAGGGTGTAGTCCCCCTTCACGATGGCCTCGTACATCCGGGTGCGGCCCATCACGTCGTCGCTCTTCACGGTGAGGAACTCCTGCAGCGCGTAGGCCGCGCCGTAGGCCTCCATCGCCCAGACCTCCATCTCGCCGAGCCGCTGCCCGCCGAACTGCGCCTTGCCGCCGAGGGGCTGCTGCGTGACGAGCGAGTAGGGCCCGATCGAGCGAGCGTGGATCTTGTCGTCGACCAGGTGGTGGAGCTTCAGCATGTACATGATGCCCACCGTGACGTTCTGATCGAAGGCGTCGCCCGTGCGGCCGTCGAAGAGGATCGCCTGGCCCGAGGTCGGGAGATCCGCGAGGGCGAGAGCGCCCTTGATGTCCGACTCATGAGCGCCGTCGAAGACCGGCGATCCCATGAAGACGCCCTCGTCGACCGTCTTGACGAAGCGCTTGACGTCGCCGTCATCGAGGTTGTCGAAGAAGCCGTTCATCGTCTCGTCGCCCGCGTAGATGGCCTTCAGGTGCTCCTTGATCTCGGCGCTCGCCCGCTGCTGCTCGAGCATCCGCTGCAGCTGGTTGCCGAGCTCGAAGGCGCCCCACCCGAGGTGAATCTCGAGGATCTGACCGACGTTCATGCGGCTCGGCACGCCGAGCGGGTTCAGCACGAGATCGACCGGCCTGCCGTCCTGCAGATACGGCATGTCCTCCTCGGGGAGGATGCGGCTGATGACGCCCTTGTTGCCGTGGCGGCCCGCCATCTTGTCGCCGACCTGGAGCTTGCGCTTGATGGCGATATAGACCTTCACCATCTTGATGACGCCCGGCGGCAGCTCGTCGCCCTTGGAGAGGCGATCGATCTTGTCGCGGAAGTGCTCCTCGCGCGTGCGGACGAGCTCCTCGAGGTCGCGCAGGATCTGCTGGACCCGCTCGGCGTCGTCCACGGGGATCTCCCCCCAGTACTTGCGGGGGATCTCGGCGAGCGAGGGCTCGTCGATGATGGCGCCCTTCTGGAAGAGCACCTTGCCCTTGTCGTCGACGAGCTTGCCCGTCGCCTCCTTGCCGAGGAGGAGCTCGCGGATGCGGCGGAAGAACGAGTCGCGGAGGATCTTGATCTCCTCGTCGCGCGTCCGCTCGATCCTGGCCCGCTCCTGATCCTCGATGTCCCGCGCGCGGTCGTCCTTCTCGGTCCCCTTGCGCGAGAACACGCGGGCGTTGATGACGATCCCGCCGACTCCGGGCGGCACCTTGAGCGAGCTGTCGCGGACGTCGCCGGCCTTCTCGCCGAAGATCGCCCGGAGCAGCTTCTCCTCGGGCGAGAGCTGGGTCTCGCCCTTCGGCGTGATCTTGCCGACCAGGATGTCGCCCGGCCGCACCTCGGCCCCGATGCGCACGATGCCGGAGTCGTCGAGGTCCTTGAGCGCCTCCTCGCCGACGTTCGGGATGTCGCGGGTGATCTCCTCCTTGCCGAGCTTCGTGTCGCGGGCGACGCACTCGAACTCCTCGATGTGGATCGAGGTGAACACGTCGTCCTTGGCGATGCGCTCCGAGACCAGGATCGAGTCCTCGAAGTTGTAGCCCTGCCACGGCATGAACGCGACGAGCACGTTCTGGCCGAGCGCGAGCTCGCCCATGTCCGTCGACGGGCCGTCGGCGAGCACGTCGCCCTTCTTCACCACCTCGCCCGTCCTGACGACCGGCTTCTGCGTGTAGCAGGTCGACTGGTTCGAGCGCTGGAACTTCATGAGGTGGTAGATATCGGGCACCTCGGCGCCCTCGCCCTCGGCGCGGACGACGATGCGCGTCGCGTCGACGCTCTCGACGACCCCGGGGCGCCGCGCGATGACGCAGACGCCGGAGTCGCGGGCGAGCCGCTCCTCCATGCCGGTGCCGACGAGCGGCGCGTGCGACTGCACGAGGGGCACGGCCTGACGCTGCATGTTGGCGCCCATGAGCGCGCGGTTCGCGTCGTCGTGCTCGAGGAAGGGCACGAGCGCGGCGGCGACCGACACCATCTGGTTCGGCGCGACGTCCATCAGCTCGACCATCTCGGGCGTGACGATCTTGAACTCGCCGTTGTAGCGGGCCGAGACCAGCGACTCCTTGAAGCGACCACCCTCGTCGAGGTTCACGGTCGCCTGCGCGATGTACTTGCCCTCCTCTTCGAGCGCGGAGAGCCAGATCACGTCCTCCGTCACCCGGCCGTTCTCGACCTTCCGGTACGGCGTCTCGACGAACCCGAACTCGTTCACGCGGGCGAACGTCGACAGCGAGGCGATGAGGCCGATGTTCGGACCTTCCGGCGTCTCGATGGGGCAGATACGGCCGTAGTGGGTCGCGTGGACGTCGCGCACCTCGAACCCGGCGCGCTCGCGGGTCAGGCCGCCCGGGCCGAGCGCCGAGAGGCGGCGCTTGTGGGTGACCTCCGAGAGCGGGTTGGTCTGGTCCATGAACTGCGAGAGCTGGGAGCTCCCGAAGTACTCCTTCACGACCGCGCTGACCGGCTTCGCGTTGATCAGATCGTGGGGCATGAGCGTGTCGATCTCCTGCGACATGCTCATGCGCTCCTTGATCGCGCGCTCCATGCGGACGAGGCCGATGCGGTACTGATTCTCCATCAGCTCGCCGACCGCGCGCACGCGGCGGTTGCCGAGGTGATCGATGTCGTCGACCGAGCCGCGCCCGTTCTTGAGCTCGATCAGGTGACGCACGGTCTCCAGGATGTCCTGCGGCGTGAGCACCGTGAGGTCGAGCCCCGGCCGCTCGTCCTCGGGGACATCCCGGTAGAACTTGTAGTTCAGCTTCAGCCGGCCGACCTTCGACAGGTCATAACGCTCGGCGTTGAAGAACAGGTTGTGGAACAGGGTCTTGGCGGTCTCGAGCGTCGGCGGATCGCCCGGCCGCAGCCGCCGGTAGATCTCCAGGATCGAGTCCTCCATCGTCTTCACCTTGTCGGTGAGCAGCGTGTCGCGGAGGTACGAGCCGACATTCAGGCCGTCGATGAAGAGGATGCGGAACTGCTCGATGTTCGCGTCGCGCAGCCGCTCGAGCTTCGCCTCGGTGAGCTCCTCGTTCACCTCGACCACGACCTCGCCGGTCTCCGGGTCGACGATGTCGTGCGCCGCGACCTTCCCGACGAGCTCCTCCGGCTCGAGGCTGAGCCGCTCGAGCTTCGCCTCCTTCATCTTCCGGATGGCGGCGCGGGTGAACTTGGTGTTCTTCTTGACGATGACGTCGTTGCCGATCTTGATGTCGCGCGTCGTCCGCTGGCCGGCGAGGAGATCGTACTCGATGCTCTTCGCGTACTTGCCACCCTTCTCGAGGTACACGGTCTCGGTCGAGTAGAAGTAGTTCAGCAGGTCCTGCGTCGAGTACCCGAGCGCGCGCAGAAGCACCGTCGCGTGCATCTTCCGCCGGCGATCGATGCGAACATAGATGATGTCCTTCGGGTCGAACTCGAAGTCGAGCCACGAGCCGCGGTACGGGATCACGCGCGCGGAGTAGAGCAGCTTGCCGCTCGAGTGCGTCTTGCCCTTGTCGTGGTCGAAGAAGACGCCGGGGCTACGGTGCAGCTGGCTGACGACGACGCGCTCGGTGCCGTTGATGATGAACGTGCCCGTCTCGGTCATCAGCGGGAGCTCGCCGAAGTAGACCTCCTGCTCCTTGATGTCGCGCACGATCCGCTCCCCGCCGTCGCGGGTGTCGTAGATCATCAGCTGGTTCGTGACCTTGATCGGCGCCGAGTAGGTCATACCGCGCTGGCGGCACTCATCGACGTCGTACTTCGGCGGCTCGAGGTTGTACGAGACGAAGACGAGCTCGCTCGTGCCGTTGAAGTCTTTGATCGGGAAGACCGAGCGGAACACCGCCTGCAGCCCGACCTCCTCCCGCTCGTTCGGCGGAACGCTCATCTGGAGGAATTTGTCGTAGCTCGACTTCTGGATGTCGATCAGGTTGGGGACGTCGATGATGCGACGAACGCGACCCAGGTTCTTACGGACGCGGAAGTTGGATTGGACGACCGACGGCATCGATTTCCTCCGGCTCACACGAGCAGTGCGGGGCGGGCGCACGGCTCGAACCGAGCAACGAACACGAAGCTACGCACGAATGGCGAGCGAGCGTCCCCAGGGAATGAGGACCCAAAACATCTTGGTTGTGGGGGCAGAGCGGACCGCGTGGCGACCCATTGAGCTCCGACGTTGGCCGAGGACCCGCACCCGCGGTCCTCTTCAGGATTGACCGAGGACCCGTACTCGCGGCCCTCTTCAGCGTTGCGCGAGGGCCCGCAAACGCGGTCCCGTTCATCAGACAAAAGCGGGACGTGCGGCAGGGACGACCGCCCCTGCCGCCGTCCGCCGGCGGATCCCGATTTCCCTTGCAGGGAGCGGTGATCGTTACTTGAGCTCGACGGTAGCACCTGCCTCGACGAGCTTCTTCTTCATCTCCTCCGCGTCCGCCTTGGAAACCTGCTCCTTGACGGTCTTCGGCGCGGCCTCGACCAGGTCCTTCGCCTCCTTCAGGCCCAGACCGGTGATCTCGCGGATCGCCTTGATGACGCCGATCTTGTTGCTGCCCGCGTTCGCGAGGATGACGTCGAACTCGGTCTGCTCCGGGGCCTTCTCGGCCGGAGCGGCGGTCGAGGGACCAGCGGCGACGGCGACGGCCGCGGGGGCAGCCTTGACGCCCCACTTGTTCTCGAGGTCCTTGATGAGCTCGGCGATCTGGATGACAGGGAGGTTGGAGAGGTAATCGACGACCTGCTCGCGCGTGATCTCAGCCATTGCAAGACTCCTTCAAACTCTTCTGCGCGCCCCGGGGAGGGGGCCATGTAAACCAAAACCAGACGGGCGCAAGGCCCAATTGATACGAAAGCACCCTCTCAGGCCTGCTTGCCCGCTTCCTCTTCCTTCGCCTTCAGGAGATAGGCGAAATTCTGGAGAGGCGCGTTGAGCTGCTGCACGAACTGCTGGAGCGGCGCCTGCAGCGTCGCGAGCAGCGTGGCACGAAGCTCATCCTTGCCGGGCATCGTCGCGAGCTGCGTCTCGACGGCATCCCCCGAGAGGATCTGCCCCTCGATGAGCCCCGCCTTGACCTGCAGCTTCTGGTTGTCCTTGCGGAACGCCTTGACGACCTTGGCTGCCGCGCTCGGATCCTCGTAGCTCCAGGCCACGCCGGTCATGCCGGTCAGGCTCTTCGCGAGGGTCTTCGCCCAGGGGTGCTCCTTGATGGCGTGGCGGACGAGCGTGTTCTTCACGACCCGGTACTCCACGCCGGACTTCCGGAACTCATCGCGAAGCTTGGTGACCGCTTCGACGTTCATCCCCTTGAAATCCAGGAAGACCGCGGAAGACATCCGCTCGAACTTCTGCCGGACGGAGCCGATCAGCACTTCCTTCTGGGACCGTTCCATGGGCTACGCCTCCTCCGTCTTGCCGATGAAATGGACCGGGTCGATGCGAACCCCGGGGCCCATCGTCGAAGACAGCGTGATGCTCCGGAGGTAGATGCCCTTGGCCGTTGCCGGCTTGGCCCGGACGAGCGCCTGGATCAGCGCGTCCGCGTTCACATGGAGCGCGTTCTCCGCGAAGGAGACCTTGCCGATCCGCGCGTGCACGATGCCCGCCTTCTCGACACGGTACTCCACCTTGCCGGCCTTCGCCTCCGAGACGGCCGTCTTCACGTCGAACGTCACCGTCCCGACCTTCGGGTTCGGCATCAGGCCGCGCGGACCGAGGATACGGCCGAGCTTGCCCACCAGACCCATCATGTCCGGCGTGGCGATCACGCGATCGAAGTCCATGAAGCCTTCCTGGACCTTGTTCACGAGATCCGCCTCGCCGACGAAGTCGGCGCCGGCCGCCTCGGCCTCCTTGGCCTTCTCGCCCTTGGCGAACACCAGGACCCGAAGCGACTGCCCCGTCCCATGCGGGAGCACGACGGCGCCACGGACCATCTGGTCAGCGTGCCGCGGGTTGACACCCAGCCGGACCGCGAGGTCCACTGTCTCGTCGAACTTGGCGGGCGCCGCTTGTTTCACGAGCGCGCACGCCTCCTGCAATGTGTACTTTCGAGCGCGGTCGACGACTGCCCGCGCTGCGACTTTCTTCTTGGCGACTTTCGGCACATGCCCTCCTTCTTAACGGCTCTCGCCTCCCACGGTGCGCCTTAAACTACCGTGGTAAGTCTTGCTTCTGGCCCGCTGAACGCCCCTCTCGGGCGCCCGGCGCGGCGGGGCGCATCCCCGACGGCGGGGAGCGCCACGACCCCTCAGTCGACGACGTCGATGCCCATCGAGCGCGCCGTGCCCGCCATGCTGCGCATCGCGGACTCGAGGTTCGTCGTGTTCATGTCCTGCATCTTGAGCTGGGCAAGCTCCTGCAGCTGCTTCTGCGTGACCTTGCCCACCTTGACCTTGTTGGGCTCCTTGGAGCCCGCGCCCGGCTTCTTCTTCGTCTCGAGCCCCGCCGCCTTCTTGAGGAGCACGGAGGCCGGCGGCGTCTTCATGATGAACGTGAACGAGCGGTCCGAGTAGACCGTGATCACCACCGGGATGATCATGTCCCCCTGCGCCGCCGTCCGCGAGTTGAAGTCCTTGCAGAACGCCATGATGTTGACGCCGTGCTGGCCGAGCGCCGGACCGACGGGGGGCGACGGGTTGGCCTTGCCCGCCGGAAGCTGCAGCTTCACATACCCTGTGACTTTCTTCGCCATGATGAATCTCGCACCCTATCGAACCGCCGCCCGACGGGCGGTCTACTATTCAGAGAAACAGCGAAGCACCACGGAGGCGCGGTGCTCGCCCGCAGGTTTGCAGCCGACCGTTCCTGGCTAGCGCTTCTCCACGGCTGAGAAGTCGAGCTCAACGCTGGTGGGTCGGCCGAAGATGCTGACCTTCACCTTGAGCTTCTGCTTGTCCATCTTGACGTCATCGACCGTGCCGGTGAAGTTCGCGAAGGCGCCATCGAGGACCCGCACCTCCTCACCCACCTCGAACGTGAGCCGCGGCTTGGGCTTGACCGCCCCTTCGACGATCCCCCGCCGGAGATTGTCGATCTGAACGATCGGGACCTCCTGCGGCGTCTGGTTGCCGATGAAGCCGGTCACCTTGGGCGTGTCCTTGACCAGGTGCCAGACCTGCTCGTTCATCTCCATCTCCACGAAGATGTAGCCGGGCAGACTGAGCTTCTGACGAACGCGGGTCTTACCGCCGGGACGGTTCTCCGTGACGGTCTCGCTCGGGATGAGGATCTCGCCGAACCGATCCTCCAGGCTGTACTGTTTCACGCGCTGCTGGAGCGCGTCGCGCACCTTCGCCTCGTATCCCGAGTAGGTATGGATGACGTACCACTTCTTGGCCATGGCGCTTGATTCCCTCAGGGTCTCCCTGCTTCAGCTTCCATCGCCGTAAACGATGTTGGTCACGAATGCCCAGAAGCGGTCGAGCAGCGCCAGGTAGAGGGTCGCCACGGTGGTCGTCGCGATGACGACGAACGTCGCATTCGTCACCTCTTTCTTGGTCGGCCACTTCACCTTCGCCAGCTCGGCGGCGACCTCGTCGCTCCAGGCGCGAAGCTCGGCGTTGCGGAACGCGCGCAACACGACGACCAGCGCGACGACGCCGCCGACGATCATGCCGTACGTCGTCTTGTCGTCGTCACCCACCGCGGAGAGCGCCGGCAGCGCCCGGCTGAACCAGTCCTTGTTGGCGAGGGTCGCCCAGACGCCATGGACGACCTTGCCGAGCAGGTAGGCGAGCAGCATTCCCGCGGCGAAGAAGCCGGCGAGCACATAGCGCTCCGAGCCGAGCTGAGTGGCCGCGACCTCCTCGTCCTCGGCCTCATCGGCGTCGTTCGATTCATCGGCACGCGGCGCCTCGGCGTCCTTCGCGTCAGCAGCCCCCGTCCCCTCGCTCTGCGCCACGAGGGACGAGTCCTCGGCAGGCGAGCTCGGTCCGGATTCTTCCGGCTCCTCGTCCTCCGCGACCTTCGTCGGCGGCTTGTCTTTTTGACCCTTCGCCATAACAACACCAAACGCGCCGAACCGCGGCAGACAAAGGCCTGCTCGGTGAGGATCCAGGGGCGGCCCTGAGGCGCCCACATCCCCCGGCAGGGGCAGAGAGGCTCGAACTCCCGACCTGCGGATTTGGAATCCGCTGCTCTACCAACTGAGCTATACCCCTAGAATCGCTGCGCCTTCCTGAGCACTCGTTCACTTCGTCTCGTCGTGAACCGTGTGCTTCTTGCACTGCTTGCAGAACTTCTTGAGCGACACCACCTGGTCCGGTGCCTTCGTGGTCTTGTAGTTCCGCGACTTGCACTCGCTGCAGGCCAGTGAGACGGCGATGCGCGCCGCACGCCACCCACCGGCCTGCTCGCCCACGTCGGCCTCCTACGCGAGGATCTTGGTGACGACGCCGGCGCCCACCGTCTTGCCGCCCTCGCGGATGGCGAAGCGCATCTGCTCCTCCAGCGCGACCGGGGCGATGAGCTCGATCGTCATCGTGATGTTGTCGCCCGGCATCACCATCTTCACCCCCTCGGGGAGGTTCACCGTGCCGGTCACGTCCGTCGTCCGGATGTAGAACTGCGGCCGGTAGTTGGTGAAGAACGGCGTGTGGCGCCCGCCCTCTTCCTTCTTGAGGACGTACACCTCACCGGTGAACTTCGTGTGCGGCGTGATCGACCCGGGCTTCGCAAGCACCTGGCCGCGCTCGATCTCTTCCTTCTCCACGCCGCGGAGCAGACACCCGACGTTGTCGCCCGCCTGCCCCTGATCGAGCAGCTTGCGGAACATCTCGACGCCGGTCACGACCGACTTCTTCGTGTCCTTGAAGCCGATGATCTGCACCTCGTCGCCGACCTTGATCACGCCGCGCTCGATGCGGCCCGTGGCCACCGTGCCGCGACCCTTGATCGAGAACACGTCCTCGATCGCCATCAGGAACGGCTTGTCGATGTCGCGCACCGGCTCGGGGATGTAGCTGTCGAGCGCGCTGAGGAGCTGCTGGATCGTCTCCTCCCACTTCGGGTCGCCCTGAAGCGCGGGCAGCGACGCGCCGCGGACCACCGGCGCGTTGTCCCCGTCGAACTTGTACTTCGACAGGAGCTCGCGGACCTCCATCTCGACAAGGTCGAGCATCTCCGGGTCGTCCACCGCGTCGCACTTGTTGAGGAACACGACGATGTGGTTCAGGCCGACCTGCCGGGCGAGCAGCACGTGCTCGCGCGTCTGCGGCATCACGCTGTCGAGCGACGACACGACGAGGATCGCCCCGTCCATCTGCGCCGCGCCGGTGATCATGTTCTTGATGTAGTCGGCGTGCCCGGGGCAGTCGACGTGCGCGTAGTGGCGGTTCGCCGACTCGTACTCGACGTGCGCCGCCGCGATGGTCACCGTCTTGGTCTCGTCACGGACCGTCCCGCCCTTCGCGATGTCGGCGTACGAGATCGCCTTCGCCAGGTTGCGCTTCGACTGCACCTTGACGAGCGCCGCCGTGAGCGTGGTCTTGCCGTGGTCGATGTGGCCGATGGTGCCCACGTTCACGTGCGGCTTCGTACGAGTGAATTTCTCCTTGGCCATCGAGATGTCTCCTGCCGAAATGAAGTTCGCGGCTGCGTTTCGCTGTCCTGGCTGGAGCCCACCATCGGGATTGAACCGACGACCTCGTCCTTACCAAGGACGTGCTCTGCCAACTGAGCTAGGTGGGCAAACGACCGACCACGGAGCGGGCGACCGGGTTCGAACCGGCGACGTTCAGCTTGGAAGGCTGACGCTCTACCAACTGAGCTACGCCCGCGGGCTTCCGTCGAGAGTGATCCCGGCGGATCTATATCCTGGTCGAACCGCTTTCGGAGCGAAAGGACGCTCCGGTGGAGGGTGATGGATTCGAACCATCGTAGGCATTGCCGGCAGATTTACAGTCTGCTCCCTTTGGCCGCTCGGGCAACCCTCCAGATTTTCTCTATTTATCGGATCTTGCCGATTTTGTCTCTGCCCTGACCTCCCGAACCGCCAATCTGTTGCCTTGCATCGGAGCTGACGAGGGGACTTGAACCCCTAACCCCCTGCTTACAAGGCAGGTGCTCTACCGATTGAGCTACGCCAGCGGCATCCACCCGCTGCTCGTCCCCGGGCTCCGGGAAACGTGCGTGCTGACCTAGCGAAATGTCCCAAGACCGATCACTTCTGTGCGAGCAATCAACTCCCGGCCCTGCTGGACCGCCTGCCTGCGCGGTTCGGAGTGTGCCGACCGGGCTGGACCGCAGCGAGGTGAAGCTGTTGGTGCCGCTCACGTCGCTCCGAAGGTAGACGAGTCCCGCGAAGGGAGGAGGCTCTTAGCCCCCTGCAAGAGACGTGTCAAGCGGTGTGCATCGTTTTCGTCCGTTTCGCTGGAATCGGCTGCGAGAGCGCGGTCTGGCCGCGTGGTCGAGCTGGGCGGTCCAGAGCACCGGCGTCCTCCGACGGCGCCGATCTCGCTCGAGCGCTCCCGGTTTTCAAGTGCGGACGTCGGCGGGCGTCGAATAGAACGATCCCGCAGCGCGCGGAGCGCCGCGGCGAGGCGCGCGCGGGGGTCGCCTGGGCCACGTGCCCCGCGCCGAACGCCGCGCGCAGCGACGACGCGGCTCGGGCGAGCAGCTGCGTGAGCGCGAACGCAAGCGAACGTGGAGCGAGAACGAGGGGGCGAAGACGGGGACGACGGGGACGACGAGGGCGACGAGGGCGCGCGTCGGCGGCGCCTCGTGCGAGCGAGAGGTCCCTTGCGCTCCGCTCGCGGCTGCTGCGATCCTGCCCGGCGCACGCTCGCCCGGGCGCGCCGCGGAGCGGCCCGAGGCGACGATCGCGTTCCGTCATGCTTCGGGGGTAGAGGTTCGATCGCATGGAATGTCCCGCTTGCCATCAGCCAAACATCGATGGGGCGCGCTTCTGCGCCACGTGCGGCGCGCTCCTCCCTGTCGCGCCGGTGGAAGCAGACCCGCTCATCGGCGCCATCGTCGGCGGCCGGTTCCGCATCATGGGCGTGCTCGGCGAGGGCGGGATGGGCCGCGTCTACAACGGCGAGCAGCCGATGGGGACGTCGGTGCGGAAGGTCGCCATCAAGACGCTCCTCTCGCAGCACGCGAAGGATCCGCAGGTGGTCGCGCGCTTCATGCGGGAGTGCGGCACGGTCAGCGAGCTCGAGCACCCGAACACCATCAAGGTCTACGACTTCGGGCAGACGAACACCGGGGAGCTCTACATCGCGATGGAGCTCCTCAACGGGCAGTCGCTGGAGACGGCGCTCGAGCGGGGCGGCGCGCTCTCTCCCGAGCGCGTCGATCGCATCATCGCGCAGACGTGCGGGTCGCTCCAGGAGGCCCATGAGAAGGGGATCGTCCATCGCGACCTGAAGCCCGCCAACATCTTCCTGACCAAGCGCGCCGGCGAGGAGGACTACGTCAAGGTCCTCGACTTCGGCATCGCGAAGCGCGACGAGCGCAGCGCCAAGGCCGAGCAGAAGCTGACCCAGCAGGGGACGGTGCTCGGCACCCCGCCGTACATGAGCCCCGAGCAGTTCACGGGGACCGAGCTCGACGCGCGGAGCGACATCTACTCGCTCGGCGTGCTGACCTACGAGATGCTCACCGGGCGCCTGCCGTTCGACGCCGACACGCCGTGGGCATGGGCGACTCAGCACATGACGGCCCAGCCATTCCCGTTCGAGGCGGTGCCGATGGGCGCCGCGGCCCCGCCGAAGATGAAGGCGGCCGTCATGAGGGCCCTCAGCAAGAGGCGCGAGGACCGGCAGCAGTCGGCGCGGGAGTTCTACGAGGATCTCACGATCGGCGCGGGCGCTCGCCTCTCGGTGCTCGCGGCGGCGCCGCGCACCCTCGTCGGGAGCGACGCGCCGACCAGCGGGACGGCGCTGATGCCGTCGCGCTCGGGTCAGACGCAGCTCGGGGAGCCGCTGTTCGTCGCGGGGCCGCCCACGGGATCGGGACCGGTGAGGACCGTCGTCAACCATCAGGCCCATCAGGCCCCGACGGTCATGGATCAGGCTGTCGTTCCGGCGCACCCGGCCGTGCCCACGGGCAGCGGCCAGGTGTTCCCCGCGCCGCCGCCGGCGCCGCAGAAGAGCAAGGCAGCTCCGATCCTCGCCGCGGTCGCGGCCGTCGCGGTGCTCGGCGTCGTGGGCATCGTCATGATGACGAAGGGGAGCGGCGGGAGCACGACGGAGGAGAGCACGTCGACCGCGATCCCGCTGCCCACGGGCGCGCCGTCGGTCACCGTGGCGTCGGATCCCGTGGGCACGCCCACGAGCACGCCCACCGCCACCCCGGAGCCTCCCCCGCCCGAGCCCACCGGCCCGGACAAGACGGCTCCGGACACCCCGAAGAACACGACGACCCCGACGACCCCGACCGCGACCACCGGGCCCAAGGCCCCGCCGCCTGGCAACGAGAAGGCGGAGCAGGAGTGCAGGGCCGCGATCAACCTGGCGAACGGCGGCAACACGGATCTCGCAGTGAAGCGCTTCGCGTCGTGCGATGGCCCCAAGAAGGCCGAGGCGAGGGCGGCCATCAGCGCGAGCGCCAAGCGGGCGGTCGCGTCCAAGGGGTGCGCGGCGAAGTCCCACGCCTTGGCCGCCGCGCGGATCGGGGCGGGCGAGGCGATGTCCCAGCTGCCAGCGCAATGTCGATGAAGGAGGCGGGCCGGATCGGGCACAACACTCAGCGGGTCCGGGCTGTTCCAGGCTTGCCTTGACGCCCGATTTTGACCGGTGCTAGATCCTGCCCCGACAGTTCTGAAAGTTCAGTGCACGCCGCGCCCTGGCTTTGTTTGGTCGGCGCTTGACTTTGGAACACGGGGGAGAAGGTCGCTCACGGGAAATGGGCAGTAAGATTCGTTTGGTCGCGCCTCGAATGAGCTGGCGCGACATATGTCGATCTAAAGAGTTCGCTGGGCGATGGATCGCCCTTGACAATGTCAAATACGTTCAAGGCTGTTCCCAGCCGGCCGAAGCCGACGTTGTGGACGCCGACGATGACCTCGCCGACTTATGCGCGAGGATGCGCGAGGCCGACCGCACGGCGTGTGCGATCCTCTTCGTCGAGGACGACGCCGGAGTACCTCCGCGGGTCCAGCGACTGCCGCAGCTTTGGCGCCGCGTCGCGCACCACTGATCCGCCGGAACATCCTCACCCGCCCAGCCCGACCGTATGACGAGGCGAGCGCCCTCGGGAGCGTCTCGACGAACCGAGCGTAGCTCGGAGCGCTCATGCTCCTCACGTTCGCCGAGCGTCGGTCCCGCGTCGATCCCTGCCTTGGGACGTCCCGTCCGCCCTGCCGCCAGCCGATCTTCGGCTACTTGAGGATCGGCTTCAGCAGGGTCTTGCCGTCCTTGACGACGACATCGTAGTCGACGGACTTGGCCGGGTTCGTCGCACGCAGCTTCGCGGCCTGCGCGCGGAGGCTCTCGGCCAGGCGCTCGTAGGTGACGCCGGCCGTCGACTCACGCGCGGCGCGCTTCGTCTCGACGTACTTCGCGTAGATCTGACGCAGCCGCTGCTCCGGGAGCTCGTCGTCGCGCGCAGCAGATCGCTGCGGGGGCGCGGGTCGCGCGCGCACCGCGGCGTCGACGCCGGCGCGCGCGGCCTCCGGGGGGCGCGACGGCGTCCGCGGCGCCGTATGCCGAGCGCCGCTGGCCGCGCCGGTCTCCGCGGCAGGCGGCGCGGTGGAGCGACGGCGCCGGGCCGACGGCGGGCGCTCCGAGTGGACGCGCTCCTGCCGCCTTGCTCCGGTGCCCTTCGCTTCGCCCGCCGCGGCGGCGGCAGCGACCGCTGGGGCTTCGGCCGGAGCGCCAGGAGAAGGCTTGACGGGGCTCGGTGGCGGCGGTCGCTTCGGAGCAGGCGGAGGCTCGGACGCGACGTCGGTCAACACGTCTGGAGGCCCAGCCGCGGCCTTCGACGCGTCGCCGGTCTTGGTGCGCTGAGCGCGCATCTCCGCCGCGAGCTCGGCGAGCCGCTGACGGCTGTTCGCGCCCGCCGCAGGCTGAGCCTTGTCGACGGCAGGGCGCGCCGGCGACTTCGCGCCCGCTGGGGCGGCCTCGGCCGGCTTCGCCTCTGCCGGCTTGCTCTCCGCCGGCTTCTGCTGGGGCCTGGTCAGGCCGAGCCCCCGGGGCAGCCCTCCGAGCGGCGCGGGCTTCACGACCGCGGCGGCCTGCGGCATGGCAGGCGGCGCGAGCGCGGGGCGCACCGGCGAGATCGCGGGCGCCGCGCTCGACGCCTCCAGTGCGGTCAGCGGCGCGGCCGCGGCGCGAGGCGCGGCCTCCTCGGCGGCCAGCGCGGCCAGCGATCGCTTTCCCAAAAGCGACGCGGCGGGCAGAGGCGGGGGCGCCAGCGTGACCGCCTCGTCGTCGACGTCGATCTCCTCGTGATCGCCGCTGTCATCGGCGCGGTGGACCGGCTCGCGCGCTGCCTCCTGCTGCTCGGCGAGCTCCCCGTAGCGCTCTGCCCGCTTGCGGCCGACGATCGTGAGCGCTTCCTTCGCTCCGACCCGCTTCGCTGCGCGGATGACGTCGCGACGGTACGTGCCGTTCTCGATCTCGCGCGAGATGCGGCCCCAGTACTGCTGGAACGTGTTGTAGCGCTGGATCAGCATCTGGAACTTGAACCGGAGCCCGGTGTTCCTGATCTGCTCCCGCCGCATCACCCAGATGCGACGCTCGACGTCCTTGCGCGGGATGAGCGGCTCCAGCCGTTCGATCCCCATGAAATACTGCTCGTAGAGCGCGCGCAGCCGCTCGATGCGCGTCTCCAGCTCCTCGAGCTCCCGCTCGACCTCACCCGATTCCATCGCGGCTAGAGGGGCGTGATGCGCAGGTTGTCGAAGCAGACCGGCGCATCCCATGCGTTGAAGCCCATGTGCTCGTGCCCTGGACCGGAGAGCGGAGCAGGGTCGCTGAGCTCCAGATACTCGACGTCGTTCACCGACCAGGAGAGGGTCCTGCCGTCACGGCGCTCTATCCGGAAGCGATACGGTTGCCCCGGCGCAACCGGCCGCGCGCGGTCGTCGTCGCTGTCCGGATCCACGTCGATCTCCAGCCGTTCGGCGCTGTGCTCGTCGAGGCGCGCGAGCACGTGCTTCGTGTTCTTCCATCCTCCGAGGATCACGAGGTAGCTCGTCGCGTTCGTGTAGCTCGCCGCCGTCGCCCCGCTCCGGCCGTCACCCCAGAGCTCGGCCTTGATATCGCCGTCTGGGGCCTCGGCGATGGCGTCGAACTCGATCCGGGCGTTCTCCGGCAGCGGCCGCTTCAACCACACGCCGCGGTTCCTCGCGGCGCGCACGCAGAGCTGCCCCTCGTCGATGGCCCACTTGGAGCTCAAGGCGTTCCAGTCGGGGCCGAGCGCCGGCCGGTTGAAGTCGTCCTCGAACACGCCCGTCCCCTGCGCTCCCGGAGCGGCGCCCGCGGTCGGCAAGGAGACCGACGGCGCGACCGTCCCGGCTGGCCGCGCCCTCACATCCCCGGTGGCCGGCCCTTCGGGAACACACGCCGCGCTCACGAGCAGTCCAGGCACTGCGAAGACCCCGACGGTGGCACGGCCAGAGAGCACGGAATCGATGCTAGCAGCGGCGCGCGCGGACTTCGAGAGCCGCTTCGCGGGCGCCGACGACAGGGTGGGGAGAACATCACGCTGCGCTGACGGCCCGGGCACATCGAGATCGCCCGGCGCGGTTGGACCAGCGTCAGCGAACGCTTTGGCTCGCTGCGTCATGCGCGAGAGACGATGCTTGATGGTCCCCAAGCCCAGGCGTAAGGAGAGGCGCCATGCATCCCATCCTGTTCCGCGTCCCGCTGCCCGCCTGGACCGTGCCCCTGCTCTGGGTCTTCCTGATCGCTGCGGGCGTCGCTTTCGCGGGCGCGATCGGGCTGCTCATCGCGAAGAACAAGCCGGGCGCGACGGCCGCGGGCATCGCAGGCGTCGCGCTCGCCGCGATCGCCTCTCAGGTCAAGGAGCAGACCTACACCCTGGGTCCGCTGCCCATCTACAGCTACGGTGTCATGCTCGGGCTCTCGCTCGTCGTCGGCTGGTACCTGACGCTCGGGCTCGCGGAGCGCGACGGCCTGCCGAAGGAGACGATGGCCAACTGCTACGTCGTCACCGCTCTCGCCGCGGTCGTCGGGTCGCGCGTGCTCTACATCCTCACGAACCTCGACGAGTTCGACTCGTTCGGCGCGATGTTCGACATCCGCCGCGGCGGACTGGTGGCGTACGGCGGCTTCCTGGGCGGCTTCCTGGGCTCGTACCTGTTCCTGCGCTCCCATCGCATCCCGCTGCTCCCCTGGGCCGACGTCGCCGTCCCGAGCCTCGCCTCGGGCCTGATGATCACGCGCATCGGGTGTTACCTCTTCGGCTGCGACTTCGGCCGGCCGCTCGGCGAGACGGCGCCCGCCTGGCTGAAGAAGCTCGGCACGTTCCCGCGCTGGGCCGAGGGCACGCTGGACCACGGCAGCGGGTCCCCGGCGTGGGTGCAGCACGTCAAGGAGCGCGGGCTGGATCCGAGCTCCGAGGCGTCGCTCGCCGTGCACCCGACGCAGATCTACGAGGCGCTCGTCGGCGCAGGGCTGCTCACGCTCCTCCTCCTCGCGCGCCGCCGGCAGAAGTTCCGTGGCGAGATCTTCCTCATCTTCACGTTCTCCTACGGCGTCTGCCGCTACCTGCTCGAGCTCCTCCGCGACGACGCCGAGCGGGGCTCGATCCCGCCGTCGCTCCCGGAGCACGTGTTGCTCCCGGCCGGCCTCGTGATCTTCGCCGTGGGGTACACGATCGGGTTCTCCCACCTCCTCCGCGACAACGTGGTGCGCAAGGTGACGCAGGTGCTCTCCTTCGTCCCCGCGGTCGCCCTGTACCTGGCCCTCAGGCCCGAGACGTTCGCCGCCTCCGCGACCCTCCAGTACTCGACCTCCCAGGCCGTCGCGCTGGCGACCGGGCTCGCCGCGTCGATCGCGTTCGCGGTCTATCACAAGGCCGCCCTGGACCACCCGGAGCAGGCGATGGCGCTCAGCCTCCCGGAGAGCCCCGCCGCGGCCGCCGACAAGCAAGCAGATGGCGACGACGACGAGGACCAGGACGACGAGGACGAGGGCGACACGCCGAGAAAGAAGCGGAGCGCGCCGGCGAAGGCCGGCGACGCGCCGTCGCGGGCCAGGCGCGGCAGCGCAAAGGACGAAGGCCGGGCGACGGCCCGCGAAACCGGCGCTGCCGAGGCGCCCGACACCACCGGAGAGGCATAGAACGTGAAGATCGCATTCGGAGAGGGCAAGCTCGTACCGGCCGTCGTGCAGGATCGGCTGACCGGGCAGGTCCGGATGCTCGCGTACATGACGCGGGAGTCGCTCGCCAGGACGCTCGAGACGGGGCGCGCCACCTTCTTCAGCCGCTCGCGCGGCGAGCTCTGGGAAAAGGGGGCGACGAGCGGCAACACGCTGGCGGTGACGAGCATCCACGCCGACTGCGACGGGGACGCGCTCCTGATCCTCGCGGAGCCCCGCGGCCCGACGTGCCACACGGGGAGCGCGAGCTGCTTCTTCCGGCAGGTCGATGCCCGCGGCGACGAGGAGCCCGAGGCCGCCGATGAGGGGCAGGACGCGTCCGCGCTGCTCGAGTCCCTCGAGCGCGAGATCGAGGCGCGCAAGGCGTCGTCGGCGACGAAGAGCTACACCCGGAAGCTGCTCGACGGAGGCGCGCCGCTCATCGGGGCGAAGCTCCGCGAGGAGGCCGGCGAGCTGGCCCAGGCGATCGCCGGGGAGAGCGACGAGCGCGTCGCGTCCGAGGCGGCGGACGTCATCTACCACCTGCTGGTCGGCGTCGCGTCGCGCGGCGTCCCGCTGCGCGCGGTGCTCTCGGCGCTCGCGTCACGCATGGGCACGAGCGGCCTCGTCGAGAAGGCATCGCGGGCACAGAAGGACAGCCCGGGCAAGCCGTGATGCGCCGGGCGCCGCTGCCTCGATGTGGCGGCGGCTCGCTCTTCGTGATCCGCCGCGCGGCGCTGCGCTGTCAGCAACCACAGAGCCCGTTGTAGACGGACGAAGCCCTGTCACCGCGACCGGGGCTGCCGATCGGGATCACCCCGATGGCGGCGGCGCCCGCGAGAGCGAGGCTGCAGACGGCGAGGCTTCGCCGCCGCAGCTGCGCGCCGGCCCCCACCCTCCGTGAGGGCGGCGGATGGGCTATTCTGGATGGGTGAGCCCCTTCCGTGAGCCGCCCGGCATCGAGCTCGGCCCGCTGGAGGTCGGCCTCGGGCGCGCGGCGCGGCGAGCCATGGTGGGCCTCATCCCGAGCGGGGGACGGCTCATCGCGCCGGACGGCTACGCGCGGACCCTCCACGGGGAAGGCGGCTCCTGGCGCGGCCGCTCGCACACCGCAGGCGCGCTGGGCTCCCTGGGGCTCTTGCTCGCGTCGGCCTGCGCCTTCGTCGCGGCGACCGGCGGCTTTCAGCTGCACGGCCTCGAGGCCACGGCGGTGACGGTCGCGCTCGTGATCGCGGGCGGGGTCTCGCTGGCCGCGGTGCTGCGCGCCATCGATGCGCCGCGCGAACGGCTCACCGTGCACGGGGCAGTGGTCGGCAGGGCGGCGAGGCGCGCGCTCCGCAGGGCAGGGCGCCTCGCGCGCCACGCGGAGCGCGCGCCGGATAGGTTCGGCCCTCGCCGCGTCACCGCGCTGCGCAAGACGTTATCCATGCTCGCGGATCCGCTCATCGCGGACTGGATCCCCGCGGACGTGCGCGGCCGCGCGGAGCTCCTCCTCGCCCGCGCCATCGCCGCGAGCGTCGGCGCGCGCTGGGCGCGCGAGGCCAGCGTCCGGACCGAGGTCCGGGCGCTGCTGCTCGCCGCGGCCGATCACCTGATCGAGCCGACGCCGGCCCGGCTGGACCTTCTCGTGCTGGCAGAGCACACCGAGCCCGCCCCGACGCCGCGGGATGCACGCTGGCCACAGCGCGTGACCGCTGCGGCGCAGATCCGCTGCAGGGCGCCGTCGCCCCCTGTCCCCTCCGACGCCGTCGCCGAGGACACCGCGGCGGGGGTCGATCTCGACGCGACCGATTCCTCCGGCGAGGCGATCGATCGTGCTAGGGTGCGCTGCTGAAGGGCGCGCCGCCGACGCCTCGGGAGGCCTCGGCGGCGTTGCAGGAATCCCGTGAATCCACCTCGATTCCGGAGCTCTTCACGCTCCCGGGCCATCCCCCTGCCCCCTGCGCTCGGCCGCGCCCACCTCGCGATCGGATGCGCGTTGCTCCTGGGGACGTGCCCGAGGCGTGCGCTCGGACAAAGCGCGGTGGCCGCCGGCGCAGAGGCCACGGCGCAGGAGCGAGCGCCGCACGCTTCCGCGCCCCCCCACGCGGCGGCGCTGTCGCCCGGCGCGGCGCAGGAGAGGCATCGCGTCCGGTACACCCTCGACGGCATCGAGATCCGCGGCAACGTGCGGACCGCCGCGCGCGTGATCCTCCGCTACGTCAGGTTCCGCGCGGGGGACCTGCTCGACGTCGAGGATCCGGAGATCGAGCTCACGCGCTACCGCCTCCTCGGGACCGGGTTCTTCGCCTCGGTCGGGTTCTCTCTCCGCAAGGGGGTCGAGCGCGGGAGCGCGACGCTCGTGATCGACGTCGTCGAGCGCAACACGTTCGTCGTGCAGGACCTCTGGCTCGGCATCGCGGCCGACGAGGACACCGCGGGCAACGCGAAGCCGCTCTCCGCGTTCACCGGCGTGCAGGTCGCCGAGACCAACCTCGCCGGGACAGGGATCACGCTCGGCGCCGGCGTCGGGCTCGCGGCCGACCAGCTCGCGCTGAGGACCCGCTTCGTCGACCCCGCGTTCGTGGGGACCCGCTGGTCGGCCACGGTGACGGTGCTCTACAACGACGCCCGTGACTTCTTCGGCAACCGGGACGTCGTCTTCGAGTCCCCGTTGCTCGAGCAGCGCGAGGTCACGGGCTACGCCGTCGTCGCCTACAAGCGGTTCGGCGCGACGCTCGGCACAGGTCACGACGTCTCCTCCTCCTCGCGGCTGTCGCTCGACTACCACCTGGAGCAGATCGACGCGACCGTGCCCACGGTCGCCTCGCACATGCGCGGCAACAGCCGCGAGCCCATCGAATTCGACATCCTGGGCGGCAAGACGGTGCTCTCGTCGCTGCACGCCGCGATCGATCACGACACGCGCGACGCGCCCTTCCTTGCGACGCAGGGCACGCTCGCGTCGGTCTCGGTCACGGTGGGCGTACCGCCGTTCGGCAGCGACTACGGCTACCAGAAGTTCGAGTTCGGCGCGCAGCGCTGGTTCCGCCTGCCGCTGCGGCACGTGCTCCGCGTCGAGGCGTTCGCCGGCGCGATAGCCGGGGACGCGCCTTTCTTCGAGAAATTCTACGTCGGCGATCTCACCGACCTCCTGCCGGATCGGCTGCTCGATCTCGCGCCCGATCGGAGGCAACCGCCGAACTTCCTCAGCACGGACATCATCGAGGTCCGGTACGGGGACTTCGCCGCGAAGCTGGAGGCGGAGTACCGGATCCCGGTCTACGCCGGCCGCGGATCCATCTACGGCGTCGATCTCTTCGGCGCCGCGGGCCTGTACGGCCTCGCGACGCGCCGCGAGTTCACCGATGCGCCGACCGGATACGAGGGCTTCGCCCGCGTGCCCGTGGACCTCACCTACAACCTCGGTCTGCGGGTCGACACCGCGGTCGGCGGGGTGACGCTCGCGTTCTCGAACCTCCTGGGGCTGATCCCGGCGCGACGCGGTGAGCGGAAATGAGCTGCTCGATCTGCTCGCTCTGCTCATTCTGCTCCAATGCACATCGCGGACCGAAGCGCGCGGTGCGCGGTGCGCGGCGCGCGGGCGGTGGCCGCCGCGCCTGGCACCTCCGAGAGGCGCGGCGAGCGCTCGTGGCGCTCGGCCGCGGAGCGGCGCGCTGGCTCGGGATCGCGCTGCTCGCGACGCTCGCCCTCCGAGCGAGCTGGTCGATGGCCCAGGAGGGGCCGGGGCCTAAGGAGATCGCTGACGCGGACGCGCAACAGGCGCTCGGCGCGCCTGCCGCGCTGCCCACCCGGGTGGCGAGCTTGACGCTCGACAAGACGATCGTGCAGCTGACCGTGGGCTTCCGCGACGTCGTCGACGGCGAGATCTCGAAGAAGCTGCTCAGCGGGCTCCCCACCGTCATCACGATGCGCGGCTACCTCTTCCACGAGAGCGGAGGCAACCCTGTCGCGCTCGCCGCGAAGAGCTGCCGGATCGTCTACGACCTCTGGGATGAGGTGTTCCGGATCCAGCTGATCCAGGCCGGAGGTCAGTCGAGCACGGTCGCGATCAACGTCGAGGGCGTGCTCCGCAACTGCGCCGAGGCCCGGCGGCTGCCGCTCGTGGAGCGATCGCTCGTCCGCGACGGCAGCCGCTATTTCGTCGCCGTGCTGGTCGAGGTGAACCCCATGAGCGCCGAGATGCTCGATCGCATCAAGCGGTGGGTGACCCGACCGCCCGGCTCGACGGCGATCGGGCCGGGCGACTCGCTGTTCGGCTCCTTCGTCGGCCTGTTCGTGACGCGCATCGGCAACGCCGACCGGATGCTCGCCTTCCGCACGCAGTCCTTTTTACCGCCGGTGCCACCGCCCAGCCCGCCTCCTCCTCCCCAGAGGTCTCCCGGCCGCTGAGCGGCGGCCTCGCTCGACGTCACGCCCCTCGCCCGCCGGGCGACGCGTCGGTCTACACTCGTCGCGCGGACGCTCTGTTGTCGGATCCACCCCCATGCGCCTCTTTCCCATCGCGCTCGATCTCAACGGCCAGCGGGCGCTCGTCATCGGCGCGGATGGCGACGCCCCGTACACCGTGGAGCGCCTCCTCTCGGCGGGCGCTCGCGTCTCCGTCGTCGCTCCAGGGCAGGTCGACGGGGCCATCGAGCAAGCCAGCCGGGAGGGGCGGCTCGATCTGCACCGGCGAGCATTCGTGGAGGGCGACCTCGCCGGGGCGGCGATCGTGTTCCTCGTGCCGGGCGACGAGGCGCTCTCGCGGCGCCTCCACCGAGAGCTCGCGGGCGCCGGGCGCCTCGTCTGCACGCTGGATCGCCCGGAGGTGTCGAACTTCGTCAATCCTTCGGTGGTCTCTGCCTCCGGACTGACGATGAGCTTCAGCAGCCATGGCGTCAGCCCTGGAACCATACGGCGCATCCGGGAGGACCTCGGCGCCCTCTTCTCGGATCCTCGGTTCGCCCGCTACATCGACGCGCTGCGCAGGCTCCGCGAGAGCCTCCCTCGGGGCCCCGAGCGGGCCGCGCGCATGCGCCGGGCGACCCTGGGCTTCGGGCTGGAGGCGAGGCTTCGGTTCCCTGCATGGCTGGAGCGAGGCGACGAGCCTTGATGTCCGAAGAGGCCGCGCCGGAGCGGCGGGGGCGCCGCGGGGGCGCGGGCCTCGGCGCGGATCTCGGCCAAGGCGCGCGCGCCCCCGGATGAACGCGAAACCCCTTGTGTAGAGCGGCCTTCAAGGCTTAAGTGGGCGCCCACGCGACACTATCCGCGGAGGAGGGCTTACGGTATGCGTTCACGATCGGGCCGGCTGACGATGTTGACCTCGGCGGCGATGGTCTCTGGGCTCCTGACGCTGACGAACGTCAGTCCGGCATCCGCGCAGACGGATGCCAAGCCGGCAGCGCCCCCGGCAGCTAAGCCGGCCGCCCCGGCCGCCCCCGCGGCGGCTCCTGCGAAGCCAGCCACATCCGCGGCGCAGGCGCCCACCCCCGCTGCGACGCCGCCCGCGGCCGGCGCGACACCGCCCGCGGCCGGGACGCCCGCCGCGGCTCCCGCGAAGGCGGGTACGCCCGCGACGGCGGCTCCCGCGAAGGCCGGTGAGCCCGCGACGAAGGTCACCACCACCAAGCCAAAGAAGGCGCTGACCGAGAAGCAGAAGAAGGACGAGGCGAAGAAGCTCTACAAGGAGGCCGAGGCCAGGTTCGACAAGGGCGAGTACACCGTCGCGGCCGACCTGTACCGCCAGGCGGACGAGTACGTGCCCGGCGCCGCGCCGAAGTACAAGCTCGCCCTCTCGCTCGACAAGCAGGGCCTCGTCACCGAGGCCGTCGCGGCCTGGCAGGCGTTCCTCGATTCGAAGCCGGACGCCGAGAAGTTCAAGGAGAAGATCGCCGAGGGGCAGACGCGCGTCGAGGCCCTGAAGAAGACGCCGGCGAAGGTGAAGGTCGCGACCGTCCCGGAGGCGCCGCCTGGCCTCAAGGTCGCGGTCGACGGCGTGGCCCAGACCGGCAAGGAGCTCTCGGTCCCCCCCGGCAAGCACACCCTCACCGTCTCCGCCGAGGGGTTCGCCGACGCGAGCCAGGAGCTCGAGGTCACCTTCGCCGAGGCGCGCGAGGTCAACGTCACGCTGACGCCGCAGGCGCCGGCGCCTGTCGCTGCGACGCCGGCCCAGCCCCCCACCCCGCCGCCGCCCGCCGACGTGCCGCCCGCGCAGCCGCCGCCGCCGGCAGCGCCGATCGAGCCGCGCTCTCCGGTGCCGGCCTACGTCACCCTCGGGCTCGCCGGCGCCGGTGTGGTGGTCGGGACGATCTTCGGCATCCAGGCGCTCGGCGCGAAGAGCGACTTCGATGACGCCCCGACGACCAAGACCGCGGACAAGGTCGATCGCTTCGCGCTCATCGCGGACATGTCCTTCGCGGTGGCGCTCACGTTCGGCGTCACCGGCGCGGTCCTGCTCCTCAGCGACGACCCGGCCCAGGCGAAGGCCGCAGCGTCGAGCGCGACGAAGAAGGCGTTCGTCACTCCGTTCGTCAGCCCGACAGGCGGCGGCGCCGCCGCGCGGTTTACCTTCTAAGGGGACTACTATGTGGAAGAAACAGCATCTTCTCGCGATGGCGCTCTGCGCTGGCGCGCTCTCGACTCTCGGGATGGGCTGCGAGCTCATCGCCTCGGTCGATCGCTCGCGCATCCCGGGGGACGAGGACGTCCTCGACGACGGATGTTCTGACGGCACGAAGAACAACGAAGAGACCGACGTCGACTGCGGCGGTTCCATCTGTCCGAAGTGCGACGCCGCCAAGGCGTGCACCGCAGCCACCGACTGCACGAGCGGCTTCTGCGCCGACGACGTCTGCTGCGACAAGGCCTGCGACGCGGAGTGCGACTCCTGCACGGCCGCGCTCAAGGCGTCGGGCGACGACGGCGAGTGCGGCCCCTCGAAGGCCGAGACCGAGTGCGGCGAGGCGACGTGCTCCGAGGGCGTCGAGACGAGCCGCGGCACCTGCGACGGGGAGAACGAGGAGTGCGGGCCCGGCGAGGAGAAAGAGTGCGAGGAGTTCGCCTGCAATGAGGCGGCCAACGCCTGCTTCACCGAGTGCATGGAGGACGCGCATTGCGCGAAGTGCCACGAGTGCGCGGACGGCGCCTGCGTGCTGGCCGCGGCCGGCGCGGAGGGCCTGGGCTGCGACGAGGGCCAGGCGTGCGACGCCGCCGGCGAGTGCAAGCCCGCGAACGGCGTGGAGTGCACGGAAGCGAGCGCGTGCGCCACTGGGCTCTGCGTCGACGGCGTCTGCTGCGACACCGCCTGCGACACGGCGTGCATGGCCTGCAATGTGAAGGATCTGGAAGGCACGTGCTCGAACATCCCGCTCGGCACCGAGGACGAGGCGGACTGCAGCGGCATCAACACCTGCGATGGCAAGGGCGCTTGCAAGCTGGTGGGTGGCGAGGAGTGCACCACCAACGAGCAGTGCGCGAGCGGCAAGTGCCTCCCCAGCCCCCTCTTCAGGTGTGACGAGATCCCGGAGACGCCCTGAGCTCTCTCCGGCTCCCGCCGGGCTCCCCAGGGAGCCCGGCGGAGCTCACGCCTCGAACGTCCCTCTCACACGCGAGCTGAGCTCTCCCGCCCCGGAGCTCGAAGGCGGGCCCAGCACCGTCATCGACTCGGCTTCTCCCTCGAACAGCCCGCCGTCCCCGAGCTCGTCCTCCGCGGCTTCCGCCTCGTAGGCAGGCACCATCGCGGCCTCCTCCCAGCGGCTCTTGAGCCGCTCCGCGAGCTTCGCGAGCAGCTCCCGCGTCGTCTCCCGGTCCGTGGCGGACAGGACCACCGCATCCGGGTGCCCGAGGAGCAGCCGCCGCCCCTCCGCCGGGGCGATCAGGTCCGCCTTGTTGAACACCACGATGCGGGGGATGCCGATGAGATCGAGCTCGGTCAGCAGCGCCTCGGTCGTCTCGATGTGCTGGTCGCGCGCGGGATCGCTCGCGTCCACGACGTGGAGCAGGAGGTCGGCGTCGGCGGCCTCCTCGAACGTCGCCCGGAAGGCGGCGAACAGGTCCTTCGGCAGCTCCCGGATGAAGCCGACGGTGTCGGTGATCACCACCTCGCGCTCCTCGGGGAAGCGCAGCCGCCTCGAGCGGGTGTCGAGGGTCGCGAACAGCTTGTTCTCGGCGAGCACGTCGGCGCCGGTCAGCGTGTTCAGCAGCGTGCTCTTGCCGGCGTTCGTGTAGCCGACGATTGAGACCACCGGCACGCCGAGCCGGGCGCGGCGGCGGCGGCGCTGCTCGCGCTGGCGGGAGAGCCGCTTCAGCTGCGCCTCCAGGAAGCTGACGCGCTCCTTCGCGCGGCGGCGCCCGATCTCGAGCTTCGTCTCGCCCGGACCGCGCCCGCCGATGCCGCCCGTCAGGCGAGACAGGGAGTCGTCCTTCTGCCCGAGGCGAGGGAGCGTGTACTTCAGCTGGGCCAGCTCGACCTGGAGCTTGCCGTCCGACGACTCGGCCCGCTGGGCGAAGATGTCGAGGATGAGCTGCGTCCGGTCGAGCACCTTGAGATCCGTGTGCTTCGCGATCGCCGAGGCCTGGGAGGGGGTCAGATCCCGGTCGAAGACCAGCGTCTCCGCGTCGAGCTCCGAGGCGCGCAGCACGACCTCGTCCAGCTTGCCCTTGCCGAGCACGAGCCGCGGGTCGAGCCGATCGCGCAGCTGGAGGACCGTGTCCGCGACGTCGACGCCCGCGGTGCCGGCGAGCTCGGTCAGCTCGCGCAGGCTCTCCTCGGCCCGGGCGAGCGCGCCCACCTTGGATTTCTCGGCGACGTGGACGAGGATCGCGCGGCCGTCCTTCGCCGCGACCGACCGCGTGCGCGACCGCTTCGTGAACTCGTCCTCGAGCGCCTGGATGAGCGCGCCGAAATCGACGTCGGCGCGGCCGATCGCGACGGGGCCCACGGTTCGATACGGCAGCGCCGCCGCCCCGCGGCCGTCGCCGCGCCCCTCGGCCTCGTCCACGGTCACCGTGACCGCTTCCTTCCCGTGGACCGGGACGTTGTACGCGTACTGGAGGGTCCGCGGCTCGCCCTGCGGGGTGAGCTGCACGGCCGCGACAAGGTCGAGCCGGAGACGGACGAGATCCACGAGATCGTCCCGGGTGAGCGGCTCGTTGAAGAGGTGCGTGTGGACGAGCCGGAGCGCCCTGAAGCGGCCCTGCGCGGCGCGGAGGCGCCCGATGTCCGGCAGCATCAGCCGGGTCGCGTCGCCGACGATGACGTAGTCGATCTCGCCCGAGCGGTGGACCAGCGCGCCGACCTGGCGCCCGGTCTCATGCGACGCCTCGGCGAGCGCCTTGATGAGCTCGGGCGTGGCGATGCTGGCGAGCGGGACCTTGCGGCGGTAGATGCGCTCGAGGGTCTTGGTGGCCTGGGGGCTGAGTCCGGTGGTGTTTCCGTAGAGGGTGGGCATTCGATAATCGAAGGGGGATGTCGATCCCGCTCACTCGATTTCATAACGCACGCGGGGCCGGTCCGCGACCGGGGGCACCGCGGATCTTCGGGCGGAGCGCGCATTTTCTCGTCGCTCGTCCCCCTTCCGTTGCTCCCCGTCCCATCTCGCCTCCCGCTCGACGCGCTCCTCCAGGTTCCTGTGGAGACCGCGCGCGAGACGAGGCTACCCTGCGCCGCGATGGCCATCCTGACCCCCCTCTCGCTCGCGGATGCCCGCCGCATCGGCGCGCTCTACGGCCTGGAGATCGCCGACGTGCGCGGCCTCCTCGCCGGGAGCGTCAACTCCAACTTCGCGTTGACGCTCGCCGACGGCCGCGGACAGGTGTTCCTGCGGGTCTACGAGGAGCAGCAGCTCGGCGCGGCGTCACGCGAAGCGCGCATGCTCGAGCACCTCGCGGCCGGAGGCGTCGCCACCCCGCAGCCGCTCCGGCGCCGCGACGCGGCGCCCTCCGACAAGGACGCCGCGTCGGCGGGCGCGGCGTTCGTCGCGGAGCACGCTGGAAAGCCGGTCGCGCTGTTCCCGTGGGTCGGGGGAGCGTCGCTCTGCCAGGCGCGCGTCACGCCGGACGCGACCCGCCGCGTCGGCGCGGCCCTGGCGCGGGTGCACCTCGTCGGCGCCTCGTTCGAGGGGGCGAACGCCAGCCGGTTCGACCTCGACGGCCTCGACCAGCGGCTCCGGGGGCTCCGTTCCCCTGCGCCCGCCGCCGGCGCGACGTCGACGGCCCCCGCTCCCGCCCCGGCCCTCCCGCCCGACGTGGCCGCCGCCGTCGACGAGCTCACCGGCCGGCTCGAACGGATCCGCGCCGCGGCGCCGCGGACACCCGGCCCCCAGACGCTGATCCATGGCGACCTCTTCCGCGACAACGTGCTCTGGGAGGCCGGCGAGATCTCGGCGCTGCTCGATTTCGAGAGCGCCTCGCGCGGGAGCGCCGCGTTCGACCTCGCCGTCACGATGCTCGCGTGGTGCTTCGGCGACGATCTCGACCCGGATCTCGTGTCCGCGCTCGCCGCCGGCTACACGGCGGTGCGGCCGCTCTCAACCGAGGAGCGCGACCGTTTGTTCCACGAGAGCGTGATCGCGGCGCTGAGGTTCTCCATCACGCGCATCACCGATTTCGAGCTCCGCCCGAAGGGCAGCGGTGTCTACAAGGACTTCCGGCGCTTCCTTGCGCGGCAGCGGACGCTCGAGCGCCTCGGCCCGGAGGGGCTCCTCGCGCTGCTCGGCGTCTGATCCGCGTCGACTCGCGCCGACGTCTTCCGCTGTCCGATCACCGTCTGCTTACCGTCTGCTTGGCGCCTTCGCCGTCTTCACCGTCTGATTCAGGTCCGATTCAGATGTGAGCGGAGGTCGTCTGTGATTTTGCGTTAACTTCGCTGCGCCTGGCGATGGCGGCGTTGCGCGGTCCCGGCTAGGCCGTTACCTTCGCCGAATGGCACAGGTCGGAACCCTCGATTTCAAGGGCTTCATCGAGAGACGGAAGGGCCAGCGCGCGGGCGGCGGGGACGGCGCGGGCAACGCGTATGCCTACGTGTCCGACAAGAACACGCGGCTCGCCTTCGAGAAGATGCGTCCGGTCGAGCTCGCCGTGACCGCCGCGGTCAGGCTGTTCAAGACGGTCGGCAAGAACGAGCTGCTCGGCCACGCCGTCAAGGTCGGCCCCGCGCAGTTCCCGCGTGTCCACAACCTCGCGGTCCACTGCGCCGAGACGCTCGGGATCGCGACCCCGACGATCTACATCGTCAACAGCCCCACCCTCAACGCGGCCACCTACGGGACGAACGACGACTCGTTCATCATGGTGCACTCGGCGCTGGTCGATCATTTCACCGACGACGAGCTGCTCAGCGTCATCGGCCATGAGTGCGGCCACATCCACAACAGCCACGTGGTCTACCTGACCGCCATGCACTACCTGACGCGGATGGCGTCGGTCTTCGTGAAGTGGATCGTCGGCCCGGCGATGCTCGCGCTCTCCGGCTGGTCGCGCCGGGCCGAGGTCACCTGCGACCGCGCCGGCCTGCTCTGCGCGAAGAGCCTCGACGTCTCGACGCGCGCGCTCACCAAGCTCGCGCTCGGCTCGACCAAGCTGTACGAGGAGCTCAACCTCGAGGCGTTCATCGCCCAGCACGAGGAGGGCAAGGGCGGCGTCGGCAGGTTCGCCGAGTTCACGGCCAGCCACCCGTGGCTGCCGAAGCGCGTCCTCGCGCTCCGGGCCTTCGCCGAGAGCGAGCTCTACAAGCGCCACGCCGGGCTCGGCGCCGGCGGCCTCTCGATGGAGGAGGTCGACGAGAAGGTGCACGAAGTCATCAAGATCTGGGGCTGAGGGGCTCCCGCTCCTGGAAAGGCGCAAGGCCGAGGTAGACGCACATGCTCGAATCCTTCCACAGCCGCAAAGACGACGTGACCGGGGCGCTCAGGGATCTCGTGACGTTCGCCGAGGCCCTCGGCGCCAAGAGCGTCGCGACGCGCATCACGAACGATCTCGTGAAGAAGCTCGACGCCGATCGCTTCCACCTCGTCGTGGTCGGCGAGTTCAACCACGGCAAGACGACGTTCGTGAACGCGCTGCTCGGCGCCTCGATCCTCCCCGTCGGCGTGACGCCCACGACGGCGGTGATCCACCACCTCGAGTACGCGGCCGATCCGCGCGCCGAGGTGGTCTACGCGTCGGGCGAGCGCACCGGCCTGCCGTTCGAGGACGTGCGGGCCTTCACCGTCGGCGGAGAGCGCTCGTCGAGCGCCGGCGAGGTGAAGTTCCTCGAGGTGGGGTACCCGGCCGAGCTCCTGCGCGAGCGCGTGGTCCTCGTCGACACCCCCGGGGTGAACGACCTCTCGCTCCAGCGGGCGGACATCACCTACAGCTACATCCCGCGGTCGGACGCCGTGCTGTTCCTCATCGACGCAGGCCAGCCGCTCAAGGAGAGCGAGCGGGTCTTCCTCCAGGAGAAGCTGCTCGGGCAGTCGCGCGACAAGATCCTGTTCGTCGTGACGAAGCGCGACATCTGGAGCCAGGACGAGGAGGTCGAGGCGCTCGCCTACATCCGGAGCGAGCTCGGGAGGCTCGTGAAATCGCCCGTGGTCTTCCCGATCTCGAGCGAGCGGGCGCTGGAGGGTGATCGGCCCGGCAGCGGGATGCCGGAGCTGCTCGATCACCTGACCCGGTTCCTCGCCGAGGAGCGCGGGCGCATCCTGCTCGACAACGCCCTCGGCGAGGGCCTCGAGTCCGCGCGCCTGCTCGGCAAGGGCGTGGACGCGCGACGGCGGGCGACCGCGATGTCGCGCGAGGAGCTCAGCCGCCGCATCGAGATGATCGAGAAGGATCTGGCCGGCCAGTCGCGCACCATCGAGGAGCGGCGCGCCGGCATCCGCGAGGAGGTGAGCGCCATCCGGGCGTGGGTGCACCGCGACCTCGATCGCTTCGTCGACGATGTGCTCCGGCAGCTCCCGGCGATCATCGACGAGGCCCACACCGACGAGATCAAGGTCTACCTCGGGGCGTTCCTGGAGCGCACGTTCGCCGAGTGGGCGCAGGCCGAGACGAAGGAGATCGCCACGGCGCTCGAGGCGCTCGCCGAGAAGACGATCGCGCTCGTGCGCGAGGACGCGCACGACGTGGCGAAGCGGGTCAGCGAGGCGCTCGGCGGCGACGTGAAGCCGCCGAACGTCGAGGTCGACACGTTCGGCTACGATGTCGGCGTCTTCGCGCTCTTCACCATCGGCCTCGGCGTGATGTTCACGAACGCCCTGCTCGGCGGGATCCTGGCGCTCGCGGCGCCTGTCCTGGCCGTGTACGTGAAGGACAAGGTCGAGGCCGAGACCCGCAAGAAGGCGAAGGAGATGGCGCCGATCGCGCTGCGCGAGGCCGCCACCCGGATCGGGCCGAAGCTCGACGAGATGATCCAGGAGTTCGCGAGCCGGCTCGACGCGTGGGTGGTCACGGCCGGCCAGGAGCTGCACCGGGAGGTCATCGAGGTCCTCAAGGCGGCGCGCGAGGAGCGGGTCCAGGCCGAGCCGAGCAGCGAGAGCCAGCTCAAGGCGTGCGACGCCCAGGCCGAGGCGCTCCAGGCGCTGACGTCGCGCCTGGAGGGGCTGCGGAGCGCGCTCTGGACCGTCGAAAACGGCGAGAGCAGGCCGATCCCTCCGCCCGTGTCCAGCGTGCCCAACGCGCCGGGCGGCTCGGCCTGAGCGGGGCGCACGCCTCCTGACAAGGGAGGAGGCCCGGCTCAGCCCGGCCTCCTCCGCCCTGCGCCGTGGCCATATCCAATCGTCGGGCGCTCATGCGAGAATGCGGCCGTGCAGCTCGACTTCGCAGCCCGTGAAGTGACGATCAAGCTCGTCTATTACGGCCCGGCGCTCAGCGGCAAGACGACGAACCTCGTCTCGCTGCACGGCCTCGCCGGGTCAGACGCTCGCGGACGGCTGATGACGCTCGAGACGCAGGACGATCGCACGCTGTTCTTCGATCTCCTGCCGCTCACCTTCCGCGCGAAGGACGGCGACGTCTCGCTCCGCATCAAGCTGTTCACCGTGCCCGGCCAGCCGATGCACGCCGCCACGCGGAGGCTCGTGCTCCAGGGCGCGGACGGGGTCGCGCTGATCGCCGACTCGCAGATCTCCGAGACGCAGCGCAACGCCGAGGCGTTCTTCGACCTCCGCCAGAACCTGCGGGAGAACGGCCTCGATCTCGCGAGGATGCCGCTCGTCATCCAGTTCAACAAGCGCGACCTGCCCGACATCCGGAGCGACGAGGAGCTGGCGCGGCTCGCCGCGCGGGGCAAGGAGCCGGTGTACAAGGCCGTCGCGACCCGCGGCGTGGGCACGGTGGAGACGCTCATGGGCCTGCTCCACCTCACGTGGGAGACGCTCGATCAGACGCATCAGCTCTCGAAGCGGCTGTCGATCAGCGGCGAGGAGCTCCTGAACAGCGCGGCGCGCCAGCTCGGGGTGACGAGCTCGGTGAACGACCTCCTGGCGAGACGAATGGGCGGCAGCCTCGAGAAGAGCTCCCGGATCGTTCCATGAGGCCCGACGCCCACAAGGGGACGCCGGCGGACTTCGGCCTCGACGACGAGGATCTCCTCAGCATGCCGGGCTCCGCGCCGATACCGTCGGCGCGCGTCGCGGACGGGCCCAGCTCCTCGAAGCGCGACGGCGCGTCCAGCGCGCCTGAGCCCTCGACGCTGCCTCCCCCCGCGGCGGCGCCGGTGGTCGACCTGGTCGGCATCGGCCCCCTCTCGCTCGAGGATCTCGTGGATCGCCAGGCCCTCGGGGAGATGGCGGCGTCCTTTCACAAGCTGTTCGGCCTGCCGATCCGGATCCAATCGATCAACGGCGCGACGCTCGCGGAGTCGGGCGCGCTCGCGCCGCTCCCGCCGCTCGGCGGCTTGACCGGCGAGCAGGAAGGCCGGCGGGCGAGCGTGGCGCCGGCGGATTGGACGGCAAGGCAAGGCGCGTCGGCCGGCAGCGAGGTCGCGGATCCCTGCTTCGAGGGCGCGCTCTACCAGGTGTTCCCGATCGAGTACGACGGGCGTGCGATCGGCCGGTCGATCCTGGGCCCCTACCTCCCCGACGGCCTCGACCAGCCCTCTGCCGCGCAGATCGAGGCGGCGTCCCAGGTCGATCTCGCGCCTGCGGCCGAGGGGCGGCTGCGGATGCCGCGGCTCCGGCCGGAGCGGCTCGGCGCGATCGCGGATCACCTCCGCTCGGTCCTCGATCTGATCCTGTTCAGCGGGCACAAATCGCTCCTCACCTCGACGATGCACGTCGCGTCGATCCGCGAGAGCTTCCGTGAGCTGTCGCAGAAGAACGCCGAGCTGGAGCAGGCGTACGAGCGGCTGAAGGAGCTCGACCGGCTCAAGTCGAACTTCCTGGCCACGGTGTCGCACGAGCTCCGGACCCCGCTCACGTCGATCATGGGGTACAGCGAGATGCTCGCCGAGGGCATCGGCGGGCCTCTGACCGATGAGCAGCGCGAGTTCATCGATACGATCCGGTCGAAGAGCGAGCAGCTGCTCGGGCTCATCATGAGCCTCCTGGATCTCTCGAAGCTGGAGAGCGGCACGTTGATCGTGCATCGCACCGAGGTGGCCGTCGGCCCGGTGCTCGTCGAGGCGGCGTCGACCATCGCGCCGGCTGCCTCGAAGAAGGGCGTCGAGCTCCGGATCCATGCCGAGGACGATCTCCCGCCGGTGCTGGGGGACGGCGACCGGCTGCGCCAGGTGTTCATCAACCTCGTCGAGAACGCGGTGAAGTTCACCGAGGCGGGGGGCGAGGTGCAGCTCGTCGCGCGCGCCGTGAGCGAGGACATGGACGACCTCCCCGGGCTGGTGCTCGTCGCGCCTCTCCAGCAGGCGGTCGAGATCCGCGTCGTGGACACGGGCATCGGCATCCCTGCGGCCGAGCGGCTGAAGGTATTCGACCCGTTCTACCAGATCGATCAGAGCTCGACGCGGGAGCACGGCGGCACGGGGCTTGGTCTCTCGATCGTCAAGCGCCTGGTCGAGGCGCACAGCGGCACGGTGCGCATCGAGCCGAACGAGCCGCGCGGCACCGTGTTCGTGGTCAAGCTGCCCACGGTCGCCGGCTCGCCGGCGAACAGCGTCCTGCCGCCCATCTTCCAATGAGCGGGCGCTCCGAGTGGAAGCGCATCGACATGCTGCGCGCCGTGCTCGGGGCCGCGGCGGGCGATCACGTTCTGTGCGGCATCGGCGACGACGCCGCCATCCTCGCGCCCGTGGCCTCGCGGGGCGGCGTCCTCCCGGGCGCCCCGGAGCCGCTCGTCTGGACGGTCGACAGCGCCGTCGAGGGCGTCCATTTCCGGCGCGATCTCCTGGGCTTCGAGGATCTCGGCTACCGCGCGACGATGGCCGCGGCGAGCGATCTCGCGGCGATGGGGGCGCGCCCTGTCGGCTTGCTGGCCGCGCTGGTGCTTCCTCCGAGCGTGAGCGACGACGAGCTCGGCGCGCTGGCGAGGGGTCAGCGCGCCGCGTGCGACGAGATCGGCACGGCCGTCATCGGCGGGAATCTCTCGCGGGGCGGCGAGATCTCGATCACCACGACGGCGCTCGGCGTCGCGGCTCTGCCGCTCAGGCGCGACGGCGCGCGGCCCGGCGACGCGCTCGCGCTGGCCGGTCCGGTCGGCCTCGCCGCGGCCGGTTTTGCGCTGCTCGATCGCTGCATCGCGCCGGCCAGCGCCGCGGCCGAGCAGGCGATCCACGCGTTCCGCCGCCCGGTAGCGCGCATCGACGCGGGCCTCCGCGCGGCGGCGCGCGCCCGCGCGGCGATCGACGTCTCCGACGGCCTCGTCGCGGACGTGGCGCACCTCGCGCGCGCGAGCGGCGTGCGCGCGCTGCTCGATCCCGCGGCGCTCGTGAGCGCCGACCTCCGCGACGCCGCCGCGCAGCTCGGCCTGGACGCGCTGGATCTGGCGCTCTACGGCGGCGAGGACTACGCCGTCGTGGTCGCGGGCCCCGACGTCGGGGAGCTCGCCGGTTTCGTGGTGATCGGCCGTTGCGTGCCGCGCGAGGAGGGCGCGAGCGACGTGGCGTTGCTCGGCCCGGGCGGGCAGCTCACGAGCCTCGTGGCGCGGGGGTACGACCACTTCGCCTGAGCGGCCAGCGCGGCGACCTCGCTCAGTTGCACTCGGCGGGCGGTGTGGTCCCGGCGAGGCTCGCTCGGATCTGGGTCAGCGCCTTGGCGCGCGGGGTTTTCCCGCTCTTCACGAGCTTCTCGATCCCGGCGCAGAGGTGCGATGCCGTCGCCGCCTTCGACTTGGCTTCCGGCGACTTGCCCGACTTGGTGGCGACCGCGTGGAGCGCTGTGCAACACGCCTGGATGGAGGCACCTCCCCCCCGTGACGTCGTCGCCCCTGTCGCCCCCTCGGCCGTCGCCGCCCCTGCATCGGCTGTCGCCGCAGGCTCGGCGGAAGCCGCCGCCGCGGGCTCCTGCCCCGCTGCGGGCTCCTGCGTCGCCGCCGCCGTCGGTGTCGCAGCGGGCGTCGGTGTCGCCGTCGGCACCGGATCGGCCGCCACGGGCGCGACCGTCGGCGTGGGCGCGGGGATCGTCTCCGGCTCTGCTTCTTCTTTCCGGCAGGAGCTCGACAGGATGCTGCAGGCAAGAACGGCGAAGGCGATGGACGAACGCGACCGGATCATGCCCGTCTTCTACAGAGCTTCTCCGAGCGCATCCATACGGCTGCCCGAGTACAAGCCTGTACGGCCCCACCCGCAGCGCTCCCGCGCCCGCCTCCCCCCAACCGCTCCGCGATCGCCCCCCCCTTCCCCCCCAAGTCGGCGGGGGTGGGGGTGACGAGGGAGGGGCCGGCGGGGGAGGGCCCCACGAATCCGAGCGCCGGCCCGCATCGCAGCGAACCCTCTCAGACCCGTCTCCCCCGTTCACGAGGCAACAGCCACGAAAAGGCGCGAGTTCGTGGGAGGGCCCCCCGCCGGCCCCTCCCTCGTCACCCCCACCCCCGCCCGTCGCAGCTCAGCTGCATCCCATGCTGTTGCCGCAGTTGAGGCACTTGTAGCAGGCCCCGTTCCTCACCGTGATGTGCCCGCAGCCGTCGCAGACCGGCGCGTCGCCCATCATGTCCTCGAGCTGCGCGTCGAGCGCGCTCGCCGCCCGTCCCCCGCCCTCGACCAGCGCCGCCGCGGCCGACGCCGTTTGCGAGAACGACGCCGCGCCGCTCTCCTGCGCCCGCGACTCGACCGGGTCCTCCATGGCCGAGCTGACCGGCTGGACGTGGGCGAGATCGTAGCGGTTCAGGTACTCGACCCCGAGCACGCGGAAGAGGTAGTCCACGATCGACGTCGACATCTTCACGTAGTCGTGCCCCTCGACGATGCCCTGCGGCTCGAAGCGGGTGAAGGTGTACTGCTCGACGAAGGTCTCGAGCGGCACGCCGTACTGGAGCCCGATCGACACCGCCATCGCGAAGCAGTTCATGATCGAGCGGAACGCGGCGCCCTCCTTGTGGAGGTCGATGAAGATCTCGCCCAGCGTCCCGTCGTCGTACTCGCCGGTTCGGACGTAGATCTTGTGCCCGCCGACGCGCGCCTCCTGCGTGAAGCCCTTGCGCTTCCTGGGCAGGCGGAACCGCTCGGGCGCCGCCGCCGAGGGCGAGCGCGGGCGCGCCAGCGCGGTCGCTGCCTGGACGATGGGCGCGGGGACCTCGGCCTTGTCGGCCTTGCCCTTGCTCTCCTTGCTGTCGCTCGAGCTCGAGGTCGACGAGAGCGGCTGCGACGCCTTGCAGCCGTCGCGGTAGAGCGCGACCGCCTTGAGCCCGAGGCGCCACCCCTCCTCGTAGATCCGCTGCACCTCCTCGACCGTCGCGTCGTTCGGCAGGTTCACGGTCTTCGAGATGGCGCCGGACAGGAACGGCTGCGCCGCCGCCATCATGCGGACGTGCGCCATCGGCGCGAGGTACCGCCGGCCCTTCTTGCCGCAGCGGTTGGCGCAGTCGAACACCGCGTAGTGCTCCTCGCGCAGGTGCGGCGCCCCCTCCACCGTCATGCGGCCGATGATCGTCTCGTTCGCCTCCTCGATCTCCGCGGCCGAGAAGCCGAGGTGCTGGAGCAGCGAGAAGCCGAAGCGCGCCCGCGACTCCTTGGAGACGCCGAGCCTGTCATAGGCCTCCTCGCCGAGGATCCAGGGGCCGAAGGCGAGATCCAGATCGAAGACGCCGGGGATCGCGGCCTCGACCTTCGCGAGGTCGTCGCTCGTGAGCCCCCGCGCCTTGAGCGACGCCCGGTTCACGTGCGGCGCCGCCAGGAGCGTGTTCGTGCCGGAGACGTAGGCGACGATCTCCTGCACCTCGGCCTCGGGGTAGCCGAGCCGCCGGAGCGCCTCGGGCACGGACTGGTTCACGATCTTGAAGTAGCCGCCGCCGGCGAGCTTCTTGAACTTCACGAGCGAGAAGTCGGGCTCGATGCCCGTCGTGTCGCAGTCCATCAGGAGGCCGATGGTGCCGGTCGGGGCGAGCACCGTCGCCTGGGCGTTGCGGTAGCCGTGCTCCTGCCCGATCCGGACCGCCTCGTCCCAGTCGGCGCACGCGGCCCGCCAGAGCGACTCCGGGCAGCGGTCGCGGTCGATCGCGTAGGCGGCGTCCCGGTGCATGCCCATCACCCGGAGCATCGGCTCGCGGTTCCTGGCGAAGCCGGCGAACGGCCCCTTCGCGGCGGCCATCTCCGCCGAGACCCGGTAGGCGTGGCCGCAGAGGATCGCGGTGAGCGCGCCCGCGACCGACCGCCCCTGATCGGAGTCGTACGGGATGCCCTGCAGCATGAGCAGGGTGCCGAGGTTGGCGTAACCGAGCCCGAGCGGGCGGTAGTCGTGCGAGTTCTTCGCGATGCCGCGGGTCGGGTACGCCGAGAAGTCGACGAGGATCTCCTGCGCGACGAAGAACACCCGGACCGCGTGGCGGTAGCCCTCGATGTCGAACGAGCCGTCCTGGCGGAGGAACTTGGTGAGGTTCAGGCTCGCCAGGTTGCAGGCCGAGTCGTCGAGGAACATGTACTCCGAGCACGGGTTCGAGGCGTTGATGCGCGCCGTGTTCGGGCAGGTGTGCCAGCGGTTGATGGTCGTGTCGTACTGCACGCCCGGATCGGCGCAGCCCCACGCCGCCTCGGCGATCTGGCGCCAGAGATCCTTGGCGCTCAGCGTGTCGACGACCTCGCCGGTCGTCCGGGAGCGCGTCTCCCACGCCGCGCCCGTCGCCGCCGCGCGCATGAACTCGTCGCTCACGCGCACGGAGTTGTTCGAGTTCTGCCCGCTCACCGTGTGGTACGCCTCGCCGTTGAAGTCGGAGGGGTACCCCGCGCCGATGAGCGCCATCGCCTTCTTCTCCTCGCGGACCTTCCACTGGATGAAGTCGACGATCTCCGGGTGGTCCATGTCGAGGCAGACCATCTTCGCGGCGCGCCGCGTCGTGCCGCCGCTCTTGGTCGCGCCGGCGGCGCGGTCGAACACCTCGAGGAAGCTCATGAGCCCCGAGCTCGTCCCGCCGCCCGAGAGCTTCTCCTGCTTCCCGCGGATCGCGCTGAAGTTCGTCCCCGTCCCGGACCCGTACTTGAACAGCCGGGCCTCGCTCTTCACGAGGTCGTAGATGCTCATCAGGTCGTCCTGGACCGCCTGGATGAAGCACGCGGAGCACTGCGGCCGCTCGTAGGCGTTCCGGGTCTCGACGATGTCGTCGACCGCGCCCGCCCCGTTCGTTCGGGGCGCCGACGCCTTCCCGTTGGCGCTCCCGTTCCCCGCGTCGGCCGAGGCCTCGTTCCAGGCGTAGTTGCCGCCCGACCCCTCGATACCGTACCGGTGATAGAGCCCGCAGTTGAACCAGACGGGCGAGTTGAACGCGCCGTACTGGTGGACGAGCAGGTAGGCGAGCTCCGCCTCGAAGGTGTCCGCGTCCTTCGCCGAGGCGAAGTAGCCACCGAAGTGCTCACCCGCCTCGCGGATGGTGCGCGCCAGCCGGTGGACGACCTGGCGGACGCTGGTCTCGCCTAGCTCCTTCTTGCCGTGGATCCCCGCCTTGCGGAAGTACTTGGAGACGACGATGTCGGTCGCTAGTTGCGACCAGCCGGCGGGGATCTCGGCCCCTTCCATCTTGAAGACGACCGAGCCGTCGGGGTTGGTGATGACGCTGGATCGGCGCTCCCAGGTGACCTCATCGAGCGGATCCGCGGCCCGGTGCGTGAACCGCCGGTCGAACCCGAGCCCGCGGGCGCGCGAGGCCCCTTTCTTGGCGCCCTTCTTCGAGGCTGCGCCGTCGACCTGCGCCTTGGCGGCCCCCCCGGTCACCGGACGAGCCCCCCCCTCTTCCTTCGTCCGTGCCGTCATCTTGCCGTTCCCGGCGGGGAGCTTACCGCCGTCACCCACAACTGCCGACTGGGCCATTTCCAAGTCCTCCTGTGAACCACCGCACCTGGCGGTGACCCGGGTCCTACCGAAAGCACAAAGAGTTCCCTGGAGAACGACGAGGCCTCATCGCCTCGATCTCCACAGGTCTCGTCGCTTCTCCCCTACTACCTGCTCAAACGTTCCGTCTTCAGACCAGTGAGCATAGTTTCAGGTGCCATGCCTGAAAGGCGTGCGCCGACATGCGGGAGCGCCTGACCGCTTGCTATCCAAACTCGCGAACGGTCCGTGCGTCAAGGAGAACCGCTACATGTTGGGATCTCCCTCCGAACAGGGCCCACATATAGGGCCTCTCTGTCCGGTACGGGATTCCTAGCGATCCGTGATCAGTTCTGAACAGGTGCTACCCACCGCGCGCACAGATTACGCACAGCTTCTCCCGCGAGAAAATCCGTCTCTTCCCTGGAATGCGCCTAACCAACCACCGGCTCCTCCATCGAGCCAGGCGTGGCATGGGCGCGCGCCGGGCGCGCTGGGGCCCCGCCGGCCGTCGCCGTCTAGTCGAGATCGTCGGCCTCAGCGCAGTACGCGAGCACCCGCTCCCCCTCGCAGTGGATGGCGAGCGCCACCTCCTGGGCGATCCCGCGGAGCCCGACGAGCTCGAGCAGCGTGGGCACCGGCGCCGGCAGCAGCGGTGGAGGTGGGATGTACCGCGACGCGCGCACGATGGCCGGCTCGATGGCGGCCGCCTTGGGCCCGATCATCTGGCGCAGCTCGTGGAGCGCCCGCTCGAACCCGCCGAGCATGTCGACGAGGCCGCGCGCCTGCGCGTCGGCGCCGCTGTAGACGCGCCCCTGCGCGAGCGGCTCGATCTCCTCGACCGGGCGGCGGCGGCCGCGGGCGACGACGCGGAGGAACGCCGCGTAGATCGCGTCGAGCTCGCGCTCCACCACCGCCCGCTCCCCCGCGTCGAGCTTGCGCGACGGCGAGAACAGATCGGCCCGCGCGCCGCGCTTCACGACGTCGGTCGAGATGCCGAGGCGCTCGAGCAGCGGACCGAGCGCGAAGCGCGCCGAGACCACGCCGATGCTCCCCGTGATCGTCTGCGGCTGCGCGACGATCGCGTGCGCGGCCGCCGCCACGTAGTAGCCGCCGCTCGCCGCCACGTTCGATAGGCACGCGACGACGGGCTTCACCTCGGCGAGGCGGGTGACCTCGTGGTGGATCCTGTCGGACGCGAGCGCGGAGCCGCCCGGCGAGTCGACGTGGAGGATGACCCCCTGGACGCGCGGGTTCTGCCGCGCCGCGCGCAGGCTCGCGACGAGCCGCTCCTCGCTGGCCAGGGAGGCGCCCCGGAAGCGGGCGCGGCTGACGATCGCGCCGTGCACCTCGATGACGCCGAGGACGGGCCGAGGCCACACCGGCGTCATCGAGAGGGCGCGCCGCGCGCCCAGGTAGCGGCCCGCCGACACGAGGCGCTTCTTCGAATGCCGCGCGGCATCAAGAGCTCCTGCGCCTCCGCCGCCCGATGCGCGGTCCGCGTTCTCCGCGCCGATCTCGGCGCGGCGCGGCGCCGCTGTCGCGCAGGGGAGCGACCCCGCCGCGAGCATGTGCTCGAGCTCGTCCTCGTACGCGACCGCGTCGACGATGCCTCGCGCGACGGCCTGCACCGCGCCGAAGGGCGCCTCGTCGATCCACAGCGCGGCCGTCTCGCGATCGACGCGGCGCCCCTGGGCGAGCGCCGCGGTCAGGTCCCCGAGGCGCCCGTCGAGCAGGGCGCCCACCTGCTCGCGCTGCGCGGCGCTCATCGTGTCCCGCACGAGCACCTCGCCGGCGTTCTTGTACATCCCCTTCGCGAACACCTCGGGCTCGACGCCGACCTGCTCCAGCGCGCGGCGCACGTAGCGGCCCTCCACCGCGAACCCGAGCGGCGACACCATCGTCTCGGGCCCGACGACGATGGCCCGCGCGGCCGAGGCGAGCAGGAGCATCGTGGTGTCGGCGCCCATCGGCAGGTAGGCGACGATGTCCTTGCCCCCGGCTCGGATCTCGAGGAGCGCGTCCCGCAGCGAGGCCGCCACCGCCGGCCCCGCGTGCACCGACCGCATCCGGAGGAGCAGCCCCGCCGGGCGCGGATCCTTCATCAGGTGCTTGCCGAGCTCGCGGACGCGCTCCACCGAGAGCGGAGCCCTCTTCCTCCGACGCCACGGGAGCGCGAGGCGGACCCGGGGGGGCTGCAGGTCGACCACGCGGCCATCGATTTCGAGGACGACGTACCCGCCCCGGGGTGCAGCAAACGCCCAGCGGAGCGCGCTGACGGGGAGCAGCAGCAGGCGGAGGAGATTGACGAGCAGGGCAGCGATCACCGGAGGCTCCTCGGAATCAGGGGATGGGCGACGGAAAGGCGGCTCGGCGTCCGCCGGCGGTCACGATGGGGTGGGGGGAGACGGGGGTGGGGGGAAACAGGGTGTGCAGGAACCGGTCCGCGCGGCACGAGATCCGGTGGTGAGGTCGGCGCCGCCTGGCCCCGGCGCTGGAACTGGAAAGAGAGAGCGTGACGCAAGGGGCCACCCTGTGGCTACACTGTCGCTCCAAGTTTCGAAGGGGACGGCGAGCCGATGTGGGTTACGTCTTGAAGCAGTCGTCCTCTCTCTTTCAGACCAGCTCAGCAAGCCGCGGGCCGTAGGCCCCCCGGCGCCCTGGGTGGCAGACCCCCTCCATCGAACGTGCATCCCGAGCAGAGCGCCCCCGCCCCGAGCCAGCTCCCCCCGCCAGCGCCGTCCACCCTGCGGCTCGTGCCCCTCGGAGGGCTCGGCGAGGTGGGGATGAACTGCCTCGCGCTCCAGCAGGCCGATGGGCTGCTGCTCATCGACTGCGGGGTGACGTTCCCGAGCACGGACCTCGGCGTCGACGTGTATCACCCGCGCTTCGATCACGTGCTCGCGCTCCGTGATCAGGTGCGCGGCATCGTGCTGACGCACGGCCACGAGGATCACATCGGCGGGCTGCCGTTCCTCCTGCGTCACCTCGACGTCCCGGTCTGGGGCCCGCCGCACGCGCTGGAGCTCGTGCGCTACCGGCTCGCGGAGCACGCGCTCGAGGACAAGGTGCGCCTGCTGCCCACGCAGGTCGGGCGCGAGGTCGCGATCGGCGGCTTCGTCGTGGAGCCGCTCCGGGTGACGCACTCGATCGTCGACGCGACGGCGCTCGCGATCCACACGGCCGCGGGGCTCGTCGTCCATACCGGGGACTTCAAGCTGGACCCGACGCCGCTCGACGGCGAGCCGACCGACGAGGCCCGCTTCCGCGCGCTCGGCGACGCCGGCGTCCGGCTGCTCCTGTCCGACAGCACCAACGTGGACTCGCCCGGCGAGGCGGGGAGCGAGCGCGCCGTCGCCCACGCGCTGGCGGAGCTCGTCGAGACCGCGCCGGCGCGCGTCGTTGTCGGCGTCTTCGCCTCGAACGTCCAGCGCCTCCTCGCCCTCGGTCAGGCCGCGGTCCGCGCGCGCCGCAAGATCTGCCTGCTCGGCCGCAGCGTGCAGACGCACGTGCGGGCCGCGCAGACCGTGGGGAGGCTACCGTGGCCGAGCGACCTGCTCGTCCCGCCCGAGGTCGCCTCCTCGATGCCGCGCGAGCGGCTCCTCGTCATCGCGAGCGGCACGCAGGCCGAGCGGGCCTCCACGCTGACGCGGTTCGCCTCGGGGACGCACCCGCTCCTGCGCCTCGAAGAGGGGGATCGGGTCGTGCTCTCGAGCCGCGTCATCCCGGGCAACGACCGCCCGGTCGTCGACATGATGGCCGGGCTGCTCCGCCTCGGCGTCGAGCTCGTGACGTGGTCGACGGATCGGCGCGTCCACGCGAGCGGGCACGCGCACCGGACGGAGCAGGCGCGCATGATCGACCTCACCCAGCCGCGCAGCTTCCTCCCCGTGCACGGCGCGCTGCACCACCTGACGCGGCACGCTGAGCTCGCGCGGGAGCGCGGCGTGTCCGAGGTGCTCGTCGCCGAGAACGGCCACGTCGTCGAGATCGGCAAGACGCAGCCGCTCGGCCGGAGCGGCCGGGCCGTCACCGGCCGGGTGGCGACGGCGGGCGGCGAGGAGCTCGGGGAGGAGGTCCTCCGGGAGCGAGCGAACCTCGGTCGCTCCGGGGTGGCCTTCGTGTCGCTGGTCGTCGATGTGCACGGCGCCCTCGCGGCGCCGCCGCAGGTCCTCGCCCGCGGGGTCACCGGGGAGCTCGAGGGCGGCGCGCTGAGGGCCGCGGCGCGCGCGGTCGCGCAGGCGGTGAACGACTGCGAGCCGCGCGCGCGGCGCCGCGACAACGACATCATCGAGATCGCCCGGCTCGCGGCGCGCCGGACGCTCGAGGCGAAGCTCGGGAGGCGCCCGCTGGTGACGGTGGCGCTCACGCGCCTGTGACGGCGCTCGAGGGGAGCCCCCCGCCCTCGGGCGGCGATGGCGCCGGAGCCAGCGACGGCGGCGGCGCGAGGCTCTCCGCGCGAGATTTCCTGGGTCCGGTGCTGCTCTCCCACATCGAGCGCGTCCGCGCCGATGCGCGGCGCGTCGTCGCCGCGAGCGAGCAGGGCGAGAGCACGGAGCCGGACGCGGAGGCTGTGCACGACTTCCGGGTCTCGCTTCGCCGGCTCCGGACGCTGCTCAAGCCGGCGCGACGCATCTACGGCAGGAGGCGGCTCCGCCCCGTGGCCGAAGGGCTCCGCGAGTTCGCCCGGGCGACCGGCGCGCTGCGCGACGAGGAGGTGCTGCGCGAGACGCTCACCGCGCTCGATCTGGACGAGGCGGCCCGGGCAGCGGTCGCAGGATGGGTCGCGCAGCGCGCGCGCCGCGAGCGCGAGGCGAGGGCCCACATCGTCGAGCTGCTCCGGCAGGATCGCCCGGACGACGCGGGCGCGACGCGGGCCGACGCGCCGGCCGCGGGCGACGCGGGCGCGACGCAGGTCGAGGCGCCGGCCGCGGGCGAAACGGGCGCGACGCAGGTCGACGCGCCGGCCGCGGGCGAGCGGCTCCGGCTGGAGCCTCACCTCGCGCGCCTCGAGCGGCGCATCTCGCGCCGGAAAGCGAGGAAGCGCGGCGCCGAGGCGCTCGCGAGGCGAGCGATCGGTGATGCCCTGGACGACGTGAGCGCGCTCGCCGCGAGCGACCCGGGCGACGGCGCGGCCATGCACGCGCTCCGGATCCGCTTCAAACGGCTGCGCTACTCCGCGGAGACGTTCTCGCCGCTCTTCGGAGAGCGCGCCGAGCGCACCGCGAAATCCGCGTCACGGATGCAGCGCCGCCTCGGCCAGCTGCACGACGCCGACGAGGCGCTCGCGCAGATAAGGAGCGCTGAGGAGCTGCCGCCCGGCGCGCTCGCTGCCGTCATCGAGGCGCTCGCCGCAGAGCGGGCGCGGCTCGCTCACAAGGCGACGGAGGAGCTCGCGCGGGAGCTCGAGACGCTCACATCGCTCTGGTCGGGCGATCCCCGCGCGCTCCCGAGCGGATGACGCAGCGCACGGGGCGCGGTGCAGCAAGGAGCGCCGCAGCAGGCGCGCTTCTCACGGGGCGAATGGTCACCGGGATAGCCGGCTGCGGAGCTCGCCGTGCGGGCAGGCGCTTCGTGATACCGTCGGTCGGGCTCCTTCGAACCGAGGCGAAGCCCGCCGATCCCGGAGGTCGTGTTGCGCCGCTCTGCGTTCCAAAGCGTCACCGCGCTCGTCGCTCTCCTCGCGGCGAGCGCCTGCACCCAGGACTTCGACCAGTTCGAGCCCGAGCTCTTCCCGGGACCGTCCGGGAGCGGCTCCGGCGGGGCCAGCAGCTCCGGCGGAGCTGGAGGAGGCCAGACGTCGGCTGGGAGCACCACGAGCAGCGGCGGCGCCGACGGCGGCGAGCAGTGCACCAACGGCGATGATGACGACGGCGATGGCGCCGTCGACTGCGCCGACGACGACTGCGGAGGGTTCGCCTGCGTCGCCGTGCCCGAGGACTGGCAAGGGCCCGGCCTCCTGTACCAGGGCCCCGAGGCCGCGGACGTCGCCTGCCCCGAGGGCTTCTCCGAGCGGGTGGACGTGGGCGGCCGCGATCCCCTCGACACGCCCGCGACCTGCAGCCCGTGCGCGTGCGGCGCGCCGACCGTGGAGTGCGAGACGCCCGCGGTCACGGTGTACACGCGTGGCGCGTGTGGCGGGGGAGGCGCGACGCTGCCGGTGCAGACGACGGAGGACTGCATCAACATCGGCGGCATCGAGGCCGGCAGCTACAGCGGCGAAGCGCCCGGCGTGGATTCGGCGGCGTGCGCCGCGTCGGGTGGCGACGCGATGTTGCCGCCGCCGCGCTTCGGTATCGAGGGGCTCGTGTGCGCCCCTGGGTCGGACGCCGGCGGATGTGAGGCCGGCGAGGCCTGCGCCCCGCGAGAGATCGATGCGCCGTTCGAGCAGGGCGCCTGCGTCTGGCGCGACGGCGAGCGGAGCTGCCCCGAGGGGTTCGGCGAACGACACGTGTTCGCGAGCTCGATGGTCGACAACCGCGGCTGCACGCGGTGCACGTGCGACACGGACGGCGTGCGCTGCGGGGCGACGCTGACGCTCTTCGAGCAGAGCCGCTGCCGGGGGCCCGGTGAGACCGTGCCGTTCAACGGGGCCTGCGTCGACGATCCGCCCCCCGCCGCCTCGGTGACGATCGAGGTGACCGTAAGCGGCAGCTGCCAGCCGCGCGGCGGCGACCCCACAGGCGAGGTCGAGGAGGGCGACGACAGGATCACCGTCTGCTGCGCCCGCTGAACGAGCGAGGCATCGCGCTGGCCGCGCGGCGCTGAACGGCGCCGCGCGGCGCGCAGCGCGCCTACTGCCGGAAGATCTCGACGCGCTCGAGGACGACGTCCTGGTTGGGCCGATCGCGCGTGGTCGCCACGTTGGCGATGCGGTTCACGATGTCCTGCCCGCTCACGACCTTGCCGAACACCGTGTGGCGGTTGTCGAGGTGCGGCGTCGGCCCGTCGGTGATGAACCACTGCGCGCCGTTCGTGTTCTTGCCGGCGTTGGCCATGGAGAGCACGCCGGCGCCCTCGTGCCTCAGCGAGGGGTTGAACTCGTCGGCGAACTTGTACCCGGGGCCGCCCGTGCCCCAGAGCTGCGCCTTGTCCGGGTAGCGCGAGAGCGGGTCACCGCACTGGATCATGAACCCCGAGATCACGCGGTGAAAGCGGACGCCGTCGTAACAGGGAGTCCCCTGCATCCCCTGGCCGGTCTTCGGATCGGTCCAGTTGATGGCGCCCGTGGCGAGGCCGACGAAGTTCTTGACCGTGTTGGGGGCGCCCTCCTCCTCGAGCCGGACCGTGATGTCACCGAGCGAGGTCTTGAGCCGAGCGTGAAGCTTGCCGGTGCCGGGCACGTTGATCGGGGGGAATTCCATCAGGCCTTCTCCTTTTCTTGGCCGCCGAGGCGGCGCCGTCAGTTCTTGGCCGCCGAGGCGGCGGCGTCAGCCGAGGGAGGTGAGCCGCGGGCCCCCCTTCCTGCGTCCTGCTGCGGCGGTCTTATCTCATCTGGCGCCGCGAACGAGCGGTGAAATGACCTCACGCACGCTCGAAGAGCGTCGCGATGCCCTGGCCGACGCCGATGCACAGCGAGGCGACCCCGACCTTGGCGCCGCGCGCGCGCATCGCATGCACGAGGGTGCACGCGATGCGCGCGCCCGAGCAGCCGATCGGGTGCCCGAGCGCGATCGCTCCGCCGCGGACGTTGACGCGCGTCGGGTCGAGCTCGAGCGCGCGCGAGCACGCGAGCGCCTGCGCCGCGAACGCCTCGTTGAGCTCGAAGAGGTCCACGTTGGGGACGCGCAGCCCGGTCCGCTGGAGGAGCTTCTTCACGGCCGGGATCGGCCCCTCCCCCATGAGGTTGGGATCGACCCCGGCGGTCGCCGTCGCGATCACCCGCGCGCGCGGCGTCGCGCCGGCGGCCTGCACGGCGTCGCCGGAGGCGAGCAGGAGGGCCGCGGCGCCGTCGTTGAGGGGCGACGAGTTGCCCGCCGTGACGGTCCCGCCCTCGCGGAAGGCGGGCTTGAGCTTCGACAGCGCCTCGAGCGAGGCGTCGGCGCGCACGCCCTCGTCGCGCTCGAACAGGACGGGATCGCCCTTCTTCTGGGGGACGAGCACGGGGACCACCTCGGCGGCGAAGCCCCCCGACTCCCAGGCGAGCGTCGCGCGCTCGTGGGAGAGGAGCGCGAACCGATCCTGGTCGTCGCGGCTGATGCCGTGCTTCTTGGCCACGTTCTCGGCCGTCTCCCCCATCGACTGGAGCTCGAACCGCGCGGCCATCCGCGCGTTCGGATAGCGCCAGCCGAGGGTCGTATCGTAGACGGTCGGCGCGCTCCGATCGAAGCGCTCGGCCTGCTTGGGCATCGTGAACGGCGCGCGCGTCATGCTCTCGACGCCCCCCGCGATCGCGCAGTCGGTCTCCCCGGTGGCGATCATCCGCGCGGCGTCGGCCACCGCCTCGAGCCCCGAGCCGCAGAGGCGATTCACCGTGACGCCCGGGACCTCGTAAGGGAGGCCGGCGAGCAGCGCGGCCATGCGCGCGACGTTGCGGTTGTCCTCTCCGGCCTGGTTCGTCGCGCCGAGGACCACGTGATCGAGGCGCGGCGCAAGCGAAGGATTGCGACGCACGAGCGCGTCGAGGACGTGCGCCGCGAGGTCGTCGGGGCGGACCGTCGCCAGGGCGCCGGCGTAACGGGCGATCGGGGTCCGGACAGCGTCGACGACGAAGACAGGGCGCAGGGCAGCAGCCATGACGAGAGCGTAGCGTCGCCTGGTCAGCGCGCAGCGGGAGATCGCGCGCGCCCTGGAATCTCCGCTCGGTTCGACGGCGCCGCGCCGGCGTCGATGTCGCCTGTGCCCGCCCGGTCACGCCAGGGGTGAGCACAACGGTCAATCGAAAGGCCGGCGCGGACGCCGATCGATCGGCCGGATCCGTCCTGCACAGGGTGAAGAGGCGGCGCGCAGCGGCTCAGTAGCTATCGCTGGATCCGCCCCCGCCGGAGCGACCGCCGCCGCCGCCACCGAACCCGGATCCGCCGCCGCCGCGGCCGCCGCCGCCGCCGCCGCCGCCGCCGCCGCCTCGGAAGAGGAGCGCCTGGAGGACGAGCCACAGGAACCAGCGGAAGGAGGGCGAAATCAGCGCGAGCACGAGCGCCGCCACGATGGCGACGACCGTCACGCCGACCTTGATCGGCGAGACCGGAGCGGGCGCCGGCCGGGCGTCGGGCGCCGGGCGCCGTTCCTCCTCGGGTGTCCCGGCGATGAGCGCCCTGGCGATCTCTGCCGTTCCCTGGTCGATGGCGTCGCGGAATCGATCCTGCCTGAGCAGCGGGTTGATGGTCTGCCGGATGATGTCGTTCGACTGGAGATCCGTGAGCGCTCCCCCCACGCCCTTGCCCGTCTCGATCCGGACGCGCCGCTCGTTCGGGGCGATCACGAGGAGAACGCCGTTGTCGGCCCCGCGCTGGCCGAGCTGCCAGGTGTTGAAGGCCTCGTAGGCGACGTCCTCGATCGTCTCGCCTTCGAGGGATCCGGCGACGAAGGCGACGATCTCGAACCCTGTCTCGCGGCGGATGCGATCGAGCTTCGCGTCGAGAGCGCGGAGGTCGGGCGGCTCGATCCGCCCAGCGGTGTCGACGACGTGCCCCGTGAGCGCCGGCGGCGTGAAGTCGGCCAGGGCCGGCCGCGCGACGAGCGCGCAGACCAGCGCGAACGCGGCCGCGACGGCCCTGGCCACGGCCCGCAGCCGCGCCCCGCTCGTGCCGACCCGTCGCATCGCCGCGCACCTCATCAGAACGAGACCTTCGGCGCCGACTGGACCTCGGGAGAGGCGGTGAAATAGACGCGCGGCTTGAACGGCTGGCCCGTCGCCTTGTTCACCACCTGGCCCCGGATCTTCAGGAGCTCCGCGTTGTACTCGCGCGCCGCCTGGTTGTACTCCTGGCGCGCTCGGAGGATCCGGTTCTCGATCCCCTCCAGCTGGACCTGGAGGCTGTGGAAGCCCTGGTTCGCCTTGAGATCAGGGTATTGCTCCTGCACCACGAGGAGCCGCGAGAGCGAGCCGCTGAGCTGCTCCTGCGCCTTCTGGAAGGCCTGCACCTTCTCCGGATCCGTCAGATCGTCGGCCTTGAGCTGGACGCTGGTCGCGCGGGCGCGCGCCTCGGCGACGCTCGCCAGCGTCTCCTCTTCGTGCTTGGCCGACCCCTTCACGACCGCCACCAGGTTCGGCACCAGGTCGTAGCGCCGCTGGAGATCCGCCTCGAGATCGGACCATTTCTGGGCCGCGATCTGATCTTTCTCGACCAGCACGTCGTAGCGCTGGCAGCCGACGACGGACGTCATGACGGCGAGCACCGCCAGGAACAAGAAGGCCACCGCGAGGCGCTTCCGAAATGTCGATTTGTGAACAATCCGCATGACTGGCTCCAGGGTCGCTTGCATTACCCGTCGGGGTTGCGTCGCGAGGCCCCTTGCAAAACCCGGCCCCATGGCGCTCGCGGCGAGCTGGCGTGCTGCGGCGCGCCCGCGACGTGATACCCTTTCCCTGTCGTGCCCTCGGCCGGCGCGCTCCGTGCACCGCGCAGGAGAGCCCCACGGAGGCCACACGCGTGGCACGCCGCCACAGTCGCCCATGACGATGAGCCACCGCCCGCGCATCGCAGCCCATTCGCTCAGCCCCGCAGCTTATGCGCCGTACGGCGACATCCTCATGGCCTCGCCGCACGGCGAGCCCGGCAGGCCTGCCAACCAGGGGACGGCGCGGCGCTTCGATCACCTCGCCGCGATCGAGAACCTCCGCCCCGGGCACGCCTCGCTGAACGTCTCGGTGTTCCGCTGCGCCCCGCGCTCGAGCTTCCCGCTCCCGATCGCCCTGCTCGAGAAGCACCCCGGCTCGACCCAGGCGTTCGTGCCGATGAGCGCGCGGCGCTACCTCGTCGTCGTGGCCCTCGGCGGCGACAGGCCCGAGCTCACGACGCTCGGCGCCTTCATCGCCCACGGCGCCCAGGGCATCACGTATCGCCCCGGCGTGTGGCACCACCCCATGATCGCGCTCGACGCCGAGGCCGACTTCGTCTGCCTGTCCTGGGAGGACGGCTCTCCCGGCGACTGCGCCGTTGTCGAGTACGCAGAGAGCGAGCGGATCGCGGTCGCGATCGACCTGCTATAGAGGCGCCCCTCGCCATGCGCCGCTCGACCCCCAATTGCTCGTTCGTCGCGCAGGAGCAGCGAAGGCTGCTCGCCGCGCTCGACTCCCTCGACGTCGCCGACGTCGCCCGCATCCTCGAGGAGTTCGTGACGAACGAGCGCAGGGCCCGGCTGCGCGGCGTCATCGCGGCGCGGCTCGACGCCGTCACCGTGGCCATGGATGCGCCGCACGATCCGCACAACGGGGCCGCCGTGCTCCGCTCCTGCGACGCGTTCGGCTTGCAGCGGCTGCACATCATCGAGCGGGCCGAGCAGTTCCTCGTCTCGAACACGGTCTCGCGCGGCTCCGAGCGCTGGGTCGACGTGCGCACGCACGCGACCACCGAGGCCGCGATCGCCGCGCTCCGCGCCTCGGGGCACGAGCTCGTTGCGACGCACCCGGAGGGCGAGCTCACCCCGCGCGACCTCTCGAGCATCCCCCGCCTCGCGCTGGTGCTCGGCAACGAGCGCGACGGCATCCGCCCCGACCTGGCCGCCGCCTGCGCCCGCGCCGTGCGCGTCCCCATGCGCGGCTTCGCGGAGAGCCTCAACGTGAGCGTCACCGCGGCGATCCTGCTCGAGCACGCGACGAACGGCCGTCCCGGCGACCTGCCGGAGCCCTACCAGATCACGCTCTACGCGCGCGCGCTCGTGCTCACCGTCCCCCACGCGGCGGAGATCCTGGCCGCGCGGGGCATGCACCTGCCCCTGCCCCTCGGAGGAACGCCGCCCCCTCCCCCGATGCCGCGCGGCCCCAAGCCGCGGAAGCCGCCCGCGCCGCCCGTGCTCGAGGCGCGCAGCGCCGGCGCCCCGCGGGAGCCCGAAGGCGGATAACATGCAGCCCCCCATGCGAAGCCCCGGTCCCCCGCGGCGCTCGCCGCGCGCTCGCCTCGCCGCGCCGCGCCTGCCGGCGTCTCACGGCCTCCGCGCGCGCCTCGCCGGCGCGGCGATCGACGTCACGCGCGCCGCCGCCCTCGCCCTGCTCCTCGCCGGCTGCATCGAGGTGCCGCCGCCCCCACCCAGGCCGCCCCTCCAGCCGAAGGACATCAAGGTCTCCGAGGGCGTCGGGCTCGAGATCGCCTGCACACCGACGGGCGTCGAGCTCTGCTTCGACGCCCGCGACAACAACTGCAACGGCGTGATCGACGAGGGCTGCGGGCTCCACACAGGGATCCTCCAGTTCACGATCGCGTGGGAGGAGCCCGAGGCCGACGTCGATCTCAACGTCTATGACCCGGCGGGAGAGCTCGCGCGCGTCGGAGAGCCCACGGCGAGCGGCCTCATGAAGGACCGCGACTGCCCGCGCGTGAGCGGCGAATGCCAGGAGCAGAACGTGGAGAACGTCTTCCTCACCGAGGGCGAGCCGGCGCGGGGCCGCTACCGCGTCGTCGTGCGGCTCGACAAGCTGAACGACGCGACGGCCCCCATCCGCGTCCGCCTGAGCGCGCGGGTCGGCCAGCGCTCGTACAGCATGGCGCTCGATCTGTCCCCCTCCGCCGCGACCGAAGAGAAGAGCGTCGAGTTCACGCTCTGAGCCGCTCGCGCGGCGCACGCCCGCGCCCGCGCCGCGCGAGGAGCCCCCAGCGCGCACCGACGTATCCGCCCTTGCAAGAATAGAAATCCGGCGAAGAAGCCCCGCGCGTTCCCTCGCCGCCGCGCGGTTGACGTCCGGCAGCCGCCCACCTTAAAAGATATGGCCATTTACCACCTGGAGACGCCCCGCGAATGAATCCCACGTGGATGCTCACATTGCTCGTCGGCCTCTTCGCCGCCTTTGCGTGGAGCGCCAACCGGCGTTGGCAGCTCCTCAAGGTCGGGCGCGGGGAAGACCGGCTCGACCGGATCGCAGAGCGCCTCAAAGGCACCTGGGAGTACGCCTTCCGGCAACGGAAGATGGGTTACTACCCGCTCGCCGGGCTGGCGCATAAGCTCATCTTCTTCGGATTCCTGGTTCTCCTGCTCCGGACGCTGATGCTGTGGGGGCGCGGCATCGACCCGTCGTTCGATCTGTGGATCCTGGGGCACGAGCCGGTGCGGCTTCCGGGCGTCGGCGCGGTGCCGCTCGGCGGAATCTACGAGTTCGTGAAGGACGTCATGGCCACGCTGGTCGTGACCGGCGCGCTCGTGTTCATCTACTACCGGGCGATCAAGCGCGAGCGGCGCATGACCCTGTCCGGCGAGGGGCTCCTCATCCTCGGCATCATCGTCACGATGATGGTGAGCGACATGCTCTATGACGGCGCCGCGCTGGTGCTCCACCACCGCTGGTCCACGGCGGCGTGCGGCCCCGCGGACCCGGCGCTCTGCGAGCGCGTCGCCACCGTGACGGCCCCGTTCGCGGGCGTCCCCGCGGACCCGGCGGCGCTCCGCTGGCACCTGTTCCCGGCCCCGGCGGGCTCGCTGTTCGCCGTCCTCCTGAGCGGCGCCAGCCCGGGGACGCTCGTCGTGCTCGCGCACATCGGGTTCTGGACGCACGTCACGCTGGTGCTCGTGTTCCTGAACCTGCTCCCGCACTCGAAGCACTTCCACATCATCACGTCGATCCCGAACGTCTTCACGCGCAACATCGAGGCGCGCGGCCGGCTGCCGCTCGTCGCGGGCAGCGCCGAGGCGATCGGCGAGATGGTCATGAAGGCGGCCGAGGAGCCGGAGAAGGCCGCCCCGGTCGGCGTCGCGCGCATCGAGGACTTCACCTGGAAGGCGATCCTCGACTTCTACACGTGCACCGAGTGCGGCCGCTGCAGCGACAACTGCCCGGCCCACAAGACGGGCAAGATCCTGAGCCCCAAGCAGCTCACCCTCGACCTGCGCGATCACCTGTACGGCCGAGAGGGGGAGTTCATCAACAGGCCGGGCGGCCCGCGGGGCGACGGCCACGCGGCCCAGGCGAACGGGCAGGCCTCCGACGGGGCGGCGGCGCAGGACGGCCAGGCAGCGGAGGCGGCGGAGACGCAGGAGCACGCGGAGCAGGCGGCCCCGGAGAACCCGGTGCCGGTCCCCGAGGTCGCGTACAAGCCGGTCGACCTCGTGGCGAACGTCGTCCATCCGGACGTGCTCTGGGCCTGCACGACGTGCCGGGCCTGCGAGGAGCAGTGCCCGGTGATGATCAGCTACGTCGACAAGATCGTCTCCATGCGCCGCCACCTGGTCCTCGTGAAGGGCGAGTTCCCGGCGGAGCTCGGGAATCCGTTCAACGCGATGGAGGTCAACGGCAACCCCTGGAACCTCGCGCGCATCGACCGCGGCAACTGGGCCGAGGGGCTCGAGATCCCGACCATGGCCGAGAAGCCGCAGGCCCCGGTGCTCTACTGGGTCGGCTGCGCGGCGAGCTACGACGACCGCGCGAAGAAGATCGCCCGCGCGACCGCCAGGCTCCTGAAGGCCGCCGGCGTCGATTTCGCCATCCTCGGCCAGGAGGAGACCTGCACCGGCGATCCGGCGCGCCGCGCGGGCAACGAGTACCTCTTCGCGATGCTCGCCGAGCAGAACGCGGCGACCCTGAACGGCTACAAGGAGCAGGGCGGCGTCCGGAAGATCGTCACGACCTGCCCCCACTGCTTCAACACGCTCGCGAACGAGTACCCCGACTTCGGCGCGAAGTTCGAGGTCGTGCACCACACCGACTTCCTGCTCGGCCTTGTCGCCGAGAAGAAGCTCGTCCCCAGCAAGCCGGTCGAGGGGAAGGTGGTCTTCCACGACTCCTGCTACCTGGGCCGCTACAACGACGTGTACGAGCAGCCGCGCGACATCCTGAAGCGCATCCCCGGGCTGCAGCTCGTCGAGGCCGAGGGGTGGAACCGGCAGAAGGGGCTCTGCTGCGGCGCCGGCGGCGCGCAGATGTGGATGGAGGAGCAGAACAAGGACCGCGTGAACGTCAAGCGGACACTGCAGCTGCTCCAGACGGAGGCGAAGACCATCGCGACCGCCTGCCCGTTCTGCCAGACGATGATCACCGACGGCCTCAAGGATCAGTCCAAGGAGGAGTCGATCCGCCAGCTCGACGTCGTCGAGCTGCTCGAAGAGAGCTGCGCTCTCGACCGCTCGGCCGGCAGCCGCTCGGCCGCCGCCCAGGACGTCGCCGAGACGGCCGCGTCCGCCAGCGCCTGATCCCGCCAAATTCCGCTGCTATTGCGCACCAAAGCGGCACGTCATGCAGGCCATGACGCGCCGCTCCAGCGTGTTCGCCTACATGCGCGCCCTGGAGCAGGCCTGATGGTGTTCAGGCACAGCCTTCTCGTGCGTCCCGTCTCGGCCTGAGCTAGATTCGGCCCTGCCGCCGGAGGTGGATGTGATTGAAGGCGCTCTGAAGGGGACCGCGAACCTGGACCCCTGCCCTACGCCGGAGGGGACCGCAAATGCGGATTACCGGCTCACAGGGACACTGGCCCATCCGATTTGCGTCTCGGTCGACGCGATCGCCGACCATGCGCTGCGCGCGCGTCAAGCAGCCTCAGGCGCAACCGAGCTCCGCTGCGACGTGTGCAACGTGGCCATCACGGGGGAGCCCCACGGACGCGGCCTCTACGTATGGTCGCGCGGCGACGAGCTCCGCTTCGAGGAGCCTGCCCTCTGCTGCCTCTGCTCGGTCGCCATCGGGATGACCGCGCTGTCCGCCTGGAACGTCGAAGAAGAAGAGGGCTGATCGCCCGCGGCCTGCCCGAAGGCGCGGGCCCTCACCGCCCTCCGGCGCCCGCCGGAGGGATCACCCCACGTCAGAACGCCTCGCCGATCGCCAGGTTCACGGCGATGGGCAGCACATCGAACAGCTTGCCCGGGGGCCGCTCGTCCTCGGGCCAGCCTGCTGCTTTTGTCTCCTTGCAGACGCCGAGCACCTGCAAGCAGGGAATGCGGTAGCCGACGTCGAAGCGCAGCGGTCCGACCGGCGTGACGTAGCGCAGCCCGAAGCCCGCCGAAACGTGCAGGCGCTGCGCTCCCGAGCGGAACAGCCGGTGCTCCCGGGTGACATCGCCGGCGTCGGCGAAGATCACCGTACCGAAGCTCTCGCCGAGCGGTATCCGCAGCTCCAGGCTCGTCTCCCACAGCAGACGGCCTCCGATGGGGACCAGCGGGGCGTTCTCCTCGTGGGCGCTGTCGCCGGCTGTCAGGCTCGGCACGCGGGCGTGCGGGCCGACCTCGTTGTACCCGTATCCGCGGTTGCTGGTCGCGCCGCCGCTGAAGAACCCGCGGAACTGCATCAGCTGAAGGTCGGCCCCCACGTCTCTCCGGCAACGGTCCCTGTCCACGCCCGCGAGGGCGTCGCACTGGGCAAGATCCACGGAGGCGTCGCCGTAGTCGCCCGTGAACAGCCACCCGGTCATCAGGCGGAAACCCAGCGTCCATGTCCTCGAAACAGGGAAGTAGGCGCGAAACTCGGGCTGAAGGCGGATGTCGCGCGCGGAGTGAAACCGCCTGTCCCGCGGGTCCCGCGCCTTCTCGCCGACCAGGGCCTCGGCGATCGCTGTGTCGAACGCCAGGTAGCCGGCCAGCTGCGTGTCCAGCGCGATGTAATAGCCGTGATGGGGGGTGACCCGATCGGGCTTCCCCGCCTCGTTCAGCCGGCGGTCATAGGACACAAGCGCCTGGAGGTAAGGGATGAAGAGGGTCCCGAACCCGGAGGGCAGCGGCGCCGAATTGTAGGTGAACGGGCTGTTCAGCTGGACGTTGTAGAGGAGGGCCGCGTTCAGGTCCGATTTCAGGAAGGGCCGCTCGACTCCGATGGAACCGACGTACTCGCGGTAGCCGACGATCGCGTGCTCCGGAGCCCCCTGGGCAGCATCTGGTGCAGCTCCTGACTCCCCCTCGCCGGCGCCCTGCTTGTCCTGCTTGTCCGGCTTGGTGCAGAACTCACCTGTCTGGGGGCAGTAGAGCTTGAACGAGCCGCGCAGCACCGCGGCCGTGCGCCGCTCGATCGCCCCGGGCTGGCGGAGCTCGGACCGGAGCTGGATCTCGGGCAGGAGGCGGAAGGTGTCCCCGAGCTCCTTGCCGAGCAGGTTCGAGAACTCCACCGGGTAAAAGACGAGCCCCGGCCGGGCCTCGACGCTGAAGCGGCGCAGCCCCCCGAGGAAGTTGCGATCTTCCCAACCGGCGACGAGGTGCGCCTCGACGCGCGAGCCGACCTCGGCGCCTCCGCCGAGCTTCACGGCGCGGAGCGCGGACGGCTGCACGGAGAAGGTCACGGGGACGACCGGGTTCCTGGGCTGTCCGGGCGGCGCGAGCTCGGGCTTCACGGCGACGGAGCCGAACACGCCGAAGTCGGCGAGCGCCTGCTCTGCGTCCGCCAGCTCCGCGGTCGAGAAGCGCTCGCCCTCCTCGATGCCGATCGCCGTCCTGACGGGCCCCTCGGGCAGCTCGCCGAGCCCCTCGAGCTTCACCTTGCCGAACCTGCACTCGGGGCCGAGCTCGATCGTGTAGCGGACCCGCGCCTCGTTCTTCACGAGGTCGACGTCCACGTGCCCCTCCACGTTCGCGTAGGCGAAGCCGCGATCCGTGAGGACCCGGAGCAGGCTCTTCTTGAGCTCCTCGTACCGAGCCTCGTCCAGGCGCTCGCCGACCTTGAGCTCGTCCTTCGCCTCGGTCACCGGCCGGCCGATGTCCCTGCCCTTCTCCAGGGTCCAGTCCCGCCACGCGAGATCCACCGAGGCGATCTTCACCGGCGCGCCCTCGGAGACGACGATGCGCACCCGCACGCGCCCCTCCTTGCCGGGGCCGCCGAAGCGCTGCACCCGCGCCGCCCGCACCCGCGCCCCGTAAAACCCGCGCGCGCGGTAGTACCGCTCGATGCGGGCCAGGTCCCGCTCGAGGACGAACCGGTCGAAGCGCTCGTACTCGACCGTGAGCGCGTCCCAGACGCTCAGGATCGGCACGGGCTCGAACGCGCCGCCGAGGAGGCGCGAGCTCTCGGCCGTCGCGATCCGCGCGGCGAGCTCGTCGCCGCTGATCACGTCGTCGCCATCGAACGAGACGTCCTCGATGGCGCACCCGCTGAGGTCGGGACGCGTACACGCCGGCGGTTGACGCGAAGCGGCACACGCGGAGGCCCCCAGCACGGCGAACATCACGAGCGCTGCGGCGACGGGACGAGGCATCGGGACCCGGACAACTGAAAGAGAACTTTCGGCTGTGCCGGCCGAAGCGCAATCGCCCCGATGTGCGCGATGGCGAGGATTCAACGTTACGCCTGTGTTTTCGATATGCTGCGTCCGCTTCGGCCGCCGGTGGCCCCGCTCCAGTCTGGGCGGCCTTCGGAGAGCGGCGCGAGCGAGGGAGAGCCTACGAGATGGCAGAGCCGACGCAAAAGGAACCTGGTGCCGGTGGGTACCTCGGACATGGATTGCCGCACGAACCTGGGCCTCACGGGGTCCCCGCGAGCGCCGGCGCGCCGTCCGCGGGCCCGGCCCCCGAGGAGCGGCGTGGCGCCCTGAAGGCGCTCGTGGCGATCGGCGGTCTGGCCTGCGCCGGCGCGATCGCCGTACCGGCGGCGAGCTTCATCGCGGCTCCGGCCGCAGGCAGCGCCGGCGCCGCTGGCGGGCGCGAGCGCTGGGTCCGGGTCGGGCGCCTCGCGGACCTCCCGCCGAGCGAGCCGCGGCGGCTCAAGGTGATCGGCGAGGAGCGCGACGCCTTCACGGTCGCGAAGGACCAGATGCTCGGCGCGATCTGGGTCATCCGGGAGGGCGAGAAGATCCGCGCGATGAGCGCCACGTGCCCCCACCTCGGCTGCGGGATCGAGCTCAACGACGACAAGAAGAGCTTCAACTGCCCGTGCCACGCGTCGCGCTTCGGCCTGTCGGGTGCGCCTGAGACGGGGCCGTCCCCTCGCGCCATGGATCCGCTCGCGACGCGGGTCGTCGATGGATGGCTCGAGGTGGACTTCCGGCGCTACCGTGACGGGGTCGCCGAGCTCCAGGAGATCGCAGGATGAGCCTCGGCGACTGGCTGAACGAGCGCATCGGGCACCGCGAGCCGCTGCGCCGGTTCCTCGACGCGCCCATCCCCGGCGGCGCGCGCATCGGTTACGTGTGGGGGGGCGCGCTCGCGCTGCTGCTCCTCGTCGAGGTCGTCACGGGCGCGCTGCTCATGTCGGCGTACGCCCCGAGCGCGACCACGGCGTGGGCGAGCGTCGCGCACATCAATTTCACCCTGCGCGCGGGGTGGCTCATCCGAGGCCTCCACTACTTCGGCGCGCAGGCGCTCGTCATCCTGGTCGCGATCCACGTGGCGCGGATCGCGCTCCACGGGGCGTACCGCGCGCCGCGGGAGATCGGCTGGTTTTTGACCCTCGGCCTGCTCGGCGTGATCCTCGGCTTCACCTTCACGGGCAACCCGCTCCCGTGGGACCAGGACGGCTACTGGGGCGCGCGCGTCGAGACGGGCATCATGGGCTCGGTCCCGGTGGTCGGGTCGTTCACGCAGCAGCTCGTCATCGGCGGGAGCTCGCTCGGCCACCTGACGCTGACGCGGCTCTACAGCCTGCACGTCTTCGTGCTGCCGGCGGTCATGGCCTTGCTGCTCGCCGCGAGCTTCGCGCAGTTCCGCAGGCACGGCTTCGGCACGCCGCACGGCGCCGACCTCGGCAAGGCGGATCGGTTCTACCCGAAGCAGCTCGGCCTGATCCTGCTGGCCGTGGCGCTCGTGCTGGTCGTCGTGTTCGATCTCGCGGCCATGGAGCACGGCGCCCCGCTCGAGGCGCCGGCGGATCCCGTCAGCGACTACAACGCCCGCCCCGCTTGGTACTTCCGCCCGCTCTTCGAGCTGCGCAAGTACTTCCCTGGCTCGCTCGAGCTCATCGCGACCGTCGGCCTGCCGGGGGTGGTCGGGCTGTACCTTGCCCTGCTGCCGTTCATCGACAGGAAGCCCGGCCCGCTCCGGGCGCGGCTGCCGGCGCTCGCGCCGCTGTTCTTGATCGGCCTCGGGGCCGTCGGCCTGCTGGGGAAGTCGTTCGTCAAGGACGCGAAGGACGAGGGCTTCCAGCGCTCGGAGGCGCAGAGCGCCGCGCGGACCGCGCGCGCGATAGCGCTGTTCAAGCAAGGCGTCCCGCCCGAGGGAGCGCTCGCGATGCTCCGGAACGACCCGGAGACGCGCGGCGAGGACCTCTACAAGAAGGAGTGCGCGAGCTGCCACCGGCTCAACGATCTCGGCCCGCCCAAGGACAAGCAGACGGCGCCGGACCTCACCGGGTTCGGGACGAAGGCCTGGGCGCTCGAGGTGCTGAGGGATCCCGACGCCGACCACCTCTTCGGCAAGACGGCGTTCAAGGAGATGATGCCGTCGGCGGTGAAGCCGCCCGCGGATCCCGAGGCGGCGAAGGTGTTCACGCCGATGAGCGCGGCCGACCAGGAGACGATCGCCGCGTTCCTCGAGGGGCAGGCGCGCGGGGAGCCCGGCGCCGGGACGCCCGGAGAGAAGATGGTCCGGCAGCGGTGCACGAGCTGCCACCGGCTCGACGGCAAGACCGACGACGAGGAGTCGGCCGCCCCCGAGCTGCGCGGCTGGGCCTCGATCGCGTGGATCGAGGCGCAGATCACGAACCCCGGCAGCGGCAAGGCCTACCCGCCGGCCGCGATGGCGAAGGACCTGGAAGGCCACATGCCGGCGTTCGAGGAGAAGCTCTCCGCGAACGACCGGAAGGTCCTCGCCGCCTGGGTGTACCGCCGCGGCCGCGGTGAGCCCGGGACGACGGTCGCCGCCAAGGCGCCCGACAAGAAGCCCTGAGCGAGCCGCCCGCCGGCGCTCGCTGCCCCACCCTCTCCTCCTCCCGATCCCCCTCTCGATGAGCGCCGCCGCGGCGCGCGCGGCTCGTGGACGCTCGCGCGGCTCGTGGACGCGCGCCGATCCGTTCGGGTCAAGGCGCGCGCTCTGACAGGCGCTCGCGCGGGCGCTCCGGCGCGACGGGCCGGCACGCGCGGTGCTGCGCGTCCCGAGAGGGAGGTCGGTGGCGACATTGTGCACGGTCGCCTCCACGCCGGCGTGCGCGCGGCGCTCGCCCCGCGCGCGGGCAGCGATCGAGCCCCAGAAAGAGCAGGACCCGTGGACCTGGATGCGGCTGTGAAGCACCACTTCCTGTGGATCGCGGGCACGATGATCGCGTCCGCCGCCTACTTTCAGGCGTCGGGGGTGTCTCACTTGATCGGGAGGACGATCATCCCGGACAGAGCCACGAGGCTCTCTTCCACGCCCCCTGCGTCCCACCGCGCGTTGCGCGACGGCCTCCACGCGACGAGCGCTGAAGTGATCCTCCGGCGCAACCCGTTCGACTCGGCGACGGGGCCGCTCCTCCCGCCCCCGGGCGGCGCTCCCGAGGAGCGCGCGCCCGCGACGCACGGCGATCCGTGGAGCGATCCGACCTGCGACGCCGGACGCGTGGTGCTCATCGCGGCGTCGCAGGACGCCGCGTGGTCGTTCGCGGCCATCGAGGGCCCCGACGGGCAGACGCAGCTCCGCCGGCTCGGCGGCGACGCGGCGGGAGGCACGCTCACGCGCATCGCGTGGGACCGCGTCTGGATCACCGCGGGGGGCGCCCGCTGTCAGATGCAGCTCGGGAAGCTCGGGAAGAGCGCGCGCGAGGAGGCGCCCGCGCCGCAGCCCCGGCCTCAGGCGAGGCCGGTCGGGAGCGACAACAACCTGAACTCGATCCCGCCGGAGATCGCCGCCCGCATCCAGCGGGTGAGCGCCACGGAGTTCAACGTCGACCGCGCGGCGGTCGATCAGATCCTCGAGCAGCAGGCGCTCCTCATGCGCTCCGCCCGGGTGACCCCGGAGCGACGAGGAGACCAGGTCGTCGGGCTGAAGCTCAGGATCAGGCGAGGCTCGCTGCTGGAGACGCTCGGGCTGGAGAGCGGAGACACCCTGAGGTCGATCAACGGCTTCGACGTCACCGATCCCCAGAAGGCGCTGGAGGCCTACGCGCGGCTCCGGACCGCGAACCGCCTGTCCGTCGCGATCGAGCGCGGCGGACAGCTGATGACGGTCGACTTCAACATCCGCTGAGGACCCGGGACGGGCGCGCGCGGAGCTCAGCCGAAGGCGTCGACGGCCGCCCTGGCCGCCTGGCCCGAGAGCGACGGCGGCGCGACCGCCTCCCACCACGCCGCCGCGTGCTGCTCGGTCCAGTCGGCGTCCATGCGGAGCGCGGCGAGCCGCTCGGACAGCTCGCGCGCCGACTGCGGCCGCCGCGCGGGATCCTTCTCGAGGCAGTCGAGCACGAGGCGGTCGAGCGCGGGCGGGATCGCGCGCGCCGCGCGCTTCGAAGGCGCGACGGGCGCCTCCGTCGCGTGGAGCAACATCGTCTTCATCGCCGTCTCGGCGTCGAACACGAGGGCGCCCGTGAGCAGCCAGTAGGCGACGCACCCGAGCGCGTAGATGTCGGTCCGGCCGTCGATCGGGTGGTCGCCCATCACCACCTCCGGAGCCATGAACGCGGGCGTGCCGGTGATCGCGTTGTCCGCCGTCAGCTTGGAGGGATCCGCGTCTTTCCTGCGCTGGGCCACCAGCCCGAAGTCGAGCACCTTCAAGAAGTCGAGATCTGCGCCGTAGCGGCACAGGAAGAGGTTGGCGGGCTTGATGTCGCGGTGCACGAAGAAGGCCTTGTGCGCCTCGTGGAGCGAGTGGCAGGCCTGCCGGAGCAGGTGGACCACGCGCGCGGGCGGCTGCGGGCCGTCCAGCTTGACGAGGGTCTCGAGGTCCATGCCGTCGAGCAGCTCCATCACGTAGTAGAACGAGCCGTCGCGGGCGACGCCGAAGTCGAAGATCCCGATCGTGTGCGGCGATCGGAGCGCGGCGGTCGCCTGCGCCTCGCGCTCGAACCGCGCCTTCGCGTTGCCGTTGCTCGATGGCTCGCCCTGGAACGCCTCGGGCCGGATCAGCTTCACGGCCGCGGGGCGGGCGAGCATCCGGTGCCTCGCCCGCCACACCTCGCCCATGCCGCCGCCGCCGAGCCGCTCGACGAGCCGGTAGCTGCCGAGCTCCCGCGCCGCGTCGAGCTTGCGCCCGAGCCCGAAGACGACGCGCGACACGAGCACGGAGAGCGCGAGCGCGATGACGCTCGGGAAGAAGCGGCGGAGCATCGCCTCGTACGAGGGCGGCTCCATGAAGCCCGAGCGGACGAGCACCCAGAGGCAGGCCGGATCGGTGAGGATCGCCAGCGTCGAGGTGAACAGCGTGCGCACGCTCGGGGCGGGGACGATGATGGGAAACATGAGCACCCAGACGGCCACCGGCGGCCATCCCGGCAACACCGGCCCCTCCGGCCACGGCTGCGCGTTGGAGATGACCGAGAGCAGCGCGGCGCCCAGGATCTTGTAGGCGAACGAGAGATCGACGATCCGCGGCGGCGACAGGAGCCCCTTCCGCGCGATGACGAAGAGCGCGGCCGAGACCAGCATGAACGGCAGGAAGACCGCGACGCGGATCGGGTACGGGCCGAGCTCGAGGCCCGGGAAGATCTCCGACACGAGGAAGCCGAGGGAGCCCGCCACGATCGTGCAGAGCGCCATCCACGCGACGCGCCTCGTCGCCTCCTGCTCGAGGTCCGGGGGGAGGCGCGGCGACAGCCACTCCCAGCGCGGCCTCGCGCAGGTCTTGCTGGCGTCGGGGCCGAGGAAGACGGTCTCGCTCATGGAGTCGCGCGCGCGGCCCACGGCCGCGTCGGTCTGCTCTAGGGGAGGAGGAAGGCGGCGGGAATAGAAGAGTCGCGCGCGAGGCGCGCGCCTCTCGGCACGCGCACGGTCGGGCGTCTTCGCGTGCGGGCGGACTCGGCCAGCCCGCGCGGGGGAGCGATACTCGCGTTACTTGATGAAGACCTGCGCGGCCGCGATCCCCGCGCCCTTCGTCGCCTTGAGGATCACCTTGCCCGGACCGCCGATCGGCAGGGGGTTCTTCCAGCAGCCGGAGGCCTTGCCGCCGAGCGTCGCCGCGGCGCCGGTGGTGCTGTCCTGCGCGAGCACGACGGGCGGCAGCGCGGGCGCGGGCTGCGAGACGAGCTGGATGTCGAGCTCCTGGACCCCGAGGCCGATGCCGACGACCGTGTAGCACTTGCCGGGCGAGATGTTGATCTGCTGCTCGAGCGCCTGGCCCTCCTGGAACTGCCCCGCGAACGGCCCGCCGTCCGGCTTCATCCCCGGGGCCTCCGTCGTGCCCATCCCCTGCAGGATCGGCGTCGCGGCCACCGCGGCGACCGGCGGGATCGGCGTGGCGGCGGAGCCCGCGGGCGCGGCGGTGGTGGTGGGCGTGGGCACCGCCGTCGCCGGCGTGGTCGGCACGGCCGAGGCGCACCACTGGCCCGGAGGGCACGGGTTGTTCGGGTCGATCGTCGGCTCGGGGGTCGACGAGCACGCGAGCGCTCCGAGCGCGGCGAGGGAGAGCGGGAGTACGTGGAAGACACGCATCATGAGAATGCTCCTTCGATGGGCATGAGCTCGCCCGATCGCAGAACGAGTGCCAGCGCTTCTTACACCGGCTGCGGTTCGACGTGTGGGCCGAGCTCACGAAGCAGCGATCTCGACAGCGCGCGGGGTGCAACCCGAGCGCAAACGAGCGCAACCCGAGCGCAAACGAGCGCAAACGAGCGCAAACGAGCGCAACCGGACGCAAGCCGAACGCAAGCCGAACGCAACCGCGCCGCTTTGCGCCCGGCGCGTGGCGTGCTACCGAAGTCGGGCACGCGTGGTCTTGCAATCCCGAGTAGTTAAACTATACACGTGATCCGCGTCATCTGCGTGGGGACGGCAGTGCGCGCCCAGTGGCGGACTCCGCAGCGTGCCTTGCCTCCTGGCCACCTCTGGCCCGGGCGGCGTGCTCACGCCGCACAGGGCCCGAGCCGCTGTATCCTGTGCGCCCGGCGTCGTCGCGCGGACAACGCGCATCGCCGGAGCAGCCATGAGCCAGGATCAAAAGCCCCCTCCCGCCGAAGGCAGCGCCCTCTGGTACAAGGACGCTATCATCTACGAGGTCCATGTCCGCGCGTTCAGCGACTCGAACGCGGACGGCATCGGCGACTTCGAGGGGCTCGTCGACAAGCTCGATTACCTCCAGGATCTCGGCGTCACCGCGATCTGGCTCCTGCCCTTCTACCCCTCGCCGCTGCGCGACGGCGGATACGACATCGCGGACTACGCCAACATCAACCCGTCTTACGGGACCCGGCGCGAGTTCGCCCGCCTCCTGCGCGAGGCGCACCGCCGCGACATCCGCGTCATCACCGAGCTCGTCCTGAACCACACCTCGAACGAGCATGAGTGGTTCCAGCGCGCGCGGACCTCGCCCAAGGGCTCGCGCTGGCGCGATTTCTACGTGTGGAGCGACACGCCGCACCGCTACAAGGACGCCCGGATCATCTTCAAGGACTTCGAGACATCGAACTGGGCCTGGGATCCGGTCGCCAACGCCTATTACTGGCACCGCTTCTACTCCCACCAGCCCGATCTCAACTTCGAGAACCCGGACGTCCACGCCGCCGTCTTCAAGGTGGTCGACTTCTGGCTGGAGATGGGCGTCGACGGGCTCCGGCTCGACGCCGTGCCGTACCTCTACGAGCGCGAGGGGACGAACTGCGAGAACCTGCCGGAGACGCACGAGTTCTTGCGGAAGCTCCGGCGCCACATCGACGCGAATTTCGCCGATCGCATGCTCCTCGCGGAGGCCAATCAGTGGCCCGCCGACGCCGCGGCGTACTTCGGGAGCGGCGACGAGTGCCACATGAACTTCCACTTCCCGCTCATGCCCAGGATGTTCATGGCGGTCGAGCTCGAGGACAGCTTCCCGATCGTCAACATCCTGAAGCAGACGCCCGTGGTCCACGAGACCTGCCAGTGGGCGACGTTCCTCCGGAACCACGACGAGCTGACGCTCGAGATGGTGACCGACGAGGACCGGGACTACATGTACCGCGTCTACGCGCAGGAGCACACGGCGCGGATCAACCTGGGCATCCGCCGGCGGCTCGCCCCGCTCATGAAGACGCGGCGCAGGATCGAGCTGATGAACGCGCTGCTCTTCTCGCTGCCGGGGACCCCCGTCCTCTACTACGGCGACGAGATCGGGATGGGCGACAACATCTATCTCGGCGATCGCGACGGGGTGCGCACGCCGATGCAGTGGAGCGCCGATCGGAACGCCGGATTCTCCAGGGCGAACCCGCAGAAGCTCTATCTGCCGATCATCATCGACCCCGAGTACCACTACGAGGCGATCAACGTCGAGGCGCAGCAGCAGAACCCGGCTTCGCTCCTCTGGTGGATGAAGCGGCTCATCACCCTGCGCAAGCAGAACAAGGTGCTCGGCCGCGGGACGATCGAGTTTTTGCACCCGGACAACAGCAAGGTGCTCGCGTTCATCCGCGCGCACGCGGACGAGCGGCTGCTCATCGTCGCGAACCTCTCTCGGTACGCGCAGCACGTCGAGCTCGATCTCGCGCGCTTCGAGGGCATGGTGCCTGTCGAGCTGTTCGGCAGGAGCCGCTTCCCGGAGATCACGAGCCGCGGTTACTCCCTGTCGCTCGGTCCGCACGACTTCTTCTGGTTCGCGCTCGAGCCGGCGACGCCGGCGATCTCCGCGGGCGACGCCGAGGCGGCGCCCGCGATCGCGACGAAGGGCTCGTGGCGGACGCTCCTCTCCCCCGAGGGGCGCAAGGTGCTCGAGCCCGCGCTCGGCAAGTTCATCGCGGCGCGGCGCTGGTTCCGCGGCAAGGCGCGCACGCGGCGCGCCACGACCCTCGCGGACGTCATCCCGATCCTGCGCGGCGAGCAGACCGCGGCGGAGCACTACCTCCTGCTCGCGCGCGTCGAGTACACGGACGGCTCGCCGGAGACGTATGTCGTGCCGATCGGCTTCGCCACCGGCGACTACGCGCGGACGCTCGCGACGCGCGCGCGCCACGCGGTGATCGCGGACGTCACGATCCGCGATCCCGAGCCGGAGAGCGCGGCGGCGCCGGAGGGCGTCCTCTACGACGCGCTGGCGACCCCGGAGTTCGCCGCGCTCGTCCTCGCCGCGATCCGGGCGCAGGGGGTCGCGACGGGCTCGTTCGGCGAGCTCCACGCGCTGCCGCTCGGGACGACGCTCGAGACGCTCGGCGCCGAGAGAGAGCTCCCGGCGCGCATCTCCGAGAGCGAGCAGAGCAACACGACCATCATCTACGGCGACAAGCTCCTCCTCAAGATCTTCCGGCAGGTCGAGGAGGGCATCAACCCGGAGCTCGAGATCGGCCGGTACCTGACGGAGCACCAGTTCCCTTCCACGGCGCGGCTCGCCGGGGCGATCGAGTACCAGGCCCGCGGTCGCGAGGCGACCACGGTGGCGATGCTCCAGGAGTACGTGCAGAGCCAGAGCGACGCGTGGACGAGCACGCTCGAGGCGCTGAACCGCTTCTTCGAGCGGGTGCTCGCCGACGAGGAGACGGCGAAGGGGGGCGCGCCGCCGATGCCGGCCGGCACGCTGGTCGACGCGTCGCGCGCGACGCCGCCGCCGCTCGTGAACCAGCTCATGGGGACCGAGCTCGTGAGGATGCGGCTGCTCGGCGAGCGCACCGCGCAGCTCCACCTCACGCTCGGCAAGCCCAGCAAGGACCCCGCGTTCGGGCAGCAGTCGTTCTCGACGCTGCACCAGCAGTCGATCTTCCAGTCGGCGCACGGCATGCTCTCGCGCACCTTCGCGCTGCTGAGGAAGCGCGAGCGCTCGCTCCCCGAGAACGTGCGGGAGCAGGTGTCGGCGATGCTGCCGCGTGAGGCCGAGATCAACGCGAAGCTCCAGCAGATCGTGTCGAGGAAGTTCGACATCCCCCGCATCCGGACGCACGGCGACTTCCACCTCGGCCAGGTGCTCTCGACGGGCGACGACTTCATCCTGATCGATTTCGAGGGCGAGCCGGCGAGGCCGCTGAACGAGCGCCGCTACAAGCGCGGCCCGCTCCGGGACGTGGGCGGGATGCTGCGCTCGTTCGACTACGCCGGCGCCTCGGCGCTCCGGGACGCTCGCCTCCGGCCCGAGGACGTCGCCGTCCTCAAGCCGTGGACCGACGCCTGGGTGGCGTGGATCTCCGCGAGCTACCTCGCGGGATACATGGAGACGGTCGCGCGCGCTCAGGCGGCCGCCGAGCCGCGGACCGACGAGACGGCGCCGTACGTGCCCGCGGGCGACGCGGACACGGTGCTCCTGATCGACTTCTACATGCTCGAGAAGTGCATTTACGAGGTCGGCTACGAGCTCAACAACCGGCCTGACTGGCTGGACATCCCGCTGCGCGGGCTGGAGCGTCTGATCACGCCCAGAGCATAGGAGCGCTGGTGGCGCGATGATCCGGCTGGAGCTCGCGGGCATGCATACGCGGTTGCACTCGACGTTGTGCGGCTCGTGCCCGCAGGGCCCGACGGGTTGCTGCGCCAGCCCGCCCGGGGTCGAGTGGTCGGACATCGGGCGGATCGTCTCGCTCGGCGGCGCTGGCTGGCTGCTCGAGCAGATGGCCGCGGGCACCCTGCGCCGGGGCCAGCGCGGCCTGCTCATCCTGCGGGTCGAGCCCCAGGGCAGCGATGGCAGAGCGCTCCCCAAGAGGTGCGCTTTCCACGGTCATGAGGGCTGCACCATCCCCCCCGAGCGGCGCGCGGCGACGTGCAACTACTATGTTTGCGATGACGCCTTCGCGCACGGAGGCGAGCCTCGCGGGGCCCCTGAAGCGCTGGCCGGCCGCAAGGCGCATGACGCGCTCGTGGATCTCTACGGGAGCTGGGATCTCGAGCTCGCCGACCGCATACGCGAGCGCTGGCCCGACGGGCCTCCGTGGAACCTCGATTTCCTCGACTGGCTCGGTCGAGAAGTCCGCCGCCTCGCCGCCAAGGCAGGTTCCTCCATGCGCGTCCTCCGGGCCGGCACCTGAAGTATCCCCTCGAATTTATCGGGGGAATTCACAGGGAGACGGGGAGATCTAATTGGAGGGTATCGTGCTGACGTCCTGACGCCGGAGCGCGACGGTGCGCTCGACGACGTCCGACGCGGAGAGCTGCAGGAAGATCGACACGTCGACCCAACCGGCCCTGGACACAACGACGACCTGCATCCCTTGAGGCAGCTCGACGCTGAGGGGCGTCTTGCCGAGCATGGTCCCGTTCCAGCTCACGTTCGCGTCCGCGGGCTCGCTCTTGATCGTGACCTTGGCCTTCATCAGGCCCGGTTCGAGCGCCGTCGCAGCCGTGGACACCGCAGCAGGCTGCTCCGACGCGACGGGCTCCACCGAGCGGTCGCGGAACATCACGAAGGCCCCCGCGGCGAGCAGCGCGACCACCCCGAGCACAGAGGCGAGATACCCACGCTGCCGCCAGGACGAGGCGCGCCCCACCGTCGCGCCCAGGCTGCCGGGATCCACAGCCGGGGGCTCGTGATGATGGTGGGCGGGGAAGCTGTGGCTTTGATCGCTGAGGAGGGGTAGACCGGCCGCGGTCGCGGAGGGCCACATCGAGCGGTTCATCCCCATGACCATCGAGGCGCGGGGGAACTCTCCGACCATCGAGGCGCGCTGGATGTCGCCCGCGACATCCAGCGAGCTCAGGTACTCGAACTGCGCGGTGACCTGCTGGCGCACGAGCGCTCGGCTCTCCGCGAACATCTCGAGCACGTGCGCGCCGAGCTGCTCCGTGCGGACGTCCTCACCCGAGCCCCGCAGGTAACTCTCCAGCGCGTCGCCCATCTCCTGCGCGGTGGCGAACCGTCGATCGGGATCCCGCTGGAGGGCCCTCGCCACGATCTCATCGAGCGCCGGGTCGATGTCCGGCACGACGGTGGAGAGCCGCGGGATGTCCCGCGTGAGCAGCTGGTGCATCACGGCGACGTGGTCGCCATCGAACAGCCGCCGCATCGCCAGGAGCTCCCAGAGCACGATGCCGATGGCGAAGAGATCGGCCCGCCGATCGACGTCGGCGCTCGCCATCGCCTGCTCGGGCGCGGCGTAGGCCATCTTGCCCTTGAAGGTTCCGCTCTCGGTGTGCGCATCGTTGAGGGCCGCCTTCGCGACGCCGAAATCAACGATCTTCACAGCTCCGTCGTACGTGATGAAGATGTTGTGCGGCGAGACGTCGCGGTGTACGACGCCGAGCAGACCGCCATCGAAGTCCGCGAGCTCATGCGCGTAGTGCAACCCGCGCAGCGCCTCGACGATCGTCCTGACCCACGCCCCCCGCGTGAAGCTCGCGGCGCCAGGACAGCCGCTCACCACCGCCCTCACGACGTCCTTGAGCGGCTGGCCCTCGAGGTACTCCATCACGATGAAGTACCCGCCGCTCTCGCCCCCGATCTCGTAGGTCTGAACGACGTTGGGGTGATTGAGCCGGGCCGAGAGCTTGGCCTCGTCCAGGAACATCAGGACGTAGCGCGGGTCATCCGCCATCCCGACGCGGAGACACTTCACAACAACGAGCTTGTTGAACGACCCGGGCCCCCGGGAGACGGCCAGAAATACATCGGCCATCCCACCACGACCCAATTTTGCAATCAGGCGGTATCGACCAAGCAAGCTGTTGCTCGCTTGCTGGGTCGAAGAGATGGTTTGGCCGCCTGAATTCACGACATCCCCCGCTATAAGAGCTTAATTAGCCCGTTGACCTGGAGTTTGCAAAGACTTTTACGCCTGGAAACAATCCGCGCCCCCTGTAGACGCATGCCGCGTTGCTCCATCGCCTGACCATCCATCGTGATGTCTTGGCGCAGCGCTCCATCGCTGGATTGCTGCGCAAGGACACCCCTCCCGCGCCGCAGATGTCATGGTCCTAACGAAATGGCCCCGCTCGAAGCGGTACGCACGTGACCACACACACCGGGTGCTCCTGTCGGCACACCCGGTGTTCCACCACCGCTCCATTGTACACCAGGTGCTTCAGGAGCGGTGGAACTGGATGCGTGTCGCAGGTCGATCCCTGAGACCCCCCTCGGGGTCGCACGAGACCGGCGGACACAGGCCCCGCTGGCACGAGAAGGGGCCAATCAGTAATGGCGCATACATGATCGGCGTCGAGGGCGACGGCTCCTGAGCGGACCGGACGACCTCGGCTTCCCTGCGGAGCCTGGGGGCTCCGCAGGAAATCGACGTCCGCCCTGCGCGGAGCTCCCTACCAGGCTGTCCTGGTCGTTCTGTGGAGGAGAGCTACCAAGGGTCCTGCGCCCAGAACCTGCGCACCACATCGAGCGTGGCGTCGAGCTGCTCGAAGTGCGGGAGACCCAGCGTCGGCGCGACGCGGGCGGCCTCCACGCGCGGGTTCTGCTGCGTGAGCTCGGCGAGGCGGTCGAAGCGCGAATACGGGTCACGGTCGTGGAGGATCAGCGTGGCGACGGGCAGACGCGCATAGATGCGCTGGAGAGCGTCGTCCGTGAACAGGGCACCGGCGATGAACGCGAGGGGGGCCCGGTGGGCAAAAGGCTCCTTCGACGCGCGGATGGCATAGTCGACGAGCCCTGGATCCGGCGCGCCGACGAAGCTCTTCTGCAGGAACCAGCGAATGCTGGGCGGCGCGGCCAGCACGCGATAGAGCGCCTCCGCGGCGTAGGGGACACGCGAGACAGCCCGGAGGAGGGCGCTCGCGCCGGGAGGCTCACGGCCGAGCCCCGTCGGGGAGATGAGCACGAGGCTGTGAACAATGCTCATCTCCTCGCAGGCGACGGCGGCGGCGAACTCCGAGGAGAGGGAGAGCGCGATGACGTCGGCGCCGCCCGGCGCGCGGACCACGTCCGTGAGGAAGCGGCGCAGCGCGGCGCGGTAGAGCTCGCGATCGTACACGCGGTCCGCCCGCTCCGAGAGGCCGAAGCCGGGAAGATCGAGCGCGTAGACCGGCCGCTCGCCGCGGAGCGCATCGAACAGGGGCGCCATCTCCCTGGACGACGCGGCCGCGTCGACTCCGTGCACGAGCACCACGGGGCGCCCCGCCGCGCGGGCGTCCACGTAATAGGCGAGGCGCCCCGCGCTCCACGTGTCGACGTGCCGCACCTCCGCGTCGAGCGCGGGGGCGAGGGGAGCGCGCTCCGCGGGGCGGAGCGCGCTCGGCACGAGCCGATCGACGAGCCCATCGAGGCTCATCGCGCGTGCGCTCATCACGTCTCCCCCGGCGGCAGCATCCCCTCGTTGTCCGCGCGCTCGAGGTCGGCGATGCTCGGGTTCCTCGGCGCCGGACGCGACTTGACGCCGCCGTCGCCGGGCCTCGCCTCCTGGCCCGCGTCGCTGCGCTGCTCGCGCTCTCGACGCTCTGCTTGACCAGCGATCTCCTGCGCTGCGCGCACCAGTCGGTCCAGACGATCCACCTCCAGCTGATGGCGAGATCCGTGGGGACCACCGTGCCGATCCTCGAAACGGTGGTGCCCAGCGTCAGCGCGGCCATGAGACACCGTGCGATCAGGTCGAACTGTCATGCTCAGCTCCTTCCGCACGAGGTCAAAGCACGGACCGTGCCCCCGCGGGCCGCGGCCCCAGCAGCGCTCGTCGAGCCGACACCGGGCTGAACAGGGGCCAAGACGCCTCGAATGTGACCATTTGCCTCGGTCACGCTCGTCGATCCCGGTGACGGAAGCAGGGAAAGCTGGTGTCGAGCCGTATCACGAACGGATGGAACCGGGTCCTCGACGCCGATCCGGAGGGGACATCGTCGCCAGTCAACCTCGCTGTCGCTCCGCCACCGACGCGGAGTTTGCGCAGGTCCTGGAAGGTCTGGCACGGATGGAGAGGGCGGCCGGCGCCGCCGCGCCGGCGCCGGAGGCAGAGGGGGAGCTGCCCGGCCGCGATTCCCGGGCTCCGGACGTCAGCCGGCGACTTCGAGCTTCCGGCCGGCCGGCTTGTTGATGTCGGCGAAGAAGTCGTTGCCCTTGTCGTCCACCACGATGAAGGCGGGGAAATCCTCGACCTCGATCTTCCAGACCGCTTCCATGCCGAGCTCGGGGTACTCGAGCACCTCGACCTTCTTGATGCAGTCCTTCGCGAGGCGCGCGGCCGGACCGCCGATCGAGCCCAGGTAGAAGCCGCCGTGCTTCTTGCACGCCGCGGTGACGGCGGGCGAGCGGTTGCCCTTCGCGAGCATGACATAGCTGCCGCCGTTCGCCTGGAAGAGGTCGACGTACGCGTCCATCCGGCCAGCCGTGGTGGGGCCGAACGAGCCGGAGGCGTAGCCCGCGGGCGTCTTGGCGGGCCCGGCGTAGTAGACCATGAACTCCTGCAGGTAGCTCGGCATGCCGTCGCCGCGATCGAGGCGCTCCTTGATCTTCGCGTGCGCGATGTCTCGCGCGACGATCATCGGGCCGCTCAGCGAGAGCCGCGTGCGGATGGGGTACTTCGAGAGCTCCGCGCGGATCTCGCTCATGGGACGGCGGAGGTCGAGCTTCACGACCTCGCCCTCGAGATCCGCGTCCGTGGTGTCGGGCAGGTACTTCGCGGGATCGGCCTCGAGCTGCTCGAGGAAGATGCCCTCGCGCGTGATCTTGCCGAGCGCCTGACGATCCGCAGAGCACGAGACGGCGATGCCGACAGGGCACGAGGCGCCGTGGCGCGGCAGGCGGATGACCCGGACGTCGTGGCAGAAGTACTTGCCCCCGAACTGCGCGCCGATCCCCGTCCGCTGCGCGAGCTCGAGCACCTTCTGCTCGAGCTCGCGGTCGCGGAAGCCGCGCCCGCGCGCGTTGCCGTCGGCCGGGAGCGTGTCGAGGTAGCGCGCGGAGGCGAGCTTCGCGACCTTGAGCGTGTACTCGGCCGACGTGCCGCCGACGACGATGGCGAGGTGGTACGGCGGGCACGCCGCGGTGCCGAGCGCGCGGATCTTCGCCTCGACGAAGGAGAGCAGGCTCTCCGGGTTCAGGAGCGCCTTGGTCTCCTGGTAAAGATAGCTCTTGTTCGCGGAGCCGCCGCCCTTCGCCATGAACAGGAGCTTGTAGGCGTCGCCGTCCGTCGCGAAGATCTCGATCTGCGCAGGGAGGTTGTCGTTCGTGTTGACCTCCCGGTACATGTCGAGCGGCGCGAGCTGCGAATAGCGCAGGTTCTGCGCGCGGTAGGTCTCGAAGACGCCGCGCGCGATCGCCGCCTCGTCGCCGCCGCCCGTGAAGACGAGCTGGCCCTTCTTGCCCATGACGACGGCCGTGCCGGTGTCCTGGCACGACGGGAGCACGCCCCCCGCGGCGATGCTCGCGTTCTTGAGGAGCTCGAGGGCGACGAAGCGATCGTTCGAGGAGGCCTCGGGATCGCCGAGGATCCGCGCGAGCTGCGCGAGGTGACCGGGCCGGAGGAGGTGGGCGATGTCGCGCATCGCCTCGCGCGCGAGCAGGGTGAGCCCCTCCGGCTCGACCTTGAGGAACGTCGAGCCGGCGGCCTCGAAGGTCGAGACATGGTCGCGGCTGACGAGGCGGTACGGGGTCTCGTCATGGCCGAGGGGGAGCATGTCCTGGTACTGGAAATCGGTCATCGTTCGGGTCTCCGGGGAAGCAGAGAAGCAGAGAAGCAGAGGAGCAGAGAGGAAGAGGGGCAGAGGGGCTGCGGGTCCCTCCTTCTTTGCATGGCTCCCGCCCCGGGCTCAACACCCACCCAGCGCCGGCCGTCACGCGGGGAGCGCGCGCTCGACGTCGCCGAGGACGGCCGAGATCTGCCGCAGGAGCGGCTCCCGGGCGCTCCGCAGGAAGAAGTGTCCGCCGGGGAACATCTCGACCCGGAAGGCCCCGCGCGTGTGATGGCGCCAGCCTTCGAGATCGGCGCGGTCCGCGCGCTCGTCGTCGAGGCCCCCGAACGCGGAGATCGGACAATCGAGCGGGGTCCCCGGGACGAACGGCTCGGCCTCGTTGACCGCGAAATCTGCGCGCAGGACAGGCAGGAAGAGCGCCAGGAGCTCCGGGTCGCGCAGCACCTCGTCGGGCGTGCCCCCCATGCGGCGGATCCGCTCCAGAAACTCGGGCTCGGGCAGGCCGTGGAGCGGATCCGAGCCGCGAACGTGAGGCGGGCGCCGGCCCGACACGAAGAGGTGGCGCGGCAGCGGTGCTCCCCGGCGGCGGAGCTCGCGCGCGAGCTCGAAGCAGACGAGCGCGCCGAGGCTGTGGCCATACAGCGCGAACGGCTTCGTGAGCCACGGCTCGAGCGCGGTGGCGAGGGCCTGGACGAGCGGCGTGAGGCGCTCGAACGGCGGCTCGCTCATGCGCGCCTCCCGGCCGGGGAGCCTGAGCGCGCAGAGCTCCGTGTGCGCGGGGAGCGCGCGCCACCAGGCGCTGTAGATCGACGAGCCGCCGCCCGCATAGGGCGCACAGAAGAGTCGAAGCCGGGCAGCAGGGTTCGGCCTCGGCACGCCGACCCAGGGGTCGCGGCTCGGGCTGGGGGTCGTCATCACGGAGCGCTCAGCGTAGCTCGCCCCCGCGGCGCTCGCTCCCTACCATTTGCTGCCCAGGGCGACGCGGATGGTGGCGACCTTCCCCTGATCGAGGCCGAAGCCAAGGTCGTCGTCGAGCGCGACGAGCGCGCCGACGCGGGTGAAAGAGCCCTTCACGAGCGGCTCCCAGCCGACGAACGGCTCCGCCGCGAGCTGGGCCGAGTTGCTCGAGGAGAGAGGGAACGCCGCCTGAAGGCGCATGCCGATGCCAAAGTTCCCGAACGGGCGGAACTCGATCTCGTTTCCCTGCTCGATCACGGTCTTCGTCTCCTCCCCGTCGCGGGTCGGAAAGAAGACCTGACTCGCGAGATCGTGGGTGAAGAACAGGACCTTGCCGACGTTGATCTCGGTCCCGACGCGCGCCCGGAAGGCCCAGTGCGCGAGCAGCACGCGCTGCGCATCGAAGTAAGCCCGCGCAGGGAAGTTCGCCACCGACGCGACCTGGAGCTCCGTCCCCGGGTGCGGGTGGAGCGGGATCGTCAAGCTCATGCCGCCGAAGAGCGCGAGGATGGGCAGGGCATTGGCGGCGTAGTGGAGGCCGAACGTGGGATTGCCGATGAAGAACTGGCTGTATCCTGCGTTGCTCGTGAACCGCCTGCCGAACAGGTCTGTCGACTGGGGGCCCGAGACGTCGCCGTAGACGAACGGGATCTCCGCGTCGAGGTGGAGACCCGCGAACAGCTTGTACTGGGTGGCGGCGGTGATGGTGACGCCGAGCCGCGACGACTCCTCGACGGAGGCCTCTTCGCCGGCAGCCGCCGCGATCTCCCGCTGGTAAGACGAGCTGAGGACGTCGATCTCGAAGCCGAACCGGCCTCCCTGGCTCTTCGCCCAACGCTCCTTCGTCTTGTCGGTGACGGGCTGCCGCGGCGCCGCCTCTTGCGCGAGCGCAGGCGCGGCCAGGGAGAGCATGAGGAACAGGGTCCCAAGAGACGCTTTGGTCGTGCTCACCTGGTGTCTCCCATCTCGTTCTCAACTCGCGGGCAGCGCGGGCGATTGACCACCTTGTCGCACCGTCGCCGCGGCGTCGTACGGGAGAGGCCCCCATGACCGCGGCGATCGCCCGGATCAATGCAGCTCCAGCGCGCTGGATGCAAGCGTTTTGACCGTCGCGACCCTGCGACGCTCTGCGTCGGTCCTAGAAAGAGCCCGCGATCTCGAGAGACGCCGGCGCGATCGTGAGCCTCACGGGAGGAGATGACGCGCGCTCTCCGTCGGCGCGCTCCGGGCCTGCGCCAGCGACAGTGAGGTAGATCGAGATGCCGCCGGCGAGCACGGCGGCGCCCGCGAGCAGGTCGGTGGTGAGCGCGAGCGCCTCGCTCCTCGCCCGCGCTCGCTCGACGGCGCGGGCGTCGCCTGGATACCGATCGAGCTCCGCGTCGAGATCCCCGGAAGCGCCGAGCGCCAGGAGCCCGGTGGCGGCCGCGCCCACGGCGAGCGCGCCGGTCGCGAGCCAGGGCAACACGGGCACGCTCCGCTGCTGGCGAGGCGCGCGGTCCATCCGCAGCGCGCCCGGCGGCGCCGGCGGCGGAGCCGGCGCGCCGCCCGCGCCCTCGCCGGGGCCGTGCAGGGCTCGCGCCTCGGGGAGCTGGATCTTGAGCCGAACGTGATCGCCGCCGGCCACGTCGACGACCCTCAACACGGCCGGGCGGCCCGGCGCCTCGGCGACGATGCGGCGGCGCCCGGCGCTCATCAGAAGGGGCTCAGCGAGCGGCGTCTTGCCCGCCGGCACGCCGTCCACGGAGATCTCGACGTCCGGCGCCGAGGTCGAGATCTCCACCGTCGCGACGCGGCTCCGCAGGACGGCGATGTCCCGCTCCACCTCGGCCCGCCGGCCGCCCGGGAGCTGCTCGCCACCGTCGGCGAGGTACCTCTCGAAGGCGCGCAGCGCGCAGGCGTAGTCCTTGAGCTGATAACACGTACCCGCGATGTTGTAGAGCACCTGATATGCGGGCGCGAGGTCGTAGGCGCGGCGAAACTCGGTGAGCGCAGCGCCATAATCCACCTCGTTGTAGAGCTCGACGCCTCGCCGGAAGCGGGCGTCGGCCTCCTCGGTCTTGTTACCGGCAGGCTGAGCGGACGCGCCGAGCGGGGCGCTGAGCGCGATCGCGGCGCAGAGGGCGAGCGCTCTCGGGGTGTTCATCGGGCGTACGGGCTCTCCAGATCGATCCCCCGCTTCGGCTTCTGCTCGGCAGGCGGCGTCGCGGGCGCGCTCGACGGCGGCGCGGCGGACGCAGGCGGCGCCGTGGCGACGCTCGCCGGGGCGCTCCGACCGATGGCGGCGAGCCTCCCCGGCTGCGCTTCCGGTGCGCTCTTCAACGCGAGGCTCAAGAAGAGATCGTTGCTCGCCGTGACCTCCTCTTCCTGCGCGAGGAAACCCGGCGCCTCCGCGCGGATGACGTGCGCGCGGCCATCCCTGGCGAGGCGGCCCTCGTAGGCGCCGGTCGACATCGGCGAGCCGTCGATGGAGACCTTCGCGTCGGCCGGCGAGACGCGGACGACGAGGCGGATGGCCTCTTCCTGCTTCGGAGAGGGCTCCGCCGCAGGCTGCGCGGCGACCTGCGCCTCTTGGTGATCGCTCGCGGCGATCCGCCATGGCTGCGCGCGCAAGACCCCGACGCTCACGGCTCCGCCGATGGCGACGAAGGTGACCGCGATCACGACTATCGTGCGGTTCGGGCGCGCGGGGCGCTCCTTCGCGCCGGTCATGCTGACCGAGGGCAGCATCGAGCTCCCGTCCGAGGAGGCGCTGACCGCCGCGGGCGCGGTCAAGGTCGGCGTCATCGACATCGGACCGGCGCTCAGCTTCGGCAGGTCGGGCGCCGGCGTGACCCTCGGATAGCTCCCGGTCCAGCGCACGCCGCGCAGCTGCTCCTCCACGACTTGCTTAATCCGCGCCCGGTCGTCGGCAAACTGGCCGGCCACGATCTCGCCGACCTCCCGCGCGGACATGCCCCGGTGGCGCTCGCCGAGCCAGCGCTCGAGATCCGCCTGCAGCTCGGCCGCGGAGGCATGACGGTCCTCGAGCGCGGGCGCGAGCGCCTTCTGGCAGATCCGCTCGATCTCGGGGTCGAGCTCGACCCTGGACGCCTCTTCCGCGAGCCGCGGGACCTCGCCGATGGCGAGCCGCCCGAGGATCGCGAGGTTGTTGAAGCCCTTCCACATGCGCCTCCGGGCGATCGCCTCCCAGAGGATCACCCCCACCGAGAAGACGTCGGAGCGCCGGTCGACGCGCTCTCCGCGCGCTTGCTCCGGCGACATGTACGAGACCTTGCCCTTGAGCGTCCCAGTGCGCGTCTCCGTCAGCGAGTCGGCCGCCTTGGCGATACCGAAGTCGACAACCTTGATCACGCCATCATAGGTGACGAAGATGTTCTGGGGGCTCACGTCGCGGTGGACGACGTGGATCGGTGTTCCGTCGAAATCGCGCAGGTTGTGCGCGTAATGGAGCCCGGCCAGCGCGTCGCACAGGACGCGAACCTGGAGCGGGAGCGGCACCTTGTCGTGCCCCATGCGGGAGCGAATGCTGCCGAGCGGCTGGCCGTCGAGGTACTCCATGGCGATGAAGAAGCGCGCTCCCTCGTCGCCGACCTCGTACGTCTGAACGACGTTCGGATGATTCAATCGGGCCGCGAGCCGCGCCTCGTCGAGGAACATGGCAAGGATATCGGCGTCCTCCACGAGCTCGGGCCGCACGCGCTTCAGCACGACGAGCTTGTTGAATCCCACGGGGCCCTGGGCGACCGCGAGGCAGACGTCGGCCATACCTCCCCTGCCGATCTCGGCGATCGGGCGATATTTCCGCCAACCATTGGGATCGCTGGGAGCGCTCATTCGACCTGTGCCGGATCGATCCCCAGAGGGAGGCCAGCCCGGCCCGGAGAATGCCCGCGACCTGTTACCTCGAAGCGGCCGTCATGTGACGTTCTCGCGAATGCGATGGCCTGTCAGCGACGGTGTCGCCACGTCCCGGTCGGCCGGACAGCGCGGTCCTGCCTGACAGAGACGTTTCCCTTGCCATCGGGTGATTGCAATGAACCACGAGCGCAGCCCCGTCGATTCACCACTTGCCGCCGCCCTCGCGCTGGCCATGGGCGCGCTCGCCACGAGCGCCCTCGCGTGCTCGCTCATCATCGAGCAGCGGGATGTGCAATGCACTTCCGACGCGGACTGCGCGCAGTTCGACGGCGCCATCTGCGATCGCACGGACAGCACCTGCGTCCCCTCGTCGAGCGGCTCAGCCGGCGGCGAGGGCGACGACCCGACAGGCGGGTGCGCGGCGGCCGACAAGCCGACCGTCGAGATCACCGGGGATATCACGGAGGATTTCACGCTCAGATGTGACAAGAAGTACATCCTCAAGGGCCAGGTGAACGTCTCGGCCGGGGCGACGCTGACCATCGAGAAGGGCACGACCGTGCTCGGCGAGACGAACCCGCAGGTCCCCGCGACGCTCGTCGTGCACCCCGGATCCAAGCTCATCGCCGTGGGCACCCGGGATGAGCCCATCGTGTTCACGAGCAGCAAGGCCCCGGAGGATCGCAGGGCCGGCGACTGGGGCGGCGTCATCCTCCTCGGCAACGCGCCGACCAACCACGTGGACGCGAACGGCGCACGCACCCCGGGCCAGATCGAGGGGTTGACGAACAACGGGCGATACGGGGGCATCGACGAGAACGACTCGAGCGGCACGCTCAAATACGTGCGCATCGAGTACTCCGGCGTGAAGCTCGCGCCGAACAACGAGATCAACGGGCTCACCCTCGGCGGGGTCGGCAGGGGGACGATCATCGATTTCGTCCAGGTGAGGCACGTGTCCGACGACTGCTTCGAGTTCTTCGGGGGCACGGTGAACGCAAAGCACCTCGCCTGCCAGTACAGCGGCGACGACGCCTTCGACTGGGACCAGGGGTATCGCGGAAAGCTCCAGTTCCTCGTGGCGCAGCAGGACCCGAACGTCGCGGAGGAGACGAACGGGTTCGAGGGGGACAACGACCCGCTCGCGCTCACGCCGGCGCTCGAGCCCCGGAGCGAGCCGACGATCTACAACGCGACGCTCTGCGGGAAAGGCGTGGACGTGGGCAAGGAGCAGTACGGCATCCTGCTCCGCCGGTCGACGAAGGCGAACATCGCCAACACGATCGTCACGGGCTTCGAGTCGGGCCTCGACGTGCGCGACCCGGATCCCGAGCAGAACATAGCGAGCTCGATCTTCTTCAATCTGGTGAATGACCTCGCCTACGCCGAGACGACCGACGGGACAGGCATCCTCCAGGACGACGACGGCGGCTTCGATGAGATCGCGTTCCTGAGCGAGCCCGATCGGAAGAATCGGCAGGAGGACCCGGGTATCCAGGGCTGCTTCGACCCGTCCGCGCCGGTGTTCGGCCCCGCGGCGTCCCTGACCAAAGACGCGGTCGCGCCGCCGGACGGGTTCTTCGACGCGAGCGCCGCGTTCATCGGGGCGTTCAAGGATGCGAGCGACACATGGGCCACCTCGGGGAAGTGGGCCGTGTGGAGCCCGAACTGAAGTACCTCCCCGGATTTTTCGGGGGAATTCTCAGTACGAGCGTCGCAGAGCGGCGGTCACCCGCACAGGAGACGGGTCCAGATCGGCGTTTTCGGCGCGGAAGCGCACTCCAGTGCGCTGAGCACCGAAAACGTCGAGATGGGCCCGTCTCCTGTGCGGGTGACCGCCGCTCTAGCGCGGGCAGCGCTCCAGCCGCCGGGCGAGATTCCCGCGCTCCGCCGACTCCGCGCCTCCCCGCGCGCGCAGCGCGAGCGCGAGCGCGCGCGGGAGATCGAGGGCCGCGCCGCGCGCGCGCATCTCCAGATAGGACCGCTCGTAATCGCGAGGGACCCGCAGCGACCAGTTGTGGTCGCCCACCGTCCCGGGCGTGTTGTAGATCTCCTTCATCCCGAGCAGATCGGCGAAGAAGACCATCACGTTCGACGCCGGGCTGGCGAACAGGTCGGCGAGCTTGGCCAGCGCCAGCGCGCGAGGGTCGGACGCGAGCGCGCGCGCCATCGCGCCCTCCTCGGCCGGCGAGGGCGCGAGGCGCGTCGCCAGGTACGCCGCCTGCCGCCCCAGCGCGGAGGCGCGCTCCCAGGTGTCGAGGAGCCTCCAGAGCGGCGGCGTGTCGTGGGTCCCCACCATGATCCAGTCGGCGGGCGCGGCGTTCTCGCTGCGATAGACGTCCTTCGGGTTGTCGAGATCGGCCTTCTGCGTGACCCGGAAGCGCCCCAGCCCGTGCCGTTCAAGGACGGCCCCGAGCGGGTACGGGAGCGTGCTCAGGACCTCGCACACGACGTCGGAGATGGCGCGCCCGCGGGCCTCCGCGCAGCGCGCGATCGTGTCGAAGATGACGCTGTAGCGCCCGACCTGCTCCGGAGACAGCGAGGTGACCCAGTCGTCGGCATACCGGGGCACGGCGCGGTTCAGCTGCCCGGGAGAGACGATGGCGTACCGCGCGAGCAACGGGTGCTCCGGCAGGTCGGGCGACGAGAAGAGCCGCGCCCCGCCCTGGACGGCGCGGAGCGGATCGGGGGCGTCGGCCGCATAGACCCAGGGGCAGACGAGCCCGTGCGGGTGATCGAGGCGCACCCCGTCGAACTCGTCGAACATCTTGTCCATCCGCGCCCGAACGAGCGCGAGGCCGCCGGACGACGCATCCGCGTACTGCGCGGGATCCAGGACAGGGTAGCTCCACACCTGGCCCTCCGGGTTGGTCCGGCTCGGCGGGGCCCCCATCAGATACCCCCTGAGGAAGACCGATTGATAGGCCCAGGCATCCTGAGGCGAGTAACCTATCTGCAGATCGCCGTAGAGCTTGAGCCCGAGATCGGCCGTCACCGTCCGGAGCGCCGCGTGCTGCTCGTGCGCGAGGAGCTGGCAGAAGGCGTAGAAGCGGAGCTCGTCGCGGTACCTGTCGAGGAGCGCTCTCCTGCGCTCCCCGCACGCGACCACCTCGCCAGGGCCAGGCGCGTAGAGGCGCCGGTCGAGATCGGGCTCGCCACACCAGCCGTGAAACCAGCCGCTCCGGTGCTCGGCGCAGAGCGGGCCGTAGAGCCCGTCCCTCTCGAGCCACACGGCGTTCCGCCGCGTAAAGGCGTCGAGGCGGCGCTCGAGATCGCCGAGATCGCCGCGCCTCCGCCGGCCCTCGAACGACGCGTACGCGTCGCGGAGCGCGGCGCGCTGCGCGCGGTAGGCATGGCCGTGCTGCGCGCGCGCCTCGCTGCCAGGAGGCCGCCCGGCGACGATCTCCCGGAGCGACTCGGGGCGGAGGAGCGCGCCAGAGGGGCCGTCCTCGACCAGCCCGGCGAGCGCGATCGACAGCGTGCTCCGCGAGAAGATGGTGCCGTCATACGGAGACGCGTTGTCGGCAGAGGTCTCCCCCTGCGGCCCCAGCTGGACGCCGTTGAAGCCGAGATCCCGCGCGAACCGGAGGAATCGGCGCCCCCCCTCGGTGTTCGGGGACCCGCGCCCGATGTCCTCCGCGTCGTCCGAGGGAAAGCTCGGATCGTGGATCGCGAGCACGAGGTTGCGGATGCCCAGCAGCCCGAGCGCGGCCTCGACGAGCCCCCGCTCGTCATCGCCCCATCGAGCCTCGGCCGGCGCCGTTTCGCCCCTGTCGTTCCCGACGTCCTTCATCGAGGCAAGGTATAGCGATGAACGGATCGGACCGCCAACGCGCAAGGCGAAGAGACCCTCCTGCCTCGGAGATGTGATTACACCGCTGTACGGCAAACCCCGAATGCGGCTGTCAGGCCCCGAGGCGCGTGCCTGCCGCGACTCCCGAGGTCGCGCTCGTGGCCTCCACCATCGGCAGCGTGAAGAAGAACGTGCTGCCCTCGCCCACCTTGCTCTCGACCCAGATCCGCCCGCCGTGCACCTCGACGAGCGCCTTCGCGATCGAGAGGCCGAGCCCGGTGCCCTTGTGGGCCGTCTCCTTCGCCTGCCAGTAGCGCTCGAAGATCCGCGCCCGCTGGTCCTCCGGGATGCCCGGGCCGGTGTCCCGCACCGAGAGGCGCACCTCCCGGCCCCACGGCTCGGCCCGGATCGCGACCTCGCCGCCGGCCGACGTGAACTTGATCGCATTGCCGACGAGGTTGGCGATCACCTGCAGGATCCGCTCGCGATCGCAGAGCGCCCGATCGACGCCGAGCTCGACGCTCTGCTCGAGGCGCAGCGACTTCTCCGCCGCCTCCTCCCGCAAGAGCTCGATGGCGTCTCCGAGCAGGCCAGCGACGTCGTGGGGCACCGGCTGGATCGAGATGTGGCCGCCGTCGAGCTTCGCCAGGTCGAGCAGATCGCGGATGAGGCGGTTCATGCGATCGGCCGCCTTCTGGATGCGCTCGACAGGGCGCCGCACGTCGACCGCCTCGTCCGCGCCCGGCAGCTTCCGGCGCAGGAGGCTCGTGTTCATGACGATGGTGGCGAGCGGGCTCTTGAGATCGTGCGACACCACCGCGACGAGCTCCTCCCGGGCCCGGATCGCCCGCTGCGCGCTCTCGTACAGCCGCGCGTTGTCGATCGCCAGCGCGGCCCTGCGCCCGAGATCCTCGGCGAGCGCCCGGTCCTCCACGCCGTACATCAGATCGTCGCGGCCGGACGCGATGGTGAGCACGCCGAGCATCGTGCCGCGCGTGACGAGCGGCACGGAGATGTAACGCCGGAGGCCGAGCTCCATGAGGAGCGCCTCGCTCGCCGACACCGGCGGCTCGCTGTCGTACGAGCCGCGCTCGCTCGCCGGGGCGAGGGGCGCGCCGGCGACCTCGCAGAGCGCCGCCTCGCCCGTCTCCAGCACGCTGGCGACGCCGGACGGGAGGACCGAGTCCATCGGCGTCTGGCCCTGCAGGAGGCGCGCGAGCTCGCTCTTCTGCGGATCGGCGTGGACGACGACCGCGCGCCGGAGCATCGCCTCGCGCTCGATGATGTCGACCATGCACCAGTCCGCGACGAACGGGACCGGCAGGCGCGCGACGCGCACCAGCGTCGCCTCGTAATTGAGCGAGCTCGAGAGCAGCCGGCTCGCCTCCGAGAGGAAGGCCGCGCGCCGCTGCGCCGCCTCCGCCGCCGCGCGCCCCGCCTCCGCGGCGGCGAGGTTCCGCGCCCGCTCGCGCTCGTTCTCGATCATGCGGGCGTAGAGCAGGCGGTGCACGAGCGCCGTGCGGAAGGTCGCCGTGAGCCGGCGCATCATGCCCCGGTACCGGGGCGCGAACGGGGGCTCGCTCTCGAAGCAGAGGAGGAGGCTGGACGCGCCGCTGTCGCCCTGCCCCTCCAGCGAGAAGTGCCACGTCACGAGCCCGGGCCGCGCGAGCTCGGGGTACGGCAAGGAGAGGCCCGCGCCCCCGCCGTTGGGCTCGCCCGACGCGGCGGGCGAGCGCGGCGGGATGGGCAGCGCGCGCGAGCTCGCCGACAGGCCGGCGGCGTCGAGGAGCCGCGGGGCCCGCGGGGCCGGCTCGACGAGCACGAGCACGGCGATGCAGCTCAGGCGCTCGGCGAGCCGCTCCAGGAAGACCGCCATCGACTGGTGCGGATCGAAGAGGTCGAGCGCCGCGACCGTGAGCTCCTGGAGGACGCTGAGGAGCGCCAGCCGTTCCTCCTGGATCTCGTGCTCTTCGCCGCTCGCCATGACAGGGCTCCAACCGCTCCCGCGCTCAGGCCCCCAGGGCGAGCACGACAGCGGTCTTGTTGTGAAACTGCGGTACTCCTCGGCCCAGCGTACCGACTTCTCCAAACGTCAGACATCCCATCACCGGGACGCTCTCGCCGAGCTCGCTCTCGAAGGTGGTCAGCTCGTCGCGCACCGTGTCGCCGAGCATCATGCACCGCGAGATGCAGTCGAACACGAACGCGCCGGCGATGGGCCCGGCCACCGCCTCGCGCGCCGTGGTCGCGGCCTCGCGCGCGGCGCCGACGAGGCCGATGGGGTCGCCCTCCATGACGCGGATGAGGCACCCGTCCGGGACCTCGCCGACGCAGTAGAGCCCCCCCGGCGAGACGACGCGCAGCGGATCGCGGATGACGTGCTCGCCGTCGGCCTGCGGGATGCCGAGCGGGTGGGTCATGGCGAACGTGGCGAAGCCGTCGATGTTCACCTGATCCCCCCTCGCCCGCGCGGTGCGCTGGTAGACCGAGAAGGCGCCCTCGTACTCGAGCTCGGCGAGGACCGTGCCCTCGGCGCGGGTGACCATCGTGGGCGGGCCATACGGCCGGAAGCCGTGGCGGATGCCGGTCGCCATGCGCGCCGGCGAGTCGATCGCGACGACGACCACGCTGTCCGAGTAGGCGCTGCCGCCAGCGAACTGCGCGGTGCGCACGAAGCGGAGGTTGTCGCCCGCGCCGCCGCCGGCCCAGACGACGCCCGTCCCGCCGACCTCGACCGCGCCGCGCACTACGTCGGCGGCGTTGCCCGTGACCGCGTCCGGCAGCACGATGAGCGCGCGGCTCCACCCGGGAGCGACGGACGACGGGAACGCCTCGAGGGCGCGCGAGGCGGCGAGCACGCCGGCGCGCCGCCCGTCCTGGCTCACCGGCTGCGCGACCCCGACGCCGACACGCACGGTCTCCGAGGCGACGAGCCCCACCACGAGCCCCTGCCGGAGCAGCCGGCTGCCGGCGAAGACCCCGGCCGTGCAGCACCCCGCCCAGGGGACGCCCGGCAGCTGGCTCGTCACGGCCGCGGCGAGCGCGTCGGCGTCGTACTGGTCCGTCGATAAGACGAGGGCGAATGCCGGTCGCGCCACATGCTCCGTGCGGGAAGCCCCGCGGAGCGCCGTCGCCACGGCCTCTGAAGCAGCCTCTCTCGGATCCGCCGCGGAGCTCGCCCCGACAAATACCTGTGTCGCCATGTTCCCTCCCCCCATCGGAATTTCGGCACTCGCGTTATACTGGAGATTCATCCGATCGTCACGGCGGGTGATTGTCCCGTGATGTCATCCGTACAGGGCGCTCCCGTTCGTCGAGCGACTCACGATTTTCCCGGCGCGACGCTCCTCGCCGAAGAGCCAGGCAGCGCCGTGAGGAGGCCCGCGGAGCGCTGATCTGCGAGGAGAGAGGGAGGCGCCTGACACCAAGGGGGCAGGACCCTCATCCTCCAATAAGACAACGCGCGCTGCAAGCTCGGCAGACACGCCGGACACACTCGAGTCGGCCGTACAGGAGCAATCAGGGTCTTGCGCAAAACCTGGACAACACGGCATCACACGGCAGGATCGTGGCATTGCGAACCGCGCTCGATGGGGCCTTGATGCCCGAGGCGGAATCAAGGCGAGTCCACGGCGCGCTGCCAGGCGAGGCGTGGTCGTTCCGTCCGACGAGAGACGGTGAACCCGGAACCTCGCCGGTCATGGGATGTTTCGGGAACAAGCTCAGGGATTCGCCCGCAAGAGCGAGTACGTCAGGGGGTGCCAGAACCCGCCCTGTTTCGCCCCCGGAGCGGCCCCGACGGCGACAAGCACGAACCCCTGACCGTCCCCGATGTCGGCGGCCGGCACGTCGCTGCTCGCCAGGATCTCGCGCATCGGCACCGACGACGTCACCGTCCCCTCGATGGGATCGCGGGTCTCGATCGCGACCTCGTCGAGCGCGCCGAGGTCGCTCACCGAGAGCCCGGTGGACGGCGGGAACGGCGCGATCGCGCCGTAGGAGAGGTCCTGCGCGAGCGTCACCCCGGTCGCGTCGTCGCGCCCGGGCGTCAGGTCCACATGGACCACCGGCGTCGCCGCGCTCGCGTGCGCGACCTGCAGGCTCAGCTTGCCGAACGTCGTCCGCCGCGACATGGCGACCGCGACGAGGCCGGCGGTCGGCGTGTCGATCGTGTAGGCGTCGCCGCAGCCTTCCTTCTCGCTCTCGTGCGTGTGCCCCTCGCCGCCGAGGCATCCGGTGGCGACCAGGAGGAGGCTCTTCTCCTCGGCGAACACGGGCGCCGGCAGCACGGGGAGCCCCGCGGCCACGATCGGGGCCGCGGGGCTCCCCGTGCCGCCCGCGAGCGCGAGGATCTCCGCGCAGTCGAGCCCCTCCGTCGCGCGGAGGTCGCCGGCGATCACGTGCGCGCGCAGGCTCGTCCCCTCGGGGATCGCCGCGCCGAGCGGCTCGACCTCCTGGGCCCGGGCGAACGCGAGGCCCGCGGCGGCGCCCGGCCAGGGGTCCACGCCGGCGCCCGTCCCGTCGGGGTACGCGAGGAAGCAGAAGCGGACCGCGTCGTGATCGCTGATGCCGTTCACCACCGTGAGCCTCGTCGGCCCCGGCGGCTCGACCGCGCCGCCGCCCGCGCCCGTGGTCGTCGTCGCGCCGCTCGTCGTCGCTCCCGGGCCGCCGCCGGCGCCGGAGGTGGCCGCCCCGCTCGATGGATCCCGGCCGAGGACGCCGTGGTCCTGCGTGCAGGCTGCCGCGACGGCAAGCGAGATCCCCCCGAGGCAGGCCCATCCGGACGAACGAACTCGGTGCAGCACGCTGCGAGCTTACCGTGCTAGGCGGGGTCGATGCGGGTCCATCTCACCGCGCCGGCCGCCGCCGCCGTCCGCCGCGGCCACCCATGGGTCTACCGAGACGGCATCGCGGACGGCGGCGGGCACGGGAGCAAGCGCGGCGAGGGCAAGCGCGGGGAGCGCGCGCACCGCGGCGGCGCCGCGGCGTCGGGCGACGTCGTCGAGCTGTCGGCCGAGGGGGCGCCGTTCCTCGGGCGGGGGCTCTGGGACGCGGACTCGGCGATCGCCGTCCGCGTCTTCCAGCGCACGCAGGCGCCGCAGCTCGACGAGCGGGCCATCGCGGAGCGGCTCGATCGCGCCTTCGCCCTGCGCGACGGCTGGTTCGACGGCCGCGACACGACGGCCTACCGGCTGTGCAACGGCGAGGGGGACCGGGTGCCGTCGCTCGTCATCGATCGGTACGACCGCGCCGCGGTGATCCGCCTCGACGGCGACATGCTGGCGCCCTGGCTCGATCGCCTGCTCCCGCACCTCGCGCGCGCGCTGGGCGCCCGCGGCGTGCGCTCGATCGGCCTGCGCGCGCGCGCGCAGGCCGCGGGCGAGGACGCGGACGGGAAGAAGCTCGCGCACCTGCACGGGCCGCCGCTGCCGGATCGCCTCTTCGTGAGGGAGACGGGGGTCGCGATGGAGGTCGATCTCGCGCGCGGGCAGAAGACGGGGGCGTTCCTCGACCAGCGCGACAACCGCGCCCGCGTGCGCGCGCTCGCGGCCGGGCGCCGGCGCGTGCTGAACCTGTTCAGCTATGCGGGGGGCTTCTCGGTGGCCGCGGCGCTCGGCGGCGCGGGCCGGGTCACCTCCGTCGACGCGGCGTCGGCCGCTCACGCGTCGGCGCAGCGCACGTTCCGCGAGAACGGCGTGGATCCGGCGGCCCACGAGTTCGTGACGGCGGACGCGTTCGACTTCCTCGAGAAGGCCCGCGCGCGCGGCGACCGGTACGATCTCATCATCTGCGACCCGCCGAGCTTCGCGCCGAGCGAGCGCGCCAAGCCGCGCGCGCTCGGCGCCTACCGGCGCCTGCACGCCGCGGTCGCGCGCGTGCTGGATCGAGGTGGCCTGTTGTGCGCGGCGTCGTGCTCGAGCCACATCACGGCGGAAGACTTCCTGGCGACGCTGGACGACGCCACGCTGGAGCGGGACGACCTGCGGATCCGGGCGATCCACGGGCAGCCGGAGGACCACCCGACGCTGCCGGCGTGGTGGGAGGGGCGGTATCTGAAGTTCGTGGTGCTGGAGTGACGCGCTGACGCGCCCGCCGGATTCGCCGCGCGTTCAGGGGTGCGCGCCCGGACGGGCCACGGCGCAGCAGAGGTGGCCGGAGCCGGCCGCCGCGAGACCTCCTCCGGAGATCACCTGCGGGTCGAGGCGATTGACCACCGGACAGCCAGTGACGCAGGCGCTGCCGGCATAGCGGAAACGGCTGTCCGTGGAATTCGCTAATGACCCCTGCGCTGCGGGCCTGGCGGAAACGGCTGTCCGTGGAATTCGCCAATGACCCCTGCGCTGCGGGCCTGGCGGAAACGGCTGTCCGTGGAATTCAATGTCGTTCACAAAGGCATGACCGACACGCGCCGCGGCCGTATCGGCTTCACCGTCCGGCGCTCCGCGGGATCGGCAGCATCACGCCTCGACGTCTCCGAGCGCCTCCAGAGATCGGCCTTCCCGGGCCACGCTACTACACTGGCCCAGTATTGTCCATTGCTCAGCCAACACACGGCTCACGCGCGACGCGTGACGCGTGACGCGCGACGATACCGAGCGATAAAGTCGATTCGAAGCAGGGAATCGATCGAGCGCACCGCCATAGCCCGCGGTATCTTTGGAGAAGAGCCGCGCCGAGCGGTCCATGAGCTCGGACGCGGTAAACAAGGGGGATCTATCATGACGACGCTGAAGATCACCCCGGAGCAGATGCGCTCGCGCATCGCGCGGTTCGGCGAGCTCCGGGCTTACGTGAATCACACCGTTGACACCAGCATCCCACAGGAGGCGTTCGACGCCGTGAACCCTCCTCTGTATCTCCTGATGGCGCACGCGGCGGGGGACGCGCGCGAGGGGACGGCGCCGGCCATCGTCGGCCCCAAAGGCATGAGCGTGGGCATCGTCAGCTGCAGGCCTGGCGACAAGGTCCCTCTGCACGCACACCGTCGCTCGAGGGAGGTATTTCTGTGCCTCGCTGGACGCTTCGCGCTGCGCTGGAACGAGGGCGCCACGGACGAGACGACGCTCGAGCCCTTCGATATGATCGACGTGCCCGTGGGCGTCTACCGGCAGTTCGAGAACGTCGGCCAGGAGCCCGGGCTGCTCCTCGCCATCATCACGGACGAGCGCGAAGACGAGCCGGGCGACATCGTCATCGCGCCCGAGGACAGGGCGCGCTTCGCCGAGCGCTTCGGGCCCGCAGTCCTGGAGAAGCTCACGGCGACGACTGGTATGCTCTTCACCGATCCTCCCACAGAGTAGCGCCTGCCCTCGCGGTCCATCCGCGGACAGCCCCCGCCGAGCCACGGCGGCGCCGGCGGTTCAGGGCCAAGCCCCGTCCCCTGCCGGCGCCGCGCCGCGCCGACAGCGCAGGGCGCGGCACGGATGAACGGATGAACTGGCTCGGGCAGGAGCTCGGACATGATCGAGATGTGCCTTGCGCTCATCGCACGAACGATTTTGATCATTCCGCTTGGCAATATTTCGATAAAGGATCATTATTAATTCTGTCGACCAAGGAAACGTGTCGCCGGGGGAGGCGAAGACGTCGAGTTCTCGCGTGATGGTTCCGTGACAGGCGTACGCCTGATGCGCGCTCGGGGATGAATTGCGCGCTCGGGACGAGGAGCGCCATGTCACCGAGGACATCGCTGAGCCGACAGCCGGCGCGCGAGCGAATGGAGTGCCTGACGACCTGCATGGGTGCCGCCTACACGGCGCGCGTGAGCCCATTGCGAGGGCCTCTCCGAACGCTCGGAGCGGGAGGAGGGAGGTGCTCTCTGACATCAACGGACAGGAGGGCATGCGCCATGGTTGAGCTGACTTACGCGCCACTTTCCTTCGAGCAAGAGACGAAATGGCTCCTCGCTCGAGTCCATGGTCCCGCGCCGTTCATCCATGAAGGCGGCGCGGCCTGGCTCGACGGGGATCTCGATGTACCCAGGCTGCGCCGCGCCATCGAGGCGATATCGGCGCGCCACGAGCCGCTCAGGACCTCCTTTGTCGAGCGCGAGGGAGAGCCGGCGCAGGTCGTCAGGCCCGCGGTGGCGATCGACCTCAGAGAGGTGCACCTGGCCCCGGACCTACAGCCCACCTCGGACGAGGCGGCGCTCGCGGCCGCCCGCGAGGAGGCCGCTCGCCCCTTCGATCTCGAGCGTGCCCCGCTCTGGCGGGTGACGCTCATCCGGGCGCATCCGCGCCGCCACCTGGTCGCGCTGTCCATGCACGGCCTCGTCTGCGACGGCGCCTCCAGCGTGGGGCTGTTCTTCTCGGAGCTCTGCGCCCTCTACCATTCCATGACGCCTCCGGCGCTGCCCATGCGTTATCAGGACCACGTCCGGCGGCAGCTCGACCGCGCCGCCGGCGATCGGCTCGACGCGCGGCTCGACCACTGGACACGGGAGCTCGCCGGCGCGCCGACTGCCCTGGATCTCCCGACGGACCGGCCGCGGCCCGCCGTGCCTGCCTTCGACGGAGGGTCGGTCGAGCGCGCGCTCGATCGATCGCTCCTCCTGCGCCTCGAAGCGGCGGCCCGGGACGAAGGAGCGGGCCTGTTCACCGCGCTGCTCGCGGGGATGCTGGCTGTCCTGCACCGGATCACCGGTGAGGAGGATGTCTTGATCGGCACGCCCCTGCCCGGGCGCGATACGCCGGACGTCCGGGAGCTCATCGGCCTCTTCGGCGGCCCGGTGATCGTGCGGGGCAGGTTCGGCGCACAGCCCTCGTTCCGACAGCTCCTGCGCCAGGTACACCGCTCCATCGAGGAGGGCAGAGCGAACAGCGAGGTCCCCGCCAGGGCGCTGCTGGAGAAGCTCGCCGCGCCGCGCGACCCGGGCCGCACGCCGATCGTCCAGGTCCTCTTCGCGGCGACGCCCCCGAGCCCCCCGCCGTGCAATGGGCCGCTGCTGGCGCTGACCCGAACGGACCTCGCTCTGCCGTACGTCGCTCATGATCTCGTGGTGAGCGTCGAGGACGCCGCCGAACGGGTCGTCGCGAGGCTCGATTACCGCCGCGATCTCTTCGAGCAGGCGACGGCGGTCAGGCTGCTCGAGCACTGGCAGGCGCTGCTCTGCGGCGCTGCCGAGGGCCCTGATCAGCGGATCTCGGATCTGCCTCTCCTGTCGGCCGACGCGCGGCGGCAGCTCCTCGTCGACTGGAGCAGCGGCGCGGCGACGGCCCCGCCGCGCGAGCTGGTCCACGAGCAGGTCGAGGAGCAGGCGCGCCGCGCCCCTTCCGCCGCCGCGGTGGCGTTCGAGGGCGAGCGGCTCACGTATGCCGAGCTGGATCGGCGGAGCAACCAGATCGCCCACCTCCTCAGGAAGAGCGGCGCCGGGCCCGGCGCGCTCGTCGGCATCTGCCTGGAGCGCTCGCCGGACATGATCGTGGCCGCGCTCGGCGTGCTCAAGGCGGGGGGCGCGTACGTCCCGCTCGACCCGGCCTATCCGCCGGCTCGGCTCGCGTTCATGCTGGAGGACGCGAAGGTCTCGGCGCTCCTGACCAGCGACGACCTCGTCAGCCGCGTGCCGAGCCGCGGGCTCAGCGTCGTTCGCCTCGACGCGGATCGGGCGATGCTCGATCGCGAGCCCGTGGACAAGGTGCCTCCGGCCGCTGGCCAGGCGCCGGACGACCTGGCGTATGTCATCTACACGTCGGGCTCGACGGGCCGCCCGAAAGGCGTGCTCGTGGAGCACCGCGGGCTCACCAACCTGGTCGCCTGGCACAGGCGGCGGTTCGCCCTGTCCAGCGCCGATCGAACCACCCTCATCGCCAGCCCGGGCTTCGACGCCTCGGTCTGGGAGATGTGGCCCTCGCTCTGCTCCGGCGCCTGCCTCTACATCCCCTCCGAGCCCCTCCGCCGCTCGCCCCTGGAGCTCCAGCAGTGGCTGCTGGAACAGCACATCTCCGTCTCCTTCGTCCCCACCCCCATCGCCGAGGAGCTGCTGCGCCTCGACTGGCCCGCTCGCTGCTCCCTGCGCGCCCTGCTCACCGGCGGCGACAGGCTACGGCGCTGGCCTCACCGCGCCATCCCCTTCGAGGTCGTCAACAACTACGGCCCCACCGAGGCCACCGTCGTCACCACCTCCTGCGCCCTCCCCAGGGACGCTCACGGCGACCGCGGCCCCTCACGCGAGCCGCCCATCGGCAAACCCATCGACAACGTCCGCGTCTACGTCCTCGATCCCCGACGCCAGCCCGTCCCCATCGGCGTCCCCGGCGAGCTCTACATCGCCGGCGACGGCCTCGCCCGCGGCTACCTCCACGACCCGCAGCTCACAGAGGACCGCTTCGTCCCCGACCCCTTCTCCTCCGACCCCGGCGCGCGCATGTACCGCACCGGCGACCTCGTCCGCTGGCGGCATGACGGCGACATCGAGTTCCTCGGCAGGCTCGACCACCAGGTCAAGATCCGCGGCTTCCGCCTGGAGCTCGGCGAGATCGAGGCCGCGCTCAGGCAGCACCCCGCCCTCGACGACGCCGTCGTCCTCGCGACGGACGACGCCCACGACGACAGGCGCCTCGTCGCCTACGTGGTCCCGACGAGCGGCGGCGGAGCCTCCGCGCGAGGCGTGGAGGGAGTGGAGGCGTCGCCGGCAGCGCTCCGCGCTCACCTCCAGGGGCGGCTGCCCGAGTTCATGGTGCCGTCCACCTTCGTCGCGCTCGACGCGCTGCCGATGACGGCGAACGGCAAGGTCGACCGAGCGGCGCTCCCGGCCCCCGGCCCCGCGCGGACCGCGCTGGCGCACGCCTTCGTCGCGCCTCGCTCTCCCGTCGAGCGGGCGCTCGCCGAAATCTGGCAGGAGGTGCTGCGGCAGGAGCGCGTGGGGGTGCATGACAGCTTCCTCGAGCTGGGCGGCAGCTCCGTCCATGCCGTGCGGCTGCTCTCCCGCGTGCGCAGCGCGCTCGGGGTCGAGCTCGCGTTCCAGGAGCTCTTCCGCCGCCCGACCATCGCCGAGCTCGCGCCCCTCGTGAGGCAGGAGCCCGCGGCGCGCGGGGCCGAGCGCGCGATCTCGCCCGTCCCGCGCCTCGGGCCGCTGCCCCTGTCCTTCGGGCAAGAGCGGCTCTGGTTCCTCCAGCGGCTGGCGCCGGAGAGCCGGGCCTACAACTGCCTGTTCCCGTTCCGCCTGCGCGGGCGCGTCGATGTCGGAGCGCTGGACAGGAGCCTCCGCGAGCTCGCGCAGCGGCACGAGATCCTTCGGACGACCTACGCGGAGCGCGACGGGCGGCCGGTCCAGATCATCGCCCCGCAGAGCTCGGTGCAGCTCAACGTGATGGATCTCCAGCACCTCTCCCCGGAAGAGCGGGAGGTCGCGGCGCACCAGCGCATCAACGCAGAGGCGCAGACCCTCTTCGACCTCGAGCGAGGCCCCCTGCTCCGGGCTTGCCTGCTCAAGCTCGGGCCGGAGGACCACATCCTGTGGCTCCACCTCCATCACATCGCGACCGACGGCTGGTCCATCGAGCTCGCGTTCCGCGAGCTCGCCATCCTCTACGACGGCCACCGCCGGGGCGCCCCCGCGGCGCTGCCCGAGCTCGCGATCCAGTACGCCGACTTCGCCGCGTGGCAACGCGAGCAGATGAGGGACAGCGCCCGCGCAGAGCTGCTCGCCTGGTGGAAAGAGCGGCTGCTCCACGCGCCGCCCCTGCTCGAGCTGCCGAGCGATCATCCGCGGCCGGCGATCCAGAGCCTGCGCGGCGCCACCGTCTCCTTCCGGATCGACGCGCCGCTCGCGGAGCGCCTCGGGGAGCTCAGCGCCCGGCGGGGGATGACGGTGACGATGGTCCTCATGGCCGCCTTCGCCGTCCTGCTGCACCGCTACACGCAGCGCGACGACCTCTTGATCGGAATGCCGAGCGCCAACCGGGCGCGCATGGATCTCGAGGAGATCATGGGCTTCTTCGTGAACATCGTGCCCCTGCGCGTCGATCTGTCCGGCGACCCGAGCTTCGACGAGCTGCTCCAGCGGGTGCGGCAGCTGTGCCTGGAGGCCTACGAGCACGACATGCTGCCCTTCGATGTGCTCGTGCAGGAGCTGAGGCCCGAGCGCAGCCCGGGCTACAACCCGGTCGTGCAGATCGTCTTCGCCCCGCAGAGCCCGGCGGAGCGCGATCTCGCGCTCGCCGGGGTCGAGGTCCGTCCCATCGAGGCCGACGCCAAGAAGACGATCTTCGACCTCTCGCTGTACTCCTGGGAGAGCCCCGACGGCGTGACGGGGATGCTCGAGTACAGCACCGATCTCTTCGACCGAGCGACGATCGAGCGGATGGCGGAGCACCTGCTGACGGTGCTCTCCACCGCGGCCTCGGCGCCGGATCAGCCGGTGTCGTCGCTGCCGCTGCTCACGCGCGTCGAGCAGCGGAGGCTCGTGATCGAGATGAACGACACGGCGGTCGACCCTCCAGGAGACCGGTGCGTCCTCGACCTGTTCGAGGAGCAGGCGGCGCGCGCGCCGCATGCCCTGGCCGCCGTGGCCGAGCGCGGCTCGTTGACGTACGGCGAGCTCGATCGCCGAGCGAACCAGCTCGCCCACCGCCTGCGCGAGGCCGGCGTGGCGCCGGGGACGGCGGTCGCGATCCACGCAGAGCGGTCGCTCGCTCTCCTTGTCGGCATCGTCGGGATCCTCAAGGCTTCCGGGGCGTACGTCCCCTTCGGCCCCGAGAGCTCGAGCGAGCGGCTGGAGCTCATGCTGAACGACTCCAGGGCGCCGGTGCTCATCACCGGGGCGCGCCTCGCCGACCGCATCCCCGCGTTCGACGGCGTGGTGATCCGCCTCGACGCCGACGGGCGGGCGCTCACCGGGCAGCCTGATTCGGCGCCGCCGAGGAGCACAGGCCCCTCCGACCTGGCGTATGTCATCTACACGTCGGGCTCGACGGGCCGCCCGAAAGGCGTGCTCGTGGAGCACCGCGGGCTCACCAACCTGGTCGCCTGGCACAGGCGGCGGTTCGCCCTGTCCAGCACCGATCGAACCACCCTCATCGCCAGCCCGGGCTTCGACGCCTCGGTCTGGGAGATGTGGCCCTCGCTCTGCTCCGGCGCCTGCCTCTACATCCCCTCCGAGCCCCTCCGCCGCTCGCCCCTGGAGCTCCAGCAGTGGCTGCTGGAACAGCACATCTCCGTCTCCTTCGTCCCCACCCCCATCGCCGAGGAGCTGCTGCGCCTCGACTGGCCCGCTCGCTGCTCCCTGCGCGCCCTGCTCACCGGCGGCGACAGGCTACGGCGCTGGCCTCACCGCGCCATCCCCTTCGAGGTCGTCAACAACTACGGCCCTACCGAGGCCACTGTCGTCACCACCTCCTGCTCGCTCCTCCGGGGCGCCCCCTCCGACCGCGACGCCTCACGAAAGCCGCCCATCGGCCGGCCCATCGACAACGTGCGTGTCTACGTCCTCGACCCGCGCCGACAGCCCGTCCCCGTCGGCGTCCCCGGCGAGCTCTACATCGCCGGCCAGGGCCTCGCCCGCGGCTACCTCCACGACCCGCAGCTCACAGAGGACCGCTTCCTCCCCGACCCCTTCTCCGACGCGCCCGGCGCCCGCATGTACCGCACCGGCGACCTCGTCCGCTGGCGGCTCGACGGCGACATCGAGTTCCTCGGCAGGATCGACCACCAGGTCAAGATCCGCGGCTTCCGCCTGGAGCTCGGCGAGATCGAGGCCACGCTCAGGCAGCATCCCGCCCTCGACGACGCCGTCGTCCTCGCGACGGACGACGCCCACGGCGACAGGCGCCTCGTCGCCTACGTGGTGCCGGGCAGCGGCGGGCAGCGCGCGGCGCACGACGCGGGCCTCCAGGCGGGCCACGTCACGGAGTGGCGCGCGCTGTACGACGATACCTACGCGAAGGACATCGCCGCCGCCGATCCGGATCTCGACACGACGGGCTGGAACAGCAGCTACACGGGCGCGCCCATCGAGGCGGCGGAGATGCGCGCGTGGCGCGATTTCACGGTCGAGCGGATCCTGTCCTTCCAGCCGAAGCGGGTCTGGGAGATCGGCTGCGGGACAGGCCTCCTGCTCCTGAAGACGGCGCCCCGCTGCGAAGCCTACCTGGGGACCGACTTCTCCGAGCAGGCCATCTCCCTGCTCCGCCCCAGGCTCGCCGCCAGGGGGTATACCCACGTGACGCTGGCGCGCCGCGAGGCCAACGACTTCAGCGACGTCGAGCCCGGGAGCTTCGACGCGATCGTCCTCAACTCGATCGTGCAGTACTTCCCCGGCGCCGACTACCTGCGATCGGTGATCGAAGGCGCCGTCCGCTCGGTCGCCCCCGGCGGGCTCGTGTTCATCGGCGACGTGCGGAGCCTCCCCCTGCTCGAGGCGTTCCACGCGTCGGTGCAGCTCCACCGGGCGGCGCCGGACACCGCGGCCGAGGAGCTGCGTGGCCGGGTGCGGCGGGCGATCTCGACCGAGGAAGAGCTCGTCGTCGCGCCCGACTACTTCCGCGCCCTGCGCGGCCAGATCCCGGGCGTGAGCCAGGTGGAGATCTGGCTCAAGCGCGGCTACGGCGCCGAGGAGATGACCCGCTACCGGTACGACGTCGTGCTGTTCGTGGGCGAGGCGACGGAGCCGGCCGCGATCGCTCGATCGATCGGCGGGCCGGCGCCGGCGGACATCGACGAGATCGAGCGATCGCTGCGGGAGGACCGCCCCGAGGCGCTGGAGGTGCTGGGCATCCCGAACGCGCGCGTGCACGCGGACGTCGCCCTGGCAGCGGCGCTCTCGACGGCGAGCGGGACCAAGGAGGACCTCTGCGCCGCGGGCCCCGCGCGCGCCGGCGCCGCGATCCAGCCGGAGGCGCTCTGGGAGCTCGGCGGCAGGCTGGGCTACGCGGTCCGCGTCACCTGGTCGCGGACCGGAGGCCCGGAGCGCATGGACGTCCTCTTCGAGCGCGACGGGGATCCGCGGAGGCCGCGCGCCCTCCTCGGCGCGAGCATCGCCGAGGGACAGGCGCGCTCGCCGCTTGTCAACGACCCGCTCCGCGCGAAGCAGGCGCGCGCGCTCCTCCCGGCCCTGCGGGCGTTCCTTGCGGCGAAGCTCCCCGAGTACATGGTCCCGGCGATCTTCGTGAAGCTCGACGCGCTGCCGCTCAACGCGAGCGGGAAGGTCGATCGGCGCGCGCTCCCCGCGCCCGAGCGCCCGACGCCGAGCGCCGAGCCCAGGACCGCCGCGCCGGCCTCGGACATCGAGGCCGTCCTGAGCGAGATCTGGCGCAAGGTGCTCGACCTCGACCGCGTGGGGCTCGATGATCGGTTCTTCGAGATCGGCGGCCACTCGCTCCTGCTCGTGCAGGTCCAGGCCGCGCTCCTGGCGCGCCTCGGCCGGAACGTGCCGATCGTGGAGCTGTTCCAGCACCCGACGATCCGCAGCCTGGCCGCTCACCTCGGGGCGGCCTCGCGGGCCGCGGAGGCAGACGAGACCGCGGCGCCGGCGCCGCCGACGCGCCCCTCGAGCCGCCGGGCCCCCGCGCCGGAGCGCAAGGCGGCGCCCGCGAACGCCGTCGCGATCGTCGGGATGTCCGGGCGCTACCCCAGGGCGCGCGACGTCGACACGCTCTGGTTCAACCTGCGCAACGGCGTCGAGGGCATCCGCTTCTTCACGCCCGAGGAGCTGGAGGCCTCGGGCGTCGATCTGGACCTGATCCGCGCGCCGAACCTCGTGCCGGCGTGCGGCGTGCTGGACGACGCGATGTGCTTCGACGCGCGGTTCTTCGGCTACAGCCCGAACGAGGCGATGCTCATGGACCCGCAGCACCGGATCTTCCTCGAGTGCGCCTGGGAGGCGATGGAGAGGGCCGGCTACGATCCGCTCTCGTGCGAGCAGTCGGTCGGCGTCTTCGCCGGGAGCGAGGCCCCGCTGTACTGGCTGGAACGCATCGGCATGCCCAAGGCGCCGCTGAGCGCCGAGTACTACCGGATCGTCACCGGGAACGTCGCCGACGGCCTGACGACGCGGGTCGCGTACAAGCTGGGCCTCCGCGGGCCCGCCGTGACGGTGCTGACCGCGTGCTCGACGTCGCTCGTCGCGGTGCACCTGGCCTGCCAGAGCCTCGCCACGAAGGAGTGCGACATGGTCCTCGCGGGCGGCGTCGTTGTCCTGCCGCCGACGCGGCTCGGCCACGTCCACGAGGAGGGCTCGCTCGCGTCGCCGGACGGACACTGCCGGCCGTTCGACGTCGACGCGCAGGGGACCGTGGCCGGCAGCGGCGTGTCGGTGGTCGTGCTCAAGCGGCTGGAGGACGCGCTCCGCGACGGCGACCACATCCACGCCGTCATCCTCGGATCCGCGGTCACCAACGACGGCTCGCGCAAGGTCGGCTACGCCGCGCCGGGCACGGACGGACAGGCGCAGGCCATCCTCAGGGCGCACGCCGCCGCGGGGGTGGAGCCGGAGAGCATCACCTTCGTCGAGGGCCACGGGACGGGCACGAGGCTCGGCGATCCGATCGAGGTCGCCGCCCTGTCGCGCGCCTTCAGAAATGGCACTGACAAAGTCGGGTTCTGCGCGCTGGGCTCGCTGAAGAGCAACCTGGGGCACCTGGGGGCGGCCGCCGGGGTCACCGGGCTCATCAAGGCCGCGCTCTCGCTCGAGCACGAGCTGATCCCGCCCACGCTCCACTTCCGGCGCCCGAACCCCGAGCTCCACCTGGAGAGCAGCCCGTTCTTCGTCAACGCCGCGCCGCTCGCCTGGAAGCGCGGAGCGCGCCCGCGCCGCGCCGGGGTGAGCGCCTTCGGGATGGGGGGAACGAACGCCCACGTGGTCCTGGAGGAGGCGCCCGCGATGGAGCCGTCCGGCCCGTCGCGGGCTTGCCAGCTGCTGGTCCTGTCCGCGCAGACGAGCGAAGCGCTCGAGGGCATCACCGATCGGCTGGCCGGGCACCTGCGGCACGCGGCGCGCGTCCCCCTCCCCGACGTCGCCTTCACGCTCCAGCAGGGGCGGGCACGGTTCGCGCATCGCCGCGCCGTCGTCTGCCGCGACCCGGTCTCGGCGGCCGCCCGCCTGCGAGCGCGCGATCCCGCCCACACCTTCAGCGACGTCGCCGAGGGCCGCTCGCCGAAGGTGGTGTTCCTCTTCCCCGGCGGAGGCTCCCAGCGGGTGGACATGGGGCGAGAGCTGTACGCGAGCGAGCGCGTCTTCCGGGAGAGCCTCGATCAGTGCGCCGCGCTGTTCCAGCGCGCGCTCTCCATGGATATCCGGGCGCTGCTCTTCCCGGGCTCCGAGGAGCGGGAGCGCGCGGCCGAGCAGCTGCGCGCCCCCTGCGCGAACATGGCGGCCATCTTCTCGACCGAGGTCGCGACGGCGCGGCTCCTCCTGTCGTGGGGCATCCGCCCGGCGGCGGTCAGCGGACACAGCCTGGGCGAGTACACAGCCGCCTGCGTCGCGGGCGTGCTGTCGCTCGAGGCCGCGGTGACGCTCATCGCGGCGCGCGGGCGCCTGTACGAGCAGCTGCCCAGGGACGTGGCGACGCTCGTCGTGCATCTCTCCGAGGACGCGCTGCTCGATCGGCTCGGCGACGGGCTCTCCCTGGCCGCCGTCAACGGCCCGGAGGTGTGCGTCGTCTCCGGGACGCTGCCGGCGATCGAGCGCCTCGAGCGGGAGTGCGCGCGCGAGGGCCACGAGACACGACGCTTGCCGATCGCCACGGCCGCGCACTCCTCGCTCGTCGGCCCGCTCGCGGACCGCTTGACCCAGGTGGCGGCCTCGCTGGAGCGACGGGCGCCGCGCATCCCGATGCTCTCGAACCTCACCGGCGCGTGGATGACGGACGCCGATGCGGAGGATCCGTCCTACTGGGCTCGGCACCTCCGGGGGACCGTCCGCTTCGAGCGAGGGCTAGCAGCGCTGCTCCGCGACCCGGATCACGCCTTCGTCGAGGTCGGGCCCGGGCGGACGCTGGCCACGCTGGCGAGCCAGCACCCCGACGCCGGCGCGGGGCGGCTCATTGTCACCACGATGGCGAGCTCGGGCTCCGATCGGACGGACCTGGAGGCGCTGCTCGCCGCCGTCGGCCAGCTCTGGTGCGCCGGCGCCGACGTCGACTGGGCGGCGTTCTCCCGGGACGAGCGGCGCCGGCGCGTCCCGCTGCCGACGTACCCGTTCAAGCGCACGCCGTACATGCTCGGCGCCTCGCGCCCGGCGCCCGCGACGATGGCGGCGCCCTCGTCGGCGCTCGACAGCAGCGACGCGGCGTCGCTCCCGGCGCCTGCGACGGAGCGGGTCGCAGCGAGCTCCGAGCCGAGGGCGGGGGCGCCTGCGGATCACGTGGCGCGCGCGATCGCGGACATCTTCAGGGAGGTGCTCGGCGTGGCCAAGGTGCGGCCGCACGACAACTTCTTCGACCTCGGCGGGGACTCCTTGAGCGCGATCGCGGTGCGGACCCTGATCAAGGAGCGGCTGAAGGTCGAGCTCCCGGTGCACGCGCTGCTGGAGCTCCGCACCGTCGCGGCGCTCGCCGAGCACATCCACGAGAGCCAGCCTCCCAGCGCCTCCGCGCCGCCCACCTACAGGAGCGCCAGCGTCGCGTCGGGGCGCGGGCGCGGCCGGCTCATCGTCCCGCTCCACGTCGGGTCGCACCGCAAGGCGCCGCTGTTCCTCGTGCAGCCCATCGGCGGCACGATCTTCATCTACCGCGAGCTGGCGCGGCAGATGGGCGCCGACCTGTCCATCTACGGGATCCGGGCGTCGGGGATGGAGCCCGACGAGCCCGTCTTCACCGACATCCCCGCCATGGCGGCGCGGTACGTTCACGAGCTGCGCGCCGTCCAGCCGGAGGGCCCGTACCTCCTGGGCGGCCACTCGGCCGGCGGCGTGATCGCCTACGAGATGGCGCAGCAGCTCCTGGCGGAAGGGAAGAAGGCGCAGCTCCTCCTGCTGGACACCGGATCCCTGGCGTCCGTGCGGGGCGCGTCGATCGAGAGCGCTGACGACGTGCTCCGGCAGCTGATCGGGCTCAAGGACGCGACCCCCAAGGCGTACCAGGGCTTCGTCGCCGCGCTCCGGGAGGACGCGCCGTTCCGCGCCATCGTGCTGAGCACCTGGCGCGCCATGACGCGCTACGAGCCGGGCCCGACGGAGGCCAGCGTCCTGTTCGTGCGCGCGCGCGATCAGCTCGGCGCGAGCGAGCCCGACGACGTCGACTACTGGAGGGACCTCACCCGCGGGCGGTTCGTCATGCACCAGGTCCCGGGCAACCATTTCACCATGATGGAGCCGCCTCAGGTCGCGTCCGTGGCCCGCGTCGTCCGGGCGCACATCACGGCGCGGAGCCGCGTGCGGGCCAGGATCCCCGAGAGCACCGCGCGTTCGGGGTTGAGCCGGTGGAGCTCCCGGAGAAGCGGCCCGGACAGCAGCCCCGACAGCGGACAGGCGAGGACCTGAGCCGGTCGAGCCGGCGCCGCGCTCAACGCGCGGCGCTCTTCACGAGGCCGTCGGTCCTCCCCGTCCTCTGCAGCGCGTACGCGATGCCGCTCTGGAGCGTCCCCCGCGTCACGATCTCTCGGAACTCGATCTCCAGGCCCGTGAGGGTCGTCGCGACCTCGGGGCGGATGCCGGTGAGCACCGCCTGCGCCCCGAGCATCCGGAGGGCCTTCGCCGTGGATATCAGCGTGCTCGCGACGTCGCTGTCGACGAGCTTCACGCCGGTGATGTCGATGATCACGACCTCGGCGCCGTTCGACTCGACCCCGTGCAGGGCGGTGCTGAGCGCCTGCTGGGCCCGGGCGCTGTCCATCATCCCGATCAGCGGCATGACCATGATCCGGTCGGTGATCGGGATGATGGGGGTGGACAGCTCCGCGAGCCGGTCGTTCTGCACCCGGATGATCTCTTCCTGCAAGGACAGGCGCTCCCGCTCGCTCCGCTCTCGCCCGGCGAACTCGACCCCGAGCCGCTGCTCGGCCTCCTGGAGCGCCGCCGTGCGGTGCTCCAGGTGCTCGTAGAGCAGCGCGTTCTCCACGGCCGTCCCGGCCTGCGTCAGAAGGAGCCTGACGAGCTCCTGCCGCGCCGGCTTGAAGGTGCTCGGGGCGAGCCGGTTCTCCAGGTAGATGATCCCCTTGGTCCGGCCCTGGTGGACCATGGCCAGGCACAGGATCGACCTCGGGGCGCACGCGGCGATGTACGGGTCGCCCGCGAACCGGGGCTCCTGGGTCGCGTCCGCCAGGATCACGGGCTCCTTCGTCCTCGCGACGTACTGCACGATGGAGACCGGCACGTCGGCGCTCCCCTCGAGCGGGGCGGCCAGGCCCGCCCGGAGCGAGCTCGGCTCCGCCGTGACGACCGCCTCGACGAGCAGGTGCTGTTCGCGCTCGAGGATGAGGGCGCCCTTCTGCGCGCCGGAGTTCTTGATGACGATCTCCATCAGCCGGCTCACGACGCTCTCCAGGACGACCTCGCCCGCGAGCGCCTGCGCGGCCTGGATGACCGCTTCCACGTCGAGGATGCTGGTGCTGAGCCGCGTCGTCGACGTGGTCTGCGCCCTGCCGGAGCGCGATGAGGCGACGACGCTGCGCGGCCCGAGGAGCCCTCCGTCGGCAGGCACGAGGTGGGGAGCGACCCGCGCCAGGCTCTCCACCTTGGCCGTCGCCCCCCACACGAGGTACGCGTGGTAGGCGTCCGTCATGAAGGCCCGCGCGGACCGGAGCAGCCCCTCGGCCTCGTACAGCTTCGCCGCGATCTCGTTCGCGATCGCCTCGTCGCGCACGAACCGGCTCGCCTTCGCCCCTTCGATCGCCTTCTCGTAGAGCATCATCGCGTCCCGCGTCCTCCCCGAGAGGCGCGCCACCTCGCCCGCCACGAGGGTGCTCTTGTGGGCGTAGTTGGACGGGCTCAGCTCCGCCCAGTGGTTCAGCTTCGCCTCGAGCCTCGCGAGCGCCTCCATGTGCTCTGCCCGCTCGCCGTCCGGCGCCCCGTCGCACGACGCCGCGAGCGTCAAGCAGCCGAAGAACACGATCTCCGTCGCCCAGGCGTGGGTCGTCCACCCCACGCTCTGCCGCTCGGCCGCGGCCAGGAACGAGCGCGCGGACGCGTGGTCCCCGTGGAGGTAGCTCAGCTGAAGCTTGAAGGCGCTGTACCAGCTGGCCACGTAGCCGAGCTCCGGCCCCTCGATCGACCTCGCGAACGCGGCCTCGTCGAACGAGCCGCCGCTCAGCGAGTGCCCCCCTTCGGTTCGACCCGTGAGGTTCGCGACCACCTGCTTCGCGCAGACCAGGGCGTGGATCGTCGTCAGGTCGCCGATCCGCCGCACGAGCGCGAGGTTCTGCTCGATCTCGTCCGCGAGCGCGTCCAGATCGTCGCCGAGGTTCAGCTTCGCCGCCGCGATGTGCATGCAGCAATACGACGCATAGACCAGGTCGCCGCTCGCCAGCCCGGCCTGGCGGGAACGCCCGAAGCAGTCGATCGTCGCCGAGAGATGCTCGAACAGATGGAGTATCGCCGCGAAGTAGATCAGCAGCTTGCAGGTGAGGCGGACGTTGTTGAACTTCTCGTTGAGCGCGATCCCGAGCTTCGCGAACTCGTACCCTTCCTCGTATCGCTGAGGGTTGTCCCGGAACAGGGGCAGCTCGTTCCCTAGCATGCTGCCGAACGAGACGTACCCCAGGGCGGACATGGCCGAGTTGCCGTGCTTTATCGACAGGTTGATCTGCTTGACCACCGCGAGCAGGCCGAGGGTGGGATCCACGGCGTTCGCCGGCGTCGCCAGCTCGCCGAGGAGGCCCAGGATCATCTGCGTCTCCGCGCCGGACGCCTGCGGCAGGTCGATGAGACTCGCTATTTCGCGCGTCTCCAGGCTCGCCCGCAGGGCGGCGAGCTCCTCGCGCAGCGTCGCCTCGCGCTCGTCGGCGGCCCGCGGGAGCTCGACCCCGAGGAGCCCGAGCGCCTCCAGCGCCTGGTCTATCACCCGGTTGATCTGGCCGAGCATCAGGTAGAAGGTCATGCGCAGCACGCAGACGTTCGCGCGATCCAGCGTCGTCTTCGCGTGGGTCGAGAGGACGTCGAACAGCGGCTCGGCCGCCTCGAAGCCGCCGCTCAGGCACCTGCACTCCGCGAGCTCGGCGTGGAGCCCGAACGCGAGCTCGTACTCGCTCTTCCAGCTCTCGGCGTCGAGCAGCGATGTCCCGATCTCGAGGTAATGGACGGCGGCGTCATAGGCCGCCCCCATCTTCGCCCGCTTGCCGGCGTCGAGGTTCAGCCGCGAGAGCGCCCGCTTCTCGCGCTCGTCCGTGATCAGGGCGACGCCCCTGTTCATGTGGCCCACGATGTCGAACAGCTCGGCCTCGGACTGATCTCGCTTGCTGTCCTCCAGCATCAGCCGCCCGATCTGGAGGTGCGCCGCCTGCTTGTCCGCGTCGTCCATGAGCGCGTAGGCGGCCTGCTGCACGCGATCGTGCAAGAACCTGTAAGAGACGTTGAGCTCCTCGCCGGAGCCGTCCTCGGCGACGGCGAGCTCACCGTCCATGGCGATATCGAAGAACCTGGACTCCGCGTCCACGGGGAGGATGAAGCCCTCGCGGAGCACGCCCCAGAGCTCGCGCGCCGCCTCCAGGCGCGACCGCCTCGTCACGATCGCCAGCGTCGTCAGATCGAACTGGTGGCCGACGCACGCCGCGAGGGAGAGGATGCGCTGGGCGCGCTCGGGCAGCCGGCGCATCTTGCCCACCATGAGCTCGATCACGTTCTCCGAGGCCTTCGCCTCGCGGATGCGATCGAGATCCCATGTCCACGAGAAGCCGCCGGGGTCGAACGAGAGGAGCCTCTCGGCGTGCAGGCTCTTCATGAGCTGGCTCATGAAGAACGGGTTGCCCCGGGTCTTGTCGAAGATGAGCCGCGCGAGGGGCTCCGCGCGGTGAGGATCGCAGCTCAACGTGTCGGCGACGAGCTGGTTCACGTCGGAGAAGACGAGCGGCTTGAGCGTCAGCTCGGTCACCGCCGCCGCCTTCTTGCGGAGCTCCGCGAGGACCACGGAGAACAGGTGGCTCGCGTCGACCTCGTTGTCGCGGTACGCGCCGATCATGAGCATGCAGGCGATCCGCGCCTCGGCCGCGATGCTCTGGAGGAACTTGAGCGACGCCGCGTCCGCCCACTGCAGGTCATCGAAGAAGAGGACCAGGGGGCGCTCCTGGGAGGGGAAGGCGCGGCAGAAGTTCTGGAGCGTCAGCTGGAACCGCGCCTGCGACTCGGTGGGGCCGAGCGCCGGGGCGGCCGGCTGAGGGCCGATGAGGAGCTCGAGCTCCGGTATCAGGTCGATGAGGAGCTGCCCGTTCGAGCCGACCGCCGCCGAGAGCCTGCGCTTCCACTGCCCCAGCGCCTCGGCAGACTCCGCCATGATGTTGCGGATGAGCTCCTGGTAGACGTGCGCGACGGCCGCGTACGGCGTCGTGCGGTTGAGCTGGTCGAACTTGCCGGTCGCGAAATACCCTCTCTCGCGAACGACGCTCTTCTGGAGCTCGTTCACGAGGACCGACTTGCCGATCCCGGAGTAGCCGGAGACCAGGACGAACTCGCTCCCGCCCTGCCTGGTGCGGCTCCACGCGTCGGAGAGGAGCGCGACCTCGGTCTCCCGGCCGTAGAGCTTCTGAGGCGCCCGCAGCTCATCGACGTAGTCGTATCGGCCGGCGGGGAACGGCTCGATCTTCCCCTTGGACGAGAGCTGCGACGAGCACTCTTCCAGGTCGAGCTTGAGCCCGTGGGCGCTCTGGTACCTGTCGTCGGGGCTCTTGGCGAGGAGCTTCATCACGATGTCGGAGACGGCGCTCGGCACCGCGGGCGACACGGCCTGCGGCGCCGGCGGGGTCCGCGCGATGTGGCTGTGCACGAGATCCATGAGGTCCATCGTCCGGAAGGGGAGGACGCCCGTCACCATCTCGTACAGGGTGACGCCCAGGGAGTAGAGGTCCGTGCGACGATCGATGACGACGTTCAGCCGCCCGCTCTGCTCCGGCGACATGTAGGCCAGGGTCCCCTCGAAGGACGCGAAGCGGTTCGCTTTGTGGGCCTCCTGCGACAGGCGCGTCGCGCTGCCGAAATCCGTCAGCTTCGCCTCCAGCGTCTGCGCGTTGACGAGGATGTTGTGCGGCTTGACGTCCATGTGAGTGACGCCTCGTCGATGGATGGACTCCAGGGCGTCCGCGATCGAGATCGCGATACGGAGCGCGTCCTCGAGCTTCAGCTTGCTCGCGCCGATGATCTCGTTGAGCGGGCGCTCGCCCGCGTCCTCCATGACGAGCGCCAGGCCGCTGCCCACCTTCTCGATCCCATAGACCCTCACGACGCCAGGCAGCGCGAGGTCCCGGGCGATGGCGTACTCGTACTTGAGCTTCGCGATCTCGACCGGCAGCGGGCGCTCGCTCTTGAGCCGCTTGATCGCCACCGGGGAGCCGTCGCTCTCCCGAACTCCCCGGTAGACCGTCGTCGCCGAGGATTCGTGGATGACGCCCGTCAATGTGTAAGCAGCCCCACTTGCCATAAATACATTCTCGCGGGTTCGCGTCATCACAGCAAGGGGATCCCTGACAGCGTCGACACGCGGCGCACGCGGCGCACGCGGCGCACGCGGCAGTCGCCCAGGTGATCCACTGGGGTCGCACGTGGCAGGCCGCGGCAGGCGAGCGTCGGAGTCGCGCGCGCCGCCCGTCAGCCCCTCACGCGCGCCGGCCCAGCAGGAACGCCGCCAGCGCCTCCGCCTTGGGGATCAGCGTGCCCACCTCGATGAGCTCGTCCTTCGTGTGGAAGCCGCTCCCCCGCGGCCCCAGGCCGTCGATGGACGGGATCCCGATCTCGGCCGTCGAGCTGGCGTCGGAGCCGCCGCCGAGGAGGGGCGCCTCGGCGTCGCCGAGCCCCGCCGCCCGCGCGCAGGCCGCGTACTCACGGCAGAGCGCCGCGCTCGCGTCGGTCCGCGCGAGCGGCGACCGCGCGATCTCGCCGTCGACCTGCACGGCGGTGCCGGGCACCTCGGCGGCCGCCTCGCGCGCCGCCGCGGCGAGCGCCGCCAGCATCGCCTCGCCGTCCGCGCGGCTCACGAAGCGGAGGTCGACCTGCGCCTCGGCCGCGTCGGGCACCGTGTTCCTGCCCTGCCCTCCGCTCACCTTGCCGACGTTGACGGTCACCCCCCGCCCGTAGTCGGTGAGCTGCTGCGCCCGGTCGACGAAGCGCGCGAGCGCCCAGATGGCGTTCGCGCCCTGCCGGTGCGCGTTGCCGGCGTGCGCCGCCTTGCCCGTGGCCATCACCGTCGCGCCCCCCGTGCCCTTGCGCGCTGTGATGATCCGGTCCCCCTCGCGCCCCGCCTCGAACACGAGCGCGCACGCGGCGCCCGCGAGCTCGCGCTGCAGCAGCGGGCGCCCCTCGGGCGACCCGACCTCCTCGTCCGCCACGATCGCGAACCGCACCGGGATCGCCGGCAGCGCGCCGATCCGCTCGAGCGCCCTGAGCGCCTCGATCACCACAACGAGCCCGCCCTTCATGTCGAGCACGCCGGGCCCGCGCGCGAGCTCCCCGTCCAGGCGGAAGCCCTCGAAGACCCCCGGGGGGAACACCGTGTCGAGGTGCCCGACGAGGGCGACGTGCCCCGCCGGCGACGCCTTGGCCGCCTCGCTCTCCGCGACCCAGTGCGCCGCGTAGCGCGCGCTCGCGAACCGCCGCACGCACAGGCCGGGGATCGTCGAGAGCTCGTTGGCAAGGACCTCGCCCACGGCGTCGCCGCCGCGCGGGTTGTCCGTGAACGAGTTGAGGTTCACCAGCCGCTCGAGGAGCGCGAGCATCGGCTCCGCGCGGCTGGACAGCGCCTGTCGGAGGGCCTGGATCACGGCGCCAGCATGCCACGGAAGCCCCGGAGGGCCGAGCGCCGCCCCGCCCGAGGTCGCCGGCGCCCGCTCGCGCCGCCACCACGCTGCCACCACGCCGCCACCACCTCGCGCGCGCCGGCGACCTCTGCCCTGGCCGCAGCAGAAGTGGTACGTGTGCCCTTCATGAAATGTCCCAGAGCAGCGCGGAGGCACCCGTGACCACGGCGACGGGCCCGCTCGTCATCAAGCTCGGCGGCGAGGTCGTGGGCGGCCCTGCCCTCGCCATCCTCTCCAGCGACCTCGCGGCGCTCACCCGCGCGGGCGCGCGCGCGATCGTCGTCCACGGCGGCGGCGCGCAGGCCACCCGGCTGCAGGAGCGCCTCGGCATCCCCGTCCGGCAGGTCGCGGGTCAGCGCGTCACCGACGCGGACACGCTCGACGTCATGAAGATGGTCGTCGCCGGCAAGCTCAACGTCGATCTCTGCGCCGCGCTCGTCGCCGCGGGCGCGAGGCCGGTGGGGCTCCACGGCGCGAGCGGGCCCGCCCTCTCGGCGGTCAAGCGGCCGCCGCAGGTCTACGCCGGCGCCGGGCCCGAGCCGGTGGACCTCGGCCTCGTCGGCGACATCACGGGCGTCGATCGCGGGCTGCTCGAGCTGCTCGGGAGCGGCGGCTACCTGCCCGTCCTCGCCTGCCTGGGGGCCGGCGCGGACGGGCAGGCGTACAACATCAACGCCGACACGGTCGCGAACCGGGTCGCCATCGAGCTCGGCGCGGCGGGGCTCTTCCTCGTCAGCGACGTGCCGGGCGTGCTGCGCGACGTCGCCGATCCCGCCTCGCGCATCCCGAGCCTCACGGTCGCCGAGGGGCGCGCCCTCATCGCGAGCGGCGCCGTCACCCGCGGGATGATCCCGAAGCTCGAGGAGTCGTTCGCCGCGCTCGCCGAAGGGGTCCGCCGCATCCACATCCTGGGGCGGCTCAAGCCGGGCGATCTCGCGCGTGAAGCGAGCGAGCCCGGCTCGATCGGCACCGTGCTCGTCCCCTGAGCCGCCCGGCCCGGACTCGCCCGAGCCGGCCGCGCGCCGTATGCTCCCTGCCTCACCGCCGTATGCTCCCCGCCTCATCGATGACGGATGCCGCCCGAGCAGCGCGCGCGTTCGTCGACGCGCACCGCGAGCAGCTCGCCATCGGCGTGGGCGTGTGCATCGCCAGCTTCATCGCGGGCATGGCGCTCGTCACTGTCGTGCTCGTCCGGTTGCCCGAGGACTACCTGGAGAGGCAGGAGGAGGCGCCCTTCCTGGAAGGGCACCCGGCCTGGGTGCGCATGGCGGCGCGCGTCGGAAAGAACCTGCTCGGCGTCATGGCCGTCGCGCTCGGGATCTTGCTGTCGCTGCCCGGCATCCCCGGTCCGGGCGCGCTGGTGATCCTGATCGGTGTGATGCTCCTCGACGTCCCCGGCAAGCGGCGCCTGGAGCGGCGGCTCCTCGGGGCGCCGCGGGTGCGCGCCGTCGCCGACCGCGTGCGCGCCCGCTTCGGCCGCCCTCCGCTGCGCGTTCAGGCGGGCGCCCGGGGCTCTTCACCCGGCTCACCCGGCTCACCCGGCGCGCCCTGAGCGCCCTGCGCGAGCGCCGCCGGCCCTCCCTTCGGGGCCGCGGCGCGCCGCCGGAGGTGCCACCCGAAGAGCGCCGCAGCGAGCGCGAGCGAGAGCCCCGCCGAGATCCACTCGCGCGGCGCGAGCAGGATGCAGCCGGCCACGAAGGCGCAGCTCGCGAGCGCGAGGCGCTCTTCAGCGTCGGGCGCGTCGGGCGCGTCGGGCGCGTTGGGCATGGGGCGCACGTCGCCCTCCTCGTTACCGTCCCGCGCCGCGCGTATCAAGCGCGCCGTGCGGTCGCGATCCTGCCCACAGGGCGTGACGCGGCGCGCTCGCCCGTCGCGCCCCTGGTCGCCTCGTGCGGCGCCAGCGCGGTTGCGGTAGGTAGGGGATGGTAACGGCGAGCGCTCCGCTCGCGCAGCATCGATCTCGACGCCTTATGAACGCAAAAGACGATCGCGACGAGGGTGGGCCCGAGGGCGCGCCCCGGAACGAGGACCCCGGCGAGAGCCACGAAGCAGGCCCGGAGGCCGCCGCCGCGAGAGGCTCCGGCGACGGCGCGCGCGCGGGCGACGGCGCAGCGCGCGCGGCGCTGCGCGACGGGGCCGCCGGGGACGATGGCGCCGCGGAGGGCGAGCACGACGAGGAAGACGGCGCGGAGCCGGAGCCGCCTCCGCGGCCGCGCGGGCCCTCGATGTGGGACATCCTCCGGGACAGCTTCTTCACGTTCGACCGGCGGACGCTCGGCTTCACGCGCATCCTGCTCGGCTTCTTCCTGATCGGCGACCTGTTCCGCCGCAGCTGGGCGTGGTCCGACATGTTCGCGGACATCGGCGTCCTGCCGAACCACGTGAACCTCTGGCGCCCGCAGGGCGGCGGGAACTTCTCGCTCGTCAACGCCTTCTCCACGCCGGGCGAGCTCTGGGTCCTCTGGGCCGTGATCTTCGCCACCTACGTCTGCCTGCTCATCGGCTGGAAGACGAAGCTCATGCAGGTGCTCTCGCTCGTGTTCGTCACGAGCATGAACGGGCGCGTCCTGCTCATCGAGAACGGCGGCTACGTCGTCCACAACCTGCTGCTGCTCTGGACGTGCTTCCTGCCGCTGGGTGATCGCTTCTCCCTGGACGCGCTCCTCGCGTCGATGAAGCGGAGCCGCGAGCGGACCGCGGACGATCTGAACGACCGCTCCACGCTCGACGACCCCCGGAAGCCGGACGCCTACGTGACCGTCCTCGGGCCCGTCCTGCTGATCCAGCTCTCGGCGATCTACTTCTTCAACGTGGTGCACAAGACCGGCCCCGCCTGGAAGAACGGGACCGCTGTCCACTTCGTTCTCTACGTCGACCGGATGGTGACGCCGATCGTGGCGGACATCCGCGACTACGCGCCGAAGTTCCTCATCCTGTTCATGACGAGGATGGTGATCTCGTTCGAGGCGGCCATCCCGGTGTGCCTGCTGTCGCCCCTCGGCCGGGTGTGGGCGCGGCGGCTCACGCTCGTGATGATGAACCTGCTCCACGTCGGGTTCGGCACGACGTTCGTGCTGGGCCCGTTCGCGTGGGCGCTCTGCGTGTTCTCCACGCTCCTCATCAGCCGCGAGGACTGGGAGATCGCCGCGCGCACGATGCGGCGCGTGCACCGGGCCCGCGTTGTGCTGTTCGACCCGCGCTCGCCGGGCGCCGTGCTCGCCTGCCGCGTGCTGAAGCGGATGGACCGGTTCGGCCTGCTCACCTTCGAGGCGTCGAGCTCCGCGCCCCACGGGCTCGCGGCGCGGCGTCCTGGCGGCGAGGCGGCCGAGGGGGCGGCGGCGCTCGCCGACATCATCGCGGCGATCCCGCTCGGCCCCGCCGTGGCGTGGGCGCTCCGCCTGCCGCTCGTGCGCGACGCGGCGACCGCGGCGATGGCGGCGGCGCACCGCCGCAGCCTGGGCCGGGCGCTCGGCGCGCGGATCCCGGAGCGCTCGGAGATCGCGCCCCCGCCGGCGCCGCTCCGGCTGGCGGGCCGGAAGGTGCTCGCGACGTTCCGCGAGCTCGCCGTGCTCGTGATGTTCGTCGGCGCGGTCAACCAGGCGGCGGTCGAGCTCTGGGTCATCAAGAACCGCTGGAAGGTGCCTCACCCCGAGCCGACGCGTGTCCTCTCGCAGAAGCTCCGGTTCCTCCAGGGCTGGTTCATGTTCTCGCCGAACCCCGTGATGGACGACGGGACGATCGTCGTCGACGCCATCACGGTCGACGGCCGCCACATCAACCCCTTCACCGGCGAGCCGCCGAACTTCGACCTCCTGCACACGAAGAGCTTCGCGTACACCCAGATCTGGTGCGACTACTTCGCCCGCATCAAGCTGCCGGCGAACACCTCGTACCGGGACGCGATGAAGGAGTACATCTACCGCTACCCGGAGCGCACGGGCCGGCCCGAGGACGCGATCGTCTCCGGAGAGGTGTACTGGGTGAAGGACTGGAACCCGAAGTGGGGCAGCACGGAGAGCTACGGGGAGGAGCGCGAGAAGCTCTTCATCTTCCAGAACCCGAAGGCCCAGGCGCGCGCGCAGGCGGAGCCTCCGCCGGCGCCCGGCGCGCCCGGCGCGCCCGCAGCCCCGCCGAGCCCTGCCAACTGATCAGCGCTTCATGCCCGGGCTCTCCCCCGACGCCGCGCCCGCGGCAGGCGCCCGGGGAAGGGAAATCCCTTGCGCCGTCGCGCCCCGAATTACCGCGTTGCCCTGCTTCCTCGCCGCGGAGGTGTGGCGCCGAGCGCGGGGACACCGCTCAGGGGCAGCTCGACGCGGTGTAGAGCCCGTCGGCATCGAAGGGTCCGGCGTCGAGCTGGGTATGGGACCCGTACACCCTGCACGAGACCCCGCTCGCGTCGATGCTCAGGATCTCGATCGTGCCGCCGTCGAACACGCCGCTGACGAGCTCGGTCGCCGAGCAGTCCGTGCTCCACGAGTGGACGAAGGACGCGGCGATGGCCGGATCCGTGAGATCGAGGATGCCGGGCTTCTGGTAGGCCGGCGGGAGGCTCAACGTCACGCGCGTGGCGCCGGTGCACGCGATGGCCGACCAGGGATCCGCGCAGCTCTCGGCCCCGCTCCCGAGAAACAGATGGAGCGCGTCGGGATCCGGGCTCGGCCCGCCCGGCGGCGCGGCCAGCGCGGCGCCAGGGATCGCGCGCCCCGGTGAGGGCGGGATCGACGGCGGCGGAGCGCCGCAATAGGTGGCCGTGTAGTCGCCGCCGAGGTCCAGATCGGGCTTGTACGGTACGCCGTTGAGCTCGATCCGCCACGGCGGCGTCCGCCACTCGAGCTTCACCGAGACGGAGCTCGCGTCGCTGCTCACGATCTCGAGCGTCTTGTCCGCCTCCCCTCCCAGGGCCCCCCACGCCCCGTCGCCGAGGGCGGACCCTCCGCCGTACGAGGGGTGCCAGACGGCCAGGTACGTCGTGATGCGAAGGTCTCTGAGGTCGATGAGCCCGGGCCGATTGAGCTCTGGCGGGATGAAGAGCGCGATCTGCCAGAAGGCGTCCGTGGCCGAAATGGGGTCCAGCGGGCTCGGCCCCCGCCCGATCAGCGGCAGGCCGCAGCCCTGCACGGAATCACTGAAAAAGAGCGCGAGCGTGTCGGGGTGCGGCGGGTGAGTGAGCTGCATCCCGTTCATCAGCACCTCCCTGTTGAACGGGTCCGACAACAGGTCACCGAACCGCACGGCGATGGCGCTGCGCGAGGGAGGCCCCTCCTCCGGCTCCTCCTCCGCCGAGGTGAGCACCATGGGGACGCACCCGCCGTTCACGATCGTCACCGCGGCCGCGAGGGCCGTCATCCATCGCTTCATTCGATCACCTCCAAGGTGAGCTCCTCGAGTGAAGACCACAGGGGTGTCGGCCACGGCTCATCGAAACCAACGGAGATCGACGCCGGCCGAGGGGAGCACGATCGGCCTGCGCCAGGTCCCGGCCTCGCAGGCGGCGCGCACGGGCGACCACGGCGGCCCGAGGCGGCGGGTTGCCCCCGTCGCGGGCTCTCCACGCCGCCCGTGCGCGCCGCCGGTTGGCCCCCGAACAACGGACGGGCGGCGGAGAGAAAACCGCGATCCATGCTTGACAGCGGCGCCCCCGCGAGTAGAGTCCGCGCTCTCGAAAGCGAGGGCCTGTAGCTCAGTTGGGAGAGCGCTAGAATCGCACTCTAGAGGTCGCAGGTTCGATCCCTGTCAGGTCCACCCTCGAAGCAGTTTCATTCTCTTTCTTAGCCGTTCTTCTTCATCCTCCACGCCATCGCTGCTCCCTCGCGAGCGCATGGCCCCGCGAGACGCGGGCGTACGCTGAGCGTGCGAGCTCATGCGGTTGCGCAGTGACGCACACCGCTCGGGCGTCCGCAGAGGAGGGTCCCATCAGCACGGGGGCAGATCGCGGCGCGCTGCGCGCCCGCCGCGCGGCACTCTCGACGTCGCCTGTGCCTCGCTGCGGTGAGCGCCCGCGCCGCTGCGGCTGGCGCTCACCGTTCCGCGTGCGTCAGGCCGATCCGCGGTGGATGGGGTGGAGAGCCCACGGAGACCGCGCGCGGCGCGATCCGAGGAGCACATCGGTGCGCGGAGACCTCGCAGCCGATGTGCTCACGCCGCCGGCGCCTCCGCGCTGTCCGCGGCGCTCGGCTCGCCGAGACGGCGCGGAGGCTCGGATCGCTCACTCGTCGATCGGCTCGAAATCGGCCTTGGTCGCGCCGCACTCCGGGCACATCCAGTCGTCAGCCAGGTCCTCGAACTTGGTCCCCGGCGCGACCCCGGTGTCGGGGTCACCGACCGCCGGGTCATAGATGAATCCGCAGACCAGACACCGATATTTCTTCATCCGTGGTTCTCCTCAGGAGCTCGACGAGAGGCGCCTGACGCTACCACGAGGGCGGACACGGTCGCAGATGAACCTTCTGGTCCGCAGCGCTCGCCGCGGCGCCCAGGTCCTGCGCCCCGGCGCGCCGCCCCTGCGACCGTGGCCGCCAGGACGCGCGCCTCAGGGCGGCGCCGGAGCGCCGCGCACCGCGAGCTGCTTCTTCCGCAGCACGCGCGCGATCGGCCAGTAGGCGAGCCGGAGCAGCCACCGCGGGCAGAGGACGCCGAGATGGATGACGAGCCACGCCACCGCGCCGGGCACCACGAGCGCGCGGTCGCGGTCCACCGCGCGGACCAGCGCGCACGCGCAGCGCTCCGGGGAGATCGACAGGAGCGCGGGAGGCTCGAGGCCCGTGAAGTTGCCGGCCACCTCGTTGAACTCGGTCCGCACGGGCCCCGGACAGACCTGCGTCACCCGCACGCCGGTGCCGGCGAGGTCGAGGCGGAGCGCTTCGGTAAAGCTCGTGACGAAGTGCTTCGTGCCGACGTACGAGGCCATCCCGGGCCCGAACGTCAGCCCGAAGCCGGAGCTCACGTTCGCGATCGCGCCGCGCCCGCGCGACACCATCGGGCCGACGAGCCGGTGCGTGAGGTACGCGAGGCTCGTCACGTTCAACGCGATCATCTGCTCGGTGCGCGACCACGCGGAGAGATCGAACACGCCGATGTCGCCGAAGCCCGCGTTGTTGACGAGGACGTCGACCCCCCCGACCTCGGCCTCGACGGCGAGCAGCATCGCGTCGACCGCCGCCCGATCGGTGACATCGCAGCCGAAGGCGAGCACGGCGAGCGCCGGGCGCGCCGCGGCGAGCTCGGCGCGCAGCGCCTCCAGGCGGTCCTTGCGGCGCGCGACCAGCACGAGCGCCCGGGCGCGCTGGGCGATCTCGTGCGCCAGCGCGCGGCCGATGCCCGACGACGCGCCGGTGATGAGCACGACCCCGCTGTCGATCGGCGATTGCACGGCCGAAAGGGTTGCCCGGCGCCCCCCGGGCGCGCAAGGGCCCCCTCGCCGGTCGGCCTCGCATCGTCCACGCTCCCGCGCTCCCGCGCTTCCACCCTCCGGCGTTTCCGCGCTTCCACGCTTCCGCCCTCCGGCGTTTCCGCGCCTCCACGCTTCCGCTCTACCGCAGCTCGCCCGCTACACCCCGCGGGCCGCGCGAGCGCGCTGCGCAACACCTCGGAGAAATCGGGCGAAACGGAGGAGCGCACCTCGGAGGAGATAGGCGCGCAGGAGGCACCTCGACATCCATCGCGCTACCTTCGAGACCACGAGTCGCAACCGGCCGGTAACACGCATCACCCGGGGGCGCCCCCGCGACCGCCGCCAGCACCGCGCCTTGGCCGGCGAGCGCGGCGACGGTGCGGCCGCGGCGCGCGTTGACGTCCGCGGCGGCTCTCTCATACCGTGGACGGCGTCCTCACGAGCCAGGAGACCTCATGCGTTGGCCCTCATCTCTCATCAGTGTGCTCTTCATCGCCGCCGGGCTGGGCGCCTGCGAACGATCCGCGGAGTACGAGCACAAGGCCCCCCCGGCCTCGAACACGGCGAAGCCCGCCGCGACCGCCGCGGCGACGAGCGACGTGAAGCCGCTCGTCTTCGATCCGAAGGACGTCAAGTCCTTCAAGGTCCTGCCCGCAAAATTCGAGACTGACAAGAACACGATCACCGATGACAAGGTGACCCTTGGAAGGATGCTGTGGTACGAGACGCGCCTCTCGAAGAACCACGATATCTCCTGTAACTCGTGTCATGGCCTCTCGAGCTACGGCGTAGACAACAAGCAGTTCTCCTCCGGGCACAAGGGCCAGCTCGGCGGCCGCAACTCGCCCTCTGCGTACAACGCGGGCCCCCACGTCGCCCAGTTCTGGGACGGCCGCGCGGCCACGCTCGAGGACCAGGCCAAAGGGCCTATCCTGAACCCCGTCGAGATGGCCATGCCGGACGAGAAGCGGGTCATCACGACGCTCAAGTCGATCCCCGAGTACGTGAAGCTCTTCAAGACGGCCTTCCCCGACGACAAGGAGCCGATCACCTACGACAACATGGCCAAGGCGATCGGCGCGTTCGAGCGCGGCCTGGTCACGCCGTCGCGCTTCGACAAGTTCCTGGGCGGCGACGACAAGGCCCTCAGCGCCGAGGAGAAGGCCGGGTTCCACAAGTTCATCTCGCTCGGGTGCCCCACCTGCCACACGGGCGTCGCCGTCGGCGGCTCGACGTTCCAGAAGCTCGGCCTCGTGAAGGAGTTCCCCGGCCTCAAGGACAACGGGCGCTTCGACCACACGAAGGACGAGAAGGACAAGTTCTTCTTCCGCGTCCCGAGCCTCAGGAACGTCGAGAAGACCTTCCCGTACTTCCACGACGGCTCGATCGCGACGCTCGACGAGACGGTGACCAAGATGGCGTGGCACCAGCTCGGCGTGGAGGCCAAGCCCGAAGAGGTGAAGGCGATCGTCGCGTTCCTCAAGTCGCTCACCGGCGATCTCCCGACCGACTACATCAAGCAGCCCGAGCTGCCCCCGAGCGGACCGACCACGCCCAAGGCCGACCCGACGTGAGCGGATCACGGTGATCACGCGGATCACCAGATTGCGCCGGGAGGGCGGATCGGCTCTGCTCCGCCCTCTCGGATGAGCACGAGCTCCAGCGACGACGGGCGATCCGCGCCCGCTCCAGAGGACGGAGCGGGCGCGTCCGCGGAAGGGGCTCGCGACGCGAGCGACGGGCGCACCGCGAGGGCGCTCGTCTTCGTGCGCGAGCGCTTCGACGGCGCGTGCCTCGCCTTCCCCGTCGCGGCGCCGGGCGTCGCGAGCTTCGGCCGCGACGAGGACGTCCTCGTCGAGCAGCAGCTCTTCCTGCGCGAGCACGCCGCGCGCGCCCGGCCCGAGGCGGTCTCCCGGCTCTCGTTCCCGCAAGGGACAGGGCTCCTCTCCGTGAGCGTCCCCGTCCCGCGCGACGACCTGCCGCGCAAGCTGCGGAACGAGGTGCCGGTGAGCTTCCCCTGCGTCGTCGTGCCGGCCGGCGAGCTGGACGCGCGCGGGCAGACGGAGGCGGCGGGGCGCGGCGAGAGCGACGCGTGGGTGCTCGTGCCGAGCCTCGGGCACGCGTTCTACGTGGAGGCGGGCGAGCCGATCGAGGCGGCGATCCGGCACGAGGTGCGCCGGCTGCTCGCGTCGCAGGTCCTGTCGACCTGGGAGCACCTGGGGCTCCTGCCCGGGAGCGCGCACCGCCTCGAGGTGCTCCACACGCCGCTGCCCGAGCCCGAGCGCGCGGGCGGGCACGGGCCGCGCGGCGCCTCGATCGTGGAGCGCGCGCGGCGGAAGAAGGCCGTGGAGACGCTCGTCGCGGTGGCGACGCCGCTCCACGTGGCGGCGCAGCGGAGCCCGCTCGCGACGCCGCCGCTCGCCTGCCGCGACGCGGAGCTCGCGCGCCTCGCCGCGCTGCTCGACGGCGAGGAGCGCCTCGGCGTGCTGCTCGTGGGCCCGGAGCACGCCGGGAAGACCGCGCTCGCGCTGGCGTATGTCGCCCGCCAGACGCGGCTCGTCTACGCGACGTCGGGCGCGCAGCTCATCGCGGGCATGAGCGGGCTCGGGCAGTGGCAGGAGCGCATCCACGGCGTGATGGAGGCCGCCGCCGCGCTCGACGCGGTGCTCTACTTCGAGAACCTCGACGATCTCCTGGCCGAGCGCGTCGACGGGGGACACGTGGACCTGGCCGGCGCGATGCGGCCCTACCTCGACGAGGGGCGGGTGCGCGTCCTGTGCGAGCTCCGGGACGACCGGCTCGACGCGCTCGAGGGGCGGCACTGGGCGTTCTTCGCGGGCCTGAGCCGCATCCGGATCGATCCGCTCTCGGCCGCCGATACCCGGAAGGCGCTCGCCGCGCGCGCCGAGCGCGACGGCCGCGTCGAGCCGCATCGCCCCGCGGTCGCGGGCGACGCGCTGACGGCGCTCGTCGATCTCGCGGAGCGCTACCTTCCCTACAGCGCCTTCCCGGGCAAGGCGGTCCGCCTCTACGAGGACCTGCGCGCCGTGCACGAGCGGGAGCGGACCGCGCAGGGCGAGCCGGTCACGCTCGGGCGGAGCGATCTCCACGAGCTGTTCTCGATGCGCACGGGGATGCCGGCGTTCCTGCTGCGCGACGATCTCCCGCTCCGCGTCGACCGCGTGGCGCGCGACCTCGGCGCGAGCGTCGTCGGGCAGGAGCGCGCGGTGCGCGCGCTCGCCGAGACGATCGCCGTTGTGAAGGCGGGGCTCTCGCCGCCGGACAAGCCGCTCGCGGCGTTCCTCTTCGTGGGGCCGACGGGCGTCGGCAAGACCGAGCTCGCCCGCGCGCTCGCCGGGCTGCTCTTCGGCTCGCCCGATCGGCTCTCGCGGTTCGACATGAGCGAGTTCTCGAGCGAGGGCGCGGCCGATCGCCTGATCCGCGGGACCGACGGCGCGGGCGGGCTGCTCACGCAGCGCGTGCGAGAGCAGCCGTTCTGCGTGCTCCTGCTCGACGAGATCGAGAAGGCCCACCGGGCCGTGTTCGACCTCCTGCTGCAGGTGCTCGGCGAGGGGCGCCTGTCGGACGCGCGCGGCAGGACGGCGTACTTCCACAACGCGATCGTGATCATGACGTCGAACCTCGGCGCGGCGGAGCGGCGCGCGCGGGCGGGGTTCGCCGGCGAGCGAGGCGCCGAGGCCCCGGAGGAGCAGGCCGCGCTGGACGAGGCGCACTACCAGCGCGTCGTCGCGGGCGCGTTCCGGCAGGAGTTCGTGAACCGCATCGATCGCGTGGTGCCGTTCCGGGCGCTGACCCGGGCGGAGCTCGCCGAGGTCGCGCGCCTCACGGCGCAGCGCCTCGCCCAGCGCCGCGGGCTGTCCGAGGCGGGCGTCGCGCTCGAGGTGTCGGAGCGGGCGCTCGCGCGGCTCGCCGAGGACGGCCACGCGCCGGCGTACGGGGCGCGGGCGCTGCGCCGCCACGTCGAGGAGCACCTCGCGGCGCCGCTCGCGCGGCTGCTGGCGAGGCTCGGTGGCGAGGCGCGGGATCTCACGGTGTGGGTGACCGAGGCGGGCGAGCCTGAAGCGGCGGCGCCCGCCGACGGCGCCGTCGTCGCCCGCGCCGAGACGCCCGCGCTCCGCCTCGCGGCGCGGCGGCGGCGCGCGGCGAGGGCCGCGCAGCAGGCGTTCGGCGTCGAGCAGGTCGGCGAGCTGCGGCGCGAGGTGGACCGGTGGATGAACCTCGGGCCGCTCGAGCAGCTCAAGGAGCAGCTCGACTTCCTGCTGACCCAGCTGAGCCTCGCGAGCGGGCCGTCGCGCGATCGGCGCAAGGAGATCGACGCCGCGGCGCTGCAGGCCGAGCACCACCGGCTGAGCGAGCTCTGGGGGCAGCTCGAGCGCGCGCAGGAGGAGATGCACGGCGTCGAGGAGCTCGCCCTGATGGCGCTGCTCGAAAGCGAGGAGGTGCGCGGGCTCGCGGGCGAGGCGCGCGCGGCGTGGGAGGGCGTGCGCAAGGTGCTGCCCCGCGCGCTCGTCGCGACCGAGTCGCGGCGCGACGCGATCACGCTGATCCTGGAGGAGCTCGACGCGGGGGCGTTCGAGCGGTGGCTCGCGCCGCTCCTCAAGGAGCTCCCGCGGCGCGGGTGGGGCGCGACGCTGCACATCGACGGCGACCGGGCCGGGCCGGGCGACGGCGCGTGGCCCGCGAGCCGGCGGTGGGGCCCGCCGCGCGCTGCGGGCGACGTGCTGGACGCGCTCGACAAGCCGAAGCGCGGGTTCCGGAGCGTGCTCCTCCGCTGCACCGGCGCGTACGCGGGGGCGTTCCTCTCGCTGGAGCGGGGGCTCCACCGGGTGGTCGCGCGCAAGCGGGACGCGGGCGAGGCGCCTGGCGATGATCGGCTGCACGTGTTCGTGCACTTCGTCGCGCACGCGGCCGACATCGCCGAGGACCAGTGGGAGCACAGGTCGCTCGCCCCGCCGCCCGCGGGCTCGGCCGCGGCGCGGCGGCGCGGGGCGGCCGCGCGCGAGCTCGACGAGGTCGAGGGCGCGGCGCTGATCGCGGGGCGCAGGGCGCGGATCGCGATGGATCCGGCCTGGTACTGGGAGCGGCTCGACGAGGTCGCGCTGACGCACCTGCTCCTGTTCGAGGACGAGGGGAGCGGGCTGGATCGGAGCGAGTACTTCAGCGCCGAGCCACAGGCGGATTAGCGCGGATACAGCACGGACCGATGTTCCTGGTATACCCTCGGCCTTGACATTGCCGGTCGGGCACCATTGCCATGACGCATCCTCCTCACAACCCCTATATCGCCGGCAACCCCGTCCGGCCGGGTGCGCTTCGTCTTCGTCATCGGCCGGAACATCGACGACCTAGCGAACATCGCCCAGTCACTTTTCAAAGGCCTACCCGCTGAGCGCGTGAGCCTGCTCGCCCCCGCGTTAGGCCGGCGGGCGTCGCTCGATCGCAGCCCGCGAGCGGCCAGCGCCGACAGCAAGGCCCGCTGACGCCCGGGCGGTGCCCCCGCATGCCGCACCCATGGCCCGCAGGCGACGGGTGCTTCCGCCACGGGCCGGGCCAGCGTCCGCACCCGTGGTAGCATCAGGCTCCTCATGAAACCCAGGCTGTACATCGAAACCACGATCGTCAGCTACTTGACCGCGCGGCCGTCACGCGATCTGGTTCAGGCTGCGCATCAGCAGGTCACTCGTGAGTGGTGGGCTGCGCGCGACGATTTTACGCTTTTCATCTCGCAGTTCGTGCTTGACGAGGCTGGGGCCGGCGATGGGGATGCTGCGGCCCGACGCCTCGACGCGCTTCGCGGTGCCACGCTCCTGGACATCACCGAGGAAGCCATTCTGCTCGCTAGCAACCTGGTCGTGGGGGGCGGATTGCCCGCGAAGGCCCGCGTGGACGCGCTTCACGTTGCGATGGCCGCGGTGCACGGGATGGACTTCTTGCTCACGTGGAACTGCAAGCACATTGCAAACGCAGCGACGCGTGAGAGGATTGAAGAGCTGTGCCGTGTCGACGGCTTCGAGCCCCCCGTCATCTGCACGCCGCTCGAGCTGCCAAAGGAGTAACCGCGATGCCGACTGATCCGATCGTCGAAGAGGTCCACGCAATCCGCGAAGCTCTGTCGCGAGCGGCCGGGGATGATATCCGGAAGATCGCCGAAGCCGCGAAGGCTCGGCAGGCACAGAGTGCCCGGAAAGCTGAAAGGCTTCCTCCGCGAAAAGTTCGCCCTACGAAGAAAGCTTCATGAGGCGGGGAACTCCCCCGGCGGCTTCGCTCGACGTCGGCGGGGCATGGCGGCGCGCCCAGGTAGGCGAGCTGGCGTAGCAACACTCTCGGCAGCCTCCTTCGAGGCCCCTGGCAGAGTTGAAACTCTCCCGGCGGCCTCCTTCGACACCGGCGGAGCGTCGCGGGCGAGCCGCGACGACGCCGACCAGGCAGGTCCGCACGTACAGCTTCGCGGCTCCGCAGAGCCGTGCGACGGGCGGCGGCCACCGCTCGCGCGTTCTCTTGGAGCTCTTGGACAGCCCGCCTGGCCCAGTACACTCGCCGCCGTGCACTTCACGATCCCGCTCTTCGAACGGCGGACCACGAACGTCGAGTGCGTGACGCTCGGCCTCGGCCCGAGCACGCGCTCGCGGGAGGGGCGGCACGCGGAGCGCGTCCGGCGCCTGCTCACCGAGGAGCTCAGGGCCGTCTTCGAGAAGGCGCGCGCGGCCGAGCTCGCGCGCTTCGAGTTCCCCCGCGGCATCCGGATCGAGAAGGTGCGCCTCGAGCTCACGCTCTCCGGCGCCGCCGAGCGGCGCAAGGTGAGCGGGCTCTGCCCCGTCGTGATCGAGCCGCGCTGGGCCTCGGAGCACGAGCGCGTCGTCTTCGCCTACCACCCCGCCCGCCAGGGCGAGGCCGCGCCGATCCGCGAGGATCTCCCGCTGGACGAGCAGCTCCGCGCGCTGTTCCAGGTCGCGTGGGCCGCGCTCGACGACGACGAGATCGCGCGGCTCTGGAGCCGGGGCAAGGAGCGCATCACGGCGCTGTCGTTCTCGTGCGCCCCGCGCTCGGCGCTCGCGGACCTGCCGGAGCGACCGGGCGACGACGACACCGGCGCCGATCCGGCGTTCCGCTGGAAGAAGCGCCGGGGCCTCAAGGTCCTGCCGAGCCTCGGCGTGAGCCTCACGCAGCGCGCGGCCCAGGGCAACCTCGACGCGGGCGTGCCGCGATCGCCGCAGCGCGAGCAGCTCGCCTTGCTGCTCGGCGCGGGCAGGGCGCAGCCTGTCGTCGTCGTCGGCCCGCCGGGGTGCGGCAAGACGACCTTGATCCACCGGGCGGTGCTCGACCTCCTCGCGGCCGACGGGTACGGCGCGCACAAGAACCTCGACCGCGTCCGCGACGTCTTCGCCGTGAGCGGCCGCAGGCTCATCGCCGGGATGAGCCACCTCGGCGACTGGGAGAAGCGGTGCGTCGAGCTCGTGGAGGACGCGCGCAGCCGCGGCGCGATCCTCGTGATCGACGACCTCCACCACTTCGGCCGGATCGGCAGATCGCGCGAGAGCGAGCGCTCGCTCGCCGACTTCTTCCGCGGCCCGCTCTCCCGCCGCGAGATCGTGATGGTCGGCGAGTGCTCCCCCGAGGCGTTCCGCCTCCTCGAGCAGGAGTCCCCGTCGTTCGCGGCCCTGTTCACGCCGCTCTTCCTCCCCGAGGCGACGCCCTCCGAGACGTTCCGCCTCATGGTGCGGGAGGTCCGCGCGCTCGAGCAGCGCCACGCCGCCCGCGTGAGCCCGTACGTGCTGCGGACGATCCTCGACCTCGGCGGATCGCTCCTCTCGGCGCAGGCGCTGCCGGGCAAGGCCATCGACCTCCTGCGCGAGGTCGTCCGCGCGGGCGTGACGCCATCGCCCTCCGGCGAGCCGTGGCCGGCGCGCGGCCACGCTCCGCGCCCGATCGGCTCGCAGGACGTGCTGCGGCTCCTGTCGCAGAAGACCGGCGTACCGCGGCTGCTCCTCGGTGGCGACGAGCCGCTCGACGCCGGCGCGCTGGAGGAAGAGCTCGGCCGTCGGGTGATCGGCCAGCCGGAGGCCGTGCGCGCGGCGGCGGACCTCGTTTCGCGCATCAAGGCAGGCCTCGTGGACCCGCGGCGCCCGTACGGCGTGTACCTCTTCACCGGGCCGACGGGGACGGGCAAGACCGAGCTCGCCAGGTGCATGGCGGAGCTCATCTACGGCAGCGCGTCGCGCCTGCTCCGCTTCGACATGAGCGAGCAGAGCGGCCCGGACGCGCCGGCGCGGCTCGTCGGCGATCGCTACGCGCCCGACGGGCTCCTGACGCAGCGGGTGCGGGAGCAGCCGTTCTCGCTGGTGCTGCTCGACGAGATCGAGAAGGCGCACCCGTCGGTGCACGGCCTCTTGCTCCAGCTCTTCGAGGACGGGCGGCTCACGGACGCGGCGGCGAGGCCCGCGCACTTCCACCACGCGGTCGTGGTGATGACGTCCAACCTGGGCGCGCGGTCGCGGGCGCTCGTCGGCTTCGGCGGCGCGGGGCTCTCGGAGGCGCGGGCGCTCGCGATCGCCGAGGAGTCGGCCCAGGAGGTCGCGCGGGCGGTGCGCGACTTCTTCCCGCCCGAGCTGTTCAACCGGATCGATCGCGTCGTGCCGTTCCGCCCGCTGACGCCCGAGGTGGCGGTGCGGGTGGCCGAGAAGGAGCTCGACCGGTTGCTCGGCCGGCGCGGTCTCGCCGAGCGGAGCGTCTTCGTGCGCCGGGGCGCCGGCGTGGCCGAGCGGATCGCGCGCGAGGCGTTCGTGGCCGAGGACGGCGCTCGCTCGGTGAAGCGGTTCATCGAGGACGAGATCGGATCGCTGCTGAGCGACGCGCTCACCCGCGGCGCGCCCGCCGCGATGCAGGTGATCCGCATCTTCACGACCGCGCGCGGCGACGGCACCGCCGCTGCGGGCGAGGGCGCCGCGTCCCGCGGGTCGCCCGAGTCGCCCGCGTCACCCGCGTCACCCGCGTTTGCGCTGCACCGCGAGGCGCTCGCGGAGGCCGAGCCCGCGGCCGCGGCGTGGGCCCTCGCGCCGCTCATGGCGAGGCCGCTCGGCGCGCTCACGGCGGAGCTCTCGCCGCTGCTCGAGTTCGTCGACGCGCTCGAGCGGAGCGACGGCCTCGCGCGCCTCTCCGAGCGGATCCGCTACCACCTCACGGAGCACGGCCGGACCGCCGCCGAGGGGCCCGAGGCGCACGAGCACGCGGAGGCGGTCTACAACCTCGACGCCATGCGCGGCGCGATCCGGGCGTTCCGCGAGCGGATCGACCTCGTCCGGCGGCGGAGCGGCGACGACGACGAGCAGCAGCACCTCGACCTGGAGGTGCGGCGGTTCGGCTACGTGACGGTCGAGGACGAGTGGAGCCGCTCCCGGGTGCGCCTGTTCCACCGGCGCCAGCTGCCGGGCCCGCTGCGCCGGCCGGCGAAGCAGGAGGTCCTGGAGTGCATCGCGGAGGGCCACGCGCTCCGGCGCGCGCTCCGCAAGGTGGACGAGCCGGGCCAGCACGCGGTCCTCATCGAGCTGCTCCGCGCGGCGCGCTTCGACGAGAGGCCGGCCGGCGGGCGCGACGAGCCCGAGGAGGGGCTCTTCGAGGCGCTCGCGCGCGCCTACGGCGAGGCGGGGGGCGAGGTGGAGGGGTGGGCGTGCGCGCCGCTCGGCAGCGCGTCCGACGGCGACGGGCGCGCGCGCGTGGTCGAGCAGGGCCGCGGGGCGGCGGGGCTTGACGCGATGCTCGCCGCCCCGGGGCGCGGGGCGGAGCTCCTCGTCCTGAGCGTCGTGGGCCTGTGCGTGATGGACTTCTTCGAGCTCGAGACGGGCGCGCACGTCTGGACGTCGCTCTCGCGCGGCCCCGAGGTGGTGCGGGTGCGCGTCCTGCCGGCCCGGCCGGGCCTCTCGCCGGCGGGCGCGGTCCGGGAGCACCTCGACCAGCAGGCGGCGTTCGACGAGGCCGCGCGGCGCGGGCGCGCGCTCCCGCCGAACCCGGCCGAGCTCCTCCCGGTGGTGCGGCGGGTCCGGTTCGACCCGCCGCGCCGCCCGGGCGCGACGTCGCCGATCGAGATCGAGGACTACGTGATGGGGTACGCCGAGTCGTCGCTGGTGCGCAGCCTGTCGCAGGCGCTGGCCCCGCTGTGGCTGCTCCGGATGAGCCGGGAGGACGTGGCGTGAGCCTGCGCCCCGGGCTGCTGCTCGGGGAATGCGCAGGCGACGATGGGCGGCCTCTCAGGGCAGCCGGAAGAGCGGCCGACCGTAGACCATGGAAGGCCAGGGGATGGCCGCGAGGATCACGAGCAGCGTGATGACGACGCCGATCGCCAGGCGCCGGTGCTGCGCGGTGGGGTCCGGGGCTCGCTTCGCTCGGGCCCAGGCGACATGGGCGACCACCACCGCCACGATCATGGCGAAGATGTGCTCGACGGCGAAGAAGCGCAGCGCCGCGATGGGCATGGCGGCCTTCAGCGCGGCCAGCGACGTGGGCCTGAGCGGGCTGAGCGCGGTGTAGAGCAGGATGCCGAGGAGGAACTGGGCGTCGAGCGAGCCCACGAACGCCGCGCCGACCTTGCGATCCGCCGCCGTCCACGGCCCCCGCTGGGCCCAGCCGCGGACCGACCGCGCGAGCGCCAGGAGCCCGAGCAGCAGGACGACCCAGCGCAGCCACGAGTGCGCGACGAGGACGAACGAATAGATCATGGACCTTGCTTTCCGGCCGCGGTGCCGGCCTCGATGATGTACTGCGCGATGTCGGCGAGATCCGACTCCCGGACGCCGCGGAAGCTGGGCATCGGGGGGACGTCGGCGCGCTTTCGCCCCGGGGTCACGGCCCAGCGGACGATGCCCGCGGGATCGTCCCTGTAGAGCCCTGCGAGCTCGCTGAGCGGAGGGCCGACCAGCTTGGCGCTGGGGGCGTGGCACGCCGCGCAGAGGGTGGAGAACATGGCCTTGCCCTTCGCGGCCTGCGGCGAGAGCGCGACCGCCTCCTCGGCGGGGTCGGGCCTCTTGCACGCGGCCGCGAGCAGGAGCAGGGCAGCGAGGATCGGCGACCACTTCATACGGGCGGGCCGGAACATAGCGCGCGGCGGCCCGCGTGGGGCCGGCGTCTCGCCGCGAGGATCACCAGGGCGCCGCGCGCCCGGCCAGCCCGAGCTGGAGGCCGCGGCGTGTGGCGCCGGGGAAGCGCGGTCGCGTCGCGACGATCACTGCGTCTTGAAGAGGTCCAGGATCCCCTGCCCGATCGCGGCCGGGTCCGGCACCGCGACGCCGGTCGGCTCGGTGCCCTCGAGGAACACCTCTTCCACGGCGCCCTCCTGGCCCGGGAACGCCCCGATCCCGCTCGCCGGATCGATCGGGAGGCGCACGATCCCGAGCGGCTCCGGGAAGTCGGTCGCCGGCCGCCCCGCGTGCGCCTTCTCCATGAACGCGATGAAGGCCGGCAGGGCGGCGCTGCTGCCCACCTCGCGCGCGCCGAGCGTCGTGGCGTCGTCGAAGCCGGTCCACACGGCGCACGCGATGTCGGTCGAGTAGCCGACGAACCACGCGTCCCTCGCGTCGTTCGTCGTCCCTGTCTTTCCGGCGATCGGCCGGCGCAGCGAGAGCGCCTGCTTCGCCGTGCCGACCTTCACGACCGAGGTGAGCAGGTCCGTCGTGATGTACGCCTCCGCCGCGGTCATTACAGGGCGCGGCGGGGGCCGCGCCGGCAGGGGCAGCGCCTCGCCGCGCGGGCCCGTGATCTTCGTCACGAGGACGGGCTCCTGGTACACGCCGCCCGCGGCGAACGTCGCGTAGGCGGCCGCCATCTCGCGCGGGGTCACCTCGTAGGAGCCGAGCGCGAGGGACAGGTCGGCGCCGAGCTTCGACGTGATCCCGAGCTCGCGCGCCCACGCGACGACGGCCTCGGGGCCGACGTCCCGGAGCGCCGACACAGCGGCCACGTTCACGCTGTGGGCGAGCGCCTCGCGCAGGCGCTTCGGGCTCTGCCCCTCGCTCTCGTCGTAGTTGCCGGGCCGATAGCCATCGAGCGCCGCCGGGTCGGTCTCGAGCATCGAGGCCGCCGTGAGCTTGCGCGAATGGATGCCGTAGCCATAGACGATCGCCTTGAAGGTCGATCCTGGCTGGCGGAGCGCGCGGCTCGCCCGATCGAGGCCGCCGCGCGCGCCCTCGTAGCCGCCCGCGAGCGCGACGATCTCGCGCGTGCGCGCGTCGATCGCGATGAGCGCGCCCTGCGGGCCGAGGTCGAGCCGGAGCTTGCCGGCCTCGGGGTCGCCCTCGAAGCGCACGCGCAGCACCTTGCCGACCTCGGCGAAGCGGCTCGGCGGGAGCCCGCGCGGGTTGTACCGGCGCTCCTTGCGCAGATCGACGCTGCCCTGCGCCGCGCCGACGCGGACGGCCAGGGTGCCGCGCGCGTCGTCGGCGCCGGTCACCGCGCCCAGGTAGACGCGGCCCGCGTCCTTGGGCGCGCCCTGGAAGGGCGCCGGATCCCCCTTGGCGCGCGTGAACGGCGCGACGAGCCCGTGCCGCGCGGCGTAGGCGTCGAGGTTCTGGCGCACCGCCGCGCGCGCCGCCGCCTGCATCTTCGGGTCGATCGAGGTCACGACCGTGTAGCCGCCGTACCTGGCGTCGGGCCCGACGGCCTTCCGCAGCGCGCGCTCGGCCTCGGCGAGGACCTCGGGCGCGAGCTCGTCCAGGTGCTCCGGCTCGGGCGCGAGGCGGATCGGCTCCGCGAGCGCGGCGTCGATCTGCGCCGCGGGCAGGAAGCGCTTCTCGCGCATCTGGCCGAGCACGAAGGCGCGGCGCTTCTCTGCGCGCTCCTTGTTGACGCGCGGCGAGTAAATGGAGGGCCCCTTCACGATGCCCGCGAGGAGCGCCGCCTCGGCCAGCGTGACCTGCCGGACGCTCTTGCCGAAGTAGAACCGCGCCGCCTCCTCGACCCCGTAGCGCCCGTGCCCGAAGTAGATGTGGTTCAGGTAGAGCTCGAGGATCTGGTCCTTCGTGAGCTCCTGCTCGATGCGGCGCGCGAGGAGGAGCTCGCGCATCTTCCGGTCGATCGTGCGCTCGTGCGTGAGCAGCACGTTCTTCACGACCTGCTGGGTGATCGTGCTGCCGCCCTGGCGCGCCTCCGCCGAGCGCAGATTGACGATCAGCGCGCGGAGCATGCCCAGGTAATTGAGGCCGTCGTGTTTGTAGAACCTGGCGTCCTCGGCCGCGAGCGCCGCGAGGCTCATCACCGGCGGGATCTCGGTGACCGGCACGAGCGTGCGGCGCTCGACGAAGAGCTCGCCGATCACCGTGCCGTCGCGCGCGAGGAACCGCGTCACCTGCGGCGGGCTGTAATTCTTCAGCTCCGCCGTGGTCGGCAGGTCGCGCTCGTAGTGGCGGACGACGAGGAAGAACGCGATCACGGCGGCGGCGAGGAGGCACGCGAGGGCGATCGCGAGCCCCTTGCCCCAGCGGGCGAGCTGGGCGCGGAGCGGCGGCCTGGGCCCGGCGCCCCGGGGCTGCCGCTGGAAGGCCGCGCGGAGCGCCGCGCCCGCGCGCTTCCACAGCGGGTGCTGCCATAGCGGGTGATCGAGCGCCGCCCTGACGAGGGCGCGCGCTCTTCCCGGCGTGCCCTCCTGCGCGCGGCGGCCCGGTGGCGCCGGCGGGTGCGGCCCGGGCGACCACGGGACGGTCGCGCCCGGCCCGTCGGGCGGAGGCCCCGGGGGCGGCGCCTGCGCCGGGCCTCGAGGCGACCAGAGCCGCGTCGGCGCGCGATCGCTCGGCGGCGGGTCGGAGCCCGCCGCGCCCGCGTCGTGCGGGTAACTGGGCTCCGCCGGCGCGGCTCGTGGGCCGGGTCCTTCAGGTGGCGCGGCGGGTTTTCGTGGGAGATCCGAGGCCATGCATCCGCGCGCTGGAGCCAGCGGCGCCACCGCGGCGCCCGGATGGGGTGTTCCAGCCGCGCCACGGTATCACGAGGACGGGCGCCGCGGAGGGCGCCGGCCAGCCGCCGATCCATCGATGTTCCGCGCCAGCTCATCCGCTTTTCCTCGAAGGAATTGCCTGCGAGCAGCCGCGGAGATGGTGGGGCGTGATAGCGTCGGTGGCGCCCTCCATGACCGACCAGGAAATCGACGCCTTCATCGCCGAGAACCAGTTCCATCCGAACGTCGTGTGGCGCCGCATCCCCGGGAAGGGCCGGGGCGTCTTCGCCCGCCGGTTCCTGCCGAAGGGCGCCGTCGTCGAGTGGGCCGCTGTCAGCTGTTTCCCGGCCTCGGATCTGAAGACCGAGGAGCACCGCGGCTGCCAGGCGCTCCATCACGTGTTCACGTGGGGGAAGGAGCCCGGGCGGGAGAAGGCGTATGCGTGGGGGTTGCTCGCGCTCTACAACCACTCGACGACACCCAACGTCGAGATGGATGACGGTCCGGTGCCGGACTCGATGGCTGCCATCGCGCTCCGCGACATCCAGGCGGGCGAGGAGCTCTGCTTCGACTACGGCTACACCTGGTTCGATCCTCGCTGAGGCGAGGGCGCCAGCGCCGCGGCGACGGCCGTATCGCTCCGGCTCACGTCGACGATACAGGCGCGCTGGCGACCGCCAGGCACCCGCACCGGCGCTCCGCGCTCGCCTCTTGCGGCAGCGGCATCCAGGTCAACGCCTGGGCATCACACAGGCCGGACTGTCGTCGTTGCGGAGGTGAGGACGGGATTCGAACCCGCGTATAACGGTTTTGCAAACCGTTGCCTAACCACTTGGCTACCTCACCGACTGTTCGAAGCGGCGGGAGGTCATGCCTCATCTCTGCCCGGCTGTCAACGCCTTTGATACCGCCGTCTACATTCACGCGGCCGAGCCGTCCCTTCAGCCGGGCGCTCCGCCGCGCTCGTTCTGTCGTCGTTCTGGCGTCGTTCTGGCGTCGTTCTGGCGTCGTTCCGGCTTCCAGCTCCCTCCGCCCCGATCTCGGAGCCGGCGGAGGGGGGCTCCGGCGCGTTCCCGCCGCAGCCCTCCAGGACACCCGCGCTGCTTACTGTTCGCGCCCGCCGCGCCGTGCCCCTCCCGCGCGCGGCACCCTCTCCCGCCCCCCCAGGGCTCGCCCGATGTAGCTGGCCGTGTAGACCGCCCGCCGCGTCGCCTGGATCAACCCGCGCGGCACGATCCCCTTCCCCGTCTGGAACGGGTTGAAGCGGAGGGCGCGCTGGTCGATGTCCACCGGCTCGTACAGCTCCATATCGGCCACTGCCATCCACCGCGCGCGCGAGCCCCCTCGCCTCACCTCGAGGCGCAGCAGCGCGAGCCCCGCCGCAGCGGCGCGCTCCAGCTTCTCCAGGCGGTTGCCTTTCACCACCGCCGCGCGCAGCGGCACCAGGCGGAACTCCGCGCGACCGAAGCCGGCCACGTCGAACCGCGCCAGCGCGTAGTAGTCGTTGTCCAGGAAGTCGTGCCTCTTCGTCGTGAACAGGGCGAACGGGAGCAGCAAGAGTCGGCGCGCGCTCACGAAGAGGAGGTCCTGATCGCCGGCGCTCGCGGCCGGCGTCACCTCTTCGCTGGTCCGGAAGCGCACCGCGACCCCCAGCACATCCGGACGGCGCTCGCCCTTGCCGCCCCGCCACCGCCACATCCCGCCCGAGAGCCGCACGAGCGCCGGCCCCGCCAGCCGCTGGGCCAGCGCGCCGACCTCGCCCTCCACCGCGAGCGCCTTCACCCCCGCGCAGTAGACCACGCCGTCGGGATGGAACAGCCTCGCTCTCCGGATGAAGCTGCCCCCCCCGGCGATAGGAGACAGCGCTCCCCCGATCACACGCCCAACCGCTTCGAAGAACCGCATGGTGACCCCTCCCTCGAACCTGGAGCGCCGGGGGCCAATCGCAAGTTGGGCGCGCCCCGACAGCGCACCTCCCGCGGCGCTCACCCGCGTCGGAGCGTCGAGATCTGCTGGTCTCCGCGCGCCATCCGTTCTCCCGCGCAACGGCGATTCCAGGGAAGCGCCGAGTCTCCGGCGCTCCCTCTCGTACCGCTCGCGCCGAGTCCTCCGGCGGCCCTCGCTTCATCGCGCGCTCCGTCCCGCGCGCGCGCTCTATCGCGAGCGCGTCACCCCGCGCCGGCCTTCGCCGCCGGGTCGATCTCCGGAGCGGCGTCTCGCTGCGCCCGGCCTTCGATAAGGCGCTTCGCCACGAGCGTCAGGAGCGCGAGCAGGACGAGCAACGAGGCGACCGCGAACGCCGCCGAGAAGTGGAACTCGTTGTAGAGCACCTCGACGTGCAGCGGCATGGTGTTGGTCTGCCCCCGGATATGCCCCGAGACGACCGACACCGCGCCGAACTCGCCCATCGCCCGCGCGTTGCAGAGCACCACGCCATAGAGCAGGCCCCACTTGGCGTTGGGGAGGGTAATGCGGAAGAACATGCTCCACCCGCTCGCGCCGAGCGACAGCGCCGCGTGCTCCTCGTCGGCCCCCTGGCTCTCCAGGAACGGGATGAGCTCGCGCGCGACGAACGGGAACGTCACGAACGTCGTCGCGAGGATGATCCCCGGACGATCGAAGATGACCCGGAGGTCGTGCTCGATGAGCCAGGGGCCGACCACCCCTTGCGCCCCGAAGAGCAGGACGAAGATCATGCCGGAGATCACCGGCGAGACCGCGAACGGCAGATCGATGAGCGTGACGAGCAGGCTCTTTCCCGTGAACTCGAAGCGCGCGATCGCCCAGGCCGCGGCCACGCCGAAGACGAGGTTGAGCGGCACGGCGATGACCGCGGTCGTGAGCGTCAGCTCGATGGCGGCGATGGCGTCCGGCGCGGTGATCGCCCGCCAGTACCCCGAGAGGCCGTCCTTCAACGCCTCGATGAACACCGCCACGACCGGCAGGAAGAGGAAGAACCCGAGGAACGCGAGCGCCGCCGCCGTCAGCGCCCAGCGCACCAGCGGGGGCTCGGACGTCGCGCCGCGCACCGCCCCGCGCGACCTGACCCGCAGCTTGCCCGCCGCGCCAGCCACTACGACGCGACCCCGGGCGTGGCCCCCGCGGGCCGATCGGACGCAGGCTTGGGCGCTTCGACAGCGCTCCGCGACGACCCGCGCGCGCCGCTCCAGGACTGGAGTCGGTTGATCAGGAAGAGGAGCACGAAGGAGCAGAGAAGCATCACCATCGCGAGCGCCGTCGCGCCCGCGTAGTCGTACTGCTCGAGCTTGGTCATGATGACGAGCGGCGCGATCTCCGTCTTGAGGGGCATGTTCCCGGAGATGAACACGACCGACCCGTACTCGCCGAACGCCCTCGCGAACGACATCGCGAACCCGGTGAGGATCGATGGCCAGAGCGCGGGCAGGAGGATGCGACGGAAGATCTCGAAGCGGCCCGCGCCGAGCGACGCCGCCGCCTCTTCCTGGTCGACCTCGAGCTCCTCCATCACCGGCTGGACGGTCCGCACGACGAACGGGAGCCCCACGAAGGTGAGCGCAATGACGACGCCCAGGCGGCTGAAGGCGCTCTGGATCCCGAGCGGGTACAGGAACCGACCGACCCACCCCTGCTGCGCATAGATGGCCGTGAGCGCGATGCCGCCGACCGCCGTCGGGAGCGCGAAGGGCAGGTCGACGAGCGCGTCGACGATCGACTTGCCCGGAAAGCTGTAGCGGACGAGCACCCACGCCACGAGGACGCCGAAGACCGCGTTGATGCCCGCCGCGATGAGCGACGCGGCAAAGCTCATCTTCAGCGAGGCGACGGCGCGCGGCGAGGTCACCACCGCCCAGATCTCGGCGGGCTGGAGCGTCGCCGTCTTGAGGAAGATCATCGACAGCGGGACGAGCACCAGCAGCGACAGGTACGTTACCGTAATCCCCATCGCCAGCCCGAAGCCGGGCAAAACGCTCTGTCGCCGCCAGAGGAGAGCCACGAAGTCTACTTACCGGCCTGGTAGATCTGGTCGAAGACGCCGCCGTCGGAGAAGTGCGCCTTCTGGGCTTTTTGCCACCCCCCGAAGACCTCGTCAATCGAGAAGAGCGCGACCTTCTGGAAGACACCCTCCGACTCGGCCGCCGCGAGGATCGCCGGGTTGCGCGGGCGGTAGAAGTGCTTCACCGCGATGCGCTGGCCGTCCTCCGTGGAGAGGAAGGCGAGGTACGCCTCCGCCGCCGCCCTCGTCCCGCGCCTGTCGACCACCTTGTCGACCACCGCGACAGGCGGCTCGGCGAGGATGCTGATCGACGGCACGATCACCTCGAATTTGTCCTTACCGCTCTGCTTCACCGCGAGCAGCGCCTCGTTCTCCCAGGCGATCAGCACGTCGCCGAGGCCACGCTCGACGAACGTCGTGGTCGAGCCGCGCGCGCCCGTGTCGAGGACGGGCACGTTCTTGAAGAGGCGGCCGACGAAATCCTTCGCCTTCGCCTCGTCGCCGCCCGCCCGCTTCAGCTCGTAGCCCCACGCAGCGAGGTAGTTCCACCGCGCCCCGCCGGAGGTCTTCGGGTTCGGGGTGATGACCGCCACGCCCTCCTTCACGAGATCGTCCCAGTCCTTGATGCCCTTGGGGTTGCCCTTGCGCACAAGGAAGACAATGGTCGACGTGTAAGGAGCGCTGTTGTCCTTGAGGCGCGCCTGCCATCCCTCCTTGATCAGCCCGGCGGACGCGACCGCATCGACGTCGTAGGCGAGCGCGAGCGTGACCACGTCCGCCTCGAGCCCGTCGATCACCGACCGGGCCTGCTTGCCCGAGCCGCCGTGCGATTGCTTGATGGTGACGTCCTGTCCGCTCTGCTCCTTCCAGCGCTTCGCGAAGGCGGCGTTCACCTCTTCATAGAGCTCGCGCGTGGGGTCGTAGGAGACGTTCAGTATCTGCACCGACCCCGACTTCGAGGCGCCGGCCGCGTCGCCCTTCGAGCACGCCGGGAGCGCCAGCGCCAGCACACACCAAAGCATCGTCATCAAGCATCGCATCGATCGTCCCTACTCCCTTAGCCAGCCGCGAGATAACGCGATTCCCGCTGCGCGAGCGCGTCGAGCAGCTGCTGGAAGCGCGAGGCGCCGATGCGCCGGGCCATGAACGCCGCGCGGCCGAGCTTCTGGCAGAGCTTCTTGGCGAGGAGCACGCCGCCGTGGCTGTTCACGTCGGTCAGCACGATCACGAGATCGGCCCGCTCGATGGCCGCCCGCAGCTCGGCCGCCCCGCGGCCGCCCGTGTTGCCCGTGTGAAACTCCAGATGGTGCCCCGCCTGCAGCGCCATCCGCTCCAGCTGAGCCTGGTTGCGATCCAACCCACCAATCCAGGTGATCCGCATCGCTCCGCCTCCTTGCTCCTCGCAGCGGGTGACCGCCGCTATAACGGACATATCTCACGCTAAAGCAGAGGACGCAAGGGAGATCTGCCAAAATAACGGATGACACGTCTTGGATACCGGAGGGTCACGAGGCCGGCGGGGTCCGGAAATGGGGCGGGGGCTACCCGCGCGAGCCGTAGGTCATGACGAGGTACATGACGGCCTCGGCGCTGCCCGGGTTGCGGTAGCTGTGCGGGCTGTCGGCCTCGAACAGGATGGCGTCGCCGGTCTCGAGCAGGCGCCGCTCGCCGGACACGGTGATCTCCACCGAGCCCTCGGTGACGATCAGGTTCTCCGCGGTGCCCGGGGCGTGCGCGTCGGCGTGCTCGACCGAGCGCGGCGCGAGGCGGAGCTCGTAGAACTCCACGTTGCGCGGCCGGTCCATCGGGAAGAGCGCCCGGGAAGAGAAGTCACCGTTGCGCGAGCGCAGGATGCGCGCGTGCGAGGCCTGCATGACGGTCGTGACGGGCGAGGTCGCCTGGCTCATCAGCGCCGAGAAGGGGACCCCGAGGGCGCGCGCGATCTTCCAGAGGACGTTGATGGTCGGCGTGCTCTGGCCCAGCTCGATCTGCCCCAGCATCGCCCGGCTCACCCCGGACGCCTTCGCCAGGCGCTCGAGCGACAGGCCCCGCTCGGCCCGGAACCGCTTCAGGTTGGAGGCGACGACCGGCGTGAGGTCCGACGCGTCGTCCAACGCCGGGTCGTCCCCGCCAGGCTCGCTCGCCGGGGGCGGGGGTGGGGACGGCGGCTCGGCGGCCGCCGATCGCGCGGGGGTCTGGGCTCTGCGTGCCTTCACTGGACGCGTATCCGCCATGGTGGAGGGCGCGCGTCAAGCGAGCGGGGGGAAGGGCGCGCTCAGGGGCCGCCGGAGACCGCCTCCGCGACCGGGCTCGCGGGCGACGGACGACGCACCGAAGGCGCGGGCGCGGCCAGGAGCACCGGCGAGGTATGGCCGGTGATGAGGCGGGCGCCGCGCTTGAAGGTGATGTACTGCCACATCCACGCGAACATGACGGTGAAGCGGTTCCTGAAGCCGATAAGGAACAGCACGTGGACGGCCAGCCAGGCGAGCCACGCGAGCGTGCCCGACATCTGCAGGCGCCCGACCTTCGCGATGGCGCGCGAGCGGCCGATGGTCGCCATCGTCCCCTTGTCGCGGTAGGCGAACTGCCCGCGCGGGCGGCGCTCGAGATCGTCGAGGATGCAGCGCGCGACGAAGCGCCCCTCCTGGATCGCGGCCGGGCTGAGGCCGGGCACGTCGACGCCGTTCCGGTCGCGGAGCGTGGCCATGTCGCCGATCGCGAAGACGCTCGGGTGCCCGGGGAGGGAGCAGTCTGGCCCGACCTTCACGCGGCCGACGCGATCGAGCTCGACGCCGAGCGCGCGCGCGAGCGGGGTGCCGCGGACCCCCGCGGCCCAGATGACGGTCGCGGCGGGGAGGCGCTCGCCGTCCTCGAACTGCACGCCGTACTCGTCGATGCTTCGGAAGCGGCGCCCCTTGATGACCTCGACCCCGAGGGACGTGAGCTGCTCCTCGGCGCTCGCCGAGAGGCTCTCCGGGAAGGCCTGGAGGATGCGGGCGCCGATCTCGACGAGCAGCACCCGCGAGAGCGAAGGGTCGAGGGAGCGGAAGTCGCGCGCGAGGATGTAGCGCGCGAGCTCGGCGAAGGCGCCGGCCATCTCGACGCCCGTGGCGCCGCCGCCGATGACGACGAACGTGAGCAGCCGCCGCCGCGCCGCGGGGTCCTCCTCGCGCTCGGCGGCCTCGAAGGCGAGCAGCATGCGCTCGCGGATGGTGAGCGCCTCGTCGAGGTTCTTGAGCGCCGGCGCGAACCGGGCCCACTCCTCGTGGCCAAAGTAGTTGTTCGTCGCGCCGACCGCGAGGATCAGGAAGTCGTAGTCCAGCGGGTCGCCGTCGACGGTGACCCGCCGGCCGGCGAGGTCCACGCCCGTCACCTCGCCGAGCAGGACCCGGACGTTGCGCTGGCGCGACAGGACCGATCGGATCGGGACCGCGATGTCGGCCGGCGAGAGGCTGGCCGTCGCCACCTGATAGAGCAGCGGCTGGAACAGGTGGTGATTGGTCCTGTCGACGAGGGTGACCCGGACGGGCGCGTCGCGGAGCGCCTTTGCCGCGTTCAGGCCGCCGAACCCTCCGCCGACGATCACGACGTGAGGCTCTCTCGCGGTCGTTGCCATGGTGCCTCCTGGCGAGGAACGCTTCCTCGGTGGCACGACGATGGTAGGGGGCGCGGATCACCGCGGCAAGCAGGCGCAGCGCGCGGGCGCGGCGCCGCGATCGCTCATGCTGCCGCGGCCTTCACGTCGCTCCTCGCCTCGGTCTTGCTGTCCGGCGCCTCGCCCCGCAGCACCTCGGCGAGCAGCTTCCGGCCGCGGTGCAGGCGGCTCATGACGGTGCCGACCGGGACGCCCAGCCGCGTCGCTGCGTCCTTGTAAGACATCTCCTCGAGGTCCACGAGCACCAGGGTGTCACGGAAGGTCGGCGGGAGCGTCGCGAGCGCGCGCCGCACGCCGGGCGAGAGCGCGTGCATGTCGGCGCAGCGCTCCGGCGCCGTCCACGCGCACGGGTCGGTCGCGAGCACGTCGAGGGCGTTACGCTCGCGGCGGCTGCGCCGGCAGCGGGTGATGAAGACGCTGAAGAGGATCTGGTGCACCCACGCCCGCAGGTTGGTCCCGGGCTCGTAGCTCCCCGCGAACCGGATCGCGCGCTCCACCGTGTCCTGCACGAGGTCCTCGGCCGTCGCGGGCGTCCGGGAGAGCCGCAGCGCGCGGCCGAACAGCTCCGGTGTCATTTCGACAAGGCCCCGGAGCAGCTCGTCGACCGCTCCCCGCGAGCCCTCTCCCGGCGCCGTCCGCGCCGCGCGCGCCACGCCGAAGGACGGCCCGCGCCCGAGCGCGCGCGTCGCGCCGGGCGGCGGCGCTAGTTTCGAGGACCGGGCGGGGGCATGAGCGGCGTGGACGAGCATGACGGGACCTCCTGCGTAACCGGCACTGGCAAGGCAGGTGCCACCGCGCGGACCTCGCGAAGGCCGCGGATCACGCCGAACGGCGCGGGCGGAGACACGCGGGCGCGTGTCAAATCGACAGCAGGGAGAACGGGCGCGCCAGGGTGGCGAGCCGCCCCGCGGCGCGCCAGGCCCGGCGGCCCCACCCGCGCCGGGCGAAGCGGCCCCACCCGCGCCGGGCGAAGCGGCCCCACCCGCGCGAGCGCCGGGCGAGGCGTCCAGCAGAGCGAGCGCCGGGCGGGGGCGTCCGGCGGAGCAGGCGCTCGCGTCACGTCGAGAGCGGGTCGCTCCCGGCGGCCAGCGCGGCGATCAGGCCCGGGACCAGCTCGGCGATCTCGCCCGCGAGCAGCCCCCGATCGCTGCCCGTCTGCGCGCGCCACACGTCGCCGGCGAGCGCGTGGATCAGCACCCCGGCGCTCGCCGCGGCGGTGGGATCCATCGAGCACAGGAGGGCCGCGATCATCCCGGTCAGGACGTCGCCCGAGCCGGCGGTGGCGAGCGCAGGGTTGCCCGCCATGCAGATGAACATGCGGCCGTCCGGGAGCGCGATGATCGTGCGCGCCCCCTTGAGCACGACGATCGCCCGGGTGAGCGCCACGGCCTCGCGCACGGCGCCGAAGCGGTCCTCCTCGACGGCCCGGGCGCTCCGGCCCAGGAGCCGCCCGAGCTCGCCCGAGTGCGGCGTCATGATGAGGCTCCCGCGCGCGGTCGCGAGCGCCTCCGGGCGGCCCACGAAGTGCGTCAGGGCGTCCGCGTCGACGACCTTCAGGCCGTCCCAGCCGAGCACGACGTGATCCACCGCGGCCCGCGCCCGCTCGTCGAGGCCGAGGCCCGGGCCGATGGCGACCGCCCGCCGCCCGGCGAGCGCGTCGTCGAGCGACGCCGCGATGCGGGCCGGATCGATCGAGGTCGTCATCAGCTCCACGACGCGCGACTCCATCGCGCGCGCGGTGTCGGCCCAGGTGCAGATCGTCACGAGGCCCGCGCCCGTCCGCATCGCCGCGCGCGCGGTCAGCAGCGCGGCGCCGAGCTTGCCCGACGAGCCGGCGATGACGAGCACGTTGCCCGCCTGGTGCTTGTAGACGCTCGCCTCGCGCGGGCGCAGCGACGAGCCGATCGTCTCCTTGCGGAGGACCTCGGCGACGTGGCCCACGTGGGCGAGGATCGGCCGGTCCGGGACCCCGAGATCGACGACGTGCACGTTGCCCGCGAGCCGCGCGCCCTCGGGCGTGAGCAGGCCGATCTTGAGGTGGCCGAAGGTGACGGTCTCGTCGGCCTGCACCGCGGCGCCGAGCGGCGCGCCGCTGTCGGCGTCGAGGCCCGAGGGCACGTCGAGCGCGATGCACAGGCAGGTCGCCGTGTTGAGGACGCCGATGACGTCGGCGAGGTGGCCCTCGATGGGGCGGTCGAGGCCCGTGCCGAAGATCGCGTCGACGAGGAGGTCGGCCCCCGTGAGCGCGACCTCGAGCGGGGCGAGGGGCGCGCCCGGGGGGAGCTCGGTCAGCGCGCCGCCGAGATCCACGTACGCGTCGTGGTTGATGCGGCTATCGCCAGTGACCTTCTCGGACCGGGCGGCCAGGAAGACCTGGACCTCCGCGCCGCGGGCGAGGAGGTGGCGCGCCACGACGAAGCCGTCGCCGCCGTTGTTGCCGGCCCCGCAGACGACGACGACGCGGGCGTGGAGGGGGTACGTCGCGGGCTGCCCCGGGCTCGGGACGTGCCGCACCGGGAACGATCGGATGCGCGCGGCGCGGGCCTCCTCGGCGTCGCGGCGGCCGTTCGGCGGCGGCGGGACGCTCCCGGGGCGGCCCCGGAGACCCGCCCCGGAGGGCAACGTCGCCGGCCAGAACGCCCGCGCGGGCGAAAGGCCCGACGCGAGCGGGTGCGGCGCGCTGTGCGCGGCGTCGCCGGGCTGCCCGGCGCTGCGCCCCTCGATGATCACCGAGATCACGTCGGCGGCGCCGCGGCCGGCGTTCTCCATGAGGACGACGCCGGGGACGTGGCACTGGTGGATCGCGTGTTTGTCGAAGGCGCGCATCTGCGCGCGCGATAGGACCGGAATCACGAGCGCTCTTTCCCTTCGTCCAGGCTGGATCGGCTCTCGCCGTCCTCGTCCGCTTCGGTCGGGGATCGGCTCTCGCCGTCCTCGTCCGCTTCGGTCGGGGATCGGCTCTCGCCGTCCTCGTCCGCTTCGGTCGGGGATCGGCTCTCGCCGTCCCCTTCCAGGATAGCCACCGCCGCCGCCACGCCTGCATCATGCGTGATCGACAGGTGGACCCGCTGGACGCCCATGCGCTCGGCGAGCGCGCGCGCCGGGCCGTGGAGCGCCATCGTCGGCGGCATGCGCGGCGCGCCGCGCACCTCCAGGTGGTGCCAGCTGACGCCCGGCGCGCCGGCCATCGCCTTCACCACGGCCTCCTTCGCGGCGAAGCGGCCCGCGAGCGCCGTCGCCCGGTCCACGCGGTGCGCGAGCGAGCGGCGCTCCGGCTCGGACAGCACCCGCTCCCAGAACCGCTCCCCCCACCGCGCGAGCGCCTCCTCCATGCGTCCGATGCCGCAGACGTCGATGCCGATGCCGAGGATCACGCGCCCCCCTCGCTCGACCGAGCGTCCGGGCCGGCGGCCGGCGGTTGCACGGCGCCTCCGCGGGCGACGCTCGCCGCGATGCGATTGGCGGGACGGACAGACACAGGGAAGGCCATGTGGCGACTCTACCCCATTCGATGGCGACGCCTCCTGAAACGCGATCCGCGCCTCGCCCCGAGCGCGGAAGCAGACGCAGACGCAGACGCAGACGCAGAAGCGCGCCTCGACGGCGGCACGCGAGCGGGGAAGAGGCCCGGCGCGAGGCGGCCGGCCGCGGCCTCGGGCGCCGCGAGCGCGCGGCGAGCGCGGCCGTGGAGCGTCGCCCGCGCGCGCCGATCGCGGCTACCATGCTCGCGGCGCCAATGCAGACAGCCCTCGATCTGACGGTCATGCTCCCGCAGAGCGCCTACGATTACGGCGAGCGCTCGTCGGGCGAGGCCCACGGCGTGGTGCTGACCAAACCCCACGTCGTGAATCTCATCCTCGATCTCGCGGGCTACACCGCGGACCGGGATCTCGCGTCGCTGTCGCTGCTCGAGCCCGCCTGCGGCCATGGCGCGTTCCTGGTCCCCGCCGCCGAGCGGCTGATCCAGTCGGCGCGCCGCCACGATCGCGACCTCCTCGAGATCGAGCCGGCGATCCGCTCGTACGACGTCGAGCGAGCTCACGTCGACCGCGCGCGCCTCGCGGTCGCCGGCGCCCTCGCGCGGCTCGGGCTGCCGCAGGGCGACGCGACGCGCCTCTCCGAGGCCTGGATCGCCCACGGCGACTTCCTGCTCACCAGCCAGGGACGTCTGTTCGACGCGGTGGTCGGCAACCCGCCCTATGTCAGGATCGAACAGCTCTCGCCCGAGCTCCAGGAGGAGTATCGACACCGGTACAGGTCGCTCTACGACCGCGCCGATCTCTACGTCGCGTTCATCGAGCGCGGCCTCGAGCTCCTCGCGCCCGGCGGGGTCCTCTCCTTCATCTGCGCCGACCGGTGGACCCTCAACCGGTACGGCGCGCCGCTCCGCCGGATGCTGTCGAGGTGGTTCCGGGTGCGGTGCTACGTCGATCTACGCGGCGCGTCTCCCTTCGAGTCCGAGGTCGTCGCCTACCCGTCGATATTCGCCGTGTCGCCCGGCAAGACGAGGAGCGTCCCTGTCGCGACGCTGCGCACCGCCTCGCCGGAGGAGTGCGAGGCCGCCTCCGCCGCTCTTCAACGCGCGGAGGGCCGCGCGGAGGCGGGCGCGGCGGAGCGCGGCTCCGGCGTCGCCGTGTCGGAGTACGCTTCCTGGTTCGAGGGCGACGACCCGTGGGTGCTCGGCTCGCCAGAGCACCTCGAGGCCCTGCGCGCGCTCGAGGCGCGGTTCGCGCCGATCGAGGAGGTCGGCGGGACGCGCGTCGGCATCGGCGTCGCCACCGGGAACGACAGGATCTACATCGTCGGTGAAGAGGTGGATATCGAGCGCGATCGCCTCGTGCCGCTCGTCATGCGAGGCGATATCGAGGACGGCCGCATCCGCGACGCCAGGCGGTTCGTCATCAATCCCTTCGGATCCGACGGCAAGGTGGTCAATCTCGAGGAGTACCCCAGGCTCTCCGGGTACCTGCACGCGCACGAGGCCGAGATCAGGAGGCGCTACATCGCCCGGCGGGGCGGCGCCGGCTGGTTCCGCACCATCGATCGCGTGGTTCCGGGGCTGACCAGCGCCCCGAAGCTGCTCGTCCCCGACATCGCGGGCTCCAACGAGGTGGTCTATGACGAGGGCAGGTTCTATCCGCACCACAATCTCTATTTCATCACCTCGGAGGGCTGGGACATGGAGGCACTCGGCGGGCTGCTCGGCTCCAGGGTCGCCCTCTTCTTCGTGTGGTCCTATGCGGTCAAGATGCGCGGAGGCTACCTGCGCTTCCAGGCCCAGTACCTGCGGCGGATCCGCCTGCCCCCGCCGGAGAGCGTCGCGGAGGAGCTGATGAGCGATCTCCGCAGCTCCTTCCGGCAGCGCGACTTCGGCAGGCTCGACGAGCTCGCGCTGCGCGCCTACGGCATCGACGCGCTGCCCGGGTTCGGCTTCCTCGACACGAGGAGATAGCCCGCTATCCGGGCCCACGCGCGGCGTGGTACCGTCGCGCTCTCACGGGGCGTTCGCGGGCGAGGGGACGAGCGATGACGGCCGAGAAGATCGAGTGCGCTAGCCGTATCGAGGGGGTCGTCGTGTACGCGCGCGGGGCCATCGTCACCCGCCGCGTCGAGCTCGCGGCGCCGCTCCCCCGGGAGGCGGTCGAGATCTCGGTGCCGGGGATCACGCCGCTCGCCGAGCCGGGGAGCTTCCGCGCGCTCATCGACGCCGCCGCAGGCGCCTCGGCGGGCGCGGCGGCGGCCTCCGGGCCCGCGCGCGACGTGCGCGACGTGATCGGCGTGCGCGCGCGGCTCGTCGTGCCCCCGGCGCCCGTCTCGAGGACGGCGCTCTCCGCCGAGCTCCGCGAGCTCGAGCTCGCGATCGCGCGCCTGTCGGCGGAGCGCGACCACCTCCGCCTCTGGCGCGACCAGCTCGGCGCCGTCGCGCTCGATCCGGAGCTCGCGCGGCGCTTCCGGCCGGGCGACCCGGCGGCCCGCATCCGCGACGCGCTCGCGGTGAGCCGCCTGCTCTCGGACGAGCTCGCCGCGCTCGACGCCCGCGCCGCCGCGCTCGACGCGGAGCTCGAGCGCGCCCGGAAGGAGCTCCTGGCCGCCCAGATCGACGCCGCCCAGGCCACGAGCGGCGAGGTCGAGGAGCGCGATCCGGCGCGCCTCGACGTCGTCGTGCGGCTCGCGCCGGAGCGCGGCGGCGCGGCCGGGGAGCCCGCGCTCCGGCTCGAGTACGCCGTGTCCGCCGCGCGCTGGTGGCCCGCCTACGCGGCGCGGTTCTCGCGCGGCGCGACCGAGGTCGCCTTGCAGCTCGACGCCCTCGTCGCGCAGGCCTCCGGCGAGGACTGGAAGGACGTGCGCCTCGCGCTCGCCACCGCCGATCTCGTGCAGGACACGCGGCTGCCGGAGCTCGCCTCGCTGCGGCTCAGCCGCGCGCAGCGCCCACCGCGCCGCGGCTACCGCCCCGCGCCGGAGGGGCTCGACGCCATGTTCGAGGGGTTCGACAGCTTCGTCGCCGCCCTCCCCGAGCCGGCCGCGCGGACCACCGCCGCGCCTGGAAAGCTCCCGCGCACGCGTGGGGGCGACGAGGCCGCGCGGAACCGGGCCAGCCCGGAGCCCCTCGCGGCGATGAAGAGGCTAGCGCCGCCTGCGCCGTCCGTCGCGGGCGCGCTGCCGCCCCCGGTGCAGGCCGCCGCGCCGATGGCGTTCGCCCCGCCGCCCCCGATGCCGGCGGCCGCGTCGATGCCGCTCGCCGCGCCGGCGCGCAAGTCGCGCGGGCTGTCGCTCCCGTCGTTCGGCGGCTCCGGGGCGCCGCCCCCGCCGGCTCCCCAGGCGAGCGCGCCCGCGGCCCCCCGGAGCGCCCTGGGCTCCGTGGCGAGCGTCGAGGCGGCGGCCAGCCTCGAGGAGGAATGGCTCGCTCCCGAGCAGGCGCAGGAGGGCGCCGGGGCCGCCCCGGCGCCGCTCGAGCCCGCGCAGGTCGAGGAGTGGCTCGACTTCGACGCGCTGCACCTCCCTGGCGCGGGCAAACAGCGAGGCCGGCTCGCGCGCGACGAGCCCGGGCCCTCGCGGCGCGACGCGCGTCGGGCGGAGCAGGACATCGCGGACCTCGACGCCCCGCCCCGGGCCGTGGATCCGCGCGACTCGCGCGGGCAGTTCGACCACCTCTACGTCGGCGAGAGCGCCGCCGACGTGCCGTCGAACGGCAGGCTCCACCGCGTCGCGCTGGGCGCCGCGCGCGCCCCCGCCGCGCCCCGGTTCGTGACCGCGCCCCGCGAGGCCGCCGAGGTCTACCGCGAGGCGCGCGTCGAGAACCCGTTCGACGCCCCGCTGCTCGCGGGGCCTGTCGACATCTTCGTCGACGGCGCCCTCGCGGCGCAGTCCGCGCTCGGCCGCGTGGACCGGGGCGGCCTCCTCCGCGCCGGCCTCGGCGTCGAGGAGCGGATCCGGGTCGCCAGGAACGCGCGCGTGGACGAGTCGAGCGCCGGCCTGCTCGGCGGCTCGCTCGCCGTCGAGCACGCGGTCGTCATCGACCTCTCCTCGTCGCTCGGGATGGGCGTCGAGGTCGAGGTCCTCGACCGCATCCCGGTGACGGACGACAAGGACGTCGAGATCAAGCTCCTCTCGTCGCAGCCGAAGGCCGAGCCGTACACGCAGGAAGAGCTCGGCGAGCCGGTGCGCGGCGGGCTGCGCTGGCGCGTCCCGATCGCGCCGGGCGGCAAGGCCTCCGTCGCCTTCACCTACCGCGTGGTGCTCTCGTCCAAGAACGAGATCGTCGGCGGTAACCGTCGGGAATAGCAAAGGAAACGAGCGCACCATGGCAACGGATGCGAGCGGTTCGGACCGGGCTGGGCGGAGCGCCAGCGGAGGCGGAGGGAGCGACGGGAGCGGCGGCCACGAAGGCGCCCGCGCGCCGCACCCGAGCGTGGCGCGCGCGGTGACGCTGTTCGAGGATCGCGCCGAGGTCGTGCGCGCGGCGCGCGTCGAGGTCCAGGCCGGGGCGCAGTGGATCGCGATCGGCGGCGTCTCGGTGTTCGTCGACGAGCGCACCGTGCAGGCGCGCATCGCGGGCGCTGGCGCGGACGCGGCGCGCGTGACGGCGGCGCGCGTACGCTGGAGGGCGCACAGGGAGGCGGCGCTCGGCCGCGAGGCGATCGACGCGCTGGAGCGCGAGGAGCGCGAGGCGTCGCTGCGGGCCGGCGCCGCGGAGCGCGCGCGGGACCGGGCGTCGCGCCGCGAGGCCCACCTCGACCAGCTCCTCGCGAAGTGGGCGCGGGCGATGAGCGAGGTCCCGAAGGACGCCGGCGAGCCCGCGCGCCTCGCCTCGTGGCGCGGCGGCGCCGAGGCGCTGCACGCCGCGCTCGCCGAGGCGCTCGGCGCGTCGGCGGACGCGCGCGCGGCGCGGGCGCGCGCCGAGGAGGACGCCCGGCGCGCCGCGGCGCGGCTGCGCGAGGGGTCGGTCGAGCAGCCGCGCTATGAAGCGGTGATCGAGGTCGAGGTGCACGCCCCCTCGCCGCAGCCCGTCGACATCGAGCTGACGTACCGCGTCGCGTGCGCGATCTGGCGCCCCGAGCACCTGGCGCGGCTCGCCGCCGGCGCCGCGGGCGCGAGCGCGGGCGGCGCGGCGGCGCAGGGGCCAGGCGGCTCGATCGAGCTCACCACCTGGGCGGCGGCGTGGCAGGCGACGGGCGAGGTCTGGGAGAACGTCACCGCGCGCTTCTCGACAGCGCGGCCGTCGAGGAGCGCCGAGGCGCCGCTGCTCGAGGACGACGTGCTCCGGGCGCGGCGCAAGACGGAGATCGAGCGCCGCCGCGTGATCGTCGAGGCGCGCGATCAGGCGATCGCGGCGGCCGGGCTCGACCGCGGGGCGCGGGCCGTCGACGAGATGCCCGGGGTGGACGACGGCGGCGAGCCGCTGATCTTCGAGGCGGCGGAGCCGGTGACCCTCCCCTCCGACGGCCGCCCGACGCGCATCGAGATCGCGCGGCGCTCGCTCCCCACCGAGCTCGCGCTTGTGCTGTACCCCGAGGTCCACCCCGCGGCCCACCTGCGCGCCACGGTGACGCTGGACGGCGGCGGCGCCGGCGGACGGCCGCGCCCGCTGCTGGCGGGCCCGGTGCGCGTCGCGCGGGGCGGCAGCCTCATCGGCCGCGCCCGGCTCGATTTCGTGGGCGCCGGCGAGCCGTTCGAGCTCGGCTTCGGCGTGGACGACGCCGTGCGCGTGCGGCGCACCGTCGACGAGGAGCAGGACACCGCCGCGATCACGGGGAGCCGCAAGATCCGCCGGCGTGTGAAGCTCTCCGTGTCCAACCTCTCCAGCAACGTGAAGCGGGTGCTGGTCACCGAGCGGATCCCTGTCAGCGAGGTGGCCGAGGTCGAGGTCGCGCTCGGCGAGGCCCCCGGCTGGACGCTTGACGAAAAGGATGGATTTCTCCGTGGCCACGTCGAGCTCCCTCCGAAAGGGTTGAAGACGCTGTCGTTCAGCTACGAGCTCCGCGCCGCAGCGAGCGTGGTGTTGCCTTTTTGAAGCCAGGAAACGCAGAGAGCGGGAACGTGGAAGGAGAGAGGGAGAGAAGCACGGAAGCCGAGACGCCGACGGCCGCCGTCGCACGGTTCGCGCGGAGCGCCGTTGACAGGACGCAGTGCGCTTCGGTAACGGATCGATCTCCCAGCGGCTTCACTCGTGAAGGAGGAGGATCGCCATGAGGCAGCAGATCGACGGGGCCGTGGTGCTGACCGCAGCCGACGAAGACGTGATGGAGTATTTGCCCAACCGAGGCGTCTTCATGGCGCAGCTGCTGGGAAGAGGCCGCGGGAACGCCTTCGGCTTCTACAGGGGCACGATGGGCCCCGGCTGTGAGATCTCGCGCGAGCTCCACACGGAGACCACCGAGACCATCTACATCCTGGCCGGGCAGGCGCTCGGCATCGTCGGCGATCGCGAGGTGCCCCTCGGCCCCGGCCAGATGATGCACGTCGAGACGAACGTACACCATGGGCTGCGCAACGCGGGCACTGGGCCGCTCGAGTTCCTCGTCATCGGCCACCCCGATTTCTGATCGCGCGGTCCGCTCCTTGAGGTGCGCCGCGCCCCTCTGGTTCGCCTCCAGCGCGCTCGCCGTGACGACGCTGCTCGGCGCTGCAGCGGCGCGAGCCGAGCCGCCTGCTGCGGCGCGAGCCGAGCCGCTCGCGGCGCCGTCCGGCGCGGCGACACGGGGAGCCGGCGACACCACCGCCCTCCGCTCCGGGGCGGCGCTGCCGAGCGCGCCGCGCCGTGCCGCGCCGGAGGCTCGCTCTCGCGCGCGGCCCGAGGTCGCGTGGGATCCGGCCTGGCCGCGCTTCCGCGTGAGCGAGTATGTGGCCACGGGGCTCCTGGCCGCGACCGCGTTCGGCACGCTCGCCATCCCGCCGTCGGAGGGCCGTTGGACGACGGTGAACGGCTTCGACGGCTCGGCGCGCGGCGCCCTGCGCATCCGCAGCGATCGCCAGCGCGAGATGGCGCGGGACGCGAGCGATCTCCTGCTCACGCTGATGACCAACCACCTCGCGGTGGACGCCCTGCTCGTGACCTGGTGGGGGCACGGCCGCGGCAGCGTCGCCTGGGAGATCGCGATGATCGACGTCGAGGCGCTCGCGCTGAACGCGGCCCTGAACGGCGTCGTCGCGGGGCTCACGAGCCGCGAGCGCCCCTACCGCGCCGGGTGCGCCGGGCCGGAGGAGCAGCAGGACCGCGACTGCCGGGGGAGCAAGCGGTACAGGAGCTTCTTCAGCGGCCACAGCTCGACCGCCTTCACGGCGGCGGGGCTCGTGTGCTCGCACCACGCGCGCCTGCCCCTGTACGGCGGCGGCGCCCCCGACGCGCTCGCGTGCGCCGCGTCGCTCGGGACGGCGGCGGCCGTGGCGACGCTCCGGGTCGTCTCCGACCAGCACTTCGCGACCGACGCGCTCACGGGCGCGGCGGTCGGCGCCCTGACCGGCCTCGGGCTCCCGTGGCTCCTGCACTACCGCGGCGGCGCCCCCGCCTCGGACGCGCCGCGCGGGGACGGCATCACGCTCAGCTTCGCGCCCGCGCCGCTCGGCGGGTATTTGGTGGGCAGGTTCTAGCGATGGCGCTCCGCCACGCGCTGGCCGCCGCCGCGGCGCTCGCCGCGCTCACCCTGCTGCCCGCCGGGGCCGGCGCCCAGGATCCGGCCGACCTGCCGTCGCCCGCCGGCGAGCCGCCGCCGGTGCCCTCGGGCATCGACCTCCTGCAGAAGCGCTCTTACTGGGCGCGGAGCGCCGCCGCGCGCCCGTTCGTCTCCGCGCTGATGGATCTCGGCGTGATCTATTTCAGGCCGAGCCTGGCGCTCGGCGTGGGCAAGCCGCACTGGTCCTGGCTCGGGATCGAGGCCTACACGAGCGTATCTCCGAACGGCGGCGCCGAGTACCTGGGCCTCCGCGCCGCGCTGCCCGGCGTGGAGATCCGCGGAGGCGCGCGGTACGCCTTCTCGACGACCCAGTACTTCCTCGAGCCTCGGGCGTCGTACACGCGCAGGGACACCGAGCTCATGCAGGGCCCCCCGTCGCGGTACGTCGCGGCGGAGATCGAGGTGTCGGGCTCGACACCCTTGCTCGGAGGCAGCCTGTTCGGCGTCGCGACCGGCTATGCGGTGCTGGGGACGCCGGAGGGGTTCTACCTTTACGAGGAGGCGCTCCACGCGGTGATGAAGCCGCCGTACCTCTACCGGGCCCGGCTCGGCTACATGGCGGAGATGGACCGGTTCGGCGAGCTCCGCCTGGGCGCCGCCGCCGAGGTGCTCGGCAACCCTGGCCGCGACAGCCTCGTCGTGCGCATTGGCCCCGTGCTGGCCGTATCGTTGACGCACCACCTGGACGCGGTGGGGACGGTGATGGTGGTGGCCGCGACGCCCGATCAGCTCGGCCTGCTGGGCGCGGATCTCGGCCAGCTCGGCCTTCGGTACCGGTGGGCGACCGGCGATCACTGGCCGGAGTTCCCGTGACGCATGCGCCTGCCGCGACGCGTGGTAAGCGTCCCCGTATGAACAAGCTCATTTCCCTGACGTTCCTCGCCGCGGCCCTCGCGGCGTGCACGCAGCCCGGCGAGGCGAGCGCGCCCGCGGCCACCGGCGCCGCCGCGCCGCAGCCCGAAAAGGCCGACGCCCCGAAGGCGAAGGCCGCGGACGCGCCGGCGGCTCAGGCGAAGGCGGCCCAGGCCAAGATCGGCCAGCCCGCGCCCGATTTCACGCTGCCGGACCTCGACGGCAAGCCCGTCAAGCTGGCCGATCACAAGGGCAAGACGGTCGTCCTCGAGTGGTTCAACCCCGGTTGCCCGTTCGTGCAGCTCGCGCACCGCCAGGGCGGCCTGAAGGACGTGCCGGCGCAGCAGACCCAGAAGGGGGTCGTGTGGCTCGCCATCAACTCGGGCGCTCCAGGCAAGCAGGGCACCGCCAAGGAAGAGAACGTGAAGGCAAAGGGCGAGTTCGGGATGAGCTACCCGGTCCTCATCGACGAGAAGGGCGATGTGGGGCGCGCGTACGGCGCCAAGCGCACACCGCACATGGTCGTCATCGATCCGCAGGGTACGGTCGTCTACGCCGGCGCCATCGACAGCACGAAGGGCGGTGAGCCCGAGCCGGGCGAGCAGGTCACCAACTACGTCGATGCCGCGCTGACCGAGCTCGCCGCCGGCAAGGCGATCTCCACGAAAGAGACCGAGGCGTTCGGCTGCACCGTCAAGTACTGACCAGCCCGCCGGCGGGCCCATGAGCAGCGGAGCAGCTGAACCCACCTCGGCATCATGTCGCGCGCCCCACAAATAGCGTCGCGGACGGCGTCCGCTCCTCGCTGCTCTCTCGTTGGATCGTCATTGGCGCTGTCGTCGGCGCGGCGCTGAACGTCGCAGAACGTCGCAAAACGCCGCTGAACGCCGCGCCCGCCGCCTGTTCCCGCCCCACGCCCATCGCCGCGTCGAGCGCATCGCACCCTGGCCCCCTCGCGGCGACAGGCCCAGTCCGGGGTGTTGACATGGACGTAAACTCAGGTTTACCGTTGGGCGACAGTTTTGTCATATCGCTCGTAGCTCACGCCTGAAGCGAGGCGCTCACTGGCACGCGGCCGGGCGGTCCGGGATGATGGCGATTCGAGGCCATGCGCTGGGGGGCTCCACCTTCGCTGTTGAAAAGGGTCCGAGTCATGAGCCGAATGGGAGGAGCGGGCCCGGAGAGTGCGAACGCCGCGTGGCCGGCGAGCGAGGAGCCCACGTCCCGCCCCGTCTCGATCGCGCCCCAGAGCAGGCCGCCCCGCTCCGCCCCGCCGGGGAGCTCGGGCGCCGGGCAGGAGACGGTGTTCCAGTGCGTCGAGCCGCCCTCGTCGCGCGTGCCGAGCAGGTTTCCCATCCGCAACTGGGATCGGTATGAGTGCGAGTCGCTCATCGGGAAAGGGGGAATGGGCACGGTCTACAAGGCCAGAGACCCGCGACTCCACAGGTACGTGGCGCTCAAGCTGATACGGGGCAACGATCCCGAGCTCGCCCAGCGCTTCATCTGGGAAGCGCGGGCCCAGGCCCGGGTCGAGCACCCGAACATCTGCAAGGTGTACGAGGTGGGCGAGGCGCAGGGCCAGCCGTTCATCGCCATGCAGTACATCGACGGCCAGCCGCTCCACCGGGTGGCGCAGCAGCTGTCCCTCGAGCAGCGGGTGAAGATCGTGGCCGACGTCGCGGACGGCCTGCACGCCGCCCACCGGCTCGGGTTGATCCACCGCGACATCAAGCCGGCGAACATCCTGGTGGAGCGGACCGCCGAGGGCGCCTTCCGCCCCTACCTCCTCGATTTCGGGCTCGCGAGGGACACCGCGGCGGACGCCCGAGCGACGGCGAGCGGCGAGGGCACGCCGGCGTACATGGCGCCCGAGCAGGTGTCCGGGGGCCAGCGCCAGCTCGACCGCCGCACGGACGTCTACTGCCTCGGCTCCACGCTCTACGAGGTCCTCGCCGGGCGCCCGCCGTTCGTCGACCCCTCGGTGACGAGCCTCATCGCCCGCGTGGCGCGCGAGCTGCCGGCGCCGGTGCGAAAGATCGACAAGCGGATCCCGGTCGATCTCGAGACCATCGTGATGAAGTGCCTCGAGAAGGAGCCCCAGCGGCGGTACGACTCCGCGAAGATGCTCGCGCTCGATCTCGAGCGCTACCTCGAGGGGGAGCCGATCGACGCGCGGCCGATGGGCATCGGCTACCGCGCCCTGAAGCGCGCCAGGAAGCACAGGCTCGCGGTCGCGGCGGCCGCCGTGGCGCTCGTCGTGCTCGCGCTCTCGGGCGCCGTCGCCCTCCGCGCGAAGCTCGCCGCCGCGCGGCAGGCCGAGCTCGCCGCGCGCGTGGCGTCCCTGGCCGAGGGCTTCGGTCAGGACGTCAAGGAGATGGAGCTGTTCATGCGCTACGCCTACGCGCTCCCCCTCCACGAGGTGTCGCGGGAGAAGGAGGTCATCCGGGCGCGCCTGGGCGAGATCGACCGGAAGATGCAGGGCATGCGCGAGACGACGGGCGATCTCGTCGAGGGCCCTGGCCGCTACGCGCTCGGGCGCGGGCACCTCGCGCTGCACGAGCCCGAGGAGGCGCTCGCGCACCTCGAGGCGGCGCTCGCGAGCGGGTATGCCACGCGCGAGGCGAAGTTCGCGGCGGGCCTCGTGCACGGCGTGCTCTACCTGAAGGGGCTCGATCGGGCGCGGCGCCTCGCCGACAAGGGGGAGCGGTCCGCGCATCAGCTCGAGCTCGAGGAGCGGCACAAGCAGCCGGCGCTCAGGTACCTGAGGGACAGCGTGAGATCGGCCGCGGAGCCGCCGTCGTACGCCGTGGCGCTCATCGCGCTCTACGAGGGGCGGTTCGACGAGGCGCTCGCCGACGCGCGGCTGGCGTTCGCGCGGTCGCCCTGGGAATACGAGGCGAAGAAGCTCGAGGGCGACGTCCTGCTCGCGAAGGGCACGGCGGCGCGCGACCTCGGGGAGCACGCGGCGGCGCTCGTCGAGTTCTGGGGCGCCGTCGCCTCGTACGAGGCCGCGGCGGAGATGGCCGAGAGCGATCCCGACGTCCACGAGGCGGCCGCGCGCGCCCTGAGCGAGATCATGCTGATCGAGGCGCAGCGCGGCGGAGACGCGGAGGAGGTCGTCGCGCAGATCATCGCCCGGTGCGACAGGGCGCTCGGGGCCAACCCGCGGGCGAGCGGCGCGCTCGCCAAGAAGGCCTGGGCGCTCGTGCACCGCGGAAGGCGCGACCTGTCGCGCGGCTCGGACCCGAGGTCGGACCTCGTCGAGGCGGTCGCGGCCAGCGAGCAAGCGGTCCAGGGCGACCCGTCGGACGCGACCGCGTACGGCGCGATGGGGGCGAGCTTCTTCCTCCTCGCGTCGCACGAGAGCGCCGTGGGGCTCGACGCGTGGCCCTCGCTCGGCCGCGCCGTCGACAGCGCGCAGCGGTCGCTCGCGCTCGACCCGAACTCCTTCTGGGCGTGGAACGACGCCGCCATCGCCTACGGCATGATGGCCGAGTACGCCGCGTCCCGCGGCGCCGATCCCCTCCCCCTCTTCGAGATCGGCGCGTCGTACGCCGAGCGGGCGATCGAGATCGCGCCGAACGACATGCCGCCGCTCCTCAACCAGGGCTGGCTCTACGCGCGGCGCGCGCAGTACGAGCTCGACCACGGAGCGTCACCCGAAGAGTCGCTCGACGTGGCCAAGGACAGCCTCGAGGCGGCCCTGCGGCGGCGCCCGGACAGCTACCGCGCCTACAACAACCTGGCCCTGACGTACCTGATCCAGGGCCGGCACGAGCGGCTCACCGGCGGGAGCCCGGAGGTCTCGCTCGCGCGGTCGATCGAGGCGTACGGCGCGGCGGCGCACCTCAACCCGGACGATCTCGAGGCGAAGCAGGGGGCGGGCCTCGCGCGCATCGAGGCGGCGCACGGGGCGCTCCTCCGGGGAGGCGATCCGACGGCCGCGCTCCGCGCGGCGAGGGGCGCGATCGAGCCCATCGTGGCCGCGAGGCCGCAGCACGCGGGGGCGCTCCTCGCGCTCGGGCACATCGAGCTGCTCTCGGCGCGGTGGGCCGCCTCGCGCGGCGGGAGCCCTGCGGCGGCGCTCGACGCCGCGGAGCGCTCGCTGCTCCGCGCCCACGAGGCGAACGGGGGCAATCCGAGGATCTTCGGCGCCCTGGCCGAGGTCCACCGGCAGCGCGCCGCCCTGACCGGGCCGGGGCTCCTCGACGTGCGCTCGGAGGTCGAGGCGGGGCTCGCGCTGATCGAGCGCACGCTGGCCATCGACCCGGGCTTCCCGCTGGCGAGCGCCAGGAAGGGCGCGCTGCTCCTCCTGCGGGCGAAGGTGGAGCGCGAGCGCGCGGCGCGCCTGGATCTGGCCCAGCGCGCCGCGGCCTTGCTCGACGAGGCGCTCCGCGGCAACCCGCTGCTCGCGCGCGAGTACGCGCCGCTCCTCGACGAGGCGCGGAAGGTCGCCGCGGCGAGCCACCCTTAGCCCTCGATCCTCGTGGCGGCGCTACCTACGTCTGGGCCGAGACAGCCTGGCCATCGCCTCGTCGTGGGCCCACTTGACGCGCATGAACTCGCGGGCGTCGCCGCCGCGATCGGGGTGCGTGAGGAGCGCGAGCCGGCGGAACGCCTGGCGGATCTCGTCCGCGCTCGCGGCCTCCGCCAGGCCGAGCACCGCGAACGGCGACGCGCCGCGCGCGGACGCCGGCCGCGACGGCGCGCGGCTCGACGGCCCAGGGGGCGGCGGCGGGGGCGCCTCCCGCCGCGCGCGCGGCTTGGGCCACGGGGGCTCGCCGCGCAGGACGCGCGTCCAGGCCGTCGCCCACGCCGGCTCGATCTCGACGAGCGGGCGCCCGGCCGCGCGCTCGGCCTGCGCCCGCGCCTCCTCGACGGTCCGCGCGCCGCCCTGGCTCGCGTCCGGAGGGCGGAACGGCTCGCGCGCGGGCTCGGCCGTCCACCAGGCGGCCCACAGGAAGCGGCGGCGGCGGGTCGGGGTCACCGCGTAGACGCCGCGGAGCGGGAGCGTCATCGGGGCCTGGCCTTCAGAAGATCTCGGGGCACCACGGGACGCGCGCGGCGCGGAACAGGCTGTCCGCGCGCTCGATGGCGCCTCCGGAGAGCGCCTCGACCTGGCCCGCGTCGGCCATGCAACGGAACGAGACGCCGCCGAGGTACGCCGAGCCGAGCGCCGTGATGTCGAGGCGGAGGTCCGGCGCCGCCGTGGTCCGCGTCGCGCGCCGCTCGCCCCCGTCGAGCTGGAACCGGCCCGCGTTCCAGGGGCAATCGCGGTCGGTGATCTCGAGCGTGAGCGCCTCGCGGCTGCCGTAGGCGCGCGCCGCGAGCGCGGCCTCGACGTCCACGATGCGCACCCACAGCCCGTCGCTCGCCGTGAGGCGCAGCCGCCGCGGCTCGACGAGGAGCATGCCGAGGGGATGATCGGGCGGCAGGAGGCTCGCCTCGATCCGCTGCGCCAGATCGATGTCGAAGAGGTACCGCCAGACGAGCCTCGTCCCGAGCGGCGAGGCGCCGATCGCCTCGATGACGCGGACCGAGCCGATCGGGATCGAGGACGCGTCAAACCGGTGGTGCACGCAGTACAGCGCGTAGGCCTCGGCGCGCCCGTCGACCTCGATCACGACGCGCTGGAGCGGGCCGCCCCCGTGGCGGATGAAGTCGTTGTCGGAGAGCCGCCGGCCCTGCCACCAGGGCTCCGAGCGCGCCAGCATCCCGGGGACGAGCGGGCGGGCGCGCTCCCAGACCGGCGCGAACGCCTCGAGCGCCTCGGCTTCCCCGAGCAGCCGCGCCCGGCCCTCCGCGCTCGCCTCCCCACGGAACGCGCTGCGATCGCGCTCGATCGAGATGGAGCACGCCTGCGACGCGAGGCCGTAGCCGAAGCGGCCGTAGATGGAGCCCTCCGTGGCCCAGAGAGCGGAGATCGGCTGCCCCGCGGCGCGCGCCTCGTCGAGGTGCCGCTGGATCAGGCGCGTGAGGATGCCGCGGCGGCGGTGCGTCGGCATGACCGCGACCATCGTGAGTCCGGCGACCGGGACGGCGCCGCCCGGCGTGGTCAGCGTGAGCGAGAACGTGCCGGCGGCCCCGACGAGCGACCCGCCGTCGTACGCGCCGAGGCCATACGTGAGCTCCGGGAGCCGCTTCGTCGCCTCCAGGCGCTCGGTGTTCACGAGCGCGCCGAAGGCGGTGAGGATGGGATGGACGAACTCGCCGTGCTGCTCGGGGGCCAGCTGCCGCAGCTCGATGGTCATCCGCCCACGATAGCAGCCGCGCCGGCGCCCTCGCGCGGCGTCCTACGCGCTCAGCTGTTCGCGCTCCCTCGCCGCCGCCCGCCGGATGCGCGTCTTCAGCCAGGCCTCGATGAGCGGCCACACCGTGAGCGGCGCGTCCCGGCCGACGACGATGTCGAGGTGGCCGCGCGGGAACTCGCGGTACGTCTTGTCCGAGGAGCGGCTGAAATCGTACGCAGGCTTCACCGACGCCGGCGGCGCGAGGTCGTCGTGCGTGCCCGCGATGACCAGGAGCGGCAGGTCGAGCTGCTCGAAGCGCTCGGCGTAGCCGAAGAGGCTCCCCATGTGGTGGCCGCTCTTCCGCGACGCCGCCGCGTCCAGGAACATGTTCCGGAGCACCGTGATGCTGCCGCTGTCCATCGCCAGCGACATGTGCTGCGTGAGCACCCGCGTCTCCATCGAGCCGGGCACGAACCCCCGGATCGGCAGCGGAAAGATCGGGCTCTCGACGAACGCCCGCACGAACCGGAACGGCTCGCCCCAGGCCGACAGCGGGAGCGCCCCCTGCCCGAGCGGGACGCGCCGGTCGACCGTCAGCATCAGCCGGCCGAGCAGCGCGAGCGACCGTGACCCGTGCGTGAACAGGTACGGGCTCCCGAGCGTGACGATCCCGCCGACCGCGTCCCCCATCGTCGGCGCCGTCGCGTAGCCGACGAGCCCCCCGAGCGAGTGGCCGATCAGGTACACGGGCCGCGGGCCCGAGATGCGCCGGATCTCCTCGATCGCCGCCGGCACGTCCTCGCGGACGAAATCGGTCACGTGGGCCGGCCGCCGCGCCCCGAGGTGCCGCGACCGACCGTGCCCCCGCAGGTCCAGGTTGAAGACGTCGAAGCCCGCGCGCGCCAGGTAGTTCGAGAAGCTCCGCGACGGCAGGTGCCAGATGTACCGGTTCTGGCCGTACCCGTGGACCAGCAGCACGCTCGCCACCGTGCTCCGGAGCCGCGCGCTCCGCTTGCGGATCATCGCCAGCGGCACGTCCCGCTCCACCGACTCCGCGTCCTCCACCCCCGGCGCGCGCGCCCCCTCAATGCCACGGCTCGCGCTCGCCGGCGGCGACTCGTGCGCGGTGCTGCGGACCCGCACCACCACGAGCTCCTTGATGAACCTGTCCCGCTCGTCGCGGTCGATCGTCTGCTCGACCTGGGCCTGATGCAGGATCATCCTTTCCGTCTATTGCGGATTATTTTGCTGTGTGCAACCTCGTTTGGTCCGCCAGCAATGCCACCGCCGTGGGGCCCTGCCGCGCCGATATCGCACGGCCGCCGACGGCGATCACGAGCAGCCGCGCTCTGGCGCGCCGTCATGGAAAAAGCTCCGCCGTGGGCGGTCCGCGGGCGTCACACGGCGCTGCGTCTCGTGTACCCTCCCCTCCGCTGGTGCCCGGTCCACCGGGGCGCGCGGAGAACCCGATGCTGGCCTCGGCGCGCCCGTTCCGTGGGCGCGGAGCCCGGCCCTGAACTTACGCATCGCTAGGTGACCTACAATGGACCACGTGAAGATGGGTCGGCAGCTCGCGGTCGGGGTGCACGCAAGGGCCGCCGCGCTCGCCGCATTGCTCGGCGCCGTGAGCTTCTCATCGAGCGCCGGCGCGCAGCCCAAGGACGACGCCGAAGGCAACCTGGACGACTCCGCCGCTGCCGAGAAGCAGGCCGCGGACGAGAAGGCGCAGGACGACAAGGCGCCTGGCGAGAAGGACAAGCCGCAGGAAGCGCCGCCCGAGGCGGCGGATGAGAACGCCCCGTTCGAGCGCGAGGGCAAGACCTATCGGTTCGCCGGGCTCCGGTTCCGGAACCTCATCGTGCCGAAGGCGATGATCAACCTCTTCGCGGACGGCGGGTCGAGCGTGAACGTGTTCACCTTCGGCCCGGAGCTCTCGACGCGCAGGGACGGGCTCGAGATCGATCTGGCGATCTCCTACGCGGACTACTCGATGGATCCCTTCCTCTTCAAGGGGAAGAACGACGGCAACGACGCCTGGGAGATGGTGTCGAGCACCATGAAGCTCGTCTACTTCACGACCGATCTCCTCTACGAGATCCCGCTCGACAAGGAGAAGGGCCGCTTCTCCCTGCTGATCGGCGGCGGCGTCGGGCTCGGCGTCGTCTTCGGCAACCTCTACCGCGCGCAGGCGTACCCGAACAACCCGTCGCGCCTCGACCCCGACGACGTGGGCTCGTGGAGCAAGTGCGCCGGCCCGACCGGCGGCTTCTGCGACGGCTCCAACGAGCATTTCGGCGACTACGACGAGCCGAGCTGGATCAACGGAGGCTCCAAGCCGTCGGTGTTCCCGTGGATCTCGTTCCCGCAGCTCAGCTTCCGGTACAAGCCGATCAAGCAGCTTCAGACGCGGCTCGACGCCGGCTTCTCCATCACAGGGTTGTTCTTCGGGCTGTCCGCGGGGTATGGCCTCTGATCGAGGGATGAGGTGACGTCGCGTCCGCTGTTTCCGCCGCGTTATGAGCCGATCGGGGCCCTCGGAAAGGGCGGTGGTGGCGAGGTGTGGGCGGTGCGCGACCGCCTCACCGGCAAGACGGTCGCGCTGAAGACGCTCGGCGAGGAGGCGGATGAGCCGGAGGTGCTCGCGCTCGTCCGCGAGGCGGCGGCGCTGTCGGGCGTCGAGGGCCTCGGCGTGCCGCGCGTGCTGCGCTTCGGCCGGCTGCCCGCGTCAGGGCGGCCCTTCATGGTGCGCGAGCTCGTCGAGGGGACGAGCCTCGCCGATCTGCTCGCGCGCAAGGGCGACCTGGCCAGGAACCTCGCGGCCATCGCCGACGCGGCCGATCAGCTGACGCGCCTGCACCGCGCTCTCCTGCTGCACGGCGACGTGAAGCCCGCGAACATCATCGTCGGCGAGGGCGGCCGCGCCACGCTCGTCGACCTCGGCCTCGCCGCGCCGTTCCGGGACGACGGCTCGCGGCCCGTGGGCCTCACGCCCCGCTACGCCGCGCCGGAGCTCTTCAAGGGCGACCCGCTCACCGTCCGCGCCGAGGTGTTCGCGCTCGGCGCGACGCTCGCCGAGGCCCTCCGCGACAGCGGGGGCGAGCGTGATCCGAAGGTCGTCGAGGCGCTCCAGGGGGTCGTCGACCGGGCGACCGCCAAGGACCCGAACGCGCGCTACCCGAGCGCGGACGAGCTCGCGAACGCGCTCCGGCGCGCGGCGCGGCTCCCCTCCGGGCCGGGAGAGGAGGCCGCGAGGCCGGGCGAGGCGGGCGCGCGGCCCGACGCGGACGCGGGCGCCGTGGTCTGGCCCATCGTCGGGCTGGACGCGCCCTCCACGCGGCTGCTCGCGCAGATCATGGCGCTGCCCGCGGGCGGCGGGCTCTCGATCGAAGGCCCGCGCGCCTCCGGGCGGAGCGCGCTGCTCCGGCGCATCGCGTGGTCGCTCGAGGTCGGCGGGTACGCCGTCGCGTGGGTCGAGGCGGCCGGCGTGGCAGACCCGCGCGAGGCGCTCTCGATCGAGCTGTCGGAGCACGATCTCGGCCGGGTGACGGCGCTCGTCGACGACGCCGATCGGCTCGGCGACGCGGCGATCGAGCGGCTCGACGAGGTGCGGAAGGCCGGCGGCAAGCTCGTGCTCGTGCTCGGGGATCCATCGGACAGCGGCGCGAACCGGGCGCCAGGCGCGCGGCGCGGCGCGCGCGGCGCGCGCGGTACGCTCACGGACGGCGCGCCTCCACCCGCGCGCCTGGGCCGCGGGTTCGAGCGCTTCGAGATGGCGCCGCTCGACGAGCAGGTCGCCCGCGAGCTCGTGCAGCGCACCATCCCGTCGCTGAGCGACGCGGTGGCGGCGCACGTCGTCTCCCGCGCGGGGCGGTGGCCCGGGCGCATCCGCGAGATCGTCGCGTGCATCGCGCGCGCGCCCGTCGCGTCGACCGAGGACGTCGATCGGCTGCTCGACGCGCCCCCGACGAGCGCGGTGGCGTCCGGGCCGGGCGGCGCGGGCGCCGAGGGGGCGGCGCTGCCGCCGGCGGAGATCCACCGGCTGCTCGACCGCGGCCACTTCGACGCGGCCGCGGAGGCGCTCGGGCGGCACGAGGGCGACGGCTCGGCCGCCGCGGTGCCCACCTTGACGCTCGCGCGCGCGCGGCTCGCCATGAACCGCGGCGACACGGCGCGGGCGCTCGCCGAGCTCGGGCGCGTGAAGGACCAGGTCGAGGCCTCGGACGATCACGCGCTGGCGGCGTTCTGGTCGCTGCAGATGGCCCGCGCGCTCGTGCGCGCCGGCGACTACGGCGAGGCGGAGCGCCGCGCGGGCGAGGCCGTGGAGCGGGTGGGCCCGCTCAAGATCGAGGCGGGGCTGACCGGCGCGTCGCGCCCCGAGCTCACGACGGCCGCCGCGTTCGGCGCCTCGCCCGAGGCGATCGTCGCCGAGGCGGTGGCGACGCGCGGGCTCGCGCAGAGCTTCGCCTCGCGGCACGAGGACGCGAAGCGCACGCTGGAGCACGCGGTCCGGCTCGCGCGGCTCACCGGAGAGCCGCGGATCCTGTCGGTCGCGCTCGTGTCGCTCGCCTTCGCGCTCCAGCGGGACGACCGCCTCAGCGAGGCGAAGGCGGTCTACGAGGAGGCGCTCACGGCCGCGGAGCAGGCCGGCGACGCGGGCACGCTCGCGACGACCCGCCTGAACCTCGCCGCGCTCACGAAGCTCCAGGGCGACCTCGGCGCGGCCATCCGCCACCTCGAGGCCGCCGTCGATCTGGGCCGGCGCTCCGGCCGCGTGGCGACGATCCGCCAGGCGCTCCTCAACCTCGCCAACCTCGACCTCTACCTCGGGCGGCTCGCGCGGGCCCGGGTGTCGCTCGACGCGCTCGCCGCCCAGCGCGCGGATCTCGCGCCGCAGCAGCAGGCGCAGCTGCTCGCGCTCGAGGCGGAGCACGCGGCGCGCTCGGGCGATCTCGAGCAGGCCGAGCGGCTCTGCCTCGAGTGCGCCGAGGCGTACGAGGCGATGGGCCGGCGCATCGACGGGGTCGAGGCGCGGCTCGAGCGCGTGCTCTTCGCGGTGGCGCGCGCCGGCGCGGATCCGCGCGCCCTCGGCGAGGAGATCGACGTGGCGTCGGAGCGCCTGGGGACGACCGGCGCCCACCGCGCCCTGCTCGCGCTCGCGCGCGGCCGCGTCGCGGCGGTCGCGCGCGACGAGTGGCGGGCCCGGGCGGCGTACGACGAGGCGCTCGACGCGGCGCGCGCCGCGGGCCAGCGCGACTGGATCTGGCGCGCGCTGGAGGCGCGGGCGCAGCTCGAGACGGAGCGGGGGCACCTCATCCGGGCGCGCCACGACCGCGAAGAGGCGCTGATCACGCTGGAGGAGATCGCCTCGAAGCTGCCGCGCGACCTCCGGGAGGTGTTCTGGAACGACGCGCGGCGCAAGGAGATCCGGGCGGCCGCAATGCTCGAGCTGATGAGCAGCCGCACGGTGCCGTTCACCCAGCAGAGCGCGGCGGCTCAGGCAGGCGCTGCGGCCCCGCAGGGCGAGGACCGGCTGGCGCGGGTCCTCGAGATCAACCGCGAGATCGCCGGCGAGCACGACCTCACGCGCCTGCTCGCGAAGGTGACCGATCATGCGATCGCGCTCCTCCAGGCGGAGCGCGGGTTCATCATCCTGCAGCGCCCGCCGCGCGACGAGCTGCAGCAGGTCGCGGGCGAAGGCGCGGTCGATCTCTCGATCCACGCCTCGCGCGATCAGGCGGGGGACGACCCGCACGCGCGCTTCTCCAGCTCGATCGCCGAGCGGGTGATCTCCACGGGCGAGCCGGTCGTGACCGCGAGCGCGCGGGACGACGCGCGCATGAGCGATTACGTCTCGGTGCACCAGCTCATGCTGCAGTCGGTCGCGTGCGTTCCGATCCGGCAGCGGAGCGGGCAGGTGATCGGCGCGCTGTACCTGGAGACCCGGCTGAGCGCGGCGGCGAAGTTCGAGGTGGAGCTCCCGACGCTGACGGCGCTGGCCGATCAGGTCGCGATCGCGATCGAGACGGCGCGCCTCGTGAGCGAGAACGAGCGCCGCGCCCGCGAGCTCGAGCGCGCGAACGAGGAGCTGCGCGCGGCGCGCGCCAAGCTGGAGGAGCTCCTCGGCCACCGCACCGCGCAGCTGGCCGCGACGCGGCGGGATCTGCGCTCGGCGCGCGCGGTGATCCGCGGCCATTTCGGCTACGAGGGTCTGGTCGGCACGAGCGAGGCGATGCGCCGCGTCTACGCGCTCATCGACCGGGTGAAGGACACGGACATCCCGATCCTGATCACGGGCGAGAGCGGGACGGGCAAGGAGGTCGTCGCGCGGACGATCCACAACGCGAGCCCGCGGGCGAAGAAGCCGTTCGTCGGCGTCAACTGCGGCGCGATCCCGGAGCACCTGCTGGAGAGCGAGCTCTTCGGGCACGTCCGCGGCGCGTTCACGGGCGCCGATCGCGACCGGAAGGGGCTCTTCCGGGAGGTGACCGGCGGCACCATCCTGCTCGACGAGATCGGGGAGATGCCGCAGAAGATGCAGGCGGGGCTGCTGCGCGTGCTGCAGGAGAAGGTCGTCCGTCCGGTCGGCGGCGCGCGTGAGGAGCCGGTGGACGCGCGGGTCATCGCGGCGACGCACCGGGATCTCGCCGACATGGTCTCGCGCGGCACGTTCCGCGAGGATCTCTACTACCGGCTGCACGTCGTCGAGGTGCGGGTGCCGTCGCTGCGCCAGCGGATCGAGGACATCCCGCTGCTCATCGACTACTTCCTCGGGATCTTCGCCGCGCGCTACGGCCGCGATCGCCGCAGCGTGTCCCGCGCCGCGCTGAAGCGGCTGTCGGCGTACACCTGGCCCGGGAACGTGCGGCAGCTCGAGAACGTGCTGCTCAACGCGTGGGTCCTGTCGGATCGCCCCGAGCTGGAGAGCGAGGACTTCGAGCTCCCCGACGCGGCGCCTCGGTCGCTGCGGGGGTCGCTCGACAGCGGCGCCACGCCCCCGCCGCGGGCGCCCGCTGGCGGCGGGGCGCCCGCGAGCGCGGGCCGGGCTCCGCCGTCGAGCGACCCACACCGCGTCGAGACGTCGCTGGACGCGCACAAGGCGAGCGAGCGGGAGCGGATCCTCGTCGCGCTCTCGAGCTGTAACTGGAACCGGGTGAAGGCGGCGCAGGTCGTGGGCCTGCCGCGCCGGACGTTCTACCGGCGCCTCAAGGAGTACGGGATCCAGTGACGCGGGGGCCGCGCTCGGGGCAGGGCGCGGCGGCGAAGCTGGCCGGCTACCTCGCCCAGAGGACCGAGAGATCGAGCTCGATGGCCTCGAAGGGCTCAACGCGGACGCATGCGGCGTCGCGGTGGACGACGGCGGGCCCCCAGCGACGATCCTGGCCGAGCACATAGACCTCGAGCGTCCGCGCGATCGGGTCGACGAGCCACGCGTGCCGCACGCCCTCGCGCGCGTAGATGGGCATCTTTTCGTCGCGGTCGACGTCCTCGGTCGACGGGCTCAAGACTTCGCAGACCCAGTCCGGGGCGAGCGCGAAATAGGCCGTCTCGGGCAGCTCGGGCATGCGCTCGCGGCGCCAGCCGGCGAGGTCGGGCACGAGCGCGTCGATCTCCCCCGGCGCGTCCGGCTCGGGGAAGTGGAGTTCGGGCTCGTCCAGGATGATCCAGCCACCCGGGCCGCCGCGCCCACGCTGGAAGGGGCCGATGAGCTCGGCTCCCAGGCCCGAGGATGTCCATGCGTGCTTCGGCGCCGGCCGGGGGAACACGTGCAGGGTGCCGCAGACGAGCTCCGCCACCTTGTTCGGTGGGACAGCTTCGAGATCGGCGTACGTCGCGCGGCGCTGCTTCTCGGCGGGCTGGCCCATGGGCGAAGCCTGCCCGGGGGCGGATGGCGCGGCAAGGCGCCGAGACGTGCGGGGTCGACCCGCCAATAACCCCTGGAAACGTCGCACTTCAGGGCGCATCATCCCAGCCACGGGATCCACGTGAGCGATCGTTCGAACCTCGCCGCCTCCATCGACGGCGCGCCCCTCGCCGACGAGGAGGCGCGCGATCTCTGGACGCGGTTCAGCCGGTACATGGATGAGCACCGCGGCGACATGGCGGGCTTCGCGCGAGAGAACGGCTACGTGAGCGTGACGCCGACCTTCGAGCGCGGGCGGGCGTTGCTCGTCGTCCGGACGACGGAGGCGCCGCCGGAGAAGCCGGCCCAGCGCCCAAGTGGAGAGAAGCCGGCCCCGCGCCCCGGTGGAGAGAAGCCAGCGCCGCGCCGCAAAGGCGGCAGCAAGCCAGCGCGCGGCAGGCGGCGGCGCTGAGCGCCCGCGGTACGGGCGCGAATCGCGAGCTGCCTCGATCCCGGCGGAGAGGCGCCCCGCTCGGCCGGAGCCTCACCGCGACTTGCCGGCCCCTCCGGGGAAGTCCTTGCGCTTGATCTTGGCGCGCCGGCCGTCGGGGTGGTGGAACACGATCCCCTCGGCGAGGTGGCCAGGGGCGAAGCGGCTCTCCAGGTGCTGGAACAGGCCGCGGAGGCCGTCATAGGTCCTCGGGACGTCATCGTAGACGGGGATCTCGAGGTTGAACGGCACGACCATGTGCCTGGCGAGCCCGAGCGGGTTGCCCTGAATGCTCGGTCCGAGCGCCTCCGCCGAATGCTCGCCGTCCGGCCAGCCCTGGAACTCCGTCCCGCGAACCGCCTCGAAGATCCACCTGTCTTCCGGGCCGTGCTCGTCGGCGTCGACGTACCAGCCGTCGATGATTCCCTGCTGCTTCTGGAGCTTGCTCGGGTTCCTGCGCTTCTCGACCCGGACCACGTGGCCCGAGCGGATGGTCAACCGCACGTTCGTACCGTCGAGCTTCTCGGTGGGACGGCCCTCGCCCGCAAAGACCCACTCGCACCCCTCCCGCGGCTTCGGGAGCACCTTGAAGTCGTCGCCGCGATCGAAAATCGTCGGAATCTTCTCCATGACCTGAATGCCCTTTCGTACCTGGCCGAGCAGCTCGTCAGGGGTGATGACGCCCCCAGCGAGCCCGCTCGCCAGCGCACGCACCAGCTCCGCGACGGAGGTGCTCGCCTCGAGCGCGACGCGCTTCAGCGCCATCCGCTCCTCCGGCGAGATCCACGCGACAAGGCGTGACCAGCCTTCGGGCGGAACCCATGTCGCGAGCTGCTGCGGATCCTTCCTCGGTCTGCCGCGCGGGCGGCCTGGCGCTGTCACGAGCTTCAAGGTAGCCCGATTTTCTATTGTGTCAATTGGCAAAACAAAAATTGGGAGCGAGGCGGGAGAGGTAGGAACAGGTAAGACGTCGAGTGCTGCCCTCGTGTCGAGCGCTGCTCTCGTGGAGATCGGGAGACAGGGCGAGCTCCGCGAAGGCGCGCGTGGAAGCGCGCCTGGGGACATCGGGGGCTCCGTGCGCGGTGACGCCCTCGCCCTGCAACAGGGCTGCTGGTCTGCCGACGCGGGTTCAGTCGGGGAGGATCCAGGTGGCCTTGGCGGTGCAGCCGTAGGCGTCGAGCGCGCCGGGGTGCGTGAGGGGGACGAGCTTGGTCTGGCCCTTCGCGAGCGGCCCGGTGACCGAGCGGGTGTAGGGCCCCGGATCGCCGTAGTAGTGCGTGACGGTGAAGGTGATCTTCGCATCTTCCGGAACGCCAAAGAGCGAGGTGTTCTTGATCGCGGCGTTCGGGTTGAAGATGCTGGGATAGGTGATCGAGCAGGAGAGGTTCACGGTCTTCGTGACCGGGCCGCCGCCGTCATCCCCGCCGGGGCCGATGATCGCCTCTGCGCCCTCGCCCACGACCTCGGCGGCGTCGCTCGCGCCCTCATCGACGCTGTCGCCCTCGAGCGGCTCGGCGATGCAGCCGACGAGCGAGGAGGAAGAGATGAGCGAGCAGAGGAGCAGGTTCTTGATGTTCATGGTGGTGTGTCCTTGGGCCTTGTGTTCGCGCTCGCGAGATCGCGTGTCGACGGCCTCTTTGCGAGCTCGAGCTCGCCTCGGCGTCCCTCGTCGCTGTCTCGCGGCGTCGCATCCGGATAGAGCAACCGGCGGGCCAGGTTGTCGGGGTGCTTCGGCCCGCCCTCGGCGCGCCCAGGATCCGCGGGGAAGACGGCCTATCTCGGGGTTTTTGCGCTCCACCGCGCCGCGCCGGCGGGCGCCCGCGCGGCGCGGTGGAGGTCAGAGCCCCCACGCCGACGGCGCGGGCCTCCACCAGGTGTCCTCTCAGGTGCTCTCTGGCCCGGAAGATGGCGGCAGGCCCAGACGCGAGCCGCGCCGCCGCGGGGGCCGGCGCTCCCCCTGAAGCCCCGCGACCGAACGCTCAGCGCCGGCGCCGTCGCGACGCCAGCGCGCCGAGCACGCCGAGGAGCATGACGCCGCCGAGATCGGCCGATCGGCCGGTCGTCGAGCAGGAGCACCCGGCATCGCCGCCAGACTCCTCATCGCCGCTCTTCGGCGTGTCGTCGGGATCGGCGCCGCCCGCGCCGCCCACCCCGCCGCTCGAGGCGACCGACGAGCTCACGGTCGCGCCCACGGTCGATCCGCCGCCGGCCGATGAGGAGGAGGTCGACACGCTGCTGCCGTCCGCTCCGCCATCGCCCCCGCTGCCGCCGGCGCCGCCGGCGCCGCTGCCGCCGCCATCGAAGCCAGCGCACTCGGTCGAGCACTCGGTCGAGCATTCCCCGCAGATGCACTCGAGGATGCTGATATACATGCCGGCGCCCTCGGCATGGTCATCCATGCATCGCTCGACGCACGCGTCGTCCTGGCACTCGTTGACACAGCCGATGAATCCCCTGCACGCGTTCGACCCACCGCACGCGTCATAGGGCGCCCTGCAGGTGTCCGCGAGCGAATCGTTGGAGCAGCTATCGCAGCTGCCGCCGCCGCCGGCGGCAGCGCTCGCGGCGCTCGCGGCCGTGGTCCCGCCGATGGGATACAGCGCGCACACGCCATCGATGTCGTCCTGCTCGATGGTGCGCATCGACGAGCCCACGACATAGTAAGGGGTCATCGTCGCGCTCCGCTCGGCGGAGTGGCCGAGGCCCAGGAAATGCCCCTCTTCGTGCGTGGCGATCGACTGCGTGTCGACACAGCCGTTGTTGCCGGTGTCGTTCCAGCAAAACCCGACGTCGTTGAAGACCATGTCGGCGTCAATGATGGCGCCGTCGAAGCTCCAGACCGGCATCGTGACGCCGATGACCGAGTTGACGTCGCCGAGCATGTTCGGCCAGGAGGAGCTGATCCACTGAAACACGTTCTTGCCGTCGTTGTAGTTGTAACGATCGGTGGTGTCGCCGAGGAGCTCGACCTGCCACGCCGTACACCCCGCGTTCGACCAGGCCTCGAACCCGGTCTCGACACGGTCGACGGCGAAGGCGGAGATCTCGCCCGGGATCGTCGAGCGGTTGATGTAGTAGGTGACGGGCAGCTTGCCCCAGCGGGGGACCACGTCATCGAGCGGCGTCCACGCGGCGGCCTCACGGGCCACGGCGAGGGACGAGACGGCGCCGAGCAGGGCGGCGAGGGCGACGCGGCGCCTCACCTCACTTCCCTCCCGCGATGCGCACGACGTCCGTCATGAGGCTCTCGATGGGCTCGACCGCCTCGACGGGCGTCTCGACGGGCACCAGCGCGGCTCCGGTCCGCCGGACGAGGTGCAGCCCATCGAGGATGCGCCGCGCCATGCCCTTCTTGTCCACGTGATAGGCCGACAGCGCCAGCGCCGTGAGGTGCCACCGCCCCTTGTCGCCCGAGCGCAGGAAGACCACGGCGTCCTCGCCGGGCGAGAGCTTGGCGTCGCCGAGCAGCCGCTGTGTCTTGCCGTTGTAGGTCCCGCCCATCTGCTCCAGCACAATCATCTTCGCCCCCCCCTTGTCCGCCGCGCCGCCCTTGAGCGGCTGGGTGATCGTGAGCTCGGTGCGGGTCACGATCGATTTTCCGTCGTCGGATTCCGCCGTGTACGATCGGCCGACGATCACCCGCGCGATGGTCGCCGACTGGCGCACGAGCTCCTCCCGCGAGAGAAGGACGGCCGTCGTCGCGTCCGCGGGCGCACCGATGCCTAGCAGAGCGAGCGCGGCGGACAGGGCGAGCACTGCTTTCAAGCCTCTCTTCATGTAGATGACTCCTTAAGACATTCTTTTCTATCCCGAAGCGCACGCGGCGGCCAGACAGGAAACAGCGCTGCAACGTGCTCGCGATGCCGTGGTGTTGCCCATCTGTCGTGACGGCGGATCATCACACCGCGGCGCGATGCCATGCCGACATGTACGGAAGCGGGCATTGGCGCCCGCGCCGTGGTGCGCCTGTATTTGTGCCGTACATGTAGACGACCCACTCCGGAGCTCTCGGGAGGAGATACCCCTTATCGGGTCATCCCGGCTCTCGGCAGCATCGGTCGGAGTCAGGGTGGTTGTCCGTCGATCCGGTCAACTCGCCATCAGCGTCATCAAAGGCTGTCCTCGCTCGCCGGGAGCGGCGCGCGGGTCCTCGGTGCGGCGCCGCGCCGCCCGCGGAGGCCCGGGGGCGCGGAGGCTCTCCCGGGCGCCCTCCGCGCGCCGGCGCGGCTCAGGGCCTCTCTCAGTCGAACCGCTTCAGGCCGTTCGGCGCCCTGGAGTCGCGCTTCGCGAACGCCTCGTCCCGGGCCACGACGCGGCCGGCGAGGACCGCCTCCGCGAGCTCGCGGTGCTCGGCGCTGGTCGCGCGATCGGCCCGCGCGAGCGCCTGCTCCGCCGCGGCGCGCGCCTCGGCCGCGCGGCCCGCGAGCGCGTGCGTCCGGGCGATCTCGGCGAGGGTCGCCGAGAGCTCCGCGGCGTTTCCCGACACGTCCAGGAGCCGCTTCGCGCCGAGGTAGAGCGACAGCGCCCCGGCGAGATCCCCCTGGATGCGCGCCAGATCGCCCCGCGCCCGCAGCACGCCGGCCTGACCCGCGCCGTCCTCGAGCACCTCGAACAGGGCGAGCGCCTGCTCGTAGTCCGAGAGCGCCTCCTCCAGATCCGACGCGTCGGCCGCCGCGACGCCCACGAGCTCGGCCACCAGCTCGAACTGCTTGCGGCGGAGATCGCCCCGCACCTTGAGCGTCGCGGCCTGCCCGCGGCGCTCGAAGCCCGTGCGGAACAGGGCGAGCGCCCGGTCGTAGTCGCGCACCGCGTCCACGAGGTCCTCCTGCACGGAGCGCAGATCGCCCCGCGCCTTGAGCACCGCGGCCTGGCCCAGGACCTCGCGCGTCGCCGTGAACAGCTCGAGCCCCTGGTCGTAATCCTTCTCGGCGCCCGCCAGATCCCCCTGCCGCACCCGGAGATCGCCCCGCGCCTTGAGCACGCCGGCCTGCCCGAGGTGGTCCTCGGTCGCCTGGTAGAGCGTGAGCGCCCAGTCGTAGTCGCGCGCGGCGCCCGTCACGTTGTCCTGGGCGAACCGCATGTCGCCCCGCGCCTTCAGCACGCTGGCCTGCCCGCTCCGATCCCCCGTGTCCTGGAAGAGCGCGAGCGCCGTGCTGTAGTCGCGCGCCGCTCCCGCCAGGTTGCGGAGCCGGACCCGCAGATCGCCGCGCGCCTTGAGCGCCCGCCCGTGCGCGGCGCCGTGAGGGCGGGCGCGAGGCGGCTCCGAGGGGCCCGGGGCGTCGGCGTCGCCGGCCGCCCCGCGCGACCCGGCCCGGGGCTTGAGCGGCTCGCGATCGCCGAGCTGCAGGAAGAGGTGGATCGCCAGATCGTAGTCGCACACAGCGCCGCCGAGATCGCCCTCCTCGGCGCGCGCGAAGCCCCGCGCCCGCAGCGCGTCGCCCTCCGCCGCGCGATCGCCCGCGGCCTGGAACAGCGCGAGCGCCTCGTCGTAGTCGCGCACCGCCTGCACCGGGACGCCCTCCCGCAAGCGCAGCGCGCCCCGATCCATGAACACCTGGGCCTGCCCGAGCGCGTCGCCCGTCGCCCGGAACATCGCGAGCGCCTCGTCGTAATCGCGCGCGGCGCCCGCGTAGTCGTTCCGCCGGAGGAGCAGGTTGCCGCGCTCCCGCAGCGCGTGGCCGCGCGCCTCCGGCGGGGTGCTGTTGAGGCTCGGAGGCGCCGCGCTCGAACGGGGCCCCCGCACCACCCCCTCGCCGAGCACCTCGGCCAGCGATCCGCTCCTCGGCGTGCAGCGATCCGTCACGCTGTCGAACGAGCGCTGCGTGGGAGGATCGCCGTCCACTCCCCTCAGCTCGGACTGGACTTCGGGAAGGCGACGCATGCCAGGCGGAACATCATACCGCGCCGGCACCCCCCTCGTGGAGACATTGCGCGGTCAGCGCGGCGGCAGTGCTTGATCTCCCCCCGCCTTCTTCCCCCCCGCCTTCTTCCCCCCCGCCTTCTTCCCCCCCGCCTTCCTCCCCCCCGCCTCCCTCCGCCGCCGCCTCCGCCGCCCAGGTCGCGCGCGGCGGCGCGCCGACGGCTGGGGCCGCTGCCTTCGCGCACGTTGGCCCGCTCACGCAATCGGACGCGGGGCCGTGGGCTTCGCCCCGCACACCCCGGCCGTGAAACGCCGCAGGCGGTCGATCCTCAGAGGCCCTTGCGCGAGACAAGCACCGCGTCCCGCTCGACCTCGTACATCGCGTGGGTCACGAGCGCCGCAGCCGTGCGCTCGCGCACATGCACGACCCGCAGCTCGGCGTAGGTCTCGTCCGGCAGCAGCTCCTCGTCGACGCCGAACTTCGGCTCGTCGACCTGCGCCGGACGCTCGTCCTGCACCCGCGGCCGGACCGTGGCCAGCTTGCCGGCGCCGCTGATCTGCTGCAGCCAGCGGTCGCCCCGCCGGACCGCGAAGAAGCGCTGCCCCGGCTTCACGCCGTCCTTCTCGCCCTTGTCGATGAACACCACCTGGTGCTGCCCGACGAGCTGGTAGGGGTAGACGGCCGCGAGGATCTTCGCCTCGAGATCCGCCTCGGCGCCCACCGGCGGCACCACGTCGAGGCGCCGCAACACCGCGCCGACCCTGTCCGTGCGCTCGACAACGTCGAGCGACTCGATGAGCCGCGCGCGCACCATGTGCGTCTTCGGGTTGTAGCGATCCACGCGCGCCGTGCCGCGCACCGTCACGAGCTCGCCCTTCACGTCCCCGCTCTTCACCTTCTTGATCTCGCGGAAGATCGTCAGCTCCTGGCCGATCGAGACGTCGTGATCGTCCGAGAGGCGGAGGTAGACGTCGTCGCCCTCGCTGAGGAGCATCTGGTCGTCGGGGCTCGCGACGAGCTCCCCCCACGTGTCCTTCTTCACGTCGTCGACCCAGCCGAGCTCGCGCAGGAAGATCGTCTTCGACGGCACGCGCCCCCCTCGCCCCAGCTGGTTCGCGCCGAACCCGATGCTGCCGCGGGTCGGGCCCTCGCTCGGGTCGCGGAGCCGGATCCGGTCGCCCGGGTAGATCCAGTGCGGGTTCTGGAGCTGCGGGTTCAGCGCCCAGACCTGCGGCCACGCATAGGGGTTCGTGTAGTACCTGCCCGAGATGTCCCAGAGCGTGTCGCCGCGCCGCACCGAGTGCGACTCGGGCACGAACTGCCCCTCGACGACGTAGCTGCCGTTCGCGCCGCCCTTCACCGAGGCGGCGCCCTCGCTCCGGCGGCCCAGATCGAAGCCGTCCGACGGGCGGGACGTGTCCGTCGTGCCCCGCGAGCTCGAGGGCAGGTGGGCGTTCGGATCGAACCCCGGCTGCGGATAACCCGGCACCACGACCTGCGTCTCGACGGTCGGCTCGCCCCTCGGGAGCTGGACCACGGTGACGCCCGGCGCCTGGCCGGCGCCCTCCTCGCCGCCCTGCTGGTCCTGAGCGCGCGCCAGCGGCGGCGCGGCGACGATCGCCAGGGAGACCAGGACCAGCGTTGCCTTCGCGGGGAACATCATCGCTTGCGCCTCGACAGGGTGGAGGGGGGCTGGCTCGACGGCGGCGACCCGCCCGGGGGCTCTTCGATCACGGCGCCGTTCGCGGTCGAGCGGAGCACCGGCGGCCGCGCGCCGTCGTCCTCCGGCGCGAGCCGCACCACCTCGAGGTCGGGCCTGTCCGGCTCCTCCGGGGGCACCGCGCGCGCCCCGGCCTCGTCAGGGCGCGCCGCGCTGCGGGCGCCGCCCCGCGAGCGCTCCAGCGAGCCCACACGATCCGCGAGCACCGCGTTCTCCGCGCGCACCCTGACGAGCTCCGCGCGCAGCTCGGAGAGCTGTCGTTCGACCGCGTCGTGCCCTCCGCCGCAACCGACGTTGAGCGCGGCGAGCGCGAGCGCCGTCGAGCCGATGCCCAGGCCAATCCTCATGGGACGCCCAGCCTACCCGCCGCCGCGCCGGCCGGCCAAACGCGCGGCGATCTCCGCGCCCAGCGACAGGACGCCGCGCGCCCCGACGGGGCGACACGCCGCGCGCGCCGCGCTGGAACAACCGCACGCGACCGGAGGTGCGCGGCGCGACGTCACGCGTTACGGAGCGCGCGCAGTTCTGCTAGGGTCCCAGCCCGAGATCTGGGTGCGAGGGGTGAACGTGCGGAAACTCTTCCTGATTTTCCTTGTCGCGACGGCGTGCGCCGGCGCCGGCTGCGGTGACGACGGCCCCGGGCCCGCGGCGACGGAGTGCTTCGACTACAGCAAGTTCGACGGCACCACGCCCGAGGTGAGCTTCGCGGGCGAGGTCCTCCCCATCTTCCAGCGGTCCTGCGCGTTCAGCTCGACGTGCCACGGCGCCGAGGCCGGCTCGGCCGGGTTCGCGTACCTCGGCCCGCCGCTGATCGAGCAGGCCACGCAGGCGCAGATCGACGCGATCGTGGCCCAGAACGTCGGCGCCGCGTCGAGGGCGCCCTCCGGGATGGCGCGGATCACGGCCGGCGACCCCGCGAACAGCTTCCTCATGCACAAGCTCGACGACACCCTGAGCTGCGGGGACCTCGAGTGCGCCCCCGACGGCTGCGGGGCCCCGATGCCCTCTGGCGGCGACCCCCTGCCCTCCGCGGAGCGTGACGTCATCCGCAGGTGGATCCAGCAAGGGGCCAAGGTCAATTGATCGGCCGGCTCTCCGGCCACGTCGTGGAAGAAGGCGACGAGGGCACGGTCGTCCTCGACGTCAGCGGGGTCGGCTACGAGGTGACCGTCCCGCTCGGGGCGCTGGGGCGCGCGCGCGGCATCGCCGCGAACGCGAAGGCCGGCTCGGACGCGATCACCCTGTTCGTCCACACCCACGTGCGCGAGGACGCGCTCCTCCTGTACGGCTTCGCGACGCGCGAGGACCGGGCGGCCTTCCGCGTGCTCATCGGCATCTCCAGCATCGGCCCGAAGATCGCGATGGCCATCCTCAGCGCGCTCGGCGCGGGGGAGCTCGCCGCGGTGATCACCCGCCGGGAGACCGCGCGCCTCACCGCCATCCCCGGCGTCGGCAAGAAGACCGCCGAGCGGCTCGTCCTCGAGCTGAAGGACAAGCTCGTCCACCTCCCCGCGGCCCCGCTCTCCCCCGCGGCCCCCCCGCCCGCGGCCACCGGCGCCAAGCAGGACCTCCTGCACAGCGCGCTCACCCGCATGGGCTACCGCCCTGCCGAGGCCGAGCGCGCCGTCACCGCCCTCGGCGCGCGCGTCGACAGCGCCCCGCTCGGCGACCTCGTGCGCGATGCGCTCGCGCTCCTCTCCAAGTGACCCACGCCGCCGGCGGCCGGCAAAACGCGATCGCCCGCGCCCGGAAAAACGCGGCCGCCCGCGCCCGGCGAGCCGCGATTTGCCCGGCAGAATCGCCCCGGCGAACGGGCGGGCGGCGGCGCGGGACCCCCGCTCGAGGGGGCGGAGGAGCGACAGACAGTCGACAGAGGGCCGCCGCGGCGAATATGCTCCCGCCGCCGTTCGCCCTGGGACCCAGTCCGGTCGCTCGTTGTGAGGAGGCGTGGTGATCACCTGCCCGAAGTGCTCCAAAGAAAATCAGGACCATTACAAGTTCTGTCTCGGCTGCGGCGCCGAGCTGCCTCGCGACGTTTCGCCCAAGAAGTTCGCGGCAGGCACCCCGCCCCACGGCGTGCCGGCAGCGACGCGGGCGAAGGATTACGGCGATGAGCCGACCGCCATCGGCACCGGCGCCCAGAAGGGCCCCGCGGTCGCGCCCCCGCCGCCCGCGCTCGTCGATCCCGCGGCGTTCATCGCCCCGGCCCGCGGGGAGGACACCGGCGCCAGCAAGAAGGCCGCGTCCGCGACGCCGGCGGCGGCGGCCGGCGCAGGGACGGTCGTCTGTCCCCAGTGCCAGGAGCCCAACCCGCCGTCGAACAAGTTCTGCGCGCTGTGCGGCTTCAAGCTCGTCAAGCCGGCGGGCCAGGCCGCGCAGCCCTCCACGCCGATCGTCTCCACGTCGGGCGCCGCGAACGTCGTGCTGACGGCGCTCCGGGCCGACGGCACCGAGGCCGGCTCGTACACGCTGCCCACGAACCCCACGCTCATCGGGCGCGACTCGGGCACGATCTTCGGCGGCGACAGCTACCTCTCGCCGCGCCACGCGACGTTCTCGATCAAGGGCGGGCGGCTCTTCGTCAAGGACGAGGGCTCGCTGAACGGCGTCTACCGCAGGCTGCGCAGGGACACGCCGGTGCAGCTCGACAACGGCGACGTCTTCCGCATCGGCCAGGAGATCGTCCGCGTCGAGCCGCTCTCCCCGGCGCCCACGACCCCCGACGGCGTCGAGCGGCTCGGCAGCCCCTCGAAGGGCTACGTCGCGCGGCTCGCCCTCATCATCGGCAGGGACGCGACCGGCAACGCGTTCCCGGTCCCCGACACCGGCCTGCACCTCGGGCGCGAGCGCGGCGACATCCTCTTCCCCGAGGACGGCTACGTCTCCGGGCTCCACTGCCAGATCTCGCTCCAGGGCGGCCGGCTGTTCCTCACGGACCTCGGCAGCTCGAACGGCACCTTCCTCCGCGTCCTCGGCGAGACCGAGATCACGGGCGGCGACATCCTGCTCATGGGTCAGCAACTGTTCCGCATCAACGTCTGAGCGCGCGCCAGCGGCGCCTTGAGGGCGGCGACCGTCCCGCTCGCACAACCCGACGCCCCATCGTACGCTCAGCAGCCCTGAGGCACTCGCCATGGAAATGGTCCGCACCATCCGCGTGGTCGCCGCCGTGATTGAACAGGACGGCCGGTACCTGATCACCCAGCGCCGGCCGACCGCCGTGCTCCCGATGCTCTGGGAGTTCCCCGGGGGGCGCGTGGAGGAGACCGAGACGGACGCGGCCGCGCTGAAGCGCGAGGTCCGCCACCGGCTCGGCGTCGAGATCGAGGTGGGCCAGCTGATCTCGTTCGTGAGCCACCCCTACGAGCGCTACGTCGTCGATCTGTACCTCTACGAGTGCCACATCAGGAGCGGCGAGCTCGCCTCGCTGGCCGTGAACGCGTTCCGGTGGGTCACGAGCGCCGAGTTCGATCGCTACCCGTTCACGCCGGCGGACGAGGCCAGCATGAACAAGCTCCTCGGCATGACCTGACGCGCCCGCGCGCCCTTACAGCCGCGGCGAGCGCCGCAGCAGCACGAGGAACAACGGCCCGCCGAGCACCGCGGTCACCGCGCCCACCGGCGGCTCCGTGCCGAGCCACCGGAACAGGAGCCGCGCGACGAGGTCGCACGTGACGAGCAGGACCGCGCCGGCCACGAGCGACAGCGGCAGGAGCCGCCGGTGATCCGCGCCGCAGAGCCGGCGGACCGCGTGCGGGACGATCAGCCCGACGAAGCCGATGAGGCCCGTGCGGCTGACGATCGCGCCGACGACGCACGAGGACGCGAGGAAGACCCGGCGCTCGACGGCGCGGACGTCGACGCCCAGGGTCCCGGCCGACTCGTCGCCGAGCGAGAGGAGGTTCAGCCGCGCGGCGTCGGCGAGGAGCACGGCGCAGCCGGCGGCGACGTAGACGGCGACGCCGAGGAGGGCCGAGGTCGTGGGCAGCTCGACGAAGCCGATGAGCCACCGGAGCAGCTGCTGGGCGCGCGAGGGAGAGACGAGCGTCTTGAGGAAGGAGATGAGGCCCGCGGCGATGGAGTTCACGATGACGCCGGCGAGGAGCATCGAGGCGCCGGAGGTGCCCTCGGCCGCGCCGCGCGCGATGGCGTAGACGAGCAGCGTCGCGACGAGGCCGCCGGCGAGCGCCGCCGCGGGCAGGAGGGTGGCGCCGAGGACGGTCGTCGCGCCGACGCCGAGCGCGATCGCGACCGCGGCGCCGAGCGCGGAGCCGCCGGAGACGCCCAGCACGTACGGCTCGGCGAGCGGGTTCCTGAGCAGCGCCTGGAACGCGGCGCCCACGGCCGCGAGGCCGGCGCCGGAGACGGCCGCGAGGAGCACGCGCGGCAAGCGCACGTCGATGAGGAGGGTCCGGTCGAGGCCGGGCTCGGCGACGGCGCGCGCGATCGAGACGGGCTCGGCGCCGAGGAGGACGGCGAGGACGAGCGAGAGCACGAGCGCCGCGGGCGCGGCGGCGAGGACGAGCGCGCGGCGGGGGCCCCGGCCGGACGCCGGCGGCGCCGGGAGGGAGGGCACGCTCGCTCGGCGCGGGGCGGGACCGGACACGGGCGACGTCAATCCTGGCCGCCTCCGCGCGCCGCGGGCGGCAGGGTGGCGGGCCCGCTGTTGCGCTCGGCGTTCCGCTCGTAGATGAGGCGCAGCCCGGTGAGCGTCAGGTCGTCGTCGACCTCCTCGATGGTCTCGGTCTGCGGCGCGATGAGCCGCGCCAGGCCACCGGTCGCGATGACGCGGCACGGGTAGCCGAGCTCCCGCCGGAGGCGGCCCACGAGCCCGTCGACGAGCCCCGCGTAGCCGTACACGATGCCCGACTGCATCGAGTGGACGGGGTTGCGGCCGACGACCCGGGGCGGGAGCGCGATCTCGACGCGGGACAGCCGCGCGGCGCGGGAGAAGAGCGCCTCGGCGCTGATCTGGATGCCCGGCGCGATGACGCCGCCCAGGTACTCTCCCTTCGGGGTCACGCAGTCGAACGTCGTCGCCGTGCCGAAGTCGACGACGATGACGCCGGCGGCGGCGTGATCCCCCCGGTCGTGCTCGGCCGCGTGCGCTCGCGCCGGCGCGGCGCGGGGCGCGGGCTCGGGCTGCCGCCGCACCCACTCGTGCGCCGCGACCGCGTTGACGATCCGGTCGGCGCCGACCTCGCGCGGGTTCTCGTAGAGGATGGCCATGCCGGTCTTGATGCCGGGCCCCACGACGAGCGGCTCGATCCCGAACGCCCGCTCGACGAGCCCCACCATCGTGTCGGTCAGCGTCGGCACGACGCTCGCGACGATCGCGCTGTCGATGCGGGCGAGGTCGACGCGGCGGAGGTCGAGCATCTGCCGGACGAGCACGGCGTACTCGTCCGAGGTGCGGGAGCGCGCGCTCTCGCAGCGGAGGTGGTGCTGGAGCACCTCGCCCTCCAGCACCCCGAAGCTGATGTTGGTGTTCCCGACGTCGATGGCGAGCAGCATGCTGGCCCGACTCTAGCGCCGCGCGCCCGGGATCCGGCCAGGATTTCGGACGCGCTGCCGGCGCGCGCGGCGCGCTGCCGCACGTCCGCCGCGCCCGGCCTTCAGCGCTTGCGCGCGAGCGTCACCCCGTCGCGCACGGTGAGCATGACCTTCTCGACCCGGGGATCGCGGAAGACGAGATCGTTGAAGGCGGCGATGGCGCGGCCGTCCACGCTCTCGGGGGCGAGGACCTCGCCGCTCCAGAGGGTGTTGTCTGCGACGATCAGGCCGCCGCGGCGGAGGCGCGGGAGGGCCTCCTCGTAGTAGGCCGGGTACCGCTCCTTGTCGGCGTCGATGAACACGAGATCGAAGGCAGGGCTCGCCGGCATGGCGCGCAGGGTGGCGAGCGCGTCGCCGAGCGCGATCCGGATCTTCCCGCCGTGCTCGCTGCGGTCGAAGAACGATCGGGCGATGCGGACCACCTCGGGGTCGCGATCGCACGTGATGAGCTCGCCGTCCGGCGGGAGCGCCTCGGCCATGCTGAGCGCCGAGTAGCCGGTGAACGTCCCGATCTCGAGCACCCGACGCGCCTGCATGAGCGCGACCAGCATCCTGAGCAGGGAGCCTTCGACCCGCCCGACCTGCATGACCGCCCTCGGCTCGTGGGCCAGGGTGAACTCGCGCAGCTCATCGAGGAGCGCGGGCGGCGGCTCGGAGTGGTCGTGAACGTAGCGATCCAGCTCTGGATTGACGATAGCGATCATGGCGAGGCTCCTCGGCCGCGCACGGTAGCATCGGTGCGCGCTCCCTCCTCACCTCACCTTGAGCCGCCGGCGGCCTTCGCGGTAGCGTCGACCATGGCCTTCTCTTCCTGGAAGACGTGCGCCGCAGCGGCGCTCCTGGCGGCGGCCTGCAGCTCGACGGACGGCAGCCCCGGGACGGGCGGCGCCGGCGGCGCCGGCACGGGCGGCTCCAGCGGGGGCACGGGCGGCGCCGGCGGCGCAGGCATCGGCGGCGCAGGCGGCTCCGGCGGCGCAGGCGCTGGCGTGGGGGCGAGCTCCACGACGGCCGGCGGCGGCGCGGGGGGAGAGGCGGTCTACGATTGCGCGTCGCTCGGCGATCCGTGCACGACCTGCCTCGCCCTGCGCTGCCAGGAGAGCTATTGCGCGTGCCAGCGGAGCGCGGAGTGCGCCGCGCTGGGCAACTGCCTCCTCGGCTGCGCGGCGGAGGACGCGGCTTGCGAGCAGGCGTGCCTGACGGCGCACCGGGCGGGTATCTCGGGCATCTTCCTCGAGGGAGGCTGCGCGTCCGAGCGGTGCAGCGCGCAATGCCCATCGCGAGACGCGCTGTCCCCTTGCGCGTCCTGCCGGTTGACAGGGTGCGCAGCCGAGATGAACGCGTGCGTCGCCGAGCCGTCGTGCAGGGCAATGCTCGCGTGCGTGGATGCCTGCCGTGCGGACGGAGATGGCTGCCTGGAGGTGTGCTCGGCGATGCACGCGGACGGCGTGCAGGCTGCCGGGGCGGTCTTCGCATGCGAAGAGGCGCGGTGCGGGGCGGATTGCGAGTGACCGGTGAAACGCCGCGGGTCGCCATGCCGCGCCGCGCCGCGGGGGTCGACGCCCTGGGCGAACAGGCATAACATTCCGTCGTGGCCTTCCTCGGATTGCGCGAGATTGAGCGGGACCCGTACGCGGTCGTCCATCACGACCCCGCTCAGCAGCTCGTGCTCATCAAGCGATATTCGCTGAACTATCCGAGCATCGCGGCGATCGAGCTGAGCTTCGATCGCATCGATCGGTCGCTCGAGGCGATCGCCAGGCGGCACACGCTCCTGCTGGTCGACGCCCGCGACGCACCGCTGCGCAACGACGCCGGATTCGAGAATGCGTTCGCGCACTGTCACACGCGGCTGACGCAAGGTTTCAAGAAGACCGCGGTCCTCCTGAAGAGCGCGACCGGGGTGCTCCAGGTCGGCCGGCTTTCGAAGGGCTATGAAAAACCGATGGGCATTTTCACCCGCCCCGAGGACGCGCTCCACCACCTCGGCGTCAGCGTCGACCTGAAGCAGCTCACCGATCCCTGACGCGCCCCGCTCTAGGAAAGCGGTTTGCCGCCGGTTACACCGAGGACCTCGCCGTTGACGTAGATCGCCTCGTTCGAGGCGAGGAACACGAATGCGGGGGCGAGCTCGACCGGCTGCGCCGGGCGCTCCATTGGATGATTCTTGCCGAAGGTGGCCACCTTCTCCTTGTCGAACGATTGCTGGATGAGCGGCGTCCACACGGGGCCGGGCGCCACGACGTTGACGCGGATGCCACGCTCGATGAGGTCCTGCGCCAGGCCCTTGCTGAAGGTGACGATCGCCCCCTTCGTGGACGCGTAATCGAGGATCGCCGGGCTCGGCTGGTACGCCTGGATCGAGGCGACGTTGATGATCGAGCCGCCTTCCTTCATGTGCGGCAGCGCGTACCGGATCATGTGGAACATGGCCAGGATGTTGACGCGGAAGGTGCGCTCGAGGCGCGCTGCGTCGATGTCCTCGAACCGCTCGACGGCCTTGCCCTGCTCCGCCGCGTTGTTCACAAGGACATCGATGCGCCCGAATTTACGCGCCACCTCCTCGACCACCTTCCGGCAATGAGCCTCGTCGGCCAGGTCGCCGGGTAGCGTGAGCGCCTCGCGCCCCGCCTCCTTGATGACCCGCGCCGTCTCCTTCGCGTCCTCGTGCTCGCTCAGGTAGGAGATCGCCACGTGGGCCCCCTCGCGGGCGAACGCGAGCGCGACGGCTCGGCCGATCCCGCTGTCCCCTCCGGTGATCAGCGCGATGCGGTCCTTCAGCCGGCCGAGCCCCTTGTACGACGACTCGCCGTAATCGGGTCTCGGATCCATCTTGGCTTCGATTCCGGGACGCTCCTGTGTCTTGCCCTCGAAAGGCGGCTTCGGGCCCGCGCCTTTCGGATCCGCTGCCGGTCCAGTGTTCTGCATAACCTCCTCCTGACGCTGCGATGTCGTGAGAGGCCGAACGCGCTCCCACCGAACCCTCGCCATAAGGGCGGCGGCACAGCCCGGCCATCGGTGGCCGCCTGCTCTCCAGATCGGAGCCGCCCCTACACCGGCGCAGCGACCCGCGAGCGGCGCGCCGTCGGCCCCTCGCCGGGCGCTCCCGAGCGGACACGGCGGCAGACATCTCTCGTGGCTCGACGTGGATCGACGTGATCGAGCAGACGGCGCGCGCCACTGTCGCGCGGCACCGCCACGACCTGTCACGTCAAGGCTTGACAGGCGACAGCTGGTCCGGTGTCTTCACCCTGCGTTGTCTCGCGGCACGCCGCCGGCGAAGACGCGGAGGAGAACCGTGGTGATGAAACACGTCGACGAGAGCCGTCTGGAGTCAGATCTCGAGTATCGGTTCGGTTATCTCATCGAGTTTGTCGGCTTCGGCGAGGCGGACATCGCGGCGATCCACGGCGCCGCGCCGCACCTCGCCCCGCGGGTCGAGGCGCTCGTCAACGCGGTGTACGAGAAGCTGTTCCTCTACGACGCCACCAAGCGCCACTTCGTGCCGAAGCAGCACGGCTACGAGGGGGCGCCCCCGGTCGACCTCGCGTCGCTCACGATGGACCACGAGCAGATCAAGTTCCGCAAGCAGCACCTCGCAGCCTACCTCGTCCGGCTCGTGACCCATCCGTACGATCCGAAGATGGTCGCCTACCTCGATATGGTGGGGAAGATCCACACCGCGAAGGCCGGCAATCCCGAGGTCGTCGTCCCGCTCGTGCAGATGAACGCGCTCATGGGCTTCGTGTCGGACGCCCTGCTCCAGACCATCCTGTCGCTGGGCCTCGACCGCGAAACCGAGGTGCGCACCCTCCGCGCGTTCAACAAGCTGCTCTGGCTCCAGAACGACCTCCTCGCGCGCCACTACGTCTCGGCGGCCTGATCCCCCTCCCCTTCCGGCCATGTGTCGCCCGCCGGGACGGACCGCAGCGGCGGGCTGCGCGCCGGCATCCCGGGGGCGGCGGCGCGTCGAGCGGACGGCCCATTGCGCAATCGCGCGACCGTTTGCGCAAGCGCACAACGGCGCGCGCTGCGCCGCCCTGCCGCGCGCGCCACGCGCCGGCGAGGGCGCCTTTGGATCGCCTGGATCGGCCGGGAACACCGCGACGAAGAGCCCGGCACATGCGGTGCTAGGCGCCCGCCCACCATGAACCGATTCTTCGATGGCATCGCGCTTCTCGTGGGGCTGTCCGTCATCCCGACGATCGCCGGCTGCAGCGACGAGCCATCCGAGGAGGAGCGCCGCTTCGCCCGGCTCGCGAAGCGCGCCGAGCAGGTGCGCGAGCTGTCATTCCGCCACGCCGTGCCGGTCGTCACGATCACGCGGGACGAGTTCGAGGCGGACCAGGAGGCGGCCGCGGCCGCCGCCGAGGAGGCCGATCTCGCGGAGATGGCCGCGACCTACGGCCGGCTCGGCTACTTCGCCGCCGACGCCGACCTCCGGGAGACGCTGGCTCGCTCGGGGGACTGGGCCGCTGCGTGGTACTCTCTCGAGAGCAACGGCATCGTGCTCATCGGCGAGGTGGACGACTCTGTTCTCATCCACGAGTACGTGCACGGGCTCCAGGATCAGCATTTCGACCTGGCGCCGGACCAGGACGACGCGCTGACGAGCGACGCGTTCCTCGCGCAGCGGGCGGTCACCGAGGGCGACGCGACGCTCGCGGAGGGGCGCTTCATCATGCAGGAGCACCTCGACGCTGATCTGCACCTCGTGGACTGGGGCCGGCTCCTGTCCTCGGTGCATGCGCAGCGGGAGGAGCTCCTCGCCGGAAGCGGGCTCCCCCTCTTGTTCATGGCGTATCCATCGTTCGCCTACAGCTTCGGGCTCGAGTACTGCGCCCACAACCTGACCGGCGCGAGCGCGGCGACGCCCGTCATCGACAGGCTCCCGCCGTTCGACTGGTCGAGCGAGGACGCGCTCTTCACGACGCGGGCGCCCACGAGCACCCAGCAGATCCTCACCCTCGACGCCCAGGACCCCGAGGTCGGCGTCGGCCTGGACGAGATGCCGTCCACGCTCGACGATCGGCTCGAGCGGCTCGACTGGGACACCCTCGGTGAGTGGTTCACCTACCTGCTCCTGCGCCCGCTCGAGGGCGCGCCCGATCTCGGCGACATGCGCGCGCTGGCCGCGGCCTGGGACGGAGATCGCGCCCTGTTCGTGCGCGATCGGAAGACGGACGCGATCGGCACGGCGTGGGCGTCGGCGTGGGACGACGCCGGCGCCGCGGCGGGCGTCGAGGCCGCGCTGTGGCAGCTCTACGACGGCTCGCCGATCGCCGGCGACGAGCCGCGGCTCGGGCGCGCCGGCGACGGCGAGCTCATCTGGATCGAGCGCAGGGAAGAGCGCGTGGTCGCCCTCAAGAACGTGGACGAGGCGCTCATGCCCTCGCTCGCCGAGGCCGCCTTCCCCTCCGGGATCCGGCCGATGCGGCACATGATCCGGACGCGCCCGTCGCTCGCGGCCAGGCTCTCGCGGCGCCTGGCCGGGCGACATCACTGAAGCAGCGACGGCGCGGCGCGCTCAGATGCAGAGCGAGTCGCAGTCGTGATCTTCTTCGCACGCCGAGACGCAATCGCCGTCGTCGTCGCACGCCGCGATGCAATCGTCTCGATCCGTCGAACATGCCGTGATGCAATCGTCCTCGCCTTCGTCCTTGTCGTCGTCCGCGTCGACGAAACAGCCGGCGGCCAGGGGAATCGTGGAGACCAAGAGCACTGCAAGCACCTTGCGCAACATGGGTTGTCCTCCTTCGTGGTGTACTGTCCGCATGCGATGCAGGGGACATCGAACACTCAAGCAGGGGGCGTACCAATCGCTGTTCTGACGCGACTCACCCGCTGGATCGCAGGCCCGGAGAGCCGTTATGCCGCGCAAAGCGAGCTCGGCGCCGGAGCTCCGGGTCACCCGAGCGCCCCGGCCGGCGGACGTGAGGGTTCCCGCGAGAAGGCAAATCGCCACAGCGGAGGAGGCCATGGCGGCGCGCGACGCCCTCGGCGCCGGGCTTTTCCGCGCGGCGCGCCGGGCGTGCGCGCTGGGTCAAAGTGTCACAGCCGGCTCGACCGTGGGCGACGGACCTCCGTCCAGGTGAGCCTCCGGCCACGCTGGGTCTCACCGCAGCGCGGCCCGGCAGCTCACGCCTCGTCCTCGGGCTTCTGCGGCTTGGGCGGCGGACGGTCCACGGCGTAGCGCCGTAGATCCAGCGTGTAGGGCGCGTCCCCGTGGGCGATCGCCTGCTTCGCGGTCACCGGCCAGGGCGTCGGCCCCTCGATCGTGAACCGCTGCGCGCGCCGCGCCGCCGCCTCGAACCGCGTGAGCGGCGCGGCGTCGTAGGCGCGGCCCTCGGGGTGCCACACGTGGTAGGCGCACGCGCCGATCGAGCGCTTGCCCCACGTGTCCAGGATGTCGATGTGGACCGGGTGGTGAATGCCGATGTGCGCGTGCAGGCTGTGCGGCGGCGCCCAGGCGCGGAACCGCACGCCGCCCACGTGCTCGCCCGCCGTCCCTGTCGACCGGAGCGGCAGCACGTGGCCGTTCACGAGCACCGTGTGGCGCTCCGGCGTGAGCCCCTGCGCGCGCACCTCGATGCGCTCCATCGACGAGTCCACGTAGCGCGACGTGCCCGTCGTCGTCAGCTCCTCGCCGAGCACGTGCCACGGCTCGATCGCGTTGCGCACCTCCAGCACCACGTCGCCGGCGTGCAGCGTGCCCACCACCGGGCAGCGCAGCTCGATGAACGGCCGGTACGCGTCCGCGGGCAGGGCGAGCCCGCGCTGCTTCAGGTGATCGAGCACGTCCTCGAAGTCGCGCCACAGGTAGTACGGCAGGAGGAAGCGGTCGTGCAGCGCCTGGCCCCAGCGCACGAGCCGGCCCGTGTACGGCTCCTCGGCGAACGAGGCGAGCAGCGTGCGGACGAGGAGCGCCTGGGCGACCGCCATCCGGAAGTGCGGCGGCATCTCGAAGGCGCGCAGCTCGATGAGCCCCTGCCGGCCGTGCGCCGTCTGCGGATCGAACAGCTTGTCGATGCTCACCTCGGCGCGGTGCGTGTTGCCCGTCATGTCCACGAGCAGGTGGCGGAACAGGAGGTCCGAGAGCCACGCCGGCTCGTTCTGCCGGCGCTCGAACGCGCGCGCGAGCGCGATCTCCAGCTCGTAGAGGTTCTCGTGGCGCGCCTCGTCCACGCGCGGCGCCTGCGACGTCGGGCCGACGAAGAGGCCGGCGAACATGTACGAGAGCGACGGGTGGTGCTGGTTGAACGTGAGCAGGCTGGCCAGCAGATCCGGCCGGCGCAGGAAGGGGCTCGAGAGCGGCGTCGGGCCGCCGAACGTGAGGTGATGGCCGCCCCCGCTCCCCGCCATGCGCCCGTCGACCAGGTATTTCTCGCAGTGCAGGCCGCTGTGCAGCGACGCGTCGAACACCGTCTCGAGGAGCGACGCGTACGCGCGCACCCCGTCGGAGGGCGGCAGGTTCACCTCGAGCACGCCCGGGTCCGGCGTCACCGAGAAGCGGAGCACGTTCGCGCCGGACGGGGGCGGGTACCCCTCGAGCAGCACGTCGATGCCCGTCTCCTGCCGGGTCGCGTCGATCGCGGCGATGAGGTCGAAGAAGTCGGCCGGCGAGAGGAGCGGCGGCAGGAAGACGTGGACGAGGCCGTCGCGCGTCTCGACGCAGAGCGCCGTGCGCACGCCGTAGCCCGATCGCCCCGCGGCGGGGGCGGCGCGCTGGGCGTGATGCGCGGCGCGCTCGCCGTCGTGGGCGTGCCGCTGGGCCGCGCGCGCGCGCGCCGTCTCGGCGTGCTCCGGGTCGCCATCGGCCTCGAGGAGCTCGACGCGGCGCTGCCTCTCTTCCTCCTCGTCGGCCTCGGGCTCGCCGCGCCGCGGGTCCTGCGGCGACACGAGCTCCTCGATCGGCGGCGGCGGGGCCACCGCGACGAGCGAGCGGAGCGGGAGGCGCAGGCCGATGGAGCTGTCGCCCGGGAGCAGGAAGAGGTGCCCGCGCCGGAAGCCCCAGCGCTCGCTGATCCACGACCCCCACTGGCGCGCGAGGGGCAGGACGAAGCCGACCTCTCGCCCGAGCCCGCGATCGAGGACCCGCGCGAGGCGCCGCCGCTCCTCCGCGTCGTCGAGGTTCGCCTTGAGCGGGTCGACGTCGGTGGGCAGGCTCGCCTCGTCCTGGAGGTGGCGCCAGGGGTCCTCGAGGGCCGGCATCAGGAAGTCAGCCAGCCCGAGCCGCGCCGCGAGCGCGTCGGCGAACTTCCGCGAGAGCTCGACGCCGCGCCCGCGCGACGCGCTCGTCGCCGGATCGGCGTGGCGCGCCTGGGACATCTCGGTCCAGATCGGGACGCCGTCGCGCCGGCCGATGATCTCGAGCGCCCAGCGGGGCAGGCTCTCGCCGGGGTAGTGCTTGCCGGCGCGGAGCAGCAGGACGCCGCCCGGCGTGATCCGGCGCCGGAGCTCGTGCGCGAGCCGGAGCCCTTGCGACCACTTCGTCGGGCCGAGCGCGCCCTCGCACCACTCGGGCGCGTCCGGGTACTCGCGCGAGTTGAACGTCGGCTCGCCGCCCATCGTCAGGGAGAAGCCCGCGGCGGCGAGCCGCTCGTCGGCGCGATCGGCCACGGACAGGAGCTCCTGCCACACGGGCTCCTCGTAGGGCGTGGTGGGCCTCGGCTCGTGGCCGAGCCGCCCGACCTTCATCTCGAAGGTCACGTCGGTCGCGCGCGTGTCGCTCGTGCCCTCGACCGGCGCCGCGAGCGCGGGCGAGGCGGTGCAGGCGAGCGGGATGTGGCCTTCGCCGCAGAGCAGGCCGCTCGTCGCGTCGAGGCCGATCCAGCCTCCGCCGGGGAGGTAGACCTCGGCCCACGCGTGCAGGTCGACGACGTCGCGGCTCACGCCGCGCGGCTGGTCGGGGATCATCCCCTCGTCCGTGAGCTGCACGAGGTAGCCGCTCACGAAGCGCGCGGCGAGCCCGCGCGACCGGAGCGCCGCGATGAGCAGCACCGCCGAGTCGCGGCAGCTGCCGCGGCCTTGCGCGAGCGTCTCCTCCGGCGTCCAGATGCCGGCCTCCTCGCGGATGACGTACTTGATGCGCCGGTTCACGGCGGTGTTCAGCGCGACGAGGAGCGACACGGTGTCGCCCTTCGAGGGCAGCCCGGCGAGGAACTCGTCGAGCAGCGGGCCGCGGGCGAACGAGGGGTCGGTGCTGTCGAGGAAGGGGGCCAGGTCCTGCTTGAGCTCGGCCGGATACGCGAACGGGACCTCCTTCGCGCGGTCGTCGAGGAAGAAGTCGAACGGGTTCACGGGGCGCACGCTGACCGCGAGCTCGACAAGGACGTCGAAGTGAGGGACGCGCTCGCCCGCGGGCAAGAGCACCCGCGCGACGTGGTTGCCATACGGGTCCTGCTGCCAGCGCGCCGCGATCGGCGGGTCGATCTTCAGGCTGTACGACTCGATCTTCGCCTTCGCGTGCGTCGCGGGCCGCAGCCGGATGAGCTGCGGGCCGAGCGAGGCGGGGCGGGGATAATTGTAACGGGTCCGGTGCTGGATGAGCAGGCGCACGGTGGTTTGTCTCCGGGGGTGGCCCTATCCAACCAGAAGTGCCCCCTTCCGTCTCGCCTTCCGTGACGCGCGTGAGGCGCGCTGCGCGATCGTTTCGAGGACGATTCGGCCAGGGATCGACGGCGTGGCGGCGCGTGGGCGCGAGCGTGCGGCGGGCGAGCGTCTGACGGCGCGACCGCGCGGCGACGCGAGCGTCTGACGGCGCGACCGCGCAGCGACGCGGCCTCGCGACGGCGCGAGCCGCGTGCCGAAGCGACCGTGCGACGGCACAAAAACCGCGTGCTGCGGCGCCTTTGACGCCGTTCTGTCCGCCTCGTCACGCCGCGCCCCGACACCGGAGCCGCCCGCGCTTGCCGTCCGAGGGCGAAGCGGTGATCATCGCCCGCTGTGTCGGGTTCGGAGACGAAACAGCCCTCGCTGCCCCCGGTCGAGCCGGGGACGGTGCTCGCCGGCAAGTACCGCGTGGAGCGGGTCATCGGCCAGGGCGGCATGGGTGTGGTCGTCGAGGCCCGCCACGTCGTGCTCGACGAGCGGGTCGCCCTGAAGTTCCTGCTCCCCGCGTTCACCGAGCACCCGGAGGGGTCGGCCCGCTTCCTCCGCGAGGCGAAGGCCGGCATGAAGATCAAGAGCGAGCACGTCGCCCGTGTTTCGGACGTCGGCACGCTCGAGAACGGCGCTCCCTACATGGTCATGGAGTTCCTGATCGGGAGCGACCTGGCGCGCCTGCTCCGCGATCAAGGGGTGCTCGGCATCGAGGACGCGATCGATTACATCGCGCAGGGCAGCGAGGCGATCGTCGAGGCCCACGGGCTCGGCATCGTCCACCGCGATCTCAAGCCGGCGAACCTGTTCCTGACGACGCGCGTCGACGGCTCGCCGCTCGTCAAGGTGCTCGACTTCGGCATCTCCAAGATGGCGACCGGCGCGGTCGACATCCTGACGGGCACGGACGCGGCGCTGGGCTCGGCCCTGTACATGTCGCCGGAGCAGATGCGGCAGACGCGCTCGGTGGATCACCGGACGGACATCTATGCGCTCGGCGTCTCGCTCTACGAGCTGCTCGCCGGCAGGCAGCCGTACTACGCGGAGACGCTGCCGCAGCTCTGCGCGGAGGTGCTGACGGGCACACCGACGCCGCTGCGGGAGATCCGCCCCGACGTGCCCGCCGCGCTCGCGGCCGTGCTGGAGAAGGCGTACGCGCGCGAGCGCGAGCACCGGCATGCGTCGGTCGCCGAGCTCATCGTGTCGCTCGCGCCGTTCGCGCCCGCGCGCACGTACACGACCCTGGCCCGGATCGCGCGCATGGGCGGCCTGTCGCTCCACGCCGCGATCCCCGGCGGCCAGCGCGCGTCACAGCCGTCGTTCTCCACCATCGACCCGAGGCCCCCTGGGCCGGCCGCTCGCGAGCCGTCGTGGCCGGGGCTCGCCTCGCATCCGGCCGGGCAGCGCGACACCGGGCAGCCGCGCCCGCCGACGCCGCTCCCTCACGGGACGCCGTTCCCGCAGGCGCCGTCGCCCGTCGCCCACGCCTCGACGCCTTACCCGCATCCCTCGTCGCCGTTTTCCCAGCCTCCGTCGTCCGGCAACGGCGCCTTCGGGCCTCGCCCTGGCGAGGACGGCAGGCCGAGCCCGGTCCCGCCGAACGGCTTCCCGGCGCCTACGCCGCAGCAGCACATCGTCCCCGGTCCGTACAACGCGCCGATGAGCTCGCGCGCCGCCGCGACCTTCGCGTCGTCGACCCACCTCGGGATCTCGTCGGACGGGCGCCGGATCCCTGGGCTATCGGTCTCCCCTTCCGCGATCCTCGCGATCGCGCTGATCTCCGCGACCCTCCTCCTGGGGCTCATCGTCGGCAGCGTGTACATGCTCCGCCGCAGCGGCGCCGACGGGACGGAGAGCACGGCGGCGGCGCCGACGGTCGCCGTGAGCGCGACGGAGACCGCCGCGCCGGCGCCGGCGCCGACCCCCGAGCAGCCCGCGCCTGCCGCCGGGACGACGACGCCGGACGGGCCGACGATCCGACCGACAGGCGCGGCAGCCGACGCAGCGACCACGGCGGACACAGCGGCGGCGAGCGCCACCGCGGCCGCGAGCGCCACCGCGCCGAACGCCGCGGCGGCCGCGAGCTCCCCCGCGGCGTCGCCGAGGACGGCGCCCACAGCCGCCCGGGGCGGCTCGCCCGCAGCGCGGACCACGCCGGCCGCCCGCCCGTCGCAAGCCACGACGACGCAGCGCCCTCCGAAGGGCATCGACCTGAACGACCCGCACTGAGCCCACAGCCATGATCCCCTCGACAGTCCATGCCCCCCGCGCGCTCCGTCGCGCCCGCCTCGCCCTCGCCGCGGTCGTGCTCGGCTCGGCCGCCCTGCTCGCGCCCTCGGGCGCCGCCGCGCAGGGCGCGGGCGGCGATCCGACGCTCGCCCAGACGTTGTTCGAGGAGGGGCGCCGCCTGATGGAGGCGAAGTCGTACGCGCAGGCGTGCCCCAAGCTGGCCGAGAGCCAGCGCCTGCGGCCCGGCACGGGGACGCTGCTCAACCTGGCCCTGTGCAACGAGGGGCTCGGCAAGACGGCGACGGCGTGGGGGCAGTTCAAGGAGGCGCTCTTCGCCTCGAAGAAGGAGGGCAACGCCGCGCGGGAGGCGTTCGCGCAGGAGCACATCGACGCCCTGGAGCCGAGGCTCTCGAGGATCCAGCTCAACGCGGAGAACACGCCCGGCCTGCTGGTCCGCGTCGACGGCGGCGACATCCCCGCGGCCGCGCTCGGCACGCCGATCCCGATCGATCCCGGGGCGCACGAGGTCGAGGCGACGGCGAGCGGCTACACGGTCTGGTCGACGACCGTCCAGGTCGGCGAGAGCGCCGATCTGAAGGCGATCGCCATCCCGAAGCTCCTGCCGGTGGCACCCACGAGCAAGCCCGCCGGGCCCGAGGCGCCGCCGGCCGGCGGCACCGACGGCGGCCGCAGCGGCGGACGCGGCCTGCAGACCGCGGGCTTCGTGATCGGGGGCGCCGGCGCGGCGGTGCTCGGCGTCGGCGCGGTGTTCGGCATCCTCGCCGCGGGGCAAGCGAGCGACGCGGAAAAGGACGAAGCGCTCTGTCCGGAGAAGCTGTGTACGCCGGAAGGTCGCAAAGAGATCAACGCGGCGGAGACCAAGGCGCTCGTGTCCACGATCGGCGTCGGCGTGGGCGTCGCCGCGCTCGCCGCGGGGGCGGTCCTCGTGCTGACCTCGGGCCCATCGAGGGCGGAGGGCGCGAGCGCCGCGGCCGTACGGCAGGGCTCGCCGGCGCGGGTGCAGGCGCGCATCGTGCCGCTCATCGGCCCTGAGGGCGGCGGGGTCGGGGTGCTGGGCGCGTTCTAGCGCCGGGGCGCGGCAGACGCCGATCGGCCGGGGACTGAAGAGCCAGCGGGCCGAGGGCGGAGGCGTCGGGCCCGGTGGCCGAGGGCGGAGACGTCGGCCCCGGTGACGGTCACTTACGCGCCAATCAGGGGGTGTCCTCACGTGACATCCGCGCCGGCGGGCGCTCGCTTTGTAGCGATGGATGACGCCGGCCCGCTAGCAAAGATCTCCGCTGCCTCCCGGCTCCGCAGCTGCAAGCGCGACGTGCTCGATCGCTGGACGCGCCGGGTGCTCGACGATCCCAGGGCGCCGGCGCCGCGGCGGGGCGAGCGCCCGGTGCTCGTCGACGCGGCGCCGGCGCTGCTCGAGCACCTCATCGAGGCGCTCGCGGCGAGCCGGCTCACCGGCGAGGACGCGGCGCTCCGCGGCGCTTACGAGCGGGTCGAGGACCACGCGCGCCGCTGCGTCACGCGGGGCCGCTGCATCGAGGCGGCGCTGCGGGAGCTATCGCACCTCCGGGCCGCGCTGATCGAGGAGTGCGTCGCCCAGGGCATCGCGCTCGGGGCGGGAGAAGCGCAGGTCCTCCACGCGGTGGTGGACGCGAGCATGTGGACGAGCGCGCTCGAGATCGAGCGGGCGACGCGCGCCGCACTCGAGGACAGCGGCGCGCGCCTGCGGCTCGCGACGCAGGCCGGCGGCGTCGGCGTCTGGGATTACGACACGGTGACCGGCAAGCTGCGCTGGGACGACCGCTGCCGGGAGGTGTGCGGGCTGGAGCCGGCGTCGGACGTCGATTACGAGCTCTTCCTCTCGGCGATCCACCCGGACGATCGCGCGCGCGTGCAGGAGGCCGTGCTGCGCTCACAGGCCCCGGAGAGCGGCGGCGAGTACAGCATCGAGTACCGCCTCGTGGGGATCTGCGACGGGATCGAGCGCTGGGTCTGCGTGCAGGGGCGCACCTTCTTCGACGCGACCGGGCGCAGCGTCCGGATGATCGGCACGGCGATCGACATCTCCGATCGCAAGCGGGCGGAGGCTGCGCGGCTGGACGATCTCGCGTTTCGCGATCGATTCCTGGCCGCGCTCAGCCATTACCTGCGCACGCCGCTCACGGCGGTCACGCTGGCGTCGAGCACGCTGGTGCGCCACGGCAACCTGACGCCGCGCCAGGCGACGAGCGTCGAGGGGATCGCGGCGAGCGCGCGCCGCATGGCGCGGACGATCGACGACCTGCTCGACCTGACGCGGAGCTGCTTCGGCGACAGCATCCCGATCGCGCGGAGGCCGGGGAACCTCCATGTCCTCTGCAAGGGGGCGATCGACGAGCTCCGGGCGACGCGCGCGGGGGTGCCGATCCGGCTCGATCTCCGGGGGAGCGGCGCGGGGCTGTGGGATCCCGAGCGGATCGCCCAGATGGTGACGAACCTCGTGCAGAACGCGGTCGACCACGCCGAGCCCGGGAGCGCCGTGCGGGTGGCGCTCCGGCCGCGCGGGGGGGACGTGCTGATCGAGGTGCACAACAAGGGCCCGGAGATCGCGCCGGAGCGGCTGGCGACGCTGTTCGAGCCCTGGCAGCAGGCATCGCCCGCGGAGGGGCGAGCGAGCGCGGGGCGGGGGCTCGGGCTCGGGCTGTTCATCGCGCACCAGATCGCGCGGGCGCACGGCGGGGTGATCGAGGTGGCGAGCCAGGCGGAGCGGGGGACGACGTTCACGGCGCGGCTGCCGCGGAGGGGGGCGGCGGCGAGGGGCTGAGGGACGGCGGCGGCGAGCGAATCACGCGTCTGGCGGCGCCGGGAGGTCCGGGAACCTGCGACGCGACCCCGGCACGCCCACGAGGACGTCGACGAGGGCGGCGACCATCGGGTGGTGGGGTGGGTTCGCCTCGAGCCAGAAGAACTCGCCGGCCGGGTTGACCTCGAGGAGCACGTGCTCACCGGCCGGGGTCACGATGAAGTCGGCGGCGCCGTACTGGAGGCCGACCGCGTCCTGGTAGCGGTGAAGGGCGTCCTCGACGTGCCTCGGCAGCGCGTGGTCGCGCCACGCCTCGATGGTCTCGAGCCCCTTCGTGCGCCAGTCGACCTCGGCCCCGGCAAACGTCGGCGAGTCGAGGCGCGCCGCGAAGACCTTGGTGCCGAAGACGGTCACGCGGAGCTCGTAGGCTTTCGGGACCCTCTCCTGGAAGTACATGGGGCAGAGGCGGAGCTGCTCGAGCTTCTCGAGCGTCTCGGGGCGCACCTCGCTCGTCATCACCACCTGGAGCTTTCCGTCGTCCTTCCGGAACGGCTCCGGGCTCAGCATCTTGACGACGGCGCCGTCCGGACAGCTCGCGAGGAAGGCGCGGGCCGCCTCCGGCTCGTTCGTGCCGAGCGTGCGCGGCGTGCGAACGCCCGCTTCCCGGAAGATACGCTGCTGCAGCGGCTTGTGGTCGGCGCCGCGGACGCGCGCGTACGGGTCCACCTTGAAGGCGGGGCAGGCGGCGAGCACCCCGTGCAGGAACCGCTCCGTCTCCGCGAGGACCATCCGCCGATGGCCCGGGTGCATGGCCTCTGGCAGCCCGACGGGGGCATGGTAGCGGCGCGCCCAGATCGCGTCGCCCGCCCCGATCGCGTGCCCGCCGAGGAGGAAGCGCTCGCCGTCCGGCCCCTGGGCGAAGGAGATCGTCGCCTTCGTCGGGAAGTCCTCCACGTAAAAGACGACCGGCTCGGCGCCGCGGCTTCGGGTCTCGTCGGCCACGCGCTCGATGAAGCGCGGGGCGTCGGCGCGATGGGTGATGAGAAGGACCTTCATGGTTCGTCCTCGTCGCGGAGCAGCGTTTCGGCGAGGGATGCGGCGATCGGCAGACCGAGCTCGGCCTCGAGCATCCCCCACTCGCCGGTCGGGTTGACTTCGAGAAAGACGGTGTCGCCGTCGGGCGTGAGGATCAGATCGAGACAGCCCTGGCGGAGACCGAGGCGCTTCATGAGCGCCGCGAGCTTCGCCCGGGTCGCGGCCTCGAGCGCGTGCGGCTTCCAGGCGCCCGCCGCCGAGAAGCGCCAGTCGACGTCGGTCTCCTTGCCGTCGAGCGCGCCCGTCCACGCGGCTCCGCCCGCCCAGGCGACGCGGAGCTCGAGGGCCTTCGGGATCGCCTCCTGGAAGATCATCGGCCCCCGGCGGAGCGCGTCGAGGCGCGCGAGGTCCTCGCGACGGAAGCGGCGCGTCGGAAAGGCGCGGTGCGCCTGCATCCCGTAGTCGAGGGGTGCGTGCAGCTTGCACACGACGCGCCCCTCGTGGGCGTCGAAGAGGGCGCGGACCGCATCCGGGTCCGAGGTATACCGCGTATCCGGGATACGGAGGCCGACCGCGCGCGCACACCGGAGCTGAAGCAGCTTGTTCTCCGCGGCGCGGACACGCTCGGGGGCGTCCACCCAGCGTCCTTCGAGGAGCGAGCTCGCCCCGAAGAAGAGCGCCTGTGCTTCGCGGTTCACGGTGGCGCGGTGCGCCTCCGCCATCGCCGGCGCGTCGATGCGCGGCCAGGCCCGCCAGAGCCAGATCGCGTCCGGCCGCACGCGCTCGCCGCGGACCCACACGGTGCCGGGATCGTCTCCGGCGAGGGAGGCCCCGAAGGGCCCGTCGTCAAAGAGCCTGTCGGTATCGAGGCGAACGGGGAGCGCGCCGCGGCGGCGGAGCTCCTCGGCGACGCGCTCGGTCACGAAGGGCTCACCCGCGTGGGAGAGCAGGAGGATTGTCGGTGCGACCACGGTGCTCGGGGATCGCTGCGCGCTCAGGAATAGTCGCAGTAGGGCTTGTACGAATAACAGTCGTCCGCGTCCGACGGGTACTTCTTCGTACACTCGCTGTCGAGGCAGTGATACGTCGGGGCGGGGCCGCTGGAGCCGCCGCTTCCCGCGGCCGGGCTCGGCTGCTCGTCATCGACGAGGAGGTGAGCGAAGAGCGGAGTCGCGTCGTCGTGGTCATTCGGGTGGGACATGGTGAGTCTCCTCCGGTTCGGACCTGTAGTCTGCGGAGCTTCGCAGCTTGGCCGAGTCTATCAACGTACGCCCAACGAGACGCTCTCTACAAGCCTCTTTTCCATGAAGCCTCTCTTTCGATGTTCTCGTGTGGTTCGTGTGGTTCGTGTGGTCTAGCTTTCATGCTCATGCCGTCACGCTTCACCGTGCTTGTCGGCGCGCGCTCGCGCTTACTGGTGTGTGCTTCCGCGTGCTTCCGTGTGCTTCCGTGTGCTTGCGTTTACCGGTAGCCGGCCGCCTGCAGGCGGAAGAGGGCCGCGTAGCGCCCGCCCGCCGCGAGGAGCGTATCGTGGTCACCGCGCTCGGCGATGCGCCCGCCATCCATCACGAGGATCTCGTCGGCGAGGCGGACCGTGGAGAATCGGTGGGAGACGAGGATGGCCATGCGCCCTGCGGTCTCCGCCCGCACCCGTTCGAAGAGGGCCGCCTCGGCGGCGGGATCGATGGCCGCGGTCGGCTCGTCCAGGAGGAGCAGGTCGGCGCCTTCGCGGAGGAAGGCGCGCGCGAGGGCGAGCTTCTGCCACTCTCCGCCGGAGAGCTCGACGCCGCCGGAAAACCACTTGCCGAGCCGCTGCTCGAGGCCGCGCGGGAGCCGGCCGACGGCCGGCGAGGCATCGCTGCGGGCGAGCGCGCGCGCGATCGCGTCGTCGGGCACGGCGTCCTCGGCGGCGCGTGGGGCCACGTTCTCGCGGACCGTGAGCTGGTAGCGGACGAAGTCCTGGAACACCACGGCGAGGCGCGCGCGGAGGGCCTCCCCGTCCCAGGCGCGCAGGTCTCGCCCGTCGAGGAGAATGCGCCCCTCGGTCGGCTCGTAGAGGCCGGCCACGAGCTTGAGGACGGTCGATTTGCCAGAGCCGTTCTCGCCGACGAGGGCGAGCTTCCGGCCGGGGGCGAGGGAGAAATCGACGCCGGCGAGCGCGGGGCGAGCGGCCCCCGGGTAGGTGAAGCCGACGTTCTCGAAGCGCAGCCCCTGTTCGTCCTGCGCGCGGGCCGCGGGGGCGAGCTGCCGCGGAGCGGGGACCGGGAGATCGAGAAAGTCGTAGAGATTGGCGAGGTACTGCTGGTCCATGTAGAGCCCGCGCACGCCGCCGAGGGCCTGCTTGAGGGCGCCGTCCCCCTGCCGGAAGGTGACGAGCGCGAGGCCGAGGTCGCCGACGGTGAGCGCCCCGGAGAGGGCCCGGAGCGCGACGTAGACATAGACCGCGTAGAAGAGGGCGAGGGCGACGAGGTCCGCGACCAGACCGACGAGCAGCCGCCGTCGCGCGAGCGCCTGATCCTCCTCGAAGACGAGCGTGAAGACGCGCCGCGCGCGCTCGAGGAAGGTGGGCCCCGTTCCGAAGAGGCGCACCTCCTTTGCGTGGTCGTCGCGGGTGAGCACCTGCTCCAGGTAGGCCTGTTCGCGGGCCTCGGTGGCGCGCCGGTTCTGGAGGCGAAAGAGCGCGGTCGCGAAGCGGGTCTCCGTGAGGAAGCCCGGGAGCGCGGCGAGGAGGATCGCGAGCGCGCAGAGCGGCGAGAAGCGGAAGAGGAGCGCCGCGGAGCCGCCGAGCACCGCGAGGGCCTGAGCCACGGCGAAGAGCCCGGCGAGGAGCGCCACCGGACGCCCGACCGCCTCGCGCCGCGCCCGCGAGAGCGCGTCGTAAAAGCCGGGGTCCTCGAAGCAGGCGTAAGGGACCGCGATCGCCTTCTCGAGGATCGACCGCTGGAGCAGGAAGCCGAGCGCGAGGCGGAGGCGCGCTGTCGCGAACTGGTTGAGGCCCCCGGCGACGTAGGTGAGGAGCAGGAGCCCCGCCTCCGCCACGATGCCCGTGATCACCGCCTGTCGATCGCCGTGAGCGACGCCGTCGAGGACCCGGCGGGCGTACCAGGCCAACCCGGTCGGAGCGATGCCCGCGAGGACGCCGGCGAGGGCCATGGCCGCGAGGGCGAAGGGGCTCGCGCGAGCGGCAAGGGCGATCGTGCGGAAGAGCCCGGAGCGAAACGTGCGGAGGGGCGGTGGCGGCACGAGGCGAAGGGGACGAGCAGCGGCCGGAAGCGGCCGTGAGAGCGTGAGGATACCCCCGGGCCGCACGAGGCAGCGGGGATATCCGGATCCCTGGTGAAATTTGGAGGGTAGTTCTTCCTGCGCCGATCGGAGGAGCGAGGTGCCTTGATGACTTCCGGGGATGCCCCGCTCAGGCCGTGCAGCAGAAGGTCGATGGCGCGCTCGCCTGGAGCTCACCCACGGGCTCGCCCCCGTGCGGGGCGCACGCGCCCGGCTCGACATCCGCGATCACGGCCGACTTGCTGCCCAGGGCGACGCCGGGAGGCGTCACGACGCAGAACGGGACGCTGGAGCTGACAAGGCTCGACGCGAGCAGGTCCGTGCAGGCGGCGTCGCGGTACACGGACGCCATGAGGGTGCACGAGGCGCCGGTCGGATCGCCGCAGCCGCAAGGGGTGCACTCGCGGCCGTCGATCACGTCCTCGAAGAAGACGTGCCTGACGGCGTACCCCTCCGGACAGCCGGCGTCATCGCCATCGTGGTAGACGCAGGTCAGGAAGCCCGACGGCGCGGCTGGCACGCATGTCGTCGCGTCCTCGCACGCGGTGTATGCGCCGGCGAGACACGCCCTGGCCCGCGTCGCCCACGGATCGAGCCTGGGGACAGGCGGCGGCGCGTCGATGCGCGGCGTGCACGAGCCGGTCGTGACCGAGGGCGCCGCGATCGTGAGCGACTGCACGCAGGGCTCGCCGTCGCAGAGCTGATCTTCGGGGATCGGGTTCGCCGCGGTGCACGCGCCGTCCCAGCCGTCGGGCGCGGCGAAGGAGGTCATCACGGTGCCCGGCTCGTCGCCGGGGCACGAGGCGGACGAGGATGCGGCCCAGCCGGTGGGGAGCGCGCAGGAGGCCTCGGGCGGATCGCACGCGCAGATCGCGCAGTCCATCGGCGGCTGCTGGAGATCGGCGAAGCCTTCGTAGCCGAGCGTGGGCGCGTCGGCGGGGCAGTCGGGGACAGCTTCGGGTGGGCCGAACCAGAGCAGCGCCGGGCCGAACCAGCCGAGCGGCGCAGGCGGGGTGCACTGGCCGGAGCACAGCGAGCTGTGCATGTCGCCGCCGGCGCCGCCCTGACCGCTGGCGCTGGCCTCGCCGCCGGCCGCGCCTTGGCCACCGGCGCCGCCCTGGCCGCCGTCCGCTCCGGCGTCGCGCAATACGCCGCAACCGGACAGATTGTGCTCGATCTCTTCTGGCAGACAGGGACCCGTGATCACGAGCGGCTCCGTGGTACAGCCAATGCACAACAGCAAGCCTGAGAGAGCCCAATGGAATCTGCGCATCGCCGTGAATCTACATGACCGCAGGTCTGCGGCGCAAGATGCGCATTCACGAGCTGCACCATCAGCACCAGCACATCCCCGGATCAGAGCATTCTCCTCATCGCCCCTTGGATTTTCACGCATTACGACTCCGCTTCCTTCCCATTTGTCTTGTTTCGGAATCGCTCAAAACCTCGCATGTACACCTAGCCCGAACGCTACAGAGGCGATCGGTGCGCTCCACAGGGCGCGCTGGGAGCCAGGAACATTTGGGTGACGCTCGATCGCCATACCGCTCAGGGTCTGGACGACGTCGGTGTATGCGCGCGCCGACAAGCTCTCGGCAAAGGGCCAGGCGACGCCGATCCGTGCGCCAAGTCCAGCCCGGAGACTCAGCCGCGAGGCACCACCCAAGGGGACGTCGGAGGAAGCACGAAGCCCCCCGAGCTCCGAGAGTCCGCAGGCGAAAAGAAACTGTCGATGATGGCATATGGCAGCGTTCGCCGTCAGAAGAGACACCGCCATGGGAACCTTGTCGATTGTCTTCGGCAGCGAGGCGAGCCCGCGGACCTCCAGCGCGACCGACCACGCCGGCCAGCGTGCCCCGAAGGACAGCGCTGGCCCACCGGCGACGCCGGGTGTCATCCCGAGGCCCGCCACAGCGCCGAGGCCGGCCACCCAGGAGAAGCGCTCCCCCGCGACCGGCGACGCGCGGCTCCGGTGCGGCGCGCGCACGGGTGACGCCGTGCGCGGGGATGATGGCGGCGCAGGGGACGGCTTCGGCGGACAGGGCCGATCCGGCGAACAGGGCCCCTCGGGTGGTGCGGGCGGCGAAGCGGGCTTCGCTGACACCCCAGGTGGTGCGGCGAGCTCGGCGGCGTCGTCGAGCAGCACGGCGATGGACAGGGCCATGGCGGTGACGAGCACCTTGCAGTCATCGTAGGCGCTGAACCCGTCGAACCAGCGTCCGTGACCGTCGCCGTCGCGGAGGAACATCGAGGCGGCGAGCTTGCCGCGCCGGCGCTCGATGGACGCCGTCATCGTGAACGCAGCCTCCGCGTCATAGGGGTCGACCCCGCCCATCGCCCGGACCGTCTCCGCGCGCAGGAGCTGCTCGTCCGGGCACTCCTCGGCGCCTGGCCCGCGGATGAACTCGAGCCGCGCCCGGAGCGGCGTGGCCGCGGGCTCGGCCCGGACCGGTGCGACCCCGGCGGCCGAGATCGCGGCCGCGGCCATCGAGGCGAGCGCTGCGCGTGCTGCCCGCTTCCTGCGCGCGCCCTCGTCGTGCGATCTCCCGCGCATCGGCCTCGTCCGCGCGGTCACGGAAGCGTCTGCCCCGCCGCGCTGCCGGCCGGCGCTGCCTGCACCGCCGCGGCCTTAGCTCGCAGCCGCTCGCGCGTCAGTTTGAGCCGCCCCTCGGGGAACCGCCGCGCGTGGGCGGCGATGCGCTCCAGCGCGGTCGCTCTATCGCCTTGCAGCAGCGCCTGCCTGGCGGCGCCGAGCAGCTGCAGCTCGTCGGCGAGCGGCTCTCCATCCTGGTCGGAGGGAGCGTGCTGCTCCGGCGCGGCGGGTTTGCGCTGGCGGAAGACACGTGCCGGCGCGGGCGTGGGCGCGCGAGAGGGTGGAGCTTCCTTGTCCGAGATCGCATCGGCTCGCGGCGCCTCGGAGCTCGGCCTTCCACCGGGCTCCGTCTTCGGCCGCGCATCGAGGTCGACCGCACGCGAGAGGAGGAGCGGTGTCGCGATCGGGCCAAGGCGGTTGGCCCAGAGGGCCGGCGCCGGCGCGAGCGCGGCAAACAGCGCGGCGCCGCCGACGCCTGCCGTCGCCCACGCCAGCGCCGGGAGGATGAACCGGGCGAGCGCCGGGCGGACGAACCGGGCGAGCGGGCGCGCGAGGCGAGCGGCACGCCCGGGTCTATCGGCGATGTCCTGAGGTCCGAGATCGCTCGGCAGCTCGGGACGGGTCGCGGGCGTGTTCGTCTCGGCGATGGCAGAGGCGCCGGAGTGGACGGCCGGCGACGCGACGGCGGAGCGCGAGGAGGCGAGGGAGAAGAGCGGGACCATCAGCAAACCGGACCGGAGCGCGCGCTGCTCCTCGGGGCGCAGGCGCTTCACGGCGGCGCGGAAGTCTTCACGCGCCAGGCGCAGCCGACTCGAAGCGGTGTTCTCGTTGAGCTCGAGGGACCGCGCGATCTCGCGCAGCGGGATCTCGACCATGTCGGCCATGATCAGGATGGCGCGCCGTTCGGGCGCGATCGTCGCCAGCAGGCGGGTCGCGATCGCGATCCGCTGGTTCGTGGCGATGCGCTGCTCGCTGCTCGGCGCGATCTCGGCGCCCTCGAAGTACGCCTCATCCGCGAGGCCCACCGGCACCTCGAGGCGCCGGTAGTTGCGCTCCAGATGGCGCCGGACCTTTCGCCAGGCGATCCCGAAGAGCCAGCTGGACTCGGCTCGCCAGCGCGGGCCGAGGCCGTGCGGGCGCGATGGCCGAGGGGGATTGCGCGGCGCCGGCAGCGGGAGCGACGCCGGGTCGTCCTGCTCCTGCTGCTCCTGGGCGGTGTCCGCGGCGGCAGCGGGCACGGCCAGCACGAAGTCCTGGAGAAACGGCGAGGCGACCGGCGGCGGTGAGGCAGACCCGGGTGCTGCGACGGGATAGGCGGGGTTGTACCGGGGGAGGCTCGTGTAGGCGCCCAGGAGGACCTCCTGGGAGAGGTCGTCGATGTCGTCCTCAGCGACGCCGAGGTAGCGGAGCATCCCCGGGAGCACGTGGACGGCGGTCGCGTGCATGGACGTCCAGGTGCTGTGCTGGACGAGGTCGGCGGGAGGAGGCGGGAGGGGAGAGAAAGGGCTCATGCTTAGAATTGCGGTGGATTCTCGGGATCGTCACAGAATCGACGGGGGCTGGCGCCAAGGGGCGACATCGAGCGCTCCGGGGCCATGTCTTGTCCCTGGGGGACAGCACGGCTAGGGACGGGGAATGCGCAAGACCGTCTCGACTCCCAGCATCGTCTCGATCGCCATCACCACCTGCGTCCTCGCGACGACGGCCTGCAGCTCTGACGAAGAGTCGCCTGCTCCGGACGAGGAGGTCGCCGTCGCCATCTCCGAAGCCCGCGGCCTGGCCGAGGGCTCCACGGCGACGGTCGACGGTGTCGTGACCGTCGCGCCTGGCACATTCAATTCGGCGACCGGCGAGCAGGGCTTCGCGCTGCAGGACGACACCGGGGGCATCTACGTGAGCCTGCCCGACGCGCTCGATCTCAACCTCGACACCCGGGTGCGTGTCACGGGGACGCTCGGGCAGACGGCCCAGCAGACGGTGCTCAACGCCAAGGCAGCCTCGGTCACGACGCTCGGCGAGGCCCGCTCCGTCGGACCGAAGGACGTGACGACCGGAGAGGTCGGAGAGCCCGTCGAGGGCCTGCTGGTGCGCGTGGGCGGACGCGTGACCAAGGCGGTGGAGGACGACCAGCCCTACGGCTTCAAGGTGTACATCGACGACGGCTCGGGCGAGATCCAGGTCTTCGTGCATATCGTGGACAGCCAACCTGTCATCGACACCGCGTCGCTCAAGGTCGATCAGGACATCACGGTGACCGGCCTCGGCGCGCAATATGAGACGACCTACGAGGTCGCGCCGCGCTTTGCAGGAGACCTCGTGGCGCAATGAGCGAGCCGGACGGCGCGTGAGGGCCACCATCCACGCGTGGCCCTCCTCCAGGTGCCGACACGCTCTACCGTGACCTCTGGCGCTTCGACGACAAGGCGCTCGCCGCGCTCGACACGACGCTCGTCGAGGTGCTCCCCGACATCGTCCATCTCGACGTGGACACCACCGTCGAGCGGCTGTTCGGAGCGCAGGAAGGAGCCCGACCGGGACCCAATCCTCGCTACCGCGGCAGGCCCAGCTATCCGTTGACGCCGCTCTCTCGCTCTGCGATCGGATCGGCACATCCAGTAGCGGCAGGAAAGAACACATGAAACACCTACTACCTATGAGGACGATCGCTCTCGTCCTGTGCGGCGCGTTCGCGGCAGTGCTCGCGTCGGCATGCGACTTGTCCTACACCTGCGACACAGTTGAGGCGGGAAGCGCGGCGCCGGATATCCTACAGAATCCGCAGGGCGGGAGATTTTCCAAGCAACGGCAACAGTGAAGAGGACGAAGAGGTTGGCAGCGAATCGCTAGAACTGATGGCTGGGTGTACGCCACTCAACAAATGCACGGAGATGTATGAGAAATGCATCGCGAAGGGCGATCCGTGCACGCGTCGAGTTCAAGAAAAAAAGACCATGTGCGCCGTCTGTCAGGACAACTGCTGGCAAGATGAGCCTTACAAGTTCAGGCAATGCTATGACTGCGGGTTCTATTGATCATGGCAGAGGTCACCGCTCTACAGACGGCGACACATGTCGCCTTTGATACACCAACAGCAGAGCGTCTGGCACAACTCGGCGCAACCAACGTCGTGCGCGCATCCGATTGCCTTATCGTCGGACCCAGCCGCCGCGACGCCGCTGCACATGTGCGGGCACGTGAGGCGTGGTCTTGTTTGTCTGAAGATCCAGCAGACACCGATGACTTGGGCGAGAAGTGGGATCGTCTCTATTCCTCGGATGTCCGCTGGGATACTCCTGTTGCATTGTGGACGTCGTCGAATCTAAACGATCGAGTGAACCTCTGGAGGGCTTGTAGCTGGCTGCCCCACGTGGGGATCCGGTGCCGCGATATCCTCGTCCTTGAGTTTGAGCCAGTGCCACCGTCAGCGACGAGGAGCGGCGAGCGACCCGCGCGTCCGTTCGACTGCTCGACCTCGGTGTCCGATCATCCTGACGATAGACTTCTGGAGCGCCTCGGAACGGCGCATGCCTGGCCGCCCGAACGCTACGAACAGGCCGTTCGTCTCTGGGACAGCTACACCGACGAGAACCCATTGCCGCTCGTTGAAATTTGCACGCGTGGCGTCGAAGGATTTCCAGAGCTTGCTCGCCTCTGGGCGCTCCTCTCGTGCTTCTTTCCACGAAGGACTGCAGAAGAAGTGCTGCGCCTCAGCCGATTCGACGAGCTCATCTTGACCATCCTGTCCGCGGAGTGGCAAACCCCATTGGCCGTGGCTGTCCAAGAGTCGCAGGCGAGGGTGGATCTGTGGAATCTTCTTTTCTGCACAGGCGATTTGTTCCTGCAAGATCGGCTGAAACAGTGGGCAAAGCACGATTCAAGCGCCGCTGTGGAGAGCGCTCCTGGCCCAAAACCGCCTGGTCATCCGATGCTCTCGCAGGTATACCGGCTCACCGAACGTGGGATGCAGCTCCGAGATAGGGGCCTCGAGCAGCTCGAGGATGCACCAGGGCTGCCCATCGCGGGGATCGAGGCCTATGCGGCTTCAACACCGTGGGTGCTGTTCGAAGATGGTCAAATCGCTCGGTTATGAGAGCTGATGTCGGCGGGCTGGGCATGGCCGCGAGAATCGATGGCCGTTTGCGCACGGGGATCGCGGTCCCGCAGCGTCGAACGCGTGCGTGCGCCGCCTGACGTGCGCTGCTCCGATTCAGGAAACCGAAACGTCTCGGCGGCGATGCCCTCCTCCCCCGTGACCTCGTCGCCGAACCAGATATTCAGCTCACGGCGTCCCTGCCACGGGGACGCTCGGGCATCTCATGGACGGCCAGCCTGTCATCGACACCGCGTCGCTCGCGGTCGATCAGGACATCACGGTGACCGGCCTCGCCGCGCAATACGAAACGACTCACGAGGTCGCGCCGCGCTTGGCAGGAGACCTCGTGGCGCAATGAGCGAGCCGTCCGGCGCGCCGACCCGACCCTGCGCCTTGACGCCTTGCCCCGCTGTGCACCCCGGGCAGACTTGGCCCCTATGGGCCAAGCCGCCGAGAAACAGCGCCGCGCCACGTACGCCGACCTCGAAGCCGTTCCGTCGCACCAGGTGGCGGAGCTCGTCAGCGGCACCCTGCACGTGTTCCCCCGGCCGGCACCGCGACATGCACGGGCGTCGTCCAGGCTAGGCATCAAGCGTAAGCGCTGCGCGAAGCGCCGTCTCACCCCGGCCGCGCTGTCCAGTTCATGATGGCGTGCATGACAAGGACGAAGGCGACCGAAGTGATGTGGTCCGAGCGCGTTCGGGCGTGGCGCGAGAGTGGTGAAACGGCGGAGGAGTTCGCTCGGAGCCGCGGATTTGCGGCCTCGACGCTGCACGGCTGGTCGAGCCGGCTGTCGCGGGCCGAGCCCCCGCGCTTTCTGCGCCTGGTGCCGAAGGCGCCCGCCGTGACGAGCAGCGCTGCGGAGCTCGTCGTCGAGGTCGGCGGCGCGCGGGTGCGCGTCGCCGCGGGGTTCGACCCCGCGCTGCTGGCGGAGGTGGTCCGTGCCCTCGGCGGAGCGGCGCGATGATTCCGGCGGGCGTGCAGGTGTTCGTCGCGCTGGAGCCGGTGGACATGCGCTACGGCTTCGAGCGGCTTTCGGGTCTCATCCGTGAGCGTGTGGGGTACGAGGCGCGCTGCGGAGCGCTGTTCGCGTTCGTCGGCAAGCGGCGGACCACGATCAAGATTCTCTTCTTCGATGGCAGTGGAATCTGCCTGTTTTCAAAACGCCTTGATCGCGGAGCGTTCGCACTTCCCGACCCCCCGACCGAGGGCGCCACGCATGTCGAGGTGGACGACGCGACGCTCGAGACGCTGCTCGACGGCATCGAGATCGCGCCCACGCCCAAACCGCGAAGGCGCGCACCGCGCCGCGTCCACTGAGCCGCACGAATTCGCTCGACAAGTACGCGCGGCTTACGTAGAGCGGCGTCGTGCACGACGCCGCCGCCAAGCCGACGCTCTCGGCCGAGCAGCAGCGCATCGCGCAGCTCGAAGCGGAGCTCGCCGCGGCAAAGAGCGAGCTCGTGGGAGCGCGCGATGCGCTCGCGCAGCTTCGGCGCGCCTACACCCGTGCGCTCGAGCAGCTGCAGCTTCTGCAACGTCGACTGTTCGTGGCCAAGGCGGAGCGCGCCGAGGTGAGCGCGGAGCAGCTGGCGTTCAACTCGATGTTCCTCGAGGTCCAGCGTCTCGAGAAGGCACTCGAGGCCGCCGAGCGCAACACGGGCGACGAGCGGCAGCACGACGACCCCAAGGGGCCGAAACGACGGTCCGGCGGCAAGGGCCGTCGCGACCTGTCCGAGTCCGACCTGCCCGTCGTCCGCATCGAGCTCTCCTGCCCCGAGCTCGATGCGACGGCGACCCGCATCGGGGTCGAGGAGACCTCGCGACTCGGCTACGAGCGCGGCGGAATGCGCCGCATCGTGCTCGCACGCGTCGTGTACAAGGCCGAGCGGTCCCTCACGGACGCGAGCAGCTCTGGCGAGGGGGAAGCGGCCCCGGTCCAGGTCGTCGCGAGAGAAGCCCCGACGCCGACGCCCGCTGCGAGCGTCAGCCCGGAGGACACGGCAGCGGCCGGCGAGCCGAGCGCTTCCTCCACAGCGCTCGACGCGCCCTCGCTCGACGCGCCGCCGCCGACGCCGAAGGGCGAGACCTGCACGGTCTTCATCACGACGCCGCTTCCGAAAGAGCTGTTCCGGCGGTCGTTCCTCGCGCCGTCGATGATTGCGCACATCCTCACCAGCAAGTACCTGCTCGGCGTCCCGTTCTATCGACTGGAGCAGCAGCTGGAGCTTCAGGGCGCGTCGCTCGATCGCGGCACGATGTGCCGCTACGCCGAAGACGTCGGTGCGACTCTGGGCGCCATCGTCGAGGCCGCGCGCAAAGAGGCCTTCGAGACCGCCTTCTGCCTGTCCACCGACGCCACCGGGGTCTCCATCCAGCCTGGGCCCATCCAGGAGCGCAAGGACAAGAAGCCCGGGCCGTGCCGCAAGGGACACTTCTTCGTCGTCCTCGCGGACAAGGATCACGTCTTCTTCGAGTACCAGCCCAAGCATACCAGCGCTGCGGTCTGCGATATGTTCCGCGGCTTCTCTCGGTATATTCAAGCTGACGCTCACGCCATCTATGACGCCCTCTTCCGCGGCACACCACCAAGAGGCGCTGCTGCCGACGAGAAGCGCGGTCCGCCCCCGACCGAAGTAGGATGCTGGTCGCATTGCCGTACCAACTTCTGGGAGGCGGCGGTCTGCAAGCACGAGCTCGGTGTCGAGGGGCTGCGTCGCATCAACGCCATCTTCGCTACCGATCGTGCGCTCGCGGATCTTGCGCCCGCGCAGCGCAAGGTGCGCCGAGATGCCGTCGTCCGTCCTCTGGTGGACGCGTTCTTTGCCTGGGCCAGGGCCGAGCACGCGCGTCCTCGCGAGCGCGGCCTGGTCTCCACCGCGCTCGGCTACGCCCTCAACCAAGAGCAGCCGTTGCGGCGCTTCCTCGACGACGGTCGGCTGCGCCTGGAGAACAACGCCAGCGAGCGAGCGCTGCGATCCATTGCGGTTGCGAGAAAGTCCTGGCTCTTCTTCGGCAGCGACGACCACGCCTCCGCCGCGGCCAACCTCTTCTCGCTCGTGGCGAGCTGCAAGCTGCACGGGCTCGACCCGGAGGCCTACCTGGCCGACGTCATTCGCGCGATGCCCTACTGGCCGCGGGACCGTTACCTCGAGCTCGCCCCCAGGTACTGGGCGCGCACCCGCGTCCGGCTCGTTGACGACGAGATGAACGTCGCCCTCGGGCCGATCACCGTCCCGCCTCCGCTTCCCGCGGAAGAGCAGCGCGCCACGAGCTGACCGAGCCGGTTCCATCGCCCCCATCCTGCACCAGCTGACCGAGGTTGGGGCCGACGGCGCTTCATGCAGCGCTTACCATCAAGCTGGGCGGACCGTTCGACCTGGGCGACGGAGGGCCCGGCGGCTGGCACATCATCGACGCGATCGAGCTGCGCTTCCCCGACCCAAGCGCGCCGGGCGAGCTCGACGCGCTCGTGCCCGATCTCGCCGGCTGGCGCCGCGAACGCATGCCCGAGATGCCCGACACGGCATACTTCGCGCTCGCCCCGGACTGGATCTGCGAGGTGCTTTCCCCTTCGACGGAGGGCGTCGACCGCGACGACAAGATGCCGATCTACGCACGCGAGGGCGTGCGGCACGCGTGGCTGGTCGACCCGATCGCCCGGACGCTGGAGGTCTACGTGCTCGGCGCGGATCGCGGCTGGGGGCCCGCCGTCGTCCACCGCGACGCCGCCCGCGTCCGCGCCGAGCCCTTCCACGCCATCGAGCTCGATCTCTCGGTCCTCTGGGGGAGGTGACCTGCAGCCGCGCTGATTTGTCCGAGCCGACCTGGACCGAGCAGCGCTCGGTCGTACTCCTGGGCCAGGCGGTACAGGGTCCATCTTGGGATCAGCGCTTCTTGCTGGGCCCGCGCGCCGGATCGAGCTCCTGGAAGGGCAGCGCGGGCCGGGGGACGAACCGGCTCATCTCGGCGGTCCCGTGGAGGTTCCGCAGCGCTCCGGGCGCCGGCTCCGCGGGCGGAGCGGGCCACGGCGCGCTCGCGGCCTCCCGAGGCGCGCTCGCGGCCTCGTCGCGCAGGTACGACGGCCGCTCCGCCGCACGCTCGCCCTCGAACGCGCGCGCGCCGTCGATGTCCCCCTGCTGGGCCACGGGCTCGCCGAGCGACTCGATGCGCGGCGGGAACTCGCGAAGTCGCCGCTCCTGGGTCGCGAGGGCCTTCGCAAAGCGCGTCAGCATCTCCGGCTCGTCGCGGGCGAGCGCGCTGCTCATCGCCGTGCCCCAGCCGCGCGTCGCCGCATCCCAGCGCGCCGGCTGGATGCCGAGCCGGAGCAGCACCTCGGTCGCGCGCGCCGCGGGGAAGTGGCGGCGATAGGCCATCACCTCCGCGTAGCGCTCGATCGTGAGCCCCTCGATCTGCGGTTCGCGCTGGTGCGCGCGCCCTGCCTGCCGCCCTCGCTCTGCCGCGCTCATCTCGGCTCCTTGGTCGCGGCGCCGCGCGCCTTGCGCTTCGCCAGCCGCTGCTCGCGCTCCTTCACCCATTTCGGGGTGTGGAGCGCGGGGTTCTTCAGCCACCCGCACGCCTCGCGATCGCCTCGATCGCACGCGAGCTGCGCGGTCTCGCGCGCCTTCTTCGGGTCCCTGGGCACGCCCCAGCCCTTGTCGTGGAGCAGGGCGTAATCGAGGCAGCTCGGACGGCTATCGCCATTGCATGCCTCGCGGAGACGCTCGGCGCCTTCGCGCATCCCTTCTCCCTCCCGTACCTCCTCGCCGTCGTGGGAGATGAGCCAGACACCGAGGGTACGGCATGCATTGCTGTCGTGCCAGCCGCAGGCCCTTCGCCGGAAGTCGAGCGATTTGTGGATATCGCGCCCCGTCCCCTCCCCGTTGAGATAAAGTGTGCCGAGGATGTCGCAGGCAGGCGTATAGCCGAGCGCGCAGCTCCGCTCGGTGAGCACGAACGTCTTGCGCGGATCCTTCGCCACGCCGTAGCCGAATTTGTAAAACCTGGCGAGCTCGAAGCAGGAGGGCTCAGCGCCGCCTCGGCACGCGATCTCGAACAGCGCTGCTGCGGCCGCGTAGTCTCTGTCGCCTTGCTCTCCTTCGTCGTACATCAGCCCGAGATCGTTACATGCGGCGATGTTGTTGCGGGTTCGGCAGAGATCGTCGAGCAGGCTCCTCGCGCTGGTGATATCCTCTTTGGCGACCAGGTTGCAAAATCGACCGGTGTCCTCGCAGGCGGCCTTGCGTAGCGCCACCTGACGTTTGGCGAACTCGTTGACCCGCGCCCATCTCTCATGCTCCTTGATGTCGCCGAGGGCGGGGAGGTCCGCGCGGGCCCACATCTCGGCTGCATGGCCGCAGCTCCATTCGTTGCCCATGGCGCATCCTCTTGCGAGGAGCGCGCATCCCTTGGCCTGATCTTCCGGCACATGGATCGCCGTGAAATGGATCGCCCCCAGCGTACCACAGGACTTCGCATCATCGGCGTTGCAGGCGCGCTCCAGGAGCTTGATCGCGGCGGCGAAGTCCTCGTCGGTCTGCGCCTCGACGCCCGGCTCGCTCCGGAAACGGAGGTCGGCCAGGCGACCGCAGGCGGGTTGATATCCGGCGTCGCAGGCTTTGGTATAGAGCGCCGCTGCGCGCGGATAGTCCCTCTCCAGCGCGCCGCCAAGGTAGAGCTGCGCGAGGCGCTCACAGCCGCTTTGCTCACCGCCGTTGCACGCCTTCTCGAGCACGGCCGCCGCCTCTTTGGGATCGGCCTGCATCCGGATCTCCCCGACGCGGACGCAGCTCGCGAGCGCCCCGTGATTGCACGCCCACGTGCACTCCTCGATCGTGGCGCTCTTCGCGCAGTCTTTCGGGCCTGCTGGCGGAGCGCTCGCCGTCGCTGCCGCCGCCGTGGGACGTGCCACCGCGGGCGCTGCGGACTGAAGCGGTCGGGGCGGCGGCGTTCCAGAGCAGCCGAACACGAACATCAATCCGGCAAGCAGAGACGCGACCACCGATCTCATGCGAGCTCCACCTCACCCGGTGTCTTCGGTTCGTCGTCGATCATGCTCATCCTGAGCTCTTCGGCGTGGTCATCGTCGGTCGCGATGGGCTCGGCGTCATGCTCGCTCGCGCTCCTCGTGTCCTCGCCGTCACGGAACAGCGATGGAATCGTGATGTCGATATCGCTGTAACGGTCGTCGAAGCGCTCGCCGTTCCAGGGCACCTCGAGCTTGGGATCGCGCCCCTGGCGCGCCACGGGCGCCACGCTGTCCTTGATCGCGTTCGGCAGCGGGTTGCCCTGGATCTGCTCGTTCGTCACCCCGAAGCTGAGCTCCGACCGAGCCCGGCTCCAGTAGAGCGCGCCTCCTCGGTCGTCGTTCGTGAGGACGATCTGCGCCACGTAGTCCTCACCGTAGCGGAGCCCTGGCGCGGGCGCGGGATCCTTCTTCGTCTTCTTCGCTTGCTCCTTGTCGAACTTCATGCGGCGGATGACGGACACGTCGCGTGCCATCTCCGAGAGCTTCCGGCTCCGTGCGCCCTTGGTCCACATCATCCTCGCGAGCTCCATCCGAGGGATGTAGATGATCCACCAGGGCTGGAGGCTGGTGAACCCGGGGGTGTTGCGCAGGGACCAGGCGCACTTGCTCACCCAGAAATTCTGCCCATCGTCATCGTACGTCCGCATGAGCTTGCTGACGAACAGCACATGCCGATCGCTGAGCTCGGGCCCAGGGCGGCGCTCCGCGATCACGAGGCGCATGAGGCTGATGGGCCGCGCGCGGCGGATGTGGTCGGCCATGGTGTCGAGCGCCACGGGGGCCGTTGGCAGCACGCCCATCCCGCAGAAAACGTTGCCTGGCGGGGCCGCGGTGAGGGAGATGCCGTCGTAGATCCCCGCCTTGCCGAGCGGGTCCATCACGGTGTCCCCTACGTATCTGTCGAGCGGGTGGCCGTTGCTGGTGTCGAACTTCTGGATCCGCTTCTTGTCCTTGCTCACGCGGAGCACGAAGAAGATGTGAGATCCTTTGCGCTGTCCGGTCGCGGGGAGGGGCACGCCGACGAGCATGTTCGCGGCGTCTGACTCCGACGTCGGTGTCGAGGGAGTAAAGTTCAGCTCCTCTACCTTCGTGAGCTGCTCCGTCGGATCATCGACTTGCCGCTTCGGCGTCCCGTACTGCGACTTGCGCTCGGTGATGTCGTTCAGCGTCTTTTCTCTGAACTGGGCCTTGATCGCGGGCGCGCCATGCGCGTCGGTCTCGATCCACCCGATAGGAACGAAGCCGGTCACCACCTTGTTGTCCCCGAAGGGGTTATAGCAGTAGATCGTCCCGGGGCCGATCGGCGGCGTCTTCAGCAGACCCGCCGCGACGTCGAGCGTCGATTCCTTGGTCGGATACCACTTGCCGCCCGCGAACTGCCCCGCGTCGAAGATGGGGCGTCCGGGGTTCTGGCCCGCCGCCCAGCCGGCGCCATTCATGTGCTGCTCGAGCGTGAAGCCCCGCATGATCGTTCCGTACGTGGCATTGTGCTCACACGCGCAGCAGATCGAGATGGCCGGGTCGTCGTTGTCCTCCATCGCCGACTCCATCCTGCGACCGTCCTTCTCGAGCTGCTTCTTGAAGATCTGGACCTCGAGCCAGGTCGCCGGCGCGGTCGCGTTCTTGCGCACGCCCCACACCTTCTGGCTCATGTAGTCGATCGACGTCTTCTGCATCCGCGAGAAGATGAACGAGTCCCACTTCGAATCGCCGAAGTAGCACTGCCCCGGCCCCCCGTACCGCTGGCCGAACATCGCCTCGCTGAGCGCCTTGGCCCAGGCCTCCTCGGCGGGGTCGTCGACCCACTCGCCCTCGCCGTCCGTGCCCGGCGGGCCGGCCCACGCGTCGTCGAGAGGGGCGTGGATCCGCGCGTCGATGTGGGCGAGGATCTGCTCGATGCTCGTCGCGTCGGTGAGATCCAGCTCGTGCGCCGGGAACTCCGGCGCGCCCGTGGTGCCGTCGGGGTAGTCGACGGGCGTCATGTTGAGGCACGTCGTGAGCCGCGGCGGCTCGGCCTCGAACGCGGCTGGCGGCGAGGCGTGGCCAGGGCCGCCTGCGGGGACCTTGACTCCCATCGGTGCGCTCGGAGCGGGCATCGTCTCTTCTCTCCCTTGGCGTCGCGTCAGCTCCCGTGCCGCTCGACGATCGACCCGGCGGTCGCCCCGTCGAGCTCCCCCGTCGGCTCCAGCGCGTGGTCGCTCTGGAATTTCCGCAGCGAGGCGCGCGTCTCGTCGTCGATCTCCCCCTTGCCCGCGCCCCGGTAATAACCGAGGTTCTTGAGCCGGATCTGCGCTCCGGCGATCGACGTCGGCGCCGGCAGGTCCTCGATCTGGATCGAGTAGCGCCGCACCTGCCCCGTGGGGAACGCGCCGAGCCACAGCGTGATCTCCGCCGTCCTCGCCGCCTCCGGCACGTCCGCCTCGATGGATCCGTCGCCGCCCGTCGCGCCGTCGAGCTTCAGGCCCTCGCACACCATCTTGAACCGCTTGCCGGCGTAGGGCTCGAACCTCTCGTCGGTCAGCCGGATGCTGAACCTCTTCGTCCCCGGCGGCGCCTCGCCGTCCTCCGGCGGCTCGGGCGCGCCCTCGTCGCAGTTGAGGAGCACCTGCTCGCCCTTCACGCTCGCCTTCTTGCCGAGCTCGATCGAGGCCTCCTCGCCGTAGATCTTGACGACCTTCGACACGATCTCCACGTCGCTCGCGAGCCGCACCGCCGGGCCCGGGCCGGACAGCGACGCGCGCTCCGAGCCCACGATCTCGATCGACCTCGCCCGGATGACGAGTGGAGCGCGCCCACGACGACGGGGCGGTCGAGATCGCCGCCGAGGAAGCCGACGAGTACCTCCATCCCCACGCGAGGCACGAACTGGAAGCCCCAGCCCGCGCCCGCCCACGGCGTCGCGACGCGGAGCCAGCACGAGCTCCTGTCGTCGCGCGCGCCGTCGAGGTCCCAGTGGAACTGCACCTTCACGCGGCCGAGCGCGTCGGTGTGGATCTCCTCGCCGGGCGGGCCGACGACGGTCGCGGTCTCGAGCGCCTGCCGCACCGACGCGCGGGGCGCGGGCGGCCTCACCGGCACGGCCTCGGGCGCGCAGCGGAAGCGCGCCTCGTAGCTCGGCCCGTCGCTGCCCGAGAGGTGCGCGTTGTGCCCCTCGTGCTCGACCCGGGTCAGCACATAGCGCCCGTTGAGCGCGGCGACGTCGTGGCCCTCCAGCGAGAACCTGTGCCCCGGCGCGAGCCGCCGGCACCACGAGGCGCCCTCGCCGAGATCCGCGCGCGCCCGGGCCTGCTCCAGCACGATCTGCGCCCGCTCGGCGCCCGCGTCGATCCGCTCGTCGTGATCGTGGTGCTCGTACGTCGTGCGCGCCCGGATCGCCTCCCCTCGGGTCCCGCCGAGATCGAGCGCCGGCCGCGCGAAGTCGAAGCCCTTCACGCGCGCGCCGCGCGGCGCCTTCGCCTGCCTCCGCACGAACCGCGTCACGTGCCGCTCCTCGGGAGCGAGCGCGGCGGCGCCGGTCGCCTGGCGGTAGGCGAGCGTGGGATCGCCGGCGATCTGCGCATAGGCCCCGGGGGAAATCGGCGAAGACGATCACCTCGGGCGCCGCCGGATCGCCGCCCTCGGGAGGCTCGAACCAGAAGAAGACGCCGTCCTCCGCGCAGAGCCTGGCGATGAAGGCGAGATCGCTCTCCTGGTGCTGGACGCAGTAGACGCGCGGGGGCCGGGGCGCGCGTCGCGGTCGGCTCACTCGTGCTCCGTGGGCGCGAAATGGGCGCGAAATCAAGGCTGAGATTACCTACCCCCTGGTCGAGCCTGCACACGCCGCGCCGGACGTCGGGCTCCGCGCGCCTCCCTTGAGCGACCGCGCCGTCAGAGCAGAGGCTGCAACGCCGCGTACCACTGCTCGCCCAGCAGCACGTAGCCCTGGAGGTTGGGGTGCCACTGATCTTCGAGTAACGTGGTCTTGTTCGGATTGAAGGGCGTGTACATGTCGACGGAGATGATGTGTCGGCCTGCGTCCGCGCGGGCCTTCACCACCGCCGGAATGGCGTCGTCGTAGGTCTTGATGCGCGCGCTGAGCGCGGTGTCGTCGCCCTTGCTCGCATCGCCGCGCGACGGGACGGGCGCGGCCACTACGATGAGAACACTGGGGAGCTGCTCGTAGATGCTGTCAATCAACGCGCCCAGACGTTTGGGGGCGTTGGGCATGTCGTAATTGTCGATTGCGTCGTTGGTTCCAATCATCAAGAGCACGATGTCGGGCTTGTATTGCGGCATGACGGTCGACACCAGCGTCGAGATGCCGCTCCTTCCGCCGGCGGGGGCGATCGTCCAGCCGCTGTGGCCCTCGTGGTTGTGCGGGAACGCCACGCCGCCAACGGTGTTCGGTCCGTTCGATCCCGAACCGACGAACGTGATGTTCTTGCCCGCCGCGTGCGCGAGCCGGAACAGCTCGACGCGATAGCCGCCCGGCGTGTCCCCGTTGTATCCGTCGGTGATAGAGTCGCCGAACGGCATGATCTTGCACGCCGTACCGTCGGTCGGGCAGGGCCGATAGGTCGAGCCCGCGCCGCCACCGGCGCCACCCTGCGCGCCCGAATCGCCGCCGCTGCCGCCGGCCGCCGCGCCGCCGCCATCCCCGCCACCGCCCGTTCCCGCGAGCGATCCACCGGTGCCGGCCGCAGAGGTCGTTCCGCCGGAGCCCGCGACAGCGCCGTCCGTGCCGCCGCCGTCGTTCGTTCCGCCTGCGCCGCCGCCGGCGCCCGCTTCGCCCGCTCCGCCGGCGCCCGAGCTGCCGGCGCCCGCGCTGCCGCCGCTGCAGCCGAGAGCGATAGCGATGACGACGAGCCCGGACACGACCGGCCAGGATGTGATCGGCTTCATGCCGGAGGATGGTAACGCCGAAGACTACGGCGTTGTCAACTGAAACGACGGCAGTCGGAATCGACGATCGGGCAGCCTATGGCAATCTCACGGCGCCACGCCGGTCGCCCATCCGGTGCCCAGCATCGAGAGCTGCAGCTTCGCTCTCCCAACGGACGCATTCGAGATCACCTACCTGATGCGGGCCGACGAAAGCGCGAGGGTGCGAAGCGGCAGCGACGCCGACCGCAGTCACGAGCTCACCCGAGAAGCCACGCGCCAGGAGAAAGAGAGCGGCGAAGATGTCGGCTGCCACCTGACTTGAGCGTCGCCACGACCCGCATTGTCGTGGCGAGCGTTCAGCCTGTCGAGGCACGACCGGTGGAACCGTCAGCGGCCGCAAGCCGAGTCACGTATGGCGTACCCCGCACATCAAAGCGACATATCCAGGCGTGTTCTGGGTCGTATGCAACGGCGCCTCCGATAGAAACGGGTGGTGCGACTTGCAAGCTTGGCAGCGCATCGAGTATCGCCTCCCCTCCCGCACGCCATCGGAAGGACCATCGACTCAACTCAGACGACTTCCCCGGATGCTCCTCGCATTCAATAATCCGTCCGTGGGTGTGGCGAGACCAGGACAGCAGTCGCTCCGGCACGTAGAGATCGCCGACGTGCGAGAGCCAGGCATGTAGACCGGACCGCGCCCTCATTCCGCCGGAAAACACTTTAACCGGTTTGATCCAATCGCTGGACAGCTGGCGCAGCAGAAGCTCGTCAAAGCGCGACATCAACAGACCGCGCTCCGTCCGTCGCGGGAAGAATCCCGCATGATAGCGCCCAAGATTGGCCAGCAGCGGGTGCAGCGCGCCACCCGTTGCGCAAAATCGTGACATCGCGACCGGCGAGCGTCGACACCACAGTTTCCACAGCGTAGCCGAGAGTGCGATCTCAAGCTCTGAACACCGAGCCATGGGCGGCGTTCGCCTCAGTGCGTCAGCGACATCGACATAAACTTTTGGCGACGGATCAGGTCCCTGTGGCATTGCGCCCACGGCATCGGGCTCAAGCGCCACCGTATAGACTTGTCGCCTTCGAGCAGCTCCTGAAGCGCAGATCCTGGAGAAGCTCAGTAGTCCGTCAATCGTCGACGGCAGCGCTATGCAGATCGGCTTACCATCATCGCGAGCAATACTTTTGTTCAGCTTTGCAGATGGCTGGACCCCCCAGTACCGAGTCCGCATGACGCGATGGCGCTTCGGATCTGCGCTCGACGGGCCAAGAAGAAGGCAGTCATCCTCTACCACGACCGGGGACACGACCTTTCTCAGCTCTGATTGGGCGATTCTGCCTATCGCGACATAGACGGCATCTTGAAGCGAGTAGCTCATCAGCGAAACCCGCATTGTCTACAGTTGCACTGTGACGGATACGGCCGGTCGTCGAGGCAGGCAGCAAGGCAAGACTTGCAGGGGCTGCTGCCGTGAACGTCGCATCCGGGGAATCCGACGATGCACCTTCCGCCGATATCCTCGCAGTCCTCGAACATGTCATAGCAGTCTTTCGACGTGCATCCCGCCATCAGCGCTTCCGACGCTGCGTTGATGTCTTCCTCTCCCACTTGTTCACCATCTCTAAAATGATCCCCTGCTCCTGCTGAGCCTGTCGGTATCCCAGCACCAGCGCCTCCCGAGTCCACGGGTTCGCACTCGTAGCTCAAGTCGCATGCAGAGCTGAGCACGAGCAGGAATACGCCGCACAGAACGAGAGCGATTACCTGCACTTTCAATCGATGTTGCATCTGTTTCCTCCGAGTCCTTCCGGACGCGCCGTTCCGCTTTTCTGCGGCGGAGAGGGTCACGAGATCGATCCGGCCGTTCACCTTGCGCACGCCTCAATAGATCCACCGCCTTTCTGCGACGGAGAGGGAGGCGCAGCGCGCCCAGGGCAGCGGCAAGCGACGGATTCAATGGTGCTGCCGCATTTCAGCGGCAGATAGCGTTCTCCAGCCCCGCGAGGTGCGCGCCATCGTTCAAAATTCAATGGGGCCGCCGCATTTCAACGGCGAAGAAAACGTGCCGGACATGGGCCTGGTCGACCATACGACCGGGCTTCAATGGGGCCGCCGCCTTTCAGCCGCGGAGAGCTGATGCTCTGAGGAGACCTCATGCACCGATATCTGCTTCAATGCGGCCGCCGCCTTTCTGCGGCGGAGAGAAGGCGAGGAGGCGCTCAGGCAACTCGTGTTCATCGCTTCAATAGGGCCGCCGCCTTTCTGCGGCGGAGAGGACGGTCATCGACCCCGTGAGCTACGCCGCCTGGAAGCTTCAATGGGGCCGCCGCCTTTCTGCGGCGGAGAGAGCGAGTCTCCACCCGCGCACACCGACACAACCTCGCTTCAATGGGGCCGCCGCCTTTCTGCGGCGGAGAGGAGCGCCTCGAGCGCGGGCGAAACGTCCATCAGGCGCTTCAATGCGGCCGCCGCCTTTCTGCGGCGGAGAGCTGGTTGAGCGGACACTCGGCCAGCACCGGCCGGGCGGCTTCAATGGGGCCGCCGCCTTTCTGCGGCGGAGAGCAACCTTCATACGGCGACTCCGCTGACGAAAGCCAACGTGCTTCAATGGGGCCGCCGCCTTTCTGCGGCGGAGAGAAGATTAGGATGACTCAGATGACGAAAAATGCTCTGCTTCAATGGGGCCGCCGCCTTTCTGCGGCGGAGAGGACATCCGGAACATCGCTCAGACGTGGCGCGCAATGGGCTTCAATGGGGCCGCCGCCTTTCTGCGGCGGAGAGCGGCAAACCGAGCGACTGGCTCGACTTCGCAAAGCAGGTGCTTCAATGGGGCCGCCGCCTTTCTGCGGCGGAGAGGTCGGTCTCGACGACGCCGCGGCGATCGACGATCGGGCTTCAATGGGGCCGCCGCCTTTCAGCGGCGGAGAGGTCGAGACGGACGTAGCAGCGGTCGCGAGGGCGCTGCGGCTTCAATGGGGCCGCCGCCTTTCAGCGGCGGAGAGAGATCCTCCAGCCGGCCCTCGACGCGCGCGAGCAGGCGCTTCAATGGGGCCGCCGCCTTTCAGCGGCGGAGAGCGCGCGTGCAGCTGCCGCGTGATGCGGTTGCAGCCGCTTCAATGGGGCCGCCGCCTTTCAGCGGCGGAGAGCGCTCCGCGCGCACTGGCTGCAGCACCGCACGCGCATCGCGTCGCTTCAATGGGGCCGCCGCCTTTCAGCGGCGGAGAGCCAGCTCGTGCAGCGCGCCGGCATGGGAAAGCTGGCGCTTCAATGGGGCCGCCGCCTTTCTGCGGCGGAGAGCACCGGGTGCCGCACTTCGACCTCGCCCGCTGCCTCGCTTCAATGGGGCCGCCGCCTTTCAGCGGCTGAGAGATCTGCGCGCGGCTGGCGTGAAGGTATACGACAATGGGCTTCAATGGGGCCGCCGCCTTTCAGCGGCGGAGAGACTACGCCTCCGGCGTGTGGCTGGAGCTCCTGGCGATGCTTCAATGGGGCCGCCGCCTTTCAGCGGCGGAGAGCGGCGAACCCAGAGAGACCTGCGGCTTCGGACCCATGCTTCAATGGGGCCGCCGCCTTTCAGCGGCGGAGAGCTCGGTGTCCCCGTGGCGCGGACCTATGCAGATCATGCTTCAATGGGGCCGCCGCCTTTCAGCGGCGGAGAGGAGCGACTCCTCGTCTCCCAGGACGGGGACATCGGCGTGCTTCAATGGGGCCGCCGCCTTTCAGCGGCGGAGAGCGTCGGCGCAGACGCCGACGTTGCATGCCTCGTGGCATGCTTCAATGGGGCCGCCGCCTTTCAGCGGCGGAGAGTTACACCATGTCGGGTGTCGGCTCGCGAAGCTCCAATGCTTCAATGGGGCCGCCGCCTTTCAGCGGCGGAGAGGTCGCCGAGGATCGCGGGCGGCTTCGCCGGTGAGACGCTTCAATGGGGCCGCCGCCTTTCAGCGGCGGAGAGGTCGGGGGAGAGCTTGCCTAGCGCGATGAGAGCGTCGAGCCTCAATGGGGCCGCCGCCTTTCAGCGGCGGAGAGTTCGGGCAGACCGACACGCACGCGGTCGCGACGCCGCTTCAATGGGGCCGCCGCCTTTCAGCGGCGGAGAGCAGCGGCGCTGAGGGCGGGCGGAACGGAGGCAGCGTGGCTTCAATGGGGCCGCCGCCTTTCAGCGGCGGAGAGTCGGATGGCGCACCCGCGCGACCCGGCCTGGAGGTAGCTTCAATGGGGCCGCCGCCTTTCAGCGGCGGAGAGTCGCGCTCCGCGCCGCTTCGAAAGCGCTCGACGCTCAGCTTCAATGGGGCCGCCGCCTTTCAGCGGCGGAGAGGGCCAGGCGAGCGGCCAGATCTGGCCGCACCGACACGCTTCAATGGGGCCGCCGCCTTTCAGCGGCGGAGAGCGCGTTGTAGGTGGCGTCGAACCGCTGGCTTCCCTCGCTTCAATGGGGCCGCCGCCTTTCAGCGGCGGAGAGCATGTTCGCGCGTCGGTCGTAGAACGCTGCCTTGTAGCTTCAATGGGGCCGCCGCCTTTCAGCGGCGGAGAGTCGCGGCGTTCCTGCGTGAAGTGGGGCCGTCCGTGATGCTTCAATGGGGCCGCCGCCTTTCAGCGGCGGAGAGTTGCGGCAAACCGTCTGCTGGTGAGCGCCATACGGAGGCTTCAATGGGGCCGCCGCCTTTCAGCGGCGGAGAGTGCGGGATGCGCGTGCAGGTTCCGGATGATCTCGTCGCTTCAATGGGGCCGCCGCCTTTCAGCGGCGGAGAGGGATCAGCGAGCAGGATCACGGCATCAAGCAGCGCCGGGCTTCAATGGGGCCGCCGCCTTTCAGCGGCGGAGAGCCGCGAACTCCTCGAGGATGCCCTCGTGCAGGTCGAGGCTTCAATGGGGCCGCCGCCTTTCAGCGGCGGAGAGGGCGGGACGCTCGCGAAGGGCGAGGCTGACCGCATCACGCTTCAATGGGGCCGCCGCCTTTCAGCGGCGGAGAGACGGTGGCGAGCAGATGGAGGACGACGGGTGGACGTGCTTCAATGGGGCCGCCGCCTTTCAGCGGCGGAGAGTTCGATGCGGATGACCCGGCAGTCGAGGCCGCCAGCGCTTCAATGGGGCCGCCGCCTTTCAGCGGCGGAGAGCAATCCACCAGCCCCTACTTTTTTGGGCACGCGCTACTGCTTCAATGGGGCCGCCGCCTTTCAGCGGCGGAGAGAAAGAGAATGGCGAAGTTCCGAGGACGGACCAGGCCGCTTCAATGGGGCCGCCGCCTTTCAGCGGCGGAGAGCAACCTCGTCGATCACTGGGGGCGCGGCCTCGCGCCGCCGCTTCAATGGGGCCGCCGCCTTTCAGCGGCGGAGAGCTGAGCTGCTGCGCGAGCGTGAGCCCCGCCGACGGGGTGCTTCAATGGGGCCGCCGCCTTTCAGCGGCGGAGAGGTGCTACGACGCGACGCGCGCGCAGCGGTTCTGGGGCTAGCTTCAATGGGGCCGCCGCCTTTCAGCGGCGGAGAGCACGTCGTGGAGACAGCGTCTCCAGCGAAGGCAGCCCCCGAGCTTCAATGGGGCCGCCGCCTTTCAGCGGCGGAGAGATCGCGTATGTCCCACCCGTCAAGTCCGTTCGCATGTGCTTCAATGGGGCCGCCGCCTTTCAGCGGCGGAGAGCGGCTTTTCTGGACACGACCAGCCGCGCGCCGGGGGTCGCTTCAATGGGGCCGCCGCCTTTCAGCGGCGGAGAGTACCTGCAGCGGCGGGACGGCGGCGGGGCGCCCGTCTAGCTTCAATGGGGCCGCCGCCTTTCAGCGGCGGAGAGGCGATGGCGGACGAGATCAAAGAGACGGCGGAAGAGCTTCAATGGGGCCGCCGCCTTTCAGCGGCGGAGAGCGGGATGGCGGAAGCGAAGGCCAAGGGGCGGAAGCGGCTTCAATGGGGCCGCCGCCTTTCAGCGGCGGAGAGCACGCCCCCCGTCACCGCCACCGCCAGGCCGGCGACGGGCTTCAATGGGGCCGCCGCCTTTCAGCGGCGGAGAGCGGCGGGACCGGGCAGAGCCCGGCCGGGCCGGAGGCCGCTTCAATGGGGCGCCGCCTTTCAGCGGCGGAGAGCGGCGAGCACCGGCAGCGAGACGGCGCCGATGCCGATGCTTCAATGGGGCCGCCGCCTTTCAGCGGCGGAGAGTTCGGCCCGCTGCTCGCGAAGCTGCGCAACGGGGCGCTTCAATGGGGCCGCCGCCTTTCAGCGGCGGAGAGCGCGGTGACGCCGTAGGCGCCAGCGACGTCGGGCGTGCTTCAATGGGGCCGCCGCCTTTCAGCGGCGGAGAGGTACGCGCTCCAGTCGATCGCGAACCGCATCAGCATGCTTCAATGGGGCCGCCGCCTTTCAGCGGCGGAGAGCGTGGAGAGCGGCGCCGCGAGCGGACGCACGCCAGAGATGCTTCAATGGGGCCGCCGCCTTTCAGCGGCGGAGAGGCGGCCCTGGCGCCGGTGTTCTTCTGGCTGCCCGACGGCTTCAATGGGGCCGCCGCCTTTCAGCGGCGGAGAGGCGTGGTCACGCCGCTCTTGGTCTGCGTGCCGCCGTAGCTTCAATGGGGCCGCCGCCTTTCAGCGGCGGAGAGTGGAGGATGTCCGCGTCCACCGCGCCGCGATGGCGTCGCTTCAATGGGGCCGCCGCCTTTCAGCGGCGGAGAGCCTCGTGGCCGCGATGGCCGTGAAGTCGACCCAGCAGCTTCAATGGGGCCGCCGCCTTTCAGCGGCGGAGAGGATGATAGGTCGTCCAGCTGAAGACGGCGTAGCGTTCGCTTCAATGGGGCCGCCGCCTTTCAGCGGCGGAGAGCTTGGGATGTGGCGAGGACGCTCTTGCAGGTGATCTGGCTTCAATGGGGCCGCCGCCTTTCAGCGGCGGAGAGCGCTCGAGGGCCGGGCTCGGCGACGAGCGCCGGCCGGCTTCAATGGGGCCGCCGCCTTTCAGCGGCGGAGAGAGCGCGCGCACGCTGTACCGGTACGTGGTGCGCGAGGTGCTTCAATGGGGCCGCCGCCTTTCAGCGGCGCAGAGTGCCAGGAGGTCGCGCGGCGCGCCGAACTCCAGGATGCCCGCGCTTCAATGGGGCCGCCGCCTTTCAGCGGCGGAGAGGGGGAACTGGAGCCGCAGGTCGTCGCTTGAAGGCGGGCTTCAATGGGGCCGCCGCCTTTCAGCGGCGGAGAGCTACCCTGACCCGGACAAGGGCAACAACCGCCTGGAGCTACAATGGGGCCGCCGCCTTTCAGCGGCGGAGAGGACCGCCCGCCCGACGTGACCGCGCATGGGCTCTGGCTTCAATGGGGCCGCCGCCTTTCAGCGGCGGAGAGCACTAGACGTCGAGCGTGAACACCGGCGTGAATATCTGCTTCAATGGGGCCGCCGCCTTTCAGCGGCGGAGAGGGTTACCTCACTCCCTGGCTTCTCTGGCGCCTCGGGAGGCTTCAATGGGGCCGCCGCCTTTCAGCGGCGGAGAGTCGGGGACGGGAGAGTCCCAGTTCTTCAACGGCGCACTTCAATGGGGCCGCCGCCTTTCAGCGGCGGAGAGGGGTAGAAGGCCCTATCACCGCTGGTGGGGACTCAGGCGCTTCAATGGGGCCGCCGCCTTTCAGCGGCGGAGAGAATCCCGTAGACACTGCGTGCAACGTGGCGACGTCGGGCTTCAATGGGGCCGCCGCCTTTCAGCGGCGGAGAGAATGTCCTCGTCGTTCAGTTCCGCGCTAGGAATGAGGCTTCAATGGGGCCGCCGCCTTTCAGCGGCGGAGAGGAACAGCGTCAAGGCGGCTCTCCAGGGCCCCATCTCCGCTTCAATGGGGCCGCCGCCTTTCAGCGGCGGAGAGCAGCTTTCCGTTGCGCTCTACCCATGCCAGGGTCTTTGCTTCAATGGGGCCGCCGCCTTTCAGCGGCGGAGAGATGGCGGTGCCGATCGCGTCGCGCGCCGGGCCCTTGGGGCTTCAATGGGGCCGCCGCCTTTCAGCGGCGGAGAGTGTTGAAGAGATCGAGCAGGCGCAGGAGAAGCAGCAGCTTCAATGGGGCCGCCGCCTTTCAGCGGCGGAGAGGCGGGGCGAGGCTTGAGGCGCCTACGCCTTCCGAAACGCGCTTCAATGGGGCCGCCGCCTTTCAGCGGCGGAGAGACGGCCACGGGCACGTACCTCATCACGTGGGCCGCGGCTTCAATGGGGCCGCCGCCTTTCAGCGGCGGAGAGGGCGCGCGACGTCGGCGATCCGTCACACCCCGTAGCACTCGCTTCAATGGGGCCGCCGCCTTTCAGCGGCGGAGAGCAGGGAGAGCGGGGAGAAACTGGACGAGGCGATCGTCGCTTCAATGGGGCCGCCGGCTTTCAGCGGCGGAGAGCTGCCGGAGTGATGGAACCGGCAGGACGCCAAAAGACGCCTTCAATGGGGCCGCCGCCTTTCAGCGGCGGAGAGGCCGGAGAACCGGTGAGGCTACCGTGCACCAAGCGATGCCAAAAGACGCCTTCAATGGGGCCGCCGCCTTTCAGCGGCGGAGAGCGCACCGAGCGCCGCACGGTAGATCCACGGCCGGTGCCTTCAATGGGGCCGCCGCCTTTCAGCGGCGGAGAGGCCACTCACCGCTCGATAGGCACCGAGCCCATATGTCCTTCAATGGGGCCGCCGCCTTTCAGCGGCGGAGAGCATGAACAAGATCGTTCGCGTCCAAGTGGAGGACTCCCTTCAATGGGGCCGCCGCCTTTCAGCGGCGGAGAGGACAGCGGGTGGAGGTGGCACCGACGCGGCGAGCGCCCGTCAACGGGGCCGCCGCCTTTCAGCGGCGGAGAGCCGGAGAACCGGTGAGGCTACCGTGCACCAAGCGACCTTCAATGGGGCCGCCGCCTTTCAGCGGCGGAGAGGCGGCGAGGCTCAGCGAGACCGACCGCCGCCTGCTGCCTTCAATGGGGCCGCCGCCTTTCAGCGGCGGAGAGACGAAAAATCGACCGACCGATCGCAGACAGCGCTTGCCCTTCAATGGGGCCGCCGCCTTTCAGCGGCGGAGAGTTGTTCGCGTACGACCCGCGCCCGCGCTTTGACACCCTTCAATGGGGCCGCCGCCTTTCAGCGGCGGAGAGCACCTCCAAGCGGTCGAGAAGCGCAACAAGGCTCAAGAGGACCTTCAATGGGGCCGCCGCCTTTCAGCGGCGGAGAGCTCGAGCCGAGTCCAGACGTCGAGTAGCGACTCGGTGTCCCTTCAATGGGGCCGCCGCCTTTCAGCGGCGGAGAGCGAGCGCCGCGACCGAGGCGGTCCCAGCCCGGATGCCTTCAATGGGGCCGCCGCCTTTCAGCGGCGGAGAGACATCGGCGAGGAGATCTACACGCGCTTAGACGATGGCCTTCAATGGGGCCGCCGCCTTTCAGCGGCGGAGAGGCAGCCCACAGAAGATGGAGGCGCGGTGATCTGCCTCCTTCAATGGGGCCGCCGCCTTTCAGCGGCGGAGAGGTGCCGCTGGACTTCCGCACCGTGCGTCCCGTCGATGTCCCTTCAATGGGGCCGCCGCCTTTCAGCGGCGGAGAGATTACAGTGTTGCTTATACGGACAACCCCCGTACTTTTCGCCTTCAATGGGGCCGCCGCCTTTCAGCGGCGGAGAGGCCGGAACGTGATCTCGTCGCTCACTGGCTCGATGCCCTTCAATGGGGCCGCCGCCTTTCAGCGGCGGAGAGGTGAACGAGCACGTTCAAGGCGGGCAAGTTCAGAGGGCAATCCTTCAATGGGGCCGCCGCCTTTCAGCGGCGGAGAGTCGCGCGTTCGTGGAGCCAGGCGAGCGCCCACGATTCCGCCCTTCAATGGGGCCGCCGCCTTTCAGCGGCGGAGAGGACCAGGAAGCGGTCACCAACCCCGAGACGCAGATGGCTGCCCTTCAATGGGGCCGCCGCCTTTCAGCGGCGGAGAGCAGCGCCTCAACCTCGCCGACGTGCGACGACCCCGGCCTTCAATGGGGCCGCCGCCTTTCAGCGGCGGAGAGTCGATGCGGATGGCGGCGACAGCGCCGCGGCGGTCCCTTCAATGGGGCCGCCGCCTTTCAGCGGCGGAGAGGTCTCACCCGACGTTGGCACAGAGGGCGGAAGTTGCCCTTCAATGGGGCCGCCGCCTTTCAGCGGCGGAGAGCGTCACCGATGGCCGAGGTCGTGATCGCGATGGCCGTCCTTCAATGGGGCCGCCGCCTTTCAGCGGCGGAGAGGTGCGCGGCGACCTATACGTCGTGCTGGAGTGCGTCGACCTTCAATGGGGCCGCCGCCTTTCAGCGGCGGAGAGGCCACGCTGCATACGTGGCGAACTTCACGCCGCGCTTCCTTCAATGGGGCCGCCGCCTTTCAGCGGCGGAGAGTTGTCTCAGCTCTCCCGACGCCGTAGGGCTCGTCTAGCCTTCAATGGGGCCGCCGCCTTTCAGCGGCGGAGAGTACGTGTAGGTGACGTAGAGCAGCACGCAGATCTGCGGCCTTCAATGGGGCCGCCGCCTTTCAGCGGCGGAGAGCCGGACCCCGCCATGCTTGGCCGCCCACGCCTCAAGCCCCTTCAATGGGGCCGCCGCCTTTCAGCGGCGGAGAGCGGCGCGCTTGAACGTGCTCCACCCCTTCGGCGCGACCGCCTTCAATGGGGCCGCCGCCTTTCAGCGGCGGAGAGCTCGGTTGAGGGGCTGACCAGCGTCGTGGCGATCGAGCGCCTTCAATGGGGCCGCCGCCTTTCAGCGGCGGAGAGGGGCCTCCCAGGCCTACCTGACATTTCGCGTACTTGCAATCCGGTTTGCGAGAGGTTCCCGTTCCGCCCCCCGCTCCGGCTGCCGGAGCCCCGTCCGCGAGGCCCCGGCCATCTCAAAATCCGTTGTCTTTTCAAACACCTGGCGGCCTTGCGAGCGCCCCCCGGGGTTTTCGCGTCACTCCACCGCTCGCAGCCGGTGCACCCGACCTCTTCTACCACACCCCCTCCTTCCCTCGCCCAGCCCTTGCGTCGTGCCCGGCCGCTCTTCCGTCCCGTCCTTCACCTCCGCCGCTCGCCGTCCCGCCTCCGACACCGTCGCCCCTGGCTCACCCTGGCCGTCCCCAGCGTCGCGCCATGTCTCCGCGCGTCTACCGACACCCCCTTCATCTCGCCCGACACATCCTTGGCCTCGCCGACCTCGCCCCGGCGGGGCGCTCGCCTCTCACAAGGAGCTCCGGCCTCGACCGGCCGGGCCGCCGGCTGGCGCCTCGTCATCGCCGAGCTGCCGCGCCCCCCCGTGCTCCCGCACCTGCTCGGCGCGCGTCGCGCTCCGCGACGCCCCTCCGCCAGCAAGCCGCCCTGGCCGGCGACGCCTGGGAGAGGAGCATCGTCATGTTCCTGGTTGACAGACGATCGCAGGTCGAGGGCCGCGCGGCTCGATCACCTCGACCCGGATCGCCTCGCCGACGTATGGATGAGCCCTCCGCAGACGCGTTCGCCGCATGGCCCACAGACCCGGCGACCAACAGACGGCGGCTCGCCGCCGGCGCCTCCCCCGCCTCGATCGGCCCCGCGCGATGGCAACCCGCGCCGACCGATGAGCCAGCGCGCCGCCGCCCTCCATCCGTGCTGCCGCCGCTGCAGGCGACAAGCTCAGCCGGTCCTCACCCGGCCGGCTCAGCGCCTCACACCACCACGGCCACCCGCTCCGAGGGGACGTACGCCCTCCCGAGGGACGCGATGGCGCTCAGCCCGCGCCCGTTCGCCGGACCGATGTCGATGATCAGCACCTGGTCCACCCTCGGATCGACGATCTGCCCGAGATCGCGCCGCAGCTCCACGAGCTCCCTCCGGCTCAGCTCGCACTGCCACACCGAGAGCTGCAGCCAGTCGCCGTACCCCCGCATCGCCTTGAAGATCTTGCGCAGCCGCTTCGGATCGCAGACGTCGTAACTCACGATGTAGCTCTGCCTCACGCCGGCCTCCTTCGCTCGCTCTCTCCCGCGCTCTCCCGCGCCGTGCCTTCATTCACCTCGTCCTGGACGACGCCTTCACCTCGTCCGGAACGACGGGTACGCCTCCACCTCGCCGAGCAGCACCCGCGCGAGCAGCCGCGCCTGCACCTCCAGCACCCTGCGGTAGCTGATCCGGTATCCGAACACCGGGTGCGTCACGAGCTGGTCCATCCGCCGCTCGTAGGCCTGGAGGAACTTCTTGCGCCCCGCGGGCCGCAGCGCCACCGCGCCGCCGAACCGCTGAAAATCGTCCGGCGCGACAACCCCGTTGTTGATCGCCGCCACGACCACCGAGTCCGCCACGATCGGCCGGAACTCCTCCATCAGGTCGAGCGCCAGCGCCGGCCGCCCGAAGCGCGGCTGGTGATAGAAGCCGAGCAGCGGATCCAGCCCGACCGTGCCCAGCGTCGTCGCGAGCTCCTTCGCGAGCAGCGCGTAGGCCAGCGACAGCAGGGCGTTCACCGGATCCCGCGGCGGCCGCCGGTTCCTCCCCTCCAGGTCGAACTCGCCCCTCGCCTCGCCCGCGCCCTTCAACATGCCGGCGAACGCCCCGAAATACACGCGGGCCGCCGTCCCGTCGATCCCGAGCAGCGACGGCAACGACGGCGCCTCCGCGGCCTTGCGCGCGAGCTGGTCGAGCTCCGACAGCACCGCCGCCTCGGGCGCCGCGTGGTTGCGACGGAGCATCGTCCTCGCGTTCTTGATCTTCGACACCACCACGCCGCGCGCGAACGACAGGCAGAACGCCTCGTCCGCCGCCGCCCGGTGCTGCGCGACCCGGAGCTCCACGTTCCGCGACTCGAGACCTGTCGCGCGACCCAGGTAGTAGCCGCCGTACGTCATGAAGCAGAGCGGTATCCCCCGCTCCAGCAGCGCCCGCATCGCCTGCGTCGAGATCTGCACGTTGCCGAGCAGCGCGACCTGCGACGTGTTCGAGAGCCGCGCCTCCGTCATCCCGCCGGCCCGGCTGGTGATCACGAGCCGCTCCCCCGCGAGCCCGATGCGCGCCCCCCTGCTCCTGCACGTAGACGGGGAGCTTGTCGTCCCGCGCAGGGTGGAGGCGCCTGAGCTCCGCCCCGGGCTGCTCGTCCGCGTCCTCGGACCTCGCCTCCGCGCCCGCCGCGCCGGCGAGCCCCCATGGGTCCACCTCCAGCAGGCCCTCCAGCTCCTCCGACCCATCGGCCTCGACAGGCGGGCTCTCCGTCTTTGCCTCCACCGCCGCGTCGAGATCCTCCCCGTCGAGGCGCCGCAAGAGGTTGGTCTCGTCGGGCAAGCAGATCCCCACGAGCGAGCAGCCGTTGCACTTCGGGCTGTCGACGAGCGGCGGTGGAATGGCCGCGGCCGCCGTCACCTCCCGGGCGCGGGCAGCAGCCGCGTGGGTCGTGGCGATGAGCACCTCGTCGATCGCGATCGAGACCCGCCGGCGCGACGCCGCGAAGTAGATGGCCGCCTCGTCGGACAAGTACCCGTGCTCGCGCAGGAGCAGCACGTGCGCACAGAGCTGCGCGCGCTCCGGCAAGTAGGCCCCGCCGGGCACGTCCGGCGCGCGGCCGCGCTTGTACTCGATCGGGACCAGGCGCCCCGACGCGTCGCCCTCCACCACGTCGATCTTCGCCGTGATGCCGAGCCGCTCCGACGACAGCCACACGCTGCGCGCCTCGTACGGCGCGGGCTCCTCGGCCTCCTCGTCCGCGTCCGCCCGCTTCCCCGAGGCGCGCCGCCGCTGCGCCGGCGCGGGCGGCGCGGCAGGCGGCGCGGTGGCCGGCACCTCGGTGGAGCCGCCCGCCGCCCCCGCCGGCCGCGGCGGCAGCTCGCCGCCCGCGACGTCCGCACGCCGGTGCACGCTCCGGCCCTCCACCGTGAAGACGTTGTCCTCGAACTCGCCCTGCGCCCACTCCAGGTAGAGCAGGCGCTCGCAATACAGCACCTCGTTGATCATCCGCGCCGGCACCAGCTCCGGCGGCGCCCCCGCGACAGGCAACCTGCGCGGGAGCGGCTTCGCCCGCGCCAGCGGGTCGACCGGCTCCTCGGCAACACACTCGTGGGCTCGCTCCACCGCCATGGCGCCTCCTTGTGAGGTCATGAGACGCCGGCGCCGCCGGAAGGGTCAAGAACCGAGAAAAACATAAAATAGTGATAATTCCGAGCGGGAAACCGCAAGTGGATACGCGTGCCCCTTCTTGGCCCGATGCGGAGGGCGCCTTGTAGAACCCGCGCGGTACCAGCCGCAGATCCCGCCGCTCGGCAGGCCGGCCGCTCGACAGGGATGACCCGGCCGCCCTGCCGCGGTATGCTGGCGCCGTCATGCCGGGCACCGGGTATACCGCTGTCGTCGATGGCCATCGCGTGGACGTCCTGCGGGATGGAGTCGTCGTGTCCACCGGGCGATGGACCGGGCAGCGCATCGAGCAAAGCGCTGCCTGCCTCATCCAGGGAGACATCGCCGATCTGGACGAAGCGCTCGCCGCTTCGGACGCGATCTACGCGGAGCTGGAGGAACGGCTGGCCGCCGAAGAGGCCGCGGCGCTGGCCGTGCCCACGTGCAACGAGGAGGGCGTCGATCTGACCCTGATCGACTAGGTCCTCGACATGACGCCAAGGGAGAGGCTTGAGATGCTCGAGTCGTACGCGGGTGTCCCGTTCGGTCGCATCCTCGAGATCCTCGAGACGCACGAGGTCGAGTTCATCGTCATCGGCGGCGTGGCCGCAAGCCTGCAAGGCGCAGACTGGAACACGAAGGACCTCGACATCTTGTACTCGCGCGACGCCCGGAACATCCGCCGCTTGCTGGACGCGCTGTCCGCGCTCGAGGCCCGCTTCCGCGATTTCGCCGGCCGACACATCGTCCCCACCGAGTCGCACCTGGCCTCTTTCGGCGTCAAGCCTTTGAGCACGAGATTCGGTCCGCTGGATCGGCTGGGAACGCTGAGCATGCACGACGACGAGACAACCTATGAGTGCCTCCTCGACCAGACGCTCACGCTGGAGACACCGCGGCTCTCCATCCGTGTTCTCACCCTGGAGAAGCCGGTCGAGGTCAAGAAGAAAGCTGGACGTCCCAAGGACATGCTGGCGCTGCAGATCCTGCAAGCAACCATCGAACGCTCGCGACAACGCGGATGATCCATAGCCGGCGTCGATCTCACGCTTCCCCTGCCCTCCCTCTTCTGCGAAGCTGCTCTGGCCTGCGGGAGGCGCCTCCCCGCGCACCCGGCACCTGGAACGTCCCCACGTGATGCCTCCGCCGCCCTACGCTGCCTGGTTCGAGACCGTCACCCGCTTCCCGCCCCACGGCTGGCAGCGCGCGCTCGGCGAGGCGACGCAGTGCGGACACCGGCTCCTCCGCATCCCGACCGGCTTCGGCAAGACGGCGGGTGTCGTGCTTCCCTGGCTCTATCATCGCGTGCTTCGCGAGGACCTCGGCTGGCCCACGCGCCTCGTCTTCTGCTTCCCGATGCGCACGCTCGTCGAACAGACCGAGACTGCCATCAAGGCCTGGCTCGAACGGTCGGGGCTGTCCGTCGCCGTGCATGTCCTCATGGGCGGCGTCGAAGCCCAGCGCTGGGAGCTCGCTCCGGAGCAGCCGGCCATCCTGCTCGGAACGCAGGATATGCTGCTCTCGCGCGCCATGAACCGCGGCTACGGCGCGGGCCGCGCGCGGTGGCCCATGCCGTTCGGGCTCGTGAGCCAGGACGCGCTCTGGGTCCTCGACGAGATCCAGCTCATGGACGTCGGACTCGCCACGAGCGCGCAGCTCGCCGCCTTCCGCGACCACGACGCGACCGAGCGACAGCGGCTCCGGCCCACCCAGGCATGGTGGATGAGCGCCACGCTCCAGCCCCGGTGGATCGAGACCGTCGACTTCAGAGGACAGGTCCCCGCCCTCGACGAACAGGCCGTGCGCATCCCCGAGGCGGAGCGCCAAGGAGGGCTGTGGGAGGTGAGCAAGTCGATCGACCTCCGCGATGCCTCCGCCGAGGCCGACGTCGCCAAGCTCGCGCTGGAAAAGCACTGGCCAGGCACGCTCTCGCTCATCGTGGTCAACCAGGTCCAGCGCGCCGTCGACATCTTCCAGGCGCTCGACGATCGATGTCACGAGCGCAAAGGAAAGACTCGTGTCCGGCGGCCTGGCGCGCCAGAGCTCAAGCTCGTGCACAGCCGCTTCCGCGGCGCCGAAAGGGCGCAGTGGAGCCGTGAGTTCCTGAGCCGCGCCGCGAGCCGCCCGGACGCGCTCCCCGCGGAGGGGCGCATCCTCGTCGCCACGCAGGTCGTGGAGGCGGGCGTCGACATCTCGGCGCGCCTGCTGATCACGGACCTCGCCCCCTGGTCGAGCCTCGTGCAGCGGTTCGGGCGCTGCGCCCGCTATGAAGGGGAGTCCGGCGCCATCGTGGTGCTCGGCAAGACGAAGACCGCGGCGCCCTATGCGGAGGCCGAGCTCGACGCCGCAGCCGAGGCCGCCGCGGCGCTCGCCCGGAGCGCCGGCGACGCCTCGCCCCGCGCCATCGACGCCTTCGAGCAGGCGTGCGGCCCGGATCTGCTCGGCCGGCTCTACCGCTACGCGCCGGCCCACGTCCTGCGCCGCCGCGACGTCGACGAGCTGTTCGACACGACGCCCGACCTGACCGGCAGCGATCTGGACGTCGGCCGGTACATCCGGAGCGGGGAAGACCGCGACGTCCGCGTCTTCTGGAGACCTGTCGACCCGGCAAGCAAGAGCGTCCCCCGCGAGCAGGTAGGCCGGGTGCACCGCGCCGAGCTCTGCCCCGTCCCGGTCCGCGATCTGCGCGACTTCGTGCGCGCCGACCGCCGCGGGCGCCCCGTCTTCGCGCTCGATTACGTGCTCGGCACCTACCGCAGGGTCGACGAGGTCGATCGCATCCCGCCGGGGAGCACGCTCCTGCTCCCGTCGTCCGCAGGCGGGTACACGGAGGATCTCGGCTGGAACCCCAAGGCGAGCGCCGACGTCGTGCCCGTGGTTCCACCGGCGGAGCCGGCCGAGAGCGCGGCGCTTCGGCTCGATCAGAGCGCCGAGGCCGCGGAGGACGACAGCCTCTCGCAGGCGGCGTGGAAGAGCATCGCCACGCACGGCCGCGAGACGGCCGAGGAGCTGCGCGGCATCGCGACGGCGCTCCGGTTGCCGGCGCGGCTCGCGGATCTCCTGGATCTCGCGGCGCGCTGGCACGACGCCGGCAAGGCGCATGCGGTGTTCCAGGACGCCATCCGGCAAGACGCGCGCGCGGAGGCCGGTGAACTCGGCCTCCGCCGAGATCTCGCCAAGGCACCGCGCGGGGCGTGGACCGGGAAGGGCTACCCGACGCGGCCTGGCTTCCGGCACGAGCTCGCGAGCGTCCTCGCCCTGCTCGCGCTGCTCCGCCGCGCGGATCCGCAGCATGCCGCGCTGCTCGGGGGCAGCGCGGAGCTCCTCGCAGCGCTGGGCGAGCCGCCGCCCGCGGCGCCGCCGGAGGCCTCCATCGACCGGAGCCATCCGCTCGCGCACGAGCTCGCCGCGCTCTCGGAAGAGGAGCTCAACCTCGTCGCCTTCCTCGTCTGCGCGCACCACGGCAAGGTGCGCACCGCGTGGACGAGCACGCCGCTCGACCAGGCCGAGGGCCACGGCGGCATCCACGGCGTGTGCGAGGACGACGCGCTCGCCCCGTTCGAGCTCGCCGCTGCCGACGGCGACGCCCCGGTTCCGTCGCTCACGCTGTCCCTCGAACCCGCCGCGCTCGGCGTCGGAGCGCGGTTCGGCGCCTCCTGGGGCGAGCGCGTCTCCGGGCTGCTCGAGGCGTGGGGCCCCTTCGCGCTCGCCTACCTGGAGGCGCTGCTCCGCGCCGCCGACGCGCGCGCCTCGATCGACGCGACCTCATGAGCCTCCATCTCCACCACCTCGCCGGATGCACCCCCGAGCCGATCGCCGGCTACCTCAAGGCGCTCGGCGTCCTCCGCGCCGTCGCGAGCCAGGCCGACCGCGGGGCGCGGGCCCGCTGGAACAGCGGGCGGTTCGAGCTCGTCACGTCGCTCGATCGCGATGGCATGACGCGCTTCTTCCTGGAGGCCTACGCGCCGTCGCCAATCATCGCGCCGTGGAACGGCGGGAGCGGGTTCTATCCGAAGGACACGAAGGACGGCATCGAGCCCCTCTCGTCGTCGCCGGCGGATCGCTTCGCCGCCTACCGCGAGGCGGTCGCCGCGGGGCGCGCGATCGTGGCGGCGCGCGCCGAGAGCCCGAAGGGCGAGGAGAAGCTCGAGATGATCCGCGCCTGCCGGCGCGCGTGGCCCGAGGCCATGCTCGCGTGGCTCGACGCCGCGGTGGTCCTGGCCGGCGACGCGGCGAAGTACCCCGCGCTGCTCGGCACGGGCGGCAACGACGGCCGGCTCGACTTCACCAACAACCGCATGCAGCGCCTGATCGAGCTCTTCGATCCGGCGACCGGCGCCGCGCGGCCGGCGGCGCGCCCGCTGCTCGCGGCCGCGCTCTTCGGCGAGCCGGCGCCGGGGCTGGAGCGGCGCGCGGTCGGCCAGTTCCTGCCAGGGAATGCGGGCGGTCCGAACCAGGCCTCGGGTTACATGGGCGAGTCGCTCGTGAACCCGTGGGATTTCGTCCTGCTGCTCGAAGGTGCGCTGCTCCTGCCCGTCGCTGCGGTGCGGCGGCTCGAGAGCGCCGGCCTGGTGCAGGCGGCCGCGCCGTTCGCGGTGCGGGCGCGGGCCGGCGGCTACGCCAGCGCGTGCGCTGCAGACGAGGGCAACCAGCGCGGCGAGCAGTGGATGCCGCTCTGGGGCGGCGCGGCGACGCTCGCCGAGGTGCGCGCCCTCTTCGCCGAGGGGCGGCTCGTCGCCAGCGCAAACAAGCGGCAGGCGGGGCATGCCATCGACGCGGCGCGCGCGGTCACCGGGCTCGGCGTCGCCCGCGGCGTGAGCGAGTTCGTCCGGTTCGGGTACATCGAGCGGAACGGGCAGGCGAACCTCGCGGTGCCGCTCGGCCGGTGGGCGGTCGGGGCGGGCGATCGCGGCAGCACCTCGTCGCGGTCGCGGTTGCTCGACGAGATCGATCCCTGGGTCGAGGGCCTGCGCAGCCTGGGCCAGGGCGACAGCGCCCCCGCGGCGCTCGTCCGCGCGCTCCGCGGCGTCGAGGCGGCGATGCTGGCGGTGTGCCGCGACGGGTCGCCGGAGCGCTGGCAACGGCTGCTCCTCGGGCTGGCCGAGGCGGAGAGCGCGCTCGTCTCGCGGCCGAAGGTCGCGGCGTCAGCGCCCTGGCTCGGGCCGCTTCCGCCGCTGTCCCACGCGTGGTGGAGCGCGGCCGACGACGGCTCTGCGGAGCTGCGCCTCGCCGCCGCCATCGCGTCGCAGACAGGCCCGGCGGAGCGCGCCGCGGCGAACGAGCTCGGCCCGATCCGCGCGCACTGCCTCCCGCTGGATCCGCGCTCCGGCTTCCGCCGCCTCGCCTTCGGTGCCGACGGCCTCGTGCGCGACCCGCGCGTCGTCTGGACCGGCCGCGATCTCGCCGACGATCTCGCCGCCGTGGCGCTGCGCCGCATGATCGAGGCCCCGCTCCACGGGGCGCGCGCCTTTCCCCTGCGTGGCCGCGCGTACGCGCACCTGGACGATGTCGCGCTGTTTCTGGACGGCGCGGTGGACGAGGCGCGCGTCGCCGGGCTGTCGCGCGCCTTGATGGCGGTCGACTGGCGACGTGCGCCGCGGCCGTCGCGCGCGCCGCGCGCCGAGCGCCCGTCGGCGCTGCACGGGCTCTTCCGGCTCGCGTACACGCCCGACGCGGTGAGCCCCCGGCCTGCTGCCGGCCGCGATGGCGCCGGCGACCTGTCGCCGCTGGAGCCGCGCCTCGATCCAGCGCCGCTGCGCCTGCTCGTCGCGGGGCGCCTGCACGACGCAGGAGTCGCGGCGGTGCGCACGCTGACCGCGGCCGGCGCGCGCCCGAAGCTGCGCCTCGTCGCAGGCTCCGCCGATCTCGCGCGGCGCCTCGCCGCGACACTCGCCATACCCGTCGCGCCCGAGGATCTCGTGAAGCTCCTCAGGCTGGTCTGTAAGCCGGCCGGTCCCGCGGTCGAGGACGCGCCGTCCACGCCGCTGCCCGCGGCACCTGCAACGTCGGAGTGATCATGCCCATCGATCTCAGCGCCCTGCTCCCCGATCGCGCCCCGTACCCCTCTCGCCTGCTGCTCGAGCAGGAGCTGCGACCCGTGCAAGGGGTCCGCTTCCAGCCGACCGGCTTCCCGGATCTGGGCGCGAGCGTCTTCGAGGATCCCGTGAACGGCGGGCAGCGGCTGCTCGTCGAGAGCGCGCAGAGCATGGCCAACCGGCTCGAAGCGGTGTGCTGGGACCGGACCGCGCAGGACCTGGTCCCCGAGCTCAAGGCGCTCTCGTATGTGCGCGTGGTCCGCCCGGACAAGAGCTATCTCACGAGCTCGATCACGGAAGCGCACCGGCTCAACTCGCCTTACATCCTGGAGAGCAAGGACAAGTCGTTCTTCAACCGGCTGAAGGACGAGACCGCACCCCTCGCGGAGGGACCGATCGATCGCACAAAGCTCGCGGCCATCGTATTTCGCTACGACGCGAACACGCTGCTTCACGGCCTCTTCCTCGCGAAGCCCGACCTCGTGGGCGGGCGATTGCGCATCGAGCGCGCGCTATCGTCGTTCATCGAGGCCGAGGACGTGCGCGTGGCCGCCTCCGGTGGCGTAAAGAACGATGCGGTGAACCCGAGCGGCGATACGGGCAAAGGTTTCGGCAACGTGCCGTTCCACCGAGACGAGTACACAGCGAAACGAATCATGGCGTTCTTCAGCCTCGATCTGCACCAGATCCGCGGCTACGGCCTCGGCGCGGCGGCGGAGCGGCTGCTCACGTTGCTCGCGCTCTACAAGATCGCTGCGCTGTTGGAAGGTGACCTGCGCCTGCGGACAGCGTGCGACCTCGCGCCCCAGGGGTCGTTGCGCGTGGTTCGCCCCGAGTCGTTCGTCGTGCCGCCCGCGGCCGCGCTGCGGGCGGAGCTGCCCTCGGCCATCGCGGCGTGCAAGGACCTGTTCGCGGACGCCGGCGCTCCGACGACCGTCACCTTCTCTGCCTGATGCTGCGGCTAGCTATCCGGTTCCTGGCCGGTTCGTACCACGCGACCCCCTGGGGCCGTCACGTGAACGAAGGAGACATCGAGTGGCCACCTAGCCCATGGCGCCTCTGCCGTGCGCTCCTCGCGACCGGGTTCGCCCGGCTCGGCTGGACGGAGGTGCCGCCGGAAGGACGGACGCTGATAGAACGGCTGGCGACATCGCCGCCCGTCTACCATCTTCCGCCGGCGTCGACTGGCCATACGCGCCATTACATGCCCGTCCACAAGAACGCCACGGCCAAGGTGCTCGATGCGTTCGCGTTCGTCGGGCGCGGCGACGGCGCGGTGCTCGGCGTCACCTGGGACGTGGAGCCCACGGCGGCGGAGCGAGCACTCTTCGAGGCGCTCGCAGAGCGCTTGAGTTACCTGGGACGCGCCGAGTCCTGGGTGGCTGCCGAGGCGACGGAGGTCCTGCCGGAGGACCTGTCTCCGTGCCGCGCGTCGGAGTGTGCCCCCGGGCCGGGCTACGAGCGCATCGCGCTGCTCGCGCCGCTCGGCGCCCCGGAGTACGCGGCGTTCCGAAGAGAGCGCGTGGGCGCAGCGCGCGGCACGGAGCAGGAGGAGCCGGCGCGGCGAGGCGCGAAGGCGCCGAAGAAGAGCGCGGCTTCGAAGGAGGCCGCGAAGCTCGACGCGCTTTATCCGGCGGACCTCTTGGCGGCGCTCCTCAAGGACACCAGCGATCTTCAGCGGGAAGGGTGGAGTCAGCCGCCCGGCAGCCGATGGTTATCGTACTGGCGCAGCCGAGACGCGCTTGCGAAGGTGCCAGCAAGCGCAATGCGGGCAGCTCCCCGGAGCGCATCGCAGAAAGACACGGCGCTCCTCGCGTTGTCGTCCAACACCGCACGAGGAGAAGTCCTGCCTCGTCTCGTGGACGGCCTGCTCTGGATGGAGGTGCTGCATGCGAAGCTCGTCGGCCACTCGGATCACCGCGACGGCAGCGGACCATCTCCCTGCCTGAGCGGGAAAGACGCGCGTGGAGAGCCGCTCAAGGATCACAGACACGCATGGCTCTTACCAGCGTCGCTGGAACGCGAAGGCCATATCGACCACGTCCTCGTCCATGCGGCGATGGCATTCGACAGGCGCGCGCAGGAAGCGCTCTCCAAGCTGCGGCAATTTCATGTGAAAGAGGTGCTCACGTTCGTCACGCTGGTGGGCACCGGCACGCGGGAAGACTTCGAGCAGGCGGTGCCTTATGCCAGGGCGGCGAGGGTCTGGAAGAGCGTGCTGCCCTTCGTACCTCCGCGGCACCTGAAGAGGCAGGGAGCGAGCTCGCTCGAGGGCCAGGTCCAGGCCGAACTCGCATCCCGGAATCTGCCGCGTGCCGAGCGCATCGAGGTGGAGCTCGACGGAAGCGGCTACTGCGCCGCAAGCGATTTCTGGGAGCTATGGAGCCACCGTCATCCCGGTGAGGTCCGCGTCGAGGCGCGCGGGGAGGGCGCTCCCCAGCCGGAGGAGCGCCTGGCGGCGCGCTGGCGTCACTTTCGCAACGTGCGCCAGCTCAAGCCCGAGCAACGCCCTCCCATCGCCACGAGCCTCGGCCTGCGCCTCACCTTCGCCGAGCCCGTCCGCGGCCCAATCGCCCTCGGCTACGCCTCCCACTTCGGCCTCGGTGCGATGGCCCCATCGCCGTGATCCGCCGCCCCGGATCTCCTTCATCCCCTCCCCCCGCCGCCGTATCCTCCTCGCAGGAGGCTCCATGCCGACCGCGACGCGCCCCCAGAACGCCACGCTCACGGGCACCCTGCCGCTCGACCGCCCCACGGCGGAGCGGCCGCACCGGCTCTACGTGGCCACCTCGAACCACTGCAACCGCTCCTGCCCGTGGTGCTGCACCTGCTCGTCGCCCCGGGGGCAGACCTTCCTCGCCCTCGATCGCTACCTCGCGAGCTTCCCGGCCGAGGGCCCCTTCGAGGTGCAGCTCGAGGGCGGCGAGCCCACGATCCACCCGCACTTCGACGAGATGGTCCGCCTCGCCCGCGCCGAGCCCCGCTGCGCGCGCGTCGTCGTGGTGACCAACGGCGTCGAGATCCCGCGCGATCCGGCCGGCCTCGAGGCCTGGCTCCAGAAGCTCGGCGAGCCCGCCACGATCAAGCTCTCGGTGAACCACCACCTCCTCGAGCACGACGGCGGCCTGCTCGCCCTCGCGCGCGCCCTGCGCGAGCGGCTCTCCGCGCTTGGCGGCGATCGCCAGCTCGTCCTGAACGTCCGGCTGCGCAAGACCGAGCCCGACGGCGATGCATGGGTCGTCGAGGCGGTGCGCGACGCGGGGCTCATCGAGTTCGCCAATGTGTTTCACCTCCAGCGCTATGGCTTCGCGCAGAAGCGTGACGACTGGGACGAGCCTTTCCTCGTCGGGACCCACTTCACGATGCTCAACCCGGACGGCAGCGCCTTTGGCCCCGACCTCGTGGCGCGCTCCGACGCGATGAGGAGGCTGCCGTGAGCGCCCGTCCCTTCCGCGAGGAATGGCGCCGCCTGAAGAGCCGCGCCTTCGATCTCAAGGGCAACAGCACCGCCGGCGACACCGTGCGCTTCGACCTCTGGGGCCAGCCGATCGAGGTCTATCGCAACGCGAACTTCTCCATCTACAGCCGTCAGCCCTGCAACGCGAAATGCCACTTCTGCGTCGAGGAGCTCAGGCCCGCATCGCGCGGGCGCAGCCTGTCGGTGCAGAAGACCGTCGAGGACGACGACGGGCGCTATTTCGATGCCATGGCGGCGTCCCTGGAAGCGCTCCGGCCGCTCGATCCGACGGTCTCGGTGACCGGCGGCGAGCCGAGCCACGATCCGCGATTGCCCCGCATCCTCGCGCTCGGGCAGGCCCACCGGGGCCGCAAGCGGACGCTCACCACGAACGGCTCGGGGCTGCTCCAGCAGCGCGAAGGAAAGCGGGTGATCGACTGGATCGTCGACACCGGTATCCAGCACCTCAACATCAGCCGCGCCCACCCCGATCACGACAGGAACGCACGGCTGATGATGATGAAGGACGGCCTCCGCGCCGACGAGCTGCGCAGCGTCGTGGCGGCGGCGACGGCGGGCGGCACCCGGGTGCGCCTCTCCTGCGTGCTCCTCGACGGGCAGATCGACGCGGTCGAGCCCATCGTGGATTACCTGCGCTTCGCCCGGTCGCTCGGCGTGGACAACGTGATCTTCCGGCAGCTGATGAAGACCGACCCGGCCGCTGTGGTCGAGAACCACGTCGTCAAATACAGCGATCGCGCGCGCGTCCGGCTCGAACCGCTCCTCGACGCGCTGAGCGCCGACGCGCGGTTCTCGTTCGAGCGGCAGATCGTGGGCTATTACTACTATGTCGAGGTGTTCCGCTTCGAGGACATGGATGTCGTCTTCGAGGAGGCCGACCTCGCCCAGCTCGAGGAGACGAAGCGCTCGGGCCCGGGCATCGTCCACGAGCTCATCTTCCACCCCAATGCGAGGCTCGCCTCGACCTGGCAACCCTGGGACGGCGTCCTCGGCCCTCCTCCTTCGATGCGCGCCTCGCTTCCCACGTCATGACACCGCTCATCCTCCCCCTTCCCTACATCGGCCGGAATCTGCTCTTCCTCGAGGAGGTCCTGGACGAGCTCGAAGAGCGCGGCGCGCCTCCCCCTCTCCTGTTCCGCGCGAGCGAGGCGGACAAGCTGTCTCGCCTCCTCGAGCACGGCACCGACCGCGCAGGATACCCCGGAGAGAGGGCCTGGACCGACGGCCCGGATCAGGGGCGGCCGATCCGGCACGAAGACGTGATCTTCGCGACCACCGCGGACGAGATCCGGAGAGGGGAACGGGAGCCCGAGCGGTCCACGTCGCTCAAGAAATTCACCGTGATCGAGCGGCCTCTGTTCATCGCGCACGACGCCCGCTGCTTCGTCAAGCTGTGCGACAGGCAGTACGAGTACCGCGATCCGGCGCAGAAGCGAGCGGCGCTGCTCGCGCTGTTCCCGGTGACCCGGGTCGCGCCCATCCAGGGCTGGTTCTCCGAGGAGGACGGCCTCGCCTACCGGGCGCTTGTGCGCCCCCTCCGGGGCGGCGCGATGGTCGAGGTGGGCTCGTGGAAAGGGCTCTCCACGGCGTACGTCGGGCGGCTCGCCGCGAGGAACGGGGTCGCGCTCCATTGCGTCGACACCTGGGCAGGCTCGAGCGACAAGTACGCTGACAGGTATCGCGCCATGCTCGCCGCGGAGGACGTGCCCGGCGCGTTCAGGGCGAACATGGCGGCGCTCGGGATCCAGCCAGACGTGCTCCGGATGGCGTCCACCGACGCGGCGGCGCGCTTCGCCGAGGACAGCCTGGATCTCGTGTTCCTCGACGGCTCGCACGACCGCGCGGCCGTGCTCGCCGATCTCGAGGCCTGGTGGCCCAGGCTCAAGCCGGGCGGCGTCCTGGCCGGCCACGACCACAACGAGGATCACGCGGGCGTCCTGGAGGCCGTCGCTCACTTCATGTCCCGCGCCGGACGGGCGATCGAGCGCGGCGCAGGCTCGGTGTGGTGGGCGCGGCGATAGGTGGGCTGGTGATGGGCAAACCTCTCTTCGTGGCGACAGGGGCCTATTCGTGCGGCAAGACCACGACGCTCCGTCACCTCGCGTCCACGCGGGGCTACCGCATCCATGGCGAGGCGCACCGGCGCGTGCTCGACGAGCTCGGCGCGCGCACCCACGGCCACGCGCCGGACGCGCCGTTTCGCCCGATCGACACGCCAGAGCACCTCTGTCCGATGTGCCGAAAGCGGGAGTTCGCCGCGCTCGTGCTGGAGACCCAGAAGGCCATCGAGGTGGACGCGCGCGAGGGAGACTGGCTGGAGCGCGGGTACCTCGATCCGGTCGAGTACTACCTGCGCACGAGCGGAGAGGCGGAGTACCCTTGGCGGGAAGGCGAGCCCGCCTTCGAGCGCTATGCGCTGGTGTTCCTGTTCGCCGTGATGCCAGAGCTCCAGGAGCCGCGCTGGGGCAAGAGCAGAGAGGCGCGCGCCGCCGACGCGGAGCGGATCAACCAGCGGCTCGGCGCGCTCTACCGCGCTGCGGGCTTCGAGGTGATCGACGTCGGCCCCGGCACGGTGGAGGAGCGGGCGGAGCTCCTGGCGAGCCGCGCGCGGCTCATCGAGCGTGCTATCCTGGGCACGAGCCCATGGTAGCCGCTGCGCACATGCCGCTTCCGTCCTCGACCGCTCCTGCGGGGGAGCAGCGGTTCGTGATCCACGGCGTCCCCTGGCAGACCTACGTGAGGCTGCGGGACGAGCTCGACACCCCTGGCCTGCGGATGACCTTCTGCGAGGGAACGCTGGAGCTGATGAGGCCGTCCATCGATCACGAAGTGGCGAAGAAGAGCATCGCCCGCCTCATCGAGCTCTTCGCGCTGGAGCGGGACGTGCCTCTCTACGGCTACGGCTCGACCACGTTCCGGCGCGAGGCCAAGTCACGCGGCCTCGAGCCCGACGAGTGCTATTGCGTCGGCGGCACGCTGAAGGAATTCCCCGATATCGCGATCGAGGTGGTGTTGACGAGCGGCGGGCTCGACAAGCTGCCTGTGTACAGCGGGCTCGGCGTCCGCGAAGTCTGGTTCTGGGAGCGCGATGCGTTCCACCTCCACGCGCTGCGCGGCGAGCAGTACGAGCCCATCGCGGCCAGCGAGCTCATTCCGGATCTGGATCTCGTCGCGCTCGCGCGCTTCGTGCGCTGGCCGGATCAACACGAGGCGGTCAAGGCGTTCCGCAGCTGGCTGCGAAACGGAGGCTGAGGCCGCCCCGCCGTCAGCCCACCGCCATGCTCGGCGCGCCAGGGCGCATGGCGCGGCGGGCGCGGGGCCCTTACCCCTCCGCGAAGTCCTGAGCGAGCCGCACGTCCTTGAGCTCGGCGCCGAGCAGCTCGATCGCGGCCGTGACGAGCGGGTGGTCAGCCACGGCACGCTTGGCGGCCTCGATGCGGGCCTTGCGCTCGGCGGTCTCGACCTGGGCGAGCGACGGGCCGGCGCTGCCTCGGGTGATCGTCTCGAAGACCAGCTCGGCGGGGGCGCCGAAGTGGGCGCCGAGGACGCGGGCGAGCAGGTCGCGGGACGCCGGCTCGGTGGCCTGGCCGGACAGGAACGAGTTCGCCTCGTAGCCGAGCGCGACGCGGGTCGGCGTGAGCTCCAGCACCGCCGCGTGCTCGAGGACGGAGGCGAGCGCTGGCCGCTGCACCCTGACCGCGGCGATCACAGCGCGCCAGGTGGCGAGGTCCTCCGCGCTCATCGCTGGCGGCGGCGGCGCGCTCGACGCTGGCGCCGGGCTCTGCGCCGAGGGCGGCGCGCTCGACGCTGGCGCCGGGCCCTGCGCCGACGGCGGCGCGCTCGACCTCGGCGCAGAGCCGGGTGCCACGAACTGCGGCGCGCTCTGCGGAACGGAGTACAGCGCGCCGCGCGGCGACGGCGGCGGAGCGCTGTCGGCGCGGTACGCGGGCGCGACCGCGCCGCTCGCGTACGGCGGCGCCTTCGCGAAGGCCGGCGCGGCCCCGCCGCTCGCGAAGCTGGTCGCGGCGCCGTGCACGCCCGGCGCGCCGTTCACGAAGGGGACGACGTTGGCGGCCGACGTGCCGCTCGCCGCGACGCCGCCGTTCGCCGCCACGCCGCCGTGCGCTCTCGCCACCCCGCTCCCGCCCGGCGCGCCATAGACGGCCGCCGCGCCGTTCGCTCGCGCCACGCCGCTCGCCGCCGCCACGCCGTTCGCCGCCGCGCCAGTCGGTCTCCCAGCCCCGCCCGCGCCCGCCGCGCCGCTCGCGAAGGCGACGCCGTTCGCCGGTGCGCCGGTGGCGGCCGCGCCGTTCGCTCGCGCCACGCCGCTCGCCGCCGCCACGCCATTCAACGCCGCCGCGCCCTCGGGCGCAGCCTCGGCCGAGGACGCCCCGCGCCGGGGCGCAGCCGCTCCGCCGGACGGCGCGCCGGGCCGCTGCGGCCCGCGCTCCGGCGCGCCGCCGCCGCCACCCCCGCCGCCGCCTCCGCCGTTCAGGCGCCGCTCGAGATCGCCGAGGCGGCGCAGCAGCTCGTCGATCGGCAGGAGCGGCGGCCTCCGGGCGAGCCGGACGAGCGCCATCTCGAACGAGGCGCGCGGCTGGCCGCTCCGGGCGATGTCGTCGAACGCGCGCGAGAAGCCCTGGTGAAGCCGCGTGAGATCGTCCGCGTCCGCCCGCGCCGCGAGCGCGCGCGTGTCGGCGACCTCCTCGTCCGCGAGATCCAGGAGCGGCGCCGGGTCCTCGCAGACCTTGGCCACCACGAGATCGCGCAGGTGCGCGAGGAAATCGCGGGCCACGTGGGGCAGATCGTACCCCTCCTGCGCGAGCTCGCCGACGATGCGCACGCACGCCGCAGGGTCGCCGTCCACGAGCGCGCCCGCGAGCCGGTGCAGCACGACGCGGTCGGCGACGCCGAGCACCTTCGCAACGCCCTCGGCCGTGATGCGATCGCCGCTCGTCCCCACCCACGCGATCACCTGGTCGAGCAGGCTCATCGCGTCGCGCATGCTCCCCGCCGCCTCCCGCGCGAGCGCGCTGAGCGCCGGGTCGTCGGCGGGGATCTTCTCCTGATCGAGCACCCAGCGGAGCCGCGCCGCGATCGCCTGCGCCCCGATGAGCTTGAAGTCGTAGCGCTGGCACCGGCTCAGGATCGTGACCGGGACCTTGTGCACCTCCGTCGTCGCGAAGATGAACTTCACGTGCGGCGGCGGCTCCTCGAGCGTCTTCAAGAACGCGTTCCACGCCGCGTTCGAGAGCATGTGGACCTCGTCCACGATGAAGATCTTGAACCGGTCGCGCGCCGGCCGGTACGGCAGGCTCTCCTGGAGCTTGCGCACCTCGTCGACGCCGTTGTAGCTCGCGCCGTCGATCTCCTGGACGTCGACGTCCGCGCCGACCGTGATCTCCGCGCACGGCGCGCACGTCTGGCAGGGCGTCGCCGTCGGCCCGTGGACGCAGTTCAGCGCCTTCGCGAGGATGCGGGCGCTCGTCGTCTTGCCGACCCCGCGGACGCCCGTGAAGAGGAACGCGTGGGCGACGCGATCCCGCGCGATGGCGTTGGCGAGCGTCGTGGAGACGTGCTCCTGTCCGACGAGATCCTCGAAGGACTGCGGGCGCCATTTCCGCGCGAGGACGACGTAGCTCATACGCTGCTCGACTAGCACCTTCTCGCGGGCGCGTCGCCGCGGCTGTGGCCGGTACGGAAGTCGCCCTGCATTCCGGAGAGTTTGCCAGAATTGCCGCACAAAATGCACCCCGCCCGCGCCAGGGCCGGAACGGGCCGGAACTGGCCGGAACCGCGCCGCCGCGCGCGCCAAGGAGCCCCTGGAGAGCGCGCCAACCAGCCCCCTGAAGAGACGGAGGAGCCCGCTCGCGGCGGGCGGCCCCGGAGGGCGACGCCCGTGGTGCCGCGCGCTGCGTCGAACGGCCGCGCGCTGCGTCGGCGGGCCGCGCGTCCAGCGCCCCTCCTCGTCCCCGTCCCTCCCCCGTCCCCCTCCCCTTCACGGTTGCGGCGCGGCGCGGTTCACGGCATAGACGCCGATCTGAATATGCAATTTCGCGGCGGAATGAACGAGCTGGTTCGCCAGGCGGCGCGCGTGCAGCGCAAGATCGACCAGGTGAAGGGCGAGCTGAAGGACCGCGAGGTGAGCGCGACCGCCGCCGGCGAGAAGGTCACCGTCGTGGTCTCCTGCGAGGGCAAGGTGCGCCGGATCGAGGTCGACCCCGCCTTCCTCGCGAGCGAGGGCCTGGAGATGGCGCTCGACGCCATCGTGGCCGCATCGAACTCGGCGCTCGAGGCGGCCGACAAGCTCGTCGAGACCGAGATCACCAAGGTGACCGGCGGCGTCAAGCTCCCCGGCATGCACACTTGACAGCGTTGCGCTCCCCGTCGTCGCTCCCCGGCTCCTCGAAGGTCCCGAACGGCGACCGGGGCGCGCCCGCGGCCGGCTTCCGGAGCGCGCCCGGCGGCCTGCCCGGCCGGTTATCGCGGGTCGCCCAGCTGCTCGCCCGCCTTCCGGGCGTCGGCGAGAAGACGGCGCAGCGCTTCGCCCTCTTCCTCGTGACCGCCGGCGAGGACACCGCGCGCGACCTGGGGGGCGAGCTCGTCGAGCTCTGCGATCACATCAGGCCGTGCATCCGGTGCGGCCACATCGCCGAGCTCGACGACGACGGCCGGGCGCTCTGCGCCATCTGCCTGGATACGCGGCGCGACGGCGCGCTCCTGTGCGTTGTCGCGCGCGTCCAGGACCTCCTGGCGATCGAGCGGAGCGGGGCGATGCGCGGGCGGTACTTCGTGCTCGGCCGGCTCCTCTCCCCGCTCGAGGGGGTCGGCGCCGAGGAGCTGCCGCTCGAGGCGCTCCGGGCGCGCGTGCGCGATCCCGAGCAGCCGGTGAGGGAGGTGCTGGTCGCCACCCCGCCTTCCGTCGACGGAGAGGCGACCGCGCTCCTGCTCGCGCGGGAGCTCGGCGCGATGGGGATCCAGGTCACGCGGATCGCCAGCGGCGTGCCGCACGGGGGAGATCTGGAGTTCGCCGACCAGGTGACGCTGGGGCGAGCCATCGAAGGCCGGAAGAGCTTCGGCTAGCAGGAAACGCGAGAATCGGCCCCAGCCAACGAAAGCGAGGGGCGGGGCGGGCGGGCGTCCTTCACGCCGAAGCGCCCACGAATTTCAGAGGTCGACATGTCCAAAATCGCCATCACATCCGATCGGGCCCCGCGCGCCATCGGCCCCTACTCGCAGGCCGTCAAGGCCGGAGATCTCGTGTTCTGCAGCGGCCAGATCCCGATCGATCCCGCGACGGGCGAGCTCGTCGCCGGGGGGATCGAGGAGCAGACGGCCCGGGTGATCAAGAACCTGACCGAGGTGCTGTCCGCGGCCGGCGCGAGCTGGAGCGACGTGGTGAAGACCACGATCTACCTGACGGACCTCGCGGATTTCGCCATCGTCAACCAGGTGTACGGAGCAGCCGTCGGCGGCGTGCTGCCCGCACGGGCGACGGTGCAGGTGGCCGCGCTGCCCAAGGGCGCCGCCGTCGAGATCGAAGCTGTTGCCCATCTTTCGCGATAATCGGGGAGCCGCGGCCGCGGTCCCCATCTCCACTATGTCCCCGGGAGCCTCGACATGAGCACAAAGAACGAGAGCGAGAGCACGGAGCGGACCGCCAGCGCAGTTCCCGAATCTGCGCGCGAAGGCGCCCCCGATGCAGAGAGCGGAGACAAGCCGCGCGCGCGGCGGGTCGTCCGGTCGGCGAGCACGTCCGTTGCGGCGAGCGGCGCGAGCGGCGTGAAGCGGACCGACGAGCCCTCCGAGGGCGCGTCGGCGCAGCCCGCAGGCGAGGCGCCGCGCCCCTCGTCGAAGGCCGCCGCAAAGGAACCGCAGGGCTCGCTGCTGGATCTCATCGCGCCCCGCAAGCGGCCGGCGCTCGCAGACGCGCCGCCGCCGCCGACGACCGAGGACGCCGCGCCGCCGCCGGCCGCCGCGCCGCGGGTGGTGCGCGACTACCGCGCGCCCAGGCCCGAGCGGCCCGCCGTGGCCTCCGGCGGGCCGAGGCCCGACCGCGGGCCCAGGCCCGATCGCGGCCCGCGCCCCGACCGTGGACCCAGGCCCGACCGTGGACCGAGGCCCGACCGCGGGCCCAGGCCCGACCGTGGACCCAGGCCCGAGCAGGGCGCTGGAGCGGCGCAGGTAGCAGGCGCAGAGCAGGGCGCGAGGCCCGACCGCGGGCCGCGCCCCGACCGACCCTGGTCCGACCGCGGGCCCAGGCCCGACCGCGGGCCCAGGCCTGACCGCGGGCCGCGCCCCGACCGCGGGCCGCGCCCCGAGCGCGGGCCCAGGCCCGACCGCGGCTTCTCGGCGCGGCCGGCAGCAGAAGGCGGTCGGCCGCAGGGCCCCGGGGGCGCCGAAGGACGAGCGCCCGCCGCGGCGAAGCAGCAGCAGAGCGACCGGATGGTGACCGTGGTCGGCCAGGGCGCGACCGCGACGGTCGTGACGGGCAAGAGCGCCCGGCAGCCGCAGGGCCCGGCCAAGCCGGCGCACCTCCTCTTCGCGCTCCCGGCCGCCAAGGCGAAGCCGGTCGCGACCACGGACAAGCCGGCGCCCACGGCGCGCGAGGCGCTCGGCGCGCGCACCGCGAAGGCCCAGCAGGCCGCGGCCACCGCGAAGAGCAAGGCCGAGAGCGGCGCCCGCCCGGAAGGCAGCCCGAGCGCCGGGGCGACGAAGGTCGACTTCGACGCCGAGGTGCTCGCGGCGGGCTGGGATCGGGCGCTCGAGGCGCTGAAGTCGGCGGGCGACGCCGCGCCGGCGCTCGTCGACGCCTGGCTCGGCGCCTCCAACGCGGAGGCGATCGCGGCGGCCGCCGAGTCGGAGGACGCCTCCGGCGCGGCGCGGAAGGCGGCGCGGCGCGCGCTCAACGTGATCAAGTCGCGCGGGGTGACGATCCCGACGCGCCCGCGCGTGGTGCGGCTCGCGGAGGAGCGCGCCGAGGTGGTCGAGGCCACGCTCATCCCGCCCGACTCGAGCGGGACCGAGGCCATCGCGATCACGAGCCGCGACACCAGCGGCCGCTACCGGATCGCCGAGGTGATCGTGCGCGACTCGGTCGGCGTGCTGCACGCCGGCGCGGGGTGGCTCAGCGGCTCGCAGATCAAGGAGGGCCGCGCGCGCGCGTACGAGAACCTGGGCACGGCGCCCGTGCCGGTCTCCCTGGAGTGGGCGCGCCACCGGATCGCGGCCGCGAAGCGGCAGAACGCGGTGTCGGGGCAGGTCGTGCCGCTCGGGTTCGAGGGATGTCGCGATCTCATCGAGCCCGCGCCGGACGCCGAGCCGAGGCACCCGGTGGCGGACCTCGAAGAGAGCCTGACGGACGAGCTGGTGACGGCGCAGATCGCCGGCTCCGCCGCGCTGCACGAGGAGCCCGAGTTCCGGCACTGGCTGCCCTCGCGGCCGGCGCTCGACGAGCTCCTGCAGAAGGTCGGCCAGCGGCTCGGGGCCGCCGGGATGCGCGATCCCGGGCTTGTGAACACGGCCCTGCGGGAGGAGATCGACCTCGCGACCGACCGCTTCTTCTCGCCCGAGGTGCGCGGGCAGCTCGCGACGCGGATTCGAAGCAGCGCCGTGTCGCTGCGGGCGCGCAAGGGCGACGCGGCGGCCACCACCGCCCTCGCCGTCGCGCGCGCCATCAAGGACGCCGGGCTGATCACCTCGCCGCCGCGGGAGATCCCCTTCCTGGCGGCCTTCTTCCAGAAGGCGCTCGGCGTGCTCGCCCAGCAGGGCGGCGGGCAGCTGCGGATCCCGGTCCCGGCCGGCGCCGTCCCGCCCGCGAGGGACGCCGCGGCGGGCAGCGAGGAGCCCGCCGAGGGCTCCGGCCCCGAGGCCCAGCCGTCGACCGGCGGCTGATCGGGAGCGCCGGCCTCGCCGGCGCGCCGGCGACGCGAAGCCGGTGACCCAAAGGCCAGGAGGCGAGCCCGGGGCGACCCGGCGCTCGCCTCTCGGCTTTTGTCCTGGCGGAGCTACTTCACAGCGATGGTGATGTCGCCGTTCTCGGTGAAGAGCTCGAGCAGGCCGCCGTCGCCGTCCCCCATCGTGTACGACGTCGCGCTGCCCTCGCCGGCGGTGGCCCACGTCGAGGGGATCCCCTGCTCCACGACGTCGCCGTTGAGCGTCTGCGCGGTCATCGTCCCGTCCACCCCGGCCGGCACCGAGAGCTCGATCGCGCCGTTGCCGGAGCTGATCGCGCCGTCGGAGGCGCTCCACGCGTCGAGGTCGACGAAGACATGACCGTTGTCGGTGGTCACGTCGATCGCGCCGCGCGCGCCGACCACGTCGATGCTGCCGTTGTCGCTCACCACGGTGGTGCCCCGGGACGGGGCGCCATCCAGGTTGATCTCGACGCCGCCGTTGTCCTGCTCGACACGGAGCCCGCCGTCGAACGCGGCGGGCAGGACGACCTGGATGTCGGCGCCCAGCCCTCCCCACCCGCCCGACACGCGCCGCGTCGAGATCACGACATCGCCGTCGGTGATCGCGGCGAGCTTGAGGTCGTTCTCGATCTCCTCCACCGCGACCTGGTTCTCGTCCTTCTTGCGCATCGTGAACGGGGAGAAGATGACCTCGACCTCGCTCACGTCCCCGGTGACGACCTCGACGTCCCCGTTCTCGCTCACGATGCGGACGCTCTGGGTCGGTAGGTAGTCGACCCGAGCGCGCTCCTCGGTGCCCTCGTAACGTACGAGGGTCTCAGCGGTGATGGAGTTGTCGTCGATGCTCAGGGCACATCCGGCCGTCGCTGCAGCGGACGCGGAGCACACCAGGAAGCAGGCGATTCGAAGCGAGCGATTCATCATGGATTCCTCTCGGGCAGATTGTACGGCGGGCGAAGTGCGAGCCCCATCCGACCCGCGCAGGGAACATGCCGGCCAGTTCCTTGGACGCGCGCTCCGAGCGGCACGTCATGGATCGCAAGATTTCGACGCTGTCGAGACGGCCGCAGCTGGCTCAGGGCGTCTCCCACGGGAGGGGCATCGCACCAGCACCCACCCTCCTGCGGAAAGCCGCGTGCAGCGCCCGGGTCTTCGGGCCGGGGACACCCGCGCCGATCGTGTGGGCGTCCACGCGAACGACCGAGACGATCTCCCGGAGGCTCGAGGTGATGAACACCTCCTCGGCGGCGAGGAGGCGGGCCATCGTGACCGGCTCGCAGCACACCGGCATGCCGAGCTCGCCGGCGACGTGCATCACGTGAGCCCGGGTGATGCCGACGAGGATCCCTGCCTCCTTGGGCGGCGTGATCAGCAGGTGCCCCGGGTCCTCCGCGCCCTCGAGCGCCGCGGGCCTCCGCTCGACAAGGAAGACGTTGGACGTCGTGCCCTCGACGACATGACCTGACGGGTCGAGGATCAGCGCCTCGTGCGCCCCCGCGGCCCGCGCCTGGCGCAGGGCGAGCAGGCTCTCGAGGTAGTTCGAGACCTTGGCGCCGGGCGCCGCGTCGCCGGCCCGCTGGGTGCAGATCGTGATGACCGAGATCCCCTCGCGGTAGAGCCCGCCCGGCAGCGGCTTCAGCGGCTCGACGAGGATGACGCGGAGGGGCGCGCCCGCGAGCGAGGGATCGAGCCCGAGCGGGCCGCTGCCGCGCGTCAGCATCACCCGGAGGGTGCTCTCGAGCGGCGCGGCCGAGTCCGCGGCGGACGCCGAGCCCTGAGCGCCCGCCGAGCCCGCCGTGCCCCCGGCGCTCCCGGCCGCCGTCGCTGCCCGGAGCAGCGCGACGACCTCGCGGCCGAGCTCGTCGCGCGGGATCGGCAGGGCGAGCGCGATCCGCTCGGCCGAGCGCTCGAGGCGGGCGAGGTGCTCTTCCAGAGCGAACGGCTCGCCGCCGTAGGTGCGGATGGTCTCGAAGACGCTGTCGCCGTAGAGGAAGCCGCGGTCGTAGACCGAGACCCTGGCCTCCTCCGGCCGGTGGATGACACCATCGATGCTGACTAGCCGCGTCACGCGGCGAGATTACGTCACTTCTTGAGCTGCGCCAGGAGCTCCTTCGCCGGGGCGAAGTCCCGCTCGTTGTCGAGCGCGCGCTCCAGCATCTGGATCGCCTTCTTGTCGTCGTTCTGACGGTGGCTGATCACGCCGAGGTAATAGAAGACCTCGCCCTTGCTGATCGGCGCGCCCTCGTCGAGCTTCTGGAGGAGCAGGGCGCGGAAGGTCTTCTGCGCGCGATCGATGTGCGCCGCCTTCGCCGCGTCGTCGCCCGACTCCGACAGATCGAGCGCCAGCACGCCGAGGTCGCGGAGGATGGCGATCGAGCCCGGGTCGATTTTGAAGGCGATGTCGAGCTCGGCGAGCGCCCGCTCCCGCTGCCCCTCGGCCAGGTAGGCCTTGGCGAGGCGGTGGTGGATCGCGGCGAGATCCTTCGAGCGGCGGCCGCCGTAGGACTCGACGATCTGCTGGAGCGCCTCGGCGGCCTTCTGGCCGCGGCCCGAGGCGCTGTACGCGTCGCACAGCGCGAGCAGGAGCTCGCGGTCGCCCGGCACGAGCTCGGTCGCCTTGACCAGGAGGTCCGCCGCGCGGCCGGGATCGCTCCGCTTCGCCAGGTGGATGCCGGCCGCCTTGCGGTAGAGCGCCACCTTCTCGGCCGGCTGCGCGGCCGCCTCGGCGTCGCCGGTGATGAGATCGGCGAGCTCGGTGAAGGCCTGCTGCTTCTCGTAGAGGGCGAGGAGCTGCTTCCTGATCTCCTGCGCCGACCCGTCCGCCGCGAGCCCCCGCTCGAGCACGCGCCGGACCGCGCCCTCGTCGCCGAGGGACCGGTGCAGATCCGCGAGCCGGAGCGCCGTGCCGACCGCCTCCGCGGCGCGGGCGTCCTCGAGGATCACCTCGAGCCGCTGCGCCGCCTCGGCCTTCTCCCCGCGCTGCTCGTGCAGGCGCGCCAGCGCGAGGAGCGCGCCGTGGTGGCGCGGCTCGCGCTCGAGGACCGCGCGGTAGGTCTCGATCGCCCGCGCCGTGTCGTTCAGCCGCGCCTCGTAGACCTCGCCGAGGCGGACGCTGTACGAGAGCTCCGCCGCGACGTCGCCGCGGTCCTTCGCGCGCTCGATCTGCGTGACGAACAGGTCCGACAGCTCCTGATCGCGGCCCGTCTTCTCGAGCAGCTGGGCGAGCAGGACGGTCGCCTTCTCGTTGTCGGGCTGCTCGTCGAGGACCGCGCGCAGGTGCTCGGTCGCCTCGCTCACGGCGTCGAGCCGCGAGAGGCAGATCTCCGCGCTCTCGAGGCGCAGCGCCGAGCGGGCCTCGGGCGACTCCGCCAGGTCGGTGAGCCGCTCGAGCAGCGCGAGCAGCTCCTTGTGCTTGCCGGCCTTCGCGTAGAGCTCGCGCAGCGCCGTCGCGGCGCGCGCGTCGCCCGGATCCGCCTCGAAGAGCGTCTCGTAGAGCTCGATCGCCGCCGCGTCGTCGCCGAGCCGCTCGCGCGCGACCGCCGCGGCGGCGTGCCGCGCGTCGCGGATGCGCTCGGCCTCGGCGTAGAGCTCGGACTGGCGCACGAGCAGCCGGAAGACCTCCTTGTGGTCGCCCGCCTCCTCCCGCACCTTCGTGAGCTCGGCGAGCGCCCAGGTGTCGCCCTCGTCCGCGGCGATCATCTCGCGCAGGATCGCCTCGACGAGCTCCCGGTCGCCCAGCGCGCGCTCCGCGAGCTCCTTCGCCTCGCGGCGGAGCTCGCCCGCGCTCCCTTCCATGCCGTCGAGGGCGGCGATCCGGCGCAGCGTGCCGATGAGGTCGCGCTCGCGCCCCGGCGCCCGCTGCAGCTCCTCGATCGACCGCAGGATGTGCTCGCTCGTGGCGTCGTGCGTGAGCGCCGCCTCGTACGCCGCCTCGGCGGCCTTGGCGTCGCCCACCTTGTTCTTCTGCCACTCGGCGATGCGCATCCACAGGTCGCGCGCCGTGTCGCCGTCGAGCTCGGTCCCGGCCCGCACCGCCCGCTCCAGGGCGGAGGCGGCGCTCGCCCAGCCGCCCGTCAGCGGGGCCAGGCGCTCGATCTCGCCGAGCACGTCCGGATCCGACGGGTCGTCGGCGAGCGCCTTCTCGAGGGTCTCCAGCGCCGCCCTCGGGTCGTTCGAGCGCACCTCGAGCACCTTCGCCAGGTCGAGGCGCATGCGGATCCGCTCCGCGCCGCCCGGCGCGAAGCGGATGCGCTTCTCGTAGAGGCGCGCCAGCGCGGCGTTGTCGCCCCGCGTCCGGTAGACGCCCTCGAGCGCCTCGGCCGCCTCGTCGAAGAGCGCCGGGTCCTCGGTGAGCGCCTCGATCGCGCCGCTCGCCCGCTCGTGATCGACCGCGCGATCGAGCGCCTGCCGCAGGGTGTTCAGGCCCTGGGGCTTGTCGCCGAACGACCCGATCTGGATCACCGCGAGCCGGTAGAAGAGATCCGCCTGGTCGCGATCGCCGGGCGTGACCGCGACGCGGCGCTCGAGCACGTCCGCGAGCGACCGCTCGTCGGCGAGGCGGCCGTAGAGCCGGTCCAGCGCCTCGAGGAGCTCGGGCGTGTCGCCGGCGTGCTCGACGGCCTTCGCGTAGGCCTGGGCGCTGCGCCGGTCGTCGCCGAGCTTCTCCTCGGCGATGCGGCCGATCCGCAGGAACAGGTCCTTCGCGATCGTCGCGTCGAACGTCGCCGCGGCCCGCTGCGCGAGCGCGTCGCAGTAGCGGCTGAAGCCGTCCGTGCGCTCCGCGAGCCGCTCGATCTCGCCGTGCAGCGACGCGTCGTCCGGCGCGTCCTCCAGCGCGCGGAGCAGCGCCTGCTCCGCCTCGAGCGGGCGGCCGAGCTGCACGTCCTGCACGAGGGCGATCGCCCGGAGGGTCGCGGCCCGGTCGGTCGGCTCGGTCTGCGCGCGCAGGCGCAGCTCGAGCGCGGCCGCGAGCTCCTCGTGGCGGCCGGCCGCGCGGAGGACGGGCTCGAGCACCTCGGCGGCGTCGAGCCGCAGCTCCTCCCGGCCCTCGCCGATGGCGCGGACCGCCTGGATCGCGTGGTCGTTCACCGCGTCCTCGTCGAGGACGAGCCGGTACTGCTCGATCGCGTCGCTCGGGCTCTCCAGCTCCCCCGCGTAGAGGTCGCCGATCGCCGTCCGCAGCTTGATGCGCGCGCCCCTGTCCGCGGCCGCGCTCGCCTGGAGCATCAGGTTCGACAGGAGCTCGTCCCACATCCGCTCGGCCCGGTAGAGCCGCTCCAGCGAGGACAGCACCGCCGGATCGCCCTGCTTCGCCTCGAGCGCCGCGTTGAGCGCCGCGATCGCGTCGCGCGGGCTCGAGAGATCCCGCTCGTAGCGCTCGGCGGCGCGCACGTTGAGGTCGTAGCGCAGCTCCTCCTCGTCGGGGCCCGCGAGCTCGACGCGCCGGCCGTAGAGCTCCACGAGGCGGCTCGCGGCGCCGCGCGGCTCGTGCAGCTCGATGAGGGCGTCGATCGTCATCGCGCTCTCCGGATCGAGCTCGAGCGCGCGCTCGTACGCCTGGATGGCGCCCTCCGTGTCCTCGAGCATCTCGAGCTTGGTCTCGGCGATCCGCCGGCAGATCGAGGCGTTCTCCTCGTCCGACGCCATCTCGCTCTTCTTCTCGAGGACGGAGATCAGCGTGTCCCAGTCGCTGAGCAGCACGGCCAGGGTGTCCATCTGCTCGAGCGGCTCGGGATCGCTCGGGTCGAGCGCCGACAGCCGCGCGTAGGCGCGGAGCGCCCGGCGCGGGTCGTCGATGCGCGTGTCGTAGACCTTGGCCAGCGACGAGAGCAGCTCGCGCTTCGTGAGCTCGTCCGACGTGGTGGTCACGCCCGCCTCGAGGCTGTCCGCGAGCTCCTCCCAGGCGCCGAGCTGCTCGGCGAGCCGCTCGAGCTCGCCGCGCGTCTCGCCGTCGTCCGGATCGAGGCCGAACGCCGTCCGCGTCGCGTCGAAGGCGCGCAGCTCGTCGTTGCCGCGCGTCTCCCAGAGCTTCGCCGTCTCCCGGAGCACCGCGACCTTCTCGCGCGCGTCCGAGGCGAGGCCGAACCGCTCGTCGTTGAGCCGGACGAGCTGCCGCCAGTCGTCCGCCCCCTCGTAGAGCGGGCCGAGGATCTCGACGACCCGCGCCTTGTGCTGCGGATCCTGGATGAGCGCCTCGAGCGCCCGGATCGCCTCGGCGTGCGAGGGCACCTCGCCGACGATCGCCTCGAGCTGATCGATCGCGCCCGAGGTGTCCTCGAGCCGCGTGCGCAGGAGCGCCGCGAGCGCGAGCCGGTAGGGCGCCGCCCGCTCGCCGTTCGGGGCCGCCTCGGCCCGGCGCAGGTAGAGATCGGCGAGGTCGCGCGGCCGGTCGAGCTCGCGGTAGAGCTCCGTCAGCGCGTCGAGCGCCCGGGCGTCGTTCTCGTCGACGTCGAGCGCCGCGCGGTACGTCTCGATCGCGAGCGCGGGCTCGCGGAGCTCCGTCCGCTCCAGGCGCGCGATCGTGTGGAGCGCGTCGAGCCGGTCCTCGTCCTTCCGGTAGTCGAGCGCCGCGCGGTAGAGCTGGATGCGCTCGGCGTGGCGCCCTTCCTTGACGAGCAGCCCGTCGATCGCGTCGAACAGCTCGCGCGAGTCCGGCTCGAACTCGTGCGCGCGCCGGTACCACCGCAGCGCGTCCGCCACGTCGCCGAGCTGGGCGTAGAGCTCGCCGGTGCGCCGGCTGAGCTTCGCGCTCGACGCGTCGTCCGAGGTGAGCTCCCCGAGCTCCGCCGCGTAGATCTCCGCGAGCCGCCGCTCCGCGCTCGCCACCTTCGCGAGCCGCTCGAGCTCCGCCCAGACCCCCTCGTCGGTGAGGTCCTCGTGGAGGAGCTTCGCCACCGTCTCGAGCGCCGCGCGGTAATCCTCGAGCTGCTCCTCGTGCAGCGTCGCGAGCCGCTGCAGCAGATCGCGGCGCTCGACCGGGTCCTGGCTCGCGGCGAGGCGCGCGTCGAGCGCGATCTTCACCCGGTTCCAGTCCGCCCGGCGCAGGTACACCGGCTCGAGCATCTCGCCCGCGCGCGCCCTGTGCTCCGCCTCGGCCGAGCCCTCGAGGATCGCCTCGAGCAGCGAGACCGCGCCCTCGTGCGCCGGATCGATGAGCAGCGCCTCGGAGAGCTCGTCGAACGCGCGCTGCAGGTCCTCGGTGTGCCGGTGCGCGACGAGCGCGATCTTGACGTGCAGCTCGGCGAGGTCGCCCGCGCGCACGTCGAGCTGCCGCTCGTAGAGCCGGATGAGGTCCTGGAAGCGCCCCGCCTCGCGGTACAGGCCGTCCAGCGCCGCGATCGCGTCCGGGTGGAGCGCGATGTCGAGGATCGTCTCGTAGGTCGCGATCGCGCTGGCCTGGTCCCCGAGCGGGCCCCGCTCGAGCTCGGCGATCCGGAAGAGCAGCCCCGTCTTCTCCTCGTCGGTCTCGGCGTTCTCGACCCGGAGCTTCAGGATCTCGAGCAGCCGCCCGGCGTCGCGCGCCTCGCCGTAGAGCTCCTCCAGCGCGATCATCGCCCGCCGGTCGTCCCCGCGGGCCTCGAGCGCCTTCTTGTACTGCTCGACCGCGAGCTCGCGGTCGTCGAGCTTGTGCCGCGCGAGCTCGCCGACCCGCAGCCGCACGTTCTGCTGCACGTCGCCGTCGAGGATGTCCGGCGCGATGCGCTGGAACAGCTCGCACACCTCGGACCAGCGCCCGGTGGCCTCGCCGAGCCGCTCGACCGTGGCGATCCAGGTCGTCACCTCGGGCTCGCCCGCCGCCTCCCGCACGCCGCGGAGCGCGTAGCCGAACGCCCGCGACGTGTCGCCGAGCGGCCCCTCCGCCGTGCGGAGCGACTTCTGCAGGGTGGCGAGCCGCTCGCTCGGGAGATCCGAGGTCTCGACCTTGATCTCCAGGACCCGGAGGAGGCGCTCGGCGTCGCCGTCCGCCTCGTAGAGCGGCTCGAGCGTCTCGGCCGCGTCGCGCCGCGCGTCCTCCCGCTCGAGCATCGCCTCGAGCGCCGCGCGGCAGCGCGCGTTCGACGGGTCGAGCGAGAGCGCCTGGCGGTACGCCTCGAGCGCCCCCGTCGCGTCGGCCTGGTGCAGCCGCCGCACGTCGCCGAGCCGCGCCAGCAGATCGAGCCGGGCGGGCGTCTCCACCGCGAGGGACAGGTCCACCTCCAGCGTCTCGGCGAGGTCGACCCAGCGCTCGTCGAGCTCGTAGAGCTCCTCGAGGGCCGCGAGCGTCGGGCGCTCGGGGCCGAACTCGTCGAGCACCGCGCGCCACGCGTTGATCGCCTCGGGCACGTCGGCGAGCTTCTGCGCGAGCGTCTCGGCCGCCTTGGTCATCGCGCGCCGCCGCTCCTCCGGCTCCGTCGTCGACTGCTCGCGCGCCCGGAGCACGGAGACGAGCTCCCGCCACTGCGACGTCCGCTCGTAGAGCCGCTCGAGCGCCGCGAGCGCCGCCACGTCGGCGCCGTCGTCGCCGAGCCGCGCCTGCCAGGCCTCGATCGCCTTGGCCGGGTCGTCCAGCACCGTCTCGTGCAGGGTGCCGATGCGCTCGTAGAGCGACCGCCGCGTCTCGACGTTCTCCTCGAGGCGCACCTCGATCGCGAGCACGCCCGCCAGCGCCTGGTGCTGCTCCTTCGCCGCGTAGATGCGGCCGAGCGCCTGCGCCGCCGGGATCACCAGCGTCGGATCGGTCGGATCGATGGCGAGCACGCGCCGGTAGACCTTCTCGGCCCGGTCGGCGTCGCCGAGGAGGTCCTCGCAGATCCTCGCGACTTCCATCAGGATTTCGCCGCGGATGGTCGCCGTCCCGCACGCGTCCGCCGCCGCCGTGAGCACCTCGGCGACCTGCTCGTGCTCGCCGAGGCGCCGGCCGATCTCGATGAGCCGCTCGCGCGCCGCGAGGTCCTCCGGCTCGAGCGGCAGGAGCTCCGACAGGCTGGCGAACGCGCCCGCGTCGTCCCTGAGCCGCTCGTCCTGGAGCACGCTGACCCGGCGGAGCAGCTCGCGCCGCTCCGACTCGGTCTCGGCGCCCTGGCGCCGGATCTCGAGGACCCGCACGAGCTGCCGGATCTCGTCCCGCGCCTCGTACACCGCCTCGAGCACGCGCGCCGCCCGGAGCCGGAGCGCCCCGATGTCGAGCAGCCGCTCGACGAGCTCGCGCGCCTTCGGGTCGTTCTGGCGGATCCGCAGCACGTCCTCGAGGTGCCCGAGCGACCCCTCGGGCTCGTGCAGCCGGTCGAGGTAGATGCTGCCGAGCGACAGCTTGATCTCGACGCTCTCGGCCTCGGTCGCCGTCTTCAGGCGCTGCTCGAGGAGCGCGGCGAGGTCGCGGAAGCGGCCCTCGCGCTCGTAGAGCTTCTCCAGCGAGTCGAGCGCCGCCGTGTAGAACGGATCGAGCTCGAGGATGCGCTCGTAGTAGCCGATCGCCTTGGCGGCATCGCCGATGATCTCCTCGGCGATGAGCGCCACCTCGTTGAGCAGCTCGATGCGCTCGCTCTGGTCCGTCGTGCCCTTCGCGGCGCGGTCGTAGAGCTCCTCGAGCTCGCCCCACCGCTCGGCCGCCGTCAGGATCTGCTTCAGCCGCTCGAACGCGCGGTGGTTGTTCGGGTCGAGGCTCAGCACCCGCTCCAGGTAGGGCTTCGCGCCCTCCGGGTCGCCGAGCTGCTCGTCGTGGAGGCTCGCCGCGCGCTCGCAGAGCTCGACCTCCACGGAGCTGCCGAGCACCTTGTCGCCCTCGGTGCGGCCCGCGACGAGGTGCACGCGGTACGCCTCCGCGAGGTCGGTCGGGCGGCCGGCGCGCCGCGACAGCTCGGCGGCGCGATCCCAGAGCTCGATGTCGTCCGAGAACTCGTGCAGCGCCCGGAGGAGCGCGTCGAACGCCGTCCCGGCCGCGTGCAGCTTCGTCTCCTCGACGCTCGCGAGCGTGAGGTAGAGCTCCCGCCGCCGCGCCGGATCCCGCTCCGACTCGAGGATGACCCGGAGCGCCATCGCCTCGCGCCGGTGGTTGCCCGTCTCGGCGTACTCGACGGCGAGCACCTTGGCCGCGCGCACGCGCGTCTCCGGGCGCTCGACGAGCCGCGAGAGGACGGTGATCGCGTCCGGGTCGTGCGCCGCCAGATCGAGCGCGCGCACCGCCGCCTCGAACGCGTCCGCCGGCCGATCCAGCCGGTCCAGGTAGAGCGTCGCGAGCTCGATCTCGCGGCGCGCCCGCTCGTCGCCCTCGCTGACGTCGCGGTGCGTGGCCACGATCACGGACGCCGCCTCGTACTCGCCCGCGGCGTTCAGGAGGCGCGAGAGCACCCGCAGCGCGTTGATGCGCCCGGGCGTGAGCGCGATGACCTTGCGCAGGAGCTCGATCGCCTTCGCGGGGTCGCCGAAGACCTCCTCCTCGAGCGTCGCCCACTCCTCGAGGATCTCGGCGCGGTCCTCGCCCCCGACCTGGCTCGCCCTGAGCTCGAACAGCCACCGCAGATCGGCCTGCCGCTCGTTCGCCCGGAGGAGCGCGTCGAGCGCCCGCACCGTGGCGTCGTCGGACGGATCGTCCTCGACGAGGCCGCGGTAGACGGTGACCGCCTCGTCGAGCTTGCCCATCTCGCGCGCGTACACCTCGGCGAGCTTCAGCCGCAGCGTGCGCTGCACGTCGGTCTCGAGGTCCTCCGCCGTCCGGAGCCGGCCCTCGACCGCCTCGACGAACGGCCCCCACGAGCCCGCCGCCCGCGACCAGGCCTCGAGCAGATCGAGCCCGTCGTCGTCCGGCTTCAGCTCGTAGGCGCGGCGCGCGTAGCCGAGCGCGCTCGGCTTGTCCGAGAGCGGCCCGCCCGTCACCGCCGCGAGCTTGCGCAGCATGCCGACCTGCGCCTCGGCGTCGTCGGTCGCGTCGAGGAGGATCTCGTAGAGCGCCGGCAGCCGGGCCCACTTCTCCTCCTCCTCGTAGATCGGCACGAGCGCCGCCGCGGCGCGCGCGTCCTTCGGAGAGACGCTGAGCACGCGCTCGTACGAGCGCGCCGCGCGCTCGGGCGCCTTGAGCTGCTCCTCGAAGATCCGGGCCGCGCGGAAGGAGATGTCGAGCTTCGTGGCCGGGTCGGTCGCCTTGTCCGCCGCGCCCGAGAGGAAGTCGACGAGGCCCTCCCAGTCGTTCTGCGAGGCGTAGAGCTCCTCGAGCCCGTCCCAGTCGCCCGCGGCGAAGTACGCGTCGCGCAGGACGCGGAGCGCGCGCGCGTGCCCCGGCGAGAGCGTGAGCACGCGCCGCCACGTCCGCGCCGCCTGGGCCGGATCCTTGAGGCGCTCGGCGTACACCGCCCCGAGCTTCTGCAGCGAGACGAGCCGCGCCGCGTCGTCGGGCGCGAGGTCGACGCGGCGCTCGAGCACCTCGGCGACCGTGCCGAAGTCCTTCTCGCGCTCGGCCTGCTTCTCCAGCGCGTCGAGCACCCCGGGGGCGCTCGGGTCGAGCTCGAGGATCCGCTTCTGCAGCGCGATCGCGTCCGCGCCGCGGTCGAGCCGCTCGGCCGCGAGCTTGGCCATCTCGCCGAGGAGCTCGATCTTCGCGGCGCCCTCGGCGCCCTCGAGCTTGCGCTCGTAGAGCGAGTAGAGCTGCGGCCAGGCGCGCCGCTTCAGGTAGAGCTCGCGGAGCTTCTGCTGCGCCTCCTCGTCGATCGGCTCGACCGTGAGCAGCGCCTCGTACGCCGCGATGGCGTTCTGGACGTTGGAGAACTGGTCGAACCAGCGCCGCGCGACCGCGCGGTAGAGCCCCGCCTTCTCGGCGGGGCTCTCGGTCAGCTCGGCGAGGCGCTGCTGGTACGAGAGCAGGTCGCGCCAGCGCCCGAGCGACTCGTAGATGCGGGTCAGCTCCCGCACGGCGTCGACGTCCTTGTCGTCGAGCTGGACGATCTGGGTGAGGACCGTGACGAGGGCCGCGTCGTTCTTGGCGCGATCGCGGTAGATCCCGGCGATGTCGCGGAGCACCCCGACCCTGCCGGCGACGTCGTCGGCGGGCGTGCGCTCCAGGTCCTGCCGGTGGAGCTCGACGAGGGCGTTGTACCCCTCGGTCTGCAGGTAGAGGCGCTTCAGCGCGTCGCGCGCCTGGCGGTTCTCCGGGTCGGTCCGGAGCACGGACTTGTACTGCTCGATCGCCTTGGCGGCGTTCTCCTGCGACTCGGCGAGCCGCGCGAGCTCCGTGGCGATGGCGCGCTTCTCGGCGCCGTCGGGCACGGCGCGCTGCGCGTCCGTGAGGATCGTCGTGAGCCGCGGCTTGTCGCCGCGCTGCTCGAGGACCTCGCGGTAGAAGTTGAGCATCCCGGCGTGCGCGGGGTCGGCGCGGCGCACGCGGTCGAAATAGGGCTCGGCCGCCTGGGGCTGGCCGCGCATGCGCCAGTGGACCATGGCGATCTGCACGAGCATGCCGAGCTCCTCGCCGGGCTTCACGCCGCCGCTGCGGAGCTGGTCCTCGTAGAGGGCGACGAGGCGATCCCAGTCGCCGGCGGCGGAGTAGGCCTCGGTCAGGAACGAGAGCGCCTCGGGCTGGCCGGGCGAGAGGTCGAGCAGCTCCTCGTACGCCCCGACCGCGCGGGCCGGATCGTTCAAGCGGGCCTTGGTGGTGCGCGCGGCGCGGAGGGCCGCCGCGATGCGGTCCTCCTTGAGCTGGGCCTCGGCCTTGACGAGCGACTGGACGCGGACGACGGCGTCCCAGTCCCCCGCGGAGGAGAAGGCGATCTCGGCGAGGTTGGCCGCGCGGAGGTTCTTCGGGTCGAGCATGAGGGCGAGCTCGATGAGCTCGGCCACCCTGGCGCCGAGCTCGGCGCGGCCGTAGCGGTAGCCGATGTCGGCCGCGCTCGTGTAGAGCGCGCTCTTGAAGGCGCCGTCGGTCGCGCCCTCGGCCTCGGCCACGTACCGGTCCACGAGGTCGCGCCACCGCTCGCGCTTCGAGGCGTCGGTCTCGAGCGCCTCGGCCGCGGCGTCGTCGTCGGGGCGCAGCTCGAGCAGCCGCTTGTACGCGGCCGCCGCGCGGTCGACGTCGATGAGCTCCTCGTGGTAGACGCGGGCGAGCTCGGCCTGCATCGCGGGCTCGACGGCGCTGCCTGCGGCGAGGGCGATCTCCAGCTCGAGGAGGCGGGCCACGGCCTGCCATTCCTTCCGCTGCTCGTGCCGCCCGCGCGCCGCGCCGAGCAGGCGCTCGACGTCCCCGGGGCCCGCGCCGTTGTTCGGAGCAGTCACGGCCTCCGCGAGCTCGTTCCAGGCTGCCTCGTTTTCGGGCTCATCCTGCAGACGCCCAAGGGCCATCCGAATCGTCTCAACGCTCATCGTCTCTCCGCGGACCTCGCGAATTCGGTCCGGTCCGTTCACGGGCCGGGCGAAGATAGCCGGGCGGACGACACGGTTTCAAGGTTCCTCGCCCCCGCGGGCCTGGAAGGTCGGCCGGAGCTTTCGCGCGCTTCTGCTCCTGTGGCGCGTGGACGTCCGAGCGGGCGGGCCGTCAGGCCGCGGCCGAGGGCGGTTCACCGCGCTCTCGGCTTCGGCTATCAACCGCGGGCATGGAAGCTACGACGATCAAGCGCTTCGGGGTGATCGGCGCGGGCCAGATGGGGCGAGGCATCGCCCAGGTCGCCGCGGCCGCGGGCCTCGAGGTGGTCCTGTGCGACGTCTCGAGGGCGCTGGCGGAGTCGGGCAAGGCCCAGATCGCCGCCATTCTCGCGAAGCAGGTGGAGAAGGGCAAGCTGGCCGCGGAGGCGCGGGAGGCGCTCCTCGGCCGGGTCGCGGTGGCCGACGGGATGTCGGGCCTGGCCGGGGTCGACCTGGCCGTGGAGGCGGTGACCGAGAGCTTCGAGGTGAAGAGCGGGATCTTCAAGCTCGCCGACGCGGCGCTGCCGAAGGGGGCGATCCTGGCGTCGAACACGTCGTCGATCTCGATCACGCGGCTGGCGGCGGCGACCGGCCGGCCTGAGCTGGTCATCGGGATGCACTTCATGAACCCGGTGCCGCTGATGAAGCTCGTCGAGCTCGTCCGTGGGGTCCAGACGTCGGACGCGACGTACGAGGCCGTCCGGGCGCTCTCGGTTGGGCTCGGCAAGACGGTGATCACCTCGAAGGACCAGCCCGGGTTCATCGTGAACCGGATGCTGATCCCCTTCCTCAACGAGGCGTGCTTCGCGCTCCAGGAGGGGCTGTCCACGCCGGAGGACATCGACGCGGGGGCGCGGCTCGGGCTGAACCACCCGATGGGGCCGCTCGAGCTCGCCGACCTGATCGGGCTCGATACGGTGCTGTCGATCGCGGAGGTGCTGCACCGGGAGTTCGGGGACTCGAAGTACCGGGCGGCCACGTTGCTCCGGAACCTGGTGGCGGCGGGGTGGTACGGGAAGAAGAGCGGGCGGGGGTTCTACGTGTACGACGAGAAGGGGCAGAAGAGCGGGCGGGCGGTGTAGGCGGCTGCTGCGGAGCCAGGGAGGGAGGGGGCGCCGCGCGGGGGGCCGGCGGGGGCCCCTCCCACGAACTCGCGCCTTTTGGGGGGCCGTGGCCGGCTGAACGGCGGAGCCGATCCGAGAGGGCGTCGCACGAAGCGGGCCGGCGCTCGGGTTCGTGGGGCCCTACCCCGCCGGCCCCCCGCGCGGCACCCCCTCCCTCCCTGGCTCTCTCCAGGGGGGATGATGACGGGGGAGCGGCGACGGGATACGCGCGAGGCGAACACGGGTGTGCGGGTCGGAGGACGGGCGGTCTGCCCGACTCACCACGATCGCACGCGGGCTCGCGACAGGACCGTCACGTCGCGCACCCGCACTCAAGCGGTGAGTTCGGATCATCGAGCGACGGGCCATGTCCCGGAACAGGTGCGAGACTCCTCCGGAAATCGCTCGCTCGTCGGCTCGGCAACGGCCTCGACACAGCGGGATCGGGCGGACACGGAATGACGCCTTCCCTGGCTCACGGCAGGCGCTTCCCACCGGCGCGGGGCGCTGCTAACCACGCTCCATGACCGCTCAAGAACAGCAGCCGGGGGCCCCTGCTCGCGGTACGCTCCAGTTCGTCGCCGTCGAGCGCGCGGATCACGTCGCCATCGTGACCATCCAGCGGCCCGACAAACTCAACGCCCTGAACCCCGCCGTCCTCGGCGAGCTCACCACGGCCTTCCGCGACCTCCTCGCGCCCGCCGAGGGCAACGAGGTCCGCGCGGCGGTGCTGACCGGCGCCGGCAAGGCGTTCGTCGCCGGCGCCGACATCGCGGAGATGGCGACCATGAACAGCATCGCCGCGAAACGGTTCGCCGACGCAGGCCACCGGCTCGCCGAGCTCATCGAGACTGCCCCCTTCCCCGTGATCGCCGCCGTCAACGGCTTCGCGCTGGGCGGCGGCTGCGAGCTCGCCCTCGCATGCGACTTCATCTACGCCGCCGAAGGCGCCAAGCTCGGCCAGCCCGAGGTGAACCTGGGCGTCATCCCGGGGTTCGGCGGGACCCAGCGGCTGCTGCGACGGGTCGGGCCAGGACGCGCGCGCGAGCTCGTCTATTCAGGAGACATGATCACCGCCCAGCAGGCGCTGTCGATCGGGCTCGTCAACGCCGTCTTCCCGGCGACCGAGCTCCTCGCGCGCGCCCGCGAGACCGCCCTCAAGATCGCCTCGCGCGGGCCGCTCGCCGTCGCCGCCGCCAAACGCGTCCTCCTGCGCGGCGAGAGCCTCGACCTCGCCGCCGCCAACGAGCTGGAAGCCCAGGCATTCGCCGCGCTCTTCGGCAGCGAAGATCAACAGCTCGGAATGAAAGCGTTCCTGGCGAAATCGCAGGCCACATTCACGGGCAAGTGAAGGCTCGGGAGGCGCGAACCGCGCGCTCGACGGCAAAAAAATACCGCGCATCACGCTGGAGGGGGGCCCAGAATGACCGCGGCAGGGACACCGCGCCGGAGTCTTGAACGTCCGCCACGGTGCGAAGAAAAAAGACCGCATGCGCTCCGGGCTGGGGGGTCCGCGCCGGTGCGCATGCGGTAGTCAGATTGTGGCATCCGCAAGCGCGTTGTCGATAACAAAGTGCAATGACTGCACGCCGAGCGAGCAGAGCGCTCCAGACACGAAGGCGGCCAGGCGGGCGCGCAACCCACACACACAAGCGCAGCGGGAATTCACGTTCGAGCCGGGCATACCCCTCCACCGGAGACAGCGCACAGCGCAGCGTTCGCCGTGCATTCCGAGACGAGCGAACACGAAATCCCTCATCTCTTCAATAAGAGATGCCACGAGGCAGCAGGCCGTACACCGGACGCCTGCTCCCGAGTAAAGAGCCCGGACGAACAAAGCACACTGCGGAAAGAACGCGCCGGCGCCTTGTATTCAAGCGCACGAGAGACCCCGCTCAGGCGCTGCACGCGACAGGCGCTGCACCCGCACGGCGATAAAGTAAACAGGTTTTATCTAAGGGGGACATAATTCAAGACGTGTGCTCGACGACTCTTCGCGTGATGCGTCTGGGTCAATTTCTCGGCCTCGGCCATCGCATCACAGGGCCTCGATCGCTCGTCGGCGCGCCCATGTCTGCTCGATGGGGGCACCGACGGGCGCGCGGCGCGCCTCGGCAGTGATGGCTTCGTGCGCCCCGGCAGTGCCCGCGAGGGCGAGGCGTCCACCAGCGGCAGGCATCACCGCCGCACCAACGCCGCGGACGAGGGCGCTCGCGGCGGGCCGGAGCGCGCAAGGCGGAAGCTCGACCCCGGTCGACGCACCCGGGTTCGCCCGGTCCGCGCGCCCGGGGTCCGCACCCCGGTACGCGCCCGGCTCGCGTGATCGCGCCGCCTGGATACGTGGGCCGACGCGCGGGGCACCGCGCGCGAGGCGGAGCTGGCCCGCGCTCGACGGGGAGCTCGTCCGACACGCCATGCCAGATGCAGCGCCCGCTGAGCGCCTCCTCCGCGATCGGGGCGCGACGTCCTTGACGCCGGGCACGAAACGGGATTACCGAGCACCGGCCTGACAATCCATTCCTCGGGTGCCCTCCGGGGCATAACAGGGAAGCCGGTGCAAAACCGGCGCGGTCCCGCCACCGTGAGTGGGGAGCTGCCTCCGAAGACCACTGGGCCTCATTAGGAAGAGGCCTGGGAAGGTGGACGCAGCGCTGGGAGCTCGATCAGCTCCCTGAACCCATGAGCCGGGAGACCTACCCGAGCCTCCCACGAGGTGCAGCTTGCGCACGTCTTCGTGGCGTTCGGGTGCGGACTTCACCCGGAGCGCCGAAATCGGTCTTCACGGCCGCGCATTGTCGATCGCTGCCGTGTCCCTGGGGACGCTCCTCGCGCCCCGGCCCGCGGCCGCGATGCACCTCGCGGAAGGCGTCCTGCCGCTCGGCTGGTGCGCCTTCTGGAACGCGCTCGCCCTGCCCTTCGTCGCGATCGCCCTCCACCTTCTCCGGCGCCGCACCGAGCAGGACGCCTTCTACAAGCCGTTCGTCGGCCTCATCGCGGCCGCCGTCTTCGCGATCTCGTGCATGCCCGTGCCGGTGCCGACCGCCGGGACCTGCTCCCACCCGTGCGGCACAGGGCTCGCGGCGGTGCTCATCGGCCCCTGGATGACCGTCCTCGTCACCGTGGTGGCGCTCCTTATCCAGGCCCTCTTCCTCGCGCACGGCGGCCTCACCACGCTCGGCGCCGACGTCGCGTCGATGGGCATCGCGGGCGCCTTCACCGGATATTTCGCCTTCCACCTCGCGCGGCGCTGCGGCGCGAACCTCTGGGTCGCGGGGTTCCTGGCGGGCGTGACGTCGGACTGGGCAACCTACGCCACCACGGCGCTCGCGCTCGCGCTCGGGCTCTCGGGCGAGGGGTCGGTGACGTCCATGTTCACGGGCGTCGCCCTGGCCTTCGTCCCCACCCAGCTGCCGCTCGGCCTGCTCGAGGGCGTCATGACCGCGGGGGCGCTCGCCTTCCTGCGCGCCCGGCGGCCCGACATCCTGGACCGGCTCCAGGTCGTCCGGCTCGCCCCGGGGGCGTCGTGACGCGGCGGCTCGGACAGCGCCCGCTGCCAGCGCCGCTCGCGCGGCGCGCGTGCGCGGCAGCGCTCCGGCTCGCCGCTTCCCTCTGGCTCGCCGCCTGCGGCAATGCGTCCTGGGACGGCGTCGACGAGGCCGTGGTGCGCCGCGTCGCCGAGGACGCAGGGCGCCACGACACGGGGCCGCTGTTCGCGGGCCTCGAGGGCGACCTCCTGCTCTTCGCGTTCCTCTGGGCCGGGCTCCTCGCCGGCTTCGCCCTCGGCTATTTCTCGCGCGTGCTCTTCGTCGAGCGCGCGGGCGCGCCCGCGGTCAAGGCCGGCGGCCAAGGCCTCCGTGCGGACTGACCCGCCTCCGCGGCTCCGCGACGTGGACGCCCGGCTCCGCCTCGGGGCCGCCGTGGCGGCGTGCTGCGTCGCCGCGGGCGCGCGCTCGCCCGTCACGCCGGCCGCGCTGCTCCTCCTCGCGTGCGCGGCCCTCCGCCTCCAGGGCACGCCGGCGCGCGCCGTCCTCCGCGCCGCCGCGCCCGCCGCGTGGATCGGAGCGGTCGCGGCGGCGCTCGCGCTCGCGCTCACGCCGGGAGCGCCGCTCCTCCCCGGCGCGCCGTTCCCCGTCGACGCGATCACGGCCGAGGGGGCCCGCCGCGCCGCGGCCATCGGCGCGCGCGTCCTCGCGGCGGCCGCCGTGCTCCGGTGGCTCGCCGGCGCCGCAGCGCCCGCCGAGATCGAGGCGGCGCTCGCCGGGCTCGGCGTCCCCGCGGCCCTCGTCGAGCTGCTCGCGCTGACGCGGCGCTTCGCCGGCGTGCTCCAGCGCGCGGCCGACAGCGCGTGGAGCGCCGCCGCGCTCCGCGGCGGGTTCACCCGCCCCGGGGCCGCCGCGCGCTCGGCCGGCGCCGTCGCGGGCGTCGTGGCGCTCCGGACGCTCGAGCGCTCCGAGAGCGCCGCGCTCGCGATGCAGCTCCGCGGCTACCAGGGGAAGCTCCCCGTCGCCGACCGGAGGACGAGCGCGCCCGCCGCGAACGTCGCGTTCGCCGCCGCCGCCCTCGCGGCCCTCGGGCTCAGCGTCGCCGCGGGAGAGGCCGGATGATCGCGCTGCGCGCCCCCCGGCTCGGCTACCGGCGCGGCGAGCCCGTGCTGCGCGACGTGCGCCTCGACGTCGGCGAGGGCGAGTCCGTGGCGGTGCTCGGCGGCAACGGCGCCGGCAAGACAGCGCTGCTCCGGACGCTCGTCGGGCTGCTCCCGGCGCCCGGCGGCGGCGTCGAGATCGCGGGCCGCCGCGTGGGCTCGCCCTCGGACGCCGTCGCCGCGGGCGCCGCGCTCGTGCTCCAGGACCCGGACGACCAGCTGCTCGGCGCGACGCTCCTCGACGACGTCCTGTTCGGCCCGCGAAACCTCGGCCTGCCCGCGCCCGAGGCGCGCCGCCGCGCCGAGGCGGCGCTCGCCGCCGTGCAGATCGCCCACCTCGCCGACCGGGCCATCGAGGCGCTGAGCTTCGGCGAGCGCAAGCGCGCGTGCATCGCCGGGATGCTGGCGATGCGGCCGCGGGTGCTGCTGCTCGACGAGCCGACCGCGGGGCTCGACCCGGAAGGCGAGCTCGCCCTGTGCCAGACGCTGCGCGCGCTCTCCGAGCAGCAGGGGACCACGCTGGTCACCGCGACCCACGCGGTGGATCTCGTGCCGCTCTTCGCCTCGCGCGCTGTCTTGCTGGGCGACGGCCAGGTCCTCGCGGACGGGCCGCCGCGGGAGGTGTTCGCGCGGGGGGAGCTCCTCGCGCGGGCGCGGATGCGGCGGCCGTGGGTCGCCGAGCTCTGGACCCGGATGAGCCCTCTGCCGCCGCGGGGCGGCGCGGGCCTCCCGCTCACCCTGGAGGAGGCGCTCGCGTGCATGACGACGGTCTCCTGCTGATCGGCCACGGCAGCCGCGACGCCGCGTCGAACGCCGAGTTCGAGGCGATCGTGGCCGATTACGCCGCGGCGCGGCCCGAGATCGCCGTGCAGCACGGCTACATCGAGCTCGCGACGCCTCACCTCGCCGACGCGCTCGCGGCGCTCGCGGCGCGGGCGTCCCGCGTGGCGGTCGTGCCGCTCTTCCTGTTCGCGGCGGGGCACGTGAAGAACGACATCCCGCTCGCGCTCGAGCGGGCGCGGGCCGCGCACCCGGGGGTGCGCTTCTCGGCGGCGCGGCCGCTCGGCGTGCACCCGGCGCTCGCCGAGCTCGCGTTCGAGCGCGCCGCGACCGCGCTGCCGGCCGACCCGGCGGCGCGGGCCCGGTCGGCGCTCGTCGTCGTGGGGCGCGGGTCGAGCGACCCCGACGCGAACGGCGATTTCTGCAAGACGGCGCGCCTCATCGGCGAAGGCCGCGGGCTCCAGCTCGTCGAGCCGACCTTCATCGGCGTCACCCGGCCCTCGGTCGAAGAGACGCTGGAGCGGGTCGCGCGGCACCGGCCGGAGCGCGTCGTGGTGGTCCCCTACTTCCTCTTCGCCGGGCGGCTCATGACGAAGCTCGCCGAGCAGGTCGAACGCTTTTCATCGACGTACCCGTGGATCCGGGCGTCGCTCGCGCCGCACCTCGGCCGGTCGAGCGCGCTCGCGGGCCTGATCGACGAGCGCGCGCGCCAGGCGCTCGCCGGCGAGGCGCCGCTCCCCTGCGACACGTGCATGTACCGCACCGCGCTGCCGGGGCTCGCCCGGGAGGTCGGCGGGCTCAAGGCGATGCTCTACAGCGTGCGCCACACGCTCACGCACACGCAGGCGTCGAACCACCCGCACGCCCACCGCTCGCTGCGCAAGCACGTGCTCGTCTGCGGCAACGCCGACTGCGTGGACCGCGGCAGCCTGGCGCTCCTCGAGTCGGTGCGCCGGCTCGTGAAGCAGGCCGGCCAGCAGCAGCAGATCCGCGTGACGAGGACGTCGTGCATGGGGCGCTGCGGCGAGGGGCCGACGGTCGCCGTCTACCCCGACGGGGTCTGGTACCGCGGCGTCCGCGAGGAGGACGCGAAGGACCTCGTCGAGGAGCACCTGCTCGGCGACCGGCTGGTGGCCCGGCTCGTCGACGACATCATGCAGTGAGGCGCGGCGCCGGGCGCCGCCTCGAGCGTGGATCGCCGACGCGCGGAGCCTCCCCCGCAGCCCGCGCGCCACCTCGGCCGTCGTGGTCCCCTGCCCACGTCCCGCGCCAGAGCCGCCCGAGTTGACTCATATGCCCAATTCAGTCATATGAGTTCTGTGCCCGTCCGCCGCCCCGACAGACCCCGCGACCCTGCGCGGCGCACCAGGATCCTCGACGCCGCGAAGCGCCACTTCGTCGAGCGCGGCTTCAAGGGCACCAACCTCGACGCCGTCGCCGCCGAGGCCGGCTGCGCAAAGGGCGCCCTCTACCTCGAGTTCGCCGACAAGGAGTCCCTCCTGCGCGAGGTGGTGGAGCAAGCGTTCGCCACGATCCGCGCGCGCTTCGCCGCCGAGGTGCTCGGCCTGGAATCCCCGCTCGATCGCCTCGTCGCGACCCTCCGCTTCGCTTACCGACAGCAGGCGGCCGAGCCGCTCTTCGGCAAGCTCCTCCGCGAGGATCCCGACCTCCGCGCGCTCCGCCCGCTCGACGACGCCGCGAGCGCCGCCGCCGCGAAGGCGCAGATCGCCCAGATCAACGGCTGGGTCGACGAGGGCATCGCGCGCGGGGAGATCCGGCCCGACGTCGATCGCGACGCGATCCCCTTCGTCCTCGGCGTGCTGCGCTTCGCGCCCCAGCACCTCGGGCTGATCACGTCGTTCTGCGCCTTCGCCGGTGAGCGCACGCTCGACGCGATCGCCGACATCTTTCGCGCCGGCCTGGCCGCGCGTCCTGCAGCGCCCCCCACGGAGACGACCTCCACGACGGCGATCCCCACGGAGCAGCGCGCGACCGCGTCGCGCGCAAGGAGCAAGCGATGAACCAGGCGATCGAGGTGAACGCGCTCGGCAAGCGCTTCGCGAAGGTCACGGCCGTCGAGGGCGTGAGCTTCAGCGTCGCGGCCGGCGAGATCTTCGGCTTCATGGGGCACAACGGCGCCGGCAAGACCACGACGCTGCGCATGCTCCTCGGCCTGACCCGGCCCACCGCGGGCACCGCGCGCGTGCTCGGGCGCGACGTCGTCCACGAGACGCTCGAGGTCCGGCGGAACGCGGGTTACCTGCCCGCGTCGTACTCGCTGCCCCCCGACATGACGGCGCGCGGCTTCCTCCACTACATCGCCGCGATGTTCGCGCTGCCCGGCGACGTCGCGGCCGCGCGGGCCGGCGCCCTCCTGCGCCGCTTCGGGCTCGAGCGCGAGGCGGACCGCCCCCTGCGCGGCTTCTCCACCGGCATGGCCCAGAAGGTCGGCATCGCCCAGGCGCTGATCAACGAGCCCGCGGTGCTCCTGCTCGACGAGCCGACCTCTGGGCTCGATCCCCTCGGCCGCCACGAGCTGCTCGAGGTGCTCCGCGCGCTCGCGCGCGAGCGCGGCGTCACCATCGTGTTCTCGTCGCACATCCTCTCCGACGTCGAGGCCCTCTGCCGCCGCGTCGCGGTGATGCACCGCTCGCGCCTCGTCGCCTGCGACGAGGTCGAGCGCCTCAAGGACGCGCACGGGGCGCGCACCATGGACGATCTCTACCTCGCGCTCGTGCGCAGGGAGGCCTCGTGATCCGCCTCCTCTGGCTCGACTACCTCACGACGCTCCGCGAGCGGAAGACCTGGCTCTGCGTCGCGATGCTCGTCTACGCGCTGGTCGCGATCCCCGTCGTGCTCGCGCGCCCGCCCGATCACGTGCGCGCCGCGATCGCCGCGTGGTTCGGCGACGCCGCGCCGTTCCAGGTCTTCATGTACGTGTGGATCGACCTGACGATGAACAAGGTGATCGCGTTCATCCCCGTGGTGCTCGCCAGCGGCGTCGTGCTCCGCGAGCGCGACACCGGCGTGCTGCCGCTCCTGGCCAGCAAGCCGCTCTCGATCCCCCGCTACTTCGTGCTCCGCGCGCTCAGCGCGTGCGCGGTGATGGTGACCCTGCACGTCGCGACCCAGCTCGCCGGCGCCGCCTACTTCACGGCGCGCGTCCCCGGCTTCCGCCCCGGCCCCTTCCTCGGCGCGATGTCGCTCCACGCCTTCGCGGCGCTCTTCGCGACCGCGCTCTGCGCCGCGATCGCCGCGTGGGTGAGGCACCGCGGCGCCTCGGCGCTGATCGGGTTCGCCACGCTCGGGGGCCTCGTGGGCCTCTCGCTCATCGGCTTCTATCAGCCCGCCTGGCGGAGCCTCTCCCTCGCGAACCCGATCGCCCTCGGCGCGCTCGGCCTCGGGAGCCTCGACCACCTCGGCCCCGCCGTGCTCGGCCCCCCGATGCTCGCGCTCGCCGCGCTCACCGCCCTCACCATCGCGATCGGCGCCGCGGGCGTCCGGAGGATGGAAGCATGACCCGGGCGACCGCCCCCGCCGCGGGCTCGCTCCGCGGCTACATCGCGCTCGAGGCGCGCCGCGCCCCGCGCCGCACCTCGCTCGTCGCGGCGGCCGCCGGCGTGCTCGTGGTGCTCGGCAGCCACGCGCTGATCGTGCGCCTGCCGGCGCAGGTCATCCGCTTCCTCGAGCAGGCCTTCGCGATCGAGGGGATGGCCGCCGTGCTCCTCATCAACGATCTCCTCGCCGCCTACTTCGTCGCGTACTTCGTCGCCCTGGCGGGCCTCGTCGACGCGACGGTCACGGCGCGAGAGGAGCGTCGCCTCGAGCTCCTGCTCGCCAAGCCGGTCCGCGCCCGCGTCTTCCTCGCCGCGCGCACGGCGCCCTCGCTGCTCGCCGGGGCCGGGGCGGGCGTGGTGGTCGCGGCCTCTACGGCGCTCGCCGTAGCGCCGCACATCGGCGCGAGCGACATGATCAGCGCGGCGGGCGCGCTCGGCGCCGGCCTCTTCCTCGTCGCGCTCTCGATCGCGCTGCTCTCGGCGCTCCTGCCGCTCCTGGCGCGGATGCGGGACGGCTTCCTCGCGCTCCTGGTCGCGTCGGGCGCCTGGATCGCGCCGCTGATGCCCACGGCGGCGTTCATCTACCGGCCCGACGCGTTCGAGGCGCACGAGGGGCTCAGGGAGGCGACGGTGCTCGCGTCGCTGCTCTGGAGCGACGCGACCTCGGCCTGGCTCGGCCCGGTCGCGCTGGCGATCGCCATCCCGCTCGCCGCCATCTCCATCGCCGCCTCGGGCGTGCTCCTCGAGCGCACCGACGCGCTCTGAGCCCGGCGCGCGCCGCGGGGGTCGGGCGCGCCCCGCTCGCTCTCACGCGGCGGCGCGCGCGTCTCTTCTCCCCGCCTTCGTCTTTCCGCCCTCTCTCCTAGCTGGTACGAGGGCCCGACAGAAGGGAACCGATATGGCCTGTCACGAGATCGCCGCGCTCCGCCTTGGGCTCATGAACATCCTGGGCATCGACGACCCCGCCGAGCGCACGCACGAGCTCGCCGAGCTCGGCGCCGCGGCCGCCGAGCCCGGGCCGGTCTCGGCGATGCTGCGCGCAGGGGACCTGAAGAACCTCTCGCGCCTCTTCGAGGGGTCGCTCGTGGAGCTCCAGGAGAAGGTCGCGAAGACCCCCGCCGGCGACCCGAAGCTGCCTTACCTGCGCTCGCTCCTCATCCTCACGAAGCAGGTCGAGCTCGATCTGCGCGCCCAGGTCGACGGGCTCGGCCGGCTCTACCGGGAGCTCGAGGAGATGCACGACTTCGTGCACGAGATCTACCCGGCCGAGTGAAGCGCGCGCCGCTCACGCCCCGCTCACCGGAGCGCCCATGAGGCGCGTGATCGCGACCGCGCGAACGCAGGAGTGACGTCATGGCAACACAAGGCAACCCGAAGATCAGGATCGCCCACGCAACGCCGCTCGGCGACGCCGCCCGGCTGCTCCGGCTCGAGCGCGTCGACGGCGCGGAGATCGGCTTCGCCGGCGGGCAGTACGTGATCATCAACACCGGCGTCACCCTGCCCGGCGGCAGGCTCGCCAAGCGCGCCTACTCGATGCTCTCCAGCGACGCCGAGCAGCGCGCGGTCGAGATCGCGGTGAAGCGCGTCGGGGCCGGGCCGGGCTCGAACGTGCTCAACGACATCGCCGTCGGCGCCGAGCTCGAGTTCAGCGGACCCTGGGGCAAGCTGCGGCTCGCGCCGGGCTTCTCCGGCCGTGCGCTCGTGATCGCCACCGACACCGGCATCACCGCCGCCCTCGGGATCGCCCGGAGCGCGGCCGCCGCCGGCGCGGCGCAGCTCGACCTGCTCTGGCTCGTCGAGCCGGGCGAGACCTTCGCCTCCGAGCCGTTCGTCCGCGAGCGCCTCCCCGCCGCCGTCCGCCTCGCGGTCGCCCGCGATCTCCCCCCGATCGGCCACCCCGAGCGGCCGGCGCGCGCGTGCGCCCTCGTGGAGCGGGAGCTCGCGGGAGGGCCCTACGACGCCGCGCTGTGCGCGGGCGACGGCGCGATCCTCTACCCGCTCCGCGACCACCTGGTCTCGCTCGGCGCGCCGGAGGGGAGCGTGCTCCTGGAGAGCTTCTTCAACAACCCTGCGAAGAAGTCTTTGTGATCGTTCGGGATCTTGCGAGGGCTATCCCTCCGGCCGAGGGGTCGGAGGGATAGCCCTCGGTGGCAGAACCGCCGGCGCCCGTGGCTGCCCGTTTCGGTTGAATCGGCCGCCCCCATGGGCCAAAAGCCCGCCATGGCTGCTTTCCGACACGTCCGCGGCGCGCGCGCTCTCTCTCCGTTTCGTACCGACAAGCGCCTGACCGAGCTGAAGCAGCGGGTGCCCGAGGTGGTCGGGCTGGGGAGCCGCTGGATCTACTTCGTGCACTCGCGGGCCTCGCTCGACGAGCGCGGCGAGCACGTGCTGTCGCGTCTCCTGGACGACGACGCGCTGGCGCACGGCGGGGGCGGGACGGGCGAGGACGAAGGTCAGCTCGTGCTGGTGGTGCCGCGCTTCGGCACGCTCTCGCCCTGGAGCTCGAAGGCGACCGACATCGCCTGGGTGGCGGGGCTCGCGGCGGTGCAGCGGATCGAGCGGGGCATCGCCTACCACGTGCGGGCGTCGCGGCCGCTGACCGGCGAGGAGCTGACGCGCGCGGCGGGGGCGCTGCACGATCGGATGACCGAGTCGGTGGCCTTCGATCTGGCGGCCGGGCAGGCGCTCTTTCGCGAGGAAAAGCCGCGGCCCCTCGCCCGCGTGCCGCTGTCGCGCGAGGGGCGGCTCTCGCTGACGCGCGCCAACAAGGAGCTCGGCTTGGCCCTGGCCGAGGACGAGATCGACTACCTGCTGGCCGCGTTCACGGAGCTGAGGCGAGATCCGAGCGACGTCGAGCTGATGATGTTCGCGCAGGCCAACAGCGAGCACTGCCGGCACAAGATCTTCAAGGCCGACTGGGTGATCGACGGCGAGGCGCAGGGGCTCTCGCTGTTCAAGATGATCCAGAACACCTTCGCGGTGACGCCGCACCATGTCCTGTCGGCGTACAGCGACAACGCGGCGGTCATGGAGGGGCTCGACGCCGAGCGCTTCTTTCCACAGCCGGGGGCCGGCGCGCTGTACGAGACGCGGCGTGAGCCGGCGCACGTGCTGATGAAGGTGGAGACCCACAACCATCCCACGGCCATCTCGCCGCATCCCGGCGCTTCGACGGGCAGCGGCGGCGAGATCCGTGACGAGGGCGCCACGGGGCGAGGCGCGAAGCCCAAGGCCGGGCTCACCGGTTTTTCGGTGTCGAACCTGCGCATTCCCGGCTTCGAGCAGCCGTGGGAAGCCGAGCCGATCGGCAAGCCCGATCGCATCGTCTCGGCGCTCGACATCATGATCGACGGGCCGCTCGGCGGCGCCGCCTTCAACAACGAGTTCGGGCGTCCTGCCCTGGCCGGCTACTTCCGGACCTTCGAGCAGAAGGTGCCGGGCGACGGCAGCTCGGCCTCCAGCGTGCGCGGCTATCACAAGCCCATCATGCTGGCGGGCGGGCTCGGCAATGTGCGGCCCGAGCTGGCGCTGAAGAAGACCTTCCCGGCCGGGGCGCCCATCGTCGTGCTCGGCGGGCCGGCCATGTTGATCGGCCTGGGCGGCGGCGCGGCGTCGTCGATGGCCTCGGGCTCGTCGTCCGCCGATCTGGATTTCGCCTCGGTGCAGCGGGACAACCCGGAGATGCAGCGGCGCTGCCAGGAGGTCATCGATCGCTGCAACGCCCTGGGCGCCGGTTCGCCCATCCTCAGCATCCACGACGTGGGCGCGGGCGGCCTGTCGAACGCCTTGCCCGAGCTGGTGCACGACGCGGGCGTGGGAGGGCGCTTCGAGCTGCGCCGGGTGCCCTCGGTCGAGCCCGGCATGTCGCCGCTCGAGATCTGGTGCAACGAGGCGCAGGAGCGCTACGTGCTGGCTCTGGACGCCTCGCGCCTTACGATCTTCGAGGAGATCTGCCGGCGCGAGCGCTGCCCCTACGCCGTGGTCGGTCACTCGACGGCGCAGAACGATCTGGTGCTCGACGACGCCGAGCTCCACGACCAGCCGATCGACATGCCGCTGTCGGTCTTGCTCGGCAAGCCGCCCAAGATGACGCGCGACGTCCGCCGCCTGCCCTCCCCCAGGCAGGCGCTCGACGCCGCCAAGCTGCCGCTGCGCGAGGCGGTCTATCGCCTGCTGCGGCTGCCCACGGTCGCCGACAAGTCCTTCCTCATCACCATCGGCGACCGCACCATTACCGGCCTCGTGCACCGCGATCAGATGGTCGGGCCCTGGCAGGTGGCCGTGGCCGACGCAGCGGTGACGCTGACCGACTACACGGGTTACGGCGGCGAGGCCATGGCCATGGGCGAGCGCGCCCCGCTCGCCGTGCTCGACGCCGCGGCCTCGGCGCGCATGGCCGTGGGCGAGGCGCTCACCAACCTGGCGTCGGCTCCGATCGAGAGCCTCGAGCGCGTGAAATTGTCGGCGAACTGGATGGCAGCGGCCGGCGCCCCCGGTGAGGACGCCAGGCTCTATGAAGCCGTGAAGGCGGTGGGCCTCGAGCTGTGCCCGGCGCTCGGTCTCGCCATCCCCGTCGGCAAGGACAGCATGTCGATGCGCACGGTCTGGGACGGCGGCGAGAAGAGCGTCGTCTCTCCCATCTCGCTCATCGTCTCGGCCTTCGCCCGTGTGCCGGACGTGCGCGGCGCGCTCACGCCCCAGCTCCGCACCGACGCCGGGGACACCGTGCTCGTGGCCGTCGACCTGGGGCGCGGCAAGAATCGCCTGGGCCTCTCGGCGTTCGCCACCGTCAGCGAGCAAGTGGGCGACAGCGTGCCGGACGTCGACTCGCCGGCCGATCTGCGCGCCTTCTTCGAGACCGTGCAGGGCCTGCGGCAGCGGGGGCTGGTGCTCGCCTACCACGATCGTTCGGACGGCGGCCTGTTCGTCACCTGGGCCGAGATGAGCTTCGCCGGCCGCGTCGGCGCGGAGCTGTCGCTCGACGCGCTGGCGGCGGACATCTCGCTTCCGGCCGCTCAGGCTGCAGCCTTGTTCTCGGAAGAGCTGGGCGCGCTCCTGCAGGTGCGCGCCCAGGACGCGCCCGAGGTCATCTCGGCCTTCGCCCGCGCCGGTCTCGAGGGAGCGGCGCACGTCGTCGGCAAGCTCCGCAGCGACGATCGACTGGTGGTGACCGCGGGCGGCCAGGCCGTGCTCGACGAGCCGCGCGTGGACTTGCGCCGCGCCTGGTCCGAGACCAGCTACCGCATGCGAGCGCTGCGCGACAACCCCGAGAAGGCCCGCGAGGAGTTCGACGCGCTGCTCGACGCCGGGGATCCGGGCATCTCGCCGCATCTGCCCTTCGACGTCGAACGATCGCTGGCTCGCCCGCTGATCGAGGCCGCCAGCGAACGGCCCAAGGTGGCCATTCTGCGCGAGCAGGGCGTCAACGGTCAGATCGAGATGGCCGCCGCCTTCCACCGCGCCGGCTTCGCCGCCCACGACGTGCACATGAGCGATCTGATGAGCGGCGCCGTGTCGCTCGAGGGCTTCCGCGGCCTGGCCGCCTGCGGCGGTTTTTCCTACGGCGACGTGCTCGGCGCCGGCATGGGTTGGGCCCGCTCGGCGCTCTTTCACAGCGAGACGCGCGAGGCGCTGTCGGCCTTCTTCAGGCGACCGAACACCTTCGCCCTCGGCATCTGCAACGGCTGCCAGATGATGGCCGGCCTCAAGGACATCATCCCCGGCGCCCAGCGCTGGCCGCGCTTCGTCAAGAACCGTTCCGAGCAGTTCGAGGCCCGTCTCGCCCAGGTCGAGATCCTGGAGAGCCCCTCGGTGCTGCTGCGCGGCCTGGTGGGCGCGCGGCTGCCCGTGGCCGTGGCCCACGGCGAGGGCTATGCCCACTTCGCCAGCGACGCCGATCGCAGCGCGGCGCGTGTGGCGGCCCGCTGGGTGGACGGCCGCGGTCAGGTCGCCACGCGCTACCCCGCCAACCCCAACGGCTCGCCCGACGGCATCACCGGCCTCACCACCGACGACGGCCGTGTGACGATCCTCATGCCGCACCCCGAGCGCGTCTTCCGCGCCGTGCAGCACAGCTGGGCTCCCCCGGAGTGGTCGGAGCGCGGCCCCTGGCTGCGCCTCTTCGAGAGCGCGCGGGCGTTCGTGGGCTGAGCGTCTCTCCTGGAGTTTCGCCCCGACCGACCAGCAGGGCGGGAAATCGTCACGCCGCCCGAGGGCGGCGCGCGCCTCGAAAGCTTCTCCCACAACGCCGCGCGAAAATCGTTGTAGTCGTTCCGGCACCTGCGATGGCAGAGCTCCGGCCGAGAGACCCGAAAGGGCAGCGCGAGGGGTTCACGACGGGCGCGTGCGCGGCCGCCGCGGCCAAGGCGGCGGCGCGCGTGCTCGCGCGCGGCGCGGCGGTCGACGCCATCGAGACCACCCTGCCAAACGGGCAGAAGGTCACCTTCCCGCTGAGGCGCTGCGATCGCGACGGGCCGCGCGCCACGTGCAGCGTCATCAAGGACGCCGGCGACGATCCCGACTGCACGCACGGCGCCGAGCTCGTCGCCGAGGTCGAGCTCCGCAGCGAGCCGGGCGTCGAGATCCGCGGCGGCGCGGGGGTCGCCGTCGTGACCAAGCCGGGGCTCGGGCTGCCCGTCGGCGCGCCGGCCGTGAACCCCGTGCCCCGCCGGAACATCACCGAGATGGTCCTCGAGGAGCTCGAGGGCTCGGGCTTCGCCGGGGCCACGGTGACCCTCAGCGTCCCCCAGGGCGAGGAGATGGCGAAGCAGACCATCAACGCGCGGCTCGGGCTCATCGGAGGCATCTCCATCCTCGGGACGAGCGGGATCGTGAAGCCGTACTCGACCGCCGCCTTCCGCGCGAGCGTCGTGCAGGCGATCGACGTCGCCGCGGAGCGCGGCATCGCGACGCTCGCGCTGACGACCGGCGGCAAATCCGAGGCGTACGCGATGAAGCTCTACCCGGAGCTCCCGGAGGAGGCGTTCATCCAGGTGGGCGACTTCATCGGCACCGGGGTCCGCCACGCGGCGCGGCGGCGGATCGCCCGCGCGATCATCGTCGGCATGATCGGCAAGCTCTCGAAGATGGCCGACGGCAAGATGATGACGCACGCCGCCGGCTCGGAGGTGAGCATGGAGCTGCTCGCGCAGATCGCCGAGGAGCTCGGCGCGCGGCCGGAGATCGCCGCCGAGATCCGGCAGGCGAACACCGCGCGGCACGTGCTCGAGCTGTGCCAGCGCGAGGGGCTCACCGGCGTGCCCGGGGGGATCTGCCGGCGCGTCGTCGAGCACACCTCGCGTCACGCGGGCGGCGCCCTCGAGGTGCACGCCTGCCTCGTCGATTTCAACGGGGCGCTGCTCGGCCGGTATCCGGCCGGCGACGCCGGTGCCATCGGTGCGGACAGAGCGGAGAGAGCGGAGGAGCCATGAGCGGTGATGAGGCGCGCGCGGTGAACGACATGCGGCAGATGACCGCGCTCGGGCGGCGCATCGAGGACAAGAGCTTCGCGATCATCGACGAGGAGGCCGGCGCGCACGGCTTCCCCGAGGCCGAGTGGCAGGTCGTCCGCCGCGTGATCCACGCGACCGCCGACTTCGAGTTCTCGTCGCTCATGCGGCTCCACCCCGAGGCGATCGCGCGGGGCATCGCGGCGCTCCGGGGCGGCGCGCCGGTCCTCGTCGACGTGAAGATGATCGGCGTCGGCCTGAACGAGCAGCGGCTCGCGTCGTACGGCTGCGCGATCCACTGCTTCATCTCGGACGACGACGTCATCCAGGCCGCCTCCGCGGCCGGCTCGACCCGCGCGATCGAGTCGATGCGCAAGGCGCACCGGCTCGGGCTCCTCGACGGCGCGATCGTCGCGATCGGCAACGCGCCGACGGCGCTGCTCGAGGTCGTGCGCCTCGCCCGGGAGGAGGGGGCGCGGCCGGCGCTCGTGATCGGCGTGCCGGTCGGCTTCGTGTCGGCGGCGGAGTCCAAGGAGGCCCTCCTCGAGTCCGGGCTCCCCTTCATCGTGGCGCGCGGCCGCAAGGGCGGCAGCCCCATCGCCGTCGCGATCGTCCACGCGCTGCTGCTCCTGTCGGCGGACTCGGCGGAGCCGACAGGATCCGCCGGCTCGACCGGAACGGCCAAGGTGGCGCGATGAGCGCGCGCCGCGCCGTCACCGTCGTCGGCATCGGCGACGACGGGTGCGCCAGCCTGTCGAGCCGCGCCGCGTCCGCGGTCGCCCGCGCCGAGGTGCTCGTCGGGGGCGAGCGGCACCTCGAGTTCTTCCCGCAGTTCCGCGGCGAGAAGATCGCCCTGAAGGGCGGCCTGTCCGCGGCGCTCGAGCGCGTGGACACCCTGTCCGCCGAGCAGAACGTGTGCATCCTCGCCTCGGGCGACCCGCTGTTCTTCGGCGTGGGCGCGCTCGTCGTCCGGAAGCTCGGCGGCGAGCACGTCGAGATCATCCCGAGCCTGAGCTCGGTCCAGTGGGCGTTCGCGCGCACCGGCATCGCCTGGGACGACGCCGCGTTCGTCTCGGTCCACGGGCGCGCCCCCGAGGGGTTCGCGACGCGCCTCCGCCGCCTCACGAAGGTCGCGGTGCTGACCGACGGGGAGAACAGCCCGGCCCGCCTCGCGGCGCGGCTCCTCGAGCACGGCGACGCCGGCTGGAAGGCGTGGGTCTGCGAGAGCCTCGCGGGCGCCGGCGAGCGCGTGCGCGCGTTCGACCTCGCCGCGCTCGCCGCCTGTGAGGACATCGGCCCGCTGAACGTGCTCCTGCTCCTGCGGAGCGACCCCGCGTGGCGCCCGCCGCCGGCCGTCCCCTACCTGCACGAGGACGCGTTCGCGAAGCGCATGCCGAAGAACGGGCTGATCACGAAGCGCGAGGTGCGCATGCTCTCGATCGCGTCGATGGCGATCCGCCCCGACGCGGTCGTCTGGGACGTCGGCGCCGGCTCGGGGTCGGTCTCGATCGAGGCGGCGATGCTCTGCCCCCTCGGGCGGGTCTATGCGATCGAGGTCGACCCGGAGGGCGTCGAGATCTGCCGCGACAACGTCCGCACGCACGGGGTCGACAACGTGCGCGTCGTCGCGGGCCGAGCGCCCGAGGCGCTCGCGGCGCTCGAGGACCCGGACGCGGTGTTCGTCGGAGGGAGCAAGGGGAGCATGGAGGAGATCGTCACGGTGGCGCTCGATCGGCTGCGTCCGGGCGGCCGGCTCGTGGTCAACGCCATCACGATGGAGAACGTCGCCGAGACGTACCGCGCGCTGCGGGCGCGGGGGCTCGACCCCGAGGTCACGCTGCTCTCGGTCTCGCGCGGCGTCCCGCTCGCGCGCTACGTGCGGTACGAGGCGCTGAACCCGATCCACATCTTCGCCGCGACCAAGCCGGCGAACGCCGAGGAGGCCGTGGAGGGCGCAGCGCCGACCCAGCCTGCGGCCGGCGGCGCGCGGCGGTCCACCTCGGAGGCGTCATGAGCGGCCTCGGCAAGCTCTACGGCGTGGGCGTCGGCCCCGGCGCGCCGGACCTGCTCACGCTGCGCGCCGTGCGCGTGCTGCAGGAGGCCGACGTGCTCGCGCTCCCCCGCAGCTCGGATTTCGGCGCCTCGATGGCCTACCGGATCCTCGAGCCCGTCGTCGGCAAGCAGCGGGACAAGGAGCGGCTGCTCCTCACCTTCCCCATGAGCAAGGACCCGGATCGCGTCCGCCCCTACGTGGACGCGGCCGTCGAGCAGATCGGCGACCGGCTCTCGCGCGGCCTCACCGTGGCGTTCGCCACCGAGGGGGATCCGTCGCTCTTCAGCACCTTCGTCTATGTGCGCCGCGAGGCGCTGCGCCGCTTCCCCGGGCTCGAGGTCGAGGTCGTCCCCGGCGTCACCTCGGTCACGGCGGTCCCTGCCGTGAGCGGGCTCGCGCTCGCCGACGGGCAGGAGCGCATCGCCATCCTGCCCGCCACGTACGGCGTCGACGACCTGACCGACGTGCTCCAGCGCTTCGACACCGTGGTCCTGATGAAGATCGGCTCGGAGATGCCGAAGGTGACCGAGGCGCTCACGCGCGCTGGCCTCCTCGATCGGGCCGTGTTCGTGTCCAAGGCGACGATGCCCGAGCAGCGGATCGTCCGCGACCTCCGGGCCGCGCAGGGCGAGCGGGGCGACTGCTTCGCCATGGTCGTCGTCACGCGCGGGGAGCGGAGCGGGCTGCTCGTCGGGGAGGCCCCGGCCTCGCCGCCGGGCGGCTTCGACAAGGCTGCTACCGAACCGGAGGCCCCATGATCGCCGAGCGCAAGCCCTACGCCATTTACGCGATCACCCGGCACGGGATCGAGATCGCGAAGAAGCTCGCCCCGGGGCTCCCGGGCGCGGATCTCTACGTGTCGCAGAAGCTCTTCGACGGGGCGCCGGCGGGGGCGAAGCCGCTCCCGCTGCCGATGGGGCCGCTCTTGAACGAGGCGTTCACGGCCTACGACTGCCACGTCTTCGTGATCAGCGTCGGCGCGGTCGTGCGCATGATCGCGCCGCTGCTCAAGAACAAGAAGGTCGATCCCGCGGTCGTGTGCGTCGACGACACGGCGCGCTTCTCGATCTGCGTGCTCTCCGGGCACGTCGGGCGGGGCAACGCGTTCACCGAGAAGGTGGCAGGGCTGCTCGGCGCGCAGCCGGTGGTGACCACGGCGTCCGACGCGCTCGGGACGCTGACGGTCGACATCCTCGGCCGGGACCTCGGATGGACCCTTGACGATCCCGACCGCAACGTGACGCGCGGCTGCGCCGCCGTCGTGAACGCCGCGCCGGTGCTGTTCGTCCAGGAGACCGGCGAGCCCTCGTTCTGGCCCGAGGCGACGCCGCTGCCGCCCGGCGTGCGTTACGCGACGTCGCTCGACGGCGTGGACCCCGGCGCGTGGGAGATCCTGCTCGTCGCGAGCGACCGCGATCTCTCCCGCTCGCACCCCGAGATCGTCGAGCGCGCCGTCGTCTACCGGCCGAAGAGCCTTGTCCTCGGCGTCGGCTGCGATCGCGGCGCGCCGCTCGACATGGTGGAGCGCGGCGTCGACCGGCTGCTCGAGGAGCACGGGCTGTCGGCGAGATCGGTGAAGGCGCTGGCGACGATCGACAAGAAGGCCGACGAGGAGGCGCTGCTCGCGCTGTCGGCGCGGCGGGGGTGGCCGCTCGTCACGTTCACGCCCGAGGAGCTCGACGCGACCGAGGGCATCGAGAACCCGTCGGAGACGGTGAAGAAGCACGTCGGCGCCCGGGGCGTCGCCGAGCCGGCCGCGCTGCGGGCGGCGGGGGCCGCGAGGCTGCTCGTGCCGAAGCGGGCGTACACCGAGGAGGGCGTGGGGCGGTCCATGACGCTCGCGGTGGCGCGCGTCCCCTTCTCGAAGCGCAACGTGGAGGAGAGCCATGGGTGACAGCAAAGGAGTCCTGTCGATCGTCGGGATCGGCCCTGGCGCCGAGGAGCACGCGTCCCGCGCCGCCCTCGAGGCGATCGCGGCCTCGGACCTCATCGTCGGGTACACGACGTACATCCGGCTGGTGAAGCACCTGATCGAGGGCAAGGAGATCATCAAGACCGGCATGACCGAGGAGATCGGCCGGGCGCGCGCCGCGGTGGAGCGGGCGCGGGACGGCGCGCGCGTGGCGATCATCTCGTCGGGCGACGCGGGCGTTTACGGCATGGCCGGGCTCGTCTTCCAGGTGCTGGAGGAGATCGGCTGGAAGCGCGGCGAGTCGCCGGAGCTCCGCATCGTGCCCGGCATGACGGCGCTCAACGCGTGCGCGTCGCTCGTCGGCGCGCCGCTCGGCCACGACTTCTGCGCCATCTCGCTCTCCGACCTCCTGACCCCATGGCCTGTGATCGAGCGGCGGCTCGAGGCCGCGGCCGGGGCCGACTTCGTCATCGGCCTTTACAATCCGGCGAGCGGGCGGCGCACGCGGCAGATCGTGCGAGCGCAGGAGATCATCCGCCAGCACCGCGCGGGCACGACGCCGGTCGCGCTGGTGAAGAGCGCCTACCGCAAGCTGGAGAGCGCGGTGCTCACCGATCTCGACCATTTCCTCGAGTACGAGATCGGGATGCTGACCACGGTGCTCGTCGGGTCGACCAACACCTTCATGTTCGAGGGGTACATGGTCACCCCGCGCGGATATACCAACAAGTACACATGGGATGGAGCCGCGCTCCCCGGCCAGACGCCGGGGCGCTCGCTCGTGCTCTCGGACGAGAGCGGCACTGCGGAGGAGGTCTAGATGGCACGCGTAGGGAGGCTGGGCGGCGCGATCCTCGCCGAGACCCAGGGGGCGTATTACCTCATCGGCAACACCAAGGCGCCGTGCGACTTCCGCGCGGCGGGGTTCGAGCCGCCGGACGAGGTCGATCTCGTGAAGGGGGCCTATGTCCGGCTCAAGCCGCTGCGCGACCCGGGCGAGATCGAGGTGGCGCCGCCGGTGCTGCTGCTCGACGTCGAGGGCGAGGAGCTCGCGAAGAAGCTCGTCCATCGCTTCGTGATCGACCGGAATGGCTCGGTGAGCGAGCGGCTGTGGCGGCTCGTCTACAGCCACGACGACCCGCTCGACGACGCCGAGGCGCCTGTCGAGCGGGACGCGCGCTGGCTGGGCGGGATCCCCGAGCCGATCTGGCAGCTCGTGCGCGACAACGTGCTGCGCTGCCTCTGATCTCGGCTCCTGGCGCACGCCGGCGAAGCTTGTGAGCGGCCGACGCCGGGCGCGATCTCACCACGCGCCTCGATCCCCAGTACAGGACCGAGCTCGCGCTAGTTCCGCGTGGTGACGGTCCAGTTGTCCGACGTGTTCTGACCGCCCGTGTCGGCCACCACGTCGTATGTGATATTCCCGCTCTTGATGGAGAACGAGATTGTGCCCGAGATATAGTTGAGCGCCTGCTGCGTGGGCGTCACGAAGAAGCCCTGCGTTGGAGACGTCGTGGAAGGGGCCGCGGAGGAGAAGACCATCTTACCTCCCGGGATCACTATCGAAAAGCTGGACGTCACCGGGTCCTTGCTCCCCGACCACCAAACGATGATGTCCTCCTGCTTCAGGGTGACATTCTGCAGCGCGAATTCGCTTTTGTTGGTCACCGAGATATTCACGGTGTTCACATTGTTCACGCCGAGGTTGGTCTGGCCGAGCGAATACGTGAAATTGATCACGACGTCACTCGGGTCGACCGTGAGGATTTGCCTGCTCTTGCTCATGATTCACTCCTGCTCGTTGGTGAGAGTTGCTGCCTGAGCGGCGACCTTGGGTCGAGGCCCCCTTGGCCTGGACCGGACGCCGCCCGTCATGGCGCGAAGGGCGGGTTTGCCCCGTGCGCCAAACCTGTTTCGTGTGAAGGTTGCCGCGTCGGGCCTACGTTCGTACGACCCCGAAGCGCGGCAAAGCGGGGACACGGGAAGTCGGCTTTCTCCGCGGCGAGGAACGCAAACGTCGCGTCCCTCGCCGGCGGCGCCTCGAATTGAGCCGGGTCACCTCGATCCCCTGTCCCCTGTCCGCTGTCCACTGTCCCTTGCAGCACGCATACCAAGCACTCGAACCGTCTCCCGCGAGCCGCCGACGGGGCGATCGGCGCGGCCCGCGCGGGCATGCAGGGGCCTCCCGGCAGCCGACGACGGCCGGGCTGCGTCACCTGGAGACACGACGCTTCTTCCAGAGACATGCGCGGCCGGCCACGGAGCCGGGGGGCACGTGGGCAGACGAACCTCACCCCGATTGGCCGGCTGCTTCCGTTGCACGAGGCGCGCGTGCGTGCCCTCGTGGAGGAGGATCTCGCCTGCGCGGATCCTCGGCAGCTAGACGAACAGCGGGACCGGGTTGAGCTCGCCCTCGGCGAGCGGGCGAGCGAGCCACCCCAGCGCGCAGGGCACCTGGTAGAGCCTCCCCGGGCCGAACCGGGGCCAGAAATGGCGCAGCCCCGGGACGATCACCTGGACCACGGGCAAGCCGATGTCGGGGCGGGTCTTGTCCACCGCGACGAGCTCCAGACCCGCCCCGTCGAGGCGATCCAGGCATTGCTCGATGTCGGCGCGCAGGTCGGCGCCGCCGATCCGGGGCAGGTGCTCGGCCGCGACCCGGCGGAGATCGGGGCTCGGGAAGAGATGCGCGCGGTCAGGGAGCCGCTCGAGGTCCCACGGCGCCCGGCGCGCGCCGCCGGGATCGAAGAGCTGGTTCAGCTCGGTGAGCGATCGCTGCACGGCGAGGCGCGGGTCGAGGTGGCAGCCGAACCCGATGGTGAATCGATCCTCCCGGGCCTCGTGGGCGAGGGCAACGCAGGTGGGGATACCGAGATCGTGCGTCAGATCGAGCACCCAGACGGCCCAGCCGAGGCGATCATAGTCCGCCTGGAGGGCTTCGAAGTACGGGTCCCCGAAGCTGTCGAGCGCGATGGCCGGGCGCGCGAGCCGGTTGTACCACCAGATCGCAGCGGCATCGCGCTCCACGAGCTCGAGCAGGCCCTGCAGCACGGCCTCTTCGAGGCAAGTGCCGGCCGCCACGCCGTTGCTGCAGGGCCCGCAGAAGGCGGTGCCGCTCTCGGCCGGGGCCTCGGCGTAGCAGTAGGCCAGCGGGACATAGCGCCGCTCGCGCTTGCTCAGCGACCAGGCCGGGGTCCAGTCGATCCTGGTGCCGGCATCGAGCGGCTCGGGTATCCACTGGCGACGATCCGCTGCCCGCGCGTTGAGGTGAGCGCGCTCGCGGTGCTGCGCCTCGCTGAAGTTCAGCAGATCGCCGAGCGAGAGCGCCGCCGGGCCGAGCTCGGCCTCGCTCGCGCGGACGCGCGCCTCGTCCCCCTGGTAGACGCCGCTGTATCGCTCGAGCGCCTCGCAGAGCGCGCTCACCCTGGCCTGGTCCGCGCTGCGCCCCTTGCCGGCGCAGGCCTTGTCGAAGACGTTGGTGCGCGGGACGTCCTCCCGAGGGCAGGCCAGGTAGCCGGACGCGTACACGGCGCGGAGCTCGGTGTCCCGCCCCGGCATCGGCACGAGGTATGTCACGGCTCCGGTGATCGGGCTGACGAGGTGCTGATAGCGCTCGTAGGTCCGCCGCGGGGTCTGCCGGCGATATCCACCGTCCTCGTAATGGGCCTTCTCCACCGGCTGCAGTTCGACCGGGCGCTCGCCGACGGCCGCCATCCGCGCCGGATCGCCGCACACCGGGCACTGCGGCCTCCGGACGACCGCGTGCCTGGTGATCTCGAACGTGGCCAGATCGAGGGCGAGCACCCGAGCACCGAGCGCCTGGGGAGCGCTGGTCTCCTCCCTGGCGAGCGCGCGGGCGATGGCCGAGGCGCCGAGCCCGCAAGCGGTCCGTACGCTCGCCTCGGTGGCCGCCCTGGGGGGAGGGACGTGGCCCTCGTGCCCCCGGCGGCGGCGAACGAGCTCCTCGACCGGGCGGTTCTGGCGGATCCAGAACGCCAGGCAACCCCAGCAGGGGCCGGCGCCGGGCTCGAAGACGGGCCCGATGAGCGGCTGGACGCCGGCTGGCTTGATCAGGAACCAGCGCGCTCCTTCGCGCAGCGCGCGGCGGTTGATCGAGGCCAGCTCGGGCTGCAAGTAGTCGTCGGCCACGACCACCTGCACCGCCGCCTCGCCGTCGATCCGCACGCCTGCCTGTTCGAGCGCCTCGGTCATCCACCCGGCGGGAGCGGCTTCGCCGACGGCCAGGACCGACACCGGAGTCCGGCTCAGGGCCTCGGCGGCCGCCTTGCCGTCGAGACCTACCCCGCGCCAGAACGCCGCGTGCTCGGAGGGCAGCTCCGGCGTTGCGGGGACCAGGTAGCCACGCGCCGCGAGCCGGCTCATGGCATACAGGGTCTCCGGCTCGGAGAACCGATCGCGCGCGGCGCGCAGGATCTCGTCGACCGTGCGCCGGCCGTCGACGAGCGCGGCCACCTCGGCGGCGCAGGCGCCGGAGACGACGAAGCGCTCGCGCTCGCCGATCAGGAAGACCACGCCCGCATCCATGCGCTCGACGCGCAGGGTGGGCTTGAACGCCAGCACCTGGCTCAGCTCCAGAGGATCCATCATCGTTCCTGGTTTCACCCGCCGATGGGCAAGTGCAAGCGGCGCGCTCGAGGAGAGCGACCGCTGGATGGCCGGGGATCGCCTCGCCCCCGAGACCCGTCAGAATCCGGGCGGAGCGGCGTCGCACGCGGGCGTCCCACGACATCCCCGTGAGGCCCTGGTCTCGTCCCCCGATCAGCAGCAGCAAGTGAACGGGTACGCCGCTCCCCTCGCGTTGTATACGGCGAGCGCGATGGGCTCGGAGTCCACGTTGCTCGGCTTCGTGGGCAGATAGAGCTTGAGCGTATGAGGCTGGAGCGAATCCCAGTACGACGGATGGTCCTTGTCGAGCGGAGATCCCGGCGGATGCCACCGGGCCGCGCCGTCCTCCTCGACGCGCACGCTCATCGTCCAGGGTAGCCTGTAACCTCGGATGGTTCGCAGCGCCGAGGCAAGGTCGATCGTGAGCGCTCGTCGAAATTCCTGGTCGCTCCAGGCTTTGGCCATCGCCGCGAGCAGCACGACGTTGAACTCGGCGAACAAGCCGTCGTCGGGAACGAAGCCCCCCGCAGGAGGGCCGCTGTGGAGGCCGACACGCTCTTGACCCGCCTCTTCGCCCTCATGACAGCACCCCGCGTGCTCCCGCCCTCGTTCGGGGCGACGGACGAGCTGCACCCCGTGGTCCGCCCGCATGTTGAGCCCGCCCCCTCTGTCCTGAGGGCGCGCATGAGCCCCGTGCTGATCGCGCTCCCGGCTCGATTGATCGCTGAACAGCGACGGGCGCTGCTTGTAATAATCCCCGAGCGCCCTCGCGTAGTCCTCCGGACGGAGGTCTTCCCGCAGATCATCGTCCCCTGGACGAGCTGCGGAACGCTTGGGCGCGAGCGGCAGGCGCAGCGTCAAGCAGTCGAGCAGGTCGCTGGGCCAGACCCACTCATCGTGGATCCACACGAAGTCCTCGTCCGCTCGTGCGATCTGAAGCTCGCACGTCCTTGGCCATGGCCAGATATAGCCAAATCGATCCTTGAGCGCGGAAGCGGGGTCGCCCCCGGTCAACTCCTTGCCAAAATCGTCCGGATCGGCCCATGCCTCTGCGATCGCGCGCAGGTACGTCGAGCGAAACTCCGTCAATTGGTTCGTGCTCATGAGCCCCTCTTTGCTTGACCGTTGTTCGCGATGAAGTGTGCGCGGGTCGGTGTCGCGCCCGTTCACGCGCCGCGCGGGCGCGCTGCTTCCGGCAACCCCATGAGCCGCGCAGGGTTGTCCCACAACGCTGCCCGGAGCACGTCCTCGGCGAGCGGCCCGCCCCCGTCGAACAGCCTGGCGACGATCGCGGGATCGTGGTCGACGTGGGGGAAGTCGGTGCCGAAGACGACGCGATCCGCGCCGATGACGCCGACGCAGTGCGCGAGCATCGCCTCGCCCGGCTCGAACGCGATCCAGCACTGGCGGCGGAAGTAGCTCGAGGGGCGCTGGTTCACGCGACCTCTGACCTCGTTGCTCAGCTGCGTATACTCGATCTCGTCGAGGCGCCAGAGCCAGTAGGGCAGCCACCCGCAGCCCGACTCGAGGAAGCCGACGCGAAGGCCCGGATGGCGCTCGAGGACGCCTCCTTCGAGCAGGGCGAGGAACGCCATCATCGCCTCGAGCGGGTGGGAGCAGGCATGCTGCGCGAAGTGCGTTCGGAAGCGCGAAGCGCCGGCCGTCTGCACGCGCGTGTGCGTCCCCTCGTGCAGCAGCAGCGGGATGTCGTTCGCCTCGCAGGCCGCGAAGAAGGGCTCCAGCTCCGGCGCGCCGAGGGTCCTCCCGCGGACCGGGTTCGGCCGGACCACGGCGGCGCTGAGGCCGTCCGCGAGGCCGGCCTCGAGATCCGCGACCATCTGCGCGGGATCGTGGCGCGAGATGAGCGCGGCCCCCTTGAGCCGGGTCGGGTCTCGCCGGCACTGGTCCGCGAGCCAGCGATTGTAGGCTCCCGCGTAGGCGCGGGAGCGATCCGCGTCGATCTCCTCGTCGTACACCAGGAACCCCGTGTAGGTCGGGTGCAGCACGGCGACGTCGACCCCCGCCTCGTCCATCGTTGCGAGCTGGCCGGCCGCCGTCTCCGCGGCGATCAGCTCGCGGCGGTGCTCCTCCGCATGGATCCCGACCTCGATGTAGCCCACCTCGGTCATCCCGCGACAGATGGGCTTTCCTGCGACCGTGACCACCGGCGGGGTCGGCAAGAGGCCATGGTCTCCCAGCCGGTGCAACCGAGCCCGGAGGGGCTCATCATGCTTCGAGAGGGGGCGGACGTCCGGCGCGACGTCGCGGTACCTCGCCGGCAGGTACTCCGGCCAGAGCCCCATGGGCTCCATGACGTGGCGGTCGATGTCGATGATGGCAATCCCGTCGCGCACGCTACCCTCTCCCTACGAGCAGAGCTCCGGAGCTCCATGCGGTGCGGAGGACGCGCCGCGATCCGTCCGGCGGCACGGGATCACGCGAGCGCCTCCTTCGCCCCCGGTCCAGCCAGCGATCGCAGCGTCAAGCGCAGGTGAAGGGGTACTGGGGACCCGTGTCGTTGTACGCGGCGAGAGCGATCGGCCAGATGGCATCATCCGGCGGAGCCTGAGGGATGTTGACGGTGATCGTCACCCGAGCGGGGATCCGGCTCGCAGATTGGCCGTCACCTTGGCCCTGATAAGGGATGTTGTGCCAGAACTTTTCCCAATGGAGGGAGGAGAATTTCAGCTTGAAGTTCCAGTGAATGATCATGCCCATCGAGGCTTGCACGAGGCGCCGAGCATCCTTCGAGGCGAAGAGCTGCTCTTTGAATTTCTCATCGTACCACGTCATCGCGAGGAGGCGGGACGTGATCACTCCGAACTCGCCGAAATCATCGGGCGGCTGGCTCGTCCCGTCCGTCGGCGGACCAAGCATCGACGGGAACCATTGGCAATAGAGAGCAAGGGCGTCCGCGGGCGGCGTGCCGTCCGTCGGAGGGCCCGGCAGGATGATATCGATCTCGTCACCGTCGGCGAGCCAGCCGAGCATCTCATTCGGCCGCCACTGCGGCCTGGGCTCGTCGGAGATGGCGAATTTCACGCTGAAAGGGAACTTGAAGCCATATTCCTTCTCGAGGAGGGGGAGGACGCCATAAGGATCCTCCTTGGACGCACTGACCAGCTGCTTCAGGAAGTCCCGATCGCGCCAGGCACGGGCGATAGCTCGCAGGTAGGCGGTGCGCAGGCGGGGAAAGGGGGCGGCGCTGCCTGTTCCGCCGGTCTCCCATGTTTCAGAGGGCTTGGTCGTCATGGATCACTCCTCGGTGAAAGTAACTTCAGATCAGGAAACGAGTCATGGAGCTGCGTCAATCGGTCCACGAGCGCGGTGTCGTCCCCGAAGACACGCCGGTGCTCCTCGATCGCCGCTGCCTCGAAGCGGTACATGCCGCGCTCGCCGGCCAGCAGCCGAGCCCTGGCGAGCATCTCCCGGATGGCGCCCCGATCGGGCTCCGGCAGGCGCATCTCGTAGCGCGCGCGGCGCCGCAGGAGCTCCACCTCGAAGAAGTGCTCGCCGAGCTCGGTGCACATCGAAAGGCAGGTCTCCACGCGGGCGATCGCCTGGCGCAGACGGCCGGCGTCTGCCTCGATGTCTGCCAGAAAAGACCCGTAGTAGGTGAGCGCCAAGTTGCAGTGGAGGGACTCGAGGGTCCGGATGATCACCTCGACCCCCTGCAGATCCCCCGCGGCCCACGACGCGAGGGCCGCACCGTAGCCCTCGAAGGCAGGCAGCCCGTATGCCTGGGAGGTCGCGAGCAGCTCGCCCGTCGTCTTGTGCACCGCGGGCTTGTCCTCGTTCATGTGCTGGATCTGGCCGAGGTAGAGCAACGCGATCCCGAGGGACGGGACGTGCTTGATCTCCCGCGCCCAGGCGATCGCGTCGTTCGCGAGCTGGAACGCCCGCGTCGTCCGCCCCATACCCCATTGCACCCACGCGAGCTGTCCCGTGGCCCAGACGCGGCAGTCCATGCCGAACACCGAGCCCTGCCGCCCGTCGCGCGCCGGGTCGTACAGATGGATCGCCTCGTCGAACCACGCCTCGGCGTCCAAGAACCGCCCCTCGGCGTGGAAGCCGACGCCTTTGGCTGTCGCGGCCACGCACTGGAGCGACGGGTCCTCGATCCGGTTGGCGAACGCCACGAGCTCGTCGGCCACCCGCCGGCACGCCGCGCGCTCGCTCGCCACGTGGTAGTGCATGTACAGGGCGAAGAGGGTGGACACGGTGTGCTCGGTCGTCGTGCTCGCGGGGAGCAGCGCCCGGGACTTCTCGGCCAGCGCACGCACGTCGGGGGAAGCCCAGCCCTGCATCGACATCAGCGCCTGCAACCGGATGCCGTTGGCGCCGAGCTCGGCGTCCACCCGTTCGCCGGTCGGCAGCGCCCCGATCCAGTCGACGACATGGGAGGCGTGCGCGCTGGCCTCGGCGTAGGCCGAGCGCCCGAGCGCCTGATGTGCCGCCGTCCGGGCGTACCCGATGGCCTCCCGCATCTGCTCCGCCGCCGCGTGGTGGTGCGCGAGCAGATCCGGCCGCGTTCGGACCACCTCCGGAAACCCCTCCTCCAGCGTCTTCGCGATGCGCGCGTGGCTCCGCTGCCGCGCGCCGGTGGACAGCGACTCGTACGCCGCGTCCCGCACCAGCGCGTGCTTGAAGCTCCCCACCGCGTCCTTGCCGCGCCGCCTGCGCAGCACGATCCCCGCGCTCATCAGGCGCTCCAGATCCTCTGCCACCGCCGCCGGGCCGAGCGGGCTCGCGGCCGAGAGCACCTTGACGCTGAACTCCCGGCCCATCGCCGCCGCGAGCTGGGCCGTCTGCTTGGCGCGCGAAAGACGATCCAGCCGCGCCGTGAGCAGCGCCCGCAGCGTCCCCGGGATCGCCGCGCCCGAGAGCGGCCGGGTCAGCTCGTAGCGATCCTCCCGCTCCACCAGGAGCCGCGCATCGATCATCATCCGGAGCAGCTCCTCGGCGAAGAGCGGCACCCCGTCCGCGCGGTCTGCGACCTGCTCTATCACGGCGGGAGGCAGCGCCTTGTGGCCCGAGAGCCCGGTGAGCATCTCCTCCATGTGCGGGCGCTCCAGGCGGCTCAGCGGGAGCAGCAGCATGTCGGCCGTCGAGAACGACGGTGAGAACTCCGGGCGAGCCGTCATGATGACGCACAGGGGGACCGCGGGCGCCTCGCGAACGAGCTGGGCGAGGAACTCCATCGTGGTGGGGTCGGCCCAGTGCAAATCTTCGGCCACCAGGAGGACGGGCCGCTCGTCGGCGATCGCGAGGAGCAGCGACGCCACGGCCTGGAGCGTCAGCGCCTTGTGCCGCTGCGGCGAGACGTCGAGCGGGGCGTACGGTTCGCCGAGGGGCAGGGAGAAGAGCGGCACGAAGAGCGGCATGGCCTCGGCCAGCGTGAAGCCATGGCCGGCGAGCTCCCGCTCGATCCGCGCGATCTTGCCGCCCGCGTCGGGCTCCTGATCGAGCCCGAGCGTGCGCTCGAGCAGATCGACCACCGGACGGAGGGGGCTGGTTTGCGTGTCGGGCGAGCACCGCGCCTCGAGAAAGGTGTGGGCCTCGCGCGCCAGCCGATCGCGCAGCGCGCGCGCCAGCCGGCTCTTGCCGATGCCGGGCTCGCCCGTGATGAGGATCGACTGGCCCGCCCCCTCGCACGCGCGGCGCCACCGCTCCGCGAGGAGCCCGGTCTCCTGATCTCGGCCGGAGAGCGGCGCCTTCGAGCCGTCGGGGGTCGGCCAGCTCGCCGCGGCGCCGTGCTCCTGCCGGAGGCGGTAGGTCTCCACCGGCGCCGCGATCCCCTCGATGGCGCGGCCCCCTTCGCTCTCGAGGTCGAACGAGGCGCGCAGCAACGCTTGCGACGCGGCGCTGACCGCCACGGATCCCGGCGGCGCCAGCGCGGCGAGCCGCGCGGCGAGCCGCGGGGTGGCGCCGGTGACGAGGCACGCGCCGTCGAGGTCCCCCAGGTTCCCGTCGACGACGAGGCCGGTGTGGAGGCCGACGCTCACGTCGATCCGCGCGCCCGGCGCGGCGCTGCGCGGGTCCTCGGCGTCCTCGGCGCCTGCCATCGCCAGCGCCGCGCGGGCAGCGCGCCTGGCGTCGTCCTCCGCCGCGCTGGGGTAGCCGAAGTAGACGAGCAGATCGTCGCCGAACGCCGCGGCCACGTACCCGCCATGGCGGCGCCCGAGGTCCGCGCAGCGGGCGAGCGCCGCGCGCAGGGGTTCGTCCAGCCGCTCGACATCGACGGCGTCGAGGGCCTGCGCGACGGCCGCGCGCGCCCTCACGTGACAGCAGAGGGCCGTCAGCTGCCGGCGCTCGCCGTCGAGCGCGGGCGGAGCGGGCTCCCTCCGCCGGTCGAGCGACGTGGCGACACTCGCGATCGAGGACAGAGACCGCGTGTCCCCGCCGGCCGGGCGGCCGCTGGCGGCGAGCATCGCCTCGCGCGAGAGCCCGCGCAGGTTGCAGGCCTCGAGCGCCTCGAAGAGCCCGCGGGCGGTGGCGTCGCGCGCGCCTTCGTCCTTGCGGAGAGCGCGGGCGAGCAGGTCGCCCAGGGGGTGGTGCTCGAGCGCGGCGGGGATCGGGACGGGATCGGGGCCGAGCAGCCGGTAGAAGATCTCGGCCTCCGTGCCGCCGTACGCCGGCTTGCCCGTGAGGCACTCGAGGAAGACGAGGCCCCACGAGAACAGATCCGCGCGCGGCGAGGCCTCGGCGCCGCGCCACTGCTCCGGCGCGCCGTAGCCGGGCGTGCCCAGCGCGTCGTAGCTGCCGGTCAGGCGCGCGGATCGCCCGTCGTCGAGCGTGGCGCCGATCCCGAAGTCGAGCACCAGCGCGTTGCGGCGGGCGCCCGTGGGGATCACCATGATGTTGCTCGGCTTGAGGTCGCGGTGGACGACGCCCGCCGCGTGGGCGCAGGCGAGGGCGTCGAGCGCCTGGAGCATCAGGTGCCGCGCCTCGGACGGCGCGAGCGCGCCCTCTCGCTGGAGCAGGGCGGCGAGGTTGTCGCCGGGCGCGAAGGCGAACGCGGCGTAGAGGGTCCCGTCTCCTGCCTGCCCCGCGTCGACGAGCTGGACGATGTTGGGGTGGTGGAGCTGGGCGCAGAGCCGCGTCTCGCGCAGGAAGCGCGCGGTCCGCCGGTCGGCCTGCGCGGCGCCTCCCTGCTCGGCGAGGCGCAGGATCTTCAGGGCGATCGGCTGCCCGGTGGTGAGCTGGCGGGCCTTGTGCACCACGCCGAAGCCGCCCTCGCCGAGCTTGGCGAGGATCTCGTAACGCCCGTCGAACGTGGCGCCTGGCGCGAGCGCGGCACCGTCTGCGGCATAGCACTGCATGCTCGATCTCGTGGTCGCTGGAGGCGCTCGGAGAGCGCTGGCACCGCGCCCTCAGGGCTCCTTGTCGGCGTCGAGCACCGCCAGGAGCTCCGGGTCGACCTCACCTCCGAGCAGGTCCAGGACCTCGCGCACCCGCGAGAGCTCGCGCCGCAGCGTCCGATGATGGTTGCGGTTCTTGAGCAGCATCTCCTGGCCGAGCAGCGTGAAGGCGTCGTCACGGTTGCCCGTCCGCTGCACCGCCGCGCCGAGGACCATGCCCCGGAATGCGTCGGTCAGCTCGAGCGGGAGCGGGGCGCCGCCGCCGCGGCGTCGCTCGGCCTCGTTCACGAAGCTGAGCGCCGCCCGCCAGAGCAGCTTGGTCAGCGCGCTCGGCTCGGCGTCGCCGTCGAAGGTGAGCGCGCGCTCGACGTGGCGCCGCTGGATCACCAGATCGCCGCCGAGGCCGCTCTGCCCCGCGAGCTGGAGCGCGTAAGCGCGCCGGACGATGTTGTCGAGCTGCCGCAGGTTGCCCGGCCAGGGCGCGGACACGAGGAGCTTCATGGCGTCGGGCTCGAAGCGCGCCGCCCCCTTGCCGTCGGCCTCCTGATGGCGCCGGTTCAGCATGTAGTCGGCCCAGCGCGGGAGCTCGTCGAGCCGCTCGGCGAGCGGGAGCAGCCGCACCGGCAGCACGTTGATGCGGTAGTACAGGTCCTCGCGGAAGCGGCCGGCGCGCACGGCGGCGCGCAGATCGGCGTTGGTGCCGACGAGGAGGCGCGCGTCGGCGCGGCGCTCCCCCGCCCCGTCATCGCCCAGCATCCGGTAAGCGCGCTCCTCGATGAAGCGCAGGAGGCCCGCCTGGGCCTTGAGCGAGAGCTTGTCGATCTCGTCGAGGAACAGCGTGCCCTTCGCGGCGCGGGCGACCGCGCCCGGGTTGTCCTTGACCGCTCCGGTGAAGGCGCCCCGCTTCCAGCCGAACAGCTCGGCCATCTGCAGGTCCTCGGGCACGCCGAGGAGATCCAGCGATTCGAAGGGCTGGCCCCGGCGCTGCGAGTGCTCGTGGCACCAGCGCGCCAGCCTGGATTTTCCGGCGCCGGTCGGGCCGGTGATCAGGATGGTGTCGTCCCGCGGGGCGAAGGCGCGGAGCAGCTCGACGAGGTGCGCGGTGCTCTGACCGACGACCGGCAAGAACTCGTCCGGGCTCGCCGGCTCGTCCGAGCGAACGGGCAGCGCGCGGGCGGCGATGAAGGCCCCGGCGATGCTGGCGAGGATCGCCAGCTCCTCGTGGCACTCCGCCCAGGGGAGCTCGAGTCCGGCGGCCCCCCTGCAGCTCACCTCGATCGCGATCATGCCGTCGACGCTGCCGCCCGGCGCGCGCAGCGGGACGACATGGACGTGGGTCGCGTCGCGACCGAGCATCCGCTCGCGCGTCGCGTCGCCGGGCATACCCGCCGCCTCCGGCGCGTGGCGGAGCGCGATGGCCCCGTCCGGCATCCACGAGCGGAGCGAAGCGCGCTGGACGTCGATCGAAACGGAACAGCGGTGCTTCTCGATCCAGCTCCAGACGCTGCCGGAGGTGAGATAGCCGGTGCCTTCGATGCGCGCGCCGCTCGGGCGGTCGATGCCGAAGAGGCGCTGGTAGCTGTCCTCGGGACGGAGGTGGACGACGCCACGCAGGATCCGGGCGCGGCTGGCGAAGGGGCTGCCGGCGAGCGCCTCCTCGACGCAGGTGAACATGGCCTGGAGGACCGCCGTGGCAGCCTCGTCGAAGTACGTGGCCGACACCAGGCGGGGGACGAGGGAGATGAAGCTCTCGTCACGGGACGCGGTCACGGTGGGGAGCAGAAGAGCAGGAGAACGGGGGCGGGTCCAGGTGGAACGAACAGGCTCGCGTCTCCCGCGGACGCAGTGCGTCCCGGCGGGACGCGAGCCCCCTGTCACCTCGGAGGCCGTGGCGGCGCCGGCGCTGCTGCTCGGCGTCGGTGCCGGGGCCGGAAGACGCCAGCTCCTGCGGGCGTCACCTCGTCTTCTCGAGCGGGCGTGAGAAGACGAGCACCGGGAGCCCGCTCACCGGCACCACGCTCTCGTCCACCAGCGTGAAGCCGTGCTTGCGGTAGAACGCGGCGTTGCGCGGCTGCTCGGTGCGCAGGACGCAGGTCGTCCACCGCTCCGAAAGCACGGCGAGGGTGCGCTGGAGCAGCCGGCCCCCGTGCCCGCGCCCGGCCAGCGACGGCTCGACGCCCAGCGTGCCGAGGTAGACGCTGCCTTGCCCGAGAAAGGGGCGAACGCGGGCCATCCCGGCGTCCTCGTGCGCCGACAGCCGCCACCACACCGCCGGCGGGGCGACGAGCATCACCTGCCACAGGCCGCTGCGGACGACGTCTCCGAGGCCCATGCCCGCGTGCGCGGGAGGCTTCCAGTCCACCGAGCCGACCCCGGGCTCGAACAGCCGCCCGCCGTGCCGGTCCGCGTGCGCCAGCATCGCTCCGAACACCGTGGTCATCGTTTGCTGTCGCCGGGCGGGGTCGGGCTCCGCCCAGGAGATGAAGGGATCTTCGTGAAACGCCCTGGCCAGTATCTGCGCAGCGGTCATGCGCCCACCATGCATTCAGGCGTTTGTCCGTGTGCGCCAGTTGCTTGTCTTCGCGCGCCACGTGGTACCCTCGCGGCATGCCCGTCGTCGCCGCGACCGCACAGGCCATCTCCGAGGCGCTGGGTCGCTTCGGGGTCGATGTTCCGCGGCTGAAGATCGGCCCCATCCACGACGACCTGGCGCTCGCGACGCTGTGGGCCCGGGCGATCGCGCGCACGGGCCGGCGGACCCTCCCGCTCGAGGTGGGGCTGACGATGCCGCTGGGCACGATGGGCGTGGTGGACTACCTCGCGGCGTCCTCGGCGACGGTGGGGGCGGCGCTCACGGTGGCCCAGCGGCTCTTCCCGCTCGTCGCGCCCGGCGTCCAGTTGCTCCTCGAGCGGCTGCGGAGCGGCGTGCGGCGCGTGGTCATCGTCAACCAGCCGCCCTTCCCGGGGGAGCTCGAGAGCGACCTGCTGGTGCTCGGCATCGTGCTGGCGCGGATGCGGGCGCTGGCGAGCCGGTCGCTCGAGATGCCGTCGCTCGAGCTCGCCGAACCCAGCCCCGAGCCGCGCGCGCGGTGGATCGAGCTGCTCGGCGTGGCCCGTTTGCGGTTCGGCGCGCGGCGCACCGCGCTGCGCTTCTCGTCGGGCGACTGGACGACGCCGCTGCGCAGCGCCGACCCGCGGCTGCTGGCGACCCTCGAGGCCACGGTGGGGGCCGAGCAGCGCACCAGCGACGCGCTGCTCGTGGCCGTGCGCGCCCTTGCGCTGCAGCGCCTGCCCGGCACCCCGACCCTCGGCGAGGTGGCCTCGGCGCTGGGGCTCAGCGTGCGCTCGCTGCAGCGCAAGCTCTCGCTGAGCCGCACCTCGTTCGTGGAGGTGCTGGACGAGGTGCGCCGCGATCGCGCGGAGCAGCTGCTGGACGAAGGGGCGCTGACGCTCGGCGAGATCGCCGCCCGTGTGGGGTTCGCCGAGCAGGCCTCCTTCACGCGCGCGTGGCGGCGCTGGCGCGGAGAGGCCCCGTCACGGAGCCGCCGCCACGGATCGGCGCTCACGCCAGGGCGAGGCCGGTGAAGCGCCGCCGTGCGCGCCCGCGCCGCGCTGCGTGACCGAGAAAATCGGGAGATCCGGCTCGTCCACCGCGGGGCGCAGGAGGTGATCTGGTAACGTTTCGAGCATGCGGATCGCGGCGTGGATCGGTTGCGCCTGGTGGACGCTCGGGTGCGTGGCGTGCGGCGGCTCGTCGAGCGACGGCGGCCCCCCGGGCGCTGGCGGCGGAGCAGCCACGGGCACCGCGACGACCGGGACCGGCGGCGCCGCCGCGACCTCCGGAGTCGGTGGCTCTGCGGGCGGCGCGAACGGCGCGGGCGGCGCGAACGGCGCGGGCGGCGCGAACGGCGCGGGCGGCGCGGGCGGCGCGGGCGGCGCGGGCGGCGCGGGCGGCGCGCCGCGCGAGCTGCACGTGGACACGAGCTCACCCGAGCTCAGCGAGATCCGGTTCAAGCCCAGCGAGCTCGATCCAGAGGTCTCCGACCGCGACCTGGAGCAGGTGGCCCTCCTCGACACCCGGGTCGCGCGGTTCGCGGGCAAGCTCGTCGTCACGCTGTCGGGGAGCAGCCAGCCTCCTGGCCCGCTCGACCTCACCCGCTTCGTCGCCGCGCGCGGCTTTCACGCGTTCGCGGTCGCCTACAAGAACGACTACAACATCGTTCAGAATGATCCGGACACGTTCGGCGACGCGCGGCTCGAGGCGTTCGACGGTCAGGACCACACCGCGCTCATCGAGGTGACAAGGGCCGACAGCATCGAAGCGCGGCTGGCGAAGGCGCTCGCGCACCTGAAAGAGGTCCACCCGCGAGGCGACTGGGGCTACTTCCTCGAAGACGACGGGAGCCCGCGCTGGTCGGTCATCATCTTCAGCGGCCACTCGCACGGCGCGAGCTCGGCCGCCCGCATCGGCAAGGTCGTCCGGCTCGATCGGGTGGTGTCGCTGGCCGGGCCGCGCGACACGAACCCGGTGAGCGCCACCTGGCTCTCGGAGCCGTCGGCGACGCCCGTGGATCGCATGTTCGGATTGACCGGCGAGCGCGATGAGCAGCACCCGGATCACCTCGAAGCATTCGACCTCATCGGCCTGCCCGGCGAGCTCGTCGAGGTGGACGTCCCGGGCGCGGCGCCGCCGTACGGCGGGTCGCACCGGCTCGCGCTCAGGGACGGCGACCACGGAGCCGCCGGTAATTGCGGCGCGCACGTCGCCGTCTGCGAGGCGATGTTCGGCTTGCCGCTGCCGTGATGTCGCGCTCCACGTCGATCGACGCCTGCTCGATCACTTGCACGCCCAAAGGATAGGCACCTGATACGCACGCAACAAGTCATCCGACGTGATGAGCGTCGCATCCTCCAGCTGCGCTTGCGCCACCAGCATTCGATCGAACGGATCGCGGTGGTGCAGCGGATAGGAGGTCGCCATCCAGACGTGCGCCGCTTCGATGGCCAGCTCCCGCACCGTCGGATAGCCAAGCCACCACGTCCGGAGCTGCTCCGGCGGCAGGCTGCCTTCCAGCCGTCCGATGGCGTGCTTGATCGCAAGCTCCCACCAGGATGCGACCGAAATCAATATCTGCGCACCGGGGTCCTGGACCGCATCGACGACCTCCCGCCGTAAGCGGCTGGGATCGGCGGCGAACCAGATTGCGACGTGCGTGTCGAGGAGCCACTTCAAGGCTCGTCTCCCTCGAATGCACTCCGGATGTCGTCAGGGAGCGGAGCGTCGAAATTTTCCTTGAGTTTGATCTGCCCGAGCAAGCCGCCCGCGACCGGCGCGACAGCAGAGGGCGGCTGCGCCTCCCCAAGCGCGATGAGCTCGACGCGCTGCCCACGGAGCGGCGAGAGGGCAGGCAGAGCCCGGACGACGGAATCGTCGACCACGACGTGGATCTTGAGGGCTTGCATGCGCACAGGATGCGCCACCGAGCGTCGGAGGTCCATCCTGCCGAGGCGGACGGCGGAGCGCGGCGCTGCTGCTCGACGTCGAGGGCAAGGAGCTCGCGAAGCAGTTCGTCCAGCGCTTCATGATCGACCGGAACGGCTTCGTGAGCGAGCGGCTGCGGCGGCTCGTCTACAGCCACGGCCCCGACGACCCACTCCACGACGCCGAGGCGCCGGTCGAGCGCGACGCGCGCTGGCTGGGCCACATGCCTGAGCCCATCTGGCAGCTCGTGAACGTCCTGCGCTGCCTGTAGTAGTCTCGGCCGGATCGCTTTTCCCGCGGCGACCGCGGGCGTGACGATCGGAGGTCGAACGTGAAACGGTCTTTCCTCGCCCTCGCGGCGGCGTTGCTCGCGGTGGGCTGCTCGGCGAAGTCGAGGACGTTCTCCGGCGAAGAGCCCCAGGGCGGGGGCGGAGACGGCGGCGGCAGCAGAAACGACGGCGGCGGCGGTAACGGTGGCGGCGACGCGGGCACCGGCGGCGGGCCGCTGTGCGCCGGCGTGGACTGCAGCCACCTCGACGGCGGCTGCATGCGCGGCGTGTGCATCGAGGGCGAGTGCTTCGCCCAGCCGCGACGAGCGGGGACCGAGTGCGCGGCCGCGGCCGGCGAGTGCGACGCGGCCGACACGTGCGACGGCGCGGGCGAGTGCGTCGCGAACCGCGCGGCGGAGGGCACGGCGTGCGCGGGGTGCCCGAGCGGGGCGTGCGGCGGCTGCATGATGGGGGTGTGCGCCGATGGGCCCGCGGTCACCTGCGGCCTCCGCTTCGCCGACGTGACCGCCGCCTCGGGCCTGCCGGCGACGACAGGTAGCTCGGTCGTCGCGTGGCTCGACGTCGAGAACGACGGCGACCTCGACGTGTTCCTGCGCGGCAGCGGCCTGTACATCAACAACGGCGCGGGCGTGTTCACGGAGGGGGCCGCCGCGCGCGGCATCCGGGATCTCGGCTTCCCCTCCGCGCACTACCCGGTGATCGCCGCCGACTTCGACAACGACGGCGACATGGACATCTTCGTCGCCAACGACACCCGCTCCGGCACGATCCCGAACCGGCTCTATCGCAACGACGGCAGCGGCACGTTCATGAACGTCGCGCTCTCGGCCAACCTCGAGCTCACGGCGACGACGCCCGGCCCGGCGGTGTGGGTCGATCACGACCGCGACAACGACCTCGATCTGCTCTTCGGCTCGGAGTTCGGCGCGTCCGGCATGTTCCGGAACGACGGTGCGCTGCCGTTCGCGGATGACAGGGCGCGCTTCAGCACCTTCCTCCAGGGCGACAGCGCGGCGTGGGCCGATCCCGACGGCGACGGCGATCTCGACCTCTACATGGCCACCGGCTCGACCGGAGACGGGAACCGCTTCTTCCGCTTTACATCGCCGAGCTGGACGGACGTCGCGACATCGACGGGGCTCGAGGACACGCCGACGGCCAGCTCCCGCTGGGGCGGCGCGACCTGGATCGATATCGACGCCGACGGCGACCTCGATCTCCTCTCGGTGCGCGACGGGGACGCGGACGACCTGCTCTACTACAATGCCGGCGCGGGCGCGCCGTTCTCCGGCGCCATGGCGGCGAGCGTGGGGCTCGGAGACGGATCGTTCATGAGCGCGAGCGTATGGGCCGACTGGGATCAGGACGGCGACCTCGACGCGTACACGGGCGGCACGCTCTACCGCAACGACGCGGGCACGTTCGCGGCCGCCGGCGCCTCGCTCGGGATCACCGCGCGGCAGGTCGGCTCGTTCGCGGACGTCGACGGCGACGGCGACCTCGACCTCCTCACCACGAGCTTCGGAGAAACGGCGCTCTACCGCCGCGACGTGACCGGAATGCCGTGCCGCGCGCCGGGCTACGCGGTCGTCCGCGTGCTCACCGATCGGGACGGCAATGCGACCGACGCGAACGTGAGGGAAGATCGCGACGCGATCGGCGCGCGCGTCGACGTGGACCTCGACGGCGACGGCGACTTCCGCGCTGGCGGCTATACAGGGGCCGATCGCGTGGCGACCTACCTCGTGGGCTCCGGCCAGTGGGGCAACCGGCAGCAGAGCCAGCTCCCGCTGATCATCGGGATGGGGGCCGCGGCGTCGGTCGATATCCGCGTGACGTTCCCCGACGGCTCGGTGGTGACACGCAACGATGTCACATCGGGCGCGCGCATCACGATCAACGATGTCTGACGAGGGTGGTGAGCGAGATAGGCGCGATCCGGAGTGGCGGGTCGATTGTCCAATGCGGGCTCGAGGCGCACTACCCCGAACCGGGTCATCCGCCCGGTTCGGAAGGTGACTTGACAAATGCCGGGCAAAGATCGGAGTTTGGTGTCGATGCCTCAGGCGCGCGGCGCAGCACGGTGGACCGCGGGGTGGCTCGCGGCGGTGCTCGCTGCTGGCTGTGCCCAGATCCTGGGCGTGGACTGGGATAGCTACACGCCTCCCGGAGCGCACGGGGGAGGTGGCACGGGCGGCGGCTCCGCATCTGGCCACGGTGGCCAGAGTGGCGGCCCCGATCAGGGGGGCGGCGGGGGAGTGGCCGGAGGCGACGCGTCCGGTGGCGGCGGCAGCGGCGCCAGCAGCGGCGGAAGCGGCACAGGCGGTGACGACGGCACAGGCGGCTCCGGCGGTAGCACCAGCAGCAGCAGCTCCGGCGGTGGCGCCGGCGGCAGCGGCGGCTCCGGCGGTGGCAATAGCACCAGCAGCAGCGGCTCCGGCGGTGGCACCAGCACCAGCACCGGCTCCGGCGGTGGCGCCGGCGGCAGCGACGGCAGCGGCGGCTCCGGCGGCGGCGTGACCGCCCCGAGCTGTGCGACCAGCCCGCCTGAGACGGTCCCCCTCTGCGGGCCTCCTCCCGGCATCAGCTGCTGTGATAGCCGCGAGGTCCCGGGCGGCACGTTCAACCGGAACAACAACCCTGCATTCGCCGCGTCGGTCAGCAGCTTCCATCTGGATACGTTCGAGATCACCGTGGGGCGATTCAGAGCCTTCATGGAGAGCGGACACGGCGTGCGGACCTCGCCGCCCGCCGCCGCAGCGGGAGAGCACCCGAAGATCCCGGGGAGCGGATGGCAGTCCGCATGGAACGAGGCGCTCCGCCCGGACGCCACCTCGCTCTCGGCAGCGCTGCGCTGCACCAGCATGACCGCGACGTGGACCCCCGCGGCTGAGCATAACGAGGCGCTGCCGATCAACTGCATCACCTGGTACGAGGCGTTCGCGTTCTGTATCTGGGACCGCGGGCGGCTGCCCACCGATGCCGAGTGGAACTACGCAGCTGTCGGAGGGAACATGCAGCGAAAGTTCCCCTGGGGCGACGTGATCACCCATGACCACGCGGCGTACGCCTGCACGATGCCGTGCGCCTTGAGCAGCCTCCTTGAGGTCGGCTCGCTGCCGCAGGGGCGGGGACGGTGGGGCCAGTTCGATCTCAGCGGCAACGTCTCGGAATGGGCGCTGGACTGGGCCGTCAACTACACCGTTCCCTGGAACGACCAGGCCCAGCTCTCGGACGTGGCTGCTGACAATCAACGCACCCGTCGAGGCGGCTACTACGCCTCGGATGAATACACGGTGAGCAACGCGCACCGAGGCACCGACCCTCCGACGGTGCGCGGCCCCTGGACCAGCGCGCGTTGCGCGAGAGATCTCCCTCCCTAGAACAACGATCACGTTGAAACCCGGAGAATTTTCACAGGGAGGCGGGGAGGCGGGGAGGAAGAAGGAATGAATTTCTTTCTCTTGCCGTCTCTCGCTCCCCGCCTCCCCGTCTCCCTGTGAAATTCTTGCTTTTTCTCGTCGTTTCAGCCCGTTTGTCGCGCTAACACCACTGCGTCGCAGCCCGTCGAGCCCGGCAACGACCGACCGGCGGGAGCTGCACGCTCGGGCGGATATCCCTGTAGATCGAGGAGTCTTTTCGTCGCGCCGGGGTCGACGCGGCGCCCGCGCGACACAGCCTTCGGGGCCATGGAGTACATCATGGACCCCGCCGCGGAGCAGCGGTTGCAGGCCTACTTGTCTGAGATTGGCGACGTGCTCGGCCATCCGCTGCGGCGCGAGTCCTTCGCGACGTATGCGTTGGGGCTGCTCGGCGAGGCGGAGCGCAAGAGCGTCGAACCGATCGCGGCGCGCGCCTGCCCCGATCCCGAACGCGTCGAGGTGGCGCACCAACGCCTGCTGCACTTCGTCTCGAACTCGCATTGGGACGACGAGGCCGTGCGCCTTCACGCTGCGCGCTATGCGATCGGAGCGATGACCCAGCAGGCCCCCGTGACCTCGTGGATCGTCGACGACACGGGCTTCTTGAAGAAGGGGACCCACTCCGTCGGCGTTCAGCGGCAATACACCGGCTCCGCCGGTAAGACCACCAATTGCCAGATCGGGGTCAGCCTCAGTGTGGCGACCCGCTATCACCATGTCCCCATTGACTTCGAGCTGTACCTGCCGCAAAGCTGGGCGGACGATCCAGCACGACGACGAGAGGCGCGCATCCCCGACCAAGTCGTCTACAAGACCAAGATCGACTTGGCGCTCGAGATGATCGAGCGCGCCGCCCGTCATGGCATTCCCGGGGATATCGTGCTGGCCGACGCCGCCTACGGCAATTCTAATGCGTTCCGGGAGACGGTGCGGTTGCTGGGCTTCGACTACGCCGTCGGCATCGAATCGCCCACAAAGGTCCTCCCGCTGCGACGTCGTGGCGCTGTCGACCCAAGCTATTACCGCGCCCTCTCATTGATGCGGCAGCGCATCGCATCGAGCATGCTGCTTGATGGTGAGGGGTTCTGCCCAACGAGGCTGGCCATCAAGGAGAGTGCTCGCTCCGCGTGCGCGACCCGAGAGGACGACTCCGGAGGGCCGCGGCGCACGCGCATTACCTCCAGCCCCTCAAGATTCTCATCGCAGCCCTCTCTGCGCACGGTTTCGTCGACCCCAGAGAAGCCCTTCCCGCGCGGGCACCCCACTTCCGTCCATCGGTCGAAAATTACCACCTCTTGTTGCTCCCGCGCCCGCCTCACGACGGGGTAGGCCGACCGCAGGAGCGGAGCAGCGGCGCGGTGCCGGCCACAAAATAGGCGACGAGGAGACCTGATCTTGGCGGACAGCCTCCTCGTCGTGCTCCGGTTCTTGTGCCCAGGAATCGAAGCGGTCGCAGTGTTATCCAGAGCGCCATCGACATCAAGCGCTGGCAGCAGCAGCTGCCCACGGTCGTCGAAGCTAGGCCTGCGCGCTGCCCCGTCTGCGGCGCTGCGAGCTGTCCGCTGGGCGGCGCCATCCGGCTCCAAGGCCACGGCAGGCGGGAGCGGCAGGTCTGGGGCCCCACCAGCCCGGACCAACCTCCCGAGGTGCTCTCGGTGACCGCCCGCCGCTACCGCTGCCTCGATTGCGGCGCGGTGCTCCTCGTCGTTCCTCGCGGTGTGCTCGGCCTTCGCGTGTACAGCGCCGCCGCGATCGGCTTCGCCCTCGCGCTCTGGGGCCTGGCGCTCTCGACGGCGGCTGAGGTCCGTCGGCGTGTGGGCCCGGCGAAGATCCTCGGCGACAGCGCCGTCGCTGGTTGGGCCACGCTGCGCCGGTGGGCGCGCGACGTCGCGCAGCGACGTCTGTTTGCGGATGCCCCCGACCCAGGCCCGTCCGCCTCGCTCCGGAAGAGCGCAGCCGCCGCTGCGGCATCACTCGCGGCAAGCGCGGACCCGACGACCCGGGCGCTACCGCTCGAGCAGCGCGCCTTCTTCGGCGCCGCGCATGCGGCGTGAGGTCCTTTGCCCCCAAGGAGACCCACTCGTACAGCCCACCTGAGAGGATCGCTGCCGAAAACGCCGCCGATCCCGGACAAGGACCGCGCGCCAGCAAGGCGCAGAAAGGACCTGTCCGAATGCCCCTCGGCCCTGCCGACCCAGCCGAGACCGTCGCGATCTATCGCGCCACGGTCATTGGCCCTCTCATGCATCGCGTGCTCACCCACGGCCAGCTCGCCGCCGAGCTGCGCACGCTCAGCGAGCAGCGGTTTCGACCGCCGGGCGCGCACAGCACGCGCACCTACTCGGTGCCCACGCTCGAGCGCTGGCTGTATGCGTATCGCTCCGCTGGCCTCGACGGCCTGCGCCCGCAGCCGCGCAGCGATCGCGGCTTCGCGCAGGGCCTGTCGGAGGAGCTGCGCACGCTGCTGCTCGACATCCGACGCGAGCATCCCGACGCCTCGGTACCGCTCATCCTCAAGACGCTCGTCGACGAGGGGCGGCTCGAAGCGGGCAAGGTCTCCGAGCCCACCGTACGGCGACTGTACGCCGCGCACGGCCTTCGCCGCCGCGCCGCGCGCGCCGAGGGCGAGTCGAAGACGCGGCTGCGCTGGCAGGCCGAGCGCCCCGGCGCGCTCTGGCACGGTGACGTCTGCCACGTGACCGGCTGCACCGTCGGCGGCAAAGCGACGCCGCTGCGCATCCACGGGCTGCTCGACGACGCCTCTCGTTACGTCGTGGCGCTCGAGGCGCACACGACCGAGAAGGAGGTCGACATGCTCGCCATGACCGTCGACGCCCTGCGTCGCCACGGCAAGCCCGACGCGCTCTATCTCGACAACGGCTCCACCTACCGCGGCGATGTCCTCAAAACCGCGTGCGCGCGGCTCGGCATCACGCTCCTGCACGCAAAGCCGTACGACCCAGAGGCGCGTGGCAAGATGGAGCGCTTCTGGCGCACGCTGCGCGAAGGGTGCCTGACCTACCTCGGCGCCGTGGCGTCGCTCGTCGACATCAACACGACGCTCCGTGCCTTCCTCGACAGGCGTTACCACCCGGCGCCGCACGCGGGCCTGCTCGGCCAGACCCCGGCGAAGATCTATGCGGCTCGCCCCGCCGCCGAGGGCGGCGTCGACGAAAAGGCGCTGCGCGTCGCGCTCACCGAGCGCACTCGCCGCCGCGTCTCGGGCGACAACATCGTTTCTGTCGACGGTGTCGCCTGGCAGCTCGATCAGGGCTACCTCGCCGGCCAGATCGTCTCCGTCGCCCGGTGCTTCGTCGCGCCTGACGAGCCGCCGTGGGTCGAGCACGAGGGCAAGCGCCTGGTGCTGCATCCGGTCGATCCGCAGCGCAACGCGCGGCGCAAGCGGGTGCCGTGCGGCGGGCCTGCGGCGGACAAGCCGACACGCCCGGTGGACTTCAACCCCGCGCGGACGCTCGGCCGCTCGATGGGCACTGGCGCCGACACGAGCGAGCGCGGAGGTGAAACGTGAGCGAGTCCTATGTCCGCTTCTTCACCCTCTCCGCCGCCCCCTTCTCCAAGGAGATCCAGGACGGCGACCTGTGGCTGCCGCCCTCCAAGGAGCAACTCGTCGAGGAGGTGTGCGAGGCCGTGCACGAGCACGCCCAAGTGCTGCTGGTCGGCGAGCCCGGTGCCGGCAAGACATGTGTGCTGCGGGCAGTGCGTCATCGGTTGCCGCAGGCCGGCTTCCGGCTGACCTACTGCCACAACGCCACGCTGGGCCGTCGCGACTTCTATCGCCAGCTCTGCCATGCCCTCGGACTCAACCCCGCCGCGACCGCAGCGGCTGTCTTCTACGCAGTCAGCGCGCATATCGAGACCCTCGGCCGCGAGCGCATCCACCCGGTTTTCCTGCTGGACGAAGCGCACCTGCTCCACCAAGACACGCTCGATCATCTCCACATCCTGCTCAACTACGAATGGGACAGCCGCGCCCTGCTGTCGCTGATCCTGGTAGGGCTCTCTGACCTCCAAGACCGGCTTGAGCTGCGCAAAAACCGCTCGCTGTATTCGCGCATCGAGCGGCGTCTCTCGATCGGTGCGATGGTGCCCGACGATACCGGAGAGTACGTGCGGCTACGGATGAGCCGCGCCGGCGCCGACCGCGACGTCTTCACCGCGGACGCTCTGACGCTGCTCCACGAAGCGGCCGGCTCGAGCCTGCGCGAGATCGACCGCATGGCCACCGCCGCGCTGCGCGAGGCGGCGCGACGGAAGAAGAAGCTCGTCGAGCGTGACGTGATGGCACGCATCGTCGGCGATCTGGGGACGGACGGCAGCTGACGCTGACCGACACGACGGGCGTCACCTCGGCGCTGGCAAAGGAACACCTCGCCGGCGCCGACGGCCACGAACGATGATGGCCATCGCGAGTCGCCCTGCGGCGCGCGTCCGAGCGATGGCCATCGCTCTCCTTGACTGCAACCGCGCACGCCGGCGATCGCCATCAAGCGGCCTGCGCGGCGGACCATCAGCCAGCCTGAGCGTCAACACCCAAGCCCGACCGTCAGCGCCGCCGACTTCGCGCAACGCCTCGGACGCGGGGCGTTTCGTCGCCTGTGCTGGCGGGAAGGCACGTGTCGAACGTTGTCCTCGCGCTTCGCACTTCGGCGCGTCCAGGTGGCGCACGAGGACGGGATCCCGATCGAGCAGCACCCGCCCGTTTGGCTCCTGATGGAGTGGCCAGACGACGAGCCGAAGCCGACCAAGTTCGCGCTCACGACGCTTCCGGCGCGGATGACGAACAAAGAGATCGTTCGGAGGTTCAAGGAACGCTACCGCACCGAAAAGGTCTACGAAGAGTTGAAGGGGGAGCTGGGCCTCGACCACTTTGAGGGCCGTCGGTTTCGCGGCTGGCATCATCACGTCACGGTCGCGCTGAGCTGCTATGCCTTCGTGGTCGCGGAACGCACGCGGCCTTTTCCCCCCTCGGCCGCCCGGCCGCGTCGCCCCCGTGCGCTCGCGCTCGCGGCCTGAGCGCCACTTCCCGGACTCCTTTCCCACGGTTCGTCTCGCCATCGCTCGCGTGCTGACCCGCTGGTTGCCCCGATGCCCAAGCTGCCACGCGTCGCAGTCCAGGGGCGATCCGTTTCAGCTCGCTGGGCCGTGACGCAGTGGTGCTAACGCCGCGCCCGCAGCGCGCCGAGCCGCGCTCGCGCCTGCTCCGCGGAGATGGATCGCGGGCGCGCCTTGCCCCAGCGCTCGAGGACAGCCTCGTACGCCGCAGCGGCGCCGCGCAGATCGCCTGTCGCCTCCAGGGCCATGCCGAGGTAGAGCCGCGCCTCCGTTGTCGAGAACGGGTCGGCCAGGGCCGCGCACGAGCGCGCCACGCGCGTCAGCGGCCCGATCGCCTCCTGCCCCTTCCCCGCGAGCGCGTACACCTTGCCGATGTGCAGATCGAGCAGGAGCCACCGGCCGCTCTCCGACGGGAGCGGCTGGTCGAGCGGCATCGTCTTGAACGCCGCCGCCGCGTCGGCCGCGGTCTCCACGCCGGCGGCGTACGCCTCGGTCCAGAGCAGCCAGCGGTGCTCCGGCTTGATCTCCTGCGCCGCGGCGCGCCACTTCGCCTGGACCCGCTCCACCCACGCCGAGCGCGCCGCGTCGTACGCCTCCTGCGTCATCGACCCGGCCCGGCGGCTGTACGGCAAGAACGCGATGGTCCAGTCGGCCGTGGTCGCAGGCTCGGACCAGGCGCTCATCCGGCGGAGGAAATCGTCCGCCACACGCCCGGCCTCCCGCGGCAAACCCATCTCACGGTAGAGCTCCGCCAGCCTGAGGGCCGGGCTCGCGTGCGCGTCCTGATCGTTCCTGCCGGCGACCTCCCGCTGCCACGCGCGGGCATGCTCCACCGCCAGCTCGAAATCGCCGTCCAGGACCGCGAGCGAGATCCGATCGAGCAGCTCCTTGGCCCTCCGCTCCCCCTCGGGGACCTCCGCCCACCCCTGCTCCAGGGCCACGAGCACGCTCTCGCGCGGCGCGCCCCGCGCGTGGAGCGCCAGCGCCAGATGCCTGTGCGCCGGCGCCGCCTTCGGATCGATCGAGAGCCAGCGGCGCGCGTGCTCCTCGACTTGCTGGCAATCGCCCTGGCGATGGAGGAGGCGAACCCGGTTCGCGAGGCAGAGCGTCGCGCCGGGAGCCGTCTCGGCGCACGCCTGGTAGGCCGCGAGCTCCGCCGCGACATCCCCCTTCATCCCGAGCGACTCTCCCTTGGACCCCCACGCGAGCACGTGGCCCCGGTCCAGGGCGAGCGCCCGATCGTAGGCCTCGATGGCGGCGTCGAACCGGAGCTGCGCGAACCTCGCCGCGCCGAGGTACACGAGGAGCTCCGGATCGGCCGGGAACCTCGAGACCGCGGCCTCGAGCCGCCGCTCCCACGCCACGGCGTCGGAGGGCTGGCGCACGTACGGCTCGGCCGCGTCGAGCAGCGCCATGTCGCGCTCGCCGAGGGCGGCCCGGTGCCGGAGCGCGAGCTGGAAGTGCTCGCGCGCCGCGGCCGGCCTCTGTCGAAACGTCCAGATCGCCACGCGCAGGTAGCCGGCGCCGAGGCCACGATCCAGCGCCACGGCGCGCTCCATCGAGCGCGCCGCCACGTCCGGCGCGCCGTCGCGGTAGGCCTGCAGCGCCTCCTGGTAGAGCGCCGCGGCCTCCGGGTTGCTCGAGGCGGGGCGCGGCGGCTCCGGGGCGGCGATCGGCGCGCGGCTCGGCTGGGGCGGCGGCTCCGGGGGGCGCCGGAGCACGGCGACCGGTAGTGGCCAAGTTTGGCCAGGCGCTTGATCTGGCTAAGTTTGCCTACTCGGCCATGTAGGCGGCGTCGATGAGCGCCCGTTCCAAATCGAAGCGCTGTCGCACAGCATAATCCAGGCCCCCTCGTATGTCGGATACCAAGGATTCTGCTGTGACGAGTACCGTGATGCTCCCTTCTCTTGCTCGCGACTTCCGCGACAGGCCGCGGTACACCCGAACGATGTCAGGGTTCCCTGGATTGCCACGTCGCAGGGTCATGGGGCCACCCCGTCGCAGGGTCATGGGGCCAGGGGGAGACACCGTGATCGGTCTCGACCATGCCCGAGACCGCGAAGCGTGTCGAGGTCCCCGGAGCCGGGCGCGCAGCGACCGGCGACGTCTCTCTTTTCGCAGGGTCATGGGGCCACCCAGGCCCCCGGTAGATCCCGGCAGGGTCCGCGACGCTCAGGAGCAGGCAGGTTCGCCCCGCCCCCAGCAACACCAGCGGTCCCATCGACGAGGGTGGGCGAGGCACGCCGCTCGGAGCGAGGGGTCAGAGGCGCGGCCCCAGGCTCGACGTCCTCGCCGGGGCCGCAGCGGTCATCGCCGCCTGCCGCGTGGGTGGGTGGGCGGCTTGCTGCGCGCGGGCACCAGCGCGGCCGTGGTGCTCTCGTCGAGCTTCGGCTTGAGCCGCGGTCTGTACGACTCCCCGTCGATGATGAAGTCGAACGCCGCGTTCTTGAACCGATCGACGGCGCTCTGCGCGAGCAGCACGTCGTCGAACATCGCGAGCCACTCAGCCGTGTCGCGATTGCTCGTGACGATCATCGAAGCGTTGCCTGTGCGTTCGAGGAAGAGCTGGTACACGTCGCGGCTCTCTTCCTTGTTCATCGCCTCGAGCGCGAAGTCGTCGAGGATGAGCAGGTCGACGGTCGTGAGCGCGACCATCTCGGCGTCGCGTGAGTTGTCGAGTCTGCTCTGGCGCAGCCTGCGCAGCATCGCGTCCGCGCGCAAGAAGCGCACGCTGTAGCCGTGCTGGCACGCGAGGTGTCCGAGCGCGTTCGCGAGGTAGGTCTTGCCCACGCCGACAGAGCCGAGGATGACGATGTGCTTGTGCTCTTCGAGGAAGCGTAGGCTCGTGAACCCGCCGAGCAGACGCTTGTCGAAGCTGACCTTCGCGGTCTTGTCCCAGAGCTCCAGGCGCATGGCCGGGTCGAGCCCGGCGTCGCGTACGCGGCTCTCCGTCGCGCTGGCCTCGCGGCGCGCGATCTCGTCGGTGAGCAGCATGAGCAACAGCTCCTCGTGTCCCATCGACTGCTTCTCGGCGACCAGGAGACGCTCGCGCAGCGTCGCCGCGATGCGGCCGAGACGAAGGCGCTTGAGCGCTGTGATGAGCGCAGGGTCGACATCGCTCGAGCTCATCACGAGTCCTCCTTGGTCGCGGCAGCCGCCGGCATGCGCGTCGCGAAGTGCTCCGTGCTGCGCGCGAACCGCGGCGCGGGCAGCGCAACGACCGTGCGCTGCCCCGTGGACGGTGACGCCGGCGTCTTCGCCGTCTCGAGCATGCGCGCCACGCGCTGCACGTCGATGACATCAAACGCGAGCGCGCTCTGGCAGATCGCCTCGACACGCCCATTACCGAACTTCTTGCACAGACGCAGCAGCGCGTAGACCAGCCGCATGCGCGTCCAGGGCAATGGCACCGCGAGCAGTCGCTCAGCGTAGACGCCGACGTGCACTCCGCACGTCTTCGCGCTCGCGATGAGCGAGGCGACGTCGCGCACCGCTGCGACGTCCTTGCCCATGGGGTAGTCGCTCGGATCGGTGGAACGCTTGCCCGGCGCGACGCGCGCGTGCACTTTCACGAGCTCCGTACCGGCGTAGATTCTCACCGACGCGCTGTCGGCGCGGACGCGCACCGTGCTGCCGACGTAGCGGGTGGGCACGCTGTAGAGCGACCGGAGCACCTGCACGTGATGATCGGGGTGCACCTTCGCGTCGGTCCAGTACGGCACGTCGAACGGTGCTGCCGGCGCCGGCTTCATGGCGCTCCTCTCGCGCGCCTCGAACACCTCGCGCGGTACCTCGCGCGTCGTGCCGTGGACGCGCGCGCCGGCAACGTCGCGGCACCACCGCTCAGCCGACACGCGCGCGTCGTCGAGGCTCGTGAACGATTCGCCGTCGAACCAGCTCTCCCGCACGTAGGCGACCTGATTCTCGACACGCGCCTTGTCTCTCGGCGACCGGACACGCGCGGCATCGACGAACAGCCCGCGCGTCTGCGCGTAGTCGAGGAAGGCTGGCACGAGCACGGGGGCAAGCTCGTCGGCGCGCAGCACGATGGCTTTCATGTTGTCCGGGATGATCACGCGCGCCATCGCGTCGAAGAACCGCCACGCGGCATCCAGGCCCGCGCACACCGCCACGGTGGTCTGCTCGAACGACGGCCACACGAACTGGTAGCGGCTGTACACGAGCGTCACCACGAGCACCCACAGATTGCGAGCTCGCTGCGTCGCAGGATCGAACAGCCTGCCCATGAGGCCGAAATCGACCTGCGCGACCTCGCCGGGCTCGGTATCAGCGACACGAACCGTCGGCGTCTTCTTGCGCCACGCGAGCTCCTCCTTGGCGAAGCGCCAGAGCGTGTCGTAGCTCGCCGTGACGCCGTGGTCGCGCTGGAGCAGCGTGTGGATTTTCCGCAGCTTCAGCGGGCGAGATTGAGCGAGCCAGGCCTCGATACGCACGCGATGCGCGTCGATCTGCTTCCTCTCGTCGCTCGCGTCGGGCACCGGGCGCGCCTGCACGCGCTGGGCGATCGCGTGAATCTCCTCGTCCGTCGGCTCGCGGTCGAGTGGCAGTGGCAGCGTCGCTGCGGCCTCGAAGTACCTGCCGACCGTCTTGCGATCGAACCCCGTCTCGCGCGCCACCTGACGCGCGCTTTGCCCCGCCGCACGACGGCGGAGCATTTCCTTGATGTCAACCATGATCAGCTCTCGGTAGGGCATCGGGCTCCTTCCGACGGCGACCCGCGCCGTCATCGGAAGGAGCCCGTCTCAGATCCCGACCGCGGCGTCCCGAGCTGGCCCCATGACCCTGCGAAAAACCTCGGAAGCTGGCCCCATGACCCTGCGAAAAACTGGGTCACGCCCCCGCGCGGGTGGCCCCATCCTCCTGCGATTGGGGTGGCCCCATGACCCTGCGAAAAACGCCGTCAGGTGGCCCCATGACCCTGCGAACTGGCACCTGGATCCCGTCCTGCGTACATCAAAAGCTGCAGCAGCGTCAGAGCACGATCGGACTGCTGTTCAAGAAACCGTTTCAGCTCTTGAGCGGCCGGTCTGGCATTGGGCACGGCGCCGTCCGGCAGGCCAACTGAAAGTTCCCTTACGCGCCGCCTTTCCTTGTCGGCTTCGGCAGCGAGCACGAGCGTTTCGTCTACGACGGTCTTAAATGTTCGAGTTGGGACAGATGTCATGCGCGGCAGCTTAGTCCCAAGGTGGTGTGTCGTCGAACAAGGACAACTGCACTGGCTTCCGGGGCTTCGGGCGCCAGGAGAGCAGGTCGAGCTGACCGGACGGCTCGACGGGAGCGGGCGCGCTCGGGGTCGCGGCGACGGGCACCGGGGCGACCGGCGGTGGCACGGGAGCAGCGGGTGGGTTCGGCGCGGCGCCGCCCTGGACCACGCGCAGGAAGGCAACTCGCGCGCGGTGCCCTCAGGCTTGCGCGGGGCGAGCGGCTTCGCGCTCGGCGCTGGCGTCTCGGGCACGGAGAGCAGCGCGTCGAGCAGCTCCGGCAGCTCCCAGATGTGGCTGGTGACGCCGGCCGCCATCGCGGGCGTGACGCGCGTCGTCTTCACGATCAGGCACAGGTTGTAGTGCGTCAGCCCCAGGCTGACGGCCGCGCGGTGGTGCTCCGGGTCTTTACTGAAGGCCAGCACCAAGCGCCTCATCCGCCCGATGTGGTGCCGCAAGGTGGCGTTGTTCCGCTCGACGTGCGCTGTCGTCGCGGCGTCGACGTTCGGAGCACCGAAGACCGCGCGGCGGGTCAGGAACGGGTTGCGTGGCGGTTCGTAGCGGTGGTCGTCGTCCCGCTGTCCGCCACGCGAGAACGTCTTGATGACCTGGGCGAAATCTACGCCAGGACCGAAGCTCGCCCCGATCGCGCCCGGGTAGGCGGTGAAGCCGTCGGAGGTGAGCGACGGCATGACGATGAGCCGCGAGCGGAGGTCCTTGATGAACGCATCAGCGCTCGTCTCGTCGCGCTTGCCAACGTGCCACGTCACCACGTAACGGCTCGGCATCGCGAGCGCCGTGAAGGCGTACGCCTCACCGAGGCCGGCCGCGTGCTCCGCGGGCGTCACGCGAGACTGCTTCTTTTGTACGAAGGACCAGACTTCATCGCTCTCGATGAGCGAGCAGGTCAGATCGCGCGCCACGGTGTTGTGGAGGCTCTGCGCGGCGACGCCGACCCGGAGCGCGAAGCGGTTGATCGTCGGCCGACTGACGCCGGTCATGCGCTCGGTCGCGCGCTCGCTGTTGCCGTCCACCAAGGCCGCGAGCACGGCAAGCCGCCGCTCGCGTGGGAGCTCGTTCGCCACGGACCCTTGCCTCTCCCCAGGCGCGTCCGTACCCTTCGCGGTGCGATGGGCGCGAGGTAGGCGACTGCCTGGCGTTTCGCAGCCCCGTTTTGGTGCCAGCCAAAACGGGGTGCTTTCGTCTAAGGTCCTCTGATTGTAGCTGTTTTCCCGGCGAAAACCGCTCGAAAGGGCGCCAGGCAGATGCCGGCAGGACGGGGTATGTCACAGCCGGCGTGGGCTTCGTGCGGAGTCATCGCTTCATGACCGGCGTCTGCTCTTGGTCACCCGCGCCTCGCCGCCTGCCCGAAGGCGGCCGCGCTTACTGGGCTCCGGGTGCGCGGGCGTGGACCACGCCACCCCCTCACATCTATCCCACATTGAATTACTCCAAGCATGCAACCACCAAGGCCATAAAAAGCCGTGACTCTGGATACTGAACCACATCCAGGTCAGCATAGAAAGCAGTCCAGTTCCGTCACCATGTTCAGCTATGTCTAACCTAATGAGCTGCGCGTCGGCCCAACGATTTCCCAGACGATTGGGTGCCAACACATATTTACCACGCACGTATACCGCATCCGGAATTCTGCCATTGGCGACATCCACGGACTCTGCCACACGCCTGAGGCATTCTACGGCGAGCTCAGTCGATGGCCCCTCATACGCATAAAGCCCAACAAAGCACGTTGCGTCTAGCCGCAACGCCGTCCTGAGTTCGGATAAACTTGCCAGGCTCTCGACAAACGTCTTCTCTTCATCTAGGCATGTCTTCACCTCGATAGCGGCAGCGACGGCATTTGCATCTACCGCAACCACGCCTCCGGCGTCATACAGCGTAGGAAGCTTTGCGTGATCAAAAATAATGATATCCTGCTGTCGACTAACCCCGCTCTCTGAGACGATGAACCCGGTTCCGCACCTCAGCCTTGATGGCAGATAGCGCGATAGCACGTTCATAATGAACGCCTCGTGCGTTCGCCCGACCTCTCCAGGGTGTTTCGTGAAGAAATTCAGCGTTCTAAATTGAGCATCGAGTTCCTCTGCGTAGCGGCCTGCTAGTCCTTCGATATCTGGCTTGGTCTTCTGTCTTGAAATTGGCATGGTGGATCTCTGCGAAATTGTGGGCCGAATGTTGGCATCCGGGATTCCGGATTCGGCTACGCCCACGGGCCGTTGAGACGCTCCTGGAGTTGCCCCCCCAAATCCCTCTGTGCCCTCTCCCGCCGCCTTTATCCGGTTGATGAGGGCGAGGTGCGTCGCGGGGTCGATCTGGAGCGCAAGATCGTGGAATCTCGCCGAGGTAGACGAGCACATCGACGCGTTCGGCGTCGCGCTCCGCGATGCCGACGGATGCCGACGCATCGCTTGCGACCGGGGCCCCCACGGAGCCGGAGCTTCAACCGCCATCCGCGCCGAGGCCGAGGCGAGCCAGCCACCCCAAAAGGGTGGCTGGCAGGTTGGCGCAGCGCGTCGGCCACTGACGCGCCCTCTGGCGCACGTTCTCGCCGCAACCGGCGCCACGCTGCGCCGACCTGCCCGGCATGGACGACCTCGACCCTGACGCTCTTGACGACCTTGCGGCTAGAATCGCAGCGTTGGCCGCCCGCCCGGACGAGCGAGTCCGGGATGGCCACATCCTGGAGCTCCACAAGCTTGGGCAAGGCATGGCAGCCGCTCTCCAGGATGAGCCGTACCCGCTTGCGGCGGGGGCTGTCCGCCGAAGCGGGGAGGGCCACGGTTGGCGTTGCGCGGATGATACCCAACGCACCGCCTCCGACAGTGCCGAACGGACGCCGCCTGCTCCCGTAGGCCAGCGGCGCGAAGCGCGCCCAGACCAACACCCTAACAAGGCGAATTTAATTGGGAATCGCCCGAATTTTCAGCTTAGCGTTCCTGGAGATCACAGATTCAGCGGCATGTCAAGAAACATCTTCGATGTTCCTGGCTCGTTCGTCTCGGGTGGCTACAATGTTCTGGCGCACCTAGGACGTTCTATGTCATCTCAAGCCGGCGGAATCGTTGCCGATTTTCCTGTTGGCGGTACAATTGTTCAGTGCTGGAACGGGCGCTGGGATGGTTGGGGCTGGCTGCTCGCGTTGCTCGCCGTGCGGCCCTTGCGGTTGAAGCCGTCCGGTGGATCCGCGTACGCTGGCGGCGTCCTGCCGATGCCGCTCGTGAGACGAAAGAGGCGATAGCCATGGACGCAGCGAGGACGGACATTGTCCTACAGTATGCGCTAGCCGTGGCGTCCGAGGCGGACGACTACTTCGATCGGTGGTTGGGTAAGATCCATCTGCTGAAGTATGTGTACATCGCGGACTTGGCGTATGCCAGCAAGCACGGCGCCACGTTCACCGGTGCCTCGTGGCGTTTCTACCACTACGGGCCATGGGATATGGCGGTGTGTGACCGGATTGAGCCGGTAGTTGCATATTTGGGAGCGCGGGAATTCATAAGGCAAAACAGCAAGTACGATTCCGATTTTGCTGGATGGTGGATAAACAAGGATGAAGCGAAGGAGCTGTTGCGCACTCTAGACAAACAATTGCCGATTGAGGTGACTGTGGAGGTCAAGCGCGCAGTTCGTAGCTTTGGCAACGACACAACTTCCTTGCTCCATCATGTGTACGCCACATCGCCGATGCTTCACGCTGCTCCCGGTCAGACTCTTGACTTCACGATCGCGAAAAATGCACGAAGTCCGGTCTCATCGTCAGCTGACGCAAACACTCGTGAACCAACCGCCAAGGAGTTGAAGCGACGCAAGGCGGATATGCTCAAGCTCAAGGAGAAGCTCCGTGCCGCCACGGCCGCTCCTGGGCCGCGACAGAGAAAGCCTCCGGCTATACAGCCGATATACGACGAAGTCTTCTTTAAGGGTGCGCGCCAGATCGACGAATTGGCCGGTGTCTCTGCTGACGGTCTCAGCGGGGAGGCGGCCCTTTCTGACGAAATTTGGACATCGGAGGCCCGAAGACGTGGGCAGCTACCATGATGACTGCATCCAGTGTCTTTCAGATTCATGGTGGACAAAAGACGCCAGCAATACACTGTGTGTTGGTAGGCTAGTTCGCGCATACATACCGCACGTGGAGCAGGAAGCTCTAGCGATCCGTGTAAATGGGCGCATTACGCCAACCAATCACAACTCTGTCGACATAAGTGTCGCCCCACTGGATGCAAGATCGCCACCACCACCTCCTGCGACTCCGGTAGCCGGGTTCCCTCACTACAAGGGGGAGGTGTACATGGTCCAGCGAGCCAAGCTCAGGCCGGCAATCATCGTGTCTGTCGAGCCAACCGCTGTTCCAGCGACGAAAGGCGGTCCGGCGTGGCAGGTTTTGCCAACAGTATACGTTGCGCCTGCCTATGGCGCTGATCAAGATGGATCGCGCGCTGGGTGGGACAAAGAATTCCTGGACCGGATAAAAATGTGCATGTATCCGCAATACATGCTCGATTGGTTGCCTCTTCCTGGATCGGAGATGTCAGTTGTGCGCTTCGACCAAGTGCAGCCGATTGCCAGAAGTCATAAGTCGATCATTCCGACAGAACACTGCCTTAGTGGCGAGGCTGTAAGGGTAATCCACGAGTGGATAACGTGGATCCACACTGGTGAAATCCCCGTGAATGGGGCCATTGACATTTTTCAATCTGGGATGAAAGAAAGGGCGGAGAGGGAGTCCGCTAGATAGCGAGCGCGCTGGCGTGATTGGAAAGGCCACCATACTCGCCGCGATCCCTCTGTGCGAGCACCGCGCTCGCCCAGCGCCTCGCCGAGTGTGCGCTCTTGCGCGTCGCCTACTTGCGGACGAAGCGCCGCTCGATGGCGTCGCGCGCCTGGCAGGTGCCGCGCGCCTCGCCGACGGCCTCGGTCGGGGTGGGGAGCGCTCAGCGCCGCTGCTTTAGCTTCCGAGCGAGGCGAGCCCGCGCGAGCCGCAGGCGACTGCCCGCCGTGCCGAGCGGGATGCGGAGGATGTGGGCGATCTCGGTGCCACCGTGCCCGAGCGCGGCCAGGACGAGCACTTCGCGGGCCCAGAGCGGCATGGCGGCGATGGCCATGAGCGCCTCGGCTGCGTCGATACGTTCGCCGACGTGCCCGGGGTCAACGCGCTCCTCACCCGTGGCGGTCCATGGGTCGGCGACGGGCACCTCTCGGCGGCGGAACGCGCGCTCGTGGTAGTGCGTGCAGTGGAACCTGCACACCCCGAACAGCCAGCGCTTCAGCGCGTCCAGAGGTTCGCGCACAGGGTCGGGTCTGTAGCGCCCGGCCTGGGAGCTGATCCATGCCCCGAGCATCACGTCCTGGATCACGTCGTCGATGTCGACGGCGGGCACACCGAGGCCACGCAGGACGCTCCCGATGAACGGAGCCTGCTCGGCGATCTCGGCGATGCTCAGGACGCGCGCGGGGCCGGCTTGATGGCCCCATGCGCTCATGGGGCGCCTCGGCCGCAGGCGGGGCACCTACCGGCAACGGCGGGCCTGCCGAGAACCTGATCGAGCGTCACACCAGCGGCCTTCGCGGCGCGGAGGGCCATCGCGTGCGACCCGCCGTTGCCGCTGGCGATCTGCTGGATCGTCCCGGCGCTGACGGCCATCGCCTCGGCCAAACAGCTCCAGCTGCCGTACAGGGCGCGCAAGTTGCGCAGGGCGGCGCGGAGCCGCATGCGCTCGGTGTCGGTGAGACGGAGGACGGGGGAACGGGGGCGGCGTTGGCGCTTGGGCGCACCTTCGCCTTCTTGCTCGCCCGAAGGCGAACGGACTACGGTCAGCATCGTCGGGACCTCGCGCTACGTGTGAGGTGTCGGCCACGCGGCCCGGGGTGGTGGAACACCCGCGGGCCGCACCTACTTCGGGGCCGAAGCTTAGCGACGACGTCCGTGCATCTGGCCAAGCTTGGCCAGAATCACCCAGCCTTAGCCACTACCCGGCGACCGCGGCGCCGGCGACCGCCGAGGCCGCGAGCGCGAGCGCGACGAGCCCGCGCCGGCCCGGCCGCGCGCGCTCGTCGCGTGCGGTCCGCACGACGACGGCCTCGCCCGACGCGGCCCCAGCCCCATGGTCCGGCCGCTGCGCAGGCTCCGCACCGGCCGGCGCGGACGGCGCGCCATCGGGGCGCAGCGACGCCGGGTCGGTCCGGTGCGGCACGGTCGGCTCGAAGCCGATCCCCGCGGGCGTGCCCGCGTGCTCGGCGCCCGGCGCAGGGCCGCCCAGCGCGTTCCCGCTCTCGACCCGCGTCTCGGCCTCTCGCGCCGCGGGCGGCGAGCGCGGCGGGAGGCTCGGCAGCTCGGCCTCGAGCCCCTCGGCGGCGATCAGCGCGCGCCAGAACGCGCCGGCGTCGGGGTACCGGTCGCGCGGAGAGACGCTGAGCGCCCGGGAGAGCACGCGCTCGACAGCGTCCGGCGCCGAGACGCCGCGCGCTCGCAGCGTGGGGCGCAGCGCGGGATCGACGACCACCGAATAGATCTCGACGATCCCCTCCCCCTCCAGCGCCCGAGCGCCTGTCACGAGCTCCACGAAGACGAGCGCGAGCGCGAAGACATCGGTCCATGGCCCCGTCGCGCCCCGCTGCTTGTCGAACTGCTCCGGCGCGCCGTAGCGGGGCGTGAACACCGACGGCCCCTCCGCGGTGCTCGCGAGCGCCGCGGTGCGCGAGCGCTGATCGCCGATGATCTTGGCGATGCCGAAATCGAGGACCTTGAGCGTCCTCGCGCCCCCCGCCTCGGCGAGGAAGAGGTTCTCCGGCTTGACGTCGCGGTGGGCGATGTTCTGCTCGTGCGCCACCGCGAGGGCGCGCACCGCGGGGTCGAGCAGGAGGATCGCCTCGCGGCGGGACAGGGCGCCGCCGCCTCCGGCGCGCAGGCGCTCGAGGTGGCTGGCGAGCGTCTCGCCGTCCAGCCACTCGAGCACGAGTAGGGCACGCGAGCGCCGTCCGGGGCCGTGAAGGCGCCGATGTCGAGCGCCTGGACGATGCCGGGCGAGAGGCGCGAGAGCTGGAGCAGGAGCCGCCCCTCGTCGCGCAGCCGTCGAACGAAATCCTGCTGCGCCTCGGGCGAGAGCTCGTCGGGCAGCTTGAGGCACTTGATCGCGACGGGCGCGTCGAACCCCTCGTGCACGCCGCGGTAGACGACGCCGAACCCGCCTGCGCCGACGGCGGAGAGGACACGGTATTTGCCGTCGATCGTGGTCCCGCAGAGCCGAAATATGTCGCGCTGGGCGCCGGACATCGGCGGAAGTATACGCCATCTCCGGAGGACAGACTCAGGGCGACTCGGCGTTCGCCATGGCGGCCCGGAGCCGGCCGCAGGCCTCCACGAACCCGGTCGCGAGGATCTGGTCCAGGTGCCAGAAGTTCCTCTGCCGCTCGTGCTCGTAGAACCGGGCGATCGTCACCAGGAGCAGGTCGACGCACAGCGCCGGGTCGCGCCAGGCGAGCTCCGTCCGCGGCCCGCTCCGCGACCCGCTCCGTGGCCCGCCCGCGCACGACGCCGCGAGCGTCCGCTCGAGCACCGCGGCGACCTGCGCGAGCTGGAGCACCATCCGGCGGCACGCGCTCGCGCGGATCCCTCCGCCCCTGGCAGCCACCGGCCGCAGCGTGTCGTCGAACGCCGTCGCGAACTCGCGCCACAAGAGCGCGCCCGCCTGATCCACCGCCTCCTTGAGCCCCGCAGCCGGAACGCGCGGCGAGAGCGCGTCGACGAGGCGGGCGCGCGCCCCCTCGTCCTCGGCCAGCGCGCGGTACGGCTTCGACCAGCGGGCGACCTGGCGGCGAACGTCACCCACCGTCAGATCGAGCTTGAGCCCCGTGATGGGGAGGAGCGACGCGTCCGGCAGCTTCAGGGAGGGCCTGTGCCACGCGTACTTGCTCTCCATGAAATCGGCGAGCATCTCGGCGATACCGTTGCTCGCGGCCACCTGGAGTCGCGCCCTGATGTCGGCCTCGGCGAAGCGGAGCAGCGCCGCCTCGTCGAGCTCGGTGCGGCCCCCGCGCTCGACGAAGGCCGCGGCGATGCCGGGGCCGACCGCGCCGGGAAACACGGTGTCGAGCGCGAGGGGCTCCTCGATCCGCGGCAGCACCGCGTACTCCCACTCGAACTCGGCCAGCGCCTCCTGCCACGCATGGCCCCAGGCGTCATGAACCACGTAGTCCTCGACCTCCGGCGTCCGGAGGACCATCACCATGGTGGCGAGGGTCTGTGTGACGACCTCCGTCGGGACCGAGGCCGCGTCCGCGAGGGAGCGCGCGAGCGCCGGATCGATGGCCGCGCGGTCGAAGTAGCCGAACGCGGGAAAACGCGCCGTCGCCGCGGTGTTCGTGTCGTCGCATCGCGCGATGAAGGCGGAGATGGCGCGCCGCTCGTCCTCGGGGCGCTCGTCCCAGCCGGGCACCTCGAGCCGCGGCGCCTCGCCGGAGCCCGCCGCCCCGGGCGAGCCGGTCGCCGGCGCCGACGCGCGGATGCACAGGAAGATCGCGGTCGACGTCATGAGCAGATCCACGTCGCCCGGGCGCCACGGCAACGGGCCGTAGATCGCGCTCATGAGCTCGGCGCACGCGGCGGGCGACGCGCCCCCCTTCGCGGCGAGCTGCGAGGCGATCGCCTTCGTGATCGCGTGCTTCACCGCGAGGTTGGAGGTCATATGATCCATCGCGGCCTCGACCTGCGCGAGCTCCGCCTCGTCCCACCCGAGCGCCTCTCGCAGCGCCCGCCGGACGCGCGGGATCCCCTCGCTGCCCGCCGGCAGATCGAGCGGGAAATCGAGGAGCGGGCGCGACGCGACCGTATCGATGAGCGGCGCGGAGCTGCTGCCGGCGAACCGGAGCCAGAGCAGCACCGCCTCGGTGAACCAGGCCCGGAACGACGCGCTCGCCGCGTGGAACTCGTCCGGGGTCGGCTCGCTCAGGGCGTCGATGCCGCGCATCAGCCGCTCGCGAAGATCGCGCCCCCTCGCCTCCCGCTCCTCGCGGCTGCCCTTCGCCGCGTCTTGCAGCTCCTCGATGTCGGCGAGCAGATCGAGCGTGGGTCCCCACGCGGCCGGGAGCGTCGGCTCGAAGAGGGCTGCCGCGGACAGGATGGGCGCCGCGGGCTGAGACCCGGTGTTCTTCTGGTCCATTGCCTTTCCTCGTGAAGGGGAGCGATCTCCCATCGCATCACAAGCGCATGGCCTGAGCAAGGTCAGCGGATTCCAGGGGAGCCGGGTGTCATGCAAGGTAGGCGCCGCGCCGCCGCCAAGGGTCGCGGCGGCGATTGCCATCCAGCCATCCAGCCATCCAGCCATCCAGCCATCCAGCCATCCAGCCATCCGTTGCCTTGCCCGCTCGATCGGATCGCGCTGGTGGCTTTGCGGGGCGCTCTTCGGCACTGCTGCGAGAGGTCGCCCCGGTTCAGCAGAAGAATCACCATGCAGCCAGCCGGGGTTCCGCGCGAGGTGGGGTTCCGCGCGAAGCGCTTCCTCCGGTGATCAGGGATGCCGGACACGATTCCGCCCGGCGCGAGCGCTTGACGGGGTGAGAGCTGTGGGTTCTAGTGGCTGGCCAGCCGTCCGTTCGAGGTTGGGCAGATGTCCACGGTATCCTTCAACTCACCGAAAACACTGAGGAAATACCATGCCAAGCTGCAAAGTATACGGCACCAAACCTGGGACTGGCCCTGGCCAGCTCGCTGCGCAGGCTGCGCTCAATTCGATCAATGGGCTCAATCCTACCTGGGGCGTGACCCTCAACTACAATCAAGGGCTTACCGAAGCGACGTACGTCACCAACGCCGCCGGCGTCGGGACTGCTGCGCTAGAAACAGCCGTCCAGAACGAATTCGTGGCAACTGGGTACGACGTCATCGCTTGGTGAGCGGTGAGTTGCCGGGGGAGCGGCGAGACGCCCGCAGCCACCGCGATGGCGCCGCCCCCACGGAGCAGGGTGGCGTCGGCTCTGCCGCTTGACAGACCGCGCGGCGGAGCACGACGCCCACCGCTCCCGCCTCGGGTAGCCACGATGGCGGTCTTCCTCGGGACGCGGCTCGCCTGAGCAGAGCGACAGGCGCGCTCTCTCCCTCGACGCCGCAGCGTCCGTCTCCTCGGGCATCTCCGCCCCGAGGCGTCCGCCATGAACGCTGGCGTTTGTTCCGCGACCGCTCTAGCTTCGCGCGCCGCCGGTCCGCTCCGGGATCGCCGGCGCACGAACCGAGGAATAACACCATGCGCGTCTACATCATCGGCGCGGGCCCGGGCGACCCCGGGCTCATCACGGTGCGCGGCGCCGAGCTCGTCGCTCGCTGCCCTGTCGTCATGTACACGGGCTCGCTCGTCCCCCGGGAGATCGTGGCGTCCGCGCGGCCGGACGCCCGGGTCATCGACTCCTCCGGCATGACCCTCGACCAGATCGTGGAGGTCCTCGTCGAGGCCAGGGACGCAGGGCACGACGTGGCGCGCGTCCACACGGGCGATCCCGTCCTCTTCGGGTCGACGGCCGAGCAGATGCGCCGGATGGATGCGCTCGGGATCCCGTACGAGATCATCCCCGGCGTCTCGTCCTTCACCGCGGCCGCCGCGGCGCTCGGGCGCGAGCTCACGCTGCCCGAGCTCTCGCAGACCGTCATCCTGACGCGCGCCGAGGGGCGCACGCCGGTGCCGCCCGCCGAGCGGCTCGAGGAGCTCGCCCGCCACCAGGCGACCCTGTGCCTGTTCCTGAGCATCACCCTGCTCAAGGACGTGACCGCGGCGCTCATCCCGGCCTACGGCGCGGATTGCCCGGTCGCGGTGGTGCACAAGGCGAGCTGCCCCGATCAGAAGATCGTGAGAGGCACGCTCGCCGACATCCGGGACAAGGTGCGGGCCGAGGGGATCAAGAGCCAGTCGATGATCCTGGTCGGCCGGGTGCTCACGTCCACGGATTTCGCCGACTCGCGGCTCTATGATCCGGATTTCAGCCACCGCTTCCGCAAGGCCGAGAAGAAGCTCCTCGTCCCTGGCAAGACCGAGGAGGGCTCGTGAGCGCGGAGGAGAGCGCCGGCACGGGCGCGGCGGCCGCAGGTCGAAAGGGGCTCGTCATCGTCTATACGGGCCACGGCAAGGGCAAGACGACGGCCGCGCTCGGCATGGTGTTCCGCGCGCTCGGCCGGGGCATGCGCGTCGCTGTCGTGCAGTTCATCAAGGGGAAGTGGAAGACGGGAGAGCGGCTGTTCGCCGAGACGCTCCCCAACCTGACGTTCCTCGTCATGGGGCGCGGCTTCACCTGGGAGAGCGACGATCTCTCGCGCGACAAGGCGGCGGCGCGCGCGGCCTTCCAGGAGGCCGCGGCGCTCATCGCGGGCGGCGAGCAGGACATCGTGGTGCTCGACGAGATCACGTATGCGCTCCATTACGGCTTCATCGCCGAGGACGAGCTGCTCGCGGCGCTGCGCGCGAGGCCCGCGCACGTGCACGTCGTGATCACCGGCAGGAACGCGCCCGACGCGCTCCTCGCGCTCGCCGATCTGGTGACGGAGATGAGATCGGTGAAGCACCCGTTCGAGCAGGGGCAAAAGGCCCAGATCGGAGTCGATTTCTGATGTCCCGGGCCATCCCCCGGCTCGTCGTCGCCGGCACGGCGAGCGGCGTCGGCAAGACGACCGCCACGGTGGCGATCGCGCGCGCGCTCCGCGCCCGCGGCCTCCAGGTCGCGCTGTTCAAGTGCGGCCCCGACTACCTGGATCCGACGTACCACGCCCGCGCCGTGGCCGGCACATCGCACAACCTCGACGGCTGGATGATGGGCCGGGAAGCGGTCCTGTCGACGTTCGCGGCGGAGACCGCCGGCGCCGACGTCGCGCTGATCGAGGGGGTGATGGGGCTGTTCGACGGGGCGAGCCCGACCGGGGAGGAGGGCTCGACCGCCGAGATCGCGAAATGGCTCGAGGCGCCGGTCGCGCTCGTGATCGACGCGTCCGGGATGGCCCGCAGCGTCGCGGCGCTCGTCCAGGGCTTCGCGGGCTTCGATCCGGCGCTGCGCATCGCCGCGGTCGTGTGCAACCAGGTCGGCAGCCGCGGCCACCTCGACATCCTCCGACAGGCGCAGGCGCAGGTGAACCGGTCGCTGCCCGTCCTCGGCGGCCTGCCGCGGGACGAGGCGCAGCGCTTCCCCGAGCGCCACCTCGGCCTGCGCACGGCCGACGAGGCCGCGCTCCCCGAGGAGCGCCTCGACCACTGGGGCGCGCAGGCCGAGGCGTGGATCGGGCTCGACGCGCTGCTCGAGATCGCGCGCGCCGCGCCGCCCTTGCCGGCGGCCGGCGCGGCCAGCGCGGCCGCGACGCCCGGCGCTGCGACCGCCGGCGCGCAGCGCGGCCGGGCGCGGATCGGCCTGGCGTTCGACGAGGCCTTCCACTTCTACTACGCGGACAACCTGCGCCGCCTCGAGGCCGCCGGGGCCGAGCTCGTGCGGTTCTCGCCGATCGGCGACGCGCGCTTGCCCGACGTCGACGCGCTCTACCTCGGGGGCGGCTACCCCGAGGTGCACGCGGAGCGCCTCGCCGCGAACGCCGCGCTCCGCGGCGAGATCCGCGCGTTCGCCGGCCGTGGGGGCCCGATCTACGCCGAGTGCGGCGGGCTCATGTACCTGACCGAGGCGATCCGCACGCTGGACGGGCGCGCGCACCCCATGGTCGGGCTCGTGCCCGCCGAGGCCGCGATGTGCGAGAAGCTGCAGGCGCTCGGGTACGTGGAGGTCGAGACGCAGGCGCGCACGATCCTGGGCGGCGCGGGGCTCCGCTTCCGCGGGCACCAGTTCCGCTACTCCGAGCTCCGCCCGTCGCAGCGCGCTGTGCCGGTCGAGCCGTCCGCAGCGCCAGCGCCGGCCGAGCAGCCGCCGTCGCCGTCCGCACAGGCGCCCTTGCCGATCGAGCACGCCTACTCCGTGCGACGCCGGCGCGGCGGGCAGGTCAGCCGCGAGGGGTACCGGACAGCGAGCGTCCTCGCCTCGTATGTGCACGCGCACTGGGCCTCGAACCCGCTCGTCCCCGAGGGGCTCGTCGCGAGCGCCGCCGCGCACCGGAAGGAGCGCGCGCGATGAGCGGCCCGGGCACGGCGCCGCGCCGGGTCGCGCTCATCGGCGGCGGCGTGCGCTCCGGCAAGAGCGCGTTCGCGCTCTCCCTCGCGCGCTCGCTCGGCGAGCGCCGCGCCTTCATCGCGACCGCCGAGCCGTTCGACGACGAGATGCGGGCGCGCATCGACGCGCACGTCCGCGAGCGAGGCGGCGCGTTCCTCACCGTCGAGGAGCCGATCGCGCTCCCCGAGCGCATCGCCTCGCTCTCCGGCGTCGACGTCGTCGTCGTCGACTGCCTCACGCTCTGGCTCTCGAACCTGCTGCTCCGCGACGAGACCGAGGGCCGCGCGCTCGGGCCCATCGAGGAGCGCATCGAGGCGCTCGCCGCCGCGGTCGAGTCGGCGGCGCCGCACGTCGTCCTCGTCTCGAACGAGGTCGGCATGGGCGTGGTCCCGGAGAGCCGGCTCGGCCGGGCGTTCCGCGACCTCGCGGGGCGCGCGCACCAGCGGCTCGGCCGCTCGGCCAGCGAGCTCTACGTGGCCGTGATGGGCGCGATCCTGCGCCTGCGCCCCGGCCCGGTCGCGCTCGTCGGCGGCGGCGAGGACGCGCGATGACGGCCGCCGCCGCGCTGCTCGTCGCTGTCGCGTTCGACCTCGCCTGCGGCGAGCCCCCTTCCGCCGTCCACCCCGTCGTGTGGATGGGCTCCGCCATCCAGGCCCTGAAGCGCGCCGCGCCCACGGGCGGCCGCGTTGCGGAGCTCCTCTTCGGCGCGCTCATGGCCCTCGCCGTCCCCTGCCTCTTCGCGGCGCTGGGCGCCGGCGTCGCGGCGCTGCTCGCCCCGCACCCCGTGCTCGCGCTCGCTTTGTCAGGTCTCTTGCTGAAGCCCACCTTCGCGCTCCGCGCGCTCCGCGACGCGGCCTTCGGCGTGCGCGACGCCCTCGCGGCGGGCGACGTCACCGGGGCCCGCGGCGCGCTGCGGAGCCTCTGCAGCCGCGACCCGTCGGAGCTCGACGAGCCCGCGCTGGTCGCCGCGTCGGTCGAGTCGGTCGCGGAGAACGCGTCGGACAGCTTCGTCGCGCCGCTCTTCTATTTCGCGCTCTTCGGGCTCCCGGGCGCGCTCTTCTACCGCGCGGTGAACACGCTCGACGCGATGATCGGCTACCACGGCCGCTACGAGTACCTCGGCAAGGCCTCGGCGCGGCTCGACGACGCGCTGAACTTCGTGCCGGCGCGGCTCACCGCGCTCCTCCTGCTCGCCGCCGGGTGGCTCCGCGGCGCCGACGCGCGCCGCGGCCTCGCCGTGCTCCTGCGCGACGGCGGCCTCACCGAGAGCCCGAACGCCGGCCGGCCCATGGCGGCGATGGCCGGGCTGCTCCGGGTCGAGCTCGAGAAGCGCGGCCACTACCGCCTCGGCGACCCCGTGGAGCCGCTCCGGCGGGGGCTCATCGACGAGGCCTGCCGGATCGTGCAGCTCGCGGCGCTGCTCTTCGCCGGGCTCGCGGCGGCCCTCCTGGCGGCGGCTTCCTTTGGACAGGAGCTCTTCCGATGACGGCGCTCACGGTGATGGTCCAGGGCACGGCGTCCTCGGTCGGCAAGAGCCTGCTCTGCGCGGCGCTCTGCCGCATCTTCCAGCGGCGGGGCCTCCGGGTCGCGCCGTTCAAGTCGCAGAACATGGCGCTGAACTCGTTCGCGACCCTGGACGGCGGCGAGATCGGGAGGGCGCAGGCGGTGCAGGCCGAGGCGGCGCGCGTCGCGCCGACGGTCGACATGAACCCGGTGCTGCTCAAGCCCGAGGGCGACTCCCGCTCCCAGGTGATCGTGCTCGGCAAGCCGATCGGCAGCCTGCACGCGCGCGACTACTTCGCGTACCGGGGAGAGCTGAAGGACATCATCGCCCGCTCGCTCGGGCGGCTGCGCGAGGCGCACGACGTCGTGGTGATCGAGGGGGCGGGCAGCCCCGCGGAGATCAACCTGAAGGACCGCGACATCGTGAACATGCACGTCGCGCGCGTCGCCGACGCGCCGGTGCTGCTCGCCGGCGACATCGACCGAGGCGGCGTGTTCGCGGCGCTGGTCGGGACGATGGCGCTGCTCGAGCCCGACGAGCGCGCGCGCGTGGCCGCGTTCGTGATCAACAAGTTCCGCGGCGACCTCAAGCTGCTGGAGCCGGGGCTCGACATGCTGACGGCGCGGACGGGCGTCCCGGTGCTCGGCGTGGTGCCTTACCTGAAGCAGCTGCGCATCGCGGACGAGGACTCGGTGTCGCTGGAGGGCCGTCGGCGCCGGGCGCCGGCGGGCCCGGGGCAGCTCGACATCGCGGTGGTCCGGCTGCCGCGGATATCGAATTACGACGACGTGGAGCCGCTGGAGCACGAGCCCGGCGTGGTGGTGCGGTTCATCGAGCGGCCGGACGAGATCGGCGATGCGGACCTCGTGCTGCTCCCCGGGACGAAGAGCACCATGGCCGATCTCGCGTGGCTGCGCGCGAGCGGCCTCGCGGAGGCGGTCGCGGCGCGCGCCCGGCAGGGCGGCTGGACGCTCGGGATCTGCGGCGGCTGCCAGATGCTCGGCGGGGCGATCGAGGATCCGGAAGGCGTCGAGTCGGCCGAGCCGGCGGCGCGGGGCCTCGGGCTGCTCGATGTGTGGACGCGGTTCGAGCGGACCAAGACGGTCGCGCAGGTGCGGGCGCGGCTCGCGGGCGGCTCGTTCCTCGGGGCGGCGGGCGCTGGAGAGGCCGAGGGCGAGGGCGCGGGAGAGCTGACCGGCTACGAGATCCACATGGGCCGCGTGGAGCGGGTGGGCGGCGCGGCCGCGGCGTTCGCGATCGGGTCGCGGGGCGGCAAGGCCGAGCGGGCGCTCGACGGGGCCGTCTCGGCGGACGGCGCCGTGGTGGGCACGATGATCCACGGGATCCTCGACAACGACGGGCTCAGGCGGTCGCTCCTCGCGGCGCTGCGCGAGCGACGGGGGCTCCCCAGGGCCTCGGGGGAGCCGGCGATACCGAGCCGGCACGAGGAGTACGACCGGCTCGCCACGGCGGTCGAGGCGAGCCTCGACCGGGCGCTGCTCGACCGCATCGTGGGGCTCGACCGGCGCTGAGCGGCGCCCCGACGACCGGGCTCGCCGCGGCTCACTCCTTCGTGAACCTCATGTAGTGCTGGATGGGCCCCGAGGCGTCCGCTCCCGCCGGTACCGGGAAGCCTCTCGTGAGCGAGGATCCCTGCGCGCAGAACGGGCTCTCTTCGGGCTCCCGGCGCTCGGGCTCGACGGTCAAGATGGAGCCGGAGACCGACCAGGTGCCCATCGACGGCGTCGTGAGCCGCCCCAGGACAAACGTACACGCGCAGTCGGCGCCCGCCTGAGCGCACTCCGCCGAGGTGAAGGGCGACTCCTTCCCAGAGGCGGCCCGCTGCATTTCCGCGCTGAGCTGCGCGCACGAGATCGGCATGTCCTCGGCCGCGAGGCACGCCGCAGGGTACACCACCTTGATCGGCCCTTGCTGCGTGATGGTCGTGGCATAGGAGTGATCGGCCCGGAATTCGGCGCGTCCGCTCACCACCAGGCCGCTGATGTCGATCTCCGCGTCACACCCCTCGTCGAGGTCCTCGAACATCGAGGGATCCAGGCACGCCTCATCCATCGTCCACGTTCCTGTCGGATCGCCGCCGCACGCCGCGACCAGCCCGCAGGAGGGGCCTTCTTCCTTGCTGTTTCGCTCGTCGTCGACGCTGCCGCCGCACGCGGACAGCGCCAGCAGGGTCGCCACGATCACCGCCGAGAACACGCCAGAAGCGGATTTCATCCCATCCTCCATCCGCAAGAATTCGCTATTGGAAGTAAATTCCACGCCAGCAGGGCCACACATCCGTTCATTCCGCGCCTGCACTGGAATGCATGAGCTGTATCAAAATTCTTCCTTCTCGCCGCCGTCGTTTCGCCCCATCGTGCTCCGCGAGCATGAACACGACACGGGCGATCCACGGCCGCTGGGCGCGGCGCTCTTCCCTCGAGATCGCGGCGCTGGTCGCCGTCCTCGCGAGCTGCGGGGACCGGCCGCAACAGCCGGGCGGACCTACCAGCGACGGCGGGCCCGCCGTCGCCGCGGCGGCGCCGCCCGACGCGGCGGCGTCATCCCCCGCGCCGGCGCCGACCGCCTCCTCCTTCGCCGCCGCGTCCGCGCACCCGGCCGTCCCGACCGCGGTGCCGAGCGCGTCGAGCGACGTGGTCGCGGGCGCGTCGCAGCGGTACGAGTCCGGGCCCTCGGTGATCGCGTCGGACAGCATCGACGGCGCCGCCCTCAGGAAGCGGCACGTCGAGCGCATCAAGGCCGACGACTCGCCCGTCACCGTGCTCCGCGGCCAGGGTCCCCTGGAGCTCGGCAAGCGCATCTGCGAGGCGGTGGTGCCGAGGCGCCCCGCGGCGACTCCCGTGCTCCTCAAGCCCAACATCTGCGGGTTCGACAGCGTGAAGGACCCTGCGAAGTCGAAGGGCGACGACGGCGTGACCGGCCGGATCACCCAGCCGGAGTTCGTTCGAGGCGTCGTCCAGTGCCTCAAGGCGCGCGGACACACGAAGATCACGATCGCCGAGGGCTGCGGCCACTCGCACAAGTTCTGGAAGGACATCGCGCAGCGCACCGGCTATGAGGCGATGGCCGCCGAGGAGGGCGCCGCGCTCGTCGCGATGGACGACGACGGGGTCTACGACGTCGCCGGCGACAGGCCCGGAAAGCCCCTCGCCATCCGCGGCATCCAGGCGACCCACGTCCCGACGCTGCTCATGCCGAAGGTGCTGGCCGAGCACCTCGACCACGGGCTCTTCCTGTCGCTCCCCCGGCTCAAGATGCACCGGTACTCGGTCATCTCCGTCGGTATCAAGGGCATGCAGGGCACGGTCATGCTGTCGGACAGCGCGCCTGCCTACAAGCAGAAGTGGAGGATGCACAGGGAGCTCAAGGCGTACCTGGACACGAAGTCCGCCGGCCAGGAGGACAGAGCTCTTTACTTATCGTCGCTCCGCGTCTTCGCCGAGCGCATGGTCGACGTGCTCGAGGTATCCGCGCCGGACGCGGTGCTCGGCGACGGCGCGCCGGCGATGGGCGGAGACGGCTTCCAGGTCCTCCACCCCACGGCGGAGATGGTGGCCGTCGGCGGCACGAACCCGGTGCGGGTCGACCGCGTGGCGGCGGAGCTCCTCGGCGTGTGGAACAGCCCCGCGCTCGCGCGCGAGCTCGGCGGCCACCGGACCTCGCCGCTCATCGACGCCGCGGCGAAGCGCTTCGGGCTGGATCTCAAGGCGACGGCGATCACGGGAGACGGGGCAGATCTCCTGAAGAGCCCGAGGCCCGTGCATTACAAGGCGATGGCGCCCTTCCGGCTCGACTGGGAGCCCGGACAGGCGCCCTTGCCCGGCGGGCCCGCGAAGGGGCTCGATCCCGCGCCGCCGGCCTCGCAGAAGGCGCCCAACGGGAAGCAGGGCGAAGGGCCGGGCGGAGGCCCCGCGAAGCCGGAGGCGCACGCCTCGCCGCTTCCGCCGGGAGAGCAGGTCGTGCTCGACGGGAAGGCCGACGACGCGGCGTGGGGCCGCGCGAAGGCCGTGCAGTGGGACACCGACTATGCCGGCAAGCCCGCCGGGTTCCCCACGCGGGCGCGCTTCCTCTGGTCGAAGCAAGGGCTCCACGCGCTCTTCGAGCTCTCGAACGCGGGGCTCAACACGGATCGCTCGAAGCCCGTCGGCACGGAGCGAAAGGGGCTTTACAAAGAGGATTGCATCGAGCTCTTCCTGACGCCGGCCCCGGGCTCGCCGAGGCGGTATTTCGAGGTGGAGATCGGGCCGTTCGGCCATTTCTTCGATATCGCGATCGACCGCGACGCGCGCCTGGAAGACACGGCGTGGTCGAGCGACGCGACGATCGCGACGAGCCAGGACGCGCAGGCGCGCACGGCCGTCATCGAGGCGCTGCTGGCGGCGCCGGGGATCGTGGGCGCGCTCGCCCCGAGCGCGCGGCTGCCCATGAACCTGTACCGGATGGAGGGCAAGGACCCACGGCATTACCTCGCGTGGAGCCCGCCCCGCACGAGCAAGCCGAACTTCCATGTCCCGGAGGCGTTTGGCGTGCTCGTGATCGATCCGTGAGGTGAGCGCGCAGGCGCCCCGCCGCGGCCGGGAGCAGGCGGGGTGACCGGGAGCTTGCGGCCCGCGCCAGGTGCGCCATCGTCCCTCGCGCATGCCGATCATCACGGGAATCGTCCCCTCGCCCGACAAGCCCGGCCACGTCGTCATCCTGGTGGATGGGGTCCCCTTCGCCACGGTGCCCGAGCAGGCCGCCGCCGGCCTGACCCCCGGCCAGGACAGCCCCGGGGCCGCGGCGGAGCCGCCCCGGAAGAGCGCCGCGGGCGAGCAGAAGACCTACGAGCGGGCGCTGCGGCTCCTGTCGTTCCGGGCGCGATCGGCCAGGGAGCTGGAGAAGCGCCTGATCGAGAAGGGCGAGCCCAGGGAGCACGTGACGACCGCGATCGAGCGCCTCACCTCGAGCGGGCTGCTCGACGACGCGCGCTTCGCGGAGGCCAAGGCGCGCTCCGGCATCGTGGGCAAGCCCCGGTCGCGCCGCAGGATCGAGCAGGACCTCGCCCGCAAAGGCGTCTCGCGCGACGTGGCGGACGCGGCCATACGGCAGGTCATGACCGAGGAGGGAACGGACGAGTCCGCCGTGGCCGAGCGGGCGGCGCGCAAGAAGCTCCGCTCGCTCTCGGGGCTCGCTCCTGCGGAGCAACGGCAGAAGCTCTATGCTTTCCTCGCGCGCCAGGGCTATTCGCCCGACGTGGCGCGCCGGGCGCTGCGCGCGGTGCTCGACGCGCCGCCGTGAGCGGCGCCGGCGCGCCGGCCCCTCCGCGGTGTACGGGCTCCCCCGAGTAGCCCGAAACACCCTGTTTTCTGCCCTTCTCCCACCACCTACAGCACGCTACAAAGCGTCCATGTCGCTCGAACTGGATGGCCTGCCGCCGGCTCGCGCGGACGCTCGCGCGGTCCTCGCCGGCGGAGGGGAGATGGGCGCGCGCATGCGCGCGATCGACTGGTCGAAGACGCCGCTCGGGCCGGTCTCGTCGTGGCCGCAGAGCCTCAAGACGTGCGTGCGCATCGTCCTGACGTCGCGCCAGCCGATGTTCGTCTGGTGGGGCGACTCGCTCATCAATCTGTACAACGACGCCTACAAGTCGATCGTCGGCGGCAAGCACCCCGAGGCGCTCGGGCAGCCCGCGTCCGTCGTGTGGCGCGAGATCTGGGGCCAAGTCGGGCCGCGCGCCGCGTCCGCGATGCGCCGCGACGAGGGCACCTACGACGAGGCGCTCCTCCTCATCATGGAGCGGAACGGCTACCAGGAGGAGACGTATTACACGTTTTCCTACAGCCCTGTGCCGAACGATCAGGGCGGCACGGGCGGAATCCTCTGCGCCAATACCGAGGATACGCGGCGGATCATCGGAGAGCGGCAGCTCGCGCTCCTCCGCGACCTCACGGCGCGGACAGCGCACGGGCGCTCGTGGGAAGACGTGTGCGCGCGCAGCGCGAGCTCGCTCGCGACCAACGCGAAGGATCTCCCGTTCGCGCTCCTCTACGTCGTCGACCCGGACCGGCGGCGCGTGCAGCTCGCCGGCAGCATGGGGTTCGAGCGGGGGCACCCCGCGGCCCCCGAGACGATCGCGCTCACGGACGCGTCGCCGTGGCCGCTCGCCGCGGTGCTGCGAGAGCACGAGTCCTGCCGCGTCGTCGAGATACCGGCTCACCTCCGCGATCTCCCGACCGGCGCATGGCAAAGGCCGCCGACGCGAGCGGCCGCGCTCGCGATCTCCCCTTCGGGCGAGACGGGGCGCGCCGGGGTCCTGATCGTCGGGCTGAATCCATTCCGCCTCTTCGACGACGATTACCGCGGCTTCCTCCACCTCGTCGCCGGCCAGATCTCCGCCAGCATCGCCAACGCGCAGGCGTACGAGGAGGAGAAGCGGCGGGCGGAGGCCCTCGCCGAGCTCGATCGCGCGAAGACCACGTTCTTCAGCAACGTGAGCCACGAGTTCCGCACGCCCCTCACGCTGATGCTCGGGCCGCTCGAGGACGCCCTCGCGTCGGCGGAGCGGAGCCTGTCGGGCGCGGCTCTCGAGACCGCGCACCGCAACGCGGGCCGGCTCCTCAAGCTGGTCAACGCGCTGCTCGACTTCTCGCGCATCGAGGCGGGCCGGATCCAGGCGTCGTATGAGCCGACCGATCTCTCCGCGCTCACCGCGGATCTCGCGAGCGCCTTCCGCTCGGCGATGGAGCGCGCGGGGCTCGCCTTCGAGGTCGATTGCCCGCCGCTGCCCGAGCCCGTCTACGTCGATCACGACATGTGGGAGAAGATCGTGCTCAATCTCCTCTCGAACGCGCTCAAGTTCACGTTCGAGGGGACGGTCTCGATCTCGCTCCGCGCGCACGGCGATCGCGCCGACCTCACCGTGCGGGACACCGGGACGGGCATCCCGGATCGCGAGCTCTCGCACCTGTTCAAGCGGTTCCATCGGGTCCAGGGCGCGCGATCCCGCACGCACGAGGGCTCCGGGATCGGGCTCGCGCTCGTCCACGAGCTCGTCCGCCTCCACGGCGGGACCATCCACGTCACGAGCGAGCTCTCCGTGGGGACGTCGTTCACGGTCTCCCTGCCTCGCGGGGCCGGGCACCTGCCGAAGGACCGCGTGAACGCCGCGCGGACGCTGGCGTCGACGACGACGGGCGCAGCGCCTTATGTGCAGGAGGCGCTCCGCTGGCTGCCCCGCGCGGAGAGCGACTCGCCCCCCGGCGCAGAGGGTGACTCACCCGCCGGCGCAGAGGGTGACTCGCCCCCCGGCGCAGAGGGTGACTCGCCCCCCGGCGCAGAGGGTGATGACGCCGTCGAGCACCTCTCCCCGGCGGCGTGGACGTCGTCCGACGGCGCCGCGATCCAGGCCGGGCCGGCGGGGCGCGTCCTGCTCGCGGACGACAACGCCGATATGCGCGAGTACGTCGGGCGGGTGCTGCGCGAGCGCTGGACGGTCGAGGCCGTCGCCGACGGGGCCGAGGCGCTCGCGTCGGCGCGCCGCAGCCCGCCCGATCTCGTGCTCACCGACGTGATGATGCCGAACCTCGACGGCTTCGGCCTGCTCCGCGCGCTGCGCGCGGACGAGCGCACGAGGGGTGTCCCGGTCGTCATGCTCTCCGCGCGCGCCGGGGAGGAGTCGCGCGTCGAGGGGCTCGAGGCGGGCGCGGACGACTACCTCCCCAAGCCGTTCTCCGCGCGCGAGCTCGTCGCCCGCGTCGCCACGCACCTCCAGCTCGCCCGATTGCGGGCAGCGGCCGAGCGCGAGCGCGAGAAGCTGCACGATCTCTTCATGCAGGCGCCGGTCCCCATCGCGGTGTTCGCCGGCCCCGAGCACCGCTTCGAGGTCGCGAACCCGCCGTACTGCGAGATGGTCGGCCGGCGGGACCTCGTCGGGAAGAGCGTGCGCGAGGTGTTCCCGGAGCTCGTCGAGCACGAGGCGATCGCGATGCTGGACCGCGCGCGGAAAGCCGGCCAGCCGCTGCGCATGACCGAGCTGAGCATCCCCGTCCAGCGCGGCGACGCGGTGCACGAGGCCGTCTTCAACTACGTCGCTCAGCCCATCCGCGACCCCTCCGGCGCCGTCTCGGGCGTCATGGTCGTCGGCTTCGAGATCACCGATCAGGTGCTCGCGCGGCGCCGCATCGAGCAGCTGAGCCAGCACCGAGAGGAGCTCATCGCAGCGCTCGCGAAGACGAACCAGGAGCTCGACCAGTTCGCTTATGTCGCCTCGCACGACCTCAAGGCGCCCCTCCGGGGGATCGCGAACCTGTCCGAGTGGATCGAGGAGTCGCTGGCGGGGAAGCTGGACGGCGAGACGCAGGAGTACATCCACCTCCTGCGCGGGCGCGTGCGCCGCCTCGAGGCGCTCATCGACGGGATCCTCCATTACTCGCGGGCAGGGCGCCTGCGCGGCGACGTGGTCAGCGTCGACACCGGCCATCTGCTCGCGGAGATCGTCGAGCTGCTCTCGCCGCCCGCGGGCGCCCGGGTCGACATCGCGCCAGGGATGCCGACGATCGCCGCGGAGCGCGTCCCGATGCAGCAGGTGTTCCAGAACCTCATCAGCAACGCCCTGAAGCACGCGCGCCGCAGCGACGCGCGCGTCGAGGTGACGTGTGAGGACGCCGGCGCCTACGTCGAGTTCGCCGTGAGCGACAACGGGCCCGGCATCGCGCCCGAGTACCACGAGCGCATCTGGGATCTCTTTCATACGCTCGAGTCGCGCGACAAGGTGGAAGGCACCGGGATAGGGCTCTCCGTCGTGAAGAAGATCGTGCAGAGCCGCGGAGGGAGCGTGTCCGTCTCGTCGCGCCCCGGCGCAGGAGCCACCTTCATCGTGCGCTGGCCCAAGCGGGTGAAGGACGAGGCCTGACAGATCCGGCGCGTCCCGCGAGCTGCCCCGGGTTGACGCAGGCCCCGCGACGGCCGAAGGTGCGGGCATGCATGCGCGCCGAGAGTCGTTGGAGCCGTGGCTTCGGAGCTTCGTCGCCGACAACGGGGGTATCGCTGGCACGGTGCACCTCGTCGAGGGCGATGCGCTCGCGCTGGCCGCCGCCGTGAACATCCCCGAGAAGGTGCAGGAGATCACGCGCCGCGTCCCGCGGGGCAAGGGGATGGCCGGGCTCGCCTGGGAGCGCGACCAGCCCGTGCAGACGTGCAACCTGCAGACGGACACGTCCGGCGACGTGCGGCCCGGGGCCAGGGCGGTCGCGGCGCAGGCGGCGGTGGCGCTGCCCGTGCGCGACGCCTCCGCGAGCGTGCGCGCCGTCGTGGGGATCGCGTTCGCCGGCGAGCGCGAGCTCGGCCAGGACGAGCTCGATCGCCTCGCGCAGGGCGCTGGCGCGCTGCCGGCCTGACAAGAGCGCTCCCGCCCCACCTCGCTGCCCGCCGCGGGGCTGCTGCCCGCCGCAGCCCCGCTGCCCAGCTGCACCGCCGCACCGCCGCAACACAAGCCCCTTGTTTTTCGCGGCTGCGATGCTAGCGATGCCCGCTCTCCCATGGAGACGAACGGACGCAGCGCCCCGAAAGCCGCGATCGACGCTCCGCCCGACGCGCTCGATCCGGGCGCCCGCCCGCACGTCCGCGTGGAGGACCTCGTGCGCGGCGCCGCGAACGAGCCCGCGTGCGAGCGCGCCGCAGCCGGGCCTGGCGAAGGCGGCGCCGCGGGCGAGCCCCTCACGGCGAAGCTCGCCCGCCGCACCGTGCCCGGCGCGCTCTACGAGCCCGGCCCCGAGGAGGGGTATCTCCGGTGCACCGCGTGCGCTCACCGCTGCGTCCTCGCGCCGGGTCGCGCGGGCGCGTGCGGGATCCGCTTCGAGAAGGACGGCGAGCTGCGCGTCCCGTTCGGCTACGTCGCGCGCCATTACGTGCGCTCGGTCGAGACGAACACGATCTTCCATGTGCGCCCCGGCGCGAGGTCCCTCACCTTCGGGATGTTCGGGTGTGACCTGCGCTGTCCTTATTGCCAGAACTGGAAGGTCTCCCAGGCCCTGCGCGAGCCGGAGGGCGACGGCGAGCCCATCGACATCAGCGCCGCGGATCTCGTCGAGGTGGCCGTCGCGGCGGGCTGCGGGGTGCTCGCGAGCGCCTACAACGAGCCGATGATCACCGCCGAGTGGGCGCGCGCCGTCTTCGCGGAGGCGCAGCGGCGGGGGCTCGTCACAGCGCTCATCTCGGATGGCAACACGACGCCCGAGGCGCTCGCGTACATGCGCCCGGTCGCCGACGTGTTCCGCGTCGACCTGAAGGGGTGGAGCGCGGATCAATACCGGACGCTCGGCGGCCGCGTCGAGCCGGTGCTCGCGGCGATCGGCGAGGCCCGGCGCCTCGGCTACTGGGTCGAGGTCGTGACGCTCGTCGTCCCCGGCTTCAACGACAAGGCGGCCGGCCTCCGCGCCCTCGGCGCCGAGATCGCCGGGGTCGACCCCGACATCCCCTGGCACCTCAACGCCTTCTACCCGCGTTACAAGATGCGCGATCGCATGACGACCGACCCGGCGTTCCTCGTGGACGTGGCGGGCGTCGCCTATGCGCGGGGGATGAAGTACGTTTACGTCAGCAACGTGGCCGACCGCGTCCGTGAGCTCTCGCATACACGCTGCCCCGCCTGCCACGAGGTCGTTGTGCGGCGGTTCAACTACGAGACGCAGGAGGTCCTCCTCTCCGGCGGCGCGTGCCCCTCCTGTGGGACGCGCGTGCCCGGGCTGTGGGGACCGGCGGCGCCGTAGCGCCGCACAGACGGACACCCGGCTCCTGCCGAGCCCGCGCGCGCATCGCCGCCCGGAAGCCGACTCGGCCTGTTGCTGAGAGGTTTCTGTCTCATTTCACCAGACGCCCTGTCCGGTGCTCCGCGCATCCCGGCAGAGCCAACTTGCGTCCCTACCGGACTCCCCCCGATCGCAGGAGCGTCGCTGACCCTCTGGCCGCCCAGGCCGGCTGGAACAGGCTGCGCCCGCTGTTCGGACTGGCCTGCTGGCCGGCCAGTCGATTGGCCGGCCAGCAGGCCCCTTCAGCCGGCCACTCCTCTCACGGAAGCTCCCACAAGGAGGCTTGCCGCGGCGCCGCATGTGATAAATTTCCAGCATGTCGTCGCCGTCCGAACGTCTCGCGCAGATCCTTGCGGAAGGCCGAGTCATCGCGACTCGCGAGCTCGGCGAAGAGTGTGCGGCGGAGCTCCACACGCGCGCCAAGGAGCGGTATCTCGCGCTGGAGGCGACGATGCCGCGGTTCCAGAGCAGCATGAATCGCAAGCTCTTCGAGCTCGGCCCGCCGGTGCTCGCGATCTACCAGGCGCTCCTGCACGACCTCGGCGTGGACCGGGAGCCGGCCCTGCGCCTCGCCGAGGACATCCTGCTGGCCTTCTACCGCAAGCAGCTGAACCGGAGCCCGCTCCTCGGCGCCGCGATGGATGTGATGTTCCGGCTGAAGCCAGCGCGGAGCCTGCTCATGATGAGCCTGCGCGCGGACGAGCCGGAGGGCATCCGCTTCGACGAGGCCAGCGGCACCGGCGCGCTCCTGGCCTTCGACGTGCGCGCGTGCCCGATCGTGGCGTTCGCGCGGCGGCACGGCGCGCCGGAGATCGTCCCCATGATCTGCCGCCTCGACGACCTCAAGGTGAAAGAGCTCCACGGCGTCGAGCTCCGCCGCACGGGCACCCTCGGCACGGGCGCCGAGCGGTGCGACTTCCGGTACGTGACCGCGAAGAAGTAGCGTCGCGCCCCGCGGCCCCGGGGTAGACGCGAGCTCGTCCGCGTAGCGCGCGGCGGCGCCCCGCCCTCTCCTTATCTCATCTCCCGCACCGCCAGAACGCACATGGGCTCACCACCCGTCGCTCGGGTGCGCCGGCGGGCTGCGCGCGTCGCCATTCAATGCTTGCCCCATGACGCGCCGCACCCCTGAAAAGGGTCATGATCGTGGGGCGGTGTGCGCTGTGGACTGCGCGCTGTGCGTATTTCAAATTTGAAACACAAATGCTCTTTCCTGGATCCCCAAAGAGCGTGTCCGTGTTAGTTGTTGAATGATCACTCGATCCCCGATCGCTCCTGAAGTCGCTTTCTCGAGGAGGTCATATGAAGTCACCGTTCGCCCTGCGAAGGGTCGCCGGCGGCCTTTTGTCCGCCGCAACGTCGTCTCTTGTCTTCGCGGCCAGCGCCCCCGCCCTGGCGGAGCCATCTTACACGCTCTTCGAGAGCGGGCAGGTGCGCCCGCTCGCGCTCTCTCCCAGCGGAAACCTGCTCTTCGCGCTCAACACGCCGGATGGCCGCCTCGAGGTCTTCCGCGTCCATCACGGCGCGCTGGTCCACCGGAGCTCGATACCGGTCGGGCTGGATCCGGTCGCCGTGGCGGCGCGGAGCGACACCGAGGTGTGGGTCGTGAACCACCTGTCCGACAGCGTCAGCGTCGTCGAGCTGTCCCCTGGCGGATACGGCGGCCGCGTCGAGCGCACGCTGCTCGTGGGCGATGAGCCGAGAGACATCGTGTTTGCCGGCCCCGGGCGGCGCCGCGCCTTCATCACGGCGGCGCACCGCGGCCAGAACAACCCGAACGATCCGCAGCTGACCACGCCGGGCGTGGGCCGGGCCGACGTCTGGGTGTTCGACGCGAACCACCTGGGCTCGTCGCTCGGCGGCGAGCCGCTCGCGATCCTCACCCTCTTCACCGACACGCCGCGCGCGCTCGCCGCGACGCCCGACGGCGCGCGCGTCTACGCCGCCGGCTTCCACTCGGGCAACCGGAGCACCGTCGTCACCGAGCTGCTCGTGCCTGACGGCGGCGCGGTAAACGGCGGCTCGCCGGGCCCCATGACCAATGCGTTCGGCGACCCGGCGCCCGAGGTCAGCCTCATCGTGAAGTTCGACGGCGCGCACTGGGTCGACGAGCTCGGCCGCACCTGGGACGACACGGTGCGGCTCTCGCTGCCTGACAAGGACGTGTTCGCCATCAACGCCATGGCGACCCCCCCGCGGCCGATCGCCGGGCCCTCGGGCCATTTCACCGGCGTCGGGACGATCCTCTTCAACATGGTCGTCAACCCGGTGAACGGGAAGGTCTACGTCTCCAACACCGACGCGCGGAACGAGCAGCGGTTCGAGGGCCCCGGCGTCTTCGCGGGGCAGAGCCTGCGGGGCCACCTCCACGAGAGCCGGATCACGGTGCTCCGCCCCGGCAACGCCCCCCCGCGCGTCGCGCCGCGGCACCTCAACAAACACATCGATTACTCGGTCTGCTGCGCCCCCACGCCGAACGCCGAGAGCGAGGCGAGCCTGGCCCAGCCGGTCGACATGGCGGTAACGAGCGACGGCGCGACGCTCTACGTGGCCGCGCTCGGGTCGAGCAAGGTCGGCGTGCTCGGCACGGCCGCGCTCGAGAGCGACACGTTCGTGCCCGACGCTTCCGACCACATCGAGGTGAGCGGCGGCGGCCCGTCGGGGCTCGCGCTCGACGAGGCGCGAGGCCAGCTGTTCGTGCTGACCCGCTTCGACAACTCCATCTCGATCGTCGACACCGCGACCCGGGCCGAGACGGCGCACATCGCGATGTACAGCCCCGAGCCGCCGAGCGTCACGCTCGGGCGGAGCTTCCTCTACGACGCGCGATCCAGCTCGGCGCACGGCGACTCCTCGTGCGCGAGCTGCCATATCTTCGGCGACTTCGACAGCCTCGGGTGGGATCTCGGCAATCCGGACGAGCCGGTCACGACCAACCCGGGCCCCTTCGTCGGCCCGCTGCTCAACCTCTTCACGCAGCAGCCGATGCCCCAGGAGTTCCACCCGATGAAGGGCCCGACGACGACCCAGAGCCTGCGCGGCATGGCCAACCACGGCCCCATGCACTGGCGCGGCGATCGCACCGGCGGCAACGACGCGCCCACCGCGCAGCCGGACAGCGGCTCGTTCGACGAGCGCGCCGCGTTCATGAAGTTCCAGGCCGGCTTCACCGACCTCCTCGGCCGGAGCGGCCCGATCCCGGCCGCCTCCATGGAGGCGTTCGCGGACTTCATCCTGCAGGTGACCTATCCGCCCAACCCGATCCGCCGTCTGGACAACGCGCTCACGCCGGATCAGCAGGCCGGGCGCGACACCTTCATGAGCGGCAACCTGGACGGCACCGCCATCTGCAATGGCTGTCACGTCCTCGACCCGGAGGGCAACCCCGGCGTCGACAAGCCGGGATTCTTCGGAGCGAACGGCAACATGACGTTCGACTTCCAGCCGCAGCTCATCAAGACGCCGCACCTGCGCAACATGTACCAGAAGGTCGGGATGTTCGGGATGGCCGCCCCGCTGTTCGGCATCCTGCCCGGCGACAACGATCCCATGGGAGACCAGGTGCGGGGGTTCGGCTTCCTGCACGACGGGAGCTTCGACACGCTGTTCCGGTTCTTCCGCGGGATGGGCTTCTCGCCGTTCACCGGCTTCACCAACCAGTTCGGCACCTTCCCGGACAACCCGAACGGCCTGCCGGACTCGCCTGCGGGCGACGCGGTCCGCCGGCAGATCGAGTCGTTCCTGCTCGCCTTCGACTCGAACGTCGCGCCGATCGTCGGCCAGCAGGTCACGCTCGGGTCCGGCAACCAGGCCGCCGCCGATCCGCGCGTCGATCTCCTGATCGCCAGGGCGGACGCCGGCGAGTGTGATCTCGTGGCGAAGAGCCACCTGACCTTGCAGGAGATCGGCTTCCTCCACACCGGAGCAGGGCAGTTCGTCGCCGACCGGATGGCGCTGCCGCCGATCCCGGACGCGGTGCTCCGCCAGATCGCCCTCGCGACGGGGCGACCCCTGACCTACACGTGCACGCCGCCGGGCTCGGGCTACCGCATCGGCCTCGATCGCGACGAGGACGGCTTCCTCGACGGCGACGAGCGGAGCGCCGGCAGCGACCCGGCGGACCCGGACGACACGCCCTGAGCTCCGCCTCGCGGCGCGGCGCGCGGCCGGCGCCCGCTGGCCTTCACCTGTCCCGTCATCTCACCTGCACGCCGGCGCGGAGCGCGCAGTCCGGGTCGGCCGGGAACGCGCAGGCGAGGGCGCACACCCCATCTTGGCCGCAGTGGAGATCGGCGCAATCGGGGTCGACGATCTCGGGCCCGACGTCACAGGCCGCCTCGCAGAGGCCGTCCGCGCGGCACGGGTTGTCCGGCTCGAACTCGTCGATCGTCGGCTGGATGAAGCGAGATATCTGGTCGAGATCGGTGCGCGCCTGCACCCCGTCCAGCGTACAGGGGTCGTCGCCGAACGAGGTCACGCCGGCGTGGCGCTCGACGCCCCCGCGCACGAGGAACGCCGGACCTCCGGAGTCGCCGGCGCACGTGTTCATGTCGGGGACCTGGTAATAGAACTGGGTCGCGTCGATCGTCCCCGGCGTCCCGCCGACCTGGGCGGGGCCGACGGCCACGATCGGGAACGTCACGGCGCGGCGCATGCCGAACCCCGTCCCCGCGACCCCGTCGGAGACACCGTAACCGACGAAGGTGTAGTCCGGCCCGACGTACCAGGTGGTATTCTCCATCGATTCGCGCAGGAGGGGCGCGGGCTGCACGGGCGCGTCGCTCTCCAGCCGGAGGAGGGTAAGGTCGTTCTGGAGGCTTGCGGGATCGAAGGCGGGGTGCCTCCTCGACGTCTCGATCCGCACGCTCTCCGACCGCCGCCCGAGGGTCGGGCCGAAGAAGACGCGCGTGAGCGCGCCGTGGCAATGTCCCGCCGTGATCACGGTGCGCCGCGAGATGACGGTCCCGCTGCAGTACGCCCGGTTCCGATTGCCCACGCCCACGACATAGGCGTGCGTCGTGTCCACAGCGCCTCCAACGATGCGCTGCCGGGACGTGAGCAATGGCTGCTCGCCGTCGCCCCCGAGAGGTGCGTCCGCGCAGCCGAGCCCGCCGAGGCACAGGATCGCGATCGGGATGGCATTCTTCATACTGCAACCTTTCCGTCCAGAAATGGTGTCCAGAGCGGCGGATTGCGGAGGCGCCCACGGTTCGGCGCCGCTCGGACCCGTGGGCGCGCGGGGGGCATAACAAGCGCAGTGCCAGCGCCATGCTCGGCGAGCGCGCGAGTCGGCCGCGGGGCGCGGCGGAGACTCCTGGAATGGCGCGCGAGCGGGGGGATCTCGTCGGAGCGATCACCGCTGGAGGGACGGCGCGGACGTTCGCTCCGCTCCGGAGCGACCTTCGTCACGCGCCGGCTCGCCCAGGGGCGCCTCGCCGCCGCGCTCGCGATGCCGGCGCGTGACGAAGGCGGCGCGCCGGTGAGCGCCCACGCACACGCCAGGACGAGCTACGTTGCACCTTGACCGCGGCGGCGCCAGCGCGGGCCGCTCTCGCTCTCTCGAAAGGAGACCATGGAGACCGCCAGAGCAGAAGTCGCCCCTTCAGCGGGCATGCGCGATCTATCGACGCTCCCAGGACCGCGGAGGCTGCCGCTGCTCGGCAACCTCCTCGAGATCCGGCCGACCCAGTTCCACCTCACGCTCGAGGGCTGGAACCGCAGGTATGGCGATCTCTACACCTTCTGGCTCGGCCGCACGCCGGTCATCGTGGTCGGCGGCGCCGAGCTCGTCCAGCCCATCCTGCGCGAGCGGCCGAAGGAGTTCCGCCGCTGGAGCCCGCTGCAGGAGCTCATCGACGAGATGGGCTTCGGCGGCGTCTTCTCGGCCGAGGGGGAGCAGTGGACGCGGCAGCGGCGGCTCGTGATGAGCGCGTTCACCGCCGCGCAGCTGCGCGAGAGCCACGGCACGCTCTCCACGATCACCCGCCGGCTCCGGGAGCGATGGCGCGCGTCGGCCGCGCGGGGGGCGCCGGTCGACGCGCGGCGAGACCTCGCCCGTTACACGGTGGATGTCACCACCGCGGTGGCGTTCGGCCTCGACATGAACCTCATCGAGCGCGGCACCGACCCCCTGTCGCACCAGCTCGAGACGGTCTTCGCGTCGCTCAACCGCCGCATCTTCGCGCCATTTCCGTACTGGCGGCACGTCAAGCTGCCCGCCGATCGGGCCCTGGATCAGGCGCTCTCGGAGGTGCGCACGCGGATGCTGGGCATCCTCCGGACGACGCGCGCGGAGCTCGACAGGGATCCGGCGCGGGCCGCGGCGCCTCGCTCGCTGCTGGAGGCATTGCTCGTGGCGCGCGACGCCGACGACCCGAAGGCGCGGCTATCGGAGCAGGAGGTGCTCGGCAACGTGCTCACGCTGCTGCTCGCCGGGGAGGACACGACGGCCGACACGATGGCCTGGATGCTCCACTTCATGGCCCTGCGCCCCGACGTCCAGGCGCGGATGCGGGCCGAGGTCGACGCCGAGCTCGGCGACGCGGATCTGCCCGAGAGCCCGGAGCACGCGCAGCGGCTGCGCTATCTCGGGGCGGTGGCGCAGGAGACGCTGCGGCTGAAGTCCGCGGCGCCGATCCTGTTCATGGAGGCCTGCGCGGACACGGTGGTCGGCTCGCTGCGGCTCGCGGCGGGGACGCGGATGATCCTGCTGACGCGGCAGATCGCCCTGAAGGAGGAGCACTTCCACGACGCGGCCTCGTTCATGCCCGAGCGCTGGCTGTCCCCGCGGCCGGCGGGCGCCGGCAAGCACGACCCGCGGGCCGCCCTCGCGTTCGGCAGCGGCCCGCGGGTCTGCCCCGGGCGCGCGCTCTCGATGGTCGAGAGCGCGATGGTGGGCGCCATGGTCGCGCGCGACTTCGATGTATCGCTTGTCGACCCGGCGCGGCCCGTGAAGGAGCTCCTCGGGTTCACGATGAAGCCGGAAGGGCTGTTCGTCCGCTTCACCCCCCGCCGCCGCTGACCTCCCATCGAGCCTCGTTCCGGGGCGATGCTGCGGTTGATCCCGCCGCGAAAGACGCCCTGAGCCCATCGGGACACGACATGCATACCTCCTTCCAATCCGCAAAAATGCGCTACCTCCTGGTCCTCGGTGTCGCCATCGTTTCCTTTGCGCTCGGATGGCTTCTCAGGCCATCCGTCCGCGTCGCTGGCTTCCCGGAGATAGGGGAGCTGCAGCCGTTCACGAAACGGGGCTGCACGAAGGTGGGAGTACCGTTAACGGAGCTCGGGGCGTTCTCGGAGGCCTCGCTCCGCTACTCGCCCGGCGACAGCGCGCGGCTCCAGGTGGTGGCCTTCCGCCGCACGGGCCCGGACGCGGAGCTGCTGCAGCTCGACGCGGGCGAATACGATGACGAGTTCGACGCCAGCGGGGAGGTCTTCAACCTGCGCTGGGATGCCGCCAAGGGATGGCAGGTCGACGACTGTCACGTGGTCGTGAGGTACTGGCCTGGGAGGCCATGAGCCGAGCGTCGTGCTCATTCCCCACAGCCGACCGGAGATCTCGTGCGGCCGACAAAGATTTCCACACGACTTGCTCTGCCTTCCGGTAAGCGCTTGTTCTCGCACGCTGCATTACGTGCACAGCTCCACTCTCGCAGTGCAAATTGCGGCTCTCCGATTCGCCCCTTCGCATCGAACAAGGCTGGACATGCCGCGATGTTCGATTAGAGTCCCGCGCCAGTGCACAACCGCTCCGACCAGTTCACCAAGAGCTTGCTGCGGGACGGACTGAGCCTTGCCTCGGCGGCCGAGACCGAGGTCGAGGTGCTGGCGGCGACACAGAAGATCGATGTCTACAGCGTGCGTGATCCCGCGCGGGAGTCCGAGCGCGCCGCCATGGGCCTGCTCGGCGAGCTCTCGGCGGAGCCGAGCCTGTTCGAGCCGTTCCAGGGCACGCCGGGCCTTCGTCAGGTCCGTCACTGCCCGCGCAAGCAGCTCACATGGCATCACGAGCTCGAGCGCCGCGTCCGCTCGGCAGCCCGCTCGGTCGCGCCGGACGAGGACACCGACACGCCGCCGCAGCCGGCGGTCGCCTTCCCTGCGCTGGTCGTCATCGGCCCGGGGCGTCCCGAGACGGTGCTCGACGCCTACCGGTGCGAGCCGGTGCAGGCTGGCGTCTACCAGGCCGTGCCGGGCCTGGCGATGCGCGTGGTGGTGCTCGCGGAGCTGCCCCGGACGCGCGCACCCCTGCTGCTGCGGCTGCTCGGCTCGGGCCGCCGCTTTCGCGAAGCGGTGGCGGATCTGGCGGCGTTGCCCCGCGATGCCTTGGAGAAGAGCGTCGCCGTGCCGCTGCTGTTACACTTCGGGTTCGACCAACAGGAGCCCACAACCGACGAGGAGGACGATGTGAGCGCAGCGATCCGGGCTTGGTTCGAGGAGTACACGCAGCAGCTCCGCGACGAGGGGCGGAACCAGGGGCGCGCCGAGGAGGCGGCGCGTGCCGTGCTGACCGCGCTCCGGGTTCGCGGCATCGCGGTACCGGACATCCTGCGCAAGCGTATCCTGATCGAGAAGGATCCTGAGCTCCTGGAGCGGTGGCATGAGCGGGCCATCGTCGCTGCATCGATCGAAGATGTGCTCCCGGACCTGAGCTGAGCGATGCCAGCCGACGGCAGACTGCCGAGCTCGTAAGCGTCGCTCATCACCTCCCCGCGGTCTCCGCCGCCTCCCGAGCCACCCCGTGCCCCACGCCGTCATCACCTCCCCCAGCGCCGCCGCCCGCATCGATCGGGCCGTGGGCTGGCTGCGCCGCCGGCGCCCCGCGGAGCGCGTGCTGCTCGTCGGCGCCTCGGTCGAGGCCGTGAGCGAGCTCGCCCGCGCGTCGATCCGCGGCCGCCGCGCCACCTTCGGCTGGCACCGGCTCACCCTGGGGCGCCTCGCCGCCGCGCTCGCGATGCCGGCGCTCGCCGAGCGCGGCCTCGTCCCGGCCAGCGCGCTCGCCATCGAGGCGCTCTGCGCGCGCACCCTCGACGGGCTCGCGCAGGACGGGCTGCTCGGCCGCTTCGCCCGCGTCGCGGATCGACCCGGGCTGCCGCGCGCCGTGGCGCGGACGCTCGACGAGGCGCGGCTCTCCGGCGTCGCGCCGGACGCGCTCGCGCCGGCCGATCTCGACCGCATCGCCCACGCGTTCGACGCCGCCCTGGACGACGCGGGGCTCGCCGATCGCGCGATCGTCCTGCGCCTCGCGGCCGAGCGCGCCCGGGCCGCGGACGACGGCGACCCCCGCTCGCGCCACCCGCTGCTCGGGCTGCCGATGCTCCTGCTCGACCTGCCCGTGCGGTTCGCGCTGGAGCGCGAGCTCCTCGAGGCCGTCGCCGCGCGCTCGCCGGACGCGCTCGCCACCGTACCGGCCGGCGACGCCGCGTCGCTGCGGCACCTGCAGGCGGCGCTCCGATCGCCGCCGCGGCGGGTCTCGCTGACCGCGGTCTCCGCCGCGCACGACGGCGCCGGCGCGGGCAATGGCGTGGACGACGGCGCAGATGACGGCGCGGGCGACGAGCCGCCGCCGGTCGCGCCCAGCACCTCGCTCGCGCGCCTGCAGGAGCACCTGTTCGACCCGCTGACCGATGAGGCCCCCGGGCTCGGCGACGAGGTCGAGATCCTCTCCGCGCCCGGCGAGAGCCGGGAGTGCGTGGAGCTCGCGCGCATCGCGCTGCGCGAGGCCGCCCGCGGCGTGCCGTTCGAGCGGATGGCGATCCTCCTGCGCGCGCCCGAGCAGTACCGCGCGCACCTCGTCGAGGCGCTGCGCCGGGCCGGGATCCCTGCGCACTTCGCGCAGGGCTCGGTGCAGCCCGACCCGGCGGGCCGCGCGCTGCTCGCGCTGCTCGCGTGCGCCGCCGAGCACCTGTCGGCGTCGCGCTTCGCCGAGTACCTCTCGCTCGGGCAGGTCCCCGACGCGACGCCCGCAGGCGAGCCGCCGCCGGCCGCGCCCGAGGCCGATCGCTGGGTGCCGCCGGACGACGACCTCTTCCCCGAGCTCCTGCGCGGCGGCTTCGACGAGGCGCCGCCGGACGACGACATGGCGGGGGAAGATCTCGGGTTCGATCCGCCAGGGAAGAGCTTCAGTCCGTCCGCCCAGAACCCCAATCGGACAGCCCAGAGCCCCGATCGGACAACCCCAAACCCCGATCCGACAGCTCAAAACCCCGATCCGACAGCCCAGGGCCCCGACGCCCCCGTGCACGACGGCACCCTGCGCGCCCCGCGGCGCTGGGAGCGCATCCTCGTCGACGCGGCGGTGATCGGCGGGCTCGATCGGTGGGAGGCGCGGCTCTCGGGCTTCGAGCGGGAGCTCCGGCTTTCGCTCTCCCGCGCCCCCGAGGACCGCGACGCCGCGCGCATCGCGCGGACGCTCGCGGACCTCTCGGCCCTCCGCGCCTTCGCGCTGCCGCTTCTCGCGGCGCTGCCCGGCGCGGGCGAGCGCGCGACCTTCGGCGAGTGGCAGCGCCGCCTCTCGGCCCTCGCGACGCGCGCGCTCCGGCGGCCCGAGCGCGTGCTCGCCGTGCTCGCCGAGCTCGCGCCGATGGCCCACGTCGGCCCGGTGGACCTCGGCGAGATCCGCCTCTGCCTCTCGCGCCGCCTCACCGACCTCGTGCTGCCACCGGCCGCCCGCCGCGACGGGCGCCTCTTCGTCTCGCCCATCGAGGGCGCCCGCGGGCGCTCGTTCGACGTGGTCTTCGTCCCCGGGCTCGCCGAGCGGATCTTCCCGCAGAAGGTCACCGAGGACCCGATCCTCCGCGACGCTCTCCGCCGGACGATCGCCGGGGGCGACTCGGGCCTCGACACGAGCGACGACCGCGTGGCGCGCGAGCGCCTCGCGCTCCGGCTCGCGGTCGGCGCGGCCCGCCAGCGGCTCGTCGTGTCGTACCCGCGCGTGGACATGGATCAGTCCCGCCCTCGAGTGCCTTCGTTCTACGGCCTCGAGCTCCTGCGCGCGGCCGAGGGCAGGCTGCCCGGCTTCGGGGAGCTCGAGCGCCGCGCCGAGCAGGGCGGCGCCGCGCGCATCGGGTGGCCCGCGCCCGCGCGGCCCGAGGACGCCATCGACGCGGCCGAGCACGACCTCGCGCTCCTCGAGACGCTCTTCAGCCTGCCGGAGGCGCAGACGGTCGGCACCGCGCGCTACCTGCTCAACGCCAACCCCCACCTCGCGCGGGCGCTCCGGTTCCGCGCGCGGCGCTGGATCCCGGGCTGGACGAGCGCCGACGGGCTGTTCAAGCCGATCGCGGAGGCGCGCGAGGCGCTCGCGAAGCACGCGTTCGGGCGCAGGTCGTTCTCGCCGACAGCCCTCCAGCACTTCGCCGCGTGCCCTTACCGCTTCTTCCTCTACGCCGTGCACAAGCTCGCCCCGCGCCCGGCGCCCGAGGCGATCGAGGAGCTCGACCCGCTCCAGCGCGGCCGGCTCGTGCACGACGTGCTCTACGAGGTGCTTGTCGCCCTCCGCGACGCGGGCAAGCTGCCGCTCGGCCTGCCAGCGCTCGACGAGGCGCGGGCCGAGCTCGATGGGGCGCTCGACCGCGTCGCCGCGCGCTACGCGGACGAGCTCGCGCCGGCGATCCGGCGCGTCTGGGACGACGGCATCGCGTCGGTGCGGGCCGACCTCCGGGAGTGGCTGCGGCGCGCCGCGGAGGACCGCGACTGGGAGCCGATCCATTTCGAGCTGTCGTTCGGGCTGCCGCGCCGCCTCGCCACCCGCGATCCGGGGAGCTCGGACGCGCCCGTGGAGCTCGACTGCGGCGTCCGGCTCCGGGGCTCGATCGACCTGGTCGAGCGGAGCGTGTGGGGCGCGATGCGGGCGACCGACTACAAGACGGGCAAGGCGCGGGCGCCGCGCGACGCGGTCGTGAGCGGCGGCGGCACGCTCCAGCCGGTCCTCTACGCGCTCGCGCTGGAGAAGCTCATGCCCCCGGGCACGCAGGTCGAGTCCGGGCGGCTCTACTACTGCACCTCCGCCGGCGGGTTCACGGAGGTGCCGATCTACCTGGACGCGCGGGCGCGCGACGCGGCCGCCCAGGTGGCGGGGATCATCGGAGACGCGATCGACAAGGCGGCGCTCCTGCCGATGCCGGCGGAGGGGGCGTGCGCGCAGTGCGATTACCGGCCGGTGTGCGGGCCCTACGAGGAGCTCAGGACCGGGAAGATCAAGCGGCGCGACATCGAGCCGCGGCGGCGGCTGGAGCAGCTCCGCCGGCTCGCGTGAGCGCGGGTGTCGCACGGAAGCGTCGCCCCCAGACGGCGGCCCGCGATCGCCGGGGGCGTGGCCGGGGATGTATACACTCCATCATGCACAGCAAGATCGCTTTGCCCTGCGCCCTGCTCGCGCTCGCGGCGACGGGCACCGGCTGCAATCTCATTTTCGGCATCGAGCCTGGCACGGAGGGGCCTTCCGCCGCTTCCTCGACGACGAGCACCGGACCTGGTGACGGAGGCTCTGCCCAGACGACGTCGGGCGGCGGCGGCGACGGCGGCGACGGCGGCGATGGAACCGGGGGCGACGGTGGCGATGGCGCTGGCGGCAGCGCCGGGGGCACGCCCTCGTGCCCCCCGTCGAACTGCGCCGTGGGGGAGTGCCCGGTGACGCAGATGCAAGGGGAGCTCGGGTCCAACGTGAAAGGCATGGTGGTCACCCGGGATCTCGTGCTCATGGCCAACAACCAGGCCATCGTCGCCATCCCGAAGGACGGCGGGGCCGCGCGCACGCTCCCGGGCACCCTCGGCTTCGGGGATACCGCCTGGATCACCTACTCGGGCGGGCAGCTCTCGTGGACCAACTGGAGCAACGGAGACGTGCTGGGGATCTCCATCGAGCCGCCGAGCTCCAGCCCGATCCAGATCGCGCAGGTCCCCCTGCAGGAGAACGGCGATCCGGCGGTCACGGCCTTCGGCCGGATCGCCTCCTTCGGCGACAGCGTCTACTGGGCGACGCAGACGCCCGCAGCCGTCTGGCGGGCCAAGGCCGACGGCAGCCAGGCCGTCGCCGAGCTGGTCGCCCCCGACGACCATCCGATCGGCGTCGCCGTCGACGCGACGCACGTCTACTGGTCCAACTACTGGTCGCGCCAGATCCTGCGCAAGACGAAGGATCCGCTCGGCGAGACCGCCGAGGTCTTCGCGGAGACGAACGGCAACCCGACCACGCTCGTCCTCGCCAACGGCGTCGTGCACTGGGTGACCGACACCAACGGCGCGGTCCAGTCCAAGGCGACGAGCGCGGCGCCGAGCGCCCCGCCCTTCACCACCACGGTCGACGCTCAGGCCGTCGCCAAGTCGCTCGCTGTGGACGACGAGTTCATCTACTGGACCGTTTACATGAACAGCGAGGGGAAAGGCGAGGTGCGGAGGGCGCACCTCGGCATGGGGGACATGATCACCCTCACGACCGGGCAGCCGTACTTCTTCGAGATCGCCGTCGACTGCGGGTCCATCTACTGGAACGTGAACAACGTGGAAGCCGAAGAGGAAGGCGTGGTGTTCCAGATGCCGAAGCCCTCGAACTGAGCACCTCGTCCCCCGACTCCGTCGCTGGCAGCGCGCTCCCGGGCAGCTCGGCGGGCGCGACGACTACCCGGCGCCCTCCGCCTCTTCCCTCCTGGGCCACGTGAACCGGAACGTCGCGCCGCTCTTGCCGTCCGACTCGACCCACGCCCGCCCGCCGCGGCTCTCCACGATCTTTCGCACGATGGCGAGGCCGATCCCCGTGCTCTCCACCTTGTCCCTCGCCTGCAGCGTCTGGAACATCCCCCACACCTTCTCCTGGAACGCAGGCGCGATCCCAGGCCCGTTGTCGGACACGGAGACCTCGACCCTGTCGCCCTGCTCCCGGGCGGACACGGAGACCGCCGCGTCCTCGCGGCCCGCGTGCTTGAGGCCGTTCGTGATGAGGTTCATGAGCACCTGTTGCAAGGGCACCCTGTACGTCCGCAGGGTCGCCGGCGGCACGTCGAGCGTCACCCGCGCGGGCGGCCTCGGGGCGATGAGCTCGACCACCTCCCTCGCCAGCCTCTCGAGGTCGACGCTCTCCGGCTTCTGGCGGAACCTCGTGGCGCGGGAGTAGGCCAGGATCCCCTCGATCAAGGCCTCCATGCGCCGCACGCGCCCGCGCAGGAGCTCCATCTGATGGCGCGTGTCCGCGGTGAGCTTGTCCGAGAGGTCCTCCTCGATCCACTGGGCGAGGCTCGCGATGCCCCGCAGGGGCGCCTTCAGATCGTGGCTCGTCACGTACGCGAACTGGTCGAGCTCGGCGTTGGTCCGCTCCAGCGCGCGGATGAGCGATTGCGCCTCCTGGAACCGCCTCGCGTTGTCGATCAGCAGGGCGACGCGGTTGGCGAGCTCCTCGGCGAGCGCGACGTCCGCCTGGCTGAAGCGGCGGCCCGACTCCGCGTGGACCAGCGTCAGCGCGCCGATGGTCCGGTCGCGCCCCCGGAGCGGGACGACGACATACGATCTCAGCCCGAGCGACCGGATCAGGCGGAGGTGCTCGGGGCTCAGCGCGGCGGACTCGATGGCGGCGTCCGGGATGTCGGCCATCCACTCGGAGCGACCGGCGCGGATCACCGCGGACACGCCCGCCGGGGCGTCGGGCCGGGGCGGGGCCATCGCCCGGAGGCGCTCGGCGAGCTCGATCTTCGCGGGATCGCCGTGGTGGACGGCCACGCGCTCGATGGAATCGCCGTTCAGCATGTCGACAGCGCACCAGTCGGCCAGGGTGGGGACCGCCAGGTGGGTCAGGTGCGTGAGCCGCGACGCGACGTCGAGCGAGCCGGAGAGCGCGGCGCCCGCCTCGCTCAGGAGGCGGAGCGTCGCCTGCTGCCGCTCGAGCTCCGCCGCGAGCATCTCCGCGCGCGCCCGGGCCTCGCGCTCCCGCTCGAGGAGGCGCGCCCTGTCCAGCGCCGACGCGCACTGCGCCGCCACGCTGAGCAGGAACTCGCGCTCTTCTGGGCTCCACGCCCGATCGTTCGCGAACGAGAACGCGAGGCCGCCGAGCAGCGCCGCGTGGGCGACGATCGGCAGGACGGCGAGCGCCTTCACGTCGTCGCGGACAGGCCGCAGGGCCGCGAGCTCGGGGTACGCTGCGTGCAGGCTTTGCCTCGTGTCCACCCAGATGGGGCGGCGCTCCCGGAGCGCGTCCGAGAGCGGCAGTCGGGCGTCGAGGGGCACCCTCGCGTAAGGGCTCGTGCGCTGCTCCTCGAGCCCCGAGTGGCCGACGAGCGCCGCGACGCCGGCCGCCTCGTCCGCCGTGTACATCATCGTCGTCGAGGCGCCGAGCACCCGGTGGATGTCGTTCACGACGGCGGCGGAGACCTGCTCGACCGTCACGGCGCCGCTCAGCGCGGTGCTGACCGCGAGCAGCGCCTGGGTGAGCCGGGCGCGGCGATCGAGCTCCTCGACCCGCCTCGTGAGCTGCGCGGCGAGCTCGCCGCGCTCGGCCTCGACCTGCTTGAGGCGCGAGATGTCGGCGAACACCGAGATGCCGCCCTCGAGCTCGCCGCCAGGCCCGATGATGGGCGCGGCGCTCCCGAGGACCATGCCATACGTCCCGTCGAAGCGCTGAATCCGGGTCTCCTCGCTCTCGATGACCTGCCGTTCGGACATCGCGCGGGCCATGGCCCAGTCGTTTGCCTCGTACGGGCGGCCGTCCTCGTGGAAGGCGCGATACAGCGTCCAGTCGTTGATCGATTCGGTCGAGGCGCTGCCGGCCCAGATGCGCTCCGCCGCCCGGTTGTGCAGGACGAGCTTCCCGGAGGCGTCGCAGAGGATGACCCCGTGCGGGCTGTGCTCGAGCACGGCGTCGAGCCACCCGCGATCCCGGGACCCCACGGCGCGGAGCCGCTCGAGCTCACGCTTCAGGGCCTCGATGTCCGTCGTATCGACGCGGGCGGCGGGCCCGGGAGACGGGCCGTTGTGCGCGGAGGTTCTCATAGGATGACGGCGACCGGCGCCTCGGCAGAGGGCCGAGGCGGCGCTCGGTCGGACGTCGCCGGAGCTTACGCGCATCGATGGCGCGGCGGAAGGCGGCGCGACCCGGCCGGGCGGGTTCCTCAGCGCGCGGCGCTCGTGCGCATGCCCGGCTGCCTGGTTGCGATCCGGCCGCCTGGCAGCTTGTCCGGCGCCGCGCAGGCGCGGGCGGACAGCGCCGGCGGCGGCGCGCCCTCGCGCGACCGGGTGCCCGAGCGGGTCCTTGGGATCACGGTCGATCGCCGGCCCGGCCGCTGCGCACCGGCTGGGTCTGGGTCAACGCCGAGCGGGACTGCGACTCTCGGCGCGATCGCGCAGGGGGCGCAGGGGCGCTCGGGGAAATGACGATGCTGGCTTAGGGCTCCACCTCGCTCACCATCCTCGCTTCCCGAACCCAGATGTTCGGGGCCGATAACCGGCAGGTGAGCGCGACAGCGCGCCGGTGTCGGCCAAGGAGCAAGCAATGATGGGCAATCGTTCAGGTCGCCTCATGGCGATCATGTTCGCTGGGAGCTTTGTCCTCGCGGGGGCCGGCGGCTGCATGGGCAGCGACGATGACGCCGAGGCGAATCGCGATGGAAGGGATGGGCAAGAGCGGACCGGCACGGGCCCCGACGGCAGGAGCCACGGACAGACGGGCCGAGACGGCGCGCGAGGCGCCGGGAGGGGCGGTGGAGCGCAGGCCGGCGGCAGGCAGGGAGGCCGCGAGCAGCCCGGTCATCAAGGCGGCCGACAGGGCGGCGGCCAGCGCGCGGGCGACAGGCAGATGTGCGGCGAGCAGGCCGGCCATCAAGGCGGCAGGCAAGGGGGCCGCGGACAGATCGGCAGTCAGGGCGACAGGCAGGGAGGCAGCGGAGAGCGCAGCGGGATGCAGCAGCCGTCGGACGCGGAGCTCACGATGCTGATCTCGTTCATCCACCAGAAGGAAGTGGATCTGTCGCAGATCGCCTTGGACAAGGCCGAGTCCCCGGATGTGAAGCGCTACGCCGAGCAGATCGTCGAGGAGCACGCCCAGTCCGAGCAGCTCGGCGCGGGCTCGAGGGGTTCAGGTGTGAAGATGGAGTCGTGCTCGCGCTGCCGGGAGCTCGACGAGAGCTCGACCGAGGTGAGCGGAGCGCTGGAAGAGGAGGAAGGCGCCGAGTTCGACACGGCCTTCATCTGGGCTCAGATCTCCTTCCATCGCCGCGCCCTCGAGCTCCTCGACGTGCCGGGCGTCGCGAACGCGGAGAACGCCAGGATACGAACCAGCGTGAAGGCGATGCGAGCGGACGTCGAGCAGCACCTGACCGAGGCCGAGCAGCTGTTCTGCTTGCTGCTCCACGAGCAGCAGGGAGGCGGCCAGCAGCAACGCGGCCAGCAGGAAGGCACCCAGCCCGGCCAGCAGCAACGCGGCCAGCTCGGCTGGGCGCAAACCGGCCAGCAGCAGGGTATCCAGGTCGGACAGCAGCAGGGCATCCAGGTCGGACAGCAGCAGGGCATCCGGGTCGGACAGCAGCAGGGTACCCAGGTCGGACAGCAGCAACGCGGCCAGGCCAGCCAGATGCAGCCCGGCCAGCGGCAAGGCGCCCAGCTCGGCCAGCAGCAACGCGGCCAGCAGCAACGCGGCCAGGTCAGCCAGATGCAGCCCGGCCAGCGGCAAGGCGCCCAGCTCGGCCAGCAGCAAGGCGGCCAGTTCGGCCAGCCGCAACCCGGCCAGCAGCAACGCGGCCAGCAGCAAGGCCCCCAGGCCTACGCGCAGCGGCAAGGGGAATCGCAGAAGTCCCAGTAACAGGGCTTCATGTCCGCAGGGCGGCGGCGACGGCGCCTGCTCGCGGCCTTCGCGAGCGCCGAGCTCGCCGAGCGCGACCCCGCCTACCCGATCCAATCACGGCGTCCATGATCTCGTGACCGCGATCGCGGGCGAGTAGGCGCCTGCGCGCCGCCGCTCAGGTGAGCCGCGCGCGTCATGAGTCGATCCACGTCCACGGGAAATCGACCTCCACCAGCGTGTCGGCGCCGTCGAACACGTCGACGCTCTCGACGCGCACGATGTCGCTCATCGCGTGTCCGTCGAAATCCACGAGCCAGACATCGACGTCATAGTACCCCTCGGAGAGGCCGTCGATGGTGAGGCCGAGATCATCGCAGTCCCCCACGGCGTCGAGGACGAGGAAGCCATCCTCGTCCTCGACGCTGACCGCGACCCCGCTCACGTCGTGATCGAAGCACGCCCACGGGTCGTCGCTGCCGTCGATGGTCAGGGCGACGGTGAGCGAGCCGCGCATGAGGTGATCGTGGTCATCGTCATGATCGACGACGATGCACCCCGCGAGCGAGGCAGTGGCGAGGACGCAGCCAGCGAGACCGGTGAGCACCTTCGAAAGTTTCATGGGGATCGTCTTCCTTTATCCAAGTCTGGCGCTGTCGCGCCGATGCGCGGCACGGCAGCAAGCGCTATACCAGCGAGCGGCGCCCTGCGGTGCCACGCGGCCACGCCCCCCTTCGCCGGGTGGCACCGCAGTTGCTCCTGTGAACCCCCATGGAGATGAACGTGCCAGTCCTCGATATTTCCTCCCCCAGAGCTGCGGCGCGCGCTCAGCAGCGCAGCAGCAGGCTCGCCGTGCTGGCCGCGCTCGTTGCGCTCGCGCTCCTCGGCGCGATCGGGTGCGCGGCAGAAGTCCACACCAGGGCCGCTGCGCCGGCGCATGCGACCGTCACGTACCAGGAGTTCGCGGTGTACGAGGAGCCGGTCGTTCACATCGCAGCGGCGCCGGTCCACGTCGAGACCTACCCGCGCGTGTACTACCGCGGGACCTACGTCTACTATGTGGACGGCCGCTGGTACTACCCGTCGCACCACGGCTGGGTCTACTACCGCGACGAGCCGCGCGCCCTGGTCCGCTACCGCGTCGGCTTCGAGCGACACGGCCACCATCACCATCACCATCACCACGCGCACCGCACAACCACGGTCAGGCCGGCAGCGACGGTCCGGGCGGGGGCCTCGGTCAGGCCGGCAACCTCGGTCAGGCCGGCAACCTCGGTGAGGGCGGGGGCAACGGTGAAGGCGGGGGCATCGGTCAGGCCGGTGACTCCGGCGAAGCCGGCGAAGAAGCATCGCGTGGAGCGCCGACGGCACCACGTCGAGGAGAGGCGCCCCGAGCGCTGACTTCCGCCTCGGCGTTGGCACAAACGTTGCGCTTACACCAGCGACGAGGCGGCGGCGCGAGTCGCGGCATGACCGCGCTCCCTTCGAGGCCGCCTCCGCCCGCGCACGGGCCCAGCCTCCCCCGATCCCCTCGCCCGCCCTTCCGCTACCCGCCCTTCGCGGCGTCAGCGAAGGCCTTCCAGGTCGCCTCGGCCGCGCCCACGCAGGCGCGCGTCCCGTCGCGCACGATGGGCGTGCGGAGCAGGAGCGGATCGTCGACGAGGAGCTCCGCGAGCCGCGCATCGCTCGGGCCGAGGTGCTGGAGGCCACGCTCCCTCACCCGCGCGCTCTCCGCGTCGTAAAGCGCGCGCACGCCGCCCACCGCGCGCGCTACGCTCGCGAGCTCCCCCTTGGAGAGGCCCTTCTCGCGCAGATCGACGAGCTGCACCTTGATGCCCCGGTCGGCGAAGAACCGCTGCGCCGCCCGCGTCGCCTTGCACTTGGCCGTGCCGAAGATCTGGATCATGCGCGTCGCTCCTCGGTGGAATGGCTACTGCGCGCTCCGGAGGGCAGCGCGGGCGTGGAGCATAGCAACCGCTGCCCGGACGGCGCAGGGCCAGCGGCGCGCGGGACGCTCCGCGTCGTGCCCGAAGCGCATCGCCCCGAAGCGCGGCTCAGCAGCAGCGCCGCCGCGCGCACGGGTCGATTCTTCCGACCGACGTTGCCGTCCGCTGCCGTCTCGGATCGATGCGCCCCGTCGCGGCCGCTCTACCGGACGGATGGCGACCTCGCGCCGCCCCCTCCGAGGTCGCCCGCTCCGGTCTCGACCGGCCCCGCTCCCCCGCCGGGCGGTCCCGGCAACTCGCGACCTCGCCGTACCCCCTCCGAGGCCGCTCGTGTCGGTTCGAGAGCGCCCCCCCTCGAGGCCCTCCGCCAGCGCCCTCACGTCGCGCCCTCCAACGCCCGCTTCTCCGCCCCGCAGCGCGTTCGATCGGGACGCGCCCGCTCGCCCGGCGACGTACACTCGTCCGGCAACGCACACGCGCGCGCCGCCATCCCAGGACAACGAGAACGCGCCGCGCCGAGCGGGGCAACAACACCGAAAAACGCCGTGGAAATGCGCCATGTCGGCGGTCGATTCGTTTTCCTATTTACGTCCTCAGCGGTTAGGATATCGAGGCGCATTGATGATCGTGCCCCCTCACACCCTTCGCGGTCGGGTACGACGCAGCGGCAACACTGGAGCGCATTGAATGAGGTTCCGTCCCTCGCTCCCGACGAGCGAGTCCGAATCGAGTCATCCCGTTTCCATCGCTTCCGCGGGCGGACGCGCGGGCGAGCGCGCGCCAGCTCGGCGCGCGAAGGCCGCCGGCGCGCAAGCCACGCTCGGCGCGACCGAGCTCTACTTCAGGGCGCTCGCCGGCAGCCAGCCGCTGACGCGCGAGGGCGAGGTCGCGATCGGCCGTCGTATCGAGGCGGGCGCGCTCGCCTGCTTCGAGGCGTGGGTCCGATCGCCCGTCGCGCTGCGCGAGCTCGCCTCGACGGCGGAGGACGTCCAGGTCGGGGCGCTGAGCCTCCGGGATCTGCTGTGCGAGACCGACGCGGGTGATCCCGAGGCGGACGCCTCCGCGAAGCGGCTCGCGGAGCTGCTCACTCTCGCCCGCTCGCTCCTCGGCCGGCAGATCACCGAGGACGGCGTGGAGACCGCCCTCGCGGGCCTCGCAGCAGGCCTCGCCGAGCTGCGCCTCGATCCGACCTTCGAGGAGCGCATCGAGCGGAGCCTTCGCACAGCAGCGGCCGAGGGGGACAAGGCGGAGCGCGCCGCGATCGAGGCCACGATCGCGGCGATCGCCCGGGGGCGGCGCGCCGTCGCGCAGGCGAAGTCCGAGCTCGTCCAGGCGAACCTGCGGCTCGCGGTCGCCATCGCGCGGGAGCACCAGCGCTTCGGCGTCCCGCTGCTCGACCTCGTGCAGGAGGGGAACCTCGGGCTGATCCGCGCCGCCGACAAGTTCGAGTACCGCCGCGGCCACCGCTTCGGCACCTACGCTGCGTGGTGGATCAAGCAGGCGATCAAGCGGACGATCCTCAACCAGGGAAAGCCCGTTCGGATGCCGGTCCACCTCACCGCGATCCGGAGCCAGGTGGTGCGCGCCCGGCGAGATCTGGTGCAGGAGCGGGGGCGCGAGCCTTCCGTCGAGGAGATCGCGGAGCGCAGCGGCCTCACCGTGGAGAAGGTGCGGGTGATCAGCGAGCTCGCGCTCGAGCCGCTCAGCCTCGACGCCCCCGTCGGCGAGGAGGGAGATACCCGGTACGGCGATCTGCTGGCCAACGACGAGCCCACGCCCGCGGACATGCTGGCCCGGCGCCGGCTGATCGAGCAGACGCGCGAGCTGCTCGACTCGCTGCAGCCGCGTGAGCGCGAGCTCCTGCGGCGCCGCTTCGGCCTCGACGGCAACGAGGACGAGACGCTCGAGGAGATCGGGCAGTCGTTCTCGCTGACGCGGGAGCGCATCCGTCAGATCGAGGCGAAGCTGCTCGAGAAGCTCCGGACGCGCTCGCGGCAGCGAGAGCTCGGCTCCTATCTCGAGGGGTGAGGGCGCGGGGAGCGCCGGCGCGCATCAGAAGCTGTACCCCACCGCCCCGCCCAGCCGGTGAGACGAGCCGGCCGCGTTCTCGACCGCGAGCTCGACGTGGTTGGGGACGAGGAAGAGCAGGGCGTCGACGAGCAGGCAGTCGTCCTTTCCGTCGCACAGCCGCTCGTCCTGGCTCCCGAAGATCATGCGCCACTTCACGGGCAGGCCGAGGCCGAGGGCGGCGCGCGCGGAGCGCGCCGCCCTCGGCCTCGGGGAGCCTGTCGCTCAGCGTCCCGGCGAAGAGGTAGACCGGCGCGACGGCCAGATAGACGTGGTGGTTCATCGTGCGGCTCTTGCCGACAAAGCCGGCGCGGAGTTCGGGACCGAGCGCGTAGCGCGCGACGCGCACCTGGCCGTCGAAGCCACGGCGATTGTCAACGTCGGTCGAGCCGAGAGCCCGCGGAGAAGTAGGGGGCCCACGACGCGCTGTCGGGGCCGGTAGACCCGCACTAGTCGAGAAACAGCCTGCTCTCGAAGACCCGTACGCCGCTGCCCGCGCGCGCGCCGAAGGCGAGATCCATCTGAAAGGACCGCACCGGATCGGCGAGAGCAGCGCCCGGGCGAGGGTGCCGGCCATCCCTGCCACGGCCGCGAGCAACCACACGGCGCGCGTCACGGTCGCCCGGTCCCGATCTGACCTTGGCTGTCACTGCCCCAGCAGAACACCCCGCCCTGCTCGTCGAGCGCGCAGGTGTGCTCTCGCCCGGCAGCGAGGGCGACCGCGCGCACGTCGAGCGCCGCCAGCACCGACGCGGAGACCAGGTTGGCCTCCTCGGAGCCGAGCTGGCCGCTCTGGTTGGAGCCCCAGCACACGACGCCGCCGTCGTCGAGCAGCGCGCAGCTGTGGCGCCCGCCGGCGATGACGGCCTTCGCAGCGGCAACGCCCTCGACGAGGGTGACGCCGACGCCCTGGTCGGCGCTGTCGACGATGGGCCCGCCGCCGCTCTGGCCGTTGAGGTTCCAACCCCAGCACGCCACCTATTCCGTGCCGAGCGCAACGCAGCTGTGGCGCACGCCCCCGCTGCAACGTCGGTCGCGCCGCGCACGCCCAACGCCCGGGGAACCCACCCAGGTTGAGCACGAGGCGGACGAGCGCGGGCTCGCTCCTCACGGTGGCCTCGGGATCGGAGCCGAGCTGGTGGCTGCGGTTGTCGCCCAGCAGACCACGGTGTCGGCACCGCGCACGACGCACGTGAACTCGAGCGACGGGTCGTCCGCTCCACGAGCCCAGCGAGACCTACCTCGGGGAGGTACTCAGCGAGCCGATAGAAACGTCGCCAAGCTGGTCCGCGTCGTTGTGCCTCAGCACGCGGGATTACCGTTCCTGAGAATCGCGCAGGTATGGTAGGCACCGGCGACGACCTGCGCCGCGGGTTCGAGCGCCTTCACGCGCACCGTGGTGAAGTGGTAGTCCTCCGAGCAGCCACCGGCGAGGGGCGCCCTGATGCGCAGCGAGGCGGCCGCCCACCTTCGGGAGATGAAGCCTCTTCGTCCGATCATCATTCGCCTCGTCCGCGTGCCTGCATAACCCACCCTACCCAGGTTGCGCCGCGCCCGAAAACGACGAAAACGACCGACCTACCTTGCGATGCGGCCAGGTTGCGTTGCAACCGGGGCGCGGCGGCACCCCACCCCGGAATGACTATCCCATGGGTCCACCTTTCGAGAGGAATCATTCGGCTCGGCCAACCATCGCGTACAGCACTCTGCCCCTGACGCCGCTTCCTCTGGGTTCGGCACCGCCTGCAGACGTACGAAGGCACGGATACACCGCCGCACGAGATTCGGCCGTCCACACCGCCGGTCCTAGACGGAAGGCCCCACGACAAGGCACGGATGCCCTTGCCCGTCCCGCCCGCCTTCCTGCAGCGCCGCCGCTGTGGCTCTACATCGTGAGCACGACGTCAGCCACGCTGGCCCCGTGAAACGTGCACATCCACCACGTCCCCGCGGGGAATACGGCGTCGCGTACGCCAGCACGCCATCGCTCGAGTGCCGCACGGTACAACGTTCGAAACGCACGCACAGCGGCACCAGCGATTCGCCACGCGTCTCCCTGCTCGCGACCAACCGCAAACGTTGGATTGCCGTCGCGCAGCGGCTCGAAGCTCGTCACGCGCTCGTAAGGGGACACCTTACTGACTCTCTCGGCGCCCAAGAAGTGACGTCCTTGCCGCTGCACCTCCGCGCGGGCCCGGGCTTCCTGGCGCTCGAGCTCGGCAGAGACGTCCTGGCGAAAGCCCTCCGCGCTGTCCTCCTCGATGGCCGGCGGCAGCGCGAGCGAGACCGTCACCTCCTCGGGCCACTGCGGGTTTTCCGGGTCGAGATACACCGAAGGCCGTGCCGCGCGCAGCACGCCGCGACCGAGGTCGTCCACGTCCACCTTGGCGCCCGGCCACTCGCGAGCATGCTGCACCAGGCCAGCGGCGACAGGATTCGCCATGACATAAGCAATTTTCTCCACCACCGCCGCGCGCGTCAGCAGCCGCACCACGCTCGTGGCCTCGTGGTCCCACACCGGGCCTTCCCACCCGCGAAGCACCTTCGTGCCGAGCGCGACGATGCGATGGAAGAATTGCAAGAACCGCGGCAAGACGCCCCTCGAGTCGGTCACGACCAGGTGCAGATGCGTTGACATGGCGCAGAGCGCATGGACCTCGATGCCGTAACGGCGGGTCGACACCGCGAGGACGTAGACCAGGAGCTGGGTGATTGCCACATCGGGGCGGAAGAGCAGGTGCCGGCGCAGGACGCGACGGGTGATGAGGTAGGTGGCTCCGGCAGCGATCTCGCGGGGCTGGCTCATGACAGGCGCAACAAGACAAGTGCCGTGCCAGGGATTTTCGTCAATCATTTCGCTGCTCGATCAAGCTTCGTGGGTGGCGGCCGCCAGGCGGTCCGCCACCCGAGCGGGAGCCGTTGCTACTCCTAGCCCTCCTCTCCCAGCCCAACCTGGGTTGCGGTTAGTCCGGCTGCAACCTGGTCGAGACCACTGCCACCGCCGCCAACCGGTATCGGATCCGCTGCACCTGGTCGGTCCACAGGAGCCGGGCCGCCAACCTGGGTCGGGTCCGCCCAACGCTCACACTGTAATTCAAGTTTTCTCTTGCGCATCTATGTCGCCCGGCCGTATGGCATCGACGGGTCGCGAAGACCCTTCTGAGTGGGGGAGGATGAAAGCCACCTGAAACCTCGCCGCGCAAACGCCGGGGTCTTCCTGCATCGCGTGAATCCCGGGTTGCGCCTCCGCACCCCCGCGTGGAAGCGCGGCTCTCGGTTCGATGGTTCACCGGAATGCCCCTGTTCCGGTGTGATTGGCCATCACAGAGCCAGAGCCCGCGCGCCTGTGCGGCGCAACCGAGGTATGCCACCTCCGCACGCCTGGGTGCGCGCGACGGCGTTCGACCCCTACAGCGACGATGAGAGGTTACCGTCAGTATGCAAATCGCCCACGCACTTCGAGAGGTGCGAGGGTGCTTGGCCTTCGCCACGAGAAAGCGACGCTGCCCGATAGCCGCCTCCCGGCGCGCTGGCCGCTGCGCATCTCCTCCCCGGCGTCCTCCTCAGCCAGCGCGGGCGCGGCAGAGCCGCCGCCGGTCTGCACCGGCCCGGGCCCTGGACGGCCGCCTGAACCAGGTTGCGGAGCGAAGGCTCGTGAACCAGGTTGCGGAGCGAAGGCTCGTGATAGTCTCGCCTCGCGCCCACCAGGATCCGGGTAGAAGGCGCGAGGGGCGGATTGAACAGCGACGACAGAGGGCGCGGAGCCGAACGGGGTGGACCGTCCAGGGAGCGACACCGCGGGGATCCGCCGGCGTCGGACGACACGCTCGCCCGCGCCGTGGCCGACGCGTCGATGGCCCCCTCGCGCGCCGGCGATGACAGTCCGCAGCAAGCGCTCGTGGCGGCGGCGGCGCGCCTCCTCCACGTCGACATCGCCTGCCTCTACGATGTCGCGCAGGCGCCGCACACGCTCGGGCTCGTCGCCTCCGCGGGCGGCAGCGCGGGCTCGCTGGACGCCCTCCGGCGCCTGCCGCTCGACGCCCCGAGCCTCGCCGGCGCCGCCGCCCGCTTGAACGTCGCGCAGGTCGCGCCCGAGGACGAGAGCGCCGACGCGCTCCTGGACGCCGGCCATCTGCGCCGATGCTGCGGCTGCACCCGCGCGTTCGCGATCCCCATCGCCTTCGCCGGCACCCTGCGCGCGGTGCTGCTCTGCGCCACGGCGCAGCCCACCCTCCCGCAGGCCGAGCTGGTCGAGATCGCGGGCGCCCTGTCGAGCCTCTTCGGGATGGCGCTCGCCGCCCCCGAGCTCCACGCCCAGCGCGCACGGATCGACGAGCTCGAGCGGGAGAACCACGAGCTCGAGCGCGCGCGCGAGCAGCTCCACGCGACGCTCGCGGAAGCCAGGCAGACGGAGGCCGCGCTCCGGCTGAGCGAGGACAGCCTCGCCCGCGCGCAGAGGTTGGCGAAGCTGGGCAACTGGGACTGGCGCATTCCGAGCGACGAGCTGCTCTGGTCCGACGAGTGTTATCGGATGCTGGGCCTGTCCCGCGACGCCGGCGCGCTCACGTACGAGCGGTTCCTCGCCTGCATCCACCCGGAGGACCGCGAGGGTGTGATACGCTCCGTCGACCTCGCGCTCCAGGGCACCCTGCCCTATTGCGTCGATTACCGGATCGTCCGCCCGAACGGCGAAGAGCGCTCCCTCCACACCGAGGCGGACGTGATCCGCGCCGAGGACGGCTCTCCGCTGCGGATGATCGGCACGGCCCTCGACGTCACCGAGCAGCGGCGCGCCGATCGCGCCTTGCGGCTCAGCGAGGAGCGCCTGCGGCTGATCGCGGAGCACGCGAGCGACGTCATCTTCCATATACGGCTCGGCCCGGAGGGGGGCTACGAGTACATCAACCCCGCCGTCCTCGAGCACACCGGCTATCCGCCCGCGGCCTGGTACGAGAACCCTGAGCTGTTCGTCACCCTGATCCATCCCGAGGACGTCGGGCGCTATCATGCGTTCGTCGAGCACATGGCCGCGGCCGGCGGCCGGCTCACCTTCCGGATCATCGACAGGAGCGGCCGGACCCGCTGGGTCTCGACCCACATCACGATCCAGCACGACGAGCACGGAAACCCGATCGCCGGGATCGGCATCTCGCGCGACGTCACCACGGAGAAGCTCGCCGACGAGGAGCGCGACCAGCTCCTCGGACAGCTCGCTGCCGAGCGGCGCTGGCTCCACGCGGTCATCGAGCGCTCGCCTGTCGGCATCCTCCTCCTCGACCATTCCGGCGCGCAGATCGCCCGGAATCGCCGCGCCCAGGAGCTCGCCGGGACAGACTCGCCGCCCGGGCTCCCGGGCGCATGGTGCCTGTGCCTCCCCGACGGGGAGCCCCTCACGGACGAGGAGCAGCCGTCGGCGGGCGCGCTGCGAGGCGAGGTCACGAGCTCGAGGGAGCTGTCGCTCCGGCGCGCCGACGGCAGCATGCTGGCGGTGCTCGCGAGCGCCGGCCCCATCGTCGACGGGAACGGCAAGCTGCTCGGCGCGGTCGTCGTCTTCGACGACATCACCCGGCTCAAGGAGCTCGAGCGGCTCAAGGAAGAGTGGACGTCGGTCGTCGCGCACGACCTGAAGCAGCCCGTGACGACGATCATCGGCTACGCGACCCAGCTCGAACGGAAGCCCCAGGTCACGACCGAGGTGAAGACGAGGGCGGGGCACATCCTGGCGAGCGCCAAGCGGCTCGGGCGGATGGTCTCCGATCTCACGGACATCTCCCAGATCGAGTCGCGTCGCCTCGCGATCGAGCGCGCCCCCATCGACCCGCGCGCGCTCGTGGAGGCGGTCGTCGAGCGGATGGAGAGCGAGACCGAGGGGCGCGCTGTCGACGTCGAGAGCCGCGGGGAGATCCCGATCGTGCACGCGGACGCCGGGCGCGTCGAGCAGGTGCTCAGCAATCTCATCTCCAACGCCGTCAAATACGGTGATCCAGAGACGCCGATACAGGTGGCGCTGGAGCGGCGCGACGACGCGGTGCAGATCTCCATCCGCAACAGCGGCCGCGGGATCCCGGCCCAGGACCTCCCGCTCCTGTTCGAGCGCTTCTTCCGGGGAAAGGCGAAGGAGGAGCGCGTGGTCGGCCTCGGCCTCGGCCTGTACATCGCGAAGGGGCTGGTCGAGGCCCACGACGGCAGGATCTGGGTCGAGAGCCCCGAGGGGGGCCACACGACGTTCCATTTCACGCTTCCGGTGGGCGCGGCGCCGCGCCGGGATGCAACGTAGCCACGAGCCGCCCGGCCCTCGGAGGCGGCCTACCGAGAGGAGATGGCCTGCTGTGCGCGTTCAGCGCGCGCCCGCGACCGGAGCGGGCGTCCACAGCGGCGGCTCCGACACGCCCCTCCCCGCTCCGGCCGGCACAGCATGGCTTCGTCCGGTAATGCGCTCGAACTCCACGACGTCGTGAGAGCACACGAGCCTCACCTCGTGGCCGCGCTCCTCGCGCAGCGCGCGCAGCCGCCGCTGGTTCTCGAGCCGCGCGCCGCGGTCCTTCTCCATCATGAACTGATAGAGACGCAGACCCGGCGTGCACGCCGGCCGAACCGGATCCATCTCATCAGCGCGCCGCCGACCGGACAGGTCGAGATGCAGTTGAGATGATGGATTCGCACGGACGCACCTCCCCCTTCGCGGCTACCCTGCTCCCGCGACGACCGCTCGACGCGCTGGCGCCGACGCGGGCCCACGGCGCGGTGTGCGCTCGAACTGCTCATCGCGACCCGCGCGCCGGAGATCACAAGACCGGAGCCAGGCCTCACCGGAGCGCATGAGGCGCTGGGACTGCACGGGGTATGCCGATCTCCGGGCCCCGGACGCCGTAAACGACGGAAAAACGGGCGGCGCGGGCGCGCAGGTTCTCCTGAGGCGCCAAGGCTGGTACGCTGGGCGACATGTCGGATGAGAGTGCCCGCCGTCCGCACCAGGCCACCAAGCCATCCGCTCGCGGGAGCGACTCGACAGGGGCCAGGAGCGTTGGCCCCGGGGATGTCGTCGGCCAGCACTTCCGGATCGACGAGCTCCTGAAGAAGGGAGGCATGGGCCGGGTCTACCGGGCAACCGATCTTCGCCTCGGCGAGCCGGTCGCGCTCAAGCTGATGGATCCGGCGATCGTCGGCACGGAGCGGGCGCGCGCCCGCTTCTTCCGCGAGGCGCAGACAGCGGCGAAGCTGCGGAGCAAGAACGTCGTGCAGCTCCTCGACTTCAACGTCGATGCAGCCACGCAGGTGCCCTACATCGCCATGGAGCTCCTTCGCGGCGAGGACCTGGCCCAGCGGATCGCCCGCGGGCCGCTCTCCTATGAAGAGACGAAGGCGATCCTCGGCGATGTCTGCAGCGCGATCGCCAAGGCCCACCGCATGGACATCATCCATCGCGACATCAAGCCGGCCAACGTCTTCCTCGTCGAGGACGACGATGGACCGCTCTGCAAGGTCCTCGACTTCGGGATCGTCAAGCTCGGTGACCTCGGGCTCGACCCCCAGGGAGCGCCGCAGACGGACGCCGGCGCCACCCTGGGCACGGTGAGCTACATGAGCCCGGAGCAGATCGCCGACGCCCGTGGGGTCGACCTCCGCGCGGACCTGTGGTCGATCGGCGTCATCGCCTACGAGTGCATGACCGGGCAACGGCCCTTCCGCGGCGAGTCGCTCTTCGAGCTCGTCCACAAGATCTGCTTCGACGTCCCGGCCCCGCCGTCGCGCCTGGCGGACGTCCCGAGCGGCTTTGACGCCTGGTTCGCCCGGGCGACCCACCGCGACCTCGACCGCCGGTTCACCTCGGCCCGCGAGCTCATCGAGGCCCTCCGGGCGCTCGCCGAGCGCCCGCCGGAGCCGCCCCAGCCCCGGCCCGCGCCGCCCGATCTCCCCACGAACCAGAGCTGGGCCTCGGACGCCAACCAGATCGATATCGGCGCCCTCAAGGACCTGACCTTCAAGAACGCCGTGGTCCGCGAGTTCCTCGACAGCGCCAACAAGCACTTTGTCTCGGGGAGCAAGGGGCTCGGCAAGACCCTCCTCCTCACGTACAAGCGCTCGGTCCTCAGCGAGATCTACCTGGCGGCGACCGGCCGCGAGCGCCGCCACGCCGCCGTGCAGTTCATCCCGGAGGGGCGGCCGTACCTCGATCTGATGGGCGATCTGCCCAGCGTCGATCTGACCCGGAGCGACCTCATGTCGGGCCTCCACGAGTGCAAGCGGCTCTGGAGCTTCAGCTTCCGCATGTCGATCGTCTCCTACCAGTCGGCGGCCACCGGCGCCGCCGGCGCCGGCGATACCGCGGATCTGGCGCCGCTCCCCCGGAGCCTGCGCGGGCTCCTGGAGGGCCGGCCTGTCGAGCCGACGATCGTGCTGAAGGAGCTGCTCTCGCTGACCGTTCGCCAGATCAACCAGGTCGTCGACGCGATGGAGCGCCCGCTCGAGCGGCGGCTCCGCTCGCTCCACAGCGGCGTCTTCATCTTCATCGACAAGCTCGATCAGGCGCTCCGGCGGCTCCCGCGGGCCGCGTGGATCCACATGCAAGCGGGCATGATCGAGGCCGCGTGGGATCTGATGAACGCCAACCGGCACGTCAAGATCTTCGCCGCCATCCGCGAGGAGGCGTTCTCCGCCTACGAGTCCGACATCAAGACCAACCTCTACGGCGCGACGTCGACGCTCCGCTACGCCAAGCACGAGCTCTTCGAGCTGCTCGAGATGCTCACGTATTATTACGAGCGGCTGCCGCTCCGCGAGTTCATCCACCTCGACGTGGTGAGCGCGGGGCGCTCGGCCCGCGGCGAGTCGACCTTCGACTTCCTCCACCGCCACACCCTCGGGCGGCCGCGCGACCTCGTGATCCTCGCCTCCGAGATCTCGCGCAACCGACAGGCGCTCGACGAGCGGACCTTCACGCAGATCGTGCAGCGCACGAGCGCCGGCCTCCTCGTGGCCAACATCTTCGACGAGATGCGGGTCTTCCTCGAGGTGCTCTGTCACCGCGACAAGCGGGCTCGCTTCCTCGGCCTCCTCCCCTGCGACGTCCTCACCCACGACGAGGTGGTCGAGGTCTGGTGCAGGTTTCATGAGGTCGATCGCGCGTTCTACGACGCCCACGGCCGGAACGCCGACGACGTCTACCACCCTTTCCGCGAGCTCTTCGAGTGCGGCCTCCTCGGGGTGCTCGGCGCCGATCCGGGGGCCGAGCGCCAGGTCCAGCGCTTTCGCCAGCCGCACGACGCCGTCGCCGGCTCGCGCCACGAGCTGCCGCGCTCGCGGTATTACCTGCTCCACCCTTCCCTCCGCGCGCTGATCGAGCCGCTCCCCGGCGGCGGCCGATTCCACGCGATCCGCCACGTGATCATCGGCCACGGGGAGCCCTGGCCCCGCCACTGGGATCTCGTGGTCGACGTCCAGCGCGAGCTCTTCCGGCGCCCGGACGCCGACGAGGAGATCGCCGGGGCGGTGTTCTCCCTCCTCGACCGCCTCTCGACAGAGGTCGCCGACGGCGAGGGCCCTGACGCCGCGCGGCGGGCGATCGCCGCCTCCCCCACCTTCGCCCGCCTCAGCGCGCACCTCGAGCGAATCCACTGGGACGATCTCCACCTCACGCTCCTCGAGCTCTTCCCCGACGAGCGGCGGGAGGAGACGGAGCCGACCGACCGGGCGGAGGTGGCGATGCTGCTCATCGACATCGTCCGGTCGACCCACATGATCCGCAGCATCGGCGACACCGGCTTCGTCGACCACCTTCACCGGCTCCGCGGCTCCCTCCGAGGGGCGACGAACCCGCGCCTGCTGAAGGGGACCGGCGATGGGTACCTCGCGGTCTATCCCACGGTGGCCCGCGCCGTCGACGCGGCCCGCATGCTCCGTGGCACCGTCGACGACCCTGCCCAGCTGCGCCTCGTCGTCCACTGGGGCTGGGTGCGCATGAGCGATCACGACGTCATCGGCAGGGAGGTCCACCGGCTCTTCCGGATCGAGGCGGTCACCGAGGAGGATCGCGCGGACGAGCCGAGCTCCGGGATCGGCCTGCCGCGCCCCGGCCGCGTGACGCTCTCGCGCTCCGCGGCCGCCGCGCTCCCCGACCCGTCGCGCGCGGACTTCCGCCGAGCGGGCGCGTTCCGGCTCAAGGGGTTCGACGACCTCGAGTCGATCTGGGTGGAGACCGACGGGACCGACGAGACCGACGCCTGCCCGTGAGATCGCTCGCAGTGAGCCAAGGGCCCACCGACGGGCCGCGCCCGCTGCCCGCGAGCGATCGGCCGGAGGCGCGCGGCCGTGTGTGGTAGCCTGCCGGCGCCATGACCGAGCTACTTGGCCTCATTTTCTCGCCATGGACGGAGAAGGCCCGCTGGGCGCTCGACGTCCGGCGCGTCCCCTACACCTTCCGGCACTACCAGCCGCTCGTCGGCGAGCCGGCGCTCCGGCTGAAGCTCCGCCGGCTCACGGGCCGTGTCTCGGTGCCGGTGCTCACCACCGACGACGGGCGCGTGCTCGGGGACTCGGCCGACATCGCGCGCTGGGCTGACGGGCGCGGCGCGGGACCGACCCTGTTCCCTGTCGAGCACGAGGCCGACATCGCGCGGCTCATCGACCTATCCGAGCGCGGCCTCTCCGCCGGGCGCGCCCGCGCGCTGACGCGCATGCTGGCCGACGACGAGGCGCTCGCCGAGATGGCGCCGAGGCCGATCCGCCGCGCGCTCGGCCCCCTCGCCTCGCGGCTGGGAGCGCTGGGGGTCGCCCGCACCCTCCGCAAGTACGACGGCCACAAGACCGACGGCGAGGCGCACGGGCAGACGCAGGTCGCCGTGCTGGAGGAGATCCGCGAGACCCTCGCGCGGGCGGCGCCGTCCGGAGACGCACCGCGGACGCTCCTCGGCCGCTTCACGTTCGCGGATATCGCGATAAGCCAGGTCCTCGTGAACGTGGCGCCGCCCGCCCAGCTGAAGCTCGGCGCCGCCAGCCGCCGGTGCTTCTCCGACCCCGACCTGCGCGATCGCTACGACGACCTGGTGGCGTGGCGCGACGAGCTCTACCGCGCCTACCGGACGAGCTGACCTGCCCGGTCGGGCGAGCGCGATGTCTCAAGCGCGGTGAAGCCCGGCCAAACCAGCATGGCACTGCGCTTCATCGGGGGCTCTCTCCTTCAGGCGTTGAGGGCGACTGACCGGGAGCGCGGTCGTCCAGCGCGCCGCCCCCGACCGTTTGCAGGCGCGTCCGCAGCGCTGGGCCTCGCCTCGCGCCAGAGGCTCGATCATGGACCCCGGATCTGGTAGCGGTGGAATTTACCATGAAACAAGCGTGGCAAACGGACGAGCTGGGCCGCTTCTTCGAGATGTCCGTGGATCTGATCGGCACCGCCGGTTTTGACGGGCATTTCAAGCGGGTTGGCCAGGCGTGGGAGCGCACGCTCGGGTTCTCGCGCGAAGAGCTCCTGTCGACGCCGTTCATCGACTTCGTGCACCCCGACGATCGAGAGCGCACGCTGGCCGAGTCGGCGCAGGTGTTCGGCGGCAGCGGCAGCGTGACGTTCACGAACCGCTACCGGTGTCGCGACGGCTCTTACCGGTGGATCGAGTGGAACTCGTCGGTTCACCCGGAGGAGGAGCTCGTCTATTTCGTCGCTCGCGATATCACGGATCGCAAGCGCGCGGAGGAGTCGCTGCTCGAGGCCGAGTCCCGGTTCCGGGCGGCGGTCGAAGGGAGCCTGGACGCCTTCTTCGTGCTCCGGAGCGTGTTCGACGAGGCCGGGACACTCGTTGATTTCGTGATCACCGACGCCAACCAGAGGGCCCTCGCGGGGATGTCGATGCTCCGCGAGGAGATCGTCGGCAAGCGGCTCAGCGAGCTCTCGCCCGCCGCGCGCCAGCAGCTGGACAAGTACGCGCGCGTCGTTCGGACCGGCGAGCGGCTCCTCGAGGAGGAGCAGAGCGAGAGTCCAGCGCACAAGGATCGGTGGTTCCAGCATCAGGTCATCCCGCTGAGCGACGGTGTCGCGATCACGATCAGGGACATCACGCCCTTCAAGCAGCTGGAGGCCGAGCTCAGGGAGGCGCTCCAGCGCCGGGAGATCCACGCGGAGGAGCTCGAGGAGAAGAACCGCCTGCTCGCGGCGGAGAACGCCGAGCGCGAGCGCGCCGAGGCGCTGATGCGGCGGCAGCAGGAGACGATGCGCGCCATGTCCACGCCCATCATCCAGGCGTGGGAGGGGGTCCTCGTGCTGCCGATCATCGGGACCGTGGAGACCGGGCGGGCGAATGACATCATGGAGCGGCTCCTCACCGAGATCGTGCGGACGAGCGCGCGCTTCGCCATCCTCGACCTGACCGGCGTGAACGCCGTGGACGCCGCGACCGTGGCGCACCTCCTCGCCGTGGTGCGCGCGGCGAACCTCCTCGGCAGCAGCTGCCTCGTCTCCGGGATCTCGCCCGAGATCGCGCGGACGATGACGGAGCTCGGCGCGGCGGATGGAGGGTTCAAGACCTTCGGCGTGCTCCAGAGCGCCTTGCGCTACGCGCTCTCCCGCTGCGGCGCCGAGGGCGCGCGGTGAGCCGCCCGGACGCGCGCTCGAGCTGACGTGAGGAGGCGGGGAGCGCCTCTGCGTCGCTCGACGGCTGTCGGGCCGCTCACCCGCGGCTGCGCGCCCGCTTGCCCTCTGCGGGTGCGAGCCATCGCTCGAGCTCGCCCGAGACGAGGTGAAAGTCGAACGCTTCGGCGTTGATCCCGAGCTGGGTCATGGCGCCGATGATGAAGGACGTGACCACGCGGGCCGCGGCGCGAGGATCCAGATCGGAGCGCAGCTGTCCGCCGCGCACGCCTTGCCGCACGAGGTGCTCGACAGCGAGGTTCCACTCCTTGTGGACGGCGCTCAGCGCGGTCCGCGCCGCCGGGTCGCGCTGCGCGCGCACGGAGAGCTCTTGCAGCACGGCCGTGAGGTGCGGAGTGTCCTGGAAGGTGCGCCATGCGCTCTCGAGGTGCGCTCTCAGGATCGCGCGCGCGTCCGCCGGCCCTGCGGCGCCCTGGCCTGCCGGGCGGCGCTGCGCCTCCACGAATTTGTCCGTCACGTGCGTGACGATGGCCGCGAGGAGCTCGTCCTTCGTCCCGAAATAGTAGTGCAGCGTCGAGATGTTGACCCCTGCGCGCGCCGCGATGTCGCGCGTCCGCAGCCCCTCGAGGCCCTTCTCGGCGATGAGCGTATACGCCGCCTCGAGCAGGTCGCGCCGCCGCGCTGCACCGAGCTCCGTGGCCGAGGTCTTGCTGGCCGAGGCGGCGTGTCTCGTCTTCGCCAAGTCCGCGCAAAGCTACAGGTTTTCTCCGGTCCCAGCAAGCGCCCGCGGCGCGCGCCTTGACCGTCCGGCCGCCGTCGCGTATTGTCAATCAACTGATTGATTGACTTCCATCGCATGGAGGAAATGCATGACGTCCTTGGAGCTCACCACCGCGCCGCTCGCCGCCCGGGTCCAGCGAAAGGCGATAGGCGTGGGGATGCGTCTCTTCTTCGCCTGGTCGCACCTTGCGTATCGCCTGCTTCCGCCGTGGGGCGGCAAGCTGCGCGCGGTCGATCATCTCACGCTGCCGTGCGCCGATCTCGAGGTGGCCGAGCGGTTCTATGTCGGGCTGCTCGGCGCGCGCGTGGTGATGCGGGTCGACGTCCCGTTCCTCGAGCGGATGGGGCGTCCTGCGGACGAGATCGCGCGGGGGGTCCACCTCTCGGTCGTGTTCGCCGGGGGCCCGCGGTTCGACCTCTTCGAGTCGCCGATCGGGCAGCCGCCCCGCGAGGCGGATCATCCGCACTGCGCGCTCTGGGTCGCGCCTGGGAAGCTGCTCGCGTGGAAGGAGCGCTTGAATGCCGCTTCGGTGCCGACGTACGGCCCGACGCGGCTCGGTCCACCGGGCCAGGCGTCGCTCTATTTCAACGATCCATTCGGCAACCGCCTCGAGCTCGTCACGCTCGGCTTCACAGGGGAGATACCGGTCGGGGCGCCCGACGTCTCCGCGCTGAGCTACACCTGGGCTGGCCGGTGAGCTGCAAGCTTGCAGTCAGCGGACTGCAAGCTGACTGCAAGCGGATGACAGGCGGATGACGCCGCGCGGTCGATGCCGGACGTGATTTCCGGGTGGCGTCTCCTCCCGCGGTTGCCCGGGAGGAGCGTGGGCACTATGGGAGCGTACCCGAACGGCGCTGCCCGGTCGGGCCGTGCCCGGCGGGGACGCGCTGCCCGTGACCGGGCTCATCGCCACGAAAGGAACGCTCCAATGCCTGTTGACGTGAAGTACACGACGCAAGCCACGGCCAATGGCGGCCGCGATGGCCACGCTGCCACTGCCGACGGTGCTCTCAAGGTCAAGCTCTCGACGCCGAAGGAGCTCGGCGGCGCTGGCGGCGAGGGGAACAACCCGGAGCAGCTGTTCGCGGCGGGTTATGCGGCCTGCTTCCTGGGCGCTCTCAAGTTCGTGGCCGCGCAGGAGAAGGCCCGCATTCCGGCCGAGGCCACCGTGACGGCGACCGTCGGCATCGGCCCGCGCTCCGAGGGCGGGTTTGGCCTCGACATCGGCCTTCGGATCGCGCTGCCGGGCCTGGAGCGGTCGCAAGCCGAGCAGCTTGTCGAGAAGGCGCACCAGGTTTGCCCCTACTCGAACGCCACCCGCAACAACGTCCCCGTCCGTCTAGAGGTCGCCTGACCTTCTGACGCCGCGCGCCCCCTCCACGGGGGCCGGCCCCTCATTCACGAGCTCCCGGTGGAGCGCCGCGAACGCTCCCCCGCGCGCGAGCAGCTCCGCGTGGGTCCCCTGCTCGACGACCCGACCGTGGTCGAGCACGACGACGCGATCGGCGTGCCGGATCGTGCTCAGCCGGTGGGCCACGACGAAGCTCGTCCGCCCTCGCAAGAGCCTCCCGAGCGCCGCCTGCAGCCGGGCCTCGGTGAGCGCGTCCACGGCGCTCGTCGCCTCGTCGAGCAGCACGATGCGCGGATTGGCGACCATGGCGCGCAGGAAGCACACGATCTGCCGCTGCCCGAGCGACAGCGCCGTCCCGCGCTCGCCGACCTCGGTGCCCAGGCCGTCCGGCAGCGCGTCGAGCATGTCGAGCACGTCGAGGCCCCGCGCCGCGTCGCGGATCTCGGCGTCCGTCGCGGCGGGGTTGCCCAGGCGCACGTTGTCGAGCACCGTCCCGCTGAAGAGGAAGTTGCTCTGCAGCACCAGCCCGAGCTGCGCGCGCAGCGAGGCGGACGAGGTCGCCGCGAGATCGTGCCCGTCGACGGTGATCGACCCCGCCGTCGGCAGGTAGAGCTTCGCGAGCAGGTTCAGGATCGACGTCTTGCCGCTGCCCGTGTGCCCGACCAGCGCGATCATCTGCCCCGGCTCGGCGACGAGATCGACGCCATGGAGCACCGGCTTGCCCGGATCGTAGGCGAAGTGGACCCGCTCGAACACGACCCGGCCGCGCGCCGGGGGCAGCGCCGGGAGGCCGCGCTCGTCGGGCCAGTCGGGCGCGGTGTCGAGCACGCGGAAGAGCCGTTCGGCGCCCGCCATCGCCGTGAGGGCCTGGTTGTACTGGTTGCCCAGGACGGGGATCGGGTTGAACAGGAGGTTCGCGAGGAAGAAGAACTCCACGAGCACGTGCAGCTCGATCGCGCCGTGAAGGGCCTGATAGCCGCCGACGACCACGAGGACGGCCAGGAACAGCTGCCCGTTGAACTCGAGGAGCGGGAGGAACGTCGCCGAGTGGCGCGCCGCATCCATGTTGTAGCGGGAGTGGTCCAAGATCAGCGCGCGGAACAGCCCGCCGTTGATGTCCTGCCGCACGAAGCCCTGCGTCACGCGCACCCCCGTGACCGACTCGGCGAGCGTCGCGGTCACGCGGGTGAAGCTCTCCTGCGCGCGCTGGTGGGCGGCCCCGAGGCGCTTGTGGAAATAGACGATCAGCCCCCAGAAGACGGGGACCATCGCGACCACCACGAGGAAGAGCTGCCAGTGCGCGTGGGCCATCAGCGCCATCGCGACCGCCATGGTGCCGAGGTTCACCGTGCTCACGAACACGACGTCCTGCACCGCCACCCGGATCGCGTCGATGTCGGACGTCATGCGGCCGATGAGGCGCCCCACCTTCGTCTTCACGAAGAAGCGCATCGGCATGCGCAGGAGGTGGCTCTCCAGCCGATCGCGCATGTCGAACACCACCGCCTCGCCGAGCTCGAGCGCGAGCCGCGCGCGGTAGTGGAAGACGATCTCGGTGAAGAGCACGAGCGCCGCGAAGCCGAGGACGGCGAGCAGCGTGGCGCGCTCGTCGCGCCGCGCCACCGGGCCGCTGATGATGGCGCCGACCGCCCAGGTCAGGATCGGGAGCTGGATCGACCTCACCACCACGAGGGCGAAGAGCGCGTTCCGCTTGCGCGCGTACGGGCGGGTGAAGGCGAACACCCGCCGCGCGAGCCCGAGATCGAGCGTGCGGTGGTGCTGGTCCGCCTCGTCCTCGAGCGCCACGCGCGCGAGGCCGAGGCGCGCGTCGATCGGCGCCGCCTCGGCCGCGGAGCGGGGCGTCCTCGACGCCGTCCTCGACGCCGTCGCGGGGCGGCTCGGCGCGTCGACCGCGCGGCTCACGCCGGGTCCTCGGCAGGGCGCGCAGCCGCGGCGGCGCGGCGCGAGGGGGTGTCGTCGGCCCGCGCCCCGGAGGCGTGGGCGTCGTGCAGCGCGAGGGCGCTCGCGTAGTGGCCGCGCCGCCGGAGCAGCTCCTCGTGGGTCCCCCGCTCGGCGACGCGGCCCCGGTCGAGCACGATCACCTGGTGCGCGCGGCGGAGCAGGTGCGCCCTGTGCGTCGCCATGATCGTCGTCCGCCCCCGCGTCGCGCTGAGGATCGCGTCGAGGATCTCGCGCTCGGTGCTCGCGTCCACCGCCGCTGTCGGGTCGTCGAGCAGGAGCAGCGGCGGGTCGAGCAGCACCGCGCGCGCGATGGCCAGCCGCTGCCGCTGGCCGCCCGAGAGGTTGGCCGCCGCCTCGCCGAGCTCGGTGTCATAGCCCTCGGGCAGCTCCCGGATGAACTCGTGGGCGCAGGCGATGACCGCGGCGCGCTCGATCTGCTCGCGCGTCGCGTGCGGGGCGCCGAACGCGATGTTCGCCGCCACCGTGTTGCTGAAGAGGAAGTTGTCCTGGAAGACGACCCCCATGCGCCGGCGGATCTCGTCGAGGTCGTGGCGCCGGAGGTCGATGCCGTCGAGGAGGACGCGCCCCGACGTCGGATCGTAGAAGCGCGGGATCAGGCTGAGCAGCGTGCTCTTGCCCGCGCCGGTCGGGCCGATCACCGCGACGAACTGCCCGGGCGCGACGTCGAGGTGGACGTCGTGGAGGACGGGCCTCTCCGGATCGTACCCGAACGTGACGCGCTCGAACACGACGCGCCCCTCCACCCGCGCGGGGCGCGCCGGCGCCTCGGGGCTCGTGATCTCGACGGGGGTGTCGAGCACCTCGAAGACGCGCTTCGCCCCGATGAAGCTCTGCTGCGCTGTGTTGACGATCGTCGCCATGCTCGCGATCTGCCCCGAGAATTGCTGCAGGATGCCGGCGAACACGACGAGCTGCCCGAGCGTCAGCCGGTCGCGCGTGACGAGCAGCCCGCCCATGCCGAGCAGGATCACGATGTTGATCTGCCCGAGCAGATCGATGGTCGGGCTGAGCACGCTGACGGTCCGGAACGTCTCCTGCTGCTGCTCGCGCACCTCGCGGCTGCGCTCGTCGAAGCGGCGATGGGCCTCGCGCTCTCGCCCGAGCCCCTTGATGACCTGGATGCCCTGCAGCCCCTCCGTGAAGCTCAGGACCATGCGGTCCACGAGCTCCCGGTTGCGCAGGTAGGCGGGCTGCGCCCACCGGGCGAAGAGCGTGCTCGCGATCCAGAGGAGCGGCGTCGGGGCGAGGCACGCGAGCGTCAGCAGGACGTGCGCGCGGAGCATGTACGCGACGTACACGCCGAGCGACAGGACCATGATGACGCTCGGGAGCAGCACCCCGTCCACGAACGAGCGCACGAGCTGCACATCGCCGGTGACGCGGTTGATGAGCGAGCCGCTCTTGTTGGCGTCGAAGAACCGGAAGCTCAGCCGCTGGAGCTTGTCGTACACCCGCGCCCGGAGATCCGGGACGATCTCCATGTGGACGAGGTAGCCCACCGAGAGCGCGTAACCGTAGTTGATCACCGCGCGCGCGGCCGCCATCGCGAGGATGGCGGCGCCGATCGAGAGGACCGCGCGCATGGGCTCACGCTCGGCGTCGACCAGCGTTCCTAGGCCGGCGCCGGCCGGCAGCTCGGGGAGGTGGATCGACGGATCGAGCCGGTGGCGGAGGATGTCGATGGCGAGCCCGGTCAAGCCGAGCCCGGCGAGCCCCAGCGAGAGCAGGATGATCTGGTAGCCGAGGACACGGAGGACGCGCCCCCGGTAGGCCCAGCTCAGCCCGAGGAGCCGCAGCAGGAGCGAGCCCCCCTCGCGGGAGCGCCCTGTTTCAGGCGAAGCGAGGGAAACGACATCAGGACGTGAACCGGACAACATCAGCGCAGGGCACCTGGCATTCCGGCCATGCCGGGGCCCGTAAGCTACCGATTTGTGCGGCGTTCGCCAGCGGCGGGGACACGAACCCCGGGGCGCGGCCCGCGTGTCGCCTGGACCGCCGGGCCAGCGCCCTGACAGGGCTCCTGGCGCGCCGCTAGTACATCAGGTTGCCCTTGCCGAGCTGGAAGTTGATGTTCGATCCGAACTGATCGCGCGCGTTCTGGACGCGCGAGATCGCGTTCGAGATCCGGCCCTGGCGCTGCGACCAGGTCGCCGCCGAGAGGCCCGCCGCGATCTCGGTCTTCGCCAGCTGGAGGCGATCCGTGGAGACGGGGTGCAGCGGCGTGCCGCCGGCGTCGAGGACCTCCAGCGCGTCGTCGATCTCGGCCTCGGCCAGCTCCATCAGGCGCTTCTGGACGTCGGCGCGCGTGTCGTGGAACTGCTGGACGAGCACCTGGGCGGCGTTCAGGCGCTGCCTTGCGATGTCGAGGTTGAACGCCGCGTTCAGCACGCGAAGGAACCGCCCGATCTTGTTGATGTCGGTGTCGGGGAACTGGATGGGGCTGCCGAACCGCGCCTCGAGCTCCAGGCCGGCCGGCGAATCCCTGAAGAAGTTCGAGATATAGAACGCCACCGCGCCCTCGATCTGGTTCCCGAAGGCGTTGGTATGGAAGAACGGCGGCGTGTCCACGGCCTCGATGAGGGGCGGGGTGCTGAACGTGCCGTCGCCGAACCCGTTGAGAAAACCGATGTCCAGCACATCGATGTTGGGCGAGGCCAGCCCGGAGCCGCCGAAGCCGCCGTCGAACGCGCCGATGGTGCCGGTCGCGGGGGCCTTCCGGGTGCCGGTGTCCAGGTTGCGGTTGCGCCCCGTGTCCAGGTGGTTCGCGCCCGCGTTGGAGTGGCATACATTGCAGCGGCCCCGCGCCGGGTCGAGGAACGCCTGCCGCCCCTCGTTCGCCTCGGGATCGGCGAGGTTCACCTGCGTGAGGTCGAGCTCGTTCGTCCGGCCAAGGCTCATCTGGTAGGCGAGCGTCAGATCGAGCTCCTGCTCCGTCGGGAGCCGGAAGGCCACCCCCGGCTCGCGGCCGAGATCCGTCGGGTAGTGCTGCGTGACCGCCCCGGTGAGGAACTCGCGCAGCGAGCCGGTGCCCGGGGCGCCGTCGCCCGACCAGCCCGTGCGATGGACCGGCGGGCTCGTTATCCCGTCCACCGGGTCCGGCGTGATGCTCGTCGCCAGCGAGAGCGTGTGGGGGACCGCGCGCATCGAGAACTTGTTGTCGAGATCGTCGAAGCCGTCGATGTTCTCGCGGATCAGGCCGAGCGTCTTCAGCTCGGGCGTCTCGAGATCGGTCAGCCCCGGGTCCTGCTCGAAGACGAACAGCGGGTCGAGCGGGTTATCGACGAGCAGAGCGTCGATGAAGGGGATGTCAATCGTGAAGTTGTTTCCGACAGGATGGCACGTCCCGCAGGAGCGGCCGTTGCCCTCGAAGGTCTCGCGAAAGAAGATGTCGGCGCCCGCGCAGATCTCCCTCGTGACGAGCCCGGCGATCACGCGAGGATCCTGGTCGCACGCCGCGAGCCGCTGCTGAGCCGTGAGCGCGCTCGACGCGGCGCCGAGGGTTTCTACCTCGCCCTCGCCCTCCGGCGCGGACTCCGGCGCGGACGGCGCGCACGAGGCGAGGAGAGAAACAGAGACGATGGGAGCGAGGATCAAGGAACTCAATCTCGGACTTGGCATGACGCTCTCTCTTCCTGTTACGGTTGTTCGACACCGATTCCGAACCACGGCGTTCATGGATGCGGCGCGCCGTTCGGCGGCAACACCGGCGAAACACAGGTGAAACCGACCTGGCGCCACGACGGCGGACGGCGGCCGACTGCCAGCGGCCGACGCGGCGCCGGCGCTGCGGGCGAGATGGCCGATCCAGGCCATCCGCGCGGCTTTGGAGGCACTCCGGAGCGCTCGAGGCCCGGTCCTCGCGCGCTCCATGCGACAAGCGCGCTCGGGCCGCTCCGCCTCGATACGACCCCTTGCGGGGATCGCGCCACAGGCGATCTCAGGCGGCGATTACTTAGCGGACCGGACCAGACATGGCAACGTTCACAAACGTTCGCAGCACAAATCTGACTTCTTAACGAACCTTTACAAACAGGATCAGGAGACGACATCCCCCGGCGGATCGGCCTGCGGCATCGCCGGGTATCGCCATGACGGCGGGCGGAGCGGGCGCGAGGAGGAGCCGTGAGCCCGGCTCCGCGGGCGCGCTCGGGAGATCGAAGCGGGACATGGGCGCGAAGGCCGGCGGCATCCCCCCACCGCTCTCGGTGAGGTCAGTGACCGTGCCGGCTCAATGGCCAACCTTTAGGTCAGCCGATGGCGCCCTTCCAACTCATTAGTAGCATGGGCCCCATGCATCCCGTGCATCTCGCTTCCATCGACCTGAACCTGCTCGTCGTCCTCGACGCCCTGCTGGCGGAGGGGAGCGTCACGCGCGCGGCGGCGCGCGTCGGGCTGAGCCAGTCGGCGATGAGCCACGCCCTCGGGCGCCTCCGCGTGTTGATCGACGATCCCGTCCTCGTGCGCACGCCGCGGGGGATGATCCCGACGCCGCGCGCGCAGGAGCTCATCGGCCCCATCCGCGAGGCGCTCGCCAAGATCGAGGCGACGGTCGCGCGCAGCCCGCGCTTCGAGCCCGCGACGGCGCGCCGCTCGTTCACCGTCGCCACGGTCGATTACGTGGAGCTCATCCTGCTGCCGCGGCTCGTGCAGAAGCTCGTCTCCGAGGCGCCCTTCATCGACCTCGTCGCGCGCCCCTACGACAGCGAGATGTGGAGCGCCATGGAGACAGGCAAGGTCGATCTCGCGATCGGCCTGCTCCCCGCCTTGCCCGCGGGGTTTTACCGGCAAAGGCTCATCGAGGAGCGCTACATGTGCGTCGTGCGGAGGAGCCACCCCGCGGTCCGGGGCAAGCTCACGCTCAAGACGTACACGAGCTTGCCGCACGCGCTCATCAGCCCGCGCGGCGAGGGCGGAGGCCGGGTGGACGAGGTCCTCGCCGAACGAGGGCTCTCGCGCCGCGTGGCGCTGCAGATCCCGCATTTTCTCGTGGCGGCCCACATCGTGGCCCAGACCGATCTCGTGCTGACCGTGCCGGAGCGCATCGCGCGCGTGTTCGCGGAGATGGAGCAGCTGCACGTCATGAAGCCGCCCGTGGAGCTCGGCGGGTTCTCGGTGGATCAGGTGTGGCACGAGCGGCACGCGAAGGACCCGGCGCACACCTGGCTGCGCGGCGTCTTCGCGGAGATCGCCCGCGACAGCTGACGCGCTCTCCAGCGCGGCGGCCAGGGCTCGCAGGATCAGGGGCGAGCCGGCATGCCGATTGATGCAAAAATGAACCGGTTAACCGGCGCCTTCGTTCAACCGGGGTCGCGGGGCGCCGCGATGAACGGGGCGCCCTCGGTCTCGGCGAGCTGCCTGTGGAGCGAGGTCAGGCGGGCCGTGACGGGGCCGCGCTCGCCGCGGCCGATGGTGCGCCCGTCGAGGCTTCTGACGGCGATCACGCCGGCGCCGGTGCCGGTCAGGAACGCCTCGTCGGAGGCGAAGAGGTCGAGCCGCCCGATCGAGCGCTCCACGACCGTGAGCCCGACGCCGCGCGCGAGCTCCATGACGGCCGCGCGGTTGATGCCCTCGAGGCACCCGTCGGTGGCCGGCGGCGTCGCGAGCACGTCGCCGCGGAGCGCGAACACGTTGGCCACGGAGGCCTCGGCCACGTGGCCCCGCGCGTTCAGGAGCAGCGCGTCGTCGGCGCCGCGCTGCCTCGCCTCGAGCTTCGCGAGCGCGGAGCCGAGGTAGTTCAGGCTCTTGATCCGCATGTCGAGCGCGTCCGCGTTGGGCCTCCTGTGGCTCGACGTGATGAGCTCGAGGCCGCGCCGCCGCTGCTCGTCGTCGAAGAGGCGGATGGCCCCCACGATGCAGAACAGCCCCGGCCGCTCGCAGGTCGTCGGGTCGACGCCGAGCGGGCCCACGCCGCGCGTCACCACGAGGCGCACGTAGGCCTCGGGCTGGCCGTGCGCGCGCGCCGTCTCCTCGACGATGGCGCGGAGCCCGTCGAGCGAGCGCGGGAGCGCGATGCCGAGCGCCCTCGCGCCGATCTCGAGCCGCGCGAGGTGGCGCTCGATCCGGAAGACGCGCCCCGCCGCGACGCGCATGCCCTCGAACACGCCGTCGCCGTAGAGCAACCCGTGATCGGTCACGTTCACGGTCGCGTCCGCAGCGTCGACGATCCGCCCATCGATCCATGTCTTCATGCCGTTCACCTCCTGCCCTCGCCCTGGAGGGCGCGCGCGACCCGCTCGGCGGCGTCGCGCGTGTGATTCACCGCGGCGTCACGACGATCGCCGCGCAGGCTCTGGGCGGCCGCGGCGCAGGCGACGCAGCCGTGCAGGCCGCCGCGCGCGAGCACCGGGGCCGCGATGACGGTGAGCCCGTCGATCCACGCGCCCTCGTTGACGTCGTAGCCGCGCTTCGCGGCGCGCCGCGCGGCGCGGAGCATGGCCGGGTCCGCGCCCGCGGCGCCCACGAGCTCCGGCGCGTGCGCGAGGTAGAGCCGGCCGCTCGCGGTGACGTCGACCGGCACCTCGGCCCCGACGGTGGGCGCCGCGCGCAGGAGCCCCGTGCCCTCCGCCTTGTCGAGCACGACGAGCCTGCCGGCGCGCGCGGCGACGAGGAAGAACGTCTCGCCGAAGGCGCGCGCCGCACGCTCCAGCTCGGGCCTCGCGACGCGCGCGACCGCGTCGAGCCCCTGCGCCCCGAGCCCGAGCCGGATCAGGCCGACGCCGAGCCGGTAGCGCCCCTCCCCGTCCTGCTCCACCAGCGCGTGCGCGGCGAGCGACGCGAGCAGCCGGTGCAGCGTCGCCTTCGGCATGCGGAGCCGCCCCGCGAGCTCCGAGAGCGAAGCGCTCCCGCCGCCCTCGCCCAGCGCCTCGAGGGCGCGCACCGCCTTGTCGACCGTCCCGGATCGCTCCATGCTAGTTCCACTATTCGGAATGACGTTCCGATTATTGGTATAGCTCCATCCCGTGCCTCGGTCGAGGGCGCGGCGCGGCGCGGCGCCGCGGGATCCCCGCGGCGTGGCGGGCGTCGGCGCCCGGGGGCAGGCGGAGGCGCGGGGGGGAGCGGGCTCAGCGCTGCGGGCGACGCGCGCTGGTGTCGCTCGAGGGGGTCGGATAGCGTGTTCGGTCCCGCCGTGAGCTGCGGAGGAGAGGAGCACATGCGCAAGATCTCATCGGTCGTACTCGTCCACGGCGCCTGGCACAGCCCGTCCTGCTGGTCCCAGGTCGCGTGTCGGCTGCTCGCCAGCGGGCTCGACGTCCGGGTGCCAGAGCTGCAGAGCGTCGGGCCCGCCGCGGGCGGCCTCGCGGGGGACGCGGAGGCGGTGCGGGCGGCGCTGGCCGAGGCGCCCGGCGAGACCGTCGTGGTCGCGCACTCCTACGGGGGATTGCCGGTCACGGAGGTGGCGGCCCGCGCGGGCAACGTCGCCCACCTCGTTTACGTGTGCGCGTTCATGCTCGGCCCGGGGGAATCCCTGCTCTCGGCGATCGGAGGCCAGGAGCCGCCATGGTGGATCACCTCCGCGGATGGCCGGACGATGATGCCCGACCGCGCGCGCGACATCTTCTACAACGACTGCAGCGACGAGGTCGCGGCCGCCGCGGCAGCGGCGCTGCGGCCCCAGTCCAGGGCGTCCTTCGCGGAGCCGCTGGGGGCCGCGGCCTGGCAGGAGCTGCCCTCCACCTACGTGATCTGCGAGCGCGACAACGCCATCCCGGTGTTCGCGCAGGAGGCGATGTCGCGGCGCGCGAGGGACGTGCGGCGACTCGACGCGGGCCACTCTCCGTTCCTGTCGCAGCCGGACGAGGTGGCCGCGCTCGTGCGCAACATCGTCGCGGCCGCGGCCGGCTGAGCCGACGCCGGCGCGCGGCGACGTCGGGGCGGCCATCGCCCGCGCCCGGCCCCCGGAGCCGCATCGACATTTCGGCTCGGCCAGCGAAACGGAGGCGGAGGGCTTCCGTATCCAGCGAGCAGGGCGGCCTGTCGCGACGGCCTGTCGCACTGGGCAGACCCGCGCACGACGCTGCCGTGGAGGATCAAGCCATGACTGTCCTGAACATCGCCTCGATCGAGAAGCTCAGCCTGCCCGGGCTCGCGCACCAGACCCTCGCCGGCCCTCGCGACGGCCTCCGGACGCTCGAGGTGTGGATGCAGACCGTTGCGCCGGGCGCGCAAACGCCGCGTCACCGGCACGCATGTGAGGAGGTGATCGTCGTCCTCCGCGGTTCCGGGACATGCGAGATCGATGGAGTGGCCCTCACGTTCGGCCCGGGCTCGACGCTCATCGTGCCGGCGGGCGTCCCGCACCAGATCGCGAACACGGGTGAGGAAGAGATGCACGTCGTCGCCGCGCTCGGCGCAGCGCCGGTCACCGTGGAGACGCCTGCCGGCGAGCGCATCGAGCTGCCGTGGGATCAGCACCGCTTCGCTCGCGAGAAGCGCGAGGTCTGACGTTCATGTCGCTGCGCAGGCTGAGCCAGGCCGCACGCCGCGTTCCGGCGAGCTCGCCTGCCTCGCGCAACCAGGCGGGCGGGCGTGCAGTCTTGTTCTGCCCGGCCGCAGGACGCCGCCCGCACCGGAGCCACACGCGGCGTCCTGGCTCGTGGCACAGCAGTTGCCAGCCGCCGCGGGCATGAAACTGAACACGCTCTTCAAGGTCCTTGCGCTGGTCGCTAGCTTCCCGTTCACCGCCGGCTGCGCTCTCGGCTCCGAGGAGGAGGCAGCGCCTGAGCAACAGTCGCTCGGCGCTTCGTCCGAGGCCGAGGGGATCTGGCTCTCCACGAAATACTCCTTCGGTCTCTGCGCCGGCGAGTGCGTCACGACGGTGTCCCGCGACGGCGTCGAGCTCTCGCTCACGGCCTGCACGCGCAACCAGGGCTGTCCCCGCTCCAACCTGGCGACGCTGACGGACGAAGGCGCGCGAAAGCTCGACGAGATCGAGGACGCGCTCTCGGGCGTCGCCCTCGACGGCCGCTACGGCTGCCCTGACTGCGCCGACGGCGGCGCAACATCGGTGCGCCTGCGCCGCGGTGGTCTCGAGACGTCGCACCTCTACGAGTACGCCGGAGCGCCTGCACCGCTGTCGGCGCTCGATCACCTGGTAGCCGACCTCCGGCTCGGCCTGGACTCCTGCACATCGGGACCGCTCCTGAAGCTCTCGCCGGGGTGCACGCCCAAGTGAACGCGCTCGACCGGAGGCTCCGGGTCGGCTCGTCTGGGGGAGACCGCCGCCGCTGGAGCCGCGCCCGGCCAGCGCCGCCCGCCGGAGCGGGCGCTACCCGTCGTCCGGCAGGTAGAGCTTCACGTCGTCGAACTCGGCGGTGCCCTCGTAATAGTTGATGTGCGGATCACCGAAGAAGAAGTGATCCGGGTAGGCCGACCCCGCCGGCCAGGTCTCGAAGGTCTTGCCGAAATCGACGGTCTCGTTGGGGTGTTCCGCCTCGAGCTCGTCGGGGCGCTGGTTGTAGTGCCACGTCACCGGCGGCTCGCGGAAATCCCTCCGCGCGGCGTACGTCGTGCTGCCGCCGTGGTGGAACCTGCCCGCCGCGGACATCGCATAACCCCGGCCGTCGCGCTCGACGGTGACCACGTAAGCCTCCCTGTCGAGGTACTTGTCCACGAAGATGGGGCCGTCCTTCCACCCGCCCGCGGTGTACGACGTGAACCCATTTCCGGTCCACGGGCTCCCGAACGCGTCGCCGCGGAGCCAGATCATGCTCACATAACGTGATCCGTCCTGCTCGGCCCGGCCGGTCGAGGGGTTCCAGACCTGCGACCAGGGGCCGTCTTCGCCGAAGTTGCTGTCCGTGTCCATCACGACCTTCCGGTGGTGATGGATGAAGACGTTGTTGTGAGGGGCCGGCCGCGGGTAATCGGTGATGCAGAGAAAGTAAACACCGTTATCGAATGTCGCCGACCGCGGCGCGGCGCTGCGATCGCTGAACCGCCACGGGTCGGCCAGCTCGTCCCCGTCGTAGCCGTTGGTCTTGCCCCCGTGCGTCCAGCTGCCCTCGCGCAGGCCGCCGAAGTCGATGTTCGAGACCGTCACCTCCACGCGGTACCGCGCGGGCAGCGGCGCGGTCGAGCGGAGGATCGCGCCGTCGTAATGGCGGGTGGAGACGAGCCTCGCCTTGCCGCCCGCCGCCTCGAAGCGGCCGCCTGTCTCGGGGACGCCGTCGCGGTCGCTGTCGCGGCCATACAGCTCGACCGTGAGCCAGCCGCCCTCGCCATAGGTGAAGGACTTCCGGAACGATCGGAACCTCCGCAGGCCTTCCCGGAACACCTCGCCGCCCCGCGCGGAGAAGAACTCACCATCTTCGTCGAAGACATCGACGTGATAGGGGCTCTCGTCACCATACCGATCCTCGGTCCACGCCGCGGGCTCCTGGAACGGCGCATCGAAGGTCTCGTGGTGGACGAGCTTCCAGCCGGCGCCGGCGGCCCGCGCCGCCGGCGCAGGCCCGCCGCCGCTCGCCCCGAGCGCCTCGGGCGCGGGCGCGCGCGAGCACGCCGCCGGCAACACGAGCGCGAGCGCGGCGAGGCGTCGCGCCGACGCCCCGCGCGCACCGGCGGCGCCACGCCGCATCAGCGGTTGGGCTGCGGGGTGAGGCGCAGGTACGGGCGGACGGCGTTGTACCCCTTGGGGAACTTCTGCGCGAGGACGGCGGGGTCCTGGAGCGAGGGGACGATCACCACCTCATCGCCGTCCTTCCAGTTCGCGGGCGTCGCCACGGAGTGGCTGTCCGTGAGCTGGAGCGAGTCGATGAGGCGCAAGATCTCGTCGAAGTTGCGCCCCGTGCTCGCCGGGTACGTGAACGTCGCGCGGATCTTCTTGTTCGGATCGATGACGAACACCGAGCGCACCGTGAGCGTGTCGCTCGCCTGCGGGTGGATCATCCCGTAAAGGCCCGACACCTTCCGGTCGACGTCGGCGAGGATCGGGTAGTTCAGCTTCGTTCGCTGCGTCTCCTCGATATCCACCGACCAGCGCCTGTGCGAGTCGACGTCGTCGACGCTGAGCGCGATGGGCTTCACGCCGCGCTTGTCGAACTCCGCCTTGAGGTTGGCGACCGCGCCGAGCTCGGTCGTGCAAACCGGGGTGAAATCCTTCGGGTGGGAGAACAGGATCACCCACGAGCTCCCGGCCCACTCGTGGAATCGGATGGTCCCGTGCGTGGACTCTTGCTCGAAATCAGGCGCGATGCTTCCGAGTTGCAGGCTCATGACATTCCCTCCTGGCCGCGGCCCAGTCTCCGCTATGGCGGAGGAATCTCCGTCAAGCCGCTCAGGGTGTCAAGCCGGGAGCGGCGGTGTTTCGCGCCGGGACGCGGCCGGCGCGCTCGACCGCACCGCGCCGCGCCTCAGAGCGCGCCGACCTCGCGGCGGAGGCCGCGCCACGGGATCTCCCGCGGCGGCGGGGCGCGGCGCTCGCTCGCCCCGTCCGGCTGCGCCGCGGTCGAGCACGCGCCGTGCTCCAGCAGGTGCAGGGCCTCGGCGAGGCACGTCTCGCCCGCGTCGCCGAGCTCTGCGCCGAGCGTGTCGTCGGCGGCGCAGTCGGGGGGGAGGCCATCGTAGAAATCGCCCTCTTCCTTGGCGTTGAGCACCCGGAACGCGATCGGGTGCACGACCATGTCGCAGTTGTCCCATCCGTACATGCCGACGGGCTTGCCGTGGGTGGTCGAGCCGACGATCTTCACGTCCATGTAGGCGCGCAGGCTGTTGATCAGCGACTCGCTCGCGGAGGCCGTCCCGCCGGACGTGATGACGACCAGCCGGGACAGGGGGAGCGGCGGCTGGTCGAGGTCGTCGAACGTCTCCCGCTTGTCCCAGTCGACGTGCCTGTCGTTGTGCGCGGTGATGTCGAGCAGCGCGCCGGCCTCCGCCGGACGGTGGATCAGGCTCGCGAGGTGCCTCTCGACGGAGAGGCGCCCACCGCCGTTGTAGCGCAGGTCGAGCACCAGCTCGTCGACCTGGCTCTCCCTGAACAGGGCGAAGGCGCTGTCGAGCTCGCTCACCGAAGGCTCGATGAAGGTGGTGAGCATGAGATATCCGACGGTCGTGGACCCCGTTTGCAGGACACGCGGGCTCACGACCGTGGTGATGCCATACCACGCCTTCCGGAGCGCGACCGTGAAGGCCTCGGCGTCCGCGCGCTCGATCGTCAGCGACATCTCGTACCCTTCCTCGTCGGGGCCCGCGAGCTCCTCCCAGAGGTCGTCGCTCACGACCTGCTCGACGTCGAGCCCGTTGATCGCCACCACCGCGTCGCCCCGCCGGAGGCCGGCCTCTCCGGCAGGCGAGCCCGGCTGGATCAGCGCGAGCCGGAGGATGTCCTCCTGGTCGAAGCTCCACCGCATGCCGAACCCGAGGGTCTGCCCTTCCCGGAAGAAGGCGTCGTCGACGCTCTTGGTCGAGATGTAGCTCCAGCGGTCTCGCGGCTCGGTGACGAGATCCACGAGCAGCGCCTCGGGCGAGGGATACGCCCGGTAGTCCAGGTCGGGTACGCCGTCGTACCAGAGATAGGCGTCCTTCATCAGCTCGAACAGGAACTGGTTCTGTCCCTGCAGCGAGCAGTCTGCCTTTGGCTCCGCGTCACCGTCCGAGGCGGTGCAGCCTCCCGTCGCGGCGGCGGCCAGCGCGAGGGTGCATGCGGAGAGGACCGCGACGAGCTTCGAGGCGAGCATGCGCCTCAGCACACCACGAAAGGGAAAGGGCGAGCAACGGGGTTGGGTTGGCGGTTCGCCCCGACCGGGGTTGGGTTTGCCGGCAGCCCGCGCGGGGTTGCGGGTCGATCCCCGACCGAGGTTGGCCCCTGAAGAGGGTTGGGTTGGCGGTTCGACCCGACCGGGATTGGGTTCAGCCGCGGTTCATTCCCCGACCGGCGCCGCTGCCAACTGTGGCCTATCTCACTCTGCGCCTCGACCAGATCCCGACCGAGGTTGAGGTTTGCCGTCCGTTTCCCGACCGAGGTTGAGGTTTATCCGACCGAGGTTGAGGTTTATTGTAATACAAATCACTCTGCCGCCGCGACCAGATCCCGACCGCGGTTGAGGTTTGCCGGTCTCGGCAGCCCATAGTTGTCCCGCAACGTCTTCCCCGCATAGTCCGTCCGGAACAGCCCTCGTTTCTGCAGGATCGGGACCACATGCTCGACGAACGCCTCGAGCCCCGACGGCAGCACCGGCGGCATCACGTTGAAGCCATCGGCCGCCCCCTGCTCCCACCAGTGCTGGATCGCGTCCGCCACCTGCTCGGGCGCGCCGGCGAACGTCCGGTGGCCGCGGCCGCCGCCCAGCCGCCCGATCAGCTGGCGCACCGTCAGCCGCTCCCGCCGCGCCAGGCTCACGATCAGCGTGTACCGGCTCTTCGCCCCCTCGATCTGATCCTCGCTCGGAAGATCCCGCGGCAGCTCCGCGTCGAGGTCGAGCTCCTCCGGCTTCACCCGCAGCGTCTGCGCCAGCTGGCGCTTCGCGTACTCCGGCTTGATGAGCCGATCGAGCTCGGCGTCGAGCGCGTGCGCCTCGGCCTCCGTGGCGCCGATGACCGGCACGATCCCCGGCAAGATCTTGATCGACCCCGGATCGCGCCCCAGCGCGCGCGCACGCCCCTTCAGATCGACATAGAACCGCTGCGCGTCCTCCAGCGTCTGCTGCGCCGTGAACACCGCCTCCGCGTACCGCGCCGCCAGCTCCTTGCCGTCGTCCGACGAGCCGGCCTGCACGAGCAGCGGATACCCCTGCGGCGAGCGAGGCACGTTGAGCGCCCCCTCGACCTTGAAGTACCGCCCCACGTGCCGCGGCGGGTAAATCTTGCGGTCATCGCCCCAGACGCCGTTCTCCTTGTCGCCGAGGGGCGCGTCGTCGCCCCAGCTGTCCCACAGCTTCAGCGACACATCGATGAACTCCGCCGCCCGCGCGTACCGGTCGCTGTGCGCCGGCAGCTCGTCCAGGTTGAAGTTGCGCGCCGCGTCCACGCCCGCCGTCGTGACGATGTTCCAGCCCGCCCGACCCCCGCTGAGGTGGTCCAGCGAGGCGAACCTCCGGGCCAGGTTGAACGGCTCGTTGTACGTCGTCGATGCGGTCGCGATCAGCCCGATGTGCTCGGTCACCCCGGCGAGCGCCGCGAGCAGCACCGTCGGCTCCAGCGTCCCGGCCGGCCTCCGACCGACGTTGTTCCACAGCACCGGGCTGTCGGCGAGGAACACCGAGTCGAGCTTCCCCCGCTCCGCGATGCGGGCCAGGTTCTTGAAGTGCGCGACGCTCGTGTTCGCGAACGGATCGCTCTCCGGCAAGCGCCACGAGGCCTCGTGGTGGCCGACGCTCATGAGAAACGCGTTGAGATGCAGCTGTCCGGGTCGTTGGGTCACGGGGAACTCCGTTCCAGTTCAGGGTTCGCGTCAGGATCTCCGGCAGCGGCCGCGCCCGGCGCGACCCCCAGCGCCGAAAGCAGCGACTCGCGGTGGGCGAGGAACCGCGGATCGCGCAGCGGGCGCGGCGCCGGCAGATCGATCCGCCGCTCCTCGGCGATGCGGCCGCCCTCGAGCACAAGCACCCGATCGGCCAGCGCGATCGCCTCATCGACGTCGTGGGTGACCAGCAGCACGGCCGGCCGGTGCCGCGCACACAGCTCGCGCAGGAGGTCGTGCATGCGCGCGCGGGTCAGCGCGTCGAGCGCGCCGAACGGCTCGTCGGCCAGCACGAGCTCCGGATCGCGCACCAGCGACCGCGCCAGCGCCACCCGCTGCTGCTCGCCGCCGGACAGCTCGACGGGCCACGCGCGCTCCCGCCCGGCGAGCCCCACCTCCGCGAGCGCGTCCAGGCCCCGCTCCCGGGCCTGCGGCGCGTCGAGCCCGAGGATCACGTTGTCGAGCACCCGCGCCCACGGCAAGAGCCGCGTGTCCTGGAACACGACCGCCCGGTTGTCCGGCGCGTGCAGCTCGCCCGAGCCGGTCACCTCGTCGTCCAGCTCGGCGATCGCCCGCAGCAGGGTGCTCTTGCCCGATCCGCTGCGGCCGAGCAGCGCGACGAACTCGCCCCGCTCGATCGTGAGATCGATCCCGTCGAGCACCACGCGGGCGCCGAAGCGGCGGACCAGGCCGCGGATCCGCACCGCGGGCGGGGCCGCCGTCAGCCGGCCAGGATGCGGCGCCATGACAGGGCCTTTCGCTCGATGAGCCGCACGGCCGAGTCGGAGGCCAGGCCGAACAGCCCGTACACGACGAGGCCGAGGAGGATGATCTCCGTCTGCCCGTACGAGCGCGCCAGCGACATCATGTAGCCGACGCCGCTCGTCGCGTTGATCTGCTCGACCACCACGAGCGCCAGCCACGCGCCGGTCACCGCCAGCCGCAGGCCCATCAGGAAGCCCGGAAGCGCCCCCGGCAACGCCACCTTCCGGATGAACTGCCACCTCGTCAGGCGGACCGTCTCGGCCAGCTCCACGTAGCGCGCGTCGATGGTGCGCAGCGCCGCGTGGGTGTGGACGTAGACCGGGATGACGACGCCGAGGGCGATGGTGAGCACCTTCATCTGCTCGCCGATGCCGAACCAGAGGATCAGCAGCGGGATGAGCGCCAGCGTCGGGATCGCGCGCTTGATCTGCACCGGCCCGTCGAGCAGCGCCTCCCCGACGCGCGTCAGCCCGGCAAGGAGCGCCAGCACCGTGCCCAGGCCGGCCCCGAGCGCGAGCCCCAGGAAGGCCCGCTGCGCCGACGTGAGCAGGTTGGACAGGAGCCGCCCGTCGGCGATCAGCTCGTGGGCCGTGGTCACCACGGTCCACGGCGCGGAGAGCACGCGCGCGTCGAGCGCGCCCGTCGCCGAGGCGGCGGCCCAGAGCGCGAGCAGCAGCACCGGGCCGAGCGCGAGGCCGTACGGGATGCGCCGCCCCGGGCCCAGGCGGCGCCGCAAGCGACGGCTGGACACGCGGCGCCCGGTCGGGGCGCCGGACGGCGGCGCGGAGACGTCCGCGCTCGCGGTGAGATCCGGGAAGCTGGCGAGGCGCGGCGAGGCGGCGCTCGTGGGCAGTGCGGTCGTCATGGAGTGCTCCTGTCGGCCGTCGCCGGCCGGTCCGTCGGTCCGGCGCCCTCGGCGGCGCCAGCCACCTCCGCTCCGATCGTCTGGAATCGAAGGTCGAAGATCGTCCTGGCCTCGAACCGCTTCTGGCCGGAGGCCTCGGCGAGCAGATCGGCGGTCTCCTGGGTCAACGCGATCGCCTCGGACCAGTCGCGCGGAACCTGCGGCTTGCCGGCGGCCTCGATAAGGAATCGCCCTTCCTTCGCCGAGAGGCCCTGATCCTTGACGTAATACGCCTCGATCCACGCGTCCGGGTGCGCGTAGGCCCACAGCTGGGCCCTGGCCCGCCACTTCGCATAGTCGACCAGCGCGGCCGCCTTGTGAGCGTCCTTGAGCACCTCGGCGCGCACATGAAGGAAGCCCAGGTTGTCGCGGACGCCGTGCGCGATCGACGAGGCGCCCTCGGCGCGGTACTCGTTGAGATAACGCAGCAGGGTGACGCCGGACAGCGGCGCGACGTCGACCTGGCGGCTGGTGAGCGCCTCCTTGAACTCGGTGCTCCCGAGCTGGACGAGCGTCACGTCCTTCTGCGACAGCCCGGCCTTCTTCAGCACGCGCAGCACGAGCGCGCCCTGCGCCTGCCCCGGCGAATACGCGATCTTCTTGCCGCGGAGGTCGTCGATGGACGCGACCTGCGCGCCCGGCGCGGTGGCCAGATCGTAGATGGGCTTCTCCCGGACCTGCACGGTGAGGATCTTCACGTCGACCCCGGTGAAGGTGGCGTGGATGGGCGGCGTGTCGCCGACCGCGCCCGCGTCGAGCACCCCGGCGCGGAACGCCTCGATGGTCTGCGGTCCTCCGCTGATGTTCTGCCAGTCGACGCGGAAGGGCAGCCTGTCGATGTCGCCGGAGAGCTGGAGTTGCTTCTGCACCGTCGGATCACCGATGCTGAGCCGCGTCTCGCGCGGAATCTCGGCCGGGATCGGGGCGTCCGGGGCGAGCGTGACAGCGGCGCTCGCCTCGCCGTCGCGCTTGCACCCGGACGAGGCAATCAGCGCAGGAAGCGCGGAGAGCGCCGCGAACGTCGCGAGTGAGCGAATCCTGTCGATGAACGAGCGCAGATGGACCTCGGTGCGCGGCTGGAAGCGGTGCCGTTTCGCGGATGCCCAGGCGCCGCCCTGCCCGCCGCCCAGCCGGCGGGGGAGAGGAGCGCTCGGGAGACGCCGGGATGGGCCTCGCCGAGCCGATGGCTCGCGGCCCGTCCTCGGGATCGTCTCGCCCTGACCAGCAACGCCCATGCCGCCGCGCCGCTCGCCCGTGGACGGCGCCGTCCAGCGGCCCGCGCCCGCCGTCGCGCGGCGCCCGACGGCCGCGGGGCGGCCGGGCCAAGGCCGCGTTGCTTCCCCAGCAACAGCCGGTGGTGATCCGCTGCTCCGGCGCGAGCACGGCCAGCCTCCCTCCGGCGGGGGCAGGCGCGGAGGGGGCGGCCCGCTACCGCGCCGCGGCGGGGGCCTCGCGCCGCCCCTGGACGCCGAACGCGTCGAGCAGGTAGTCGCGGAAGGCGCGGATCTTGGACGGCAGGAAGCGCGTCCCCGGGTGGACGAGGTACAGGGAGGCGGCGCCGTGGATCGCGTAGTCCTTGAGCACGGGCACGAGCCGCTTCGCGTCGAGGTCGCCCCGCACGTTGATCGCGGGGACCAGCGCGATCCCGCCCCCGGCCAGCGCGACCTCGCGGCAGAACGAGAAATCGGAGGCCGAGATCGCCGCGCGCACCCGGAGCTCCGCGCGATCGCGGCCGTCGCGCGCGCGCGCCGACAGCGCGATCGTCGCGTGCCCGCGCGCGGTCTGGGCGAGCAGCAGCCGGTGCCCCGCGAGGTCCTCCGGGCGGCGCACCGCCCCGTGCTTGCGGAGGTAGGAGGGCGCCGCGAACAGGCCGACCTCGATGTGCTGCAGCTTGTGGGCGATGAGCGACGAGTCCGGGAGGCTCGAGGTCGCGCGCAGGGCCACGTCGACCTGGTGGGCGTCGAAGTCGAGGAGCGCCTCGGTGAGCAGCAGCTCCAGCGAGATCTCGGGGAAGCGCTCCGCGAAGCCGGCCGAGAGCGGCGCCAGGATGCTCAGCCCGAGATCGAACGGCGCCGTCACGCGCAGGTGCCCGCGCGGCCTCGAGCGCGCCTGCTGCACCGCCACGTTCGCGTCCTCCAGCAGCTCGAGCGCCCGGCCGACGCGCATCCGGTAAGCGAGGCCGTCCTCGGTGGCCTGCACGAGCCGCGGGCTGCGGCGGAGCAGCTCCGCCCCGAGCGCGTGCTCCAGGCGCGTGATGCGGCGGCTGACGCTGCCCTTCGTCTCGCCCAGCGTCCTCGCGGCCGCCGTGATCGATCCGAGGTCGACCACCAGGCAGAAGGCCCGCAAATCGCTCACATTCGCGTCGATCGTTTCCGTTTCTGCAACCTGGCGTTTCATTTCAGGGTCATTGTACCACTCCCGGAAACGACCTAGGGTGAACTCATCATGGATCGCCGGGCTGCATTAAGGCTCCTCCTTGCCGCGGGCGGGGCCGCACCGATCGCCGGCGCCTGCGGGCGCTCGACGTCGACCGCGCCCGGCGCGGCTCCGGCGTCGAGCGCCACGTCCACCGCGGCCGAGAGAGGTTCGATGTCCGACACCCAGCACAAGGCGCGCGAGGGGCGCATGCCGGCCCTGTTCCTCGCGCACGGCTCTCCCTTCCTGCTCGACGATCGCGCGTGGGTCGCCGAGCTCGCCGCCTGGGCGCAGGCGGTGCCGCGCCCCACGGCGATCCTCATGATCTCGGCCCACTGGGTGGACGCGCCGGTCACGCTCGGCGCCACCGAGGCCGTGCCCCTCGTCTACGACTTCTACAACTTCCCCGAGAAGTACTATCAGGTGACGTACCCCGCGCCCGGCGCCCCCGCGTTCGCGCGGCGCGTCCGGGAGCTGCTCGGCCCGCTGGGTCCGGTCGCCGAGGCTCCTCGCCGCGGGCTCGATCACGGCGCTTATGTGCCGCTCGTCTGCATGTACCCGGACGCGGACGTCCCGGTGCTCCAGATCTCTTTGCCGACGCTCTCTCCAGCTCCGCTCCTCGAGATGGGGCGAGCGCTCGCGCCGCTCCGCGACGAGGGGGTGTTGATCGTCGGCAGCGGTTTCTTGACCCATAACCTCCGCGCGGCAGACTGGCGCGGAGATGCGGTCGCGCAGCCCTGGGCCACGGAGTTCGACGCATGGTGCGCCGAGGTCCTCTCTCGCCGCGACGTGGGCGCGCTCATCGAGTACCGCGCCCGCGCGCCGGGGGTGCGGATGGCGCTCCCGACCCACGAGCATTTCGTGCCGGTCGTCGCCGCCATGGGGGCGTCGATCGACGTGAGCGAGCCTGTGCAGTTCCCCATCACGGGGCTCACCTATGGCTCGTTCACGAAACGTTCTGTGCAGTTTGGCTGACCAATAAGGAGATTGTCTCTCATGTTCACCGCTCGTTTCGCTCGCATCGCCCTCCCCGCCGCCCTCTTGCTCTCGCTGGCAGGGTGCGAAGATCCGACCAAGGACAAGCCCAAGGCGACCATCTCGACCGCCGTGCCCGCGCAGACCCAGGCCCCCGCCGCGCCCTCGGGCCCCGCCGAGACGCTGCCCCTCGACGTGGCCGCCTCGACCATCGGCTTCGTCGGCTCGAAGGTCACGGGCAAACACGAGGGCAAATTCGAGAAGATCTCGGGCTCGATCACGCTCGCCGGCGGCAAGGCCGCGGGCGGCAAGCTCACCGTCGAGGCCGACGCGTCGTCGGTGAAGAGCGACGCCGAGAAGCTCGACGGCCACCTCAAGTCGCCGGACTTCTTCGACGTCGAGAAGTACCCGAAGGCGACGTTCACCTCGACCGAGATCAAGGTCGGCGGCGAGAAGGGCGCGACGCACACCATCACCGGCGAGCTCGATCTGCACGGCGTGAAGAAGACGATCACCTTCCCCGCGACCATCACCGAGGGCGCCGATGCCGTCTCGGGCAGCGCGGAGTTCGTGATCAACCGCAAGGACTTCGGCATCGTCTATCCGGGCAAGCAGGACGACCTGATCCGCGACGACGTGCTGCTGAAGCTCTCACTCAAGGCCCCCCGCAAGCAGGGCTGAGCGCCGGCCGGACAACCGGGCGCGCTGCCCGTGGACACCGCGCTCCGACGACGCAGGTGCCATGGCGGCGCGCCGGCGTGCGAGACGCCGAGCCATGACAGGGTGCCCCTCCGCTCAGCTACCGCGATCCTGCCGCGCAGCGAAGCGGCGCCGGGTTAGCCGACGCGCTCGCCCAGCACCACCGCCACATCGTCCTGCAGGTTGCCGGACGGAAGAGTCACCGCCTGGATCAACGCCTCGACCGCCGTAGTCACGTCGCCCGTACGCGCAAGAGCGTTGATGGTCGCAAGCGACGTGTACTTCAGCAGGCCGTCGGTTGCGACCAGGAGGCGCCCCGAGAGCGGCTGGCGGGGAATGATCGCGGGCCTGCACGCGCCGCTGCCGACCAGCGGCTTGCGGCGCTGCCCCGCCGTCAGCTCGATCGGTCCGCCGGGCGTGACGAGGAGCGCACCAGAGTCCCCCACGCTGGCGCCCCAGAGCTCGCCTCGGCTCACCTGGACCACGACGAGCGTCGTCTCGCCACATCTGGGCTCCGCTTCCAGCTCACGGTCGAGCTGGCTGAGGCGCTCGCACCAGCCGTCCGGGTCGAGCTCCGTCTCGGCGCCGAGCGCCGCCATCGCGCTCGTCGCCGAGCGGGCGGCGGCCGCACCGCCCGAGAGCCCGCCCGCCCCGTCGGCGATGACCACGGTCCACCGATCGCCACGGCAGCTCAGCTCGAGGCGATCCTCGTTCGCACTGCCTGCCACGCGGCGTGACCAGAAGCGCATCCAGCCAGAGGAAGGTTCGAGCCGCTCGGGCTCGCCGCCGACTTCCGAGAGCGTGATCTCTATCGCATGAACAACATTGTCCCGGAACCAGAGGGCCGCGCCGTCGCCAAGGCCGCATTTCGAGCAGCCGCTCTCGACGAGCCCGGGGACTGTGACGAGCCCGCCCACGTTCTTTCCATCATCGCTGAGCGGCGCCGGGCGCCCCGGCGGATCGAACCAACAGATTCGGTCACCGATCCTGTACTCGTGCTGCCGGCAGTAGCCATACTTGTACTGGACGCGCCACTCCTGGAAATATCCACAGCTGGGGCAGTCCGCTCGGGCGATGACGATGTCGAATAGTCCCATGACGCTTAGTTTGGCTAACTGATCACGGATGTCTCTCCACCAGCATCGCCGTGTGCGCGAAGGAAATCAGCTATTCCGGGTCCTCGGCGCACAGCCCTGGCGGATCGGTCCACCGAGCGAGCCCCATGCAGCCTGTCCGTCACGCTCTCGGCCCCGAGGCCACCACCCTGTCCGACAGCTTGATCCAGATGCCCGACATGCGAACAAGCTCTCATCACCCCTCGAGCTGTAGCCTGTCATCATAGGGCCACAGATCATCGTGCGGCTTCATCGTGAAGATGAAACAGCGGTTGGTGAGCAGCTCGACGCGCTCCTCCCGCGTCAGGCCATCGTCATCTTCGACCGTTGACTCCAGCGTGCCCAGGTCGCGCTTACCGTCGACGTTGTAGTACAACCTCTGGCCCACGCGATAGTCCCTGCGGAAGGCGGTGCGCCACTGCGAGTTGCTGCCCCAGCCATGGGAGAGGTCCTGCTGGGGGCGGTTCTTCCGCCGGTACGCCCAGTACATGGTAGATGACTCCGCGACGTCCTTGCGGATGATCTCGCGGCCGCCGCGCACGCGCGCTCCGGCCCGAGAGAAGAGCATGTCACCGAGCATCAGGCACGGCCAGGAGCAGCTGACGAGCGATACCGGCTGACGGCGGTCGTCGGCGTACTCGACCGCGACGATCTCGTGATGGAACGGCGAGAACGAGGACGCCTGGACGATGGTGAGCCCCAGCGCCTCCGCGAACGCGACATACTCGGCCTGCGAGATCAGCGGCCCCGGCCAGTCCGATCCGTCCGCCGTCCCGCGCTGAAATCGCAGCAGCAACGTGTCATTGACGCGACTCAAGGCATACAGCCGCCACAGGTCCTCGACGTCCACGGACGGGATGGGGCTTCCGCGCCGGGAAGCGAAGGAGCAGAGCCAGATCCGCTCGCCGGCGCTCGCCGCGAGCCAGGGCGCGAGCACGTCCGGGTAGAGCGAGCCACCGTCGTACTCGAGGAGCGAGTCATAGAGCTCACGGTAGCATGCTTGTGCGCTGTGCATTGCGTTCCTCGATACCCCTGGCGATACTGTCGTTCAGGTGCCGGTGCCAGGCCGAGCGTGGCGTAGGAGGGCGTCATCCGCGACGGCTTGTTGGCAGCGTCACCGGCCTCACGTAGGCTCCTGTTCTCGCGGGCCAAATACTTCGTCTATGCGGGCTTGGAGTAGCCTCTTGGCGTCGTCACGAAGCGGCTCACCATGAGCGCTGATAAGATGGCGAAACGGCAGGTCGGCGAGGCGGCGAAAATCAGGAACATCGGGTGTACACGCCTCTCGCCAGGTCGCGGGGATGTTCGCCGCACCGATCAACCCTTGAGCGAGGAACAGCGCGCCTGTTTCATCGGAAAAGAATGGATCGACGTGTGACCAGTTCTGGACGGCATCACAGGTAATGAGGATCCCGCCCTCCCGCGGGAGCAAAACGGCGGCTTCAGGGAACCGCGACGTCGTGAACACGAATACGATGCCTCCGTGAGCGGGAAACGGGCCCCCTGCCGCGAGCGCTCGGTCGGCAGGTCGGCCGTCGGCCGCGGCTGACTCGGGGAGCGCCCACAGGGTGGCGCCGTAACGATCGCGATAGAAGGGATCATCTCGGCCGTGGAACGCGCCGAGCCGCACGATGTGGCGGACCTGGCCGAGGGCGTCGAGCTGGCGCAACCCTTCCTCGGTCAGTCGCACGGTGTTCACGAGCGTGAGCTCTCCGTCGTGTCGGAGCACGGTCATCGTGCGGCTCGTCTGGAGATCGATCCCGGCGTGGTGAGTCCTGTTCGTACCCACGACGTAAAAGACCTCTGGGAATGCGCCCTGTACCTCGCCATGCGGCCATGCGGGGCTGTACTCGAGCATCTGGAAGGCTCCGGCGAATGATCTGGCGCTCAGCGGGGGCGCGAAGCGCTGCCCGATGGAACACCTTGTTGAACTGCGTCTTCGGTCAGAGGGGTCAGCTCCCTGGTCATCATGATCCGCGGCGAGACGTTGAACCCCTGCCCCTCATACAAAGCGATCGCTCGCTGATTGTCCGGTCGCACCATGAGATGGACGGCGTTCACGCTGCGCTCCCGCAGGTGTTGTACGGTCGATTCCAGCAGGGTCCGCCCGAGGCCCCGCCGTCGTGACCCAGGCTCCACGAAGATTTCTGTCACGAAGGCATCACGCCCCGCGAACTCAAGATCATACCCGAACGTGGCCAGGCTATAACCGACGAGGGGGCGACGCGCGCCGACACGCGCAACCAGGATCAGCCCGAGGTCCTTGTCGTTGAGCACACGGTGCAGAGCGGGAATCATGGCCTCGGGCCTCCAGGGGATGCCCTCGGCCTCGTTGAAGGCGACCATCAACGGAAGGATGTCGTGCGCGTCTTCACTCCTGGCAAGGGCTATTTCTTCGAGCTCTTCCATGTTCGTTCACCCGCTCCGCTGTCTTGGTCCGCATGGCGCCGCGCCTCGGCCGGGCCACGCCTCCTGAGCTGTCCGCACGTAACCGATACTACAGGGGTCTGCGGATTCTGTCAGGCCGAGCCTTGCATCTGCCGAGCGCGGTCCTTCCGCGCCACGATCGTGCTCGCCGCGCCGGTCTTGGCCAGGGCGTGAGAACGATGCGCGCATGCTCTACAGCGACGTCTCTCGACACGCCCTCTGCCTGCTCGCAGCCGTCTCCGTCTCCACGCTCGTCGCCGGCTGCGCCGATGACGAGGCCTTGCCTCCGCACGAGGGCGATCCGGTCTGCACCGGCTGGGGCGACGAGGCGCCTGCCGACGGCGTCCTCGAGCTGCCCCGCCCGACCGGCCCGCACCCGGTCGGCACGCAGATCCGCGCCCTCACCGACAGCGCGCGTGGAGAAGAGGCGACGGAAGATCCCGACGACCGCCGGGAGCTCATGGTGCAGCTCTTCTACCCGGCCGATCCCTGCGGCACAGGGCAGATCGCGCCGTACCTGTCGCCGGAGGAAGGCGACAGCCGGCGCACGACCGGCGGCCTCCCGGCCGAGGACGGCTTCGAGGCGCGCATCCTCACGCACGCGCGCGTGGGCGTGCCGGTCGCCGGGGGCGGCGCGCCCCACCCGGTGCTCCTCTTCTCGCACGGGTTCGGGATGCTCCGCGCCGACTACACGAGCCTCCTCGAGGACCTGGCGAGCCACGGCTTCGTGGTGGCCGCCATCAGCCACACCTACGACACCGAGCTCACGGTGTTCCCCGACGGCCGCGCCGTGCCCTTCGGCTCGGTCGTCCTGACGCCGACGATGGACGCGTCGGAGGAGGAGATCGAGGCCTTTACTCAGGCGATGGGCGAGCACGTCGCGGTCTGGGCCGACGACGCGCTCTTCGTGCTCGACGAGCTCACAGCCGCCGCGCAGGACGACCCGGGCGGCCTGCTCACGGGCCGGCTCGACCTCGAGCGGATCGGCGTGCTCGGCCACTCCTACGGCGGCGCGATGGCCGCCGAGGTATGCGCCCGCGACGACCGCTTCGACGCCGGCCTCGACATCGACGGCAGGCTCTTCGGGCCGCAGGACGGCGCCGGCGGCAGGGGCCTCGCGCAGCCCTTCTTCATCATGCTCGCGGCGGACCACCCCGACGATCCGAGCATCGACGAGACCTACAACGCGCTGAACGGCCAAGGCTACCGGGCGCGGGTCGAAGACGCCGCCCACCTCACGTTCTCGGACCTGCCGATCGTCGTCGAGCACTTCCTTGGCGAAGGCGTCCTCCCGGAGCTGCTCGGCACGCTCGATCCGGCCCGCGCGGTCGAGATCACGAACGCGTACACGCGCGCCTTCGTCCAGGCGCACGTGCGCGGCGAAGCGGCCCCGCTGCTCGGCGGCCCCTCACCGGAGTACCCGGAAGTGACCTTCGAGAAGCGGCCCTGACACCGAAAGAGCCTGCTGAGCCCGCCCGTCCATGCGCCGCGCCCGCCCGTCGCGGCCCCGCGCCCGCTCGCCGGCCCCGCGCCCGCTCGCCTGGGCGCTCTGGAACGTCGAAGATGTCAACCCCCCATGTCCGCGGTACACCCACGTCGTGGGCGCTGTAGAGTCGATCCCCGGAGATCGCCGCCGTCCTCAAGCCCCTGGAGAGGTTCATGCTGACGAAGCTCAACGAGCGTGAAGCCGTCGCGTCCTGCGAGCGCTGCTGGGAGCAGGAGATCGTCCCCGCGCTGCACGACTACATCCGCATCCCCAACAAGTCGCCCGCCTTCGACCCTGCCTGGCGCGAGAACGGCCACATGGACAGGGCGGCGTCGCTCATCGCGGCCTGGTGCGAGGCGCAGCCGATCCCCGGGCTCACGGTGGAGGTGGTGCGCATCGGGAACCGCACGCCGGTGATCCTGATGGAGGTGCCGGGCACGCGCGACGACACGGTGCTGCTCTACGGGCACCTCGACAAGCAGCCCGAGATGACGGGGTGGCGCGAGGGGCTCGGCCCCTGGGAGCCCGTGCGCGAGGGCGACAAGCTCTACGGCCGCGGCGGCGCCGACGACGGGTACTCGGCCTTCGCGTCGCTCGCGGCGCTGCGCCTCCTGCATGAGCAGGGGATCCCGCACGCGCGCTGCGTGATCCTCATCGAGGGCTGCGAGGAGAGCGGCAGCCCGGACCTGCCGGCCTACATCGACGCGCTCGCGGGGCGCATCGGCAAGCCGAGCCTCGTCGTGTGCCTCGACTCCGGCTGCGGCAACTACGACCAGCTCTGGACCACGACGTCGCTCCGCGGGCTGCTCCAGGGCACGCTCGACGTGAACATCCTGCGCGAGGGCGTCCACTCGGGCGTGGGCAGCGGCGTGGTGCCCTCGAGCTTCCGGATCCTGCGGCAGCTCCTGTCGCGCATCGAGGACGAGCGGACCGGGCGCGTCCTCGTGGACGCGCTGCACGTGCAGATCCCGGAGGAGCGCGCGGCGCAGGCGCGGGCCGCGGCCGACGTGCTGGGCGAGTCGGTCGTGTGCGAGCTGCCGTGGGTGAAGGGCGCGTGCCCGGTGACCGGCGACACGGCGGAGCTCCTCCTGAACCGCACCTGGCGCCCCGCGCTCTCGGTGACGGGCGCCGACGGCCTGCCGCCCATCGCGGGCGCGGGCAACGTGCTGCGCCCGTTCACGAGGGCGAAGCTCTCGATGCGCCTGCCGCCCCGCCTCGACCCGAGGAAGGCGGCGGCGGCCCTGAAGGAGGCCCTGGAGAAGGACCCGCCTTACGGCGCGGAGGTCCGGTTCCACGTGAGCGAGCCGTCGGCCGGGTGGGACGCGCCGGCGACGGCGCCCTGGCTCGAGGCGGCGGTGCGCAAGGCGTCGAAGACGTTCTTCGACCGGCCGGCGATGGGGATCGGCGAGGGCGGGACGATCCCGTTCATGGCGATGCTGGGAGAGAAGTTCCCGGAGGCGCAGTTCCTGATCACCGGCGTACTCGGACCGCAATCGAACGCGCACGGTCCGAACGAGTTCCTGCACCTCGGCATGGGGAAGAAGCTGACCTGCTGCGTGGCGAGCGTGATCGCGGACCACGGGGCACGCGGGCGCTGAGGGGCGCGGCGGCGCGCTTCGCAGACGCGCGCGACCGCGGCGGGGGCGGTCGCGAACGGGAGCCCGCGCGCGCCGCCCGTTGCCACACTGTTGCCACACCGTTGACACACCGCCAAAATCGCCGTGTGCTGGTGCCGAGGAGAACATCGTGATGGCACAATTTCGATATGCCGCGCTCTGCCTCGCTGCGCTCTGCGCGGCAGGCTGCGGTTCGAGCGACGAGCCCGGAGATACGGGCACGCCGGGCTCGGGCGCGACCACCACGTCTCAGAGCTCGAGCTCGAGCTCGAGCTCGAGCGGCGCAGGCGGCGACCAAGGGGGGACGGGCGGCGGGACCGCGACGACGACCGTCGTGGTGAACGAGATCTCGGCCAAGGACGGCGACTGGATCGAGCTCGGCAACCCGGGCCCGGGCTCGGCCGACCTCGGCGGGCTCGGCCTGTGCGACTCCGACGACAGCGGAGAGCCCAACACGGCCGACGCGCTCAGGTTCCCCGAAGGCACGCAGCTCGCCCCGGGCGCGTACCTGCTCATCGTCGGCGACCAGCTGCCCGAGGACGGCCCTGGGCCCCACACCGCGTGCCTGCAGGACGGCGGCCCGAGCAGCTGCTTCTACACGACCTGGAAGGTGAGCTCCTCCAGAGGCGAGACCGTCTACCTCATCTCCGAGAGCGACCAGGTGCTCGCCGAGTTCAAGTACCCGATCGAGGCCGCAGCAGATGGGGAGACGTGGGGCAGGTTGCCCGACCTGACCGGCGAGGGCGCCGTCACGGCGCCGACCCCTGGAGAAGAGAACGCGGCGCCCTAGCTCGGCCCGCTGGGAATCCGGAGAGAGAGAGAGAGTCAACGCAAAGGCGCAAAGACGCAAAAAGGAAAAGGAATGAGTATGGGACATCTTTGCGTCTCTGCGCTCTTGGCGCCTTTACGTTCAACTCTCTCTCTGCACCGAACCGCGATGCGCCTGTCACCGACGTCCGCGATCGAGATCCTCCGCGCCCCGCTGCCGCTGCCGGATCGCCTCCGGGCGTCGCGTCCGGACGGCGGGCCTGCACCAGGCGCCTTGGCGCGCTGGGCGGCGCCGGCGCTCTCGCTGCTCCTGTCGGCTTGCGGGGCATCGGATCCACCGCCGGTGCGGGAGACGGGCTGCCCTCGTTGCACCGGGGCCGCGCGGGTCGGCGCGCTCCCGAAGGGCGACATCGACGAGTGCTCCGGGGTCGTCGCCAGCGGGCTGCACCCGGACACGCTCTATGTTCACAACGACCACGGCGATGACCCCCGCTTCTTCGCGATCGGGTTCGGCGGCGCGCTGCGGGCCGAGGTGACCGTGGCCGGCGCGGCCGCGGTCGACTGGGAGGACATCGCGCGCGGGCCCTGCCGTTCGGGCGGGGGCAGCTGCCTCTTCCTCGCGGACATCGGCGACAACGACGGCGAGCGCGACAGCTATACGATCTACGGCGTGCCGGAGCCGGACACGCTCGGAGGAGGGCCGCTCGCCTCGACCGCCGAGGTGTTCGTGCTCTCGTACCCCGACGGAGACCACGACGCGGAGACGCTGCTCATCCACCCCGCCACCGGAGCGCTCACCGTCGTGACGAAGGTCAACAAGGGCACCTCGAGCGTCTACGAGCTGCCTGCGCTGCCCGCCGCGGGCGCGCCGGCGACGCTCGTCCGGACGAGCTCCATCGAGCCGCCCGCCGGGAGCGCGCGCTTCACCAGCGGCGACGTCCACCCGGACGGCACGGGCGTGCTGCTGCGCACCTCATCCCACGTGTTCTACTACCCCATGACACCGGATCAGACGGTGGCGCAGGCGCTGGCCGAACCGCCCTGCGTGCTGCCGTCGCCCGACGAGGAGCAGGCCGAGGCGATCACGTGGGTTCCCGGTGGATGGGACTACGTGACGGTCGGTGAAGGGAAAGAGGAGCCGATCCACCGCGTGTCCTGCCAGGCGCCCTGAATGGCACCCGAGGTGCCGAGTCCGCGCCGGTCGTTGCTCGCGGCCCGATGAGGACACGGCTTCTCGGTGAACGAGGCTTTCGGTATCCTCATCCTCCTTCCACCACCGAGTCCGCAAGGAGGACCCTCATGTCGCAACACAGGAAGGCTGCGGCCGCGCTGCTCGCCATGGCGCTGCTCGATGCCGGCTGCGCGTCCCCCGAGCAGGACACGCCCTCCGGCGCGACGGGCGGCGGATCCACCTCGGTCAGCTCCGCGTCCAGCGCGAGCGGCGGAGCGTCGTCGAGCGAAGCCAGCAGCGCGTCGACAGGCCAGCCGCCCGTCAATCCGGGCGAGGTCGACTGCCGCACCCCCGGTGACGGGAAGACCACCCTGGCCTTCGTCAACAAGTGCGACCAGCCGCTCCAGTTCCTGGGGAGCAGCATCGACGGTGGGGAGCTCGGCCCGGGGCAGTTCGCGTGCCGCGACGTGGGCACCAGCGAGGAGCCGCTGTCGTCCCTGCGCTACTGGGCATACGCCGGGTCGGACCCCGGCGGCGGCCGACACACGCTGGCCGAGATGACCCTCAACACCGATTTCAACGACTTCGATTGGTACAACATCAGCCACGTGGACGCGCACAACCTCCCGATGGCGATCGTGCCCGTCGGCCTGCCGGACTGCCGGACGCTGTCGTGCCCGACGAGCCTGCTCGCAGCGTGCCCGGAGGTGGGTCGCTACAAGGACGCGGGCGGCGCGACGATCTCCTGCGTGAGCCCTGACCGGGACGATCCCGCGAACCCCGTGGCCGCGTACTTCGAAGAGCAATGCAAGGACGCGTATTCGTGGTCCGGGGATGATCAGGAGTCGATGGCCGCCTGCGCCGGAGAAGACTACGATATCGTGTTTTGCCCCTGACGTGCTCCCTCACGTCGCGTGCTGCACCCGCACGTCAGGGCCGGCGCACCGCGGATTGGCACCCGAAAGGCCGCTCAGAGGGTGATCCAGAGGCCGGCGAATACGTGCTCGCCGCGGGGCGCCGGGCGGGTCACGGCACCGCGTGGCCGTCGACCCGGAGCTGGAACAGGAAGTACGGCGGGATGCAGGCGCCCTCGCCCGAGCTCGTCCTGGCGCACACGTAGTCCTCGCGGCAGGGCGCCTCGCTCGAGCAGCGCCGCAGGCCCGCTGGGGTGACGTGGCGGCTCAGGCACTCGGTGAACACCGTCCCGCGGGCGAGGCAGCGGTTGAACGGGTCGAGCACGGCGATGGCGCCGCAGACGCCCTCCTCCGGGAGCGCGACGCAGCTGCTCGTGCACATGCCGCCGGGGAACCCGACGGGGCTCGTGTTGCACACCGCCGCGAGCGGGCACGCCCCGCGCTGCGCCGCCGCGACGCGATCGCGGTGCGGGTCGGCGTGGGGGACGACGGCGCCGACCTGGCACGGATCGCCGACCTCCGGCGCCGCCGGCAGGCAGACACCGACGGTCGCGCGGTCCTCCTCGGGCGCGTCGTACGCGGAGCACACGAGCCCTTCCGCGCAGGCCCAGGCCGCGAAGCTCGGGTCGCCCAGCCCGCAGCGCGCGCCGTACCCGCCGCGCGCGCCGTCGCCTCGCTCGGGATACGGCACCTCGTCGTCCGGGGCGGCGCCCCGAGCGATGGCCTCGACCACCGCCCGCCGGCGCGGGAGATCGCCCGCGAGGTGCGCGGACTCGACGGTGAACAGCGCGTCGTGGACGCGGCCGGGGGGCTCCTGCCCGAGCAGGTGGAAGCCGGCGACGGACCCGCTCTGGTGGCACCCGGGGCAGGTCATCTGGTCGAGCCGCCGGAGCAGCCCCTCCGGCGAGCGGACGCGCGAGAGGCCGCCGAAGTCGACGCCCGCGAAGTCGCGCGGCTCGAACAGGACACGGAAGGGCCGGTTGGCGCGGCGCGCGAGCCCGTGGGGCGTCGCCGACAGCGCCTTCGTGGCGAGGAACTCCTCGGGCAGGAGCGCGGTCCCCTCGTCGAGGCGCGCGAGGTTCTCGGGGGCCGATAGCCACGCGCGCAGCCGCTCGCGCCGCGCCGGGTCGCGCGAGAGCCGGGCGACGTCGGGGGTGTTCTCGAGGGCGAGCGGCGCGTAGCGCCCGGCGCGGGCGTCCCAGCGGAAGGCGCGGAGCACGTACTCCGCGTGCCCGCCGAGGTCCGGGCGCACGGTGGAGGGCCAGCGGACGCTCTGCAGGTTCACGACGAGCCGCGCGAGGTGCGCGCGATGGGCGGCGCCCGGGGCGAGCGGGCCCTCGGGCGAGGTGAGAAAGCGGACGAGATCCGGCCCGGAGAGCGCGCCGGCGCGCGACCAGGCCTGCGCGAGCCGGCGGCACGAGCGCGCGTCGCCGGCGGGCGCGAGCAGCTCGAACGACGCGGTCATCGGGAGGCGCGAGGCGGCGGCGGGGGCCGGCGTGGCGACGGAGGCGCCCGCAGCGGACGTGGCGCCTGCCGCGCCGCCCGGGGTCTTCGCGGCGTAGGCCAGCCGGTACACGAGGCGGGTCTCTCCACAGGCGGAGGCGTCGAACGGGCGGCGATCCATCCGGTTCACCACGCCGATGAGCTCGAAGCGGGCGCCCTCGGCCGAGAGCCACCGCTCGTCGAAGAGGCGGTGCGCGTGGCGCGCGATGCTCGTCCCGCTCCTCGGATCGGCGCGCTGGACCTGCCGCAGGTCCTCGGCGAGCACGCGCGCGATCGAGGCGAGCTCGGCGGTGCGGGAGAGCGCGGAGAGCGAGGCCGGCGCGCGCGGCGCGCCCGTGAGCACCGAGCCGAAGTCGAGGCCCGCGGCCTCGAGCTCGGCGAGCACGGCAGGGTCCGTGAGGAGCAGGAGAGGCCGCGCTTGCGGCGGGGTTCCCTGCGGCGCGGCGGCGGGCTGCGGCCCTCCCGCGGCGAAGCCGCCGGAAGCGGCCGGAGAGGGCGGCGCGGCGGGCGGCCGCCCCCCTGCCCTCCCGACATCCTGGCGCGCCGCGGAGGGCCCCTCGGATGGCCACCACGAGCACCCGGCGATGCCGGCGCTGGCCACCAGCGCGGCGAGGGCGAGGGCGTGACGGAGGCGGCGGGGGCGCACGCTGCCAGGCTACACCGGCGCGCGCCGCGACGATCTCGAGGCGATCTTGACGGAGCGAGCAAACCGAGCCGGGTCGCGGTCGACGTACCCACACGGCGTGTGGATACTGTTCCCCATGCAGCACGCCGCGCTCGCGCGCCGGCTCCGCCACGTTCGCGCGCCTTCCCCGCTCCACTTCCCGGAAGAGGCCCTCGTGCCGGAGACCAAGCGCCACCTCGAGATCAGGACCCTGCTCTATGTCGTGCTCAAGACCTTCGCGGATCGCGCGTCGATCGGATCCGACCAGTTCGTCTACTGGTCCGCGTCGGATCCGAGCCGGTGTCTGGCGCCGGACGCCTTTGTCCGGCTCGACACCCCTGACACACCGTTCGGCTCCTGGAAGACGTGGGAGCGTGGTGCCCCTGAGCTCGCCGTCGAGATCGTGAGCGAGCACGACTCGGATCCGCAGACGTGGGCCGACAAGCTCCGCAAGTACCATGAGCTCGGCGTGCTGGAGCTCGTCGCGTTCGATCCTGACGCCGCGCCAGGAGAGCGGCTGCGGGTCTGGGATCGCATCGACGACGATCTGATCGAGCGCGTCGTCGAAGGGGAACGCAGCCCATGCACCGTGCTCGATCTGCACTGGGTCATCGCCCCTGCCGCAGGCCAGCCGGCGGCGCTCCGTCTCGCCCGCACCCCCGACGGGGCGGAGCTCGTCCCGACCCCTGAGGAGGCGGCGCGACGCCGCGCCGAGGCCGAGCAGGCCCGCGCCGAGGCCGAGCAGGCCGCCCGCGCGACGGCGGAGCGGCGCATCGCCGAGCTCGAGGCCGAGCTGCGCCGACGAGGCGGCTGACCCCGTCGGGTGAGGGGAAGCGCTGCTGACGCCCGGCAGAGGTGCGAGGAAGCGCTGCTGACGCCCGGCAGAGGTGCGAGGAAGCGCTGCTGACGCCCGGCAGAGGTGCGAGGAAGCGCTGCTGACGCCCACGGGTCATCGGGGCCGTCGGGCGCGCGCAGGCGCGGAGGGCGCCTCGATCCAGCGGCGGAAGAGGCGGGCCTCGCCCGGCGGGAAGAAGGCGGTGGGCGGCACCTCGGCGTGGTAGCGCCGGAACGCGGCGCTGAAATCCGCAGGATCGCGGTCGAACCACGCCTCGGCCTCGGGCGAGCCGCGCAGGAGCCGCTCGAAGCGCAGCCGCGCCACGAGCAGCGCCGACATCCTCACGCCGTCCTCGTCCGCGCCGAGCAGCGCCTTCCGGAGCGCGGGCGGCAGCGCCGGATCCTCGGCCGCGGCGCGCAGCGCGGCCACGGGATCCTCGGCGGTCATCGCGCGGGCCACGAGCGCTTCGTAGCGCGCGTGCGCCTGCGCCCCGCTCAGCCGCGCCGGCCGCGCCGCCGCGCCCTCCGCTGCCCCGCCGCGGGCCTCCCCTGCCCCGCCACGGGCCTCCCCTGCCCCGCCACGGGCCTCCCCTGCCCCGCCACGGGCCTCCCCTGCCCCGCCGCGGGCCTCCCCTGCCCCGCCGCGGGCCTCCCCTGCCCCGCCACGCGCCGCGCGCCCCGCCGCCCCGCCGCCGGCCGCCTGCGTCACCCGCGCCTCCCGCGCCGGCCGAGCGCGCGCCGCGCGCGGCGGAGCTCCTCCCGCACGGCGGCCGCGTCGTCCGCGCCGTGCACCGTGCCCTCCATGCGCTCGAGGGTCACCCCGCGCAGGTTCGGGCAGCGCGGCGCGACCTCGTCCAGGAGGCGCCACACCGGCTCCGGCACGGCGTCGTCGTGGCCGTCGAGCCGCAGCACCCGTCCCGAAGGCAGCCAGCCCGGATCGCTCGGGCCGCCGCCGGAGAGGTGGATCTCGATCACCCGGGCGAGATCGAGCCGCGCCACGTACTCGGCCGGATCGAAGCCGAAGTTCTCCGCCATGGTGTGGACGTTGTGCAGGTCGAGCAGCAGGTGCGTCCGCGGCGCCCTCAGGATGCGCTCGAGGAAGCGCGGCTCGTCCAGCGGATTGCCGAGCACGAAGTAGCTGACGCTGTTCTCGACGCCGACGTCCTCCACGACGTCCTGCATCGCCCGGAGCGCGCGGCGGGCGACCGCGGCGCTGTGCGCGCTCATGGGCATCGGGAGCGGCAGCCCGGCCGAGAGCCCGGCGGGCGCGCTGATCCCGAGGTGATCGGTGTACCAGCGGAACCGGAAGATCGCGTGGTCGCGCCGGAGGGCCGCGAGCCAGCGGGCGCGCCGGCCCGCGTCGGCGGCCGAGGCGCCGCCGAGCGACCAGCCGACGCCGTGGGCGACGAACGGCCGGTCCGACCGGCGCGCGAGCTCGGCGAAGCGGCGGTGAAAGCCGTTCTCCTGGAGATCGGCCTCGGCGGCGTCCGGCACGCGCCAGAGCGTCTCGGGCGCCACCTCGTAGTAGTCGGCGTCGCGCAGGATCACCTCGGCCAGCAGGTCGAGGAACGCCGCGTCGGGCTGGAGCGTGAGGCCGACCGGGATCAACGCGTGGATGCCCCGCGCCCGTCGATCGAGAAGAAGTACAGGAAGCGCCGTGACTTGGAGGGCACGTGCCCCATGCCGCAGGCCATGAGCCCGCTGTCCTTGGCCCCCTCGACGTCGATCCCGCAGCCGCTGGCGATCGCCCACTGCGCCCCCGCGGGCGGCGCCTTCACGAGCCGCGCGCGCACGCTCGCGGCCCGGGCCTCCACGTCGCGCGCGTCGGCGCCAAGGCCCTTCCGGAGCAGCGCCCCGAGCGCGCCGATCCGCTGCGCGGCGATCGTGTCGTCGTGCTTCAGCTGCTCCTCCCGGCCCCCGGACGCCATGCGGCGCATTCCGTCGTAGCTCGGGAGCGCGACGTCGAGCTGCGTCGCGACGACAGGCACCTTGTCGGTCCTGACAGCCACCATGAGCGGCTCCCCGTTGCCGGCGCCGGGCACGAGCTTCTTCAGATCGGCCATGGTCGCGCAGACGACCTCGACGCCCGCGAGCGGGGCGAGATCCCCGTCCGCGCCGAAGTTGAGCAGCTCGCCGAACGCGTGGCCGCGCTCCCACTTGGCGCTGTCGTCGGCAGGAATGACGAAGACGAGCAGCGCCCTGCTCGCCTGCCGGGCGCGGCGGAACGCGGCCGAGACCTGGACCAGCGACCCCGCGGCGGCCACCGGCTTGCCCGTCTCGTCGCACGCGGCGCCATCGCCGAACGCGTCGCGGATGAACGCGGGCCACGCGGTGGCCGCGAGCCCTGCTGCAGTCGCTCCCAGCAAATGCCTGCGCTTCATGGTCACTCCTCACCGCCGTTCCCGAGCAGCCCGCTCTCCGCCTCGCCACGCCCCGAGGGCTCGGGCGCGAGTGGCGCGAAGGCCTCCCAGCCCAGCTGCATCAGCCTATCCCGATCCCGGCCCAGCACGATCGGCGCCGCCCCCGCGGATCGCAGCGTCACGCGATCGCCCGCGGCCGAGTAGTCGCCGGTCGCGACCACCTCCCCGGTGCAGCGGTCCTCGAGCGTGAAGCCCCCGGACGCGTCCAGGAGGAGCGTCCGCAGCCCCGCGGCGTAGAGGCCGACCAGCTCTGCCTCCGCGCTGCCAGGCTCCAGCGCGCCGCCTCTGGCGGCCGCAGGCACCGCGGCGAGCGCGTCCAGGGCGTCCTGCGCCGCCGAGGGCGCGAACGCGGCGGGATCGCCGGGATCGCGCTGCGCGTCCGGCAGGGCCTCGAACACGCCCTCGGGCGGATCGAGGAAGGAGCCACGCTCCAGCAGATCCGGCGCTGTGAGCGTCCACATGCCGTCGCGGCGCGGGGAGATCTCGCCGCCGACGAGCGCCGCGAGCGCCGCCGCGGCCGCTTTGCTCGCGTGCAGCGTCAGGCGGTCGTCCCGCGCCTCCTCCCCCAGCGCGAGCCATCGGATCTCGCCCTCGACGCCGCGGACGTGCGCGAGCATGCCCCCGCGCAGCGCGATCCGCTGCGCGCCCTCCGGGCCGCGCAGCACGGCCGTCTCTTCCACGTCGAGGGCGACCGGCAGGATCGGCGCGCCTTGCCAGCCGTCGCTGGCCACGGTCCAGCGAGCGCGCGCCGCGGGATCGAGCAGCACGTACGCGGTCGCGTCCGGAGCGTCGATCGGCTGGGCACACCCGGCGGAGAGCAGCGCCGGACAAAGAAGGGAGAACGCAAGGAAGAGACCACGACGTCTGGGCATCGGGCGGAACCTCCGGGGAGCTGAGACGCCCCACGGCGATGAAAGTTTCATCGACCACGAGGGCCGCGCCCAGCCCGTGATCGCCCGGGGCGAGCCCCGAGCGGCGAGGGGCACGGCCCTCCGCTTCACCTCCACGCCGTGCATCGGTATAACGAGGTAGCCATGAGCGCCGACCCGTCAGGCCTGAGACGGCCCAGGCACCCGATCCCCGAGTTCGTCAAGACCGCGCTGAACGAGCGTGGCCTGATGAATGCTTACAAGGCGCGCCCTGCCTACCAGCAGAACGATTATATCGGTTGGATCAATCAAGCAAAGCGGCAGGACACCAGGGAGAAGCGCCTCTGCCAGATGCTGGATGAGCTCGAAGCCGGCGGTGTTACCATGAACATGAAGCATCCGGCATCGGAGAAGACGTGAGTTATCCCGCGGAAGGAAACAGCGAGTCCATGTTGGCCTACGTGTTCTGGCACTGGAGGCAACCGCAGGCCGCCGCGGGCGAGTACGAGCGCCGGCAGCGCGCCTTCCACGCGGCGCTCGCCCGAGCGCCCGCGCCGGGCTTTCTCCGGTCGTTCAGCGTCGGGCTCTCCGGGGCCCCGTGGGCGGCCGGCGGCGGCGACGTCTACGAGGACTGGTACCTCGTGCAGGATTTCGGTGCGCTCGGCGCGTTGAACGAGGCCGCGGTCTCCGCCAGCCGGTCGGCGCCGCACGACGCGGCGGCCGCGCTCGCCGGCGGCGGGGCCGGGGGCCTGTATCGCCTGCGGGGCGGGGTTGCGCTGAACGCGCCCGGCTACGCCCACTGGTTCGGCAAGCCCGACGGCGTGTCCTACGGTGAGCTGTTCGCCCGGCTCACGCCGATCCTGGAGCAAGCGAGCGCCGGCCTGTGGATGCGCCAGATGGTGCTCGGACCCGGCCGGGAGTTCTGCTTGCATGCGGCGACCTCCGTATCGCTGCCCGCGCCGTTCGATGCGCTCGTCCTCCCGCTCCGGCCAGCCTGGCCGGCGCTCGACGACACGGGCATGACGCCGGCGCGCTGAGGAAAGCCGCGACGCCGCTCGAGGGGGCGTTCGATCGCGTCTAACTCGAGCTCTTCTCCCTCGTGCGGCGGGCCCTTGTCGACCTCGGCATGCCCGAGTCGCTCGTCGCGCTGGCCCGCTGATACGACAGCGCCCGACAGCAGCGAACAGCACGAGCGCTCCGAGGGAGGCTTGCCGACGTGCTCCCGCGTTCCGTGTACACTACGCGCCATGAACCGCTTCCTGCTGATGAGTGTGCTTGCTTTGTCCGCGTGCAGCCCCGAAGCTCGGGACTTCGCTCCTGGGAGCTCCGACGCCGCGAGCTCGGGGACCTCCGGCGGGGGCGGAGGCGTCGCCGTGGCCGCGGCGGGGACCGGAGGCGACGACGCGCCCGGCTGCCAGGATGGCCTGTCCTTCTGCGGCGGCGCCTGCGCGGACAGGACCTCCGATCCGGAGCACTGCGGCGCTTGCGGCCATTATTGCCTGGGAGCGCCGTGCGTGGCGTCGCGCTGCCAGCCCCTCCTCCTGGCGTCGGGCGGCGTCGAGCCGACGGACATCGTGGTCGACGACACCACGGCGTACTGGGTCGATCCCGTCGCTCGACAGGTGATGACGGTGCCTGTCCGCGGCGGCAATGCGGAGTTCCTCTTCATGGGAGACCCCCCCTTCGCCCCCCAGAGCATCACGCTCGACCCCTCCAGCCAGATCTATTTCACCGACTCAGGCCTCGAGATCATCATGATGGCGACGTACGAGGGCGATTCCACGGTCCTCGCGGACGGACAGACATACCCCATGGGCATCGCGGTCGACGCCGAGAACGTCTACTGGACGAGCGCCGACCAGGGCACCGTCATGAAGGTGCCCGTCGCGGGCGGCGCCCCGGTCGCGCTCGCGGAGGGGCAAGACTCGCCGCTCGGCATCGCGGTCGACGCGACCCACGTCTACTGGGTGAACGAAGGAGGCACGGTGATGAAGGTGCCTGTCGCGGGCGGCGCCCCCAGCGCGATCGCGGACGGGCAGGTCAAGCCGCAGGACATCGCCGTGGACGCCGCCGCCGTCTACTGGACCAATGACGGAGGCACCGTGATGAAGGCTCCGCTCGAGGGCGGCCCCCCCTTCGCGCTCGCGGAGGGGCAGCGCAACCCGCGGAAGCTCGCGATCGACGCCGAGAGCGTCTACTGGACGAACGACGACGGCACCGTGAAGAAGGTGCCCATCGGAGGCGGCGATCCCGAGACGCTCGCGACGGGGCAAGATCATCCGCTGGGCATCACCGTGGACGCGACAAGCGTCTACTGGACGAACAGCGCCGCAGGTACGGTGATGAAGCTCCCGAAGTGACACCCCGCTTGCCAGGGGCCCGGTTCGAGCGCGACGATCGGCGCCTCCATGAAGCGCGCCGCCCTCCTCCCGATCGCCCTCGCCACCGCGTGCGCCGGCCCCCCGGCCCCCCAGCGCGCTCCCGTCGCGCCGCTGCCCGCGGCGCCGCGCCCCGCCGTCGCCGCGCCCGCGGTCGTGGCGGCGCAGCCCGCGAGCGCGCCGGCAGAGCTCACCTTCGTGCTGAGGATCGCCCATCCGAAGCGGACCTGGGCGAACGCCGCGCAGCTCGTGCCGAGCAGCGCGCTCATGTTCACCATGGGCTCGACGGAACCCACGCGCGTGCTCGAGGGAGCGGTGGGCCCGGACCTCGCCGGGATCGTCGATCTCGACAGGCCGATCGACGTCGCCTTCCTGGGCACCACGGGCGCTCACGCCGTTGCCTCCCTGTCGGTCGCGGAGCAGGAGGTGCCGCGGCTGGCCGATCGCTTCGTGCTCAAGGAGCTCGAGGAGCACCCGGGCCTGTTGCGCGTCGAGCGCGCGCGTGACGCCGATCCCGACGAGGAGGCGCCGCCCTGGGCCTGCGCCTTCGATCCGGGCGAGCGGCGGGACGGCGCGCGCCTGCTCTGCGGCGAGGACGTGGAGGACATCGAGGCCGCCGCGGCCTACCTCGTCCAGGTCGTGGCCCGGGAGCCGCTCGACGCGGACGCGCGGATCGAGCTCTCGGATCGGACCCTCCGCCAGGCCGTGGAGGAGGCGAGCGCCGCGGACGAAGCGGACGAGGACGACGGCCGCGCCGGGGCGCTGGGCGAGGAGCTCGCCGCGGGGTTCCTGCGCGACATCGAGCGGTTGAACGTCGACCTCACGTGGGGCCGCGCGGACATCGAGGTCGGCCTCACGCTGCGCTTCGCGGGCCGGCGCTCGCCCCTCACGCTGGCCCTCGCGCCGGCCGCCGCGCAGGACGCCGCGCCGCCGCCGGCGTTCTTCCGCCTCCCGGCCGACACGGCGGTCGCCTTCCACACGCAGGGCGCGTCGCGCGCCGAGCTCACCCCGCTGCGGGAGGCCGTCTTCAAGGCGCTGCGCGACGACATGATCGACGACGGCTACGACGGGACGCGGCTCGATCAGGTCCTCGCTCGCCTCGAGACCCTGGCCCTCACGGGCGGCCCCCTCGTCGTCGGCGCGGGCGCGAACGGCGCGGCAGCGGAGAAGGCGCTCGCGGCCTACCAGCGCGACAAGGGCGCGCCGCGCGCGCGAAAGGCGGCGCGCCTCGCGCTCCAGGGGTGGGTGCTGGCCTCGGTCGAGGAGCCGGCGCAGACCTGGATCTCCGGGGTGAAGGAGCTCCTCCAGCGCGGCGATGAGCTCGACAGGTTCAAGCGGAGCGCGCCGAAGGACGGAAACACCGCTCAGGCCGCGGGCAAGCCGAAGAAGGACGACGAGGACAAGCAGAGCACGACGCACGCGATCGTCCGCGCGCCAGCCTCGCTGCCCGCGGGGACGCTCCACGTCGAGCTCCGCTCCAAGCCGCTCACGAAGGACGCCCCGCCCGCGCACACGACCCACCTCTATGTCGTCCCCGCCGGCCAGCGGACGTGGCTCGGGACCAGCGAGGACGACGCCGCCCTGGTGGCTCGGCTGCGCGTCGCGGTGGATCCGGCGCGCGACGAGGGCACGCTCGGCGCGGCGCCGGACATGGACGTGCTGCGGAGGCGCGGGACGCTGGCCGGCGGGCTCTTCTCGCTGGTCGGCTTGACGCTGCTCGCGGCGAACGGCGACACGCCCGAGGCGCTGGACGAGGCCGCCAGGGATCTCGCCGCGCTCGCGGCGCTGCCGGCGCGCGGCGGGGTCGCCGTCCCGCTCGCCGTCACCTCCGAGGTGCTCGGATCCGGCGCGGCCCGCGTCGACGTCCGCGTACGGCTGACCCACGCCGGGATCCAGGACGCGATCGCGCTCCTCGCCCGCTGACGTCGACCCACGGCGCGAGAGGCCCGGACCGCGCTCGTGGCAGCGTCACATCGAGATGTTGATCGTGGGCGACTGGTCCGTCGTCCAGGCGCTGACGCCCGGGAAGTAGGTCGTCTCCTCGTCGCCGCCCCGGGTCGTGTGGATCTGATACCGGCGATTCGCTCCGCAGTTGAAGAGCGCCCCATAGACGACCGATTTCGTCTGACCGGCGCCGACCGACTCGGACGAGGTCTTCGCGAGCTTGTCCCACGTGCCGCCGGACACCTTCACCTTGCTCTCGTCCCAGTCGACCGTGAACGGCCGACTGCCGGAGTTGTGCACGCGCACCGTGATCTGGCAGCCGGCCACCGCGTCGTTCGGCGCGCTCGCGGCGATCGCGGCGCCGATGGGCAACGCGAGGGCAGCGGCGATCAAGGTCCGGCGAATGAGCACATGTCGTTCGAACATCATGGCGAGTTCTCCTGGGGTGGCGCTGCCGTCGATTCATCTCGACGGCTCGCTCGCGCAGGGACCTCAGCAACCGGCAGGCCAGAGGCGAACTCGCGCCGAACCGCGAAGATTGAGCCTCGTCTCGGCCGCGCGCCGCCCGCCTCCGCTGCGCGGAGGTGCTCGCGCCGCGCCCTCGGGCGCCTGCACGCGCCGCTGGCCAGGAGCGCCGCGGGTGACACATCGCCACGAGGGTGTCACGTGACACCCTGTGGCAGGTGAGCCAGCGGCCCGGCGCGCCTCGCCGTCAGCCCCACCCCTCCAGCACCAGCTTGCCCACCGCCTGCCCCGACTCGATGCGGGCGTGCGCGGCGCGCAGGTTCGCCGCGCTGATCCGGCCGAAGTGCTCGCGGCGCGTCGTGCGGACCCGCCCCTCGTCGACCCACGCCGCCACGCGCGTGAGGATCGCCCGCTGCGCGGCCATGTCCGCGGTCTCGTAGAGGGACCGCGTGAACATGAGCTCCCACGCGAAGGTCGCGCTCTTCGACATGAGCTTCCCGAGATCGAGGGGCGCCTTCGCCTCGACGATCCCCACGATGCGCCCGCGCGGCGCCACGAGATCCGCCATCGTGTCCCACCACGCCTCGGTGCTCTGCGTGTTGAAGATGAGCTCCACGTGCTGTATCCCCGCGGCCTCGAGCTGCGGACGGAGCGGCGCCCGGTGGTCGACGAGGACGTCCGCGCCGAGGGAGCGCGCCCACGCCCGGCTCTCCTCGCGCGAGGCGGTCGCGACGACCCGCAGCCCTGCGGCCTTGGCGAGCTGCACCACCATCGAGCCCACGCCGCCGGCGCCGCCGAGGACGAGCACGGCGCTCCCCGCGTCGCGCCCCTCGGGGTCGACGCCGAGGCGCTCGAAGAGCCCCTCCCACGCGGTCAGCGAGGTGAGCGGCAGCGCCGCCGCGTCGGCGAACCCGAGCGACCGCGGCATCGGCGCGGCGATGCGCTCGTCGACGAGGTGCACCTCCGCGTTGCTGCCCGGCCGCGCGATGCTGCCGGCGTAATAGACCTTGTCTCCCGGCCGAAACACGGTGACGTCCGCGCCGACCGACTCGACGATGCCGGCGGCGTCCCAGCCGAGGACGCGCGGCGGGTTCTCGACCCGGGGCTTCGGCGCGCGGACCTTCACGTCGACCGGGTTCACGGCCACCGCGCACACCCGCACGCGCAGATCGCGCGGCCTCGGCGCCGGCTCCGGCAGCTGGAGATCGAGCAGGCTCTCGGGGTGCTCGATGGGAAGGTAGCGGTGGACTCCTACGGCATGCATGGTGTTGCTCCTCTGCGGGACCGGCAAGAGGCCCCGTCACGCGCCGCAAGGTGACCCTCGCCGGCGCGACGGACAATCCACCCGCGGCGACGAAGATCTGTGAACGCCGTTCACAGATCGCCCCGGTCGCATCCTTGCCACTGCCTCTCTCCGAAGGTACCATCTGTTACTGCTACGGCATGCGAAGAGGCTTACTCCCGTTTCTCTTGTTCATGAGCGCTGGCCTCGCGTGCCAGCCGGTGCCCTCCGGGTCGGACACGGGCGTCGAGGAGCCGCTCCCTGACGATGGCAGCGACCCCGACCCGCTCTGCCCCGGCCCCGTCGAGCCGGACACGAAGAAGGCGGCCCTGCCTTCTTCCTTGCGTGGGAAAGCCGCCCAACCTACTTCTTGGTGCGAGAGCCGTCTCCGCTCGAACAGCTCGAGGAGATCACCATGCCATGGTATGTCTATTTCGCGTACTTCTTCGGTGGGGCGTTCCTCGCCAATGCGCTCCCCCACCTGATCGCCGGCGTGTCCGGCCAGCCGTTGCAGACCCCGTTCGCATCACCGCCGTTCAAGGGGTTGTCGCCGCCGGCGGTGAACGTGGCCTGGGCGCTGGCCAACCTCGCCTTCGCGTACCTCTTGCTTGTGCGCGTCGAAGCCCTCGACCTCCGGAGCTGGTCTGACGTGGGTGTCTGCTTTCTCGGGTTCGGCGCCATGGCCCTCCAGTGTTCTCGTTCTCTCGCTCGCCTTCGCGAGCAGGCCCTCCCCTGACCTGCCCCGTCGCGAGGCGGTCCCACAGGAGCTCGGCGCACCGCCTCTCAACGTGCGTCGTCAGCGCCGCGCACGAGGATGACGCGGGTCTTCGACAGCCCGTCGTGCAGGCCCACGGGCGCGTCGCCCCGCTTCAGGAACGTGAACGCTTCGAAGGGGATGAACCGGCACAGGGTCCGGATCGCGATCCGACCGAGGCCTGCGCGGCTGCCGTCCTCCATCACGACCCGCGTGCCCGTGACGAGCTTGCCCAGCGTGGCGCCGAAGATCGCCTCCATCGAGACATAGTACGCGAACATCATCACGAGACCGAGCAACGTATCGTTGACCTGCTCGAACACCTCGGCGCCGCCGAGGAGCCCCAAGATCGCGCCCGCGAGGAACGTGAACAGCATCGATCCCATGTAGTCGACGATGAGGTTCGCGAACCGCCGGCCGCCGCTCGCGAGCCGCAACCGCGAGCGCTCCTCCGGTTGCAGCGCCGCGGGCGCGTCTGCCCTGGGTGCTTCGTAGGGGTTGTAGCTCTCGGCGGGCTGGGCGGTCGGAGAACTCATGAGACCTCTCGATGCGGGTTGGGTGACGTCGCGGCGCAGCGCTCGAGGGCAGACTGCCCCCGGAGTCGACGCGCCCAACCGCATGCTACGCCCCGCAGGCGACGGCGTGAAGACAGCCCCTTCGGCCCGGCGATGAAGGAACGATCAAACCGGACACGCTTTTCGGAGCGTGGACGGATCGCAAGGGCGACCGGCGGCGCGGCGCCGGATCGAGCTCACCGCCGAGCACGAAGTCGACGCTCCCCGCTGCCTTCGTCCTACACGGCGTCCCGGCCAGCGGAGAGCACGAGCTCGTCGGCCTCGCGGAGGGAAGCAGCCAGCCTGCGGCTTCAGAGATTGATGACCAGCATGGTCACGGCTTCGCCGTCGTCGTACACGATGTCGGGCCTTTCGTCCCCGTTGAGGTCGCCGACACCGAGAGACAGGCCCTCCCGGCTGTTCGCCTCGTCGAAGGTGTGATCTTCGCCGAACGCCGTCCCCTCGCTGACGACCAGGTGGATCACGCCGTCCATGGCCCAGTTCGCGACGACATCGTCTCTCCCGTCACCGGTGAAGTCGGCCATCGCGGTCCTGGCATGGTGATTCGCCGACACCTGGTGCTCGGGCCCCTGGGTGAAGCCGCCCGCGCCGTCGCCGACGAGCACGCGCAGCCTCCCGTCGAGCATGGCCACGACCAGGTCCTGGTCGCCATTGCCGTCGAAGTCCCCGACGGACACCGACGACGCCTTGGAAGGCATCGCGAAGGCGGTCGGTGAATCGAGGCCCCCCGCCCCGTCTCCGAGCCAGACGCTGACCTTCCTCTGGTCCCAGTGAGCCGCCGCCAGATCCTCGTTGCCGTCGGCGTCGAAGTCCCCCACGGCGAGCGCAACCGGAGAGTCGGCGGGCACCGTCGCTGCCGCCACGAACCCGCCCGCGCCGTCCCCCAGGAAAATGGTCACGTCCGAAGCACCGCCGGATGCGAGATCTTGATGCCCATCCCCGTTGAAATCCGCGGTCGCCAGACAGAGCGCGCTCGCCGGATCGATCTCGACCGCGGGCAGAAACGTCGCTCCCGGCCCTCCCACGGCGAGCGACAGGCCCCACACCTCCGCCGCAACGTCGGGATCGCCATCCTCGTTGAAGTCGGCGACGACCGCCGCGGCGTAGTAATCCCTGGGCGGCAGCGCCCAGACGGGCTCTTCCAGCCGCCCCGTCCCCTTGCCGCGCATCACGCCCAGCCCCTCGCCCGAGCCCCCGCCGACATTGCCGAGGAGGACGTCGGCGCGGCCGTCCTGATCGGCGTCGCGGACGAAGATCTCGGTCAGGCTGCCGCCCTCGAGGGGCTCGGAGACGCGGACCTTCTTGACCGAGCAGACCGCGTTCAGCGGCGATTGGCTCGGGTTCGGGACGAGGCGACAGGTATCCTCGGCGTCGTAGACACCGTCCCCATCCTCGTCGAAGAACCTGTCGATGTCCGGCACCTCGGCGGTCGAGCCCAGCTCCTCGAGCCGCTCGCCCAGGAGATCCTTCACTTCATAGCGATCCAGCGCCGAGGCCGCGCCGGCGAGCTCCGCGACGAGCGCGGGGTCGAGCGCGCCGTCGCTCGCCAGATCGAGCGAGAGCTGATTCACGAGCTCCTGCATCGTCGCGTCGACAGAGCCGTGCTCACCCGCCTCGAGGAGGGCAGCCTCGAGCACCACGGCGCCGACGGCGAGGAGGTACGCATTGGCGTCGCCGTCGCCCCCGAGAGCGTTCATCTCGACGCCGCCCGCGTGGGGGTCGAAACCTGCCGGGCCGATGCCGAGCGCTGCGCGGAGCTCACCCTCTGCCTGCTCGACCGCAGCCGCGAGATCCCCGCTGCCCTCGGCGAGCCGCCTGGCCCGCTCGTAGCCGAGGTGCGTGATCAGGTTGACGTACGCGGTCTGCTCCGGCGCATCGCCGGCAACGTCGAACAGCGCGCGCAGCGTCAGCGGGGCGCCCGAGAGGCGGCCGGTGACCTCGTTGTAATAGAACCCTTCGCTCACGATCGAGACCGGACCGGGGTGAGCGAGAGCCACTTCAAAATGTCCAAGGTCGTCGCCCGTCGCCGTGATGAACGTCTGTCCCGTCGGGGTCAGGTCATGACCGAGGACCGAGATCACCACCGACGAGCCGACCACGAACGGCCCCTTCTCGACGGCTCCCGTGAGCTGCACAGGCCCCGCGCCGCCCGTCCCTCCCCCGGTCGCGCTGCTGCTCGCGCCCGCGCCACCCGTCCCTCCCCCGGTCGCGTTGCTGCTCGCGTCCACGCCACCCCCGGTCGCGCTGCTGCTCGCGCCCGCGCCGCCCGTCCCCGCCGCGCTGCCGCTCGCGTCCACGCCGCCTGTCCCCGTACCGCCGGCGGGCGAGCCCGTCGTCCCGCCCGCCTCCGGGCTGGAGGGCGCTGTTTCCCCACCGCATGCGCCCAGCAACGCAGAGACGGCAACCGCAAACAGGGCGCGATTCGACCTCATCGTCATGCTCTCAACCTAGCATCGCAAGCAGCGAAGCGTCGCGATGGCCGCCAGTTACCGCCGCCCCCCGCCGCGCGACGAGCTCTTTCCCGGCGTCGCTGTCGCCCGTGACGCGCGGGGCATCCTTCCGCGCGAAGAACGCTCCCGGCCGAGCGAAATCCCAATAGGCTCACGAGTCCGCGGGCATTGTAGGGCTGACGGAGACGTGGCGAACGCGGGCGTCCGGAGGGCGTTCCGGGTGTCAGCCGTGCGCCATATCTATTGAGGCAGGAAAAATACGACCATGACAAAGCGCGTGAGCCGAAGAATTTTCCTCCGGGGGCTGGGCGGAGCTTGCGTCGCAGCGCCGTTCCTCGGCTCGATCCTCGACCGCTCCGTGATGGCGCAGCCGGCCACACCACCGAAGCGGCTGATCGTGATGTACACGCACTATGGCTGCATCACGACGCGGTGGTTCCCGAAGAAGTCCCACGGCCCGCTCACCGCCGCGGACCTCGAGTCGACGACGCTCAAGCACCTCGCGCCTTACGTCGACAAGCTCCTCATGCCCCGAGGCATCCGCGCGATGAACGAGTGGACCGCGACGATGGTTCGGGGGCAGGGGAACGATGAAAACACGCAGGTGAACGGGTCGTACTTCACTTGCCACCCGGTCACTCCCAACAGCAACGACCCGTTCAGCTTCAACACGGCGACGAAGTTCTACGCCTTGCCGACCGGTCCCTCGCTGGACCACGTCATCGCACGGCAGCTCAGCCCGCAAGGAACTCCGTTGCTCATGAACACGATCGGTGGGAATGACAACTCTCAGTCGGCGATCTCCTACTCCGCCGCCGAGACCCTCTTCAAGGGCCTCGACGCGCAGCAGGCCTTCAGCAGCCTCACGGGCCTCTTCGAGGCGGGGAAGCCGACGTCTCCGGACACCTACGCGGCGATGCGCGGCAAGAGCGTCCTCGACATCGTGAGGGAGGATCTGCAGACGCTCGAGCGGTTCGACATGAGCCGTTCCGACAAGCAGAAGCTCGCAGCCTGGAAGGAGCTCCTCCACGCGACAGGAAACGTTGTGGTCCCTTCGCAGTGCAACACGTCCCTCGCCACGGCGCTCGGCGTGACGCAAGAAAACATCGACCTGACGAGCACGGTCTCGTACTCCGAGAAGCTGACGCAGCGAATCTCGGACAGCCTGGACGGAGCCGACCTCTATTCGAACCTCGCCGTGCTCGCGGCGGCGTGCAACGCGAACCCCGTCATCTTCCTGAAGTACCCCGCGGCTTACAGCTTCAAGGGGCTCGGCCTGACGCAAGAGGCCGCCGGTCTCGCGAGTCGCCTGGACCACGCGGGCATGACGGGCACCTGCGTCCCCGGTGTGATCGACATGATCCTCACGATCGACGACTACTATGCGAGGAAGTTCGCCCACCTCGTCGGGCAGCTGAACCGTATCGACGAGGGCGACGGGACGCTCCTCGACAGCTGCGCGGCCGTCTGGTTCCAGGACGCGTCGGACGGCTGCGCCCGCAACCTCAACAACCTGCCGATCATCCAGGCCGGCAGCGCCGGCGGCTATTTCAAGACCGGCTGGGCCGTGAACGTCGATGACGGCTCGCCCGATCTCACGACCGGCAACAGCGAGATCACGTGTGCCGACGGCACGTCGGACCGGGTCGACGCGATCTCCCAGGAGACGGGGACCGATCCGTCGCTCGCCAACGCGCCGATCAACAAGTACTTCTGCAGCCTGATGAACGCCCTCGGGGTCAAGGCAGGCCCGGATGGTTTCCCGGCAAAGGGCGGTTCGGCGCCGGTGACCCACTTCGGCATGTACGACCGGACGGAAGACTTCATCGGTGGCGGGACCAATCCCCCCACCATCCACGATCCAGGCGAGTTCGCCGCGCTCAGGGCAAACTCCTGAGCGGTCTCCCTCGTCTTCATCGGCCTCGGGACCGCCGTGCTCCCCGAGCCCTCCAGCGACCGCGCCGACGCCCCCGGAAGCCGTAGGCACCCAATCGCTGATCGATCTCACCCCCTGAGCGTCCTACCTCGAGCGCTGCTGGAGCCGGCCCGGCAGGCGCTCGCGCCGAGAGCACGAGCTCGTCCACCTCGCGGATGGAAGCAGCCAGCCTGCGGGTTCAGAGATTGATGACCAGCACGGTCACGGGCTGGTTTCTGCGCGAGCTGCGGGAGCGATTCGGCCTCAGCGGCGAGGAGCTGAGCAAGCGATTCGGCCGGACGCCGAGCAGGGTGAGCCGGCGGCTAGCGCTGGTCGCGGAGCTGCCGGAGTCGGTACACGCGCACGTGCGCGCGGGCTCGATCGGCGCGCTTGCACCGTGACATGTCACGCCGGAAAACCCTCTCCGCGAGCGACGTCGCCGGTCGCTGCGCGCCCGGCTCCGGAGACATCGACACGCTTCGCGGTCTCGGGCATGGTCGAGACCGATCACGTCGTCTCCCCCCTGGCGCCATAACCCTGCGATGGGGTGGCCCCATGACCCTGCGACGTGGCAGCATGCATGCAGGCAGCATCGCGTTTGGATTTCTTAGCCCCACACGCCGCCGAGGTTCTCTTTCCCTTTCCGCCCCGAGACCGCGGTCTCTGGAAACCGATGACTCAAGGAGGAGCGCCATGATGCGTTTCGATTCCCCGTTCCAGCGCTGGCTGTTCATCTTGTCTACCTTGCTCTTCTGCGGGGTGCTGTCCACGGGCGGCGCCGGCTGCGCGCTGGGCCCCGAGCCGCCCGCGGGCGACGAGCTCCGGCTTCGCTTCCCCGACCACGCGCTGCAGATCCTCGGGGGCGGCGAGGCATTCGTCGCGGTCGACCGCGGCTTCGCGCTCGCCTCGACCGTCGGATTGGCCGGCGACGGCGAGATCGAGGCCTCGCTCCAGCGACGCGGCGGGCTGCACGCCGCGCTGCCGGCGCGCGGCGAGGGGGAGATCCGGTTCCATCTGCCCGGCGGCTTCGAGGCGCGTGTGCGCGAGATCGGCGCCGAGGGCGAGGGCGTTATCGCCGAGCAGGCGGTGGCGTTCCGGCGCGAAGGCGGCACGTCGTTCTGGTCGGCGATCGAGGAAGGCTACGAGGAGTGGCTGCTGCTCGACGCGGGCGTCGCGCGCGCGGGCGCTCCCGCGGCCGCGTGGGAGGTCGCGGGCGCGACCCTGAGGCAGCAGGGCGACGCCGTCGAGGTCGTCGACGAGTTCGGCGCGCCGCGGCTGCGCGTGACGGCGCCGGCCGCGTTCGCGCGCGGCGGTCGCCCGATCGCCGCGCGCCTCGCGGTGCGCGGGGCGACCATCGAGCTCTGGGCGGACGCGGGCGGCGAGCCCGCGCTGGTCGACCCCGTGTGGGCGCCGGCCGGCGCGATGAGCACCGCGCGCCACGGGCACTCTGCAACGCTGCTCCAGCACGGCGACGTGCTCGTCGTGGGCGGGTACAACGGCGCTCTCCTGGCGAGCGCCGAGCTCTACAGCCCGAGCACGAACACCTGGTCATCCGCCGGATCGGTGGCCGCCGCCCGCCGCTACCACACGGCGACACGGCTGAACGACCACAGGGTGCTCATCGCGGGCGGAAACGGGGCCTCGAACGCGCCAGTCGCGAGCGCCGAGCTCTACGACCCGAGCACGAACACCTGGTCGACGGCCGCGCCGATGGCCGCTTCGCGCGAGGGGCATACCGCGACGCTGCTCAACGATGGCACGGTGCTGGTGACCGGCGGGCTCACCGCCGGCAACACCTACGTGGCCAGCGCCGAGATTTATAATCCCGCGACCGACACCTGGTCGGCGGCCGCACCGATGACCCAGGGCCGTGGCGAGCACACCGCGACGTTGCTCACGAGCGGCAAGGTGCTCGTCGCGGGCGGGCGCAACGGCTCCTACCTCTCGAGCGCGGAGCTCTACGATCCGAGCACCGGCGCGTGGTCGTCGGCTGGATCGATGAGCACGCCCCGCAATCAACACGCCGCGGCTCGGCTCGCGAGCGGCAAGGTGCTCGTCACGGGCGGCTACAACCCCTCCTCCAACAAGCTCGCGAGCGCCGAGATCTTCGATCCGGCAGCACCCTCGTGGACGGCGGCCGCTCCGATGGCTGCCCCCCGCACCGGACACACTGCGACGCTGCTCTACAATGGCGACGTGCTCGTGACAGGAGGGGCCACCGGCATCACATCGACCGCGACCGCCGCCCTCTACAATCCGGCGGCCGATGCGTGGACCTCGGTTCCAGCGATGAGCGACGAGCGCAGCGGGCACACCGCGACGCGGCTCGGGAACGGCAAGGTGCTCCTCGCGGGCGGCCTGGGGTTTGGAATCTTCACGAACGTGTACCTGTCCAGCGCAGAGCTCTATGCCGATCCGACCACGACGTGGGCTGCCACGACATGGACGATGGTCACGCCGATGAATGACGCTCGAGCCGAGCACGCAGCGATCGCGCTCGGCAACGGCAGGGTGCTGGTGACGGGGGGTGGCCATGCGCCAGCGGCCAACCGCGCCGAGCTGTACGATCGGGTAACCAATACCTGGACAGCGGCCCCTCCCATGGCAACTGGGCGAGATGAGCACACGATGACGCGGCTCCCGAACGGCAAGGTGCTGGTCGTGGGAGGCCACGGGACGTCCGCGTCCAACGCCGCCGAGGTGTACGATCCGACGACCAATTCATGGTCGCCCGCGGCATCGCCGCACGCCGCCCGAGTCGGACACTCGGCCACGCTGCTCCTGAACGGCAAGGTGCTGGTCGTGGGTGGGTTCCTGCTCGACGCTCTCACTGCCCCAGTCGCGCTTTACGATCCGGCGAACAATACCTGGTCGCCTGCCGCGCCGGACGGCGCCACCCTCGGCAAGCATACCGCGACGCGGCTCACGAGCGGCGACGTGCTGGTCACGGGCGGTAACGGCAACGGGACGCTGTTGGCCAGGGCCATGCTCTATCATCCGGCGACCGACAGCTGGTCGCCCGCGGGCAGCATGAGCGTCCCGCGTTGGTATCACACGGCGACGTTGCTGAACAATGGCGACGTGCTGATCGCCGGAGGTGCCAACGGCCACAACTATCTGTCGAGCACCGAGCTGTATCATCCGGCGACGAACAGCTGGTCAGCCGGACCGTCCATCGGTATCCGCGCCTACCACACGGCGACGCGGCTCGCGGACGGCAGGGTGTTGATCGCTGGAGGCTATACGGGGACGTCTCAGGTGGCGACAGCCTGGCTCGTGAATTCGACAGGAACGACTTCGGCCCCCACCGGCTCGATGAACCAGGCACGAAACAGCCATACAGCGCTCCTGCTCGGGAACGGCAAGGTACTGGTCACAGGCGGAGTATACTCCGGAAGTCTGCCGAGCGCCGAGGTCTACACGCCCTGACCCCGGCGAGGCCCGCGCATCCCCGCGGGAGCGAGGCCGCGCCCCGCTCCTGTCGCTGCCCGCGGCGCTACGCGGCCAGACAAACTCATGATCGACGTCGACGACCCGTCGCCGATCACCCCAGGCCCGGGGCTTGACAGCTGGGCCCGGTCCGGGTCCATGCCGCCCGAGGAGCTGCGATCCGCCGTCACGCCCCCCTCAAACAGCACCCGCGCGATCAGCCGACGCGCGATCGGCCTTCAAGCCGGCCGAAACGTCGTCCCGCTTGCATCGGCTGCCCGTTCCTGGCTACGCGTCCATGCAAGGAGGGTCCCGATGGCAACGACCGCTGTTCTCCAGTTCCTGCCTGACTGGCAGCACGCGCAGCAGGGTCCGATCGAGCGCGGGGGGAAGCTCAGGATCGAGTATGAGCTCAGCCGCCTGTCGCGCTGCTTCGCGACGTGGCGCGGCGCCGAGATCGGCGAAATCACCGCCTACGTCCGCTTTCACCCGCGGGGCGCGATCGTGCAAGGGAGCGTCGTCGAGGAGGTGCGGGCCCCGGGGAACCCGCCCGGGCACGTCGTCGCGCACAGGCCCGCGGCCCTGGAGATCTCGGTGCCCGACGACGCGACCCAGGCGGAGATCTGGTTCCACGGTTTCTCTCAGACCAGCCGCCGGTGCGAGGCGTGGGACACGCGCTTCGGCGACAACTACTGGTTCGACGTGGGCGGCCCGCCGCCGCGGATCCCGGCGCAGCCGGTCCTCTACCGCGCGGGGGCGCAGCGGCGCCCCGACATCACGAACGTCCGGGCCTTTCGGGTCTCGAAGGTCTACGCGTTCCCGAGGCCCGCGCAGGGGCCGATCGCGGGGACAGACATCCAGATTCACCTGGACCTCGACGCGTGGGTCAGCCATTCGGCGTGGGGCGCCAGCGCATGGATCGATGTCCACGTGTTCGACGGCCACGACGCGCTCGTCCACGCCGAGACGATCCCGCTTTCGTATACCGGGTGGGGCCCGAACCAGCAGTTCAGCTTCGCCGGCAAGATTTTCCAGGGATCCACCGCGACGCCGGGCTCGGTGTCACCGCGGCCGGACGCGCGCAGGGTGCAGCTCCGGCTCTATTACGAGATCGACGGCCAGGTGTTCACGGATGGAGTCCTGCACCAGGCCGAGCTCCCCGAGGACGCGCTGCTCTGATCGGCGCCGCGCCGGCTCGCCGCGGGAGAGCGCCCCATGCTAAGAGGGCGTTGCCATGGCGAGCCGCTTCTACGTCACGACGCCCATCTATTACATCAACGACGTCCCGCACCTCGGCACCGCCTACACGACGATCGCCGCGGATGTGCTGTGCCGCTACCACCGGCTGCGCGGCCACGAGAGCCGCATGCTCACCGGCACGGACGAGCACGGCCTCAAGATCCAGCGCGCCGCCGAGGCGCGCGGCGTCGCGCCGGGCGCGCACGCCGACGAGATCGCCGCCGTCTTCCGCGCCACGTGGCCGAAGCTCGGCTGCGCTCCCGACGACTTCATCCGCACGAGCGAGCCGCGCCACAAGAAGGCCGTGCAGGAGCTCTGGAGCCGGATCAAGGCGCGCGGGGACATCTACCTCGGCCACTACGAGGGGCTCTACTGCGTCGGGTGCGAGGCCTACTATACCGAGAAGGACCTGGAGCAGCCCGGGAACGTCTGCCCGCTGCACAAGAAGCCCGCCGAGAGCGTCAAGGAAGAGAGCTACTTCTTCCGCCTGTCCAGGTACGGAGACGCGCTGCTCGATTATTACAAGCGCAACCCGACCTTCGTGCAGCCGGCGAGCCGCCTGAACGAGGTGGTGAGCTTCGTGCGCGAGGGGCTCCAGGATCTGTCGGTCTCCCGCACCACGTTCGAGTGGGGCATCCCCGTCCCCGACGACCCGAAGCACGTCATGTACGTCTGGTTCGACGCGCTGGCGAACTACATGACCGCCCTCCGGGAGCCGGAGGACAACACGCGCTTCTGGCCCGCGGACGTGCACCTCGTCGGCAAGGACATCCTGCGCTTCCACGCCGTCTACTGGCCTGCGTTCCTGCTCTCGGCCGGCTACGGCGAGGCGGAGCTGCCGCGCCAGGTCTTCGCCCACGGGTTCCTCACGTACAGCGGGCAGAAGATGTCGAAGACGCTCCGCAACACCATCAGCCCCGTCGAGGTGGCGTCCGCCCTCTCCGAGGCGGCCGCGGCGGCCCTGCCCGGCAGCCCCGGCGCGGCGGACGTCGGGGTGGACGTGGTGCGGTATTGCCTGATGCGCGCGATCTCGTTCGGTCAGGACGGCGACTTCAGCCTCCAGGACGTGCTGTCGCGGTATGGCTCGGAGCTCGGCAACGCGCTCGGCAACCTGCTGAATCGCGTGCTCCCGTTCGCCGAGGAGGTGCCCGCGAAGGGGGCCTCTGGCCCGCTCGAGGAGGAGCTCGCCGGGGCGCAGCGGCAGGCCGCGGCGGCCGCGGCGACGGCGTTCGACGCGAACCAGCCGACGCGCGCGCTCGACGCGATCTGGACGGTGATCGCCGCGGCGAACCTCTACATCGACAAGGCCGCTCCGTGGGTGGCCAAGAAGACGGACCCGGCGCGCCTCGGGACGATCATCGCGACCTTGATCGAGCAGCTCGAGGCGATCAGCGTGATGATCTCCCCCGTGATGCCGGTCGTGGCGGGCAGGATGCGCGAGCAGCTCGGGCTGCCGCCGATCGCGTTCGAGGAGGGCAGCGATCGCTGGCCGATGGCGCTCCCCTCGCGAGCGCCGGGCGAGAAGCTCCGCAGGGGCTCGCCCATCTTCCCGCGCCTCGAGAAGGAGAAAGAAGCCGAGCTGCTCGCCCGGTTCGCCCCGCCGCGACCGGACGTTGAGCCGGGGAAGGCCGATGCGAAGGCCGCGCCCGCGGCGAGCGGCGGCGCCGAGGTGGCCGCCCCGCCGGCGCGCCAGGGCAAGAGCCCTGTGGCGTTCGACGATTTCGCCCGGCTGGATCTCAGGATCGGCGTGGTCACGAGCGCTGAGCGCGTGAAGAAGAAAGACCGGCTGCTCGATCTGCGCGTCGACACCGGCGACGGCGCTCCTCGGCGCATCATCTCGGGCATCGCGGCGAGCTACGCCCCGGAAGAGCTGGTCGGCAAGCGGGTCGTCGTCATCTGCAACCTGCCGCCGCGCGACTTCGGCAAAGGGCTCGTGTCCGAAGGCATGCTGCTGACCGCCGAGGTCGAGGGGCGAGTCCGCACCGTCACGGTCGAGGACGCCGCGCCGGGCACGCCTGTGCTCTGATACCGCACGCCGGCACGCGATTCGCAACGCAGCGACACGAGGGGAGCGAAACACCGGCCTCCCCGGCCGCGCGGCGCGATCGCGATCGCAGCGCCGCGATCGTGCTTTTCGCGCCGGTGGGCAGGGGACCCCCGGGGATGCAGGTCCGCGCGCCGGGGGGCGTGCTAGAACTGGTCGATGCGCGCTTGCCTTGGCACGAGGAGGCGGTGAGCATCTCCCTGCGGGGGCGCGATGCCGTGGCCCTGGCCATGGCGGTCGCGGCGCACGCCGCGATCCTCGCCGCGCCGAGGCCGGAGCGGCCTCCGGAGGGCCCTTCCGAGCCGTCCGCGATCGTGGATGGCATCGATTTCGAGCTGGAACCACCGGCGCCCCAGGCCGCAACCACGGCGCCGGCCGGGAGCGAGCCGGAGGCGGCCGGCGAGATCGGCAAGGCCGCGCCGGCCGAGAAGGCGCAGGCGCCCGCGCCGGGCGCTGCAGCGGCCAAGGTCGCCTCGGTGGAGCGCGCTAGGCCGGCGCCGGCCGCCCCCGCCGCCGAGCCGAAGACCGCGCCGCCGGAGACCGCGCCGCCCGCCGCCGGAGCCGCCGCCCGGCCTGCGGCCGAGGCCCCCGCGCCCGCCGTCGAGGCTCCCGGCGCATCCGCGCCCTCCGCCGAGGCCCCGGCGCCCGCCGCAGAGGCCCCGGGAGCCCCGGCGACGGCGCCGCCCGGCGACGAGTACGGCGGGGCACCGCCCGCCGAGGGCGGGGGCGTCGCGCTCGCGCCAGGGCTCGGGACGCCCCTCTGGAGCGTGCCCGGCGTGCTCCCCGGCCCCGACGCGCCGCGCGCCGCCCCGACGGCCGCCCCGCGCGCTCGCCCCGTGGATCCGGCGATCGCGGGCACGGTGCTGAACGAGACGCTGCACAGCAAGGACAAGAGCGTGGGGATCAGCGTCCCCGCCGCGGGCGCTGTGGCGAGCACCCTGGCGGACATGGTCCGCTCCTCGGCCGCGCCCCTCGACGCGCGGGCCACCTTCGAGGTCAAGCTCGGCGCCGACGGCCAGGTCCTCGGCGTCCGGCTGGTGAGCGCGTCGGCCGGGGACGGCCCCACGTGGGATCGCATCGTGGACGGGGCCAAGGGCGCGCTCGCGGGGAGCGCGCTGCAGATGGGGCCTGACCGGCAGCCGGTGACCGTGACGGTCAAGGTCCAGTCCAAGGTGCAGTATCCGTCCGGCAGCAAGAAGAAGCCCAAGGCGGAGCTCGTGTGCGCCGAGGAGGTGCTCGAGCAGCTCCAGCTGGCGATGGAGGATCCGAGTCGGCTCGGCCAGCTGCGCGGCCCGGGCGACGGGGCGCCGCCGGCGGGCGACATGGATGAAGAAGAGCGAAAGAGGAGGTTCTGCATCCCTGTCGGGCTCCGCGCCAAGGGTGATCTGTCCGATATCGGGGCGCACAGGATCAACGTGGTCTCGGCGTCGTTCGCGGTGAAGCGCGAGGGCGAGCGCGCCCTGCCGCACGAGGACATCCTGCCGATCGACACGCGTGTTCCGTGGGCGCCCAAGGACCCGAACAAGACGAAGCTCCCGCCGCCCAAGAAGAAGAAGAAGTGGAAGAAGAAGAAGGAGCCTTGAGGGCCCCGGCCTGCTCACACCCCTGACGGGCTGCAAAGTGACGCTACGGGCGCCTGGGGTCGATCACGTACTCGCGCTCGCGGTACTCGAAGTAGTCGAAATCGGCTGGGCGCCCGGCACCCGACATGTCCTGGCACGCCATGCCGACGAACGCACCGGTGAAGTTGGGAAGGCCGGGCGCAGAGGCCTCGTCCGAGAGGATGCTGGCGTCCAGGTGCTCCGGGAACCAGCTCCAGTCCGCGCCGTTGAGGCTGTAGGCGAAGTAGAGCCGGTCGTGGTCGAGCTCGGCGCGCAGGTGCACGGGCGCGGTGCCCGGGATGGGGACGGGTGCGGTGAAGGCGTCCGCCATGACCCCATCCGGAATCGCCGACATGATCCGGAGATAGCGCCCGACCGTCTCCTCGTGCGAGATGTGCAGGTAATGGAACTTGCTCGCGTTGTAGTAGCAGATGAGCCCGGCCATCTGCTGATAACGCTCGGGCGCGAAGTCGACCGACGTGACCGCCGTGTAGCAGTGCGCCTGCTGGCGACGCGCGACGAGCGACTGGCGGAACAGGCTGCCGAGCGTCTCGCGGCCATAGAGCCGGAGATGACCGGGACGTGCGGTGAGGCTGAACAGCTCGTCGGGGTAGGGCGAGCGCAGCCACTGGAAGTCGATCGGCAGCTGCGGTGAATCGAAGTCCTCGCGCGCGGCTCGGGCGGGGAACGGATGCGCGGGCAGGCCGGGGGCTGGGACCTCGACGCGCGGGACACCTTCACCATCGGCCGTGCGAAGCCAGCCGTCGTCCGACCAGACCATCCTCTGGATCGCGGTCTCGCGGCCGAGCGTCGAGCGCCCGCGGTTCGGGATGGGACGGCTGCACAGGTGGACCATGTACACGTCGCCCGACGGCGTCTCGCAAAGGTCAGCGTGGCCCGCGCGCTGCAGCGCGACGTCGGCGCGAGCGCGCGAGGTCAGGATGTACGTCTCGGGGTGCAGCTCGTACGGGCCCGTGAGGTCACGGGAGCGCGCCATGGTGACGGCGTGGCCCTGGTACGTGCCGCCCTCGGCGGTGATCAGGTAGTAGAAGCCGCCGCGCTTGTAGATGTGCGAACCTTCGGTGTAGCCGATCGACGTGCCTTTGAAGATGTTCGTGACAGGCCCGATGAGCTTGCGCTCGGCGTGCGAGTACTCCTGGAGCACGATGCCGGCAAAGCGAGCGCGGCCGGGCCGGTGGTCCCACAGCATGTTGCTCAGGTACTTGCGGCCGTCGTCGTCGTGGAACAGCGAGGGGTCGAAGCCGCTCGAGTTGAGATGAACGGGCTCCGACCACTCGCCGTCGATGGTGGGGCTGGTCACCAGGTAGTTGTGGAAGTCGCGCATCGACGCGCCGGACGCCCCACCGACGGTGGTCCGGCCGTAGCGCTTCACGTCGGTGTAGATCAACCAGAACAGGCCATCCGCATACGTCAGGCACGGCGCCCAGACGCCGCACGAATCGCCGTCGCCGAGCAGGTTCAACTGGCTCGCGCGGTTGAGCGGGCGCGAGAGCAGACGCCAGTGCACGAGGTCGCGCGAGTGGTGGATCTGCACGCCGGGGTACCACTCGAAGGTCGAGGTCGCGACGTAGTAGTCGTCGCCGACGCGGACGATGGACGGATCGGGGTTGAAGCCCGGCAGGATCGGATTGCGGATGACGGGATCAGGCATGGATGAATGGCTCGCCGGCGATGGTCCAGAGGACGATCGCGCCGAGGATATCGAAAGACGAAGCTGCCGCCGCCAAAAAAGAAGAAGTGGAAGAAGAAGGAGCCTTGAGGGCCGCGTCCCGCGCCCGGGGCGCCGCCGGGCGGCCTGAAGCGGCGCCTCCCGCGGTCAGAAGCCCCAGACGAGCGGGACGACGATGACGGTGGTCGCGAGCACCAGGAGCTGCAGCGGCAGCCCCACGCGCGTGAAATCGTTGAAGCGATAGCCGCCCGGCGCGATCACCAGGACGTTCACCGGAGAAGCGATCGGCGTGGCGAACGCCGCGGAAGACGCGAACGCGACGCCGATGAGCAGGGGCTCTGGCGCGAGGCCCAGCGCCTCGGCCAGACGGACCGCGAGGGGGGCCACGAGCAAGGCCGTCGTGGTGTTGGAGAGGACCATCCCGATGGCCGAGGTGAAGAGGACGAGCAGACCGAGGACCACCGTGGGCCGCGCCCCCGTGAGGAGCTGCTCGACCGCGGACACGGCGGCCCCCATCGCCTCGGTGCGCTCCAGCGCCGTGGAGACGGGGATCATCCCCGCGATGAGCACGACGCTCTCCCAGTTCACGGCGCGGTAGGCGTCCGCCGGGCGCACGCACCGCGCGAGCACCAGGAGGACCGCGGCGAGCAGCACGGCGACCACGTTGGGCAGCCACCCGAACGCCATGATGACGAGCATCCCCAGGGTGACCCCCACGGCGGCAAGGGCGCGCCCGCGATCGACGAGCACGGCGCTCGGCGCGTCGGGCTCGGCGACGAGCACGAGATCCCGCCGCTCGTCGCGGAGGTTCCTCAGGTGCTTCTGCCGCCCTTTCACGAGGAGCGTATCGCCGGCGCGGAGCTTGAGATCGCGCAGCTCGGGCGTCGCATGGAACACCGGCAGCGATCCTCCGCCTCGGCGGATCGCGAGCACGTTGGCGCGATAGCGATCGCGGAACTTGGCTTCCCGCAGGGTCTGTCCCGCCAGCCGGGAGCGCCGCGGGAGCACGACCTCACACATGGACTCTTCGTCGGGCAACGAGAAGACGGGGCGCTCCGGGAGCGCTTCGAGCTCGAAGCGCTCCGCGAGCGCGGCGATCTTGCTGTCGCTCCCGAGCACGCGCAGCTCGTCGCCCACGACGAACACCGCGTGCGGAACGACGCGCTTGGCCAACGGGCCACGAGGCCCGTCGTGCGCGATCCCCACCACGGTCACGCCGAAGTCGGCGCGGAGGTTCGCGGCGCCGAGCGTGAGGCCGGCGAGCTTCGAGCGCGCGGTGACGCGCAAGGCGCGCAGCGACGTGCCGAGCTCGTAGTCCATCGCGAGATCGTTCAGCGTGAGCGAGCGCGGCGCGCCCGCGTCCGCCGCGTCCGCCTTGCCAGGGAGCAGGCGACGACCGAACGACACGACGTAGGCCACGCCGATCACGAGCACGGCGAGGCCTGGGACGATGAAGCTGAAGAAGCGGAATGGCTCGCGCCCCGCCTCACGGAGGGCGTCGCTCACGAGGAGGTTCGGCGGCGTGCTGATGAGCGTCAGGTTGCTCCCGAGGTGCGCGGCGAACGCCACGGGCATGAGGAGCCTCGCGGGCGCAATTCCACGCTTCAACGCGAGGGTCCCCACCACCGGCAGGAGGATCGCCACGGTCCCTGTGGAGCTCATGAAGGCGGAAAGGAGCGCCGTCGCCCCCATCACGACCACCATCACCCTCGCCTCTCCCGTTCCCGCGACGCGCTCGAGGCGGTGACCCAGCCAGTCGGCGACGCCGGTGTCCGTCAGCGCGGCCCCCACGATGAACAGGCCAGCTATCATGAGCACGGCCGGGTTGCTGAACCCGGCGAGCGCGTCCGAGACCGTGGTGACGCCGGAGAGGGTGAGCGCGAGCAAGGACATCATCGCCACGACGTCGAGCCGCAGGCGATCGCTCACGAACAGGACGATCGTGGCCCCGAGGATGGCCAGCGTGAGGGCAGCTTCCGGCATCATGCGGCGGCGGAGCCTAGCCGAGGGGGCCGCAGAGCCAACCCCCTATCGTCTCACCGCCTCACAGCGCTCACGCCACCTTCCCCTCGGCGGGTCGAGCCGGCGCGCGCGTCCAGGCGCCGCCGGAGCATGCTTCGCTGCCGCGCCGCTCAGGGCAGCTCCAGCACGAACGTGGAGGGGCGCGCGATCAGCACGTCGCACGGCGCCGAGCGCATGACGGATTCGGCCACGCTGCCCAGGAGAGCGCGCGAGATCCCCGAGCGCCCGTGCGTGCCCATGATGATGAGATCGGCCTTCCATCGCCTGGCTTCGCGGCCGATCGCGTCCCTCGCGTCGCCGCGCCGGACCGACGACTCCCACGTCACGCCGAGCCCGTCGAACGAGTCGAGGAGGCGCCGGAGGCCGGCGCGCGCGTCGTCATGGTATCGCGCCTTGTAGGCCGCGAACTCCATCGAGGGGAGGGCGAGCGCCATCCTGTCCTCGAAGGGCACGCGGTAGGCGTGGATCGCCCGGATGCGGCTCACCTCGGGGTCGATGACCTTCGTCGCGAGCGCGGCGCTCCGGAGCGCGACGTCCGAGAGCTCGACGGCGAGCAGCGGTCGCCTGTAGGCGCCGGCGGGGGCTCCTTGTACGACGAGCACGGGAGTGTCCGCGTGACGGACCGTGAGCTCGGCCGCCGACCCGAGCAGGAGATCGAGGATCGGGCGCTCCCCGCGCCTGCCGAGGACGATCAGCTCCGCGCCGTGGCTGCGCGCATGACGGATGATCTCGACGAACTCTCTGCCGACGAGCACGCTCGAGACGACCTTCAGACAAGCGTTCCCCGCGCCTCGGGCGACATCGAGGGCGCGGGCCGCGATCTCGTCGAGCGAGCGACGCGCGGCCTGCTCCGCGCTCTCGCCCTCCGCGGGCGAGGCGGGCGCCGGCAGCACGTGAACGAGGCGCAAGGTGCTGCCCGCCGCGAGGGGGAGGCGCGCGGCGCGCTCGATCGCCGCGAGAGCCCCCGGCGAGAAATCGGTCGCAGCAAGGACGTCGCCGAGGCGAGCCTCGCGGCGCGGTGTGCTCGTCGTCCGGCCGTCGCGCTGGGGGGCCGGCTCCGCCTGGGCGGGCGAGCTGGGCGGCGTCGTGGGCTTGGCGTTGGTGCGGCGCATCGGCTCGTCGCGTAAACACAGCAAGCCACGCGCCACGCGTCGCGGCCCGCCCTGCGCAGGGCGCACGTGCCGCCGAGGGCCTGCGAGGCACCGAAGACGCGGAAGATGCACCGCGCCACGTAAGGATTGCGCTCGCGGTGGCGCGGAAGAACCTGATTGGCCAGAACGGTGGTACCGGCGTCCAGGTGCCCTGGTCGATGTTCCGTCTCCCCTGACGCGAGGGGCCGCGCCGCTGGCTCGGTGGACGGCCCCGACCTGTCATCCCCGTGATGGGAGGCCGACGCTGGCAAGGTAGGCTTCCAGGGCCGGTGCATGATCGGACGACACGATGGCGCCGATATACCCGTCCGGCCGGACGAGCACCCAGTCGCCGGGCGACACGCCATAAGCAGCGCGGAGATGGCCGCCATCATCGACGATATCGCCGCGCGGCCCGACGGCGTGGATGTGAAGTCCCGGGCGCGGCTCGACGGCCGAGAGCCGGTCCGACCCGTAACCCAGCAAGGTCCACTGCGGCCCCTGGAAGAGCTTGAAGAGCCGCGTCGGCATCCCCGCCACGCCACGGACGGGCGCGTCCGGCGCTCGGCCGCCCGCGACGATGCCGCCGCTGCGTTTCGGCTTCTCCATGGCCAGCGACGATTCCGGGTATCCGAGATCGAGCTGATGCACCTCGCGACCGCGGCGCATGTCGCCTCGCTTCGCCGCGTCCAGGAGCTTCGTCGTCAGGCCGAGCGTCTCCGCGGCGATCGGCCGGCGCTCCTCCTCGTAGGTCGCGAGCAGCGCCTCCGGCGCGCCTGCCAGAACGGCGGCGAGCTTCCAGCCGAGGTTGTAGGCATCCTGCACGCTCGTGTTGAGGCCCTGCCCACCCGTCGGCGGGTGGATATGCGCGGCATCGCCGGCGAGGAAGACGCGCCCGTCCCGGTAACGGTCGGCGAGGCGCGCGTTCATCGTGTAGGCGGAGGCCCAGGAGACCGAGCGGATCACGATGTCGCCTCGGCCCGTGCGGCCCGTGACCATCGCTGTGAGGCCTTCCGCGGAGAGATCGACATCACCCTCCAGAGGAATCGGCGCCTGCAACTGGAACATATCGGTGCCGACGAGCGGGCACAGCGACATCTGCTTTTCCATCGACCCTTCGTTGAAGCGATGCCAGGCGGCCCTGCTGAGTCCCTCCAGGACGACGTCGGCGACGACCGCGCGCACCCCCAGGGTCTTGCCGGGAAAGCCGATCGCGAGCGCGTGCCGTACCACGCTGCGGCCGCCGTCCGCTCCGACGAGGTAGCGGACGCGGACGGTCTCCTCGCCCGCCGGGCCGGCGATGCGGGCGTCGACCCCCTCGCCATCCTGCTCGAAACCTTTCAGCTCGCGACTGAACTCCGGGTATTTCCCGAGCTCCGCCAGACGCTCGCGCATCACGGCTTCGGTCAGGAACTGAGGCACGAGGAGCGCCAGGCGATAGGGCTCGCCAGGCGTCGGGTCCTGAGGCTCCATGATCTGCGACTCCTCGTAGCCTCCGTCGTCGCGATAGACCCGCGGGGGTGGGTACAGGCCGCCTGCCGCAACGACGCGGTCGAGGATGCCCAGATCCTCGAACACCTCCTGGCTGCGCGGCTGGATCCCTTTGCCCCGCGAGCCGCGAAAGGGCCCGTCCTGCCTGTCGATGAGCCGGAACGCAACGCCCCGGCGGGCGAGCTCGATGGCGAGGGTCAACCCAGCAGCACCTGCGCCGACGATCAGGACATCCGTTGAAAAAGTAGATTCCACAGCGAGCTCCGCTTTGTTGGACCGCGTTTCAGATATGTGTATCATGCATATAACCGCGCCCTCCGGAGCGTCAAGGAATTTGTGCAAAATACACGCATCGCAAAAAAGAAACTCCGCGAGCTCCACGGAGCCATGGTCGATCTGGTCGCGCTCATGAACCAGCCGCAGCGCGATCAGGCGCTGCTCGCGGAGGCAGGCATCTCCCTGGATCAAGCCCTCTTTCGGCTGCTGGTGGGGATCGAGCGCTTCGGGCCGATCGGCGTGGTCGAGCTCTCGAACCGAGCCGGGCGCGATTACACGACCGTCAGCCGCCAGGTCGCGAAGCTCGAGAGCCTGGGGCTGATCGAGCGTCGACCGAGCCCGGCCGATCGTCGCATCCATGAGGCGGTGATCACCGACAAGGGGCGGCAGATGACCGACGCCTTGGACGCCGCGCGTCAGAGGATTGCGGCCCCTATCCTCGCCACGTGGAGTGAGGAGGACTTCAGCGACCTGGTGCGCCTGATGCGCCGGTTCGTGGACGACTTGATGGCGCAGTCAAGCGGAACGGACAAGACCTGAGGTGGTCGCAGGCCTCCTGCGGCGCCGCCTTCACCCGGGGCACGGCGTGTGCGCCCCCGCGGCGTGCACCGCGGCGCGCCTCCCCGGCTCGAAGCGGATAGGCAATCGCGCCGGACCGTGCACGATGATCGCCTTGCGCGGCTCCCACGGCTCGTCGCTCGCGAGCCGGAGGCCCTTCAGCCGGCAGAGGAGATCCGGCAGCGCGATCCGCGCCTCCAGGCGCGCCAGCGCCGCCCCGATACAGAAGTGGATACCGTGGCCGAACGCGACGTGCGGGTTGGGATCGCGCCCGATGTCGAAGCGGCCAGGGTCGTGAAATTGATGCGGATCCCGGTTTGCGGAGCCGATCACGGGCAGCACCAGCTTCCCGGCCGGGATCACCTGGCCGTGCACCTCGACGGCGCGCCTCGTCTCGCGGAACACCATCTGCAGCGGCGAGCGGTGGCGCAGGACCTCCTCGATCGCCGAGGGCAAGAGCTCGGGCGCCGCCCGGAGGCGGAAGAGCTCCGCCGGGCTCTCGAGGAAGCACATGATCGCGTTGTCGATCAGGTTCGTTGTCGTCTCGGTGCCCGCCGCGAGCAGGAGCTGGAAGAAGTTCAGGATGTCTCCCTCGGTCAGCCGCTCGCCGTCCACCTCGGCCTCGACGAGCCGGGTCAAGAGGTCCTCCGCCGGCGCCCTCCGGCGCACCTCGATCAGGTCCGCCAGATACGCCTTCATCTCTTCCTTCACCACGGCGTGCTCGCTCACGGCCCTCGCCGCCTCCTCGCCGCCGGAGATCGCGTGGCTGAGGTTCACGATCACCTCGCTCCAGCGCAGCAGCCGCGCCCGGTCCTCGGAGGGAACGCCGAGCATCTCCGCGATCACCATCGTGGGCAGCGGCCCCGCGTAGTCCGCCGCGAGGTCCATCTCCCCGCGCTCGATCCACGGATCGAGGAGATCGCGAGACAGCTCCCGGATGCGCGGCTCCAGGCCCGCGATGGAGCGCGGCGTGAACGCCCGCAAGATGATGGATCGAAGCTTCGTGTGGCGCGGCGGGTCGGAGAAGACGATCCAGTCCGGCGCCTTGCCGGTGGGAGGCGTCACCGCGGAGCTGAAGGCGTCATGATCGGTCAGCGCCCGCTTCACCCCGTCGTAATCGAAGACCATCCAGAGATCGAGCGGCGCGACATGGAACACGGGAGAGCCGGTCCGCAGCTGATCATAGAGGGGATAAGGATCCCGCCGCATCTCGTCCGGGAAAAGGTTCATCGTCGAAACCTCCGTCGTCTGGAGTCGCCGGTGGCAGCCGCCCTTCGGAGACGATGGTAATCGATGCCCCCCACGAGATGGAGCGCTGGAACGCGCGTCCCGCGCGGAATGCGCCAGTCGACACGACCCGGACGGACGCGGCGCCCGACCAACGCGAGCCACCGGCGGCCCCGGATGAGCCCGCGGCGCCTGACGTAGCGAGTCCCGGGCGGCGCCTGACACGGGTCCTCCCGCGCGGACGCGGGAACCGGTCGGGGCCCGGCGCCCGTACCCAGGCCGAGACCTCGACGCGCCGGCGCCGCTCGGTAGCGCAATGCCCGCGTCTCCAGGCTCGAAAGGACATGGACCATGCGTATCGCCTCCTCGTTTGCCGCCGCCGCCCTCGGAGCTTCCTTTGCCCTCGCCGGCTGCATCGCCGACACGTCCGATCCCGAGCCGCTCGACGGAGAAGGCTCCGCGCAGGAGGACGTGGGCGAGGCCGCTGCCGCGCTCGGCAGCTGCTACGGCGCGCCGTGCACCGGGCAGGACCCTGGCGCGACCGGGTGCGAGGCCGACGCGGTCACGCGGGCGTCGAGCGACATCATGTCGGGCGCCACCGCGGTCGGGAAGATCGTGATCCGGTACTCGGCGAGCTGCAACGCGGCTTGGGCAAGGACCGTCGTGGCGAGCGGCAGCTCGTATCTCCGGGCAGAGATCACGAGGAGCTCGCCCTACGCGACGAGCCAGGCCGAGTCGACCTCACCGATCGACGCGCTCCGCTCGCCCATGCTGGCCGTCACGCCAGGATCCAGGTTCACCGCCGTTGGCAAGATCGGCTCGAAACCTGGCATCTTTCAGTTCAGCGGCACCGTCCGAACGAACTTTTGATCCCACGGTGAACCCGGGCCTCCGGCAACGCAGCGCCGGGGCAGCGAGCACCGCAGAGCCCGCCGGCCGGGGCGCGCCGGCGCGCCCCGGCTCGATCCCGTCGATACCGCCGCACCGAGGCCGCAGTGCTGATGTCTGTAGGCCTCAATCGGCCCGCCGCAGAGCCGCCTGGAGCCGCGAGATCCCAGACAAACCACCCGCCCCACGCGACGGCGGGGCGTGCACACGCCTTGCATAGACCGCGCTGCGACGCGCTGCGAAGACCGGCTCGCAGGTGAGCCGCCCTGTCGAGGCCGATCCGAATTCGGACGGCCGCCCATCGAAAAGTCCACCGGTAGCGTCCCGCGAAGCCTATAAGACGGCCCGGGAAACGCGGCGTACTCGACGATCATCCGCGTCGAGTGCGCCGCGTTTCCCCCAACTTGCCTGCGCGCCGGAGCAGTCGACGGCCGCTCGCCCAAAGCACCCAAGGTGATCCTGCGCATGAGAGCCCCCTTGCCCCCTCGATGGATCTGCGGCGCCGCCGCCCTAGCCGCGGCGGCGTGGGCCGCGCCAGCGTCCGCTCAGGAAGCGGGACCGGCGCGCGGCCTCGCCCTCAACCGCTTCAGCCCCGCGCCCGCCGGCGACCGGATGTTCGGTGTGCCGTCGCCGTACGCAGCCTCGCCGAACCAGGACGGCAGCGCGACGCTGCACGTGATGCTGCTCGGCGACTACGCGCACAACCCGCTCGTGCTCACGCGGCAGGGCAGCGACGAGCACCTCGGTGCGATCGTCGGCCACCAGCTGTTCCTGCACCTGAACTCCTCGCTCACGCTCTGGGACCGGCTGCACGTCAACGTCGACCTGCCCCTCGCCGTGCTGCAGCAGGGCGACAGCCCCGCGGCCGAGGGCCTCTCGTTCAGGTCGCCGAGCGACGTGCAGCTCGGCGATCTCCGGGTCGGGCTGCGCCTGCGCCTCCTCGGCGATTACTTCGACCCGTTCCAGCTCGCCGTCGGCGGCTTCGTGTGGGTGCCGACCGGCGACCGCGACGGCTCGTTCGTGGGCGAGGAGTCGGTCCGCGGCCTGCCGCAGATCCTGGCCGGCGGCCGGATCCCGGGCTTCGTCTGGTCGGCCGCGGCCGGCGTCGATCTGCGCCCGGCGCAGACGTTCGCGCAGGTGCGGCAAGGCCTGATGTTCAACGGCGGCGCGGGCGTCGGCCTGCTGCTGGGCTCGGAGGAGCAGCTCCAGATCGGCCCCGAGGCGACCGTGTCGACGGTGCTGGAGGACCCGGAGGCCCGCAACACGAACGTCGAGGCGCTGCTCGGCCTGCGCTACCGCTTCGCGCCGACGCTCCGCGACTTCGAGCTCGGCGTCGCCGCCGGCCCCGGCTTCACCTCGGGCATCGGCACCCCGGATTTCCGCGCCGTCGCGATGCTCGCGTACTCGCCCGAGGTCCGGCGCGCGGACCCGGACCGCGACAAGGACGGCATCGTCAACGAGAAGGACGCCTGCCCCGACGTGCCCGGCGTCGGCGACCCGGATCCGAAGAAGAACGGCTGCCCGCCGTCCGATCGCGACGAGGACGGCTTCCTCGATCGCGTCGACGCGTGCCCGGACACGCCCGGCATCGCGAACGACGATCCGAAGAAGCACGGCTGCCCGCCGCCCGGGGACCGCGACAAGGACGGCATCACGGACGACGTCGACGCGTGCCCGGACGAGGCCGGCCCGGCGAACGAGGATCCGAAGAAGCACGGCTGCCCGCCCCCGCCCGACAAGGACGGCGACGGCGTGATCGACGCGGAGGACGCCTGCCCCGACATCCCCGGTATCCGCACCTCGGATCCGGCGACGAACGGCTGCCCCGGCGACCGCGACGGCGACACGGTGCGCGACGATCAGGACGCCTGCCCCGACATCAAGGGCAAGCCCGATCCGGATCCGACGAAGAACGGCTGCCCCGTCGCCGTGCGCATGACCGAGACCGAGATCGTCATCCTCCAGCAGGTGCAGTTCGACACCGGCAAGGCGACCATCAAGAAGGTGAGCGATCCGCTCCTCGATGAGGTGGCGAGTGTGCTGAAGGAGCACCCGGAGATCACCAAGATCGAGGTGCAAGGGCACACAGACCCGCGCGGCGGACGCGCGTACAATATCAAGCTCAGCCAGGCGAGGGCCGAGTCGGTCATGAAGGCGCTGGTCCAGCGCGGCGTCGAGGCCGAGCGGCTGGCGTCGAAGGGCTACGGGCCCGACGTCCCGATCGCGGACAACGACACCGACGAGGGACGCCAGCAGAACCGCCGCGTGCAGTTCAAGATCCTCGAGAAGAAGCCGAAGCAGCAGCAGGAGGCGCCGTGAAGAGACGTTGGGTCATAGGTAGTCTTGTCGGGCTCGCCTGCGTGGGCGGGCAGCGCGGGGCCGCGCACGCGGCGCCCGAGTTGCGCGAGCAGGTCGACCAGCGGGGCGACTTCATTCTGATCGGGAACACGCTGGGCCACGAGTGCGGCAGGGACGACATCGACTCGCCCGTTCTGGGCGACATCGGTGCCTGCGGGAACAACATCGGCGACAGCGCGCCCGACACGTACTGGCGATCCGACTCGCCCGGGGAGGGCGACGCGGAGGCGAGCACCAGCATCACCGCCGCGCAGGCGCGCACCACCGCGGTGCTCCAGGTGCCGGCCGGCGCGACGGTCACCCACGCGTACCTCTACTGGGGCGCGCACCTCGGGACCACCGGGGACGCGGACCTGGCCGTCACGCTGGAGCGGCCCGGCACGGGCAGCTTCTCCGAGGAGGTCACCGCCGACGACAGCGTCAGGACGATCAGCTCGAGCCGCGTCTACTACCAGTCGGTCGCGAACATCACCGCCCTCGTGCAGGAGCACGGGTCCGGCGCGTACCGGGTGAGCGGCGTCAACAGCGCGAGCTTCACGAACAACAACTTCGACAACCACTTCGCCGGGTGGTGGCTTGTCGTGTTCTACGAGCTCGCCTCCGAGCCGCCGCGCAACCTGGCGCTCTTCGACGGCCTCGACACGGTGGCCAGCGGATCGACCCAGAACACAACCCTGGACGGGTTCCTGGTGCCGAACGCGGGCTACGACGCGAAGATCGGCATGGTCGCGTTCGAGGGGGACGTGGCCCACGCGGGCGACCAGTTCCTCTTCAACGGGACCGCGCTCGGCAATACGCAGAACCCGGCCGACAACTTCTTCAACGGCACGCGCTCTTACTTCAACGCGCCGGTGTCGAACGTCGGGGACCTGCCGCAGCTCGCCGGGACCGCGGGGAGCATGGCGGGCATGGATATCGACGTCTTCGATATCACCTCGCTGGTGACCCCGAGGCAGACCTCGGCGCCCATCGTGGCGTCGAGCAGCATGGACCTCTACTTCCTCGCCGGCTTCATCACGTCGATCTCGACCTTCAGGCCGGACTTCACGTCCTCCTCGAAGTCGGCCGTCGACGTGAACGGCGGGCTGCTGCTCCCGGGCGACCAGCTCCAGTACACGATCGAGGTCGTCAACAGCGGCAACGACGCGTCGAGGGGCACCGTGCTCACCGATCCGCTGCCCGCGGGCGTCAGCTACGTGCCCGGCTCGCTCTCCATCGTGGCGGGCGCCAACATGGGCGCGAAGACGGACGCGGCCGCCGACGACCAGGGCGAGTACGACGCCGGGACGCGCACGGTCCGCGTGCGGCTCGGCACGGGCGCGAACGGGACGGCGGGGGGGTCGATCCCCGCCGGACAGTCGTCGCGGGTGACCTTCCGGGTGACGGTCAACGCCGACGCCTCGGGGGTCATCGCGAACCAGGCGATCGTCCGCGCGGCCGGGCAGCAGGGCGCGCCCGAAGAGGACACGCCGACCGACGGCAACGGCCCGACCGACGGCGTGCCGCCGACCGAGGTCGTCATCGACGACTGCGAGACCGACGCGCAGTGCGCCGCGCCGACGCCTCACTGCGATACGGCGGCGGAGCCCAACGAGTGCGTCGAGTGCCTCACGGACGCGCACTGCGGGCCGCTCTCGCCGACGTGCGATCCCGACACGCACGCCTGCGTCTGCGAGCCGACGGGCGCCGAGGTCTGCGGCGATTCGATCGACAACGACTGCGACGGCGTGTTCAACAACGGCTGCGACTCGGACAACGACGGGATCGACGATCCCGACGAGGTCGAGGCCGGCACCGACCCGAACGACGCGGACAGCGACGACGACGGCGTGGTCGACGGTGATGAGCCGGACTTCGGTGAGGACTCCGACGACGACGGCCTCATCAACGCGCTCGACCCCGACAGCGACAACGACGGGCTCTATGACGGCACCGAGCTCGGCCTGCCCTGCGACAACGCGGCCACCGACGCCGCCGCGGGCCATTGTCGTGCCGACGGGGACGCCGGCGCGACAAAGACCGACCCGCTCGACGCCGACACCGATGACGGCGGCGTGCCCGACGGCCACGAGGACTTCGATCTCGACGGCGTCGTCGACGCGGGCGAGACCGATCCGAACGTCCGCGCCGACGACGTGCCGCCGACGGACACCGACGGCGACGGGCTGAGCGACGATCTGGAGGAGACGATCGGGAGCGATCCGAACGACGCCGACACCGACGACGACGGCGCGCTCGACGGCCAGGAGCCGAACCCCGCCGACGACACCGACGGCGACGGCCTCATCAACGTGCGCGACGTCGACAGCGACAACGACGGGCTCTTCGACGGCACCGAGCTCGGCCTGCCCTGCGACAACGCCGCCACCGACGCGGAGGCGGGCCACTGCCGCGCCGACGCGGACGAGGGGGCGACCAAGACCTCGCCGGTCGACCCGGACACCGACGACGGCGGCGTGCCCGACGGCCAGGAGGACCTCGATCTCGACGGCGAGATCGACGCGGGCGAGACCGATCCGAACAACGGCGCCGACGACGGGACGCCGGCGGACAGCGACGGCGACGGGCTGATCGACGTGATCGAGGAGGAGATCGGCACCGACCCGAGCGACGCCGACAGCGACGACGACGGCGTGATCGACGGCGACGAGCCGAACTTCAGCGACGACCACGACGGCGACGGCCTCATCAACGCGCTCGACCCCGACAGCGACGGCGACGGCCTGTTCGACGGCACCGAGCTCGGCCTGCCCTGCGACAACGCCGCCACCGACGCGGCCGCGGGGACCTGCATCGCGGACGCCGACCCCGCGACGACGACGCACCCGCTCGACCCGGACACGGACGACGGCGGCATCTCCGACGGCGCGGAGGACGCGGATCACGACGGCGCCATCGACGAGGGCGAGACCGATCCCAACAACGGCGACGACGACGCGGTGGACGAGGACCGCGACGGCGACGGGCTGCCCGACGCGGAGGAGGAGGCGATCGGGAGCGATCCGGACGACGCCGACACCGACGACGACGGCGTGCCCGACGGCCAGGAGCCGAAGCCCGGCGACGACACCGACGGCGACGGCCTCATCAACGTGCGCGACGTCGACAGCGACAACGACGGGCTGTTCGACGGCACCGAGCTCGGCCTGCCCTGCGACAGCGAGGGCACCGACGCGGAGGCGGGCCACTGCCGCCCCGACGGCGACGCCGGCGCGACAAAGACCGACCCGCTCGACGCCGACACCGACGACGGCGGCGTGCCCGACGGCCAGGAGGACGTGAACCTGAACGGCGTCGTCGACGCGGGCGAGACCGATCCCAACGTCGGCGAGGACGACGGGACGCCGGCGGACAGCGACGGCGACGGGCTTGTCGACTCGCTCGAGGACGAGATCGGCACCGACCCGAACGACGCGGACAGCGACGACGACGGCGTGGTCGACGGCGACGAGCCGAACTTCAGCGACGACCACGACGGCGACGGCCTCATCAACGCGCTCGACCCCGACAGCGACGGCGACGGGCTGTTCGACGGCACCGAGCTCGGCCTGCCCTGCGACAACGCGGCGACCGACGCCGCCGCGGGGACCTGCATCGCGGACGCCGATCCCACGACGACGACCAACCCGCTCGATCCGGACACGGACGACGGCGGCGTGACCGACGGCGTGGAGGACGCGAACCACAACGGCGCCATCGACGCGGGCGAGACCGATCCGAACAACGGCGACGACGATCAGACGGCGTGCCGGCAGGACAGCGACTGCGGCGGCGCGACGAGCGGGATGATCTGCGAGGATCACGCCTGCGTCGAGGGTTGCCGCGGCAGCGACGGCAACAGCTGCCCGTCCGGCGAGGTGTGCAGCTCGACCGACAGCACGGCGGGCACCTGCGCGCCCGAGAGCGACAACGACCCGACCGGCATCTTCGCCGAGGGCAACGGCTTCTGCGCCGCTCGGCCCACGCCCGCGGGCAGCACCCGCGGCGCCGCCGCGCTCCTGCCCATGCTCGCCGCCCTCGCCGGCCTCGCCCTGCGCCGGCGCCGCGCGGGCCGCTGACCGGCGGAGTGAGAGGCCCACGGCCGCGCGCCGCCCCGCCCACCTGGCGGGGCGGCGACCCCTCCAGCGGCCGCGGGCACCTCTCACCGCGAGCGCCCTCTCAGGGGCGCCGAGATCCCCCACCCGCTCCTCTACCTGCACCCTGCGTTCGCCCTCGCCCCCTGCAGCGCTGGGCGCCAGCGTGTAAGTTTCTTGTCCACCTGTAGCCGTCCTCCGTAGCGTACCGCGCCAAGGAGAACGACCATGGAGATGCTGCTCGCCAGCGAGCGCCGCGCCACGCGCCGCGCTGCGATCGTGGAGTGCCAGGCCGTGCGCGAGCGGGGCTTCCGGCTGCTCGGGACCCGGGCGATCGACCTGTCGATCGACGGCATGCTCGTGCTGACGAGCGCCCGCCCGCTCACGGGTGAGCCGGTGATCGTCTCGTTCCGGATCCCGGACACGAACGTCTGGATCGACGCGACGGCGACGATCGCGCGCACGCTCCACGGCCGGCGCCTGGGCGACCCGGGGCGCGCCGTGGGCCTGCGCTTCGACCCGCTCGACAGGGCGTCGAGCCGGCGCCTCCGCGCGGCGCTCGAGCATTTCCCGCCGACGTACCCCTACCGCGCGCAGCGCGTCGACTACGCGGCGACGGCCGCGATGATCGCGCTCGGCTGATCTGCGCGCCCGAGCGACCGAGCGGCCCTGACGCCGCCGCGGGGCAGCTCCCCGCGGCGAGAGATCAGAGCGAGCGAGGGGGCTCGACGTCGGCGACCGGGAACTCGGCCTTGAAGCCGGACAGCCGGACGGCGAACACCACACGACCCTCGTCGACGCGCGGCATGCGCGCCGGATCGACGCGCGCCTCGAGCAGGCGCGCGTGGCGGGCGCTCCCGCGCGCGGTCGGCGCGCAGAAGTAGTCGTGCCCGTCGCGGTGGTGCACCAGCCGGCGGAGGCGCGCGGGCACGAGCGCGCTCGTGGCGGGCAGGCTCGGGCCCGCGGCCGCGAAGCGCAGATCGGCGAAGACGTCGCCGCCCTGCGACGCCCGGAAGCGCTCGCTCCCGTCCGCCTCGCGCGCGATCTCGAAATCGGCGTGCTCCTTGGGGATACCCCAGTTGAGCTGGCCGTTCACCACGCTGTCCCACGAGCTGACGTAGATCTTGCTGATGGACCAGCAGAGGCCGCGGCGCGTGCGGAAGCGCCCGGGGATGAACAGGAGCTCGCGATAAGGCCCCACGTTCGACGACGTGTAGTCGAGCGCCATCAGCAGGCTGTAGCGCCCCTCGAAGCGGGGGCGGAGCGCCTCCGGGATGAAGCTCTGCTCCTGGCGCAGCCGCTCCGGGAGCTCGAGCATCACGATGGTCGCGTCGCCAGCCAGCGTCCACGGCGCTGGCGCTGGCTTCACGTCGGGAGGATGACTTCCGGCGCTCTGGCTCATCACGACCTCTCCTTGGACTCGATGGGATCAGGTTATTCGAGCAGATCGATCGCCCCCGGGGGGCGCCGCGCGCTCGCGAGCTCCGATCGCTCGAGGTGGGCGAGGACGGCGAGGACGGCCGCTTCGTCCCACGCGTCGCCGAGGATCTGCAGGCCGATGGGCAGGCGCTCGGCGTCGACGCCGACGGGCGCCGTGCCGGCGGGGAGGCCGGTGAGGTTGCCGAGGAAGGCGAAGCGGCACATGCCGTCGAGGGCGATGGGATCCAGGAAGGCGCGGCCTTCCTCGGCCTGGGCGTAGGGGGGCGCGGTGATCGCCGTCGTCGGGAGCGCGAGGACGTCGACGCCGGCGAGGGCGCGCGCCACCTCGCGCCGCATGCCCGCGCGCAGCCGCGCGGCGTCGATCTGCTCGAGCGCGGTGACGCCCGAGAGGAGGCTGAAGGTGACGCGCAGGTCCTCGCTGATGAGGTCGCGCTGCTCCCTCCAGGCGCGCTGGAACGCCGCGAGCGACTCGGGGCCGATGACGAGGTAGCCGATGGAGGCCGCGTGCCTGGCGAGGGGGATCTTCACGTTGACGAGGGTCGCGCCCTCGCGCTCGAGCGCGCGCAGCGCCCCCCAGCACACGCTCGCGACCGGGGTGGAGGCGTCGCGCCACTCCGCCTCGTCGACGCCGATGCGCAGGCCGCGCACGCCGGCGCCGAGGCGCGCGCCGAAGCCTCCGGGCGGCGGCGGGGGCGCCCATGCGGTGAGGTCGTCGTCGGGGTCGGGCTCGCTGGCGACGGCGTCGAGGAAGCGCGCGAGATCGGCCGTGCTGCTGGCGATCGGGCCGGCGTGGGCGACCGAGCCCTTGAAGCCGTCGCCGGCGCGGCTGACGCGGCCGAAGGTCGGCTTGATGCCGAAGACGCCGTTCAGCGCGGCGGGCGCCCGGATGGAGCCGCCGCCGTCGCCGCTGGCCGCGAGCGGCGCGAGCCCGAGCGCCACGCCGACGGCGGAGCCGGTGGAGGAGCCGCCCGCGGCGCGCTCCTTGTGGTGCGGGTTGTGGGGCATGCGCTGGTGGACGCTGTTGCCGATCGGCGACATGCCCCACTCGGTGAGCACGGTCTTGCAGAGGAACACGGCGCCCGCCTGCCGGAGCCGGGCGACAACGGCGGCGTCGCGCGCCGCGGGCGGCTGCGGGCCGCAGGGCGAGCCGAGCGTGGTCGGGAGGCCCTCGACGTCGAACTCGTCCTTGACGAGCAGGGGCACGCCGTCGAGCAGGCCGCGCGGCCGCCCCGCGGCGTGGCGCGCGGTCGCCGCGTCGGCGTCCCTGAGCGTCGCCTCGCGCGAGGTGGCGACGGCGATGTTCATGCACGGGCGCTCGGCGGCGAGCGCCTCGAGCGCCGAGAGCGCGCGCTCGGCGACGCGGAGCGGGGTGGTGGCGCCCTTGCGGTAGGCCGCCGCGTAGGCCACCGAGGGCCTGGGCCAGTCGCGGACGGGGGGCGCGCCGAGCCCGGCGTCCTCCCAGCGCCGCGGCGGCGCGGCCTGGAGGGGGCGCGCCTCCGCGGGGACGTCGTCGCGGAAGGCGTCCGGGAGCGAGGCGAGGCGATCGATGCCCAGGCTGCGCTTCATCACCTCCCGGAGCGCGGCGGAGGATCCGGGCGCCTCGGCGGCGAGGCGCGCCGCGGTGAGCGCGCGGCCGGTGAGTCGGGGGACCTTCATGCGGCGCAGCTTACTCGACGGGCCGGGCGGCGCGGCGCTCATGGTCAGGGTGCTCCGCGGGCTCACGTCGTGGCTGCGTGTCGTCGGTGGCGGGCTCGGTCGTCGTTCCTCGTCGATCCGCGCGTGGGAGGGCCTGGGACGGCGGCCGCCGCGACCCTGGAGCTCAGGCAGACGAGGTGAGGTCGTCCCAGACACGCACCGACTCGGGGCGCAGCTCGCGCAGCCACGTCACTGCGCGCCCCTCGGATAGCCTCCGCTCGAACACCAGCGCCGCGTCGCCCGCGTAGAACGTACCGGTCGAGTCGGTCGCCTCTTCCACCTCGTCCAGGCCGAGCGCCTGCGCGAGCTCACGACCGTGCGACGAGCGCGAGACATGAACCGGCACTTCCTTGGGGTGTCCCCACAACGCAATGCGGGAGACGAAAGCGCGCACCGAGTCGCTCGTTCGCTCCCACTCGTCCCAGCCGAACCCATAGGCCCACATCCTGCCGTCCTCCGTCACGCAGGCGAGGGTGTCAGGGTTGTCGATGTCTCGCGGACTCACCAGGATCGCCGGGCCATCCGGCGTCTGCTGAAGCGGCCACTCAGCGACGCTCCCTTCGCCGAGAGCTCGATCGAGCATCTGGATCCCGCCGAAGCGCTGGATCCGATCGACGCTGCGCAGACCACCGAACGAGCTCTCGGCGTCAGCGGCCGTTCTGGCAAGCGCCTCGCTACCGCCGTTCTCCAGCACCCACGAGGCGAGCCGCGCGGGGTCGCCGGCATCGTGCAGCCGGCACAGCCAGCGCGATGCCGCCTCTCTCACGCGGGGTGATAATGGAAGCGTCCTCGACGCTGGATCTACGGTTGCGCAGAGAAACCCGACCACGCTCTGCCGACATCGCTTATCTGGTGCCGCAAGCGGGAGATCCAGATGCCAGGCTTCGTTGTCCAGGGCTGCTCGCCCGGTCGCATCGATGAGATCGTCGCGAAACTCGATCCAGCCAGACTCCGGCGCGACAGGCGGCTTGTCGACCGCTCGCACCACCGGAAAGACGCACTGTAGCCGCAAGGCCGCGCACTCTTCGAGCCAGGGCCGCAGGCTCGTCGCTGTGGGGCCCAGCACGCGCAAGAACACGTCGTCGCGCAGTGCGAGCACCCCATCGCAAACATGCCATACGAACCCGTGCAGGCGAGACTGGCGGCTCGCCTGCCCGACCCGGCGAGCAACGCCCTTGACGAGAGCGTTCGTCTTGTCGAGCGCGGTGACCCGTCCCGTCTCGGGATAGAAGTTCCCGAGATCGACACGCGCGCGCAGCTCGAAGTTCGGAGCACGCCACGGCTCGAGCCTTTCCGCCACCTCGTTCAGCTGCGCCAGGGAGGCCGTGAGCTGCTTGGCCCCGTAGATGGATCGGAGCTGAGGGCTGAACATGCCCTTCGCGACCGTTCCAAGAAGGGGATGGCTGAATCGAGTTTTCACGTCGGCCCCCAATCGTTGTTCTCCCCGGTGCCTCCGAAGACGCCGGGAGTCATTCCGGTCACGCGGTTGGTGCGGCGCTGAATCTCCGCATCCGAGCCATCTCTATCTGAAGCGATCTGCGATGGCCAGCACCTCCGACACGCTGGACACGCGGCGGGACATTCGCTGAATGCCGCACTCCTCGACGAGCCAGACGGCATCTCCGTCGACGAAGACCTGCGCTGCAGCGTCAGACAGGTCTCCGCGGAGACTGAGTCCGTGGGGCAGCACCTCCTCCGAACGGCATGTGGCCTCCGATGCGTAACCGTTCTCGAGAAGGTAGACTTGGCGCTCGAACCAGCGCTCGACACCCGTGCCCACAAGGCGCAATTGCACATCGTCGTCGTCTGGCTCCTGCCACGAGGCCCACACGCCGCCCGTCTCGTCGACGTACAGGCTCGTGCGCACCGACGTGTTCTCAATCCAACCGATGAACCAGGCGCCATTGTAAGGATGGACTGGCTCAGACCAGATGCCCGGTGAAGTCCGTTCCCGGATCGCGCCCGCCGCCCATGGGGCGACGAGTGAAATTCCCCTCTGCCCGCGGAAGCCCCCCACGAGCTCGTCCACAGCGAAGACAGCACTGGTGAGCGCCTCCGATGCCCGGTATCGCTCGAGCTGGGCGCGCAGACCATCACGATTCTGCAGACCAGGCTGCCACTCTCCGAATGAGCTGGCGCCCGTGAGTCGGTCGGGATGACGCGGAACCGTGGCGATGCGCCCACCGGCCGTCATGTGGAACTGCGTCTCGAAAGCGCCGTCGAGCACCCCGCGAACCCAGCAACCGGTCGCTGTCTCGTACAGCTCGAACGCCTCTGGGAAGTATCTATCCGTGTGGTCCACCGACCCGAGCAGCGGCCCCCGCGGCGGAACGCCGGCGATTGAGCCGTACGAGTACCTCGCCGGCGCGGGCGAGAGGCCACGCGGCAGGGGGTGTGCGAGCAAGGCCCGAAGTCGCTCGCTGGTCGCGCACGCCACCGTCAGCGCGTCGCGCAGCAGCAGGACGATCGCGCCTTCGAACCAGAGCAATTGCTCCGAACGCCCGATCGAGCGAACTGCGCACGGCGGTCCCAACGCGCCTTCGACCCACGTGGCCATGAGCGCTCCCTGCGCCCCGTGGTTGTGGCGCTCGCGGAGCACGAGCCCCTCGGAGATCAGCCGCGCTGCCTCGCGGAGGACGGCCGGATCGTCAACGGGCACCGGAGGTCGCGGCTCGAAGGGGTTGCCGGCGAATGGAACGCGTACCACCGCCCCGTCGTGCAGGGCGAGTGAGCCCAGTGGCCCCAGATTCTCGAGCCCCGGGGCGCTCGGCAGATCGTCGCGCTCGGTGAACATCACAGGCGTGGCCTCCAGGACCCCGACAAGTGATGGCAGGGGATCGGCAGGTGGCTCGCTCGGCGCTCCTGGTCGGGCCAGGCGTACACACGCACGCCGACCGGGAGCATGCGCTGCTGTGCCGCCAAGGGGAGCGGAGACCGCCGCAACGGAGGACCTACCCGGCGAGGGTCTCGCACACCCGTGCCTCGGCTTGTGGGGTGAAGCACTTCAACAGCGCTCGCTCACCGAAGCGCTGGAACGCTACGAGATCGGCAGAGATCGCCAAGGAGGCGCAGTCGTCCGTTCCAATCGGGTCGACCACGAGCCCCAGGCGCTCGCAGAGCTCGTTCAGCGGGAGATCTGACTCACGCGTGGCTGCCACCCTCGCGTCGAAGCGAAGGATTCGCTCGACGTAGGCGGCGTAGCTCAATGCCGAGATGGACCACAGGCCCTCTTCGAATGAATACCGGTAGATGCGGCGGTCCTCACCGAGATAGACGAACGCGTCCGACATCCCGATGTCCCAGTAGCCGACTAGCAATCGCGACGGCTCACCGGGCGGAAGCCAGGCGTCGCCGGAGACGAGGAGCGGCGATTCGAACGCCTGCGCAGAAGCCCCGCCCGCGAAGAACTCGGCGTGGCAGAGCACAGGACCGCACATGGCAGTTCGATCGAACCGCCGGACGCCGTGCGCGAGGCCGAGCGCTTCCGAGACGGCATCGCCAAGGCGGGACGATGCTCCTTGTGCGTGGAACCATGCGAGGAAAGAGGGGATGCCGTCGTTGTTGACAACCACGAACCGCGGGGCCGTGGTCACGTCGTTGAACGACGATTGCCACGGAGCATGCAAGCGTACGTTCGCTCGTTTCCCGAGCCCCAGCGATACCCCTCCGCCAGGGAGGCGGTAGCGGACGGCCGCGCTGCCATTGCGCACCAGAAAGGATCCCTCGACGCCTCGCTCCCGGTCGTCGAACGATAGCCCCTCGCCTTCCACTGGTTCGCCCTCGGCGAGCACGGCCGAGTAGGCAGGGAACCAGATCGGCTTGTGCGGCTGCCGCTCACCGAAAGCCCGGATCCAGGGGATGAGTCGCTCGGCGCTTCGGGCGTAAAGGCACCACGTGTCCCGGCTCTCGGTGACCAGCACAGAGCCCTCATACCATCTGAATGAACCACACGTCTCCGGAGCAGAGGGCACATCACCACCGCGCGCGCGAACGGCGTCGAGGATCTCATCGCGAGCGACGGTGGGGGCGCCCGTGCAGGCGAGGTAGCTGTCCTCCCAGCCCGCGAAGCGAGAACGCAGCCGCTCGCGGTCCCTGGATGGGACGCCAGGGAGCGCAGGGAGATCAAGCGTTTGTAGCGTCTGCGATGAGGTCACAGTCTCCTCGATCTACTGTGAATACCACGTAGCGTTGGCCCGACGACCGTCGTCCGGGGCTGCTGCGCCCTCCCCGGGTAGCCTGTTGCCGCACAGGAGCCAGGAGAGTCCCCGTCGCTGCGGACCTGAAGCCGATGCGCGGGTCCGCCATTCGGGGACGACTTGGGAATCTTCCCACTCAGCTGGCCCGTGCCCACCAGTGCGTGCGAGCCAGCTTCTGCGAGCAGTTCGCGTTCATGGACCGTGGCATCTCAGGCAGACGAGGTGAGTTCGTCCCAGGCAAGCACTGCCTCAGGGCGCAGCCCGCGCATACGCGTCACGGTTCGGTCGGGTCGCCTCCGCTCGAACACCAGCGCCGCGTCGCCCGCGTAGAACGTGCCGATGGAGTCGCTAGCCTCTTCGACCTCGCTCAGGCCGAGCGCTCGGGAGAGCTCACGGCCGAGCGGCGACAGCGCGATAAGGGTCGGCACTTCTTTGGGGTGTCCCCACAGCGCAATGCGGGCGACGAACGTGCGCACGGAGTCGCTCGTGCGCTCCCACTCGCCCCAGCTAAAATCGTATGCCCACATACTACCATCCTCCGTCATACAAGCGAGCGTATCCTGGTTGTCGAGGTCATCCTGGCTCAGGAGAATCGCAGGGCCGCCGGGGGTCTGCTGAATAGGCCACTCCGCGACGCTCCCCTCGGAGAGGGCACGATCGAGCATCAGGACCCCGCCGAATCGCTGGATCCGATCGACGCTGCGCAGACCGCCAAACGAACTCTCGGCGTCTTCTGCCGCCCTGGCGAGCGCCTCGCTGGCACCATTCTCCAGCACCCACGAGGCGAGCCGCGAGGGATCTCCGGAATCGTGCAGCCGGCACAGCCAACGCGATGCCGCCTCTCTCACGCGGGGTGACAACGGAAGCGTCCTCGACGCTGGATCTACGGTTGCGCAGAGAAACCCGACCACGCTCTGCCGAAATCGCTTATCTGGCGCCGCAAGCGGGAGGTCCAGATGCCAGAATTCGTTGTCCAGGGCTGCTCGCCCGGTCGCATCGACGAGATCGTCGCGAAACTCGATCCAGCCAGACGCCGGAGCGATAGGCGACTCGCCGGCCGCTCGCACCACCGGAAAGACGCACTGTAACCGCAGGGCCGCACACTCTTCGACCCAGGGCCGCAGGCTGGCCGCCGTAGAGCCCAGCACCCGCAAGAACACGTCGTCGCGCAAGGCAAGCACCCCGTCGCAGACATGCCATACGAAGCCGTGCATACGAGACGAACGACTCGCCTGGCCGATCCGGTGAGCAACGCCCTTGACGAGAGCGCTCGTCTTGTCGAGAGCGGTTACCGGTCCCGTGTTGGGATAGAAGTTCCCGAGATCGACACGCGCGCGCAGCTCGAACTTCGGCAAACGCCACGGTTCGAGCCTTTCTGCCACCTCATTCAGCTGCGCCAGGGAGGCCGTGAGCTGCTTGGCGCCGCAGATGGATCGGAGCTGGGGGCCGAACGTACCTTTCTCGATGGTTCCAAGAAGGGGATGGCTGAATCGAGTTTTCACGTCGGCCCCCAATCGTTGTTCTCACCGGTGCCTCCGAAGACGCCCGGAGTCATTCCGGTCACGCGATTGGTGCGGCGCTGAATCTCCGCATTTGATAAATTATTGCGCCCTGCTGCCCGCTCAGCCTCGAGCTGCGCTCGGTACCGCGTCGCGTTGGCCCGGCGAGCGTCGTCCAGGGGCGCTGTGTTTCCCTGGGCGGCCTGTTGCCGCGCGCGATCCAGCGGTGCCCCCGCCCCTGCGGGCCTGAAGTTGAGGGGCGGTCCGCCTCTCGGGGGTGACGCGGGGATCGTCTCGGGCTGCTGGCCTGTGCCCGCCAGCGCATGCAAACGAGCCAAGGTCTGCGAGCAGTTCGGACACGGCGCGCATGCGGTTTCATTCACATCGGTGCTTCCGATCGGTCCCATGCGACGCAAGGCGCGGCGAAGGTGCCGCTGGCCTTCCGGTGTACCCGGATCGCATCTCACCCCATTTCGATCTTCGTAGTCACGGAGATAGTTGCTAATCGCATGCGGCTCGGAGCACCAGGACGGATCCCTGCCCTGGCCGCGCCCGGAGTCTTGAGGGAGCGCGGCGGCGACGGCAGGATGCAGATCGTACAGCGGCCCCTGGCCCGTAGGGTTGCGGTAGCGAGCTGACTGTCCGGTGAACTCCCGCGTGCCGCCTCCTTGAGATCGCGGAAGGCGCCGGGTGCTGAGGTCGGAGCCCATCAGCCCATCGAGGTCGACCAGCGCGAGCGGCCTCCCGCTCACATACCCGTACGCTTCGAGCCCCCCTTCGAGCCCCAGCGGCTCCGGGCTCAGGTACGTCGCGCTCGCCGGCTCGAAGTACCGCCACCGGTTGTAGTGGAGCCCCGTCTCCGGCTCGTACCAGTGCCCCGGGAACCGGACCAGCGTGGCAGCAGCGTCGCCCGCGATGACCCGACCGTACGCGTCGGTCTCGAAGACCTGGTCGACGCTCCCGTCACCATTGACGAGCCCGAGCGGCACAGGCGCCCCGTCCCGGTGCACGAAGTACTTCCAGGCGCCCGGGCCCGCCTCGGAGTCGATCGCCTGCGCGACCGGCGCCGGCGAGCCCGGCGAGTACGCGTAGCGCCGTCGCTCCACCAGCGCGAACGGCGTGGATGTGCCTGTGGCGCTCGCCTGGCGCTCCACCATCTCCTCCACGAGGTCCTCGCCATCCCAGCGGTAGCGGTGCCGTACCATCGCCGCGTCCCGACGCAGCACGCGCTTCTCGATCCGCCGCGCGAACCCATCGTAGACGAACTCGAGGCGCGTGCCGTCGGGCAGCGTCATGCCCGAGACCAAGCCGAGCGCGCCCCATGCGTAGGTGGTCACCGCGGTGCCCTCGACCTTCTTCACGAGCCGGCCGCGCGCGTCGTACGTGAGGGCCGCGCCGTTGGTGGTCACGAGCCGGCCGCCGCTGAGGTGGGACTGCGCGCGGCCGTCGATCCAGCGCACGTCGCCTCGCGGCGAGAGCACGTAGTCCTCGGTCCTGGCCCGCCCCTCATGCTGCTTCTGCGCGATCCGGCCGCGCGCGTCGTACAGGAAAGACTGCGCCCCACGATCGCGATCGGCGAGCACCTGGAGCTCGTCGGCAGGCGACCATCGGTAGTCGAACCGCAGGGTCTCCGGGCCGCCCAGGCCGCCGACCCACATGGGCTCGCCCGGGCGGATGACGGCGGTGCTGCCGCCGAAGACCGCCGAGCGGAGGACGTTGCCGTGCGCGTCCCTCGTGAGCTCGATACGGCCACCGCCGGCGAAGAAGCGCCCCGTCTCGCCGTCCGTCGGGTCGTACGCGAACCTCGCGATCGGCTGGTCCGCACCCCGGGTACCCGAAAGATCCGAGACGACGAGCGCGGCGCATCGCCCGACGGCGTCGCGCGGGGCGGCGATCGCGAAAGCGCCGAGCACTTCCACCTTCGAGCGATGCAGGCCGGCGTCGTAGACGTGCCGGAGCGATGTCACGGACGAGGGGTCGTCCTTCCGCTCCGTGTCCTCGCGGATGCAACGCCCTCGCTCGTCGTACGTATAGAGAGTGCTGACGGCCTCCGTCTCGAAGCTCAGGAGGCGCCCGCGCTCGTCGTACTCCAGCCTGTGGGATGTGTCGTCCGAGAAGGTGCGCGCGATCAGCCGATCGAGGTCGTCGTAGGCGAGCTCGACGAATTCGCCGTCGTCGAAGGTGATCCTCGACAGCCGCCCGGCCTGGTCGTTCCTGTACCGCAGCAGGCGACCGTCGAAGGTGCGCTCGGAGAGGATCCGACCCTCGAGGTCCCGCTCGATGGTGTGCACGTCGCCTTCCTCGTTGACGATGCGCACCATGTCGAGCTCTCGATCGTAGGCGTACGAGACGCGCGTGCCGTCGCTCCGCTCGACCGCGATCACCTCGCGGAGGCCCGCGTAGATCAACCGGAACCAGCGGCCATCCGCGTCGCGCTCGCCGGCGAAGCGGCCGGCCTCGTCGTAGGTCGTGACCGTGCGAGCGCCCAGCGGCGAGCGGTGCTCGACCACGCGCCCCATCGCGTCGTAGATCCAGCGGTGGACCCCGCCCTTCTCGTCCCGCATCTCCACGAGTCGCCCGAGGAAATCGTAGCGGAGCGCCCGCGCGCCGCCGTCCGGCTCGACGATCCCGACGCGGTTGCAGAGCGCGTCGTACGTCATCGCCGTCTTGCCGCCGTCAGCGGTCTCGGCCTGGACAAGGCAGCCGCGCTCGTCGTACCGGAAGCTGGCGACGAGCCCCATCGCGTCGGAGAGGTAGATCAGGTTGCCGTTCAGATCGCGCGCGTGCTGCGTCTCCAGGCCCTCAGGACCGCGCGTGGTCACGACGTTGCCGCGATCATCGTACCGGTACTCCGTCACATGAGCGAGCGGGTCGACAACGCGGTACACGCCGTCGGCCTCACCCATCCGCCATATGCGCCTGAGGCCGTCGCGATACCCCACCAGCTCGCCTGCATCGTCGAACACATTCTCGTGCACCTGCCCCGCCCAGACGATCCGGTCCGCCTTTCCGAAAGCGTTGACCCCGATCCTCCGCAGGGCGCGCGAGGTGATGACGTTGTTCTCGTCCCCGCAGTACTCGACCTTCGCGTGCAGAAACCCCTTCGCGCGACTTCCGTCCGCCAGCACCTCGGGCACGCCCTCGGCCAGGAGCGCGCGTTCCTTGGGATCATTGCTCCACGTCTCCACGCAGCGGCCGCGGTCATCGTAGCCGTAATGCACCTCGAGGCCCGTGGGCCAGCGCTCCAGCACGAGCCGATGGTCTGCGTCGTACGCGAAGGTCATCGCGTGCCCCAGGGCATCGCGCGCGACCACGAGATCTCCGCGTTCATCGTATTCGTACGTGCGGAAGGACGTCCAGGCGCCTCTCGAGGACGCGTTCTTCACCTCGAACGCGGCGATGCGGCCGTCGCGGTGCCGCCGCACGCGGAGCAGGCGGCCCACGCTGTCGTTCACGAACTGGAGCGGGCCGGTTCCGTTTTCGTAGAAGAGCCGGGCCTGGTTGCCGTTGTGATCGAGGAGCGCGCTGAGGCGGAACTCGTTGTCGATGGCAAAGACGTCCTCGAAGACCCGCGTGATCCCGTCGTCCGCCTTGAGGAGATAACCGTCGCGGGTGCGCGTCAGCAAGCCGACGGGGAGCTTCACTGTCTCTCCCTCCTCGGGGCAGCGGCCCTCGCACGCGAGCGCCGTCGCGGTGACGACGCGCACCCTGCGGCGGCGGAGCTCGATGACGCGCCAGCCGAGCGAATGGTTCCAGCCATAGCCAAGGCCGTAATCGAGGTCGCGCTGCGCAGAGTTATAGGCGCGCTCGATCACGAGCGGGAACGCTCCTGGCAGCGCCATGTCGGTGACGGCGAGGGTGTAGACGCGGCCCGTCACCGGATCGATGGGGTGCCCCGCGTGCGTTCCCCCACCGCCCCCATGCGTCGGGTTGGGACAGCCGCCGCCGCTGCCCTGACCGCAGCTGCCAGCGTTGCGGCCGCCGCCCTGGGCGCCGTTGCCGCCGTTCTTGCCGCCCGCGCCCTGATCGCCGCCGGCGCCGTTGCCGCCCCGCCCGCCGCTGCCACCGCCGGCGCCGCCGCCGCCGAGGATGAAGACACCCGGGTTCATCCCAGGGATCGCGGGGATGTTCGGAACCGGAGCTGTGCGCGCCATGAGGCGATGGTCGCCCAACGAGCCACGGAGTCAATACCCGCTGCCACGCAGAAATGTGCTGGGATGCCGCAGCCCATGAGGGGTTGACGGAGCGTGGCGTCCCTGCGCTCGACGCCTGAATCCGCGATGAGCTCGACGGGTGAGCGCGAGCAGGCTCCGCTCGGTGCGTCGATGACATCGAATCTCCCGCAGAGAATGCCGATGGGCGGACGTGCGACGAGGAGAGCTTCAAGCCGTGATCGTGCTGGAGACGCACGCCTGGCTCTGGCTCGTCGCGTCCCCAGATCGCCTCTCCGAGCAGGCAGCCGTGGCCGTCGATGGTGCGGATAGGCTCGGCGTCTCGGCCATGAGCTGCTGGGAGATTGCGATGCTCGCCGAAAGAGGGAGGGTCGAGCTCGATCGGCCCGCGCAGAGATCGCTCGAGGACGCGCTCGCCAGAAGCGGAGCGGGGCGATCCTCTCGCCGATTGAACCGGTGATCGCTGCGCCGCGTGACGGCCACAACGGCTTGACAGCAGCGTCGGAGGGCGGGTCTCATCGCTGGTGGATCCATGGCGACGAGCAGCCCTCCGCATGTGAGCGCGACGCCGGTCGGCGCTGCGACCGCCGCCGCCATGGCATGGAGGTTCAAGGGCAAGCTCTGGGTGACCGCGATGGTGAAAGCCACCTTCGGGTTCGCCAGCGACACGATGATGCAGCGCATCGCCCCGCAGGAGATCATTGGGGAGGAGGTCCACCACGGCGGGCTCCCCTCGCGGAGCATCCGGTTCACGACCGATCTGGTTCCTCGCCTGCTCAAGGCCGACGTGCTCTTCACGGGCCATGCGCACGCGCCGCACGGCCGCCCCGTCGAGGCGGCGCATGTTCGGCTCGGACTCTTCTCGGGCAGCTGGACGCTGCTGGACAAGACGCTGATGGTCCGTAAGCGGGGCGGCTTCGTGCGGCTCCCCATCGATTACGAGCATGCTTTTGGCGGGATCGGCTTCCCGGACAACCCGTTCGGAGAGGGCCATCCGCAGGGCTCGGGCGAGCCGAACATCCTCGATCCGGCCGACGCGAGGCGCGTGGCTGGCTTCGGCCCGATCTCGAAGGTCAGCCCCGCCCGCCGGCGGCTCCTCGGGGCGACCCCGCGCGCCCTGCTGGAGCGCGGTATCCGCGAGATCCCGGACGAGCTCAGCTGGGACTACTTCCAGGCGGCGCCGCCGGATCAGCGCACGCATTTCCTGCGCGGCGACGAGTGGATCGTGATGGACGGCCTGCACCCGAGCGCGGCGCGCATGCGCATGCGCCTGCCCGGCGCGCGCGGCTTCGCGCGCATCCACGGCCTTGCGGGCCTCGGCCTCGCCGAGCACCAGGAGCTCCCGCTGAGCGCCGACGTGCTGCGTATCGACGGCGACGAGCAGCGCTGCACGGTGACGTGGCGCGGCAGCTTCCCCGTGCCCTCGGAGGACGTGCTCCCGCGCATGCGCATTTTCGCCGGCGTCGAGCTCCCGGGCGAGCCGATCGCGTGGCCCGCTCCGGGCGCCGCGGTCAGCAGGGCCGGAGCGACGGCGCCCCGCGCGGGCGCGGCGGGCGACGAGGACGACGCCGCCCTCGAGTCGACCGTCGCGCTGTCCGCCGCGGCGAGCATGAGTCCCAGCGGGACGCTGGACATCGCGCCGAACAGGGCGCTCGCGGTCCCAGCGACGCTGCCGTTTCGTCCGGCCCCCGCAGGCGCCTCGCCGTCGTCGCCGAAACGGCCCGCGCCATCGCCACCGGAGGCTCCGCTCGCCAGGTCGGGGACGATGCAGATGCCGAAGGACGTCGACAGCCACGCGGCGCGCCAGCCGGCGACTCCCTTCACGGCCGAGCCGCCACGCGCGCCGCCGGCCGAGCCACCACGCGCGCCGCCGGCCGAGCCGAGCGCTCCCGCCGCCAGCGCGGCCGCGCCCGCGGTCTCCACGCCGGAGCCGGCGAGCCCCGCGGCCGCGGGGGGCGCCTTCGCCTGGGCGACGCCGCCTCCCGAACCGCCGCCCCCGGAGCCGCCGCCGCCCGGAGCGCCGAAGCGCCCCGCGAAGCTCGATGTGCGGGCGCTCCTGTACGGCACCGGCAAGGGGCGAGGCTGACGCTCCGATGCCCGTGAGACCCCGAAGAGCGAGCCCCGGTGGCGCAGGGTGCCAGCAGCCCTCATGCGGCCATCCCGGCGCCCCCGCGGCGCGCACGCCCACGCGGCCTCTCCACCTTTCCGGTGCCCCAGGGAAGGCCGCGGCGGAATCGGAGAACGAGCGATGAAGGAAGCCTCCGGGACGTTGAGCGTTCGCATCGAGTCAGCGCGAGGGCCGTGGGACCACGTGCAGGTCCGCGAGCTCTCCGGGCGAGAGGCGATCTCGCAGCTCTTCTCGTTCGACCTCGACGTCGTGATCGACGAGGGCCGCGAGCTCCCGGCCGACGCCGCGCCCGGCGCCGAGATCAGCCTGGTCTTCGAGGCCGACGGTGAGGAGATCCGCCGCGTCTCGGGCATGCTCGGCCCGATCCGGGACCGCCTGGAGCCGCTGGCCGAGCGCGCCACCTGCCGCCTGCGCCTCGTGCCGCGCGCGTTCCGGCTCACCCTCGTCGAGACGCAGGAGATCTACCTGGACCGCAGCGTTCCCGACATCCTCCGGAGCAAGCTCGAGCGGCACGGCCTGGGCTCCGAGGACGTCGAGCTGCGGCTGCTCGAGAGCTATCCCGAGCGCGAGTTCGTCGTGCAGTACGGCGAGAGCGATCTCGCGTTCATCAGCCGCCTGGCCGAGCACGTCGGCATCAGCTTCTTCTTCGAGCACGAGGGCGGCCGCGACAGGATGGTCTTCACCGACCACCCGTCCGGCTTCCGCCCCGCCTCGGGCGCGGAGACGGTGCCCTTCCGCGCTCGCGGGGAGGCCTCGGGCATCTTCGCCCTCGAGGTGACGACCGACCTGGTGCCCACCAGCTACGTCGTGCAGGACTACAACTACCGCGCACCGCAGCTCGACCTGACGGCCTACGCCAGCCTGGGCTCGGGCGACGGCGGCGGCGTCGTCGAGTACGGCAGCCACGTCAAGACGCCCGAGGAGGCCGGGAAGCTGGCGCAGATCCGGGCGGACGAGCGGCTGTCGCGGCAGCGCGTGTACGAGGGCAAGGCCAGCCGCGCGGCGCTGTCCGCCGGGCGGCGCGTGACCCTGATCGAGCACCCGCGCTTCCCGGAGCCCGAGGAGCTGCTCCTCGTCGAGGTGGAGCACGAGGCGAGGTTCCCCGCGTTCAAGGACGCCGGCGAGCAGAGCCCGTTGTACAGGAACGCATTCCGCGCCATCCCGGCGCGCGTCGCCTACCGGCCGCCGCGCCGGACGCCGAGGCCGCGCATCTCCGGCGTCGTGACGGGGATCGTGCAGCCGGGGCACGGGGGGAAGACGAACGGCGTCGCTCAGCTCGACGCCGAGGGGCGCTACACGGTCCAGCTCCACTTCGACACGGCGGAGCCGGGCGAGCAGAAGGCCTCGCGCCCGGTCCGGATGGCGCAGCCCTTCAGCGGCGTGGGCCACGGGATGCACTTCCCGCTGCGCCCGGGCACCGAGGTCCTCGTGGCGTTCGCCAACGGCGACCCGGATCGCCCGGTGATCCTCGGGGCCATGTTCAACCCGCTCGCGCCGTCGCCCGTGACGGCCCGCAACGCCAACCAGAGCCGCATCACCACGGCGTCCGGCGCCATGCTCGAGATCTCGGAGAAGCGATGACGAAGCCCACGACGGTCGGGATCCACTTCCGCTCCGAGGCCGCCCCGGCCGGGGCGTTCACGGTGCTGGGGCTCCGCGGCGAGGAGGCGCTGTCGCGCCCGTACCGCTTCGAGATCGATCTCGCGTCGCCCGATCCCGCGCTGCCGCTCGACGACCTCGTCGGCGCGGCCGGGGAGCTCGATCTCGCCGGCCGCGCGGTCCCGGGGGTCGTGGCCGAGGTGGAGCAGGGCGGCGCGCTCGGCGGCGATCGGTACGCCTACCGGGTCGTGCTCGTGCCGCGCCTCGCCCTGCTCGGCCTCGCGCGGCAGACGCGCTTCTACCAGCGGCTCAGCGTGCCGGACCTGGTGGAGGCGGTGATCGCCGGGAGCGGCCTCGGGATCGAGGTGGAGCGGCGGCTCGAGCGGGCGTATCCGCCGCGCGAGCACGCCGTGCAGTACCAGGAGAGCGCGCTCGACTTCGTGTCGCGGCAGCTGGAGCAGGCGGGCGTCAGCTACTTCATCGAGCCGCGCGGGGGGACGGAGCGGCTCGTCCTCTGCGACCACCCGGACGGCTTCCGGGGCGCGGTCGAGGCCGCGATGGGGGAGGCCGGAGGGGTGCGCGCGCTGCGCTGCCGGCGCCGGATGTCGCCGCGCGCGCTCGTGCTGCTCGACTACAACGAGCGCACGCCCGAGGTGCCGCTGGAGGCCGAGGCCGAGGTCGACGCGCGCGGCTTCGGGCTGCTCGTCGACGAGGGCGGCTCGTTCGCGGCGCCCGAGGAGGGCGCCGCGATCGCCGCCGTGCGCGCCGAGGAGCTGCGCTGCCGCGCGACCGTGTACGACGGCGCGATCGGCGCGCCGCTCGCCGCGGGCGAGCGCCTCGGGCTCTCCGGCCATTTCCGGGCCGACTGGAACCGCGATTACCTGGTGACGCGCGCCGTGCACCGCGCCGGGGCGGGCGACGGGCCGCGCTATGCTTGCGAGTTCGAGGCCATCCCGGCCTCGACGCGCTACCGCCCGCCGCGCGCCACGCCGAGGCCGCGCCTCGAGGGCGCGATGGTCGCCCACGTCGACGCGCGCGGCCCGGAGGGCGTCGCCGCGGTCGACGCCGAGGGGCGCTACCGCGTGGTGATGCCGTTCGATCTGAGCGGCGCGGCCGAGGCGCAGGGCTCGGTGCCGATGCGCCTGGCGACGCCCTACGGCGGGGCCGACGAGGGCATGCACTTCACGTTGCGCAAGGGCGCCGAGGTGCTGTGGACCGGCGTCGGCGGAGACCCCGAGCGGCCGGTGATCACCGGCGTCGTGCCCAACGCGAAGAGCCGCGTGGTCACGAGCGCCGACGAGGGGCGCGGCCGCATCCGGATGCCGAACGGGGCGATGGTCGAGATGGGAGGCGGCTTCGGGCGCGCGCGCGGCGGGCCCGCGACGCGCGCCGGCGCCGAGGGCGCGCTGCCGACGGAGCAGCAGCTCGGCCAGGACGACATGACGACCACCGCGAGCAGCGCGGAGGACTGGATCCGCATCGCGGTCCCCCACAGCGACGGGAAGTACAGCTACCTGCGCTACGGCGAGCGGGCGACCGCGTCGGCCGGGACGTTCACCGAGTCCGCGCGGCTCGATCCGACCGCGGGGTTCGGCGACAGCGGCTGGACGTGGTCGAGCCTCGACAACGGCTACGACACGAGCTCGGACGAAAGCGACAAGGGGAAAGCGGCGCACTTCGGCTGGGCGGCGAGCGACGGGGTCTACGATCACACGGACGGCAACCGCACGGTCGTGACCCAGGGGGACTACCAGTCGGTCACCACGGGCAACCGCACCGACGTCGTCCTGGGGAACTACCGGCTCGTCATCCCGAACCGGACGCTCGGCATCTTCGACGTGGACTTCTACTCGATGACGTTCAGCAAGGACTGGCAGGGCTGGCGAAAGACGACGCGCAGCCACGTCTCGACGGTCAACCTCACGTACGGCGACAACTCGAATTTCTTCACCGGCGTCAACTTCGGGGCGAGCCTCGGCGGGAACTACAGCCTCGCGGCGGGCGTGAACGGCAACGTCTTCCTCGGGCTCAGCACGGGGATCACGGCCGGGATGAGCTGCAACATCGCGTACGGCCCGGTGCTCGAGTTCGGCAGCACGAAGAAGCTCACCACGGCCGACGAGCAAGACATCAAGGCGCGCTCCAAGGTGCACCTGCGCGTGCGGAGCACCGACGCCCCGACGGTCGAGGCCGCGAAGCCGTGGGCAGCCGCCGTGGTCGCGGGCGCCCTGGGCGCGGTGGCGGGCCCGCTCGGCGCCTCCGCGGGCAAGGACGATCTCGAGAAGGGCAGCGGGCTCACGGGCGCGACGTGGGGCATCGCGACGCTCGGGGCGCTCGTCGGAACGTACCTTGTCCACAAGCTCGCCCACGCGAGCCCGCTGAACGACGCCGAGCTGATCATCGAGCCGACCCAGCTCCTGCTGCGCTGCGGCGGGCTGGCCGGCGCGTACATCAAGATCGAGCCCGCCGCGATCGAGCTCGCCTGCGGTCCCAGCAGCCTCAGGATCGACGCGACGAGCGTGATCGCCGGAACCGGGACCGCCAAGCTGGAGCTGAGCAGCACAGCCGCGTCCTCCGTCCTGAGGTTCGGCGGCCACCAGGTCCAGATCGACGCCGCGGGAGCCCTCATCCAGGGCGCCAACTTCCACGCGCTCTAGGAGGAGCCCGCCCGGCGGGCGCGCGGGCTCGCGGCCTGGCCGCGTCGAGAGCTGCCATGAAGATCATCAACCACACCCCCACCACGTTCGCCGCGGTAGCCTGGCAGATCCGGCCCCCGCAATGGGCCCTGTGCCTGATCGCGAAGGGCACCTACCGCCTCGTGCCCGGCGAGCCGGCGATCCCCGCCGACGCCCCGGAGCCGCCGCTCGGCGACGTGCACGAGGGCTACGATCCGCGCGGGGCGCTTCTCCAGGCGTCCGACTTCGCCCCCTTCAAGCCGAAGGCGGATCTCCTGCTGACCGGCAAGGCCCACGCGCCCGGCCGCCGGCCCGTGAGCTCCCTGCCGGTGAGCTTCGCCGTCGGCAAGGCGTCGCTCGCGCTGCAGGTGACCGGCGACCGGTACTGGACCGACCCGGCCGCCGGCAAGCGCACCGACCCGCAGCCGTTCGTCGAGATGCCGCTCGGCTTCGACCGCGCCTTCGGGGGCCCGGGCTTCGCGGCCAACCCGGTTGGGCGCGGCGTGTTCGACCCGGGCGAGCGCGATCTCCGGCGACGGCCGCTGCCGAACATCGAGGATCCGCGCGCGCCGGTCGACTCGCCCGCGGCGCGGCCGCCGCCCGCGGGCTTCGGGCCGCTCGCCGCCGCCTGGGCGCTGCGCGCGAGCAAGCTCGGCACCTACGACGAGCGCTGGCTGAAGCAGCGCTGGCCCTTCTTCCCCGACGATTTCGACTGGAGCCACTTCAACGCGGCCGTGCCGGCGCTCCAGGTCGAGTACCCGCGCGGCGACGAGGACATCGTCTGCCACAACCTGCACCGCGCGCGGCGCGAGTACCGCGCGCGGCTCCCCGGCGTCCGGATGCGCTGCTTCCTCGACGAGCGCGCGGGCGGCGCGGAGCGCTTCCGCGAGGTGCAGCTGCACCTCGACACGGTCCGGGTCGACATGGAAGCCGAGGCGCTCATCCTCGTGTGGCGCGGCCATGCGCCCGTCTCCGCCGAGGACCACCCCGAGGTGCGGCACGTGCTCCTCGAGAGCGAGCCGCTCGGCGAGGGCCGCGTCGCGGCGGCGCGCTACCGCGAGCGGCTCGCGCTCGCGCTGCTGGAGGCGCGCCCTGCCGCGGCGGAGGCGACCGCCGCGGCGGCGCCGCCCGGCAACGACAACGACGGAGCGTCTCCCCTGGCCGGCGTCGACGACGCCGAGCTCCTCGCGCAGATCCGCGCGACGCTCGAGCGGGGCGGCGCCCCCGCGGCGCTCGTGGCCTCGCTCGGCGCGTCGGTCGATGGCCCGCGCCCGCCCGGCGCGGAGCTCGAGGCGTGGCTGGGCAAGCTCGGCGGGGACCCGGCGCAGCTCGACGAGATCCAGCGGAAGAGCCGCGAGCAGATGAGGAAGGCGCTCGAGGCCGGGGGGCACGACCCGGCGCAGCTCGACGCGCTGGAGCGCGAGGACGAGGCGCGGGACCGGGCAGCCACGGAGCGCGCGGCGCCGTGGACGCGCGAGCGCGTGGAGCTCTGCCTGTCGATCCGCGAGAGCATGGCGGGCGCCGATCTCTCGGGGCTCGACCTGTCGGGGCTCGACCTCAGCGAGGCGAGCCTCGCGCGCGCGCTGCTCGTCGGCGCCGACCTGACCGGCGCCCGCCTCGCCGGGGCCGACCTCGACGGCGCGACGCTCGCCCGCGCCAGGATGGCGGGCGCGTGGCTCCCGGCGGCCAGGCTGAACGACGCCGACCTCTCCGGCGCCGACCTCGCGGGCGCCGACCTGACCGGCGCGGCGCTCGGCAAGGCGCGCCTCGACCGCGCGGCGCTGCGCGGGGCCATCCTGACCGGCGCGGCCGCGGCCGGCGCCTCGTTCCTCGAGGCCGACCTCACCGGGGCGCGGCTCGACGGCGCGCAGCTCGCCGGCGCCCGCCTCGCGCGCGCGGCGCTCGACCGCGCGTCCTTCGCCGGCGCGGCGCTCGAGGGCGCGAGCCTCGAGGGGGCGCACGGCGAGGCGGTCGACCTGCGCGGCGCCGACCTGCGCGGGCTGCGCGCCTCGGAGCACACCCGCCTGCCGCGCGCCCAGGCGCGCGGCGCCCGCGCCGACGGCTCGCGCTGGATGCACGCCGACCTCACGGGCGCGGACCTCGCGCTGTCGAGCCTGCGCCGCGCGGATCTCGGCCGGGCCGAGCTCGGCGGCGCCGACCTGCGCGGCGCCGACCTGGCGGGCGCCGACCTGACGCGGGCGCGGCTCGGCGGCGCCCGCCTCGAGCGGGCGAACCTGCACGGGGCTCGCCTCGAGGCCGCCGACCTGCGCGGCGCCGACCTGCGCGGCGCCGGGCTGTACGAGGCCGCCCTGTGGCAGGCGCGGCTCGAGGGCGCCGACCTGGAGGACGCGCAGCTCGCGTCCACGCTGCTCACGAGCGATCGAGGCGCGACGTGACCGGCGCCGCCGCCACCTCCGCGGGCTTCGCGCGGGACAAGGACGATCTCCTCGCGCGCCTCGACGCCGGACCGCTCGATCCGCCGATGATCGTTGGCCTCGACCTGCGCGGCGTGGACCTCGCGGGCCGCGATCTCTCGGGCGTGCTCTTCAACGGCGTCGACCTGAGCGACGCGCGGCTCGCCGGCGCGCGGCTCGCCGGCGCCGTCTTCCTGGCCGTCACGCTCCGCGGGGCCGATCTGTCGGGCGCGCGGCTCGAGCGCGCGGTGCTCGCGCGCCACGCGCGGCTCACCCGCGACGCCGCGGCCGCGGCGCTGCCGCTCGAGGCCGATCGCGACCTCGGCGCCGAGTCCCTCGAGGCGCTGCGCGCCGCCGGGTACGCGGGGTATGCCGCCGGGGCCACGTCGCTCGCCGGCGCGTCGCTCCGCGGGGCCGATCTGTCGGGCGCGCGGCTCGAGGGCGTGGACCTCGCCGGCGCCGATCTCTCGGCCGCGACGCTGACCGGCGCCGCGCTCGCGGAGTGCGCCCTCGACGGCGCGCGCCTCGACGGCGCGACGCTCCGCGAGGTCGAGCTCGACCGCTGCGCGCTCGCGGGCGCGAGCTTCATCGACGCCGAGCTCGCCGCCGTGACGCTCATCGGCGTCGCGCTCGGCGCGCTCGACCTGTCGCGCGCGCGCCTCGTCCGCGGGCTCCGCGTTCCGAACCAGGACCTCCGCGGCGTGGCGCTCCCGCGCGACCTCGCCGGCGGCGACCTCACGGGCGCGAACCTCGCCGGCGCGGACCTGTCCGGCTTCGACCTGCGCGGCTGCAAGCTCGACGCGGCCGATCTCGACGGCGCGCAGCTCCCGTCCGCGGCGCTCGGCGGCGCCTCGCTGCGAGGCGCCTCGCTGCGCGGCGCGCGCCTCGCCGGCGCCACGCTGAGCGGGGCCGACCTCGAGGGCGCCGTGCTCGAGCGCGCGAACCTCGACGGCGCCCGGCTCGACGGCGCCGGCCTCGAGGGGGCCGACCTCACCGGCGCCAACCTGTCGGGCTGCGATCTCTCGGGCGCGCGCCTGCGCGGCGCCCGCCTGCGCGGCGCGCTGCTCGCGGCCGCCGCGCTGCGCGGGACCGAGCTCACGGGCGCCGATCTCGCCGAGGCGTCGCTCCAGGACGCCGCGCTCGACGGCGCGGATCTGCGCCGCGCGCGCCTCTCGGGCGCCCGCCTCGCCCGGGCCGAGCTCACCGGCGTCGATCTCTCGGACGCCGACCTCGCCGGCGCCGATCTCTCCGAGGCGCGCGTCGCGGGCGGGCGCCTCCGCGGCGCGAACCTGTCCGGCGCGCGCCTGCACGGCGCCATGCTGAAGCGCGCGCAGCTCGCCGGCGCCGCCCTCTCCGGCGCGGATTTCGGGGGGGCCTCGCTCGAGGGGACCTCGCTGCTCGGGCTCGATCTCCGGGGCGTGCGGCTCGCAGGCGCGCGGCTCGCGAAGAGCTCGCTCGTCGAGGCGAAGCTCGGCGGGATGGATCTCTCGGGCGCGGTGCTCCGCGACTGCGACCTGTCGCGCGCGGACCTCCGGGACGCGCGGCTCGACGGGGCCGATCTGGCGCAAGCGAGCCTGGCCGGCGCCGAGCTGGGCGGCGCCTCGCTCGTCTCGGCGCGCCTCGGGGTCGCGAACCTGACCGGCGCCAGCCTCCGGGGCGCGCGGCTCGCAGGCGCGGATCTCTCCCGGGCGTGCCTTGACGGCGCCGCGCTCGCGCGCGCCGATCTCGGCGGCGCGCGGCTCGACGAGGCGATGGCGCGCAAGGCGGATCTGAGCGGCGCGCGGCTCGAGGGCGCCTCGCTCGTCGGCGCGGACCTGTCGCACGCCGACCTGTCGGGCGCCGATCTGTCGGGCGCCGATTGCCGCGGCGTGAACCTGCACCGGGCGGCCACCGCGCACGCGCGCTGGGACGGCGCGAAGCGCGAGGGCGCCCGCGGGACCGATCCGGATCGTGCCCGCGCCGAGGACTGGCGCCCGCCCACGCTGTTATGAACGGCCGACGACGGCCGCGAAGCCACGACCCGAGGACCTCCGCCATGCCCACCGCTGCCCTCCCTGCTCTCCCCGTCGAGCCCCTGCCCTCCGACGCGCGCCCCGAGGGGCTCCTCGACGCCGCGCCGCGCGCGCCGTGCGCGCCGTGCGCGCCGTTGGAGGAGCGCCCGCTGCGCATCGTGGCGCGCGCAGGCGCCTCGGCGTCGATCGTCGAGCGCGACGGCCACGAGGTCGTCGCGGTGCACGACCGGGCCGGCCGGCTGCTCTTCGAGTACGACGCGGAGACCGGTCGGGGCAGCCTCGTCGCGGCGGGCGGCCTCTCGCTCGCGGCGCCCGGGGGCGACATCGATCTCGTGGCGGGCGGCGCCATCCGCTGCTGGGCGGCCGGCGAGGTCGCGATCGCGAGCCGGAGCGGCGCGACCCTGAGCGCGCGCGCCGGCGAGCGCGGGGCGACGGTGCAGGTCGCGCCCGGGCGCGTCACCGTGGCCGGAGAGGCGCTCGCCGCCGTCGCCGAGCGGGGCGACGTGCGCATCGCCGAGGCGCGCTATGAGGGGCGGGCGCTCACCGCGGTACTGGAGCGGGCGCACACCACCGTGGGCAAGATCGAGTCGATCGCCGGGCGGGTGATCGCGCGGGCGGGGGATCTCTTCCAGGAGGTGCGCGAGCTGCACCAGCTCCGCGCCGGGCGGGTGCGCGCGCTGGTCGAGGACGTGATCGAGCTGCGCGGGCGCGAGGTATCGGTGGACGCGCGCGAGGACGTGAGCATCGATGGCCAGCGGATCAACCTGGGTTAGGAGGGCGCGGCGATGTTCCCTGTGACCACGACGCAGGCCGGGATCTGCCAGGCCATGCCGGACACGTGCAAGACCCCTGCGCCGCCTGGTCCGCCGGTGCCGCTGCCGTACCCGAACGTGGCGATGTGCAACCAGGCGCTCCCGAGCACCTGCGCCCTGAAGGTGCTGGTGGAGGGCAAGCCGGTGCTCACGAAGCAGAGCGAGATCCCGATGTCGACCGGCGACGAGGCGGGCGCTGCCGGCGGCGTCGTGAGCGGCAAGATCAAGGGCGAGGCGATGTTCCGCAGCTTCTCGGCGAAGGTGAAGGCCGAGGGCAATCCGGTCGTGTTCCACGCGTGCGCGGTGGCGCAGAACGGAAAGAGCCCGAACATGCCCATGGGCGTGCAGGTCGCGCCGTCGCAGGCGAAGGTGATGGTGGGCGGCTGAGGGGCCGCGCGGCTGGCGGAGGGGGTCCACGTGGCAGCGCGTCGTTACCGCGTGGTTCACCGCAGCCGGTACGAGCTCGGGGCCGAGGGCGTGGTCGCGTGCCGGCTGGAGGCGCACCTCACCCCGCGCGTGCTGCCGCATCAAGCGGTCGAGTTTCACCAGCTCGTGGTGCGGCCCTTGCCGCGCTCGAGGCGGGTCGAGGAGGACGCCTTCGGCAACCTCTGCGCGCGGATAGAGATCTGCGGGAGCTACGGCGCGATCGACGTCACGGCCCTCAGCGTTGTGCGCCTCTGCGAGGAGGCGGCGGGCGGCGCCGGCGATCTCGGGGACGACTGGCGGGCGGTGGCGGCGCGCACGGCGGCCGCCGCGGCGGAGGACCCGGCGCTGCGCGCGCTCGTGGAGGGCACGGCGCGCGCGCCGCGGAGCGGCGCGATGGCGGACTACGCGCGGGGGTGCTTCCGGGAAGGCCTCCCGCTCGGCGGCGCGCTGGAGGGGCTGGTCGACCAGATCCGACGGGATTTCACCTTTACCCCGGGCGTCACCGCCGCGGACACCGGCATCGCCGTCTTCTGCGAGCTCCGGCGCGGCGTCTGCCAGGACTTCGCGCACCTCGCCGTGGCGTGCTTGCGATCGATGGGCCTCGCGGCGCGTTATGCGAGCGGCTACGTGGCCGGCTCCGCCTCGGCGCCGGCGCGCGCCTCGCACGCGTGGGCGTCGGTGTGGTTGCCGTCGGGCGGCTGGCACGACCTCGATCCGACGCTCGGGCGCCTGGGCGCGCCCGGGCACATCGTGCTGGGCTACGGACGCGACTACGATGACGTCGCGCCCCTCAGGGGCACCGCCGAGGGCGCGCGCGGCGTCCGGCTGCGGACGGAGATCGTGGTGGCGCCGCAGGGAAGCGAATGACGTCGCGCCGTTTGCACGAGCGGGTCGCGCGTACCCAGCCGAAAATCGAAAGGAGCTCGAACGATGATCGAGGTTGCCGGACCGAACGCCGAGCAGATCCGTTACTGGAACGAGGTCGCCGGACCGAAATGGGTGGCCCTCGGCGATGCCATCTCGGCGTCGACCCGGCCGCTGGGCGTCGTCGCCATGGATCGCGCGGGGATCGCCGCGGGCGAGCGCGTCCTCGACGTCGGCTGCGGGCTCGGCGACACCACGCTCGAGCTTGCCCGGCGCGTCGGCGCGGGCGGCTCCGTGCTCGGCGTCGACATCTCCGCGCCGATGCTGGAGAGGGCGCGCCAGGACGCGCGGGCGGCAGGCGCCGCGCGCGTGGCCTTCGAGAACGCGGACGCGCAGACCGCGGCGCTGCCCGGGCTGTTCGATGTCCTCTACTCGCGCTTCGGCGTCATGTTCTTCACCGAGCCCGAGGCGGCCTTCGCGAACCTCCGGCGGGCGCTGCGGGGCGGCGCGCGGCTCGCGTTCGTCTGCTGGCGGCCGCTCCAGGAGAACCCCTGGTTGCACGTGCCGGCCATGGCGACGGCCCGGCACATCCCCATGCCGCAGGCCGAGCCGCACGCGCCAGGCCCGTTCGCGTTCGCCGACGCCGCGCGCGTCCGGGAGATCCTGTCGCGCGCGGGGTTCGTCCGGATCCATCACGAGCCGCTCGATCGGGAGCTCCTCGTGGCGGGCGGGAGGTCGCTCGATGAGACCGTGGACTTCCTCCTGCAGATGGGCCCGTCGGCCGCGGCGCTGCGCGCGGCGAGCCCCACGCCGGAGGTCGTCGACCGCGTGCGGGCCGCCGTGCGCGAGGCGGTCGCGCCGCACGACGGCCCCGGGGGCGTGCGCATGGCCAGCGCCGCGTGGATCGTGACGGCGGCAGTGGACTGACGCCTCCGGGACGCCCCTCCCGCTCGTCAGCCGCGTCATCTCCGCGACGACGGAGGTCCTGGAGCTCCTCAAAGAGTCGACGCATCGAGATCGCTCCCGGAGCGACGCCGCTCGCTCCTGGGCCGCACGGAGCACCCCCATGTCGTTCAAGCGCCTGGATCCCTGTCTGATGTTCGACGGAGCCGCCGAGAGGGCCATCAAGCTCTACGAGAGCGCGCTCGGGGCGAAGTGAGAGGGCGTGATGCGCTTCGGCGATGTGCCGGGCGACAACGCATCTCCCGAGAGCAAGGACCGGAGGATCCACGCCACGCTGCACATCGGTCCTGGCGTCATCCTGGTCAGCGACACGATGCCCGGCACGCCGGCCGCGAAGGGGAGCAACACCGAGGTAAGCTTGCACTTCGGCGAACTCGCGAAGAGGACGAAGGTGTTCGACGCGCTCGCCGCGGGCGGCGACGTCACGATGCCCCGGCCACCTCGGTCCCCTCCAAACGAACCTCCGCACGCTCGCCCCGCCTCGTGTGTCCCCACGCGCACGGCGCCGCTCGCTCCCTGGCACGGCGCCCGCATACCGACCGTCACGAAGGACGTGGCGGGGGGACCACGCGGAGGAGACCCATGAGCCAGAGAGCATCCGATCAAGCCATCCAGGTGAAGCCGCTCGCAGGGCACATCGGCGCCGAGATCCACGGCGCCGACATCTCGAAGCCGCTGCCCGACGAGGCCGTGGCGGCCATCCGCGCGGCGCTGCTGAAGTGGAAGGTCGTCTTCTTCCGGAACCAGCCGCTCGACCACGCCGAGCAGATCGCCTTCGCCGCGCGCTTCGGCGAGGTGACCTACGCCCATCCGCACGAGGACGAGCCGTTCGACGAGCACCCGGAGATCCTCGCCATCGACAGCCGCCGCTACGATCGCCGCTACGGCAGGCGCTTCAGCTACGAGAACCGCTGGCATACCGACGTCACCGCGGCCGTGAACCCGCCGGCGGCGTCGATCCTGAGGGCGCACATCCTGCCGCCCTACGGCGGCGACACGACCTGGACGAACCTCGTGGCAGCCTACGAAGGGCTGTCCGCGCCGCTGCGCGCGCTCGTCGATGGCCTGCGCGCGGAGCACCGCTTCGGGCTGCGGTTCGCGCCGCAGGACCAGGACAGCCCGTACCTGCGCAAGGTGCGCGAGAACCCGCTGATCTCGATCCACCCGGTGGTGCGCGTCCACCCCGAGACCGGCGAGCGGGCGCTGTTCGTCAGCCCGGGCTTCACCAGCCACATCGTCGGGCTGTCGCCGCGCGAGAGCAGCGCGATCCTCGACCTGCTCTTCGAGCAGATCAGCCGCCCGGCGTACACGGTGCGGTTCCGGTGGGAGCCGGGCAGCATTGCGTTCTGGGACAACCGGGCCACGGCGCACCTGGGGCCGCAGGACCTCGGGCACCTCGACGTCGAGCGCGTCCTCTACCGGGTGACGCTGACCGGAGACATCCCGGTGGGGGTCGACGGGGTCCGCTCCGAGATCGTGGCCGGGGAGCCGTTCGGGAAGCGACCTCCGAGCAAGGTAAAACCCGCCCGCAAGGACAAGGCGCCCGAGGCGGAGGTGCAGGCATGAGCGCCGCGAGCGCAGGCGTCGAGAGGACGTCGTTCGAGGGGCCCCACGGGCCGGTGGAGGCGGTGCAGGTCCGCCCGGCGTCGGGCGGGCGCTCGCCGGCGCCGGCGGTGCTGATCCTCCACGAGGGGCTGGGCCTCACGGTCCATACGATCGAGCTGGCAAGGCGCTTCGCGCAGGAAGGGTACCTCGCGTTTGCGCCGAACCTGTATTCGCACGACGCGACGCACCGGACCTTCACCGAGGCGGAGGTGGCCCGGGGGGTGAGCCTGCTCCGCGCGGCCGACCGCGACGAGGTGGTCGGCCGGTTGCCGGCGAACGAACAGGAGCGGCTGAAGAAGGTGTTCGCCTGGTTCGGTAGCCGCGACACGTCGACGTACCTGCCCGACGCGAGGGCGGCGGCGGCGCACCTCGCCGGCAGGTCGGACGTGCGGCCGGGGGGCGTCGCCGCCGTCGGGTTCTCGCTGGGCGGAGGGCTCGTGGGGCAGCTCGCGGTCGCAGGCGTGGCGCTCGCGGCTGGCGCGGTGTTCTATGGGCAGGCGCCGGCCCTCGAGCAGGTGAAGAACGTGCGGTTTCCGCTGCAGGTGCATTATGCGGAGGAGGATCCGGCGATCACCCCGAGGGCGCCAGCGGTGGGGGAGGCGTTCAGGGCTGCGGGGCGGGAGCTGATCTCGTTCGTGTACCCTGGGACGCGCCACGGGTTCTTCAACGAGACGCGGCCAGCGTACCACGCCGACGCGGCGCAGCTCTCGTGGCGGCGCACGCGGGAGTTCTTCGCCGAGCGCACCGGCAACGTCGGGCAATGGCGGCCGCAGGCCGTGGCGGGCGAGGGTGTGCGCGCTGCAGGGTAGCTGCGGCTCCGTCGCTGGCACCTCTGGCACCTCAACCTGGGTCGGGCACCTCGGGCACCTCAACCTGGGTCGGGCACCTCGGGCACCTCAACCTGGGTCGGGCACCTCAACCTGGGTCGGGCACCTCAACCTGGGTCGGGTCGGAACCTCCGGAACCTCAACCTGGGTCAGCACCTCGAATCTCAACCTCGGTCGGATCGGAACCACCGAACGAACCTCAACCTGGGTCGGGTCGGAATCTCGAACCTCAACCTGGGTCGGGTCGGTCCCGCCTCCCGACGGTGACCGCGCTGCAGGAGGCGCTCCGTACCGCCTCCGAGACCGCCAGCGCGCCCGGCGCCGCGCACTCCGAGATCCGGGTCTACCCTGACGTCCCTCACGCCTTTTACGCCGACTACCGGCCGAGCTACCGGCCGGAAGCCGCCGCCGACGCCTGGCAGCGCCAGCTCGACTGGCTGGCCCGACACGGCGTTGCCTGACGGCGACCGGCCGCGCCAGCGCCCCGGCGACCCCTGCTGCCCCGGCAACAAGCTGCGCCTCCGCTGCTACTCCTTACGCACCCCACGCCCGCGCCAGCGCGCCCCGCGATCGGATACCCTGACGCGGTGCGCGCCAGGATCCGAGACACCGAGCTCTACTTCGACGTCGAGGGCATGGGCCTCGTCCCCGACGGCCCGCGGATGCGCGAAAAGCCGGTGATGTTCGTCGTACATGGCGGACCTGGCGCAGATCACTCCTCGCACAAGGGCGGGATGACGCCGCTCGCCGACCAGGCGCAGCTCGTCTACTTCGATCATCGCGGACAGGGCCGCTCCGCGCGGGCGCCAAAGGAAACGTATACCCTCGAGAACAATGTCGAGGACATGGAGGCGCTGCGCCTGCACCTCGGCCTCGATCGTATCGTGGTGATGGGCACCTCCTATGGCGGCATGGTGGCCATGGCCTATGCGCTCGAATACCAGCGGAACATCTCCCATCTCATCCTGGTGGCCACGGCGGCCAGCCATCGCCTCATCGACCGGGCGAAGCGGATCGTCGCGGAGCGCGGCACGGAGCAGCAGAGAGCGGCGTGCGAGCGCCTCTGGGCCGGCCAGATCGAGAGCGACGAGCGGTTCGCCGACCTCCTCCAGATCCTGGGGCCGCTCTACTCGACCACCTTCGATCCACACAAGGCGGCCGAGGCCCGCGCGCGCACCATCTACAGCGTCGACGCGTGGAACGTCGGCCTGGAGGGGTTCATGCGGAGATTCGATTTCACGCCGCGCCTCCCCGAGATCGACGTGCCCACGCTCGTCATCGCCGGCCGACACGACTGGATCTGCCCACCCGATCTCTCGGAGGAGATAGCGCGGCTCATCCCGGGCGCGGATCTACGTATCTTGGAGCGCAGCAGCCACTGGGTGCGCGCTGACGAGCCGCGGGCGCTGCTCGACGCCATCGCCGGCTTCCTGGCCCAGAGGCGGTAGCGCGCAGAGCGCACCGCCGAGCGCCGCGCCCTCTACTGGATCCCGGCCTTCTTCATGGCCGCGGGCATCCGCTGGACGATGACCGTTCCGACCTTCTTCCCCACCTCGCCGCTGATCTCCGGGAGGAGCTTCGCGGCCTTCTTTCCTACCGGGGTGCCGTAGAACTTGATGAGCTCCTTCAGCTCATCGGCGGTGAACTTCCCCGCATAGATCTCGACGTTCCACTGGACGAGCTCGTCGTACGGCAGCACCTCGGCGACCACCGCCTTCAGCTTGCTGGCGTCCCTGGGCGAGATCTTCGCGCCCGCTTGCTGCATCGAGGCTCCCATGTTGGTCATCAGCTGATCGAGGAGCGCATTGTAGACGTCCTTGGGCATCACGAGGTGCGTGAGCTCCAGGGCGAGCTTCTTCTCCGCCTCTCCGGCGTACGCGCTGCCGAGCGACACGAAGGAGAGCAGGGTCACAACGGCGAGCGAGACGATCCATGAACGAAGCGCGTGCTTTTTCATGGGCCCTTTGTATCACGACCACGCCGCGATCCGCGCCGCGCAGGCAGGCCCGCCGCATCCCTCCCCGCAGCCGCCGCGACACCTTAGGAGCCGCCATGCAGCAGCCGTTCGGGCGCTCGGTCACACGACCGTCACCTCGTCTCCCACGCGCAACGTGCCGGCTTTCGTCTCCTGGATGTAGTTCTGCCCGAAGTTCACGTCGCTGGGCTTCTGCGCGTCGCGCCGGTACGTGGCCAGCGTGCGGAGCGGCTCCGGGCCGCGCTCCGCGGTGCGCTGATCGGTCGTGGTGACGACGCAGCGGGCGCACGGGCCGCCGGCGCGGAGCACGAGGTCTCCGATGCGGACGCGGCCCCACCGGTCCTCGTCGAAGGCAGCGCAGCCGCTCACGACGAGGTTGGGCCGGAAGCGATCCATCGGCAACGGCGCGGCGCCCCGGCCCTCGAGGTGAGCGTTCAGATCGGCGAGCGAGGCCTCGGAGATCACGAGCAGCGGGAACTCGTCGGCGAACGACACGACGTCTTCCGGGCCTGCCACCGAGGCCTTGAGGACGGGCCGCCGGAAAGCCTCGCCGATGCGGACGAGCCGCGCCGGGTGATCCAGGACGCCGCTGAGCCACGCGGCGGCTTCGTCACCGCAATCCTCGGCCAGGAGGCCGCTGCTGCTCCAGACCTCGACCGTGAGCACGCGCGCGCCGTCGGCCCTGCGCGGCACGGAGATCGGCGGCCTGCCGGCGAAGCCGAGCGTGAGCGCGCTCTCGGAGAGCTGCGTCTCGATGAGCGCCATGCGCGGCAGCGGGCGCTGCGTGAGGGGCTTTCCCTCGGGGTCGACGATCATGAACCGCCGATCGCCCGCGAGGCCGAGCGCGTCGACGGCGGCCTCGTCGACCGCGAGGCCCCGGCAACCTTTGACGGGATAGATGTGGATCGCGGAGAGTCGCATTCCGGAGCTTATAACACCCCTCCGGCGCTCGGCGCCCGGAGAAGCGCGGCGCGCACGTTCCGAGCGCCCACGCTCCCCGTCGTCATGCCACGTCGCCTCCCGCCGCCGGTATCCCGAGCACCTGCCGCAGGTCCATCCCCACGACGACGTCCGCGTTCTGCTGCACCCATTCGACGAGCGCGGGGCGCAGGGCGCGCGCGATCTCTTCCTTGACGAGCCCTTCCACGACGCTCGGCCCGAGGCGCTGCGGGTCGAGCGCGACGCCGCCGCCCGCGACCAGGGCGCTGAACAGGCGCACGAGCGACTCGGCGCCCGCCGCGTTTCGTGCCGCGCCGAGCGGCTCGACCCGCTCGACGGCGATCTCGCCGCCGCGCTTCACGACGAAGCGACGGACGTCGGCCTGGTCGACTCCCCTCTTGTGGAGCACCGCCGAGGAGCAGTCGACCTCGATGCGCTGCACGCGCGGCGCGGTCTCGATCTCCTGCCGCGTGCCCTCGATATCGACGCTGGCCGCGATGGTCGCGCCGGCCGGGATGCGGAACCCGTCCGAGCCCACCCCGCCCGCGAGCTCCTGGTGCAGCGTCAGCCGCGCAGACAAGCGGGCGCCCCGCACGGCCGTGCTGCCGCCGGCCTCGAGGTTCGAGAGCACCTGACGCACCGTCACGACGAGATCGGGATCGCTTGTGGGGTCGTACGGGGGCATGGCCATGGGCGTCGAGGTGACCAGTCCGCGCATGAAGGCGCGCGCCTCGTCCTCCGCCGATCCCTTTCCGACCCGGACGAGCCCTCCCGTGTAGAAGACGTTGGGCGTCATCGCGCCTGAACGGAAGTCGTACTCGACCTGCTGGAGCCCCATATCGCCGAGCGGCGGCGGCAGGTTGATGACGAGGTACGGCTCGAAGGTGATCCGCAGGAGCGCCGGCGCGAGCGTCAGGCGGAGCGCCGTCGCGCTCGACGTGGCGAGCGCGGCGATTCCGGTGCGCCTCAGGACGGCGCGAGCGGGGAGGTCGAACGAGATCGAGACCGACTCGAGATCGATCCACGACGGCAGGAAGCTCCAGGCCATTCGAGGAGGGTACACCCCCCTGGCCGCCGGAAGCGCGGCCTATTGACCCGCCGCACGGGGCGCGCCCATCATGCCCCGCATGAAGCCAGAGGAATTCCTCGACGAGCTCGACCGCAAGGTCGGTGAGCGCCTTGCCCACATCGGCGCAGTGGCCCGCGCGGCGGAGCCGGCGAGCGGCGTCGGCATCCCGGCGCTGCTCGCGACCGCGCTCAAGAAGGAGCTCGAGGCGACCGAGGAGGCTGCGCTCTGGCTCACCACCGAGACGGACGTGGAGGTGAAGCTCGCCCTCGCCCGCCAGTGCGGCGACGAGGCGAGGCACTACCGGCTCATCGCCGAGCGGCTCCGCGCGCTCGGCGTCGACCCCGCCGCCATCCCGGCGAAGTTCGGGCCGCCCACGCCGATGTTCGGGTACTTGAAGGGGCTCGGCTCCACGGTCGAGCGCGTCGCAGCGGGCCAGTTCACGCGGGAGGCGCTCGCGAAGGTGCACAACCAGGCGTTCATCGATTACTGCGAGTCGCAAGGCGACGCCGAGACCGCGCGCCTTTACCGCGAGGTCATCCAGCCGGACGAGGGCCATCACCACGAGATGGGCCGGCGGCTCCTCACGCGCCTCGCGGACACCGAGGAGGCCCAGGCGCTCGCGCGCGCCGCCGCGATGCGCACGCTCGAGATCGCCGAGGAGCTCCAGGAGATCGCCCGCCTGAAGATGGGTATCTGCCGCGCGCCTGGGTGCTAGTGTTCAGGCACGGTCCTGACGGACCGCCACCCCGCTCGATCCAGCCGCTCCGATGCGGTTCGCCGATCTGACCGTCGACGTCCGGGCGTCGATCGCGAGCTAGCGTGTCGTGGTGTCGCGCTGTCGCGCAGAGAGAGCGACCAGGGCGGGAACAACCGTTCGGGCAAGGCGTTCGCGCATGCCTCGCGGCGTCCCGGCTGTTCGCGAGGGGCGTTCAGGGCACGGCGGTCTCGGCGTCGGTCGCTGTTCCGAGGCCTATATGCGGGATGGCCCGACATGCGAAAGCCATCGAATCCATGCACCCTCCAGATACCGAAGTTGCCGCCTTGTCGCGAGGCGTACTCGCGGCGAGAGGCGGCCAGTTGGGTCAAGGGGGGTTCTCATGATCAAGTTTCCGGGGGACAGATCGTTCCGGGAGGTGGCCCGGTTCACCCAGGATTGTGGTTCGATCTGCACGCACGCGGCGCAGTATTGCCTCGAGATGGGAGGCTCTCACGTGAGCGCCCCGCACATGCGGCTGCTCCAGGACTGCGCCGACATCTGCGAGGCGACGTCAAAGCTCCTCCTGCGCAGCTCGCCGCAGATCACCCAGATGATGAGCGTGTGCGCGAGCCTCTGCGAACAGTGCGCGGCGAGCTGCGATAAGCTCACGGGAGATACGCAGATGAAGACGTGCGCTGACGAGTGCCGCCGCTGCGCTGCCGCCTGCCGGCAGATCTGAGAGCGGCGGAGACATCGTGGTCTTCCGGACCGTGAGCCGAGCAGCGGAGTAGCTCCCCTCGCCTTTTGCGGATCGCAGCCGTCCTCCACGCCAGAGCCCCCGCGCGCGCGGCGGCCCGTCGGCGCCGCGGTCGCGTGTGGTCCGGCGGCGGAGCGACGCCGACGGCGGCGGCGTTCTGGCTCCCCATGGTACCCTCGCGCGCATGCGTTATCGAAGGACCATGGGAGCCGCGGGGTTCGCTCTCCTGTGCGCCGGGTGTGGCGGGGACGCGCCCGAGGCAGCGGTGCGTGCGGTGCGCGACCTGGGTGCGCTGGAGTTTGCCCCGGCGATTCGAGGGCGGGACGGCGGCTACAGCGCGCGGTGGGGCGACCGATCGGTGTGGGTGTTCGGCGACACGACCCTGGAGATGCCGGGGGAAGACGGAGCGCTGTGGAGGTCGAGCACCTTCTGCGCGACCGACGATCTGGATGCGTCGGATGGGCTCTCGTCGCTCACCGAGCCGCTCGACGCGGCCGGCGCGCCGCGGGAGTTCCTCCCGTTCACCGAGGAGGAGCTCGCGTTCAACCTCGCGCACTCCGACCCTCGGGCGCAGGAGACGTGCGAGGAGGACTGCGGAGCGCGCTATGCGCTGTGGCCGGGCCCCATCGTCGTCGACGAGGCGACCGGCCGTGCGCTCGTCTTCTACAGCAAGGTGACGGGGCGGCTCGGGGTGTTCGACTTCGACATGCAGGGTTCGTCGATCGCGGTCTGGGAGAGCTTGGATGCGCCGCTCGCGCGCCCGGAGGTACGCCCGGGCGCTGCGGATCCGACGCTCCTCTTCGGCGCGGATGAGCCCTCGCTCACGTCGGCGGCGCTCGTCCGCGAGGGGATGCTCTACGCCTACGCCTGCGCGTGCTCGGGTCTCACGTGCCCGTGCCTCGTCGCGCGCGCCGCGCTCGCGGAGGCAACGGAGCGCGCCGCGTGGCGGTTCTTCTCGGACGGGCGCTGGGTGGAGGGCCATGAGGAGGCGGAGCCGGTCATGGCGGGGGCACCGATGATGTCGGTGCATTGGAACGAGCACGTCGGCAGGTACATCGCGCTGTACAGCGAGCCGGTATCGTCGGAGATCTCCCTCCGGACGGCGCCGGCGCCGGAGGGGCCATGGTCGGACAGCGCGGTGGTTGTCACCGCCGAGGTCCCGCCTATCCCGGAGGCGTGGCCATATGCCGGCCTCGTGCACGCGGAGCTCGCGCGGGAAGGAGGGCGGGTGGAGTACGTGACGTACTTCCGGGAGACGGGGTTCCTGGAGGGAGAGATCCGACTCGTCGAGCTGGAGCTCCAGTAGACGACGACCCGACCCAGGTTGAGGCCTGCGGCCTGCCGGACGCCGCTCGACCCGACCCAATCCACACCGCCCGACCCGATCTAGGTTGAGGCCTGCGGCCTGACCCAGGTTGAGGTCTGCCGGGCTGCCGAGACCGCTCGACCAGGTAAAGAGGGGCAGCTGAAGACGGTCGAACCGGGTTGAGACGACCTGGCTCGGTCGACCATCCGCCATGAACCTAACCCGAATGGCCCCAGCCGGATCGCTCCATCGGTTGGGCAGGTCTACTTCACCGGCACCCAAGGTGCCTTTCGCTCAGACCCATCCGACCACAACGTTAAGCCCAGCGCGGCAATCCATCCCCAGCGTCACGAGAACGCTCCCGCTCGCTTCACCTTCCCCAGACGGACCTTCCCCACGACGGCGCCTTGGCCCGCCCTGCTGTGGCGCTGTGACGCACCGCCAAGGTGCCTACATCGCGATCACGACGTCCGCCACGTTGGCGCCATGATAGATGCGCATCCACCACGTCCCCCCCGGAAAGACGGCGCTTCGTACCCCGGCACGCCATCGTTCAAGCGCCGCACGGTATGACGCACGAAACGCTCGCACAGCGGCACCAGCGATTCGCCATGCATCGCCCTGGTTACGGCCGACGGCAAACGTCGGATTGCGATCGCGCAGCGCCTCGAAGCTCGTCGCGCGGCTGTAAGGGGAGACCGTACTGGCGCCCTTGTTGCCTAATAATCGGAGCCCTTGCCGCTGCAAATCCGCATGGGCTTGCGCTTCCTGTCGCTCAAGCTCGGTCGCGACTTCACGGCGAAAGCCTTCTGCGTTGTCGTGCTCGATGGCGGGTGGTAGCGTGAGCGAAAGCGTTGCTTCCGCCGGCCACTGCCGATTCTCTGGATCAAGATACACGGAGGGACGCGCTGCACGGAGCGCGCCACCGCCGAGCTCGCTCACATCCGACTTGGCCCCCGGCCACTCGTGCGCGTGGCGGACGAGGCCAGCGGCTACGGGGTTCGCGATGACGTAGGCGATCTTCTCCACCGTAGCCGCGCGCGTCAGCAGCCGCACCACGCTGCCACGTCGCAGGGTCATGGGGCCACCCCGTCGCAGGGTCATGGGGCCAGGGGGAGACACCGTGATCGGTCTCGACCATGCCCGAGACCGCGAAGCGTGTCGAGGTCCCCGGAGCCGGGCGCGCAGCGACCGGCGACGTCTCTCTTTTCGCAGGGTCATGGGGCCACCCAGGCCCCCGGTAGATCCCGGCAGGGTCCGCGACGCTCAGGAGCAGGCAGGTTCGCCCCGCCCCCAGCAACACCAGCGGTCCCATCGACGAGGGTGGGCGAGGCACGCCGCTCGGAGCGAGGGGTCAGAGGCGCGGCCCCAGGCTCGACGTCCTCGCCGGGGCCGCAGCGGTCATCGCCGCCTGCCGCGTGGGTGGGTGGGCGGCTTGCTGCGCGCGGGCACCAGCGCGGCCGTGGTGCTCTCGTCGAGCTTCGGCTTGAGCCGCGGTCTGTACGACTCCCCGTCGATGATGAAGTCGAACGCCGCGTTCTTGAACCGATCGACGGCGCTCTGCGCGAGCAGCACGTCGTCGAACATCGCGAGCCACTCAGCCGTGTCGCGATTGCTCGTGACGATCATCGAAGCGTTGCCTGTGCGTTCGAGGAAGAGCTGGTACACGTCGCGGCTCTCTTCCTTGTTCATCGCCTCGAGCGCGAAGTCGTCGAGGATGAGCAGGTCGACGGTCGTGAGCGCGACCATCTCGGCGTCGCGTGAGTTGTCGAGTCTGCTCTGGCGCAGCCTGCGCAGCATCGCGTCCGCGCGCAAGAAGCGCACGCTGTAGCCGTGCTGGCACGCGAGGTGTCCGAGCGCGTTCGCGAGGTAGGTCTTGCCCACGCCGACAGAGCCGAGGATGACGATGTGCTTGTGCTCTTCGAGGAAGCGTAGGCTCGTGAACCCGCCGAGCAGACGCTTGTCGAAGCTGACCTTCGCGGTCTTGTCCCAGAGCTCCAGGCGCATGGCCGGGTCGAGCCCGGCGTCGCGTACGCGGCTCTCCGTCGCGCTGGCCTCGCGGCGCGCGATCTCGTCGGTGAGCAGCATGAGCAACAGCTCCTCGTGTCCCATCGACTGCTTCTCGGCGACCAGGAGACGCTCGCGCAGCGTCGCCGCGATGCGGCCGAGACGAAGGCGCTTGAGCGCTGTGATGAGCGCAGGGTCGACATCGCTCGAGCTCATCACGAGTCCTCCTTGGTCGCGGCAGCCGCCGGCATGCGCGTCGCGAAGTGCTCCGTGCTGCGCGCGAACCGCGGCGCGGGCAGCGCAACGACCGTGCGCTGCCCCGTGGACGGTGACGCCGGCGTCTTCGCCGTCTCGAGCATGCGCGCCACGCGCTGCACGTCGATGACATCAAACGCGAGCGCGCTCTGGCAGATCGCCTCGACACGCCCATTACCGAACTTCTTGCACAGACGCAGCAGCGCGTAGACCAGCCGCATGCGCGTCCAGGGCAATGGCACCGCGAGCAGTCGCTCAGCGTAGACGCCGACGTGCACTCCGCACGTCTTCGCGCTCGCGATGAGCGAGGCGACGTCGCGCACCGCTGCGACGTCCTTGCCCATGGGGTAGTCGCTCGGATCGGTGGAACGCTTGCCCGGCGCGACGCGCGCGTGCACTTTCACGAGCTCCGTACCGGCGTAGATTCTCACCGACGCGCTGTCGGCGCGGACGCGCACCGTGCTGCCGACGTAGCGGGTGGGCACGCTGTAGAGCGACCGGAGCACCTGCACGTGATGATCGGGGTGCACCTTCGCGTCGGTCCAGTACGGCACGTCGAACGGTGCTGCCGGCGCCGGCTTCATGGCGCTCCTCTCGCGCGCCTCGAACACCTCGCGCGGTACCTCGCGCGTCGTGCCGTGGACGCGCGCGCCGGCAACGTCGCGGCACCACCGCTCAGCCGACACGCGCGCGTCGTCGAGGCTCGTGAACGATTCGCCGTCGAACCAGCTCTCCCGCACGTAGGCGACCTGATTCTCGACACGCGCCTTGTCTCTCGGCGACCGGACACGCGCGGCATCGACGAACAGCCCGCGCGTCTGCGCGTAGTCGAGGAAGGCTGGCACGAGCACGGGGGCAAGCTCGTCGGCGCGCAGCACGATGGCTTTCATGTTGTCCGGGATGATCACGCGCGCCATCGCGTCGAAGAACCGCCACGCGGCATCCAGGCCCGCGCACACCGCCACGGTGGTCTGCTCGAACGACGGCCACACGAACTGGTAGCGGCTGTACACGAGCGTCACCACGAGCACCCACAGATTGCGAGCTCGCTGCGTCGCAGGATCGAACAGCCTGCCCATGAGGCCGAAATCGACCTGCGCGACCTCGCCGGGCTCGGTATCAGCGACACGAACCGTCGGCGTCTTCTTGCGCCACGCGAGCTCCTCCTTGGCGAAGCGCCAGAGCGTGTCGTAGCTCGCCGTGACGCCGTGGTCGCGCTGGAGCAGCGTGTGGATTTTCCGCAGCTTCAGCGGGCGAGATTGAGCGAGCCAGGCCTCGATACGCACGCGATGCGCGTCGATCTGCTTCCTCTCGTCGCTCGCGTCGGGCACCGGGCGCGCCTGCACGCGCTGGGCGATCGCGTGAATCTCCTCGTCCGTCGGCTCGCGGTCGAGTGGCAGTGGCAGCGTCGCTGCGGCCTCGAAGTACCTGCCGACCGTCTTGCGATCGAACCCCGTCTCGCGCGCCACCTGACGCGCGCTTTGCCCCGCCGCACGACGGCGGAGCATTTCCTTGATGTCAACCATGATCAGCTCTCGGTAGGGCATCGGGCTCCTTCCGACGGCGACCCGCGCCGTCATCGGAAGGAGCCCGTCTCAGATCCCGACCGCGGCGTCCCGAGCTGGCCCCATGACCCTGCGAAAAACCTCGGAAGCTGGCCCCATGACCCTGCGAAAAACTGGGTCACGCCCCCGCGCGGGTGGCCCCATCCTCCTGCGATTGGGGTGGCCCCATGACCCTGCGAAAAACGCCGTCAGGTGGCCCCATGACCCTGCGAACTGGCACCACGCTCGTGGGTTCGTGGTCCCACACCGGTCCTTCCCACGTGCGGAGGACCTTCGTTCCAAGCGCAACGATGCGGTGAAAAAACTGCAAGAAGCGCGGCAAAACGCCTTGCACATCGGTCACGACGAGGTGCAGATGCGTTGACATCGCGCAAAGAGCGTGGACTTCGATGCCAAATCGACGGGTCGAAACGGCGAGCGTGTAGACCAGGAACTGGGTGAGGGCAGCATCCGGGCGGAGAAGGAGATGCCGGCGCAGGACGCGACGGGTGATGAGGTAGGTGGCGCCGGGAGCGATTTCACGAGGCTGGCTCATGGCCTGGGCATACGAACAAATGCCGTGCCAGAGATCGTGATCAATCATTTCAATGACTTATGCCGGCGCGACGGGTACGACGGGTGGCGGCCGCCACGTGGTCCGCCACCTGGACCGCTGTCGCAGCGACGGCTGCTAGCCTTGGCGGCATCGGCTGGATAGCGGAACCTGCGCTCACACAAACCGAGGAGCGCGCTCTGGGTGGGTGCGCGCAACCTGGGTGTGGTCGCCCGGCCTCGACCTTCGTCGGTAGCAACCCGGGTGTGGTCGTCTTCTGCCCGATCAATCACCTCAACCTGGGTGCGGTCGCCGCCGCAACCTGGGTGCGGTCGCCGCCGCAACCTGGGTGCGGTCGCCCGGTCGCCACCGAGGCACTTTTTTCTGCAACCAGCCATCAGCTACCCTCCGCCTGTGGCAACGTCCGACAGGAGCCGCGCCGAGTACGAGCGGCGGGTCAACCGCGTGGTCGACTACATCCAGGCCCATCGCGCCGAGGACCTCTCCCTCGACACGCTGGCCGCGGTGGCGGCGTTCTCGCCGTTTCACTTCCACCGCGTGTTCAAGTCCATCACGGGCGAGAACCTTCGCGAGTTCATCCAGCGAACGCGCCTCGAGACCGCGGCGAGCCACCTCGTGCAGCGGCCGCGCGCCGACATCCTCGAGATCGCCCTCGAGAACGGCTTCAGCTCGGCGAGCGCCTTCGCGCGCGCCTTCAAGGAGCGCTTCGGCATGAGCGCCTCCGCCTGGCGCAACGGCGGCGCCGCGCACGCGCGCAACGCGCGGCAAGCGGATCGCAAGCCAGGTCAAGTCGAGCGCAATCCGTGCAAAGCAGCGGCCTGCGCGCCCGACCAAGATGCCTCCTCGTCGGGCGCGGACGCCCGCCAACACGAGGAGGAGATCATGAACGTGACCGTGAAGACCCTGCCGAGCTACCACGTGGCCTATGTCCGAACCGTCGGCCCCTATGGCCCGGAAGGGGGCGTCGGCGAGGCCTGGCAACGGCTCATCCGCTGGGCGAGCGCCCGCGATCTGTGGACCCCGGACCGCATCTGCCTCAGCATCGCGCACGACAACCCCAAGGTCACCGAGCCTGCCAAGTGCCGCCTCGACGCCGCCATCGTGATCCCGCAGGACTTCAAGGCGGACGGCGACGTCAACGTGACCGACATCGCCGGCGGCAAGTACGCCGCGGGCGCGTGGGTCGGCGACGCGCGCACGATCGGCGCCGCCTGGGACCAGCTCTTCGGGAAGTGGCTGCCTGAGAGCGGCTATCAGCCCGACCATCGGCCCTGCTTCGAGCTCTACCAGGGCGAGTTCCACGATCCCAAGACCAACAACTTCCGCTGCGATCTCTGCTTGCCGGTGCGCCCGCTCTAGCTCCGCCCCCCAGGGAGCCCGGTCATCCGCCCGGGCTCCTGCACCGCCTCGCCGCGACGCTGGCGGGCGGCCGGGCCCCGGCCGCCTCGCCCCTCGCGCCGCCCTCAGAGCCCGCCGTTGCCCCGCAAGCCATCGATATTACACGACTTTCACGGGAGAGCGACGTCGCTCGCGTTTGACAGCCGGGGATCCTTGCACTAGGAGCCGACATGGCATTCATCTACGATGAGCCGAGCAGGACGTTTGGCGAGTACCTGCTCGTCCCGAATCTGACGACGAAGGACTGCGTCCCCTCGAACGTCGATCTCACGGCTCCTGTCGTCCGGTTCAAGGCCGATCCGGGCGCGACGCCGCCGGATCCGAGGCTCGCGCCGCTCACGATCAGCGTGCCGATCACCAGCGCGATGATGCAGTCGGTCTCGGGCGCCGAGCTCGCGATCGCGCTCGCGCGCTGCGGCGGCCTGTCGTTCGTGTACGGCTCGCAGGGCATCGAGGAGGAAGCCGCCATGGTGCGGCGCGTGAAGAACTACAAGGCCGGGTTCGTCGTGAGCGACTCGAACCTGCGCCCCGACGCGACGCTCGGCGACGTCCTCGCGCTCACCGATCGCACGGGCCACTCCACGATTGCGATCACCGAGGACGGCACGCCCACGGGCAGGTTCGTCGGCATCATCACGAGCCGCGATTACCGGCTCGGCAAGACGCCGCTCAGCACGCCGGTGCGCGAGATCATGACGCCGTTCAAGTCGATCCACTGCGGCAAGGTCGGCCTCGATCTTCAGGAGGCGAATGAGCTCATCTGGCGTCACAAGCTCAACACCCTGCCTGTCATCGACGAGCGGCAGCACCTCCAGTACCTGGTGTTTCGCAAGGACTACGAGTCGCACCAGGCGCACCCGCTCGAGAACGTGGATCACGAGAAGCGCCTCATCGTCGGCGCCGGCATCAACTCGCGCGACTACAGAGATCGCGTGCCGGCGCTCGTGGAGGCGGGCGCCGACGTGCTCTGTATCGACTCGTCGGACGGCTACTCCGAGTGGCAGGGCGACACCATCGCCTTCGTGAAGTCGCTCGGCAAGCCGGCCTATGTCGGCGCCGGCAACGTCGTCGATCGCGAGGGCTTCCTCTACCTGGTCGAGGCCGGCGCCGACTTCGTCAAGGTCGGCATCGGCGGCGGCTCGATCTGCATCACGCGCGAGCAGAAGGGGATCGGCCGCGGCCAGGCGTCGGCCGTGATCGAGGTGGCCAAGGCGCGCGACGAGTACTTCCAGAGGACCGGCGTCTACGTGCCGATCTGCTCCGACGGCGGCATCAGCCAGGACTACCACATCACCATCGCCCTCGCGATGGGCGCCGACTTCGTCATGATGGGCCGCTACTTCGCGCGCTTCGACGAGTCGCCCGGGCGCAAGGTCCGCGTGAACAACCAGTTCATGAAGGAGTACTGGGGCGAAGGGAGCAACCGCGCGCGCAACTGGCAGCGCTACGACCACGGCGATACGAGCAAGAAGAAGGATCAGCTCGAGTTCGAAGAGGGCGTCGACAGCTACGTGCCGTACGCCGGCAAGCTGAAGGACAACCTCGACGTCACCCTCGCCAAGGTGCGCTCGACGATGTGCAACTGCGGCGCCACCTCGCTGCGCGACCTGTACATGCGCGCGCGCCTGACCGTCGCGTCCGCGGTGAGCATCCACGAGGGCGGCGTCCACGACGTGATGCTGAAGGACACACGCGGCAACACGCGCGAGCCCTGAGGAGCCACTCAGGCCGACCGTCGCTCTGGCGCCCCGGGGCGCGCGCTCCGGTCGACGAAGCGAGCCCTCGTGTCGCGCCCCCGTCGATCTGACGAGAAGCGGCGCGCCTCGCGCGGTGTCAGCCGCCGAGGAGCGCGCGCGTCCGCTGCTCCGCGCGGCGCCCCTCGGCGGCGAGCCGCTCGACGAAGCGCTCGACGATCGGATTGCGCCGGAAATTCTCGCGCGTCATCAGCTCGACCGGCAGCGGCTCGACCTCCGCGACCTCGACGTCGAGCCGCGAGCGCGCAACCTCGGTCAGCGCGAGCGCCGGCGCGAGGCCGATGCCGAGCCCGCCGGAGACGTACGAGACAAGGAGTGACACGCTCGACACGTCGATCGTCGAGATGGGCCGGATCCGCTCGCGATCCAGGTACGCGTCGAGCATCCGCCGCCCCACGCTGCCGGGCGCCAGCCGGAGCAGCGGCTCGTGCCGTAGCCGCTCGCGCAGCGCCGGCGCCGAGCCCTTGAGCCGCGGTCCCACCCAGAGGAACGGCTGCACGAACAGCGGCAGCTTCACGAGATCGCCGCCCGCCGAGGACGCCGACGCGAGGCCCAGATCCACCTCGCCGCGCTCCACCCCCCGCGCGGCGTCGACCGAGTTCGCCGTCGTGATCGCGAACCGCACCGGCGCGCGCTTCTCGAGCATCTGGCGGATCACCGGCACGAGCAGCCCCTTGCCGAGGTAGTCGCTCGCCGCCACGCGCAGGGTCGTCGACGGCTCCCCCGCCAGCTCCGAGAGCAGCTCGAACACCCCCTCCGCCTGGTCGAACAGCCGCGTGATCGCGCCGAGCGCCGCCTCGCCGGCCGGGCTCAGCCGCACGCCGCGCCCGTCGCGCTCGAACAGCGCCACCCCGAAGCGCTCCTCCACCCGGCGCACCTGCTGGCTGATCGCCGACGGCGTCTTGTGCAGCCGCCGCGCCGCCTCGGCGACCGAGCCCGACCGGGCCACCATCAGCACATCCTCGAGCGCGGGGAGCAGCGACGCGTCCATGTAGCTTTACTTAATCGATCGTGAAAAAAGTTTCATTCGACTTAATCCTCTCGCGCCCGCATAGTCATGCCGCCCGCCCGACGTTGCACCGCCAGACCGGCGGCGGCCGGCGGCCTTCGAGGGAGGCCGCTGGCGCGCCCTGGCGCCGGCGTCGGGCCGGTCCGCTTCGCTTCGCACGCCGTCCCCTTCACCCCCCTTCACCCGATTCCAGCGCACCGCGAGAGGCCATCATGGGTAAGAGTCTCTATGACAAGGTTTGGGACCTCCACAAAGTCCGCACGTTGCCGAGCGGCGAGGACCAGCTCTTCATCGGCCTTCACCTGATCCACGAGGTGACGAGCCCCCAGGCGTTCGGGATGCTCCGCGATCTCGGCCTGCGGGTGAGCATGCCCGAGCGGACGTTCGCGACCCTCGATCACATCGTCCCGACCGACAACCGCAAGCGGCCGTTCAAGGACACGCTGGCCGAGGGGATGGTCGACGCGCTCAAGAAGGCGTGCACCGAGCAGGGCGTCACGTTCTTCGATCTCGAGTCGGGGAAGCAGGGCATCGTGCACATCATCGGCCCGGAGCTCGGCCTCACGCAGCCGGGCATGACGATCGCGTGCGGCGACTCGCACACGTCGACGCACGGCGCGTTCGGCGCGATCGCGTTCGGGATCGGGACGACGCAGGTGCGCGACGTGCTCGCCACGCAGACGCTGAGCCTCCAGCGGCTCAAGGTCCGGCGGATCCAGGTGGAGGGCAAACTCGGGCCGGGCGTCTACGCGAAGGATATCATCCTCGAGATCATCCGCCGGCTCGGCGTGTCCGGCGGCACGGGCTACGCCTACGAGTACGGCGGGTCGACCATCGAGGGGTTCTCGATGGAGGAGCGGATGACCCTGTGCAACATGTCGATCGAGGGCGGCGCCCGGGTCGGCTACGTCAACCCGGACCAGGTGACGTTCGAGTACATGAAGGGGCGTCCGTACGCGCCGAAGGGCGAGGCGTGGGAGAAGGCGCTCGAGTACTGGCGCTCGATCGCGTCGGACGAGGACGCGCGTTACGACGACGTCGTCCGGATCGACGCGAGCGAGATCGCGCCGACGGTCACCTGGGGCATCACGCCGGGGCAGGCGATCTCGGTGAAGGAGAAGGTCCCGGCGGCCGAGGACGTGGCGAACGAGTCCGAGCGGGCGCTGATCCGCGAGGCGCTCGAGTACATGCGGCTCGAGGGCGGCAAGCCGATCGAGGGGACGAAGATCAACGTGGCGTTCATCGGGAGCTGCACGAACGGGCGCCTGTCGGATTTCCGGGAGGTCGCGCGGCGCATCCAGGGGCACAGGGTCGCGCCGCACGTGCGCGCGCTGGCCGTCCCGGGGTCGATGGAGGTGGCGCGCGCGGCCGAGGCCGAGGGGCTGGACCGGGTCTTCCGCGACGCGGGCTTCGAGTGGCGCGAGCCGGGCTGCTCGATGTGCCTGGCGATGAACCCCGACAAGCTCATCGGGGATGAGCTGTGCGCGTCGTCGTCCAACCGCAACTTCAAGGGCAGGCAGGGGAGCCCCACCGGGCGCACCGTGCTCATGAGCCCGGTGATGGTCGCGGCGGCCGCCGTCCGCGGCGAGATCGCCGACGCTCGTGACGTGTTCGGAATCTGACGACGCTCGCACCCGAGGGAGATCCCAATGGCACTCGATTTGATTCAATCCGTCACCGGTCGCGCCGTTCACGTTCCGGGGGACGACATCGACACGGACCGCATCATCCCGGCGCGCTTCTTGAAGTGCGTCACCTTCGACGGCATCGGCGAGCACCTCTTCCGCGACGTGCGCTTCGACGAGCGTGGCGAGCAGCGGGAGCACCCGCTGAACGACCCGCGCTTCGCGGGGGCGACGGTGCTGATCGCCGATCGCAACTTCGGCTGCGGGTCGTCGCGCGAGCACGCGCCGCAGTCGATCGCGAAGGCGGGTTTCAAGGCCGTCATCGCCGAGAGCTTCGCCGAGATCTTCTTCGGCAACTCGACGACGCTCGGCATCCCCTGCGTCTCGGTGAGCCGCGAGGACCGCGCCGCGCTCGTGGCGCGCGTGAACGCCGACCCGACGACCCCCGTCACGGTCGACCTGCAGGGGCAGGTCGTCCGGGCGGGGAGCGATCTCACGGTGCCCTTCACGATCAAGCCGGGCGCGCGCGAGTCGCTGATCCGGGGCACGTGGGATCCGATCGCCCAGCTGCTCGAGGGGGCCGCGGAGGTCCGGCAGGTGGCGGCGCGGCTGCCCTACGTGCGGCCCACCTCCGCGCAGTAGCTCCGCGCTCGATCGGGGCGCTGCCCCAACCTGGGACGCGCGAGCACCTCGCGAGCACCACCTCAACCTGGGTCACCACCTCAGTTACCACCTCAACCTGGGTTACCACCTCAACCTGGGTTACCACCTCAACCTGGGTCGGGCCCCACGCCCACGCCCCCCCGTCAGAGCACCTCAACCCGGGTCGGGCCACCACGCCCACGCCCCCTGCCGAACCTCAACCTGGGTCGCGGCTAGCCTCAACCTGGGTCGGGTCATCCCCGGCCGAACCTCAACCTGGGTCGGTCATCCGTACCTCAACCTAGGTCGGGTCATCCCCCCTGGGCCGCGTAACCCAGCTCACTCAAGAAAAAAATTCCCCCATCCTTCCATCCCCTTGCCTCCCGGCACCCCCTGTGGCGCCAGTTGGCTCAACGTGACACGTAGCCAGCGCTCCCCGTCACACTGCCGCCCCGTCGCGCTGAGCGGAGGCGCGCAGCGGGCGCCGCGCGACCGCGAAAAGCCGGCCGATATGCCTCGGGCCGTGCGGCCGTCGACGCTACCGAGCAGGCGGACGCGCCTGGCATGTCCAGTGCTTTATCCCCACGCGAGCTCTCCGAGTCGGCGCTGAGACGCCGCGCGCAGCAGCGCTCGCATGCTGCGGCGCAGAGCCATCGTTCCTTGATCGCGTGTCTCGCACAGGCACGCAGGATGGAGTACCCCCATGCGTTTCGCGATCTTCTCCTCTCTTATCTCGCGTTCGTCAGCCGCTCGCTCCTCTCTCCAGGGTCTGGTTGCGCTCTCCGCGCTCGTTGTGCTCACCGGCGCCAAGGGGCAGGGCTGTGGGGGCGTGGACGAGCCCCCACCGCCACCAGAGCCCGACTGCGGACCTGGCTTTCACTGGGAGACGGTCTGTTCACCGTGCGAGATCGGCGAGATGTGCGAGGAGCAGTGTGTGCCCGACAGCATCTGTCCTGCTGACTGGAGCGAACAGACCATCTGCAGCGGCGGCACCACGTCTTCGGGCCAGGGTGGCTTCGCCGGCGGCACCGCCATCCCCGTCGATCCGGGCGAGTGCTGGACCGAGTGCATCCCGCCGCAGCCGTACTGCCCGCCGGGCACGATCGAGCAGACCGTGTGTGGCGGCACCACCACGGTCGGCGTCGGCGGCTCCGGCGGCTGGGGCACTGGCGGCATGCCGATGCCTTCCGAGCCGTGCTGGACCGAGTGTGTGCCCGTCGGCCCCTATTGCCCGCCCGGCACAACCCCGCAGACCTTCTGCGACGAAGGCACCACCGTCACCAGCAGCAGCGTCGGCGTCGGCGGCTCGGGCGGCTGGGCGGGCACCGGCGGCGCCGATGGGGGCGCGAGCCGGCCCTATCCCGGCGGCGGCTGCTGGACCGATTGCGTGCCCACCGAGCCCTACTGCCCGCCCGGCACCACCCCGCAGACCTACTGCGACGGCGGCTCCTCCGTCACGAGCAGCAGCGTAGGCGTCGGCGGCTCGGGCGGCTGGGCGGGCACCGGCGGCGCCGGCGGCGCCGGCGGGGGCACCGCGGGCGGTGGCATCGGCGGCTCCGATCCAGGCTTCGCCGCGCCGCGCCCCCCTGACGGCGGTTGCTGGACCGAGTGCGTGCCCACCGAGCCCTACTGCCCGCCCGGCACCACCCCGCAGACGGTCTGCAGCGGCACCGTCGGCAGCAGCGGAGTCGGCGGCACCGGCGCCTACGACGGCGACTGGGGCGGCTGCCGGACCGAGTGTGTGCCCACTGAGCCCTACTGCCCGCCGAACAGCATCCCGCAGACCGTCTGCGGCGGCAGCGCCGTCTCGGTCGGCAGCACCGGCACCGGCTACGGCGGCGCCGGCGGCGCCGGCGGCTCCTCCGGCACCGGCATGGCGGGCGGCAGCCCGTACCCCGGCCAGGAGTACTGCTGGACCGAGTGCGTGCCTGTCGAGCCCTACTGCCCGCCGGGCACGACCCAGCAGACCATCTGCGAGGACGGCGAGCCCGTGCCCGGCACGAGCAGCAGCGGCACCGGCATGGGTGGCATGCCCTTCCCCGGCGGCGGCTGCTGGACCGACTGTGTGCCCACCGAGCCCTACTGCCCGCCGAACAGCATCCCGCAGACCGTCTGCGGCGGCGGCAGCTCCGTCGCTGTCGGCAGCTCCAGCAGCTCCGGCACCGGCGCGGGCGCCATGCCCTACCCCGGCGATTGCTGGACCGAGTGCGTGCCCGTCGAGCCCTACTGCCCCGCGGGCATGATCGAGCAGAAGGTCTGCTCCGGCGAGAGCAGCAGCAGCAGCACCGGCACCGGCATGGGCGGCGCCGACGCGTACCCGCCCGGCGATTGCTGGATCGAGTGTGTGGACGGAGCCACCTGCCCCCCCGGCGCGATCGTCCGAACCATCTGCGAGGAGCCGAGCGGCGGCGGCGCCGGCGGCCCCGTCTGCCGGACCGAGTGCGTCCTGATGCTGCCGTGACGCGACGGGCGCGGGCGATCCCCCCGACCGCGGGAGGCTTCGCGAGCGAAACGCCGCCGCCCGCGCCCATCCGATGACGAAGGCGCCGGGAGCGCCAGGGGAAGCACGATCCCCTGGCGCTCCCGGCGTTTCGGCGTTCCAGGACGGCACCGCCGCGGCGTTGCGCGGCTGTCATCCACCGAGGATCGTACCCGATACCAACGCACGGAGCGCCCGCGAGCACAACGTTCGGGACCAGGCCGCGACCCGCATTGAAGACGGTGGAGCGGGCCCTGAAGCAAGCGTGCCTGCTCGATCGACGTGATCCGTGCCGTTGAAGGTCGCTGTTCGATTGAAGGGCGCTTCGAGAGACGGCGACGGGCGAGGTCCGCCTTGACCACGAGGAGGCTCGCTGTTTCACCGGCGGGCACCGCCACATCCCCCCTCGCGCTCTTCGCGCACGCCTTCTTGACGGTTGATCGGGCTGCCTCCGACGCTGCGAGCGGGTCTGGCGGTCCGGCGATGACCGCGATCCAGCGCTCACCCTCTTGACGCGGCGCTCCGGAGGAGCCCCGCCAGCCTCGTCCTCCCCCGGATTCGACGATGCCCGCGGGCCGGTAGATTGGAATTGACATCGGCAATGTGAGCGTTCACATTGCAGTCGAGGGGTATCCTTTCGCTTCGGCCTCCTCGGTCGCCCTGGGCACCGAGATCTTCGTCATCTGTTCGCTCTTCATCGATTTTTGCACCAGCTCTATTCGCCTGGCCTTCGAGAAAGCGATCGCTGATCGAGGGTGATTGGTGTTGTGCCGAGGGCGATCCGCCAGAGGACACGACAGACATCGCGTATTCGAGGCCTGTCGTGAAAGCCTGGATGCTGTCCACCGGACACGATTTCGTCAAGGATCCGGCGAACCTGGCGGTGTGGCCGGATGGCAACCTCGGGAGCGGAGTAACGTAGTTTGCGGCGGGCCACGCTCAGGCGCTCCTCGGGCGCACCGGTGTCATCACATCGGCCCGTCCGGGGCTCCGGCTGAGCCACGCGGGAGGTTGGGTGCGCACCGCGCTCATCGCGCTTCTTCATCACGGAGCCAGGCTGCGCCCCAGGGCGCCCGCCTGCTGCCAGCCGCGCAGTCCGCGCCAGCAAGCCATGCCGCTGTAGCCGAGCTCTTGCGGTCGGTGCTCTCGTGGGACCCGCCTTGAGCACGAACAAGATCCCCGTCAGGGCGATCTGATCACGAGTACGCGGCCGGCCGCCCTGCGCCTTCGGCTCCGTCTTCGAAAGCAGCGGTTCAGGTCGCCCCCAGCGTTCTTCCGGCGCCAGCGGCTCCCCCGCGCCGTATACCGCCGCGCGCTCCGCCTCTCCCGAGCGAGGGGTCAAGCGGGCTGTCGCCAGGCGCCCTCATGCTGATTCAGCGGCGCGAAGCGCGGGCGAAGACAGCTCCGCGCCGCGACCGCATGGAGACAGTCCGCGCTCTTACAGCTGGCGTGAACCATTGAAGTCGGGAGCACTCATGCACTCTGTTGCTTGCGAGGAATCATGCGAAACTTGATGGACCGTTATCTCTGCGCGGCGCTGATCGGCCTCTTGCCGCTCGGCGGCGCGTGCTCGGGCGGGTCCAGCAACCCCGGTCCGGGCGCCGGCGGTGCGTCAGCCAGCGCCGCTGGCACGACCACGACCAGCGGGGTGGGCGGCGGCGGCGCAGGCGGTGCAGCCGGCGCAGGCGGCGCGGCCGGGGTCGGCGGCGGCGGCGGCTCCGGAGGCCAGGGAGGCGACGACGACCAGCTGGTCTGCCCGCCTGCCCCTCCAGAGACCGAGCTCTATGCCGCCGACGCCGCCGGCGTCACCTTCAACCTGGAGAGCGGCCTGCTGAGGCTGGAGGTCTGCAACGAGAGCATCATCAGGGTCCAGTACACCACCGCCTCTTCGCCCCCTGACAAGAACTCTCTATCCGTCAACAACGAGTGGGACAAACCGAGCTTTTGCGTCGCGGAGAACCAGGGGACCGTGACGATCACCACCTCACGGCTGAAGGTCAACGTCGACACGACCAGCGGCCTGGTCACCTATGCCGACCTGAACGACGGCGTCATCCTGTCGGAAGACAGCAAGACCTTGACCCCCGTGACCGTCGAGGGGGTCAGAACGAACCGCGTCGAGACCGTCTTCAACTCACCCGCCGACGAAGCGTTGTTCGGTCTTGGCCAGCACCAGGACAACGTGGCGAACCGCAAAGGGACGACGCGGCGCATCGTCAACGTCAACACGGAGATCAACGTTCCTGTATTGGTGTCCAACAGGGGCTACGGGATCTTCTGGGACAACTATTCCGCCTCGAACTTCGACGGGACCAGGTCGAGCAACAGCAAGTACAGCTATTCGTCCGAAGCCGGCGACATGGTGGACTACTACTTCTTCTATGGTCCGAGCATCGACCAGGTGGTAGCCCAGTACCGCACCGCGACCGGCGCAGCCCCGCTGTTCCCGAAGTGGGCCTACGGGCTCTTCCAGTCGAAGGACAAGTACGGCAGCCAGGCCGAGCTGCTGAGGATCAAGGACGGCTACCGCAACAACGACATTCCGGTCGACTGCATCGTTCAGGACTGGGATTACTGGACCCCGTACGCGTGGGGCTCCCACTTCATGGATGAACGCCGCTATCCGGATCCAGCGGCCCTCATCGCCGAGATGCACAAGGCCAACGTTCACACGATGATATCGATCTGGCCGGTGTATCAACGCGTGAACACCGAGCGGAAGGCGGGAGAGCTGGACAACTACAACGCGCTCGATGAAATCGGCGCGCTGTACCCCAGCAGCGGCACACACCGTTTCTACGACACGTTCAACCCCGCCGCCAGAGCTCTGGTGTACCAGCAGATCCATGATCGCCTGCTGGGGCCGCACGGCTGGGACGGCATCTGGGCAGACAACACCGAACCCCAGGCCTACCCGGACCCCGTCAACGTGCGGGCGGCGGATACCGCGCTCGGCAAGGGCGCGCTGTACCTGAACGCGTATCCCCTGGCACACGCCGCGGGAGTGTACGAGCACTGGCGCAGCACCGGCCCGAAGCAGAAGCGAGTCTACGTGCTCACCCGCAGCGCCTTCGCCGGCCAGCAGCGATACGCCACGACGTGCTGGTCGGGGGACATCGACAGCAATTTCGCGACCTATGCCAAGCAGATCCCCGCCGGGCTCAATTTCTCGCTCGCGGGGATGCCCTATTGGACCACGGACATCGGCGGGTACTGGGGCCACAACGTGGACTGGACCACCAGCGCGAACAATGAGCTCTTCACCCGCTGGTTTCAGTACGGCGCCTTCTCCCCGATCTTCCGGATTCACGGAGGCGGCTCGAGGGAGCTGTACAGCAACAGCTGGAGCGCCGCCACCAAGGCCAACCTCCTCAAGATCGACAACCTGCGCTATCGGCTGATGCCTTACATCTACTCATTGGCATGGAAGGTGACCAGCGACGGCTACACCATGATGCGGCACCTGGTCTTCGACTATCCCAGCGATGCGAATGTGTTCAACATCAAGGATCAGTTCCTGTTCGGCCCCGCGTTCCTGGTCAATCCCGTGACCACCGCGGGCGCTACCAGCCGCTCCGTTTATCTCCCCGCGGGGACGTGGTACGATTTCTGGACGGGCTCGACGACAGACGGCGGACGTACGGCCTCCGTTCCCGCGCCGCTGAGCGAGCTGCCGCTCTTCGTCAAAGCGGGCTCGATCGTCCCCATGGGCCCCAGCATCCAGTATGCGACGCAGAGCATCGACCCGCTGGAGATCCGGATCTACACGGGCCAAGACGGGTCGTTCACCCTCTACGAGGACGAGGGCGACAGCTACGACTATGAGGACGGTCAATACTCGACGATTCCATTCACGTGGAGCGAGTCTGCCGGAAGGTTGACCATCGGCGCACGGAAGGGGAGCTATACCGGAATGCCGGCCAGCAGGACGTTCAGGATCGTGCGGGTGGGCTCCGATCATGGCGTCGGCGTCGACGTCACCGCCGCTCCAGATCAAGTGGTCACCTACGATGGCTCAGAGGTGGTTGTAACCGCGAACTGAGCTACGGCCGTCGACGTCCAGGCGGATGGACGGCGTCGCGCGCCGAAGACGCGCGCCGGAAGCGCCGAGGGAATCTCAATCCCCGTCGCTTCCGGCGTGCCCGTACCTGAACCCGAACGCCCACGCCGGGAACACCGTTGCCGCGAAGCTCGCGCCGAGCCCGTAGAGGACCTCGTCGAGCGGCACGCCGAGCAGCGCCCTCCCCGGCAGCAGCACGCTGGGCCGCCAGGTGCGCTCGAACACGCCGGGCACGAGCGCAGCGAAGACGAGGCACAGGCCGAGGTAGAGCGCCGCCGACAGGAGCGCCCCGAGCAGGCCCGGCACGAGCAGATCGCGGCGCGCCCCCACGAGCGCCGCGGCGAACGCCGTCATCGCCGCCACCGCGGCGTAGAGGACGGGCACCCCCGCCGCGACCAGCGCCCCGGCCGCGGCGAGCGCGAGCGCGATCACCACGCCGGCACGCAACCACGGTCGCACGCGCGGCGCCCGCTCCGCCGCGCAGGGCACCGGCGCGCGGCGGAACACAACGGCATAGACGGTCGAGGAGAATCCGCTGAGCCCGACGACGAACAGCACGTCCTCGATGCCGAACCCGATCCGGTCGGCCAGGTCGAACAGGAACTTCGGGGCCCAGTACCTCGGGTAGAACAGCCGCTCGGTCGCCGCGAACGGCAGCGAGGCGAGCGCCATCCGCTTCATCAGGGGGCGCAGATCCGGGCGCGCGAGCCAGATGACGCCCCCCGGCAGGAGGAAGAGCGACGAGAGCAGCAGGAACTCGTGCGACATCGCGCCCTCGCTCCTCAGCGCGCGGCGAGGGCGATGACGGTCGAGCCGACCAGCGACAGCGTCGCCGCGCCCGCCGCCGCGACCCGGACCAGCAGCAGGCGCGAGCCCGGCGGCGCTGGGCGGGCCAGCAGCACGACGAGCACCGCCGCCGCCGGCACGAGCAGGCCCGCCCCAGGGCTCAGCCCCACCGCGCCCAGGCCGACCGGCGCGAGCACGAGCGAGAGCCCGTTCAGGAGGACCACGCACCGCGCCGCCCGCTCTCCGCCCACGCGCACGGGCAGCGTCCGCTTGCCGCTCTCGCGATCCGAGGGCTCGTCCGGGAGCGCGGTGGCGATCGCGGAGCCGAGGTGGCTCGGCAGCAGGAACGCGAGCAGCGCGAAGGGAAAACGCGCGGGGTCGCCCCCCTGGGCGATGTACCCGTAGAGCGGCAGGACCGCGCCGACGCCGACCATCTGGAGCAGCTCCCCGCCGCCGCGGTACGACAGGCGAAGCGGCGGGTAGCTGTAGGCCCAGAGCAGCAGGAGCGCCGCGATCGCCAGGAGCACGAGGAGCGGCGCGGCGGCCGTCGCCAGCGCCGCGGCGAGCGCCGTTGAGACCGCCACGAGCGCCGCGGCGCACACGACGGCCGCGGCGCCGAGCGCGCGGGGCGAGAGGCGCCCCTCGACCAGCACGCGCGAGCCGCCCGAGAAGGGCGTGGCGGTCCGGTTGCGGCGATCGGTCTCCTGGTCGGCGACGTCGTTCGCGTAGACGATGAAGAGCTGGTTCAGCAGGCCGAACAGCTGGACCGCCGCGAGCGTCCCCACGTCGAGCGGTCGGCCGGCCGCCCGCGCGCCGACGAGCTGCCCGAGCAGCAGCGGGAGCGCGATGCTCGGCTGCGAGGCCAGCCGAGACGCATCGAGCCACGCTCGAAGCGCGCCCGGCCGGACGCTCATCGCCCCTCGCCCCGCGACAGGCCGAGGCGATCGGCCAGCTTGGCGCGCAGATCGGTGAAGGGGAGGTCCCAGCGGCGCTCGCCGTCGAGGCGCCAGGCCTTGAGCGGGATCAGGTCGACCTGGGCGAGCAGGCAGTGGAGCTGCGACTCCTCGGGCGGCTCGCGGATGAACGAGAAGGGGTTGCGGTACTCCCGGCCGTTCAGCTGCGAGTACTTGCGGTCGTTGCTGGCCACGAGCTCGACGAGCGTCCTCTGCCGGCCGTCGAGGTAGTCGAAGAACGAGACGTCGAAGGGCCCGATGCCCGCGCGCTCCTCCGGCTTGCGCATCACCCAGCGAGCCCAGTCGTAGCCGTAGAGGAAGTCGTGCGCGTAGCGGAAGCGCAGCTTCGACTTGTTGCCGAAGCCCAGGCAGAGCGACACCACGCGGCGGGCGAAGTCGCCGATCGCGGGCGCGCTCCCGGCCTGCCACAGGCAGCAGGCCAGGTAGTCGACATCCCAGAAGATGTTGTCGGGGAAGTTGTCGGCGACCGCGCCGATCACCTCGCCGAGCCCGCGGGCAAAGGCGCGCGCCCGCTCGGCGTCCTCGCTGCCGTTCACGATCTGCTCGACAAGGGCGACGGGGGTGGGCGCGCACGGCCGGCCCGGCGCGACCGAGGCCCGCGCGCCCAGCAGGGGCGTGAGGCGCGCGAGCGCGTCGCGCTCCTCCGGGGGGATGACCGCGACGCCCGTCATGTCGGCCCTCCCCCGGCGAGGAGCCCGGCGGCGAGCACGGCCGCCGACAGGGCGACGATGCCCCACTGGATCGCGCGGTGGAGCTCGCGCTTGTAGGCCGCCTGCGCGGCGAACGCGTTCGTCACCGCCTCGGGGCTCTTCTCGACGAGCCGCGCCCTGAAGAAGAGCGCCACGGCCGCCGCCGGCGCGACCGACCAGAGCGGCGGCGCGCCCTCGACGAGGAGGGACGCCGCGAGCCAGAGGAGCGGGCCGAGGCCGGCGAGGGCCTCGGTGGCCCGGCGCGTGGCCGCATTGCCGAGCAGCGTGGCCACGGTGCGCTTGCCGCCGGCGCGGTCGCTCTGCTCGTCGGACAGCCCGCTGGCCAGCGCGCTCGCCAGCGCGAGCAGGAGCAACCCCGGCAGGAGCGCGACGAGCCACGCTGGCGCCAGCGCGCCGCACTGGGCATACGCGTGCAGCACGGGGAGCACGCCGCCGACGCCGGCCATCTCGAGGAGCTCGCCGCCGCCGCGGTAGTTGAGCCTGATCGGCGGCAGCGTGTAGGCGACGAAGACGAGCTGGCCGAGCGCGGCCAGGGGGAGCAGCAGCGGGCGATCGAGCGCGGCGCCGGCCCCCCAGGCCATGAGCAACGCGGAGACACCGGCCCCGAGCCCGGCGAGCAGGAGGGCCTTGGCGGGAAGGATGCCGTCCGGGATGGTCTTCGGCGAGCAGCCGTCCGGGAACATGCGTCGCTTGAGGGCGTCCACCTCGCGATCGCCCCAGTCGTTCAGGAGCACGACGAAGGCGACGTCGGCCATCATCCACAGCGCGCCGAAGGCGAGGGCCCCTGCGGACAGCCGGCCGGCGACGGCCGCGCCCACCGCGTGCCCGTATGCGGCCGGGACGAGCACCTTGGGCCAGCTCGCGGGTTTGAGCGCGTACGCCCACCGCGCTCCAGGGCTCATCGACTCGAGGCGCATGGATCAGCTCCCCCTGCTGCTAGCACAAGAACATCCACGCTCAGGGGTTACATGAGCCCGTCCGGAAAAACGGACCGCCTTCCGCCGGGCACGGCAGCGTTTCCTTCCACGCCGATCTGCGCCACCTTACTCCCCCGACAGCCTCCCCACGCGACCCAGTGCGGCACGTCCTCCTCCCCTCCCCGAGCCTGGCCGGCGCGCTCCTGCCGCGCGCCCCCAGGCAGCGCCTCGAGCCCGCGCGGAGGCGCGCGTGACCGCCGACGCGGTCCGATCGCGCGGCGCGCGGCAGCTCGCGGATGAGCCCGCCCGCCGCCGCATCCGCGACGATCTGCGGACGACGCTCGTCGTCGAGGCCGCCGCGGGCACCGGCAAGACCACCGCGCTCGTGTCGCGGATCGTCGCCGTGCTGCGGAGGGCGCCCGAGGAGGGCGGCGGGACGCTCGATCGCATCGTCGCGGTGACCTTCACGGAGAAGGCGGCCGGCGAGATGAAGCTGCGCCTCCGGGCCGAGATCGAGCGGGCGCGCAGCGACCCGGGCGCCGGCCCGGCGGAGCGCGCGCGGCTCGACGAGGCGCTCGCGCACCTGGAGGCGGCGCGCATCGGGACCATCCACTCCTTCTGCGCCGACCTCCTGCGCGAGTGGCCGGTCGAGGCGCGCGTCGACCCGCTGTTCCAGGTCGCGGCCGCGGATCAGGCCGAGGCGCTCTTCGACCAGGCCTTCGACGCCTGGTTCCAGCGCACCCTGAACGACCCGCCCGAGGGCGTACGCCGGATCCTGCGCCGGCGCCCGCGCGACGGCGCGCAGGGCCCGCGCGACCTGCTCCGGAGCGCGGCGTTCAAGCTCGCCGAGCACCGCGACTTCACGCGCCCCTGGCGGCGCGATCCGTTCGACCGCGAGCGCGCGATCGACGAGATCCTGGACCGCCTCGCGGCGCTCGCCGACCTGGGCGCCGAGGCCGACCGGGAGGGCGACTACCTCGCGCAGAGCCTCCGGAACCTCGACCGCTACCTCGCCGAGCTCCGCCGCCGCGAGGAGGTGACGGGCGGGCGCGACCACGACGGCCTGGAGGCCGAGCTCGGCGACGTCGCGCGCTGGAAGGAATGGCGCTGGAAGGGCTCAGGCAAGGCGTTCGGCGGGGATCTCACGCGCGCCGAGGTGCTCGCGCAGCGCGACCGCGTGAAGGTCGAGCTCGACGCCGTGCTCACGGCCGCGAGCGCCGATCTCGCGGCCTGCCTCTCGCGCGAGCTCCGGCCGCCGATCGAGGCGTACGACGCGCTCAAGGCCCGCGCCGGCAAGCTCGACTTCCTCGACCTGCTGCTCTGCGCCCGGGACCTCCTCCGCTCGAGCCGCGGCGTGCGCGAGGAGCTCAACCTCCGCTTCTCGCACCTCTTCGTCGACGAGTTCCAGGACACCGACCCGCTCCAGGCGGAGATCCTGCTCCTGCTCGCGGCCGACGACCTCTCCGAGGCCGACTGGACGCGGGCGCGCCCGGTGCCCGGCAAGCTCTTCGTCGTCGGCGATCCGAAGCAGTCGATCTACCGCTTCCGCCGCGCCGAGGTCGCGCTCTACGAGGCGACCAAGGCCCGGCTCGTCGCGTGCGGCGCGAGCGTCCTGTACCTGTCGACGAGCTTCCGCAGCGCCCCGTCGATCCAGGAGGCCGTCAACGCGGCGTTCGCGCCGCTGATGCAGGGAGGCACCGCGGAGGGCGAGCGCGCGGCGACCCAGGCGCGGTACGTCGCGCTCGAGCGGTTCCGGGATGATCCGCCGGAGCAGCCGACGGTCATCGCGCTCCCGGTGCCGCGGCCCTACGGCGACTTCGGCAAGATCTCCGATTTCCGGGTGCGGCAGTCGATCCCGGACGCGGTGGGCGCCTTCGTCCACCACCTCATCCACGGCGGCGCGGCGCTGGACGGTGGCGGCGCGCGGCGCTGGACGGTGACGGAGCGCGAGCGCCCGGGCCAGCGGGTGCCGCTCGAGGCGCGGCACATCTGTCTTTTGTTCAAGCGGTTCCAGACGTTCGGGGAGGACGCGACCCGCGCCTACGTGCGGGCGCTCGAGGCGCGGCGGATCCCGCACGTGCTCGTGGGCGGACGGTCGTTCCACGATCGCGAGGAGGTGATGGCGGTGCGGAGCGCGCTGCTCGCGATCGAGTGGCCGGACGACGAGCTCAGCGTCTACGCGACGCTGCGCGGGCCCCTCTTCGCGCTGACGGACGACGTGCTCCTGCTCTACCGCGACCGCTTCCGGCGCTTGCACCCGCTGTTTCAACCGCCGGACGACGGGGCGCTCGATCTCGCGGTGGAGGGCGGGGCGCGGCCGCTCCGGGAGGTCGCCGAGGCGCTCGCGGTGCTCGGGCGGCTGCACCGCGAGCGCAACCGGCGGCCGATCGCGGACACCCTCGGCGGGCTCCTCGACGAGACGCGCGCGCACGCGGGCATCGCGATCTGGCCGACGGGGGAGCAAGCGCTCGCGAACGTGCTGCGGGTGATGGATCTCGGGCGGCGCTTCGAGGCGGCCGGCGCGACGTCGTTCCGCGCGTTCGTGGAGCGGCTCGAGCTCGACGCCGAGCGGGGTGAGGTCGCCGAGGCGCCGGTCGTCGAGGAGGGGACGGAGGGCGTGCGGATCATGACGGTGCACCGGGCCAAGGGGCTCGAGTTCCCTGTGGTGATCCTGGCCGATCCGGCGTCGCCGGCGGCGCACCAGCTCCCGTCGCGGCACGTGGATCCGGAGCTCGGCCTGTGGGCGGAGCCGATCGCCGGCTGCGTGCCCGCGGAGCTCGTCGAGCGCCGCGAGGAAGTGCTGCGCCGCGATCGCGAGGAGGCGGTGCGGCTCGCGTACGTGGCGGCGACGCGCGCGCGCGAGCTCTTGGTGGTGCCCGCGGTGGGCGACGCGCGCCCGGGCGACGGCACGAGCGACGGCTGGCTCGACGTGCTGCACCCGGTGCTCTACCCGGCGCCGCGCGAGCGACGGAGCCCTCGACGTTGCGAGGACCTCGGCTGCCCTCCGTTCGGGACCGACACGGTGCTGGAGCGCCCGGCGCGGTGCGAGGCCGACGAGCGGGACGCGGTCGCGCCGGGGGAGCACGCGCCGATGGCCGGATCGCACCGCGTCGTGTGGTGGGATCCGGGGGCGCTCGACCTGGATCGCGAGCCGGAGGCGGGGCTGCGCCAGCAGCGGATCCTGCAGGCGGACGCGGGCGGCGCGGCGGCCGCGGGCGGCGCGGCGGCCGCGGGCGGCGCGGCGGCCGCGGGCGGCGCGGCGGCCGCGGGCGCCGGGATCATCGGAAGCGCCGGGGCGATGTCGAGCGCCGTGATCGCAGGAGAGCTCGGACAGCGCGGGCACGAGGTGTGGCTGGAGGCGCGGCAGCGGGCGATCCTGGACGGCGCGGTGGCGGCGGTCCGCGTGAAGACCGCGACGGAGATCAGCCACGAGGCGGCGGAAGCGGCGGCGGCAGCGGCGGCGGGCGCGCAGCCCATCGGCGGCGGGGCGACGCGGAGAGAGCGGGCGGACGCGCTGCCGGTGATCTCGTTCGAGCAGACGGAGATCGCGCGCGAGGGGCGGCCCTACGGCAAGCGGTTCGGGACGCTGGTGCACGCGGTGCTTGCCGAGGTGGATCTCCGGGCGGGCGAGGACGAGGTAAGGACGGTGGCGGCAGCGCAGGCGAGGCTGCTCGGGGCGCCGGCCGAGGAGCTCGACGCGGCGGTCGCCGCGGCGGTCGCGGCGCTCGATCACCCGCTGCTCCGGCGCGCAGCGGAGAGCGCGGCCCGCGGCGCGTGCGAGCGGGAGACGCCGCTGCTCCTGCGGCTCGAGGACGGGACGATCGCCGAGGGCATCGTCGACCTCTCGTTCCGCGAGAGCGTGGGAGACGTGGGGATCTGGACCGTGGTCGATTTCAAGACCGGCTCCGACGCGGGCACGGCGCACGCGGCGCAGGAGGCGCAGGTGCGGCTTTACGTGCAGGCCATCGCGGAGGCGACGGGCGAGAGGGCGAGAGGGGTGGTGCTCAGGGTGTGAGGGGCGCTGCCGGACGCAGAGGAAGGCCCGTGGGTGGCGCGTCGCGGGAAGCCCGTGCGGTGGTACGATGGGTGCCATGGGTTCGACAGCGACAGCGGAGATCCTCCGACCTGAGCCGATGACGCTGGAGCAGTGGGCCGACCTGGAGGAGGACCAGCCGGGTGAGCTCCTGGACGGTCGTCTCGTGGAGGAAGAGGCGCCGACGACGCTGCACGAAGCGGTGGTGAGCTGGCTGATCGAGGTGCTGCGCGGATGGGCCCGACCGCGGGGCGGCTGGGTGTTCGGCTCGGAGTACAAGCTCGGCGTGTCGGCGCGACGCGGGCGCAAGGCCGACGTGTGCATGTACGCCCCGGGCGCGCCTCTCCGCGGCCGCGATGCGCTCTCCCGGATCCCCCCGACCGTGGTGGTCGAGGTGCTCTCGCAGCGGCCGCGTGACGTGCGACGCGATCGGATGGAGAAGACCCTCGAGTACGCCCGCTTCGGGGTGCGCTGGTACTGGCTCGTGGATCCGGACGCGCAGCTCTTCGAGCTGTTCGAGCTCGGCCCCGACGGGTACTACGTGCAGCGGTTGCCCGCCTCGGAAGGGAGGGTGCGCGTACCAGGGCTCGACGGGCTGGAGCTCGATCTGGATGCGCTCTGGGCCGAGGTGGCGCCGCTCCTGGACGACGACGAGCCGGAGCGGGACGAGAGCGGCGACAGGTGAGCCGGGGGCCTCAGGCCGGCGCTGCCACGGGAGCCTCGGCGGGCTTCGTCTTGGCCCGCCGCTTCTTCGGCGCCTGGACGGCGCCCAGCGGCGCGAACAGGGCCTTGTAGGTCCCGTCGTCCTCGTCCCACGCTGCCGCCGCGTGCTTCCTCAGCGTCCTGAGCGCCTTGGACCATTCGGGCAGGAGGGCGTCCCGCTCCGCGAGGGCCTTCGCGAAGGCGGCCTGCGGTTTGGTGAGCTTGGCCAATCCGCTTCATTCGTCGGCACGGCGTCCGCCCGCTCCACGGACGTCGCCAGCCGAAGGCCGGGACTTGGCGTCCCAGGAAGACCGGTCTCGTAGTTGACGACGTCGACCGCCTCGCTCTTGTAGCAGCCCGTCGTGGTGTACGTCTGCGGCGAGGTATAGTTGTAGCCGCCGACAAACGTCGCTACCGGAGTGCGCCAGGGTCACGCGCCTGCGCTCGGCGGCTCAGTTCGGCTCCCACACCGAACGGATCCTGAACTTCCGCGTCGGAAAGCCGCTGCCATTGCCGGTTCGGGCAGTGGCGACGACGCGGTAGCTGTGGGTGGCCACCATGGGCGTATAGAACTTGAGTCCGTGACTGATGCCAACGTTGCAGCCGCTGCCGGCGACGTAGTTGCCGCGTCTCTGCGCCATCTCCACGGGGACCATCACCCCGTCATCCTCGTAGTACAGGGTGGCCGCCATGAACAGATCGCGGCACGCCTCCGGGTCCGTCGGCAGGGTGTCCGCCCAATCCACGTACGTATTCAGCTCGTGGTTGGGGCCGGGCGCCGGAGTGAAACCGGCCTCGTAGCCGACGACGTCGACCGCCAGGCTCTTGTAGCAGGCCGTCGTGGTGTACGTCTGCGGCGAGGTGTAGTTGTAGCCACCGATGTAGGTCGTCACCGGCGCGACGGTAGCGCACGTCGCCTCGCTGTACGCCTGCTCCACCTCAGCGACGTCCTCATCGAGCGAATCGACCCCGTCGACCTGATCGTCCTGCATCTCCACGGCGCAACCCGTGGCGGCCATCGCGACCATCGAAGCGAATAGACACCCCACCACGGCATAAGCTCGGCTCATCGTGCCACTCTCCATGTGTAAAGCGTATGAGTACGGCGTCTCGACGTTCAGCGAGGGACCGCGGAGTTCATGATGCGCTGGTTCGCCCAGCCGGAGGTGTGGAGGCGAATCGCCTCTTCAGCAGCGCATTCCCTCGCCCGGCTCATCGTCGCCGCAGGGGCACATCGCAAGAGAGATGCCAGCCCGGCCCCTCTGCTTCAACGTCATCACCGAGCCTCGAAGCCGGACCGGTACCGCTCCTCGACACGGGAAATGCAGCCCGAAGCGAGCTCCTCGCGCCACGCCAAGAAGCCGGAGCGCTGCCCGCGCGAGCGGCCGCAAGGGCGTGACATGTCACGCAGCGGGCCGTGACATGTCACGCAGCGGACCGTGACATGTCACGCAGCGGGCCGTGGACGCCGGGGTCCGACGGGCGCTCACCGCCGGCCGGGGGTCCGCACGTACCGCTCGTCGTCCACGGTGGTGGGAAAATCCTCGGCGTCGACGTGCTTGTACAGGTCGCCGTCGCGGATCTCGTAGCGCATGTACACGACGGGCTCCTCGATGGACTCCTCGACTCCATCCTGCAGGATGCGGGTGTACTCGAGCGCGATGTGGCCACGCTCGGTGTTGTACGAGGTGACGCGCGCGTAGAGGTCACGCGGAGCTCCCATGTACGGAAAGCGGTGGTGGAAGCTCGTCGCGCTCAGCTCGATGAGCGAGCCGTCATCCTCGCTGACCCACGTGCCCACGAAGGGCAGGCGCTGTGTCTCGTCCCTCCGGGACTCCGGCTCATCCGCCGCCTGCTTGGGCTCGGGCGCGCCAGGGCGCGAGGGCGGGAGGACGACCTCGACCGGGGCGGCGGCCCCAGACGACAGCCGAGCTGGCGAGGACCCGCAGCCGATGGAGTAGAGCGTCGCGAGCGCGAGGGCGGCGCACGTCGCGCCAAAGCCACGTCGGTGCATGAGGCGAGTCTACACCCGGACGGCGGGCGCCGGCCCCCTGGACGCGCGATGTACGGCGGGCGCCGGCGCCGCTCGACGCCGGCACCCAAGGGCCTCTTCCGAGGAGCCCGGTGTTCCTCGCACCGGAGCGCATCCGGTGACACAATCGCGGCCCGTGAGTGCCCTCCTCGCCGCCATCGAGCGGTTTTACGATGCCGTCCCTCGCTGGTGCGCCGACGCAGAGGATCACGGACCGCTGACCCTCTTCGTTCGCCGCGGCGACGGCTGGCCCTACTACGCCCGCCCCGCCCTCGGCCATCCCGGCCCCGTATCGGTCGAAGACGTGGCCGCCGTGCGCGCGCGTCAGCGGGAGCTCTCGATCCCGGAGGCGTTCGAGTGGGTGCTGGAGACCACCCCTGGGCTCGACGCCACGGCCGAGGCCGCCGGCCTGCATGTCCGGCGCTGCCCGCTGCTCGTGCTCTGCGGCGAGCCCCGCCAGACGCCTTTGCCGGAGGACGTCTCGCTCTCGATCATCACCGCCCAGGACCCGGATCTCGCCGCCGTGCAGGCCGTCGCGCCCGTCGCCTTCGGCGCGCTCGACACCGCGGTCGGTCCTGCGGGACCGGCCGAGCGGGAGGCCGCCGCGGCCGTGCTCCCGGCCGGACAGGCGGCCGCGTGGCACGCGTCGCTGATCGAGGGGACGCTGGTGCACGCGGCCGCTCGGGGCCGCGAAGGAGCGCTCGCCGGTCCGCTCTGCACCGGCAGCTACCAGCACGCGCGGGACGTCGCCGAGGTCGTCGGCGTGGGGACGCTGCCGGCGGCCCGGGGGCGCGGCCTCGCCGCCGCGGTCACCGCGGTTCTGGCCCGCCATGCGCTGGACGCCGGGCTCCGCACCGTGTTCCTGTCCGCGCAGAACGACCGCGTCGCGCGCGTCTATGAGCGGGTCGGGTTCCGGCGCGTCGCCACCGCGTGCATCGCAGAACCGCCCGCGCAAGCGGAGAGCGGCGCCGTCCTCGGAACGTGATGCGGCGCCCCACCGCTGCGCCGGTCAGACAGGGGCGACGTGGTAGTCCGGTCCCTCTTCCCCGCGCAGGATCTCGGTATGAACGACCGACGCGCTCCGCAGGTGCGCCACCTCCCCGAGCTCGGCGTCGCCGCGATATGCCGAGAAGGCCTGTTCGTCCGGAAACGTGACGAGGTGGATCTCCTTCAGGGTGAGCCCACCGCCGTCGGGCGCGGTCACCACGGTCCGCTCGATCGCGCCGCCGTACCGCGCCATCACCGCCGCGGCCCTCCTCTCGTACGCGCGGAACGCGTCGAGCGCATCGCACCGCACCGTGAGGATCACGACCAGCGTCACAGGAACAGCCGCTCCTTCACGCCACCCCACCACCAAAGCACAAAAAAAGAGCGCCCATTCGACGGTGGGGGGGGGAAACCGTCACGGGCGCTCTGCCCTACTTGTTTAGCAGGATGCAGGCCAAGGGTTGCACCCCCGATTTCCGCGAGTCTTTCCCTAGGGGACCTGCGTACTCCTTTCGTTCCTGAAATCAGCACCTGCAATCCTGGTGTCCTCGCCACTGCCGAGGAGCTCGTCCAGCGGGTGGTGGGGCCGGCACGAGACCGTGCCCGCCACCGGCGTCGGTTCCCGCTCCCGACATGTCCTCGAAGCGAACCACGCTCACCGGTTTCTCGTCGCATCGCGCAGCGGTCCCCGCTCGCCGGAGGCGAAGGGCCGCCCCCTTGAATCGCCTGCGCGCCGCGCGGCGCGAGCAGCGTTGACATCACCGCCAGGCTTGCTCCTAATGCGAGTGCCCGCTCCGCGCCGTTCACACGAGGAGGCATCCGATGCGGCACTTCCTGACCACGATGGACTACACCCGCGCAGAGATCGAGGGCCTCCTCGAGCGCGCGCAGCGCTTCAAGCGGCGGCCGATCGAGCCGCGCCTCAAGGACCGCACCATCGCGCTCGTCTTCTTCAACCCATCGCTGCGGACGCGCACCTCCTTCGACGTCGGCATCCGGGAGCTCGGCGGCCACGCCGTCGTGCTCGAGCCTGGCCGGAGCGCCTGGCCCATCGAGTTCGAGGAAGGCATCGCGATGGATGGCGAGCCGGAGGAGCACATCCAGGAGGTCGCCCGCGTGCTCTCCCGCTACGCCGATCTCATCGGCGTGCGCGCGTTCCCCAGGTTCCAGCGCTGGGAGGACGATCGCCAGGACAAGGTGCTCCAGGGCTTCGCCCGCCACGCCACCGTGCCGGTCATCAACCTGGAGACCATCACCCACCCCTGCCAGGAGCTCGCGCTCGCGCTCGCCATGAAGGAGCGCCTCGGCCGCCTCGACGGCAAGAAGTTCGTCCTCACCTGGACGTATCACCCGCGCCCGCTCAACACCGCGGTCGCCAACTCGGCCGTCCTCATCGCGTCCAAGCTCGGCATGGACGTCACCCTCCTGTGCCCCAGCGAGGAGTACCACCTCGACGAGCGCTACCTCGACGCCGCCAGGAAGAGCGCCGAGGGCAACGGGCAGAAGCTCTCGATCACCTACGACATCAAGTCCGCCTACGAGGGCGCCCACGTCGTGTACGCGAAGAGCTGGGGCGCGATTCCGTACTTCGGGCGCTGGGAGCAGGAGAAGCCCATCCGCGACAAGAACAAGCACTTCATCGTCGATGAGCAGAAGATGGCGCTCACCGCGGGGGGGCTCTTCTCCCACTGCCTGCCGGTCCGGCGCAACGTGAAGGTCACGGACGCGGTGATCGACTCGCCAGCATCGATGGTCATCGACGAGGCAGAGAATCGGCTGCATGTCCAGAAGGCCGTGATGGACGTGCTGGCCAACGGGTGGTGATAACGATGGGTTCGACGCAAGACGTCATCGTCCGCCTGCTCAGGAACCTCGGCAGCCGCAAGGAGGTCGAGCAGTACCTGAAGCAGTACGCGGCCGTCGATCAGCAGAAGTTTGCGATCATCAAGGTCGGCGGCGCCATCCTCGACGAGGACCTCGAGGCGCTCGCGACCTCGCTCGTGTTCCTCAACCAGGTCGGGCTGTATCCCGTCGTCATCCATGGCGCCGGGCCGCAGCTCGATCGGGCGCTCGCCCAGGCGGGCATCCCGACGGAGCGGGTCAATGGCCTGCGCGTCACGACGCCCCGCATCCTGGAGATCGCCCGCCGCGTCTTCCTCCGCGAGAACCTGCGGCTCGTCGAGGCGCTCGAGGAGATGGGCACGCGCACGCGGCCGATCACGGCGGGCGTCTTCGAGGCGTCGCTGCTCGACGAGCCGCGCCTCGGGCTGGTGGGCAAGGTGGAGCGCGTCCACGTCGAAGCGGTGAGGTCCAGCCTCCGCGCCGGGCACCTGCCGATCCTGGCCTGCCTCGGGGAGACGCCGGGCGGGCAGATCCTCAACATCAACGCCGACGTCGCCGCGCGCGAGCTCGCGCTCGCGACGCAGCCGTTCAAGATGATCTTCCTCACGAGCACCGGTGGCCTCCTCGACGAGCACGGGCGCATCATCTCGGCCATCAACCTCGAGGAGGATTTCGCGGGCCTCATGGCCCAGCCCTCGCTGAACGACGGCATGCGCCTCAAGCTGCAGGAGATCAAGCTCCTGCTCGACGGGCTGCCGGCGACCTCCTCGGTCTCGATCACATCGCCGGATCACCTGGCGAAGGAGCTCTTCACGCACACGGGCTCTGGCACGCTCGTCCGCCGCGGCGAGCGGATCCTCCGGCACGACACGCTGGACGGCATCGACCGCGGCCGGCTTCGCGATCTGCTCGAGGCGTGCTTCGAGCGGAAGCTCGACGAGCACTACTTCGACAAGAAGCCTTTCTATCGCATCTACCTGTCCGACTCCTACCGGGCGACGGCGATCCTCACGCTCGATCCGGGCGGGAGGGCCCCGCTCACTCCGTACCTCGACAAGTTCGCGGTGACCTCGGAGGCGCAGGGCGTGGGGATCGGCGGCTCGCTCTGGACGCGGATGAAGAGCGAGAACCCGAAGCTGTTCTGGCGCGCCCGGAACGGCAACGAGATCAACCCCTGGTATTTCCAGCAGGCCGAGGGCAGCTACCGCAACGAGAACTGGACGGTGTTCTGGTACGGCCTGTCGAGCTTCGACGACATCCGCGCCTGCATCGATCACGCGCTGTCCTTGCCGGCGACCCTGCGCCAGCACGGCACGGTCTGACCCCGCCCTGACCCGCCGTGGCGAGCGCGCCTCGCCGCGCTAGGGCTCACGGCGGGTCGCCGCCGCCGTCGTTCTCCGCCTCTTCGAGCGGATCGATCGCCTCGTCCGTCGCGGGGCCCTCTGGGCGCGACGCCGGCTGCGGGCGCGACGCCGGCGGCGGGGCGCTCGACCTCTTCTCGCCGCCGCGCGCCTTCAGCGTCCGCCGCGGCGCTCGCTTCGGCTTCGCGGGCGCGCCGAGCGCCTCCGGGTTGCGGGGCTTCTTGAGCGCCCGAGGCGGCAGGAGCTCCGCGTCGACAGCGACCTTCTTCGCCATGAAGATCGCGGCGTCGAGCCGGTAGAAGCTGCGCTTCCGGTAGAACTTGAGGGCGCCGTCGTTGTTCTCGGCCACCTCCAGCACGAGGTGGGTGCAGCCGTGGATGCGCGCGAGGTGCTCGAGCTGCTCGAGCATGAAGGCGCCGACGCCGCGGCCCTGGTACTCGGGGTGGACCGCGAGCTCCTCGACGAAGAGCGGGCGCATGTCGTGCTTCGTGAAGTAGCGCTCGTTCATCCAGTTATCGGTCCCGGTGATCTCGAAGGCGCACTCCGCGTAGCCGACGATCTCCTGACCATGCGCCGCCCGGACCTCGAAGAGGAGCTGTTCGACCCCTTCTTCTTCGTAGACCTCGAGGAACCGCTTCTTCGAGCGAGGCCGCTGGTATTCGACCGTCTCCCGGTTGACGTCGCGGAACACCTTCTTGAGGAATTCCCAGACCCGGTTCAGGTCGCGCCGGTGGATCCGGCGCACGTAGATGAGGCTCTCTTCCCCGGCGGCGCGGGTGCTCGACTCGGCCTTGCTCATCGCCGCGCCCAGTCTACAGGACGAACGCGGGCGGGGCACTGGGGGCGAGGCGAGATCTGGAAAGCCGCGTCTCCGGGCAGTCCGGCCCGAGGGGAAGGGGGTCGTCGCGTGGCGCGGGAGCGCCGAACTCGCCGGCGGGGGCGCGTGCCCCCGCCGTGGAACGAATCAACCCTGCTGAGCGGGCGGCCCGATCTGCGCGAGGCGCGCCTCGATCACGTCCCAGTTCAGGCCCGAGAGCACGTTGGCCACGTAGTCCGCCTTCTTGGTCTGGTAGTCCGCAAAGTACGCGTGCTCCCAGGCGTCGATGGCGACCATGATATGCGTGTTCGCGAACAGACCGACATCGTGCTCGGTCCGGACGAGGTTATTGAAGAGCTTCTGCTCCTGGTAGTCGTACACGAGCACCGTCCAGCCGTGCGCGCTCAGGAGCGCCGCCTTCGTGTCGGCCAGCCAGGCGTCGAAGCTGCCGAACGACGCCTCGATGAGCTTCTTCGACTGGGCGCCCGGCCGCGTCGCGCCGCTGCCGAGGTTCTCGAAGTACAGCTCGTGGAGCACCGTGCCGTTGAAGGCGACGGGCTCGCGGCGCTTCAGCTCGCTGTACGCGTTGTACGAGTAGTTCGGCGCGCTGCGGTCGGCGTTGCCAAGCTGCTCCCGGATCTCGTTGAGCTTCTTCACGTAGCCCTGGTACAGCGTGAAGTGCGCCTTGAGCTGCAGGTCGCTCAAACCCTTGGCGTTGCCGCCGAGGAGGTTGTCGAAACTCTTGGGTTCGCGTGACATGGTCCCTCCTGAACGAGCACCGCAAGCCGTGCGTGCCGCGGCGTCAGGTGGCCGCTCTACCGCTGCCGCTCTCTGGTAGCAACCCTGCCGTGCGACGTGACCCACCGCCGACTCACGACGCCATCGGGCCTGACCTTCCGCGCAGGAAACTCCGGACGCCGGCTCGCGCCGCGCCGCAGGGCGCCGCGCCCGAGCTGGCCCGATCGGCCGGCGCGCGCCCAAAAACCTCGTGAAACGTTGAACGCCGCCGCCGTTTCGGTCGATACTCCTGGTGCTTGCTGTTCCTTCGCGCAAGGAGGCGACCTCGTTCATGCCGGCTCGTACACAGGGGACCCATCCGACGGCCGCGCTCGCGGCGGCGCTGTGCCTGCTCGGCGCAGCGGCTCACGCCGAGGCGCAGGAACCCGAGAGACCCGAAGGCTTCGCGCTCGACAGGTTCCAGCCTGCACCCGCCGGCGACAGGATGTTCGGAGTCCAGTCCGCCTACACGGCAGGAAGCGCCGCACCCCACATCATGCTCCTCGGCGATTACGCCCAGGATCCGCTCGTGTTGCGGCGGTTGTCGGGGAACGAGGACATCGGCGACGGCAAGGTCGTCGGCAGCCAGCTCCTGCTCCACCTGAGCGCCTCGCTCGCTCTGTGGGAGCGCCTCACGGTGAACGTCGATCTGCCCATCGCGCTCCAGTCGGGCGACGGCGGCGCCGCCTCCGGCGCCTTGCTGCCGCCGCCGACCAGCAGCGCCCTCGGGGATCTCCGGCTCGGCGCGCGCGCGACGCTCCTGGGCGGCTACTTCGATCCTTTCCAGCTCGCCCTCGGCGGCTACGTGTGGCTGCCGACCGGCGACCCCGAGGCGTATTCGGGCGACGGCAGCGTGCGCGGCGGTCCGCAGCTCATCCTCGGCGGCCACCTGGATCGCGCGGTGTGGTCGCTCGCCGCGGGGCCGGAGTTCCGGTCCACGAGGCAGTTCGCCAACGTCGAGCAGGGGATGACGGTGCACTGGGGCGCCGGCGTCGGGCTGCTGCTCGACGACGAGCGACGCCTGCAGATCGGCCCTGAGATCACCGGCGCGATCACGGTCACCGACGTCCAGCAGCGCACGACCAACGTGGAAGCCCTGCTCGGCGGGCGCTACCGCTTCGCGGACGACTTCGAGGCCGGGCTCGGCGTGGGCCCGGGCCTCACCCCCGGCGTCGGCACGCCCTCGTTCCGCGCCGTGGCCATGGTCGCCTACTCGCCCGAGGTGAAGCCGCCCGTGCAGGACCAGGACGCCGACGGCATCGCCGACGTGGACGACGCGTGCCCGCACACAGCGGGTATCCGCAGCCCGGATCGCACGAAGAACGGCTGTCCGCCGCCCAAGGACGCGGACCACGACGGCATCCTCGACGCGGTCGACGCCTGCCCCGCCGTGGCCGGCGTCGCCTCGCCGGACCCGAAGAAGAACGGCTGCCCGCCGCCTGGGGACCGCGACAAGGACGGCATCACGGACGACGTCGACGCCTGCCCGGATCAGGCCGGCCCGCCGAACGACGACCCGAAGCAGCACGGGTGCCCGCCGCCGCCCGATCGCGACGGCGACAAGGTCCCCGACGCGTCGGACGCCTGCCCGGATCTGCCCGGCCTCATCACGACCGACCCGGCCACGAACGGCTGCCCGGGCGACACCGACGGCGACGGCATCCGCGACGACAAGGACGCCTGCCCGAACGAGAAGGGCAAGCCGAACGAAGATCCGACGCAGCACGGGTGCCCGGTCGCGGTCCGGGTGACCGAGACCGAGATCGTCATCCTGCAGCAGGTGCAGTTCGACATCGGCAAGGCGACCATCCGTCCGGTGAGCAACGAGCTGCTCGACGAGGTCGCCGGCGTGCTCAAGGACCACCCGGAGATCCTCAAGATCGAGGTCCAGGGCCACACGGACGACCGCGGCACGCGCCAGTTCAACACGAAGCTGAGCCAGGCCCGCGCGGAGTCGGTGCTGAAGGCGCTCGTCGAGCGCGGCATCACGGCCCAGCGCCTGCAGGCGAAGGGCTACGGCCCCGACGTCCCGATCGCGGAGAACAAGACCGAGGTGGGTCGCCAGAAGAACCGGCGCGTCCAGTTCAACATCATCGAGAAGGAAAAGAAGCAGCCCTAGGCTGGAGGCGTCGATGGCAAAGCGATTGGCATTCACGGGGCTCACCAGCGCCGCGCTGCTCGGGGCGCTCTCCGGGACCGCGAGCGCGGCTCCGGTGCGGCGGGTCCAGGTGGCGCAGCGGGGTGATTTCGTCCTCATCGGCAACACGCTCGCGCACGACTGCGCGTCGTCCACGCCCGCGCCGCTGGTGGGCACGGTCGGGACGTGCGGCACGACCGCGACGCTGGCGGACTCCGCGCCCGATATCTACTGGCGGGGCGACAGCCCCCTCGCCGGCCAGGCCGAGGCGAACAACACCGTCGATCCCGCGGCCGCCCGCAGCACCGCGGTCCTCAGCCTCCCCACGGGCGCTCGGGTGACCCACGCGTACCTCTACTGGACGGTGAGCCGCGACAGCGGCACCTCGGCCGATCTCACCGTGACCCTGGATCGGCCTGGCGGTTTCTCTTCGAGCGTGACCGGTACGATCTCGGGCCAGACGGAGATCTTGGGCCTCGCCCACGCCCAGACGGTCGCCAACGTCACGTCGATCGTGCAGACGCGCGGCGCGGGAGCGTATCGCCTGAGCGGGATCTCCAACGGGACCGATCTGGACAGCGTGAGCCAGCAGATCGCGTTCGCCGGCTGGTGGATGGTCGTGCTCTACGAGCTGACGACCGCGCCCGCGCGGAACCTCGCCGTCTTCGACGGGCTGGATCAGGTGATCGACGGCGCGACGGTCGGCTGGAGGATCTCGGGGTTCGTCGTCCCCTCGGGCGGCGGCCAGGCGAAGCTCGGCGTCATCGGGTACGACGGCGACAGCTCGACCGGCGACGCGCTCGAGTGGAACGGGACCGCGCTGTTCGACGCGCAGAACCCGGCGAACAACTTCTTCAACAGCTCCCGTTCGTTCCTCGGCGCGCCGATGTCCTCGGCGGGCGATCTGCCGAGGCTCACCGGCGGGCCGCTGAGCATGAGCGGCATCGACATCGACGTGACGCAGGTGCCGGCCAACCTGCTCATGGCCGGCGACACGGAGGCCAACGTCGGAGCGGCCGTCGACGGCGCCGACAGCTACCTGCTCGGCGGCCTCATCACGTCGGTGCCGACGCGCCTCCCGGATCTCTCCACGTCGACCAAGTCGGTCCTCGACCTCAACGGCGGCGGCGTGACGCCTGGCGACACGCTCGAATACACGATCCTCGTCGCCAACACCGGGGACGACAACGCCGCGGCGGTCGTGCTGAACGACCCGCTGCCCGCCGGCGTCACCTTCGTGCCGGGCTCGCTCGAGATCGCCTCGGGCCCGAACATGGGCGGCGTGACCGACGCGCCCGGCGACGACGAGGGCGAGTACGTCGCCGGCACGCGGACGATCCGCGTCCGGCTCGGCGACGGCGCCGACGCGGCCCAGGGCGGGTCGCTCGGCGTCAGCGAGACCACGACGGTGCGGTTCCGCGTGACCATCGATCCGGGCACGGACGGCGAGATCGCGAACCAGGCCATCATCACCGGGCAGAGCCCCGAGGGAGGCGCGGCCCAGGACTACCCGACGGACGGCAACGGCGCGGAGCCGGGCACGCCGCCCACGGAGATCCTCGTCGACAGCGACGGCGACGGGCTGAGCGACGGCGACGAGAACTTCGCTGGCACGGACCCGAACGACGCCGACACGGACGACGACGGCGTGAGCGACGGCGACGAGCAGCTCTGGGATCGCGACACCGACGGCGATGGCCTCGTCAACGCGCGGGACGTCGACAGCGACGACGACGGGCTGTTCGACGCGACGGAGATCGGCTTGACGGACTGCGACGGTCCGGGGACGGACGCGCTGGCGGGGCACTGCGTGCCCGACGGCGACGCCGGAGCGACGACGACCGACCCGCTCGACGCGGACACCGACAACGGCGGCGTGCTCGACGGCTCCGAGGACGCGAACCTGAACGGCGTGCTCGACGCGGGCGAGAGCGACCCGGCGGCCGGGCACGGCGCCGACGACCAGCGCGCCGACGCCGACAGCGACGGGCTCGGCGACGATCTCGAGAGGACGCTCGGCACCGATCCGAACGACGCCGACAGCGACGACGACGGCGTGCGCGACGGCGACGAGCCGAACCCGACGGACGACAACGACGGCGACGGGCTGATCAACCCGCTCGACGTCGACAGCGACAACGACGGCCTCTTCGACGGGACCGAGCTCGGGCTCGGCTGCGACGGCCCGGGCACCGACGCGACGGCGGGCAACTGCGCTGCCGACGGCGACGCGGGCGCCACGAGGACGTCGCCGCTCGAGGCCGACACGGATCGCGGCGGCGCGAGCGACGGCTCCGAGGACGTCAACCTGAACGGCGCGCTCGACGCGGGCGAGACCGACCCCCGTTCCGGTCACGGAGACGACGATCCGCAGAACACGGACACCGACGACGACGGGCTGAGCGATGATCTCGAGGTCTCGCTCGGCACGGACCCGAACGACGCCGACACCGACGGAGACGGCGTCCGCGACGGGCTCGAGCCGAACCCGGCGGACGATACGGACGGCGACGGGCTCCTCAACGCGCTCGACGTCGACAGCGACAACGACGGCCTCTTCGACGGGACCGAGCTCGGCCTCGCCTGCGACGGCCCTGGCACCGCGCCGTCGCGGCACTGCGTCCCGGACGGGGACGCCGGCGCCACGAAGACGTCGCCGCTCGACGCGGACACGGACGACGGCGGCGCGAGCGACGGCTCCGAGGACGCCAACCTGAACGGCGTCGCGGACAACGGCGAGACGGAACCGACCCGCGGGAGCGGCGACGACGACGGCGACAACGACGACGAGGACGAGGACGGGCTGAGCGACGACCTCGAGGAGACGCTGGGCACGGACCCGGACGACGCGGACTCGGACGACGACGGCGTGCAGGACGGGCAGGAGCCGAACCCGTCGGACGACGCGGACGGCGATGGGCTCATCCACCCCCTCGACGTGGACAGCGACGACGACGGCCTCTACGACGGGACCGAGCTCGGCCTCGCCTGCGACGGCCCCGGCACCGACGCGGACGCCAAGCACTGCACGGCGGACGGGGACAGCGGGGCCACGACCACGTCGGCGCTGATCCGTGACACCGACCGGGGCGGCGCGACCGACGGCTCCGAGGACGCCAACCTGAACGGCGCGCTCGAGGCCGGCGAGACCGACCCGACCGCCGGCAACGGCGCCGACGACAGCCAGAACGCCGACGGAGACGACGACGGGCTGAGCGACGATCTCGAGGTGTTCCTCGGTTCGGATCCGGAAGATCGCGACAGCGACGACGACGGCCTGCTCGACGGCGAGGAGCCGAACCCCAGCGACGACGGCAACGGCGACGACCAGCCCGACGTCCTGGACGCGGACAGCGACGGCGACGGGCTCTTCGACGGCACCGAGGCCGGGAAGGACTGCGCGGACGCGGACACCAATGCCGCCGCCGAGAGCTGCACGCCCGACGCCGACGGCGGGACCACCACGACGAGCGTGGTGAATCCCGACACGGACCGCGGCGGCCAGAGCGACGGCGATGAGGACCTGAACCACGACGGTAAGGTCGACGAGGGCGAGACCGATCCGAACGACGCCGGGGACGATCTCGGCGATCGCGACGGCGACGGCCTCTCGAACAGCGAGGAGACGGCGCTCGGCACCGATCCGGACGACGCCGACAGCGACGACGACGGCGCGCTCGACGGCGAGGAGGTCGAGCCCGGCGTCGACACGGACGAGGACGGGAAGATCAACGCGCTCGATCCCGACAGCGACGGGGACGGGCTCCTCGATGGGACCGAGCTGGGCAAGGGCTGCTCGCACGAGGACACCGACGCCGACGCGGCCACCTGCGTGCCGGACGGCGACGACGGGGAGACGACGACCTCGCCGACGCAGGCCGACACCGACGGCGGCGGAGCGAGCGACGGCGAGGAGGATACGGACCACGACGGGGTGGTCGACGAGGGCGAGCGCGATCCGAACAACCCCGCGGACGATCAGCCCGCGCAGTGCGAGCAGGACAGCGCTTGCGGCGCAGGGATGGTGTGTGACGAGGAGACGAAGGAGTGCGTCCCGGGTTGCCGCAACCCCGACGACACGATCGGCCCGTGCACCGAGCCGCTCCCCGGTGAGGGCATCGTGGTGGAAGGCGGCGGCTGCGCCTGCACGGTGGGCGCGGAGGGCGACGGCAGCCGCTCGGCGCCGTGGGCCTTGCTCGCGGCCGGCGCCTGCGCCGCCGTGCTGCACCGGCGCCGCCGGCGCAGCTGAGCTCTCCCCCCCGCGCCGCGCCCCCCCCCCGCGCCGCGCAGGAGGGGGCGCCTGTGCTACAAGCCAACGGAATAACTGTGCTTTTATGCGAGGCGCGCCCGCCTGTGGGGCGCCTCCGCCTGCGGCGACCGATGCGCCGCGGGTTGCCATCGGCCGTCCGTGGCCTAACGATGTTTCCCCACGGGAGAGTGCATCTTGCCCCGACCTTCTGATTCCGTCGTCCGCGCCATCACGATGGATGGCGCTTTTCGCGTCATCACGGCGCTGACCACCGAGACCGTGCGGGGGGCCGTCGCGGTGCAATCTGCGACCGGCGCGACCGCGCAGCGGCTGGGAGAGCTGATCACCGGCGCCATCCTCGTGCGCGAGGCGATGGCGCCGAACCTGCGGGTCCAGGCGATCGTCAAGGGCGCGGCCGGTAACGGGAGCCTGGTGGCCGACTCGCACCCGGACGGCACGAGCCGCGGCCTCGTCAACCTGGGCAAGGGGGCCACGGCGGAGAGCGCGGTGGAGATCGGCGACGGGTCGCTGCTGCAGGTCATGCGCACGCTGCCGAGCGGCATGCTCCACCAGGGTGTCGTCGAGATCCCGACCGAGGGCGGCATCTCCGCGGGCCTGATGACGTACATGCAGGAATCGGAGCAGGTCGTCTCGATGATCGCGGTGGCGACGCTGATCGGCGAGGACGGCGTCGGCGCTTCCGGCGGCTACCTCGTGCAGCTGCTCCCGGAGGTCGAGCGCGGTCCGCTCATGGTGATGACCGAGCGGCTCAAGGACTTCGAGCGCCTCGACGACGTGCTCGCGCACGAGGGAGCCTCGGCGGACGTGCTGCTCGGGGAGCTGCTTTACGGCATGCCGTTCTCACGGCTCGAGGACTCGCCGCTCAGCTTCAGCTGTCGCTGCAGCGAGCTCCGGGTGATGGCCACGCTGGCGAGCCTGCCGCGGAGCGACATCGAGGAGATGGTCACGGACGGGAAGGTCCTCGACATCCGCTGCGATTATTGCGGCAAGGACTACCAGGTGTCGCCGTCGCAGCTCCGCTCGCTCCTGACGACGAGCTGAGCCGCCGCGCGCCCGCGCGGCCTCCATACCCACGCACGGGGTCACGCGGGCTCGCGAGGCGAGAGGCCGCGGATCACGAAGGTGATGACCCGCTCGATCTCCGCCTCGTCGTCCCACGCCGCATCGGGAGCGATGTACACGCGGTGGACGATGTACCCCACGAACGTCGAGGCGACGCAGCGGAGGACGAGGGGCGGCGGCCACCCGACGATCTGCCCTTCGCGCTGGAAGTGCTCGATCAAGGTGATCCCCTTCTCGAGGAGCGGCGCGAACACCCTGCCGGCGATGCCGAGCCGCAGCTCGGCGTCGAACGGCAGCTCCTGCGCGAGGATGCGCACCAGCTGCGGGTGCGCGCGCACGAAGGCGATGCGCTCGGCGAGGAGCGCCCGCAAGAACGCCTCGAAGGTCGGGTACGTCGCGTCGAAGAGCGGGTCCATGGACCGCGCCAGCGCGGGCCCGACGAGCCGTTCGACGGCGGGACCGATGACGCCCAGGAGGAGGTCCCGCTTGCTCGGGAAGTACTTGAAGATCGTCGCCTCGGCGACCCCTGCGCGCCGCGCGATCTCCTTGGTCGCGGTCCCGTGGAAGCCCTGCTCGGCGAAGGCGGCCACCGCAGCGTCGACGATCTTCTTCTGCGCCTCGGTCAACGTGTCGTTCGGGCGCGGGCGTCGGCTCATCTGTGTCCTCTCTCCTCGACTTCTAGCAGCGCCGCGCGTCGGCTCGGGCGCGCTGGGGTCGGCCTGTGCTACGCAGCCTCGGCCTTGCGGGTGAAGAGCCGGTCGAGCGCCTGCCTGAGCTCGCGCTCGTCGAGGGGGTCGCAGCGCACGCCGACGTAGCCGTCCGGCCGGACGAGGACGGCGGCTGCCGCCTCGGCGCCGTACGCCGCGTGGGCGCGCCCGTCCGGATCTGCGTACCCTCCGGCCTCGGGCGCGCCGATGACCAACACCTTGAGGCCCGGCCGGCTGAGCTCGGCGGCGAGCCGCCGGGCGTGCCCGTGCGCCTCGGTGTTCGCGCTGCCCTGGGGTGGACCGGTGAAGAGCAGCAGCGTGGGGTCGACGCCGCGCATCAGCTCGAACAGGTGGACCTGCTGTCCCGCCGCGCTGCGCAGCGAGGCGTCCGGCGCGCGATCTCCGGCGCGAAGCCCGCGCTCCGGCGGGTGGCCGATCTGGATGGAGAGCGGGCTCTTCCGGTATCGGATCTTGAGCTGCGAGACGAACCCCAGGATCCGGCGTTGCACGGCAGCGACGCCGATGGCGCGGGTCATCAGGCGCGGCGCGACGAGGCGCAGCGCCCGGCCCATGGGACCGTGTCCGGCCATGAGCCCGAAGAGGCGGTCTGTGAAGTCGATCAGCCGGCGCGCGACGGGCAGCCGCTCCATCTCGTAGGTGTCGAGCAGCCACGCTGGCATCTTGCCCTGTTCGACGGCCGCGAGCTTCCACGCCAGGTTGTACGCGTCCTGGATTCCGGTGTTCATCCCCTGCCCGCCGGCCGGGCTGTGGATGTGCGCCGCGTCGCCGGCGAGGAACACGCGCCCCTTGCGCAGCGGCGTTGCGACGCGGTGGTGCAGCCGGTAGCGCGAGAGGACGATCGCCTTCTGTATCTTGAACGGCGTGGGGATCATCGAGCGCATCACGCCTTCGAACTCCTCGAGCGAGAGCGACGCGCCGCGCGCCGGCGACGCTTCGGGCAGGATAAGGACGATCCGGAACCGGTGGCTTCCGGGCACGGGGAAGGCCGCTGCGAGGCCCCGGCGCGAAGGGCTGATATAGATGTCGCCGTCCGGCAGCGGCCAGTCGATGACGAGATCGCCGAGCATGCAGTGATCGTCGTAGGTGTCGCCCTCGAAGGCGATGTCTGCGCCCTGGCGGACGGCGCTGCGCGCGCCGTCGCAACCGAGGAGCCACTTCGCGCGCACCACCTCGGTGTTCCCGTCGACCCTGCGGAGCGTGCATGTGACGCCGGCGCTGTCCTGGGTATAGGAGGCGAGTTCGACGCCGCGCTCGACCGTCACGCCCAGCTCCGAGAGCCGCGATCCGAGGACGCGCTCGGTGTCGAACTGCTGGATGACGAAGATGCCAGGAACGGGCGTGGAGAGCTCCGGGAAGTCGAAGATCGGCAAGCGTGCGCGCTGGCCGTTCGAGAGGAGGACGTTGAGCCCTCCGACGCGCGTGGCGTGCGCCAGCGCGGCGTCTGCGATCCCCATGCTGGTGAAGATCTCCATCGTCCGCGTCTGCACCACGAGCGCTCGCGAGTGATCCGGCGGCGGTTCCAATGCCTTGTCCACGATCCGCACGGTGAGCCGGCGCCGAGCAAGCTCTCCGGCCATCGTCAACCCCGTCGGACCTCCACCGACGACCAGCGCATCCACAGCTTCTGTCATAGACCGCCTCCGGATTGGTGAGTGAGCATTCACTCACCTTATGTGAGGATCCCAGTCGGTTGGCAAGGCATCAAGGAAAAGCATGTCTCACATTGACACACACTCACACAGTCGACCGCACCCAGGTTGAGCTCGCCCAGCTGCGTCGACCGCACCCAGGTTGAGCCGCCGACCGACGTCGTCGACCGCACCCAGGTTGAGCCGCCGACCGTGAGCCGCCGACTGAGGTTGAGCCGCCGACCGACGTCGTCGACCGCACCCAGGTTGAGCTCGCCCAGCTGCATCGACCGCACCCAGGTTGAGCCGACGACCGAGGTTGAGCCGACGACCGGAGACCAACGATCGCCCCTGGTTGAGCTCAGTGCGACGCCGCCACATTCAACAGGAACGGATCTCGAAGCCCACCAGCGAACTCTCCGCTCACCCGCCCCCACCCCGCCCTCGCTCGGCAGACCGCGCCTGCGTGCTCGCTCGGCGAGGTCGTCGTGCGATGGTCGCCGCATGCAAGAGGTCCACGTCAACGTCTACATCCACGCCCCGGTCGAGCGGGTTTTCGATGCGGTGGCTGACCACGAACGCTTCCTGCGCTCCGGGGACGGCACCCACACGAAGGTCATCCGGCCAGGGCTCACCGAGCACAACGGCCTCGGCGCCCTCCGCGAGGTGCGAGTCGGGAAGCGGATCCGCTACGTCGAGGAGATCACGGCCTTCGAGCGGCCGTCCTCGTTCGACTACCAGATCATCGAGAGCACGCAGCCGCTCCGGCACCAGGGCTCGCGTCTCCGCTTCACCCCGCGCGGCGAGGGCACGGAGATCGACTGGACATCGCGCTTCGACATCCCGCTGCCGCTCATCGGCAAGCCGCTCGGCTCGCTCGCCAGGCGCATGTTCATCGCGGCGTTCACCGAGCTGCTGCTCGCTGAAAAGGCGCGGCTCGAGGCCTCGCAGCCCGCGCGCGCCACGTGACCCTCTCGCGCGCTCGCCGACAGGCAGCGCCGGGTCTTCATGCCCCTTCCCCTGGACGTGAACTACGGCTGGGCGGACCGATCCTCTCGCTGGAGCGCGCCGTCCACGGAGGGCACGGGCGACCCGTTCTGCGGTTCGGTGCTCTCGTTTGGCAACGGCGAGAGACCGGCGCCGTGGTCAACGCGGTTCATGGGGGACTCCGAGTTCAACCGGCCCCACGCGCCGCCTCCGCTGGAGGATGCGTAGCGCGGCCCCGTCACTTCACATGACCGGCGCCAGCGACGCGAACGGACGCCGCTGGCGCTGTGTCCGCAAAACACATGAAACGTCGTCCAGTGCATGGCCAGCATTCATCCGCCCGATCCGAGGGCAATGCGTGTAGACGAATACCCTATCATCTACGACATCGACAGAAAGTTCCCATGGCAAGCCTCTTGCAGATACCAGGCGGTTCTCTATAAGCTTGACCTCAACTTCCTTCCGTTCGGCCTTCGGACTTGGTCGAGCGGTCGCAGGGGTGTTCAAGATGCGACCGATGGCAAGGTGTGCGTCGCTGCTCGGCCCGATGACCTCGGGAGCAGCTCGTATCCGGAGTTCCAGGGGAAAGGTGTCGACGAGGGCAGGAGCGCTGCCGCAGCTGGGCAGTTGTGGCAATCGAGTCAACCGATCGAGCTCCTGGCCGAAGGGAACCACCGCTCTCTGTGCCATCTCGCTCCTGACGCTCGTGGCATGTGCCCAAGGCTCCAGCCTGGACGGCGAGAACACAGGAGCCGGAGGCGGCGCCGCCGCCAGCTCGGGTGGGGCACCTTCGTCTAGCTCAGCCGGCGTTGGCTCCACCGTGTCTGCGACGAGCAGCTCGACGAGCTCTGCAACGAGCGTCTCGTCCAGCGCCGCAGGCGATGTCACGAGCGCGACGGTGAGCAGCTCGTCTGGCTCCGGTGGCGCCGATGGTGCCGGCGGCGCTGGGGGTCTGGGCGGCTCTGGTGGGGACGACGCTGCGAGCGCATCGGCGAGCGCCTCGGCCAGCTCCTCGGCGAGCGCCTCGGCCAGCTCCTCGGCGAGCAGCTCGGCCAGCTCCACGACGAGCAGCACGACAGGCGCTGGCGGCGGCAGCGCCACGAGCTCCACCACCGCGAGCTCCACCACCGGCGGCGTGACAACACCGGCGCTCGAGCTGCAATATGCTGCGAGGGACACCACCGTCGAGTCCCAGCATCTGTCGTTCATGGTACAGGTCAAGAACACGGACGATGCGAGCATCGCGCTCAGCGATCTGACGATTCGCTACTGGTTCACGGCCGACGTCGAGAAGGTGGATCTCAAGAGCATGTGCGACTTTTCGTCGATCATCGGCGGATGCGCCAACGTCACAAGGACGTTCGGCGAGGCATCGGGCACGAAGGCCGATCACTATCTCGAGCTCGGTTTCCTCGCCGCCGCGGGTAGCGTCGCCCCGAACGTCACGTCCGGAAACGTGCAGATCCGCATCTACAACGGCGTCAATTACGACCGCATGACGCAGACCGACGACTACTCCTTCGGCACCAACACCGCCTTCATGCCTTTTGAGCGGGTCACCGTGTACCACGACGGCGTGCTCGCCTGGGGAACAGAGCCTTGACGGGCCACGAGAACGAGCTCCACGGCCTGCGGGAGCAAGCCCCACGTCGATAGCCGCCCCGGGCGAACATTCGCTGGACCTCGGCGTACGGTCAGCTCCGGAGATCGAACTCAGGACGGATCCCCCGCCGGCCAGACCAGCTGGCTCCAGGGCCTGCCGCCCTGTGCGGACGCGCGCCCCTCCAGCCCGTCGGTGCCCTGTGGCGGCCTGACTCGCCGCGCGCGCACGCCACACCCCGCAACATGCCGTTACACGCCCTGACCCGTCCCAGGTTGCCGGGATGTAACCAATTTTCCATGAAATTCCGTCCCGTCATGAGACCCGAGCGCTTCCGCTCCATCTGGAGACGGGCAGCCCGGGCGGCACCATCCTTGAATGGCCTCGCTCGGACCCTGAACTCTATGGATGCCATCGCGCGCGCAACGCCTCCTCCCCCGTCGTCCCACACCCGGCCTGTACAGGCCCCGATCTCGCGTGATGCGCCGCGGAGCGGACCGCGGCTCGGACACGGCCTCGAGCCGTTCGACCCCCTGAAGCGGCGCGCCGCGGACACACCTGGCCTCATCAGCTTCGCGGGCGGGCTGCCCGCCCCGGGCGAGTTCCCGCGCTCGAAGCTCGCGGCCTCGTTCGTTCGCGCTCTTCAGAACCCCAGCTGCCCGGCGCTCCAGTGTAGCTGGCCCGAGGGCGACGAGGATCTCCGCGCCTGGATCGCCGGGCAGCTGCGCCGGCGCGGCGCGCAGGTGGCTTGCGACGACGTCATCGTGACCAGCGGCGCACAGCAGGCCGTGTCCCTCGCCGCGCAGCTGGTCCGCGGCTCGCGCGCCAGGATCGGCGTCGACCGCGAGAGCTCCCCCGGCGCGCTCGATCGGTTCCAGGAGATCGGCGCGACGGTCGTCGACGGCGGCAGCAACGTCGATGCCTATTATCTCATGCCCGCCGTCTCCAATCCGCGTGGACGCACGCTGTCACGCAGCGAGCGAGCCAGGGTCCTCTCGACCCTCCGGCCCATCATCGAGGACGATGCTTACGCGGATCTCTCCTTCGACGGCGCCGCCCCGCGGCCGCTCCTGGCCGAGGCGCCCGATCGCGTCTTCCACGTCGGGACGTTCTCGAAGACGCTCTGCCCCGGCCTCCGCGTCGGCTGGCTCGTGCCCCCGCGCTCGCTCCGGGCCGAGGTCCTCCAGCTGAAGCAATCCGCCGATCAGCAGGCGGCCAGCCTGCCGCAGGCCATCCTGGAAGACTACCTCCGCACGGAGGACTTCGATCAGCGGCTCGTGCGCCTGCGGGAGTTCTACGGTCGCCGCGCCGCCCGCATGGAGCGGGCGCTCCGAAAGCACCTTCCCGGCTGGCGGTTCGACCCCCCCGTCGGCGGCTTCGCGATCTGGGTCGAGCCCGACGCCGAGCCGAACGAGGCCTTCTTCCTGGCCGCCGCCATCGAGCACGGCGTCGCCTTCGACCCGGGCTCGCTGTTCCGGGCTCACGGCGCCGTGAGCCCGTTCGCCCTCCGGCTCTGCTTCTCCTCGGTGGCGTGCGACGAGGACCTGGACGAGGGCGTGCGTCGCCTCGCGCGGTGCTGGGCCGAGGTCGCGTAGCCTCTCCCGCGGGCGCCGATTCATGAAAGCGCCCTGCACGACCTCTCTCCCTCTCTCCTTCAACTCCCCCTCTCCTTCACTCCCCTCTCTCCTTCACTCCCTTTCTGCTCTCTTCGTCTCCTCTCCGATCGCGACACCGCGGCGGCGGCCTGCGCGCACGCCGCCGGCCCCGCGCAGGGCGCGGCCTCACTGCGCCAGCGGGCCGCCTGGCTTGTGCGGGACGGGCGGACGGCGATCGAGCAGCTCCCGCGCCGCGGCCCGGACGACCGCGGGCACGTCCGCCGCCGCCGCGAGCCGCAGGAGCTCGGGCCGCAGGAGGAGGCGCACCATGGGCACCGCGATCTCCTGCGGCGCGCCCGGGTTCTGCACGATCGCCATGCGCACCCGCGCGCGCTGCGGCCACTCGGGGTGCTTCGCGATCTCCGTCAGGACCTCCGCGTTCGCCGGGCGGCGCGCCGCGAGGCGGACGACGTCATCCTCGGTCAAGCGCGGGTTGGCGAGCAGGTTGCGGATGACCAGCGGGTGCGGGTCCCGGAGCAAGGCGTCGAAGGCCGCGCGGGTCGGCCGCCGGGCGAGCGCGCGCCGCTCGCCGAGCGTGAGCGCGCGACCGGCGCTCGACGTGGCGAGGAGCCGCTCGTCGGGCGCCGGCGAGGCCGGCTGTGCCTCGGGCCGCCGCGCCTTGCGGCGCAGGAGGCGCGAGAGCGGCAGCAGGGCATGGGAGGACGCGAGCTCGCGGAGCTGCTCGACGCGCTCCGAGAGCGCAGGATCCACGAGGACCGGCACGACGGCGCCCAGCACGTCGCGCGCGAGGGGGTTGGCCTGCTCGGCGTCGCGGCAGAGGTCGTCGAGCGCGCGGGCGACGGAGGGGAGATCGGCGCGCAGCACCTCGCTCCGCAGGAACGCGACCCGCAGCCGGAGCTCCTTCAAGGACGAGACGGCTCGCCTCCATCGCCCCGCCAGCGCATCCACGCCGTCAATCTACATCGCCGGCGTCCCGGCGTGGAGCGCATGCCAGGCAATTTGCGCTACGCAACGTGCGCGGGGCGGTTATCCTGCGCCGCGCCATGAGGGGACGGCGGACGCCGATCCCCGATTGCTGACGAGGACGGCGCAGCCCATCCCCGTCTCGAAAGGGAGGAGTCGCATGTCCGAAAAGGTTTCGTTCCCCGTGAAGGACGGGTCGTCGGCGACCGGCGAGATCGTCTGGCCGAAGCAGGGGGACAAGTCGCCTGCCGTCGTCCTGATCCAGGAGTGGTGGGGTGTGAACGACCACATCCGCTCGCTGCTCGACCGGCTCGCCGCCGCCGGGTTCATCGCCCTCGCGCCCGACCTCTACCACGGCAAGACCACCAAGGACCCCACCGAGGCCAACCGGCTGATGACCGAGCTCGACAAGCCGCGCGCCCTCGAGGAGATCGCCGGCGCCGCCCGCTTCCTGTCGGCGCACGAGCGGTCGACCGGCAAGGTCGGCGTCATCGGGTTCTGTATGGGCGGCGCGCTGAGCTTCGCCGCCGCCGCGACGATCCCCGAGCTCGCGGCCGTGGTGCCTTTCTACGGCGTCCCGAGCCCCGCGCCCGACACCACGCGCGTCAAGGCGCCGATCCTCGCCCACTTCGCCGCGCGCGACGGCTGGGCGACGCCGGCCGCCGCCGAGGCGATCCAGAAGGAGCTCGCCGCCCGCGGCCAATCCATGGAGCTCCACGTCTATGACGCCGACCACGCGTTCGCGAACGACACGCGCCCCGAGGTCTACGCCCCCGACGCCGCGAAGCTCGCGTGGGAGCGGAGCATCGCGTTCCTGAAGCAGCACCTCGCCTGAGCACGGCGCCTCGGTCCTTCCCGGGGTAATCCGCGCGGGGCGCCCGGTTGACGGCGCGCGGGGCGTGCGCGCCGTCAACCGGGCGCGTTCTTTGCCGCCGCGCAATGAACCCTGATATAGACGCTTACATGGCCCTCCCCCCGGTACTCCCGGGCTCGATCCAGCAGGCGGAGTCGCCGATCGACCGCGCGCTCTCGCTGGCGCTCGCGGGAGAGCGGGACGCCGCGCTGCGCTGGGCCGCCGCGCTGGTCCGGCACGACCCGACGATGCCGTCGGCGCTCTGCCTCTGCGGGCGCCTCCTCGGCGAGCTGAACCGGCACGAGGCCGCGCGCGAGGCGTGCTCCACCGCGATCGCCCGCGCGATCGACCTCGAGAACCTGCCGCTCGCCGTGGCGGCCGCGCGCGAGAGCGAGCGCTTCGGCGGCGATGCCGGGCCCGGGCTCGACCAGATCGCCGAGGCGTTCTGCCGGGACTCGCCGCGGCTCGGCGAGGGCGCGCCGCCGCCGCCGCCCCTGCCGGCCGCCGAGGCGTTCCAGCCGCTCGCCTCCGTGCTGACCGGCGCACTCCTGCTCAACAAGGCGACGGAGATCCTCCACGACGCCACGCGCAGGCTGGCCGCCCAGGCCGATCACCCCGGGATCGCGCCCCAGCCGGTCTTCTCGTCCGTCGGGCGCGACGCGCTCCGCGCCCTGTGCGCCGCCTTCACGCCCATCTGGGTGGCGGCGGGGACGACCGTGATCGAGCAGGGCGCCGCGCGCAGCGAGGCCTACTTCGTCGCGCGCGGGGAGCTCGAGGCGCGGCGCCGGCGCGCGGACGAGGAGATCCTCCTCGCCCGGCTCACGAACGGCGCCATGTTCGGCGAGATGGCGCTGCTCTCCAGGGCCCCGCGCACCGGGAGCGTCATCGCCACGCGGCCCTCCATCGTGCTCGAGGTGAAGCGCGACGCGATCGACGACATCGCGCAGCGCGAGCCCGAGGTGGGCCTGGAGCTCGCGGCCTACTGCCGGGACCGCATGGTGGAGAACCTCGTCCGGATGAGCGACGTGCTCCGCGTCGTGCCCGAGGCCAACAGGCCCGCGCTCGTGAAGCGGTTCCGCACGCGCACGTTCGAGAAGAACGAGCGGCTGCTCGTCCAGGATGAGCGGCCCCCCGGCCTGTTCCTCATCGCCTCCGGAGAGGTCGCCGTCGTCCGGCGCGACGCGGCGGACGACGCCCGCGTCGAGCCGCTCGTGCTCTCGACGCTCGGCCCCGGCGACGTCGCCGGCGAGATCGCGATGGTCCTCCGCCGCCCGGCGAACGCCGATGTGATCGCCGTTCACCCCACCGTGACGCTGTACCTGCCGGCCACCGAGTTCATGGGTCTGGTCGAGGATCACCCGGCCGTGCTGGCGCAACTCTACAAGCTCGCCGTCCAGCGCGACGACGAGACCACGAGCATCATGGCCGAGGAGGTCTCCGTGGCCGAGGACTTCGTGTTGATCTAGGGTACCGATCCGATCGAAAAATTGACGAAACGAACCACGGATGCGCCGAGGTTTTGTTGTTGTCGCTTCTGTGTCTCTGTGGTTCAAACTCTCTCTCGCGCGGCGTTTCAACCTGTTCGGTGCTCTAGCGACGCCCTGCGAGCACGCGGCGGGTGCACCGATTGACGCTCCGCGCCACGCCCCGTAGACTTTCAGTCTACCCGTTGTTGTTGTTGACCAGCACTGAACAACCACCAGCGTAGGGAAGGCCACGCGCGCTCCACAGGTCCTGCGACAATGACGACGAACGCGTTCGGGCTGGAGGGACAGGTGCTGGTCGGCCGTTATCGGCTGCTCCGCCCTCTCAGCTCGGGCAGCATGGGCACCGTCTGGCGCGCGGACGATCTCACGCTGGGCTCGCCGGTGGCGATCAAGATGCTCGGGCCCCTCTATGCGAAGGACGAGACGGTCCGCGCGCGCTTCTACCAGGAGGCGCAGGCGGCGGCGGCGCTCCGCAGCCCGAACGTCGTGCAGATCCTCGATCACGGCGTCGAGAACGACGTCCCCTTCATCGCGATGGAGCTCCTCGAGGGCGAGGATCTCGCGCACCGGCTCGAGCGTGTCGGCGCGCTCGATCCAGCCGATACGGCGCGCATCTTCGCCGACGTCGCGCGCGCCGTGCGCAAGGCCCACGACGCCGGCATCGTCCACCGCGACCTCAAGCCCGACAACATCTTCCTCGCCCGCGACGACGACCGGGAGGTGGCCAAGGTCCTCGATTTCGGCGTCGCCAAGACGCGCATGTCCGGCAAAGAGGGCATCGGGACGCAGGCTGGCGTGCTGATCGGGACGCTGCCGTACATGAGCCCTGAGCAGGCGCAGGGCGCGACCGTCGATTACCGGTCGGACCTCTGGGCGCTCGGGGTGATCGCGTTCGAATGCGTGTGCGGCCGGGCTGCGATCACGGCCGAGGCGCCTGGCGCGATGATCCTCGAGATATGCAGTGATCCGCTGCCTGTCCCATCGAAGGTGGCGTCTGTGCCCGTGCCGCCGGCGTTCGATGAGTGGTTCATGCAGGCGTGCAGCCGTGACCCGAACGGGCGGTTCGCCTCGGCGACGGCGATGGTCGACGCGCTGCGCGACGCGCTCTTTCCGCCCAGCGACGCGCAGGAGGGCGGGCGGGCCTCGGCGAGCTCGATCCCCGGGGGCGCGGGCAGCACGTCGCCCTCCGTCCCGCCGCTCTCCGCTGCGCCGCTCTCCGCCGCGCCGCTCTCCGCCGCGCCGCTCTCCGGTCCGCCGATCTCCACCTCCCCGCTCTCCGTCTCGCCGGAGGGGAGCGTCGCCTCGCCGCCGGGCCTCTACGACGAGGCCGGGGCCGACTCGAGACCTCGCCGCAGGATGCCGATCCCGGCCGTCGCGCTCGGCCTCGCGGCTTCGGTCCTCGGCGGGGCGCTCTTCATCGGCTGGCGCGCGCTCGGGGACGACCCGATCCCGCACGCACCGCCGCCATCCGGCGCCGCCTCGCCGCCGGTGACGCTCGAGACACCGCCTGTCGCCGCCCCCGCGAACAATCCGCCGGCGGAAGCGAATTCGCCCAAAGGGGCGCCCGATCTCGCGCCTCCCCAGGACACGACGGCCGCGGCGACCTCGACGCCTGCGCCCCACGCCGGCTCCGCGCTGGCGGCCAGCGCTCCGGCCGCGGCCGCCTCCTCCGCCCACACGGCGCCCGCTCGCCCGGGCAGGGCCGCGTCCTCCCCGCCGCGGCCCAGGCCCTCGTCGGCGGCCCCGCCCGCGGCCTCCAGCGCGACGCGCCCCAGGTCCGACCGCCTCGGCTTCTGAGGAGACGAATGCGCGCGCGATCGAGGGTCTCGGGCACCGCCACCATCGCGCTCACGCTCGCGCTCGCGCTCGCGACCACCGCGGGGGCGGCCGACGTCGACCCTGCCACCATGAACGCCGCCCGGGCCCTCGCCGAAGAGGGCCTCGACCTCTTCGACAAGGGCCAGTACGCGGCGGCGCTCGACAAGTTCGGGCGCGCGGACCAGCTGATCCAGGCGCCGACGATCGACCTTTATGCCGCGCGGAGCCTCGAGCAGCTCGGGCGCCTCATCGAGGCCTCCGAGCGCTACCTGCAGGTGAGCCGCACCTCGCTCGACGCCTCGGCCAGCGACGTCTTCAAAGCCGCGGTCGCCGACGCCGGGAAAGCATACGACGATCTCAAGCCCCGGATCCCGAGGCTCTCTGTGGGGGTGCGCGGCGCCCCGGAGCGCGAGGTGCAGATCACCATCGACGGCAAGCCGATGCCACCCGCGCTGGTGGGGGTCAGCCAGCCTGTCGATCCTGGCAAGCACGTCGTCGAGGCCGCGTGGGCGGGGCGCGTCGTCCGGCGGGAGGTCGCGCTGCAGGAGCGGCAGGAGGCGGCGCTCGCGCTCGAGTTCCCCGTCGGTGTCCGCCCGCCTATCGTCCTCCCCCCGCCCGCCGGCCCGGCGCCGGGCACCACGCAGCGCGTGCTCGGCTGGACCGCCGTCGGCACGGGCGCCGCGGCGCTCGTGGTCGGTGGGATCACGTTCGGCATCACGAGCGCGCGGCGCGGCGAGCTGATCGACCTCGGGTGCACCGAAGATGTCGTGTGCCCGGACACGCCGAAGACGCGGGCCAAGCTGGGCTCGTACAACGACCTGCGCCTCGTCCCTGCGCCGGCGTTCATCGTGGGCGGGGCGCTCGCCGCGGGCGGCGTCGCGCTGCTCCTCACCGCACCGGCCGCGGCGGCGAGGCCCAAGGGCGCAGCGGTCCGTCCATGGATATCGCCGTGGGGTGCCGGGATCGCGGGGGTGTTTTGATGAAACGCAACGGCTTCATGATCCTTTGCGGCGCGCTCGGCGTGGCCGGCGCGCTCGGCGGGTGCTTCGATCAAGGCGTGCTCGTGCCGGGCGCCATCAGCGGCGGCGGCGCCGCGCAAGGCGGGATGGCTGGCGTGGGCGCCGCGGGAGGCGCGGGCGGCACGGGCGGCGTGGGAGGCGCGGGCGCCGCGGGAGGCGCGGGCGGCGCAGGCGGCAACGAGCCCTGCGTGCCTTGTTATACAGGCCCCGAGTCGACAAGGGGAGTCGGCGAGTGCAAGGACGGCTGCCTGCGCGACGACTCGTGCGTCGACGAGGTGCTCCCCAAGGCCGAGGCCTGTACGACGCAGGCGAATGACGAGAACTGCGATCGTGTGGCGGAGTGCACCGGAGCTCACGACTGGAGCGCCAAGCTCGGAGGGAACGGCGACCAGATTGGGTATGACGTCGCGTTCGACAGGGAAGGGAACCTCCTGATCGCGGGTGCCTTCAGCACCAGCCTGGGTTCCGTCGGCAGCCAGGGAGCGTACGACGGCTTCGTCGTCAAGCTCGCTCCTGGCGGCGCGACGGAATGGTCGAAGGTGCTCGGGGGGAACGGCTCGGATTCTTGCAATCGCGTGGCGCTCGACAAGAACGGCGGCGTGATCGTGGCCGGGACCTTCGAAAATACAGTTAACTTCGACGGGACGTCGCTCACGAGCCAAGGCAGCTCGGACGTGTTCGTGGCGAAGCTCGACGCAATTGGCGGCCTGGACTGGATCAAGACGATCACCGGTCCGAGCGTCGATAGAGTTTACGGGCTCGCGGTGGATTCGGACGACAACATCATCGTCGCTGGCAGCTTCACCGACTGGGCCGACGTGCTGGGCGGGCAGCGGATGGGCGGGGACCACCTGACGAGCAAAGGTGGAGAGGACATCTTCGTCGCGAAGATGGACATCCTCGGCAACTTCGCCTGGAGCAAGAACTTCGGCGATACGACCGCCGAGGTCGCGAACGACGCCGCCGTCACGCCCGACGGAGGCGTGGTCCTGGTCGGCCGCATCGCGGGCAAGGTGTACTTCGGGACGACGCTCCTCACGGCTCAGGGCGACGACGCCTTCATTGCGAAGCTCGACGGGGGCGGGACGCCGCTCTGGGCCAAGATGTTTGGCGACACCATGAGCCAGGAATTCACGGCGGTCGCGGTGGACGCGGAGGGGGACATCGTCGTCGCAGGGAGCACCGGGGGAACGATCAATTTCGACGGAGCGCCGCGGAGATACGCCGGAGGAAACGACGCGGTCGTCGCCGCCTTCAACGCGGACGGCAAGCACCTCTGGAACCGTCTGTACGGGGACGACGAAGATCAGGGGGCGCTGGGGGTGGCGGTCGACCAGGCGGGCAACGTCATCGTGGTCGGAGAGTTCGAGAGCGCCATCGACTTCGGCGCCCCGAGCCCGAGGCTCCAGTCCCTCGGCGGCAACGACGCCTTCTTCGCGAAGCTCGCGCCGAACGGCGATACGGCCTGGGCCAAATCGTTCGGCGACGCGGCGGAGCAGCGCGCCCGGGCCGTCGCCGTGGATGCGCTGGGAGCCATCGCGCTGACGGGCAGCTTCAGCGGCAGGATCGATCTCGGGGGGGACCCCATGATGAGCTCCGGGGGCCCGGACGCCTTCGTCGCCAAACTGCAGCCCTGACGGCCACCTCGTCACGAAGCGCTCTCATCCTCGGATCCCGCGGAGCCGCGGCCGTGGCCGGTCTACGGCCGCAAGTAGCCGGAATCGTTGACTCAATTGGAGCGATTCCGGTCGCTGCCCTGAGGCGGCCCTCCCTCCCCGCCGGCAGCACCGGTGTTGCCGGCGCGTGGTGCAGGACCTCCGTTGGACCAGGGGACGCGTCGAGGTCCGGTGAGCGATCCATGCACCAGAACAAGTGATCCACCCGGATCTCCCGCGGCTCGCCTCTGGAGCACCTCGAGAGTCGTCGTTTTACGGTGGGAGTCCTGGTTTTGCGGTGCGAGCCACCGCTTTGCGGTGGGAGTCCTCGCTTTGCACCGCCGTTTGCTTCACGGACGATGCACGCGGTGCCAAGTCGGGGCGCGCTCACCTGGCACCACACTTGCTTAGAGGCCCCCCACTTGCTTAGAGGAGGAATCGCTCACGCAGGAGGAGGTCTCGCGCGATGATGAACACGCAGCAAAGCCCGGGAGTGCTCTACCAGGGGACGAGAGGGCCCGCCAGCATCGCGCCGGTCGCTGCCAGCGTGCCGCCCATGTCGGGCTCGGGGGACCTTGAACGCGAGCTCGAGGCGATCGCCCAGGGCGTGCGACAGAAGCGGCGGGGTCGGTTCGTGTTCGGGGTGGGTCTGGTCGTGGCGGCCGTGGCCGCGGTCGCGGTGACCACCTTCGCCGGCAAGGTGAAGGAAGCCGAGGCGGCTCAGGCCGAGGCGGTGGCCGCCCGCGTCGCCGAGCAGGACAGGATCGCGCAGCTCAACCTCCAGCTCGACGAGCGCAACCGGAAGATCACCGAGCTTACCCTCGCGCTCGACGCCGCCAAGAGCGACGCCGAGAAGGCGCAGAAGGCGTTCTCCGATTACAAGGCGACGGAGGCGACCAAGGCGCTGGCGCAGGGCGAGGACGTGGCCGACGCAAAGACGTCGAACATCAAGGGGGCCGCAACCCTCCGCGGCCGAGCGGCGACGTCCGGCAAGGCGGTGCGGGGCGCCAGCGCGGCGCGGGGCGCCAGCGCGGCGGCGCCGGCCAAGAAGGGCGGAAAGTGCGTGTGCAAGGCGGGCGACCCGCTCTGCGGCTGCCTGTGAGCGCCCGCTCACGGCTCATTCCTCCTTGATTCTCTTCACTCTCTCCGGACACAGCTGACAGGACGAAGACACCGGCGCGCGCGGCGTGGACCGCGTGGCGCCGGGCGCGCTGCGCCGAGGAGCGCAGCGTCTCGGCCGGGCTCACGGCACGTTCGCCGCACCAGGGGTGATCGTCGCGGAGAGCGCCCAGTCGGCGGCGGCCTGGTTCGTGTCCGTCCCGTCGGGCAGGCGGCAGAGCGAGCCAGCCGCCATGCCGCCGTCCGCCACCGTGGCCGGCAACGCGTCGCCTTCGACGAGGCTCACGCTGGCGCCCCCGATCGTGACGAAGGGGATGCTCCCCTCGTAAGAGAGCGCGTCGATCACGGCCCCTGTTATCGTGTTTATCAGCGCGATCCCGTCGGAAGCCCCGTTCTGCATCCGGTCGGTCTGCGCGCCCGAGAAGGCGATCGTCACCGCACCTTCCGCCACGACGCCTGGCATGGTGTCGGTGCCGACCACCGCCGTGCTGCCGACGACGAGGTACTGGCCAGCCGCGAGCGTACCCGCGGAGCTCAGATCGAGCGTTCTGTAGGCGGAGGGCGCGCTGCTGGATCCATCGACCAGCACGAGCGCATGGCCCGTGAGATCCACGGGCGCGCCGGCGCCATTGTAGATCTCGATGAACTCGGCCCCATCGCTGCCCGGCTGATCATAATCCACCTCGTTGATCACGAGCCCTGCCGTCGCGGCCGCCGCCCCGAGGGTCGTCACGAGGTCATCGACGCCGCGCGGCTCGATCTTCGCCTCGTCGTTCCGGTGGGTGAGGATGCCGCGGATGCTCGCGAAATGCTGGCCTTCCGCCGGGAAGGGGCTGGACCGGTACAGGAGGTCGTCCACGCGCAGATCGCCTGTGACGACGAATTCATAAAACATCGTATCGAGCCCGATCACCGTGACGTCCTCCACCTCGACGAGGACCCCCTCGAGCTCGGCGGCGCGCGCGCCGCCCGCCGCGATGTCGGCCGGCGCGACGGGCTCCGGCGGCGGCGCCGCCTCGCCGAGCGACGCGCTCACCTCGACCACGGCGGACCCGAGCTGGATCTGCCCGAAGTAATTCGCGATCACCGCGCTCGTGATCCGCACGCGATCGCCGGTCAGCACCGTGTTCTGCGGGCTGTACACGTAGACGCCGGAGCGCGCCGGCCCCGCGTACCCCGGGTCGCCCGGCTTCGCCTGGACGAAGAAGCCGCTCGCGTGCTTCCCGGTCACGAGCACGTCCTCCAGGGCCACCGTGTCGCCCTCCGCGCGCGTGCCGTCCTTGATATCGTAGATCGCCACCGTGCAGCCCAGGGCCCCTGGGTTCGCCTGGTCCGGGCACAGGTCGCACGGGTCGCCCTTGCCGTCGCCGTCCGCGTCGGCCTGGCCGGGGTTCTGGAGGTTCGGGCAGTTGTCCGCGCCGTTCGGCGTGCCGTCGTTGTCGGCGTCGTTCGGGTCCGGCGGCGAGCAGAGCGCGCTGCCCGCGTCGAGCGGGCACGCGTCGCAGGCGTCGCCGTCGCCGTCGCCGTCGAAGTCGGCCTGGACCCCGTCGTCGAGCGGCCGGATCGGGTTGAAGACGCTCGGGCAATCGTCCGCGCCGTTCTCGATGCCGTCGCCGTCGAGATCCGCGTCCGTCGGCTGCCCGGTGTAGACAGTCGAGCCGTTCACCGAGGCGTTCCGGGGCGCGCTCACCGCGCGCGACGGGGTGCAGAGCGGCTCGCCCTCGGGCTCGCCGCAGAAGAAGGCCGGGTAAATCTCGCCCGCCTGCTGCTCGAGGTCCTCCAGCGTCATCCCGATCTCGTCCTGCAGACAGACCTGCTTCGACACGCCGCACACATCGACCGTGTCGCATGCGCCCGCGCCCCGGACCGCGGACACCACGGCCGCGTCGCCATACAGGACCTTTCCTCCGCGCATCACGAGGACGACGTCCTCGGGATCGGCGGCGACGACCGCGCGGTGGCCCTCGCGCTCTCTGCCGTCGAAGATCGCGATGTCGGCGACCTTCCCCGTGGACAGCGCGCCGATCACGTCGTCCGTCGCGGTGACCGCGGCGGCGCTCCCGGTGACCATCCTCCACAGCTCCTCATCGGTGAAGAAGCCGTCGTAATACGTCTCGTTGAGCGCCGACGCGCACCGGAGCTCGCGCAGGAGGTTCATCGATCCGGTCGCGATCCAGTCGGTGCCGAGCGCGATCTGCACCCCGAGGCGGGCGGCGGCGGTGACCACGGCGGTGTCGCCGTAAAGCGTGATGTTGGAGCGGGGAGACCAGATGAGCGCCGTGCCCTCCGCCGCCATCGCCGCGTAGTCGGGCGCGGTCAGGCCGATCCCGTGGATGAACGCGCTCTGCGGCTCGAGCACGTCGTTCGGCTCCGCCTTCAGGCAGGCGAACTCGTTGCGCGCCGACGCATCGATCCCCTCGGCGACGTGCGGACAATAGGCGTCCTCTCCCTCGACGTCCTTCCCTGTCACCATGTCGGCCGAGTAGCCGCAACCGCTCACGAGCTCGCGGCCGCCCGTGTCGTCGAGCGGGAACGTGTCGAAACGGACCGCGCTCTGGCCCAGGCCCTCCTGGTCGGCCCGGTCCAGGTTCCGGAGGAGGCCTGGCGCGCTCCCCGAGCCCACGATCGAGGTCGCGCCGCCCATCAGGAAGCGGAGCTCGCCCCAGTGGATCTGCGCCGGGCTCGCCATGCCGGGCGTATCGATTCTCGTGTGCTTGTTGTTGCCGATCCGCCAGTCGTGCCGGTGCTCATAGCGCTCCTCGGTCGGGCTATACGGGCTGTTCTGCGTGTACGTGATGTGATCATGCGTGTTGATCAGCGCCGGGGAGACGACGCCGGTCGGGCACAGGATCTCCGTCGCGCCCGCCGCCTCGCAATCGCAGCCGACGCACGCGATCGCGCCCCGCTCGTCCACGAGCACCCGCCCGCCCCTGTACACCCTGCCCGGGGCCAGCACGACGCCCCGGATCAGCGTCGCGCCCGTGCCGGCGACCACCTCGCACGTCCCCTGCGCGAGCGGCAAAAGCGCCTCGCAGACGGTCTCCTCGGCCGGCGTCTTCGCGCAATCGACCTCGCAGCCGTCGCCCGTCGCGACGTTCCCGTCGTCGCACTGCTCCCCCGGATCGATGGCGCCGTCGCCGCAGCGCGGGGGCACCTCGACCTCGCACGCCGGCGAGCAGCCGTCCCTGGCCGCCGTGTTGCCATCGTCGCACGCCTCGCCCGCGTCGAGCGCGCCGTCGCCGCAGCGGGGCGCCGCTGGCGCCTCGCGCTGGCACGTCGGCGAGCAGCCGTCGCCCTCCGCGGAATTGACGTCGTCGCACGCCTCACCCTCGTCGACCACGCCGTCGCCGCAGACGCCGAAGCGATCACCCGCGCCGTCGCGCCCGCAACCATTGAAGAGCAAAAGTCCGACGTGCACGGCAATCCGCCGCGCGACGCGCGCCGAGCTGTGAGGCATGCCTCCCCTGTCGGCGACGAGAGCGATCGAGTTGCCTTCAAATGACGCGGCGGCAGCGCACCATCGCGATCGCGCCGATCGCGAACAATGCGAGCCAACCCACGCCTGACCGCGTTCCGCCTCCGCTGGTTGCGCCCGCGGCATAACTGCAGGAGCTCGCGCGCCGCTTGCCGTCGATCGGCCGCCCCATCTGTCCGCTGGTGCCGGGCGGCGAGCCGGCGACGACGCCGCCGCCGCTCGATCCGCTCCCCCCGCCGCCGCTCCCCGACCCCCCGCCTTGCACCGCCGGCTCGCAGTTGTCGGCCGACCCGCTGAACGCGGCGAGCGCCAGCTTTTCCACGCCGGCCTCGTCGACGAGGCCGAAGGGCTGCTCGTCGAGCGGCGCGTCCTGGAAGCTGGCCCAGACCACGCCGGCGACGTCGTCGCGCTCCGAGAGGATCTCGAACGACGTTGTCAGGTTCGCCGCCTGGAGCTCCTCGCCGGCGAGCGCGCTCGACCACGCCATCCCGGTCACGGCGAAGGGGCTCTCGTCCCCCTCCTCGTCGGCGAGGTCGCGCAGCGCGTCGAGATAATCGTTGAGCGTCACCGGATCGACCTCGGTGCCCTGATGGAAGAACAGCTGTTGACCGAGGCGAGACCACGGCGTCCGCTCGCCGAAGCGCGCCTCGAGTTCGTCCCACACCGGCTGCGCGTAGAGCTCGCGCAGGTAATCGACCCCCGAGAACGGCGCGGCCGCGTCGTCCGAGGCGAGCAGGCCGCCCGTGGTCAGCGACAGCTCGTCGACGTTGAAGAGCGCCTCGTTGCGGACGCGGATCTGGGCGAGGATCTGCGCGAGCACCCGGGGCAGGATGAAGGTGCAGCCGGCGTGCTCCGGGTCGAGCGCGGGGTCGGGGAGCTCGGCGCAGTTCGGCTGACTCCAGATCTCCCACTGGACGACGTCCCCGGCGTACCTCGTCATGAGCGCCTCTGCCGTCTCGGCGAACGCCTCCACGTACGCGTTGTCGCCGTCCCGGTCCGGATCGTCATTCCAGACGTCCTGTCCTTCTCCGATCGTGCGGTGAGAGAGGAGCCCGACCGGCTCGAGGCCCGCGGCGCGCGCCGCGTCGATGATGGCGTCGTACTGCTCGAGCTTGTCGTCGTCCCACGCCTCGGCGTCATCGAGCAGGAACTCGACGCGCACGGCGCCGGCGCCCGCGCGCGCGAGCCGCTTCGCGTGATCGTCGTCGAGGATCACCTCCCCTGCGTCGACGGGCGCCCCTGGATCGATGCCATAGAAGCCGCACGGCACGCCTCGGGCGCCGAGCGCCGGGGGCGCGACGAAAAGGGCGGAGGAGGCGGCAAGAGCGAACATGGCTGCACGCATGTCGCGAGGATAGCTGGGATGAGCGCCTCGACCAAGAAACGACCCCGACATGAACCATCCATGGTAGGGAGAGGCTTCACATGGCTTTCCTGGAACCGGAAGAAGCAGAGCACGGGCAACTCGGGGTCGCCCCTCCGAGCGGCGAGGCCGACGGCGACATGGAAGCGGCGGGCGACGGCGTCGAAGGCGCGCCCCCGGCCCGGCGCTTCCGCGACTGGCTGCGAGGCGCGCCGCTCTCCGAGCGCCTGCACCTCGCGTTCGGCCTCGTGCTGCCGGCGTTCCTGCTCGTCGTGAACATGGTGCGCGTGCGCTCGTTCACGATCGACGACGCGTACATCTCGTACCGGTACGCGCGCAACTTCGCCCGGGGCCTCGGGCTCGTCTACAACGCCGGCGAGCGCATCGAGGGGTACACGAACTTCCTCTGGACCGTGCTGCTCGCGGGCGGCATCAAGCTCGGCCTCGACCCCGACGTCGTCGCCAAGGTGCTCGGCGGGCTCGCCGCCTGCGGCTCGCTCGGCGCGCTCTACCTCCTCTCGGCCCGGCTCCGCCCGCACGGCGCGGTCCCTTGCATCGCCACGTGGCTGTTCGCGAGCTCGATCGTGCAGAGCGGATATGCCGTCTTCGGCCTGGAGACGCCGCTGTTCGTCCTGCTCGTCCTCGCGGGCACCGAGATGATGTTCCGCGAGCGCGACCGGGGGACCGGCTTCCCGTATTCGGGCCTCGTCTTCGGGCTCGCTGGCCTGACGCGCCCGGAAGCGCCGATGTTCATCGGCATACCGATGCTCTTCCTCGGCCTGCGCTTCTTCGGGCGGCAGAACCTCCTGCGCGGCGTCGTCTTCGCCGCGCCCATCGCGTGCCACATGCTCTGGCGGCACAGCTACTACGGCACGTGGCTGCCGAACACGCTGAGCGCCAAGACCGGCAGCCTCGCCGAGCAGCTGGCCGGGGGGCAGCGCTACCTCGCGGAGTACGCCGGGCACACGTGGCCGGCGCTGCTGCTCGGGCTCTTCGGCCTCTGCGTGGCGCTCGTCGCGCGCCACCGCGACGCGCTCTGCGTCGCGGCCCTCGCGCTCGCGGTGGGCGGCTACGTGCTCCTCGTGGGCGGCGACTGGATGCCGTACTACCGCTTCATGAGCCCGTTCGAGCCGTTCTGCTTCCTCCTCGCGGGCCTCGGCGCGCGCGCGCTGCTCGAGCCGCTGCTCGCCCAGCTCTCGGCCCGCGCCGCGGACGCGCCCGAGGGCGGGACGATCGCCCTCGCCGCGGGGGCCGGCGTGCTCGCGCTCGGCTGCCTCATCGCGCTGGGCGCCTTCCGGGCGCAGCGGATCGAGCGCGCCCAGCACCGGATCCTCGACGACGAGAAGCGGTTCTGGGACAGCGCCGCGGGCGGCGTGGCCAACTGGTTCAAGGAGCACGGCAAGCCCGGCGAGGTCGCCGTGGGCGACATCGGGTACATCGGGTATGTGACGGACTACCCGGTGCTCGATCTCCTCGGCCTCGTCGATCCCGTGATCTCCAAGCTCCCGGGCGGCTACACGCGCAAGACGGGCCCCGGCTACGTGCAGCACGTCTTCGACAAGATGCCGCGCTACTTCGTGTTCGTCGGCGGCGCCGACACGTGCGACAAGCTCCCGTTCCCGGCGCAGGAGAAGCTCCGCAAGGACCGGCGTTTCCGGGGCGTGTACGAGGTGGCCGGGATGGTGCGCCACAGCAAGAACGGCTACTGGTGCGTCTTCGAGCGGCCGGACGACGCCGCTCCGGCCCCCGCGCCCTGAACCTCGCCGCGAAGCGGTGAGGTTCGCCACGATAGCCGCACCTCGCCGCGAAGCGGCGAGGCTCGCCACGACAGCCTCGCCTCACCGCGGGCGCGCGCGACCCCACCGCAGCTCCGCGAGGTTTGCTAGCATCGCCGCCCCATGCCCTGGCTCTGGTACGTAGGTCCCTTTGCGTTGCTCGTCGTCTGGTTCCTGACCGGCTTGCGCGGTCGGCACGAGGCGCGGCGCGACCGCGAGCTCGCGCGCTGGCGCGCGCTGATGACCCCCGAGGCGGCCCCGGCCCGCCCCGGCGCGAAGCCCGGCGGCCAGAAGGCCGGCGCCAGCAGCGACGGTCCTCGTCCGGTGCGCTCGTTGCCGTCCAGCCTCCAGCACACGCTGCAGGAGACGGGCGGCGGCGAGGTCCTCGCCCGTTACGAGCTCGTCCCGAAGCTCGCCTACGTCGCGGTCGTGGGCCCGGACGCGAAGAACGGCAGCGAGTACCAGGTGGTCCTCACAAAGCTGGCCAAGGCCGGGCCCCGGCTCACCGTGTGCCCGCTGCCCATCGTCGATGGCAGGCGTGCCCCCAACACCGGCGTCCAGTTCAAGAAGGACCCGGAGTTCATGGAGCAGTTCCTTGTCGAGGGACCCGAAGCGAAGGCCATCGGCCGGTGGCTCTCGAAGAGCATCCGCGACGCCCTGCTCGACTTCCCCGACGCGTGGCTGTTCGTGCAGGATCGCGCCATGGCGCTCGCCGTGTACGGCCCCGTCGACGCCGACCGCATGGAGGAGCTCGTGATCGCCGCCGACGCGATCTTCGCGGAGCACGGCAACGAAGACGCTCCCTCCCTGCTGTTCGACGGCAGCGGCGACGCTGACGACGACGAGGACGACGACGACGACGACGAGGAGAACGACGACGAGGACGAGGACGAGGACGAGGAGGCCGCGGGCGCCGAGGGCGCCGTTCGATAACCACGGCCGAGCCGAGCCATGGTAGTCCTCGCAGGTGGGCCTGATTGAACGCGAGATCACTGCTCTCCTCCGCTCTCCTGCTCTCGCTCTGGCTCACGGCACCACCTGCCGCTCCGGCAGAAAAGAACAGCTGGGCTAAATCCCAGGGATCGCGTGCGGAGCTCGAGCTCGACGTCCTGAGCAAGTCGGCCTCATGGGCCATGGACGATGTCACCTCCGAGGTGAGCACGTTCGGGCTGACCTTCGATCTCCGAGGTCAGCTCGAGTGGTTTGGCCGGCTCCACCTCGACGTGGATCTCCCGCTCGCTTATGGCGACGTCTCCGCCTCGTTCCGGTCCGCCCGGCTCGGCGTCGACGAGAGCAGCAGCGCCGGCAGCCTTCTCTTCGGCAACCCCACGGTCGGCGCCCACTATGCGCGCGCCCTCTCGCGCAAGGTCACCGTCTTCGGCGGCGGCGCGCTCTCGATCCCCGTCCTCAGCGCCCCCGACGCCGACGCCCGCGCCACGCTGCAGGCGACCGCCCCCGCGCGCGCCTCCTTCGACCTGCACCGGCTCACCGTCGGGCACCTGCCCCTGAAGGTCCGCGGCGGCGTCGAGGCGGAGCTCGCCGCGCGGCTCGTCTACCGCGCGGACACGGCGGTGATGCTCGCCCTCCCGACCAGCAGGGCCGGCGTCGAGCTCGTGGTCGAGCAGGGCGACGAGCTCGAGCTGCGCGGCCGAGGCCCTTACGGCGGCGGGCTCCGCCTCCAGGCCGCGCTGACGCTCACCCGCGACGACAGGATGCAGCTCGCGATGGAGCCGTTCTTCACTTACACGCTGAAGCAGCCTGGCTACTACGCCCGGGCAGGGCTGCTCGTGGCGCTCGACCCGCCGCTCGGGTTCGGCCTTGCCGAGGACAAGGTCGCCACCCTGCGGCTCGCGGCCGGCCGCAGCTTTTGACCGGCGTCGCCCGCCTTCGCCCGCCGCCGCGCCGCCCGCGCCGAGCCAGACGCCCGCCCTCCCCGCCGGGGGATCCCCCGCGCCCCCTGCCGCTCGTCGTCGTAGGCTTCCCTGGAGCGAGAGCGAGCGAAAGGCGGGGCGATCACCATGGGCGAGCAGCACGTCTCCGAGCAGGCGAGCGAGCAGCAGCACAAGGCGTTCATGCGGGCGCTGCTCGACGACGTGGAGGCGCTCGAGCGCCTCGTCGTGGAGGATCGCATCGAGTCCGGCGTGCGCCGCATCGGCGCCGAGCAGGAGATGTTCCTCGTCGACCGCGCGCTCCGGCCCGCTCCGCTCGCGCTGGAGGTGCTCGAGCGGGCCGCCGACGATCGGCTCACGACCGAGCTCGCTCGCTTCAACCTGGAGGCGAACCTCACCCCGCTCCCGTTCGGCGGCGACTGCCTGCGGCGGCTCGAAGCCGAGCTGTCGGAGGTCATCGGGCGGGCGGCCGAGGCCGCGCGCACCGCCGGCGCCGACGTCCTCCTCACGGGCATCCTCCCCACCCTGCGCGCCGGCGACCTCCGCGTCGAGAACCTCACGCCGGCGCCTCGCTACCACGAGCTCAACCGCGCGCTCTTGCGGCTGCGCCAGGGCGACTTCCGCGTCTCGATCCACGGGCTCGACGAGCTCGAGATGACCCACGACAACATCCTGCTCGAGTCGTGCAACACGAGCTTCCAGGTCCACCTCCAGGTCGGGGCGCGGGAGTTCGCGTCGCTCTACAACCTCGCCCAGGCGGTGACCGCGCCCGTCCTCGCCGCCGCGGTCAACTCGCCGCTGCTCCTCGGGCAGAGGCTCTGGCACGAGACGCGGATCGCCCTCTTCGAGACCTCGGTCGACACCCGTCCGAGCGCGCTCGAGGGCCGGCAGCAGAGGCCCCGCGTCCACTTCGGCGACGGCTGGGTGCAGGGCGGCGTGCTCGATCTCTTCCGCGAGGACATCGCGCGGTTCCGCGTGATCATGACCGCCGATCCCGGCGAGCCCCCCGCGGCCGTGCTCGCGCGCGGGGAGGTGCCGGACCTCAAGGCCCTGCGGGTCCACAACGGCACCGTCTACCGCTGGAACCGCCCCTGTTACGGGGTCCTGGCCGGGGTCGCGCACCTGCGCATCGAGAGCCGCGCGCTGCCCTCGGGGCCCACGGTCCTCGACGAGGTCGCGAACGCCGCCTTCTTCTTCGGCCTCATGACCGGCCTCGCCGACGAGCACCCGCGCATCGACCTCGAGATGCCGTTCGAGGACGCCAAGGCGAACTTCTTCGCGGCGGCCCGCCACGGCCTCAAGGCGCAGCTCACGTGGCTCGGCGGCCGGAGCCTGCCTGCCCCGGAGCTCATCCTCTCGCACCTCCTCCCCGCCGCCCGGGCGGGCCTCTCGGCCGCGGGCATCGACGCCGCCGACGTCGACCGGTACCTCGGCGTCGTCGAGGAGCGGGTCCGCCGCGGCCAGACGGGCGCGCAGTGGGCGCTCGGCTCCCTCGCGGCCATGGCCGGGCGGGGCACCCCCGAGCTGCGAAGCCGCGCCCTCTGCGCCGCGATGCTCGCCCGCCAGCAGGAAGAGGCCCGGGGCGGCGGGGCCGGGCGCCCGGTGCACGCGTGGGAGCCCGCCGCCCTCGAGGACGACCTGGACCTCGTGCGCGACAGTTACCGGACCGTCGGCCAGTTCATGTCGACCGATCTCTTCACGGTGCGTCCCACCGACATCGTCGACTTCGCGGCGAGCGTCATGGACTGGCGGCACGTGCGCCATGTACCGGTCGAGGACGAGCAGGGCCGACTCGTCGGCGTCGTCTCCCACCGCGCGCTGCTGCGGCTCGTCGCCCGCGGCGCCGCGGCGGCGCCGAGCGGCTCCGCGCCGCCCACGGTGGCGTCGATCATGCGGCCCGACCCGGTGACCGTCGCGCCGGACACGCCGACGCTGGAGGCGATGCGGATCATGCGCGAGCACCGCGTCGGCTGCCTGCCCGTCGTCGCGGGCGAGCGGCTCGTGGGCATCGTCACCGAGCGCGATCTCCTCGACGTCTCGGCGGCGCTGCTCGAGGCCTTCCTGCGCGAGGCGTGAGAGACCGCGCGCTGCCTGCCATCGAGAGGCGCCGGAGCGAGACGATAGGTGGCCGCCAAAAGACGCCAAAAGACGCCAGAGAACGAGATTCTTCCTCTGGCGTCTTTTGGCGTCTTGGCGGTCGGCTCCTTCGAGCGGCTCAGCGCTCTACGGGCGGGGCGCCTTTCGACCCCGCGCGGAGCTCACAGATCGCTGATCTCGACGCACGTCATCGCGTCGCCCTTGGCCTGGCAGTCGAACACGGTGCCGTACGCGTTGAAAAAGCCCTGCTTCGTGCGCGTGACGTGGTACCGCGTCCCGTCGATCTGCCGGATGCTCGTGTAGCTCCCCTGACAGCCGATCGCGCCGAAGCTCGCGAGCAAGAGCCCGAAAATCAAAGAACGCTTCATTCGCCTGCCTCCGTCGTTACCTCGACCTCGGTGCACTCGGCCTTGCCCGGCGCGTCAGGGCACATCCACATCGCAGGCTGGTTGTTCTTGTGACCGGCCACATACACATAACCCGGCGCCGCCGGCGCCGAGTCGCTTGCAAACGTCGCACACCCGGCGAGCGCCGGAGCGCCGCAGAGCAACGCACTGCATAGAATGAGTTTCCGCATGGCCAACCACCCTATCGGCAAGCTCAGGCGTGGGCCAAATTAGCGCCCAGGCTGCCCCAACCGTCCTTCCGCCCACGTCGCGTTCTCGTGGAGCGCCCCGCCACCCGCGACGCCCTGGCCGCCCACGGTTGACACGCCGCGTTAGCGCACCTAAGGGAATACCTCCAACCGGTGTGCGCTGGCACGCCGGGATCCGGGGGGCTGCGCGGGGCGCGCGGGGCGGGCTCGCGATGGGCTCTCCGGCAGCAGAGGAGTCGACATGGCTTCAGGCAAGAATGGGAAGGGCGGCAAGGACCGGGTGGCGGTCGTTGCCGGGCTGCGCACGCCGTTCACCAAGGCGGGGACGGCGCTCAAGGCGCTGCGCACGGTCGATCTCGCGGCCACGGTGGTCAAGGAGCTCCTCCAGAGGAGCGAGGTGACCCCGCGCGACGTCACCCTGGTCGTCTACGGCCAGGTGGTGCCGACGCTCGACTGGCTCAACATCGCGCGCGAGGTCGTGCTGCGCACCGGCCTGCCCAAGGACACCGACGCCTACAGCGTCTCGCGCGCGTGCGCCACGTCTCTCCAGGCCATGACGAGCGCCGCCGAGGCGATGCTCGCCGGCCAGCACAACGTCGCCCTCGTCGGCGGCGCCGACAGCATGAGCGACGTGCCGCTCGGCGTCTCCCGGAAGCTCGCCTCCGCGCTGACCGACTTCCAGAAGGCCAGGACGCTCGGCGCCCGGCTGGAGATCCTCTCCCGCCTCTCGCTGAAGGACCTCGTGCCCCCGATCCCGGGCTTCTCGCGCGAGCCGACCACGGGCGAGCAGATGGGCGAGGCCGCCGAGAAGATGGCGAAGCAGAACGGCATCTCGCGCGCCGAGCAGGACGCGATCGCCCACCGCTCGCACACGAACGCCGCGCGCGCCTGGCGCGACGGCACCTACGCCGCCGAGGTCATGCACGTGATCCCCCCGCCTTACGACAAGCCGGTCGAGCGCGACAACGTGGTCCGGGACGACTCGACCCTCGACGCCTACGCGAAGCTGTCGCCGGCCTTCGATCGGCGGCACGGCACGATCACCGCGGGCAACGCGTCGCCGCTCACCGACGGGGCGAGCGCCCTGCTCCTGATGCGCGAGGGCAAGGCCAAGGCGCTCGGCTACCAGCCGCTCGGGTACGTCAAGTCGTGGTCCTACGCGGCGGTCGACCCCGGCTGGCAGCTCCTGATGGCCCCGGTGCTCGCCGTGCCGCGGGCGCTCGAGCGCGCCGGCCTCTCGCTCGCCGACATGGATCTCGTCGACATGCACGAGGCCTTCGCCGCCCAGGTCGCGTCCAACCTGAAGGCGCTCGCGTCGCCGTCGTTCGCCGCGGAGAAGCTCGGCCGGTCCGCCCCCGTCGGCGAGATCGATCCGGAGAAGCTCAACGTCAACGGCGGCTCGATCGCGCTCGGCCACCCCTTCGCGGCCACGGGAGGACGCATGGTCCTCTCCACGCTCCGAGAGCTCAAGAAGCGCGGCGGGCACCACGCGCTCCTCACCGTCTGCGCGGCGGGCGGCCTCGGCGCCGCCGTCGTCCTGGAGGCCGCATGACCACGACATCCGCCGCCGCCACGCCGGCCCCCGCGGCCGCGAGCCCGCTGTCCCTCGAGGTGCGCCCCGACGGCGTGGCCGTCGTCACCTACGATGTCCCGGGCGAGGCGGTCAACACGCTGAAGCCCACGTTCACCGGCGATCTCGAGCGGATCGCGGGCCAGATCGCGAGCAACCCGCTCATCAAGGCGGCGATCCTCGTGTCCGGCAAGGCCGACACCTGGATCGCAGGCGCCGACATCGAGATGCTGAAGGGCGTCGCCACGGCGGCCCAGGCCGAGGCGATGTGCCGCGCCGGCCACGAGGCGATCCTGCGGATCGTGCGCTCGCCGAAGCCGATCGTCGCCGCGATCCACGGCGCCGCGCTCGGCGGCGGCCTCGAGGTGGCGCTCGCCTGCCATGCCCGGGTGCTGAGCGACGACCGGAAGACGGTGCTCGGCCTGCCCGAGGTGCAGCTCGGCCTGCTCCCCGGGATCAACGGGCTCCAGCGGCTCGCGGAGCGCGCCGGCCTGAACGCGGCGCTCGACCACGGCCTCACCGGCAAGAACATGCGCCCCTCGAAGGCGCGGCAGCTCGGCGTCGCCGACGACGTCGTCCCCGCGGCCATCCTGAGGGAGACGGCCGCGGCGCTCGCGCTCAAGCTCGCGGCGGCCGGCCCGCCGTTCCGGCCCAAGCGGGCGAGCGCGCCGAAGCTCGACTCCGCCGCGCTCACCCGCGCTGCCCTCGAGCGGAACCCGATCGGCCGTGCCCTGCTCTTCCAGCAGGCAGCGCGGCAGACGCGCAAGAAGACCGGCGGGCACTACCCGGCGCCCGAGCGGATCCTCGACGTGCTGAGGACCTATGCCGAGAAGGGCTTCGAGGCGTCGAAGGAGGTCGAGGCGCGCGCGTTCGGCGAGCTCGTCGCGTCGAGCACGGCGCATCGGCTGATGGAGCTCTTCTTCGCGACGAACGCGATGAAGAAGGACACCGGCGTGGACGACCCCGCCGTGCAGCCGAGGAAGGTCGAGAAGATCGCGATGATCGGCGCCGGCCTGATGGGGGCCGGCATCGCCTATGTCAGCCTGAACGCCGGCATCTCCGTGCGGCTCCGGGACCGCGACGACGCGTCGATCGGCCGCGGGCTCAAGTACGTGGCCGACATCCTCGGCGAGCGGGTGAAGAAGAAGCAGCTCACGCCGCTCGAGCGCGACGAGAAGCTCGCGCTGCTCACCGCGACGACGGACGGCTCGGGCCTCCGGAGCGCCGATCTCGTGATCGAGGCGGTGTTCGAGGATCTCGCGGTGAAGCAAGCGGTCCTGCGGGACGTCGAGCAGCACGGCAAGGACGGGGTGATCTTCGCGTCGAACACGTCGTCGATCCCCATCTCGCGGATCGCGGCCGCGTCGAAGCGGCCGGAGAACGTGGTCGGGATGCACTACTTCAGCCCTGTGCACAAGATGCCGTTGCTCGAGGTCATCCGGACCGAGGCGACGTCCCCCGAGGTGGTCGCGACGGCGGTGGCGGTCGGCAAGCGCCAGGGCAAGACGGTCATCGTCGTGAACGATGGGGTCGGCTTCTACACGAGCCGGATCCTCGGGCCGTACATGAACGAGGCGAGCTGGCTGCTCGCCGAGGGGGTCGCGATCGAGCAGGTCGACGCGGCGCTCGTCGCGTGGGGCTGGCCGGTCGGCCCGCTTGCGCTGCTCGACGAGGTGGGCATCGACGTGGCGGCGCACGTCGGCCCGATCATGCTCGAGGCGTTCGGCGACCGCCTCGCGCCGCCTCCCACGATGGCCAGGCTGGTGTCCGACGACCGGAGGGGCCGCAAGAACGAGCGCGGGATGTACCTGTACGGCGCGGCGGCGAAGAAGAAGGGCAAGGGCAAGCACGCCGACGAGGGCGTCTATGGCGTGCTCGGGCTGCCGGTGCCGAGGGCGAAGGACAGCCCGCCGGTGCCGGTCGAGGAGATCCAGCTGCGCTGCTCGCTCCAGCTCGTGAACGAGGCGCTGCACTGCCTCGGCGAGGGGATCCTCCGGAGCCCGCGCGACGGCGACATCGGCGCGATCTTCGGCCTGGGTTTCCCGCCGTTCCGTGGCGGGCCGTTCCGCTACGTCGACGGACTCGGCGCCGCGGAGGTGCTCCGCCGCATCGAGATCTACGAGCGCCGCTTCGGCAAGCGCTGGACGCCCGCCCCGGCGCTCGTCGAGGCGGCGAGGACCGGGAAGCCCTTCTACGGCTGAAGAGAGAGAAAAAACGCAAAGGCGCAAAGACGCAAGGGAGAGAGAAAGATTTGTTTCTTCTTCTCCTTGCGTCTTTGCGTCTTTGCGCCTTTGCGTTTGAAACTCTTCATCCATCCACCACGCCCACCGTTTCAATCGAGCTCCGCGGCCACATCCGACCCGGCCCCCGGCCCCCGGCCCTGATGGCCCGCGCCTTGCTCTCCTCTCGGCGAGGGACAGACCGCGCGGGAGGGGGCCAGTCATGCGGAAGTGCATTCGTGACGCGGTGGTCGTTATCACCGGGGCATCTTCGGGCATTGGCAGGGCGGCCGCGCTAGCGTTCGCGAGGCGCGGCGCGCGGGTCGTCATCGCCGCTCGGAACGAGGCGGCCCTCGAGGAGGTCGCCGCCGAGTGCGCCAGCGTCGGCGCGCCGGCGCTCGCCGTCCCGACGGACGTGAGGGACGAGCAAGCCGTCCGAGCGCTCGCCCGCGCCGCCGTCGAGGTGTTCGGCAGGATCGACGTCTGGGTGAACAACGCCGCCGTCTTCCTCTACACGCGAGCGGACGAGGCGCCCTACGAGGCCTACCGCCAGGTCATCGAGACGAACCTGCTCGGCTATGTGCACGGGGCGCGGGCGGTGCTGCCCTGTTTCCGCGCGCAGGGCGCCGGGGTGCTCATCAACAACGTCTCCGTTCTTGGCAAGTTCGGCGCCCCGACGATGAGCGCCTACGTCATCTCCAAGTTCGGGGTCCTCGGACTCACGTCCTGCTTGAGACAGGAGCTCTCCAGCACGCCGGACATCCACGTTTGCAACCTCCTGCCCACGACGATCGACACCCCGATCTACCAGCACGCCGGCAATTTCACCGGCCGCGCCGTCCAGCCGATCCGGCCGATCGTCGCCCCCGAGCGGGTCGCGGCGGCGATGGTCTCCCTCGCCGAGCGGCCGCGGCGAGATGTCTACGTCGGCGCCGCCGGCCGCATCACCGCCGCGGCGTTCGTCGCCTTCCCGGGCCTCATGGAGCGGCTGTTCGCGGCGTACACGCTCCGCGCGACCTTCCTGGATCGCTCGGCGCCGCACACCGACGGCAACCTCTTCGTGCCCATGAAGCACTGGACCGGCGTGACCGGCGGATGGCGCGCGTCCTCGGGCCTCGCCGCGCTCCTCGACACCGCCCGGGCCTTCGCCGGCCTCGCGCTCGCACTCCCGTCCACGGCGGCAGAGCGCCTCAGGCCACGATGACATTGCCGTCCTGGCACCTTCCGTACGCGATTCTCCAGCCATCTTGACGCGCCATCGCCCCCGACGTGTCTCTCAACCTCGGGGGTCCTGTGACCTGTTCTCCACCGAGTCCCGGCATGCTGCGCCCACAGCAACGATTCAATTGAAGTAAGGAGGCGCAACAATGAGCCGTTATGTGGCGCGCACGCTCCGGAGCGATGACTTTTCGACTCTGATGGAACTGGAGACGACCCTCTTCGGCGGCGCGGGCGAAGGGGAGCTCGGGCGGTATTACATCCGTCTTTGCTGCGACTTCTTCAAGGACTCTTGTTTCATGGTCGAGGCCGCTGGGAGGCCCGCGGGCTACCTGCTCTCCTTCGCGCGCGGCAAGGAGGTCTACTGCACGACCCTCGCCGTCCTGCCCGAGTATCAGGGCTCCCGCGCGACGCACACGCTGCTCCGCGCGTTCGTCGGGTCGATCCTTGGATGGGCGGAGTCGTGCTGGTTCACCGTCGAGGAGGACAACCACGCCGCGCGGGCGCTCCACGCCATGCTCGGCGCCAGGGAGATCGAGGTCCGCCCCGATTTCTATGGCACCGGACACCCGCGCATCATCTCGCGCATCGATCGCGACGCGTTCATGGCGCTCCGGGCCCGCTTCGAGAAGGTGGGGCTCGTCGATCGCCAGGCCGACGTGAAGGAGCCGCGCGCGGCGGAGAGCGGCGGCATCGCCGCGGTGGCCTGAGGCCGACGGACCATGACGACCACCGCTCCGCTCGACCACGGCCGCCGCGCGCCGACGGCGGGCGACCGGCCCTGGACCGAGGCGCTCTCCATCGCCAGCCGGGTCTCCGGCGTGATGGGGCTCGCGCTCGACACCGTGTTCCGGACCAGCCTGCTGCCCACGCTGCCCGCCTCGCGCCGCCGCGAGAGGGCGCGCCTCCTTCACGGGATCGCGCGGGACCTGTGCGCGCTGCACTGCCTGCGTGTCCGCGTGACCGGCGCGCTCCCCGCGTCGCCGTTCGTTGTCGTGGCCAACCACGTCAGCTACCTCGATCCGATCCTCCTCGCGTCGCTCACCCCCTGCACCGCCATCGCGAAGAAGGAGATCGGCAGCTGGCCGATCATCGGCGATCGCGCGCGCGATCTCGGCGTGCTGCTCGTCGATCGGCAGCGCCCGGCGAGCGGCGCGCGCGTGCTCCGGAGCGCGCTCCGGGCCCTGCGCCATGGCGTCCCGGTGCTGAATTTCCCGGAGGGCTCGACCACCCGCGGCGAGAAGGTCCTCCCGTTCCGGAAAGGCATCTTCGGCGTCGCCCGGCTCGCGGGCGTCCCCATCGTGCCCGCGGCCATCACCTACGATGATCCGGAGCTCTGCTGGGCGGGCGACGACACCTTCCTCCCCCATTTCCTCCGCTTCTCCAGCCGCCGAGAGGCGAGCGCCCGCATCGCCTTTGGCCCGCCGCTCGGCGATCACGGCGGCGCGGCGGATCTCGCGGACCGCGCCCGCGCCGTGATCCTGGACCTCTTGAGCCTGTAGGAGATCTCATGTCCCAACAACGAGCAGCCGCGTACCTGCGGCACGGGCAGACGCCGTTCTTTCGCCTCTCCACGGCGGGATTCCACGAGGCCGGCGCGTCCGCCTATTCCGGCGCCGACGCCGTGCTCCTCGGCGTCCCGTGGGACGGGAGCGTCACGTACCGCCCCGGCACACGCTTCGCCCCCTACGAGCTGCGCCGCGTGAGCGCGCTCGTGCAGTCGTATCACCCCGGCCACGGCATCGACGTGTTCCGCGCGATCCACGTGCTCGACGGGGGCAATGTGCCCTTTCCCCCGTTTCATGCAGACTCCGTTCGCGAGCTGATCCAGGCCTCGGTCGACGAGGTGCTCGCGGCCGGCGCGGTCCCGTTCGTCGTCGGCGGCGACCACTCCATCGCGCTCCCGGTGCTCCGCGCGCTGTCGCGGCGCCACGGCCCCGTCACGGTCGTTCACGTCGACGCGCACCTCGACACGAGCACCTCGGAGGTGTGGGGCGAGCCGTTCCACCACGGCACGCCGTTCCGCAACGCGATCGAAGAGGGGCTGATCGGGCGGAGCGCGCTCCACCAGATCGGCATCCGCGCCACGTGGGGCCACCCGGAGGAAGGCGCCTTCGCGGCGCACGCAGGGGCGACCCTGTACGGCATGGATCGGATCGACCGCGACGGCGCTCCTGCGATCGCCGCCGCCATCAGGGCAGCCGCGGGCGAGTCGCCCGTCTACATCTCCTTCGATATCGACGGCATCGACCCGGCCTATGCCCCGGGCACCGGCACGCCCGTGCCCGGCGGGCTCACCTCACGCGAGGCGATCCAGCTGCTCCGCGGCCTCGCAGGGATCAACCTGGTGGGCATGGATCTCGTCGAGGTATGCCCCGCGCTGGATCACGCCGACGTCACCCTCCACCTCGGCGCGCACCTCCTGTTCGAGGGCCTGGCTCTCCTCGCGACGCGCAAGGGCCGCCAGCGCGACCAGCGCGACCAGCCGCGCGGATGACGCGAATAGACGAATCGACGCGAATCGACGCGAATCACGGAACCGTGGAATCGCGCCCCATGAATCCACGCAATCCGCTGGCGCCCGCCGCCATTCCGGTGTCACATCAGAGACACTGGGATGACACACTCGCCCGATCTATGCGGCCGCTACGCCGAGCTCCCGCAGCTCGATGATGCCTGGGCGCGCCTCGCGCGCACCCACGGCGGACGGGAAATAGCGATCGGGACGTCCGCGAACGGACGACCCTTGCGACGCTACGACTTCGGCAATCCGCTGGGTCCGACGTTCCTGCTGACGTCGCTCATGCACGGGGTCGAGGTGATCGGCGGGCTCGCGCTGCTCGACGCGGTCCGGTCGATCCTGGCGAGCGGACGCGCGGGCGCGGCGGCGCGGGCGCGGCTCGTCGTGGTGCCGGTCGTCAACCCCGACGCGTTCGCCGACAACCTGGAGCGCCTCCGCGGCGAGCGGCGGGCGTCGCAGCGCTGCAACGCCCGCGGCGTGGATCTGAACCGGAATTTCGCGCCGCTGTCCTCGTCGCGGCCGCTGCACCCGTTCGCGGGCTCGCGGCTCCGGTGGTCGCCGCACTACACGGGGCCTCACGCGTTCTCGGAGCCCGAGTCGCGCGCCCTGCGCGACGTCGCGCTGGAGACGCGGCCTTCGCTCGCGATCGGCTTTCACAGCTGCGGCAACCTCCTGCTCTACCCGTGGGCGCACACCGACGTGCCCAACCCGCGCGAGCCGCTGTACCGGGCGCTCGGCGACGCCTTCTGCCGGGCTCTGCCGCGCGAGCGGTACGAGATCCGCCAGGCGGCGCACTGGTACCCCACGGTCGGCGACATGGACGACTGGCTCGACGCCAACCTCGGAACACTCGCCTTCACGGTGGAGGTCAGCCGTCCTGCACGCTCCTTCCGCGACCTCCGCCGGCTGCTGAACCCGTTCTGGTGGTTGAACCCGCGCGAGGCCGACGAGTCGATCGCCAACGTCGTCCCCGGCGTCGGCGCGCTCCTCTGCGACGCCCTCGACCGCGGCGTGGGCGGCGCGGCCTCGCGGGAGGCCCCGCCGATCGACGCGCCGCCTGCGGAGCTCTTCGCCGACGCCGCCGAGTGAAACGGCCGCGCTCCTCGTGCGCTCGCCGGGCGCGCGGCTGCCGGCTGCCGCCATTCCGCGCTGGCCAGAGGGCGACGGCGGCGAGGGCTGTCGAAAAGTGCCAGTCCCGCGCGCGGCATCCACTATCCTTCGGGCGTGGACGCCGCCACGCCCCGCATACCGCCGACCGTGCGGATCAGCCCGAGCGCGGCGGCCCGTCAGGCCGGCGCCGACGAGTCGGACATCTGGCAGCACACCCCCGACGAGGTCGTCGACGGCAAATACCGGCTGGTCCGGCCGCTCGGGCGCGGGGGCATGGCCGAGGTCTGGCTCGCCGTGCACGTCACGCTCAAGACCGAGCTCGCCGTGAAGTTCCTCAGCGCCTCGCTGACCGGCGACGCGGAGCGGAGCCGCACCGTCCTGGAGAGGTTCCGGTTCGAGGCCCAGATCTCGGCCCGCCTGAGCGCGCGCACGCGGCACATCGTCGCGGTCCACGACGCAGGGGTCCACGACGACATCCCTTACCTGGTGATGGAGTACATCCCGGGGCGAACGCTGTTCGCCGAGGTGCGCCACAAGGGGCCGATCGATCCGGCGCGCTTCGGGGACATCCTTGATCAGATCGGGGACGCGCTCACCGTGGCGCACGACATGGGCATCGTGCACCGCGACCTGAAGCCTTCGAACGTGATGCTCGTCGACGCACCCGGCGCGGAGCTGACGGTGAAGGTCGCGGATTTCGGCATCGCCAAGGCGCTGCACGGCGATCTAGGCCTGGATCGGCCGCAGGAGACGGAGGCCGACGTGATGCTGGGCTCGCCGAACTACATGAGCCCGGAGCAGCTCGCCTCGCCGCTCGCGGTCGACGCGCGGGCCGACGTCTGGGCGCTCGGCGTGCTGGCCTACGAGGTGCTGACGGACTGGACGCCCTTTCAAGGCAACAGCATCGCGGAGATCATCGTGGCGGTCAGCACCCGCGATTTCGAGCCTGCCACGGAGGTCCGACGATCGCTTCCCCAGGGGCTCGACGCCTGGTTCTCGCGCGCCCTCGCGAAGGGGCCGGCGCAGCGGTTCGCCTCGATCCGCGAGATGGTGGGGGCGTACCACGCCGCGCTCTCGGCGCCGCCGCCCGAGCGGCCCGCGGAGGTCGCGCCGCCGCGGCGGCCCCGGGTGGCGCCCGCCGTGGCGCTGGCCTGCCTGACCGCGCTCGGGGGGACCGCCGCGCTGGCGGCGCGCCTGCTCGATCGGCCGCGCCTGGAACAGCCGGCGCGGCTCATGGCCCCCGGCGTGCGGGGCGCGCTCCAGGCGGTCGCGCTGCGCTCGCCGCCCCCACCGCAGCAGCCCGCCGCGGCCGAGCCGCCGGCCATGGCCGAGCCGCCTGCTTCCGCAGCAGCGCCCGCGCCGCCTGCCTCCGCAGCGCCTGCGCAGCCGCGCTCGTCCCAGCGCCGCCCCGGGGCTGACAAGGCCACCCCGCGCGCGACGGCGACCGCCGCGCCCACGGTGCCCCGGCGCCGCAAGGAGATCGACAAGAGTGAGACCTTTTGAGCGACGGCTCATCACGCTCTGCGGCGTCGCCATGCTCGCGGCGGCGCCGGCGCGCGCGCTCGCCATCGGGGCCGAGGAGGACGCGAAGACGCTGTTCGCCCGGGGGCGCGAGCTGCGGAGCACCGGACAGTGCGAGCAGGCGGTCATCGCCTTCCGGAGCGCGCTGGAGATCTACCCCGAGGGGCTCGGCGCGCTCCGGAACATCGCCGAGTGCGAGGAGGAGCTCGGCCGCTATGCCTCGGCGAGGCGAGACTGGTGGGATCTCCGGCGCGCCGCGCTCCAGTCCAACGAGGCGAAGTACGCCGGGTGGAGCGATGACGCCGAGGCCCGCTACCGGGCGCTCGGCGGCAAGGTCGGGACGCTGACCGTCCGGCTGAAAGGCGCCGAGGGGCGGCCGCCGGTCCAGGTGGTGCTGGACGGCAAGCCCCTCGACCCGAGGCTCCTCGGCGTCGAGCTCGAGCGCGATCTCGGCGCCCACACGGTCGAGCTGTTCTACGGCGGCGCCGCGCCCATCGCGGAGCGCGCCAACCTCACGCCTGGCGCCCGTCAGGTCGTGACGCTGACCGTGCCCGCGCCGCTCCCGGCGCGCGACGCGCTCTCCGCGCCGAGCGCCTCCGGCACGCCGGCCAGCGGCATTCGCATGGGCGGCTACGTCGCGCTCGGCGTCGGCGGCGCTGGCGCGATCGCGACCGTCGTGGCGCTGGCCGTGCGCGCCGGCGCGCTGTCCGCGGTCGAGGAGGGGTGCTCCCCCGCCGGCGGAGGCGCCTACGAGTGCCCGCCGTCGCTCCAGGGCGACTACGACACGGGCAAGACCGCCTCGACGCTCGCCGGCGTCTTCGCCGGCGTCGGCCTCGTCGGGATCGGCGCCGGCGTCACGCTGCTCCTGCTGAGCCCTTCCGAGCCCACGGCGCCGGCCTCTGGCAAGCCGGCGGCAGAGCTCGTCCTCACGCCAGCCCCCGGCGGCCTCGGCTCGCGCCTGCTCGTGAGGTTCTGAGGTCCGGCGATCGGACGCGGCCGGCGCCGCGACACGGCGACGTGGGAGCGCGCGTCGCTGAGCTTGTCTTTCCGCACCCGGGCGCTACCCCATGATCGAGGCGAAGGCGCGCGAGGCGGGGAGGTCGAGATGAGCTCACAGCGAAACAAGATCCTTGGTTCGATTGCAGGGAGCGGCGCGGTCGCCGTCCGCGGGGCGGCGGAGGCGCTGTTCTCGGCGGCGGGCAAGAGGCTCCTCGACGACGGCGCGCGGGAGGGCCTGCGGCGCGTGATGGTCGAGAACACCACGGCGGTCGTGGACGCGCTCGCGCCCGGGCTCTCGCTGGGCGCGCAGACGACGGCGAAGATCATCGGGGATCAGGGCGGAACGCAGGCCGCCGCGATCGTCGCGCAGGCAGCGGGGCGGCACGCGGGCCAGGCCGCGCTCACCGACGGCGTCTCGGCCGCGGTCGCGAAGGGGCTGGCCCGCGAGGCGATGAGGGCCGCGGGCCGGGAGGTCCTGAAGGGCGCGGGCAAGGCGGCCGGTATCGGGTTCGTGATCGACGGCGCCTTCGGTGCCTACGAGGGCGTCACGGCCTACCAGCGAGGCGAGATGACGAGGAAGGAAGCGCTCGCGCACGCGGCGCAGGAGGCCTCGACAGGCGCGGTGGCGACCGGCGCCGGCGTGCTGCTCGCGGCGGGCCTCGTCGCGGTGACCGGCGGCGCCGCGGCGCCTCTCGTCTTCGCGGTCGGCGCTGGCGGCGCGATCGGCGCGAAGCAGGTCCTGCGGCGGCTCGTCGGCCGGGTGTCCTCGAAGGTCCTGGCCCGTAACGTCGCTGACGAAGGCCAGGTGGGATGACGCCACGAAGGTGGCGTGTGTCCCGGCCAGCGCGCTCACCGACTCGACCTCTCCTTGCGCGCGGCCGTGCGTTCCTCCCGTGCATCGGCCCCGCGGCGCCCCTGTGGCAATTGCCTTCCGTGCCTTTCGCGTGATGGTGTTCCGGCGTAGATCATCTCCATGCGACGACGCATCCCGAGGCGTTCGTTCCTGCGCGTCGGTGGACCTCACGCTGGCGGTCATGGGCCCGTTCCCCGGGGCCGGCGCCCTTCGCGCGTGAGGCGCGCTCGTTCATTCGGGCTCGGGGATCCGTGCTGCGCGATCTCCGCGCGCGGCCATGGCCGCGAGCGTCGTGTCAGGGGCTGGCGCGGCCGCGCACGGGGCCCGCGGCCGGAGCGCGTCGATGCGCTGCTCGATCTGCGCGCGCTCTGCGGCGTTGGCCGCGCAATCGCGGGCTCGCTCGAGGGCCGCCAGCGCTTGATCCACCCTCCCCGTCTCCTCGAGCAGGACGCCCTGGACGAGGTGAGCATAGGGGTAACGCGCCAGAGCCGGGTGATCGATGGCCGTCGCGATCAGCTTCAGCCCTTCCGCCGCGCCCAGCGCCCGGGCGACCGCGAAAGCCCGGTTCACGCGCACGATCGGGCCCGGGCGGTGCTGCTCGAGCGACTCGTAGAGGATCGCTATCTGGAGCCAGTCGGTGTCCTCGGCGCGCGGGGCCGAGCAGTGGACCGCCGCGATCGCGGCTTCGATCTGGTAAGGGCCGGGGCGCCCCCGCTCGAGCGCCTCCCGCAGCAACGCGCAGGCCTCGTCGATCGCGGCGCTGTCCCACCTCGATCGGTCCTGCTGCTCGAGGCTCCGGGGCTGCCCTTCCTCGTCGGTCCGGGCCGGCATGCGCGCCGCGTGCAGGAGCAGCAGAGACAGCAGGCCCTGCACCTCGGGTACCCGTGGCAGCGTTGCGTCGAGAGCCCGAGCCAGGTGCATCGATAGCCGGGTGAGGCCACGACGTATCGGCGCCTCGTCGCCACGGGACCAGTATCCCGCGTTGAAGACGAGGTGGATCACCGCGAGCACGGCGTGAAGCCGCTCCGGCGCCTCTTCCAGCCGCGGAACTTCGTAGTGCTTGCGCCGCTCCCGGAGCCTCTCGCGCGCCCGGGTCAGCCGGCGCTCCATGGCCTGCGCGCTCACCAGAAACGCATGCGCGATCTCGTCCGTGGAGAGCGCCGCGACCGTCGACAGCGCCAGCGCCGCCCGCTCCTCGAGGCCGAGCACGGGATCGCAGCAGGTGACGACGAGGCGCAGGACATCGTCCGGCCACCGCGCGGCGTCCGGCGCCGAGAGCAGCGCCTCGGACCAGGGACATCGCGCCGCGAGCGCCGCGAGCGCGGTCGCGTGCCGCTGCTCTCCGCACCGCCGCCGCAAGCCGTCTCTGTGGATGTTCGTGGCGACGCGCACGAGCCACGCCTCCGGCGCGTCGGGGACGCCCCGCTCTGGCCACGTCGCGAGGGCCCTGGCGACGGCCTCCTGCACCGCGTCCTCCGCCGCGTGCAGATCCCGCGTGTGGCGCAGCAGCCGCGCGAGCACGGGCGCATACGCGCGGCGGAGCAACGGGGCGAACCCCTCCATGACTACGGCGTGCGCTGCCAGGTGACAGGTCGGATCTCCACGGATCCATCCGCCGGGCAGATCTGCCGCGCCCGGGCCGCGGCGATGGTCTCATCGGCGCACTCGATCAGGTAAAAGCCAACGAGCCACTCCTTGGTCTCCATGTAGGGCCCATCGGTGATCGTCGCGGTCGCCCCCTGCACGCGCACCGTACGCGCCTTGTCTCGCCCATCGAGCCTCGCCACGGCGAGCAGCTCGGCGCGCGCGGTCGCCTCTTGCTGGAGGGCGCGGTGACGGTCCAGCACCGCGCGCTCGTCCGGCGCGGGGAGCGGATCGCCCTCGGGGCGCGCGCTGTGGATCAACAGGACATAGATCATCCGAGTTCTCCTCGCGCGAACGCGTACGACGCCTGCAGATACGATTCCCACCGCGCGGCGTGCTCGAGCGGCACCGCGAGCCACTCACGAAAGGTCCTCCCGCTCGGCGCGAACACCGCCCCCTCACCGGCGGCGATCGCCGCAGCGACACGCGCCGCCGGGAGCTTGACGACGAGGTGCCTCCCATCGCGGTCGATCGACGCGAAGAACCGGCCCCCCACGCGAAGGCACGGAAAGCCCATCATCGTGCTGCGCGCGACGCTCGGCTCGAGGGCCCACCGCTCGGAGAGCCGCGAGAAGAGCTCGGCTCCGCCCGTCATTGTCGTCACGCTCCTCCGCGCTCCGAGCGATGCACCGCCTGCTCGAGCGCCTGCGCCATCGCAGCCGGCATCGCGGTCGCGCGCCACGCTTCCCGCTCGTCGAGCCGGGCGAGCCACGCGCGGAGGTTCGGGAACGGCGCCAGGTCGACGCGGCCGAGGGCGGCCAGGGGCAGCTGGCACCCGAGGGAGAAATCGGCGAGCGTCACCGCGTCACCGGCCACGAATGCGCGCGCCTTCAGGTGCGCCTCCAGCAGCGCCGCGTACGGCTGGAGCTGATCGAGGGCGCGCTGTGCGATCGCCTCGTCGGGCTGCCCCCCCATGAGCGGCTTGAACAACCGCTCGAAGAGCACCGCTCCGAGGGCGCGCCCGAAGTGCGAGAGCTCCCAGCATTGCCAGCGGACCACATCGATGCGCCGCCTGGGGTCGCGCGGAAACAGCGACGTCGCGCCATGAGCATCCGCAAGATACTGCATGATCGCGTTGGACTCCCAGAGGCGCAGATCTCCGTCCACGAGGCTCGGAACGAGGCCGTTCGGGTTGATCGCAAGGTAATCCTGGCTCTTGTGCGCGCCTGTAGCGAAGTCGACGAGGATCGTCTCGACGGGCACCGACAGCTCGTGGACGACGGCCTGGACCTTGCGACAGTTGGGCGATCCCGGGACGACGTAAAGTTTCATGAATCGGCTCCTTTCGGAGGCTGGCGAGCCCCCGCCCGCCGCTTCCTGGAGCGAGACGTCGAGCGCCCCGCACTCCGGACAGGAAAAATGCCGCGGTCGCGCTTTCCTCGTCCGGCGGTGTCGCCGCCCTCGACCTGGGGGCATCACCGTCGCTCCTGACGCCCCTCCGAGCCCTCCGATCTTGTGCGCCGCTCAGAACGGCGGCGGCGCCGTCTCGCCGGCCGGCAGCGGGCCCGGCTCCGGCGCGTGCTCCGACTCGACCGGCGCTGGCGCGGCCCCTGGCTCCACCGGCCGCGGCCCCTCGCCTGCCGCCGGCGGGGTGCCCGGCTGCTCGGCTGGCACCCCGCCGTCCGCCGGCTCCGCGCCCGCGTCCGCCTCGGGGACCTGCGCCTCCTCGGTCGGCTCCGTCCCGGCGACGAACACCTCCTCGATGGCGTCTTCCTGCCCCTCGCGCGCGAGGAGACCCGTCAGCGGATCGATCTTCACGCGCACGACCCCGCTCGGCACCGGGAAATCGGCGGCCGGGCGCTTCGCGTGCGCCTGCTTCATGAACTCCACGAACGCCGGCAGCGCCGCCATGGCGCCCGTCTCGCCGCTGCCGAGCGGCGCCGCGTCGTCGTAGCCGGTCCACACGGCGCACGCGATGTCGGTCGAGTAGCCCACGAACCAGGTGTCCTTCGACTGGTTCGTCGTCCCCGTCTTGCCGGCGATCGGGCGCCCCAGCGAGCGCGCCTGCCTGGCGGTCCCGCTCTGCACGACCGACGTCAGCACGCTCGTGAGCACGTAGGCCTCCGCCTCCTCCATCACGCGGTGCCCCGGGCGGCGTGGCGGCAGCGGGATCTCCACCCCGCCGGGCCCGACGATCTTCGTGATCAGGACCGGCTGCTCGTGGACGCCGCCCGCGGCGATGCTCGCATACGCGGCGGCCATCTCGCGCGGCGTGACCTCGTAGGCGCCGAGGGCGAGCGACAGGTCTGCGCCGAGCTTCGACTGGACGCCGAGCGCGCCGGCGAAGGCGACCACGTTCGAGGCGCCGACGCGCGACAGCGCCGACACCGCGGCCACGTTCACGCTGTGCGCCGCCGCCTCCCGGAGCCGCGCCGGCGACTTCCCCTCGCTCTCGTCGTAGTTCTGCGGCTTGTACCCGGCGATGGCCAGCGGATCGGTGTCGAGGATCGTCGCCGGCGTCAGCGTGCGCGCGTGGATGCCGTAGCCGTAGACGAACGCCTTGAACGTCGACCCTGGCTGCCGCCGCGCGAACGTCGCCCGGTCGAGCCCGCCGCGCATCGCCTCGTAGCTGCCGACGAGGGCGACGATCTCGCGCGTCCGCACGTCGATCGCGACGAGCGCCCCCTCGGGTCCGAGCTCGAGCCGCAGCGGCACCGGGGCCGCGGGCTTCCCCGGTTTGCCAGCAGGCGCGGCGCGCCCTGCCTCTCCGGCGGCGTCCTCGTCCTCTTCCTGGCCTGCGGCGGCCGCTTCGACGACCGGCTCCGGCGCGGGGCCGATCAGGCTGACGCGCACCACCTTGTCGACGTCGGCGAACTTGCTCGGCGGGAGCCCGCTCGGGTTGTACCGCTGCGCGCCGCGGAGCGTGACCGTGCCTTCCAGCGTGCCCACGCGCACCGAGAGCGTCCCTCGGGCGTCGTCGGCGCCCGTCACGACCCCCCGGAAGACCTTGTGGCCGGCGGGCGTCCCGTCGAAGGCCGGCGGCTCTTTCTTGCTCCGCGCGAGCGGGCCGAGCAGCTTGTGCCGCTTCGCGTAGGCGTCGAGGTTCTTGCGGACGGACGCGCGCGCGGCCGCCTGCATCGCCGGATCGATCGTGGTCGTGATCGTGTAGCCGCCTTGCTGCGCGGCGGGCCCGACGAGCTCGCGCAGCACGCGCTGCGCCTCGGCGACCACCTCGGGCGCGAGCTCGGCGAGCGACTCGGTCTCGATGGCGAGCACGACCGGCTCCTGCTTCGCCTGCGCCACCTGGATCTCGTCCGCGAAGGCCTTGCGCTGCATCTGATCGAGCACGAAGTCCCGCCGCGCCGCGGCGCGCTCGAGGTTCACCCGCGGCGAGTACACAGACGGCCCCTTCACGATGGCGACGAGCAGCGCGGCCTCGGCGAGCGTCACGTCGCGCACGCTCTTCCCGAAGTAGTAGCGGCTCGCCTCCTCGACCCCGTAGCGGCCGTGGCCGAAGTAGATCTTGTTGAGGTAGAGCTCCAGGATCTCGTCCTTGCTGAGCTCCTGCTCGATCTTGCGGGCGAGGATGATCTCGCGCGCCTTGCGGTTGAAGGTCCGATCCGGCGTGAGCAGGACGTTCTTCACGACCTGCTGCGTGATGGTGCTCGCGCCCTGCCGGGCCCGGGTCGAGCGGAGGTTCACCGCGAGCGCGCGGAGCATGCCGAGGTAGTTCAGCCCTGCGTGCTCGTAGAAGCCTGCGTCCTCGGCCGCGAGCGCGGCCAGCTTCACCTGGCTCGGGATCTCGCCGATGCGCACCACGGTGCGCCGCTCGGTGAAGACCTCGCCGAGGCGCGTCCCGTCGCGCGCGAGGATGCGCGTCACCTGCGGGGGCCGGTAGTCCTTGAGCTCGTGGGTCGAGGGGAGATCCGCCTCGTAGTGCCGGATGACGAGCGCGATCGTGGCGGCGGCGAGGACGAGCAGGGCCGCGAGCGCGATCCCGATGCGCTTCGCCCACGTCGCGATCCTGGGGCCTCTCTCCTGCGGGGGCGCTCCTTCCGGCTGGCTGGGCAAGCGCTGCGCGCCCTCGAGGTGCGGCGCGCTCGCCGGCCGCGTTGCCCCGCTGATCCGCTCCGGCGGCTCGCTCCCTCGCCCCGGCGGCCCCGACCGCCGCGCCGGCGGCTCCGACGCCTGACGCAGCGGATCCGACGCTCGACGCAACGGGTCCGATGCCTGACGCAGCGGATCCGACGCTCGACGCAACGGGTCCGACGCCTGACGAAGCGGATCCGACGCCTGACGCAGCGGATCCGACGCCTGACGCAGCGGATCCGACGCCTGACGTAGCGGATCCGACGCCTGACGCAGCGGATCCGACGCCCGATCCGGCGCATCGGTCTTCCTGACCGGATCGTTCTCGTTTCCCCCTGGGTTCCGTGATTGCTCCGAGGCCATGACGCCGTCCCCGTGAACGCTGGCGCAGGCGATGCGCATCCAGAGCGCCCGGCGCGCCGGCGCGCCGGCGCGGCGACGCTAGCACGCCCGCGGAGGCCCGCCTCGATCCGGGGCGCGCTCGCGGAGGATCAGCCCTGGAACAGCCGCATGGCCACGATGGTGATCAGGATGCCTGCGATCAGGCAGCCCGCCGCGATGCCGACGAGGAGCAGCGGCTTCGCCTCCGCCTTGGCCGGCGCCTTGCTGGGCGGCTTGGCGAGGGGCGCCGGCGCGGGCGCTGGCTTCGCGGACGGCGCCGGCGGCTGCTGGACCATCTTCACCGTCTTCGCGGGCGACTTGAACGCGGACGGCGCGGACGACTTGTTCGCCTGGAGCGCGGCGGCGTGCTGCTTCGACGCTTGCTCGAGCACCGCGTTCGCCTTCTTCGGCATCATCGCCGTGTAGCCCTTGCCCGCGCCGCCCGCGAACGGCTTGAGCGCGTCCGCGAACTCCGCGGCCGACTCGAACCGATCTTCGGGCCGCTTCTCGAGCGCCTTGGCGAGCACCGCGCTGAGCCCCGGCGGAAACTGCTTCCCGGGGACGCGGTCATCGAGCGGGATCGGGTTCCTCGTTACGTGGTGCTGGATGTACTCCATGGGCGTGCGCGCCTCGAACGGCAGCTTGCCCGTGAGCACCTCGTACAGGATGGTCGCGAGCGAGTAGATGTCGCTCCGCGCGTCGAGCACCTTGCCCTGGGCTTGCTCGGGCGACATGAACTCCGGCGTCCCGAAGACCATGCCCTCCTGCGTGAGCATCACCGACCCCGGCCTGAGCTCGCGCTCCGTCACCTTCGCGAGGCCGAAGTCGAGCACCTTCGGGTAGTCCTTCAGCCCGCCGTTGGTCGACAGGAAGATGTTCTCGGGCTTGAGATCGCGGTGCACGATCCCCTGGATGTGCGCCTCCTGCAGCGCGCCGCAGACCTGGATGAGGACCGGGATCGCGCGCTCGACGGGCAGCGGCCCTTCCTTGCGGACCACCTGGTTCAGGTTCTTGCCCTCCAGGTACTCCATCACGATGTACAGCGAGCCGTCCTCGAGCTCGCCGTAGAGCAGCACCTTGACCGTGTTCGGGTGCGTGAGGTGGCTCATCGCCCGCGCCTCGCGGCGGAAGCGAGAGACGAGATCCTTCCGGTTCGCGAGCTTGGGGTGGAGGATCTTCACCGCCACCATCCGGTTCATCGCCGGCTGCGCGGCCTTGTAGACCGACCCCATACCGCCGGAGCCGATCTTCTGAAGGATCTGGAACTGCCCTCCGAGCAGATCTCGACCGATATTCGGGTCCGGACCGGCAGCCATGCGTGGAGCCGGAAAATACCACGCAACCCACCCGTATCGTCTATGACCGAAGCAGCCGACGCAGCGGATCCCGCCGTGGAGCCAAAATGACCGTAAAAATTGACGCCCCCGGGGCCGCGGAGGCGCTCGAGAGCCCGCTCCTCGCCGCCGCCGGCTTCTCGCACGCCTTCTTCACGCGGCGCGGCGGCGTCAGCGCCCCCCCGTGGGACACCCTGAGCTTCGCCATCGCCCTCGGCGACGACCCCGCCGCCGTCCGGGAGAACCTGGAGCGCGCCGCGCGGCGCCTCGGCATCCCGGCCGCGCGGCTCTATTTCCTCAGCCAGGTCCACGGCGTCGAGGCGCGGGTCCTCACCGGTGAGGAGGATCGCGACGACGTCGTCCGCGAGGTGGGGGACGTGACCCTCTCGCGTGCACCCGGCGTCGGCTGCGGTGTCCGCAGCGCCGACTGCGCCCCGATCCTCCTCGCCGATCGCCGGACCGGGGCCGTCGCCGCGGTCCACAGCGGCTGGCGCGGGACCGTCCGCCGGGTCGTGGTCGAGGCGGCCCGCGCGCTCCGCTCGCTCGCCGGCCCGGGCGCGGATCTCGTCGCGGCCATCGGCCCGCACATCGAGGCCTGCTGCTTCGAGGTCGGCGACGACGTCGCCGCCGATCTCGCCGCGTCCTCCAGCGCGGGCGCCGCCGCCGTCGTCCGCGGGGCGCCCGGCGCGCGCCCGCACGTCGACGTCCGCCGCATCCTCAAGGCCCAGCTCACCGAGGTCGGCCTGGACGCAACCTCGGTCGAGGACGTCCCTGGCTGCACCGCGTGTGACCCCGCCCGCTTCTTCTCGTACCGGCGCGACGGACAGCGCAGCGGCCGCCTGCTCTCCGTCATCGTCGCCGGCCGTACCGTCATCGGCTAGAACGCTCCCATGGTCTCGCTCGCGCGCGACTCCTCGCCGATCGTGCTCGCCATGGTGGGCCTGCCCGCCCGTGGGAAGACGTCCATCGCCCGCAAGATCGCGCGGTACCTGTCGTGGCTCGGCCACCCCACGCGGCTCTTCAACGTGGGCAACTACCGCCGCGCGCACCTCGGCACCGCGCAGCCGCACCAGTTCTTCGACCCCAACAACACCGAGGGGCGCCAGGCGCTGCTCGGCATGGCGATGACCGCCCTCGACGACCTCATCGGCTGGCTCAGCTCCGGCGGCGAGGTGGCGATCTACGACGCCACGAACAGCACGCGCGCTCGCCGGAACCTCGTCACCGAGCGCTGCCAGGCGCACGGCTTCCCGGTCGTCTTCATCGAGTCGATCTGCAACGACGAGTCGATCATCGAGACCAACGTCCGCGAGACGAAGCTCCGCTCGCCGGACTACCAGGGCGTCGACCCGGAGGCGGCGCTGCGCGACTTCCGCGCGCGCATCGCGCACTACGCCCGCGCGTACGAGCCGCTCGGCGAGCCGGAGCGGAGCTACATCAAGATCATCGACGTCGGCCGCCAGGTCGTGCTGAACCGCATCCACGGCTACCTGCCGGCGCGCCTCGTCCCGCTCTTGATGAACATGCACCTCACGCCGCACCCGATCTGGCTGACGCGCCACGGGGAGAGCGTGTTCAACGAGAAGGGGCTGCTCGGCGGCGACTCGGATCTCAGCGCGCGCGGCGACGAGTACGCGAAGAACCTCTCCGCGTTCATCCGCGAGCGCGCCGGCGACGAGCACGTCAACGTCTGGACGAGCACGCTGCGCCGCACCATCCAGACCGCGCGCCCGATGACGCAGAACCACGTCGCCTGGCGCGCCCTCGACGAGATCGACGCGGGCGTCTGCGAGGGCATGACGTACGAGGAGATCCGCCAGCAGATGCCCGAGGTCTTCCACGCGCGCGCGGCCGACAAGTTCCGCTACCGCTACCCGCGCGGCGAGTCGTACGAGGACGTCATCCAGCGCCTCGACCCGCTGATCATCCAGCTCGAGCGCCAGCGCTCGCCCGTGCTCGTGATCGGCCACCAGGCGGTGCTGCGCGCGCTCTACGCCTACCTCGTGGATCGCCCCGCGCCCTCGTGCCCCACGCTGCCGATCCCGCTGCACACCGTCATCGAGCTGACCCCGACGGCGTACGCCTGCGAGGAGCGCCGCTTCCAGCTCGCGCCCGCCGTCCAGGGCGGCGACTCGAGCACCGCGCACCCCTGAGCCAGGCAGCGCGGCCGCGCTGGAGGTGCGCGCCGCGCTGCGGCGGGGCCGCGCCGGCTCAGCGATCCCGGCTGATCAGCTTGCGGAGGAGCTCCAGCGGGTGGAACGGCAGCATCGCGGCCATGTCGCTGTCGGTGCCGGCCCGCTCGAGCACCGCCCGCACCGCTGGCGCCACGATCCCCATCGGATCGATCCGCTCCACGAGCGCGCGGAGCGCGCTGAGCGCCGCGCGCCCCGCGTCGATCCCGAGCGGGATGGCGAGGGCCGCCGGCACCGGCGCGAGGATCACGTCGCGCACCGCCACCGCCCTGGCCCAGGCGCCCGGGCTCGGGTCGACCTCGAGCTGCCGGATGGTCTCCGCCTCCGCGAAGCAGCCGAGCGACAGCTCCCCTGCCCGCTCCTCGATGGCGCGCGAGAGGTGCCGGTAGTCGCGCCGCCAGTCGCCCGCGAGCAGCCCCATGTCCTCCCGCACCTCGTCCGGCCCGAGGATCAGGTTGATCCCGCGGGCGTCGCGGCGGAGCGCGACGCTCGTCCAGAGCTCCCCGCCCTCGAACAGGCCGATCACCACCGTCTTGCCGACCCCTGCGAGCGACTCCAGCGTGCCGCGCACGACGCCCGCCGAGGGCATCGGCACGCCGCGCAGCCTCGCCGGCCAGAGATCGATCCTCCCCGCGAGGAGCTCCTCGCGCGCGAGCTGCAGCAGCAGGAGCGACTGGCCGATGAGATCGTCACCGCGCCGCACCCGCGCCCCGAACCGCTCCACGATGGCCTCGAGGACACCCGCCTCGAGCACGGCGGCCCAGCTCGCGTGGTGGCTCGCGGCGAGCTCCTCCGCGGAGAGCGGGAGGGCGCGCTGCGCGTCGTCGATCCGGAGCCGGCCCGCGTCCGTGTGCACGAGCTTTCTCAGCTTGCCGCCCGCGTGGACCGCGACGACGCCGCCGCGCGGCCGGCCGACCTCGCGCTCGTCGATGCCCGCGCGCCTGGGCCGGAACAACGACAGCACGCGAACCCAGTCGGTCGCGGTGAACCCCTCGAAGCGGACGTCGGGCGAGAGCACGGGGCGAGCCTACCGCCGGCGCGCTCCGTGCGCGAGCCGGCTACGCCCCCCACCAGAGCATCTCGTGCACCTGGCTCTCGCCGCGGACGGGCACGATCACCCGGATCTTCTGGCCCTCGATCTGGACCACGTGGGCGGGGAAGCTGTCCGCCGGGTAGTAAAGCGACTTCACGAAGCCGCTCGCGTCGAGCCAGAGCAGGTGCACCCCGTCCGCGGTCGCGCCGTGCATGAGGAGCATCCGCCCGCCGCCGAGCAGCGCGAACTCCATGCTCTTGAAGCCCAGCTCCTCGAAGCGCTCCGGGGACGGGAAATCGTCGCCCACGGACCTGAGCTCCGGCAGGTGCGCGCGGAGGTGCTTGTAGAGCGTGTCGTAGCGGACCTTCGCGAGCTTCGGGATCCGCCGGTCGCCCGCGGCGAGGATCGGCAGCCGCTCCGCGTCGAACGTCGGCACCTCCACGTGGGTGCGGTAGCGATCCACGAGCCTGCCGCGGCCGATCTCCTCGTCGCTGAGCGCCTTGAGCCACCACTGGAAGATCGCGAGATCGCCCGTCCCTGCGCTCGACTCGAGCCGGACCAGCGACTCCCACAGGGGCCTCCGGACCTGCCATTTTCCGCCGTGATTCTTGACGACGCACGCCCCCACGTAGAGCGCCCCGTGCGTCACGAGGGTGACGAGCATGGGAGGCTCTCCGCCCGCGCTCGCCGCCGACGCGCCGCTCGATCCGCGCGCATCGGAAGGGCCGCCTGCCGGCGCGAGCCAGGCGTCGCGTCGCTCGCGCGTCAGCGCCGCGCCCAGCCGGTGGACCGACGCATCGGAGAAGTCGAGCCCGAGGTCAGGCGCGCCGAACGCCGCGGGCGCGAGGCGGGCGAACACCTCCGCTGCGTGGTCGATCTGGGCCAGGATCGACGGGTTTCCAGCCGGGTTCGCGTCCGTGGAGCGCGCGCCTGCCAGGTCGACGAGCGCGTCGGGCGGGTACTGCGGCGCGAAGAAGCGCTCGAAGATCTGGGCGGCCGTGATCGGTTCGGCGGGCATGGCTCGGGGCCGTGAGGGGCGGCGTGGCAGAGGGGCGTGCGACCGCGGCCGGCCGCCGCGGCTCAGAACATCTTCTTGCGCTTCGACGAGCTCAGGATGCCGAGCATCTCGCGGTACTTGGCCACGGTGCGGCGGGCGATCTTGATGCCGTCCGTCTCCTCGAGGATCTTGACGATCGCCTGGTCGCTGTAGGGATTCGACTTGTCCTCGGCCACGATGATCTTCTTGATCGCCTGCTTGACGCTCTCGGAGGCGATGTCTTCGTCGGCGACCCTGTGGATGGATGAGTTGAAGAAGTACTTCAGCTCGAAGAGCCCCTGGGGCGTGTGCACGTACTTGTTCGACGTCACGCGGGAGATGGTCGACTCGTGCATGCCGACCGACTCGGCGACGTCCCTGAGGATCATGGGCTTCAGGTAGCCCACGCCGCGCTCCAGGAACTCGCGCTGCTTCTCGACGATGCACTCGGTCACCTTGATGATCGTGCGCCGCCGCTGCTCGATGGCCCGGATCAGCCACTGCGCGCTCCGGAGCTTCTCGCTGATGAACTCCTTCGCCTTCGGGTCCCTGAGCATCCGCTGGGCGAGGTTCTCGTTGATGTAGAGCCGCTGGAGCCCCTTGTCGTTGTCGGTGACGACGAACTGGGTGCCGTCCTTGATGACGTACACGTCCGGGGTGATGGCGATGGTCTTCTCGTCGACCTCGGCGAAGTTGCGCGCCGGCACGCTCTCCAGCTTCTGGATCTCCTGGACCGCGTCGTAGACCTCCTCCAGCGGGATCTTCAGCGCCTTCGCGATCGCGGGGAAGTTGCGCCGCTCCACGTTGTGGAGGTGGTCCTTGATGATGGCCATCTCGATGTCGTCGAAGCCGAGCACCTCGGCCTGCACCCGCAGGCACTCCGACAGGTCGCGGGCCGCGACCCCGACCGGATCGAAGCGCTGGATCATCGACAGCACCTCCTCGGCGTCCTCGGGGTGGAGCTCCGCCTCCCGCGCCAGGTCCACGAGGCTGATGTCGGGCCCCTTCGTGCCGTCCGGACGTTCGCCCCCCTTGAGGTCGAGGTACCCCTTCTCGTCGAGGTTGCCGATGACGAGCAGCGCGAACTGCCGCTCATTCTCGACGAAATCGCTCATCTGGAGCTGCCAGAGCAGGTGGTCGCGCAGGTTCGACGGCTTGGTCAGGTTCTGGTCGATCGGCGGCAGCTCCTCGAAGCCGCCCCGGTGCGCGGGCATGGCCTGCTGGAGCTGCCTGTTTTCCAGGAACTGCTCCCAGTCCACTTCCTTGACCCGCTTCTCCGTCTCGCGCGCCGCGATGTCGGTGTCTCGGTCGAACCGCTCGCCGTTCTCGAGCCGCTGCTCTGTCGGCAGGTCCGCGTTCCTCCCCCGCTGATCCCCCTTGTCGCCGTCCCGCGCCTTCGGGTCGGTCATGTCGTCCGCGAGGACAGGGTTGCCGTCCAGCTCCTTCCTGATCTCGTCGACCAGCTCGAGCCGTGAGAGCTGCAGCAGCCGGATGGCCTGCACCAGCTGCGGGGTCATCACAAGCTGCTGCGACAGCTTGAACTGGAGCTTCATCTCCATGCCCATGAGGAGCTCCTTCTCTCAGTTCGCCGCCAGCGCCACCCGCCGAACGGGGGCCGGGGCATTGCGCGAGGTTCGTGCCATCGAGTGTCTCATTGGTGGCCTCACCCCCAACGTAGCATCGAACTGGGCAGCGGCCCGGGTCTTGCTTTCACGTCTGCACCAAAAAATAGCGCGGGGCTTGCATCCTACACCGCTGAACATGGTTTCAGCCTTCGTCGCGGTAGATTTTTCGCCCCGCGCGGAGCTCTGCCCGCAGCCAGTTCGGATTGGCCCCCATCTGCCGATCGTTGCACTATCGGCCGCCGATCGGGAGGCTTGAAATCCCGAAAGGTTGGGCGAAGGCGCGATGGGAAAGCCGAAGGTGCGCGGACCTACGCACGGGCACGGGATGGAGGCGGAGGGCATGCGCGGCGGGGCTTCGCAGGATGTCGAGAAGGAGCGGATCCTGTCTCGCTCACCCCTCGCCTCGCTGGCCTCACCGAGCCGGCGGGCGCTGTTCGAGCTCGGCAGGGTCGAGCGGCTCGCGCGCAGGCAGTGCCTTTGCCAGCAGGGCGCGCCGCCGAGGCACCTGTTCCTGATCGGGGCGGGTCGCGTGAAGGTCGAGCGCGTCGCCGACGGTCGGGTGGTTCCGCTCGGGCACCGCGGGCCTGGCGACCTCGTCGGCGAGGGCGCGCTCGCGGGCGCGACGGTCTCCTCCGAGAGCGCGACGGTGCTCGACGAGGGGAACGCGCTCGTGGTGCCGCTCGCCGGTCTCGAGCGGCAGCTCGCCTCCGACGCAGCGCTCCGCGGCGCGCTCGCGGCGGCGCTCGTGGCGCGCAAGCTCGAGACCGAGGCGCGCCTCGGCTCCCTGCTCCTCTGCACGGTCGAAGCGCGCCTGATCGAGTTCCTCCGCGCCGCTGCGCGGCGATGGGGGCAGCCCCACACCGCCGGCCAGCTGGTGTCGGCCCCGTTCACGCACGCGGACATCGCGCTGCTGATCGGGTCCACACGCGAGACGGTCACCCTGCTGCTCGGCAAGCTGAAGCGCGCCGGCCTGATCGCGTTCGACCGGCGGCGGATCGTCATCCGGGATGGCGAGCACCTCGAGGTGCTCGCCGCGACGGCCTGAGCGTCCGCCCGGAGGTGCCGCTGCGCGGCCTGCGCTGGAGCCGGTACACCGCGGCGCCGTTCGCCTCGATGAAGGTGCGCCGCTCGGCGCGGTGGCCTTCCACGCCCTCCATACCCGCCGCAGCGCCAGGCGCGCTCGGGCGGCTCCCCTCCAGGTCGGCGCGTTCGCCCTGGACCAGGCGGAGGCGAGGAAAGACCCCGGACTGCGTGGAGGGCCGGGGGCTGAGGTCGACGAAGATCGTGCTGAGCAGCCGACCGAAGGCGTACGGCTTGAGCAGGACCTCGCTGACGTCGTCCGTGCCGTCGCACGAGACCGGCTCGTCGGCACAGAAGATGACCCGCCGGGGCATCGTGCCCTCGCGCCGCAGGCGGCCCAGGATCTCCCGGGCGCCTTTCGTTCCGGAGGCGAGATCGATCAGCGCGACGTCGTAGACGCGCTCGCGGGAGAGGGAGATCGCTTCCTCCAAGGTCGCGGCCGGGCTGACGAGCGCGCCGCGGTTGCAGAGGAGGAGCGCCGTGGCCCTCCGGAGGACATGGTCCTGATCGAGGAGGAGAACGTTCGGTTGGTACGTCATCGGGTATCCCTGCGGCTTGCAGTCGAATTGCGCCGCATCGACGAGGACGGCGATGAGCGCGCCCCCTCCGTCGTTCAGCGGCAGCATCCGCGTCCGCGGACGGTCCCCCCTTCGCAACGCACGTGCCGAAGGCGAGGCGCCGCCGTCGCCTGGGCCTCGTTTCCCCTGTTCTCGGCGGCAACGCGCTCGTTCGAGCGTCGCTGCCGGTGAGGCTGCCCCGCCGACCCCGGGGCCGCCGCTGTGCCCATTTCGCGCTCCCTCCGCAGCGCCTCTCCGCCCCGACGAAGAGCGCCCCCCCACCCTGTCGGCTTACCCACCGCGTCGCTGGCCGTCGGTGGGCGGTTCGTGCGCACGGGCCAGCCCAGGTTTGCGGCCCCGCCAAGGCGGCGCGGTCCGCCGATCCGCCGGTTGCTCCAGGCTCGACGTACCGCGGGCCACATGTCCGGGCCGCTCGCGCTGCCCCGCCCTGACGCGTTCGGCGCAACGCAGCAAACTGATTTTCCCGCTTGATGAGGCTGGCGTAGGGTGCCACAAGCGTCCGCGCGCACGAGTGGCGGAATTGGTATACGCACCGGTTTTAGGTTCCGGCGCCGGGAGGCTTGGGGGTTCGAGTCCCCCCTCGTGCACCACGGCTTGACGCCTCCACCTCGCGACGTGACGCGCCGCCCCGGGGCGCCCCCCTGATGGCCCGGGACGGTCGTGGTCCGCTGGGCGCGCGGCGCGGGGACGAGCGTTCGCCCGCGCGCGGAGCGGGATCGGACGACGAACGCCTGACGGGGACCCGGGCTGCGGAGCCTCGGGCGGATCGCGTCGGCGGCGTCGTCGACCGCGCGCGGTCCTGGAATTGCGCGACGCCCGCGGCGCGACTACGTTCGCGTTCCTCGGCCGGACCCTCTCCTCCCACCTGACCGCCGCGGAGCCAAGGCACCTAAAGATGTTCACTTGGGCGATGAAGAAGATTTTCGGCACCTCGCACGAGCGTGCCATCCGCCGCATGCGACCCCGGGTCGAGGTGATCAGCAGGATGGAGCCGGAGCTGCAGAAGCTCTCGGACGCCCAGCTCCGAGCGAAGACGGCGGAGTTCAAGGAGAAGCTCTCCAACGGGGCGACGCTGGACGACATCCTGGTCCCGGCGTTCGCGGTCTGCCGCGAGGCGTCGAAGCGCGCGCTCAAGATGCGCCATTACGACGTGCAGCTCATCGGCGGCATGGTGCTCCACAACGGCTGCATCGCCGAGATGCGCACCGGCGAGGGCAAGACCCTGGTCGCGACGCTCCCCTGCTATCTGAACGCCCTCGAGGGTAAGGGCGTCCACGTCGTCACGGTGAACGATTACCTGGCGCGGCGCGACGCCGAGTGGATGGGCAAGCTGTACGGCTTCCTCGGCCTGTCGACGGGCGTGGTGGTCAACCAGCAGGGCGACGCCGAGAAGCGCCACGCGTACCGCTGCGACATCACGTACGGCCAGAACAACGAGTTCGGCTTCGACTACCTGCGCGACAACATGAAGTTCTCGGCGCTCGAGTACGCTCAGCGCCCGCTGCACTATGCGATCGTCGACGAGGTCGACTCCATCCTCATCGACGAGGCGCGGACTCCGCTCATCATCAGCGGGCAGGGGGAGCGCTCGAGCGACAAGTACCGCACGATCAACGAGGTCATCCCCCAGCTCCGGAACGAGGAGCACTACACCGTCGACGAGAAGGGGCACTCGGTGACGCTGACCGACGAGGGGGTGGAGACGGCAGAGCGGCTGCTCGCCTCGCTCCAGGTGCTCAAGGGCACGAACCTCTATGATCCGGTGAACCTCGAGACGCTGCACATCCTGAACCAGTGCCTGCGCTCTCACACGCTGTACAAGCGCGATGTCAACTACATGGTACGCGACGGCAAGGTGCTCATCATCGATGAGTTCACCGGCCGCGTCCTCGCGGGCCGTCGGTGGTCGGACGGCCTGCACCAGGCCGTCGAGGCGAAGGAGAACGTCCGGATCCAGGAGGAGAGCCGGACGATGGCGACGATCACCTTCCAGAACCTGTTCCGGCTGTACAAGAAGCTCTCCGGGATGACCGGCACCGCGGACACGGAAGCGGCGGAGTTCCACAGCACGTACAAGCTCGACTGCGTCATCATCCCCACGAACAAGCCGGTGGTCCGCGTCGACTACGAGGATCTCGTCTACAAGACCGAGAAGGAGAAGTTCACGGCGGTCATCAACGAGATCCTCGAGAAGCACGAGCTCGGCCAGCCGATCCTGGTGGGCACGACGAGCGTCGAGAAGAGCACCGCGATCAGCCGGATCCTGACGAAGCGCGGCGTGAAGCACAACGTGCTGAACGCGAAGCACCACGAGAACGAGGCCTACGTGGTCGCGCAGGCGGGCCGCAAAGGGGCCATCACGGTCTCGACGAACATGGCGGGTCGCGGGACGGACATCATCCTGGGCGGCAACGCGGAGATGCTCGCCAAGCTCAAGTTCAAGGAGCAGAACCGCCAGCCCGAGGCGGAGCCCGATGCGTTCGAGGCCCTGGTCGACGAGCTCAAGAAGGAGTGTTCCGCCGAGGGCGACGAGATTCGCGAGCTCGGCGGGCTGTACATCCTGGGCACCGAGCGGCACGAGTCGCGCCGCATCGACAACCAGCTGCGCGGCCGCGCCGGCCGCCAGGGCGACCCCGGGACGTCGAAGTTCTACCTGTCCCTCGAGGACGACCTCATGCGCATCTTCGCCGGGGATCGGGTGAAGAACCTGATGGAGCGGATGGGCATGCCCGACGACGAGCCCATCGAGCACCCGTGGGTGACGAAGAGCGTCGAGAACGCGCAGAAGAAGGTCGAGGAGCGCAACTTCGACATCCGCAAGAACCTGCTCGAGTACGACGACGTGATGAGCGCGCAGCGCAAGACGATCTACGACATGCGCCAGTCGCTGCTCGTCGGCCGTTACTATCCCGAAGTCCTCGATGAGGAGGGGAAGCCGACGGGCGAGAAGCGGGCGATCAAGCCGCTCGCGTCCATCGTGGAGCTCGTCCGCCCGGACGTCGGCTACCTGCTCGGCATGTTCGCGAACGACCCGGTGATGCCGCTCGACGCGGACGGCAACCGGCGCGAGATCGTGCGAAAGGACTTCGAAAAGACGGAGCGGTTCGTCGAGCTCGAGAACATGCAGCGCGAGATCTACACGCGCTGGGGCGTGAAGATCGAGCTCGAGACGCGCGCCGACAAGGCCCTCGAGATCTACGACGAGTGCTCCGAGCTCATGCCCCTGGCGCTCACCGAGCAGCGCGAGCGGCTGCTCGATCTGATGGACCGGATCATCGGCGCGATGGTCGAGGAGTCGTGCCCGGCCCGCAAGCCGCCGGAGGACTGGGACTGGGGCGGCATCTTCCAGGGCTTCCGCGAGCACTTCGGCGTCGAGCTGCCGGACGACATCGCGCACATCGGCGACCAGGAGACGCTGGCGCGGGAGCTCTACGAGCGCGCCGAGAAGGCGTACGAGAAGCGCGAGGAGGAGATCGGCGTCGAGCTGTCGCTGCGCATCTTCCGCCACCTCTACCTGGAGGAGCTCGACAAGGCCTGGGTCGACCACCTGACCGACATGGACCACCTCCGCGACGGCATCGGCCTGCGCGGCTACGGGCAAAAGGACCCGAAGCAGGAGTACAAGAAGGAGGGCTACAACATGTTCGTCAACATGGTGGCCCGCGTCTCCTCGAACGTGGTCACGAAGCTCTTCAGCGTGAACGTCAGGCGCGCCGAGCAGGAAGAGGCGCAGATCGAGGCTGCGGATCGCGAGCGCCACGCCGCGGCGCTGCTCGACGCGGTCGCGCAGCACGACGAGTCCCTCCCGATCGGCGCGAACCCCGCCCCGGCGCTCCCGCAGCCTGCCGTCATGCAGGAGCAGGAGTGCCCCTGCGGCAGCGGCAAGCCGTTCAACAAGTGCCATGGCGGTGAGGACGAGGCGACGGCCTGAGCCGGCGCCCCCTGCCCGCTCCGCCTGGCAGCCAGAACGAGGCAGCGAGGGCCCCTGTCAGGCCCTTGCTCCTCGGCATCTGACCCCAGCATGAACACCGCCGAAGGGCCGATCCATCGGTTCCCGGAGGCAGCATCATGAAGGTGTTCATCGATTCAGGGGATATCGCGGAAATCAAGGAAGCGCAGTCGATGGGGGTCATCGACGGCGTCACGACCAACCCGTCGCTCCTCGCCAAGACCGGCAAGCCGACGAAGCGGGCGATCGCCGAGATATGCGAGGTGGTCGACGGCCCCATCTCGGCCGAGGTGGTGGCGGTCGAGAAGGACGCGATCCTCCGCGAGGGTCGCGAGCTCGCGAAGATTCACCGGAACGTGGTGGTCAAGGTGCCGCTCATCGACGAGGGGCTCAAGGCCGCCCGGATCTTCGCTTCCGAGGGCATCAAGACGAACGTGACCCTCTGCTTCTCGGCCGCCCAGGCGCTGCTCGCGGCCAAGGCCGGGGCCACGTACGTGTCGCCGTTCGTCGGGCGCGTCGACGACGCCGCGGGGGACGGGATGGATCTCGTCCTGCAGGTCGTGACCATCTTCAGGAACTACGGGTTCTCGACGCAGGTGCTCACCGCGAGCGTGCGGCACCCCGTCCACTTCGTGCAGGCCGCCATGATCGGCTCGCACGCGGCGACGATGCCGCTCAAGGTCATCAAGCAGCTGACCAGGCACCCGCTCACCGACGTCGGGCTCGCGCAGTTCTTGGCAGATGCGAAGAAGATCCCCGAGCTGGTATAGCGATCCCGTGGCCGAGAAGCGCAAGGAGAGCTCGGGGACGACGCGCCGCGGGAGCCGCCCGGCGGCCCCCGCGGTCGTGTCCGTCACGACGCAGGGAGGGCCCTTCAAGGGGGTGTCGACGGCGGTCGTGCGCCGGCGGGCGAGCAAGATGCTCTCCCACCTCGCGTTGCAGGGCGTGGAGCTCTCCGTCGCCCTGGTGAACGATGAGGCCATCCACGAGCTCAACCGCAGCTACCGGCGCAAGGACAAGCCGACCGACGTCCTTGCCTTCCCGATGCTGGACCAGAACGGGGCCGACTCGCGCAGGCGCGGCCGGCGAGGTCCCGTGGATCCGTCGGTATGGCGCGGTCTCCTCGGCGACGTGATCGTCTCGATCGACACGGCCGCGCGGCAGGCCGCCGAGCGCGATCGCCCGCTGCTCGACGAGATCACGATGCTGCTCGGGCACGGCCTGCTCCACCTGCTCGGCTACGACCACAAGACCGACGCAGAAGAACGGGAAATGACGGATTTGACCCGGGAGCTCGAGGCCGCGGCGGCGTCACGAAGCAACAGCAACACTGTAATCAAGCCGCATCGCAGCACCGCGAGGCAAAAGAAGACGGGGGCGCGATGAGTTATCGCTTGCGATGCGAAACCTCGCTTGTTAAACGGACGCCCCCTTTCGACTTGGAGGAAACATGCCCGGTTCGAACAAGCTGACCAAGGCGCAGATGATCGTCGGTCTTGCCGAGGCCACCCACCTCGACAAGAAGTCCGTGGCCAGCGTGCTCGATGCGCTCGGCGAGCTGGTGAAGAAAGAGCTCGGTCCGGAGGGGCCGGGCGAGGTCACGGTTCCGGGCCTCGTGAAGATCAAGGCGAAGGAGATCCCGGCCACGCAGGACCGGGAAGGCGTCAATCCGTTCACGAAGCAGCCGATGACCATCAAGGGCAAGCCGGCGAGCCGCAAGCTCCGCGCGGCGCCCGTCAAGGCGCTCAAGGACGGCTGAGCGGCGCGTCCGTGGCCGCAGCTTGCGTCGCCGCATCGGGCGGCGCGAGCTCCGGGGGCCCCGCAGGCGTTCGCGCCCCCGAGCTGACGCCCCGGGCTTGCCGCGGGGCCTTCGCTGTGGAGCGTCGCGCCCGGAGCGCGCAAGCGACGCTCGCGAAGGCGAGCAGCAACGCCATCGGGGCGTCGCCCAGACGGGTGTAGAGCGTCAGCGGCGTGTCCCTGACCGAGGGGGTCGCGAAGGTCACCCCCGGCGCAGCGCTCTCATCGCGGCTGCGCACCACGCCTCGGGCGTCGATCCATGACACGACGCCGAGGTTCACCGCCCGCACGAGATCACGGCGCAGCTCGATGGCGCGCATGACCGCGAGCCTCGCATGCAGCTCGGGCTCGGCGCTCCCGGTGAACCAGGCGTCGTTCGTGATGTTGACGAGGAGGTTCGGGGCGAGCGCCCCGGTGATCCGCCGCCCCACCCCGGTGAGCGTGTCCTCGTAACAGTTGAGCACCCCGATCCGGAGCGCGGGCCCGTGCTCTCGGGGCAACGTGAGGGCGCGCGGCTCCGCGCCCGGGACGAGCCCACCGCTCTTCTGGAAGATGCGCCGCAGCCAGGGCAGGTAAGCGCCGCCCGGGACCGTCTCGCCGAACCAGAGCAGCTGCAGCTTGTCCTGCGTCGGCTGCATGCTCCCATCGGGGAGCACGAGGGTCGCGGAGTTGTAGCTGTTCCGTTCCTCGACGCCGTCGGCGGCCTTCACGGGCGGCGCCTGGGTGATGAGCCCCGCGAGGATCGGGCCACGGATGCCGGGCCCCAGGATCGCGCGACCGCCGCGCGGCGCCTGCCGGGCGCTGTGCGAGAGGGGGTAAGGGTACGCCGCCTCGGGCCAGAGAGTGAGCTCTGCGCCGCCGGCCTCGGCCTCCCGGGTGAGCTCGTGCAGGGTTCGCAAGATCCGCGGGTGGTTCTTCGCCTGCCAGCGCTCGTGAGGCCCCACCGCCTGGTTGACGAGCGCGACGCGCGCGGTCGGCAGGCCGGCGCCGGCGCGCTCCACCGCCGCCATCCGCAGCGCGCCGTGAGCCGCGAGCAGCCCGAACAGCGCGATGCTCGAGAGCGCCGGGTAGAAGATCGCGCGGGGCAACCGAAGGCGGGTGGGCCGCGGTTCCTGCGCGGGCGCGCGCTCGAGCGGCCGCCCGCCCGGCGCCCTCCCCGAGGCGGCCAGGCCAGCGCGGGTGAGCAAGGCCGCCCCGACGGCGAACAGCACGGAGACGCCCCGCTCGCCGATGAGATCGGCGAGCTGCACGAGCGCCGGCCAGGGGCTCATGAGACCCGCAGGAGTCCAGCCGAAGACGGTCGGGATGGCCACGGCGGCGAACACGCCGGTCGCAAAGGCGAGCTCGAGGGGAACGCGCAGCCGCCGGAGGAGCGCGCTCGTGATGCCGCCGCAGATCGCCCAGACCAGCGACTGGGCGGCCGCGAGCAGCACCAGCGCGAGGTACGAGGCCGCCGAGCCGAGAGGTGTGAACCGCTGGATGACCTCCGGCACGAAGCGCAGCCCCACGACGCCCGCCGCCGTTCCCCAGACAGCGCCGCGCCCGAAGGCGCGCCAGATCGTCGGGGCGTCGTGGACGGCGGCCGCCAGCAGAGCGAGGCCAACGATGACGGCGGGGACCAGATCCGTCGGCGGCGCCGTGAGGGCGAACGTCGCGCCGCCAGCGAGGGCGAGCAACAGCGGGGCGCGGCCACGGAGCGCGCGCATGATCGAGGCCTGGGGCACGATGCGTGCGTTATACCGCGTGGAGACGGTCCGGACCGCGACCGCCTGGTCGAGAGCAGAACGGACGCGAACACCGCGCGGTCAGGGTGGACGGGAGGCTATGAGGAGCCGCTCACCAGTAAATACTGAGCCCGCCGCGGAAGAGCCCCCCGCCCGACGTGTTGGTCGTCCGGCCGGTGTCGGGATCCGTGAACTCGGGAACGAGCCCATCGTCCGTGCGGCTGCGCACGAAGCCGAGCGCGTCGACGTTCAGGGCGATGCGGGGCGAAAGCCGGAACTCGAGGCCGATGCCGCCGTGCGCGCCGAAATAGTCGTACTCCGTGTCCGGAGCGAACTCGGCGCCGCCGGCCGCGGCCTCGCTCGAGGAGCGATCGACCTCGGCGTGCGCGATGTTCAGGCCGCCCATGAAGTAAAACTGGGTGCGGCTGCGCGGGTTGACGAACAGCATCCCGCTCAGCGAGAGCGGCACCTCGGTCCGCTGGTCGCCGTTGTAGTCCGTGCCCGCGAGGAAGTCGGCGCCCGCATCGATCGCGAACGCCGGGACAGGCCGGTAGCGCAGGCTGATCCCGACGCCTCCCATGCCAGCGTCTTCCGCTCCGCCGTGCTCGCGCCCCAACATGACGCCCTCCATGCGGAGGTTGATCCCCCAGTGGCGCCGCCAGCGCCGCTTCACCGGCGGGGGCGGCGCCGGCGGCGCCACGCGGCGCACGATCACGCGCGGCGGAGGGGCCGCCCCAGGCGCCACGACGATCACCTGAGGAGGCGGGCCCGACGGCGAGGTCTCGTAGACGACGACCGGCGGGGCCCGGCGGGCGGCCCCCCTGGCCGGCGGCGGGGGCGGCGGCGCCTCGTCAGGCGCGGCCTCGGCAGGAGCGGCGGGCGGCGGTTCCGCGACGGGATCGCGAGGCGGCTCCACTTCCTCGCAGAACCACGCGCCGGGAGGACAGTTGCTGTCCTCCTGCGCGAACGCGCTCATCGGCGCGGTCATCGCCACAGCAACAAGGGCATGGGTCAAGCAACGGCGCATCGGGCGACTCCTCTTCGGTGCAGGGAAGTTAGCAACCGGGATGCCATCGACCATCTTGCGGGATCGTCGTCACCATGGCCACGCAGCACGCCGGCGTGCATCGGCCGCCACGGCACGCTGTGGCGGAAGGTTCACACGCGCGCCGTTCCGCAGGGTACTAGCTCCCACGGCAAAGGTCACGGCGCGGTCGCCCCTGTCGGGAGCCCTGCCAACATCGAGACCAATCGGATTCCACCATGCCTACGGTTACGTTGAAGCAGGGTCATGTTCGGCCGGTGTGGTCGGGGCATCCCTGGGTGTTCGCTCAGGCGATCGCGCGCATCGAGGGCGGCGCGGTGGCCGGGGACGAGGTCGTCGTCACCGACCCCTACGGCAGCGTGCTCGGGCGCGGGCTCTACACACCGCGCTCGGCCATCCCGGTGCGCATGTACACGCGCGAGGACAGGCCGATCGACGCGGCCCTGTTCCGGCACCGGATCGAGCGCGCCATCGCGCACCGCCGCGAGCTCGGCCTGCCCGCCCGGGCGCCTGGCCATGAGACCGACGCCTTCCGGCTGATCCACGCGGAGGGGGACGGCCTGCCCGGGCTCATCGTCGATCTGTTCGGCGACGTGGTCGTCGTGCAGCTCGGGACGATCGGGATCAAGCGCCGCGAAGGGGTGATCTTCGACGCCCTCCAGGCGGCGCTCTCGCCCCGCGCGATCGTGGACAGGACCCCGGAATCCCTCGCGAAGCTCGAGGGGTTCACCGCTGACGCGGGCGTGGTGCGCGGCGACCCCGCGCTCGATCAGCTCCGGTTCGTCGAGCGGGGGCTGCGGTACACGATCCCGCTCGCGCTCGGCCACAAGACCGGCTTCTACCTGGACCAGCGGACGCTGCGGACCCGCGTCGAGCAGCTGGCCCACAACCGGCGCGTGCTCGATGCCTTCTGCTTCGTCGGCACGTTCGCCATGGCGGCGGCCCGCGGCGGGGCGAGCGAGGTCCTCGCGATCGACGAGAGCGCGACGGCGATCGAGGTCGGGGCGGAGTGCGCGCGGGAGAACGGGCTCCTCGACCGGATCAAGTTCACGCGCGACGACGCCCGCAAGGCGCTGCAGAACGCGTCGAGGCACGCGGGCTACGATCTCGTCATCTGCGACCCTCCGAAGCTCGCAGGCACGCGCGCCACCAAGGACACCGCGCTCACGGCGTACCGGCGCCTCGCGGCCGGGGCGTGCCGGGCCACGCGCCCGGGCGGCGTCCTCGTGCTCTGCTCCTGCTCCAGCGCCGTGAGCCTCGACGATCTGACCCGGGTGCTCGCGCTCGGCGCGCGCGACGCGCGCATGCAGGCCGCGGTGTTCGACCGGCACTTCCAGGGAGGGGATCACCCCGTCCCCGCCGCCTTCCCCGAGGGGCTCTACCTGAAGAGCCTCATCGCGCGCATCGACGCGCTCTGACGATCGCCCGATGAAGCCGCTCTCCCTCCTCCCTCGCCACGCCGCGCGCGCCCTCGCCGGGGTGATCTTCGATCTCGACGACACCGTGCTGGATCACGGCGCCCTCACCGAGGCGGCGTACGCAGCGCTCTTCCGTCTACGCGAGACGGGGCTCGCGCTGATCGCCTGCACCGGCAGGCCCGCCGGCTGGGGCCAGGTGCTCCAGCGGCAGTGGCCGATCGACGCGACGATCGTCGAAAACGGAGCCCTCGCGCTGGTCCGCGAGGAGGAAAGCGACATCGCCGGCCATCGAGGAGGGCACGCCCCGCGCGCCGGCGCCAGCCGCGTCGTCACGCTCGACGACCTGGACCGCGAAGCGCGGCAAGCCCGTCGGGCCGAGCTCATCGGGCTCGCCAATGACATGGTGCGTCGTTTTCCGGCGGCGGCGCTCGCGGACGACAACGACCAGAGGGTGACCGACGTCACCATCGACATCGGGGAGCACCGGCATGTCCCGCCGGAAGACGTGCAGAAGATGCGCGCCGAGCTGCGCGAGCGGGGGGTGAGGACGCTGCTCTCGAGCGTCCACCTCCACCTGACGCACGACCCGTCCGACAAGGCCACGGGGATTGTGCGCCTGCTCTCCGCTCGGTTCGGTGAGGATCCCACCCGGGCGCGGCAACGCTACGCGTTCGTCGGCGACAGCGGCAACGACGGCGTCGCCTTCGCCGCATTTGTGCTGACCTTCGGGGTGGCCAACGTCCGCGCCCACCTCGGCAAGCTGTCCGTACCGCCGCAGTTCGTGGCGTCCCTTCCCATGGGCCGCGGGTTCGCGGAGATCGCCCAGCAGATCGCCGAACTGCGGAAGAATGCACCCGAACCGTGATCTTGCCGCGCGCAAGTCACTTCGCGCTGCGATCCGCCCCACACCTGACGCAGGTAACCTAGCCGCGGCAGGCACCGAAGGAATAGGATCGGTCTTTCGGGAGGGCCGTGCCTCCCAACCCTTTACAGGGGCGCGTGTTCTCGGGGACCATGACGTTGGTCCCTCGCCCGCCAGCGGCAGCAGATGGCGTTTCGACCCCCGACCCCCGGCCTCCTCGTCGACAACAAGTACCGCCTCGCGGAGCGCATCGGCGGGGGCGGCATGGGCGACGTGTTCCGGGCGGAGCACGTGCTCGCAGGTCGCGCCGTTGCGATCAAATTCCTCCACCCAGAGCTGGCGGACAACTCGGAGCTCTCGCACCGGTTCTTCCAGGAAGCGCAGGCGGTCAACCGGATCCGCCACCCGAACATCGTCGACGTGATCGACGCCGGCGTCGGCGAGCTCGGTCCGTACATCGTGATGGAGCACCTCGACGGCGAGTCGCTCGGCATGGCGCTCGCGCGCTTCGGCCGCCTCGACATGGAGGCCGCCGTCGGCGTCGCGATCCCGGTGCTCGAGGCGCTCGACGCCGCGCACCGCGCGGGGATCATCCACCGCGATCTCAAGCCCGAGAACATCTTCATCGCCTTCGATCCGAGCCGCGGCTCGGCCGTCGTCCGCCTGCTCGACTTCGGCATCGCCAAGGTGCTCGACTCCGATGGCCCCTCGCCGCGGACGCGCACGGGCGTCGTGTTCGGGACGCCCGACTATCTGTCGCCCGAGCAGGCCACGGGGGAGTCGCCGCTCGACGGTCGGAGCGATCTCTTCTCGGTGGGCGTGCTCCTCTACGAGGTGCTCACCGGCACGCGGCCGTTCCGCGCGCCGACCGCCGTGGCGACCGCGTTCCGCGTCGTGCACGCCGAGGTGCCCACGCTCGCCTCGGCGGGCGTGACCGTCGACCCGCGGCTCGAGGCGATCGTGCAGCGGCTCTTGCAAAAGGATCCCGCGAAGCGGTTCCAGACGGCCGGCGACGTCGTCCGCGAGCTCGAGCGCGTCGCGCCTGATCCGCCCCGGCGGACGACGGCGCTCGGCAGGCTGATCAACGTGCAGCGGCGGATGGCGCTGAGCCTGGGGAACGCGCCGGAGAACGAGCGCGATCGCCTCTCGTCCTCGCGCGATCGATCGCGCCCGGGGTTCGACGTGAACCCTCCGCCGCCGATGCGCATCTCGCCGTCGATCGTGCCGGGGGGGCGCGTCACCGAGGCGCCGCCCGGGATGCGGCCGTCGTCCTCGGAGCCAGCGAAGCCCGCGCCCGGCATGACGCTCTCGAACGCGCTGCGGAGCCGCGGCTCGGAGCCCACGATGCTCTCGCAGCGCGGCGAGTCGCTGCCCACGGTGCGCAGCGCCGACCTCGGGCACCGGGCCGAGCCGACCGTCCGCAGCGCGGACTTCGGCTCCTTGATGAACCGGACACGCGACACGCGGCGGCCCAACGTCACCCCGGTCCGGCCGCTGCCGGCGCGCTTCGCCGGGCAGTACCAGGTGCGCGGCCCCGTCCTGCGGAGCGTCGATCGCACCATCGTGGATGAGTACGGGAGGAGCGCGCGCGACGAGGTCGTCTCGCAGATGCCGCTCCGCTACGCCGACGACTTCAAGCACGACTCGATCAACGCGCTCGTCGGGTACGAGCTCGAGGCGCTCGACGCCTACATGGAGCTCGCGACATCGCTGGTCCTGCGCGATCTCGAGCGCTGGCGCGACATCGGCAGGCTCGGCGTGGGCGGCGAGCTGCACAGCCTCGTGCGCACGCTGTTCGCCCGCCCGCTGACCGACATCGCGTCGCTCATGCGCCGCGGGACATCGATCTGGTCGCGGCTCTTCACGTTCGGCTCGTGGCGCGTGGCGACGGGCCCGACCGGGCGGGTCACGCTCCACATCGGCGACTTCGACCCTGCTTCGCTGCCGCTCCGGCTGTGGGTCGTGGGGATGGTCGAGGAGACAGCGCGCCGCGCGTCCGGCGGCGGCGTGAAGGTCACGATCACGCTCGGCGAGCTCGGCTTCACCTCCGAGCTCGCCTGCGAGATCAGCCTCTAGCTCCGCCCGCCCGAAGCCCGGTCAGAGACAGCCGGGCTTCGGCGCCGCTTCGCGGCCGCGCCGGCCGCACGAGGAGCGACCGGCGCTCGGGGGTGTGGCGCAGCGCGATGGCTGCGCGTCGCAGGAGGCGTCTCTCAGGAAGGCTTGCGCGCGCGGTAGCACGCCTGACAGAACACGTCGCGGCCCTCGACCGGCTTGAACGGGACCTCGCCCTCGGAGCCGCACGACTTGCAGGTGATCGAGAACGTCGGACGAGTGCGCGGCGCGCGAGGCTGCTGCGCCGGACCGCGGCTCGGCGCGGCAGCGCGGCGCTCACCGGTGAACGAGGGGGCGCGGTAGTTGCCGTCATCCCGGAAGGGCGCGCCGCCGCGCGGGCGGTTCGGGTAGTGACTCTGCACCGCCCATGCGGGCGTCAGCCCCGAGTACGCGTCCTGCATCGGGCTGCGGTACTCGTTCACGTCGCCCGTGTAGCGGGGCTTCCGAGGCTGGCTGTCGCCGCGCGCCAGGCTGCGATGCCCCCCGGCACCCCGAGGCGAACCAGGGCGCTGGCGCTCCGCAGCGCGAGCCGGCGATCCGCTCTCGCTCTCCCCTCGATTGTCCTTGCGCGCACGGCGGCAGGTCCGGCACCGCTTGGGCGGGGCAGCGAGCTTCCGTTCGGCGTAGACGGCAGCTTCCGCGGCCGAGAATAGGAACGACGTGCCGCAGCTCGCGCAGACAATGTGCTCGTCTCGATGCTGTTCCATGATTCCTCTTTCGTCAGGCCGACGGGCCTCGCAGGCTCACGGGCTCGGGTGACTCGGATGACTCGGGTGACTGGAGCGCCCGGGAGCTGCCCCGCTGCGCTGGAGAAGCGCGATTTACGCGGGGTTCTACGTGATATCGGTGGGATCGCCCTCTTGATGGGGCACGGGAGTGCCTACGGTGACATGCTTGTCAGGGCGGTCAAGCGTGCCGCCTCCACGCAACGCCAGGATCGATCGCGCGGCGCGGAGCTTTGATTTCGAAGCTCCTCACGATACCATCCGCGCGACTTTCACGAGGAGCACAGCTCCTCCCGTGACGGACCACGAGCAGCATCCGCCCACGCCGCGCATCGCAACCAGTCGAAGCAATGAGCCATCCCTCCCTGCACCTCACCGCTCGTGACTTCGACGCGTACGCCGCCGAAAAAGCGACCTCGAAGGCCTACTCACGCCCCCGCCTCGAGGTGAAGCAGCGCGCGCTCGCCTGGGCGCGCGGCGTCGTCTCCCGGCTGGCCGAGCTCGGCATCTCGGTCGATGTCCATGGCTCGGACGAGCACCCGTCGATCCGCAACAAGCACCGGGCCGACTGCCAGTGGGTCTTCTTCTGGCGCGACCAGGCGGCGCGCGACGAGCTCGATCGCCTCCTCGACCGCGGCCGCTCGATCTCCGACGCGATCGACGATCCGAGCCCCTTCACGCGGCACGCCTTCCTCGCGCTGCGCATCTCGGAGAGCGAGGTGCAGGTGTGCTTCGCGGTCCACCCGGACGCGAAGGTGGACGTCGACAACCTCCGGGCTCGCCTCTCGGCGACGGAGGAGGCGACGGGCGCTCCAGCCTCGCCGCTCTCCGCCGAGCTCACGAGCGCGCTCCACGCGCTCCCGGAGCAGTTCTCGTTCGGCGCCGCCGGCGGCGATCGCGTCGCCTGCAGCGCGGCCACCTCGGACGCGATCGCCGAGATGCTCCGCCGCGCCGCCGACGGTCAGGTGCCGCTCTGGATCGGCTGGGCGATCCCGCGCGAGACGGCGGTCGAGCACGCCGACATCCTCGATGAGCAGCTCGAGGACGCGCTCGTCGCGCTCGCCCCGATCTACCGGCTCGTCGCGTGGTCGCGCGAGAACGACCGCATCGCGCTCGACCGCAAGCTCGAGGGCATCGAGCAGGAGCGGGCGCGCGCCCACGCCGAGCTCGAGGCCGAGAACGAGCGATGGCGCTCCGAGCAGGCCCGGGCGCGAGAGCGCTCGATGGAGCAGGCTCGAGCGCGCGGCGATGAGCGCGTCGAGGCCGCCCTGCCCGCCCGCCGACCGACCCTGGCGACGCTGTTCAGGGCGCCGAGCAACGCCGGCGCCGGCGCTGGCCGCGGCGGAGAGCCGCGGCCCTCGCTGAAGCGGGTCGGAGAGGGCAACGCCCCGGCCCGGCGAGCGCCGCACGGCGAAGCAGAGCAGCAAGCGAAGTCCGAGGCTCCGCAGAAGCCCTCGACCGATCACGCGCCGCGAGCGCAGCGTGGTCCGTCCGGCGAGCCAGAAGCTGCCGCGAAGGTCGCGCCGGATCCCGCCAAGGGCGGCGTGCTGGAGAAGGGCAGCCGCGTCCGCGTGCGACGAGGCCCCTTCGGCGACAAGATCGGCGTGGTGAGCGAGCTCGATGGGCGCGGAGGCGCGCGCGTCCTGCTCGGCTTGCTCTCGACGAGGCTCGAGCTCGACGATCTCGAGCTCGTGGTCGACGGAAGAGATCGGCCCGCGCTCTCGACGTCGCACCGCAAGCCGCTCGCGCCGACGCCGCGCAAGGCGCGCTGAGCGTCGCCGCGCGGCCCCCCCCACGCAATGGTCAAGCGCGATCCCTCAACTTACCCCGTCGGTCTCGGCGCGCAGTTCCGCCACAAGCTTCCGCTCTACCTGACGGGCGCGGCGCTGCTCGCTGCGCAGCAGTTCCTCATGGCCAGGCGAGATTTCCTGGTCAAGGACGCCGTCGACGCCGCCGTGAAGGCGCAGTCGAGCGAGGCCGCGCATGCGGCGCTCCTCATGCTCGCGGTCAGCGTGGGCGCCGCGATCATGCGCGTGTTCTCGCGGGTCACCATCTTCACGGCGGGCCGCAACGTCGAGTACGAGCTCCGGGCGATCCTGCTCGCGCGCCTGCACAAGCTCGGGCCGGCGTTCTTCCGCAAGATGCCGACCGGCGACATCATGAGCCGGGCGACGAACGATCTGACGCAGGTCCGCCTCCTCCTCGGCTTCGGCCTGCTGAACGTCGTGGGCTCGATCTTCGCGTTCACGAGCGCGCTGTACGTGATGCTCCACATCTCGAAGAGGCTCACGCTCGCGGCGCTCCTGACGATGCCCGCGCTGATGCTCGTCACCCGGTCGTTCTCGACCAAGCTCTTCGTCCGCACCCGCGACAACCAGGAGGCGATCGGCGCCATGAGCGACCGCGTCCTCGCGAGCCTCGCCGGGGTCAGGGTCGTCCGATCGTTCGCGCTCGAGGCGTCCGAGATGGCCGCGTTCACGAGCACGAACCAGGGCTACCTCGAGAAGAGCCTCGCGCTCGCCAAGCTGCGCGGCTCCATGGCGCCGCTCATGGGGGCCATCAGCTCCGTCGGCGTGCTCATCGTCTTCTGGTACGGCGGGCGGCTCGTGCTGGAGCAGCAGATGACGCGGGGAGACTTCGTCTCCTTCTGGCTGGCGCTGTTGCGGCTCACCTGGCCGATGCTCGCCCTCGGCTTCGTCGCCGCCATCGTCCAGCGCGGTCGCGCCGGCTACGACCGGCTCAAGGCGATCTTCGAGGCCATCCCCGAGGTCGTGAGCGGCCCGATGCCCTCCCCCGAGGTCGTCCGCGGCGCCATCTCCGTCAAGGACCTGACGTTCTCCCACGGCGCGAGGAAGGTGGTCGACGGCGTGAGCTTCGACGTCGAAGCGGGCGGCTCGCTCGCCATCGTCGGGCGCACCGGCTCGGGCAAGAGCACCATCGCCACGCTGCTCGCCAGGCTCATGCCCACGCCCCGCGGCTCTGTGCTCCTGGACGGCGTCGACATCTGCGACCTGCCGCTCGACACCGTGCGCGCGAGCATCGGCTACGCGCAGCAGGATGCGTTCCTCTTCTCGACGACCGTGGCCCGCAACATCGGCTACTCCCTCGACGATCCGGATTCGCCCGCCGCCTTCGAGACGATCCGCGCGGCCGCCGCCGAGGCCGAGGTGCTGAACGAGGTGCTCTCGCTCCCTGACGGCTTCGATACCGTGGTCGGGGAGCGCGGCGTGCAGCTGTCCGGCGGGCAGCGCCAGCGCGTCGCGCTCGCGCGCGCGCTCGTGCGCGAGCCGAACGTCCTCGTCCTCGACGATCCGCTCTCCGCGGTCGACGCGAAGACCGAGCAGGCCATCCTCGCGGCGATCGAGCGGCAGGCCGCGCGACGGACCGTCATCCTGATCACCCACAGGGTCGCGGCCGCGCGGCGGTGTGACGCGATCGTCGTGCTGGAGCAGGGTCGGGTCGTCGAGCGCGGCACGCACGACGAGCTCGCCCGCGCGGGCGGGATCTACGCGTCGTTCGCCGAGGAGCAGCAGCTCGAAGAGGATCTGGCGACCTTCGAGGCGTCGCCGTCCTCCCAACCGGTGGGGCTCTCGTGACACAGCCGGCTCACGGAGACAGCGCGACGATGCGGTCGAAATCGGGCGGCGCCCCGGCCGCGGGTGAGGCGGGCGCGGGTCCGCGGCGGCCGGCGCAGGCGGCGGCGGCCACGGGTCGCGGGGCGACGAAGGCGAGCCGCACGGAGGACGTGCTGAGCCGGTTCCACGAGGAGTCACGGCTCGGCGAGGCGTACGACGCGCGCATGCTGCTGAGGCTGTGGCCGTTCGTGCGCCCGCAGGGCACGCACCTCGCGCTGTCGCTGGCGCTGCTCGTCGTCACGGCGCTGCTGGCGCTGCTGCGCCCGCTCATCATGCGCGACGCGCTCGACGCCTTCGACACGCCCGGCGGGCTCGATCACCTCACGCGCAGCGGCTTGTTGCTCACGGGCGTCATGGTCCTGGAGCAGTCGCTCGCCTTCCCGCAGCTCTACCTGATGCAGCTCGCCGGCGCGCGCGCGATGGCCGACCTGCGCGTGCGCGTCTTCGGCTTCTTGCACACCCGCCGCCTCGGGTTCTTCGATCGCACGCCCGTCGGCCGGCTCGTCACGCGCGTGACGAACGACGTGGACGCGATCGGCGAGATGTTCGCGTCCGGCGCGCTCAACGCGTTCGGCGATCTCCTCCGGCTCGCCGTCATCGTCGCGGTGATGGTGTCGCTCGACTGGCGCATGTCGTTGCTCGCCTTCGCGGCGGTCCCCCCTGTCGCCCTCGGCGTCAACTGGACGCGGCGGCGGATGCGCGACGCGTTCCGCGAGGTGCGGGCGAAGACGGCCCGGATGAACGCGTACCTCAACGAGCAGGTGTCCGGGATGGCCGTCGTGCAGGCCTACGCCCGGGAGGAGCGCTCGGCCGAGGAGTTCGACGAGATCAACGCGGCGTACCGCAACGCGAACAACCGCTCGATCGTGCTCGACGCGACGCTCGACGCCGCCATCGAGATGGTCTCGAGCGTCTGCATCGCCGCGGTGCTCTGGTACGCCGGCGTGAACAGCCTGAAGGACGAGATCTCGTTCGGGACCTTGTTCGCCTTCGTCGCCTACATCGACATGTTCTTCGTCCCGATCCGCGATCTCTCGGCTCGGTACACGCTGCTGCAGTCCGCGATGGCCGGCGCGGAGCGCGTCTTCGAGCTGCTCGACAACAAGGACGAGGACGCGACGGCGGCGGCGACGAGCGGCGGCGGCGCGGCGAGGGCGGCGGACGAGGGCGTCGCGTTCGAGCTCGACAACGTCGGCTTCGGCTACAAGCCGGGCGCGCCCGTGCTGCGGCACGTGTCGATCGCGGCGAGGCGCGGCGAGAAGGTCGCGCTCGTTGGCGCGACCGGCGCCGGCAAGAGCACCGTGGCGTCGCTGCTGCTCCGCCTCTACGACGTCGATGAGGGCGTCGTGCGGGTCTTCGGCCGCGACGTCAGCGCGTACCCTCGCGACGAGCTGCGCCGCCAGTTCGCCGTCGTCCCTCAGGACGTGTTCCTGTTCCCGGGCACGGTGCTCACCAACATCGCGGCCGGCGACGCGATCCCCGATCGGGCCAAGGTGGTGAACGCGCTGAACCGCATCGGCGCCCTCGACCTCTTCGAGCGGCGCGAGGGCGGGCTCGACGCCCCCGTGCTCGAGCGCGGCAGCAACTTCAGCGCTGGCGAGCGCCAGCTGATCGCCTTTGCCCGGGCCCTCTACCGCGACCCGCCGCTCCTCATCCTGGACGAGGCCACGGCCAACGTCGACAGCGACACCGAGGCGCGCCTCCAGCGCGCCCTCGAGGGAGCCATGGAGGGGCGCACCGCGCTGATCATCGCGCACCGCCTCTCGACGATCCGCGCCGTCGATCGCATCGTCGTCTTCCACAAGGGCTGCGTCGTCGAGCAGGGCACGCACGAGGACCTGCTCGCCGCGGGCGGCGTCTACAGCAAGCTCTACCGGCTACAGTTCGCCCGGCAGGCAGCGGCGCACGCCTAGGAGCGCGGGCCCTAGGGCGCCGCGCTCCCACCGCCGGGATCGGCGCCGTCGCCGAAGCACCTGCCGACGACGGTGCCCCCGGCGGCTCCCATCCCATCGCCGTCGCCGTCGGCCCCGCCTCCTGCGGCGCCGGTCGCGCCGTCATCGGCGCCGATCGCGCCCCCGGCGACCACCCGCAGCCAGTACTCGGAGCAGCTGCCGTTGACGACGATCAGGTGCTGGTCGTCCACGCAGGGCACCTCGGCCTGGTTGCCGGCCGCCTGCGCCAGCGTCCCGCCGCTCTTCGTGCCGTCGCGCTCGAACGACAGGTACACCTGCCACCACCGCGGGCGCGCGCCGAGGTGATGCTTGAGCGCGTACCGCATGCCGCCCGGGAAGTAGAGGAGCTCCCCGTCCGGCGCCGAGGTCTCGTAGATACCCCCCTCCGGCGTGGCCTCGACGAACTCGATCGGCGGGTTCGCTTCCTCGGACCGGTCGCACCTGTTCGGCGAGCACCCCGCCGCGAACGCCGCCGACGCGCCCACCGCCCAAGCGGCGGCCCACCTCAAGCGCTGCGCGGCGCTCCCGCCTGCGCCCTGGCTCCGCATCGCTCAGCCGAGCCAGCGCGCGGCGTCGAGCGCGTGGTAGGTGAGGATGAAGTCCGCCCCGGCGCGTCGGATCGACGTCAGCAGCTCGAGCACGGCGCGCTTCTCGTCGATCATTCCGCGCTCCGCGGCCGCCTTGATCATCGCGTACTCGCCGCTGACGTTGTACGCGCCGAGCGGGAGCGTCGTCACCTCGCGCACGCGCGCGATGACGTCGAGGTACGCGAGCGCGGGCTTGACCATGAGCATGTCGGCCCCCTCTTCCTCGTCGAGCGCCGCCTCGCGCAGGCCTTCGCGGGCGTTCCCGGGGTCCATCTGGTAACCCGCCCGGTCGCCGAACTTGGGCGCGCAGTCGGCCGCCTCGCGGAACGGCCCGTAAAAGCCGGACGCGTACTTCACGGCGTAGGAGAGGATCGCCGTCCCCGTCAGCGACTCGGCGTCGAGGGCGCGCCGGATCGCGGCGACCCGGCCGTCCATCATGTCGCTCGGCGCGACCACGTCGGCCCCCGCCTTGGCGTGGACCACGGCCGCCCGCGCGAGCACCTCCAGCGTCGCGTCGTTGTCGACGTCCACCGCCCCGGACGCGTCCTGCCGGAGCAGGCCGCAGTGGCCGTGATCGGTGTACTCGTCCACGCACACGTCGGTGATCACGAGCAGCTCCGGCACGGCCTCCTTCATCGCCTTCACGGCGCGCGGCACGGGCCCGTCCGGGTCGTAAGCGCTCGTGCCCGACGCATCCTTGATGCGCGGGAGCCCGAACAGGATCGTCCCGCCGATGCCGAGCTCCTTGCAGAGCCGCGCCTGCGCTGCCGCGGCGCTCACGGGCAGCTGCGAGACCCCCGGCATCGTCCCGACCGGCCGAGGCGCGTCGAGCGCCTCGTTGAAGAAGAGGGGGAGGATGAAATCTCCCGGATGGAGGGTTGTCTCGCGCACCAGGGCGCGGAGGGCGGGCGAGCGACGGAGCCGGCGCGGTCTCTTCGTGGGGAACACGGCGGCGGAGCATAGCAGCCCTGCGCCCGCGTGAGCCGCTCCGGTCCAGAGGAGCGCGCGATCCGTGGATCGCCTGGGCGCTGCGAATCGGCTAGTGTTCGCAGTGTTCGCCCGAAACCGCCAACATGAGAACGGCCCTCCTCCTCCCGTTTTGCGGCCGCGCTCGCCCCGCCGCGCGCGGAGCCCGCGCCGGGCGCGGCCCGCGCGCGCAGCCATCGCTCAGCGGTGGGCCGCTCCAGAGCGCGCGGCCGAGCGCGCCGCCGGGCCGGGGCGCGGCGTCATCGGCTGGGGCGCCTGCTGGGACGACAGCGGAAGCGTGTCGTCGTCGTCATCCGCTGCCGAGCCCTCTTCCGGCTGCTCCGCAGGCGTCGCCGTGGCGGCGACCGTGACCGTTGCAATGTCGGACAGCGGGCACCACACGGTCCATGCCTCATTGCGGACGAAGCTATCGAGGGGGACCACTCCGCTCTCGATGCCCCGCGCGAGCTGGTCGAGCTTGACCGGCCCGACCGAGCGCTCCCCGTTGGTGACGTACCATCGGTCCGGAAAGCCGCGCTCCGAGCTCAGCAGCTCCTCGACCAGTTTCACAGATCTCATCGAATGGACTCCAGAAACCGCCGGACGTTGAATCGACCGGAGCGATTCTAATCGCATAACGCACCGGGTCAACATCACTGCAGAATCGCTATGACAATCAACGTCTGTCATGCATGAACGAGAGAATGACGGGAGTTTGACTGTGTTTCCGAGGCGTAACGATCCTTCCGAGGAGGGCCCCGGCGCGGCGGCTGCGGGGGCAATGAACGACGGAGCGCCGGGCGCGGCGAGGCCAGGCGTCGTGTACCTGGTCGGCGCCGGCCCGGGGGATCCGGGGCTCCTCACGCTGCGCGGCGCAGAGCTCCTCACCACGGCAGACGTCGTGCTACACGACGAGCTCGTCCACCCCGCGCTGCTCGACCGCGTGCGGGAAGGCGCCGACGTGCGCTCGGTCGGCAAGCGCGGCGGCGATCGGGTGGTGAAGGACGCGAAGCAGGCGGAGATCGACGCGGAGCTCGTCGCGCTCGGCCTCGCGGGCCGCAGCGTCGTTCGCTTGAAGGGCGGCGATCCGTTCCTCTTCGGGCGTGGCTCGGAGGAGGCGGAGGCGCTCGCGCGGGCCGGGGTGCCGTTCGAGGTCGTACCGGGCGTCTGCTCTCCGCTCGGCGCGACGGCCTACGCCGGCATCTCGCTGACGCACCGGCACATCGCCTCCAGCGTGATGATCGTCAGCGGCGTCACCCGGGCTGGCAGATCCTTCGACTGGAGCGAGCTCGCCTCCGTCCGCGGGACCATCTGCGTCCTGATGGGCATGCAGGCCCTCGACGCGGTGGTCGCGGGGCTGATGGGGCCGGGGCGCCGCGATCCCGCGACGCCGGCGGCGGCGATCCAGTGGGGGACGCGGGCCGATCAGCGCGTCGTCTCCAGCCGCCTCGACGACCTGCCTCGCCGCGTGAAGGAGGCAGGGATCGAGAGCCCAGCGGTCATCGTCGTCGGCGCCGTCACCGGCCTGCGCGACACGCTCCGCTGGTTCGATCGGAAGCCGCTCTTCGGCAAGCGCGTGCTCGTGACCCGGCCGCGCCACCAGGCGCGCTCGACGTCGAGGCTCGTGCGCCTCCGCGGCGGCGAGGCGGTGGAGCTCCCGACCATCGAGATCCACCCGCCCCCCGACCCCGCGCGCGTCACCGACGCTGTCCGCGGCCTCTCCGGCTACCACGCCGTCGTCTTCACGAGCGAGAACGGGGTGGCCTGCTTCTTCAAGGAGATGGAGCGGCTCGGCCTGGACGCGCGCGCCTTCGGCCCCGCGCGCCTCGCCGCGATCGGCGTCGGGACCGCCGCCGCGCTGGCCGCGCGCGGCGTCCGCGCCGACATCGTCCCGCGGGAATTCCGCGGCGAAGAGCTCGCTGAGGCCATCCTGGCCGACCCGGCGCTGGCCGGACGCCGGGCAGCGTCCCCTCGAATCCGCGTGCTCCTCGCCCGCGCGCTGGTCGCCCGCGAGGTGCTCCCCGAGCGCCTCCGCGCCGCCGGTTGCGAGGTCGATGTCGTGCCTGTCTACGAGACCCGCCCTGCGTCGGCCGGCCGCCGCGAAGAGCTGCTCGGGGCGCTCTCGGCGGGCGCGATCGACGTCGTGCTGCTCACCTCGAGCAGCACCGTCGACAGCCTCTGCGATCTCCTCGGCGAGGGCGCCGCAGCGCGCCTCGAGCGCGTGCTCCTCGCGAGCATCGGGCCGATCACGACCGCGACCGCCGAGAAGCGGGGGCTCCGGATCGGCGTGACCGCGGAGGTCAGCACTACAGCAGGTCTCCTGGACGCGCTGGATCGACATTTCACTGCAATGCAAGCGACCCCTGGGGGCGCCGGGAGCGAATGAGCTGGTCGCACGATGTGCGGCCGGCGCAGCTGCGGAAATAAAGAGAGCGTCGCAGCGGACCTGGGGGGGAAAGGTCTCCGCCGCGACGCTCGATTCCAGGGGAAAGCAGGGCGCGTGCCTGCGACTTCTTCAAGTGGATTCAGGTACTTAGGACGTCCTGGCAGAAGTCCCCTTGCGCTGCTGCGCCGCCACGGCGACAGAGATGCAAGGACACTCCTGATTCAGCATGACCGTCGAACATCGACAGCGGCTTTCCCAAAGCCGGAGCAGGCGTACAGCGTCACAGCCGGACAGCGCTTGTGAGATGAGCGCCCTCCGGCGCCGCTCCGCTCACTCGAACGTCGCTCGCACCACGAGGAACTTGTTGTTGAGCTCGAGGGAAGTGAGCTTCTCAAAGATGCGAGGGCTGCCGAGCTCGTTCGACAAGGAGCCCGTGCGTCCGTGCTCGGTGACGAAGTAGAAGGTCTTCACGCCCTTCTTCTTCTGCTCATTGATGTAATCCTGGAACTTCTTTCCGCTCGACACGAAGGCCGCCAGCCGGTTGCCGGCATAGAAGTTCTCGCCCTTCCAGTTCAGCTGGTAAGCGACGAGCGGCCCTGGGATCTGCTGATTCGCGCGCACGTAGGCGAGCAACGTCTCGCGTTGCCCCCAGTGAGGCGACGTCCGCACGAAGTACACGTCGATGCCCCACGCCGTGAACACGACGGCGAGCGAGAGGAGCGCGTAGACGACGTGGCGGCGCCAGCGCGCGACCATCAGCAGCAAGCACAGGGCAGCCGCGGCGGCGGTGAAGGCCCACAGGGCCGCGGAGAAGTCGAGCGACTGCGGCCAGGGGCGCTTGTAATTGTACGTGAACAGGTGCAGCAGCCTGGCCTGGCTCGGCTGTCCCTCGCGCACCATCGCGAGATCGCGCCCGACGAGGAACACGAGGAGCGCAGCGCCGAGCGCGACGGCGCCGAGCATCGCGCGCTCGTAGCTGACCACCGCGGCGGAGCGCGCCGACTGCACCGGCGAGCAGGCGCCGATCGAGCGGCGCGCGAGCCCTCCCGCGCGGCCGTCGAGGCGCAGCATGTCGTCGAGCAGGATCCCCGTGAGCATCGCCGCCGGCGGGACGGCCGGCAGGATGTAGTGATGGAACTTCGTCAGCATCAGCGAGAACAGCGCGAAGCCGAAGAGGAACCACATCGCCAGGAACACCGAGGCGTCGCCCTGACGGACGTCGGCCGAGCCGCGCTCCCCCGGCGCCGCCCCCTCGCGCCGCCTGAGCCACCACACGAGCGACGCGGGCACGAGCCCGGTCCACGGGAACATCGCGTAGCCGAGCTGCCACACGTAATAGCGGAAGCTCACGTCGTCGCCCTCGTTCGTGTCGTGGACGTGGGTGAAGGCGCGCTTGAACATGTCGTGGAACAGGAGCCTGTCGGTGAACGGCTGGCCGTGCCGCGCGTACATCGCGACGAACCAGGGCAACGCGACGCACGCGAGCACGAGCAGCCCGACGGGGATCTCCATCTTGAGCACGTCGCGGTACCGGCGGGAGACGACGACGTAGCCGAGCGCGCAGAGCACCGGGAGCCCGAAGCCGGCCGGCCCCTTGGCCATCGTGGACAGGGCAGCGAAGAACCACGCCGCGAGGAAGAGGAGCCGCTGGACGCGCCGCTCGCCCCAGCTGGCGTACAGGACGATCGCGAGCGTCTGCATCCAGACGAGCGCCTGGAGCGCAGGCTGAAGGCCGGGGAGCACGGGCAACACCGACCGGCAGGCCTCGTTGCCGGGCAGACCGCAGTTGCCCGGTGAGCCCGAGCTGAAGACGTCGCCGCGGAAGTGGAGGCCGAAGGGCGAAAGGCCGATCTCGACGTGACGCGAGAGCAGGTAGAGGATCTGCGGCAGCGCGCAGGCGAGGATCGCCCCCAGCACGAGGTGATAGGCGGAGAGGCCCACCTTGAGCGGGCCGAGATCCACCTCGTAGACGCGCGCCTCCTCCGCGTCGTCGGTGTGGATGCCGAGCAGGAGGAGCGCCATCGCCGCGGCCATCGTCGCGACGAACGGCATGTCGGTCATGGTCTGGTGGGAGACCAGGAACCACTGCGGCATCGTGGCGAGGACGAGCCCCGCGAGCAGCCCCGCGCGGCGGCTGAAGATCCGCGAGACGGCCTTGTTGAGGAGATAAACGGCGATGAGCGTCAGCGCGAAGACGGGGAGCCTGACGGCCCACTCGGGCCACGGGGTGCGCCCCTCGGCGGCCGCCGAGAGCATCTCGCCCGAGCGGTAGCGGACGCCGAACGCGGCCATCGCGAGCGCCTGCATCCAGAAGTCGAGCACCGGCTTCGACCAGAACCAGCCGTCCTGCGCCCACCAGAGCGAGATCCAGTCGTTCCTGGCCAGGATCTCGCGCGCGACCTCGCCGTAGTGCGTCTCCCAGGGATCGGTGAGCGAGTGGCTCCCGAGCATGGGCAGGTAGAGCAGCGTCACGACGGCGACGAGCCAGAAGCCGTGCCGCCGGCCGAGGGGGCGCGGAGCTCCCGCCTCGTCGACGCGGCAGGGGCCGAGGCGCTCGCCGAACCGGAACGCGCCGATGACCGCCGTGAGAAACGCGGCGGGGACGGCGATGGCGGGCACCGCCAGCGAGAGCAGCGTCGGCGCGCCGTCCGACGAGGGGGGGCTCGGCGAGAAGAAGCCCGCGACGCTCAGCGTGATCAGGACGAAGAGCGCGACGAGCCCACCACCGAGCAACGCGAGCGGGCCGAGGAGGTCGTGGATCCCGACGCGCGTGGCGACGCGCTCGGGGGGATCGTCGAACGTGCCGAGCAGATCGAGCAGACCGGCCGCCGCGATGGCGACGCCGAGCGCGCCGATCGGGACACCCCAGCGCAGCTGAGGCGCGAGCGCCATCACGACGAACGTGAGGAGGGCGCCCGCGGCGGACACGGCAGCGCCACGCCAGCGGAGCGGGTTGCCCTGCGGCACGAGGCGAGCCTCCTCGGCGTCGGCCGCGACACCGGCCATCCCGACCCTGCCGTGGCTCTCTGCCGACCCGTCGCCAGCGGAAGGCGCGCAGGGCTCAGGAGCGCTCGGGCTCTCCAGATCGCCCGCGGCCGTCCCGTCGCGGGTGTCCGCGGGCGCACCGCTGCGTTTGTCGTGTGTGTCGTTCATGGGCTGCGCCAACCGCGGAACGAGGCGCGGCCCTGGCGTAGCAACTCCAGGTCGCCGGACAAAGCAGCCACGGCCAGGCAGCGGCCGCGGTGGACGCCTACTTCGTCAGGCGCGCGATCTCTTCCTTGATGATCGTCTCGGCGAGCACCGGCACGACCTCCCACACGACGCGCTCCACGACGTCGCGGGACAGCGCCATCACGGCCTCCACCTGCTCGGAGGTGAGGCCGAGGCCCTCGAGCTTGCTCGCCATCTGGCCGTTGACCTGCGCGGAGGCGGTCGCAGCGACGGCGGCAGGCCCCGTCGCGGTCTTCGGCACGCCGGACACCGGCGTCGGCGAGAAGGCCATCGTCGTCGTGACCGGCACGTTCGCCGAGCCGCCCGGCGCCGTCTTGACGGAGGCCTGGGCCGGCACAGCGCTCGTGGCCGGCGCGTTGGGCGTGTAGATGAGGGTCTTCGCGCGCTGGAGCGGGCTCGCTGCCGCCTGCTGCGCGGCGGCCGCGGGCTGCGCGGCGGCTGCGGCGGGCTGCGCCGCAGGAGAGCGCGCGGGCGCAGGCGCCGCGGCAGCAGGGGCCGCCGCGGCGGCGGGCTTCGCTTCGCCGCGCGACGCCAGCAGCTTCTTGACCTTGTCGATCATCTGCTGGGTGTCGAACGGCTTGTCCATGTGATCGTCCGCTTGCGCGCCCGATCCCTTCGCGGGGTCGAACGGGTTCTGCTTGGACGACAGGATCAGGACGGGCGTCGCCGGTGAGGCCTGCTTGATCGCCTTGCACAGCTCGTAGCCGTTCTTCGGCTCGAGCGTGACGTCGGCGATCACCAGGTCGGGTTTATCGCTCTTGAGCTTCTGCAGCGCAGCGTCGGCGCTGCTCGCCGTCACGACGCGGAAATCCTGACCCGCAAAGGTGATTTCGAGCACTTTGCGCATGGTCACGCTGTCGTCTACGGCGAGAAGGGTGCTGGCCACGAACGGGTCTCCTCTCAGATGGCGAGAAAGCGGCGACGGCTCTGGATATCTTCGGCCCCCGTCGCGCGATGTGTCAACATTCGCGGTGTATTTCGCCCCCGCGGGCCCCGCGGAGGCGCGTTTTTCCGCGCCGGTAGAGCCCGGTCCCACGCTGGTGGGCGGAGCCGAGGCGCCCCGCTGAGCTCTACATGCGTCCGCTCCGACCCGCCACTCCGCCGAGCCACGAAGACAAAACCGCCAAAACGACCGGGGTCCACCCGGCCGCCCAGGTAAGACCTCCGCAGGATGGCCGCTGGACGGTGCCCGCCGAGCTGGATCGGCGTCCGCTGGACGGGGCCGTCCGTGCGCTGGCCGAGGTCTCGTGGTCCGACGCGCGCCGGTTGATCGAGACCGGCAAGGTGCTTGTCGGGAGCGCGGTGGCGACGAGCGCCCGTCGGCGGGTGCTCGGCGGGGAGCTGATCGAGGTCCGCCTGCACGCGCCGAGGCCCGAGACCGTGCGGCGGCGCAAGCTCGAGGGCGAGCTCGTGGTCTACGCGGACGCGAGCGTCGTCGTGGTGAACAAGCCCGCCGGGGTGAGCACCATCCCGTTCGGCGACGAGGATCCCGCGGAGCAGGCCGCGACCCTCGACGCGCTGGTGCGCGAGGTGCTGGCCAGGCGCGACCGCCTGCGCGGGCGCGCGCCGCTCGGCGTGGTGCAGCGCCTCGACAAGGGGACGAGCGGGCTGCTGGTCTTCGCGCGGACGCTCGCCGCGAAGAAGCACCTCGCGCAGCAGCTCCGCGTCCGCGCGATGCACCGGCAGTACCTGGCGCTCGCGCACGGCGCCGTCCCGCGCGGCACCTACCGCAGCTACCTCGTCGAGGATCGGGGCGACGGGCTGCGCGGCTCGGCGCGCGACGGGCGGCGCGAGGGGCAACTCGCGGTGACGCACGTGGAGCCGATCGAGGTGCTCCGAGGGCCGCAGGAGGGAGCCGGCGCCGGGGGCGTGACGCTCGTCGCGTGCCGGCTCGAGACGGGACGCACGCACCAGATCCGCATCCACCTCGCGGAGGCCGGGCACCCGCTCGTCGGCGAGACGGTCTACGTGCGGGACTACCGCGGGACGAAGATCCCGGCCGCGCGGTTGATGCTCCACGCGGCCGAGCTCGGCTTCAACCACCCGGCCGACGATCGGCCGATGCGCTTCCAGGCGCCGCCGCCCCCGGACTTCGACGACGTGCTCGAGCGGCTCCGCGCGCCGCAGCGGAGGGGCGCTACTTGACCTTGCCGCGGACCTCGGTCATCGCCGCGGCCGTGGCGTCGACCAGCGGCATGACCTTCGCGTAGTCCATCCGCGTCGGGCCGAGCACGCCCACGGTCCCGGCGACGCGGCCGTTCTCCATGTACGGCGCAGCGACGAGGCTGAGCTGGCCTCCGCCAAGGTCGCCCGCCTCGCTGCCGACGAACACGGTGACCTCACCCGCGCCGGCGGCGAGCGTCCGGTCGAGCAGATCGACGAGCTCCTCGCGCTCCTCGAGCGCCTTCATCAGCTTCTTGAGCCGGTCGACGTCGGCGTACTCAGGCAGATCGATCAGGCGGTTCTGCCCCTCGATGACGACCTCGCTCCGCCGGGTCACGTCGGCCGTCGCCTTGCTGCCGAGCTCGAAGGCGCGGCGCCTCAGCGCGTCGATCTGGAGGCGCTCGTCCGCGAGGCGGCGGGCGAACAGGTCCCGGATCTCGCCCAGGGTGCGCCCCTCGATGACGTCGGTGAGCAGGTTGTGGATCCGGGTGAGCTCGCCCTCGTTGATCGCCTCGTCGGCCGAGATGAAGCGGTTCGCGACCGAGCCGTCGGCGAAGACGAGCACCGCGAGCAGCTGCCCGGGCTTGGTCGGGATGAAGCGCAGCTGGGCGAGGGCGCGGAGCTCCGCCCGCGGCGCCGCGACGACCGCCGCGGCGCCGGACAGCTCCGAGAGGTAGCGCCCGGTCTCGCGGAGCGGATCGTTCGCCCCCGCGTAGATCTCGGTGAACCTCGCGCTCAGCTCGGCCTGCTGCTCGGGGGACAGCGACCGGAGCTCGACGAGCGCGTCGATGAACAGCCGGAGCGCGCGATCGGTCGGGATCCGCCCGGCAGAGGTGTGCGGCTGGTGGAGGTACCCCGCCTCCTCGAGGTCGGCGAGCACGTTGCGGATCGAGGCAGCCGAGAGATCCAGCCCGTACTTCCGGGCGAGCGTCCTGCTGCCAACTGGGTCGCCCGTTGCGATGAACTCGGTGACCGCGGCGAAAAGGATCTTTCGAGCTCGGTTGGAAAGATCACCCATGTCAGTTGCATGCAGCGCACAAGCGCGCCGCGGTGGCTACCTGGACCAGGGACCGCCCGGACCGGGAAGCCATGCGGGCCGGACCTTCGCTCCCGTACGTCAAGCTGCGCGTGCGGGCGCTTGACCCACGGACGCGCATGCGACCCATTTTGAGGGGATCGCGCGGCCCGGTCAAATGTCGCGGTAGGATCGGGCAGTAGCCACCAGCCACCCCGCGCACGGGGCCCCGCTCCACCGGATGGCGGCGCGGCCGGCCACGTGGTCGTGGTCGTGTCGTGGTCGTGGTCACTTGCCCCCCCCCCCGAGAGGGTCGGCCTGCCTTGCTTCGCACGAGGGATGTACCGCAACGATGCCGCCCGCACGCCATGCCGCCGCTGCCTGCGCGCTCGCCCTCGCGCTCGGCCCCCTCGCCGTCGCGCCGAGCGCGCAGGGCAAGCCGAAGGTCAGGTACCATCAGGACTGGGCGAAGCACCCGTCGGCGCGCTACGCGGCGATGAGCGCGGAGCAATGCCGTGCGGCGCTCACGCAGCGGAAGATCGCGTTCCAGCCGGTGCAGCGCGCGCCGGGCGTGCTCGCTCCGGTGCGGCTGATGCATGGGGTCGGCGGGGTCCTCTACCGGACGGCGCTGCCGGCCCATCAACGCGCGGGAAACCCGCACGACGTCTTCGACTGCCGCCTCGCGCTGGCGCTCTCGGACTTCAGCCGGATCCTCCGCGCGCACGACATCGACGAGGTGCTGATGTTCTCGGCCTGGCGGCCTCCGGCCAGGATGTGGCCCGAGGGCAGGCTCGCCACGAGGCACCCCGGCGGGCTCGCGATCGACCCCTACAGGTTCGTCAAGGAGCGCGTCGGCGGCGGGTTCGCGGAGGACTGGCTCGAGGTGGAGCGCGACTTCGTCGGCAGGCGCGGCGCGCCGGTCTGCGGCGAGAGCGCCCGCCCGACCGGGCGGCCCCGCGGGGCCGGCAAGGGGGCGGGCAGCGGCCCTCCAGCGGACGCGGCGGCGCGAGAGCTGCGATCCATCGTGTGCGAGGCCGTGGACCAGCACATCTTCACGTCGATCCTCACGCCCAACTACGACCGGGCGCACAAAAATCACCTGCATCTCGAGGTGACCCCCGGCGTCCAATGGCATCTCGTGCGCTGATCCGGGAGGGGCCGTCCTCCGTCCTCCCGCGCGCAAACCCGCTCTCCCTTCGAGGTCGACCCGCTATGTTAGCCCGCGTGCCCGCACGAAGACCCCCGCTCTCCCGCGCGTCCGCCGCGCTGGCGCTCGCCGCCGTCGCGCTGTCGTTCACGTTCGTCGGCTGCCCCTGCGTCAGCGGTCCCGTGAACGCGAGCCCCGCCCTCCGCTGGTTCCTGTTCTCGAACTTCGGCGCCAGCAAGATCTGCCCCGAGATGCTGAAGAGCGGGGTCTCGCTGCGCCTGCAGGACAGATCGGCGTCCATGGGGCGGTTCTTCCCGATGCAGTGCTCGTACGACGTCAACGACGCCGCCCAGACGATCACCGTCCACATCGCCGGCACCGGCTACGGCTACATGCAGCCGGCCAAGCGGGTGGGCTTCTCGCTCACGACGTCCGTCGAGTACCGACCCGACTTCCAGCTCGCGGACGATAACGTCTACGTGTGGGGACGGCTGAACCGGATCGTTCAAGGCCCCAGCTTCCAGCTGGGCTACGTCGAGAACCCGGTCATCGACGTGATGGCCAACGTCCCGCCGTTCGGAGGGCTCGCCAACCTGCTCGGCAACCAGATCGTCGCTGGCGAGCTGACCCGAGGGTTCACCGTCCTCTACAACGAGGAGACCGGGAAGGACTTCACGCTGGGGATCCTCATGCCGCCCCAGCGACCGCACCACCCGTTCGAGGCGGAGGACGAGGAGCGGTACACGTTCGCGAACGAGACCGTCGAGGTGTACGCGAACCAGCGCGACTACCTCGGGCCGTTCGAGGTCGCCGACTCGGACCAGGCGCTCTACCTCAAGGTCAGCGCGCAGGGCGCGCCCGTGGACCTCATGATCGTCGACAAGCCCACCGGCGACGCGTGGCGCGAGGCGTACCAGACCGGCAAGCCGCTCGGCCCCCCGCCAGGCCCGGTGCAGGCAGGCGGCCCTCTCCAGCCCGGGATCATCGAGACCCGCCGCTACGCGCTGCGCCCGGGCCTCTACTACGTCGTCATCGACAACACGGCGGCGGCCGGCCTGGTCGCGCCTCCCATCACGCTGCTCAGCCCCCTCGGAGGTTCGGCGGCTCAGATCAGCTACATGGCGCAGGTCGGCGAGTAGCGCCGACGAGCGGGGCGCGGGCAGCATCGGCGAGGCCGCGCCACGTGGGCGCGGTCACCGGCCTTGACGCGGTTCGCCGCGAACGGGATAAACTGGCCATGGCCGTCATGGAGAGAGAGGGGAGCAGCGCCAGCCACGTGGACGAAATTGCCCTCGACCGGCTCCGCGCTCGCCTCCAGGCGTACATGGCGAAGAAGGGGCTGAGATCGACGGCGCAGCGCCGGCTGATCGTCGACACGTTCTTCTCCGGCGCCCCGCACATGACCATCGAGGACCTGCTCGCGGAGGTGCGCGCGCACGACCGAGGCATCGGGTACGCGACGGTGTACCGCACGCTCAAGCTGCTCGCGGAGTGCGGCGTGGCCTCCGAGCGACGGTTCGGGGACGGCCTTAGCCGCTACGAGCTGGCGGACGACGCCAGCGCGCACCACGACCACCTGATCTGCGTCAACTGCGGGAAGATCATCGAGTTCGAGGAGCCGCGGATCGAGGCGCTCCAGGAAGAGATCGCCGCGAAGTACGGCTTCGACGTGACCTGGCACAAGCACGAGATGTACGGCGTCTGCGCGGACTGCCGCGACCCCAAGGACACCACGCCCGACGTCTCGTAGCCCGCCCCGGCGCGGCGAGGAGCCCCGCGCCGGCGACCGCGCCCGGCGCTCAGCTCTTCGCGTCGAGCGCGCGGGCGTGGACGACGGCCATGACGCCGCCGAGCAGCGAGGCGATGGGCGCGTAGGCCGGCGGGAGCACGAACGCGGCGATGACCGCGGCGCCGACGAGCGCCGGGGCGACGCTGAGCGCGAGCCCGACGCGCGCCTCGAGGCGCGTGCGGTGCGCGAGCGCGAGGGAGAGCGCGGCGTCGCGGACGTCGTCCGACGCGAGGACCGTGGAGAAATCGGCGGGCGCCGAGCCGGCGGCGCCGAGCGCCACGGAGACGTCCGCGGCGCCGAGCGCGGCGTCGTCGACGCCCGCGTGGCCGAGGACGGCGACGCTCGTGCCCGCGTCGATCAGGCGACGCACCTCCGTGCCGCGATCCGCGGGGAGGACCTCGGGGCGGATGTGATCGATGTCGAGCGAGCGGCCGATCGCCTCGCACGTCTCGCGCGCGTCGCCCGACATCAGCACGGGCTCGATCTGCGCGTCGAGCAGGTGCTGGATGGCGGCCCGCGCCCCGGGGCGCAGCCCGTCCTGCAGGCCGATGATGCCGACGAGGCGAGCGCCGACAGCGACGAGGACCACCGTGCGCCCCAGCGCCTCGAGCTCGGCGACGCGGCTCTCGGCCGCGGCGATCGAGATCCGCTGCTCGAGCATGAGCGCGCGGTTGCCGACGCAGAGGTCCTCGCCGGACGAGGTGACGGCCGTCACGCCGAGGCCGGGGTGGAAGTTGGGGTTGCGCACGCCGTCGGGCCGCAAGCCGCGGGCGCGCGCGGCGCGGACGATCGCCGTCGCGACGGGGTGCTCCTCGGTGCGCTCCGCCCCGGCCGCGAGCGCGAGCACGTCGCTCGGCTTGAGCTTCTGGCCGGTCGCCTCCAGCTCCGCGAGCTCGGGCTCGCCGAGCAGCAGCGTGCCGCGGGCGCAGAACACGGCGACCGAGGTCTTCCCTGCGCGATCCCAGGCGTCGGCGCTCTTGTAGACGATGCCCCGGCGGAGCCCGAGCAAGATGCCCCGCGCGACGTGCACCGAGGCGATGGACGCCGTGATCGCCGTGGACAGCGCGGCGAGCACGGCCGCCGCGGTCATCGCGATCTCGACCGGAGCGCGCCCGGCGACGAAGGCGGAGAGCGCGCCGATCGCCGCGGCGCCGATCGCCCAGCGCTCGGTCAGGGCGCGGGAGGCCTGAGCGATGGGCGCGAGGGCGTCCGCGCGCCGGCGAGCGTCGAGCAGGACGCGCGCGACCGCGCGATCGCCGCCGGAGAAGGTGCACGCGCCGACGAGGCGACCCCGGACCACGGTGGCCCCGGCGACGACCGGGTCGCCGTCGCGGCGGCGGGTCGGCGTGGTCGCGCCGATCCAGGGGAGCACCTCGACGTCGCCGCCCGTGACGATGAGGTCGACGGGGACGATCTCCCCCGCGTCGACCTGGACGCTCTCGCCCGGTCGCAGCTCGTAGAGCTCATCCCCGGCGCCCTCGACAGGACCGCCGTCGCCGCCGCGCTGAGGGGCGCGGTCGGCGGGCGCCGAGCCCTGCGCCCACGCGCCAGGCGGCCGGCGCGCGGGGGTCGAGAGCACGGATCCGATCCACGCCCGCTCCGCGAACACGCGATGTCGGGCGCTCTCGATGAGCCACGCGCTGATCGCGCTGGCGGTGGCGATCACGCCGGCGAGCGACGCGGCCTCGGCCGCGAGGGCGCGGTCCTGACCGAAGAGGGCCCAGACGGCGGCGACGAGCCCGCCAAGGACGGGGGCGAGCATCGGCGCAGGGTGCGGATCCGTGGCGTCGCGCGCGGTCGTGGCGGCGCGGCCAAGGAGCATCCCGGCGCTCACCGTGGCGAGCACGATGCGCGCGCCGATGACGAGCTTCGCGTCCCCGGCGAGGGTGAGCGCGACGGCCAGCGTCCCCGCGATGATCGCGAGCACGAGCAGGAGCGCGCCGATGTCCCGCGCCTCGACCGCGTCGTAGCGCTGCGGCTCCTCGCTCAGGATGGTGTTCCCGATGGGCTCGAGCAGCGCGCGATCGTCGTCGAGGACGGGCAGATCGGGGAGCTTCTCGTCGAGCGACACGGGGGGGAACGCGTTCACGATCGGCGCGTCGAGATCGGCGACGCGCGCCGCGCCCTCGTCAGCGCTCGCCCGCGCGGGCTCCGCGCGCGGGGTGCGCGGGGTGGAGGCGTGGTGCCCGCCGGCGCCGGGCGGCGCGCCCGACGGGAGCCCCCGGGGAGGAGCGCCGGCGAAGGGCGCGCCCGGCGCCGCGAGGCCCGTAGGCCGGCCGTCCCCCGGCGCAGGCGGCGCTTCACCGAGGAAGGCGTGGCGGCACCGCGCGTTGCAGAAGTAATGGAAGCGCTGATCGAAGATCGCCACCTGCCCCGCGCGCAGCGGATCGATCAGCTTGCTGCAGCCCGAGCACGGGACGGGTGCGACGGCGGGACCCGAGGCGCGCGAGGCGACCACCTCAACCTGCAGCCGGCGTCTCGGCGAGCGCGGCCTCGACCTCGGCCAGCGCCTCGTCGATCTGCGCCTCGCTCACGATCAGGGGCGGCGTGAACCGGAGCACGCTGCTGCCCGCGATCGTGAGCAGCACGCCCCGATCGCGCGCGCGGCCGAGGGCGGCCCGCGCGTCGACGGTCGGCGCGAGGATGAGCCCGCGGAGCAACCCGCGCCCGCGCTCGCCGAGGCACACGCCCGGCAGCCGCGCGGCGATCGCGGCGAGGCCGCGGCCGAGCTGCTCGCCGCGCTTCACGGCGGCCTCGCACAGCTTCTCTTCCTCGATGACCGCGAGCACCGTGCGCGCCGTGGCGGAGGCGAGCGCGTTGCCGCCGTAGGTCGAGCCGTGCGAGCCCGGGGGCAGCGCGCCGTTGAGCCGCTCCCGCAGCACCAGCGCGCCGACCGGGAACCCACCGCCGAGCCCCTTCGCGAGCGCCGCGGCGTCGCCCTGGACGCCGTCGTACGTCGCGCCGAGCCAGTGCCCCGTGCGCCCGATGCCGGTCTGCACCTCGTCGATGAGCAGCAGCGCGCCGTGCTCGTCGGCGATGCGCCGCAGCTCGGCGAGGAACCCGGCCGGGGCCGGCAGCACGCCGCCCTCCCCTTGCACCGGCTCCACGAGGATCCCCGCGACGTCCGGGCCCATGGCCGCGCGCACCGCCGCCGCGTCTCCGTACGGCACGTGCGTGACGCCGTCGAGCGAAGGGCCGAAGCCCTCGCGGTACTTCGGCGTCCCGGTCAGCGCGACCGCGCCGAGGGTCCGGCCGTGAAACGCGTTGTCGAACGCGATGATCCGGTAGCGTCCCTCCTCGCCCCGGTTGAAGAAATGGCGGCGCGCGAGCTTGAGCATCGCCTCGTTCGCCTCCGCGCCCGAGTTGCAGAAGAAGGCGCGGTCGAAGCCGGTCTTCGCGCAGAGCTCCTCGGCGAGGCGGAGGTTCTCGGCGTTGAAGAAATAGTTGGAGACGTGCATCAGGCGACCCGCCTGCTCGGAGATGGTCGCCACGAGCCGCGGGTGAGCGTGCCCGAGCGAAGCCACTGCCACCCCCGCGCACATGTCAAGGTACCGGCGCCCCTCCGTGTCGAAGAGCTCGCAACCCCTGCCGCGGTCGAGGACGAACGGCGGCTGGCGGTAGTTGCCGAGCAGGTGCTTCTGCGCCGCGAGGAGCGGCGCGCTGGCCGGCGTCGAGGCGTTCGCCGGAGGAGGTTCGGCGGCGGGGCTTGTGGCGATGCTCATGGGGGGCGATCTAACGCCGGGCGGGGGGTCGGAGCAAACGCTCGATGCAGCGCCCGCAGCGGATCGTGGAGACCCGGGCAATCTGACCCGCCGGAGCGCGGCCGGAGCGCGGCCGGAGCGCCCGCGCGGCCCCCCCGGCCGGAGCGCCCGCGCGCCGGCCCCCCCACCCGCGGGCGTCCTGGGCCGGCGCGGCGGCGAGCGCCGGCGCGCTCGGACGGCGGCGCTCGCCTCCGGGCCGACCATGGGCCTGGCGATTGCCAGCGGATCGCGGCTGGTTATAGTGCCGCCGTCCTATGAGCGATTCGGAACAAAATGGGTCGAACCAGAACACGGGGGAGACGGCAGAGGCGCACGCGGAGCGCGCAGAGGCCGCGGAGCAGCAGGCCTCCACCCCCGAAGACAAGCTAGGCGAGGTGCAGGCCGAGGCCGCGCGGATGCGCGAGCAGCTGCTGCGCACCGCCGCGGATTTCGACAACTTCCGTAAGCGCTCCCGGCGCGAGGTCGAAGAGGCGCAGCGCCGCGGCCGCGAGTCGATCCTGAAGGATCTGCTCCCGGTCTTCGACAACCTCGAGCGCGCCGCCATCCACGCCGAGAGCGCGCCGGACGTGAAGTCGGTCGCCGAGGGCGTCCGGATCGTGACGAAGCAGTTCGTCGACACGCTGGAGCGCATGGGCATCAAGCGCATCGCCGCGGTCGGCAAGCCCTTCGATCCCAGCGTGCACGAGGCCATCCAGCAGCTCGACTCGACCGAGCACCCCGCCGGCGTCGTGATCGCGGAGGTCCAGCCGGGATACATGCTGGGCGATTACCTGATCCGCGCGGCCATGGTCGTCGTCTCGAAGGGCTCGCCCGTCGAGCCGGCGCCCGCGGCGAACTGAGCCTCCGCGCGGCGTCGCGCCGGCTCCCTCGGCGCACACCCCCGGCACGGTGCGCATCCTGGCGGTGATCCTGTCCGGGATCTGCCGTGCCCCGCTACCTCGCCGCACGATCTCCCCAAATATCGCGGGCGCCCAGGTCGTCTCCCCACCCGGAGAGCATCCAGGCCTGTAGTATCTTTCGCCGCATATGGGGAAGGTGATCGGCATCGATCTCGGGACGACGAACTCGTGCGTGGCTGTCGTCGAAGGGGCAGGCGTCGCCTCGGCCAACGATGTTCGGGTGATCCCGAACGCCGAGGGCGCGCGCACCACGCCGTCCGTGGTCGGCTTCCCCGCGAGCGGTGAGCGCCTGGTCGGACAGGTCGCGCGCCGCCAGGCGGTCACGAACCCGCAGAACACCATCTACGCGGTGAAGCGGCTGATGGGCCGCAAGTTCACCGCGCCCGAGGTCAGCAAGCAGATCAGCCTCGCCCCCTACAAGATCGTCGAGGCGCCGAACAGCGACGCGTGGGTCGAGGTCAAGGGGCGCAACTACTCGCCGCCCGAGATCTCCGCCGTGATCCTCGGCCAGATGAAGCAGGTCGCCGAGCGGTTCCTCGGCGAGCCCGTGACGGAGGCGGTGGTCACCGTCCCCGCCTACTTCGACGACGCGCAGCGGCAGGCGACGAAGGACGCAGGGCGGATCGCCGGGCTGGACGTGCGCCGGATCATCAACGAGCCGACCGCCGCGGCGCTCGCCTACGGCCTCGACAAGGTGAAGGCCGAGACGATCGCGGTCTACGATCTCGGCGGAGGCACGTTCGATATCTCGATCCTCGAGATCGCGAGCGGGGTCTTCAGCGTCAAGGCGACCGGCGGCGACACGCACCTCGGCGGCGAGGACTTCGACCAGCGGATCATCGACCTGCTCGCCGACGAGTTCGAGGGGAAGAGCCGCATCGATCTGCGCCGGGACCGGATGGCGCTGCAGCGGCTCAAGGAGGCGGCCGAGAAGGCGAAGCACGAGCTCTCGTCGTCGCTCGAGACCGAGATCAACATCCCCTTCATCGCCGTCGGCCCAGGCGGCGGGCCGCTCCACCTCGAGCGGACGATGCGGCGCAACGAGCTCGAGATGCTCTGCGAGGGCCTCATCCGGCGGACCATCGACGTCTGCCGCGCGACGCTCGGGGACGCCAAGCTCCCCGTCTCCGCCGTCAACACGGTGGTCCTCGTCGGCGGCATGACCCGGATGCCCGCGGTGCAGGCGGCGGTGCGCGAGTTCTTCGGCCGGGAGCCGAACAAGGGCGTGAACCCCGACGAGGTCGTCGCGGTCGGGGCCGCGCTGCAGGGCGCCGCGCTGTCCGGACAGGTGGACGAGGTGCTGCTCCTCGACGTGACGCCGCTGTCGCTCGGCGTCGAGACCGGCGGCGGCGTGAGCTTCAAGCTCATCCCGCGCAACACGACCATCCCCACCGAGCGGAGCGAGATCTTCACGACGAGCGTCGACAACCAGAGCTTCGTCCCCGTGCACGTGCTCCAGGGCGAGCGCGAGATGGCCGCGGACTGCCGGAGCCTCGCCCGCTTCGAGCTCACAGGCATCCCTCCCGCCCCGCGCGGGCTGCCGAAGATCCAGGTCACCTTCCGCATCGACGAGAACGGGATCGTCCGCGTCGAGGCGCGGGATCTCGGGACGGGGCGGGTGCAGGAGATCCGGGTGACCCCCACGAGCGGCCTCACGCCGGACGAGGTCGAGCGGCTCGTCTCGGAGGGCGAGCGGTTCAAGGAGACCGACGCGCTCCGGCGCGATCTCGCCGAGCTCCGCAACCAGGCCGAGACCCTCGTCTACACGACCGAGCAGGCCCTCGAAGGCTACGGCGATCTGCTCGACGCCGAGCTCCTCGGCGAGGTCCACGCCGAGTGCGCGGCGCTGCGGAAGCTGCTCGAGGCCGGCGGCGACCTCGACGCGCTCCGGGACGCGTACGCGCGTCTGGAGGGGGCGGCGTTCCGGATCGCGGAGTCGATGTATGGAGGGGACGATGACGCCGGCGCAAACAAGGCCGTCGAGACATGACGCGCGGCTAGGCGACGCGGCCGGCGCGGCGGCGCCGGCGCGCGCGCCGATCGCGGGCCGTCCCTCCCGGAGCGCCGCGCGCGCCAAAGGCGCGACGCTGCGTGGGGCGCAGGCGGGGCGATGCTGAGCGAGACCTTCGGGCGGTATCGCTTGCTCGAGCGCCTGGGCGAGGGCGGCATGGCCGAGGTCTTCAAGGCCAAGAGCTTCGGCGTCGAGGGGTTCGAGAAGGTCCTCGTCATCAAGCGCATCCTCCCCAAGCTGGCCGAGCAGGGGCGCTTCGTGGACATGTTCGTGCACGAGGCCAAGCTCGCCGTGCGCCTCTCGCACGCGAACATCGTGCAGGTGTTCGACCTCGGCCGCGTCGACCATCCGAACGGCGATCCGACCAGCTACTTCATCGCGATGGAGTACGTCCCCGGGCTCGACCTGGCGACGCTCCTCGCCCGCTGCCGGAGGGCGAAGAAGCCGATCCCCCTCGCCATGGCCGTCTTCATGACGGCCGAGATCGCGAAGGCGCTCGATCACGCGCACCGGCGGCGCGACGAGCAGTCGCGCCCCCTCGGCATCGTCCACCGCGACATCTCTCCGCAGAATATCCTGCTCTCCTGGGAGGGCGAGGTGAAGGTCACCGACTTCGGCATCGCGAAGGCGACGCAATCGATGACCGACGAGGAGGTCGGCGAGAACCGCGCAGGGAGGATCCGCGGGAAGCTCGCCTACATGAGCCCCGAGCAGTCGCGCGCCGGCGCGATCGACGGCAGGAGCGATCTCTTCTCGCTCGGCACGGTGCTCTACGAGATGCTCGCCGGGTCGAACCCGTTCGCGGCGCCGACGGCGTTCGAGATCATGCGGCGGCTGCAGGCGAGCGAGTATCCGCCGCTCGCGCTCGTGCGCCCCGACGTGCCCCGGTCGCTCGTCGACGTCGTGAGCACGATGCTCGCGAAGAACCCGGAGGATCGGTTCCCCGACGCCGGGCGGCTGCACGAGGCGCTCCTCGGCTTCTTCTACGCGACGGCCGAGCGGTTCGGGGCGAACGACCTCGCCGATTTCCTGGAGCCGTTCCACGAGGAGAAGAGCGCCGAGATCCAGGCGAGCGCCGTGCTCGAAGAGGAGCCGAACGGGGCCAACGAGCGCACGCCCGTCGAGGTGCCGCACACGACGAGCACGCGCAGCCGCTCGGCGTCGGGGCTCCTCCAGCTGCTCGAGAAGGCCGACAGCGGCCCGGCCGCGCGCGGGCTCGGCGAGCGGCGCGAGGTCACGGCGCTCGTGCTCATCTTCACGGGATCCGAGGACGACGCGGCGAGGCGCATGGCGCGGGCCCGCGACGTGCTGGCGCGCTACGGCGCGCTGCTGCTCGAGCAGGAGGCGTCGCAGCTGGTCGCCGTCTTCGGGCTCGGCGACGCCGACGGCCGCGACACGGAGGCCGCGGCGCGCGCCGCCCTCGTGATCCTGCGCTCGCGCGGAGGGGGCGCCGCGGTCTCCGCCGGCATCCACCTCGCCCGCATCCTCGTCGACAGCGCCGGCGCCCCGATCCGCGACGAGCGGCTCACCTCGCTCATCGCCTCCGCCCAGGCGCTCGCCCGCGCGACCGAGTCCCAGGTCGCCGTGTCGAACCTCACCGGGCGCGTCCTCCGCAACGCGTTCGCGACCGAGGAGCTGCCCGGCGCCGGCCGGACAGCGCCCGAGGGGGGGCGCGTCGTCACGTCCGCGCAGCCCCCGGACGGCGCGTACGGACGCTTCATCGGCCGCCGCGAAGAGCTCAAGCAGCTCGGCGACATCCTGGCCGACGCCACGAGGAAGCGCGCGCAGATCGTCGTCATCCAGGGCGAGCGCGGCATCGGCAAGACGCGGCTGCTCGCCGAGATGGAGCGGCGGCTCTCGAAGGGCGACTACAACGTCGGCGTCTACGTCGCCTCGTGCCCGCACAACGGCGCCGACGTCCCGTGGAGCGGCCTCACCGCGATGCTCCAGGTGCTCTGCGGCATCCAGGAGGGCGACGACGAGGAGCGCATCCGCGCGGTGCTGCCGCGGCTGCGGGCGCTCGGCCTGCGCGACGACGAGTCCGCGGCCGTGCTCGGTCAGCTCGGCGCGGCGCTCGCCGAGAGGCGGGCGCCGCAGGGGACGACCGCGATCCTGCGCACGGCGTTCCCGCGCATGGTGCAGAGCCTCTGCGAGGATCGCCTCCACTGCTTCGCGTGGGACGACGCGCAGGCGATGGACCAGCTCACCGCCGAGACGCTGCTCGCCACCGCGGGCCGCGCCGGCGGGCTCCGCGCCGTGCTGATGCTGGCGACGCGCAGCGACCCGCCGCCGCTGCTCGAGGCGCACCCCCACTTCTACCGGCTCAAGGTCGGGGAGCTCTCGGACAGCGACAGCGCGCGCCTCATGTCGGCGCGCATCGGCGCGAGCTTCCTGCCGCCCGACGTCGTCGCCTTCTGCCGCGAGCGCGCCGGCGGCCACCCGCTCTTCCTCGAGGAGCTCATCAGGGAGCTCCTCGACTCCGGCGCGCTCAGCGTCGTCAGCGGCGTCGTGAAGGCGCGGCTCGACGGCGCGTCGGCGGTGCCGCGCTCGCTGCGCACGCTCATCGCGACCCGGGTGCGGCGGCTCGATCCGAGCGACCGCGCCGTGCTCCAGGCGGCGGCCATCCTCGGCGATCCGGTGCCGACCGAGGTCCTCGCGGCGCTCCTCCAGCAGAAGCTCCCGGCCGTGAACCGCGCGATCTCCGGGCTCGCGACCCGCGACCTCTTGCGGCTCAAGGGCCCCGCGCAGGCGAGCTTCGCGTCGCCCATGCACGGGGAGATCGTCCTCGACGCGATCCCGCCGGAGCTCCGCCGGGAGCTGCACGCCGCGGCCGCGGCGGCGTACGTCGCCGTCGTCGGCGAGGACGGCGCCGAGCACGCCGAGCGCATCGGGCAGCACTTCTACCAGGCCGGCGATCGCGACCGCGCCGCCACGTTCTACGCGCGCGCGGCGCTGCACAAGATCCGCGCGAGCCAGCTCGATCCGGCGCTCCGGCTCATCTTCCAGGCGCTCGATCTCGGCGACCACGCCCACCGCTCGCCGGCGGAGCTCTCCGCGTGGCTCGGCGCGCTCGCCGACGTCGTCGTGCGCGTGCGCTCCGCGCCGGATCTCGCCGACGTCGCCGCCCGCGCGCTGCGGCGCATCGACGAGGCCGGCACGCCGGAGCAGAAGCTCTCGGCCCGCGTCGACCTGGCGCGCGCCCTCGGCGCGGTGGATCTCTTCGCCGACGCGTACGCGAGGCTCGAGGAGGCCTACGCCCTCGCCGGCGATCGGGGGGACCTCCGCCGCAAGGCGCTCGCGTGCGAGACGGAGATCGGCGTCCGGAGCGGCGACTTCGCGCGCGCGGAGCGCGCCGTCGAGCAGCTCGAGGCGACGGGCGCGATCGACGATCCGAGGCTCTTGCTCGCGATCTCCCAGACGCGCGCGGCGACGGGCGACATCGAGGCGGCGCTCCGCGCCCTCGATCGGGCAGAGGCGCTCGGCGATCCGGGCGACCTCGCGGCGGCGAGCGAGCGCGAGAAGCAGCGCGTCCTCGTGCACGTGTTCCTGCGCGACTTCGACGCGGCGGTGAAGAGCTCCGCCCGCGCCGTCGACCTCGCCCGGTCCGCGGGCCTGCGCTTCGAGACCGCCGCCGCGCTGCACAACCTCGGCGACGCGAGCCGGCGGCTCGGCGATCTGCCGCGCGCCTACGCGTCGCTCACCGAGTCGAAGGAGCTCGCCGAGGAGAGCGGCCACGAGCGCCTCGCCTCCATCAACCGCGCGCACCTCGCCTACCTGGACGGGCTGAGCGGCGCGGTCGGCGCCGGCGAGCTCCTGCGCGAGCTCGCGCGCTACGCCGACGCGCGCTCCTACCGCACCGACGCCCTCGAGAGCCGGTACCTGCTCGGCGCGCTCTTGAAGCAGCGGGGCCTGGTCAAGGAGGCGCGGCGCGAGCTCGCCGAGGTGCTCGATCTCGCGTCCGCGTACGGCAACAAGCTCGTCGCGGACGACGCGCGCTCCGCGCTGTCCGAGCTCTGACCCCGCGCGCGCGTCTTCCGCGTCACGCGCGCGCGACTCACTCGTCGGCGAGCTTCTTCTCGAGCGCCTCGAGGTGGGCGCGGACCTGCGGATCCGAGTCGCGCTGCGCCTCGATCTTGCGGACGGCGCTCATCACCGTCGTGTGATCGCGGTTGCCGAAGGCCCGCCCGATCTCCGGGAAGCTGCACTTCAGCCGCTGCTTGCAGAGGTACATCGCGACGTGGCGCGCGAAGGCCACGCTCTTGTGGCGGTCCTTCGAGGTGAGGTCGATCGAGCGCAGGTGGAAGTGGTGGCACACCGCGCGCTGGATGTCCTCGACGCTCATCATCTGCGCGCGCGGCGGCGACGTGGCCGTGATCTCGGCGCGCGCGAACGGGAGGTCGACGGGGCGGCCCGTGAGCGAGCTCTTGGCCGCCAGCCGGATCAGCGTCCCCTCGAGCTCGCGGACGTTGGAGCGGACCATCTGCGCGAGGTAGAGCGCCACGTCGTCCGTGAGCGCGATGCCCTCGAGCGCCGCCTTGTTCCGCACGATCGCGACGCGCGTCTCGAGCTCCGGCACCTGGATGTCGGCGACGAGCCCCCAGGAGAACCGAGAGACGAGCCGCTCTTCCATGCGCTCGAGGTTCTGGGGGTACTTGTCGCTCGTCACCACGATCTGCCGGTCGAGCGTGTGGAGCGCGTTGAAGGTGTGGAAGAACTCCTCCTGCGTCTGCTCGCGCCCGGCCAGGAACTGGATGTCGTCGACCAGCAGCACGTCGCAGCTCGACCTGTACCGCGTGCGGAACTCGTCCATCCGGTGGTGCTGGATGGCCGTGATGAAGTCGTTCGTGAACTTCTCGGCCGAGACGTAGATGATCCGCGCGTCCGGCCTGCCCTCGAAGACGCGGTGCGCGATCGCGTGCATGAGGTGGGTCTTGCCGAGCCCCGTGCCGCCGCAGATGAAGAGCGGGTTGTAACGGCGTCCCCCGCCGCCCGCGGCCGCGATCGCGGCCGCGTGCGCCAGCTGGTTCGAGGGGCCCACGACGAAGCTCGCGAAGGTGTGCTTCGGGTTGAGGTCGTCCGGCATCGACGGGACGCGCCGGAGCGTCGGCTCGGGGCGGGGCGCCGGCACCGGCGCCGCGCTCGACGGACGCACGACGAGCGCCCGTGGACGCACCGGGGTGAGCTCCACGCGCTGCGCAATGGGCGCGACGAGGTTCTGATCCACCGTCCACGCGACCTGGACCGACCAGCCGGTGAGCTCTCGGATCTTGTCCGTGAGCGCTGGCAGGAAATTGTCCCTGACCCACTCGAGGACGAACTCGTTCTGGACACGCAGCGTCAGGACGCCGTCGGTCAGATCATCGAACTGAACTCCCCCGAACCACTGATCGAAAGTGGCCGGGGAAAGCGCCCGCGTATGCTCGATCGCCCGATCGAAGACCTCGCGCGGCTCGTGTTTCGGAATCGTCAT